>NZ_QNVY02000002.1 GCF_003314435.2 Flavobacterium petrolei | reverse complement strand
TTATAACCTCTTAAGGTGGTTATTGCGGCGGGGCTCACCTCTTCCCATCCCGAACAGAGTAGTTAAGCCCGCCTGCGCAGATGGTACTGCAGTTATGTGGGAGAGTATGTCGTCGCCTTTCTTTGAAGAATCCTCATCATTCAGTTGATGAGGATTTTTTTTTTGTTTTAATGGTAAGAAGTGTCTGGGTATTGCCGGATCAATCCCATAACCTGTAGAGTAGATAAATTAAGAACATAAATTAGTGAGTCTAAATAGGAAGAATTCTATATTTCTTAAGCCTCTAAATTTGCTTCTGAACGTATTTATTTGCGCATTGAATGATTCCTGAGGCATTGGTGCTTCGATTATCAAAATACTGCTAAATAGTTTTGTAATTGATAGATTATGGTTCTTGGGATACTATTGAAAGCCTTAAATACTGATTGGCTTACTTTTTCTTGTCTTAATTATCCAAAAATGTTATATAATCTGAATAAGAACATATATTTTTTCGTATCGCTCTAAATTGCGATTTAAAAGCTTTAATTTTATTATTGAAATATTCTCGCTGAAACGCTTGTATTATTATTTCAAAGTAGTTTATTGTTGGTTAGTAATTAACCGTTATTCTTTTGAGTACTATATTGAAGTTCTTAAACTTAGTCTCCTCTATATTTCTTTATTATTTTTCTAATTAAGCATAGTTATGTGCTATGATTATAAGAATTGTAAACATTTACGAATTGCTATGATCATTGATAGACATTTCTTATATCAGGATATAATTCAAATAAAACATGATAACTCTTTCTTGTAGGCTATCGGTCCACTTTTCTGTAGATTTATAAATCTAGCTAACAATCGATTTACAGTATTGTAATTAATAAAAACTGGAGCATTATGTATCTTATTTGTAGATTTGGCTTATAATATCGATTTCAAAGCTGTTTCTTATAAAAAATTTGTTGTCAAAGGAATTACCTCCTAATCGGTAGTAATTATAAAACTCAGTGTTTTCTCCAAAATAAATATTAAGTTTATTTAATTCATTTTCTAAATAATCTCTTTGTATTCTTTTACTCCCAAGAGGCTTGTAAGATTCTAGTTTTCTGACTTTGTTGAAGTAAATTAATTTAGAAGAAAATTTGGGTTTAATATTTTTGAAAAAATGAATTTCATCCTCCTTGGTTTGAAATTCATTATCCAACGTGTAATTTTTAAGAATCTGTAAATACGTAACTGTGGTTTCGATAGACTTATCACTCATGCTTATTGGGTTATCATAATCAAATGATATAGCATGCAATTCTTCTTCGAGTTCACATAATAATGTGCGACTGAATGTGATCATAAAATAGTTTGGGTTTGGTTAATTTCTATTTGGGTTTTATTAATAAAAATCACCTAAAATAGTTTAATACATTGCCCGAAAACAAATGTAAAAGGGACTATTATTTATCTCCTTTATTTTCAATCACTTACCACTAGTTTATATTTTT
This sequence comes from Flavobacterium petrolei, assembly GCF_003314435.2. GTDB lineage: Bacteria > Bacteroidota > Bacteroidia > Flavobacteriales > Flavobacteriaceae > Flavobacterium > Flavobacterium petrolei. The sequence goes on along the minus strand of NZ_QNVY02000002.1, from coordinate 691,815 downwards.
ATTTTGTTGAGAAGTCACTGCAGCAAATTTGTCGCGAAGTATTTTCATATCCTCACTTACTTTTTTGTCCAAGACCTTAGCATAATGCTGGGTGGTTCGTAAGTTTTTATGACATAACATTTTACTCACGCTTTCAATGGGAACGCCATTTGTAAGCGTTACTGTCGTTGCAAAAGTGTGTCGGGCAATGTTGAAAGTCAATTCTTTTTCGATCTCACAAATACCTGCTATTTCTTTTAAATAGGCATTCATTTTTTGATTGCTTAAAATTGGAAGCAGTTTATTCTGATTGTTGCATTCCTGATGATCTTCGTATTTGTCAATAATCATTTGTGTTAGGGGAAGTATTGGAATTTTTGATGCTGTTTCCGTTTTCTGTCTGTGGGTAAATATCCATTTCTCTCCATCAATACCGATGCTTATATGAGATTTTGTTAAGTTTTTGACATCAATATACGCTAAGCCGGTAAAGCAGCTGAATAGGAAAATATCGCGTACTAATGATAGTCTTTCTGTCTTGAAATCTTTATTGATTATATTTTGGATTTCGCCTTCTGATAAGTACACTCGCTCAACTTCTTTGACTTTAGATTTATAATTAGCAAATGGATTCCGGTCAATCCAATGATTGGCCAAGCAAATCTTAATTATCTTACTGAAGTTCTTGATGTATTTTACAGCGGTATTGTTAGCACAATTGCGAACGCTTCTCAAATAGAACTCATATTCGGTAATGAAAGCGTGGTCGATTTTCGAGATTTTGATATCGGATATTTTGTATTTCCATTCCAGGAATTCTATAGTATGCTTCAAGGAGGTATTGTAGCGCTCTAGTGTTCCCGGCGCATATTCTTTACCCACTAATTCTTTAATTTTATTATTGTGGTCTTTGAAAATAGGGATGAGGGTTCTCTGGCGTTCTTGGGTTCCAAGCAGTCTGTTTTTAAGTGCCTCAGAAGTTATATTGATGTTTTTATGGATAAGTTCCATTTGGATATCAATAATCTTGATTTTGAACATGTCTAGATGAGTATTTATTGAACGGGCTTCTTCAGAACTACCTTTCATTTTGCCAGCTTCCGTGGACCATTTTGAAATTTCGACAAATCTATTTGTGCTCAATTCAATTCTTTGGCCATTGACAGTAATTCAAGTGTAGATAGGTACTAAACCGTTTACACTGGCTTTTGCTCTCTTTGCATAAAAGAGAATAGATACTTTTGTTTTCATTGCGGTAACCTTTTAGTTAAACTTAAATTTAATTCTAAAAAGACTTCAACACAAGATGTTTGAATAGTAAACAGGTTATTAAACATGTAGCTATTCAACAAATGAACATGTTATCAAATATGTTCAAAAGCCTTGTGTGTTCTAGCCTGAGATAAAAATCGGTTACCCAAATTTTTTAAGTTTTAGGGTACCCGAATTTATCCCCTTATAGACACGCATTAATGAATATTTTGGAGGGGGTATAAAAGAAAAACCCTCTAAATCATACGATTTAAAGGGTTTTAATTCAATTTGCTTTCCAGCTGGCGGAGAAAGAGGGATTCGAACCCCCGGACCTGTTACAGTCAACAGTTTTCAAGACTGCCGCATTCGACCGCTCTGCCATTTCTCCAGTGAGCGACAACCATTACCTGATTGCGAGTGCAAATATAAGAACCTTTTTTGGTTATGCAAATCTATTTTTAGAAAAAAAGCATCTATTTTTTGTACTGTTTTTTAAAGGTTTCATTTTCTATACTTTAGATGAAAAATATTTTTAAAAAAGATTTAAAAAAAAACTTTAATACTTAACATATTCTGTGATTTCTAAGCCATAACCTATCATTCCAACTCGTTTTGTTTGCTCAGTATTGGATAATAAACGAATTTTTGAAATGTCTATATCATGTAAAATTTGAGCTCCAATACCAAAATCTTTATTATCCATTTTGATTTGTGGCGCTTTAAATTCTCCTTTGGCTTGCAATCCTTTCAATTCTACAATTCGATTCAGTAATTCCACTGATTGTGCTTCCTGATTGATAAATAAAACGGCACCATTACCTTGTTGATTGATGATTTCAAACATATCATCTAATTTTTTGTTAACATCGTTTGTCAATGTCCCTAAAATATCATTATTGACTAAAGTCGAATTAATTCTAGTTAATACAGATTCGCCAATATTCCAATTGCCCTTAGTTAAGGCAATATGTATTTGTTTGTTGGTAGTTTGTTGGTACGCTCTCAATCTGAAAGTCCCGTAACGCGTTTCAATATCAAAGTCTTCTTTCTTAACAATCAAACTGTCGTGTTGCATTCGATAGGCAACTAGGGCTTCAATTGAAACTAGTTTTAAATCGAATTTTTTAGCCACTTCCACCAATTGTGGAAGTCGCGCCATTGTTCCATCTTCATTCATGATTTCAACAATCACTCCAGCTGATTTAAACCCTGCCAAACGTGCGAAATCAATTGCTGCTTCAGTATGACCGGTTCTTCTTAAAACACCTCCTTGTTTAGCAATTAAGGGAAAAATATGTCCTGGTCTTGCTAAATCATGTGGTTTTGTCTCGGCATTAACGAGTGCTAAAACTGTTTTAGCTCTATCTGCTGCAGATATTCCTGTGGTTACACCATTTCCTCTTAAATCTACCGAAACTGTAAAAGCGGTTTCCATAGGATCCGTATTATTGGTCACCATTACATGTAATCCTAATTCTTTACAACGGCTTTCCGTTAATGGAGCACAAATTAATCCACGGCCATGTGTAGCCATGAAGTTGATCATTTCCGGTGTCACTTTTTCGGCTGCAGCCAAAAAATCACCTTCATTTTCACGATCTTCATCATCTACAACGATAATAATTTTTCCTTGACGGATGTCTTCTATTGCTTCTTCAATTGTGTTAAGTTGTATTTTATTTAAGTCCATTTAGGGTTTAGTTTTGTGTTGGGAATAATTTTTTAATTACTTTTTGGAAGGGTGCTAATATAACATCCATATTTATTAATCCAATATCGTTTGTAGCTCTGTAAGTCAGTAAAACAGCTAATGGTGCTAAGATAAATGATGATAACCAAGCTCCCATAAATGGAGTCATTCCGTTTTCTTGAGCAATCCTTTTTCCAAAAGTATTTATGAAGTGAAAAGTAATAAATATCAACACGGCAAAAACTATTGGAAGTCCTAATCCGCCTTTTCTGATAATTGCTCCCAATGGCGCTCCTATAAAAAACATAAGAAAGCAGGCGAATACAATTACAAATTTATCGTAAAAAGCTAGTAAATGTCTGTTTATGTTTTTTTGCTTATTGAACAATTCAGTTCTGGAAGAATCAATAGCGTAGGAAATACTCGTTACATTACTACTCGCGATTTTTAAAATATCTGATTTTTGTTGGTTTGTGTACAACGACAAAATATCATTTGGAAGCGGTTCTCTTTTCTTAGCCTTAGCAGCAACCATTTTCTTTTTCGCGGGAAATCCAATTCGGGAATTACTGTTTTCTGTAAACGAAATGATATCCGTTTTCATGTTCTTATTCAATGAATCTAAAGTGTAATTGAGTTCATTAACGGTAAGCATCGTATTGGTATTAGCGACCGATTCGTCATTTACGTCAACTTTATTTAGTTCTGACAAATCAATATTAATGATTTGCTTTTTAAAGGAACTTTTTGCGAAAGGCATTTTACTGCGATCTTCATATTTTTTAGGTACTATATCTTCGTAATAATAGCCATTATTAAGCACTAATTGCAGAATACTGGATGCTTCACTACTGATTAATTCTCCGTCTTTTGCTTTGATAACTGTTTTACTTCCGTCACCAATCTTTGATTTTTTGTGAATGGTTATTCCAGTAAGCGTATTGCCTTCCTTACCGCTTTTTTTGTTGACTTTAATATTGTAAAAGCCCACATCATTAAACTGTCCTTCGGCTATAGCCAATGCCGGTTTAACTTGTGCAATGTTTTTTCTGAAATTTATAAACTTGTATTCGGCATACGGAATCACATTATTCGAAAAGAAAAAAGCAACAATACTCAATAATATTATAAATACCGTTAAACTTCTCATAGCTCGTTGCAGCGAAATTCCAGAAGACTTCATCGCTGCAAATTCATAATTCTCAGCTAAGTTTCCAAAAGTCATTATCGAGGATAGTAGTATCGAAAGTGGTAAAACTAATGGTACAATTCTAGGCATAGAAAAGGCCAGGAATTTTATAATCATTAATAGATCTAAATCTTTCCCGGCCAATTCGGATATGAATAACCAAACGGTTTGAAGTATAAATATAAAAAATAGGATTACAAATACCGTAGTAAATGTAGTCAAAAAGGTTTTTAATAAGTATTTGTCAAGAATTTTCACCTAGTGCATTAATCTAATTTGTTGATGTAGTAATTTGGATATTTACTTCCCGCAAATGTAAATTGATTTTTTGACAAAGGTTGGTTGGTTTTGAAAGAATTAACCGTTAATGTTGTTTTTGTTCCTTTTTTACCTACCTCTATCAAATTATAGATGTGTTTCGTTTGAACATCAATCCCTAATAACACCTCTTTTCTTTGGTCTTTAGCATTTAAAGGAACTAATTTGATATATTGAATTTTTCTGCCTTTTACATTTTGCAAAATATCCATATTGTATTTATAACCGGTATTGAAAAAAGTCAACATTTTAGAAGGTGTAATGGCATTATCGTCTTTCTCGTTAACTGCAGAAATCGTAATTTCTTCATCCTCAGGAACGATTGTGTACGTTTTTTTTCCATCAAAAATTTTAGTGACTCCCATGAAATTCAAAACATATTGATTGCCTTTCATCGTCACATTTCCTTTACTGTCCTGATTAATGTTTTCTTTTGCATTATTTAAGGAGTATTTAAAATCAATGGCAATATTATTATAACTTTTAACCTTGGCGGTAACTTGATCTAAAAGGTCTTTTGCTTTTTTGTCTTGTGCCTGAATCGAAAAAGTAAACAGAAACATTGCTGTTAATAAAAATAGTTTTTTACCAATGCTATTTCCACTACTTTTTTTAGAATCTTGAATTTTTAATTTCATCGTATTATTTGTTTTGTTCATTGTTGAAAAATTGATCAAGAGAACTCATATCCAGAATGTTTACACTTCGTGCTTTACTTCCTTCAAAAGGGCCTACAATTCCGGCAGCTTCGAGTTGATCTATTAATCGACCTGCTCTGTTGTAGCCTAATTTAAGTTTTCTTTGTAATAACGAAGCTGATCCTTGTTGTGCATTCACTATTATTTCGGCGGCTTCTCTAAACAAAGTATCTCTGTCGGAAATATCCATATCAAGATTAATGCCACTTTCCTCCCCAACGAACTCAGGAAGTAAATAAGCAGTCGCATATGCTTTTTGAGAACCAATAAAATCAGTAATTTTTTCTACTTCTGGCGTATCTATAAAAGCACATTGTACTCGCACGACATCATTTCCATTAGTATAAAGCATATCACCACGACCAATCAATTGATCCGCTCCTTGAGTATCTAAAATGGTTCTGGAATCAATTTTTGAGGTTACTCTAAAAGCTATCCTCGCAGGGAAATTGGCTTTTATCAAACCTGTAATTACATTTACTGACGGTCTCTGTGTCGCTATAATTAAGTGGATTCCAATAGCTCTTGCAAGTTGTGCCAATCGTGCAATAGGAACTTCAACTTCTTTTCCAGCGGTCATAATCAAATCGGCAAACTCATCGACAACAAGAACGATGTAAGGTAAAAATCGGTGTCCGTTTTCAGGATTCAATTTCCGAGCCTTAAATTTATCGTTGTATTCTTTTATGTTACGCACCATCGCATCTTTCAATAACGAATAACGGTTGTCCATTTCCACACAAAGCGAATTCAACGTATTCACCACTTTTGCATTGTCCGTAATAATAGCATCATCCATATCTGGAAGTTTTGCTAAATAATGTCTTTCTATTTTATTAAATAGGGTCAACTCAACTTTTTTAGGGTCTACCAAAACAAACTTTACTTCAGCTGGATGTTTTTTATACAAAAGAGAAGTCAAAACAGCATTCAAACCAACTGATTTTCCTTGTCCGGTAGCTCCCGCCATCAATAAGTGAGGCATTTTAGCTAAATCCACGACAAATGTTTCGTTCGAAATTGTTTTTCCAAGTGCGATTGGTAATTCCATTTCGGCTTCTTGAAATTTGGCAGAGCCAATAACACTTTTCATCGAAACCATTGTTGGATTCTTATTCGGAACCTCGATTCCTATCGTTCCTTTTCCTGGAATAGGAGCAATGATACGAATTCCTAATGCCGAAAGTGATAAGGCGATATCATCTTCTAAACTCTTGATTTTTGAAATACGAATTCCCGCTTCCGGTACAATTTCATATAGCGTAACAGATGGTCCAACGGTCGCTTTTATTTGTGCAATTTCTATTTTGTAATTGCGAAGCGTATCTACAATTCGGTTTTTATTTTCTTCTAGTTCTTCTTGGTTGATAGTAATTCCGCCAGTCGAATATTCTTTTAATAAATCAATTGTAGGGAATTTATAATTGGATAAATCCAAAGTTGGATCAAATAATCCAAAATCAGCCACCAATCGTGAAGCTAAATTTTCTTCGATAATATCTTCTTCCGGAGCAGTTTCTATGACAAAAGATTCGTCAGCATTCGAAATAACTTCTGGAGCTACCATTGGCGTAACTTCCATTGCAAGCGGTTTTGCAATTGGATCTCTGTTAATATCAGACGAATTACTGATGGTAGGTTTCAGTGCTTCTTTATTAATTTCGAATTGCGAACCATTCTTTTTTAAATGGATGTCATCAATCTCTTCTTCTACAACTGCAAATTCTTCTAGGTTATAACCACTTTTGCCATTGTTAAGCGGATTGGTGATTGAAACCGCTTTTATTTCTTTTTTGGTAGTGTCAAAAAAGGACTGAATACTTTCAGGGGAAAGTTTGATTTTAAAAATCACGTAGATTATTAATCCGAAGAATAAAATCAACAAAGTTCCTGGTTTTCCAATATAATCTTGTAGGAATAAATTTAATTCATACCCAATTGTCCCACCTAATTCTGGAGCTGAAGTAGCAAAGAACCCAAATAAAACAGACAAAATAATAATTACGAATAAATCCCAAAACCATATGTTTTTTAATTTCCTTGCCGGAATTCCAAGTACTAAATAAATCCCTGAAAGGAAAAACAAACGTACAAATATAAATGCAGCAATTCCAAAACCTCTATAAACAAGTAAATCAGCTAAGAAGGCGCCAAATTTCCCAAGCCAATTCTGAACGGTTTCTGAACGATTTGTTAATTCCTGAACAGCACTTTGGTCTTGTTGTCCGTAAATGAAAAAGGACACAAAGGCAAACAATAAAGCAATAGAAAATAAAACCAAAAGCGAACCTAAAACAATTTTGTGCTGTTTGGTTAGCTGTAATGGAGTTTTATCAACTGATTTAGTATCGTTTTTTTTATTTAAAGGGGCTGTTTTTGTTGTTTTTGCCATTCTTAATTTTAAATAATACCTAAAGAAATAAAGGCACATATATGATTAGACCAATTGCTATTGCTGTCAAAGCAGCAAAAAATACCGCTCCTGCAGCAATATCTTTGATGAATCCAATTCTTTCATGGTAATTTGGATGAATAAAATCGGCTATTTTTTCAACAGCGGTATTTAAACCTTCGATGCTCATCACTAAGCCGATAGCTAAAGTCTGAAAAAGCCATTCTGTTTTAGAAATACCAAAATAAAATCCAGCAATGCACATCAAAATCCCAATGGAAAATTGAACCATAATACTGTGCTCCGTCGAGATTAATTTCAAAGCGCCCTTAAATGCATAAGAGACGCTTTTTAATCTTCCGGTAAAGAAAGTATTGTCTTTTTGAAACTCCATCAAGTTGTGATTATAGTACTGCTAATGCAGCTTCGTAGTTTGGTTCATCTGCAATTTCAGCAACTTGTTCAGTGTGAGTGATTATTCCGTTTTCGTCAACAACAATAACAACTCTTGAATGTAATCCAGCCAACGGTCCGTCAGTAATTTCTAAACCATTTGCTTTACCAAAACTTCCTTCTGGAAAATCAGATAAATTTACTACATTTTCAAGTCCTTCCGCTCCACAAAAACGTTTTTGCGCAAAAGGTAAATCTCTTGAAACGCATAAAACTGTTGTATTTTCTAAAGTACTGGCACTTTCGTTAAATTTACGAACAGATGCTGCACAAGTCCCCGTGTCAATACTTGGAAAGATATTTAAAACTAATTTTTTACCTGCAAAATCACTTAGTGAAGCTACAGAAAGATCTGTTTTAACTAATTTAAAATCAGCAATTTTAGTACCTACTTTTGGTAATTCTCCTGATGTGTGAATCGGATTTCCTCCTAATGTTATTGAAGCCATAATGTTTGTTTTTTTGTGAGGTTCAAAAGTATGAAAATTATTTAAGAATAAGCCCTCAAATGTCTCGATAAGTTTAGCGTTTTGGTTCAATTTTTAAACTCACTGACTGCAATGTATTTTGCTTTTTGTATAAAAAAAAAACGCGCTCATTGCGGAGTGCGTTTTTGAAATACAGAATTAAAAATTCTTTTTATTTGTCAATAGAGCCCAAAACACGTTTCATAAAACTGTTTAAAGCTTCTTTTTTGTCAGTTCCGGTTTTTACCAATTTGTTGACTTCTAAAGCGCCATACATATTAGAAATTAATTCCCCAATAACATCTAATTCTTCATCTTTCAATGATGAAATTTCAGTCATTGCTTCCAGAACTTCGATTGTTTCTATGATGTAATCTTCATCATTTTCTTCTATAAACTGCGTTAAATGCTTAATTACGGGTAACTTCATTTTATTTTTTAAGTTTAAAGTTTAATGTTTTTAAAGGTTTAAGGTTTTGAACTGCTGTTGCATTAAACTTACTTATAAAGTCAGGCAACTTTAAACTAAGAAATCATTAAACTATTTCGTTCACTAATTCAATTAACACTTCTTGTTTATTGGTTTGTGTTTCGTTCACCAGTTTTCCATTTACAAAAGTGGCAAAAGTTGGTAAATTACTAACATTTGCTAATTTTCTGGATTCTGGGAAATTTTCAGCATCAACAAGAGCAAAAGTGATTGTTTCGTTTTCTGAAGCTAATTTTTTGAATTTTGGCTTCATAATTCGGCAATTTCCGCACCATGATGCCGAAAATTGAACGACTACTTTTTCGTCTTTTGCAATTAAATCCTGTAATGTATCTTCAGTTAATTCGATTAACATATTTTTTAAATTTAAAAATGCAATTGCAATAACAATAATCAATATTATGAATTGAAATTTGGTATTGCAATTGACATTGTTATTGAATTAGTTTAAAGTCAAGTATTCAGCAGTACTGATTCTGTCAGCGCTCATCGCTTCTTTTCCAGCTTCCCAGTTTGCAGGACAAACTTCTCCTTTTTCCTGAATGTGCGTGTAAGCATCAACCATACGTAAAAACTCGTTTACGTTACGACCAAGTGGCATATCATTTACACTTTCATGGAAAATTTTTCCAGTTTCATCAATTAGGTAAGTCGCTCTAAAAGTTACATTAGAACCTTCAACAATTACAGAATCAGTTTCTTCAGAATATTCAGTTGAATCAATATCAAGAATTCCTAAGATGTTAGATAAGTTTCTGTTAGTATCAGCAAGAATTGGGTAAGTAACACCTTCAATTCCACCGTTGTTTTTTGGAGTATTCAACCAAGCAAAGTGTACTTCGTTAGTATCACAAGATGCACCTATGACAATTGTATTTCTTTTTTCAAATTCCGGTAAAGCAGCTTGAAAAGCGTGCAATTCAGTTGGGCAAACGAATGTAAAATCTTTTGGGTACCAAAACAAAAGTACTTTCTTGTTGTTATTAACTGCTTCTTCGAAAATGTTGATTTTTAAATTATCACCCATTTCAGAAATAGCGTCTACTGCAATACTTGGAAATTTTTTACCTACTAATGACATTTTATTTACTTTTTTAGTTATTTATTTTGATGGTGCAAAAGTAGTCTATACAATAGGCTGGAAGCAATAAGATTTGATTATAAATAGTTATTAAAGAATAGTTATTTCTTATGTGTGCTATTTTAAACTTTTTGAGAAATAATTATTGAATACTAACCATCACTGGCAGAGTTCCTTTGCAATCCATATTTTCCAGAAGTTGCTCTGCAGCGGTTTCTTGAAATTCTGAAAAATCTTGATACATTTCTATAATTCCCAATGCATGTTCCAGATTTGGAATAATTTGTAGTGCATACGGATTTCCAAAAACATACAAAACACATTTTTTGGTAGTCAATACGTTGCCTAAAAATTGAAGTACAGATTCTTCAATATCAAAATTATTCAAAGGTTTTGCCTTTGGAACAAATAAAGATATGATTAGTGTGTCAAATTTATTCAGGTTTTTTTCTAATTCATTCAAAACGGATTCACCGCCTATTTCGTAACTAAATTCTGACGAAGGCAAAGCATGAGTCAGGCTTTTAAAAAACACATTATCAGTGTTTTTGTAAATACTGATTTTAGCAAGATCTTCTCTGTTTTTTGCATCAAAAACGGTCACAGTATTGTGATTATCTTTAATTTTAGTAATGCAGTTTTGAGCAATTTTCAGATTTAATTTCGAAGTATTTTCAAAATCAAAATGGTTTATTGAAGTATCTGGCAGACTAAGATTTCCGTCTGTAATTCCAGCTTTTTGTTTGCATTTCCAGATGCGTTGAAAACTAGCTTCTATTCGCTCCGGAGTTGCGTTTTTTAAGATTTCTTGAATTCCTTCGGGAACATTTTCGGCAAAGCATAACACATCATTTCCAGCATTAAAAGCTTCCCATTCCAGAAGGCCTTTTTGATCGTATAATTTAGAAACACTATGCATGTTAAGAGCATCAGAAATTACTAAGCCATTATAACCTAATTGCTTTCGCAAAAGTGTTTCAATCACAGATTTTGATAATGTTGCCGAAGTATCTTTTCCATCGTTTAAAGCAGGAACAGCCAAATGACCAATCATAATCGAATCCACATTATGTTCGATTCCTTTTAAAAATGGAACTAATTCATTGGCTAATAATTCTTCGAGAGTTTCTTTTAAAACAGGTAATCCTAAATGCGAATCTACATTTGTATTTCCATGTCCGGGAAAATGTTTGAGACAACCCAAAATCCCGACATCATTCATTCCTCTTAGATATTCCAAAGCAAAATCACTTACTTTTTCTTTGTTTTGACCAAAAGAACGGTAGCCAATCACAGGATTATTCGGATTGTTATTGATATCCGCTAACGGCGCTAAATTATAATGAATCCCAACTGATTTTAAGTCTAATCCTATTTGTTTCCCAACTTCGTAAACCAAGTTTTTTTGATTGTTCGGCAAAGCGCCAAGCGTTATTGCATACGGATATTGTGGTGTTTTTTCGACACGCATGGCTAATCCCCATTCGGCATCAATACTCATTAATAACGGAGTTGTAGCGCAATTTTGATACCTGATGATAAGTTCCTTTAAACGCTGAAAACTATCATCATTCAACACTATTTTTTTCTTCGTTTCATAATTCGTTGCTGCACTGGCTCGACTGTGAAAAAAAGTCAATCCGCCTATATTGTGTTCTTTGATTAATCTTTCGGTAGCCTGAATATTTTCTTCGGTATCATTGATAAAAACGGCAGGAAAGAAAAATTGTCCTATTTTTTGTTTTAATGTCATTTTGAAATGGATATGGTAATAATTTTCAAGATATAAGTCATGTAAGTCAAACTATACAGAATAAATAATTACATAAAAGTGGTTGCAAAAAAACAATTATTTTAAGAAAGTCTTACTTACTTATATGACTTATATGTTATAAAAAAAGCTAGTTTTTTATTCTTGTTCAGATTTCTTCCCGAATTCGGCTGGGAAAATCAAAAAGCGCGATAAAATTAGTCCCGGAATCGTTGCTAGAAATACCCAAATAAAGAAATTTCCATAGCCTAGATATTCCTGGATATAACCGCTCAACATTCCCGGAAGCATCATTCCTAAAGCCATAAATCCGGTTGCGATAGAGTAGTGGGACGTTTTTGATTCACCATCAGCGACATAGATTAAATACATCATGAAAGCGGCAAAACCAAATCCGTAACCAAATTGTTCTGCAATAACGGTTGCATAAACATACAAAACGGAACCAGGGTGAAAATGTGAAAGTAGTATGAACCCAATTATAGGTAAGTGCATGGCCAAAATCATGGGCAACATCCATTTTCCTAATCCGTCTCGTGAAATTACGATTCCGCCCAAAATTCCACCAACAGTAAGTGCAATCACGCCAAAAGTGCCGTAAATGACACCGACATCTTGAGTAGTTAAGCCCATTCCGCCTGCGGTTACAGGATCGATTAAAAAAGGAGTTAGCATTTTTAATAATTGGGATTCGCCTAATCTGAATAATAGAATGAAAGCCAGTGCTAAACCTATTTGTTTCTTTTGAAAAAAAGTAGCGAAAACAGCAGCAAAACTTTTATTTGCAACTGATTCCGTTTTTGTATCTACGATTTTTGCTTCTGTTTTTGGAGTCGAAAAATAATTATAAACTGTAATTACGGTCATAATTACACCCACAACTACCATTGTATAAGACCAAGCTTTTTGCTTGTCGCCATATTCTTGTTCTAAATAACCAGCAATAAACACCATTAATCCATTTCCAGTAAGCATTGAAAGTCGGTAAAAAGTACTGCGGATTCCCAAGAAAAAGGATTGTTGGTCTTTTTCTAAAGCCAACATGTAAAATCCATCACTGGCCACATCATTTGAAGCTGATGCAAAAGCAGCTACCCAAAAAACGGCTAAACTGATTACGAAAAAATTGCTCAAAGGAATCGTTAAACCAACAATTAAAAAAGCAAGAGAAATAAGCAATTGCATGCTCAAAAACCATTTTCTTTTAGTGGAATAGAGATCAATAAACGGGCTCCACAACGGCTTAATTACCCAGGGTAAATAGAGTAAACTGGTATAAATTCCAATGTCTTCATTATTAATTCCGAGGTTTTTGTACATGATCACCGAAACCGAAATAATGATGGCGTAAGGCAAGCCGGAAGCAAAGTTTAAAACTGGAATCCAATACCAAGGTCTATTGTCTGTTTTCATGTAAGGCAAATTATAATCAATTAAATTTTATAGCGTAAAGTTCACTAAAGTTGGGTCACTTTCATTACCATAAAAATCAATGAATGTAATCGCGCACGTTGTGTTTTTATCTAATTTATAGGATGGAATTACGACTTCAACTGTATCACTGTCTTCTTTAAATGCAATTTTGTCAATAATTTGACTTGGGTCATTTACATTAATTTCCGAATTGAATTTGGCGCCATAAACCATAACATAACGCACTTTGCTATACATTGGATAGGTTACATTAAATCGTGATGCAATTGGATCTATCAATATGTTATTTGCAGTGGGAACTATAGCCATTTTTTTTACGGAACCAGGTACTACTGCAGGAAGAGCAGGATATTTATACTGGTTTTCTGTTAGTAATTTAGTCACACTTTGATTTTTATTCAAAAATGATTTAGCACTAAAAAACGCATTTCCCTGAACGTTCTTGTAGGATCTGGTGATATCAATTTGATTCGGAATTTCTTGTGGATTATTCCATCTTTTATCAGAATCCGCATTAATTTTATAGGTTCCATTTCCAATGTAAATTGCGGTATTCGTTGAATTTTCAGACCACCAACGCAATAATTTCGAATACGAAGCTTTAGGGTGATCCATACTCCAATACAATTGAGGAACTAAATAATCAATCCATTTGTTCTCCATCCACGCTAACGGATCAGCGAATAGATCATCATAATTTGTTTGTCCCGCTTCCGTTTCAGAACCTCTGGGATCCACTGATTTATTTCTCCATACTCCAAATGGGCTGATTCCAAATTGTACCCATGGTTTAATATTTTTTATCGAAAGGGAAACACATCGTACAAAATTATTCACATTTGAACGTCTCCAATCTTCAATACTTAGTCCATTTCCATATTTTTTGTACGAAGCAGTATCATTAAATAATTCTCCTTTTATTCTGTATGGATAAAAATAATCATCAAAATGTATCGCATCGATATCGTATTTTTCCACAACTTCCTCTACAATGGCCAGTAAATGGTTCTGAACTTCGGGCAATGCCGGATTGTAATAATATTTTCCACCGTATTTAATCATCCAATCTGGATGCTTGAAAAAATCATGATTTGGACTCAAAAGCGAAGTATTATAATCCATCGTAGCTCTGTATGGATTCATCCAAGCATGAAACTCAAAACCTCTGGCATGCGTTTCAGCAATCATCCACGCTAATGTATCATAGTAAGGTTTTGGTTCTTGACCTTCTTTTCCTGTCAAAAAACGGGACCATGGTGCTAATTGGGTTGGATAAAAAGCATCCCCAACACTTCTGATTTGGACAATTACAGCGTTATAATTTAGTTTTTTATAAGCGTCTAAAATTTCAATATAATCCGCTTTTTGTTTGGCAACATTATCAGTACTCATTTTCGGCCAGTCAATATTTACTACGGTAGCAATCCATACGGCTCTAAATTCATTTTTTGGATTTGTAGCCAATGCTTGTGCGTTAGCATTCCAAAAAGAAAATATAAGGAACGAAATAAGCAAAAGTTTATGCTTGAAATTTTTCATTAGAATATTGTTTATTAAGTAATCAAAAATAGTTTTTTTAGTGAAATTTACCAGTTAAAATGGTTTTAAAATTTGACTTATTTTAACAGCTCAATTTCTTTGCCAATTTTTTGTATTTGCATTCAAAAACATATTAGAGCTATGTTTTATATCACTTGAGGTACTCCTAAAATAAATAGTGTAATGGTGTAGTTTGCCACAGTGAAATTTTATGGTTGTCAAATGTAGAACGGCAACAGATATTTTTAAAAATACCATGGAGATCGCTCATAATGGATTATGAATAATTATAAAAAGTATCTCTACTTTAATTGGGAAATGATATTTTCCCCATAGAAACTGATGGGATTCCTTTGCGGGTACCAAAATCTGAGCCTCCGCCTGCAATTGTTTCATTAGCCAAAACAGCAAATAATACTGCTTCTTTTGCATCACCAGATATACCTAATTCATCAGTTTTAAAAAAATGACAAGGCAATAGTTCTTTTAACCAATTTACTAATAGTGGATTATGAGCTCCGCCACCTGACATGTAAATAGAGAAACTTTCTAAGGCGTATTTTGTGTTTTCTATAGCATACTTGATTGCTTCGGCTATAGTTACGGCGCTAAATCTTGTTAATGTGGCTAATAAATCAGGTACTATAATGTTTTGGGTATTACTTTTAGCTTGAGCACTTTTAACATATTCCATATTAAAAAGTTCTGGACCTGTAGTTTTTGGGAAAGAATCTTTAAAAAAACTATTTTCTTGTAAAGCCTCTAAAAGGGATTGGTTTACAACACCGAGTTTTGCAATTTCCGCATCTTTATCATACGATTTTCCGGGGTAAAATTGTCTGATACAGGCATCAATTAATGTGTTTCCAGTGCCTGTATCCGTTACGAAAACTTCTTCTGGGTTCATATTTGAGGGTAAATAGGTGAAATTTGCAATACCGCCCATGTTCAACATAATACGATTTTCGCCTTTTTTTCCAAAAATAAAATAATCACCATAAACTGCCAGTGGAGCTCCTTCACCGCCTGCTGCAACATGTTTTTGCCTGAAATCCGAAAGTGTTATTATTCCAGTCTTTACAGCAATGTGATCCCCATCCCCAATTTGCAAAGTGGCATTAGGAAATTTTTCTTGCAGATGTAATTTTTTTGGAAGGTGTAATACAGTTTGTCCATGTGAAGCTATTAAATCTACCTCATGATTTGATATATTCCAGTTTTTCAAACAATTTAATACCATGTTGGCATGAAGAATACCAATCCATTCATTCAATAAAACAAGAGAGTGGAAATCAATATTCTGTTTTGCAAACACTTTTTGAATCTCAGCCTTTATTTCGTTTGAATATTCAATCGTCTTAAAATTTGTTAGCGTGATTTTTGTATTTTCTCCTGTACCTGAAACCTTGCACAGAGCAACATCCAGACCATCCATTGAAGTACCTGACATGAGTCCAATAATCATTCTGGAAGGTTTTTTGGCAATTTTACACAGCAATTCTAAATTTTTATTCATGACAATATTTTTCGCAAAATAGTTTTTTTTCTAACCAACATGTAAATACTGGAAAATTTATCTTTGATTGCAAATAAAATCCAGTATTCATGAAGGTTATTGCTAATAGCAAATTTCATATACTTTTAGCAAAGTACAAATTAAATTTTAGGAATTGTAAAACAATCCTAAAGAATTAAATTTAAAAAAGCAGTTGTGTTGGGTCTAAAAATTATAATTAAAACACTTTTACTATTTTGTCAAAATTGATTCTGATGCTAGTATATTCAACTCTTGCATACATTTCTTCATCATCTGATATGTTCTTTCAATATCATTGTCTAAACCGATTGAGAACCGAATCAAGCCGTCAGTTAATCCCATTTCTATTTGTTCTTCCATTGGAATTTCACTTGAAGTTGAAGTTCCTGGGGCGCTAAATAAGGTTTTATAGAATCCTAAACTTACGGCAAGATACCCAAGATTTTTGGCTTGCATCAATTCCATTAACGCATTGGCTTTCGCCAAAGTTCCTACATCTAAGGTCATCATTCCGCCAAAACCATATTCATGATTGATCATTCCTGAATATAATTCATGACTTGGGTGACTTTTCAAACCCGGATAAACCGTTTTCAGTCCGTCTTTTTCAAAGCGTTCTGCAAGATACATCGCATTATGGCTGTGTTGTTTCATTCTAATGTGTAATGTGCGTAAGTTTTTCATCACACTTGCTGAACGCAAACTATCCATTGTTGGGCCCAATAACATACTAGCACCGCTGTTCACATTTTTTAAACTGTCGATAAATTCTTGTGATGCACAAGTCACACCACCCACAGTATCACTGCTTCCGTTGATGTATTTTGTCAAACTGTGAATCACAATATCAGCACCTAATTTTGCAGGAGAAACTGATAATGGTGAAAAAGTATTATCGACAACCAATTTCAAATTGTGTTTTTTAGCAATTTTTGCCAAACCTTCAATATCAGCCACTTCTAATAAAGGATTACTCACCGTTTCACAGTACAAAACTTTAGTTTCGGGAGTAATAGCTGCTTCTACAACATCGAGTTTTGTGATGTCAACAAAGGTGGTTTTGATACCTAATCTCGGTGTAAAATTCTTCAAGAAAGCATAGGTTCCACCGTAAATTGTTCTGCTCGAAACGATGTGATCGCCCGAACCGCATAATTGTAATAGAGTAGGAGTAATCGCTCCCATTCCTGAAGCCGAAACGTTAGCTGTTTCTGTTCCTTCCATTGCTGCCAAGGCTTTGTCTAAGTACAAATTACTCGGTGAAGAGTGACGGGAGTACAAATAGCATCCTTCCATATTACCTTCAAAAGTATCGAACATCGTTTTCGCCGATAAAAAAGTATAGGTTGAGGAGTCTGAAATTGATGGATTAACACCACCAAATTCACCAAAGTACTGTAAATCCTGAATGTTGTCTGCGGGATTAAAATTTTTCATAGTTGTTTTTTTGTTATTTGAAGCTATTCCTGCTATTCGCTATATCTTTTACTTTTTAAAGAAAAAAGTAAAAGGATGCCGCTGCTATCAGGGCTAGGGAATTTCGGTCTTGATTAAATCTATTCAAAATAACAGTGTTCTAGATTAATAATCAATACTATTATTTATTATTAGATTTTAAAACTATAAAATATAAAAAATGTAATTTAATTTTCTAAATTAGCTTTTCAAATAAGTATTTTATAGATTATTCATCCATTATAATTTTTTAATAAAATGACATTAGACGCCATCGATAAAAAATTACTCTTTTTATTACAAAAAGACAGTAAAAAAACAACCAAGGACCTGTCCTTAAAGCTTAATCTTTCGGTTACTGCCGTTTACGAGCGCATTAAAAAACTGGAAAGAGAAGGCATTATCGATAAATACGTAGTTTTAGTGAATCGTTCGAAAGTAGAAAAAGGTTTTGTTGTTTTTTGTCACCTCAAACTGATTCAGCATACGAAAGAGTTTATCGCTAAATTCGAAAGCGAAGTGATACAACTTAAGGAAGTAATTGAATGCCATCATGTGAGTGGAGATTATGATTATATCTTGAAAATAGTAGTAAAAGACATGGAAGCCTATCGAGAATTTTTGGTTACAAAACTCACAACATTGGAGCATATTGGAAGTACGCACAGTACATTCATGATTAGTGAAGTAAAAAACACGACCATTGTTGATATTTAGAATAAAAGTGGATTTAAAGCGGTATTCAATGGTAAGCAAATGTTAATTACTAAAAATTCGTAACAAAAAACCTTCTGAATTAAACTTTAAACAAAACTTAATTCCTTAATTTTGTGCAACATTTTATAAAAACACCATAAAAAAATATACTATGAGTTCATTTGACGTAGTCATTATAGGTTCTGGACCAGGCGGATATGTATCAGCAATTCGTTGTGCACAATTGGGTTTCAAAACAGCAATTATAGAAAAATATTCCACTCTTGGAGGAACTTGCCTGAACGTAGGTTGTATTCCTTCAAAAGCATTGCTAGCTTCTTCTCATCATTACAGTGAAATTGCTCATTTTGCGGATCACGGTATTGAACTTTCTGGAGAAGTAAAAGTAAACCTTGAAAAAATGATTGCACGCAAACAAGCTGTTGTCGATCAAACTTCAGGTGGTGTGAAATTTTTAATGGACAAAAATAAAATTACAGTTCTCGAAGGATTGGGTTCATTTGTGGATGCTACGCATGTTGCTGTTGCAAAAGCAGATGGAACTTCTGAAACTATCGAAGCTAAAAATATCATTATTGCTACAGGTTCAAAACCTTCTTCTTTGCCATTTATCAAAATTGATAAAGAAAGAATTATTACTTCTACAGAAGCTTTGAAACTTAAAGAAGTTCCAAAACATTTGGTAATTATTGGTGGTGGAGTAATTGGAATCGAATTAGGTCAAGTGTATTTACGATTGGGAGCACAAGTTTCTGTTGTAGAATATTTAGACAGAATCATTCCTGGAATGGATGCTTCATTGTCTAAAGAATTGACTAAAGTATTGAAAAAACAAGGCATGAAATTCTACGTTTCGCACAAAGTGAAATCAGTAGAAAGAAATGGCGAAGGAGTTGTAGTTCAAGCTGAAAATGCAAAAGGAGAAACAATTACGCTGGAAGGAGATTATTCATTAGTTTCTGTAGGACGTCGCCCATACACAGATGGATTGAATGCAGATAAAGCAGGAGTGAAAATCTCAGATAGAGGAATGGTTGAAGTCAACGATCATTTGCAAACTAATATTCCAAATATTTATGCCATTGGTGATGTGGTTCGTGGCGCAATGTTAGCGCACAAAGCAGAAGAAGAAGGAGCTATGGTTGCCGAAATATTAGCAGGTCAAAAACCGCATATTGATTATAACTTGATTCCTGGAGTTGTGTATACTTGGCCAGAAGTAGCTGCTGTTGGACAAACGGAAGAGCAATTGAAAGCAGCTGGTGTTGATTATAAATCAGGAAGTTTTCCTTTCAAAGCTTTAGGTCGTGCTCGTGCAGGAGGAGATTTAGACGGATTTGTTAAAATTCTTGCTGATGCAAAAACAGATGAAGTTTTAGGCGTTCACATGATTGGAGCTCGTTGTGCAGATTTAATTGCTGAAGCGGTTACAGCAATGGAATTTAAAGCATCTGCTGAAGATATTTCAAGAATGTCTCATGCGCATCCAACTTTTGCAGAAGCAATAAAAGAAGCAGCTTTAGCAGCAACTGATAATAGAGCTTTACATGTGTAATTAGTTAATTACATTTTCTATAAAATAAAGAAACCCGTTCAATTGAGCGGGTTTCTTTGTTGTTATGAGTTTAGTTTAATTAGCCTTTTGCTACAAATAAACCTTTATAGTTTTCCCAATGGCTGTAAATTAAAAATAGATTACCTAGAAATAAGAATACAGCGATTGGTATTCCTTCAGGGGATAAGAAAAAATTAATAAATAATATGTTTAAGGTGATTGGTAGGATTAATAGATTCGCTAATGTAACATAGCGTCCTGTAAGAAACGATAGTCCACAAAGGAATTCTATTGATTTTGCTAGTGGCAAGATGTAAGTAGAGGCGACTAAACCTATATTGAAAGCTTTGAAATTTCCGGTAACTTCAGGTTCTGGTGCTAGTTTTAGAAAAAAGCTAACAGAAGCATAAAGTAATATAAGCCCAATTAAAGTACGGATAATAATAATTGCAATTTTCATAGTATATGGTGTTAGAGGTTACATATTTGAAAACTATTATTGTGGAATTGCATTTTCATCCATATACATAATTTCCCACTGATGCCCGTCTAAATCGGCAAAACTATGTCCATACATCCATCCATGATCTTGCGGCTCCATATAAATTGAGCCACCGGCATCTACTGCGGTTTTTACCATTTCATCTACTTTTTCTCTACTTTCAGCATCTATTGCAATTAATACTTCGGTATTTTTATGGGCATTGCAAATTTCTTTTTTGGTAAAGTCTTTAAATCGTTGCTCAGTAACTAGCATCGCAAAAATATTTTCTCCAATAATCATGCAAGTGGCATGTTCATCAGTAAATTGTGGGTTGAAAGAAAATCCAAGTGTAGTAAAAAAATCAATCGATTTTTTAAGGTCTTTAACAGCTAAATTGAGAAAAATTTTGGAAGCCATAACGGGAATGATTTAATGATTTACAAAATCTAAAACGGATCACGCACTATCAAATTTACAAAAAAATAAGCTAATTTTAGTAAAATCGGTTATTGAAGGTTTATTTTTTGTTGTAATTTTGAATTTTAAATACCAATACTTTTTGAGAACTTCTATTTACAAGTCTATTTCTGATCCAAAACTGTTTAAAGAACAGCTTTTATTTTGGTCTCAACAGTTTCGAGAAATCATTTATTTAGACAGCAATGATTATCCAAAAAATTATTCCAGTTATGATTGTGTTCTTGCCGTTGATGCATTTACTTCAATAAAAACGGATTATCAGAATGCTTTTGAGGATTTAAAACAATACCAGCAAAGTACCAAAGATTGGCTTTTTGGATATTTATCCTATGATTTAAAAAATGATATTGAACAGTTGCAATCTCAGAATTTTGACGGATTAGAATTTCCAGATTTGTTTTTTTTTCAACCTAAGAAGTTATTTTTATTGAAAGGGAATCAACTTGAAATTCAATATCTCAATATGTGTGACGATGAAGTGGAGTTAGATTTTGAAGAAATTGTCGAAATTCGAAAGTCAAAAATCGAAATAGAAGCACTAGTAAATATTCAACAACGGATTCCGAAAGAGAGTTATCTTGAGAAAGTTTCAAAAGTTTTGGAACACATTCATCAAGGCGATATTTATGAAGCTAATTTTTGTATGGAATTTTTTGCTGAAAACGCAACGATTGATCCAATAGAAAAATTTATCAAACTCAACGAAATTTCTCGGCCTCCATTTGCCGTTTTTTTTAAAAACAACAACCATTTTTTGCTTTCGGCGACACCGGAACGTTATTTAAGGAAAGAAGGAGAACGCATTATTTCACAACCGATTAAAGGAACCGCGAAAAGATTTTCAGATCCAATCGAAGATGAGCAATCAAAAAGACAATTGGCTTTAGACCCAAAAGAACGAGCCGAGAATATTATGATAACGGATTTAGTTCGGAATGATTTGTCTCGAACGGCACAAAAAGGATCCGTTGAAGTAAAAGAGTTATGCAAAATTTACTCTTTTTTGCAAGTGCATCAAATGATTTCTACAGTGACATCAAAATTAGATGCGCAATATTCCGTTGTTGATGTATTAAAAACTACTTTCCCGATGGGAAGTATGACTGGAGCACCAAAAATTTCAGTGATGAAAATCATTGAACAGTTGGAGGAAACAAAACGCGGATTATATAGCGGCTCCGTTGGTTATTTTACACCAAACGGAGATTTTGATTTCAATGTTGTTATCCGAAGCATTTTGTACAATCAAGAGAAGAAATATATTTCTTTCTCGGTTGGAAGCGCCATCACTTCACAATCCATTCCTGAAAAGGAATATGAGGAATGTTTGCTTAAAGCAAAAGCGATGCGAGAAGTTTTAAGTTAAATCCAAACGAATTAATTAAATTTGAACATGCTACAGAAATTCCAAAATCATCTGCTTCATAATTTCCAGTTCTTGAGCGGAAAAAAAATACTTCTGGCGACAAGCGGCGGGAAAGACAGTATGGTAATGGTGCATCTTTTTCAGCAATTGGATTATAAATTAGGAATCGCACATTGTAACTTTCAATTGCGTGGGATGGAAAGTTTTGAAGACCAAAATTTTGTCCAGGAATATGCTGCCGCAAATGATATTCCGGTATTTATAACACAATTTGACACTAAAGCTTTCGCAGAAGATTATAAAGTTTCTACGCAAGTTGCCGCGCGTGAGTTGCGTTACAATTGGTTTTATGAGTTATTGGAAACTGAAAAATTCGATTATATTCTCACGGCACATCATGCCGATGATAATCTGGAAACTTTTTTAATTAATTTGAGTCGTGGAACTGGATTAGAAGGTTTAACTGGAATTCCGGAACAAAACGATAGAGTAATTCGTCCGCTTTTGGCATTTAGCCAAGAAGAAATGGAAGAATATGCCATAATAAATAACATTAAATGGCGTGAAGACAGCAGCAATGCATCAGATAAATACCTTCGAAATAAAATTCGTCATCATCTGGTTCCTATGTTAAAGGAATTGAATCCCAATTTTCTTTCATCGTTTCATAAAACGCAAGCCTATTTGCAAGAAGCTCAAGTGATGGTCGAAGATGCATCAATTATGATTTATCAGCAAGTGGCTAAACAAGAGGAGGATACTATTTATTTTGATTTAAAAAAATTAAAAAAATTACCCAATTACAAATCGTATTTACATCAATGGCTGAAAGAATTTGGATTTTCGGCTTGGGATGATATTTATGATTTGGTCGAAAGCCAATCTGGTAAATACGTTTTTTCGCCAGAATATAGATTATTAAAAGATAGGGATTCCTTAATCCTAAGCCCAATAAATTTCGTAAATGAAAAGGAGGAATATGCAATTGATGAAAATCAAAAAGAAGTTAATATTCCCTTAAATCTTACGTTTTGTAAAGTAGCGGACATTAGTTTAACAACGAACTCAGCTATCTTTGTTGACGCTGATAAACTGCAATTTCCTTTAGTTTTACGCCACTGGAATGAGGGCGATAGTTTTCAGCCTTTTGGGATGAATGGTAAATCTAAAAAAGTGAGCAAGCTTTTTAAAGATGAAAAATTATCCTTGCTGGAAAAAGAAAATTCGTGGCTTTTATGTTCGAATGAAGACATAGTTTGGATTATTGGGCTTCGTCAGGATGAACGTTTTAGAATAGAGAACACAACAAAGAATATACTTAAAATACAATTAGAATAATGAAGAAACTACTATTTATACTTATTGCTTTTTTGGCTTTTGCCAATGGATATGCCCAAATTCTTGATCCTGCAAAATGGACTACCAAAATAGAAAAGAAATCTGAGAGTAATTATATTCTTACTTTTAATGCCGTCATAGAAAAAGATTGGCATTTATATTCCCAATTTACGGCTGACGGTGGATCTTTGCCTTTGGAAATTATTTTCAAAAATCAAAAAGTAAACTTTAATTTAGTGGGCAAAGCCAAAGAAAGCAAAACTACAACTGCTTTCAATGATGTTTTTGAAGTGAATGAAACGTACTTTGAGAAAAAAGCTCAAATTCAACAAGAAATCACGATTACAAACCCAAAGATTACAAAAATTGAAGTCAATTTGAATTATCAGGTTTGTAAAGAAGCATGTATCAATTTAGAGAAGAGTTTTACGTTTACCATTCCTGCCACTGCAAAAACAGCGGAAATATCTACTGTAGCATCAGATTTAACTACGATAGATTCAGCTAAAGTTGATACTTCAGTTGCCATTGCGGATGTAAATAAAGAACAAGTTGTTACTCCTGAAAAAGTTCCTGTTCTGGACACTAAACCTTCTAAACAAAGAGGATTATGGTCTATTTTCTTTATTGCTTTTTTATCTGGTTTTGCCGCGTTGCTTACGCCTTGCGTCTTCCCGATGATTCCTATGACGGTCAGTTTTTTTACCAAACAAAGCAAAACAAAAGCAAAAGGAATTAGAAATGCCATTATTTATGGAATTGCAATCATCTTCATATATGTTGTTTTAGGATTCTTAGTGACTTGGATTTTTGGTGCGGATGCATTGAATGCGTTGTCTACGAATGTTTGGTTTAATATTATTTTCTTTGTTTTATTAGTCACTTTTGCGGCTTCATTTTTAGGAGCTTTTGAGATTATGTTACCAAATTCTTGGGCAAATAAAGTCGATAATCAAGCGGATCGAGGCGGAATAATTGGAATTTTATTCATGGCTTTGGCATTAGCAATTGTCTCTTTTTCGTGTACAGGACCTATCGTAGGAACACTTTTAGTCGAAGCTGCGTCTAAAGGTGGAATAGCGCCAATTGTTGGAATGTTCGGATTTTCATTGGCTTTAGCCTTACCATTTATGTTGTTTGCGATGTTTCCGGGTTGGTTGAATTCATTACCAAAATCTGGCGGTTGGTTGAATACGGTTAAAGTAGTTTTAGGATTTTTAGAATTGGCTTTGGCATTCAAATTTTTGTCGAATGCGGATTTAGTTTTACAATTGCATTTCTTGGAAAGAGAAGTGTTCTTGGCGATTTGGATCGCTATTTTTGGAACATTAGCCTTTTATTTATTCGGGAAAATTACACTACCGCATGATAGCCCGATGAGTCATATATCAGTAGGAAGATTGTCTTTTGGATTGGTAGTTTTGGCCTTTACCATCTATTTGATTCCCGGAATTTGGGGAGCACCATTAAAATTAATTTCTGGTTTCCCACCTCCAATGACGTATAGCGAAAGTCCGTACGGAGTAGGAAATTCAAAAGGTGGTTCGAATGCATCTGCCCAAATTTTGCCGGAAGGTGCGCATTTAGGACCGCATGATCTTATTGCTTTTGAGGATTATGAAAAGGGATTGGCTTATGCCAAATCAGTAAACAAACCCATTTTACTTGATTTTACAGGATATGCTTGTGTGAATTGCAGAAAAATGGAAGATTATGTTTGGTCTGATCCTGCTATTCTAAAAATTTTACAAGACGAAGTGGTTTTAATCTCTTTGTATGTCGATGATAAAAGAGAATTACCCAAAAATGAGCAATATGTATCAAAAGAAACGGGTAAAGAAATTGTAAGTGTTGGGAATAAATGGAGTGATTTCCAAATTACAAGATACAAAGCCAACGCGCAACCGTATTACATTGTTATAGATGTAGAAGAAAATATGTTGTCTAATAAACCGGAAAGTTATAATTCGGATATTAATGCTTATAAAGGCTGGTTGAGAGAAGGAATTGATCGCTTTAAAAAGGCTAAATAAAGCGTAACAACAAGACAAAATAGTAAACGTAAATTGCACTAATTTCCAGGGATCAAGCCATGGAAATTACTGCAATTTTTTTTGAATTTAGTATTTTTAACTAAGTGTAATTGTTATATTTTAACTGTAGACAGGAAATTTTTTTATTCAATTATTTTTTCGATATAATCAGAATTTAAAAGATACAAAGCGCCCATATAGCGTATTTGAAAAGCAACTAAGTCTCCAATTTTATACGTTTTTTTAGAATTAGAAATATCGATAACCAACATGTCAGAACTCGCATCTACAATAGTAATATCCGTGTCATCAGATTCAATGTATTGTGGTTGCATATCTAGCAAACCAATATCTAGAATGGCTCGCAGCGAAGTAATTCCCAGATCAGTGACATCGTCCATTGAAAACGAATTTCCGGCTACATTCTCTCCTAATTCACCTGTTGGCGTATTCGGCTTTTCAGTAATTTCGATGATTTCAGCATATAATTTGAAAACATCATGGTGCATTCCTTCAATTGTATTTCCAGTAAACAAGTCTTTCCCAAAAAAAAGCGCTTCTCCTATTCGGAAGTGATTCACGGCCATTGGTCGGGCATTTTTTAGGAGCAACGGTATTGTAACCGAGGTTCCTCCAGAGACGAACGGAATACTGATATTGAATTTAGCTTCGATTAATTGCTTGTATAAACTCAATTGAATAAGCTTGTCCTGCGTTGGCATTACGCCGCTAAGGCAATTAAAATTCGTCCCGATACCAGAGATTTCGATATTTGGCATTTTCAGAATTGTACCGTAAAAGTCTATTAATTCTTCCCCCATAACGCCTTCGCGAAGGTCTCCCATTTCAATCATGATGATGATTTTATGCGTCTTATTTTGCTTCACCGCTTCATCTGAAAGTAGTTGTATGGTATAGATTTCAGTATTAAAACTGATATCGGCATACTTAACAATGCTTTCAATACTTCGTTTTGCAGGTGGTTTTATATAAACAGTTTGAATTTCAGGATCTAGTGCTTTAATTTTTTTCAAATTACTCACTCTGGAATCATGAATTTCACGCACTCCTAAAGCAATGATTTCTTTGAGGTAAATTTTATTACCGCACAGCAGTTTTGAAACTACGCCCCATTCAATATTTCTGGATTTAAATGTTTCATCTAAAAACTGATAGTTTTCCTGTAATTTTTTTCGATATAATTTTATAAAAGCCATTATTCTATGATTTTACGTGGAATTGCTTTAGAAATCCGAGTTAATAATTCGTAATTGAGTTGGTTACTGAAATCACTGAATGAAGCTACAGATACGGAAAGCTCTTTTTGGGTGCCTATCAGTACCACTTCATCCTCTTTTTTTGCCATGTCGATATCAGTAATGTCGACAGTCATCATGTTCATGTTTACGGAACCCACTACAACACATCGTTGCCCATGGATAAGAACACGACCTTGGTTGCTCAATGAGCGACTGTATCCGTGGCAGTAGCCAATGGGGATAACAGCGATTTTCATTTTCCTTTTAGCCATAAAACTGCTACCATACCCAATGAAATCACCAATATTTACTTTTTTTATGCTCATAATAGCACTTTTCCAAGTGATAACGCGCTGTAATGGATCCGTTTTGTTCTTTTTAGAATTGAGATAGGTTACAAATACTTCGGGACTGGACCACAATCCGTATTGCATAATTCCGATGCGTACCATATCCATTCTGGTTTGCGGAAACATTATTGATGCTGCGGAACAAGCAGAATGTCTGATTTGTGGTTTCAGGTCATTTTTACAAAAAAAGGCATAAATTTCTTCAAACTTCTTGATTTGTTGATCCACTCTGTAATAATTAGCGATACTTTCGGCACCCGCATAATGTGTGCAAAGCCCTTTGAAAGTAAGATATTGTTCTTCTTTTTTTAATATAGCAATAACAGTATTCAGTTCGTTTTTGTCAAAACCGGTTCGGTTCATTCCAGTTTCTACTTCAATGTGCAGAATTGCTTTTTTTTCGAGTTTTTTAGCTGTTTTCATAGCTTTCGTTAGTCGGCTTTTATCAAAAACAAAGAATTCGATGTCATTTTGGATTACCCATTCCAAGTCTTCATCCTGAACAAGTCCCATAACCATGATAGTTGCTTTATCCTTTAATGTATTTTTTACAACTTTAGCTTCTTGAACATCAAAAACAGAAAAATGATTTACGCCACATTGAAAAGCCATAGAAACAAATTCTTGTACCCCGTGACCATACGCATTTCCTTTTACAACAGAGGAAACCAATACTTTTTTTCCGAAAGTCTTTTTTAGAAAGTCGATGTTGTTTTGATACGCGCAGCGATTAAGCTCTATAAGTGAATTAGTGTGCATTTGTAATTTGTTTACTGATTTCATAAAAAACGGATACTCCAGTTGCAATAATTTCATCTGGAAAATCATAATCAGGATTGTGTAATGCAGGAGTGTTTATTCCTGCCCCCAGTCCAAACATGGCGCCAGGATAGTGTTGTGTGAACAAACCAAAATCTTCGCCCCAAGTGAATGGTTTCTCTTTTTCGAATAATTCAAAACCATTAATTTTTGCTGCTTTTTTGATGAATGTTACAGCATTTTTGTCATTCTCATTGGCTTGAAAACTTTGGGTCCAACGGGTTTTACACTTTATCTGATGCTCTTTTGCGATTGATTTGGCTAAATTTTCTAAAGCGAGTTCAATCTTTCTCATTTGCAAATTGCTGTCACTTCGTACTGTAAAATGAATTTCTCCTGTACCAGCTGATACGCCATACGCTTTTTTGCCGATTTTAGAATAAATGGGGGTAATCAGGCAATAGTTTTCTTTTGTAATTTCGGTCTGAATAATAGTATTAAATTGATTAATAATTGCGGCTATTGCCAAGGCAGGGTTTATTCCTTTTCCGGGTTCACCGGCATGAGCTGTTTTGCCTTTTAATTTTATAATAATGCTGTTTACGGCGCAGGTAAAAGTTTCGTTTTTTACTACAATTTGATGTATTGGAAATCCCGGCAAATTATGAAGTGCAAAGACGTAATCGGGTTGGATAGAAGCAAATTTGGGATCCGATAATACTTTTTGAGCACCACTGCCGTCTTCTTCAGCGGGTTGAAATAATACAATAACAGCTCCTGATTCTGGTTTGTTCTGATGCAATTCAGTAGCTAAACCACAGAGGATAGCCATGTGACCATCGTGACCGCATTTATGTGAAACGCCATTATTTAAGGAACGATGGTCAAAATCATTCGTCTCTTCAATGGGTAAAGCATCTAATTCGCATCGGAATAATACTGTTTTTCCAGCTTTGTTACCTTTGTAAATTGCCATTACACCAGTTGTACCTACTTCGGTAATCAATTCATCAGGTTGATAATTTTCGAGAAAAGAAAGGATCCGTCTAGACGTTTCAATTTCTTTATCGGAAACCTCCGGATGCTGGTGTAGTTCTTTTCGCAACCGCACAAGTGAATCGGTAAACTGGTTTGAATTTTCCATTTTGGATTATTTGATGAGGCGCATTTCCAGATATTTATTGGTAAAACCTAAACTTTCATATAGTTTTTTGGCAGGATTATCCGGTTCAACATGCAATGCTATATTTCCTTCGGCAATTGATATGGCTTTTTGCATCAACTGTTTTCCAAATCCTTTTCCACGTTGACTGTTGTCCACGGCAATGTATACCAAAATATTTTCGGGAATAAAATCTTTCATTCCCGTGTTGTTCAAGATCACAACACCTACGATTTTCTGTTCCTCGATTCCCACAACAATGTTTCCTCCTTTGGCAGGATTCATGACATAATCAATACATTTTTGAATGTCTTCAATAGTGTCGCCATATTGTTCTAAATGCGTATAAAGGAAGAGTGCT
Organism: Flavobacterium petrolei; assembly: GCF_003314435.2. Taxonomy (GTDB): domain Bacteria; phylum Bacteroidota; class Bacteroidia; order Flavobacteriales; family Flavobacteriaceae; genus Flavobacterium; species Flavobacterium petrolei. Next base: position 662,204 of record NZ_QNVY02000002.1, on the reverse strand, counting down.
ATAATTTGATTGGTATATATTGTATCTTCTCCAGTAGTGTCATTAATTTGTTTGAATTCCATTTTGTCTGTCTTTTTTGTTATAGTGATAAAGTGATATTGTGATGAATAAAATAAGTGAAACACTTATTCCGTAAAGATTAGCGTCTAAGTGTTCCGGCAGTTCTAATCCCAAAGGGAGTTTATTCTCCGAAACAATTAATAGAATCGTTGTTGCACCGCCAAAAAGCATGCTCCAAAAAGCTGCTGTTGGATGGCTTTTTTTCCAAAACAAAGCGCCTATTACTGGAACAAATAGTCCTGAAACCATGAAAGCGTAGGAGTAAAGCATCAGTTCTAATACATTTTGCATTTGGGACGCAATTAAAATAGCAAGAAAACCAACCATTAAGGTGACTCCTTGTGAGAGTCTTAGCTCCTTTTTATGACTCAATTCTTTTTTTGAAAACTTAGCAATAATATCAGTGACAATATTTCCAGAAGCCGCCATCAAGCAACTGTCCGCAGTTGAAAGTATAGCCGAAAAATAGGAGGAAAGCATCAATCCCATTAATCCTACAGGAAGTATTGTGGCCAATAAAATAGGCAATCCCATTTCGCTGTCCATATTGGCTGCATCAGTAAAGCCATCAAACATTCCTTTGTTAGCAGCCACTTTAGCCAGCATTCCCAGAATTACTCCCATGAATGCCATTATCGGCCATTCAAAAACGCCTGCAATCAGCCAAGCTTTTTTAGCTTCTTTTTCACCCTTGCTGGCATAAATTCGTTGGTATAAAGTCATTCCTACAAACCAAATAGGAATAATGGTTATGGACCAGTTTAGAATCTGATACCACTTCACATTGGTCAGCGATAAATATTCAGGTGCTAAACTAGTTTTGATTGCATCATAACCTCCCACGGCAGTGTAGGCAATAGGAATTCCTATGAAAACCAATCCTCCAATTAAGACTAACCATTGGATCGTATCGGTATAAATGACCGCTTTTAGTCCTCCAATAGCGGTGTAAATTACTGCGATAAGACCCATGACTATCAGCGCAGTTTGTAAATCAAGTCCTTTTATGGTTGCCGAAGCTAATTTGGCTCCTGCCAAAACCTGAGAACTCGTAAATCCGATGTATCCAATAGCTGAAATAATTCCGGCCAGCAGCGCAACTTTAGCATTATAAAAATGATTAAATATTTGCGGGAAAGTAAAAAACTTGTATTTGTGTCCTAATGCGCTTACTTTTGGAATAAGAAAAACGGCACTCAACCATGCGCCCAGCAGTCCGGTGAACAGCATCCATGAACCTGATATTCCCATTGTAAAACCAAGTCCACCCAATCCTATTGAGAATCCACCACCAACATCAGTGGCAACAACTGATAAGCCAATGTGCCAGCTACTCATATTTCTGCCACTTACGTAAAAATCTTCAGCGGTTTTATTTTTGTTAAAAAAGTAGACACCAACGCCTAACATGGCCAACATATAAACAATAAAGATTGCATAATCTATTATGTGCATATTATTAATTTTCGATTATTTAATAGCCTGTAAATGGAATTTTTCCAAAAGGCAAAAGGTGCAGTAAACTGCAAAAAAAGATGATTTTTTCAGAATTTTTTTCTGAAATAAGGGATCTTAATTTTGGGTTAAAAGTGCACAAAAAGAGACTTTAAAAACCACAAAAAATAATTTGGTATTTTACAAATATAAGGCAAATTATCTGAAAATAGCTCTTAAAATGGGTAAAAAGTGCTTTTTGTAAGGAAAAACAATCCTTTTATGGTTTTTTTTTGTAAATAATTCAAAGCAAAGACAAAGGATTATCGGGCAGAAAAAGTTGCTAATTTGAATACATAAATGAATGAATTATTGGTGTGAAAACGTTGAATAATGAGCTATTATAAACAGCGTCAATTGCTACTTTTTCATCTTATCAAAATCGATATATGAATTTTAAAAAAGTTGGAATAAGGATACTATAATCAGTGAGATTTTTTATCTTTAAAAACTATTTTAATTCAAAAAATTCATGAAAAAACTACTTAGTATTTCTCTTTTTTTTATTGGTGCAGTTCTGTTTGCCCAAGACAATAAATCCAATTATGTTTCGGAAAATTACACTAAAAAAGAAGTGCATATAAAGATGCGCGATGGTGCAGAATTATTTACTTCTATTTACACCCCCAAAGATGTTTCTAAAAAATATCCGATTATAATGCAAAGAACGCCTTATAATTCTAGTCCTTATGGAGAAGGTCAGCTCAAAAGAAGTATTTCTCCTAGCGAAACGATGATGAAAGAAGGATATATTGTGGTCTATCAAGATGTACGAGGAAGATTTATGAGCGATGGTTTATACGATAATATGCGCGGCTTTATTCCAAATAAAAAAGGAAAGGCAGCTACCGATGAAGCCTCGGATACGTATGATACGATAGATTGGTTGGTCAAAAATGTAGCTAATAACAACGGAAATGTTGGAACTTGGGGAATTTCATATCCAGGATTTTACGCTACGTATTCTTTGTTGAGCAATCATCCAGCTTTGAAAGCGGTTTCACCTCAAGCGTGTATTGCTGATTTCTTTTTTGATGATTTTCATCATAATGGAGCCTATTTGTTGAGCTATTGGAAAGTTACGCCATTATTTGGTCCTCAAAAAACAAAGCGAACTACGGAACCTTGGTATAAATTTACGAATACGGGTACAAATGATGATTATCAGTTTTTCTTGGATGCTGGCCCTTTATCTAATTTAGATAAATATTACGGTAAAGATGATGAATTTTGGCAACAGCTGAAAGACCATTCCAGTTATGATGATTTTTGGCAAAAACGTGGAATTTTACAACATTTGAATAATATCAAACCAGCGGTAATGACCGTTGGCGGTTGGTTTGATGCTGAAGATTTATATGGACCTTTGAATACGTACAGTACGATTGAAAAAAGCAGCAAAAATTACAACACAATCGTTATGGGACCATGGAGCCACGGTGATTGGGCTAGAAATTCAGCAAAACAAGTGATTGGTAATATTAATTTTGGAGATAGTATTTCAGGTTATTATCAAAAAAATATAGAAGCTAATTTCTTTCGTCATTTCTTAAAGAATAACGCTCAAGGTGAAAATAAATTACCAGAAGCCTATGTTTTTGATACTGGAAGAAAAGAGTGGAAGACCTATGAAACTTGGCCTCCTCAAAATACTGAAAAACAAGATTTCTTTTTGCAAGGAAATCAATTGACAAAAATGGCGAAGCGAAATATTTCTTTTGAAGAATTTATCAGTGATCCTAAGAAACCGGTTCCTTATTCTGAAGATATCAAACAAGCAGGGCTTACGCCAAGGAAATATATGACGGATGACCAACGTTTTGCCGCGAGACGTCCGGATGTGATTGTTTTTGAAACAGAAGTATTGAGCGATGATACCACATTAGCAGGAGAAATATTAGCCAAATTACAAGTTTCAACTACAGGAACAGATGCGGACTGGATTGTAAAAGTAGTTGACGTTTTCCCTAATGATGAGCCAGAGACCAAAGATGTTGCTCCTTATTTGAAGATGAGTAATTATCACATGATGGTACGCAGTGAGGTTATGAGAGGACGTTTCAGAAACAGTTTTTCAAAACCGGAAGCATTTGTTGCTAATGAGAAAACACCAGTGAATATTAAGTTGCAAGATGTTTTTCATACATTTAAAAAAGGACATAAAATCCAAATTCAGGTTCAAAGTACGTGGTTTCCGTTTATTGATTTGAATCCACAAACATTTGTAGATAATATTTTTTATGCTAAACCAGAAGATTTTCAAAAGCAAACTCATAGAATTTATAATGATTCAAAAATTGAGTTTACTATTTTAAAATAGATAATCCTTTTACTTACTAAAAGCATTCGATTATATTTGAATCTAAAATCCCAATCTTTTTTAAAGATTGGGATTTTGTTTTTAAAGGATATTGACTAAAACTAGTCTGGCAAAAAATGTTTCTTAAAGATGTTAATTTTTGTCTAAAGATAATTGGACAGACTGCATAGAATCATCCTTCTTTGAGTGACTGCAGAGCAAAAAAAACTCTCTGAATTGCAGAGAGTTAATTGATGTTAAGATGATTTACAAAAATTCACCATGTTGAGAAATATCTAAACCTAATTCTTCTTTTTCTTCACTTACACGAAGTGGGGTAATTTTATTTACGATAAAGAAAAGGAAATAGGAACCTACAAAAGCAAATATGGAAACAATTACTAAAGCAGTTAATTGATTGATAAATAATGTAGCGTCTCCAAAAATTAGACCTTGATTATCACCAACAACGGAGTTGATCGATTTTGAAGCAAAAACTCCAGTTAAAAGCATTCCAACCATTCCGCCCACACCATGGCAAGCAAATACGTCTAAAGCATCATCAATTTTTAATTTGTGGAAACTTCTAACCACTAAATTACTAACGATACTGGCAAAAGCTCCTATGAACATTCCGTGTGGAATACTCACAAATCCTGCAGCAGGAGTAATAGCCACTAAACCTACTACAACACCGATACAAGCTCCCATTGCAGAAAGTTTGTGACCAAGAATTTTGTCAAGAAATACCCAAGCCATTCCAGCTGCGGCAGCTGCAACAGTTGTAGTACCAAGCGCTTGAACCGCTAAACCGTTAGAACCTAAAGCAGATCCAGCATTAAAACCAAACCATCCAAACCATAATAAACCAGTTCCTAATAATACATAAGTGATACGGGCAGGATTAGGTTTTTGTGCTTTTCTTTTTCCAAGAAAAATGGCTCCTGCAAGTGCAGCCCATCCAGCACTCATGTGAACGACTGTTCCACCTGCGAAATCCAATACCCCCATTTTAAAGAAAATACCATCTGGGTGCCAAGTCATGTGTGCTAATGGTGTATAAACTAGTAATATAAATAAAACCATAAATAGTAAGTAAGCCCAAAAACGAATTCTCTCAGCAAAAGCACCCGTAATTAAAGCTGGGGTAATTATGGCAAATTTTGCTTGAAACAATGCAAATAACATAAAAGGGATTGTTGGAGCAAGACTCCATGATGTATTAGTACCTACACCTTGAAAGAATAAATTCGGGATAGGATTTCCTATAACGCCGCCAATTGTTGGGCCAAATGATAATCCAAAAGCGATAACAACCCATAAAACGGTTACAATTATCATGGCCATAAAACTTTGAAGCATGGTACTGATGACATTTTTTTTACCTACCATCCCACCATAAAAGAAACCTAAACCAGGAGTCATGATTAATACAAGTGCTGTAGCAACAATCATCCAAGCGGTATCGCCAGTGTCAAATTTTACAGCTTCTGCGGGTGCAGGGCTATCTGTTAGAAAATAATTTGAAAAAAGGGTAAATACCAAGATTGTGATTAATATCACACTTAAAATAATTTTTCTCATTGTTTTTTAGTTTTAAATTTCGATAAAAATATAAAAATCATCAACAACCCCCTTTATAAAAGTAATTGAATGTTTTATTTTTACGATTTAAACAATGCACACCCCTTTTTATTGTGGGTATATTATAATTTGAAGTTAAAATTTGTAATTTGTTAAAGTTAGGTTAAAGGAATATTATGTTTTGATATCTAAAACCGCCTTTTCTACAAAAAATTAAGAATCCTATTCTGATGTGTCGCCGTCTTTTGTAATGACAAAAGAGATTAACCTAAAAAAGGCACTAATTGCATGGATTGCAATTAGTGCCTTGAATTATAAATGATATGCTTATTTCAATGTATGTTGGCTCAATATTTTATAAACCTCATTGATGTTGTTTCCTCCTTTACCAAATTGTTTGATAATTGGATTATTATCGTGGTTTAACCAAATTTTTAATTCGGCATCCAAATCTAATATTCCTGCACTTTCTTTTGAGAATTTCTTAATACTGGAATAGGGAATAGACATATAATCAACTTTACTTCCAACCAATTGTTTTTCGACTAAAATCAGTCTTTTATTGGTGAAAATAAACATATCCCGAATAAGCTTATACGCTTTTTCGATTTTTTCTCCATCAATTAAGATAGGCTCAAATTCATTCGAAACATTTTCAATATTTACTTCAGATGCATTGCCTAAGATGGCGTTAAATAGTCCCATTGTATTAATTTATTTTTGATTGTATTTTGTTTTATATCGGTCATTCAGCTTAGTTTGATGTGTTTCCAAACTAATCATTCTCCCTTGTATAAAGGCATTAGTCAATTTATTGGTTCTCATATCTAAAGCATCACCTTCGGAAATGAATAATGTAGCATCTTTTCCTTGCTCTAAGGTACCACATTGCGCATCAATTCCTAATATTTTAGCAGTATTAGATGTAATTAGTTGTAACGCTTTTTCTTTTTCCATTCCGTAGGCAGCACATGTTCCCGCTAAAAATGGTAAATTTCTGGTATTCATTCTTTCATGGGCACCGCTATTTTCTAAACCTACAAGGACACCTTTATCGGTTAATAATTTGGCTGCTTTGTATGGTAAATCAATATCATGATCATCATTCTCTGGCATATCATGCACGCGTTTTAGCAGTACGCCAATATTATTTTTTTGTAATAATTCAGCAGTTTTATACGCTTCATACCCGCCAACAATGACCATTTTTTTAATACCATTTTCTTTGGAAAATTGCACCGCATCGATGATTTGTTTTTCTTCATTGGCATGAACAAACAGCGTTAGACTTCCGTCATATAGACCTTTTGTAGATTCTAAAACTAAATTTCGCTCTTTTGAACTATCGCCTAAATACGCTTTTGCATTAGATAAAAATCCAGATAATTCTAAAACTTGTTTAGCATAGTCCTTATTAGCTTCTATATTTCCTGGTTCTGCCCACCATCCACTTCTTTTAAAGGTGGATGGGAAATTGATGTGAATTCCATCGTTTTCTTTTATAATTGCATCTTTCCAATGCCAAGCATCCAGCTGAACAATTGAGGAAGATCCAGAAATCACTCCGCCTCTAGGTGTTATTTGAGCCATCAAAATACCGTTTGGTCTTACTGTTTCAATTACTTTAGAATCGGCTGTGTAAGCAACAATACTTCTTACATTTGGATTCATTGCTCCAATTTCATCTTCGTCATCGGAGGATTTTATGGCATCTATCTCAACCAAGCCTAATGTAGAGTTAGGTGCAATAAATCCCGGATACACATGTTTTCCGCTGGCATCAATTGTCATGTCATAGGCACCCGCAGCTAAGCGTATTACTCTCGCATCTGCAACCAAAGTGATTTTCCCGTCTACAAATCCGATGGCGCTGTTCTCAATCACTTCACCATTACCCAAGTGTGCTGTAGCATTAAGGATTAAAACAGATTTTGATTGCTTTGCGGCTGGTGTTTGTTGTGCCTGAGATAGTATTGAGATACTAAAGGCCAATATTAAAAGATATATTTTTTTACTATTCATGATTATAGGTTTTTTAGAATTGCTTTATAATAAAAGCACGGTTTTTGAAATTTAGATGCATTGGATTATTCTTCTAAAGTATCGCAATGATATTCTTTCTTCTCCGTTTTTTTAGGTTCTTGCGTGGTCATTCCTTTATTTTTTTCTTGTAATAACTGACCTATTAGTTCACTTCTTTCTTTAGCGATTGCTACTCTTTGTGCTTCATCTTTTTTAGCATCATAATACACAACACCTTCAATTAATGTTTTTTCAGCTTTGGCATAAATAGATAAAGGATTTGCATTCCATAATACGATATCCGCATCTTTGCCCACTTTGATACTTCCTACTTTATCATCTATATGCAATAATTTAGCAGGATTCAATGTCACAAATTTCCATGCATCTTCTTCTGAAATATTACCATATTTTACTGCTTTTGCTGCTTCTTGATTTAATCTTCTAGACATTTCAGCATCATCAGAGTTGTAGGCAACTACAATTCCTGCATTATGCATAATTGGTCCGTTGAAAGGAATGGCATCATTCACTTCAAATTTATAAGCCCACCAATCCGAGAAAGTGGAGGCTCCAACACCATGCTCTTTCATTTTATCGGCAACTTTATAACCTTCAAGAATATGAGTGTAGGTATTAACTCTAAAATCAAATTTTTCAGCTACATTTATCAACATCAAAATTTCAGATTGCACGTAAGAATGACAAGAAATGAAACGTTCTTTGTTTAATATTTCGGCTAATGTTTGTAACTCTAAGTCTACTCTCGGTGCATTTCCTTTTGCTTTTTTACCACTAGCATTGTATGCTTTCCAAGCTAAGTCATATTCTTTTGCACGTTGGAAATAATCAGTAAAAACTTGTTCGACTCCCATTCTGGTTTGTGGAAAACGAGTAGGGTTTACGTTACCCCAATTAGATTGTTTAACATTTTCACCTAAAGCAAATTTGATGAATCCGGGTTGGTTTTTATATAACATTTCCTCTGCAGGTGCTCCCCATTTCCATTTTACAATTGCGGAACGTCCACCAATAGGATTAGCTGAACCGTGCAATAATTGAGATGTTGTAACTCCACCAGCTAAATCTCTATAGATATTAATGTCTTCAGAATTCACTACATCTTGTATCGTTACTTCAGCACTAGAGTTGTGTCCGCCTTCATTCACACCGTTTGAAATGGCAATGTGCGAGTGCTCATCAATAATTCCGCTAGTCAAATGTTTTCCTTTTGCATCAACAATTGTTGCGGATGCATCAGCAATATTTTTCCCAACAGAAGCTATTTTTCCGTTTTTTACCAATACGTCTGTTTCTTCTAAAATACCGTCTTTTTCATTGGTCCAAACAGTAGCATTTTTAAAAAGTATTGTTTCTGCGGTAGGTTTCTTCAGGTTACCAAAAGCAACATTTGGAAATGTTGTTGGGATAATCATGTTGTTTTTTTCAATTTTAGAAGAATCAATCGCTTTTACAAATGGAGCCGTTTTTACCGCTGACCATTTCACTTCATTTCCATTGAATAAAACTGCTTTCCCGGAAAGATTTTGTGTGTCTTCGATGTATCCAATTAATCTGGTAAAGCTAGTTTTAGTAGAATCATTAGGTTTTATTACAGTCGAAATCCAATTATTGGTCATCGTCAGTTTTGACTTGATTTTTTTAGAATCTACTGTTGTGATTTCTGATTTTGGTGCAGTAATCTCCCCATCAATTTTCCATTTATATTTTTCGGAATTAATGGTCAAATCATAATTTCCACGAATGTCCTTCGTTGCAATGTCGTTGACAACAAATTTGTTTCCTTGAACCCAGTTTTCGTACAATACTGTTTTTTCTTCAAAAATTTCTCCGGATGTAATCACAAAATTGGCTAAACTTCCTGTTTTCAAAGTTCCCATTTCGTTGCTTTTTCCTAAAAGAGCAGCAGGAATGGTAGTCAATGCTTCTAATGCTTTGGTTTTATCAAAACCATATTTGATGGCTCTTAACAGATTGGGTCTAAAATCTTCCATCTTCTTTAACTTGTCAGTTGTCAATGCGAAAACAATTCCATTATCCGATAAAACTTTAAGGTTGGTCGGCGCTTGGTTCCAAAAACGCAAATCTTTTAATTCCATTTGGTTCGCTTGGTTCGGATCAGAAACATCATAGGCTTCAGGGAAATTGATTGGAATAATAAATTTCGAATTCGTTTTTTTGATTTCCTCAATGCGTTCAAATTCGTTTCCGTTTCCTTTTAAAACATAATTCAAACCAAATTCCTTCGCAATTTTGGACGCTCTTAAACTGTTTAATTTGTCTTCAGAAGCAAATATTTGAACTAACTTTTCATTATTTGCCATGGCTTCTAATGACAAATCTTTGGTTGCTGAATTTCCTTTTTTGTACCAATCTAAATCATAGTACATTTGGCGTAATAATGCCATCATTCCCATTAATGAACTTGGATAGGATTGATTTGTAGTTACGCTTTTAGTAAATGCAAAATGATTGGTCACTTTATCGGATAGCAATTGATTCTTTTTTTCGAAATTATTCAAAGCGATTAAAGTTCCTGATCCGCGGGCAATTCCGTCTGGAATATGCGTTCCTACAACACCAAATCCAGCTTTCAATAATTCTTCGGCTTTAGGTTGGTCATATTTAAATGCTTCGTAGGCATTCAATTCTGAACGGATGCTCTCATTCCAATAAAAACCAGATCTTTTAGTATCATATAAGGGGTTTCTTTCGGTAATTCCTTTTGGTTTTTCGATTCCAAAACTCGTGTAAATATCAATAAAAGAAGGATAAATGGACCTTCCTTCTAAGTTGATTGTGGTACAGTTTTTAGGAATTGAAATATTAGTTCCTACACCAATTACTTTTCCGTTTTGTATCAGTAAAGTACCTTTTTCAACAACTTGTGTTGGTGTCACATAGATTTTTGCATTGGTAAAAGCGGTGAAATTGCTGGTTTTGTTTTGAACACTTTCATTGTTAGGAAAGTATTCCTGTGCATAAGTTTTTGGCAGTAAAAAACTGAAAAATAACAGAAGTAAGATTTTTTTCATAGTAAGGTTTCTAATTATTTTCTAAAAGTAGAAAAATGCTAATAGTATACCTTCAATTTTTTTAATTTTAACATTTTGTTTTTGCGAAAAATGTATCATATCGGACTGTAATATGTAATATTTGAAGTATTTTTTGATGAAATTTTGGTTATTCACTATTTTATTGGAATTTGTGTAGGATTTATAATAATAATAAGAAAAGTTTTCTCTAATTTTAGAATCAAATAAAAACAGATGCTAGTTAAAGTTTTTGGAAGTGCAGTTTTTGGAGTCGAAGCCACAACGATTACTGTTGAGGTAAATATTGATAAAGGGATTGGTTATCATTTAGTTGGATTGCCGGATAATGCCATTAAAGAAAGCAGTTACCGTATTGCAGCAGCACTCAAAAATAACGGCTACGCCATGCCAGGTAAAAAAATCACCATCAATATGGCTCCTGCTGATTTGCGCAAAGAAGGCTCTGCCTACGACCTGACTTTAACCATCGGAATTTTGGTCGCATCTGGGCAAATCAATGCCGAGGACGTTGATAAATACATCATTATGGGGGAACTTTCCCTTGATGGCAGCCTTCAACCAATAAGAGGTGCTCTACCCATTGCCATTAAAGCCAAAGAAGAAGGTTTTAAAGGTTTTTTTCTTCCAAAGCAAAATGTAAAAGAAGCAGCGATTGTTGCTGGATTAGATGTGTATGGAGTCGAAAATGTTCAGGAAGTAATTGATTTCCTTGAAGGAAAAGGAACTCTGGAACCAACAACAATAGACACGCGAGCTGAATTTTATAAAACATTAGACTTTCCTGAATTCGATTTTAGTGATGTTAAAGGACAAGAAAGTATTAAGCGTTGCATGGAAATTGCCGCAGCCGGAGGACATAATATTATCTTGATTGGACCGCCGGGAGCAGGGAAGACCATGCTTGCCAAACGTTTACCGAGTATTTTGCCGCCGATGACGTTGCGTGAAGCATTAGAAACAACCAAAATTCACAGCGTTGCCGGAAAATTAAAGGAAGTGGGATTGATGAATCAACGTCCGTTTCGAAGTCCGCACCATACAATTTCGAATGTCGCTTTGGTGGGCGGCGGAAGTTATCCGCAACCGGGTGAAATTTCGATGGCGCATAATGGTGTTTTGTTTCTGGATGAATTGCCTGAATTTAAGAGAGACGTTTTGGAAGTGATGCGTCAACCGCTGGAAGATCGAGAAGTAACAATTTCCAGAGCTAAATTTACGGTTACTTATCCGTCTTCTTTTATGTTGGTGGCGAGTATGAATCCAAGTCCAAGTGGGTTCTTTAACGATCCGGATTCACCACAAACTTCTTCGCCACACGAAATGCAACGGTATTTGAGTAAGATTTCGGGACCTTTATTGGATAGAATAGATATTCACATCGAAGTGACTCCGGTTCCTTTCGAAAAATTATCGGATGATCAAAAAGCGGAAAGCAGTGTTGATATTCGGAAAAGAGTGACTGCAGCACGAGAAATCCAAACCGAACGTTTTGAACAAATGGAAAACATCCATTACAATGCTCAAATGAATACCAAACACATTCGGGAGTATTGCGCTTTGGACGATGTTTCCAAGCAATTATTGAAAACGGCAATGGAACGATTGAATCTTTCCGCTAGGGCCTACGATCGTATTTTGAAAGTAGCCAGAACAATCGCCGACTTGGATGCAGCTCCAACAGTAATTTCGGGCCATATAGCAGAGGCAATTCAATATAGAAGTTTGGATCGTGATGGTTGGCTGGGGTAAATTAGATTTCAGATTTTTGATTAACGATTTTTGATTTTAGATGTTTAACAGCTGAAAATAGAGAATACGCTCGCGCTAAAGAGTAAAAAAGAAAAGTGTAGAAATAAATAAGTCAAAAAAGAGATTTCGAGAGAAATCTCTTTTATTTTTGCCAAATGTTAGAAATTCTGTACCAAGACGAATATATTATTGCAATTAATAAACCAAGTGGATTGTTAGTCCACAAATCGTTTTACGCGCGCGATGCAAAAGTTTATGCGATTCAAGAATTGAGAAATCAAATAGGAGGGCAACACGTTTATCCTATTCATCGGTTAGATCGCAAAACATCTGGAGTCTTGTTATTTGCGTTGGATAAGGAAGTTTTAAAAATTATGAATGATCGTTTTGCCACACGCGAAGTCGAAAAAAAATATTTAGCAATTTTACGTGGTTGGTCACCCGAAGAACTAACGATTGATTATGATTTAACCAATGATGATGGCATTATACAAAATGCAGTAACCTACTTTCATCGATTGCAAACTACAGAAATTGAGTTAGCATTTAACAATAAACCTACATCACGATATTGTTTGGTAGAGGCTATTCCTGAAACGGGACGTATGCATCAATTACGAAAACATTTCAAACATATTTTTCATCCCATTTTAGGAAGTCGGCCACATGGTTGTAATAAACAGAATAAATTATGGTTGGAGCATTTTGAACTGATAGGAATGATGCTTCATGCACATCAGTTAATTTTTAATCATCCAATAACAAATAAACCACTTATCCTGAATGCAAAAATTAATGAAGAATTTAGCAGAGTAGGTACTATTCTTAATCTAGATTTAAATACGTATGAATAGAATACTACTTTGTAAAGTAATGCATTAAATTATTGTTGTATTTGGAAACAACAATTTTCAGTATGAAGAGAAGTAGATTTGTGATTAACTATTTTTAATCACAACGTTCCACAAAGTTTCCTACTTTGAGGAAGTGACTTTCGGTTTTTAACCGATTTTGTTTTTATAATATTTTAATTTTAAGGTCAGTTGGCGACTGAGAAACATATACTCAAAGTTGGAGACTTTGCGTAGCGGGTTATAAATTTTAAACTACTAACAATCGAATATTTAATCCTTTTTGAACAATAAAAAGCATCATATTAATTTGTGACAGATTTTATTCGGAAATATTTTATATTTGTTATATTTAATTTTACAATATGAATTTTTTTAAACGAAATATGGGTTTAAGTTATACGATTTTAGCGGGTTTTTTTCAAATTGCAGCTATTATATGCGGCATTTTAGCGTATAATGCCGATAAGAAAGTGGATGTAGTTCCCACATCAGGAAATACATTTAATATAAATGGTGACTATGTGAATAGAGATAAAAATATTGATAACAAAACTGTTATAAATAAAAAAACAGTCATCCAAAAAGATAAAGAACAAGAAGTTATTCACGCTAAGAAATCAGATAATAATAAAATTCCGATTGCAAATATTAATGTAGCTAATTTAGGGGTAAATAACGGTATAATTAATTCAGGGGTAAATTATGGTAATCAAACAGTAAACAATAATTACAATGAGAAAGAAGCACCAAGACAAGTCACAAATAATGACTTAGAATACATTAAACAGAATATTCCATTAGATTATAAAATTGATTTAAGCTTTGTTAATAGCACGCAAGAATGTATAAATTACAAAAACCAAATAATTTCAGGTTTAACTCAGTTCGGTTATAAAGTAGCTAATATAAATTCTATTGGAATGCTGCTAGATGGTAGAATAAATAATTCAGGTGATAGATTCTATATCAACAAAGATGAATCTCAAAAAACAGCTGAAATTGTTATTAAGGAACAAAAATAATTTTTTAAATAAAAAGTCAGCACATTCAGTTGTTGGATGTGAACTCCTAGATATCTAGTATATGTATCTTCAAACAGATATGTAGGTTTGCAAACTGTCCCCCCATAAACGTGAGCGACTTTGTTTTTCAAAGAAAAGTGCTATTATGAAAGTAAAAACGCTCTCAATAGCCCCGATTACTTCACTTAGCTTTTATTTTAATTGGAGTTCAGTGAACTACGTTTGAAATGAAAAACCTTCTTAGAGCTGGTGTTCAGCTCTAAGAAGGTTTGTAATGTATAGCGGGAAATACGTTCTAAAAAAACGAACTCGTTCTGCTCCTAAAAAATAATAAAAATTAATTATCTATTAGAACGTCGGTCATTATTTTGACTTGGGCGTCTTGGACCAAAACTATTATTGCTGCTACGGTTTGTAGTGTCAGTTTTTGGTTTTCGCGGAGTTGAATCGCGTTGTTGTCTTCCTTGCCCTTGTTTAATTGGTTCTTTGGAAGCGTTAGGATCGGGTTCGAAACCTTTTATGTTTTCTTTAGGCAAATTTAAACCTACTAATTTTTCGATATCACGTAAAAAAACCGTTTCATCCGGACTGAATAGCGAAATAGCTTCACCATTTGCACCAGCTCTTCCGGTACGACCAATTCGGTGGACGTAATCTTCAGGAATGTTAGGCAATTCAAAATTGACCACATGCGGCAACAATGGAATATCCAGACCTCTGGCCGCAATATCGGTAGCGACTAAAGCGGTAAGACTTCCGTCTTTGAACCCTGCCAAGGCTTTGGTTCGTGCGCCTTGCCCTTTATTTCCGTGAATGGCAGCTGCTTTGATTCCGGCACTAATCATGCTTTCTGTCAGTTTATTGGCGCCTTGTTTGGTACGGGTAAAAACCAAAATTTGTTTCCAGTTTCCTTCTGTAATCAATTTAATGATCAGTTCCGTTTTTTTCTCTTTGGCAACAGGATATATTATTTGAGTAATAGCATCGACGGTGGTATTTTCCGGAGTTGCTTCTACATGAACGGGATGGTGTAAAATGCCCATCGCCAATTTCTTGATGTCTGTTGAGAAGGTTGCCGAAAACATCAAGTTTTGTCTTTTTGTAGGCAATACTTTTATAATGCGCTCAATGTCTCGTACGAAACCCATGTCTAGCATACGGTCAGCTTCATCTAAAACTAAGATTTCAACTTTGGCAAGTGATATTAAACCTTGGTTTTGCAAATCGATTAACCGACCTGGAGTGGCGACTAAAATATCGACACCCTGACGCAATTGCGTTACCTGGGGATTCTGATTTACACCACCAAAAATAACGGTGCTTTTCAGGTCTAAAAATACACTGTATTCCTTGATATTGGCTAATATTTGTGCGGCTAATTCTCTGGTTGGTGTCAATATTAAGGCGCGAATAGGTCTTTGTCGCAATTGTTGACCTTGTGATAATATTTGTAAAATAGGTAATGTAAAACCGGCTGTTTTTCCTGTTCCTGTTTGTGCAGATGCCAAAACATCTTTACCTTCTAATATTGGGGGAATTGCTTTTTGTTGAATTGGAGAGGGAGTTGTGTACCCTTTTTTGCTGATGGCTTTAAGTAAAGCATCAGATAAACCTAATGAGTTAAATGACATAAATGGTGTTTATAAAGTAAACACTATTATTTAGGTTACTTTTTTAATTGGGCGCAAAGGTACTGTTAATTTTCCGATGTGCTTTTGATTGCCTCGATTTGTTTAAATGTAAGCACAAAAAAATCGGGACTATATCCCGATTTTTTAAATTCTTATTGATTTGAAATTTATCTTATTTCTGCAAAAGTATCGCCTTGATTGATGTCACCGGATTTATACCCTTTCATAAACCATGCTTTTCGTTGTGCCGAAGTTCCGTGTGTAAAGGACTCCGGAACAATGTGTCCTTGAATTTTAGATTGAATTGCATCATCACCAACTGCGTGAGCCGCACTTAAAGCTTCATCAATATCACCTTCTTCCAAGAAATTATTCATTTTTTGATTGTAATGCGTCCAAACACCCGCATAAAAATCAGCTTGCAATTCCAGAGCAACCGATAATTTATTGGCTTCAGCCTGGCTTTTTCCTTCTTGCATTTGTCTCATTTTAGCAGAAGTGCCTAACAACGTTTGCACGTGATGACCAATCTCGTGAGCGATTACATAGGCTGTAGCAAAATCGCCACCTTCAGCTCCAAATTTAGTTTTCAGTTCCTCAAAAAATGTTAAATCCATATATACTTTCTGGTCAGCCGGACAATAAAAAGGTCCCGAAGCAGAGGTAGCATTACCGCACTCCGTTTCCACAGCCTGGTTGAACAATACTAAATTTGGTCTTTCATACTGCATGTTATTCTGCTGAAATATTTTTCCCCAAACATCCTCCGTATCTACTAATATAGCTTCTATGAATTTGCCTTCTTCAATTTCGGTGGCGGTTAGGTCTCTTTGTTCAGTAGGAGCGCTATTTCCTTGATTCATTTGTTCTAAAATTGGCGTCAGCATTTGTGCATTTTCTCCACCAAAAACATTCAATAACAAGATAATTATACCTATAATTCCACCTCCTACAATTGTTTTTCCTCCAGAGGACATTCCTCTTCGGTCTTCAAAATTTTCACTTGAACGTCTGCCACTCCATTTCATAATCTGTTGTTTTTTAATTGTTAATAAACCTTTGTACTACAAAATTACTTTATTTTTAAGTATTATTATACTTTTTAAATTTAGGTCAATGTACCCATTTCAGAAATGTTTCTTCAATAATTCCTTTAATTATTGGTTTTGGAATGTAATCACTCATTCCTGCATTAAGACATTTTTCCTTTTCTTCTTTTTCCGTACCGGCAGTTATTGCAATTATAGGTACGTTCTGTCCTGATTTTAAATTCCGAATGATTTCTGTCGCTTCATAACCATTCATGACAGGCATTTGGATGTCCATAAAAATAATATCAGGGTGAATTGTTTCAAATTGTTCTATTGCTAACTGACCGTTTAGTGCTTCATAAATTGTGGTAGGTACGGGCAAATTTTTAATGATTGTTTTCAGCAGTAACATATTCACTTTGTTATCCTCCACAATTAATACAGTAACTTTTTTAGCTTGATGATTAGTTTGGACTGCTATTTTGTTAATAGAATCAAAATCAGTGTCGTGTAAACTGAACGTTGTCGAAGCTTCATCGCTTGTCTTTAGTGTTAAATCAAAATAAAAAGTGCTGCCTAAATCTATTGTACTTTCTAATTGCAAATGACTGTTCATTAATCCTAATAATTGGTTTGAAATCGTTAATCCCAGTCCAGTACCACCAAATTTTCTTGTTGTGGAACTGTCTTCCTGTGAGAATGCTTTAAATATTTTCTTTTTGTTTTGTTCTAATATTCCAATTCCGGTATCGATAACCGCAAAGCGAATAGTAGCTTTGAAATCATCTATTTTCTCTATCACTGACACCTCTAATTTTATTGCGCCTCTTTCTGTAAATTTTACGGCATTCGCCAATAAATTAATCAAAATCTGTTTCAATCGAACGCTATCCAGCCATAAATATTTTGGTGTATCTGCTGCAATATTGAGTTCCAGTTTTAAATTTTTTTGATTGGATTCATATAAAATTAAATCGATTACTTGAGCGAGCATTTCATTGATATCATATTTTTCAATGTACAAATCCAATTTTCCGGCTTCAATTTTGGAGAAATCCAGAATATCATTGATAATGTCTAGCAAGGAGTGTGCCGATTGACTGATGGTAGTCATATATTTATGCTGTGTTACTCCAAGATTAGTTTTCATCAATAAATCCGTAAAACCGATAATCCCGTTTAAAGGCGTTCTAATCTCATGACTCATATTAGCCAGGAATTCTGATTTTGCTTTGTTGGCAGCTTCGGCTAATTCTTTCTCCTGGACTACGGTTTCGGCTTGTTTTCTCTCGGTAATGTCAATAAAAATTCCTTCTAAAAA
This sequence comes from Flavobacterium petrolei, assembly GCF_003314435.2. GTDB lineage: Bacteria > Bacteroidota > Bacteroidia > Flavobacteriales > Flavobacteriaceae > Flavobacterium > Flavobacterium petrolei. The sequence goes on along the minus strand of NZ_QNVY02000002.1, from coordinate 644,060 downwards.
AACAATTTTTCCATCTTTGTATATGGTATCGCCAAATTCTTCTACCCAAACCACGCGATTGTCTTTATGAATAATTCGGAACGTTAAGTGGACAGGGATTTTACGGTCTATCGCATTTTTTTGAGCAGCAATAGCGTTCGCTTTATCTTCGGGATGAATTAAATCTATGAAAGATAAGTGGTGATTTAGGAATTCTGATTTGGGGTATCCAGTAAGTTTTTCAATTTCATCATTGATGTAAATTTTAGTATTATTTTCATCGTAGTTCGATAAATATACCGTTCCGGGAATATTATTAGCCAATAATCTAAATTTTTCTTCACTTTCATAAATTGCGGTCTCGTTTGTAATACGTTCAATAGATGACGCAATATTACTGGCTAATGTTTGTAAAATATTCACCTCATCTTCAGACCAGGCTCTTTCGTTTTGTGTGTCGTCAAACCCTAAAAATCCGTGAAATTTATTTTTAACGAAAATTGGAAATAAGATAATTGAAATTACATCTACATTAATTAATTTGTTTCGAAGCGATAGATTTTCAATTTTCGGAATTATTGCTTTATAGATTTTGTTATTCAAAAGCGGTGTTAGTAGCTCTTCAAAAAAATCATGCGGTAAGTTTTGAAGTTTAATATTGTTCTCTGTCAATTTAATATTGTTGATAATCCATCGGTATTTTTGACTTATTAATCCCGTATTTGCATCGTTTTCATAGTAATACGCACGATGTGATTTGGTCGCTTGTCCCATAATAATAAGGACATCCGAGAAAATATCGTTGAAGTCATTACTGTTCAAAAATTTCTCCGTGCAAAGCGCCATTGCAGACAAAAGTTCGCTTTTGTATTCTAATTTCTTTTCAGTTTCATAGCGACTTTGTGAAATCATGGTTAGTGAAATAATATCAGAGATTGATCTTGCAAAATTAATGTCTTCATTATCCCAATTTATTTTTGATTTGGTAGCCTCAAGACACAATACGCCAATGAGTTCCCCATTAATAAAAAATGGAATATCAAGTATTGACTTTATATCATACTCTAAAAAATAATTTTCAGTGAATTCTGATAGTCCATATTTGCTGAATACGTCAGGAGCACAAATTTGTTTTCTGCTTTTTATCAGTTCAAAATAAATTGGGTAATTTTCTTTTTTAAGAACAACGCCTCTACTGAAAGAATTAGCTTCTAATTCATATTGGTTTTCACATGTTAAGATGTCATTGGCATATTTCCAATAACTTACACGATTGCATCTGGTAACTCTAGCAGCGGATTCTAGGATTTGCATTACACTAACATCTAGATTTTTGTAGTTGCTAAAGTTGGTTGTTGATAATCGTTTAATCGTTTCGTTGTATTTTTCTATTTTTTCCTGCCGCGCTTTATTTTCAATTTCTATATCTTTAAACTTAGTTATATCTCGAGCAATCCCGGAATAAGCAACTATTTTTCCAAGATCATTTCTACGAATAATCACTTTCTGTGAAACCCATAATTCTTCTCCGTTCTCTTTTAGTAAGGGAAATTCAATTGTTGGAAAGTAATTTTCCTTTTCCAACAAATTTTGATAAAAATCTCTGATGCTGCTAACATAATCTTTCCGAATAAAATCAGAGTAATGTCGATTTATTAATTCCTCATTTTCATAACCCAGTAATTTAATTGTAAAGTCATTCACAAATATAAAATTTCCAATAGTATCGACTTCATAAATAAGATCGATTGCATTTTGAATTAGATATTTATACTGATTTTGAATTTGAATTTCATTGGTTACATCCTGTCCAATTCCAATTATCAAATCATTCGAAAATTTCTTATCGTTCCATTGGATGTGTTTGAATTCACCATTTTTACATTTCAGTTTTCGAATAAATATATGATCGTCTTTAAATGTTTTATGGTATTCTTCACCAAAAAATTCGCTATCTTCAGTAACTTTCCAATACCCTAATCCCATAACTTCCTCTACAGAATAACCTAAAATTGTTTTTACATTTTCACTACAAAATACAATTTCACCTTTTTTGTTAGTGGCCAGAATAAGCGAATTTCCTTTATTAATGATTTGATTGTTGAAACGCATTTCAATTTCAAGATTCAGTAACGAAATGTAATGAATGTAGTTGATAATCAATATTATGAATGAATAGGTGGCAAGCGCAATGCTAGTTTCTATAGGGACCAATTCTAATAAAAAAATAACCAAAAAGAATGTAAAGACTGCGGTTACGAAAAACCAATATAGTTTTGTAGGTTTTAAAATGTTGTACGAAAAGAAAAAGGAAACTATAAAGCCTACAATAGGAATTGTATCTGTTGGAGAATAAATCAGATTTCTAGAAATAAAAACAAAGTAGAAAAGAAATAAACTGATGAATATTTCTTTAATATGTTTAAAAATAATGGCATATTTAGTGCTTAGCATGTAGAGAATTAGCAGAAATAAACCAATAGTACAGTTAGCTAATATTAAACTTTTAGGTCTAATTTTAAAAATCTCAAAGATGATTTCAATTGAAGGAATTATGATACCTAGAAAAAGAAGATACAGTTGGTATTCTTTATTTTTTAAAACGGTGTCCCTACCATTTTCTAATAGCTTACTCTTTAAAGTTGATTTTATTTTATATACTTCATAGATTATGAACACAAATAAAATGGGTATAGCAATCAATAAAAGATTACTCATAGGGAAAAAATTATAAGCCCAAAATAAAATAAATTTTGAGTTGAGAATAGTCAGCAGTCCACAGTACCACAACATAGTAATTTTTTTATGAGGTTTCTAAAGAGTAGATCTTGGGCTCTAACTTTTGGTGTTCAATGTAGCAAAAAAAATCAAATAAAAACCAAAACAGATTTAAATTTCTGTTTGGTCTTTATTCAAAAAAGTAATTCTTAATTTTTATATTTTTTCTTGAAATTCAATTTCGCTTTCATTTTCAAAACCTATTATTTCGCTGTAAATAGCATAGTATAAGGAGTACATAAAAGGTAATGTGAAAAATATCCCAATACAACATCCTATAAAACCTACCAGCACTCCAATCGTTCCAATAACGATTAATCCCAGTAGTACTAATGGTTGTTTAGAAACCAGTAAAATGCTAGTTTCTATTGCTTCTACCGCTTTTAAATTTCCAAAAATAATTAACGGAATCATTAACATCGTAAATAACGATACGGTCACAGTAACAATAAAACCAAGTGCAGGTATTTGTGCATAATTTATTATCGTGGAAATGATGGAACTTGTAATAGATATGAGAAATGTTGCTACAAAAAGTTCCTTGAAATAGGGAGCTTTGAAAAATTCAAACATAGTAGAGACATGAAACTCTTCATCTCTTTCTGCGCAATAAGCCATTTTTAGTAATCCCGCTGTGAATGGACTAAATAAACTTGAAATAAGTGCTGAAATTCCTGTAATCAGTAGCAGCGTAGGTAAGGCAATTTCCTCCAGTTTTAAATTTTCCGGTTTTAAAAAATCTAAAACTGTTGGTGCTCCAAATATTGACATCACTATTCCAAATCCTAATATACTAAGCAGAACAAAGAAGACGAAAAATATCAAACCGCCATACAGTGCAATCTTTTTATAATTTTCGAAAGCGTGATTAAAAACATTGCCAAAATCTAAATTGTAGCCATCTTGTTTTATTTCTGAAATTCGGTTTTGTGTAGTTTTGTTCATTTGGTTTATATATTGATTAATTATATTTTAAAATAAGTTTCTTCAAATGGGATTCGGAATCGTTCTCCATAAACACCATTTTCGTCTCTGATACCGCAGCCTAAAATCATGTTGATTTCTGCGGAAGCGGGTAAATGTAATATTTTTTTAATTCTCAGCGAATCAAAACCTTCCATGGGACACGTGTCATAATTGATTGCGGCCATACTGATCATAAAATTCTGCGCAGCGAGTCCAGCACTTTTGTGAGCTACAATACGCATGTCGCTTTGTCGCGCTTGTCTGTAAATAGGTTTGAATATTCCAATGACTTGAAAAACAACGAACTTTATCATTCCGATAATTCCTAAAAAATCAAAATAAAGTGCCGGAATAATTTTCTGATAATAATTCAATGCAAATTTCTCTCTTTTGGAATACGCTGCTTCGGGTTTATTGCCGTATTGATTTTTCAAATAATCAATATTCGATTGCACTCTCTTGCGCCATAAATCCTTCCTCGCCACTACAATTACCAATTGCTGAGCTGTTTTAGCTGCATTTTGGTCAAAACTTGCTTTGGCTATTTTTTGAATTACTTCAGGGGAGACAACATGATAAAATTCCCAAAGTTGCATATTACTGCTTGTGGGTGCGAGCGCCGCTAATTGAATACATTCTTTTACTTTTTCAGTATCAATAGCTTCATTTTTAAAGACCCGAACCGAGCGTCTGTATTTTATGGCTTCGCTTACTGATTTTTCATTGGTTACAACCATTTTAAGAGTTTTTGAATGGTTTTTAATTTGTCTTTATAGGGTGCATAACGCAGTTGTAAATCAAGCCAAGTTCCTTTTTTTACAATCGCTTTTTTATGGGAAAAAATATCAAAACTTAATTTTCCATGATACGCACCCATTCCGGAATTTCCAACTCCACCAAAAGGAAGTCGATTGTTTACCAGATGAATTACGGTGTCATTAATACAACCACCACCGAACGAATATTTGTGGATGACTTCATCGATAAAAGATTTGTTTTGGGAAAATAAATAGAAGGATAATGGTTTTTCGAAGCTCGAAATTATTGCATCAATATCTGATTTAGTTTCATAGGAAAGTATCGGGAGTATCGGTCCAAAAATTTCTTCTTTCATAACTAGACTGTCCATTTTGGGTTCGTCCAGTAAAGTAGGAGCGAGGTATAGCGAATCTGGGTTTGATTGTCCACCAAAAAGTATTTTCTGATTTTCTAATAAACTCAATTGACGCTGCCAGTTTTTCAGGTTAATAATTCGGGCAAAGTCCGGAGATTCTTCTGGATTTGCTCCCAATGCTTTTTCAATTTCCTGGATAAGAAATTTCACCAAAGTATCTTTCATTTTATGGTGTACCAAAATATAATCAGGAGCCACGCAGGTTTGTCCTGCGTTTATGATTTTTCCCCAAACAATGCGGCGGGCACTTAATTCTAAATTGGCTGTTTCATCAACAATGCAAGGGCTTTTTCCGCCTAATTCCAGTGTTACCGGCGTTAGATTTTCGGCTGCAGCCTTTGCTACAATTTTTCCAACAGCGACACTTCCCGTAAAAAAAATATAATCCCAGCGTTTGCTTAACAAATTTGCTGCAATAGTGGCGTCTCCAGTAATGACAACAACATCCTTTACCGGAAAAGTTTCAGTGATTATTTTTACTATAATATTTGACGTATTCGGGGTTAGTTCAGAAGGTTTTAAAGTCACTTTATTCCCAGCAGCAATAGCGGCGACAAGTGGACATAAAGCCAATTGAAACGGATAATTCCAAGGCGAAAGGATTAAAACATTGCCATAAGGTTCACTGTATACGTAATCAGAAGAAGGGAAATTTAAAAATGAAGGGAAAACCTTTTTTGGCTTCGCCCAAGAATCGATGTTTTTTATCGTTTCTTTCAAATCACTGATAACGTAATTAGTTTCAGTTAAAACGGCTTCAAAAGCAGGTTTTTTAAAATCATCATACAACGCCTTAATAATTTCCTCTTCATGTTTTGTGATGACATGTAATAATTTTTTAAGAGATTCTTTTCGGTATTTTATGTCGGTTTTGTGATTCATGAGATGATTTTTAAATTAAAAATACATAATTATTAACTTACAGCAACTTTCTTTAGAAGCTAAAATAAAAAAAACAGGAGTTTATTCCTGTTTTTCTATGGTATAAGTCTGTAAGTTATCTTTTTTGTTACCGTTTTTGGATCCGTAAACTGCAAAATATTTAGACTGCATTCCAAATCACATCATCAGGAGTTGGTGCGATTATTTCTATGTTTTCTTTGGTAACAGGATGTACAAAAACTAGTTTTCTGGCGTGCAAATGTATTCCTCCATCGGGATTACTTCGATCAAAACCGTATTTCAAATCGCCTTTTATGGGTGATCCAATAGCCGAAAGTTGGGCTCTGATTTGGTGGTGTCTTCCCGTATGAAGATTAATTTCCAGTGCAAAATAATTGTTGAGTTGTTGAATGATTTTATAATCTAAACTGGCTAGTTTACTGTCAGGAACTTCTTTTAAATGCGCTTTTGACGTGTTGTTTTTTTCATTTCTTTTAATATAATGAACCAATTTATCCTCAGAATTTGCAGGTTTATTTTTCACAATACACCAATACGTTTTTTGAGTTTCACGGTTGCTGAACAACTCATTCATTCTGGTTAACGCTTTACTGGTTCGGGCAAAAACTACAATTCCGGTTGTTGGTCTGTCTAAACGGTGTACAACGCCCAGAAATACTTCTCCCGGTTTATTATACTTATCTTTGATGTATTCTTTCACCACATCAGACAATGGTTTATCACCTGTTTTATCACCTTGCACAATATCGCCTACGCGCTTGTTGACCACAATAAGATGGTTGTCTTCGTGAAGAATTTGCAGGTTATTTTTATTGGAAACTATTTTCATTTTCAATTCCCCTTTCGGGTTTAGGTGCTTAATATTGTTCGTTGGAATTAGGAAAATCACTTGATTTCACATCGGCAACATATTGACCAATAGCAGTTGTCATTCCTTCGTATAAATTCATGTATCTTCTCAAGAAACGCGGACTAAATTCATTGTTCATTCCTAACATGTCGTGAATTACTAAAACTTGTCCGTCAACACCGCCACCAGCGCCAATTCCAATTACTGGAATCGAAATACTTTGGGCTACTTTTTCGGCTAAATGTGCTGGAATTTTTTCCAAAACCAAAGCGAAACAACCTAATCTTTCCAACAATTTAGCGTCTTCTATTAGTTTATGCGCTTCTTCCTCTTCTTTGGCACGAACGGTATAAGTTCCAAATTTATAAATAGATTGTGGGGTTAAACCCAAATGTCCCATCACTGGAATTCCTGCGTTTAGTATTTTTTTGATTGAATCTTTAATTTCTTTTCCGCCTTCCAATTTCACGGCATGACCACCGCTTTCTTTCATAATTCGGATAGCAGAACGCAAGGCTTCTTTAGGATCTGATTGGTAACTTCCAAAAGGTAAATCTACGACTACCAATGCTCTTTCGATCGCTCTCACCACAGATGATGCGTGATAAATCATTTGGTCCAACGTAATTGGCAAAGTCGTTTCATGACCCGCCATCACATTCGAAGCAGAATCACCAACTAAAATCACATCAATTCCGGCGGTATCAACGATTTTTGCCATCGTATAATCGTAGGCAGTAAGCATGGAAATTTTCTCTCCATTTGCTTTCATTTCAATCAGTGATTTTGTAGTAATCCTTTTATAATCTTTTTTTGCGACAGACATATTTGTTATTTTAAGATTGTAAAGGTAACAAAATGTATATTTTTAACTCAAAAATGTAACAGTAATGTTACTTGAAATACCAATTAAATAAAAAAGTAATTATGCGTAAAACAGTAGTAATGATAGTATTGCTTATAACGGCGAATGCTGAGGCTCAAAATCAAGAAATTCAAAACGTAATTGAAACTTTTTTTGAGGCTTTTCATGCCAAAGATACGCTGAGATTAAAGACGATTTGTGACGAAACAATGATGTTACAATCCATTAGTGAAAATGCTAAAGGCACTAGATTAACGAATGAAAAATTACAAGCATTTTTTAAATCGATAGCTTCTATTCCTCCCGAAGTCAAATTTCAGGAAAAAATACTGAATTACTCCATCCAAATCGATGGAAGTATGGCTCACGTTTGGACGCCGTACGAGTTTTATGTGGATGGTAAATTAATTCATAAAGGCGTGAATGCGGTTACGCTGTTTAGGAAAGATACTCCCGAAACTTCAGAATGGAAAATCGTTCATATTATTGATACCAGAAGAAAGTAGTTTTAGTCAGTTATTTTTTAAAGACGTTTACTTGATTGTTTTATCCAATGTATTTATCATAGAGAAAAACATAGAAAATGGCTATCATAACAGAAATGAAATTCCCCACCAAATAAAAATCGTTGTACAGAGATTGCTTTACTTTATCTTGTTCATCGTCCCTTTTTAATCTTGTTGCCAATTTTAAGGCACCAAATAAAGCTAATGCATGAGGGTAATCATTGATCAGCGAAACTAATAAAAAGATTCTTTCAACGATTCCTTTAAGAAGAGATTTATAGTCTATAACTTTATTTTTTCGAATTGTTTTTGGCGTGATAACATAATAAAATATACCCAGAAGTATTTCTGTAGAAAGAATGAAAACCATAAATTGAAATATAGCCATGCTTTTATTTTATTGAGGTAATTGTATGAATTATATTTTTTGTAGCATTATAAGTTTCCATCTGCAATGTTTTTTCTCTTTTCCATATTAAAGAACGGGTTTTATTCATTTTTTCAGAAACGATTTTATAGTCTTTTAATAGTATAAAATTTGATACTAATTCATAGTCCTTTTCTAAAGACCATTTGTCTATAACATTTTCAAAAATTATGAAAGCATCATTCAAAATACTTTGTTGTAAGAGATTGTCTATTGAAATGTTAAATCTAAATTTTTTATATTTTGAATCATTCAGTTTCAATCGTGCCTCCGTTAAACCGCTTCCCAACATTTCATAGGCAATCTTTTCATTGACGGGCGTTTCTATTTCGCCTTGATTCAAAACATACCGTAATTTAAAATTTAATTTTTTGTGAACACAATTTTCCTCTAAAGTAAGAATAATTTGTATCGATGCGGCTAAGTTTTTTATTACGCCTTGAAATTCATCACCTAAAGTAATAGTCAAGGGTGATAATATATCCGTTTTATAGATTTCATTTACCTCTTCTATTAGATTTTTGAAATCTTCCATTAGTGGTTTTTGCTCCTTTTTTCCACTATTAATAATATCCGCCATTAGGATAAAGTGTTTCATAAAAAATGAAATTATATTAATTATTTCAAAAATAGTGAAATAATTAATATAATTTCATTTTTAGTGAAATTAAAAGTAGGATTTAAGGAAAGATAAAATCAATTTATAAAATTACATGAGAATTTAACAAGACAAGTTAATAGGTGTCGTCATTCAAATCTGATTCTTTTTCATCAGCTTTTTTGAAATCATTGTTCAAAAAATTGGTGTACTTTTTTTTATCTTTTTGATTTTTTTTGATAAGAAATACAATCAAAATTACCACACAAATAATTACAATACTAACTACCATCCAATTGATTTCCATTATTTTTGATTTAAGAATAAAGATTAAATCTACTATTAATAGTTGGATTTTAGAGTGAATGTATTTTAAATTTGTGTTATGGAATTAACAATCCGCCATATTTACGGCAATAGCTAATCCTCCTTCGGAAGTTTCTTTGTATTTGTTGTTCATGTCTTTAGCCGTTTGCCACATCGTGTCCACCACTTTGTCCAAAGGTACTTTTGCGTTTTTAGGGTCGGTTTCCAGGGCTAGTTCAGCTGCATTAATCGCTTTTATGGCGCCCATCGTATTACGTTCAATACACGGAATTTGAACCAAACCACCAATAGGATCACAAGTCAATCCCAAATGATGTTCCATCGCGATTTCGGCAGCCATTAAAACCTGTTCGGGAGTTCCGCCCATCAATTCACATAAAGCGGCAGCTGCCATCGATGATGAAACGCCTATTTCGGCCTGACAACCACCCATTGCTGCGGAAATAGTAGAACCTTTCTTGAAAATACTGCCTATTTCACCGGCAACCATCAGGAATTGTTTGATTTCTTTTTCTCCGGCATTGTGGTTTTCAATTACTAAATAATACATCAAAACGGCAGGAATTACACCCGCACTTCCATTTGTTGGAGCCGTAACCACACGTCCTAAGGCTGCGTTTACTTCATTTACCGCAAGGGCAAAACAAGAAACCCATTTCAGGATTTGGCGAAATTTCACTTCCGTTTTTCTGATTTCTTCGAGCCAGGTTTGTGGAGAATCATAATTGGCTAAACCGATGAGGTTTTGGTGCATATCAAAAGCGCGGCGACGCACGTTTAATCCGCCGGGAAGAATCCCTTCAGAATGACAACCAATGTACATGCATTCGAGCATGGTTTTCCAAATGCGCATCAATTCATGATCGATAACCGCATCAGTGCGCATCGATTTTTCATTCTCATAAACGATTTCTGATATGGATTTGTTCTCCTTTTTGCAAAAATCTAACAGTTCAGCTGCTTTCTCAATTGGATAAGGAAAAGCATATTTTATTTGTGTTTTCTTCTTGGCGTTGATGCGTTCTTCCTTAACCACAAATCCGCCACCAATAGAATAAAAGGTAGAAACGTATTCGCTGTCATCCGTCATATAAGCCGTAAAAGTCATTCCATTGGCATGAAAAGGAAGGAAGTTTTTATTGAAAACGATGTCTTGAAGGAAATAAAAGGGAATTGGTTTTTCGTTTCCTAAATTGATTTCGTTTTTTGTTTCAATGGATTTGATAATCGCATCAATATTTTCAACGGGAATATATTCCGGATCTTGTCCGCTCAAACCCAGCATTACGGCTAAATCGGTGGCGTGACCTTTTCCGGTCAAGGAAAGGGAACCGTATAAATCTATTTTTACCCGATTTACAACAGGAAGTAAATTTTCATTTCTCAATTCACTAAGAAAGCGTTCGGCTGCTCTCCAAGGTCCAAGTGTGTGTGAACTCGAAGGTCCAACACCAATTTTTAACATGTCAAAAACTGAGATACATTCTTCCATCTTTCGTGTGAATTTTGTTGTTTGCAAATATAATAGAATGTAGCAAGGATACTAATCCAAATTGGAATATTATTGTTTTTTTAATAACGAAAGGTGCTGTATTGTTAGTATTCTTCAACAAAAAATGAATTAATAAAAACTTGAGGTTTAGGAAAATCAATATTTCACTAATCCGAAATTTAGCTTGTACAATAGTTCGTAAATGGCTATTTTTGAAGTATAACTAACCCAAAACAATATGAAAAAGACTATTTTTTCTTTTTATCTTATGCTAACTTTGGTGCTCAGTGTTCAGGCACAAGTGCAAAGTCCTTCCCAGTTTTTACCCAATTACGGAAAACAAATTACCTATTATCATCAGGTTGAAAATTATTTCAAGCATCTTGCGGAAAAGTCCACTTTTGTCAAACATCAGAAATATGGAGTGACTCCAGAACAAAGAGACTTGAATGTGTATTTTATTTCCAGTCCGGAGAATTTAGCTAATTTAGAACAAATCAGAAATAACAATTTAGCAGCCATTGGTTTATCCGAAAATAAATCGCAAATGATTGGTGATAAATTAATTGTATGGTTGAGTTTTAATGTTCACGGAAATGAATTTGCCGGAACCGAAAGTGCCATGACCGTAGCATACGAGTTAGTAAATCCATCGAATGCTGAAACTAAAAAATGGTTAGAGAATACGATTGTTATCCTTGATCCATGCATTAACCCTGATGGATATTCCAGATACGGGAATTGGTTACGAGAAATTTCAGGAAAAAAAACGCATCCTGATTTATCAGACAGAGAGCATATGGAAGTTTGGCCAGGCGGTAGATACAACCATTATATTTTTGATTTAAATAGAGATTGGGCTTGGCAAACACAACCGGAAACCCAGCAGCGTATCGCGTTGTACAACCAATGGATGCCTCAAGTTCATACGGATGTACACGAAATGGGATACGATTCTCCGTATTTTTTCCCACCATCAGCGGAACCTTTGCACGAATACATTGAGAAATACCAGAAAGATTTTCACTACACTTTAGGTAAAAATATTTCCAAAAAATTTGATGCTCAAAACTGGATGTACAATACCGGCGAACGTTTTGATTTGTTTTATCCAAGTTATGGCGACACTTATCCTACGTATAATGGTGCGGTAGGAATGACGATGGAACAAGGAGGAATAGGCGCGGGGAGAGCTGTTACAATGAGTAACGGAATTACCCTTACAATACAAGACCGATTAACACATCACGCAACGGCAGTCTTGACCGTGGTAGAATCAGCGGCGGCACAAGCGGATGTTTTGCTGAAAGGATTCAGAGGTTTTATGAATAATTCCCGAAAAACAGTAAAGGGAAATTATAAAATGTACGTGATGAAAAGCAATCCGAAGTTGGTTCAAATGGCAGATTTATTGAAAAAAAATAATGTAGAATTCAGTTATGCCGATGCCAGTCAAAAAGCATCTGGATTTAATTATAATACTAAAACAGAGAAAGGTTTTACGATTGAACCGAATGATTTAATTGTAAAAGTAGACCAACAAAAAGCTGTTTTTGCGCAGGTACTTTTTGAACCAAATCAAAAGTTGAATGACAGTTTATCCTATGATATTACTTCTTGGGCTCTGCCCTTGGCGTATGGAGTTGAAGGCTATGCGTTGAAAAACAGTTTGGCTATCAAAACAAAAGCAGCCATTGAAGTGCAAGAAAAAGGAATTCCACAAAATGTATATGCATTTCATATTCCTTGGAATAACAGAATTTCTGCTCAGGTGCTTTCATTATTGCACCAAAATAATATCAAAGTTCGATCTGCTATGAAAAAAGCTGTTTTTGGTGATGTAATAGTGGAGCCAGGCGGTTTGATTGTAACCAAAGCCGATAATCCAAAAGTAGTAGATTTTGAAAAAACGATTGGCGAGCTGATTAAAATAAAAACCGATTACAATTATATAGCTACGGGATTTTCATCGAATTCGAAAGATGTTGGTGGAGAAAATTTCAATTTACTAAAAGCACCAAAAGTCGTTTTATTATCCGGAAAAGGAGTTGGCTCAACGGAGTTTGGTGCTGCTTGGTATTACATGGAAGAAACTATTGGATATCCAGTGAGTGTGGTTGAGGTAAGTAATTTTGACAGATTAAACCTATTCAATTATAACACGCTTATTATGGCTGATGGATATTATGATTTTTCAGAAGACCAACAAAAGAAAATAGGAGAATGGATTAAAAATGGCGGAAAAGTGATAGCGATGAACAGCGCGCTTACTCTTTTTGAGGCTAAAGAGGGATATGCGTTGAGTCCTTTTGCAACAGAAGAAGACAAATTAAGTTCCGAAAAAGAGGCCGAAGAAGAAGAATTGAAAGAACGTTTTCTGGATTTTCAGGATTCAGAGCGTAGGTATATTTCTAAATCAATTCCTGGAGCCATCATTGAAAATCTTCTGAATAAAACACATCCAATGTCGTTTGGTTTAGGCGATAAATATTTCAGTCTAAAAACAGATGACAGGCATTATTCATTGTTGAAGAAAGCCACCAATGTTGTTTACGTTCCTAAAGATTATAAAAGTTATGGATTTGTGGGGAATGAAATCAGAAAGAAACTGAACAACACCGTAAGTTTTGCAGTAGAAAATAAAGGTGATGGTTCTGTAATTTATATGGTAGACAATCCATTATTCAGAGGATTCTGGGAAAATGGAAATTTACTGTTTAGCAATGCCTTATTCTTGGTAGACTAAAACGGGATTAATTATCATAAAAAAAGAGCACGAAATCATCGTGCTCTTTTTTTATTTAAATGGTTTTGTTCTAAAAAGGATATCCAATCGCTAAATTAAAAACTAAATTTTCTCTTCGCCAAGGACCGCTTCCAAAATCAATTTTATCTAAAACCCAACGGTCTCCGTCCGGCAAATAGGGTTTTCTTAAAGGAAATGCAAGATCTGTTCTCAGGATAAGAAAAGAGAAGTCGAAACGTAATCCGGCTCCAGCTCCAACAGCTATTTCATTTAGGAATTTTTTAGAGAATTTAGCTCCCGGTTTTTCCGTATTCTCATTCAACAACCAAATGTTTCCGGCGTCTATAAATAAAGCTCCCTTCACTAATCCGTAAATTTTAGCTCGGTATTCGGTATTAAATTCTAATTTTATATCACCTGATTGATCGGGCAAGAAAGCATTAGTATTTGTTGATGCGCCATCAAAACTTCCCGGCCCAATAGAACGTGCTCTAAAGGCTCGCAAACTATTGGTTCCACCAATGAAAAACTGCTTGATAAAAGGCAATTCGCGCGAGTTACCGTAAGCAAATCCTGCTCCTGCAATAACTCTGGTGGCAATTTGTGAATCCGGACCTAACTTGTAATAATGTCTAAAATCATTTTCTATTTTTATAAATTGGCTAAAAGGGACGTCAAAAAATTTAACCGGGTCCTTTTTTTCAATGTTTGCTCCCGTAGCTAATCCGGCAATATTTCCTGCCAAGTCGACGGTTCCTTTGTAGTAAAAAGTATTTTTCTTTCGCTTTTGCAATGTATTAGTGTACGTGTAGGAATAGGTTGGACCAAAAATTAATTGTTTCTCAATTACTTTATCTAACGATGGGTTTACATTTATTTGTTCTTGATACAAAGGCGTTACATTTTGCGGACTTGCATACGTAATTTCAGTGATATTTAATAAATGTTCTTTCTGTTCACTTTCTTTCCATAAATATCCAAAAGAGCCTTTGAATGTTTGCAACGAGTATAACTTGGTTCTATTTTGAAACTCATATCCTAATGTTGCTTTTGTTTTTGGTACAAAACCACTTGGAGAATTTAGTTTGAAAGGTGCCACTAATCTTGGCCAAATTAAATTAGCCTCGGTTCCGAAGCGATAAACATTAAATCCATTATTTTGTCCGGAAACTTGTACTTCAACACCTCCAAATGCTGATATCGTAAGCAATTCAGCACCTCTGAAAGCATTTCTGTTGCTCCAGTTTAAATTGAGCTCGGTTCCGGTATAATTAGCTGAATTTGTTTTGGCTAATAATTCCAATCGGATTGATTTTTTTGGTAACGGCGTCAAATAATAGTAGGCATCAAGATAATTTCCTGTTGTATCTGAAACCTTAAATTGATTTTTTACAAATTTAAAAGTACCTAAATTCACCAATCGATTCAGTGATAAGTTATGATCAGTTCTGTTATACAAATCTTCTTTTTTGAAATACAGCGCGCGGTCAAAAATACGTGGTTTGAATAAATTCTCTGGGTCTATAATCGTTAAATCATTGTACTTTTGGATAGAATCCAAGTTGTTTTTTACACTGTCAATGCCAATAGAATAATTAGGATAAACAATAATTTTATTGATTTTATACGGTGTCTCTGCCAGGCTTGGAGTTTCCTCTTTAACTTTTACAATTAAATCCACTTGATGATCCGCAACGGTACTATCGACCTGCACTTTAAGATAATCGGGGTTAAAATAGAAAAACCCTTTTTCTTTTAATCGGGCATCAATACGAACCCTCTCTTCTTTAATTGCCTCAAGGCTGTATCCGTCCTCTTTTTTCAACAAACTTCTTCGTCTGGTATTGCGCACAGCAGTTGAAATTATTGAAGAATCCGTAGGGAATTTAACTTCTCTGATTTTGTATTGTTTTGCCGGATTTACCAGATATTCAGCACTTGCTTTTTTTCCTTTTCGTGTAGAATCCGCCGTTGTTTTGGTATTGAAATAACCACTGTTTTCAGAGAAATTTTGTAAAACACTTTTGTTGTACGATAAATCTACTTGACTATACAAAACGGGAGGTTCGCCTACTTTAGTTCTCAACCAGTAACGCCATCCTTTTTCTTTCTTTGGCGTCCCAGCCAAATTATAAATGTACAGTTTTGGCTTTAACCCAAGAATTGAAGAGTTGGGTTTGGGTCTCACAATTTCTTGTAATTGGTTTTTTAGCGCTTTGTTTTCTTTCTTGGAGGTTTGCTTTCCTTCCACTTTTATTTTTGCGCCGGTATACAATAATTCTCCTTCCGGCAAATATCTGGTATTGCTACACGAGGAAATAAACAATCCTAAAAAAAGAAAGTATAATAAAGGAGTTTTATTCATCTGATTTATTTTTTAATTCTTTTTTTGCTTTTTGCTTTGCTTTTTTTGCTTCGCTTTTAGCGTATAGTTCCCTGAACTTGTTGTAATTCATAGTAATAACGAATGCAACTCCAGTTTCAACCACTTCTCCCTGAAGCGCGACTTGATATTTATTGACACGATATACTCTAATTTTATACCTTCCATCTTTAGAAAGTTGATAATCCAGCGAAACATCACCTGCAATATTATTGGCATCCTGATTAGTTTGCTGTGGCCCTTCGATTCCAAAACTACTTCCAACAGTAACTTTCAATCGGTCATTCAGCAATTTCTTTGAAATTCCAACATTCAAATCGGTTTTATTCTCGCGTTGTCCGGTTGTGTAATCGTCAGAAGTATTCAAATCAAAATTAAGTTCAACGCCTTCAATTAAATCTCCTGCCAGATTATTCAGCTGTTGTGATAAAATTTTACTGGCACTTTCTCGCGCTAATGATGAAACGTTTGTTCCTCCGGTTTCACTGGCAAATGGGTTTTCTCCAACAAAACGGTTTAATAACAACAAGGCAAAAACCTGCTTGTTCATTTCATCCTGTTGCTGACGCAATTGAGTCAATTTAGCCTGTGTAGTATTAATAATTTCTGTTGAAACACTGTTATTTCCCTCCGGTAAAACAATGTCAAATGAAATTGTAGGTTTCATTAATTCTCCTGTCATTTTCAGACGGGTTTCAAACGGAATTCTTTGCTTGTATGTATTTCTTATTTCGGCAGTAACAGTTCCTAATTGGTCGTTGACTAAATCGATTGGAGCGGCTTCCGTCTTGTAAATTGCCGTGATGTTTATGTCAGCGCTTGTTGGTTCTCCAGTCCACAAAATATAGCTTCCTGATTCGATATCGAATTTTCTTTTAATACCATTAAAATTCATCTCATAACTTCCTTCAGACAATTCATATCTGCCGGTAAGCGTTGTTTTTCCTGAAGGATCAATTCCTCCATTCAATTGCGCTTCTCCTTTTAATTTTAAGAAATCTCCGCTTGCTTTATCAATGTTTAAAGATAGTTCAGCCTCTTTGTCGATTTCAATATTTACAGAGGCATTGATTCCTTTTATTTCCATTTCACTACTGATTTCATCAAGTGTAGCGGTGCCTAGAATTTGTGGATTATCCTGATCAATGAACTCTACAATTCCTTCTCTGTCCGCTATGGACGGATCTGATTGTGGTAAAACAACAGTAAATTTAGTGTCTTTATTGATTTTGATATTTCCTTCTACGATAGGATTTTCTATTGTTCCACTTACTTTTAAATGGTTATCCAGAAACAGTTGACCATAATACAAATCATTATCTTTCGCTTCAGAATTGACTGCTTGAAAATTATCTGCATCAACGGATAAATCAAATCCAAAATTGCTGAAATTACTACTGTTAATCGCTCCGTTTATCACTAAATCATTGTCTTTCTCGTCTTTTATAGTGAACGTGTCAAAAAGTATTGCATTTTCTGTAAAGGTGATTTTATCATTCAAAGACTTAAATTTGGCATTAAGTTGTGTGGCTTTGAATCCAATCTCATTGAATTGTAATTCTCCAATTACTTTTGGCTGTGTAGTATTTCCGGTAATCTTGAAATTTCCAGTTAAAAATCCTGTGCTTTCAGTAATGTTATCAAGTGTAAAGCCTTGGATACTTTTCAAATTCAATTTGTCAATGTCCAAATTCATATCAAAACGGCTTTCATTCGCTTTGTAGAATCCTTCTAAATTCACCTGATTTCCTTGCCCGGTAATTGCAACTTTAGCATCATATTGATTTGCAATCGCATTATTGACGTTGATGCTGATGTTTCCAACGGTGTCTTTTTTGAAAGTGAAATTTTCAATGTTCAAATCCGAAGTGAAAAGCGGTGTTTTAGTTAAGTTTTTTACAGTTGCATTTCCATTTATTTTCCCACTTAACTTTAAATCTTTCTTCTCCACAAAACTGGTAATCGTATTGATGTCAAAATCCTTAAAATCAATTGCAATTGGAGCATTCTGATTATCCGTTTCGGACTGGATTTTGATGTTACTTCCATCTTTACTCAATTCGAAATTATCGATATAAATTCCTTTTGCGCCAAAGCGAATCAGATTGTCTTGTGCAATTTTCCAAGATTCATAGTTTAACAATAAATTGTCCGGACCAAGGCTTACTTCATTATTTCCATTAGTAGCCTTTAAAGTACCAGCAATTAAATAACGCTCCACATCTTTTGCATCTTTTAATTGCAAGATGTAATCCACCAGATTTTTCTCCACTTTTCCAGTAATGCTGGTGTGTGGTAATTGAATTTGGTTGTTTTGAATATCGTCTACTACAAAGCTGTATAGCAGTGCTTTGTCTTGAGTGTCAACTTTCAAAGTCGCATTTGTAATTGTGTTGGCTCCGTAAACTAATTTTGGAATAGAACCATTCAAAACAATGGAATCGTTTACCGAATTATATTTCCCTGTTATATTAATTGGTTCCAGACTTTTAAGTTCAGGAATAAGTTTCAATATAATAGGATTATCTTTTACACTAACTTTAAAATCGAATTGCTGATTTTCAACCGCTATTTTTTTCGAATTTGGGTTACTGTCATAATACGTCGCAATAGAATTAGATAATGCATTTGCAATTTTTGATAACTTATATTTTCCATTAATTTCAGCGTCTAAAAATGGAGAATTTACTACCAATGTATTTTTTTCAGAAGTGGTTGTTGCTACAACATCTATGGAATCAATTACGAATTGTTCCTTGGCATTGACCACATTTATGCTGTGTGCATTCACGGTTCCGTTGAGATAATCTAAATCAGCTGACTGAATATCAGCATCTACAACACCTCTTATTTTTAAAGGACCAGCATGCAGATTCAGTTTTTCTAAATCGGCGATATCGACATTCAGTTTTAATTTTCCGGAAGGATATTTGTCTTTAAAACTACCGCTGCTCACTAAATCAAAAGTCAAATTAGGATCTTTTGCAATAGCAGTCGCATTAAAATTTCCATTTCGAATGGCTCCTTTTACATTCAGGTTTTTATAGGTGTATTTGTTGTAATATGCTTTTAAAATACTTCCGTTTAACGAAGCCGTTGCGGTTTTTGGATCAAAACCAGTTCCTTTTATATTGGCTTTTAATGTGACTTTTCCAATCGAATCGTTTTTGATAAATTTTCCTAAATCAAAATTAGTAAACTCCGTTTGAGCATCGTATTTCTCATAATTTTTTCTTCTTTGATCGAATGTTGCTTTGATTTTTGCACTTCCAAAACTGCTGACCAAATTCAAATTGGTATTGAAATTAGCAATCGTTCCTTTAAATGTTCCTTTAGCGTTTAATTTTGAAGGCAACTGAATCGTATTTGGAATCGTCCCTTTTGGTAAAAAACCAACAAAATCCTTTGCGCCAGTTTGCAAGTCTTTAATATTCAAATCAAAATAAGCTTTGGTCATGTCCGGTAATCCTACAATGCTGCCGCTTGCCGATAATTTTGTCGCTCCAATGCCGCTAATCTCCATAGACGGAAATATAATGTTGTTCAGTTTTCCTTTGATGGAGCCATTTAGCAACAATATTGCATTAGGATAGCTCATGAAAGGATTGGTTTTGTTCAAAGTGGGGGCAAAAAGCAAAATGTCTTTAATTCCAATTTTACTTTTCTTTAAAGAGGCGATAAGGCCTAGTTCGCCGGGATTTGCTGCCAATGAAGTAATTGATGGATACCCAATTCTGATTTCATCCCTCAATTCCGTTTGTGGAGTTTTTAAATATAATTTCTTAAAAAAAGCATTCTTCTTTCCATAAAAGAACTCAGTAGTTAAGGATTGAATGTTCAAACCGCTTTTGTCTTTTATGCTCAGGGAATTAACCTCTCCGGATATGTTTTCGGGATTGTAATTAAGGACATCTACTTGTAAATTTAAATTGGTAAGATTTAAATGGTTGTAATCAATTCCTTGTTGGGTAGCAGCAACATTATTATTGTCGTAACGGAAATTAACACGCTTGAACTCCGTCGTCTTTATCTTGACCTCCCACTTGTTGGATTCGGTGCTTGCAGTTTCTTTTTTTGGTATTTTTTTATCTAATTTTCCAAAGGTCAAAGCACCTTCTACTCCCATTAAGTCTAAACTTTCCACAATGGCAAATTGATTGTTGAGATCAATTTTATCTATTTTGGCAAGCAATTTTTTAACATAGAAATTTGTCTCTAGTTTGGTTTCTTCACTTTGGTAATCCACATCAATTTTTGCTAAATCAATTTCACCTAATTTTAATTTTAGGATGGATTCCGACTCGTTTTTTATAACTGCGGCTTTGGTTGCATTAGAAATTTGAACGATACCCTGTTGTAATCTGAGCTTTAATCCATTAATTTTTGCTTTCGGAATTTCAAAGTTCATTTTGTCTAAATCGAAAGTTTTGATATTGGTTTCAAAGTGATTTAGATTGGCGTACAGATTGTTTTTTGTAACAAAATCATTGTATTTAAATCGGATTCGGTCCAGTTTGATTTTTTCTACGGAAAATTGCATCGGTGGTGAATCTGTTTTCTGTTTTTCAGGCGATGCAAAAGCGTCTATGATGTAATCAAAATTAAAAACAGCTTTTGAATCTCTATTTAAATGAGCCGTAATTCCTTCTAAATGAACAGAGTTTATTTCGACTTTGTTATTCATCAATTGGAGTAAACTAATATCGACGGAAAGTTTTTCTCCTGCAAAAAGGGTGTCTTTTTTTTGATCTTCAAAATAAACACCTTCAAGAATCACTTTTTTTGGAAGGCCAATTTCTATGCGTTTAATGGTAACTTTAGTTTTAATTTTTCCTTCCAGATACGTGACCGCTTTAACTTTAGCATAATTTTGAACTGATGGAATTTGAATGGCTACAACCAATAGTAAGAACAACAGAAGTATTGATCCTATTATCCAAAGGAAAACTTTTAAACTTATCTTTAAGTATTTTTTCAAATGATGTGTTTTTTTTAGCTAAAAATAACTAATTAAATCAGAATTCAATTTCAATCCTAAAAGGAATTACCTGCAAAGGTCGAAAATTGAAAGTAAAATACCTTATATAATATAAAAATAAAGTTGTAAAATTTTTCGGAATTTTTTTATTTTTTTATAAAGTTTAGGTTTTGTAGATGGGGATTTCATTAAAATTCTGGGCATTTTTTTCGTCTAATAAAACATCTTTCACAGCCATTAGCATCGCTTTATTTGAAGTAAAAAGTTCTCTGTTAAAATTAATAACGGTTGTAATGTCAATACTTTCAATGGTTGTCAGTTGAACTTCTGTATAGAATGTGTTAAGTGCTGTCGTGTAATTTTTTTGAATAGTGTCAAAAAGAACTTTTAATTCTTCAAAATTTGTGGGTTCTTTTTTAGTCAGAAACGCATTTAATTTGTCATATAATTGTTGTGTCTCGTTTTTATGATGCAGGAAAAATTGGTATTTAATATCTTTAGAAGAGCGACTCAGATTGGTAATGTTTGCACCAATATCTTTCACGCTTTTTACGGCATGCATTGAACTTCGTGCAGCCGAAATTAATTGGTTGAGTTCTGAGTTTTGTTCACTGTTTAATTTAGTCCTTAATTTCAAATAGAAAGCCTGCATTTCCCCTTGCAACTGTTTCAGGAATTCATATTTTTCTTCGATGGATTTCGTTTCATAATTATTTTTTTCATTGATTTCAACGTAATCGCTTTGTTGTTTTAGAGCAGTCGTATCAATTTTAAATAATTCCAGATTGAAAAGCATCGAATTGTGAATGAAATAATTAGTTTCTCTTCGGAATAAATCAAGTGCCGTTACGGGTTCTGCAATAGAGGCGTGGCCAATAAAAGCAGCAGAATTACCATCGGTATTTTTAAAAAAACGTTCTAAAAATTTAGTAAAAATATCAAGAACAGGCAGAAAAAGTACAATCGCCAGTAAGTTAATCAGACTTGAAAATGTAACCAAGCCTATCAGCGGATCTTTGATTTTTATAACGTCAGTAATCAACTGAAGAATAGGTTTTAGCAATATAAATGCAATGGCGGTGATGAAAATATTGAACAATAAATTGCCTAAGGCGACGCGTTTTTTTGATGCGTTGCCTCCAATTGCACTTGCAAGAATTTTAATGATAGTTCCGGTCTCTCCTCCCAATACTATTGCGGCTGCCATAGGAAATCCTATTGCTCCGGCATTCAACGCACTTAATGTGAGCGCCATGTTTACGGAACTTGATTGCACAATGAGCGTAATCAAAAAACCAATAATAAGAAAAACGATTAGCGGCATCGAAGCATATTGCGAGAAATCAAAGTGTTGTACCTGCGTCTCCATGGCGGTTTTCATAAAGGAAAGTCCGATGAACATTAAGCCAAATCCCAAAAGAAAATAAGAAATGTATTTGAATTTTTTCCGGCTACCAAGCAAAATAAGTAAAAAACCACCCAAACAAACGGCTGGATAAGCAATCACTTCAATATCAGTTTTAAAACCTAAAGTGGCCACCAGCCAGCTGGCAATTGTTGTTCCTAAATTAGCACCAAGTATGATGGCCATTGCATTTTTCATCGTAAAAACACCTGCACCTACAAACGCCAAAACCATTAACGAAACCATCGAACTGCTTTGAAGTATGCCCGTAATTATAGTTCCGCCCGCAACGGCGCCAATATTGTTTTTAGTAATGCGTTGCAGAAATAGTTTGAAACTTCGGCCGGAGAGATTTTTCAACGATTCTTCTACCAAATACATGGCGAAAAGAAATAATCCCACACCTGCAGCAAGTTTTAGTATCGTATTGAGTGTTTCCATAGCTTAAATTGGTATTAAAGATACTTAAATTTATCAATACTACCTTTGTGAAGTTTTGACTTCTATTCTTTGCAAATTAGCATTTGGGGTATTGCTTTAAACAAAAAAACTACAACTTTTAGGGTTATAGTTTTAGTAGCTTACGATCGAAATCAGTTGTTGTAAACCTAATAATCAGAATAATCTGTTGGGTATAAAAAAGTAATATCGATGTGCGAAATATTATTTTTATACTTTTCCATAGCTATTAATCCTTTCCATTCTGGCGAATCTACAAAGGATTTCCAGTGCGCATCTCTACTTTGCTGGTCTGCAAAAGTGGTCATATACATTAAATTCGGCATTTTGGCTCCTGAAACAACATCGCCGTAAAAAACAGCATTAAAGGCAAGGCGTTTAAAGAGTTTTATTTCTCCACCGGCATTAAACATATCGACTTTATTGTGGTAAATTGCTTCGGTAGCTGATTCGTAGCTTCTCAATTCATAAACACGACTGGATCTAGCGCTGTTCAGTGCTGGTTTCGTCAAGAAAGGATGATCTGAAAAAGCTTTTAGTAAAATAGATTCTATTCGCAAATATGGCGGTTGTTTGTAGGTAGCATTTAAATAATCGGCGCCGGCAATTAAATATGTTTTGTCTTTCGCCAGTTTATCTTCTAATTCGAGGAATTGCTTCATGGATGAAAACGGAATTACTACAATAACTTTTTTTAAGGTGTCCGTAGCATTTGGTTTTGGTTTGAAAACACCAATATTTTTGATTCCCAGTTTTTTCAATCCAGGTAAATATGCTTCTTTTAGATATGCATCAGTGGTTTGTTCTTGCTGTTCGTTTTTAAAAATATAGGTCTTAATTTGGTAAAATTCTCTTGATTTTAGAGTAAGAGATGCAGCAATTGAATCGTTTGGAGCCCATTTAAAACTGGTTATGCTAAAAATGATCAACAGTGCAAAAAATAATTTTGTTAATTTCATTCTTGATTTTTTGGTTTGGTAGTTTTATTTATTCATCTATAAAAGTATAAAAAAAAAGACAACTTTATGGGGTAATTACTTGGGAAGCGAATTACTTTTTATTGTTTAAAGAAGGGTCAACATGTAACCCAAAATGGAACTGCCCAAAACGATAAATGCACTGTTAATTCTTTTGAAACCAAAAGTAATGGCGAGGCTTATCATGGCGATTAAAATGGTCCGCCAATCTGTAACGGTGTCTTTTGCCATGGCATAACATATCGAAATTATAATGGCCACAGAAGCTATATTTACCGCATCGAGGAATGCTGAAAAAGGTTTTGAATTTCTCATTTTTTTTACCAATGGATTCAGAAGCGCAACAAAAATAAAGGAAGGCAGAAAAATTGCAATTGTAGAAACTACTGCGCCGGAGAAACCTTTGATTTGATATCCAATAAAAGTTACTGATGAAAAAACTGGACCTGGTGTAAATTGTCCTACGGCAATTGCATCGATTAATTGTTGTCTTGTCAGCAGTCCGGTAGCCACGAGTTCAGCATCGAGAAAAGCAAAAAGTACATAACCGCTGCCATAAAGGATTGCGCCAATTTTCAAGAAAATCCAAAATAAATTCATATTGGTGGCAGTCAAAACTGTTGCGGTTGAAACCTGCATCAGCGTTATGGGCAGAAAAATAGAAGTGTTTTTCACTTTTTGGACTCGGATGAAATACCAGAACAAGGCAAATAATCCTGCTCCAAACATCAAATAGATTTCATGGAAGTCGAGTAAGGACAAGATTAATACAGCAATTCCGATTCCGGCTAATGGTATTGATTTCAGGGATTTCTTGGCCAATGGATAAATGGCAGCCAGAATCACGGCAATAATCGCGGGCTTTATGCCATAAATAAAGGGTTGAATTTCCGGTAACTGTCCATATTGTTTATAGCCCCAAGCAAAAAAACCGGTGATGAAAACTGCTGGCAGAATAAAACAGAGTCCAGCTGCAATCAGACCTTTCCAACCAGCTCGTTCATTGCCAATATGGATTGCCATTTCAGTGCTGTTGGGTCCCGGAATTAAATTTGTGGCACCTATGAGATCTAAAAAATGTTGTTCTGAAAGCCATTTTCGCTTTTGGACTACCTCTTCCTGCATCATCGCAATATGTGCCACCGGACCACCAAAAGCGGTAAGTCCCAACTTAAGGAATAGTTTGGCAAGCTCTTTTATTTCGGAATTTTGATTCATCTTTCTGAATCTTTTTTGTTAAAGGCAATACAACTATCGAAAGGCATTTGGTTTTATAAAAAGGAAGTTCTTTTATTAAATATTTTGAATGGTAATTCTTCTTTTTTCTTTTAAATTTTTAAAATGAGTAGGTGTCAATCCGGTTGCTTTTTTAAACTGATTTGACAAATGGGAAACACTGCTGTAATGCAGTTTGAAAGCTATGGCTGAAAGGGTGTGTTCCTCTAAAATGATGAGCTCTTTTATACGTTCTACTTTGAGTGAAATCACATATTGTTCAATTGTACTGGCTTCTATTTCGGAGAAAAAATTGGCTAAGTAGGTGTAACTGTGATTTAATTTTTCGCTTAGCAAAACAGAGAATTTGATGACTGGTTTTTCATCAGAATTATAGACGTAATCAATTATTACACTTCTGATTTTTTCAATCAGAATACCTTGTTTTTTTTCTAATAATTCTAATCCTGCTTTTTTAATTTTACTGTTTAATTTCTTTTTTTCACCCGTGGTGAGTTCTTCTTTCACTTCAATTTCACCAAGTTCTATTTTTATCGCTGTGATGTCGAGCTCTTCTAAAGCCTCTTTAACAAAGATTTTACAACTTTCGCAAGCCATATTTTTGACATATATTTTCATAGATGGGATATTGCATTAAATTTTTGGATTCCGAAGTTTATCCAAAATATTGTTTTTGTTTCTTGAAAACCGGATAATTTGCAAAAAAATGAGTGCTTTTTATTTCTAATTTTCTTCGGTCTTTGTTGGTCCGCTTACGATTCTGGAAATTAATCCTTGCTGCGTTGTTAATTCAGAATAGAAAACGCCTGATAAGTGAATCACAATAAACGCCAATAGATAGTAAATAGAAAGTACGTGTATTTCTTCCATGGATTCCTTTAGATTTTTTGGACCTAAAACGATAATTAAACCGGTAATCAGCGAAATAGCGACACAAACATAAAAAATGAGATATGTCCAATATTGAAATTTTTCTTTAATGCCTAAATCTTTGTGGAACGGATTAGAAAATTTCATTTGCCCAAAAAATGGAAGCGCCATCCGAATACTATACAAACCTACCAAAGCATAACCAATATAAATATGCCAGTCCCACATGGGTTTTCTTATTTTTTTAGCAAGCGTAATGAGTTGGTCTTGCGTCAACTTTTGATCTGTAGTCGCTAAATAATCTTGAATAATTAGCGCAACATTATTTTTATTCATCCACGTCAAACGTAGAAAAATCGTGACAAGCAATAAAGTCATGCAAATGGCGATTGACCAATGCATTATTCTGTAAATGGCGGAGTATTCTCTGTTTTTCATGATTTTTGAGTGCTAGTAACGTTACGCTTTTGATTCTCGTTTGATTTAAAATGCGAAAATGATTCTAATTTCCCGATTTTTTTTATGTAGTCACGAAGCTCTCGCTTTTAGGAAAAATACTCAAGGCTTCCATCGCAATTGCGGGAGTAGGAGATGCTAGTTTTCGAAGTTTAAGATCCATCCATGCGCCATCAACTGTTATGGTTGCGCATAGTTTATTGTCTTCATTCATGAATTCATGTACAATGGACCAGCGGGAAGCATCCGCATTTACTTTTGAAGTTTTGGTGTACATGGAAATTTTATCCGAAAGTTTTATTTCCTTTCTAAACACACATTCTTCCCTAAACAGAATCGGGCCAAAGCCTTGCGCTTGCATCACCTTCATTGTTAAACCAAGACTTTCCAGTATTTCGATACGATGTTGTGCACCAAAGTCATAATAAGCGCTGTGTCGAACATGAAAATTAGGGTCAAGATCAGACCAACGAAAGGATAATTCTTTGCTAAATGAAGTCATTGTAATTATTTTTAAAGTTGTTTGCGCTATTCTTTTGGATTGCTTTACCAGAAATTTATTACGCATTGTTACGGTCAAAACTACGAATAATATGTGGAATGAAAAGGAACTCACGAACCTTTTTAATCCTTTTTTAAGGATACGCTACCAAAAGTAATTGGGGATTTTGTAGTTTCTTTTTCTTCAAAAAAAAATGTGGCGTGTCTTTTGTATAAGAAAAGAATTGTCCAATTCTGGATAATAGAAAATAACCATGTATGAAAAAAATGATTGTACTGTTATTGCTATCGGGTGGTATTTATGCTCAGGAACAAGTGTTTTATGTGCAACGGTATTGCATAGATGAAGAGCCTTTTAAACAAGGCGAATGCAATGTATCAGGAAATGAATACTCTTTTGTGTTTCTTGACACTCATAAGCGTACTGTAGTTTTCTTTCTCACAGCTACAAAGATGAAATATAAAATTGTAGACTCGGGCATTTTTGCTCCCGATAGGAATTATACGTTCTATACTTTAGAAAATGAGAAAGGTCAAGTAACAATGCGGATAAACAAGCAAAATACTAAAATTGAATTCCTGTATCCCAATACGCATGTTTATTTGACCGTTGGGAAGTCAACTAAGGCGGTGAATTAAAAAGTGAATTTAAGAGCGTGATTTTTATTATTATCCGCACGGTCATGTTTTTGAAATCAAACATGATCCGTGCGGTTTTTTTTAAACAGGTCTACTAATTTAGGACTTTGAAATTTCTTCCAATACTTTTTTCCCATTTTCATTATTTGGATCCAGTTCCACTGATTTTTTATAATTTAGAATAGCAAGCTTTTTATCTCCGTTTTTCAAATAGGCTTCTCCCAAACTATCGTAGGCATTTCCTGATTTTGGAAACGCTTCTACATTTAGTTTGAAAACTTCTATTGCTTCTTTTACTTTTCCGGTTTGTAACAATTGATATCCTGCGGTATTCATTTCATTTTCGTTGATAGCATAGGTATTTGAATTTTTATTTTCATTAAAATAAGTTAATCCGGAAGCAATTCCTTTTTCCAGAATAACGTCTACGAAAGCAACAGCCAATGATTTTTTAGGCAAACTGTACGGTTTATTGTATAAGATGTTTCGAATTGCTTTACTCATCTCGTTTAAGTTTGTACCGCCTGTATTATTTAACAAAACCACTAGATTTTTGTCAGACGGAATACGGGAGAGCAAGGTGTTGAATCCATTTATTCCACCGCCATGCTCAGTAACTATGATACTCTCATTTTTTTCTCCATTGAAAGCCTTATTGATAAACCATCCATAACCATATTGTCCTGGTCCTGCAGGAATATAGGAATTAAATAACAGCTCTTTATTTTTTGTCGAAAGTAACTGTTCGGTGTAAAGTGCTTGATCCCATAAATACAAATCATCTACATTGGAATACAAAGAACCGGCAGCGTAGGGGATAGACAAATCAAGGTAACTGGCATTGCTGTAGTTTTTACCATTTTTCTCATAACCGGAAGCTCTGTTTTTCAAAATTGTCTCATGATGGTCGAATCCTGTATTATTCATTTTGAGTGGCGTAAGAATATTGTCTTGCAAAAACTGCTCATAAGTTTTACCGGAAACCTTCTCTATAATATAACCCAATAAAAAATAACCGGAATTGCTGTATGCAAATTTTTCTCCCGGCGTAAACTCCAGCGGTAGGTCAGCGAATTTTTTTACAAAAGCTTCCGGACTGTAAGGATTGATACTTAAATCTTTCACGAAATTAGGAAACGAAGTATAATTAGGAATTCCAGCGGTGTGCGTTAGTAAATGATGAATAGTGATTTTATCGCCCAATGCTTTAGGATAATCAGGAAGATAGGTTGTAATAGGAACATCCAACTTTAATTTTCCCTGCTCAACTAATTGAAGTATTAGCATGGCGGTAAATTGTTTGGTAACAGAACCCAAACGGTGTTTAGTGTCTGGCTGGTTCGGAATATTCCATTCCATGTTTGCCATTCCAAATCCCTTTTTATAAATAACTTTACCTGCGTCAGCGACAAGAATGGAGCCGTTAAATTGCCCGTAGTCCGAATATAGATTCATCAATTTATCGATTTGTTCTGCTTTGGTTTGCCCAAAGGAAACCGTTACTGTAAATAGCTGGATGAATAGACCAATTAGGATTGTTTTTACTGCAAAATGCTTGGAACGTTGTTTCATAATGATTGTTGGTTTTAGTGATTGATGTTTTTTTGTACTTTTTGTCTGTTGTTGCAAATTTTGTTTATTAGTCCGTTACAGGCTAGTGTTTATATTCCGAATAATTAATAAATGTTTTTCCATCGTAAAGGGAGAGACCTGTTTCTCTCGTACCCACCCAAATATTTCCTTTTTTATCTTCCAAAATTGCCCAAACACCGTTATTGATTAGTCCATCTTTTGTTGTAAAACAAGTGAAAGCTTTTCCATCGTAACGGCAAATACCGCCAGCGCCACCAAACCAAATATTTCTGTTTTTATCTTCTATAATTCGCATAACCGAATCACTTACCAAGCCATCACTTTTTGTAAAACTAGTAAATGATTTTCCATCATAACGGTAAACCCCGCTCCAATTGCTGAACCAAATATTTCCGTTCTTGTCTTGCAATGCGGGCCAAGCCTAATTGTCGCCATTTGGTTTAAGATTGATTATAGATTTTCCATCGTAACGAAACACACCCTTATTACCCCTTCCACCAAACCAAATGTTACCAGCTTTATCCTCTAAAATATATTCCACGTTATTGTTACTGCTCATATAGCCAACTCCGCCCTCATTAATTATAAACGGAGTAAAGGATTTGCCATCGTAGATGTAAACACCATTGATTGTTGCGAACCATAGTTTTCCGCTTTTGTCCTGCATGATACTGAATACCTCCTGCGTTTTTCTAAACTTGTTGGGAGGCAGGTTTTTTCGTAAAGGGATCTGGATCTTAGTAAATGTTTTACCATCGTAAAGGCAAACTCCCGCTGGAGTACCTATCCAAATTTTACCATCTTTATCTTCCAAAAGGGCATTAATATTATTACTGTTGAGCCCATCGCTTACTAAAAATTGGGTAAAGGATTTTCCGTCATATTTATAAAGACCATTTTCTGTGGTGCCAAACCAAAGGTTACCGGCTTTGTCCTGCAGCGCAGATTGTACATTGCCATATTTAGGCGAGCCTATGGTTTTTATAAGTTTGGGATGTGCAACAGATAGCGATTCACTTATCTCTCCTTTTGGCAAGTCTTTTTTAACGGGTCCGTTGCAGGCAGTGCCAAAAAGTAATATTGTCAGAAAAGTAAAAACTCGCATTTGTGAGAAATATTTTTTCATCGTTCAATCTATTTGTCGGTTTGGGTGTCGCTCTGCAATGACCATTAACTTGTATATATTTGTTGCACAGTAGCGGACATAGACCCAAATATATGTATAACTTAGAAGAGCAACTGTAAAGTTCACCATATTTTTATTGCGTTAGTTTTTAATATTTAAAACTAAGTCTTTTTTTGAACAATTTTTAAGAAAGTCTGCGAAAAATAGTTTGCACAAGTAATCGCTTTCTATAAAAATTTTCTGTAATAATAGAGCAAGTACGGTAATTATTTGGCAGTATTTAATTTAATAGTCTTAATAGTATGGCACAGGAGATCAGCTTAAAGCTATTTAGCGAGCTAATAATTGATAGTTGTGATTCTTTATCGGAAAAAAAATAACAGTTAACTTTTTTAAGAACAATCACTTAGTGCCATTTATTTTAAATTTCTGTCGTTTCATAAGTGAAACTTTAGATTAATCTTGATTTTTAAGATTTTTTTAAGAAAAAAAAGTAAATTTACTTTCTAGACTATATTAAAAAAACAAAAAAAAATTATGAGATTTAACCAATTTATTTTAGCCGCATTATTTATCTTAATAGGTACTGCAGCTGTAAATGCACAAACAATTAAAGGGATTGTGACGGACGAGAATGGGCAAGCGCTACCATATTCTAATGTAATAGACAAAGTGACATCACAAGGAGTAACCACTGACGGTAATGGTAATTTTGAAATTAAGGTAAAGAGTTTGCCAGTTACTTTAATTGCAAAATATGTGGGTTACCAAAATCAAAATATTGAAGTAACCAATGCTGATGTTGCCATTGTTTTTAAACTTAATCCTAATAACAGTTTAGATGAAGTAGTTGTTACTGGAAATAGATCAAAAGTACGCAGTGTTTTAAACTCTGCTGTGCCAATCGATAAACTTTATGCGGAAGATCTTAAATCTAGCGGACAGGTTACATTTGATAAAATGTTAGCCTATAAAATCCCTTCTTTTAATTCTAGTAGTCAGGCTATCTCTGATGCTACGGCTCACTTTGACCCAGCAGATTTGCGTGGATTAGGACCCAGTCGTACGTTAGTTTTGGTAAACGGAAAAAGAAAAAATCAAAGTGCTTTAGTTTATATCAATGACACGCCTGGTAAAGGAGAGGTAGGAACAGATATGAAAAGTATTCCTTTTTCAGCAATCGAAAGAGTTGAGGTTTTGCGCGATGGAGCCTCTTCTCAGTATGGTTCTGATGCTATTGCCGGAGTAGTGAATATTATACTTAAAAAGCAAACTAACTTTACCGAAGTGAGTCTTACTTCAGGAATAACTTCGCAAGGGGACGGTTTCAATTTTGGAGCTGATCTTAATTCAGGATTTAAAATTGCTGACAAAGGTTTTGTGAATTTCAATCTTTCTTATTTGGATCAAAAGAAAACGAACAGAGCAGGGAAACCAGGAAAAGATGATTTGTTTGGAGTAGCTGCAAATGATGCACAATGGGGAGATTGGTTAAGCAGAAATCCTGACTTGGGGATGACTATCGGACAGCCAGATTCTAAAATGGGAGCTTTGGTGGTTAATGCTGAATATCCTCTTTCTGACCTCACAACGATTTATGCTTTCGGGGATGTAAATGTTAGAAAAGGAACGAGTTTTGCTTTGTATAGAACTCCTTACTGGGTTTCAGACCCTAACAATTTATTACACGATGCAGGTACGACTTATAATGGATTCCAACCTACCTTCAACACGGATGTATTTGATAACCTGGGGTCTATTGGGATAAAATCAACTTTGTTTGGTTTTAATTCAGATTTCAGTTTAACAGCGGGTTCTAATAAAGTAGATTACACAGTAGGGAATTCCTTGAATGTATCTCTGGGCGCTAACAGTCCTACTGAATTTAATACTGGTGGATATACTTTTAGTCAGTTGGTGGGTAATGCTGATTTTAGCAGAACATTTGATAAAGTTACTTTTGGTTTTGGAACAGAATTAAGAAGAGAACAATTTGAAGCTAGAGCAGGCCAAGAGGAGTCATACGTTGGTGGAGGTGCGCAGTCGTTTCCTGGGTTACAACCGGCAAATGCATTGAAAAAAGACCGCAGCAACGTTGGGGTTTATACTACATTAGACTATGATGTTTCTGAGGCTTTCTTGATTGGAGGATCTTTACGATACGAGAACTATTCAGATTTTGGTGATAATTTTTCTTGGAAAGTGAATTCTCGTTACAAATTAAATAGTGATATTGTTGTAAGAGGGTCTTTCAGTACAGGATTTAGAGCACCGGCATTACACCAGATTTATTTGAGTAATATTCAAACCCTTGTATCAGGAGGTACGGTTTCTAATCAAGGGACTTTTAACAATGTGGATCCAGCAGTGATTGGATTAGGAGTTCCTAAGTTACATGCTGAGCAATCACAAAATGCATCAACAGGGATTACTTTTAGATCAGGTGCTAATTTTTCTGCTTCTGTTGATTTCTACCATATAAAAGTGAAAGACCGTGTTTTGTTTTCAGGAGAAGTTGGATTTGACGGTGATAATTCAACAACTAACCCAGTCGAAGCAGTGTTAATTGCTAATGATATAACAAGCATGAAGTTTTTTATCAACGCAGTGAATACTATAACTAAAGGTGTTGATGTTGTTTTGAATTATAAAAACCTTGCAATTGGGAACGGTAAATTAGGATTTAGCTTGGCATCAAATATTGCTTCTACTAAAATTGATGGACAAATTGCAACACCAGCTATTTTGAAGGCTAACGGATATGACATTTTCAACCGTAAAGAGCAAGGTAGAATTCTAAGTGCAAGACCTAATACAAAGGTATTGTTAGGAACCAATTATGATTTGAAGAAAGCAAGTCTTATTTTTAATAACACTTATTTTGGTGAAGTTACTTGGCAACACGCTACAGACATCTCAAAAGATCAAACTTTTGCAGGAAAAGTTATTACGGATTTAGGAATTGCTTATAAATTCACAAATACAATATCTGCTAATGTGATGGTAAACAATTTATTCAATGTTTATCCAGACAAAATAGACACTAAAGGGGATGTGGTTACTGACTTGGGAGGTCGTTTTAAATATCCTTGGGAAGTAAATCAATTTGGGTTTAATGGAACCACTTTTTCAGCAGGACTAAACTTTAAGTTTTAAAAGGCAGTAAAAACTTAGCATAAAAAAACGGGATTTATTCCCGTTTTTTTTATGATTAAGTTTAACTGATTGCTGCCGTAGTATTTATTTTAATAATTGAATGGGGTAGTACTATATTTCAGTTATAGTTGTATGACTAGTAATTGAAAATTAGACAACTCAAAAAATTAAACCGGAATTTTTTCTATCACAATGGGATCCTCTGCAGAGGTAAGATAAGTGCAGGTCATCTCGATGATATCAATACGCGACTTGGCAATACCACATTGCGCAGCTTGTTGGCAAAAAGTATAATAGTCGGTTTGACCGCTTTCATGAGTAACCAGATATTCAATGAAGCGTTCCTTATTTGCAGTGCCAGCGATCAATAATTGATCGTATTTTGCATCGGTGCTTACTTCATGATTAGTATCTCCATAATAAATGACACGACCGTCTGTAACATGAGTGTCATATCCTTTTATACCTAATTCAATTAATTCCTGTATGTAATTTTTAAAATCAATTTCTGTATGTACTTTATCATACGCTTGTTTGATTTGTGCTAGGGTAAACATATTTTTTAATTTTATTTTTTATTTAGTTTGTGGCTACAGCTTGCAAATATACGCGATATGCAAAAATAAGTTGGACCGCTCTGACTTTGATTTTGTTTGCAACTTGCTATTTTAAACTTTAATTTCACCATTCAAATCAGTTGTAAGTACAACACTCAAATGGTCAAAAAAGGGGCGTACCGATTTAAAAATTTCATTTACATTGTGGACAAATCTTGGATCAATGACTTCTTGATCTGTAAAATTATATCTCAAAATAAATTGTTTATGGCGAATTAGATCTATGGCTTCATGGTCTTTAGGGAAGCCTTTTGGAAAAGTGGGAACGGTGCTGCCTGTCAGCTCTACAAAGTTATCTTTGATAGGTTTTGAATCTAAAATTTTGCGCCAATCTTTAAAGTTCAGCTCAATATCCTTTCGTATTCTTTTTAGGTCTTCTGGATTAGGGGAGAAAAAACCACAAGCCAAATAATTATTACCGGGTTCTATGTTCATATAATAGCCTCCTCTTTTTAATTTAGTAGCTCGTTGTAAACTGAATGCAAATCGAGGTTTGTAAGGGGATTTATCTTTACTGAACCGGACATCATTATAAATACGATATAGGCTTTTTTTTCCAGATTCATTTTCAATGGCATCATGAGTATTCATTAGGAGTATGAGTTGGTCAATAAAGGCAATAATATTACTTTGTGCCGAAATATAAGTCTCCTTATTTTCAGCAAACCATTCTCGATTGTTATTTGTTGCCAAGGTTTCCAAAAAAGTAAGGCTGCTGGCAAGTATACGTGAATCTTCCATTTTTAATGTGTATTCTGATTATTGACCTTTGTGTTAGCGGGCACGGATAGCAAATTTGTGCAATCTGGATTTGCCGAAACATGGCAGATAAAATACTATTTTTCCATTAAGCCTAATGCCCAAATTCATTGTAATAGCTTTTGTACTAACTTTTTTAAACTTTTTGTACTTCTAAATCAAGTTCTGTTTCGCTTAAATGGAAAATTATTTTACCATTTACTTCAGCTACAATTATTTTTAAAATATTGTATCCATCAGATTGATTACCAATACTAATAACATAATTATTTTTGTTTAATTTCCATTTAGAATTATTGGTCATATTTGTGAACATTGAAAATAACTTTGAATTGTCAGCTGTTGTTAGTTTAAAATCTGAATTCTCCTTAAATTCAAATATTGCGGTATTAAAACTTTTAACAATATCTTTTAGGTTAGGATTCTCAATCTTTTTCAAAACTTTAATCACTTTCCATTTTCCAATTATGTTTTCTTGAGTGATTTCTTGAGAAATTATATGATTGGAAAACAGTAAGATTGATAAGATAAAAAGATATTTTTTCATTATTTTTTGGTTAGGTTATTGTTTAATAGATTCTTGGACTTTTAGTTTTCTAGCAAACTGTCGCACGGCTTGCAAATACGCGCTATCGGGTTTGCTCTTTTTCTTTTGTTCGTCAAAATAACTATAAATTCGATATAAATCCAGATATTAGAAACCCATGTATAAACTAAAAAAAATATTGGAGATAGAACTTTATATATTTAAACCCAGATACCGTATCCTTCGCAAAATGCTGCCGCAACATAATCGTTAGATGCATAAGCATAACCATTATCTCCCCAATCAGTACCCCAACTGTTGCGAATGATAAAATGATTTTTAGTATAACCTACAATGGCAATTGCGTGTCCTGTATCTGGAACAACTGTTGTTAAATCATAAAAATCCAGTTTTCCGCCATTATCGTAGTTTCTAAAGTTCCAGTCGGTATCAGTCATTGCTATTATTGGGCCAATACTTGCTAACCACATTCTAAGATGATCTAAATTGACATCGTATTCCTTGATAATGCTGTAATAACTATTAATAGAAAATAGTGAAGCGATCGAATAGAAAGTTTCAGCATCCATTTGTGGATCAGTTATTCTTCCACCAAATGGAAGGTGTTTTTCCAGAACAGCACCATACTTCTTTAAAACATTTAAAGCACCTTTAAGCGGTGTGCCTGAATTTTCAATAAAAGTTTCAGGATAGGTTACAAAATTATCAGTCTCTTTTGCAGCCATCCAAGTAAATTGTACAGAAAGCCTTTCTGTTTCGTTTATTTTCTTAGCTCTTACTAAATGCCATCTCAATAATGAATCTGTAGCAGCCCATGCAGTGCAAGAACCTGTATGATTTTGATCACCTATTTCCCACCAATTATTACCTGTTCGTAAATCTATTTCTTCGGGGAAATCATGTTTTACAATGCCATTAACTATTGCATGTATAATGGTCCAATCATTTTCTTTTTCTCTTGATCTAACACAGTGGGCAATTGGTTTTTTTATTGTTTCTTCTACAAATCCTCTTGTTTTTTCTTTTAAACTGTCTTCAGTTTTTCCTCCTACTCTGCCTCCTGCTACATTGCTTTTCCCGCCTCTTGTTCCACCTTTTCCTCCAGATGTTCCACCTTTTCCACCTGAATTCCCTGCTATTCTTTCAGACATATAATTTATTTAAGGGTTAAAATAGTTGCTCATTTTAGGCTGAAATTTTGAGCCAGTTTTATAACTTGACTAATAACGAGCAGTACTATTTTTTTGTAGTAAATGTAGGTGATTTTTTCTTTTTTGAGAATGATTTGAGAGGATTATTACAAAAGTTCAATTCACTGAAATAATGTTTCTCCTTTACTCAAAGAGATTCTTACAGATTTTATGTATTAGCTTTTATTTTTCCTATTTAGATTTACCGGTACTGATTTTGACCCTTTATGTTTACTTTTTAAATCTCGGGAATTTATTAAATTGGATTTTTTTGAAAGTACTAATAAAATTAGTAATTCCAAAAATGTGATTTAATCCTAAATGCCCTAGCCCCGATAGCAGCGGCATCTTTTTTTTTAAAAAAAGAAAAGATTTAGCGAATAGCGGGAAACAGCTCCTAAAATAAATACAAGCTTCGGATGTGCTTAGTGTCATAGTAAGAATGACAATTCATAGAACAATGACAGTGGACCTAAAATGTCATCTTGTCAGATTTTTTTCCGCCAATTTTAATATAAACTGACATTTTATTAGTGGGTTTTGTATTGGCACAAAGATTGACTTATCGACTTCGAGTCATTAAAACAAGTATACAATAAAATTAAATATATTAAA
Organism: Flavobacterium petrolei; assembly: GCF_003314435.2. GTDB lineage: Bacteria > Bacteroidota > Bacteroidia > Flavobacteriales > Flavobacteriaceae > Flavobacterium > Flavobacterium petrolei. The sequence continues at coordinate 606,942 of NZ_QNVY02000002.1, read as the reverse complement.
AATGGGTAAAATAATCGGAATTGATTTAGGTACGACCAACTCTTGTGTTTCTGTAATGGAAGGTAATGAAGCAGTTGTTATTCCTAATGCAGAAGGAAAAAGAACAACACCATCTATCATCGCTTTTGTTGAAGGTGGCGAAATTAAAGTAGGAGATCCTGCGAAAAGACAAGCGGTAACTAATCCAACTAAGACTATTGCTTCTATCAAACGTTTTATGGGACAAGGTTTTGGTGAAGTTTCGGCTGAAGCAAAAAGAGTTTCATACAAAATTGTAAAAGGGGACAACAATACACCACGTGTGGATATTGATGGTCGTTTATACTCTGCTCAAGAATTGTCAGCAATGACACTTCAAAAAATGAAAAAAACTGCTGAAGACTATTTAGGTCAAACAGTTACTGAAGCAGTTATTACAGTTCCTGCTTACTTTAATGATGCACAACGTCAAGCGACTAAAGAAGCTGGTGAAATTGCAGGTCTTAAAGTTATGCGTATCATCAATGAGCCTACTGCTGCTGCACTAGCTTACGGATTGGATAAAAAAGGAACTGATCAAAAAATTGCTGTTTACGATTTAGGTGGAGGTACATTTGATATTTCTGTTCTTGAATTAGGAGACGGAGTTTTCGAAGTATTGTCTACAAACGGTGATACTCACTTAGGTGGAGATGATTTTGACCACGAAATTATTGACTGGTTAGCTGCTGATTTCTTAGCTGAAGAAGGTATTGACTTACGTCTTGATCCAATGTCATTGCAACGTTTGAAAGAAGCTGCTGAGAAAGCAAAAATTGAATTGTCTTCTTCTGCAGAAACTGAAATCAACTTGCCATACGTTACGGCTACAGCTTCAGGACCAAAACACTTAGTGAAAAAATTATCTAGAGCTCAATTTGAAAAATTAACTGATTCTTTAGTTAAACGTTCTATGGCACCAGTTGCTAGAGCCTTGAAAGATGCAGGTTTATCTGTTTCTGATATTGACGAAGTTATCCTTGTGGGAGGTTCTACTCGTATGCCAAGAATTGCTGAAGAGGTTGAAAAATTCTTTGGTAAAAAAGCGTCTAAAGGAGTTAACCCTGATGAGGTTGTTGCAATTGGAGCAGCTATTCAAGGTGGAGTTCTTTCTGGAGATGTAAAAGATGTATTGTTATTAGACGTTACACCTTTATCTTTAGGTATCGAAACTATGGGTGGAGTTATGACTACATTAATTGAGTCTAACACAACTATTCCAACTAAAAAATCTCAAGTTTTCTCAACTGCTGCTGATTCTCAACCAACTGTTGAACTACACGTTCTTCAAGGAGCTAGAGCAATGGCTGCTGATAACAAAACTATTGGTCGTTTCAACTTAGATGGTATTCCACCAGCACCAAGAGGAGTTCCTCAAATTGAAGTAACTTTTGATATTGATGCTAATGGTATCATCAAAGTTTCTGCAACTGACAAAGGAACTGGAAAATCTCACGATATCCGTATCGAAGCTTCTTCTGGATTAACTTCTGAAGAAATCGAAAGAATGAAACAAGATGCTGAAGCTAATGCTGAGTCTGACAAAGTTTTAAGAGCTAAAGCGGAGAAAATTAATGAGGCTGACTCAATGATTTTCCAAACTGAAACTCAATTGAAAGAACTTGGAGCTAAATTAGCTGATGATCATAAAGTTGCTGTAGAATATGCATTAACTGAATTGAGAATGGCTCACCAATCTCAAGATGTTCCTGCAATTCAAACGGCTCTTGACAACATCAATGCTGCTTGGAAAACTGCTACTGAAGCAATGTACGCTCAAGGAGAACAAGGTCAAGGTGAAGCACAACCTCAAGGGGATGCTGCTCAAGGAGACAATGTTGAAGACGTTGAATTCGAAGAAGTAAAATAATTATCCGTAGAGATGCACTGCGGTGCATTTTTACGATTGATTTAGAAAACCGTTCGCCATTGGTGAACGGTTTTTTTTGTGGAATTTATTTTTGTTTAAATAGGGATGCGCCTATTTTGTATCAAATATTATTGTACTTTTCAATCTCTTTGAAATCCAAATCAATTATGAAAAAAACAATTTTACTTCTTGTTATGGCATTTTGTTGTACGGCTCTTTTCAGTCAGACCAATAAATCCAAAAAATCAACAGCTTCATCCATTCTTGCAAAATCAGAGAATGTTTCTGCGGAAATGATTAAGAATAAATTTTATTTGTTTATCACGAATAAAGGAGCCAAAAAAGACACGATTTTATTGAAAAGTTTTGAGGTAGATAAGTTGCCATTAGAATGTAAAATTGAACCCTTTACGACCAAAGGAACTCCTTTGCATAAAATAACGTGGCAGGAAAAAAAGACGGCGCAAAGCAAATTAAAAACAGAGGCTGCAGTGACTACCGTTTCTGTAATTTGTGACATAGTTTCTAAAACAAAAGTGCTGACGAATGAACAAACAACTACAAAAATAACTGAAATACATTTTTTGGATGATAAGCAAACGGTTTCTGAAACAATAGACCGAATTCGAAATGAAGGTTTTGAATGTATTGTAAATAAAGCAGGAGATGTGGTATTGAAAAATAAAGGAAAGGAAAATAAAATGATTTACGTTCCTGCGGATAAGAAGTTTGTATTCGCTTCTGCTGGACCAGCTAAGAAAAAATAATAAGTTTAGTTTTAAAATTTAGCCTGATTCGTTTCAGCAATGAGTCGGGTTTAGCAGCTGAAGAAATCGAAAGAATGAAAAAAGAGGCAGAAGCTAATGCTGATTCTGACAAATTTTTAAGAGAAAGAACAGAAAAATGGAACGAAGCAGACGGAATGATTTTCCAAACTGAAACTCAATTGAAAGAAGTAGGTTCTAAATTAACTGATGAAAACAAAGTTGCTGTAGCATATGCATTGACTGAATTGAGAATGGCGCACCAATCTCAAGACATTCCTGCAATTTTAACGGCTCTTGACAACATCAACGCTGCTTGGAAAAAAGCAACCGAAGCAATGTATGCTCAAGGAGAACTAGGGGATGCTCAACCTCAAGGGGATGCTACTCAAGGAGACAATGTTGAAGACGTTGAATTCGAAGATGTAAAATAATAATTCCCTGTAGAGACGGACTGTTGCCCGTCTTTATTGTTAATTTAGAAAATCGTTTACCAACGGTGAACGGTTTTTTTTATGCTTCTTTATTTTTGATTTGCTTTTCGTTACCACGGAACATTTCTGTTATTACTGCCGCATGTGGAAAGGTTATGGCGGCCAAAAAGGAGAAAAACAAAGCATTAAACAATTGTTCCTCTTTACATATATAGTAGATCAGTGTAATTCCTACTATAGATAGTAACCAATAAATCCCTGCCGCTTTACAATAAGCAAAAAAATATTTTATTGAAAAGGAACCATTCAAAAATTTAATTTGGTCAATTATTGAAGGAATGCTGTGCCATAAAACAAAATAAATGGCAAATCCCCAAATCAGACTGGAAGACTTAAAGAGGATTGCAAATAGAAGCAAATAAAAGAATTCTAAAATTAGTTTTTTTCTGATATTTTCTGATTTCCAATACAAATATGCGCTTAAGCTAATAAAAATAATTCCTGAAACCTGCAGTATAATGGTAAAGTAACTGTCAGAAATGCTGATATTTGCAATGTTTAAAATGATATTTTGCACTTCAATTAAGTGAAAATTAAACAGTAAAAGAAGAATAACTAATCCATATATAAATTGGAATATTATTATCAGCCATTTGGGAAAGTCACGTTGTAGATTTTGCCATTGTTGTTCTCCAAAATGATAGGCACTTACAATAATGAACAGTAACAATGCAATTTGCGGAATTGTATAAAACAATAGTATGCCTGTTAGAACCACCACTACATAATACCCTAGTATTTTGAGTCCTGAATTGGACTGTTTTACAGAATTTATATTTTTTATTAAAAGTAGATCATTTGCGCCATGCAAAATCCCAAAAGTAAAAATCAAGAAGAAACCTGATACTATCTGAAGTTCAGTCGAAAGAAAAGAATCCATCCATAACCCGAAAAAGCTTGCTACAATTGCAATATTTGAATAATTTTTCATGAAATTTAATTAATGTTTAAAATTAGTTAAAAAATATTAAACAAAAAACACTTTTGTTTGTTTAACATTTTGTAGATTTGACTCAACAAAATCATTAAAATAATTATTTATGACAAATTTTATGTTTATTTCAGGACTAGTTGGGAAAATGTTGCCGACTGATTACGTAGGGTTTACTTTTTTTGTAGGCTGTATGGCTATGATGGCCGCTTCAGCATTTTTCTTTTTATCCTTAAGCCAGTTTGATAAAAAGTGGCGTACGTCAGTGTTGGTTTCTGGTTTGATAACCTTTATCGCTGCGGTGCATTATTTCTACATGAGAGATTATTGGGCTTCATTTGGGGAGTCACCAACTTTCTTTCGTTACGTTGACTGGGTGCTAACAGTGCCGTTAATGTGTTTAGAATTTTACCTAATACTAAAGGTAGCTGGAGCAAAACAGTCTTTATTATGGAAAATGATTATTTATTCAGTAATCATGTTAGTAACAGGTTACATTGGTGAAGTTATCGCACCAGAAAATGCAGCTTTATGGGGATTCATTTCCGGAGTAGCTTACTTTGCAATTGTGTATGAAATTTGGTTAGGTGAAGCCGCGAAATTAGCTGCTGCAGCTGGTGGAGAAATTCAAAAAGCACACAAAATTTTATGTTGGTTCGTACTTGTAGGATGGGCAATCTATCCATTAGGTTACATGTTAGGAACTGATGGATGGTATACAGGTCTTTTAGGTAAAGGAAGCGTTGATGCAGTTTACAACATCGCTGATGCTATCAATAAAATTGGGTTTGGATTAGTAATATACACTCTTGCTGTTAAATCTCAAAAAGATTAATTCCATTTTTATTTTTTTTAATATTTGATTAGAAAACCGGGCTAGCGATAGACCGGTTTTTTTGTGTCATTTAATGAAATAGAACACCCGACCTATTTGAAACAAGTTGGATGTTTTCATTTTATTATTGTTATTTATCTTGCAGAGACGCACTGCATTTCATCTCTACATTGTGTGTTCTTCAAGGTAGGTTTGTATAACGTACGCCTCTATGAAGTGAGATTTTTCACTGTGCGTTTTATAAACGTCATAATAACCATGCAATGTATTAGTACATTTCACATAATCCACGATGAAATAACATTCATTACAAAGCAAAAAAAAAGGGAAAATGTTGTTTGAACATTTTCCCTTTTTAATTTATTATTTAGGATCTAAAGCTTCACCAATTCTAGAAATCAAATCGAGTACATGGTATTTACTCATTCGGTCTGACATTCTAGCGGAAGACATTTTTAAATCATTTTTAAGAGAATTCAATTGGCCTCTGGCAATAGAAGGTAAATCCGTTTGTGCTAAATTTACTCTTCTGGTATTGAAACCGTACGTTACACCAACCGGAACCGATCTTACTTCTGCATTACCAGGTTTTAACATACCAATCATCTTGTCTACATACAATTTTTGAATGTTTCTGCGATACATATCAATAGAACTATTGCTTTTCAATTCAGAGAAAATTCCTTTATTCAAATCACTGATTAATTCGTCCACAGAATAATTGTCTTTACTAGCAGTTGAGGTTTCTAAAAGGCGAACCATTCTGTCACCGGCTAATAAGCTAGTTAATGTTGCATCTTGCATTCCTTTGATTGCTTCAACACCGTTTTCTGGGTTGATTTTCGAAAGGACATTTTGATCCAATAACCATTTTGGGGTGTTGAATAATTGAGTATTCAAGAATGCCACAGCGTCTTTTTGAATACTTTTTGGAACTACTTCAAATTGATTCCCAGCCATATCATAGGTTTTTGGAGAATCATAAATTCCACCCACGTTTTTAGTTACGTGTCCCATGTATCTTCGGAATTGTCCTGTAAGCGCGCTGTAAAGCTCGTCTAATTCAGTATAACTTTGACCATCTTCTTTAGTCCATTCTAATAAATTAGGAAGTATTCTTTTCAGGTTTTTAATTCCGTATTCAGAAGCTCTCATCGCATTATCACCAATATCTTCCGTTTGATATCTTGGATCATAAGGACTGGATTCCGTACCAAACCACAAACGATTGTTTTTATATGCTTCCTTAGTCATTTCATTCAATAATGCTTTTTCCTGTGCTTCATTTTTAGTGTCTTCAAAATAAGAATATCCCCATTTGATAGCCCATTTATCATAATCTCCAATTCTTGGAAACAAAGCCGTAACACCATCTTCTGGTTGTGCAACATAGTTGAAACGCGCATAATCCATAATAGATGAAGTATGTCCATTTTTCTCTTGGTAGTCTTTATCTCTCAATTTCTCAACCGGAGTTGCAGAACTCGCACCCATATTGTGACGTAATCCTAACGTGTGTCCAACTTCATGTGAAGCAACAAAACGAATTAATTCTCCCATTAATTTGTCATCAAACTTTTTCGATCTTGCCGCTGGATCAACCGCTGCCGTTTGAATCAAATACCAGTTTCTTAAAAGACTCATGATATTATGGTACCAACCAATGTGGCTTTCTAAAATTTCACCGCTTCTTGGATCGTGAACATTAGGACCATAAGCATTTAGAATTTCGGCAGCAAAATATCTTAAAACAGAAAAACGCGCATCTTCCAAACTCATTGTTGGATCATTTTCCGGCCAATATTCACCACGAATGGCATTTTTCCAACCTGCTGCTTCAAATGCGATTTGCCAATCGTCAATTCCTTGTTTGATGAATTTTTTCCATTTTTCCGGAGTGGCGGGGTCAATGTAGTATACAATTGGTTTCAAAGGCTCAATCAATTCACCCTTTTTTTGTTTTTGGGCATCTTCAGCAGATTTCGGTTCTAAGCGCCATCTTACCGCAAATACTTTGGTATCAGATTTTTGAGATTCTTCCTCGAATACATCATATTGGTTTGCAAAATAACCTACACGAGCATCAAATTCTCTTTTGCGCATCGGATTTTTTGGCAATAAAATCATAGAAGTATTCATTTCTACTGTAATCACACCTGCATCTAAAGCCGAAGGCAAATCAACTCCAATTTTTGGAGTAGGTGAAGTATTGATTTTTGGTGGCGTTGTCGTAAAGGTTTTTACACTTCTAATTTCGGTGTTTATTGGAAAACTACTTACTTTTGAGATAAATGATCTGTCTTTTTGAAATGTCTGAATGTTTAACAGTTGCTTTTTAATTGGATCCAATGAAAAAGTTTGAACATCAGCATCGAAAGTAGTGGATAAATCTAGTACATAACCTGTGATTTTTCCAGCATCATCTTTTTTGTACGCCAGAACATCATAATTTCCAATAATTGGATCTGAAGTTGAATTTTTGACTGCTTGAGCCATTGGTTTGTCTTCATCCGGAGACATAATAACGTAGGTAATAGATCTCAATAAGATATTGTTATTCAACCCTTTTTCCCAACGAACCACTTGTCTGTTGATTTCCTCTCCACCAAAAATTCCTCCTCCGGCCGGAGTTTTAGAATATCGGGTAATGGTCATCATTTCACTTCCTAAAATAGAATCCGGAATTTCAAAAAGGTATTTGTTGTCTATTTTATGGACGTCGATTAATCCTCTTTGCGTAACTGCACTTGAATCAATTACTTTTTTGTACGGTTTGGGTTCTTTCTTAGCATCATTTGCCTTGGTATCTACTTTGGCAATAGCATTTTTCTCTGCTTTTCTTTTCTTTCTACTTTGAGCAAATGTCTCCGGAGCCGAAAAAATTAACAGAAAAACAATAAATAGAGTTAGTTTTTTTTTAAACATGTAGTGCAACATATATTGGTTAATAATTAGTTTTTAGTAAATAAATAGGAGAATCTTCTATTTATTTGCCATTAATTTTCAAATCTATTGATATATTTTTAAAATTGTATTATCCAGAAATAGAATTTTAAATAATTAACAATAATTAACAATAATTAACAATCGTTGAGTATTTATTTCTCATTGGGGCAATATGATTTTTGTCATGAAAGGAATTACTATTTCGTGTTACCTTTGCTTTTTTTAAGGAGTAAATAAAGTAATATTTTTTAATTTCATGGAATGTCAAAAGTGCCTAAAAACGATTTACTTGTAAAAGTTTTTCGTAATATTACTTCATAAATCAGTTGGGATGAGAAAAATCAAGTACAAGAAAGGGAGGAAAATGCAACCCTATAATTTAGAATATACAGGGATTCATAAAAGCAAAGATTCAGAACTGCAGTTGTTTGTTTACGATGATTTGAATCTAACGGAATATGAGGATTTTAAGGTTTCAGATTTAGACAAATATATTGATAAACAGAAAACAAATTGGATTAACATACACGGCTTGAATAATGTTGATTGGTTAAAATCTATTGGTGATTATTTTAAAATCGATAATTTTATGTTGGCTGATATTTTGAATACCACCCGAAGAACTAAACTGGAAGAATCTCATGACTTTTTGTTTTTCAATATAAAATCACTGTTGCCAGGGGAAAATTCAGATAATATTAGTGTAGAACAAATTAGTTTTTTATTGAAAGACGGCGTCTTAATTTCTTTTCAGGAAAAAAGGAGTGATTTTTTTACCCATATTCGAGAACGCATTCGAACCCATTCAGGGATTGTAAGAACTAAGAAAGCGGATTATTTGCTGTACATCCTTTTAGATGCAATTATGGAAAATTTCTTCATCACTTTAGAAAACGAAGAAGATAAAGTAGAGGAATTGATCAATCTTACGAAGCAAAGTGTAGATCCCGTAATTTTAGAAAAAATAGAGAAACACCGCGATAATTTAAACTTCTTAAAACGTTCCATTATTCCATTACGAGATTCTTTGTACGACATTAAAAGCATAAAAGACGACACGATATTTAATGCGATGGAAGCAGATAGTTTTAGTTTCTTTTCGCGATTGCATCAAAAAAGTTTAGAACTTTTGGAACAAATTGATTCTGATATGGGGTCTTTAGAAAGTGCTTCAAATTTCTTTTTTTCGGCACAAACGCATAAGATGAATGAAATTATGAAAACGTTGACCATCGTATCGGCGATATTTATTCCGCTTACTTTTATTGTTGGGATTTACGGAATGAATTTTGAATATATGCCGGAACTCAAGCGTCATTATGGCTATCACACCGTTGTTGGTGCCATGTTTTTAATAGTGATTGGAATGATTATTTATTTTAAAAAACGCCGTTGGTTTTAGAACTCAAAAAGCAATACATTCAATTGATTTGAAATTAAATTTAAAAATATATAGATGAACAAGGCCATATACATTGCAACAAGCGAGCAAAATAGTGGAAAGTCGATTATTACGTTGGGATTGATGAGTATGCTTATTGGCAAAATGGCCAAAGTAGGTTATTTTAGACCCATTGTTGAAGATTTTGAAGAAGGCGGATTTGATAACCACATTGAAACTGTGATAGGTCACTTTGGTTTAGATATTCAATTTGAAGACGCTTACGCAATTACAAAAAGTAAATTAATCAAAAAGAAGAACAAAGGAAAAATAGGAGAGGTTCTCGATTTGATTATTGAAAAATATAAGAAATTAGAAGAGCGTTTTGATTTTGTTTTGGTGGAAGGAACTGGTTTCAGTGGGGAAGGAACGGTGATTGAATTAGACATGAATGTTCTTATTGCTAAAAATCTGGGAATCCCAACGATTATTGTTGGTTCTGGAGTAGGCAAAACACTGGAAGAATTATTGGACAGTTTGTATCTTGCTTACGATTCATTTAAAGTGAAGGACGTGGAGGTATTAGCCGTAATATCTAACAAAGTACAACATGAAAATATAGACATAGTAACTACTGGTTTACGCAAAAGTTTGCCTCATAGCGTGATGGTGAATACGATTCCTTTAATCCATAATTTGAATAATCCGACGGTACAGGAAATAGTAAAGGAGTTGGATGCTAAAGTTTTATTTGGCTCGGCACACTTGAACAACCAAACCGGAAATTTCAGTGTTGGCGCCATGCAATTGTGTAATTATTTGTTGCATCTGAAAGAGAATAGCCTGGTGATTACTCCTGGAGACAGAGCCGATATTATTTTAGGAGCTTTACAAGCTAATGAATCCGTGAATTATCCAACTATTTCCGGAATTGTTTTGACAGGGAATATCTTGCCGGAGATTAGTATTTTGAAATTGATTGAAGGACTTTCGACTATTGTTCCAATTATTGCCGTGGAAGAAGGGACGTATTTCATCACCAATAAAATAGGATCCATTAAATCTAAAATTTATGCAAATAACAAGCAGAAGATTGAAATTTCGATTACTACTTTCGAAAAATATGTCGACTTAGATAACTTGGCTGAAAAGCTCATTACTTTTGAGGCTGATGGAATGACGCCAAAAATGTTTCAGTATAATTTGGTTAAAAGAGCCAGACAACACAGGAAACACATTGTCCTGCCGGAAGGGAATGACGATAGAATTATTATGGCAGCTTCCCGTTTATTAGAAATGGATGTAGTGGATATTTCGATTATTGGCAACAAGAAACAAATAGAAAGTAAGGTTGCGGAATTAGGATTGTTTTTTGATTTTTCCAAAGTGCAAATCATTAATCCGATTGAATCCGAGCATTATGACGACTACGTAAACACGTATTATGAGTTGCGAAAAGCGAAAAATGTTACGTTAGGAATGGCGAAAGATTTGATGGAAGATGTTTCGTATTTTGGAACGATGATGGTTTACAAAGGAGATGCTGACGGAATGGTTTCTGGCGCTGCACATACTACGCAACATACTATTTTACCGGCGTTGCAATTCATTAAAACAAAACCCAATTCATCAGTGGTTTCCTCAATATTTTTCATGTGTTTAGAGGACAGAGTTTCAGTTTTTGGAGATTGTGCCATTAATCCAAATCCTACCGCGGAACAACTGGCAGAAATTGCCATTTCATCTGCGGATTCCAGTTTAGCTTTTGGTATTGAACCAAAAATCGCTATGCTTTCGTATTCTTCGGGTTCTTCCGGAAAAGGAGATGAAGTGGATAAAGTGCGAACTGCAACTGAAATAGTGAGAAAAAAACGCCCAGATTTAAAAATCGAAGGTCCTATTCAATACGATGCTGCCGTTGATATGGCCGTTGGTAAAAGTAAAATGCCAAATTCAGAAGTGGCAGGACAAGCCAGCGTTTTGATTTTTCCAGATTTAAATACAGGAAATAATACCTATAAAGCGGTTCAAAGAGAAACGGGTGCATTAGCAATTGGTCCGATGTTACAGGGATTGAACAAGCCGGTTAATGATTTAAGCCGCGGTTGTACCGTAGATGATATTATAAATACAGTCGTGATTACGGCGATTCAAGCACAAGGATTATAGCTTTTTAATTTAAAGATTGAAATATTTAATGATTTTAAAATTAATCTTTTAATACTTCAATTGTTTAATCTTTTAATGAAACTTAAATGAAAATAGTAATAATAAACTCAGGAAGTTCTTCTATAAAATACCAGTTAATTGACATGCCTTCTTGCGAAGTTATTTGCTCTGGGATGATTGACAGAATAGGATTAGAGACTTCAAATTTGAGCTATGAAACTCAAAAAAATAAAATTGAGGAATCGATGCCAATTCCCAATCATAAAATAGGGTTAGAAAAAATCGCTCGTTTATTGATGGATGAAAGAGTAGGTGTGATTAAAAGCACGCTCGAAATTGATGCTGTTGGTCATCGTGTTGTTCACGGAGGTGCTGGTTTTTCAGATACCACCATCATCAACAAAAAGGTAAAAGATAAAATAAAACAACTTTTTGAATTGGCACCATTGCACAATCCTGCTAATTTTGAAGGAATAATTGTAGCGGAAGAAATCTTTGGCACTGCTAAACAAGTAGCTGTTTTTGACACGGCATTTCACCAAACAATTCCAGTTGTGGCTTATAAATATGCCTTGCCTAATTATCTTTTGACCGAAAATAAAATTCGAGTTTACGGTTTTCACGGTACAAGCCACAAATATGTTTCTGAAAAAGCGATCAAGTTTTTACAAAACAGCTCTAAAATTATCACTATACATTTAGGTAATGGATGCAGTATGGCGGCTATAAAAGATGGGAAAAGTATCGATACTACACTCGGTTTTGGACCAATGAATGGTTTGATTATGGGAACTCGTAGTGGAGATGTCGATCAATCAGTTATATTTTATATGGTCAATTCATTGGGTTATTCCCTTGCCGATGTCAACACGATGTTGCAAAAACAAAGCGGAATGCTTGGACTTACCGGTTTTAGTGATTTAAGAGATATTGAATCTCAAGCCGGACAAGGAAATAAAGATTGTCAAATGGCATTGGCAATGAATGCGTACCGAATCAAGAAATATATAGGTTCTTATACAGCTGCTTTAAATGGTTTGGATGCGATTATTTTTACAGCTGGAATTGGAGAAAATTCTTCTTACATGCGAAAATTAGTTTGTACTGATATGGAGTATTTTGGAATTGAACTTGATGATTCTAAAAATGATATGCGTTCGAAAGAAATTCGGGAAATCAATACTTTGGAATCCAAAACTAAAATAGTAGTTATTCCCACTAATGAAGAGATTGAAATTGCCAATCAAGTCTTTGAATTACTGATAAACTAAGAAAATAAAAAACCCGAAGGAGCTTCTGAATTCAGAGGCTTTTTTTATAGATTTTATTTAATAAATCTAATTATATTTGGATACTAAACACCACATTTTGAAAGCAAGAATTACAGCCATATTCCTACTCTATCTTATCTCATTTCAATTGTATTCGCAGGAGTTACTTCCTTTTGTGGAAAATTACAATAAATCTGATTATCAAGGAGATAATCAAATATGGAATGTAGCGCAGGGCAATGATAATGCGATGTATTTTGCCAATAATTATTATTTATTGCGGTACGATGGTGTAAAATGGGAAAAATATTCGCTGCCTAACAAAACCATAATTCGTTCTATAATGGTGGATGGCGACAGGATTTATTCCGGTTCCTATAAGGAATTTGGCTACTGGTATCGAAAAAATGGGAAGATGATTTATGTTTCTATTTCTGATACCACTAAGGTTTTTGATGAAAGTGATAATGAGGAGGTTTGGAAGATATTTAAATTTAAAGGTAAAATTTATTTCCAGTCTTTTAACGGTCTTTTTCAGTATGATGGAAAGATAATTAAGAAAAGTAAATTTGATTTTTTGGTTTCCTATTGTTTTCCCGTTGGCAATGATTTATTAGTGGCTTCGGTAGAAAAAGGAATTTATAAAATGAATAATTCCAAATTTGAAAAGATAGAGGGATGGTCTATTTTAGAGAATAACGTCATCCACGCTATTCAAAAACACCAAAATAAAACGTATTTTTTCACTAAAAAAAATGGAGTTTATGTGGAAGAAAACGGAGTATTAAGTGCTTGGAAAAGTTCATTAAATGATATTTTGAAAGCGGCTAATATCAATGTTGCTAAATTCATTAAAAGCAATAAATTAATAATAGGAACTGCAAATAAAGGAGTTTATATTTTTGATTTGAATTCTGGTGCTTACAAAAACATCAATCGCAATAATGTTTTAATGAATAATTCAATTTTGAGTATTGAATTGGACAAAGAAAATGATTTGTGGTTGGGTTTAGATAACGGAATTGCTCATATCGAAGTAAATTCTCCAATTTCTATTTTTTATGATAATTCAGGTATTTTAGGTTCCGTTTATTCTATTGCGAGTACTTCAAAAGGTTATTTAATGGCTTCGAATCATGGTGTTTTTAAATACGAAGACAAGGAACTTTCGTTGATTCCTAATACGCAAGGACAAGCCTGGGATATCAGTAAAGTAAATAACAAATACCTAATAGGCCATAACGAAGGTACTTTTGTTTACGAAAACGGATTATTCTCTAAATTAAGTACTATAAACGGAGGTTGGAATTTAGCCAAAAGCAATATTAATAATTCGTATTTGCAAGCAACATATAGCGGCGTAATTATTTACAATGATGCTAATGATTTGAATCAAAAGATAGTTATAAAAGGAATATTGAAACCGATTAAATACGTTGCGCAAAACAGAAAAAATGAAATATGGGCTGCTGATAATAATAGAGGCTTGTATCGAATTCTGTATAATGATGCATACGAAACAACCGATATCAAAAATGTTACCCAACACAGTAAAATAAGTAATGATTTTGGAGTCAAAATATTTGAGTTCAGAAATGAAATCCTTTTTTTAATTAATAAATCCTGGTACACTTATAATTCAATTACTAATCAATTGGAAGCAAATGAATTGTTCAATACTAATTTTAAAAACGTATCAAACATAGTTTCCATTGATGAAAACCATTTTCTGATACTTCAAGAAGGACTTTTATACAATATTTATGCACATGATAATAAATTTATTCGCAATATTATTCAAGAGAAATATTACAAAGGGAAAATCATTAACGACAATGTAAAAGTTTTCAAAAACAAAGATAATTATCTGTTAAACCTAGATGATGGCTTTATTTCGTTACAATTAAAATATACGAACAAGAAAGCATCAAACATAAGTATAGAAGCTTTTGTTAATAATAATTTGGTTCAAAAGAACTCAAAGATTCCGTACAATTCTGAGCTTCGCATACATGTAATATCAGGTGTTTTTGGCGCAACAAGACCTAATTTGTTTTATAAATTAAATGGGACCAAAGAATTTATTCCTGTAAATGAAGGTTTGATTGTTTTGAACAATTTAAATAGTGGTTCCAATGAGATTACCGTTTACCTTCATGACGGCCTTACGTATGATAAAATTTCCAACTTCCAATTTATTGTGGCTAAACCATGGTATTTATCTTTTTGGATGATTTTATTTTATCTAGTTGTGATTGGAGGAATACTCTATTTGTATTACAAATGGAATAAAATGCGATACATTCAGAAACTGGAATTGCGTGATGAAGAATTAAAACATCAAAAGAAGATTCTCGAGATGGAATTGAAAGCCGAAAATGAATTGAATATTCAGGAGTATGAAAAACACATTTTAGAACTGGAACTGCAAACCAAATCTTCTGAGGTTGCAGGCAAATCACTTTCGATTGCGAAACAAAGTGAAATGATTGAAAACATACAAAGTATTCTGGATTCCGATATGGATTTTAATAAATTGAAAAGTGAAATTAAAAAAGCTATAAAAATCAATGCCGTTAACAAACATGAATGGGAAACGTTTGAAACAAATTTGAATCAAATTCATAATGAATTTATAATTACCTTATTCAAAAAATTTCCCAATCTTACTTCGAAAGATATTAAACTTTGCATTTACTTAAAAATGAATCTTTCCTCCAAAGAAATTGCTCCCATGATGAATATATCATTTAGAGGGGTAGAACTACATCGTTATCGATTAAGAAAGAAACTAAACCTTGTTCAAGATGAGAATTTATCTAAATTTTTATTATCAATATAAATAGCTTTATTTTTTTATAGATAATTTATAATTTAAGCATATTTATTATGAAATAACACTACATCATTACTACATCATATAGATGTAGTGCGGTATCTCGTAACCGTTATTTTTAGCAGTTATACCGAGATTTAGAATCTTATTTTATTGTTTTGATGTATTCATGTAGTATTTCTGTTTTAGTAACTATAACGTTGTAATTATTTACTTTGGCTCCACTAACTTTAACAAATCATTAATATATGAGAAATATTATTTTTAGCTTTTTAGCACTCATTTTACTTCCGGCATATATGTCTGGACAAGTAATTAAGGGAAAAGTACTGGATAAAAGTGGAATTGGTATTCCAGGAGCCATGATAGTCGCGGCTGATTCTAAAACTTCAACTGATACCGATTTTGAAGGTAATTTTAGTATCAATGCTAAAGTTGGCGAAGTATTAAAAATTAGCATGGTAGGTTTTGATGCTTTATCAGTACCTGCAACTGCAGCACCGATGAACATAAATTTACAAGAATCCAAAGACACTGAATTAAAAGAAGTGGTTGTTATTGGTTATGGAACCAGAAAAAAGATTGATAACACTACCGCAATTACTTCATTAAAAGCGGAAGAAATATCCAAAACCAAGGTTTTGAATGCTTCGCAAGCCATACAAGGTAAAGCAGCAGGAGTTCAGGTAGTTTCTTCAGACTTACCAGGAAGCACTCCTTCGGTAATTATTAGAGGTTTAGGTACTGCTT
The DNA here is from genome assembly GCF_003314435.2 of Flavobacterium petrolei. Lineage (GTDB taxonomy): Bacteria > Bacteroidota > Bacteroidia > Flavobacteriales > Flavobacteriaceae > Flavobacterium > Flavobacterium petrolei. The sequence continues at coordinate 590,677 of NZ_QNVY02000002.1, read as the reverse complement.
TAGGCGGAAGAACTCCTTTGTATGTTGTAGATGGAATGCCTACTGATAATATCAATAATATAAATACAAATGATATTACCTCTTATGAGATTTTGAAAGATGCATCATCTTTAGCTATTTATGGTACAAGAGCAGCAAACGGTGTTATCATTATTACCACTAAAAAGGGTAAAGGCGACAAGGTTTTAGTTGAATTTGAAAGTTTTGCCGGTTTTAGAAAACCATTAAGAACGGTAAAAATGGCTGGAAGCGAAGCTTATGCACGATATTCAAATGCTGCTTTGAACAATACAACATTTTCTGAAAATCAGCCTGTAAATACAAATTGGTTAGATGCTATTACTAGAACGGGATCATACACTCAAAATAATGCATCTATTTCTGGGGCAACTGAGAGTGTAAAATACTTTTTCAGTATTGGGAATTATGAAGAAAAAGCAATTTTAAACGGTCTTGATTACAGTCGTTTTACTTTTAGAAATAACAACGAATATAAAATTTCTAAAAAATTGACTATAAATCAAAACTTTAGTTTTACATCAGCTAATTCAAGCCCAAAACCATTAGGTGCTTTTACTAATGCTTACAAACAATCTCCTATCGTTCCGGTACGTTTTGCATCAGGTCAATACGGGGTTTCCTTTGTAGATACAAATGGTGTTGCAAGTACGAGTGGCTCTTCCTTTAATAATGTTGGAAATCCAGTTGCTCAATTAGACTTTTATGATGAAGAACAACGTAGCATAAGCTTACAAGGAGGTTTAAAATTAGATTACGATATTGTAAAATCATTAAAATTCACTTCACAGTTTAACGGTGAATATTATTCTTGGAAGCAATATAATTTTGAAGATACAAGAGCTATTGATATTGCTGGAGATCCAAGTCCAGGAAATTCTCTACCAACGAATATTAATGAGTTGACTAAAGGAAGAGAGCAATATTTTAATTGGAACTTATCAAATTATTTAACCTACAATAAGGTATTTAATGATATTCATGATGTTGAGCTAACTGCAGGTATCGAAACATCAGTTAAAGGAGCAAGAGAAAAATTGACGATAAGAAGAAAGAATGTCAATGCAAATTCTAATTATTGGTCATTAGCAGGTGTTGATAATGTAGCTAACGTAATCAGTTATAGAGATGAAGTGTTTAATGAAACTAGATTGGCTTCATACTTTGGTCGTTTTCAATATAAGTTAATGGATAGATACTTAATTACAGGAACAATCAGACGTGATGGCTCATCTAATTTTGCTAAAGATTATCGTTGGGGAACTTTTCCTGCCTTTGGTTTAGGATGGATTGTTACCAAAGAAGAATTTATGGCTAATGTAAAAGGAATAGATTTATTGAAACTAAGAGGAGGTTGGGGTAGATTAGGAAATCAAACGGTACCGCTTAACAATCAAGCTTATGCATCAGGACTTTCAAGTTATTTAGGAGGTTCAATACTAAATGAAGGAACTACAATCAATTCTCAAGTAGACCCAAGTCTTTCTTGGGAAATTACTGAAGAAACTTCAGTAGGTTTAGATTTTGAATTATTGAATAGGAGGTTAAAAGGATCTTTTGATGTTTATGAAAAGAATACAACAAATGTAATTTTGAATGTGCGACCTTATCCAACTTCAGGAATTGTTGTAGCTACACCAGGACATGTAGGGGAAGTATCCAATAAAGGGTATGAAATTGCATTGCGTTGGGATGATAAGTTAACAGACAATTTGAGTTACTGGGTTGGAGGGAATTATTCGAAAAATATAAATAAGCTTTCAGGTTTAAAGGATTTTGAAATTTCTCCGATTATTGGAGGTAATTTAGGTAACGGTCAGGATACTAAATTACTTAATAGCACCTCTGTAGGTCAGCCACTAGGAAGTTTTTATATCTATGAATTTGCTGGTGTAGATCCGGCAAATGGTAAAATGTTATATTATACTGCCAGCGGTGCAAAAGTGACGCAAGATGCCTTATCTGCAACTAATGATAAAAAATATGGAGGCTCAATATTGCCAAAATCTAATTATGGAGTATCAGTGGGTTTAAACTATAAAAACATCGATTTTTCTGTTGACGGATATGGTACAGGTGGAGCAAAAGTTTACAATGGTAAAAAAGCACAACGCTTTACAGGTGAAAATATAGAGCAATCATTAGCTATCGACTTCTGGAGTACCAGCAATACAAATGCTTCAAATCCAGCTCCATTCAATCAAGTGCCAGTTGCTTCTACATACTATTTAGAATCAGGTGATTTCTTCAGAGTCAATAACATTACTTTAGGTTATAAAGTTCCAATGAAGGAAAATCAATTTTTAAGCTATTGCAGAATATATATGAATGCAATAAACCCATTTATCACCCAAAAATTCTCAGGTTTCTCTCCAGAACTAAATGGAGATGGTAATCCTTACGGAAATCAAGGAATTGAGTTGGATGCTTATCCTACGTTAAAATCTTTCGTTATTGGTGCTAATTTAAAATTTTAATATTATGAAAAAGATATATATAACAATGTTCGCGTTATCCGCTTGCTTTTTTTCGGGATGTGCTGATGATTATTTGGATGTAAACCAAACAGAATCTATTTCTACAGCAGATATTGAATTGTTCAATAATGACGCTGGTGCAACCACTTTTGTAACTGCAATTTACAGTAAATTTTTAGATTGGGATATGACCTCTTTTGGTTGGATTGGACTCTCGAGCATTACTTCTGACGATGCCGATAAAGGTTCATCTCCTGGAGACACTGGAAGTGATAAAGATGTGTTAGATGCATTAACATACAACGCATCAAATCCTTCAGTAGAAAGTACTTTTAATGCCAATTATGATGGAATTAACAGATGCAATCAAGCTTTAAATATTATTCCTAAATTAGATAAAGCAGATGCAGGTTTGCGAGCGAGGCTAATTGGGGAAGCTAAATTTTTAAGAGCATTTATGTATTTTACATTGGTAAAAGCGTATGGCGGTGTACCTATTGTAGATCATTTACCAAATCCGACATCTGAACAGGATAAAATAATGTTGTTGACTCGTAAGACTGCTGCTGAGGTGTATGCTTTTATAGAAAGCGATTTGAATGATGCGATTGCAGTATTGCCCATTAAATCAGTTTATTCAGCTAATGAAAAAGCAAGAGCTTCAAAAGGTTCAGCTCATGCGTTATTAGCTAAAGTAAATTTATATCAAAAAAACTGGCAAAAAGTGGTAGACAATTGCAATTTGGTTACAGGTTATTCCATTGTTCCAGATTATGCCGCTATGTTTAGAGTAGGGGGAGAAAACGGTGATGAATCTATTTTTGAAATTAATGGTGTAGGTTCAGTTCCTGCAAAAGGGATTCAAGGGTATTCAGCCACTCAAGGTGCTCGTGGTGCTGGTGGATGGGGTTGGGGATTCAATACTCCATCTCAAAGTTTAGTAAACGCTTATGAAGTAGGGGATGTGAGAAAAAATGCAACAATCATTTTTAGAGGAACGACCTTATACGATGGTAGAGTAGTACCAGTTACTGTTGAAAATGAAAGATACAACTTCAAAGCATATTCTTCTGCATTTACAGATGGATGGGAAACAGATGTAAATATTAAATATTTAAGATATGCCGAAGTCCTTTTAATGAAAGCTGAAGCGTTGAATGAATTAAACCAAACTCCCGCGGCTATTGTTTTGTTGAACCAAATCAGAAACAGAGCTGGATTAGCAAATACAACTGCTGTTTCTCAAGGCGATGTGAAAACTGCAATCTGGAAAGAAAGAAGAGTAGAAATGGCTTTTGAGCACGACCGGTTCTTTGATTTAGTTAGAACAGGACAAGCGGCCGCTGCATTTGCTGTTGATGGTAAAACATTTACTGTAGGTAAAAACGAGCTATTTCCTATACCGGATTCTTTTATTAGACAAGCTGCTGGTTTATCAAGTCAAAACCCGGGATATAATTAAATGATAATAATCTCCCTTCTGCAAAAAAAAGAGTAGAAGGGAGATTTATTTCTAATAACTTAAATTGTTTAAAAATCAAAAGATGATTAAAATTTCAGTTTTATTTATAGCTTTTACTTTTCTCGGTTGCAGTTCCTATAATGATAAATCAAATGAAAGTGATAAAGCAAAAACTCCTATTACACAAGTATCAGATGAGGAACTTATAGATCTCGTTCAGAAGCAGACTTTCGCTTATTTTTGGGAATATGCAGAGCCAAATTCTGGTTTGGCTAGAGAGCGCTTCCATCCTGACGGTTTTTATCCTGAAAATGATGCTCATGTGGTTACAACCGGAGGCTCCGGTTTTGGATTGATGGCAATAGTCTCAGGTATGTCTAGAGGCTATGTGACGAAGGATGAAGGTACCAAAAGATTGAATAAAATCGCCAATTTCCTTGCTAACGCAGATCGTTTTCATGGAGCTTGGTCACATTGGATTGATGGGAATACTGGTAAAGTAAAACCTTTTGGCATAAAAGATAATGGAGGAGATTTAGTAGAAACTTCTTTTTTGGCAGCCGGTTTTATAGTAGTCAGGGAATACCTCAAAAACGGAACAGCTGATGAAAAGGCTGTCAGCCTAAAATTTGATGAACTCTGGAAAGGGATTGACTGGCAATGGTACACAAACAATCAGAATAAATTATATTGGCATTGGTCTCCTAATTACAACTGGGATATGAATTTTGCCTTAGAAGGGTATAATGAATGTTTGATTACGTATGTCATGGCAGCATCTTCGCCATCACACCCAATAACTCCTGCAGCTTATCATGAAGGATGGGCAAGAAATGGAGGCATAGTTTCAACCAAAACCAAATACAATTTGCCATTGATTTTAAAACACAATGGTGCTGAAGAATTCGGAGGTCCATTATTTTGGGCTCATTATTCTTATTTAGGATTAGACCCAAATCAGTTAACGGATAAATATGCCAATTATTGGGATTTGAATTCCAATCATACTAAAATTAACTATTTATATGCAATTGCTAATCCTAAAAGTTATAAAGGATATGGAGCTTATTATTGGGGTTTGACAGCTTCGTATTCAAGAAATGAAGATGGATCTGTTGGGTATGATGCGCACATGCCAAGTAACGATAAAGGTGTCATTTCGCCTACAGCTGCCATCAGTTCAATTGTGTACACACCAAATGAATCTAAAGCATTTATTCGAAATTTATACGAGAATTATAAAAATGATACTTGGGGAGTTGCGGGCTTTTATGATGCACACAGTCAGCACTATCAATGGACAACTAAACGATATTTAGCTATTGACCAAGGACCGGAAATGGTGATGTTAGAAAACTATCGTACAGGTTTAATATGGAATTTATTCATGAATGCACCAGAGGTAAAAAAAGGTTTAATTAACCTGGGCTTTCATTCGGGTAAGTATAAGTTCTAAATGTGTATGAAATATCTATTTATTGCAACGGCCTTTTTACTATCGTTGAATTCGTTTTCACAAAATGATGTTATTGGTACCCTAAAAACCGAAATCGTTCAAAAACGCGAATTAACTTTTGCTTTACATATTCCGAAGCATACAAAAGATAAAAAGCCGCTGATTGTTTTTCTTCATGGTTCTGGTGAAAAAGGAACCGATATCGAAAAAGTAAAAGAGCATGGACCATTCAAGTATTTGAAAAGTCACGAATTAGATGCTTATGTTTTGGCACCGCAATGTCCGGAAAATGAATATTGGAATGAAGAAGTGCTCTACCGATTGATTCTTAAAATCCAGAAAGAGAATAATATTGATAGTAGCAGAATTTATCTCACAGGTCTTAGTATGGGAGCTTGGGGCGCTTGGAATTTAGTCGTTGCACATCCTGAAACTTTTGCCGCTTTGGTTCTTATTGCAGGATATGTAGATCGAATTCCTATGATTGAAAATTGTAAAATCGCAACCATTCCAACTCGGATTTTTCATGGTTTGCTGGATGATGTCGTGAATGTAGAGTATTCGATTGCGATGTATAAAAAATTAAAAACCTGTAATACTAATGTGACGCTGACGATTTTTGATGATGCCAATCACGACAGTTGGTCACGAGTATATGACAACCAAGAAATTTATGATTGGATGTTCAAACAAATAAAAAACAGACAAAATGAAAATTAAATTGATCATACTACTTTTTGGAATTTCTCTTTTTGGCTACAGCCAAAAAAAGACATCTAAAAAGGAGGTTAAAATTAAACCGAAAACAGAATTCGTTACAGAGTTACTTTCGAAAATGACTTTGGAAGAGAAAATTGGACAATTGAATTTACCAACTTCAGGTGATATTACTACCGGTGCAGCCAGTAGTTCTAATGTGGCTAAGAATATCGAAGATGGAAAAGTGGGTGGTTTATTCAACATCAAATCAGTTCAGAAAATAAAAGAAGTACAGAAAATTGCTGTCGAAAAAAGCCGCTTGAAAATTCCGTTACTTTTTGGGATGGATGTCATTCACGGTTACGAAACGACTTTTCCTATTCCGCTAGGATTGTCCGCTACTTGGGACATGAAACTAATTGAACGCTCTGCCCAAATCGCCGCCAAAGAAGCAAGTGCCGATGGAATCAACTGGACATTCTCGCCTATGGTAGATATTTCCCGCGATCCACGTTGGGGAAGAGTTTCTGAAGGCTCGGGTGAAGATCCGTTTTTGGGAAGCGAAATTGCAAAAGCAATGGTGAATGGGTATCAACAAAATGATTTGTCAAAGAACAACACCATCTTATCGTGTGTGAAACATTTTGCTTTGTACGGCGCACCAGAAGCTGGACGTGATTACAATACGGTTGATATGAGCCGAATTAAAATGTACAACGATTATTTTCCGCCATACAAAGCTGCTATTGATGCAGGTGTGGGTTCAGTAATGGCATCTTTCAATGAAATTGATGGAGTTCCCGCTACTGGAAATAAGTGGTTAATGACGGATGTGTTGCGCAAGCAGTGGGGATTTAAAGGTTTTGTCGTGACTGATTTCACCGGAATTCCGGAAATGATTGAGCACGGAATGGGAGATTTGCAAACAGTTTCTGCTTTGGCTTTGAATGCCGGAATTGAAATGGATATGGTGGGCGAGGGTTTCTTAACAACGTTAAAAAAATCAGTAGAAGAAGGTAAAGTAACTATTGAACAAATCGATAATGCAACGCGTCTTATTTTGAATGCGAAATATGATTTGGGATTGTTCCATGATCCGTACAAATATTGTGATGAAAATAGAGCGAAAACAGAAATTTTTACAAAAAACCACAGAGCCGAAGCACGAGCAATTTCAGCACAGTCTTTGGTTTTATTGAAAAATAACAATCACTTGCTTCCTTTGAAAAAATCAGGAACGATTGCTTTAATCGGACCATTGGCTGATGCCAAAGAAAATATGGCAGGAACTTGGAGTGTGGCTACTAATATGGATAAATCGATTTCATTAGTTGCAGGGATCAAAGAAGTGGCAGGGAAGGATACTAAAGTGCTTTACGCCAAAGGGAGCAATTTGGATTATGATGCTGCTTTCGAAGAAAAAGCAACTATGTTTGGGAAAACCTTACACCGTGATAACAGAACTTCCGAAGAATTATTGGCGGAAGCCTTAAAAATTGCCAATCAATCCGATGTGATTGTAGCAGCTTTAGGAGAATCAGCAGAAATGTCCGGAGAAAGCAGTAGCAGAACGAACTTAGAGATTCCACAAGCGCAAAAAGACTTATTGCAAGCCTTATTGAAAACAGGAAAACCAGTAGTTTTGGTTTTATTTACAGGCCGTCCATTGGTTTTGGTACAAGAAAACGAAACAGTTCCAGCTATTTTGAATACTTGGTTTGCAGGAAGTGAAGCGGGAAGCGCTATTGCTGACGTTTTGTTTGGAAATGAAAACCCTTCCGGAAAATTAACCGCTACTTTTCCAAGAAGCGCTGGTCAAGTACCTATTTATTACAATCAAAAAAATACGGGAAGACCGTTAGGGAATAAAGAAGGAAAGTTCGAAAAATTCAGATCGAACTATATCGACGAAAGAAATGAACCTTTATATCCGTTTGGTTTTGGATTGAGTTATACCACATTCGATTACTCAAATTTGAAAATTTCATCTGATAAAATGAATTTCAATGAAAAAGTAAAAGTGACTGTTGATGTTATCAATACAGGAAATTATGATGGTAAAGAAGTGGTTCAGTTGTACATAAGAGATTTAGTGGGTTCCGTTACAAGACCGCTAAAAGAGTTGAAAGGATTTCAAAAAGTAGCCCTTAAAAATGGAGAAAAACAGACAGTTACTTTTGAAATTTCTGTTGAAGAATTAAAATTTTATAATTCGGATTTAGAGTTTTTGGCGGAATCTGGTACTTTCCAGGTTTTTGTAGGTACAGATTCGAATACGGATATGAAAGTTAGTTTTGAGTTGATTAAATAGATTTGGTTTGTTTATTTATGATCGGCCCTTCAGTATTTATACTGAAGGGTTTTTTTTAACAAAAAAATGGTATTTATTAAAAGTCATACTGTGAAAAACAGCTATTTTCTTTACTTTTATCAATTCAAAAAAATCATCCAAAAATGAAATATTTATTTTCTCTTTTTCTACTCTTTCTTTTCAATTTTGGCAATGCCCAAAGCGTTCAATCGCCATCGGGTAAAATTGCCTTAAATTTCAAATTAGGGACAAATGGTCAACCTTTTTATTCTGTAAATTACAAAAACAAAGCGGTCGTTTTGGAAAGTGCTTTGGGTATAAAATTAAAGGAAAAACCAGCTTTAGACGCAAATTTTGAAATACTGACTTCAAAAACTTCCAACTTCAACGAATCTTGGAAACCAGTTTTAGGGGAGCAATCCAGTATTAAAAATCAATATAGTGAACTTAATGTTTCGCTTATCAACATGGAAACTAAGGTGAAAATGAATATCATCTTTAGAGTTTTTGATGAAGGAGTTGCTTTCAGATATGATTTTCCAAAACAAGCGGAATTGAATTATTTTATCATTTCTGATGAGGTTACCCAATTCAATTTAATCGAAAATAATAAGGTATTTTGGCTTCCAGGCGATTTCGACAGCAATGAATACGAATACAACGAAACTAAGTTTTCTGAAATTGATAATAGCAAAATTAATATGAACAACGGAATTGGAGTAAAATCGATTCCAGGGAAATACATGGTTCAAACACCGTTGATGATGAAAGCGCCATCAGGTTTGTATCTCAATATTTTTGAAGCGGCGGTTGTCAATTATCCAGTGATGCACCTAAATGCAGATGTGACAAATTATAAATTAAAAGCCGAATTAGTTCCGAATGCCATTGGTGACAAAGCCTATTTGCAAACGCCTTGTGTGTCGCCTTGGAGAACCATAATGATTAGCGATGATGCCAGAGATATTGTGGCTTCTAAAATGATTCTGAACCTAAACGAACCGTCAAAATTAGAAGATACTTCTTGGATTAAACCCATGAAATATGTTGGAATTTGGTGGGAAATGCACGTAGGGAAATCTACTTGGGATTATGCCGGTTCTCAAAACGCCACTAATTTTGCAGATGCCCCAAAAGCGTCAGGAAAGCACGGTGCTACTACCGAAAATACGAAACGATATATCGATTTTGCTGCAAAAAACGGTTTTGATGGCGTATTGGTAGAAGGCTGGAATGTAGGTTGGGAGGATTGGAACGGAAACTGGAAAGAGGAAGTTTTTGACTTTACAACGCCGTATCCGGATTTTGATATTGCAGCTCTTTCGGCTTACGCCAAAGAAAAAAATGTCAAAATGATTATGCATCATGAAACATCGGGATCTGTCAGCAATTACGAAAGACACTTGGATCGAGCTTTTGATTTGATGAAAAAATACGAATATCCAGCAGTAAAATCGGGTTATGTGGGTAAAATTATTCCACGTGGGGAGTTTCATGACGGGCAATCTATGGTGAATCATTTCAATTTTGTGGTTAAACGCGCTGCTGATTATAAGATTATGATTAACTCTCATGAATCATCAAGACCAACCGGTTTTGGAAGAACATATCCTAATTATATCGCTGCTGAAGCGGCTCGTGGGAATGAATTTAATGCTTGGAGTGTTGGAAACCCGCCAGCGCACGAAACTATTTTACCATTTACCAGACAATTGGGTGGACCTATGGATTATACGCCGGGAATTTTTGAAGTCAAAATGAGTTATTATGATAAAAACAAAACAGAGCAGGTTCATACGACTTTAGCCAAACAACTGGCTTTGTATGTTACGATGTATTCTCCGCTGCAAATGGCGGCTGATTTATTAGAAAATTATGAGAAATATCCAGATGCTTTTCAGTTTATCAAAGATGTTGAAATGGATTGGGATGAAAGTAAATATTTAGAAGCGGAACCAGGTGATTATGTTACAGTTGCCAGAAAAACAAAAGGAAAAGAAACTTGGTTTTTAGGTGCTATTACCGATGAGAATGCCAGATCATCAGAAATAAAGTTAGACTTCTTAACCAAAGGGAAAAAATACAAAGCGATCATTTATGAAGATGCTAAAAATGCCGATTGGAAAAATAATCCAATTGCTTATAAAATTAGCACGATGACAGTTTCCAGCAAATCAAAAATTAAGTTGAATTTAGCTCCAGGAGGAGGAACAGCAATCAGTTTCGAACCGATAAAAGAATAAGGATATCCTGCAAGAGCTTTAAACTTGCAGGATTTTTTTTGAATCTAACATAAATTATTCGTTAGGAATTGCGAAATTGCAACAGCAACCAAAACCAAAATTATAAAGAAAAATACCTTAAAAAGTTCCAAATTTATTATGAAAAAATCAATTGTTTTAGCAGCACTTTTGTTTGGTGGAATCACTTTATTCGCGCAAACTAAAGACGAACAAGCGTTAAAAGATATTTACAAATCATCCCTGACCAATGCCAAATGTTATCCTTGGCTGGACCATTTGTCGAATACAATAGGATCCCGATTATCAGGTTCTACAGGAGCAGAAAAAGCCGTTTTATATGCCAAAGCACAATTAGAAACGCTAGGTTTAGATAAAGTGTACCTTCAAGAAGTAATGGTGCCAAAATGGGTGAGAGGCGAAAAAGAAATCGCTTATTTACAAGTAGGGAAACAAAAAATAACGTTCCCCATTTGTGCTCTGGGGGGTTCCGTTGCCACTCCAAAAAAGGGAATACAAGCGCCAATATTGGAAGTAAAGAGTCTAGAGGAATTAACAGCATTAGGAGAAGCAAAAGTTAAAGGTAAAATCATTTTCTTTAACAGACCCATGAATCCTGAGTTTGTAGAAACATTTAAAGCTTACAGTGGTTGTGTGGACCAGAGATCATCAGGCGCTAGAGAGGCTGGAAAACTGGGTGCTTTGGCAGTGATTGTTCGTTCAATGAACTTAAGATTAGATGATTTTCCGCACACAGGTGCTACCAATTATGGTGATATTACCAAGGAGCAGCGCGTTCCTGCTGCTGCCATTAGTACCAATGGTGCCGAAATTTTGAGTAAAAGTTTGAAAACCAATCCCAATGCAACTTTTTACTTGAAACAATCGTGTCAGACATTTGATGATGTTTTATCCTACAATGTGGTTGGTGAAATGACCGGTTCTGAACATCCTGAGAGAATATTGGTAGTTGGAGGTCACCTTGATTCTTGGGATCTTGGAGATGGTTCTCATGACGATGGCGCAGGATGTGTCCAAAGTATGGAAGTGTTGAATATCTTCAAAAATATAGGGTACAAGCCTAAAAATACGTTGCGTGTGGTTTTGTTTATGAATGAAGAAAACGGCGTTCGAGGCGGAAAAGAATATGAAACACAGTCCAATAAAAACAACGAAAACCATATTTTTGCTTTAGAAAGTGATTCGGGAGGGTTCTCACCAAGAGGTTTTTCAATTGAAGCCGATGAAGCTAACTTCAATAAGATTAGTAGTTGGGCAACGATGTTCGAACCCTATTTAATTCACAAATTTGTAAAAGGACATTCCGGTGTTGATATTGGTCCGTTACAATCCAATCACATCGTAAAAGTAGGATTGCAACCGGATTCTCAGCGTTATTTTGATTATCATCATGCTGCCAATGACACTTTTGATGCTGTCAATAAAAGAGAGTTAGAACTAGGAGCAGCAGCTATGGCTTCTATACTTTATTTGATGGATCAAAACGGTATTGCAAAATAGAAACATACTTATTCTTGAAGGTGCTACATTCTCAATATTTGAAAGAAATAATGAATGTAGCACCTTCATTTATTTTACTCTCCACGGCAATTCTTCCGCCTAAACTGGTGATGTGATTGTAGACCAAATAGAGACCAATGCCATTGCTGTCAATGTTACTGTGGAATTTTTGATACAATCCAAAAATCTTATCTTTTACTTTATCCATATCAAAACCGAGTCCTTCATCCGAGAATACTAATTGGTTGACTCCATTGACATTTCTGGATTCGATGGTAATAAGTGGTACTTGATGTGGTTTCGCATATTTAATTGAATTGGTTAATAAATTCAAAAAAATACTTTTGATGTATGCTTTGTTAAAAGTAATATTCTCAAATGCTGAAAAGTCAATGTTAATAATTGCTTTTGAATCGCGAACTAAAGAATTTATGGAAGTAAGCACTTCACTAAGGGATTCATTTAAATTTATTTCTTCAATTTGAGTATTGATACTCTCGTTTTCTACTAATTGATCAATAGAATCATTTAAAGTTTGTTTTAAATTTTCACTAGTTAATTTAAGAATTTCTACTAACTCTAACGTTTCTGGATCATTGATTTTTGAAACATCAATTAAGTTAAAAACAGAAAGCATGTTATTTATGGGAGACTTTAAATCATGCGAAGTTTTATGAGACAAAACCGTTAGTTCTTTGTTGATTTGTGTCAAATTTGCAATCAGTAAATTGCGCTCCTCTTCCATTTTTTTTTTATGGGTGATGTTTTTGGCAATTGCATAAACTAATTTCTCTGACTCAACAGGCATAGAGGTCCATGATAACCATACAATTTCTCCGCTTTTAGTTAAATAGCGGTTTTCAAAATTCAAAAGAGGCTTGTTTTTATAGACTTGTTCTCTGGTTTCTATCGTAATTTGGAGATCGGCTGTGTATACAAAACTGCTGATTGGTCGAGAATATAATTCCTCTTCCGTAAAGCCTAATAATTTTGAAACAGCCGGATTTATTCTTCTAAAATAGCCATCAAATCCTGCAATACATATGAAATCAGCTGAGATATTAAAAAAATTATCAAAGTGATAGTCTGTTTTTAAAGAAGAAGTGGCGGTGTTATTTTTGGTCATTTATAATTTTAAGGAATTATATTTATTAAAATTACCCAACTTGAAACAAGCAAATCCGATGGCTAAATTTAACTATTTAAAATTTCAAAAAAAAGAAAAAAAATCAAATAATGAAACAGTTGTTAATTTTATATATTTTAGTTTTTTTTTAAATCAAATTCAAAAAAAAAGCCATCAAAAATGACAGCTTATTTAATTTTTAATACAGGATGAATTAAATTCTAAAAATCCCTCCCACGGCAATTATCCTCTGAAAAAAGAAAAAATCTTGTGAGGCACTATCTTCGGTGCTCTGTGTAGTTCGTATATCCTGCATGTTGATGTAACCTCCTTTAAGTTCTCCTTGAATATAAAAGTGTTTGAAAAAAGTAACATTTAGTCCTGCTTTCAAAGAAGTTCCAAAACCTGAAACATGGAAATCATCATGACGTTCTTTTCCCAATAAAGTTGTATTAGTTTTAGGGTATAAGAAACCAAAACCAACTCCCTCAGTTAAATTGACTTGAATTTTATCAATATTTCCAATTTTGAATATTGACGATATGTCATCATGTCTTGAAAACTCAGTATTTATATAATTCAAACCATCGGTATGCTCATATTTCAGAAATTCTTCAGTCAAAAGCACTTGATTATTAGCTAATAGCTCATCATAAGATCCGGGATTTGGATAATACCCATTGATGTCCACAGCCTTATTTTGCGACATCACATATTTCATGTGATCCACACCAATAGCAACACTATAATGATCGCTTACAAAATACCCCATTCTAAAATTAGTCTGTGGTATAGTCATTCTGGATGGATTAATATAATCAACATGCCAACCTTTTGGTTTGTCATGCGCTGGAACATTTTCTAAAGTAAAATTGTAATCTTTACCTCGAAAAGTGATGTCTGATTTGGAGTAACTGTCTCTGTTTCCTCCCCATGAAATAAAAAATTTCCCTTTGTTATGAGTTGTATATTTAGTTTGGATTTCTGTAACTTCCTGTGCAATTGTGTTATTAGTAAATAAAATAATAAAGAATGCGTAATATAATAGATATTTCAATGAATTTGGGGCCTAAATTTAAAATGTATTTATTGTTTTTCTGATATCAACTAACTTGGTCATCAAGGATTCAAAATAATCCAAATGCAACATATTAGCTCCATCGCTTTTTGCATTGGCAGGATCAAAATGGGTTTCAATAAAAATTCCATCTACACCTACAGCAATACCAGCTTTGGCAATGGTTTCAATCATATCTGGTCTTCCTCCAGTTACACCTGCTGTTTGGTTGGGTTGTTGCAGCGAGTGCGTAACATCAAGAACAGTTGTTGCGTATTGTTGCATCGCAGGAATTCCTCTAAAATCAACAATCATATCTTGATAGCCGAACATGGTTCCTCTATCCGTAACCATCACGTTTTCATTGTTACAATCCAATACTTTTTGAACCGCATGCTTCATGCTTTCCGGACTCATGAATTGTCCTTTTTTCAAGTTGACCACTTTCCCAGTATTGGCAGCAGCCACGACTAAATCAGTTTGACGTACTAAAAAAGCGGGAATTTGTAACACATCAACATAATGAGCAGCCATATCAGCATCTTCATTGGTATGAATATCCGTAACAGTTGGAACGTGAAAAGTCTCTGAAACTTTTCTTAAAATTTTCAATGCTTTTTCGTCACCAATTCCTGAAAAACTGTCAATTCTAGAACGGTTTGCTTTCTTGAAAGAACCCTTAAAAACGAAAGGGATTTGTAAATTATCAGTAATACCAACTAGTTTTTCGGCAATTCGCATCGCCATTTCTTCCCCTTCAATGGCACAAGGCCCTGCTAATAGGAAGAAATTGCCGCTGTCAGTATATTTGATTTGTGGAATATGTTGTAGGTTCATAGTATGATTTTTTAAAGGTGCAAAGGTAGTTATGATTTACGATTTACTATTTACGATTTCCAAATAATTTATGACATTAACTTTTTTTTAGGAGCTGTTTCCTGTCTCGTCATTAGGACGAGATTACAATCTCCCTGAAAAACGGGAGGATTTTCACTAGCATCAGGGCTAGGGAATTGTTTTGCAAGGACATTTTGGGATTCGAAAAATATTATTTTTTCAATGTAAGTCCTACAGGAACCATCAATATTCCTTTTTCATAGATGTTCAAATAGAGTAGTACTGGTTTTTTTTGACCATTCCATTTTAATTCATATACATCTAGAAACCCGGCACCCAACTCGCTTCTTTTTGTTGGAAACGGGCAGCAACTTTCTAATTTAGTAAATGTGATTTTTTCGCCATTAGGTCCCGCCAAAGCATTCAAAAAACGACCTTGATTGATGGTTTCATTTTTAGTGTTATTAAAGAAAATGTTGATTGGGTAATCTTTATCATAACCATATTTTTTGTCTTTACTATATGCCGTAATTAGAAAAGTATTGTCTTTAGAAAGAGTAAGGTTTGGCGCATTATCATCCGTATTTTTCAATGTAGATTGCGTACTGGAGCAAGAAGCTAAACTAATAAGTAAAGCAATAAGAAGGATTGATTTGTTCATGTTTTAAAATAAATTTATTGCGTAATTCGCTTAAGTCTTGAAATAACAGTATTGTGTTGAATACATATTTTTAAACATATAAGAAAAAATAAGTTTTTTAATTTGAATAAAATCGAGTAAAGTTAGTAGTTCATTTAAGCAAAGTCTCTTTACCTCGTAAAGAATATTTTAACTTATATTTACTTTTTAACCCTAATTTGACAAATAAACTTTTTTAGCTTACATGACTTATATGTTTAAAATTAAATTCTTTTCATTTTAGGACATGGTAATAAAATTTAAATAGCAATTATAATACCATGCAGTTTAAATGTACAAATATAAACAGAACTTTAGACCTTAGTGCGTGTTCCCTTAATAATTTAGATTCCCACTTTTTTACCGAAAGTAGCATTTCTTCCAAAATCTCGTAAAATGCTTCTTATCTTTGCACAAAAAAACAATATGGATATTATTTTTCAAACATGGTCCTGGTACGTTTCCGGTTTTTTAATCGGCTTGATTATGTTAGCACTTATATATTTTGGAAAGTCTTTCGGAATGTCTTCTAATTTGCGTTCACTGTGTTCAATGGCGGGTTTAGGAAAACGAGTAGCCTTTTTTGATTTTGATTGGAAAGCACAACGCTGGAATTTAGTAGTCGTTCTCGGTGCAATGCTGGGTGGTTTTGTTGCTGTTCATTTTATGAGTAATGCTTCAAATGTGGACATAAATCCCAAAACAATAGCACAATTAGCACAAATGGGTATCGAAGCTCCAAATGGAAAATTAGTACCGGATGCACTTTTTGGAATCTCCATTTTAGAATCTCCAAAAAGTATTTTCATACTGCTTATTGGTGGTATTTTGATTGGTTTTGGGTCTCGTTATGCTGGTGGTTGTACTTCTGGACATGCCATTTCAGGATTGAGTAATTTACAAATTCCTTCGTTGAAAGCAGTAATTGGATTCTTCATTGGTGGATTAATAATGGCGCATTTTTTATTGCCATTAATTGTAAAGTAGATAGGCAATCATCATTTAAAATTTAAAATTAAAAGCATGAAAAATATACTAAAATATTTATTGGTTGGATTTGTTTTCGGAATTGTACTGACTAAATCTGAAGCCGTTTCTTGGTATCGTATTTACGAAATGTTCCAATTTCAGTCATTTCATATGTACGGTATCATTTCGGTGGCTATCTTGACAGGAATTATTGGGATTCAAATCATAAAAAGGAATAACATCAAAGACATCAAAGGAGAATCGATTGAAATTCCAGATAAAGAAAAAGGATCTGCTCGTTACTGGATTGGCGGATTATTTTTTGGTTTAGGTTGGGCATTGGTTGGTTCTTGTCCGGGACCAATATTCATCTTACTTGGAGCAGGTTTTTGGACTATTTTGATAGTTCTTTTTGGAGCTCTTTTAGGAACTTATTTATATGGGTTATTGAAAAATAAATTGCCCCATTAATCGTTAGAAATTTTATATCAAAGTAGCATTCTCGTATGGAAATGCTACTTTTTTTTATTTAATTTCAAAATACCAATAACAATCAAATATTGCGCAAGTAAATAAGTTGCCATAATCAGGAAGGAACTGTATTGCAACGGTGCATAAAATTTATTAAAGGCCAAAATACTATCTGAAGCTACAAAAATGATAGCGCCAACCAAAATGTATATGCTGGCAGGTTTATGCCAATTCATAAAGCCTTTCAATGCAAATAACAACATAATTGAAATTGTGAGCGCGTAAACAAAAACCGGAATTTTTAGGTCACCCAAACTTGGCAATAAAATCAGCATCATTACAATTAAATAAAAGGTAATTGCTGTAACTCCTATCCAGAAAATGATTTTACTTTTCTTTAAATAAATCTTTAATTGTTTGCTAAAAAGTATGATATAAAAAATATGTGAAAGTAAAAAAGCAATCAATCCTGCAATAAAATATAATTCTCGTTTATCAGCAAACATCAAAATAATATCACCAAACCACGACAAAGTCAAAGCTGTCAAAAGAACTTTTTTAGTAATGAACCTTTCGTGTACATAAACTGCCAGAATTAGAAACGGTAATAAAAACGGTTTGAAAAACCAGGCAATTTCCTCTTTTCCAAAAAGAATTATCAAAAGATAAACTAGATTAAACCCGATGAACCTTTTTAATATTATGTTGCTTTTCATTTTTTATTTTTAAGATTGAGCTATAATCATTGTTTCTTTTTCAAAATTACTGCTGACAAAATATACCGTTACAGCCCAGGATAAAAGGAGGTAACCACCAATAATATAACTCGCAAATGGGAAGAGTTGATTCATCCCAAACCAATCTCCAAAATAGAAAATTAGCCCAATTCCAAATACAAACCGGATACTTTCCCAAAACACAGAAATTTTTCGGGTGTCCATTAATTCTGTGTAACTGTAAACGGTCAGGAAAATGAACGCTCCGTAAATAAATACATTTGGCAAACCTATTAACGCGATTGAATTGTAGAGGTAACTAATAAGTAATAACGTTATTATTGCTTGAAATAAAGACCAGTACATCAGTTTTTTAGAATATTGGACTCCATATTTTTCAAAATCATAGACATTGGTGATTTTAGTTACGGGATATTTTTCTTCAAAATTTTCTGGACGCCAGCCTGTTGGTTTAAACCAAATGGTAAACTTATCTTTCCAGTTTTCGACGCGCCAAGCATCTGTAATCAGCAGCCATAAATGCTGAAAATTAATCCGAATAGGATTCCAAGTTCTCGCAGGTCTTGTGATTCCAAAAACAGGCGGAACGGTTTCTAATTCTGCTTGAAAAGTGCCAAACAATTTATCCCAAATAATAAATATCTGTGAATGATTTTTGTCCATGTATTCTGGATTTATGGCATGATGAACCCTGTGATGGGAGGGAGAAACCAGTATGTTTTCTAGAAAACCAATTTTCTTAATGTGCTTGGTGTGGTACCAAAATTGAAGGAATAAATGAATAGGAAGTGTTATAGCAATCACTTTGGAGGGAACTCCTAAAAGAGCCGCCGGAATTAATAAAAAGGTAAACAGATTGACAAAACTGGAAACAGGTTGGCGCAGGGCACAGGCCAAATTGAATTCTTCACTACTGTGATGAATCGCGTGTTTGTTCCATAAAAAATTAATTTGATGTGACAGTCGATGACTCCAATAGCCATAAAAATCAATAGCAATAAATCCGATAAAGTAGGTAAAAAAGGTTGCTTGAAGATCAAATAAGGCTATTTTAGAAGCAATCCAATCGTAAGAAACAAGCGTGATGCTGAGTCCCAAAACATCTTTTAGGGAATTTACCATTCCAGAACTTACGCTCGAAACAGAATCCATATTAGGTGAAGTATCTTCCCCTTTGTAATGCCCATATATTTTCTCGATGATAATCAATATCAAAAATAGGGGCATTGCAAAAACTAAAATTTTACCGTATTCTTCCATAAAAACACTTTTTATTATTCAAATATAGAATAAAAGAGAATGTTTTTGAATTATTCACAGTAATTTATTTCTAGTGGAAGTTTTTACTGTACTTAAATTATCTCCGCATTTAATCCTGCTTGTAATAATTGAGTGCATTGCGGTTTTAATTTATCATAAGGACCCGTTTTTACGGTACACTTTCCGTTATAATGTACAATTAATGAACATTGCTCTGCTTGTTCCGGAGTGTGATTACAAACACGAATCAAAGTTTCAATGACATGGTCAAAAGTGTTTACATCATCGTTGTAAACCACTATTTCATTGTCTAAACTAATTGTTTCTTTTACACTGACTCTTTCTCTTACTTTTTCTTTAGTACTCATTATGTAGGTTTTTGTACTTTCGTAATTAATAAAAAATAGTACTACTAATTTACGTATTTTAAAGATACCCAATTGTTTCTTTCAAATTTTTTAACATAAGTCAGTCCTTTTTCAGTACAAGAAGCATCTATAAATGGAATATCTTCCTGATAAAACCCACTTAAAAGTAGTGTTCCATTAGGATTTAAACTGTCAACATAACTTTGCATATCGTTCAACAAGATGTTTCTGTTAATATTAGCAATAATTAAATCGTATTTTTTACCGGCTAATAATGCTGCTTCACCTTCATAAACTGTGACGTGTTTACAATTATTGCGTTGAGCATTTTCAATTGAATTCAAATAACACCAATTATCAATATCAATGGCGTCAATTGGTTGTGCTCCTTTCATCTCGGCAAGTATTGCTAAAATGGCAGTTCCGCATCCCATATCCAGCGTTTTCATTCCGGTAACATCTATTTCTAATAAATGCTGGATCATCATGTGAGTTGTCTCGTGGTGACCTGTTCCAAAACTCATTTTTGGTTCGATAACAATATCGAATTCGGCATCTGTTTTTGGGTGAAAAGGGGCGCGTACGTGACAATTTCCATCAACATCGATTGCTTCAAAATTCTTTTCCCATTCTTCATTCCAGTTGACTTGTTCGATTTCTTCGAAAGTATAATCGATAGTAAATTCATCTGATTGTAAAATATGAATGTCATCAAGAATCATTTCATCCCATAAATCTTTTTGTACAAAAGCTGAAATCCCAGTTTCAGTTTCCGTAAAACTCTCAAATGCTCTTTCTCCCAGTTCTGCGATTAATATTTCAGAACCTAGTTCTTTAGGCTCAATAGTAAAATGGTACCCGATATATATGTTTGACATGCTTATTTTTTTTGCAAAGGTAACAATCACTATTTAAACGGCATTTGTAAATCAAATTTTATTTTACATTTGTAGCACTAACACACAACTACACAATGAAAAAAATCATTTTATTTTTTGTTTTTCTGCTTAGTATTGCCGGCAATGCTCAAGTTACTATAAAGCAAAATAAACAAGATAATGACTTAAAATTATCTGCACTTCCTTATTACAGCTTTGGTAAAGGGATTGGAATTACTTCTCCAGACAGTTTATACCAATTGAATATTCGTTTTCGAATGCAAAACAGAGTTACTTATACTGAAAATGAAGGAGAAGATGGCGTTTATGATGGACAAATCAGACGTTTGCGTTTGCGATTTGACGGATATGTGGGTTCACCAAAATTTTTATATGCAGTCCAATTATCATTTGCCCCAGGCGATGTGGGAGAAATTCAAGAAGGAGAAAATATTAATATTATTCGTGATGCGGTTGTTTTTTACAGACCTAATAAACATTGGAATATCAGTTTTGGGCAAACAAAATTACCAGGAAACCGTCAACGTGTAAATTCTTCAGGTGGTCTTCAATTAACGGATCGCTCCATTAATAACGCCAGATTTACAATTGATAGGGATTTTGGTTTCCAAGTTCATAATATGAATGAATTTCAAGATAAATTTTCTTATAATATCAAAACTGCTGTTTCAACAGGTGAAGGACGTAATATAACAGGAAATGCAGATGCAGGAGTTGCTGTAACCGGAAAAGTGGAGTTATTACCCTTTGGAGCTTTTTCTAGGGACGGGACCTATTTTGAAGGGGATATTGTAAGAGAAAAAAAGCCAAAACTGATGCTTTCTGGAGCTTTTCAGCAAAATAATCATGCCAAAAGAACACAAGGACAGTTAGGGAATGACTTGTTTGACGAACGTACTATGAAATCAGTGATGTTGGATGTGATGTTAAAATACAACGGTTGGGCAGCGATGTCTAGTTACATGTCTAGAACTACATCCAGGAATGCTGTTACTATTAATCCGGACGATATTTCACAATCTAATTTTGCTTATGTAGGGAATGGATTTGATCATCAGTTGAGTTATAATTTCCCATCAAATTATGAAGTTATTGGCAGGTATTCCACTCAAAAAGTAGGTGAAGATATTAGGACTTTGGCTCCAAATTCTAAACAATATACTGTTGGTTTAACCAAATATATTTGGGAACACACTTTTAAGCTGCAAAGCGAATTGACTTTTGACACTTTAAATTATTTCGACGGAAGTACTAAGAATAATTGGTATTTACGTTTTCAGGTAGAAATAGGTATTTAAAAAAAAAGCGGTGAAAATAAATCACCGCTTTTTTTATAAATTCTAAAAATGAAATTTATATTGCATTTATAATTGATACAAAATCATCAGCTTTTAATGCAGCACCACCAATAAGACCACCGTCTACATCAGGTTTTGAGAATATTTCTTTTGCATTATCAGGTTTCACGCTTCCTCCATAAAGAATAGATACGTTATCAGCAATATCGCCTCCAAAAGCTTTACGAACAGTTTCTCTAATAAATTCATGCATTTCTTGTGCTTGTTCCGGAGAGGCAGTTTCTCCTGTTCCTATTGCCCAAACTGGCTCATAAGCTAAAACAATATTATCCCAGTCCTTTGCTTCAATATGAAATAACCCATCTCGCAATTGGTTTTCTACCACATTAAAATGATTTTTTGTTTGACGATCTTTTAATTCTTCTCCAAAGCAAAAAATAACTCTCATATCATGTTCCAAAGCTGTATTTACCTTGCTAGCAATCAAAGCGTCTGTTTCATGAAATATCGCTCTGCGCTCTGAATGTCCTAAAATTACGATATCTACACCAACACTTTTTAACATATCTGCTGAGATTTCACCAGTGAAAGCGCCGCCTTCGGCTTGATGAACGTTTTGTGCAGCAACATCAATATTAGTAAACTCTAAATGATCTACAGCAGAGGCTAAGTTCACAAAAGTAGGAGCTACAATAACCTGAACAGTAGTGTCTGTTGGTATTTTTGCTATTAGTTCATTTAATAAATCTTCAGTTTGTTCTGCATTTTTATGCATTTTCCAATTTCCTGCAACAATCTTCTTTCTCATTTTCGTTGTGTTATATTTAGTTTTTGGTTTTAATTTTATATGGTTTGAAAAATAATAGCTAGAATAATTATTTCAAACTTAGTAAGGTTTCATTTATTTTTTCAAAATCTGTTTCAATAGCGCGGTACAATACTATTTTTCCAGTTTTGTCTACGATGATGTATCTAGGAATCCAATCCACATCCACAGCTTTTGCAAATACACCTTTCATTTGATCGTTTGCCATGAAATGTCCACCTTTTAATTGATGTTTTTCAATCCCAGCTTTCCATTTATCAGCAGTTTTATCCATTGAAATAAACAAGTAAGCAACATCAGGATTATTAGCTTGTAATTCTTTTAGTTTAGGCATTGCTTTTACGCAATCACCACACCAAGAAGCCCAAACTTCAATTACTAATGTTTTTCCTTTGTACTGTTTTAAAATATCTTTAAAAGCGACTTGACTTCCATCAGTGGCTAAAAGGGTTTCAGATAAAGCTTCTTTTGAGAATTTAGTTTTTTGTGCATTTGATGTGCAAGAGAAGGTGACAAACGCAAGTAGTAATGCTATTATTCGTTTCATTATAGTATAGTTTTTAAACAAAGTTAAACAAAGAATTTGAATGCGTTATACAGAATAAGAAATTTTGAAAGCATTATCCGAAAATGATAAAGCAATATCGTTATAGTTCAAAAATAATTGAATGATTTTGACTTAGTGTTTTTTCGGAATAGAACTTGCCATTCTTTTAAACAAAAAAGCCGTAAAGTTTCCTGTTTCGGACTCTACGACTTTTTAGTTTTATGGTTTATTTAGAATTTTAAATCTGCAATATCATTATGATGAACTTTTTGTTTTATTGTTCCTTTTTCAATCAAAACAATACTTGGATTGGCCCTTTCAATTGTTTTTACGGTTATCGCATCACAAAAATAGAAGTCAAATGTCAATCCGAATTGTTTTTTTGCAGCAGCTATTTCTTCTGGTGAAGAAGCTGTCATTGCAATCACCTGATATCCTTTTGCTTTCGCATCTTGATTCAGTTTTTCTAATTTTGCCATTCCACTATGATCCGCTTTTGTTAAATCGTAAGCGGTTATCAACATCAATTTTGGTGCTTCTAAAAATTCTTCTTTATACTCAGATCCGTCTTTTTCCATTGTAAAATCATGAATAGGAGGAACGTAACCTTCTGTAATAACTTTGTCTTTTCGGTCTACAAATACGGCGCCTTCAGGAATTGCCATCAAATCTTTTTCAGTAAATTCTTTATCGACACCGCCAACTTTGTAAATAAAGACCATTTCTACCACTGATTTTTCAGCTCCATCAGGAATTCGCATTCCTTTTTGAATATTGTTTCCTACTTTATAAGGTCTGAAATCGATTAATGGCAAATGGTTTAAAACCCAAACTCCCATAAGTGACGATAAAACGATACTGGCGTAAATGACTATGTTTTGTACATTATTGGTAAACAAAGGTTTCACCAATTTTTGATTAAAAAATAATATCAAAACAAAGAAAAGTAAAACGATATCCTTAGTAAACGATTGCCAAGGTGTCAGTTTTAAAGCATCTCCAAAACAACCACAATCTTTTACTACATTAAAATAAGCCGAATAAAAAGTTAGGAAAGTAAACAGTACAATCAGGATTAATAAACTCCAAATAGTGAATTTGGTCTTGTAACCAATGAGCAACATAATCCCCAAAACCACTTCTAAAATCACCAAAAATAAAGCGATTCCTAATGCAAACGGAACAAAAAAGGGCATGTTGAAAACAGGTTCACTGAAATACTCCGCCAGTTTATACGAAAACCCAATCGGGTCATTCAGTTTGATTAAACCGGAGATAATGAATAGGATTCCAACGAAAATTCGAGAAAATTGCGTAATTATATTTTTCATTTTTGTGACAGCTTTTTATTATTTATTTCCAAAACCCATTAGAATCAACGCAAAAACCGAGTAATTTATCATATCCTGATAATTAGCATCGATTCCTTCAGAAACTAATGTTTTTCCTTTATTGTCTTCAATTTGTTTGACACGAAGTAGTTTCTGTAAAATCAAATCAGTCAGTGAACTCACACGCATTTCGCGCCAAGCTTCCCCATAATCATGATTTTTGTCTTCCATTAAATCTTTGGTCAGTTTGACTTTAGCATCGTATAATTCAGTGGCTTTAGCAACGTCTAAATCGGGTTGATCCACAACGCCTAATTCCAATTGAATCAAAGCCATAATCGAATAATTGATAATCCCGATGAATTCTCCTGTTTCATCTTCATCAATTTTTCGAACTTCGTTTTCTTGTAAACTTCTAATTCTTTGGGCTTTAATGTAGATTTGATCCGTCAATGAAGGCAATCTTAAAATGCGCCAAGCACATCCGTAATCTTTCATTTTGTTGATAAACAGTGCACGACAAGTCGCAATCACCGTGTCATATTCCTTTGAAGTATTCTTCATTATTGGTGTATATTTGTCTTGAAATTTTTCCAAAAATAAGATAATTTTTTTGAATGTCGAATTTTGAAGTCTTTAAAACTGTAAACGAATGACTATTAACTGCAAAGGATTACTTGTTGACTTATCAACTCCCAAAGTAATGGGAATTTTGAATGTGACGCCCAACTCTTTTTTTGATGGTGGAAAGTATAAAAATGAAACGGAAATACTTTCTCAAGTTGAAAAAATGCTCCTTGATGGCGCAACTTTTATAGATATTGGCGCTTATTCCAGTAAACCAAATGCAGAATTTGTCTCGGAACAAGAAGAAATTTCGAGAATTAATCCTATTGTTGATTTGGTTCTAAAGAATTTTCCAGAGACAATAATTTCGATTGACACCTTTAGAAGTGAAGTGGCAAAAACTTCAATAGAAAGCGGTGCAGCTATCATCAACGATATTTCAGCAGGAAATCTGGATGATAAAATGTTTGAGATAATTGCAAAATATAATGTTCCGTATATTATGATGCACATGCGAGGTAATCCGCAAACGATGCAAACACTCACAGATTACGATGATATTGTAAAAGAAATTTCGTTCTATTTTTCGGAGAAAGTGTCTATGGCCAGAAGTTTTGGAATCAATGATTTAATAATCGATCCGGGCTTTGGCTTTGCCAAAACAATAACTCAAAATTACGAAGTTTTTAAAAAAATGGAATTGTTTAATATGCTGGAGTTACCACTTCTTGTTGGGATTTCCAGAAAATCCATGATTTATAAAACGCTTGAAACTACAATCGAAAATGCATTGAACGGAACTACGGTTTTGAATACTTTGGCGTTAACCAAAGGAGCAAAAATTCTTCGAGTTCACGATGTTAAAGAAGCGATGGAATGTGTTACCTTATTCAATAAAATAAATTTATAAAGATGAAATATTTTACGCTGATTGTTCTTTTTACTCTATATTCTTGTGGAAAGAAAGAAGACATTTTGTTGCCAAAAGCAAATACAACAATTGTCAAAAATGTAGATGATCTTTCTCCAATCTATATTTTTTTTAGAATAAAAGGAAATGATACCTTAGCAGATGTAAACCGTAAAAACAGTATTATTTCGACCAATTGGATTCTAAATGTTGACAAACGTTTACCGTTGCGACTTGCCATTCCGGAAATCATGAAGTTGCAACAAAAGAAGCGCGAAGAAAAAGCACACAAGAATGAAAAGGCCGAAAATTATTATTCTTACGCAGATACAATTGGAAAAAATCTAGCTTTTATTCCTTTTACCAATGTGTATTACAAAATGGAAAAACCAAAGTCAGGAGTTGCGGTCTTTTTTACTAAAAACAATGAAATTTTAGTAGATGATATTGTGGTAAAAGAAGAAGAGTTGCAAACCTATTTTGATAAAGTACCAAATAATGAAGCTGTCCAATATGTTTTTTGCTTTGATAAAAACTTGAATTTTGGAAGTTACATTCAAAACAAAATTTTCATTAATGGTTTAAAGTTGCCATCGTCGGAATTTAATATAAAACAGGAAGAATTTATTTACTAAACTTCAAACAAAGAAAACTTTAAACAAAATAATTACTGGTGATGATACGGTTCGTTTCTTAAAATCGTGAAGCCACGATACAATTGCTCGATAAAAAACAACCGCACCATTTGATGGGAAAATGTCATTAAAGACAGCGATATTTTTCCTTGTGCTTTAGCATAAACAGTATCAGAAAATCCGTAAGGACCGCCAATTACGAAAACTAAAGTCTTCACTCCGGAGTTCATTTTCTTTTGTAATTCTTCTGAAAAAGCTACACTGGAAAAGTTTTTTCCGTTTTCGTCCAACAAAATAAGTTGGTCCGTAGGTGTAATTTTTGCCAAAATCAATTCGCCTTCTTTTTCTTTCTGTTGGCTTTCGGATAAGTTTTTTACGTTCTTGATATCAGGAATAATATCTAAATCGAACTTGATATAAAAAGACAAACGTTTGGTATAATCGTCTATTAAAGATTGTAAGGCTTTGTTATCAGTTTTACCGATAGCAATCAATTTGATGTTCATTTTTGTTGGATTTCAGAGGCGCAAAGATAGAAAAATTAACAGTTTCAATCTATGTTTTTCTTTGGTCGAAATTAATAATATGACTTTAAGTTTGTACAAAAAAAGTTTGAATAATATTTATTTTACCTCAATGCTATCAATTAGCAATTGAAATGTTTCCTCTTTTTTATTGCCTATCAAAAATGTAATTTCTTCTAAATTAGAACCGTCATAATTAGCCAGATTTAGTTTTTGTCCTCTGAAAGCAGGATACAATTCCGTGATTGGAATTTCAATCGTTTGCCAATCTGTGGTAGTTTGAAAAGGAAATACATATGAATGGGAATCAGTTCGATGAGTCTTGACTCTGAATTGATATTGTTTACCGTCCCCTTTAATCCGAATGCAAAAATGTGTAGCGCTTTTTAAAATTAATGGATCAAAAGTATATTTTACAGCGCAAAATCCACCATTATTTTCTAAAGATACTTTGCCTTCAAAAGTTCCCTCTCCATTTGTATTCAGATAGATTTTACTTTCGGATACTCCGCCCATCACAGCATCATTTACAATTTTCCAATTGCTAAGGTCGCTCTTTAAATCAAAATCAAAAATTAAAAATGGTTTCATAATGTTGGGTTTGCAAATTATTTTATTCTAAAAAATTTCTTTTTTTTTTATGGCATTGATACCAAAAACTAATAGTGGCGTAAACTCTTCAGAATTTACGCCAGTTTTTATCTTGAGGAATTGTTTCAAATTCTATTTTGGTAATGGCGCACCCACGGCAATATCACAACGGTGATTTTCTTGACCATGTGGCGGGTTCATTCCTTCAGCGGTTGGAGTTGTTGGAAGAGTAGTTGCAACAGTTGGGGTTGTTGTCGTTGTAACAGTAGCAGTAGTTACTGGTTTGTTTTGTTGTGGAGTTGTTGTAGCAATTGGAGAATTTAAAGGTGCTCCAACAGGGATATCACAACGATGACCTGGTTGACCGTGAGCTGGATTTGCACCGGCGGCAGAGGTTGTTGGCTGAGCAGTTGTATTTTGTGGTTGGTTAGCTGCAGCAGCTTCAGTTTTCATTTGTCTGCCAACTTCCGTAAAAGGAACAACGTTTGTTGGAGTGGTATTTTGGGTTTCTGCTTCCTTTTTACAAGAGGTTAAAAGCAGCGAGGTTACAAAAAGTAAACTTAAAAAAGATTTCATAAACAGTGTTTTAATTACTAAATCCAAATATAAGATTTTAAATAGGATTGCCCTAAAAAAAAATAGGATTCTAAAGTTTGAATTGAATATCTGCACAATACTGAATTTTTTAATGCGTTGCTTATAAAATTCAAGGATGCAACTGCATTCAATTAGTCTGCTCCGCAGGGTATATTTTCTTGATGAAGCGGATTCAATTGTATCTTTTTTCTAAAGAACCCGACCTACAAATTTTCAATTCCACAAAATATATCTTACTTTAGCATTCTATAAATTTCCTATAAAATGATCAGCGATATACAGTTTAAAAACGAGTTAGACATACTAATACAAAATGCCATTCGAGAAGATGTTGGACCAGGGGATTACAGTTCATTAGCTTGCATTCCAGCATCTGCAACAGGTAAAGCAAAGTTATTAGTCAAAGAAGACGGCATTATTGCCGGTGTAGCTTTTGCTAAAATGGTTTTTGGTTATGTAGATCCTAATTTGCAAATTGAAACTTTTATTCAGGACGGAACTCCGGTAAAAAAAGGTGACATCGTTTTTCATGTATCAGGAAGTTCTCAATCTATTTTGAAATCAGAACGCGTAGTTTTGAATTCAATGCAAAGAATGTCAGCTATTGCAACTAAAACTAAAGAATACACCCGTTTATTAGAGGGAACAAATACTAAAATTCTAGACACACGTAAAACGACACCAGGAT
The DNA here is from genome assembly GCF_003314435.2 of Flavobacterium petrolei. GTDB lineage: Bacteria > Bacteroidota > Bacteroidia > Flavobacteriales > Flavobacteriaceae > Flavobacterium > Flavobacterium petrolei. Next base: position 561,576 of record NZ_QNVY02000002.1, on the reverse strand, counting down.
TTAGAGCATGTGAGAAATGGGCAGTTAAAATTGGAGGTGGCGAAAACCATCGGTTTGCTTTGTATGACATGATAATGCTTAAGGATAATCACAATGATTTTGCAGGTGGAATCACTTTGGCTATAGCCAAAACAAAAGCATATTTAAAAGAAAATAACCTGAATCTAAAAATTATTGTCGAGGCCAGAAATTTGGATGAAATCAAAGAAATTTTGCAGAGCGATGGTGTTTTCAGAATTTTAATAGACAATTTTAATTTTGATGATACGAAAAAAGCAGTCGCTTTAATTGGAGATAAATGCGATACAGAATCTTCTGGAAATATTAATGAAAACACGATTCGTAACTATGCGGAATGTGGTGTAGATTATATTTCTTCGGGCGCGTTGACGCATTCCGTATATAACATGGATTTGAGCTTGAAAGCATTATGAGTAAAGAAATTGAATTGAAACTACGAAGAATTCCAATTGTACGGAATCTTATGTTTGGTTTAAAAAAGATAAAACTTCCTTGGTTGGAAGGGTTGTCTTTGTATGATTTAATGGAATTATATGGATTAGGAATAGTCGAAAGTGCGTTAACCTATCATGCTAGTGCCATTGCATTTAGTTTTTTTATGGCATTATTTCCTTTTGCACTTTTCATATTAAATCTAATTCCATTCATCCCTATTGAAGGTTTTCAAGAAGATTTTTTGTTGTTTGTCAAGGACGGAGTACCGCCTAATACATACGATGCTATTTATAAAATCATCAGTGATATTCTGAATAATAGTGATTCCGGACTATTGTCTTCCGGTTTTATATTGTCTATTTTCTTGATGGCAAATGGATTAAATGGTATTTTAGGTGGTTTTGAAACTTCTCGTCACGTCCTTATAAAAAGAGGGTTTATTCGTCAATATTTAGTTGCTTTGGGAATGTCGTTATTATTGTCTTTACTACTATTAGTGACCGTTGCAATAATTGTTGTTTTTGAAGTTTTGTTGCAAAAAACAGTTTTTAGTGACCAAATTCAATTAATCGTTATAGGACGATATGCGTTTGTTATTTTGATGATTCTGATGACCACATCCATACTTTTCAAGTTTGGTACTAAGCATGATAAAAATAGAGCTTTTATCTCCATAGGATCCGTTTTTACTACAATTTTGATTATTTTGGATTCCTATTTTTTTGGAATCTGGGTCACAAAATTTTCACAATACAATGAATTATATGGTTCGATAGGAACATTATTAATCTTGATGTTTTACATTTGGATTAACTGTATGATATTATTGTTGGGTTTTGAATTGAATGCAACAGTAAATAAATTAAAAGCTAAAAAAGAATAAATTATTAAATCTAAATAGTTTCAAAATTAGGAGCTATTTCCTGCTATTCGTTACAATCTTTTCTTTTTTAAAGAAAAAAAGAAAAGGATTTCCACTACTATCAGGGCTAAATAAAAAAAAATGAGAAACACAATTACAAGTCTGGCATTATTCGCCTCTATGGCTTTTTATGCACAAACCAATAGCGTTATTGGGAAATGGAAAACTATCGATGACGAAACTGGAAAAGCTAAATCAATCGTAGAAATCTACGAGCGTTCCGGTAAAATCTATGGAAAAATCGTTGATATCATTGATGTCGAAAAGAAAAAAAGCTTGTGTACTGCATGTTTAGGTGAGGAAAAAAACAAACCGGTAATGGGACTTGTTATCATCAAAGGATTAAAAAAAGATGGTAAAGAGTACAATTCAGGAAAAATTCTAGATCCTACTTCTGGTAAATTATACAAATGCTTTATAGCTTTAGAAGGTAATGACAAGCTGAATGTAAGAGGCTATATTGGAGTTTCTTTATTTGGTAGAACACAAACTTGGAATAGAGTAAAATAATTAAAATATTAAGAGTTATGAGTTAAAGTACTACATAATCATAACTCAACCTCATAACTCTTAATTGATAATAAATGTATTTTGTAGAAGTAATTTTACCACTTTCCCTAGCCAAAACCTTTACCTATAGTGTTTCCGAAACGGAATTTCACTACATCAAAAAAGGGATGCGGGTGGCAGTTCCTTTTGGAAAAAGCAAAATATATACCGCTTTAGTTATTGAAATTCATCAAAACAAACCAGAATTATACGAAGCTAAGGAAATCCATCAAATTCTGGATGAAAGACCTATTGTTACTGAAATCCAAATCGCACATTGGCAATGGATTGCTTCTTATTATATGTGTGCCATTGGGGATGTGTATCGTGGCGCTATGCCAAGTGCACTTTTGCTGGAAAGCGAAACCCTTATTTCTCAAAAAACAGATTCATTTATTGATACCAGCCTTCTTTCTGATGATGAGTTTCTAGTTTATGAAGCCTTGCAGCAACAAAGTTCTCTAAAGGTCCAAGATATTATTGCTATTTTAAACAAGAAAAATATTTTTCCTGTTATTCAAAAACTGGTCGATAAGAATATTTTAGTACTTCAGGAGGAAATACAAGAAAGCTATAAACCTAAGTTAGTTCGATACTTACGTTTACATCCTAAATATGAGTCCAATCAAGGTTTAGGCGAGTTATTGGAAACATTGAAAAATGCCAATAAACAAAAGGAAATCGTAATGCGTTATTTCCAATTGTGCGCTACAGAAAAGACCCAAGGCGTAGCTAAACCCATAACCGTAAAAAAACTAATTGAGGAAGCTAATTCTTCTGTTGCGATTGTAAAAGCGTTAATCGAAAAAGAGATATTCGAGGACTATTTTCTTCAGGAAGACCGTGTAAATTTCAGCGGAAAAATTAACGAAGGTGAACTGCAATTAAGCGTGGATCAGCAAACCGCTTTTGAGGAAATTAAACAAAGTTTTACTCAAAAAGAAGTGTGTTTGTTGCATGGCGTAACTTCCAGTGGAAAGACCGAAATTTACATTAAACTCATCGAAGAATATTTGGCAACGGGGAAACAAATTCTGTATTTATTGCCGGAAATTGCTTTGACGACTCAATTAGTGGGGCGTTTAAGGGCGTATTTCGGAAATAAAGTGGCTGTTTTTCATTCGAAATACAACAATAATGAACGAATTGAAGTTTGGAATCAAGTCTTACAAAAATCGGAGAAAGCACAAGTGGTAATAGGAGCGAGGTCCGCTTTATTTTTGCCATTTCATGATTTGGGATTCATAATTGTAGACGAAGAGCACGAACAAACCTTCAAACAAGTAGATCCGGCTCCACGATATCATGCTCGAGATGCAGCTATAGTTTTAGCTCATTCACATAAAGCAAAAGTACTTTTAGGTTCAGCTACGCCAAGTATAGAAACGTATTTTAATGCCAAATCAGATAAATTTGGTCTGGTAGAAATTACGAAACGATTTGGAAATGTAATGATGCCCAATATCGAATTGGTGGATTTGAAAGACAAATACTTTCGTAAAAAAATGACCGGACATTTCAGCGATGTTTTAATCGAAGAAATTACAAACGCACTGTCATTAGGAGAACAGGTAATTTTATTTCAAAACCGTAGAGGATATTCACCAGTTGTAGAATGTATCACTTGCGGTCACGTACCACAATGCCAGCAATGTGATGTGAGTTTGACGTATCACAAACATAAAAATCAGTTGCGTTGTCATTATTGTGGGTACACTATGGCAAAACCTACGCATTGTCACGCGTGTTCGAGCGTTGATTTGACTACTAAAGGCTTTGGAACGGAACAAATCGAACAAGAACTGATTTCTATTTTTCCAAATTCAAAAATAGGGAGAATGGATCAGGATACTACCAGAGGAAAATTTGGTTTCGAAAAAATCATTGATAGTTTCAAGAATAGAGAAATGGATATTCTAGTAGGAACTCAAATGCTCGCTAAAGGATTGGATTTTGATAACGTTAGTTTAGTGGGAATCATGAATGCGGATAATATGTTATACCATCCTGATTTTAGGGCTTTTGAGAGAAGTTTCCAAATGATGACTCAAGTTGCGGGTAGAGCGGGTCGTTCAGAAAAACAAGGAAAAGTAATTATACAAACCTATAATCCTAATCACAATACCATACAACAAGTCACTAATAATGATTATTTGGGAATGTACAACGAACAGTTGTATGACCGACAAATTTATAAATACCCTCCGTATTTCAGAATCATAAAGCTGACTTTGAAACAGCGTGATTTTGATAAGTTGAAGGAAGGTTCTATGTGGTTGTACCAAGTAATGAGCCAGAACTTGAACATGCCGGTATTAGGTCCGGAGGAACCGGCAATCAGCAGAATCAGAAATGAATATATCCGGACGATTATTATCAAAATTCCTCAAAATGTATCTATTGGAAACACAAAAAAAACGATTCAGAAAATGTTGAATAGTTTTGAAGCGGTTGCTCAGTACAGAGCTATAAAAGTTACTTTGAATGTAGATTTCTATTGAGAAATTATGTCTTGGATATGAAAAAAATCAAACGGAATTTCTATTTGAGATTTTAAATCCGTAATTTTAAACAAACAAATTTCCATGATAAATCCAATTTACATTGACCAAAAAGAAATCCTGAAACACTACAAAAAGCCTGATGAACATACGCATAAAGGAATTCAAGGACATGCTTTAATCATTGGCGGAAGTTATGGCAAAATAGGAGCAGTAAGTTTATCTTCCAAAGCTTGTTTGAAAACTGGTTGCGGATTAGTCACCGTTTTTATTCCAAAATGTGGGTACACTATTCTGCAAACAGCGATTCCCGAAGTCATGGTTCTTACAGATATTCAGGACGCAATAATTTCAGAAATAACTTTTGATGTAGAACCGCAGGCCATCGGAATTGGTCCTGGTTTGGGTCAGGTAGTAGAAACCCAAAATGCGCTGTATCAATTTTTGAAAACGAATAGAATTCCGTTAGTTATAGACGCTGATGCATTAAATATTATCTCTAAAAACAAAAAATTATTAGCTTTACTACAACCCAAAACTATCATTACGCCGCATCCCAAAGAACTGCAACGATTAATAGGAAAATGGGATTCCGAAGACGAGAAAATGAGTAAAGCAGTCTCTTTCTCCAAACAATATCAAATTATAATCGTAATGAAAGGCGCACCCACACGAATCATCGATGGTGAAACTGTCTATCAAAATACCACGGGAAATGCTGCGCTTGCAACTGCGGGAACTGGCGATGTTTTGACGGGAATGATTAGCAGTTTATTGGCACAATCCTATGAACCCATTAGTTCCGCAATTCTTGGCGTTTATCTCCACGGATTAACCGCTGATATTGCGCTGCCGGAAACTGGTTATCAATCGTTCATCGCTTCAGATGTGATTGCGAATATTGGGAAAGCCTTTTTGAGTTTAGAAAGTTGAGATATTCTCTAAATTAACTACTTTTAAGAATTCAACAATTAGAAAATAGTCATCAACATGAACAAATTAAAATTATTGTTTTTCGTATTTATCCTTATTTCATGTTCTCGAAACGAAAAAATTATTGAAGGAGATTTGGCTTTTAAGTCGATTGATCTTTTTAACTATTATAATCTTGATCAGAAGAGTATTGATGAGTGGGAAAAAGTACTTATTGGTACGCGTCAAATTAAAAACCCTAGTGCGGATGATGTGTTTATTTTGAATTATTTTGATGCATTAAAAAAACACAAAGTAATAAAGTCTCCTTCTATTAAACTCAAAACAAAAGATTCAATTATAAGAGTCTATTTAAGCGAGAATGATTATCAAAAAGTAAAGAATTATAATTCAAATGATTTGATTTCAAATAATAGAAAAGTAAGTCTTAAAATGAACATTGAAACCAGAGGAAAAGAAATTTATTATTGTAAAGAGTTAATTTATATAAAAGAAGTTCATGGTGAAACTTACAACAGTAAGTAGCAATATTATTTACCGTTTTAGTAATTACTAATACAAAATCAAACCACTTATTTGTAAGTTTGTATCCAAGCAAAATTGCTTTATCCAATTCAATTATGGAAAAAACACCCCATCTTAGAACCGTAAATGTTACGCGATACATCACTCCTTTGCGGGAAGGAGGCTCTTTGCCTGCACTCGCTGAAGCCGATGATGATTTTAAATATGTCTTGAAATTCAAAGGTGCCGGACACGGCGTAAAAGCATTAATCGCTGAATTAATTGGCGGAGAAATTGCCCGTGCATTAAATTTGAAGATGCCGGAATTAGTTTATGCTAATCTCGACGAAGCTTTCGGACGCAGTGAAGCCGACGAAGAAATTCAGGACCTGCTTCAAGGGAGTCAAGGACTGAATTTGGCGTTACACTATTTATCTGGAGCCATAAATTTTGATCCTATTGTCACGTTGGTTGATCCAAAATTAGCTTCCCAAATTGTTTGGTTAGATGCTTTTATTACAAACGTGGACAGAACGTTTAGAAACACCAATATGTTGATTTGGCATAAAGAATTATGGCTGATCGATCATGGCGCCAGCCTATATTTTCATCATTCGTGGACCAATTGGGAAAAGCATGCGCAAAGTCCTTTTGCACTGATAAAAGACCATGTGTTGTTGCCTCAAGCTTCTTTGTTGCCAGAAACAGACGCGATTTTCAAAAAAATATTGTCTGTTGATGTATTGCAAAATATCGTGAATCTGATTCCGGAAGTATGGCTCCATTGGGAAGATACCGATGAAACTCCTGAAGCCATTCGGGAAGTCTATTTTCAGTTTTTAGCGACACGTTTGAACCATTCCCAAATTTTTATAAACGAAGCACAAAATGCAAGAGAAGCACTTATATGAGTATGCCGTAATCCGTGTTGTGCCTAGGGTAGAACGCGAAGAATTCCTCAATGTGGGTATTATTTTGTTTTGTAAAAAAGCGAAGTTTATAAAAGTACTCTGCTCGATGAACGAAGCCAAATTGCAACTATTCTCAGCCGATTTAGATCTGGAACAATTACATCTAAATTTACAGGCATTCGAGAAAGTGGCGCATGGTGAAAGATCAGGTGGACCCATAGGACAATTTGATATTCCATCGCGTTTCCGTTGGTTGACTGCACTTCGCAGCTCTGCCATTCAAACCTCAAGACCACATCCGGGCTTGTGTGATGATTTGGAACAAACAACACAGCGGTTATTTGAAGAAATGGTGTTATAAATAAATTTTAAAACTATTGGAAAGTCATTTCGTATTCAAAATACTTTTTTGGAATCCACACTATAATCCATAAGATTTAAGGAATGCTGTTCAAGTGACGTGCAAGATGCATCCCCATACTAAAGCAAGCCTGAAGAAGGTAACCGCCAGTGGGTGCATCCCAGTCCAGCATTTCACCAATACAATAATTACGATTTTTATTTTTTAATTGGAAATTTTCATCGACCGCATGGAGCTGAATACCACCTGTTGTGGATATAGCATCGTTCAAGAGTCCTGTACCAGTAATTTCGAGGCTTAATTTTTTTATGTTTTGAGCCAATAACTCCGGATTCAAATAAGTTTCTTTGGAAAGGTATTTTTTCAAAAGCCCAATCTGTGCAGGACTCAATTTTACTTCTTTTTGTAATGTTTCGCTCATCTTTTTAAAAGTCGATTTTTTAATTTTGTCAAGCAAATCTTCATAACACAAAGTTGGTTTCAGATCTAGAGAAATTGTAGCTTTTTGATGGTTCTCTAATTCCTCCCGAATTTGTGGGCTAAGCGCATAAATAGCATTGCCTTCTAAACCGAAACGCGTGATAACCGCTTCCCCTTTTTGTCTTTTATTTAAACAACTGATAGCAATATTTTTAAGCGGACTGCCTTCATGTTCTAAGATAAAATCTTCCGGCCAATCCACACGATACGCACAATTCGAAGATTGAAAAGGAACGATAGGAATACTTTCCCTTTCGAATAAATCTAGCCAAGAACCATCAGAACCGGTTACTTTCCAGCTCCCACCGCCCATGGCAAAAATGGTATAGTCGGATTTTATTGTTGTATAGGTATTGAAGATTATCTCATTTTCATTTGTCCAACCCTTCCAAGTATGTTGGTATTGAATGGCAACGCTTTGCTTATCCAGAACATCCAGAATTGCGTTGAGTACTGTTATGGGCTTGATACCACTTTCAGGATACACACGTTTGCTACTGCCAATATACGTTGGGATACCAATGGAATCAATCCACTGTCTAAAGTCATTATTATTAAAATCAAGCAATGCTTTTTCCAGAAAATGAGGCGGAGTGTAGCGCGCAATCAACTCCCCAATAGGTTCAGAATGGGTGAGGTTGAATCCACCTTTTCCAGCCACCAGAAATTTCCTTCCCAGTGTTTTATTTTTCTCGTAAATGGTAACTTTGAATTTCTTACAATCCAATAATGCAGCAAGGATAAGCGCTGCGGGACCTCCTCCAATAATTGAAACTGATTTTTTCACTCCACAAAAATAGGCTTTGTTTTAACTATAACTGATTTTATTGGAGTTTTATTAGGGTTTGGGCATAACCCCAAAGCAGAAAATTCCTTTTTCCATTTCCATATCTGCAACTTTGGGGTCGGGCTTTTGGCTCTATCTTTTTTTTTAAAGAAAAAAAATAAAGGATGCCACCGCAATCCCTTACGCGAGCTGCCCTACGACTAAACGAAATCTTGCTTATTGTTATATTTTATTCTCTTGAAATAACATTTCCAATTGCTCCAAACAAGCAGTAATGCCTTGTTCAAAACCCATTTCAATCATGGTTTCAATCTCTTTTTCATTGGAATAAAACATCTTGAATTCCACTAAAGTGCCCGATGCTGTTGGTGTAAAAACAATTATTCCTTTGGAAACAGGCAACGAAGTATTCACAATTCCTTCTTCATCACAAAAACTATCATTAATTTCAAAACTTAAATGTGGAGTTATGGCAGTATAGTCCATGCGTCCCCAATGTTTTTCATTTTCGGGACCTACCATCGCGTAAAGCCAATGACCGCCAACTGAAAAGTCCATCGATTTAGTTTCGGCTTTCCAAGGTTTTGGTGCCCACCATTGTTCTAATAATTCACTTTCAGTAAACGAACGCCAAACTTTTTCTAGCGCAGCAGAAAATGTTCTAGAAACCAAAATTGATTTTTCTTCTAAATCTTTTATAACGAGTGTTTTAGGAGTAGTTGCCATTTTATTTCGATTTAAGATTGATAATAGAAAAACTAATAGATTGAAATTATTTATAGCTTTACTACTGGGAATTAAAAGGAATTAATAAAGTTAATTAATTTTATTTAAAAATATAATAAACTATAAATCAATTGTTTGAATTAATAAATAATTTTTTCCATAACAATAAATTCCAAAGGCTCTTCCGAAATTGGAATATGAACATCGCTTGCGGGAAACGGTTCTTTTGCGCCAGTATCCTCATAACCGTTACGTTTGTACCAAGCAATAAGTTCATCCCGAACGGAAATTACTGTCATAACAATTTTAGGTAATCCCAATGCTTGCGCATGAATTTCTGCCTGCTGCAATAATTTTTTTCCAACGCCACTGTTTTGTAATTCGGGTGAAACGGTCAGCATGCCTAAATACAATTCCTGCTCTTTCTCAACCAATAGTACACAACCTATAATTTGGTTGTTGTCCGTAAATTTCAGAACTGTATTTTTAGGATTCAGAATCGTTTCTGACAATTCTTCCTCAGTCGTTCGAAATCCATCTAAAATATTAGCCTCAGTAGTCCATCCTTTTTTAGACGATTCTCCGCGGTACGCTGAATTGATTAAGGTGTTTAATTGCGAAACGTTCTCTAATGTTGCTTTTTTAATCATGTGAAGTTGTCTACTATTTTTGTGTTTTTCAAAGATAGAAAAAAGGAATAAACAATTACAGTTTCTACTGGTTTCAAGTTTGTGTATGAATTATTATAGGAATTGATTTTTTTATTAATAAACAGAATTTTATCAGGAATGAATAAAATTTAAATAATTGAAAATCAATATTTTATATTTTAAGTAAATAATTTTTTTTACCTTTAGATAAAGATATAAATTCAACATTTTAATAGTTATAATTATGAAAAATCTAAATAGTATTTTGGTGATGATGGTGGTTTTTGCATTAAATACAGCACCAATATTTGGTCAAACGACCGCTAAAAAGAATAAAATTATTGCTGATAGCGAATCAGCAAAATCTGAATTTATTAAAAGTGATCCGCTGATGAAGGCACTTTTTGATAAAGCGTACGGTTATGTCATCTTTCCTAATGTTGGAAAAGGAGGACTTGGTATAGGTGGAGCAGCGGGTAACGGAGTCGTTTATGAACAGAATAAGAGAGTGGGTATGGCCAAGTTATCGCAAGTAAGCATAGGATTTCAAGCGGGAGGACAAGCGTATCGGGAAGTTATATTTTTTGAATCCAAAAATGAAATGGACCGGTTTAAAGAAAGCCGTTTCGAGTTTTCCGCACAAGCTTCTGCAGTAGCGGTAACGGAAGGCGCTTCTGCAAATGTAAAATATACCAATGGCGTGATGGTTTTCACCATGCAAAAAGGTGGACTCATGTACGAGGCGTCTATTGGTGGACAGCAATTTAAGTTTAATAAATTGTAATAAAAATTAAAACGGCTGAGAAAATTTTCTCAGCCGTTTTGATTTTTAGTAAGTATTGTGACATGCGATCTTAGATACTATTTTGATTCCTGCAGAGGAATAATTTTAGTAATCAACATCGATTATTTTTTTTTGTTTCCAATAATATGTATTTTTTGAATACATATTTCCAAGGTACAAAGAGTATAGGTATTATAATTCCGGAGAACATATAAGCCATTTCTTCGGCTGGCGAACCTTCAAGAGTGCCGGCAGACCATAAAGGATAAGCCACAACTACAAGCCAGAGTCCTTTATAAAAAATCATAAAAAGCATAATGGGTAACATTCGCAATGTATGAAATACTCCTAAAAGTGCCAGTGTGGAGTAAGCAGCCCAAGTGCACCAAGCAACCGCCCTTGTAGGATCCCATGCACCTTCATGGTTAAGAATAACGGTCCAGGAATCTGTGGCAACAAAAACAAACATTAACGCAAAGAACAGCCGCATCACATAAATATTGATTCTGCGAACCCCTTCATAGTTTTCGTAGTCCGGAACAAAAATATTTTTGATACTGAACTTGGTTTGTTTCTGCTGTTGTGACGCTTGTTCTGTTGTATTCATAGTTTTTCTGTTTGGTTTTTATTGTAGAGCCAAGGTATAAAAAAAGCTATATACGTTTGAGTCAATAGCTTATTTTGTTATTATATCGTATTTGGTTCTATGAATGATTAGATAATTTTTCTTGCTAGCGTGAGCGTCCCGCTCGTGCCCATTACAATTTGATTCACAATTTATTATCTCTTTTTTTTAGTTGGCACGAGCGGAACGCTCACGTTAGATGGGGTATTTCTAAGATGAAGTGCTTTAGTAATCATTTGCATTACCATTTTTGCATCTAAATCTGCACGTATAGTTACCTTTTCTATGTGATGATTTATCACAGCTTGAAAAAAAATATAGATAAATATTTTGCAAATCGTGATAATCAGAAATAGATTGACATCTAAAAGTCGTGAGCATTTTTTTCTTAGTTCGTTTTGATTCATATGTTTTTTTTAAGGAGTGCTCGAAGATTTTAACCAATTTTTATATACTAGCGGTAAAGTGACCCAAATTTGGTTGACTCTGTATCATAAGTATTGCTTTTCTTAATTCTATGAGAATTAATGATTTTATTTATATAAATCTAATCTATCAATAAAAAGAAAATAGAATTGATTTCGATAAAAAAAATCGACTAAAAATCACTTTTAAGTCGGTTTTGTATTTAAAAAAAAAATATTTGATTTTTATCCAAAAACACTTTCAATTCCTTCTAAATCTTAATTTGCAATCTCCCTTTTTCTTCAGGCTAAATAGTATTACTTATTGCTGTTTAGTGCTGTTGTTTTTTAGAATTAGTTTAAAAAAAACTAAAAAATAATAGTTTCCTGTGGTGCTTTCTTGGTTGTTTTTAGTATTTTGGCAGTAGAATCATTTATAATTAACTGATTAGTATGAAATATAGAGTCGCTACTCCGTCATTAAATCTGAGAGATTTTCCGGCAACGCAGGATAATTCCAAAATTTTAATACAAATACCTTTTAGACATACCGTTAAATTAATTGAGAAAACAGCCTCAGATTGGTGGAAAGTAAAACTTTTGAACACTGAAAAAGAGGGGTTTGTGTTTTCAAAAGATATCGAGCTTGTTGATGAAACGAATCAAAAAAGTATGGATATTGAAGTGCCCAATTTTGAACCGGGTACAAAAGCAAGTTTGGATAGTAAAGAGGAAACATACAAACCTATTGGCGATCCTTCAATTCCGTTTAGAGATTTAACGAATCTAGAGTCTAAACTTACGTCAATTCAAAACATCATCAAGGCGCTGGATGTTTCAAAAAGTTTCCGATATCAGAAAGACGCGTCGGATACCTACTGTAATATTTATACTTTTGATTATTGTTTTTTTGCCAAGGTCTATATCCCCAGATTGAGATGGACTGATACCGCAATTGAGCAATTGGAGAAAGGGAACGAAGTAGCATTGGTTTTTGATGAAACGGTAAGGCCTTTTTATTCCAATTATATCTATGATTGGTTTTTACAATCGGGAAGTGAGTTTGGTTGGGAAAGAATTGATGATGTTGATGAACTTCAAATGAAAGTAAATGCTACTGGAGGAGTAGGAATCATCTGTGCCAAAAGATTTATCCTGAATAAATCAGGACATATTGTAGTGGTAGTTCCGGAAACGGATACTGATAAAGCCTTTAGGAAAGACGGCAAAGTCATTTATCCGTTGCAGTCCCAAGCAGGAGCGGATAATTATAATTATTTTTCAGAAATCAGAAAAGATTGGTGGGACAATAAAGATCCGGAAAAAGGATATGCTGCTGCTATATTTTATTACCATGAGTAGTTAAAAAAAATCGTATAAATAAATACCCTTCTGGCAGACTACTGTCAACAAGAAGGGTAATTATATAGGGCTTATTCTAAAATGAGACCTTGTATTTGTGACACCCCTTATTTTTTTATTAGTAAAGAACTACAAAAGCCTTTTTCATAATAGGTAGCGTGTAAACTGCTGAATATTTGATTGTAAATTTCTAAAGGATCATTCGATTCTATGGTGATAGATAATATGTTTTCTAAAAGGCCGATGAATTTTGACGGTACATGTGTTTCTTTGCCGTGGATAATAGATTCGTAGACAAAGTTATTCCATTCCAAATCGCAAATCGGATTTTCGATTTCGTTTAACAGGGCGTGATCCATAATAAAAACAAGAAAATTCAAAACCTCCTGTAGGTGTATTTCGTCGAAATAATCAAATATTCGAAACTCAATGCCATGATTTTTGTGCTTGTGAAAATTGATGTCAAGCCCAATTTTATCAATTTTTTCATAATCTGATATTTCAGAATAACGGTTCACCCACCACAACGGATTATCGTGCATTGGGTGTTCGTCAAAATTCATTTGGACGATTTTTCCGGTTTTCATCACATTGGTGTCATAGGTTCCTACCCCAATGTATCTTGACATGGCACATCGTTGTGATGCTTTTGTTAAATTAACGCTGCTGTCATTATGCGATAAATAATCAGAAGAACCGAATTTTATCATAAATAATGGACTCAACCATTGGAATAAGCGAATGGCTCTTTGGTGTTTTTTTATAAAACCTATTTTGTCCTTAATTTCACCGTCCTTATTTAACTCAGTAGGAATAGTTAAATTGAAGTGATAGGTCATATTATTAAAAACAGAATAATTAGTGTTGTTTGAAATAAATATGGCAAAAGGATGATTTTTAGAACATATTTTTATGGCGCCATATTCCGTAAAGATTTTATCTTTATCAAAGGCGCTTTGTAAGTTGTTTATGAAACCTTGTTTTATTTTTGCTAGCTCAGCAATGGCGGAGTCAATATCTGTTTTGTAAAATTTTTGTGTAACAAATTCAACTGTGTCACCGTCAAAAATGAATTCTTTTTGAAGCTCGTCTATAAAATAAGGATTGTTTTTTTGTAATATTTCAAAGATACTTTCCCCTGAATATTCAGGATTTGGCTCATTGTCTATCGGGTCAAAAGTCTTGTGCTGGTTGTTAATGTCCGTTTTTGTAAACGAATGGGAATTCATCAGTACAGGCAAATAATATTCTTTATCGGATAATATTTTTAGTAATGAATTCTGGTATATGTTTTCTTTGTAATTCTTAAAATGATTAACACTATACTTTTCATGAAGTCCTTTAGTCAGCAAAAAATCTTTGTCTACCACACGATGGTTTTCAAACTCTAAATAACATTCATTTTCGATTCCTACGCCCCAATATAAATCATTTGACTTATATTGATTCCTATAATCTTTGTGCTTATCCAATAATTCAATTTCAAAACTAACAGCATTCATGCTATGATCCGTCATAAACTTTTTTCTCCTTCTTTTAATAAATTATGTTGATATGGGAAGCTACTTTATCAGGTAGTTTTTTTGAAGTATTTTTTAATCTGTTGATTTTAGTTAAGATTCAAACAGTTTCTTAAATACTTAGTTGTTTTTTTAATGGGGTTCAGGTTTGTTTTTTTACTCTCAAATGACCTGAATAGAGACAACTCAATTTTTTGCAAAACTAAGTATAATTTAAATCATATTCAAGCTATATTTTCAGATCTGGAATTTTATTTTTTTGTGGTGGAATTTATTTTTTAGCTTCTCTGTAAATTACTCATAATTATATATTTAAAATGGAAGTCTAAAATGCGTAGAATTGTTTTGTAGTTCCAAAATACAAGTTTAGGACCACTTTAAAAACAGATTTATTTTGGTATAAAAAAACGACTAAAATGGGATTCTTAGTCGTTTTTTTTTGGGGGTAACAGACATTTTTTATCCCAAAAACGCTTTCAAATCCTCGTACGTTTTAATTTTTGTACTCACTTTTTCCTTTCCTAAAACGCTTTCAATTTGGGTTGGAATCGGTAATTTTACGTTTAATGCTGGTTCCACCGTATCCAAAAACTTAATTGGGTGGGCAGTTTCTAAGAAAATACCAATCGCATTTGTATGGTTTTGCAATTCTTTTTTCAATCCTAAATAACCAACAGCTCCGTGCGGTTCTGCAATGTAACCGTTGGTATTGTAAATAGTTTTCATGGCTTCAATCGTTTCTGCATCAGAGAATGTAAACGAAGAAAAATCTTTTTTGAATTGCTCTAAATCATTGTCATACATTTCCTGAATTCGGATAAAATTACTTGGATTTCCCACATCCATCGCATTCGAAATCGTCGCTTTTGAAGGTTTCGGGTCATAAATTCCGTTTTCTAAAAATCTCGGAACGGTATCATTCACATTCGTGGAAGCGACAAAATGTTCAACAGGCAATCCCATTTTTTTGGCAATAATCCCTGCGCAAATATTTCCAAAATTTCCACTTGGACAAGAGAAAACCAACGGTTTGTTTTCTTTTTTTAATACTTTATACGCAAAGAAGAAATAAAACATTTGTGGCAACCAGCGCGCAATATTTATCGAATTTGCCGAAGTCAGGTTTTTATGTTGTAGACTTTCATCTAAAAATGCTTTTTTGACCATATCCTGACAATCATCAAAGACGCCGTCTACTTCAAGCGCTTTAATATTCTGTCCCAAAGTAGTCAATTGTCGTTCTTGAATATCGCTCACTTTTCCGGATGGATACAGGATAATCACTTCCACACCTTTTACGCCAAGAAAACCACTGGCCACAGCTCCGCCCGTATCTCCGGAAGTCGCTACCAAAACCGTGTTTTTACTGTCTTTGTTATCTTTATTAAAATACCCCAAACAACGAGACATGAATCGCGCGCCTACGTCTTTGAAAGCCATCGTTGGGCCATGAAACAATTCAAGGGAATAAATGTCTTTTTCAACTTCGACAACAGGGAAATCAAAACATAACGTTTCGGCAATGATTTGTTTTAAAGTGGCTTCCGGGATTTCGTCACCCACAAATTGTTGAATCGCTTTAAAAGCAATTTCTTCATTGCTTAAATTTTCGATTTTATCAAAGAAATCAGGAACTAAAGGGGTGATTGTTTCCGGAAAATACAAACCTTTATCAGTTGCTAATCCTTGTATTACGGCTTCTTTGAAAGAAACTTTGGGTGCGTTATGGTTTAAACTGTAATATTTCATTATGATTTTTGATTGAAGATTAACGATTTTTGATTTAAGATTTCCGCAACAGAAGTTATATTAGAAATGCAAAGCCAGTTAGCTGACGCTCGGGTCAAAAATCGTTAATCATAATTCTTAAATAATTTTCATCCCCTCATCATTCACCTTAGAAACGTGAATTTCATACGGTAATTTCATTTCGTCGTACACAGCGCTCATGGCTTTTGCGATTTTATCAGCGGTTTCCTTTCCTTTGCTCAAAGCAAAAATTGAAGGACCCGAACCGGATATTCCAGAACCTAAAGCTCCGTTTTCTAAAGCCGTTTGTTTGATTAAATCAAATCCGGGAATCAAAACACTTCGCAACGGTTCCACAATTTCATCATGTAATGAACGCCCGATTAAGTCATAATCTTTGGTGTATAATCCGGCAATTAATCCGCCCACATTTCCCCATTGCGTGATGGCACTTTTCAAGGAAACGGTTTGTTTTAATACCGAACGCGCATCGGAAGTTTTCAACTCAATTTGAGGATGAACCACCGTAGCATACAATTCTGATGGACTTTCAATTTTAATAATATCCAACGGATTGGAACTTCTCACCAATGTAAAGCCACCCAAAAGGGCAGGAGCAACGTTATCCGCATGGGCATTTCCACTAGCTAATTTTTCGCCTTGCATAGCAAATAAAACCAATTCTTTTCTTGTAAATGGACGTCCCAATAATTCATTGATTCCAAAAACTGCTCCCGCTGAACTCGCGGCACTGCTTCCAATTCCGCTTCCGGCTTTAATGTTTTTATAGATTTCGATTTCGAATCCAAATTCGGTTTCTACCGCTTCCAACATCGCCAAAGCGGATACTCCAGCAACATTTTTTTCGGTTTCCAAAGGTAAGTCGGCACCCACAATTTTAGTGATGCGAATCCCTTTTACATCTGATTTCCGAATAATCATTTCGTCACCCGCAGTTTCCAAACAAAGCCCCAAGACATCAAATCCACAGGAAAGATTGGCGATTGTAGCGGGGCAAAATATTTTTATTTCGTTCATGTTGTTTTGTTTCAGGTTTAAAGTTTAAAGTTGTTACCAGTTCTTGAACTTGAAACTTTAAACAAAGAAAACTTTAAACTATTTTTATATATTTCCAATTCTAATCACATCAGCAAAAATTCCGGAAGCAGTAACTGCAGCTCCGGCACCGGCACCTTTTATTAATAAAGGTTGATCCACATAACGATCGGTGAAGAATAATACAATGTTGTCTTTTCCTTCCAAATTGTAAAACGGATGGTCTTTAGGTATGAATCTTAAACCAACATTTGCTTTTCCATTTTCGAATTGCGCTACGTATTTCAAACGAGATTCTTTGCTTAACGCTTCTTTATAAATAGTTTCAAAATGAGCTGCATGTGTTTGTAAGGATTCGAAAAAAGCTTCGTTTGAAGTCGTATCTAAACATTCAGCAGGCATAAAAGATTCGTTTGTGATTTCGTCAATTTCCATTTTGTAACCACTTTCACGAATCAAGATTAATATCTTTCTGGCAACGTCAATTCCGCTCAAATCTATCTTTGGATCCGGCTCTGTAAATCCTTGTACACCAGCTTCTTTGACGACATTATGAAAAGTGTTGTTTTCATCGAAATTATTAAAGATAAAGTTCAGACTTCCAGATAAAACGGCTTGAATTTTATTGACTTTATCGCCCGAAGCAACCAGATTTTTTACGGTATCGATGATTGGTAATCCCGCTCCCACGTTCGTTTCAAAAAGAAAAGGCGCATTGAATTGTTGTGATAATTTTTTCAGTTTTTTATAATTATCATACTCGGAGGCACAGGCAATTTTGTTGCAGGTTACCACCGCAATATTTCTTTTTAAAAACTGTTCGTAGGTTTTAGACACGCTTTCATTTGCAGTAATATCCACAAAAATACTGTTGCGTAAATTGAGTTGTTTTACATTATTAATAAACTGTTCTTTATCCGCAAGTTCCCCTGTTTCTAATGCAAATTGCCAATCTTTTAAGGAGATTCCATCTTCATCGAAATACATTTTTCGGGAATTTGACAACGCAATAACACGCAGGTTTATTTTCAGATTGTCTTTTAGGAATTTCTTTTGTTGGTGAATTTGCTCGATGAATTTTTCTCCCACATTTCCAACGCCCATTACAAATAGATTCAACTGCTTGGTGTTTTCTTCGAAAAAGTTTTCATGTAAAGAATTCAATGCTTTTTTTACATCTCTTTCGTTGATTACTGCCGAAATATTTCTTTCAGAGGCACCTTGTGCAATCGCTCTGATGTTGACGTTGTTTTTACCCAAAGTGCTAAACATTCTGCCGCTTAAACCTTGATGATTTTTCATGTTTTCGCCGACCAAAGCAATAATGCAAAGGTTTTTTTCAACAATACAAGGCTCTATTTTATTTTGCAAAATTTCTACTTCAAAAGCTTTGTTAATGGCCTCTTCCGCCACATCAGCATCCGAATTTAGAATTCCGATACAAATAGAATGTTCTGATGAGGCTTGAGTAATGAAAATTACGTTGATATTTTTATTGGACAATACTTCAAAAAGCCTTTTTGAAGAACCGGAAACACCAATCATTCCAGAACCTTCAAGCGTAATCAATGTGATTGCATCAATATGTGTGATTCCTTTTACGGGATTGGATTGAGTGAAAACTTGATTGGAAATATACGTACCTTCAGCAGCAGGTTCGAAAGTATTTTTGATCAGAATTGGAATATTCTTTCTCAATACCGGCTGGATTGTTGGCGGATATAAAACTTTGGCACCAAAATGAGATAACTCCATTGCTTCCTGATATGAAATGTAGGCGATAGGTTGTGCTTGTTTTACAATTTTTGGATTGGCAGTAAACATTCCGTTGACGTCAGTCCAAATTTCCAAATCACTTGCGTCAAGAGCGCCTGCAAGAATAGCGGCAGTATAATCCGATCCTCCGCGTCCTAAAGTTGTGTTGATTCCGTCTAACGAAGCAGCAATAAATCCGGGCATAACAACCACCTGATTTTCATTCGAAGCAAAAAAGTCTACAATTAATTCATTGGAAACATCAAAATTCACGATAGCTTTTCCAAAATGATTATTGGTTTTGATCAATTCACGACTGTCTTTATAACTGCTGTTTTTTAGATTTTGTTTTAAAGCTTCTGCGATGATATACGAAGACAGTAATTCGCCAAAACTCAAAATTGTGTCTGAAGTTCTGGAAGATAACTCACCCAAAAGATAACATCCATCCAATAAGGTTTCCAGGTGATTGACGATTCTTTTGATGTGGCTCAAAAGACTGCTTTGTTCGCTGACAGGAATTAGTTCTTTTAAGGCATCTAGGTGTTTTTTCTCGATTTCTGCAAGAATATCTTTAAAACTCTCATCTCCGGCAGCCGCTTTTTGCGAAGCAAGTTGAAGCAAATCAGTAATTTTGCTAAAAGCGGAAACCACGACGATTAATTTTTCTTCTCTTGCTTTATCGCTAACGATTGCTAAAACCAGTTTTATATTTTGTGCATTGGCAACGGAAGTTCCGCCAAATTTTAATACTTTCATATCAAGTTATTTTAATGTAATAATAAATCGCTATTTAGTTGTTGCAGACGATTTAATTGTGTGTGTTGTTTTTTTTTTTGAAAATGCAATATTTATTATATACCCAAGAACTTTCTTTCTTCCGAAAAAAAAATATAATAATAGGATTATATGTTGAAAATTTACCCCAAAGGGGTAGTTGTAGTTGTTGTAGTAAACGTAATAGCAGTGCCAACCCAGATTTGAGTTGTTATCGAAGAGTGATATGTAGCTTTATTGTTTACCATTTTGATCTTCCAAAAGTACATTTTTTTATAAAAAGCAGTGCGTTTAATTTTGTTTTTGCGAATATTTGAAAATATTCGATGCTATTTGAGGATTATGAAATATTGTATGGTTTATCAAGTCCTTGATGAAGCTATTCTTATAAATCAGCATATTTTTCAAATTGGTTTAGCATGCTAGTATCTTTTTTATTGAATCAAAAGGATGTAATTCCCTCCTAATTAAAGTCAAAATAGGTAAAACGCGTTTGTTTATTTGTCTACTCACTTTTGGTTTTTAGTAAAGGCAGTGAAAAGTGGCAATTAAAATTAGTGTTTTGCACTCGTATAAGAATATTTGCCTGAAATCTAATTTTTAGTTTTGTTTAACTATTAAATTTAAATTATTATCAATAAATGTTGTGTAATTATAAAGATTTATTCAATTTTACCTTTTAAACACTATCAAAATGGATAATACGCATTATATTAGTACTGAATTACTTAGCTTGGAAAAATTGACCGAAATTGTTTCTCACCAAAAATTATTGGCTTTGTCTGATGAGGCGAAAATAAATATTCAAAAATGTCGTGATTATTTAGACAAAAAAATGGCATCGCATTCTGATCCTATTTACGGTATAAATACAGGTTTTGGATCGCTTTGTAATGTTAAGATATCCAATGAGAACTTGTCAAAATTGCAAGAGAATTTAGTGAAATCACATTCTTGCGGGACAGGCGAGGAAGTGCCAACTGAAATTGTGAAACTGATGTTGTTGCTTAAAATTCAATCGTTAAGTTATGGTCATTCCGGAATTCAATTGCAAACAGTCGAACGATTGATTGCTTTTTATAATAATGATATTCTGCCGATAATTTATACACAAGGTTCACTGGGAGCTTCGGGAGATTTGGCTCCTTTGGCGCATTTATCGTTGCCTTTGTTAGGCGAGGGAGAGGTATATTTTGAAGGCAAAAAAGTGCATTCAAGCGAAGTTTTGAAACATTTTAATTGGGAGCCCATTGTTTTGCAATCAAAAGAAGGGTTGGCTTTGTTGAACGGAACGCAATTTATGAGTGCGTATGGCGCGCATATTTTGATGAAAGTTAGCAAATTTTCTTATTTGGCTGATTTGATAGGAACAATTTCGCTTGAAGGTTTTGATGGAAGAATCGAGCCATTTAATGAATTAATCCATTTTATAAGACCTCATAAAGGACAAATTGTAACGGCCAACCGCATCAAAGGATTTTTAGAAGGAAGCGAAATTATCGAACAACCTAAAAATCATGTTCAAGATCCTTATTCGTTCCGATGCATGCCGCAAGTTCATGGTGCTTCAAAAGACGCAATTGATTATGTGAAAAAAGTGTTTAAAACAGAAATCAATTCGGTTACGGATAATCCTAACATTTTTATTGAAAGTGACCAAATCATTTCCGGTGGGAATTTTCACGGACAGCCTTTGGCTTTAGCCTTAGATTTTATGGCTATTGCTTTAGCTGAATTGGGAAGTATTTCAGAGCGAAGAACGTATCAATTGATTTCAGGAACTAGAAATCTTCCTGCATTTTTAGTAGACAATCCCGGTTTGAATTCTGGTTTGATGATTCCGCAATATACAGCGGCAAGTATTGCCAGCCAAAATAAGCAACTGGCAACTCCCGCCAGTGTGGACAGTATTGTTTCCAGTAACGGGCAGGAAGATCATGTCAGTATGGGAGCCAATGCCGCTACTAAAGCATTACGTGTTTTGGATAATCTGGAACGCATTTTAGCGATCGAATTAATGAATGCTTCGCAAGCGATTGAATACAGACGGCCATTACAATCTAGCGATTTTATTGAAATGTTTTTAAACGCATATCGCGAAGAAGTTCCTTTGATTAAAGAAGACCGAATATTACATTATGATATTGAAAAGACGGTCTCTTTTTTGAACACTTTTCAAATAGAAAATGATTTGTTAATGTTAGCTTAACATTAGCAGTAAATAATGAAGTAATTTTGCCGGACTAAATTTTAATGAAATGAACATAAATAATTTTTTCCAATTTTTGGTTCCTAAAGACAAAAAGTTCTTTCCGCTTTTTGAACAAGCATCAAGTAATTTAATTGAAATTGCTACAAATTTGCACGAAGCTGTAAACCTTCCTTTGAAAGAGCGTGAAGTTCTTTTTCAGAAAATCGATGTTTTAGAGCAAAAAGGGGAGGATATAACCCGTCAAACCAATCTTGAGTTGAGTAGAAATTTTATTACACCGTTTGATAGAGAGGATATTTATTCATTAATAACTTCAATAGACAATGTAGCGGGTAATCTTCATGGTGCAGCGAGTAGAATGCGATTGTATCAAGTAGATAAAATTACAAAATCTATCAGAAAATTGACCGAGATTAATCTTGAGGCATGTCAGAATATTGATGTGGCAGTAAGAGAATTGAGAGATTTGAAAAAAATGAAGAATATTACTGATGCTTGTCTTAAAATCAATAAGTTAGAGAATAAGTCAGACAATGTTTATGATAAAGCAGTCCTTGATTTATTCGAAAATGAAACGGATGCTAAAAACATTATCAAGTACAAAGAAGTATTGTCAGTTTTAGAAACAGCAACTGATAAGTGTAAGAGCGTAGCAGGTGTTCTAGAATCTATTTCTGTAAAACATTCTTAATTCAATCGGTTTTATTCTGAAATTATAATTTATGGAATTTACTCTACTTATAGTTATTATAGTGCTGGCTTTGATCTTTGATTACATCAATGGTTTTCATGACGCTGCCAATGCTATAGCAACGGTTGTTGCCACAAAAGTATTAAGTCCGTTTCAAGCAGTTGTATGGGCAGCTTTTTTTAACTTTTTGGCCTATTGGGTTTTTGGTTTTGGAGTCGCTGATACGGTTGCGAAAACTGCCAATACCTTGGAAATTGATTTAGTTGTGATCCTTGCTGGAGTTATAGCTGCAATTATTTGGAATTTATTCACTTGGTGGCAAGGGATCCCTTCCAGTTCCTCACATACTCTTATTGGAGGATTCGCTGGAGCAGCAATTGCACACGCTATTGCAGTCCATGGTTTTTTTGGATATGCAGTAATTGAAGGAACGGAAATTCATACTGCGTATTGGTATGATACTGTAAACTGGTATACCGCAGGTAAAAACGGAGGATTCCCTTCAGGGGTTTTAATCATTATTGCCTTCATTGTTTTGGCTCCTTTAATTGGTGCCCTAATGTCGTATTTAATCTCAATTTGGCTTCTTAATGCATCGAAAAGAAGTATTTATCCTAAAATATTTACGGTTTCATTAATGTTGCTAACTATTTGGTTTGTGGAAAGTCAAATGGTATACTTTGATGAAATAAAGAAACCACGTTTCGACTCCCAGTTTTGGAGTGTTGTTTTTGAATCACACAATATTAAGTGGTTTTTAGTTGCATTTATTGTTTTGTCTGTAAGTTCTTTTTGTTTAATTTTCAGTAGCTTAAATCTGCATCAGTCAACGTATTGGTTAAAAAAAATGCAATTATTATCATCAGCTGCTTTTAGTTTAGGGCATGGTGGAAATGACTCCCAAAAAGTAATGGGTATTATAGCTGCGGCTGTTACTGTTTATATTCAAACTAGTGGTATCGCACAGGAAAGCTTACCGAATTGGTTAGATGTAGTTCTTCCGGATGAAAATGGAGCTTTCAAAATGCCAGACTGGATTCCGCTAGCATGTTACTCTGCAATTGCTGCCGGTACTTTGAGTGGTGGTTGGAAAATTGTAAAAACAATGGGTTCTAAGATTACAAAAGTAACTTCTTTTGAAGGCGTTGCTGCAGAAACTGCAGGAGCATTAACTTTGTATTTTACGGAGCATTTTAAAGTTCCTGTAAGTACAACGCATACGATTACTGGATCTATCATTGGAGTTGGACTTACTAAAAGAGTTTCAGCTGTACGATGGGGAATGACCGTAAGCTTGTTGTGGGCATGGGTTTTAACCATTCCAATTTCAGCTATATTAGCAGCAATAATTTATTATATTTTCAGTATTTTTATTTAATGCTAAAATAATATTCATAAAAAAAACCATTCTGAGAATGGTTTTTTTTATGCTCAAAAAATTCTATTTATTAAAACAATAGATCTTGTATATCCTTTGTTTTATCAAACACGCTTTTTGCGAAAGGACATAAAGGCAAAATTTTAAGATTGTTTTCTCTTGCGTATTGCACGGCTTCCAACACCATTTTTTTACCTACGTTTTGTCCAGCAAAATCTGGATTTACTTCAGTATGGTCAATAATAAATTTATCCGTTCCTGCCCAAGTATAGGTCATTCTTCCGGCTTCCTTTTCATTATCAATCGCTTTGAAATGACCGTTTTTTGTTTTGTTTAAATGTTCTATTGTCATGGCTTTCTAATTTAATGTGGTAGTTATTTCGATAGGATTGGTTAAAATTTTGTGTAACGGACATTTATTTGCAATGATTAATAATCGCGCTTTTTGATCCTTTTCTATATCTCCGCGTAATTTAATATTGCGAAATATTTTGAATTTGTTTTTACTGAATCAGCTTCAAAACGGAGTTCAACTTTTACATCGGTTAAATTCCAGCCTTTTCTGTTCGCATACAGGCGCAAAGTGATTGCTGTGCAAGTGTGGATAGGGAAGAAGCCAGTAATTCTTTTGGCGTAAAGCCTAAATCTTTTTTGTCCGCTCCGTCCGGTTCATCAGAAATGATCAAATTTGTTTCAGATTCTTTTTCCGTTTTGTAAAGTTCAGCGCCAATATTTGCTGTCATCTTTTAATATTTATTGTTTTTTAATTTGCTCCGGAAGTGGAACAAATTCAGTTTCACCAGGAATTTTTTCAAAGGTTTGTGCCAACCATTTTTCTTTGGCTTGCTCAATCAATTCTTTGGTTGAAGCCACAAAATTCCAGTAGATAGTTCGTTCTTCTGGGAAAGGTTCTCCTCCACAAATATAGATAGTCGTCTTATCAGTGATTAATAAATGCAAATGGCCCAACCATTCTTTTTTCTCGAAACGGAAGTAATCTTCCCACCATAAAGTTGCCAATATTACTCGGGCGCTCTTCTATTATTAGTTTTATATTCGACATATTAAGTGTTTTGTAAATCTAAAAATAACGAAAATTGATCTGCGATTACTATTTCCTTTAGTTTATCCCGCTTAAACTTTTGTGAATGTGTTTGCGCTTGTGATACGTTTGTTTTAAATTTTGGTTGCCCGAAATGATACTAATATTTCCATCAATTTCTAGCATTGCGAGTTTTACATCTTTAAAATATTCGATTCCATGTTCGCGCATGGCTTCTTTTAATTCATCCGATGTGATATTTAATTTGCTTAAAGATTTAAAATCCAAATTACCATCGTGTATCAGGATTTCTGGTTTTTCTTGCATGAAATCACTGAATCGGGGATATTTATACATTAATTTCTTTAAAATAAAATTAATGCTAAAAAGGACCGAAGCCGCGGCTAAGCCTCCCCATAAACTGGTATCGTTTCCAACCATTGCATTTTGAACGGAGTTACTGATGAGTAGAATTAATATTACATCAGCAGTGTTCAATTGAGACAATTCTTTCTTGCCAAAAAGGCGTAAAGCGATAACCATAAAAAAATAAACGGCACTACTGCGAAGAATTATAGCAAGGTACTCGTTCATTTTTTTAGGTTTACTATTTTGTTTTTAACTTTAAGAATGACCAAAACTTAAATAAATTTTTTACAAATTCAAGGTTGGTATAATACTATTTCAAATCTGTTTTTTGTTTGAAATTTTTTTCAATTGCTTTGATCATTTCGCCGGCAATATCTTTATTAGTAGCGCCTTCAATTCCCTCTAATCCAGGGGATGAATTTACTTCCAATAATAATGGCCCTTTTGCGGAACGAATAATATCAACTCCTGCTACTTTCAAATCCATAGCTTTAGTTGCTTTTATGGCAATACGTTTTTCTTCTGCAGTTACTTTTATAACCGATGCTGTTCCTCCAAGATGAATGTTGGCTCTAAATTCGCCCGGCATTGCTTCGCGCTGAATGGCTGCGACTACTTTTCCGTCAATTACAAAACAACGAATATCTTTTCCGTTAGCTTCTTTGATAAATTCTTGAACTAATATATTGGCATTTAAACTTTTGAAAGCATTAATTACACTTTCTGCGGCCTTTTTCGTTTCTGCTAATACGACTCCTTTTCCTTGGGTTCCTTCGAGTAATTTTACGATTAAAGGAGAACCTCCAACCATTTTTATCAAGTCATCAGTATCTAAAGGAGAATTAGCGAAACCAGTCGTAGGAATTTCTACACCATGATTTAATAACAATTGCAATGAATACAATTTATCGCGTGATTGTGTAATGGCATTTGATGAATTCAAACAATACACTTTTAAGGCTTCAAATTGTCGTGTCAGTGCGCATCCGTAAAAAGTGATACTAGGTCTTATTCTAGGTATGATGGCATCAAATTGATTTAATATTTTACCGCCACGATAATGAATTTCTGGTGTTTTTGCATCCAGTTTCATGTAGCATTCCTTGATGTTTAGAAAGTGCATTTCGTGACCACGCATTTCACCAGCTTCCATAATACGCTTGTTGCTGTACAATTCAGGATTACTTGCTAAAAGTCCGATTCGTAAACCAGAACTTGCTTTTTCCGAATTTTTATATAATTCTTTTAAAGTGTCAGTTGTAGGTTGTCCCAAAAGATACTTTTGTTCCGGATCAACGAGAACTCTTCCGCTCATGGCTTCACGTCCCAAAAGCATTCTGAAACCCATAGAATCTCGATTTGTCAACGTCATTTCTATTGGCCACTTGGAACTTCCAATTTGAAGATTTGTTTGAATTACATAACGTTGTTCTCTAAAACCACTGGAACTTTTAACAATCCGTTTATCAATTAATGGTGCTTCACAATGGATTACCGTTTTTAAATTATTTTGAATCGGGTTAATGTCAAATTTTACCCAGTTGCTTTCATTTTTAATGAATGGAGCAATGTTTATAGCATGTAGAGCAGATGTTTTTGCACCCGAGTCCACTCGGGCTTTAATGGTAGGAATCCCTAATTCTGGAAAAGAACACCATTCTTCGCTACCTAGAATAACTTTGTTATCTGACATATATTAATTTTATTAAATCTTTTTTTAAAACTCAAATGTAAATATTTGTTTTTAAAAAAAAGGTTATTTGCCGTAAAGAATAAACCCGTTATGTTATAAAAACGTAACGGGTTTATATCAAGATAATTGTTTAATAATTATGGATTTGTTGGTTCTCCCGCCTTATGAACTTGCACTGTTAATTCTTGAGCGCCATCTTCAATATCCATGAAAATCTCATCTCCAGAACTAATTTTAGAAGTGATGATTTCTTCAGCAAGTGCATCTTCAACATATTTCTGAATAGCTCTTTTAAGAGGTCTTGCGCCAAATTGTCTGTCGAAACCTTTCTCTGCAATAAAAGCTTTTGCTTTATCAGAAAGATTCAATTGATATCCTAGTTCCGCAACACGAGCAAATAATTTTTTCAATTCGATTTCGATAATCAAATCGATATCATGTTTCTCCAAAGCATTGAAAACAATTACATCATCAATTCGGTTTAGGAATTCAGGAGCAAAAGTTTTTTTCAATGCGTTTTCAATAATGCTTTTCGAATTATCGTCAGCCTGAGCTACTTTGGCAGCAGTTCCAAAACCTACTCCTTGTCCAAAATCTTTTAATTGTCTGGCTCCAACATTCGAAGTCATGATAATTATAGTGTTTTTGAAATCAATTTTTCGACCTAAACTGTCTGTCAAATAACCATCATCCAAAACTTGCAATAGCATATTGAAAACATCAGGATGCGCTTTTTCAATCTCATCCAATAAAACAACACAATATGGTTTTCTACGAACTTTTTCTGTTAATTGACCACCTTCTTCATATCCTACATATCCCGGAGGAGCTCCAACTAAACGAGAAATCGCAAATTTCTCCATGTATTCACTCATATCAATACGAATCAAAGCATCTTCAGAATCGAATAATTCTTTAGCCAAAACTTTAGCCAATTGGGTTTTACCAACACCAGTTTGTCCTAAGAATATAAAAGAGCCAATTGGACGATTCGGATCTTTTAATCCGGCACGATTTCTTTGGATAGAACGAGCAATTTTCATTACTGCTTCTTTTTGTCCAATTACTTTTCCCTCAATTAGTTCTGGAAGTTTAGCTAGTTTATTGCTTTCTGTTTGCGCAATACGATTAACAGGAATTCCGCTCATCATCGAAACAACATCAGCGACATTGTCTTCTGTAACTTCAATTCGGTTATTTTTAGCATCTTCTTCCCATTGTTCTTGGGCGATAGCTAAGTCTTTTTCAATGCGTTTTTCATCATCACGAAGTTTGGCAGCCTCTTCGTATTTTTGTTTTTTCACTACAACATTTTTCAATTCACGAACATCCTCTAGTTGACGTTCGAGATCTAAAATTTGTTTTGGAACTTCAATATTAGTAATGTGAACTCTTGAACCTGCTTCATCTAATGCATCAATAGCTTTGTCTGGCAAGAAACGTTCGGACATATATCTATCCGTTAATTTTACACAAGCCTCAATTGCTTCTTGCGAGTAGGTAACATTATGATGATCTTCGTATTTGTTTTTGATATTATTCAAAATTGTAATTGTTTCGGAAACTGATGTAGGTTCCACAATTATTTTTTGAAAACGTCTTTCTAATGCACCATCTTTTTCTATGTATTGTCTGTATTCGTCTAATGTAGTTGCACCAATACATTGAATCTCTCCACGAGCTAATGCTGGTTTAAACATATTAGAAGCATCAAGAGAACCTGTTGCGCCACCGGCACCAACAATAGTGTGAATTTCGTCTATGAAAAGAATGATATCATCATTTTTTTCTAATTCGTTCATAACTGCCTTCATGCGTTCTTCAAATTGTCCGCGGTATTTTGTACCGGCAACCAGACTCGCCAAATCCAAAGTTACGACACGTTTATTGAATAAAGTACGAGATACTTTCTTCTGAATGATTCGTAACGCTAAACCTTCGGCAATAGCTGATTTTCCTACTCCAGGTTCCCCTATAAGTAAAGGATTGTTCTTTTTTCGACGGCTCAAAATTTGAGAAACGCGTTCAATTTCTTTCTCGCGTCCTACAACAGGGTCTAGTTTTCCTTCTTCGGCCATTTCTGTTAAATCTCTACCAAAATTATCTAAAACTGGTGTTTTAGATTTTTTATTTGATTTATTGGCTGGATTGTTAAAAGTTCCTTCTTTGAGACTGTCATCTTGTCCTGAATCGTCATTATACGATTCGTTTCGTGGCAAGTTTTCTATAAAATCTTCTTCGTTTGGAGTCATGTTTAGATATTGTTCTTTGGCTACGTCGTAATCAATTTTAAGTTTATTCAATAGCTTGGTTGTTGGATCGTTTTCGTTTCTTAATATGCACAACAATAGATGTGCGGTACTGATGGAAGAACTTTGAAATACTTTAGCTTCCAGGAAAGTAGTTTTCAAGGCTCTTTCTGCTTGTCTTGTCAAGTGTAGGTTTTTCTTTTCAACATTTACTTCTAAGCTTGGACTGGCAGGGCTTAGGATTTCCACTTTTCTACGTAAGTGATCCAAATCAACATCCAGGTTATTCAATATTTGAATTGCTTTTCCATTTCCGTCTCTTAAAATACCCAACATTAAGTGTTCTGTTCCTATAAAGTCATGCCCTAATCGCAAAGCTTCTTCCTTGCTGTAAGTAATAACGTCTTTTACTCTTGGTGAAAAATTATCATCCATAATATATATTTGATATCGTAAATTTAGTGAATTAGTGATAGAAAAACAAAAACCATTCCTATAAGAAGTCGTGTCAGCTAAGAGACAAAAATAATCATAATATTAAAGTTAAATTTACCTTAAATTATTAACGAAAAGCGAAGTTTAATTTGTTAATAAATCATTGAAATAAGTATTTTAAAATTGGTTTTAAAATTTCAAAAAAGCGTATATTGGCACGTTTGGAAACTAATATAATTATTTAATATAACAACTTATGTCTGAAGGAGAAAAGTTAATTCCTATTAACATTGAAGATGAAATGAAAACGGCTTACATCGATTATTCGATGTCAGTAATTGTATCAAGAGCTCTTCCAGATGTTAGAGATGGCTTGAAACCAGTACATCGAAGAGTACTATTTGGAATGCATGATTTAGGAGTTAACTCTAGATCAGCCCACAAAAAGTCCGCAAGAATTGTTGGGGAAGTTCTTGGTAAATATCACCCTCACGGTGACACCTCTGTTTATGATGCCATGGTTCGTATGGCGCAGGAATGGAGTATGCGTTATTTATTAATAGATGGTCAGGGTAACTTTGGGTCTGTGGATGGTGATAGTCCTGCAGCAATGCGTTATACAGAGGCTAGAATGCGTAAGATTTCGGAAGAAATCTTAGCGGATATAGATAAAGAAACGGTTGATTTTAAATTAAATTTTGATGATACGCTAGAAGAACCGACAGTAATGCCAACGCGTGTTCCTACCTTATTAATAAATGGGGCAACAGGAATTGCGGTAGGTATGGCGACTAATATGCCACCTCACAACTTAACGGAAGTGATTAACGGTACGTTAGCTTTCATGGATAATAATGATATTGAGGTTGACGAGTTGATGACGCATATCAAAGCTCCTGATTTTCCTACTGGTGGTATCATATATGGTTATGAAGGCGTTCGTGAAGCATTCAAAACAGGTAGAGGGCGTATTGTGATGCGTGCCAAAGTTGGTTTTGAAGAAGTAGATGGTCGTGAGTGTATCATTGTTACCGAAATTCCATACCAAGTCAATAAAGCTGACATGATTAAGCGTACGGCTGATTTAGTTAATGACAAAAAAATTGATGGAATTGCGAATATCCGAGATGAATCGGATAGAAACGGGATGCGTATCGTTTATATTTTAAAACGTGATGCTACGCCAAACGTAGTTTTGAATACGCTCTATAAATTTACACAATTACAATCTTCTTTTAGTGTAAACAATATTGCCATCGTAAAAGGACGTCCGCAAATGTTGAATCTGAAAGATCTGATTCATTATTTTATCGAACACCGTCACGATGTGGTGACTCGCAGAACGCAATTCGAATTGAAAAAAGCCGAAGCAAGAGCACATATATTAGAAGGTTTGATTATTGCTTCAGATAATATTGATGAAGTAATTGCTTTAATCAAAGCTTCAAAAAGTACTGAAGAAGCAAGAGAAAAATTAATTGAAAGGTTCAAATTATCAGATATTCAATCTCGTGCTATAGTAGAAATGCGTTTGCGTCAATTAACCGGTTTAGAACAAGACAAGTTAAGAACGGAATACGACGAAATCATGAAATTAATAGAGCATTTGAAAGCTTTATTAGCGGATGTAAACTTGAGAATTGCTTTAATTAAGGAAGAATTGACTGAAATTCGCGATAAATACGGTGATGAGCGTCGTTCTCAAATTGAGTATTCTGGCGGTGATGTTAGTATCGAGGATTTAATAGCCGATGAAAATGTAGTTATCACAATTTCTCATGCGGGTTATATTAAACGTACTAATCTTACAGAATATAAAACTCAAAATAGAGGTGGAGTTGGACAAAAAAGTGCAGGAACAAGAGATCAGGATTTCTTAGAGCACATGTTTGTAGCAACGAATCACCAATATATGATGTTCTTTACTCAAAAAGGAAAATGTTTCTGGATGCGTGTTTATGAAATACCGGAGGGAAGTAAAACGGCTAAAGGAAGAGCAATTCAAAATTTGGTAAATATTGAAAGCGATGATAAAGTAAAAGCATTTATTTGTACGCAAGATTTAAAAGATCAAGATTACATAAAAAGCCATAACCTTATTATGGTAACCAAAAAAGGTCAGGTTAAGAAAACTTCTTTAGAGAAATATTCTAAACCTAGAGTAAATGGAGTTGCTGCAATCACTATTAAGGAAGGCGATGAATTATTGGAAGCGAAATTAACCAATGGTGAAAGTCAAATTATTTTGGCTGTAAAATCTGGAAAATTAGTGCGTTTTGAAGAAACTAAAACGCGTCCGATGGGAAGAACAGCTTCTGGAGTTCGTGGTATTACTCTTAAGGATGATACGGACGAAGTTATTGGCATGGTTACTGTAGATAAGGAAAATATTAACGATTCCCAAATTTTAGTAGTTACTGAAAATGGTTATGGAAAGCGTACCAAATTAGTCGATGAAGATGGCGAAGATGTTTATAGAATTACTAATCGTGGAGGAAAGGGTGTAAAAACACTTAATATAACAGAAAAAACCGGAAAACTTATTTCGATAAATGCAGTTACTGACGCTGATGATTTGATGATTATTAATAAATCTGGATTAACAATCAGAATGGCTATTGAAGATTTGCGTGTAATGGGACGTGCTACCCAAGGGGTTAAATTGATAAATCTAAAAGGTAAAGATTCAATTGCTGCTGTTACCAAAGTAATGAAAGATGATGTGGCAGAAGTGGTTGTTGATGAAGACGGAAATATTATTGAATCTGACGCTATCGAAAGAGTGAAACCGGTATTAGAAGTTCTCGAGGACGAAGGTGTAGAAGAGGACGATGATGAAGATGAAACAGAAGAAAATGACGCTGAGGATGAAACTGAAGAAGACGATTCTGACGACGAAGCTTAATTAAAAAAGAAAAACAAGAATAATTATTAAACAAACAGAGAATATTATGAAAGGTAAATATGTATTACTAGCATCAGCGTTATTGATATCAGTAGCTACTTTTGCTCAAAAGGATCAAATTAAAGCAGCTGAAAAGGCGCTTAAAGGTGGGAAATCTCAAGAGGCGGTAACCATTTTGATGGAAGCAGAATCTTTAATAGCTAATGCTCCAGATGCTGAAAAAGCACAGTTTTTCTTTGTAAAAGGAAACGCTTTATTGGATTTAGCAAACAAGAATGTTGATGCCAGTACGAATCTTTCGCTTGCTGCAAAAGCATATCAAGATTTAATTGCAGCTGAAAAAGCTTCTGGGAAAGTAAAATTCTCAACGCAAGCCTCAGCTTCAATTACAGATATTAAATTCAAATTAATTAATAGTGCAATTGCTGATTCAAAAGTGGATAAACATTCAGATAGTGCTAAAAAATTATATGATGCTTATTTGTTAGACAAAAAAGACACTATTAATTTGTATTATGCTGCATCTACTTATGTTAATGCTAAAGAGTATGACAAAGCGCTTGAGTTGTATGATAATTTAAAAACGTTAAACTATTCTGGAAAAGGAACCAGTTATTTTGCAGTAAATAAGTTAACAACACAAGAAGATTTTTTTACGACTGTTCAGGAGAGAGATAGAATGGTGAAATTAGGAACACACGAAAAGCCAAGAACTGAAGTTGTTCCTTCTAAAAGAGGTGAAATTTACAAGAATATGGCTTTGATTTTAGTTGAAAAAGGTAAAACCGAGGAAGCTAAAAAAGCAATCTCTGAAGCGAGATTAGCAAATCCTGAAGACACATCTTTGACTTTAACTGAAGCTAATCTTTATTTAGAAACTAAAGATTTTGACATGTATAAAAAATTAATCGCTGAAGTATTGGAAAAAAATCCAAACGACGTAGAATTGATTTTTAACCTTGGAGTATTAAGTGCTAATGCGAAGAACACGGATGAAGCGGAGAAATATTACAAAAAAGTGATTGAAATTAACCCAAAATACATCAATGCTTACATCAATCTAGCTGCAATGAAGTTAGAGAATGAAAAAGCAATTATTGATGAAATGAACAAATTGGGTACATCCACAAAGGATATGAAGCGTTATGATGATTTGAAAAAGAAAAGAGAAGAACTTTTTAAATCAACGATTCCTTATCTTGAAAAAGCGGTTGAATTAGATTCTAAAAACGAAGATGTTGTTAAAACTCTTTTAGGTGTTTACAGTGCTTTAGAAATGACGGCAGAATACAAAGCATTAAAAGCAAAAATGTAAAAAAGTTTACAAAAAAAAAGCATAATTGTTTAACAAAAATACTTAAAGACCCTTTCAAAAGTTTATACTTTGAAAGGGTTTTATTTTTTGTATGATTTTTTTATTTAGTAGGAATAGTAATTAACAAGGTAAAATATTGTAATTTTTAATTTGCTGATAATTAATGTGTTAAAAATGGATAAATGTTATATTAAATAATTGTTACTATTTTTTTTGTAAAACAAAAATTTAATTATATTTTTAAATTACATTATGTTTAATTTTTATTAATTAGGATGGACTTTAACCAGTATAACTCTTAAAATTAAATAAAATTCTAACTTTAAAACCAAAACCAATATTAATATGAAAAAGCATTACTTTTCGATTATCTTCTTATTATTTTTTTCAATAGTATCATTTGCTCAAAAAAATCAAATAAAGGCAGCTGCAATAGAGTATAATAGTGGTAAATTTCAGCAAGCAATAGATATTTTAAATGGTGCAGAGTATTTAATTTTTAATGCGGAGGCAGTTGATCAATCGGAATTCTATAACTTAAAAGCTAAAGTTTTAACTGGTTTAGTAGAAAATAATATTGAACCAACTAAAAATGTTGCTCTCACAGTAACTGCTTATCAAGAGTTAATCGCGGCTGAAAAGGCATCAGAAAAATTTAAATATTCAGTTGCTGCATTAGAATCTATTAAAAAAATACAAAAGGATTTATTTAATAGTGCTCTTTCAGATGCTAAGGCTAAAAGGTTTTCAGAAGGGGCTAGTAAAATGCATACTATTTATTTGACTAACAAAAGAGATACTATAAATTTATATTATGCAGCTTCTTATTTTAGAGATGCTAAAGATTATAATCAGGCTTTAAAACTTTATGAAGAGTTGGATATTCTCAAATATTCAGGGAAGGGTTTAGATTATTATGCTGTTAATAAGCAAAATAATGAAGATGAATTATTTAGTTCGGCAGCATCGAGAGATTTAACTATTAAATCAGGAACTCATATAAAGCCAAGGATGGAAAAATCCCCATCTAAGAAAATTGAGATATACACAACTATGGCCTATATGTATCTTGAAAAAGGAGATTTAGAAAAGTCAGAGAAATTTAATAACAAGATATTAGAGATCGATCCCAAAAATCCTGATTCCTATCTAAATTTAGCCTATTTAAAACTTGATGAGAAAAAAGAGATAATGGATCAGATGAGTAATCTTGGTACATCACCT
Source organism: Flavobacterium petrolei (assembly GCF_003314435.2). Classification (GTDB taxonomy): domain Bacteria; phylum Bacteroidota; class Bacteroidia; order Flavobacteriales; family Flavobacteriaceae; genus Flavobacterium; species Flavobacterium petrolei. The sequence continues at coordinate 526,251 of NZ_QNVY02000002.1, read as the reverse complement.
AGTGACATGAAGATTTATGAACAGATGATAATTAAAAAGGATAATTTAATTAAAAAAGCTATTTCCTATTTGGAAAAAGGTAATGTAGAAATTCCTAAGAATCAAGATATTTCTAAATTACTATTGAATTTATACAGAGCACTGGATATGACGGCAGAGTATAATTCATTAAAAGCACGCATAGTAAATTTATAAACTAAAAAAAATAAAGATGCCGTTTTAAATAATTTTTTTAATCACTCTGAGTTTATGAGTGTGTTTATTTATTTCGGCATTATATATCCCAAGATGATCTAGTCTATCTATTCGAACCTTTCCACTTGCATGAATGATATAATTATTTTCCATTATAATTCCAACATGGGTAATTGCTCCTTCATCATTATCAAAAAAAGCTAGGTCTCCAGGTTCACTTTCTTCAATAAAACTTAATGCCTCTCCTTGTTTTGACTGCTGTGAAGCATCTCTGAGTAATTTATAACCATTAAGTTTATATACCATTTGAGTAAATCCGGAACAATCAATACCAAAAGGTGTTTTTCCTCCCCACAAATAAGGAGCATTCATATACATAAAGGCTGTATTGATTAAGTTGCTTTTAGCTTTTTCACCACTGGTTTTAATTCCTTCAAAATCAAAATTAGCAACATTTATTTCATTGTGATTGATAAATGCTAACGAAGACCCAAGAGGAATAGGTATTAATAAGTTGTTTGGAGCAGTAACATATTCAATCAAATCAGAATTTAAAATGATAGCTTCTGTTGACAATCGCTTAAAGCTGGACTCTGAAATCGGTTGTAACTGTTTAGAGTCTATCCAGCCTTCGTAATCATCATATTGCATTCTGATGTAAGACCATTGCTTAAGTTGTTCTAAAATTTCAAAATGTTCCCCAAATAAAACTTGAGAAACAATTTCACTTTTGTCACTAGGTTCAAAGCGAAGCGGGATCATTGCTAGATTACAAATTCCGAACATTTAGATTGATTTAGAGTTAAGTAAAATGAGTTATAAGTTCAAAAACCCATAACTCATTAAATTTAGTATTAGTTATGCTTTTTCAATAACAATTGCCGAGGCACCACCACCACCATTGCAAATTGCAGCAGCACCGATAGTTCCGTTATTTTGTTCTAAAACATTAATTAACGTAACAATTATTCTTACTCCGGAACAACCAAGGGGATGTCCTAAAGATACTGCTCCACCATTTACATTTACTTTGCTGTCATCTAAACCTAAAATTTTAGAATTAGCTAAGCCTACTACTGCAAAAGCTTCATTGAATTCAAAATAATCAACATCACTAATCGCTATTCCTGCTTTTTCTAATGCTTTTGGAATTGCTTTTGAAGGGCTTGTAGTAAACCATTTTGGTTCTTGCGCCGCATCAGCATAACCTTTAATGTAAGCCAGCGGTTTTAGTCCTAAAGCTAAAGCTTTTTCTTCGCTCATTAATACCACAGCTGCGGCGCCATCATTTATTGTAGATGCGTTGGCTGCAGTTACAGTACCGTCTTTTGTGAAAACAGCATTCAATGCTGGTATTTTATCCAATTTTACGTTTGTAAATTCTTCGTCTTTAGAAACTATGATAGGATCTCCTTTTCTTTGTGGAACAGAAACAGGAACAACTTCATTATCAAATTTTCCAGCATCCCAAGCTTTTGCGCTACGCTCATAGGATTGAACTGCGTAGTTATCTTGGTCTTCACGGGTAAAGTTATATTCTGTAGCACATAAATCAGCACACACTCCCATAGCGCTGTTATCATAAGCATCAGTCAGTCCGTCTTTCTGCATTCCGTCTATCATGGTTGCTGAACCAAATTTAGTTCCAGTTCTTAAATTCATATAATGTGGAATCAAACTCATGTTTTCCATCCCACCGGCAACAACAATTTCTGCATCACCACATTGAATCGCTTGCGCGCCCAACATAACTGCCTTCATTCCTGAAGCACATACTTTATTTATTGTGGTACAGGCAACCGTATTAGGTAAACCGGCAAATATTGCAGCTTGTCTGGCAGGAGCTTGTCCTACGCCAGCTTGAACTACATTGCCCATAAATACTTCATCAATTAAATTTGGATCTAATTTTATTTTGTCCAATGCACCTTTAATAGCAACTGCACCTAATCTTGGAGCAGTAACTGTAGATAATCCCCCCATAAAACTTCCGATAGGTGTTCTAACGGCAGAAACGATAACAACTCTTTTGTTCATGACTTTCATAATGTTAGTTTATGTAGCAAATTTAAACTTTTTTATACAATTTCATATTTTGATACTGTGTTTATCTTTTTTATATTTATTTTTAATCTATATGTTTGATATTGAAGTGTTTTTATATTAAAGACAAAAAATATTGAAAAAAAGCCCTGAAATACTTGTGAGAAGTCTAAAGATGTCTTAAATTTGCAACCGCAAAACAGACACGTTTTCTTGAGCATGGAGGGGTGCCAGAGTGGTAATGGAGCAGTTTGCTAAACTGTCATCGAGTAATCGGTGCCAGGGTTCGAGTCCCTGTCCCTCCGCTTTATGATTTATTGTTTTTCGGGGTGTAGCGTAGCTCGGTTATCGCGCCTGCTTTGGGAGCAGGAGGCCGCAGGTTCGAATCCTGCCACCCCGACAATTTTTTCCAAGAGTAATGGAGGCATAGCTCAGCTGGATAGAGCACCTGCCTTCTAAGCAGGCGGTCGAAGGTTCGAATCCTTCTGCCTTCACTAAAATTCCCCTTATAAACTGGTGATTATCAGTGTTTTAAGGGGTTTTTTTATTGTTTTTTACTTCTGACATAAGTCCTTTTTTATATCTTTTTTCAAGTAGTTTGAGGACTTTTGACACAGATATGGCACAATGATAATTTGTGTGTCAAATTTTCATGAAATTATTTTCTGCTAATACGGTTTGAGAATTTTGCTTTCAGTAAGAATTATTAGTCTTTTTGATGCTCTTGTTAAAGCTACATATAAATGTTTTGGACAGTCGAACTTATGAGCATTTAATATTACTACCGTATCGAACTCCAAACCTTTAGTTAAAAGTGTGGTTCCAATGCATTTCCCATATATTTTTCTACCAACCCTACGGGTCAAATTTCTACTATTTGTCATTGCTTGAAATACTGAAATATTAGAATGTTCAGCATCTTTTAGAGCAGAACAAAACGAATGAAATAATTCCTTTCTATAGCATTTTACATCGGGTAAATCTTTTATTAAAATTAAAGCTTCTAAAACAATAGAAAACGAAATGTTTTTTTCTAAAATTTGAATTTTATTTATCAATGGTATTAAAAGTACATTATCACTTTCTTTAGTTTTGTTTTTGATACCTTTTGCAGTGAACCATTTTTCTATCGCAGTTTTATTAAATAATTTAATTGTTAATGAATACAGATCTTTTATAATATTATCAGAAGTGATTAAATCTGCATCTTTTGATAAAATATAAAATGTTTTATCGTCGATTGATTCAATTAATCTAGGTATATTTTTAAATCGTTGTGTAAAAGCAATTCTACTATTAATATTAGTAGATATTGGATCAATTATTAAAACACTGTCACTACTTGTCAATAAGTTCATAATAAAATTATATTTATCATAGTACATATTCTTTGTAATATGCGTTTCTATCGAGCTATGAGAGGCTAAATTAATATCTTCTTTATCTATAAGAGATTTTCTAATTTTTTTTAAATCTTCACCTAATAAGGTATTATTTCCATTTAGCCATCTTTGAGGTTCGTGTAATTCGTAATAGGATTTTTGAAATTCTCCCATTTCAGCATTGCTTTGCAGATTAACAAGGTTTTCTCCATTAAAGCCAAATATCCCTTGCAAAAAATCACCAAGTATTCGTGTAGGTAGTAATTCTGAAAGTATTAGAATTAGTTCATGCTGTTTTGTAGTGCAATCTTGATATTCATCAACAAAAAGACCATCATATGTATTTAAAATAATTTCTCTGATTGGTTTTCTTTTTAATAGATGAATAGACTTTTCAATTATAAATGGATAATAATTCTTGGAATCTTCTTGTTCTGGAATATCAGTTCCGATGTAGAAGGATAAAACATATTTTTGTGCAAAGCTGGATATTGTTTCAATAAAGTACTGGGAACTTGGAATTCCTTCCCTTTTAATTTTTTCTTTTATTGATGCAACTCCTGCATGTGTATGGGTTAGTATGAGTTGTTTACCTTTTGTTTGAGTATGCTTAAGACATTCTACAATAGTATGTGTTTTACCAAAGCCTGCTGGCGCAATAAGCATACTCTTTTCATTGGAAATAAATTCTTTATAATTAATCATTATCAATCCATTTAGATAATTCTTGAAATTGGTTACCCAACTTTTTATCCTTAATGTCTTCCAGATATTTACATATTACACCTCCAACAAATTCACCATGGTCCGTTCTTTTAAACCATGATTTTTTCTTGGCAATTGTTCCAATAACAGAACGTAATTGAGGCGTATCAATTTCTTTCCAATTTTCGGGTAAATCACCATGTACTTTATAACCCGTGCGTATGCTATCTTCTACTGAATCCTGATTCTGTAAAGTATAATATTCAATTAGTTCATGTATTCCTTTTAATGGTAGATCATCAAAAATTTGATTTTCTGTGGCATTGTGGTTTTCGCAATCTACTATACATATACCATCGTCCTTCAACTTTTCTTTTAGTTTATTTATTCCTTCTACATCTGAATCGCAAAACAAGCAAACTTCAAATCCGGATTTTAAAAAACTTTTTGCATATTCAATTTGACTTGAACCATTCCCATTTGCAAATCGAATTCCTAAAAAAGAAATGTTATCTTTTCCATTCTGCATTCTAAAATTATTCAAACCTCTACAAATTCCTATTTCAGTTGGACCTTCACAAACCAATACACGATCAGAAAAAAAGGCTTCGGGATTACTTCTGATGGCAGATTGTAAGGAATTATCAAACTGATATAAACTTGGATAGTATTTTTTTACTTTAAATAAATCATTAGCATCTAATTCAACTAATACATCTCGTGAGTGCGTCGTGATAAAAATTTGACCTTGGTTAGTTCTTTTTAAAATTTTTGCCAAATGTTGAGCTCTATCCGGTTCAAGACCTTGTTCAATTTCATCTATTAGCAATATTCCTCCAGCTTTAGCTAATTCAGTTTGTATTGCTATAGAAATTAATCTTTTTGAACCTTTCCCTTTTTGTCGAAATGGTATTTTATCATCGTGTAAACAAATTCGACCATCTTTAATAGAAAAATCTTTAAAATCTATTGTTGTTGTTGTATTTGAGATATCAATTCCCAAATTTGAAGCAGAGTCTTTTATTTTTTTAACGATACTATCTAAGTGGTTGAAAGAACTTGAATCAATTTTTTCTTTTGCCTCTCTCAATGCATCTATAATTACATTATTTTTTTCGTCATGATTCTTTTCCTGTTTTAATAATGAATAGAGAGGATTTCCTTTGTTCCATGAAAAGTGCCTATCTATATAATCCGAGACTAAAAAGACATTCAGGCTAGCTCTATCAGTAGCTTTTATTTCAATAGGTTCTTGATGCTCTCTATCATTTATAATAAACCATTTTGGTTCTAAATCTTTTTCTACAATTAGTTTTACTGTAAGAATAATTTCATGGTCATCCAGCAGGTCGTCATATATTATATCTGTAGATTTATCAAGACCTCTTATGAATAGCCCATATTTATTTTCCTGAATTAATTCTTTAGGCAAATCATATAATGAAACTTCAATTTCAATGGAATTATTAATGTCGCCATTAAAAAAATCGGTATCGTAGAAGCTTAAATTCCAACTTGGTGATAAGACTGCTGAAATAGCTTCAAGAATAGTTGTTTTACCAGAGTCACCTCTACCAATTAAGCATACAAAATCAGTCATGCCAAAAACTTGTTGAAGTTCTTGAATTCCTCTAAAGTTAGATATTTTAAACGAGTGTATTTTTGCCATGTCTTTTTTTGATTACTTGTAAATGTAGGAAAGATAGTTAAATATTAATTAATTTGACTTTTAAAATAGCAGTATTTTTTTAATACATCGAATCATATATGATTTGATATTTATAATTGTTTTTCTCTTTATTTAGTTTGCTATATTTGACATGGAATTTCTATTACAAACAAGTTAATTCTAAGAGAAAACGAAAAAATTTGGCACAAAGTTGCCACAAGAAATATAATAACTCAATAATAACGTGCGCTGCGAGTTGTGTCAGTAATCCTTCTGCCTTCACAAAACCCTTATAAATACTTAATTTATAAGGGTTTTTTAATTTAATTGCCTTTTCCGTTGCCTTTTTTGGTTATTACTTAATTTTACTAAGGAATTTATTTTTTTTACAAAATTTGTTTCTTTTTAATAAGTGTTATTCTTTTTAAATGTTGAATAAAAAAAAATCCCATTTCTGAAAGGCTATTTTTTAAATTTGATAAGACTATATTACGCAGTCAATTGATAAGATGAATTGTACTTTTCAATAGCCTTTATCCATTTTCGATAAATAAGCGCAGCCAGTTCATCTATTTTGTCTTCATTATCTTTACTGTATACTGCAAATTTAGAGATGTTGACCACCTGATTTAGGTGTACAATTGATCCTTAAAAACCACTAACTTTTTCATGTTTTTTGCACCAAACATTCGTTAAAAAAAAACAGGGATTACAGCAAACAAAATAACAGACATGAGTAAAATTAGGAAAGCAATTAAATGCTACTGTAACGTTAAAAGTAAGTTATGCATAAGTAATTAGCTATCCCTTTCTAGAAATACGGTAAAGAAGTATATTTCTTTATTTGAAGTCTTCGAATTAAGTATTGAAGTGATAAATGAAAAAACTGGTGCAGAACTGGAACTTTTGTTTTCGCACGCTACAGTGGAATCAATCACTCCCAAATTATTCAAATTATATCCTTACTTCAAATAAGAGACATGAACAAAATCAAATTAAAACCTATAAAACAAAAAAACAGTAATAAACATGAGCTCACTACTGTTTAAAAACTGAGCTTTTACATTATTAATCTTGTGTTACTTTTCAGGACTAGATCTTTCATAAAATAAAAAATAGAACTTCATAATTTAATCGATTATTCATAGGATGCCACGAAGCCAATTCTCGCAATCTTTGGTCCAATATTGGCTGGTATCTTTCACTCCTAAACCAAAGCCATGTCCTCCTTTTTCATACAAATGCAACTCTGCTGGAACCTTATTTTTCTTTAAAGCTATGTAATAATTGAGGCTGTTTTCTGCTGGAACTACTAGATCGTCTGTGGCATGAATGATAAATGTTGGCGGTGTCTCAGAATTTACGTGCTGTTCATTGGAAAATTTATTAATCAATGAAACGGACGGCGAGACCCCCAATAAATTATTTTGTGATCCTTTGTGTGTGATTTCATTTGTCATGGAAATAACAGGGTAAATTAATATCGAAAAATCCGGTTTGGCACTTAAGGAATCAGAAACTTGGTATATTTTTTCATTATAATGAGTAGATAAAGTGGCTGCTAAATGTCCGCCTGCCGAAAAACCCATAACTCCAATTTTGTCCTTATTTACTTTCCATTTTTCTACGTTGCGTCTGATGTATCTAATAGCTTCTTGGGCATCTTGTAAAGGACCAATTGTTTTATCTTTCATTATTTGTTCGTTTGGTAGTCTATATTTTAAGACAAAGGCTGTTATTCCTAAGGTATTTAACCATCGTGCTACTTTCGTTCCTTCTTTATCAATAGCTAAATGAGAATATCCGCCTCCAGGGAAAATCAGAACTGATGCTCCATTAGTAGAGGATTCGTTGGGTAGAAAAACAGAAAGAGTAGGAGTGATAACTTTACTACTGTTTTGGACTATTCCCTCTTTTGATATTTCATTTTCCTGATAATTCGAATTATAAATAGCATCAGGTATTGCTTCCGTCCAAAGCGGTATTATTTGATCTTGAGCGTGTATCTGTGAATGTATGCCAAGAATAAAAAATATAGGTAATGCATAGCGACTTGCTTTTAGAATAGTATTAATTTTCATTGTATTTTTTTTTTAAGGATTTATTTTTCGGTAGGATAAAATTTTAATGTCTTTTTTAGAAATCAATAGGTTATTGTTAATGCAGTTTAGATTTCCTAAAAGCTGAAACTATCGGTTTAATAGCTTTAACATTAATTTTCTTAAATGTGTAATTTAATATTGTTTTTTATTTTATGTATTTATTTAAGTTGCTAATTTAAAATAATATTCAAATAATTTGGATAATGAATATTAAAAAGTATATTTGTGCAATCGATTACATTTCATAGCATCTAAATTTATTCTCGAACAAAAAGGGTTCTTTAAATAAAGGAAAGACTTTATCGAGATTCATTTTAAAAAGAGATCAAATCTGCGGATAAACTGTTTTACGTAATAAGGATGCATTTTATATCGAAAACTAACTATTTTAAACATAACCAAATGATAAAGCAAACAAGTAAAAATATTGGAAACTACCGCTGGTCAATTTGTGGTTTACTTTTTTTTGCAACTACTATAAATTACTTGGACAGACAAGTGCTTTCATTGACATGGAGTGATTTTATTGCTCCAGAATTTCATTGGACCAACAATGATTATGGAAATATTACGGCATTATTTTCAATTTTTTATGCAGTATCATTATTGTTTGCAGGAAGATTTGTGGATTGGCTAGACACCAAAAAAGGATTTCTTTGGGCCATTGGGATTTGGTCTTTTGGAGCTTGTTTACACGCATTCTGCGGTATTGCAACAGCAGGGATTATTACTGGGGATTGGTTTGTTGGTTTTGAAGGAGCTAAAGAAGCACTTAGTACGGTGAAAGATACTGGACTGATTATCAATGTAAGTGTGACTTTATTTATTTTTGCCCGTTTTGTTTTGGCCGTTGGTGAAGCAGGAAATTTCCCTGCAGCTATTAAAACAACAGCCGAATATTTTCCTAAAAAAGACAGAGCTTTCTCTACAAGTATTTTTAATGCGGGTGCGACTGTTGGTGCATTGGCTGCCCCAATATCTATTCCGTTTATTGCAAAAGCGTTTGGTTGGGAAATGGCTTTTATTATCATTGGTGCCTTAGGTTTTGTTTGGATGGGATTTTGGGTTTTTATGTATGAAAAACCAGAGAAACATCTAAAGGTTAGTACCGCTGAATTAGAATATATCCAGCAAGATGATATTGCGGCCAGTAAATTAGAAGGATATGTACCAGAAACGAGCACCAAGGTAACTTTAATGGATTGTTTTAGATACAAACAAACATGGGCTTTTGCTTTTGGTAAGTTCATGACCGATGGCGTGTGGTGGTTCTTTTTGTTTTGGACTCCTGCGTATTTAAGCTCAGTTTACGGCATGGATTCCACCGAAGCGGCTTTGCCATTATTTGTATTATACATGATTACATTGCTTTCAATTATTGGAGGTTGGTTGCCCACTTATTTTGTTGAAAAGAAGGGGATGAATCCTTATGAAGGACGAATGAAAGCCATGCTGATTTTCGCTTTTTTCCCATTATTAGCTTTGATCGCGCAGCCTTTGGGCCATATTAGCTATTGGTTGCCCGTAATAATAATTGGTATTTCAGGAGCGGCTCACCAATCTTGGTCGGCAAATATCTTCACAACAGTAGGCGATATGTTCCCTAAAAAAGCAATTGCAACTATTACTGGTATCGGCGGTTTGGCTGGTGGTATTGGTTCCACGATGATCAACAAAGGTTCAGGCTTGTTGTTTGATTATACTAAAGAAACCAATATGGCTTTTATGGGTTTTCAAGGGATTGAAGCTGGATATTTTATTATTTTCTCTATTTGTGCCGTTTGTTATTTGACCGGTTGGTTGTTCATGAAAGCATTGGTGCCAAAGTATAGTCCGATTACTGATTTATAAGTCGGTTTTTTAAAATTAAGAGCTTTTTAGAGATAAAAAAATAGTACTTAAAGGAATATAAAGTATCTTTGTGTAATCGATTACATTAAAATAATATAACATGACAAATTTTTCTTTCAGATACGCTTCGAACCCTACGGACGTCAAGAAATATGGAACTGACGAATTGAGAGAGCAATTTTTAATTGAAAATCTTTTTGTTGAAAATAAAATACAATTGACCTATTCTATGTATGATAGATACATTGTAGGTGGAATAATGCCGGTTGGTAAAGAATTAAAATTAGAAACTATTCCGTATTTGAAATCAGAAAACTTTTTAGACAGACGGGAATTGGGAATTATCAACGTTGGCGGTAGCGGAACCGTTACGGTTGACGGCGTGGTGTATGAATTGCAAAAAAAAGAGGCGCTTTATTTAGGTCAAGGTTGTAAGGAAGTTATTTTTTCCAGTGCTAATGGCGAACAAGCTTTATTTTATATTAATTCGGCACCGGCACATACGAAGTTTCCAAATAAAAAAATTGGAAAAGAAGACGCTGAAGTCATTCAATTAGGAGAAGAAAAAACAGCCAACAAGCGAATTTTAAACAAACTGATTGTCAATAGTATCGTTGAAACGTGTCAGTTACAAATGGGACTTACGGAATTGTTGCCCGGGAATGTATGGAACACCATGCCTGCCCACACGCACAACCGACGAATGGAGGCCTATTTTTATTTTGATATAGAAGCACCACAAACGATTTGTCATTTCATGGGAGAACCACAAAATACCAGACATATCTTCATGCAAAACCACCAAGCCGTTTTATCTCCGGAATGGTCCATACATTCTGGTGCAGGAACGTCAAACTATTCCTTTATATGGGGAATGGCCGGTGAGAATTTAGATTATGGCGACATGGATATCGTTGCCCCAAATGAATTAAGATAAGAAACTATGAATTTATTTGATTTAAAAGGAAAAAGAGCGCTGATAACCGGAGGAACGCACGGTTTAGGTTTGGCAATGGCGGAAGGTTTGGCAATTGCAGGTGCTGAACTTGTAATAACCGGTACAACGCCTTCTAAAATGGAGGAAGCACTGGCGTATTATTCTGGTAAAGGATACAAAGTTTCCGGATATTTATTTGATGTTACCGATGAAAAAGCGGCGGCAGACAACATTGCATTAATCACCAAAGAGTTAGGAGATATTCATATTTTAGTGAACAATGCCGGAATTATAAAAAGAGAATTAGCCATCACAATGCCGGTCTCTGATTTTAGAAAAGTGATCGATGTAGATTTAGTAGGTCCTTTTATCATGTCACAACTGGTTGCCAAGCAAATGATTGAAAGGCAGGAAGGCAAAATAATCAACATTTGTTCTATGATGAGTGAATTGGGACGGAACAGTGTCTCGGCTTATGCTGCTGCAAAAGGTGGTCTGAAAATGCTGACCCGAAATCTGGCTACCGAATGGGCAAAATACAATATTCAAGTCAACGGAATTGGCCCTGGTTATTTTGCAACTACACAAACAGAACCTATTCGAGTAGACGGACATCCGTTTAATGAATTTATAATCAATAGAACGCCGGCTGCACGTTGGGGAAATCCAGAAGATTTAGCGGGAACAGCTGTCTTTTTGGCTTCAAGAGCGAGTGATTTTGTAAACGGACAAATCGTATATGTCGACGGTGGAATATTGGCTACTATCGGAAAACCATCAAATGAAAATTAATATTTAAGAAATTTATAATGAGTACACCATTTATAAACGACAATTTTTTATTAGAAAATAAATTTGCGGAAGAATTATATCATAATTATTCTAAAAATCAGCCTATAATCGATTATCACAATCACTTGTCGCCACAGTTTATTGCTGAAGATAAAATTTTCGACAATATAACCCAAGTTTGGATTAATGGTGATCATTACAAGTGGCGCGCGATGCGTACGTTGGGGGTCAACGAACAGTTTATAACAGGTAACGGTTCAGATAAAGATAAGTTTATGAATTGGGCAAAAACAGTTCCGTATACCATGCGCAACCCTTTGTACCATTGGACGCATCTGGAATTGGCCCGTTATTTTGATATTCATGATTTGTTAAATGAAAAATCAGCTGAAAAAATATATATGGAGGCTTCCGCCAAAATAAATTCGGCAGAATACAGCACTCAAAATTTACTTCGAAAAGTAAATGCCGAATTTGTATGTACTACCGAAGATCCAATTGATACTTTAGAATACCACCAACAATTAGCCAAAAATCCTTTTGGGACCAAGGTTAGCACTGCCTTTAGACCGGATAAAGCGATTCTAATTTCGAATGATGGATATAATTCGTACATAGACACTTTAGGTGAAGTTGCAGGAATTACGATTAGTTCTTATTCTGATTTGTGTACTGCGCTTACCAACAGGATTGACTTTTTTGATAAAGATGGCTGCAAACTTTGTGATCATGGTTTGGACCAAATTTATTTTGAAAATTTTACCGAAAGTGAAGTAAATTCAATTTTTAAAAAGAAAAGAGAGCGCAAGGAAATCAGTAATGAAGAAGCGTTAAAATTTCAAACCGCTATTTTATTGTTTTTATCTGAAACCTACCACCAATACGGTTGGGTACAGCAGTTTCACTTGGGAGCACTAAGAAATAATAATGAGCGCATGCACCGTATTTTAGGTCCTGATACCGGATGGGATTCCATTGGAGATTATCCGCAGGCTCAAAAATTATCTCGTTTTTTAAATGCTTTAGACCGTAAAGATAAATTGACAAAAACCATTATTTACAATCTAAATCCTGCCGATAACGAAGTTATGGCTACGATGATTGGTAATTTTAATGATGGAAGCGTAAAGGGTAAAGTACAATTTGGATCCGGATGGTGGTTTTTAGACCAGAAAGACGGAATGACCAAGCAATTGAATGCCCTTTCTAATATGGGATTGATTAGTTGTTTTATAGGAATGTTGACCGATTCCAGAAGCTTTTTATCGTTTCCAAGACACGAATACTTCAGACGTATTCTTTGTAATCTTTTAGGAGATGAAATCAAAAGAGGTGAACTGCCAAATGATATGGAATGGATTGGTAAAATGGTTTCGGATATTAGTTATAATAATGCCAAAGAATATTTTAAATTCTAATAATCAGATTCGGATAGTATGACGGTATTGGCAAATAGTACGCGCTTTTTTAAAGAAGAAGAAACTCAATGGGAATTTGTGGGGGAAGGCGTGCAACGTCAAATTGTGGGATTTGATGATCGGGTCATGATGGTCAATGTGAAGTTTGAGAAAGGAGCAATTGGCCCTTTGCATACTCATCATCACACACAAGTTACCCATATTGCCGATGGTACATTTGAAGTGACTATTGAAGAGGAAACAAGAATACTAAAAAAAGGAGATTCCTTTTATATTCCTTCCAATAAAATACATGGGGTTGTTTGTTTGGAAGAAGGAATTCTAATCGACGTTTTTAGCCCTATGAGAGAAGATTTTATAAAATAGAGAACATTTAATTCAGGTATAAAATGAATAAAGTAGTCACCTTTGGAGAAATAATGTTGCGACTTTCAACAGAAAGGCATTTGCGTTTTGAGCAAGCAAAAGCATTTACCGCTTCCTATGGTGGTGGTGAATTTAATGTGGCCGTTTCTTTGGCAAATTATGGTATAAATGCAGAATTTGTAACCAGAATTCCAGAGAATGAAATAGGTGCTTGTGCGCTAAAAGAAATGCGAAAGATGAATGTTGAATCCAAAAATATCATTTTTGGAGGCGATCGTTTAGGGATTTATTATCTTGAAACGGGTGCTGGAACACGCGGCAGCAACGTAGTGTATGACCGTGCGCACAGCTCGATGGCAACCATTGAAAAAGGAGCAGTTGATTGGGAAAAAGTACTGGAAGGTGCTACCTGGTTTCATTGGAGCGGGATTACACCGGCGATTTCTGAGAGCGCTGCCGAAGCCTGTTTAGAAGCCGTAAAAGTGGCGCATAAATTAGGTTTAACAATCTCATGCGATTTGAATTACAGGTCAAAATTGTGGCAATATGGCAAAACTCCCAGCGAGGTTATGCCTGAAATATTGCACTATAGCAACGTAATTCTAGGAGATATTGATACTGCTTATTTTATGTTAGGAATCCCTAAAGTGAACCCCAATTATCAGGACACAAAATCACTACCGGCTTTATATAATAAGTTATTTGAATTATGCCCAAATTTAAAAATAGCAGCTACCACATTACGTTATTCTGTGAGTGCATCGCACCAACGAATTGGAGGCATTTTATTTGACGGAAAAAGTATTTATGATGCTGCCGTAAAAGAAGTAACTCCTGTGATAGACCGTGTAGGCAGTGGTGATGCCTTCATGGGCGGATTGATTTATGGTTTGTTGGAATTTCAAAATAACAATCAAAGAGCGTTAGATTTTGCAGTTGCGGCCTGTTGTTTAAAACATACCATTGCAGGGGATTATAATTTAGTGACCTTAAAAGAAGTTGAAAACATGCTAGACGGTGATGGCGCCGGATTAGTTTCTAGATAAATACAGAAGTATGGCAAAATATTCAAGATTAGAAGTAGCAAATGTAATGGCGGAAACGGGAATGGTTCCCTTATTTTTCCATACCGATGTTGAATTGGGGAAAAAAGTAATCAAAGCCTGTTATGATGGTGGAGCCCGATTGATGGAATTCACCAGCAGAGGCGATTTTGCATTTGAAGTTTTTGGTGCATTAAACAAATACGCATTAGCTGAATTGCCGGGAATGATCTTGGGAGTTGGTTCGATAACGGATGCCGCTGCTGCTTCATTGTATATGCAATTAGGAGCAAATTTTATTGTCACACCGGTTTTGAGAGAAGACATTGCATTGGTTTGCAACCGTCGCAAAGTATTGTGGTCACCAGGTTGCGCTTCACTTACCGAAATTGCACGCGCCGAAGAATTGGGTTGTGAAATTGTAAAGTTATTCCCGGGCGATGTTTACGGACCACAATTTGTCAAAGGAATCAAAGGTCCTTGTCCATGGACGAGTATTATGCCAACGGGAGGTGTTTCAACCGATAAAGACAATCTAAAAAACTGGTTTGACGCTGGAGTAACTTGTGTAGGTATTGGTTCTCAGTTGATTTCAAATGAAGTTTTGAAAAGTGAGGATTTTGACGGTTTAGAGGCAACTGTCAGAGCAACTTTAGCCACAATTAAAGAAATTAGAAGCTAAAAAATAAAAAAAGATGGAAAATAGTTTTTCATTAAAAGGGAAAGTAATAGTGGTAACCGGCGGAACCGGAATACTCGGTGAAGCCTTTATAAATGGTATTATTCAGGCAGGAGGAGCAGTTGGGATCTTGGGCAGAAATGAGAAAATAGCCAATGAAAGAGTTCAAAATATAATTGCCAAAGGCGGACGAGCTATCGCTCTGATCGCCGATGTAACGGATGAATTACAACTCTTAGCTGCAAAAGAAAAAATGCTTGCCGAATTTGGAAAAATTGATGGTTTGGTTAATGCGGCCGGTGGAAACCTTCCGGAAGCTGTAGTACAGCCCGAACAGGATATTTTTAAGTTAAATGTTACTGCATTGGAAGATGTAATGCGATTGAACCTGGTTGGTACTATTTTACCAACACAAGTTTTTGGGGAAGCTATAAAAAAAAATGGTGGCTCAGGAAGTATCGTAAATATTTCATCGGTAGTATCACAATTAGCGGTTACCAAAGTATTGGGCTACAGCCTAGCCAAATCTTCCATAGATTCTTATACGCAATGGTTTGCAGTGGAGCTCGCCAAACGATATGGCGATGCAATACGAATGAATTCAATTGCACCGGGATTTTTTCTTACGGAACAAAACAGAACCTTGTTGACGAACGCCGATGGGAGCTTAACGGATAGAGGGAATTTGGTACTTCAAAACACACCATTTAAACGTTTTGGAAATCCGGAGGAACTCGCAGGAGCCTTGGTTTGGTTGTTAAGTGATGCCTCAAAATTTGTTACAGGATCAAAAATTACTGTTGATGGCGGATTTACGATTTTCAGTGGCGTTTAAGAAAATTCAATTTCAAATTATAAAATAAGAATGCAATAAGCGACTTAAAGAAATGCGTTTTAAAGGATTGTTCCTTATTCCTCTAATGGACTGAAATGTTGAATCGCAAAGCAGTTAAGTCGTTTATTGTACCCTTAATTAAGCGTATTTCCGGCTTAAATAAATAAAACATTTTACTGCTAAAAAATAAGATTTTGGGGTATTAAAGATATAAAAATGAAAAAATTAAACAGAATAAATACAGGATTAGAAAAATTACAACCCATAAAAGTGGTACAATTTGGAGAAGGTAATTTCTTGAGAGCATTTGTAGATTACGCTTTTCAAAAACTTAATAAAGAAGTTGATTTCAATGCTGGTATCGCAATAGTTCAGCCATTGAAAGAAGGTATGATAAACATGATTAACGATCAAGATGGTTTGTACACTTTGTTTGTGAATGGAATCAAAAAAGGCGAAAAAATACAGGATATTGAGTTAATTTCTAATATTGTAAAAGCTATAAATCCATATACTGATTTTGCAGATTATCTAGCTTTAGCCAAAGAAGAGGAACTTCAATTTATTGTTTCAAACACTACCGAAGCTGGAATTGAATTCATCGAAAGTGATACTCCAGATATGCAACCACCGGTTTCATTTCCTGCAAAGTTGACTGTTTTATTATATGAAAGATTCAAACATTTCAATGGAGATGCTGCTAAAGGATTGACTATAATTCCTTGTGAATTGATCGATTATAACTCAGAAACTTTAAAAAAATATATTTTGCAATATTGCGATTTATGGAAATTTGAGGCTTCATTCAAAACTTGGGCATCAGATGCTTGTACGTATCACAGTACTTTGGTGGACAGAATTGTTCCTGGATATCCAAGAGCTGAGATTGAAGAATACAATAACAAATTAGAGTATCAAGACAATTTAATTGTTGCCGCTGAACCATTTTTTCTTTGGGCTATCGAAGGCGGTGATGCTTTAAAAGAAAAATTACCTTTCCATAAAACGAATTTGAATGTGAAGATTGTTGACGATATACGGCCTTTTAAAATGATAAAAGTTCGTATTTTAAACGGTGCTCATACTGCAATGGTCCCTTTTTCCCTTTTGCACGGTAACAAATTAGTTATGGAAACCGTGAACGGAGATTTTACTGGGAAATTCGTAAACAGCGTTATTGGCGAAATTAGTGAAACTCTTGATATGGACAAAAATGAAATCCTTGCCTATACTGAAGAGGTAATGGATCGATTTAAAAATCCATTTATCAAACACGCATTGGCTGATATTGCTTTAAATTCTATCTCAAAATTCAAAGTAAGAGTTTTACCAAGTTTATTGCAATATTATAATGCAAATAAAAAATTGCCTACTAATTTGACTTTTTCATTAGCTTGTTTAATCCAATTCTACAAAGGAACTTGGAATAACGAAGCATTACCGGTTAAAGATTCTCCAGAGATAGTTGAAGCATTTAAAAATGCTTGGCAATTAGGATCTTTAGATTTAGTTGCGACTAAAATTTTATCTAATGACGAATTCTGGGGTGAAGATTTAACTAAAATAAACGGATTATCAAAAGCTATGATATTGGCATTGAACGAAATTGAAGCGAATGGTATTGAAAAAGGTTTTGCCAATTTCAGTCAACAATATTAATATTTTATAAACTTATCACATTTATTAAAATGCAAAAGAAATTAATAAAAGTAAATCCTTCAGATAATGTCGCGGTAGCATTGGTGAATCTTGCAGCTGCTGAGGTTATCCACTTTGAAGGTGAAAATATCACGATAATCACTGATGTGAAAATGAAACATAAAATCGCTTTAAACGATTTGAATACCGGTGATCGAATTATAATGTATGGTGTTTTAGTGGGTAAAGCAAGTGCTAAAATCGAAAAAGGAGGTCTTCTTTCTACTTTAAATGTTAAGCATGAAAGTGATAAAGTGACTGGAAAAACGGAAACTATTGGTTGGGATGTTCCGAATATTGATAAATGGAAAGATAGAACTTTCAATGGATATCACAGGGAAGACGGACAGGTAGGGACCGAGAATGTTTGGTTGTTTTTTCCGTTAGTTTTTTGTGAAAACAGAAATATCGAAATCTTAAAGGATATTTTTGAAAAAGAATTAATCAAACCGAAAGAAAACGATTATCAATTGTTACTTCGTTCGTTAGTAAGTTCTGAAAACGGTTCCACAGAAGCGGCAGGAAAATCGGCGGAAGCAGATTTATTCAACAATATTGAAGTGAAATTCATCACGCACCAAGGCGGATGTGGTGGAATTCGTCAGGATTCACAAAGTTTGGCTAAACTTTTGGCAGGATATGTCAATAATCCCAATGTGGCTGGAGCAACGGTTTTGAGTTTGGGTTGTCAAAACTTACAAATCCAAATATTCAAAGACGCTTTACATGAAATTAATCCAACAAGTACTAAGCCCGTTTTGATTTATGATCAGCAACAAATTGGTACCATTGAGGCAATGTTGAGCAGTGTGGTAAAAGATACTTTTGAAGCTATCAAAGAAGCAAATAAAATAGAAAGAACACCAGCGCCATTGTCTAAATTGACGATTGGTTTAGAGTGTGGCGGTTCAGACGGGTTCTCCGGAATCTCGGCTAATCCAACTTTGGGAGTTACTTCGGATTTGCTTACAGCGCTTGGAGCAACAACCATTCTTTCAGAGTTTCCCGAATTATGTGGAGTGGAGCAGGAATTAGTAAACCGCTGTGTTGAAGACGAAGCTGGAGTACGTTTTTTAGAATTGATGAAATGGTATGAAAAAACGGTTGTAGATGCCGGATCTGGATTTGACATGAATCCTTCACCAGGAAACATCAAAGACGGATTGATCACGGATGCCATGAAATCAGCAGGAGCGGCTAAAAAAGGAGGAACATCTCCAATAGTAGGCGTTTCGGATTATGGAGAATACATTTCAAAACCAGGTTTGAATTTGCTTTGTACGCCAGGAAATGATGTGGAATGTACGACTGCAATGGTTGGTTCCGGAGCCAATATGGTTTTGTTTACAACAGGTTTAGGAACACCAACAGGAAACCCAATTGCACCGGTAGTTAAAGTTTCCTCCAACTCTGAGTTAGCTAGAAAAATGTCGGATATCATTGACATTGATACTGGTGGAATTATTACAGGTGAAAAAACAATTGATGAAATGGCGGATGAAATGCTGGAATTTATTATAAATGTGGCTAGTGGTGAAATTAAAACCAAAGCAGCAATTTTGAATCAGAACGATTTTATTCCGTGGAAAAGAGGCGTTTCTTTATAGAAAAAGAGGTTGTTATTGTATCGAAAAAGGGTGGAGTTTAAAAAACTTCACCCTTTTTTTGTTTTAAATATTGTTTCTCGAGGATGATTTCCGAATGTGCAGAATAGGATTCAGAACAATCTTTTTTTCCATTTTAAAATCTTCCGTATTGTTCATTTGTTCCAAAAATACTTTAGCGGTCATTTTTCCCATTTCAAGAGGGGATTGATCAATTGTAGAAATGGAAAGTTCCATGAATTTTGTAAAGGGTTCGTTACCAAATCCTACTACACAAAAGTCTTCCGGAATTTGAATTCCCTGTGCTT
Organism: Flavobacterium petrolei; assembly: GCF_003314435.2. Classification (GTDB taxonomy): domain Bacteria; phylum Bacteroidota; class Bacteroidia; order Flavobacteriales; family Flavobacteriaceae; genus Flavobacterium; species Flavobacterium petrolei. Next base: position 506,624 of record NZ_QNVY02000002.1, on the reverse strand, counting down.
TCAATTCTTGTATGGCGCCCAATGCGGCAAAATCACTAGCAGAAAATATAGCGTCAGGTGGGGTTTTTAATTGCAGTAATTTGTTGGTTACTGATATACCGTCTTCAATATTACTCTTTGACTGAATAACATAAGTTTCATCAAATGTTATTCCGTTGTCTAGCAATGCTTTTTGGTAGCCTTTAAATCGATTTTCGTATATTTCTAATGATTGATCTCCACATAAATGAGCTATTTTTTTACAACCTTGGTCAATCAAATGTTTTGTTGCTATGTAACCAGCTTTGAAATCATCAATTGTAATGGAACTCACACCATCAATGTTCTTTTTTCTGTCGAAAAAGATTAGTGGAACATTTTTTTCGAGAACACGATGAATGATTTTTTCATTTTTCTTTGATTCATTGGTAATAGAGATCATGATGCCATCTACTTGTGCGTCAAGAAGTGTATTGATATTTTCAATTTCTCTGCTTTCATCTTCATGTGTTTGGCATATAATTACATTGTACTTATTGGGATGTAATTCTTCCTCAATCCCTCGTATGACAGATCCAAAAAAATTGGTATTGATGCGAGGAACGATAACGCCAATATTTCCGCTTTTTCCGCTTCGAAGCGCTAAGGCTAACCTGTTTTGTTTATAATTCATTTTAGCTGCAGTATCCATTACAAGTTTAATAGTACTTTCACTTATTTTGGGATTATTATTTAAAGCTCGAGAGACTGTAGCAGCGGATATATTGAGTTCTTTTGCAATATCGTAAATGGTTGTTTTCTCACTCATTATGAATCAATAGTTGTTATGAATTTGTAAAATTAATACTTTTTTTCTTAAATACTTATTTAATGTTATCGATTGTATAAAATCTTATTTTTTACAGGTTTTATCTAAGAAGCTTCTAGTTATAATGTATTTTTAATACTATTTTTTTATAATAAGTGTATAAATATAGGATATTTTTTATGGTACCTACATTTTTATTGATTTTATTTTGGTTAAATGGAAATTAATATTTACGTTTGTGTAATCGATTGCATGATTTGATTTTTGAATCTAAGCACATAGAGAAAAAACTAAATTTGAAGGAATTTATATTTTACCAAATGAGAAAAAAAATATTTTTTATAATTAACAGACTTTCGTCTATTGTTCTTTTTTCATTGCTTTTTGTTTCTTGTGGAGTAAAGCAAACAAAAACAATTGTGTCTGCTGATCCTTGGAAAACGATGCAGCATATAATTGATAGTGTAAAGGTGCCTTCTTTTAGGGATAAAACATATGTAATTACTGATTTTGGTGCTCAGTCTGGAGGTGTTTTCGACAATACTCAGGCATTTAAAAAAGCAATTCAACATTGTGGTAAAAACGGTGGCGGTAAAGTTTTAGTTCCATCCGGAAAATATTTCACCGGTCCGATTCATTTAGAAGATAATGTAAACCTTCATTTGCAAGAAGGAGCAGAAATTTTGTTTAGTACAAATTCAGCTGACTATCCGATAGTACATACTTCATGGGAAGGAACGGAATTGATGAATTACTCTCCTTTAATATATGCTTACCAAAAAACTAATGTTGCGGTAACCGGAAAAGGAATATTGAACGGTCAATCCAATAATGAAAATTGGTGGTGGTGGTGTTCTAAAAAGGAATACGGTTGGAAAGAAGAGAAGCCTAATCAGAACGATCCTCTCAATCGATTGCGTCTTATTGCCATGGCTGAAGAAGCAGTGCCTGTTTCGGAACGTGTTTTTGGTGAGGGACATTATTTAAGACCAAATTTTGTAGAGTTTTTTGATTGTAAAAATGTTCTTCTAAAGGATGTAAAAATTGTGAATGCGCCATTTTGGGTTGTTCATCCTATAAAATCTTCGAATGTCATAATTGATGGAATAACGGTTGAAAGCCACGGTCCTAATAATGACGGATGTGATCCGGAATATTCTAAAAATGTAATCATAAAAAACTGCACTTTTAATACTGGAGATGACTGTATCGCTATAAAATCTGGAAGGGATGCTGATGGTAGGCGTGTGGCTATGAAAAGTGAAAATATTGTTGTGCAAAACTGTAAAATGATTGATGGTCATGGCGGGGTTGTAATTGGAAGTGAAATTTCGGGTGGAGTAAGAAATGTTTTTGTGGAGAATTGTATTATGGACAGTCCAAACCTTGACAGAGCAATTAGAATTAAAACAAACTCAAACAGAGGTGGACTCATCGAGAATGTATACGTAAGAAATTTAGAAGTCGGTCAGGTCAAAGAGGCTGTTTTGAAATTAAATATGTTTTATGAAGTCTATGGCGCTAAACCAGGGACATTTATACCTCAAATACAAAATATTTTTCTAGAAAATATAACAGTAAAAGATGGTGGAATGTATGGTATCTTGGCAAAAGGCTATAAAGAATCACCTATAAAAAATGTTACTTTAAAGAACGTAAAAATTATTAAAGTAAAAGAAGCATATTCTATCGAAAACCTAGAAGGTCTTACATTAATCGATACGTATATCAACGGAGTACTTGCGGAAAGCCCTAAAAATTGAATTAAACTATTATCTATATACTAACTAACCAAATAATTAAATTATGAATTTCAGACATTTATTTAAAAAAGGCTCAATATGCTGCTTTGCCTTTTTCTTTTTAATGAGCCTGTTCACGGGTCAGGAAATGAAGGCTCAGCAGACTTCAACAATTAGCGGTATAATCACTGATGCCGCAGGTTTAACTTTACCCGGAGTAAATGTTATTGAAAAAGGAACTCAAAACAATGCGGTAACAGATATTGATGGAAATTTTACTTTGAAACTATCAAATGCCAAAGCTATTTTACAGATTAGTTTTATAGGCTTTGAGACACAAGAAATTAATGTTGCAGGTAAAAATAACATAAAAGTAGCACTTCTTGAGCAGTCTCAAACTTTACAGGAAGTTGTAGTTGTAGGTTATGGATCAGTTAAAAAAACGGATTTGACAGGTTCTGTAAGTACATTAGATGCTAAAACAATTACAGAAAGAAGTACAACTAACGCATTAGAAGGAATCCAAGGGAATGTTGCCGGAGTTCAAATTAATGCTTCAACGGGTCGTATCGGGGATCCTTTTACTATTTCAATTAGAGGAAAAAGTACAATGAGCGGCGAAGCTTCACCTTTATTTGTGGTTGATGGAGTGCCTACTGATGGGATTGACTTTTTAAATCCGCAAGATATTGCCCGAATTGACATTTTGAAAGATGCCTCATCTACAGCAATTTATGGATCACGTGGTACAAATGGTGTCGTGATTGTAACAACAAAAGGAGGGAGTACTGTAAAATCAAGCATGTCGGTTTCTTTTGATTCTTATATTGGAGGAAAAGAAGTGGCTCGATTACCTAGAATGATGGATGGTCAAAAATGGTGGTTGTATCATCAAGCAGCCTATTTACCAACGGCGAAAAAAGATCCTATTACCGGAACAGTTACTGCATCTATTTTAGATGCGACTGTACTTGGAACTCAAAACACATTGTTAGGAACCAGAGTAGCAAATAACGATACATTTGATTGGTATGATGCTGTATTAAAATCCGGTATTCAAAAAAATAATTATTTGTCAATTGCAGGTCGTAGTGACAATGGATTGTCTTATAATTTAGCTATAGGTGTTCAAGGTGAAACTGGAAACGTAGACAACGAATCATTAGATAAATACAGTTTTAAAGTAGGCTTGACTCATAAAGTAAATGATAAATTTACTGTTGGAACTAATTTAACGCTTGCTAAAACTGAACAAGAATTAGGAAGTGCTTTAGCAATGCAAGAAGCTTTTAGATTAAGTCCGTTTTACACGCCATACGATTTAAATGGAAATTTATTTCCATTACCAGGGAAATTGACAGATGCAACAGGCGCTTTTTTGATTAATAAAACAAGTACGTACAATCCGTTGTTAGAAATTGCTAATAGCACTAATTCAATCAACAGATGGAATGGTGTAGGGAATTTATTTGTGGAATATAAACCAATCACTTGGCTTACCTTAAGATCATCATACGCAGTTGGATATGATCAATTTAAAAACGGAAAATCTTGGGGAGCTTTGACTAATACAGGTGTAGCTAATAGAAATTTACCTTCGGCTTCTATTTACGAAGAAGAGAATTTTAATTCTACTTTTGACAATCAGTTTACTATTAATTATGATTTGAATAAAGATCATTCCTTTACTTTATTAGGACTACAAAGTATGTATTATGATAAGACAGAAGGAGTATCTGCCAGTTCCACGGATCAGCCATTCGATCTTTCCTATAATAATTTGGGTTCAGGAAAACAATCCACTTTTTTAATGGGTTCTAGTTTTGTGAAAAGCACATTGCTTTCGTATGCTTTGCGTTTGAATTATAACTTCAAAGGGCGTTATTTATTGACCCTATCTGACAGATGGGATGGGTCTTCAAAATTCGCTGAAAATAACAAATGGGGATCATTTCCATCAGCAGCTCTAGCTTGGAGATTAAGTGATGAAGGTTTTATGAAAAACCAAAAAGCAGTTTCAGACTTAAAAGCCAGAATTAGTTATGGATTTACAGGTAACAATAAAGTTGCCGAATATTCAACGATAAACAAATTAGATCAACAAACGTATTATGATTTTAATAATACTACTGCAAATGGATGGTTGCAAGGTTCTCCGGCTAATAAAGAGTTAGGTTGGGAAAAAACAAGAGAATTTAATGTAGGATTAGATTTTGGATTCGTCAATAACAGAATTACAGGTAGTTTAGATGTTTATGACAGACTTTCTACAGATTTATTGTTGAAACAAAAATTAGTGGTAGAAAATGGATTCGCTACCTATACTAATAATATTGGTTCAGTAAGTAACAAAGGGGTTGAAGTACTTGTAACCACAAAAAATATCAATACTGATTTTGTAAAATGGGAAACGACTTTCATCTTTTCTGCAAACAAAAACAAAATTGAATCTATTTACGACGATGTGTCTGATGATGTAGGGAATAATTTATTTATTGGTGAATCAATCGATGCGATTTACAATTATAAATTCACTGGAATCTGGCAAGCTGATCAAAAAGCGGAAGCTGCATCTTTTGGACAAACGGAAGGACAAGCCAGAGTGGAAGACTTGAACGGAGATGGAAAAATCACCTCTGCGGATAGACAAATTTTAGGGCAGGGAAATCCAGATTGGACAGGAAGTATTTCTACGAAATTAACAGTGGGTAATTTTGATTTAGCAGCTTCAGCAATTACTAGTCAAGGTGGTTACGTATACAGTGCATTTCATGCTAACTTTACTAATACAAGTGATAGAGGTCGTCAAAAATCAGATATTAATTGGTATATTCCCGCTAATGATGCTGGTTTGCCAGCTCAAGCTTCAAACCAATATCCAATGGCTCAAAACGAAGGGACGTATTGGAATTCTAATGGTGTAGGATACTACAGAGACAACTCATTTGTGAAAATTAAAAATATTACTCTAGGGTATACTTTTGATAAAAATATCATAGAGAAATTTAAAATGAAGTATTTGCGTTTTTATGTAAATGTTCTGAACCCGTTTGTATTTACTCGTTATGACGGTTATGATCCAGAATGGGCTGCCGCAGGATTCGGTGTAGGACGTGTAGCATCGATTACTTATCAAATGGGAATGAGTATTAAATTTTAAAACAAAATCAAAATGAAAAAAATAATAGTAAGTCTGTCAATAGCTTTATTAACACTAAGTTCTTGTAGCGATTTCATAGAAGAAGATAATAGATCTAATGCAGAAACGAATGAATATCTTAAAGCATCCGGATTTGAGTCTTTAATTAATGCAAATTATGCACAATTAAAAGATATTTATGGTGGTGAACCATGGTTATTTGTTGCAGGTACTGATTTATATTCCGAAGGGAGAAATAGAGAACCGATAGAATTGAGTCAATACACACAACTAACTCCAGCATCTCCAAATGTTGATTACTTATACAGAGAGTGTTATAAAGCTATTCAGAGAGCTAATACGGCATTGTATTATAGTACATTAACCGAAAAAACGACCACATTAACAAATCGTATCGGAGAAGTAAAATATTTAAGAGCAAATGCTTATTTCTTATTGGTGCAAACCTATGGCGGTGTAAGTTTAGATACGGAGTATCATGCTTCTCCAGTACTTTCTTTTGAAAGAAATACCGCTGAAGAAGTCTATACTTTTATTATTAAAGAATTAGAAGAATCACTTTCTTTATTACCAGCAGGTGCCTTTACAGGTCGCGTTACTAAAAGAGCTGCACAAGATTTATTAGCAAAAGTTCATTTGACAAGAGGATATGAAACTTTTGGAGCAGCCAGTGATTTTACAACTGCGGCTAAATATGCAGATGAGGCCATTGCAGGAGAAACATTAACGCTTAATTATAATGATTTATGGTTTCCGTCTACTACTGCTATAGATATTAATAAGGAAACTATATTCTCAGTTCAGTTCAGCGCTGGTTCTAATAGTTCTAATCCACAAACCACGGGTAATGGTCAAGCCAGTTATTTCAGTTCTTATTTAGGAGGTTCAGAAGTGGCTACGAAAGCACCTTACCGATCTTATACTTTATTACCAACGGATTTCGCTATAGGACTTTATGAAAAAGGAGATAAAAGATGGGAAGGAACGTTTATGACGCAAGCGTATGCGACCTATTATGATTTTTATACAAAAGCAGATAAAACAGGTTTAACAGTAGCACATTTTTATGTGCCAAAATGGATGACAGATGCTGAACTAGCAGCTTATAAATTGGCAAATCCTAAAGCAACAATACATTTATATGGTTCTTACGGTACTTCGGTTACTTTCAGTAATGATTATCAAACCATACCTGTTCGTAAATTCGATGATCCAAAAGCACCTTTTGCCACTAGCGCATCAAGTCCTAGAACAAGTACACGTGATTTTGTAGTTTCAAGATTAGCGGATACCTATTTGATTGCTGCCGAAGCTTATTTGCGCACCAATCCGACAACTGGATTGGCAAGGCTTAACGAAGTAAGAAGGAGAGCTGGTGTTATAGCTGCTACAAGTGGGCAGTTCAATATTGATTATATTTTAGATGAAAGAGCAAGAGAAATGATTGGAGAATATAACCGCTGGTTCGATTTGAAACGTACTGGAAAATTGATTGAAAGAGCTTCTTTATACAATCCAAAAATCAAAGCTTCGAACTTTGACGGAGCTAATGGAGAGAAGAAAATCTTAAGACCAATTCCACAGGAAGCATTAGATTTGAATCAAAATAAAAGTTACCCACAGAATCCTGCGTACTAAATAATAAAATTAGTTTTTGGTTGAATTTTTTGAGTTTGTTAAAAAAGGGGCTTGATTGGTTTATCAAGCTCCTTTTTTCATAAGGAATACATTAAATCCGTTATTTTAAATAAAATGATAAAACCTTGCTGTCTCATTTTGATTTTATTTACAAATTTGCTTCATTCACAGATTCACTCTAATAGAGATACTTCTTATACGGTTCAAAGCACTTTTAATAAAGACAAAATCAAGTTTCCCTTTATTGAAATCGTTCAGGAACAAGAATATGAAAGTGTGAATCAGATACAGGAATTGGTTTATAAAAAAACGGAGACAAGGGAACTGCATTTAGATGCCTATTTTAAAAAAGGGAATTCATTAAAACCAGCGGTAGTATTAATTCATGGTGGCGGATGGAAATCAGGGAATAAATCACAGATGAAAATTTTAGCACAAGAAATCGCTTCAAGAGGATATTCTTGTTTTGCTGTTGAATATAGATTATCTCCGGAAGCAGCATATCCAGCAGCAATATTTGATGTAAAAGAAGCCATTAAGTACATTAAAGAGAATGCTAAAAATTTTAATGCAGATCCAAGTAGATTTGCTGTGTTAGGTTGTTCTTCAGGCGGACAAATGGCGGCTTTGATTGGGACGACAAATGATAATCTAGAATTTGAAGATCAAAAAAGTGATTTTAACCAAAACGCAAATGTGCAAGCCATTATAGATATGGATGGTATTCTGGCTTTTAAACATCCGGAATCTCAAGAAGGGAAAGTTGCCGGTGAATGGTTCGGCGGAACTTTTGAAGAAAAACCGGACATTTGGAAGCACGCTTCAGCCTTGACACATACGGACAAAAATACTCCGCCCGTATTATTTATAAACAGTGATATGGTGCGTTTTCATGCAGGACGAGAGGATATGATTGCTATTTTGAAGCAAAATAGAATTTATAATGAAACTAAAGAATTACCAAATGCACCACATTCCTTTTGGTTTTTCCATCCCTGGTTCGAAAAAATTGTAACAGATACAACTGATTTTTTAGATAGAATTTTAAAATAAAAAAGATGAAAACAGTAAAAATAATAGCTTGCCTTACGTTGCTTGGAGTATTAAATAGTCAAGCCCAAAAAAAGAATGATGCAAAAACCTATGCTGAAATCTCTGTAAAGGAAGGGGGCAAATGGGAAGGTAGAAAATACATTGGTGGGACTTTCAAAAATGTTGAAAAACTCCAATTAGCTCCGGAACATACAGATCATTCGTTTGATATTCGCTATGAAGGTCCGGGTTGGGAAAGCAACAAAATTGGATACCGATTGTATCTGGACTGGAGAAATGCTATTGATATTTTTGGAAAAAAAACCGAAGCGATCATTCTTCCGCAAGTTGGTCAGGATGGTTTTGATTCCTACCACGAAATGAGCGATTGGGGTTCGGATATTTTAAAAGCTGGAAAAGGAATCGGAATTGGTTCCATCGATAGGTATTTAAATAAAGAAAGACTACACTTTTATGAAGTGGATTCGACTATTGCCAAAGTAGAAAACAAAGCGAAATCTTCCGGTGTGAAAATCAATTACTACGGATGGAAATCAGCTTCGGATAAAATTGATTTCACTTCAGAATTGACTATTAATCCTGATCAGCGTTATACTAAACACACTATTCAAGCCTCACAAGCAATTGCTGGAATTTGTACCGGAATTGTAAAACAAAAAAACACCGAAGTACTCAAAAAAGTAAGCCGAAACAAAAAATGGGCATACCTAGCTACTTATGGCGCACAGACTTTGGTGCCAGATAAATTGGGGATGGCTATTTTCTATGAAATTAAAACCATAGAGTCTGAAGTGGATGCTGAATTTGATCATCTTTTGATTTTTAAACCAACAACAAAACCTACTTCTTTTTATTTTTTAGGTGCATGGGAACAAGAGGTAAACGGGATTAAATCCAAGGAAAATTTCGTGAAATACTTAGATGAAAAATTAGCCCTTTTGAATAAAAAAAGAAAAATGTAATCCTTTACTATTACAATCTTACTATGAAAAACAACATTTTAAAACCACTAATAGCAGTCCTTTTAATCGCTTTTGTTTCATTGCAAATGAACGCACAAAAGGACCAAACCATTTCAAAAAAATTAAAATGGTCGGAGCGAATGGCTTTGTCAATCATGATGCAACACAAAGAATCCTATATGATAGATGATGCCATTACCCCAAAATGGGATTATGTGCATGGTTTAGTGTTAACCTCTTTTGATGAATTGAACAAAAAGCATCCAAACCAAAAATACAGTGCGTATAGTAAAACATACGTTGATAAATTGGTTCAACAAGATGGTACGATTGATACTTATAAATTAGATACTTACAACATAGATATGGTTGTTGCCGGTCGCTTATTATTTGATTTGTATGCAACTACCAAAGAGGCCAAATATTTAAAAGCACTTCAAACACTACGAAAACAAATTGAAGAGCAACCTAGAACAGCCAGTGGCGGTTTCTGGCACAAGAAAATCTATCCAAACCAGATGTGGCTGGATGGCTTATACATGGGGGAACCTTTTTATGCGCAATTCACCGTAACCTTCGAAGACGGAAAGAACTTGTTTGATGTTGCCAAACAATTTGAATTGATTCAAAAAAACGCTCGAGATTCAAAGACTGGATTGTTTTATCATGGTTGGGATGAGAGCAAACAAATGCCTTGGGCAAACAAAACAACCGGAACTTCCCCTAATTTTTGGTCGCGTTCTTTGGGTTGGTATGCAATGGCTCTTGTAGATGTATTGGATTATTTTCCAAAAGACCATCCCAAGCAAAAAGAATTGGTGAGTTACTTGAATCAATTAGCCAATACTTTAGTGAAGTTTCAGGATAAATCGGGACTTTGGTATCAAGTTACAGACAAAGGTGCTGTAGGCGGAAACTATCTAGAAGCTTCAGGAACTGCAATGTTCACATATGCTTTTGCAAAAGGGGTGAACAAAGGGTATTTGCATAAGAAATTCAAAACTGCGGCTAAAAAAGCATTTTCAGGTATGACAAAGCACTTAATTAAGGTTGGTCAAAATGGTGAAGTTACTATTACACAAGCATGCGCCGTAGCAGGTTTAGGAGGTAATCCATATCGTGATGGCTCTTTTGAATATTATGTAAACGAAAGAAAAAAAGACAACGACCCAAAAGCTACCGGACCTTTTATTTTAGCGGCTTTAGAGTTGAATAAATAAACTTGAATTTTTAAAGTGCAATTGTTTTCCTAATAGTTTAAAAAATGAGTTGTTTTCAAAAAATAATAATTGCGTTCGTATTTGTTTGCACTGCAGGTTCAGGTCTTCAATCACAAATATTGAATAAAAACTGGAAAGATATTGTTGCCATAGATGACAAAGCTTGGTTCAGTTCCACGGAAGCGCGAGAGATTGCCGAAAATGTGTTGCTTTACCAACGCAACATTGGCGGATGGCCAAAAAACATTCAAATGCAGAAAATACTTTCAGAGGAAGAAAAACAAAATCTGGAAGCGCTTAAAACGGATCCGATGGATTCGACTACTGATAATGGTGCGACTTGCATGGAAATGCTTTTTTTGTCTAAAATATATGCACAAGTTCCCAATGAAAAATATAAAAAAGCATTCTTAAATGGTTTAGATTATTTGCTGGCCGCTCAATATGAAAATGGCGGATGGCCACAGTTTTATCCGTTAAAAAAAGGATATTATTCGCACATTACGTTTAATGATGATTCGATAGTGAATATTTTGGAAATTTTAAAAAATCTAATAGACGGAACGGATTATTATTCCATAAAACCATCGCAAGAAACGCTTTTGAGACTACAGAAAGCTTTTGATAAAGGAATTGATTGTATTCTAAAAACGCAATACAAACAAAACGGACAATTAACGGCGTGGTGCGCCCAGCATGATGAGTTTACCTTGCTTCCTGCTAAAGCTCGGGCTTACGAATTACCATCATTAAGCGGAAAAGAATCGGCTAAAATAGTACTGCTTTTGATGGCTATTGAAAATCCATACAAGGAAATAATTACTGCGATAAATAGCGCAGTGGTTTGGTTCGAAAAAACAAAAATAACAGGAATTAAAGAAGAGCGTCAGAGGGTTGGGAATACTAAAGTCTTCGACAAAGTGATGATGAAAGATCTAAATGCAGCTCCTTTATGGGCTCGTTTTATGGAATTGGATACTAATACTCCTTTTTTCTGTGATCGCGATGGTGTCAAAAAAGGATCTTTAGCAGAAATTGGTTCAGAGCGCAGGAATGGTTATGCGTGGTACACCAATGAACCAAAGGAGGTTTTGAAAAAGTATCCGCTTTGGAAAAAAACATACATGGTTTCGCTTGACAAATCTAGTATAAAAAACACTAAATCTTCAAAAAACGAATGGTACAGTGTCGTTGCAAAGGACGGAAGCGGTGATTACAGTTCGATTCAAGAAGCAATAAACGATTCGAATTCATTTCCGTATCAAAGGAAAACTATTTTTATAAAAAACGGAATTTACTACGAGAAAGTAAAAATTCACGAGTGGAATACTAACATTTCTTTGATTGGAGAAAGTAAAGAGCAGACGATAATTACCTACGATGATTATTTCAACAAGATTAATTTAGGTAAAAACAGTACTTTTTATACCTACACGATGTTAGTGGAAGGGGAAGGTTTTGTGGCTCAAAATTTAACCATACAAAATTCCTCCGGTGAAGTGGGGCAGGCGGTAGCTTTGACTTTAAATGCCAACAAAGTATTAATTTCAAATTGTATTATTTTAGGCAATCAGGATACTTTGTACGCAACAGGAAATGGAAACAAACAGTATGTGAAAGACTGTTATATCGAAGGAACCACGGATTTTATTTTTGGAAAAGCAACTGTTTTATTTGAAAATTGCACCTTGAATAGTTTGAAAGATTCCTATATAACGGCAGCTGCTACTCCTGAAGACGTTGCTTATGGATTTATTTTTAAAAACTGTAAATTGACTGCTGCTCCAGAAGTTACGGCTGTTTATCTCGGACGCCCTTGGCGCATTCATGCTAAAACAGTTTTTTTAAATTGTGAAATGGGAAAACACATCAAACCGGAAGGATGGCACAACTGGTCCAAACCAGAAGCTGAAAAAACGGTACTTTATGCCGAATACAATTGCACTGGTGATGGATTTCTTCCCAAAAGCAGAGTGACTTGGTCGCATCAATTACGGAAATCAGAAGCGAAGAAATATTCGCTGGAAAACTGTTTGGGTTCGGATTTTTCCAATGCGATAAAAGCAGGTTTGTTGGAATCAAAAATAAAGTATTAAACAACTTTTTTTCAAATCAAGATTAAAAATCATGAAATATAAACTTCTCCTTTTATTGCTGGTTTCGTTAAATTGTTTTGCCCAAAACAACAGTTTTCCATCGGACAGCGTTGATTTAATCCTAAAGCGGATTCAATTGCCTCAAATCCCATCCTTTAAAATTGTAGTTACTGAATTAGGAGCAAAAGGAGATTCCATTAGTGATGCGAAACCCGCTTTTGATAAAGCGATGGCACTTTGCAAAAAGAATAATGGAGGTACAATCGTAGTTCCTAAAGGCGTTTATACGCTAAACGGACCCATTCACTTTGTGAGTAATGTGAAGCTTTTAATTGAAAAAGACGCTAAAATCCGCTTCAGTGATAATCCTAAACATTATTTACCACTGGTACTCACGAGCTGGGAAGGAACTATGATTTACAATTACAGTCCGCTTATTTATGCCTACGGCTGTACTGATATTGCTATAACTGGAGAAGGAACCATTGATGGAGAAGGAAGTAAAGTCTGGCATAGTTTTAAGGCAAAAGAAGGAGCCGACAAACTATTAACCCGAGAAATGAATCATAAAAATGTGCCTTTGAAAGACCGAAAATTTGGACCGGAACATTTTCTGAGACCGCAATTAATTCAGTTTTTTAATTGCAAAAATATTTTGGTAGAGAATATAAAAATTGAGGATTCTCCTTTTTGGTGTCTTCATTTATTGAAATCACAAAGTATTACCGTCAGAGGATTAAGATATAAAGCTTTTAACACTAATAATGACGGAATAGATACGGAATATGCCAAAGATGTTTTAATCGAAAATATTGATTTTGATAATGCGGATGATAATATTGCCATTAAAGCAGGCAGAGATCATGAAGGAAGAGCAAACAGCAAAACCCCGAGTGAAAACATCGTGATTCGCAATTGCAATTTCAAAGGATTGCACGGAGTAGTTATGGGTAGTGAAATGTCAGCGGGTATCCGAAATGTTTTTATTGATAATTGCAACACTGTTGGGTATTTGAAACGCGGAGTTTATTTTAAAACCAATGCCGAGAGAGGCGGATTTATCAAAAATATTTATGTCAGAAACATTCAATTGGATGAGGTTGAGGATTGTATTTATATCACTGCGAATTATATGGGGGAAGGCTCAGGTGATTTCCCATCGGATGTATCCGATATTTTCTTGTCCAATATTTTTTGTAAAAAGGCTAGAGAAACCGCGATTATTATTCAGGGATTTGCCCAAAAGAAAGTACGAAACATACATTTGGACACCATTGAAGTACAATCCGCAAAAAATGGAATGACGATTCTGAACACGGAAAATGTAACCATGAATGATGTTATAGTTGGTCAAAAGGCTACAATTCCCACTTCAGCAAGTAAGTCCGTTAAACATTAAACAGAAGATTATGAAACACTCATTTTTCTTATTATTGTTTATTTCGCTCAACTGCTTAGCTCAAAAAACAACGATTTACGGCATAGGCGATTCTACGATGGCCAATAAAATCAAACCGGAAGAAAATCCGGAACGCGGCTGGATGCAAATGATATCGCAGTTTTTTAGTGCAGATGTTGTGATTGATAACAGAGCAGTCAACGGTCGCAGTACACGCAGTTTTATCAATGAAAAAAAATGGGATTCGGTTTATAAAGTGTTGAAGCCCGGAGATTATGTTTTCATACAATTTGGGCATAACGATCAAAAAAATGCAGATTCCACCAGATATACCAATCCTCATACGAGTTATCGCTATAATCTAATTCGTTTTGTTCAAGAAACGAGAGAAAAAGGTGCCGTTCCAATTTTATTTTCTTCCATTGCCCGACGAAATTTTAACGAACAAGGTGTATTAATTGGTACACATGGCGATTATCCGCTCGAAACCCGTTTGGTAGCCCAGCAATATAAAGTACCTTTTATTGACTTGGAATATTTTACAGAACAATTAGAAGAATCGTACGGTCCCGAAAAATCAAAAGAATTGCATTTGCATTTTAAAGTGGGTGAACATCCATATTATCCCGAAGGTAAAGAGGACAATACCCATCTTTCTGTAAAAGGGGTTACAGCAATCGCAAAATTGGTTATAGATCAAATACGATTATTGGAAAGTCCTTCGGTTAAAAAGCTGAAAAAAGGAATTAAAAAATAAGTTTTAAATCTACGTTGTTTTTTATTTTAATAATGCTATCCGAAAGTTTTAATTTAATCGAAAAAAAGAAATGGCTACAAATTAAATATAGGTTTTAAGTATATTTAGTCAAAGCTTAGATATCTTTAAGCACCAAAACGGGGCTTTTATCATTACTAAGTTACATTCAGATTAAATGTAACATCAAAGATATTATTTATATTAAATTTACTATAAATAATACTTTGCTTTGCTGATTTTAGCAAGAACTAACAATATGACTTTTCTATCTGATGCCAGTCATTGTGAACAAATTAGATATTGTAACTGCTACTAAAGTTAAATAAGAATAACCAAAATTAACAAACTTGTTGTTTAAGTATTTGAAAAAAAAAATTAAATTTATTGATCCTGATTAAGAAGAAACCGTGGAAAAATATAATCCAAAATAAAATGAAAGAAAATAAAGAGGTTAAAAAAGTTACTACAAAAGAATAATTAGAACAGAAAGCTATAACTACAAAACTAAAAATATTAATTAGAACCTTTGCATTTCAAAAAATCAACTAAAAGTTTCAAATCTTCTAGTAAAAGGTTCGAATTTTGTACCTTATGGTTCACATATTGGGATAAATCAGGGAAACCTGATTTATACTTTTTTTAATATCTAAATCCTTGTATAGTAACAACATAAGTCTTAGTCCTTCATTGATTCTAGTGGTTCGAAATTAATTATTTTAAAAGTGGGTTTTTCAGGAAATATTGAACCAATTATCTTTCTTTTAGTGGTGGCAGATCCCTCTTCGTACAATGTCAAAAGTTGTGAAATTTGGTTTATAGCCTTATTTAAGAAAGGTTCAACATTGGTGACTTTACTGTTTTTTGTATTTAGCATCGATCCAAGTCTTTTTATTCGTTCACCTGTTTCTCTTTTATCTTGCGATAATCATTTGGATCTAAATCTCTTGCAACCAATAAATTTCTTGCTTTGGCCAATCTTAATATTTGTCTCTTCAAGTTCTTTTGTAAATTGATTACTATCTTTTCGCCGGTATTTAGTTTTATTTTGAAGTACTGATGTTATTGCTTCTCTACTTAAATTCTGGATTTAAATTTCTATTTATCAATGTTTTTTTTTGCTATTTATGGATGTTAAAGTATCAAATCCAAAAACCGGGAAAGAGCAAAAAATTGGACAAAGTTCAAAAGTTATGGGTTTTTTAAAAGGGTTAGATTATCTGAAAAGAAAAAATGACTTATAAAAAAAGGACTCATTTTCATGAGTCCTTAATTTTGTTATCCTTGATAATCACCTTCATTATCACCTTGATTTCGTTTAGGTTGTTCTCTTTCGTTTTTAGGTTTGTTAAAACGATAAGTAAACGATAAATTAAATTGTCTCTCTCTCCATTGCATTTCGCTGTAAGAATCAACAATTCCCGGAAGGTTAGCTTCCATCATTCTTTTTCTTGAATTGAAAACATCACTCACGTTGAATGAAAGTGTTCCTTTGTCTTTTAGAACATCTTTACTAAATGCTATATTTGCAGCAAAAATTCCTAAGCTTCTTCCTTGAGCATTATTTTGAGGACCGTTATACGTTGCATTAGTCTGCCAGTCAATTTTGTAAGGCAGTGTGATTTTTGAGGTTAGTCTTGTAGACCATGAAGTTGCGATGTTATCAAAATTTTGTACAATTTCAATATTGTTAAAATCAGTATAAGTAAAATCTCCTTGAGTTTCGTTTCTGAAGAAATTGAAATTACTGTTTAATTTCCACCATTTGAAAGGAGAATAGTTTAATGTGAATTCAAATCCTGTTCTATATTCAGTTGCCAAGTTGATTGGAGAACTAATAATAATAGGAATTCCGTTTACAAAATCACCTGATTCTCTTCTTGCAAATTGGAATACATCAGTTGTTTTATTAACGTATAATGAAGTATTGAATGTTAGTTTCTCCCATCTTTTAATGTAACCAAAATCAATAGCATCTGAAAACGCTGGATCTAAATCTGGATTTCCAACAAAAATATTGATGTTACTTGACAAGTTGCTGAACGGATTCAACATTCTTCCTCTTGGTCTTTGAATTCTTCGGCTGTAACTTACAGAAGCGCTACTTTTATCTGAGATTTCGTAAGTGAAAAACGCACTTGGAAAAAAGTTATTGTACTTTTTAGTATTGAAATCATTGGTCGCTAATTGATTGATTTCAATATTGGAATCTTCAAAACGCAATCCAAATAAGGCTGAAAGTTTATTGATTTTCACTCCGTATTGCGTGTAAAGTGCATTTACTTTTTCTTTGTATTCTAATGTATTCGTGAAATTTTCGTTGATTACGCCATCATTATCAACTCTGTAATCTGTAAGTAATTCCGAGAAATCACCACGGTAACCTGCTTCAAATTGACTTCCTTTTCCAAAAGGTAAAACATAGTCCATTTGAAGTAAATTTCTGCTTTGAGTTTGATTGTTGATGGTATTGTCAAATTTTACTACACTTGTATTTGTTGCTGTGTCTGTAATTAAAGCGTCATTAATATCATCATTTGTAGAGAACGAACCGTCAATTGTTAATTTATGACCGTCTTTTTTAAATTTCTTAGTAAAGTTAGTTGCAAATTCTACGTTTTCACTGTCGCTATTTTCTAAATTGATACGGTTACGAGTGTAGTCATAATTAAAACCGGCATCATAATTATTTTGGAAAACGTTATCCACATTGTTACCATTACTTTTTCGGTAGTTGAAAGTGTTAGTCCAAGAAAGGCTTTCACTTAAATACCATTCCATTCCAAAGTTTCCATTGTAACCTTTGCTGTCTCTTTCGTTTTCTCTCGTTTCATTTACATAATTTCGAGTTGTATTATCAGCATTTAAATATCTTGAATCTGTAAATGCATTTCCAGGATTACTGCGGTCATTGTATCCCTGTGTTGTAAAAAGATTGAAGTTCTTGGATTTATAATTTAAGGTTCCGCTTAAACCATAATTTTCAGGATATCCTGCTGATGCAATGATTGTTCCGTTTAAACCTTGGTTTTTTCCCTTTTTTAATATAATATTCAATAATCCTCCACCACCTTCGGCATCATATCGTGCCGATGGATTAGTGATTACTTCAACTTTTTCAATCGCATCAGCAGGAATCAATCGCAATGCTTCAGCAATATTAATAGCATTTGAAGGTCTGCCATCAATAAGAACTCTTACATTTTCATTTCCACGAAGGCTTATGTTTCCTTCAACATCAACAGCAACAGAAGGAATGTTGTCTAAAACATCACTTACAGTTCCTCCTTTTACCATGAGGTCACTACCTACATTATATACTTTTTTATCTAATTTTATTTCAACTGTCGTTTTTTCGGAACGAATGATAACCTCATTCAATTGATTAGCATCTTCCTCTAAACTGATTAAACCTAAACTGGTAGTTTTTTGAAGATTTTTTAGTTTAAACTCGCTTAATTTAAATGATATAAACTCGATTTTTATGTCATAAATACCGGGGTTTACTTCAATATCAAATTCTCCAGTCGCGTTAGTAATTCCGCCGGCTACTGGTTTTGGATTATTAGGCACTAAGAAAGTAATTGTTGCGTATTCAAGTGGTTGCTTGCTTATTTTTTCTACTACCTTTCCGGTAATTTTGATTTTTGGAACAGCAGGACCTTGTTGGGCAAAACTGAATAAGGTTGTTAAAAAGAGAACAAGAATTAATACGGATTTTATTTTTTTCATTTTAAAAAAACTTAGGTTATGGCATTTAGATTGCAAAAGTAAGATTTGGTTTAATACTATAAATCACAAATAAATGTTAATTAAAATATGCGAATTTTCATAATATAAACGATTCTACTTTTTCTAAGTCACGTCCTATAATCGCCGATTCCTCAATAACAACAATGGGTCTTTCTATAAGAATTGGGTTATCGACCATTGCTTGGATGATTTCTTCCGAATTCATTTTTTTATCTCTAAAAATTTCAATCCAAATTTTTTCTTTTTGGCGAACTAATTCAATAGGTTTTTTGTTCAGTTTTTGAAGGATGGAGGATAATTCTTCAAAAGATGGCGGGTTGGTCAGATAATTAATAACTTCGAATTCTTTTTTAGAATTTTCTAGAAGTGCTAAACAATTTCTTGATTTTCCACAGCGTGAATTATGGTATATTTGTATCATATTTTAATGAAAGTAAGTTAGGATTGAAAAGTATATTAAGTCTAGCAAAAATAACATTTGTTATACTAATTAGGTAAAAATATTAAACTAAAAATACATGTTTATAGAACAAGGTTTTAAATCAGAAAATAAATTTTGGAAGTATATTGTGGGCTCTCTAATAATCATTTTCGCTTCATTTCTGGGTCAGTTGCCGCTCCTGATGGCTTTGCTTTTTGAGACATTTGTAAATGGAAAACCATATCCTTCCAGCAATGAGGCAATCATGCGTTTTTTTGAACCTAATTTCACTTTGTTTTTAATCATGATTTCGTTTGTATTTATTATGCTTGGAATCATTTTGGTCATCCGCTATTTGCACCATCAAACGGTACTTTCTGTAACCACTTCAAGAGCGAAAGTAGATTGGAACCGAATCGTGTTTTCATTTTTGATTTGGGCAGCAATAACTATTTTATCGACATTGTTGTTTTATTATTATTCTCCAAGTGATTTTGTCATCAACTTTAAACCTGTTCCATTTGCTATTTTGGCAATAATCGGGATAGTACTTATTCCTATTCAAACCAGTTCTGAAGAATATATTTTCAGAGGCTATTTGATGCAGGGATTTGCGAATCTTGCTAAAAACAAATGGTTTCCGTTACTTATGACTTCGCTTATTTTTGGGGGCATGCATTGGTTTAATCCAGAAGTAACTAAGATTGGTCCAATTGTTCTGGTTTATTACATTGGGACTGGATTGTTTCTGGGAATTATAACGCTTATGGATGAGGGAATGGAATTGGCTTTAGGCTTTCATGCAGCTAATAATTTAGTTGGTGCATTGTTAATCACTTCGGATTGGTCTGCTTTTCAAACGCATTCTATTTTTAAAGATATTTCAGATCCTTCAGCAGGATTAGATGTAATTTTACCAGTTGTCATAATTTACCCGATACTTTTATTTATCTTTAGTAAAAAATACAACTGGACGAACTGGAAAGAAAAATTAAGCGGCAATATATAGTTGATTTAAGCATTAAATAATTTAAAAAAATACTCGCTCATGACCAATACAATAACTTATCAGAATGTTCATAATCTGTTTAAATTGAACGGATTTCACCTAAATCGAAATGATTTATGTCGAGTTGCGTATAGTTTTATCAAAGAAGGTGATGAATATGAAAAGTCTGTTGGAGACTTCATACTTGATTGGTTTGACAATAAATCCTACTTGGAACTCAATACATCCGGGACTACGGGAACGCCCAAAATAATTCGAATTGAGAAACAAGCAATGGTCAATTCAGCGATTGCTACAGGTGATTTTTTTGATTTACAACCGGGCGATAGAGCATTACACTGTTTGCCAACGAAATACATCGCCGGAAAGATGATGTTTGTTAGAAGCTTTATTCTTGGTCTTGATATCGATTTTGTGGCGCCAAGTTCGCATCCAATGTTGAAAAATGACACTAAATATGATTTTGCAGCTATGGTTCCTTTGCAAGCCCAAAACTCTTTAGCAGTATTAAATAATGTGAAGAAGATGATTATTGGCGGAGCAAAAATGAACAATGGTTTAGAAAAAGAACTTTCTAAATTGAAAACACAGGTGTATGAAACCTACGGTATGACTGAAACTATCACGCATATTGCAGCTAAAAAAATAGGAGAGAAGGCATTTTCAGTTTTACCTAACATAAAAATTGCCAAAGATGACAGAAATTGTCTGGTGATTGATGCACCTAAAATTTCAGAAGAATCTATTGTTACGAATGATTTAGTGGAATTAGTTGGTGAGAATCAATTTGCTTTTTTAGGAAGAATAGATAATGTAATCAACAGCGGTGGGATTAAATTAATCCCTGAGAAAATTGAGGAGAAATTGTCTGCAAAGATTCAATCCAGATTTTTTGTAACTGGAATACATGATGCTGATTTAGGCGAAAAATTAGTTTTAGTAATCGAAGGTGAAGATCAAACTTTAGAGGATAGTATTTTTGATGGTTTAGATAAATATGAAAAACCAAAAGAAGTATTTTATGTAGCAAAATTTTCCGAAACCGAAAATGGTAAGCTCAAAAGAAAAGAAATACTGGAGGGTATATAAATTAGTATAAGTATCAAATTAAAAAATAATCTTTTCTAAAAGACACTTTTGAATTTGATACTTTTTTTAATGAAAATCAGTTTATAAATCGGTAATTGAATTTCAAACCTAAACTATTTTCAGCATGTCCAAGCGCCAGAAATTGGGTTAAATTCATGGAAACTCCAAATTTATTTTTATTAGGGCTAATTATGAAATACCGACCCACATACAATCCCGAACATATACCAAATTGTTGATCACTGGCATATTCTGAAACAAAACCCATTCCTATTTTTCTGTCTTCATCAGATAAAACATATCCCACTCCCGTTTCTGCACCCCAAAACCAATGCGAATTCATATTGAATTGAATATTGGGTTTGAGACTAAAGAGGCTAAAGTTATTGTGACTGGCTCTTTCTGGCAGTGTACTTTCTGGGGTTAGAATTCGGGTGTTTTTTCGGATGAACCGATAATCATAATCAAATCGGAGTCCTAACTCTATTTTCTTTGAAATCAATTTCCCAGCTCTCGCATTCAAACCAATCGCTAGTCGGTGCGTCCGATACATCATGATATGAACCGGCAAAGATGCATTGAGTCCTGATTCAAAATAAATAGGTTTCTTTTCTTTTTGAGTACCAGCATTGCCTAAGTTGTTTTGTGCACAAATTGAATGACCTATTAGTAGCATTATACTAAATAGTAAAACCAAAATCTTTTTCATTTCTTATTCAAGTTTAAATTAATAAAATGAATTAGGTTAAGATTTTTTAAATATTGTATAACAAATGAGGCTATTTTACAACTGCTATAAAGCAGGAGTAAAACAGCCATAAATATACAAAACATTAGTATAAGTATTTGAAAATCAGTACTAAACTTGAATAACTCCTAAATTAAATTTTTTCTCAATTGGCGAGTGGTTTGCCGCTTCAATTCCCATTGATATCCAAGTTCTGGTGTCTTTTGGATCGATAATCGCATCTGTCCATAAACGTGATGCAGCATAATAAGGAGAAACTTGTTCGTCATATCTCGCTTTTATTTTATCAAACAACTCTTTTTCTTTGATTTCATCTACGACTTCACCTTTTGCTTTAAGCGATGAAGCTTCTATTTGTGCCAATACTTTTGCAGCCTGCGTGCCGCCCATAACGGCTAATTCAGCACTTGGCCAGGCAAAAATTAATCTTGGGTCATACGCTTTGCCGCACATAGCATAATTTCCTGCTCCGTATGAATTTCCTACGATTACCGTAAACTTTGGTACAACCGAATTTGAAACGGCGTTTACCATTTTGGCACCATCTTTTATGATTCCGCCATGTTCAGATTTAGATCCAACCATGAATCCGGTTACATCTTGTATGAACACTAAAGGGATTTTTTTCTGGTTGCAATTGGCAATGAAACGCGTGGCTTTATCCGCACTATCAGAGTAGATTACACCACCAAACTGCATTTCGCCATTTTTAGTTTTCACTACTTTTCGTTGATTAGCCACAATTCCTACTGCCCAACCGTCAATTCTGGCATAACCGGTAATAATGGTTTGACCGTAACCATCTTTGTAGGCTTCAAATTCAGAATTATCAACTAAACGATTGATGATTTCCATCATGTCGTACTGCTCATTTCTGGCTTTTGGCAAAACGCCATAGATTTCATTTTCGTCTAAAGCCGGTTTTTCAGCTTTAATTCGGCTGAAACCTGCTTTGTCAAAATCACCTATTTTGTCGACTATATTTTTAATTTTATCTAATGCATCTTTATCATCTTTGGCTTTGTAATCCGTAACGCCCGAAATCTCACAATGGGTTGTTGCTCCTCCCAATGTTTCATTATCGATGCTTTCGCCAATAGCAGCTTTCACTAAATAACTTCCTGCTAAGAAAATACTTCCCGTTTTATCTACAATCATGGCTTCGTCGCTCATAATTGGTAAATAAGCACCTCCGGCAACGCAACTTCCCATTACAGCAGAAATTTGAGTTATTCCCATACTGCTCATCAGGGCATTATTTCTAAAAATACGTCCGAAATGTTCTTTATCAGGGAAAATTTCGTCCTGCAATGGCAAGTAAACTCCTGCACTATCCACTAAATAAATGATTGGCAATCTATTTTCCATTGCAATTTCTTGCGCGCGTAAGTTTTTCTTTGCGGTGATAGGAAACCAGGCACCTGCTTTCACGGTAGCGTCATTAGCCACAACAATACATTGTTTCCCTCTAATGTACCCTATTTTTACCACAACACCTCCTGATGGACAGCCGCCGTGTTCCGCATACATTCCTTCACCAACAAACGCTCCAATTTCTATACATTTCGCCTTCGGATCCAATAAATAATCGATACGTTCGCGTGCAGTCATTTTGCCTTCTCCGTGTAATTTCTGGATGCGTTTTTCACCGCCTCCCATTTTAACTACGCTCAATTTTTGACGCAAAGCGGAAAGTAAAAGTTTATTGTGGTCTTCGTTTTTGTTGAAGTTCAAATCCATGATGAAATAATGTTAAAAAAGTTTGCGCTAAAATACAAAATCCAACTAAATAAATTTTATTATTTTAAAGTGTAAATAATGAAAATCGAATATTTGTTTACTATTAAAACAAAAAAACAGAAGCGAACTTCTGTTTTTTTGTGAATTCAATAAAAAAGCTAGTAATTATTTTTTAGATTCATTTACGAGTCTTTTCAAAATTGCCCATTGTTTCAATGCATCTCGGGCTTCTACAGCCGGATATCCTAACATGGTTTTTCCCGCTGGAATATCTCCTGTAACACCTGAACCGGCACCTACAATAGCTCCGTCACCAATAGTGGTATGGTCTTTTATAGATGCGCTTCCACCAATGATTACGCCGTTACCTAAAGTTACGGATCCTGCCAGTCCACTGTTTCCAGCCATAATACAAAACTTACCTAATTTACTGTTATGACCTATTTGGACTAAATTATCAATTTTGCAACCGTCACCTAAAATGGTAGAACTGAATTTCCCTCTATCAACGCATGTATTGGCGCCAATTTCTACATTATTACCTATAATTACATTTCCAATTTGTGGAATTTTTACCAAACCTCTTTGTGGATCAGGACGAAAACCAAAGCCATCAGCTCCAATTGTTGCATTGGGATGTAAAATACAGTCGTTTCCTATATGGCAACGTTCTCTGATTACAGTTCCTGACCAGATAACCGTGTTTTTTCCAATGGTGCATTCATCTAGAATGGTCACGTTAGGATAGATTGTTGTGTTGTCACCAATGACAACTTTTGGTCCAATATAAGATCCAGCACCAATTTTGACTCCATTGCAAATAGTTGCTGTTTCGTCTATTATTGCAGTTGGATGAATGTCAATATTGAATAATGGTGTAGGAGGAGCAAAAAGTTCTAATACTTGTGACATCGCCAAATCAGCATTTTTTACTTTTATAAAAGCTCTGTTTTCGCCAGGTTCTATAGATATGTCTTCATTAACAACGGCAACAGAAGCATTAGATGAAGCCCATAATTTTTCATATTTCTTGTTTCCAATAAATGAAATTTCGGTTGTACTGGCCATTTCTAATTGTTCAGGAGCCGTAATTTTTTGAGTTATGCTTCCTACGATAGCGCCCTTAAGAATATCGTTTATTTCTTCAATTGAATAAGATTTCATGGAGTATATAGGAATTAGTTTTGTTATCGTTTTCAAATAAAATCATTTAACGTTGAAATTGCAAATGTTTTTTTGAATTAAAAATAAATGTTTACTTTGGTTAAAAATAAAACCCCTTAAATTCATCGATAATATGATGTTAAGGGGGTAATATTTATGAGAGCATTGTGAAAATTTATAAATCGTGCTTATAATAATATCTTATTCTTCTTCTTTTTGCCCCATCATCATTAAATAGGCTTTCAGAAATTCGTCAATTTCTCCGTTCATAACACCATCAACGTTACTGGTTTCATATCCAGTACGAACATCTTTGACTAATTTATAAGGTTGCATTACATAATTCCTGATTTGGGAACCCCATTCTATTTTCATTTTTCCTGCTTCGATATCCGCGCGTTGTGCCTGTTTCTTTTTCAACTCAATTTCATACAATTGAGAGCGTAACATTTGCATCGCACGTTGTCTGTTGTCTTGCTGGGAACGTGTTTCAGAGCATTGTATTTGAATTCCGGTTGGTTTATGAAACAATTGCACTTTGGTTTCCACCTTATTTACATTTTGTCCTCCCGCACCGCTGGATCTCGAAGTCGTAATCTCGATATCAGCAGGGTTTATCTCAATTTCTATACTGTCATCTACAAGTGGATAAACATATACTGAAGCGAATGAAGTATGACGTTTGGCATTGCTGTCAAACGGTGAGATTCGAACCAATCGATGTACTCCATTTTCTCCCTTTAGATAGCCAAAAGAATAATCACCTTCAAACTCAAGGGTTACAGTTTTTATACCTGCTGCTTCTCCTTTCTGGAAATTCAGTTCTTTGATTTTGTAACCGTATTTTTCACCCCACATCATGTACATGCGCATCAGCATCTCGGCCCAATCGCAACTTTCAGTTCCACCGGCACCAGCAGTTATTTGTACCACGGCACTCAATGTATCACCTTCGTCCGAAAGCATATTCTTGAATTCGATCGCTTCAATATGTGCTTGCGTAGCGATGTAATGTTCGTCTAATTCTTCTCCGGTTAGTTCACCTTCTTTGTAAAAATCATAGGCGAGTTGCAATTCTTCAGTCATTTCGACCGCCTTATTGTAATCTTCAATCCACTTTTTCTTGTTTCGGAGATTTTTTACAATGAGTTCAGCATCTTTGGCATTGTTCCAAAAGTCAGGCGCAAAAGTTTTCTCTTCTTCGTTCGAAATCTCAATTAGCTTGGCATCAACGTCAAAGATACCTCCTCAACGCACCAAGGCGCTCTACAATACCTTTAATTTGTTCGGTAGTTGTCATAAAATTATATTAATTTGATAGGTCTGTTTTCAATATTTATCGAAAATGCCGTTGTGTACTACAATTAGTTTAGTTTTAACGGAACTAGTTGGAATTAACAAACGGTATTGTGTAAATTTGTGGTACAAAAATAGAAAAATTTTACGCAGGGGCAAGTTGTGATTTGTCCTTATCAAAAATAAAAATAATATGGAGATAAATTTAATTAGCGATACGATTACAAAGCCTTCACGCGAAATGTTGGTTCACATGTTGAATGCTGTAGTAGGTGATGACGTTTACAAACAAGATCCCACGGTTATTGAACTTGAAGCAAAGGTTGCAGAAATGTTCGGAATGGAAGCGGGACTTTTCTTTCCTTCAGGAACTATGGCCAATCAAACGGCGATAAAACTACATACACAGCCTGGAGAACAATTGATTGCCGACAAATATGCGCATGTTTATCATTACGAAGGCGGTGGAGTTTCCTTTAACAGTGGTGTTTCGTGTTGTTTGTTAGATGGAAATCGCGGAATGATAACTGCGGAACAAGTGGCTGGAGCGATCAATGATCCGGAATTTTACCACAGTCCGTTAACGAGTTTAGTTTGTGTGGAAAATACAACCAATAAAGGCGGTGGTGCTTGTTATGAACTGGAAGATTTGCAAAAAATAAAGATGGTTTGTGATGCCAACAATTTGAAATTTCACATGGATGGTGCCCGAATCTGGAATGCTTTGGTAGCCAAAAATCAAGATCCAAAAGCATTTGGGAAATTATTTGATACCATTTCAGTTTGTTTGTCAAAAGGTTTGGGAGCACCAATTGGTTCGGTATTGTTAGCTGATAAAGCTACTATTCATAGAGCGTTGCGTATCCGAAAAATTCTAGGTGGCGGAATGCGTCAGGTAGGATATTTGGCGGCAGCCGGAATTTATGCTCTAGATAATAATATAGAACGTCTCGCTGAAGATCATCGAAGAGCTAAAGAAATAGGAGAAGTTTTAAAAAAGGTAAGCTGGGTTGCATCAGTAGAACCTGTTGAAACTAATATTTTGATATTCACACTGGTTCCAAATTGTATCGAGAAGAATTTAATTGAATTATTGAAACAAAAAAATATTTTAATCAGTTCCATGGGTCATGGAAAACTGCGAATAGTTACGCACCTTGATTATAAAGAAGTAATGCACACGTATGTGTTGGAAACGCTACAAAAGTTAGTGTAAATCTTCTTAGGGAATTTGTTTAAAGTTTAAGGTTTAACGTTTTTATCGCGATCAAAAAACGTTAAACCTTAAACTTTAAACTTTTTTATTTAAACAAATCTTCCATTCCAGGAATCATTGGCATATCCATTTTGGTAACGGCATCCAGTTCATTCTGATTCACATTTGTCGCTTTTTCAATCGCTTTATTCAATACTAAAATTAAATAATCTTCCAGTTGATCTTTATCTTCTAATAAAGTGTCGTCAATGGTGATTGATTTTATAGTTCTGTTAGCAGTCAAAGTAACTTTTAATAAAGTATCGGTACTTTGCTCGTCAATTAGAACAGTATCTAAACGTTTTTTTGTGTCTTCTATCTTTTGTTGGGTCTCTTTAAGTTTGCCCATCATTCCCATTAAATCCATGTTTTAATTTTTTAAATTAATTTGATTTACAAAATTACTATATTGCATAGTCATAATCAATAAAATATTCATGAAAAATAAACTCATCCTCAGTTGTCTTTGTGTTATTTTTGCAGCATCAAATACTAAAATTAAAGCACAAAAAATGTCAAAAAATATTCCAACTCCAATAGCTAAAATAATTCCAAAAACTTTAGAAAAACACAATCAAAAACGTGTTGATAATTATTTTTGGTTAAACGACAGAGAGAATCCTGAAGTAATCGATTATTTGAATCAGGAAAATACTTATTATGACGCTATGACTGCGGATACGAAAGGTTTTCAGAAAGAATTATACGAAGAAATGAAAGCCCGCATCAAGGAAGACGACCAATCGGTTCCTTATTTATACAATGGTTATTATTACATTACGCGTTTTGAAACGGGAAAAGATTATCCTATTTATTCTCGAAAAAAAGGAAGTCTTACTGCTACTGAGGAAATTTTATTCA
Source organism: Flavobacterium petrolei (assembly GCF_003314435.2). Classification (GTDB taxonomy): domain Bacteria; phylum Bacteroidota; class Bacteroidia; order Flavobacteriales; family Flavobacteriaceae; genus Flavobacterium; species Flavobacterium petrolei. The sequence continues at coordinate 478,477 of NZ_QNVY02000002.1, read as the reverse complement.
ACTGTAATGATTTGGCCAAAGGACAAACATACTTTCAATTAGGCGGTTTGAGCGTGAGTCCAGATAATAAATTTGCGAGTTTTGGTATCGATACTGTGGGAAGACGTATTTACACAATACAAATTAAAAATCTTGAAACAGGAGAAATTCTTTCGGATAAGATTGAAAATGCTACCGGAAGTTCGGTTTGGGCCAATGATAATAAAACAATATTTTATACCAGACAAGACAAAGTTACGTTGCGTTCTGATAAAGTTTTCAAACATAAATTAGCCTCAGATGCTGCCGATGATGTATTGGTTTTCAATGAAAAAGATGATACATTCAATGTTTCTGTAGGCAAAGAAAAATCAAAAAAATACATTGTAATAGGTTCTGGAAGTACATTAACTACTGAATATAGAATTTTAAATTCGGATAATCCAGACGGAGAATTTGTGGTTTTTCAACCAAGGGTTCGCGGATTAGAATACAGTATTTCTCATTTTGGTGATTCTTTTTACATCATGACCAATAAGGACAAAGCGACTAACTTCAAGTTGATGAAAACGCCGGAGAACGCTACTGCAAAAGAAAATTGGAAAGATGTAATCGCGCATAGAAAAGATGTTTTACTGGAAGATATTGAGATTTTCAGCAACTATTTGGTTGTAGAAGAACGTTCGAATGGTTTGAATCACATTCGTATTATGCCTTGGAGTGGAGAAGGAGAGTATTATTTGCCTTTTGGGAGCGAAACATATAGTGCTTACACAACGACAAATGTAGATTTTGATACTGATATTTTGCGTTACAGTTACCAATCTTTGGCAACGCCATCTTCGGTTATTGATTTTAATATGAAATCCAAGGAGAAAGAAATCAAGAAAGAGCAACAAGTTCTTGGTGGCAAATTTGATAAAAATAATTATATCGAAGAGCGTGTTTGGGCTACAGCAACAGATGGAACCAAAGTGCCCATTTCAATGGTGTACAAAAAAGGTTTGAAAAAGGACGGGAATAATCCGGTATTGCTTTATGCTTATGGTTCTTACGGTGTTACAATGGATTCTTATTTTTCATCAACACGTTTGTCGATTTTGGATCGAGGTTTTGTTTTTGCCATAGCGCACATTCGCGGTGGCGAAGATTTAGGAAGACAATGGTATGAGGACGGAAAATTATTGAAAAAGAAAAACACATTCACTGATTTTATTGATTGTTCCAAGTTTTTGATTAAAGAAAAATATACTTCACCACAACATTTATATGCCGAAGGCGGTTCAGCAGGCGGATTATTAATGGGAGCAGTAGTCAATATGGCACCGGAATTGTACAATGGAGTAATTGCCCAAGTCCCTTTTGTCGATGTAATTACCACGATGCTTGATGATACTATTCCGCTTACAACTGGAGAATATGACGAGTGGGGAAATCCAAACGAGAAAAAATCGTATGATTATATGTTGTCGTATTCGCCTTATGATAATGTAAAGGCTCAAAAATACCCTAATATGTTTGTTTCTACCGGACTTCATGACTCTCAAGTTCAGTATTGGGAGCCTGCAAAGTGGGTTGCAAAGCTACGAACCCTAAAAACAAATGATACTGTTTTATATCTTAATACGAATATGGATGCCGGTCACGGTGGTGCTTCAGGACGATTTGAAGCTCTAAAGGAATTAGCAAAGGAATATAGTTTCTTATTAGATTTAGAAGGAATTAAAAACTAATCAGATTTTTTTGTTAAATTTGCAACATTCGTGTTTAATGAAAAATTGCCACGACTAACTATTTTTTTATGAAAAAAGAAATAACAGCTTATAATAATGTCTTAGAATTAATAGGTAATACTCCGCTTATTAAGCTAAATAAGGTAACTGAAAATTTAGAAGGAAATTTTTACGCTAAAGTAGAAGCTTTTAATCCAGGACATTCCTCAAAAGATAGAATAGCATTATACATAATTGAAGAAGCTGAAAAGAAAGGTATTTTATCTCCGGGTGATACCATAATTGAAACCACTTCCGGTAATACTGGTTTTAGTTTAGCAATGGTCAGTATCATAAAAGGCTACAACTGCATTCTTGCCGTTAGTTCTAAATCATCTAAAGATAAAATAGATATGCTTCGCAGCTTAGGTGCTAAAGTGTACGTTTGTCCTGCGCATGTTTCTGCTGATGATGAGCGTTCTTATTATAACGTAGCCAAACGTTTGCACGAAGAAACGAAAGGTTCTGTTTATATTAATCAGTATTTCAATGAGTTGAATGTTGATGCGCATTATAAGTCTACCGGTCCGGAAATTTGGAAACAAACTAACGGAGCAATTACACACTTAATTGCTTGTAGTGGTACAGGTGGTACTATTTCAGGAACTGCAAAATACCTAAAAGAACAAAATCCAAATATTAGAATTCTTGGCGTGGATGCTTTTGGTTCAGTATTGAAAAAATATCATGAAACCAGAGAATTTGATAATGATGAAATTTATCCATACAGAATAGAAGGTCTGGGGAAAAATTTAATTCCATCTGCAACGGATTTTGATATTATTGATAAGTTCATGAAAGTGACGGATGAGGAAAGCGCTCATGCTGCCAGAGAAATCACTAGAAAAGAAGGTTTATTTGTTGGATATACTTCAGGAGCAGTGATGCAAGCGATAAGACAATATGCAGAAGAAGGTGAATTTGACGCCAACAGTAATGTAATCGCAATTTTCCCTGATCATGGTTCTCGTTACATGAGTAAAGTATTTAGCGATGATTGGATGAACGAACAAGGTTTCTTTGACAGCATCAACGAAGAAGAAGTTCAAAAAATTGAAATGATAAAATAAGTTGAAAATTATACATGAAAAAGTCCCATCTGCTTTTGCGAATGGGACTTTTTTATTGAGTTTAAATAAGAATACTTTTTTATTTAATCCAATAATTCAGGATTATTAAGTATCAATTCAATTTTTTTAATAGTGATTGTGATCTGACTCATTTGTAATTCTATATTTCTAAAAAAGAGGCTAATATCTCTATTGACCCAACTTTCAGAAATAACTCTCGCGCCCAAACTAATTCTTAAAATAGCACTTTCAATTTCATTAGTATATTTTACATTAACTGCTTGACCAATATGACATTTTTGGGCAGCAAGACGAATGATTTCTAAAGAGGACCCTTCAAACTGATCCGATAAATCAGAATTTAATAAAGTGTATAATTTCTTTACTTTATCAACAGATAAGACTTCATTGTTTTTAAAAATAAAGAAAGGAAAAATGGTACGTATATTTCTTATTCCAAATTCTTTACTGCTGTAGCTCTTGGTTTTAGTTTCGTCCCCATAAATAGGCTGTAAAAAAGTAGCTTCTTTTATGGAGTCATCCACAAAATTGCAAAACATCTCAATACCCATATTTCGATATAAAATAGGTGTTTTGTAATACCTGTCCATTTCAACCACTGCAGCATTCCAGCGCATATAGGAACCATAGTTATAGCCGTCAGATAATTCAGTGGAACAAAACCAGGAAGTCGGCCAATCAGAACGATTATAATATTGGGTTAAGCCTTTGGGTAATGTGTTTTTTACAGATTGAATTAATTTATTGACACTTTGAGGTAAAATTAATGCACCGCAGTATGGAGGGCCAGTGAAGAATTTACTCCCCGTTATGGTAACAATATATCCTTTATTTAAATAATTTTGTATGTCTTTTGGATCTAATCGTAACTGTGAACCATCTACAATTATTTGAATTGATAAATCTTCAAGTGTATTTAGTTTTTTAATAAATTCGTCGCTAGGAGATTGATACCCTAGTTTTGATTGGTCCATAGTATGTAATACGATGTGCCTGCCTTGATTTTTGGTCTTAATAACGGCATCAAATACTTCCTGATCTAATTGAGCAGAAGATTTTAATGCTCCATTTTCATCTCTAAAAGGAATTTGTATTAAATCAACATCTCTAAAACCTTCAATTTTAGTGTCTTTTTTAATTGGATAATTTAAAGCAGTAGTATTTTCAAAATGACACCCTTTTAAGGCCGCAGCTACACCACTACCAGTTTCATCAGAGGCAACCAGAATATGTGTAATTTCTTTATCGGAAATAATTTGCGTTATGGCTGCTATTTGAAGTGAAGAATCAGTACCGGATGGTGAAAAAATTATTTCACATTCCTCATTTAATTTAAATATATGTCTCAGGTTATTTTTCAGCAATTCAGAAAACTCGATCGTAGTTTCTTGAAAACCTTTTTTCAAGCTATTTCTAATCAATATACTTCTCACTTTATCTGTTTTATCAAAAGCAAAATTAGAAACGCTCGATGCCGTAGACGAAGCAAAGGTAAATGCATCAGGTCTTGGGAATGGGCGACATCCGTATTTGTTTAGCAAATGAATCTCGTCGATATTCAATCTAAGATCACCGCCAGACATCAACATATATTCTGTAGGTTTTGCAAGATTTTCGACAATAGGTTTCCAAGATTCTTTGAGTTCAATGTTAGAATTTTTCATACCATGAAAAGACTGAAGCTCTTCGTTTAGTAATGAAGATTCAGCATTTAGATAAATATCATTTTTGATTAAATTAACTAGAACATAATCAAGATTTTCTAATTTTTCTTTATCATCTTTTGGCAGTAAATTATAAAATATTCTGATCACTTCAAGAGCTGCAATATCACATAAAACAACATCTTTTTTCTCGGTGTTCAAAGCTTTATACCATAGCTGCCATTCGATCCCATATCTTAAATAGACTAAAGCTAAAATGGGTTTGTTCAAAAAGGAGGAACCAATTATAATTGATTTATTAGGAACAATTTTGAAAACAGTAGGCTCACTAGTCGACGTAATAATATTGATGTTATTTATCTTTGGGACGGTATTGAATCTTTTTAAAATGCGAACTAAATAGTTTACATTTTCTTTTTCAAATAAACTGGTTCTTTTATATTGATTTTCAATTAGAATATTATTTGTCATATATGTTATAATTTTAAGCGTTCCTTAGAACGATATTCTGTATTTGTAAATTTAGATTGCTAACTAAACTCAGGCAATCAGGGACAATATTTTGTAATAAATTATCACAAAAAATAATTGTGTTACCAATGCTTTGAGGTTTCGCCTATTTTAAAGCGTTACATATTGCAAAAGTTAGCAAATATAAGAAACTTGGCAGCAGTAAAAAAGACATTAAAAAATACTCGTTTACGAAATCATCTATTTTTAGTTAAAGTCAGTTATTTAAACGGTATTTATAAAGTGATTTTACATGGATAAACTTGTGAAAAAAATAATTTCTATACTATTGATTTAATGTTTGAAAACTTCAGAAAAAGTGAAAAAAAATAGGAGAACACATAATTACAAGAAACTATTTGGTTTGTGTTGTAAATATTTTTAGCATATTTTAAAAAGTAATTCAGAGAAGACTTTAAATAATAAATCACAGAGGCTATATTTATATAGGTATCTGTCAATTTTTGATTTCCATTTTAGTTTCGTTTTTCTATGTTAAGGAATTTTAAATTTTATTCCATTCAGCACACAAACTAAACTTTAACATTTGTTCCAATTAACAGCGTCTTGTTTTTAGCGAAAAAAAACTAATTTAGGGCATTATTATGCGAATTTTTAGCCAAATAAATGATTTAACCTATGAAAAGAAGATCTTTTTTAACCACTGCAACACTTGCCTCAGCAGGTTTAACCACACTTTTGATTACTGGTTGTACTTCAAATACAAAGAAAAAGGACAAAGAAACAGTATCAGTCGAAGAGACTAATGAAGCCTTTGAATTGGACGAAGAAACAATCGGGAGTTTAAGGGAGAAATTAACTTCTGGAAAATATACTTCGGAACAATTAGTTCAGTTGTACTTGAAACGCATCGAAGCTATTGATGCTTCTGGACTACAATTGAATTCGGTTATCGAAATTAATCCTGATGCAGTTGCTATTGCAGTTGCAATGGATAAAGAGTTCAAGGCAGGCAAAATCAGAGGACCTTTACATGGAATTCCTGTTTTAATAAAAGACAATGTAGACACTGCAGATAAAATGCAAACAACGGCTGGTTCTCTTGCAATGGAAGGGAATATTGCTTCAAAAGATGCTTTTGTGGTAAAAAAGCTCAGAGAAGCCGGAGCTATAATCATTGGGAAAACAAATTTAAGTGAATGGGCTAATTTTCGTTCGACCCAGTCGTGTTCCGGATGGAGCAGCAGAGGTGGGCAGACTAAAAATCCGTACATTTTAGATCACAATCCATGTGGTTCAAGTGCTGGATCAGGAGCTGCAGTTTCAGCGAATCTTTGTGTAGTTGCTGTTGGAACTGAAACCGACGGTTCTATTGTGTGTCCAGCATCGGTAAATGGAATTGTGGGTATTAAACCGACAGTAGGTTTGGTTAGCCGCTCTGGAATTATTCCAATATCAAAAACGCAAGATACGGCCGGTCCAATGGCGAGAACGGTAACTGATGCAGCTATTTTACTAGCAGCAATAACGGCGATTGACGAAGATGATTCAGTAACTCTCGAAAGTAAAGGAAAATCACAGACGGATTACACAACGTTTTTAGATGCCAATGCTTTGAAAGGCAAACGCATTGGTATTGAGAAAAAACCACAGGGAAATAATAAATATATTAACGCACTTTTTACTGTTGCTATAAACCTGCTCAAAAAGCAAGGTGCTACCATTGTTGAAATCGATTATTTAGATAAAATTAATGCTGCAGGTCAGGCTGAATTTGAAGTTTTGCAATATGAATTTAAAGACGGATTGAATAGCTACTTGGCTACAGCCAATGCAAAAGTGAAAAATTTAAAAGAAGTCATTGATTTTAATATTGCTAATGAAGATAAAGCAATGCCGTATTTTAAACAAGAAACATTGGAGAGTTCTAATGCAAAAAAAGGACTTGATGATAAAAAATATACAGAAGCATTGACTGCGAGTTTTGAAGGAAGTAAAAGTATTTTAAATGCTGTTTTTAAAGCAAATAAATTAGATGCTATTTGCGGAATAACTATGGGACCGTCATGCAGTATTGATATGATTTACGGCGATCGTTGGGGCAGTTATTCATTGACTTCGCCAGCTGCGGCAAGTGGTTATCCGCATATTACAGTTCCTTGCGGACTGGCTTATGATTTGCCTGTTGGGTTGTCATTTTTTGGAAAACCATATACAGAAGGTGAATTAATAGGATTAGGATTTGCTTATGAACAAGCGTCTAAAAAGCGTTTAAAACCTAACTTTAAGCCTTCTTTTTTATAAAAAAAATATTTTAAAAGGGTAATAAGTACTTCACTTTTTACCCTTTTATTTTTTTATAATACTGACAAATCGTATTAATAGGACATTCTGGACATTTAGGTTGTGGGCGGCAAATTTCTCTTCCTAAAAATGAAATAGCCATCCCAATTTCGCCCCAGATTTCTTTTGGAAGCACTTGCATCAACTGTTTTTCGGCTTTAATTCCGTCTTTAGTTTCTGAGATTAATCCAATTCTGGGTGCAACTCTGATAACATGTAAATCGGCTATAATTCCCTCTGCTGGAATTTTTGCTTCTCGCATAATTACGTTGGCTGATTTTCTTCCAATTCCTTTTAATGCAACTAAACCTTCCATTGTCAGTGGAATATTTGCATCATTTTGAACTGTTTTCGCTATTTCCAAAAGCCATTTTGCTTTGGTTCCAAAATTCCTCACTTCAGAAATATACGGAAATAATGCTTCCTCATTAGCAACGGCTAAACTTTCCATATTTGGATATGCATCAAATAAAGCAGGAGCAATTTTATTGATATTAGCATCAGAATCCTGAGCCGAAAGTACCACCATAACCATAAGTTGATACAAATTATGGTACTCCAGCGGATGTTTTTGTCCTTTATATTTCGTTAGGATAGGTTTTAGTTTTTCAGTCCAATCAGTAGAATTCCCAAATAAGTCCATCATACTATTCTTTAAAGTCTACTGATAAAGAGTTTACGCAATAACGTTGTCCGGTTTTTGTAGGTCCGTCATCAAATACATGTCCTAAATGACTGCCGCAATTAGCGCACAAGATTTCGGTACGTTTCATGCCATGAGAAACATCTGATATGTATTTTACTTTTCCAGGAATGGATTCATCAAATGAAGGCCAACCGCAATGTGCATCAAATTTTGAATTACTTTCAAATAAAGGTTCTCCGCAAGCACCGCAACAATAAGTTCCTTTTTCGTAATGTAAATTATAAGTTCCCGTATGAGGATATTCTGTTCCTTTTTGTCTAAGAATTCGGTAACGTTCTTCTCCCAATTGTTCTTTCCATTCTTGTTCTGTTTTTTCTAAAGGATATTTCATGATCTATTTTTTTTACTAATTATAAAATGTTAAGTTCTATTTATTTTGAATGAATTGAACCGTTTTTTCAATTACTTTAGAATTGCCAAGAATTTTGCGATGCCCTAAACCATCGGTTAATAGTAACTCCCCATTTTTTAGATACTTATGAATATGAATTCCCGCTTTTACAGGAACTTCAGGGTCATTATTATCATGAATTACTAAAACTGGAATCGCTGTTTCTTTTGCAGCCAAAAAAGCAGAATAACTGTTCATTTTCTCTCCGTATTTTTTTTCGAAATGCAAACGCAAAAGAGTGCTTACAGTTGGTTTGAGTTCTAATTTTGCCACAAAATCATCTATAATATCTTCAACGATATCGCCACTGCCAATAACTACAGCATAGTTTACTTTTAAACCTTTTTTTATTGCATTTAATACGGACATTCCACCCAATGAATGACCGATTGCAGCTTCGAAGGGACCAAATTGCTTTTCTATTTCTAAAATTGTAGCGATAAAATCGACCATGATAGTATCTTTTCCTGGTGATTTTCCGTGGGCTGGAGCATCAAAACTAAGGGTTGAGTATCCTACTTTGAGCAATTCGTCGGCTATTTTGAATAATTGTGTTCCTCGACCTGACCAACCGTGTACCAACAAAACTTTCTTCTCGCTTTTGCCATATTCGTACACAACAACTTCTTTGCCAATTGCAGGAATCGAAACTAATTTTTGGAGACTGTTTCTATCCATTTCTAATTCTCGTTTTGGAATTTTATGTTTTATAGGTGTTGTAAATAGTTTAGCAGCAAATAATGTAATTAATTTTGGCGAAATAAAAGAGATTAATTTACTGGTTAATAAAATAATCTTAGGAATTTTCAATGATTGGGTATGATTAGCAGATTTTTTTGTCATTTCAATAAATTTTCAAGCGGGTTATAATATTATAATTTTTTTAGTAAATTTAGAAAAACATAAAAGTAGTATTTTTTATAAAGTTTTTATGGGTATTAACATAAAAGACGGAAATATTAGTAATTAATCGAGTAGTATTACAATACTCAAAAACATCAAAATTTCATATATGGAAATATTTCATATCAGTGCAGAGTGTTATCCTGTTGCAAAAGTAGGAGGTTTAGCAGATGTGGTTGGCGCGTTACCAAAATATCAAAACAATGCAGGACATTTAGTAAGAGTCGTTATGCCATGTTACGACACCAAATTCAGGAAGGATAATGATTTTGAATGTGTTCATTGGGGTCATGTAAAATTGGGTAATTTTAATTTTCCTTTCAATATTTTAAAAGAAAAAACGGACCACCTTGGATTTGAATTGTATTTGGTCGAAATTCCAGAATTGTTTGATAGAAAAGATGTTTATGGATATAAAGATGATATTGAACGATTTTTGTCTTTCCAAATTGCCGCTTTGGATTGGATAATTGGTAGAAAAGACATTCCAGATGTTATCAATTGTCACGATCATCACACAGGTTTGATTCCATTTATGATGTTGTACTGCCATAAATATGAAAAACTGCGCAATACACCGTCTATGATTACGATTCATAATGGTTTGTATCAAGGTCAGTTTGGATTTGATAAATTGTATTATTTACCCGAATTTGATTTAGCGCATGTAAAAGTTTTAGAATGGGATAATTGCATTAATTCATTGGCAGTTGCTGTAAAATGTGCTTGGGCTGTAACTACTGTTTCGCCAAGTTATCTAAACGAAATCAATTATTCTTCAAATGGATTGGAATCCTTATTTAATTTGGTACGCTATAAATCCAAAGGAATTCTAAACGGAATCGATATTGAGGTTTGGGATCCGGCCAAGGATATGATGCTGGAAAAAAATTATTCGATTAAAAATTTTGAAAAAGGAAAACAAGAAAACAAAGATAAATTGTGCAACCTTTTTAATTTAGATCCAACAAAACCACTTTTTAGTTTCATTGGAAGACTATTAGAGGAAAAAGGAGGCGATTTATTGCCACATGCGGCCGCTCTAGCCTTATCAGAGAATTATCAGCAAATAAATATATTGATTTTAGGCTCAGGAAATACTGCCATAGAAAATCAGTTGAATAGTTTGCTACAAGATTACAAAGGGAATTACAACACATTTATTGGTTATAACGAAGAATTAGCGCACTTAATTTATGCTGGTTCTGATTTTTTGCTAATGCCTTCCAGAGTAGAACCTTGTGGTTTGAACCAAATGTATTCCTTGCGTTACGGGACAATTCCCATTGTACGTCGAACGGGCGGATTGCGGGATACTGTAGTTGATTTTGGCGATGACGGAAATGGGATTTGTCATGATCAAGCCACAGTTGGTGATATTTGTTACTCGATTCAGCGCGCAGTAAATTTATATGATGATAAAAAACATCTGAATGAAATTAGAAAAATTGGAATGAACACCGACCATTCTTGGGAACGTGTTTGTCAGGAATATATAGAAATGTACAAACTAATAATTAACAAGAAATGAAAGCCAAAAAGAAAAATGTTATTGCAATAATTTTAGGTGGTGGGCAAGGTTCCAGATTATATCCTTTGACAGAAACGAGATCAAAACCTGCTGTACCGATAGGGGGAAAATATAGATTGGTTGATATTCCAATATCAAATTGCATGAATTCAGATATTTACAGAATGTTTGTATTGACACAATTTAATTCGGCTTCCTTAAATGCGCACATAAAAAACACGTATAACTTTAGTATTTTTAGTCATGCTTTTGTTGATATTCTTGCAGCTGAGCAAACTCCTGATAACCCAACTTGGTTTCAAGGTACTGCTGATGCCGTAAGACAATGTATGCCTCATTTCTTGAATCATGATTTTGATTATGCCTTGATACTTTCCGGGGATCAGTTGTACCAAATGGATTTCAATGATATGGTAGAGGAACATATCAAGAGAGAAGCTGATATTACCATTGCGACATTACCCGTAAATGCAAAAGATGCGCCTGAATTTGGAATTTTGAAAACAAACTCCGAAAGTTGTATTGAATCTTTTATTGAAAAACCCGCGAAGGAATTATTGCCAGATTGGGAATCAGATGTAAGTGAACAAATGAAAAGCGAAGGCAAACATTATTTAGCTTCGATGGGAATCTATATTTTCAACAGAAAATTGTTGATAGATATCATGTCTAACAAAGAAACCAAAGATTTTGGTAAAGAAATTATTCCGCATGCTGTAGGAAACAAAAAGATTTTAAGTTACCAATATGAAGGATATTGGACAGACATTGGTAATATTGATTCATTTTTTGAAGCAAATATTGGGTTAACTGATGACTTACCAAAATTTAATTTATTTGATAACGATAATAAAATTTTCACCAGACCTAGATTACTCCCGCCGTCCAAATTCCAAAAAACAATGATTGATAAATCATTAATTTCGGAAGGTTGTATTTTAAATGCAAAAGAAATAAATCGATCTGTGATTGGAATTCGATCAAGAATTGGTGAAGGAACAATCATTCAGAATTGTTATGTAATGGGGAATGATTTTTATCAGAATATAGATGATATGAATGAAGATCTTAAAACCGGGAAACAACTAGTGGGAATTGGAGAAAGATGTTTTATAAGCAATGCTCTAGTGGATAAAAACTGTCGAATTGGGAATGATGTTTACATCAACGGTGGAAACCATTTAGAAGATTTCTCGAATGAATTGTATGCCATAAAAGACGGAATTGTTGTTATTAAAAAAGGAGCAGTTATACCGGATAATTACATCATAAAATAAATTTTTAAACTGTTTTTTCTTAAAAATAATATTCTATTTCTAAAAGGTAGAATTATACAATTATTATATGAGTAAAGTAATTACGCATTCTCTTTTTACCGATTTCGATATCGACTTATTTAAAGCTGGAAAACATTTCCGTCTCTACGAAAAACTTGGAGCACATCTTATTTCAGTTGACGGAGCTGACGGCGTTTATTTTGCAGTTTGGGCTCCTACGGCACATTCGGTATCGGTAGTTGGGGATTTCAACTTTTGGACACAAGGCGAACATTTGTTAGAAGTTCGTTGGGATTCATCCGGAATTTGGGAAGGTTTTATTCCAAATGTCAAAAAAGGGACAACCTACAAATATAAGATACAATCTAATAATGGCGGTATAGTTACTGAGAAAGCAGATCCTTTTGCTTTTTACTGCGAAAAACCTCCACATACGGCTTCAGTAGTTTGGGATTTAGATTATAAATGGAAGGATAAAAACTGGATGGAAACGCGTCAAAATCACAACGGTCTTGACAAGCCTTACTCAGTTTACGAAGTCCATTTAGGATCATGGAAACGTCATGCCAATGATAATCGTTTTCTAACCTATCTTGAATTTGCCGAAGATTTAGTAAATTATATAAAAGAAACCGGCTTTACGCATGTAGAGTTCATGCCAATAATGGAATATCCGTACGATCCGTCTTGGGGATATCAATTAGTGGGGTATTTTGCACCAACTTCCCGTTTTGGGAATCCCCAAGAATTCATGCATTTAGTAGACAAATTGCACGAAGCAGGAATTGGAGTAATTCTCGACTGGGTTCCTTCTCATTTTCCTGATGATGCGCATGGTTTAGGATTTTTTGACGGATCAAATCTTTTTGAACATCCGGATCGAAGAAAAGGCTATCATCCTGATTGGAAAAGTTTAGTTTTTAATTATGGTCGAAATGAAGTTCGCTCCTTTTTAATAAGCAATGCTTTGTTTTGGCTGCATCATTATCACGCCGATGCGTTGCGCGTAGATGCTGTTGCCTCGATGTTGTATTTGGATTATTCTAGAAATGATGGTGAATGGGAACCTAATATTTATGGTGGAAGAGAAAATTTGGACACGATCAGTTTTCTGAAAGAATTTAATGAAGCTGTTTATTCTAATTATGAAGGCGTACAAACCATTGCCGAAGAAAGTACATCCTTCCCGATGGTTTCCAGACCTACATCTATAGGTGGTTTAGGTTTTGGAATGAAATGGATGATGGGTTGGATGCACGATACGTTAGAATATTTTCAGAAAGATACCGTATATAGAAAATACCATCAAAATGATTTGACTTTCTCGATGACGTATACTTTTTCGGAAAATTTTATGCTTCCGCTTTCTCACGATGAAGTAGTTTACGGAAAAAAATCTATTGCAGGAAGAATGCCTGGAGATGAATGGCAAAAATTTGCGAATCTACGATTACTCTATGGCTATATGTTTATGCATCCCGGAACTAAATTGTTGTTTATGGGTTGCGAATTTGGACAAAGTAGCGAGTGGAATTTTGAAGGAAGTTTAGATTGGCATCTTTTACAATATCCTTTTCATGCAGGAGTCAAAAAATTAATAACGGATTTAAACAAATTATATAAAACCCAACCTGCCTTGCATGAAAAACAATTCAGTGCAGATGGTTTTGAATGGATTAATTATTCCGATCATCAAAACGCGGTAATGTCCTTCATTCGAAAAGGAAATAATCCAAAAAATGACGTCATTATAGTTTGTAATTTTACGCAAGTAGTGCGACCTAATTATCGTATTGGTTTACCCAAAAAAGGAAAATTGACAGAAATTTTTAATAGTGACGCTTCAGATTATGGAGGAAGCGGAGTTTCAAACGCGAATAAAATTGCAATTGAAGCGATGCCTTATGATGGAAGAGATTATTCAACAGAATTACTTTTGCCACCTTTAAGTGTTACTGTTTTTAAAATTTCATAAGCATAAAATTGTTCTTTTATAGATAAGCATAACTAATGGTTTTCATTTATAATGGAAACCATTATTATATATAGTTGATTGTTACATTGAAACAAACTACAACGTTATCGTGAATAAAATCTACATATTTAACAGTTTACCAAGTAATTTTGTAAGTTTGAATTTTATATAAAGATTAAAGTAAATACCATAAAATATGATTACAAATACAGAATTAGAATATAAAGGAGATTTATATCCTACTAAAATAGTCTCTTTTGAGCATGAAGTTGATACGATAAGTTTCCATACTGATAATAGTGTCATATTAAAAGTAACTGTATTAAGAGATAGTTTAATTCGGTTTAGATTTACTACAAAAGGGTATTTCAGCAATGATTTTTCTTATGCTGTAGATAAAAATCATTCCCATGGATATAATCATCTGGAAGTTTCAGAAGTAGAGGATTATTATCAGATTAAAACCAGTAAGGTAAAGTGCAGGATTCAAAAAAGTGACATGAGATTGTCTATTTTTGATTTAGAGGACACTATTATTTTAGAAGATGAGTTGGGATTTCATTGGGAAGAAAGCTATGAATATGGTGGAAATATCGTAAAAATGAGTAAAGCTTCTAAAGATGGAGAATGTTTTTACGGACTTGGCGATAAAGCAACTCAACTGAACCTTAAAGGTAAGAGACTGGAAAATTTTGCTACAGATCAATATGCTTTTCAAAAAGACCAAGAACCTTTGTACAAAGTAGTTCCGTTTTATATTGGATTACAAAACAAACAATCGTACGGTATTTTCTTTGATAATACTTTTAGAACCTATTTTGATTTTTGTCACGAACGAAGAAACGTTACCAGTTTTTGGGCTGAAGGAGGAGAAATGAATTATTACTTCATTTACGGTCCTGAAATGCAGGATGTCGTTACAACCTATACTCATCTAACGGGTAAACCAGAGCTACCGCCGCTTTGGGCACTTGGATATCACCAATGTAAATGGAGTTACTATCCAGAAAGTAATTTAAAAGAAGTTGCTGCCAAATTCAGAGAATTGAAAATTCCTTGTGATGCTTTGTATTTGGATATTGATTATATGGAAGGTTTTCGATGTTTCACCTGGAACAAAGAATATTTTCCCAATCCTAAAAGAATGGTGGCTGAATTAGCTGAGGATGGTTTCAAAACTGTGGTAATTATTGATCCGGGAATCAAGATTGACAAAGAATATTCAATTTATAAAGAAGCTTTAGAAAAAGATTATTTCTGTAAAAGAGCTGATGGTCCATACATGAAAGGGAAAGTTTGGCCGGGAGAATGTAATTTCCCGGATTATACAAATCCTGCGGTAAGAGAATGGTGGGCAGGATTATTCAAAGAATTAATATCAGATATTGGGGTAAAAGGCGTTTGGAATGATATGAACGAACCTGCCGTTATGGAGGTTCCTAATAAAACGTTTCCTATGGATGTACGTCACGATTATGATGGAAATCCTTGTAGCCATAGAAAAGCGCACAATATTTACGGCACACAAATGGCCAGAGCTACTTACCACGGTGTAAAACGTTTTGCGTATCCAAAAAGACCTTTTGTAATAACAAGATCAGCGTATGCAGGCGCACAGCGTTACACATCGTCCTGGACCGGAGATAATGTGGCCACTTGGGAACATTTGTGGATAGCAAATATTCAGGTACAACGCATGTCTATTTCGGGAATGGGTTTCACAGGATCTGATATTGGTGGATTTGCAGAGCAACCTTCAGGTGAGCTATATGCACGCTGGATTCAATTGGGCGTTTTTCATCCATTTTGTAGAACACACTCTTCAGGAGATCATGGAGATCAAGAACCATGGGCATTTGATGAAGAAGTTATCGATATCACCAGAAAGTTTGTCAACTTGAGATATCAATTATTACCTTATTTATATACGATGTTTTGGCAGTATATTGAGGAAGGAATTCCAATGCTCAAACCATTGGTTTATTATGATCAGGAAGATATTCAAACACATTACAGAAATGATGAATTTGTTTTTGGAAATCAAATACTAGTTTGTCCTATTTTAGAACCAAATTCTTTGGGACGAAGAATGTATATTCCTCGTGGACAGTGGTATAATTATTGGACAAATGAAGTGGTAAAAGGGGGAAAAGAAATTTGGGTAGACACTAAATTCGATCAGATTCCAATTTTTGTGAAGGCGGGAGCAATTATTCCTAAATATCCAGTGCAACAATTTGTAGGTGAGTTAGAATTTGACGAGTTGACTTTAGATATTTATTACAAAGAAGGAAAAGAAAAATCTGTCGTGTATGAGGATGCTCAAGATGGGTATGATTACAAAAAAGGGAGATACAGCTTCTTATCGTTTCAAACAACCGGTAAAGAGAAAGAATTGATTATCCAATTGCATAAAGAAGGAAAATACGATACGAATTATTCTAAATACAAAATAAATCTTATTGGATTACCATTTAAAGTAAAGGCGATTGAAATCGATAACGTAGAAGTCCCATTTGATAGTTTTACTTTAGAAAATGATAATTATTTAATTGTGGATAAGGAGTTTACAACTTTTCATATCATTGGAGAATAACAATAAAGTTGAAACTTTTATATTTAATTGTGTAAATATTAGACGTTAGAATTCGTGTATTTTTGTTAATTATTTAATATTTAAAATTATGAAAAAACATTTATTAATAGGGATTTTTGCAGCAGGATTAGTTTATTCTTGTGCTACTAATCCACTTACAGGGAAGAAAAGTTTGAATTTTGTTTCTAACAGTGAACTGTTTCCAACATCTTTTCAACAATATGGTACTTTTTTAAAGGAAAATAAAGTAATTACCGGAACTGCAGAGGCTAGAAAAGTGGAAGCAGTTGGGATGCGAATTAAGGCTGCAGCCGAAAAATATTTGACCTATTTAGGTCAATCACAATATTTGACTGAATACCGTTGGGAATACAAATTAATTGACAATAAGGAAGTGAATGCTTGGTGTATGCCAGGAGGGAAAATTGTTGTTTATTCCGGGATTTTGCCAGTAACATTGAATGACTCGGGTTTAGCGACTGTAATGGGGCATGAAGTATCTCACGCATTGGCAAATCACGGTGCGCAACGTATGAGTGCTGCTCAATTGCAACAATTAGGTGCGGTAGGAGTTGCAGTAGCGACTGGAGGTAAAAGTGAACAAACACAACAAATATGGGGTCAAGCGTATGGATTAGGGTCTCAGTTTGGTGTTATGCTTCCTTTTAGTAGAAATCACGAAACTGAAGCAGATAAAATTGGTCTGACTTTAATGGCAATTGCTGGATATAATCCGGAGGAATCTATAACTTTCTGGTCTAGAATGGCTGCAAAATCTTCAGGTCAAGCACCGCCGGAATTTATGAGTACGCACCCGTCTGATGCTACTAGAATCGCAAATTTGAAAGCATTGATCCCGGAAGCTAAAGCTTTAGCAACCAAAGTGGGTATTATCTATAGGTAACAATTTGAAATCATAGTGTTCTTTATCGAACATCGAAATGGGCTATTCTCAAGTGAGAGTAGCCCTTTTTGGTATACTATTTTGCGACTTTTAAATACATTGTAATTATGGCGCAATTTGTTAATATCAAATAAAGCTGTTTTTTGAATTTTATCAATAAAAATTAAATAAATTCGCAGCATAAATTAAGTAAATATGGCAGATTTAGAAAAAGGGAGTAAAAAATTATTAAATGCTTGGGCTTTTTATGATTGGGCAAATTCAGTTTATACACTTACCATTGCATCTGCAGTATTTCCTATTTTTTATGAAGCCTTGTTTTCTGAGCGAAATCATTACATTGATGTTTTTGGCTTACATCTAAAAAATTCAGCTTTAATCAGTTTTGTTACCGCTTTTGCATTTTTATTAGTGGCTTTTATTTCTCCACTATTATCTGGTATTGCTGATTATGTTGGAGATAAAAAATCATTTATGAAATTCTTCTGTTATTTGGGAGCTTTGTCTTGCATGGGATTGTATTGGTTCAATCTTGACAATATATACCTTGGTTTAGCATTTTATTTTCTAGGATTGATTGGATATTGGGGCAGTTTAGTTTTTTATAATTCCTATCTACCAGATATTGCTTATGTGGAGCAACAAGATAAAATTAGCGCCAAAGGATATTCCTTAGGATATATAGGAAGTGTAATTTTATTGATTATCAATTTAGCGATGATTATGAAACCAAAGCTTTTTGGGATTTCTGGGACTGATGGTGAAGCAGCTATGAAAGCCATGCGATATTCCTTTGTAATGGTAGGTGTTTGGTGGGTTTTATTCAGTCAGTACACGTATTATTTTTTACCAAAAGGAAATAAAAACGCAAACAACAAAGTAACGCACCATGTTGTCTTGAATGGTTTTAAAGAGTTGAAAAAGGTATGGATTTTATTAAAAGAAAACGTTGCATTGAAACGATATTTAGGAGGTTTCTTTGTTTCGAGTATGGCAGTGCAAACTGTAATGCTTGTCGCTACTTACTTTGGTGCACAAGAAATTGCTTGGTCTTCTAAAGCGGAAAGTACAACGGGTTTAATTATTTGTATATTAATCATTCAATTAGTAGCTGTTCTCGGCGCAGTTCTAACTTCTAGAGCATCAGAAAAATTTGGTAATATTCCAACTTTGATTTTTATTAATTGTATTTGGGCAGTATTTTGTGCACTTGCATTTTTTATCACTTTACCCATACATTTTTATGTAATGGCGTCAATTGCAGGTTTGGTGATGGGAGGAATTCAGGCTTTATCGCGTTCTACTTATTCTAAACTATTGCCAGAAACGCAGGATACAGCTTCTTTTTTTAGTTTTTATGATGTTGCTGAAAAAATTGGAATCGTAATAGGAATGTTAGTCTACGGAATCATTGATCAGATTACTGGCAGCCCGAGACTTGCCATCGTATTTTTGGGAGTATTTTTTGTAATAGCCATTCTATTGCTGAAAAGAGTGCCAAAAAAAGGCGTTTTAAATTAATAAAACACCTTATTGTATAATGCTAAATTCGAAGTTAAGACTTTGAAATATTCCCTGATCCAGTCACTTTGGTATCTTTTTTCTTTGGATTGCCTTTGTATTCAATATCTCCAGAACCTGAAACTCTGGCATGAATGCTTTCACTGCAGAAAACAGTATTGTCTCCTGATCCAGAAACGGTCGCTGTTACGTTTTTAGCTTTTAAATTTGCGGCATCTATATCGCCTGATCCGTTTAAATTACTGTTTAAATTTACCGCTGTTCCAGTTATATTTAAGTCTCCTGAACCACTTAAATTGGCGTCAAGATCGTTTGCTTCTACTTCTAAATTCATGTCGCCTGAGCCAATTAGTTTAGCTGAAAATGATTTTGATTGGATGCGATTTTTAGTCAACACATCTCCGGAACCGGTCAAAGAAACTTGATTAATACTTTCGAAAGGAACAGTTATAATAATTTGTTTTCCTTTGCTGCTACTAATGTATTTGTTCTTTTCTGAATAAATTTTCAAAACTTGATTCGCAACTTCAATTTTGATGTAAGGCAGTAAATTTTCTTCTCCTTTTACAGTAATGTTTCCCTCATTTCCAGAAACTAATTCTACATCAAAA
Organism: Flavobacterium petrolei; assembly: GCF_003314435.2. Taxonomy (GTDB): domain Bacteria; phylum Bacteroidota; class Bacteroidia; order Flavobacteriales; family Flavobacteriaceae; genus Flavobacterium; species Flavobacterium petrolei. The sequence goes on along the minus strand of NZ_QNVY02000002.1, from coordinate 458,742 downwards.
AAGCCTGTTACAGCAATTTCATCATACGAAGATGTCGTTCTTTTTTCAGATACAACGTTTCCGTTTCCATTTATTTTGGATTTAGAAGACCATTGTGCTTGGGCCATCGACGTGATTAATACTGCGCAACTGACAAATAATTGAATTGATTTTTTCATAAGTTTTGTTTTTAGGTTATTGGTTTTTAGTTAATATTACGTTTCCATAATCTGAAATTATATTCAAATTGTTAAGTCCTTTTTTCTTGTGAAAACCACTATATTTTTTTGAATTTGACACTTCTTCTTTAGAATCAATTTCTAAATCAGAATCATATTTAAAGTTTGCATATTTTAAAAGCACATTAAAATCAAAAGCAAAATTAGTGTGGTATCCAATGTTTATTCCCGTATAACCCGCCATTATAGTAACTGAATTTGCGTTTGCATTAATCGATTGAACGGTTAAAGAACTGTATTTTGTGTTCAGCTTTAAATAATCAAACACTTCTCCGATTTTTATCGTCAAGTAATTTCCTAATGCGTCTAAGGTTTTTACATTTTGAATTCTGATTTTCCCATATTTACTGTTGTATTTAATGGCATCACTTTGCTCAATTTCGATATCCGTGTAATCAGAAATTAAATCTAACTTAGTTGCCTCACCAATTTTTAGATTCGAATATTTTGCTGTTACCATTCCATTTTTTAGAAATGCAATGTTCGAATTAGAGCAATATTCCATTTCAAGTGTACTGTTTCCATACAATCTCCCCAAGATTACCTTTCCATATTTACATTTGATATCCGCTTCTGCATATAAATCAGAGGTACTGATATTGCCGTATTTGTTATTGAGTTTTACACTTCCATTTTTTGGAATTTTGAGGGTGTAATTTATTTCAAAATTATTGTTTTTACCGTGACCTTTGTAATTGGAATTTCCCAGAATTGTTTTGGCAGAAATCATTCCTTTCAAAGCGACTATATCAACAGCGATGGTTTCAATACGCTGGTTGACCCAATTTTCATTATCACCGCTAACTTTGATACTTATGTCAAGTTCAATTTTATCTTCGTTCCAAGTGGTTACTGAAATAGTGCCGTACGAATTGTCAATCGAAAGCGTTGCGTTAGGATTGACATAATACGCTTTTTTAATATTTTTTTCTTTCAAATGCAGGAAGTCATTGTCAATTGCATGTCCCAAAAATGGAATTAAAATAAATAAAATCAGTGTTTTACATTGTTTTTTCATCAGCTATGTTTATCTTTTGTTCCTTATTTTCAATATGTTGCAGTACGCTTTGCAAAAAAGAAATCCGCGTCTGAAGATTGCGGATCATTGCATAAATAATCTGTTTACTTTCTCCATTGGTTTCGAGTTCCTTAATTATTTTGTAGTAATCATTGTCCAATGTTCGCATTTGTTTGAGTGCATCAGCGATGATTTTTTCATTTTCAGGTGATTTTTTTTCTTTTATTTTTTCTAATTCCTTTTCGATTAAAATAGTAAAAATCGAATCCGTTTGTTTCGTTTCTTTTGATGCAAATTTTAATTCCTCAGTTTTTTTAGGAGTAGTATTGAAAATTGAAAGTCCTAATATAAGTACTATAGAAGCAGCGATTCCAATAGAAACAAAACGTTTCCAATTCGATTTCTTAGATTTTAATTTTTGTACAAATCGTTGCTCATGATTACTTTCAGGAGACTCGACATCCCATTGATTTTCAAATTTTTTAAATAATTGGTCTAGTTTTTTATTTTCCTTTTTCATATTTCCTCTAGTTTTTTTCGCAAACAGTCTTTGGCTCTGCTCAGTGTAGTTCTGCAATTGGCATAACTAATATTCAAAATTTCGCTAATTTCTTCTTGGTCGTATCCTTCAATGAAAAATAGTGTTAAAACCATTCTGTAATTGTATTTCAATGAAGTGATGGTGTCTAAAATTTGTTTTACTTTTAAATCTTTGAAAGAAGTGTTTTCTAAAATGCCATTTTCTGTTTCTTCGATTTTGTAAAGTGTAGCATCAAAATCTTCTGGTTTGAATTGGTTGTTCTTTTTATAAAAATCAATACTGCAATTCACCACAATTCTTTTTAGCCAAGCGCCAAAAGCAACTTCTTGCTTGTAATCATCTATTCGCGTGAATGCTTTTAAGAAACTTTCCTGCATTACATCCTCTGCAAAATGGCTGTCTTTTACGATTCGATGCGAGACATTATACATGGCTTTTGCATAACGATTGTAAATTTCGCATTGTGCTTTTTGATTTTTTTGCTTGCAGAGCAAAATCAATTCTTCGATATTATGTTGATTTACATTCAAACAGCTGCTAGTAATTTAATAGTAAGGACTTGTTAATTTTTTCTTTGTTACACTTTTATAAAAATAAAACTAAAATTTTCATTTGATTGCTCCTGCAGGGATTAATTTGTTGCAGTTTTAATGGTCAGCATTTTTACTTTCTGATGAAAAATAGGATAAAGATAGTTTCTTTTGGCACAAAGATTGACTCTTTTACCGTTATGCAAATTTTGAGGATTAAACATCGCTTTTATATAAAAAGACTATTTTGAAACCTTATATTTGCTTAAATAATGAATTTTTTAATGACAAAAAGACTTAAATAATATATGTCAAATCATAAAATACTTACTATTGACAATCTGTCACTTCAGGAATTTGATTCGGAAGCAGATTTAATTCCACTTTTGACTCCCGAGGACGAGGAGGAAATGAATAATGAGGCTTTACCGGAATTATTGGCTATTTTACCTTTGCGAAATATGGTTTTATTTCCTGGAGTTGTAATACCAATTACTGCGGGACGTGATAAATCAATTAAATTGATTAATGACGCCAATGCAGCTGGAAAAACGATTGGAGTTGTTGCTCAAATCAACGAAGAAGATGAAGATCCAACCAAAGATGATATTCATAAAATAGGTACAGTTGCCCGTATTTTGCGCGTGCTAAAAATGCCTGATGGGAATGTAACGGTAATTCTTCAAGGTAAAAAACGTTTCGAAATTGATGCTGTTATTGATGAAACGCCCTATATCACTGCGAAAATCAAGGAAGTTCCTGAAAAAAGACCAAAGAAAAATGATACTGAATTTGTAGCGATTCTGGATTCAATCAAAGAATTAGCGATTCAAATTATTAAAGAAAGTCCAAACATTCCCAGTGAAGCTACTTTTGCCATCAAGAATATTGAAAGCCAATCATTTTTAGTCAATTTTGTGACTTCTAATATGAATCTTTCTGTTAAAGAGAAACAAGACTTGTTAGCTATTAATGAATTGAAAGAAAGAGCTTTAGAGACGCTTCGTTATATGAATATTGAGTTGCAAAAACTCGAATTGAAAAATGATATTCAGTCCAAAGTTCGTTTCGATTTAGACCAACAACAACGTGAATATTTCTTGCACCAACAAATGAAAACCATTCAAGAAGAATTGGGTGGTGTTTCTCAGGAAGAGGAAATGGACGAAATGTTGCAAAAGTCTTTGACCAAAAAATGGGATGAGAAAACCAAAAAACATTTCGAAAAAGAATTGTCTAAAATGCGCCGCATGAATCCACAAGCGCCTGATTTTGGAATTCAAAGAAATTACTTAGAGTTGTTCTTGGAATTGCCTTGGAACGAATATTCTAAAGATAATTTTGATTTAAAAAGAGCTCAGAAAATATTGGACAGAGATCATTTTGGTCTTGAAGATGTTAAGAAAAGAATGATAGAACATTTGGCAGTTTTAAAATTGCGAAATGATATGAAATCCCCAATTATTTGTTTGACAGGACCTCCAGGAGTTGGTAAAACTTCAATTGGACGCTCTATTGCAGAAGCTTTGGGTAGAAAATATGTTAGAATTTCCCTTGGTGGATTGCGTGATGAAGCGGAAATTCGCGGACACAGAAAAACCTATATTGGTGCGATGCCAGGACGAATTATTCAAAGTTTGAAAAAAGCGGGAACTTCGAATCCAGTTTTTGTTTTGGATGAAATCGACAAACTATCTAACAGTAATCAAGGTGATCCATCTTCGGCTTTATTGGAAGTTTTAGATCCGGAGCAAAACAATTCGTTTTATGATAATTTCCTTGAAATGGGATATGATTTATCTAAAGTGATGTTTATTGCCACTTCTAATAATATGGCTGCCATCCAACCTGCGTTGAAAGACAGAATGGAAATCATCAAAATGTCAGGCTATACGATTGAAGAAAAGGTAGAAATTGCGCGTCAGCATTTGTTTCCAAGACAATTGAAAGAGCATGGTTTGACAACTAAAGATTTGACCATTGGAAAAAAACAATTGGAGAAAATTGTTGAAGGATACACCCGTGAATCTGGAGTTCGTGGTTTAGAAGCTAAAATTGCTCAAGTTATCCGTAACGCAGCCAAATCAGTTGCGATGGAAGAAGAATATAACAAGAAAGTTACAGATGAAGATATCATAAAAACACTTGGTGTTCCTAGATTAGAAAGAGATAAATATGAGAACAACGATGTTGCCGGAGTGGTAACTGGTTTGGCTTGGACCTCTGTTGGTGGTGACATTCTGTTCATAGAATCGTTGCTTTCTCCTGGAAAGGGAACCATGACTATTACTGGAAATTTAGGTACGGTCATGAAAGAATCTGCAACAATTGCTTTAGAATATATCAAGGCCAATGCAAAACTTTTAGGATTGGATTCTGAGATTCTTTCTAAATATAATATTCACTTGCACGTTCCGGAGGGAGCTACTCCAAAAGACGGTCCAAGTGCCGGAATTGCGATGTTAACTTCTTTGGTTTCTTTATTTACACAAAAACGTGTGAAGAAAAACTTGGCGATGACAGGAGAAATTACGTTGCGTGGAAAAGTATTACCAGTAGGCGGAATCAAAGAAAAAATATTGGCAGCAAAAAGAGCGAATATTAAAGAAATTATTCTGTGTCACGAAAATAAGAGTGATATTGATGAAATAAAACCTGAATATTTGGAAGGACTTTCTTTTCACTATGTAAAAGAAATGAGCGAAGTATTAAAATTTGCTTTGACAGATCAAAATGTAAAAAACGCCAAGGATTTGTAATAAGTTACAACTCCTAAATACAAAAAATCCAAATTTCAAAACTTGATTTTCAAGAGATGGAATTTGGATTTTTTATTTGCAATTACGAGTTTCAAAGTTGCCATTTATTGTATTTATAATTTTATCTTCGCAGTTGCGTTTTTATTTTATACCAACTGCAATTTAAAGCATGTTAAAAAAACTTCTACTATACTGTTTCCTTATTATTTGTGCTGTTACTTACAGTCAAATAGGAGGAAAGTATACCTATCAGTTTTTGAATTTAGTGACTTCGCCAAGACAAGCAGCTTTGGGAGGAAAAGTAATCACGATTTATGATGATGACGTCAATCAGGTTCATTTTAATCCGGCAACCATAAATGCGGAAATGGACAACCATCTGGCTTTGAATTATGGCAGTTATTATAAAGAAGTTACTTACGGAACGGCTTCTTACGCCTATACATACGACCAGCATTTGCAAACTTTTCAGGTTGGAGTAAATTATGTCAACTATGGCAATTTTGAAGGTTTTGATGAAAACGGTCAGCCCACATCTGAATTTACAGGAAGCGAAATAGCCCTTTCGTTTGGGTATGCTTACAATATTCCGTATACCGATATTCATATAGGAGCCAGTGCAAAACTGATTTCTTCCAGTTTGGAAACCTACCATTCTTTTGGAGGAGCGCTTGATATTGGGGCTTTGTTTATTGATGAAAGAAATGATGTCAACTGGGCGTTGGCTATTCGGAATATAGGAACTCAGTTTTCAACTTATAATGGCACGAATGAGAAACTGCCGCTTGAAATCATTGCAGGAGTGTCACAAGAATTGGAAAACGTTCCTATTCGGTGGCATCTTACATTAGAAAATTTGCAGCAATGGAATATCGCTTTTTCGAATCCAGCCAGAGCAGAATCCTCTTTTGATGGTGAATCCACCGAAGAAAAAGTGTCCTTCGTGAATAATGCTTTGCGGCACGTAATTGTGGGTGTAGAACTTTTTCCGAAAAAAGCATTTAACCTGCGAGTGGGATATAATTTTAGAAGAGCAGAGGAATTACGCCTTGTAGAACAAAGGAATTTTTCCGGAGTTTCATTGGGTTTCGGACTCAAATTAAATAAACTGAAATTCAATTATTCATATTCCAGATACACATTAGCTGGAAATACTAGTTTATTTGGGCTGACAGTTAATTTCCAATAATAATTTTGATATAACATAGAACTTTAAATTTTACATTTTGAATAAAAAAATTACTATCGCTATTGACGGTTTTTCCTCTACGGGGAAAAGTACATTGGCTAAACAACTTGCGAATCATTTAGGATATATTTATGTAGACACGGGAGCGATGTATCGTGCCGTAACTTTATTTGCGATGCAAAATGGTTATATAAATGCGGAATCTTTTGATAAACAAACCTTGATTACTAGTTTACCAAATATAAAATTGCAATTCAAATTCAATGCTGATTTAGGTTTTGGCGAAATGTATTTGAATGGGGTAAACGTTGAAACTGAAATCAGGACGATTGAAGTTTCTAGTTTTGTGAGTAAAGTAGCTGAAGTTTCTGAAGTTCGTGCCAAATTAGTGGAACAGCAAAAAGAAATGGGAAAAGACAAAGCAATTGTAATGGATGGAAGGGATATTGGTACAGTAGTTTTTCCAGATGCGGAGCTAAAAATATTCATGACCGCAAGTGCAACTACAAGAGCACAAAGACGTTATGATGAACTGGTTGCAAAAGGCGATGCGGTCACATTTGAAGAAGTTCTCAAAAATGTGGAAGAGCGCGATTATATTGATACGCACCGCAAGGATTCTCCATTAGTTATGGCTGAAGATGCGATGGAAATTGATAATTCACATTTGAATCGTAAGGAACAATTTGATCTTGTTTTAGAATTGGTAAATGAAATTACTAAAACGATATAATTATTTGCAGATCTCATTTTTAATAGTAGATTTACGCCCTGTTAATTTTTAAAAAAACAAATAACAATTCATCTCATGGGAATTAAAAATAGATTGGTAATAATGAGCTTTCTTCAGTTTTTTGTTTGGGGAGCTTGGTTGATTACCATTGCGAATTATTGGTTTGGCACCAAGAATTGGGAAGGAACGCAGTTTGGGTTGGTTTTTGGAACAATGGGAATTGCTTCCTTATTTATGCCGACACTAACGGGAATTATCGCTGATAGATGGGTAAATGCTGAAAAATTATACGGAATACTTCATATTTTATATGCTGCAGTTCTATTTTATATGCCACAAGTTTCCACTCCGGAAACCTTTATTTACATTATGCTTTTGGCAATGTGTTTTTATATGCCAACGATTGCTTTGAGCAATTCAATATCGTATACGGCATTAAAATTAAACAATAAAGATGTAATAAAAAATTTTCCACCCATTCGCGTTTGGGGAACAGTTGGGTTTATTGTAGCGATGTGGATTACCAATTTAACTGGAAATAAAGCAACTGAATATCAGTTTTATATAGCAGGTTTAGCCGCTATAGTTCTAGGGATTTATTCTTTTACTTTACCAAAATGTAAACCCCAGCGCTTATCGAAAGAGAATGCTTCTGTTATGGAAACATTAGGATTAGAGTCTTTCAAGTTATTTGCTGATTATAAAATGGCTTTGTTTTTTGTTTTTTCTATGTTTTTAGGAGGGGCGCTGCAATTGACAAATGCGTACGGAGATGTTTTCTTGGATGAATTTAAACATTTTCCAAAATATGCGGATTCTTTCGTAGTAGAATATTCAACGATTATCATGTCTATTTCTCAAATATCGGAGACTTTATTTATTCTTGCAATTCCTTTCTTTTTAAGACGTTTTGGAATCAAACAAGTTATGTTGATTAGTATGTTGGCTTGGGTATTGCGTTTTGGATTGTTTGCTTACGGAAATCCTACAAGCGGATTATGGATGATTATTATGTCTTGCGTGGTGTACGGAATGGCATTTGATTTCTTTAATATCTCAGGATCATTATTTGTGGAAACGAATACAGATCCAAAAAATCGTTCTTCAGCACAAGGTTTGTTTATGATGATGACCAATGGTTTTGGAGCGGTTTTGGGAAGTTTTACTTCCGGATGGGCAATTGATAAGTATTTTACAAAATCATTTAATAATACTACTGAGTTAGCTGGTTTTTTGGAAACAGAAACTACAAATTCAAAAATGCTAGAATTTGTAACTGGTCAAGGGAATGTAATAGGAGCTGATGGATTGTTCAGCAAAGTAGTTTTAATGAAAGACTGGCACACGATTTGGCTGGCTTTTGCAATTTACGCGCTGATAATTGCGGTTGCATTTGCTGTTTTGTTCAAGCACAAACACAATCCAGAAGATGTAGAGCAAATTAGCCACTAGAATAGAAAAAAAACCGATTGTAATAGCGCCATCGGTTTTTTTTTGAATTAGATAATCATTTGTTTAATGAATTCTTGAAGGATTGGATATTGTAATCACTTTCAAAATCAAGGATCATTAAAACCTCTGCTAATGTTATTATCTTTTTTTGTATTAATGTTTTTAAAAAAGGATATATTGACTCATGTTGTGTATCATATTCTTGTTTGAAAAAGATTTTATTTTTCACACCATTTTGTAAGCCATATTCAATCCAATTATTTGTTCCGTTTGATGCTACTGGATTTAAATTAGGACCGCGAAGATTAGCCCTATGATAGAGTTCACCGGTAAAATCCCCTACAGATAGTTTAATTGATTGAATTTTTGAAAGACTAATTTTGGTGTTATTTACTACAAGAAAATCTTTTTCAAAAAGTATGGACCCTTCTAATTTTCCTTTTATAGGCTTTATTCTATATGTTCTGGAAACACCTAAATACAGGTAAATAAATATAAAAACAACTAATATTACATTAATTATACCATGGTATGGTTGCACACGTAAATTTAAAAACAAGATGATAAATACTGCCAAAAGTGGATAGTAAGTTAAGTTAGTGCCTAGTATAAATTTACCATTATTAGGAATGAAAATTTGAAACGAATTGTACATAAATCTTGTTTTTTTCTTACAAATATATACAATTAGCGAAAAATAGCACTAGTTAAGGTGATAACCTCGAAGTGCAATATTAGCGGGAACGGTATCTACCGATAAACCCTTGTATTTTGCTCTTGATTTTCAAATAATTATCTGAGCTTTAAAATTTTGCCATTAAATATAAATGTGTTACTTTTGCAGTCCTTTTGGTGAATAAGAGTTTCCTTTGGGGTTCAATTAATTATACAAACAACTTCTGCTGTTTTCTGGCACATTAAGAAACTCGAGAGAATACAGAATACAAATTTTTAATCAGCATGTCTGAACAAGTAAAATCACAAGAAGAGTTTTTAGCAAATTTTAACTGGCACAATTTCGAAGAAGGTATTGATGCTGTTGATGAGAAAAACTTATTAGAATTCGAAGAACTAGTTTCAAAAACATTTATCGCTACTGATCAAGAAGAAGTGGTTGATGGTACAGTTGTTAGAATTACAGATAGAGACGTTATCGTTGATATCAACGCAAAATCGGAAGGTGTTATTTCATTGAACGAATTCCGTTACAACCCAAACTTAAAAGTAGGTGATACTGTTGAAGTATTAATTGACATCCGTGAGGACAAAACTGGTCAATTAGTTTTATCTCACAGAAAAGCACGTACTATCAAATCATGGGATAGAGTTATTTCGGCTAACGAAACAGGAGAAATCGTTAATGGTTTTGTAAAATGCAGAACTAAAGGTGGTATGATTGTTGACGTTTTCGGAATTGAAGCTTTCTTACCAGGATCTCAAATTGATGTTAAACCAATTAGAGATTACGATGTATATGTAAACAAAATGATGGAATTCAAAGTGGTAAAAATCAACCACGAATTCAAAAATGTTGTTGTTTCTCATAAAGCGCTTATTGAAGCGGATATCGAAATCCAGAAAAAAGAAATCATCGGTCAATTACAAAAAGGACAAGTATTAGAAGGTGTTGTTAAAAACATTACTTCTTATGGTGTCTTTATTGACTTAGGTGGAGTTGATGGATTGATTCACATTACTGACCTTTCTTGGTCAAGAATCAACCACCCATCTGAAGTTCTTGAATTAGATCAAAAATTAAACGTTGTAATCCTTGATTTCGATGACGAAAAAACAAGAATACAATTAGGATTGAAACAATTAAATGCTCACCCTTGGGATGCTCTAGATGCTAAATTAGCAATTGGAGACAAAGTAAAAGGTAAAGTAGTTGTAATCGCTGATTACGGTGCTTTCATCGAAGTTGCTGAAGGTGTTGAAGGTTTGATCCACGTTTCTGAAATGTCTTGGTCTACTCATTTACGTTCTGCTCAAGATTTCGTAAAAGTAGGTGATGTTGTTGAAGCAGTTATCTTAACTTTAGACAGAGATGACCGTAAAATGTCATTAGGTATCAAACAATTGTCTCAAGATCCTTGGACTGATATCACTTCTAAATATCCTGTAGGTTCTAAACATTCAGGTATCGTTAGAAACTTTACAAACTTTGGTATTTTCGTAGAATTAGAAGAAGGAATTGATGGATTAATTTACATCTCTGACTTATCTTGGACTAAGAAAATCAAACACCCATCTGAATTTGTAAATGTTGGTGAAAAATTAGACGTAGTAGTATTAGAATTAGATGTTGATGGACGTAAATTATCTTTAGGTCACAAACAAACTACTGCTAATCCTTGGGATCAGTATGAAGATTCATTCGCTGTAGGAACTATCCACAATGGTGAAATTTCTGAAATCGTTGACAAAGGAGCTACTGTAGAATTCGGAGATGATATCGTTGCTTTCATTCCTACTCGTCACCTTGAAAAAGAAGACGGAAAGAAATTGAAAAAAGGTGATTCAGCTGATTTCAAAGTAATCGAATTCAACAAAGAATTTAAAAGAGTAGTTGCATCTCACACTGCTATCTTCCGTGAAGAAGAAGAGAAAAATGTGAAAACAGCTACTGAAAACACTTCATCTAACTCATCTACAAATGCACCAGCTGCAACTTTAGGTGATAACAATGATATGTTAGCTGCATTGAAAGCTAAAATGGAAAAATCAGAGAAAAAATAATTTCTTGAAATTTTTTGAATATAGAAAGCCTCGCAATTTGCGAGGCTTTTTTTTGTTTAAAAGTTTTAGCAGTAGAACATTTTTACTTTATATCATTTTCACAATAGTAAAAAAAAGTAGCTTTCAAATAGTTTAAAATCAGTATTTTAAAAAATATTTTAATTTTTTTAAAACCAAAAGTGCTTATAGTGCGTAAATGCTTTTATATAACTTAAAAAAATAGATTTTATGAAAACTAGAAAATTTTTATCGATTGCATTATTTACGGTAGTATTAGGAGCAACTTCTTTCGCTCAAAAAACAGTAATGGTTGGTGGTGCTGCGATGTATCCGTCTAAAAACATTGTTGAGAACGCAGTAAATTCCAAAGATCACACCACTTTAGTTGCTGCAGTAAAAGCGGCTGGTTTAGTTGAAACCTTACAAAGTAAAGGACCGTTCACCGTTTTTGCCCCAACAAATGCCGCATTTGATAAATTGCCTAAAGGAACAGTAGAAACATTATTGATGCCAGAAAACATGAAAATGTTACAAACAATTCTTACCTATCATGTTGTTGCAGGTAAAATGAACGCTTCGGATATCGCTAAAGCTATTAAAAAGGGCAATGGAAAAGCTACAATGAAAACAGTAAGCGGTGGTACTTTGACTGCTTGGATGAAAGGAAAAGATTTATACATCACTGATGAAAATGGTGGAAAATCTAAAGTAACAATTGCTGATGTTAACCAATCTAACGGTGTGATTCACGTTGTTGACGCTGTTGTATTACCAAAAAAATAATTTTTTATAGAGGTTGAAATTTGTTAATCTTTAGAGCCTTGTAATTATTTGCAGGGCTCTTTTGTATTATGTAAAGTCCTTATTCTAATTTAGGAAGCAGAATATTAAGTAATATGCTTATTATTCAAAAACTAAAGGGATTTTAATTTTAGAAAAAAGTATGTAAAAATCGTATGAAAATGTTTATTTTTGGTAAAATGAAACATTTATGATTATAAAATTACCCTTAATTAGAGTTAAACACCTTTATTGTTTTTTTTCTTTTTTTCTTTTTATTTTTTGTACCTATGATGCCTATGCACAATGTTCAGGAATTGCTGGAAATGATGATAACAGCATAACTATTTGCGATATTTCAAACGTATCTAGTACAGCTATAGATTTGAATTTGCAATTAGGTTCTCATATTTCTGGCGGAACTTGGAAAGATGATGATAGATCAGGAGGATTAAATAGAACGACGGGAATTCTTAATGCTCAGTTAATTAAGAAAAGTGGTGTCTATAAATACACGTATACTGTTTCGGATGGGTTAGGTTGTACAGATACTGCGGTTATATCCATAACTGTAGGTGGATATACAGGAGTACCGGGGTCCAATGCTTCAATTTGTAATACCAAACAAGCTTATAATTTATTTGAGGCTTTTAATGGTGATTTTTTAGCGCCACAACTGGGTGGTACTTGGGTTGGAAATACAAGTAATATAGGCTTAAATAATAATATACTGGATGCTACAAATTTAAATCCTGGTAGTACTTACGAATATACGTATTCAATACCAGCTATTGGTTCTTGTGCAGCGCCTCCAGAAGTTAAAATTTTTGTAACAATTTATCGATCGCCACAGCCTGGAACTCCGTATGATTTGAATTTGTGTTCCAATGAACTAAGTGCTTACACCAATTTTAATTTAAACGATCAACTAATAGGGGAGGATAGTAACGGTATTTGGACTGAGACTGTAACGGATGAAATCGACAATAACGACGATACTGATTCCACTATTAATATCCAAAATATTTATAATACCAAAGGACCTGGGACATTTCGTTTTACTTATACAGTATTCACGGATAATAATGTTTGTGATGATCAGTCATCAAGTGTAGATATTACCATTGAAAAACAACTCGATTATACAGGAGCAACTTTAACTGTCAATACACCCATTTGTGAAAAAGAAATTGCTGTAACAGCTTTTTCAGCCACTTTGAAAGATGTTGTGAATATTCCAGATGGAAGTTATAGCGTTACGTATACTATATCAGGTATTGGATCGCCAATAACAACTATTCAAAACTTTTCAAATAATGTTTTGACTTTTCCAATTGCTTCTAATAATTTTTCTGTTCCCGGAAATTACACTATCACGGTTACAAATATTGTCAGTGGCTCATCACTTAATATTTGTAATAATATAATTCCTTTAATTTCGGGAGTGATTAAAATTAACCCAATTCCTAAAATCAATAACGCTACACTTACTATTGCTCCAGTTTGTCAAACTTCTGACGCCGCAGTAGAATTTTCGGGGACCTCCAATCTTGCTGACGGAAGTTATACTATTGTTTATAATTTATCTGGAAGTAATATAGCCACGGCACAATCGACTGTTATCAACGTTACCGGTGGACTTACTTCATTTTTTATACCAACAGGTTTAATTCCAAATATTGGTACTACAACAATTGCAATTACAAATATCAGAAATCTCACTACCGGCTGTACCAATATGGCAACCTTGTCTAAAGATTTTGTTGTTAAAGCATTGCCAGATGTAACCAATTTAGTAGTTACTATTAAAGATGTTTGCCAAAATCAACCTGTCACTGTGGAACTCTCAGGATTAGGGAATTTAACATCTATTTTTTTAAGCTATACTCTTTCAGGGTCTAATAACAGTGCTTCGCAAATAGTAACCTTAGCAGTGAATTCTGGAAAAGCTAGTTTTGTAATGCCGGTAAATAATCTTCCTAACACAGGTAATACTTCATTTACGATTACTGACCTTACTAATGTAAATAATGGTTGCTCAGCAATAATAAATCCAAATTCTAAGAGTTTTTTAATAAATGTAATACCAAACAATCCAACAGTTACGAATCAGGAATTTTGTAAAGTTGAAAATGCTACTGTTGCCAACTTAATTCCAAATGGTTCGCAATACCGATGGTATAATTCATTGACAAGTACGACTGCTCTAAATAGTAGCGCACTTTTGGTAACAGGTAATTATTATGTAAAAGAAATAAATTCTGTAACAGGATGTGAATCCGGACTAGAAATGGTAGCAATTGTAATAAATGAATTATCAACACCAATTTTAAATCAAGATGGTGAAAACTTTTGTGGATTAGATAATCCTACAATTCAAAATTTATCTGATAATGTTACTAGTAACGGTACTTTAGTTTGGTTTGATGGTGCAGTAAGTGGAAATCAATTGTCTGCTACTACATTGCTTCAAGATAATCGTATCTATTACGGATTTGATTCTACGACTGCTAATAATTGTTTTTCAACAAATCCATTACAAGTTACTGTATCCCTTACAAATTGTGATGTTACGGCTGATTTCTTTATACCTGATGGGTTTTCACCAAATGGGGATGGCGTAAATGAAACATTTAGTATTCCGGACATTGATTTTTTATATCCTGATTACACATTGGAAATTTTCAATCGATATGGAAATTTGATGTACACCGTAAATAAAAATAAACCGGATTGGGACGGAACAGCATCGGATTCTAGTACTGACATCAATGGAAAAGCACCAAATGGAGTTTATTTTTATGTTATTAATTTTAATAAAGGTAACACTTCACCAAAACAAGGACGACTTTATTTAAATCGTTAATGGTTCTTTACAAGTTAAAAACAAATTTCAAATGAAAAAAACACTACTATTTTTAAGTTTTTTCTTAATCATAATTAAAGCATCAGCACAACAGGATCCACAATACACACAATATATGTTCAATATGAATGTGCTAAATCCTGCGTATGCCACAGGAGTTGAATCCACTTTAAATCTTGGAGCTCTATATAGAACGCAATGGGTAGGAGCCGTTGGCGCCCCAAAAACATTGACTCTTTTTGCCCATATGCCAGTAAATAAAAAAGTTGAAGTTGGTTTCTCATTAATTTCGGATGATATTGGAGACGGTGCTAAAAAAGAGAATAACTTTTTTGCAGATTTTGCTTATTTGTTAGAATTCAATAATAATCATAAATTATCTCTAGGATTAAAAGCGGGTTTAACATCCTTAGCAACTAATTTTAATGGGTTTGTTTTTGAAAGTGGCAATGCTTTAACAGATTTAGCATTTTCTGAAAATATTAATGATGTCATGCCAAATATTGGTATCGGAGCATTTTACTTCACGGAAGAGTACTATGTAGGTTTATCAGCACCTAATTTGCTTGCTACAAAACATATTGAGGAACGTTCAGGAATTAACTCTTTTGGCTCAGAAAATATTCATGTATTTCTAACTGGTGGTTATGTTTTTGATATCTCGCATTCATTCAAATTTAAACCATCTTTTATGTCAAAATATGTTAAAGGCGCACCAATTTCACTAGACCTTTCTGCTAACGTTCTATACAATGACCAATTTGAATTTGGAGCTGCATATCGATTTGGAGATTCAGTAAGTGGTATGATGAATGTAAAAGCAACGCCTAACATCAGAGTTGGATATGCCTATGATTACAATACGTCTAATCTGGGGCAATTCAATTCTGGAACACATGAAATTTTTGTATTGTTTAATTTGGATTTATCTAGTAAAGGATACGATAAATCGCCAAGATTTTTCTAACATATAAAATATGAAAAAAATAGTACTGATTTTAATCGTATTTTCAATACAATTAATAAACGCCCAAGAACAAGATTTAAAAAGAGCCAATCGTTTTTTTGACAGAACTTTTTATAATGAAGCTATTCCATTGTATGAATCCATTATTCGAGAAAACAGTTCAGTAACGGTAGTTAAGAACCTTGCTGATAGTTATTATTTTACGAGTGATTTTGCAAATGCACAGCGCTATTATAAACTATTGATAAATAATTATAGTAAAGATCTAGAAGAAGGGTATTATTTTAAATATTCCCAAACTTTAAAAGCTACTGGAAATTACAAAACTGCTAATTCAGTTATGAGAAACTATTTTTCTTCATTAACGGATCAAAAATTTTTGATTGACTTTGAAAAAGAGCTAGTCAATCTAGAAAATGTTTCTGCTATCGGTAATCGATTCGAAATAAAAAATTTAGGGATAAATACGCCAAATTCTGAATTTGGAGCAGTCTCAGAGAGAGGGAATTTAGTGTTTTCGGGAGTAAAAAAGAAAGCAGGTTTATTTGATAAAATGTATAAATGGAATGGTGAAACGTATTTGAATTTAATTTCAATTCCTTTAAAAAATATAAATTCCAGTAATTCAATTGTAAATTATTTTTCTAAAGAAATAAATACTTCCATGCACGAATCTAACGCTGTATTCACCAAAGATGGAAAGACAATCTATTTCACTAGAAATAATTATAAAAAAGGAAGAAGAGGTAAGAATAATGACAAAGTTTCAAACCTTCAAATTTATAAGGCTCAATATGTTAATGATAAATGGATAAATATAGTTTCGTTACCATTCAACAGTGAAAATTATTCTACAGAACATCCAGCATTGAGTACTGATGAGAAAACTTTATACTTTGCATCCGACATGCCAGGATCACTAGGATCTTTTGACATTTTTTCAGTATCAATAAGTGGTGATGCATATGGTACTCCCCAAAATTTAGGTAATCTAATTAATACTTCCAAAAAAGAACAATTTCCTTTTATTTCAAAAGACAATAGATTATATTTTTCGTCAAATGGACATGAAGGTTATGGATCGTTGGATGTTTTTGTTTCGCAGTTGCAAAATAACGTATTCTTAAAAGCTGAAAACGTAGGTTTGCCTCTGAATTCTGGATATGATGATTTTGCTTTTTACATAGATTCAGAGTATAATGAAGGTTATTTTTCATCCAATCGATTAGGAGGAAAGGGTAGTGATGATATTTATTCTTTAAAAGAGGTAAAGAAATTACTAATAGAGGATTGTAAGCAATTTATTTCCGGTATAATTTCAGATGTAGATACAAAATTACCATTAGAGAATACTGTAGTTGTTTTACAAAATTCTGATGCAATAGAATTGCAAAGAATTGTAACATCTGCAGACGGTGCATTTAATTTTACAGTTTCTTGTGAAACAGAATTTAAAGTAAATGCATCCAAAGAAAATTATACCAACAGTTTCAAAATAGTTGCTCGTAGCAAAGAAAGAAATAAGAGGAATGATGCCTCAATGGAATTAAAATCTATGGAAGAAATAGCAAGAGCAGCGCAATTGATTCTTGATGAACAGAATAAAACAGAATTAGCTGCCTTAGCCTTGAAGAAAAAAGAAGCAATTTTAGCGCAGGAGCAAAACAAAAAAGATCTTGTAATAGCAGCCAAAAAAGATAAAGATTTAGCCGAAGCTAAGAAGAAAGAAAAAATAGAAGCAATTGTAGCGAATGAAAAAGATGTAGTTCAAGAAAAAAATAGATTAATCATTAAAACAGATCCGATCTATTTTGACTATAATTTGTGGTATATCAGAAAGGATTCAAAACCTATTTTGAACAGAGTTGTTGAATTAATGAAAAAATATCCTGAAATGGTTGTTGAAATTGGTTCGCATACAGATAGCAGAGGTAACAACACGTTTAATATGAATTTGTCATCCAGAAGAGCGCAAGCAACAAGAACTTATTTTCTGGAACAAGGAATCCCTTCCAAACGAATTCTTGCTAAAGGATATGGAGAGACGGTCCAAAACATAAAATGTATTCCTGAGGACTCTTGTACTGAAGAGCAACATGAGTTAAACAGACGTAGCGAATTTGTAATTAAAAATATATAAAAACAAAATCCCGATTCTAATTTTAGAATCGGGATTTTATATAATATAAAAAAATAGAAATTATCTTAAACTTGCTCCAAGTTCAGTTTCAAAATTCTTTTGCAGTTTGCAGATAATTTTGTCAATTTGAACATCCGTCAGTGTTTTAGAACTGTCTTGAATGGTAAAGCTTAAAGCGTACGATTTTTTACCTTCAGGAAGATTTTCTCCTTCATAAACATCAAATAAATTAATATCTTTCAAAAGTGCTTTCTCAGTTTGACGAGCAATGTTATAAATACTGTCATACGTTATATTTTTATCAATTAATAACGCCAAATCCCTGCGAACTTCAGGATATTTAGGAATTTCAACATATTTTATTTTTGTGGAGATTTTCTTTAGAATTGTATCCCAATCAAAATCAGCATAAAAAACTTCTTGTTTGATTCCAAAATGTTTTAGAATCGATTTTTTTACAATTCCAAACTCTAAAATGGTTTCATTGCCAATCGAAATAGCTAATCCTTCAGAAAAAACATCCGAAGTGACGGGATTATTTTGTGCTTTATCTAAACCTAATCTTGAAAGTATCCCTAAAATATATCCTTTGAACAGAAAGAAATCAGATGGCTTCTGCGTAGCGGTCCAGTTTTCTTGATTTCTATTACCGGTAAGGAATAAACTCAAATGTTTTTTCTCTTCGTAGCCAGCTAGGTAATTATGATAGGTTTTACCAAATTCAAATAATTTTAAATCGGCATTCTTACGATTGATGTTATACGATACAGCTTCCAATCCTGAAAATAACAAAGATTGACGCATTGTGGATAAATCAGCACTCAAAGGGTTAAGCATCGTCACATTGTGTGCAACATTCAATTCATCTGAAAGCGCAGCATAAGAAGCTGTAGTCAGTGAATTTGCCATTATTTCATGAAAACCTTGAGAATTCAATTGTGTAGCAATCGTATTTTGAATTTTATAATCTTCGTTTCTAGGTGAATTCGAAACCGTAGCATTTAACTTTTTAGAAAAATTAATGTTGTTGTATCCGTATACTCGCAATATTTCCTCAATTACATCAATTTCTCTTTGTACATCCACACGATAAGAAGGAATAGTCAATCCCAATCCTGCATCTGAAACACTATTCACTTTAATATCTAAAGAAACTAATATTTTCTTAATGGTATCTTTTGGTATTTCCTGACCAATAATTTTTGCAACTTTACTAAAGTTTAAAAAAACAGAAAAATCTTCAATTTTCTTAGGATACATATTCATAACATCAGATGTTATTTCGCCTCCAGCAACTTCTTGAATTAATAAAGCAGCACGTTTCAATGCATATTCTGTAATAGTTGAATCAATTCCTCTTTCAAAACGGAAAGAAGCATCCGTATTTAGTTGATGTCTTTTGGCTGTTTTGCGTATACTTATAGGATTGAAATAAGCGCTTTCTAAAAATATAGAATTGGTACTTTCTGAAACTCCTGATTTTTTCCCACCAAAAACTCCTGCAATACACAAAGGTCCTTTTTCGTCACAAATCATTAAATCTTCTTCATGTAATGTTCTTTCCACATCATCCAGAGTAGTAAATTTGGTTCCAGCAGGAAGAGTTTGAACTATTATTTTACCGTTAATTTTTGAAGCATCAAAGGCGTGAAGTGGTTGACCTAATTCATGTAGAACATAATTTGTAACATCAACAATATTATTTTTTGGATTTAATCCAATCGCTTTTAATCTATTTTGTAACCAAGCTGGAGAAGGTTTAACCTCTATACCAGAAATTGTCACCCCGCAATATCTTGGGGCAAGTTTAGGTTCTTTAACATCAATGTCAATTTTTAGAGTTCTTTTGTCGACTCTAAAATTACTTACGGATGGTGTAATCAATTCTACGTTGACACCACTTTGCAGCATTCCGGCTCTTAAATCACGAGCAGTTCCTAAATGGCTCATTGCATCAGCACGATTGGGTGTTAGTCCAATTTCGAAAACCTCGTCATTTTCAATTTTGAAAACTGTTGCCGCTGGAGTTCCAGGTAATAAGGCATCATCCAATATCATAATTCCGTCATGACTTTCACCAAGACCTAATTCGTCTTCAGCGCAAATCATTCCGTGACTTTCCTGTCCGCGAATTTTTCCTTTCTTAATTGAAAAAGCGACTCCTTCTTTATCATATAGTGTCGTTCCAATAGTAGCAACCGGAACTTTTTGTCCTGCAGCAACATTACTAGCACCACATACAATTTGAACAGGAACACCATTTCCTAAATCAACGGTAGTTATTTTTAGTCTGTCAGCATCCGGATGTTGAATACAAGTAAGTACATGTCCCACAACAATGCCTTCTAATCCGCCTTTTACCGATTGGTATTTTTCAACAATCTCTACTTCAAGACCTAAATCGGTTAGTAATGCTGCGGTTTCTTCGGATTTCCAGTCTATTTTAATGAATTGTTTTAACCAGTTGTAAGATATTTTCATCTGTTAATTTTAATGAGACTGCAAATATAAGGATTGCTTATTGGAGTAAGAAACAATTTTTTTGGTTTTTTTGTGTCAGATTCGGGCTAATTACTACTGGAATTAAATGTTAATATTGCATTATAAGCCATAATTAAATGTGAATTAAACAATAAAATTAGGTTAAAAAAATACATATGAAAATTTAATGCTATTAGTTGAATGAATTGTGCTATGAAAAGAAGAATTAGCAAACTAAATTTGAGAAAAATAAAAATTTAACGATATGGATAACGTAGTACAAAGACCTGAATTTAAGGCTAAATATGATAATTATATAGGTGGAAAATTTGTTGCACCAGTAAATGGTAACTATTTTGATGTAGTTTCTCCTATTGATGGAAAAGTATTTACACAAGCTGCTCATTCAAGCAAAGAAGATTTAGAGCTGGCTGTTGATAAAGCACATGAAGCTTTTCAGACATGGGGAAAAACATCTGTAACGGAGCGTAGTAACTTATTGAATAAAATTGCTCAGGTTATTGAAGATAACTTGGAATACCTTGCAACTGTTGAGACGATTGATAACGGAAAAGCAATTCGGGAGACATTAGCGGCAGATATGCCTTTAGCAATTGATCACTTCCGCTACTTTGCTGGAGTTATTCGTGCTGAGGAAAGCTCTATTACCGAGTTAGATTCGCAAACGGTTTCTATCGCTTTAAGCGAGCCTTTAGGAGTAATTGCTCAAATTATTCCTTGGAATTTCCCAATTTTAATGGCTGTTTGGAAACTTGCGCCAGCATTAGCAGCTGGAAATACTGTAGTTTTAAAACCAGCAGAAAGTACGCCAATTTCTATTTTAGTTTTAATGGAATTAATTGGCGATATCCTTCCTCCGGGAGTTATAAATATTGTTAACGGTTTTGGTGCTGAACTTGGAAGAGCTTTGGTAACGAACAAAAAAGTGTCAAAAGCAGCTTTTACCGGTTCTACGCCAACAGGTCGTTTAGTAATGCAATATGCTACCGAAAATATTATTCCAGTAACCTTAGAATTAGGTGGAAAATCTCCAAATATTTTCATGAAATCAGTAGGTGATGCGGATGATGATTTCTTCGATAAAGCGATTGAAGGTGCGGTAATGTTTGCTTTAAACCAAGGTGAAATTTGTACCTGTCCTTCTCGATTATTGGTTCATGAGGATATTTATGATAAATTTATTGCCCGAGTAATTGAAAGAACGGAAGCGATAAAAATGGGAAATCCATTGGACAGAACAACAATGATGGGAGCTCAAACTTCTTTGGTTCAAAAAGAGAAAATTCTATCGTATATAAAATTAGGAAAAGAAGAGGGTGCAGAAGTTCTAACGGGTGGTGAAGAAAATCATCTAGAAGGGAATTTAGCGGAAGGGTATTATATCAAGCCGACACTTTTTAAAGGGCATAACAAAATGCGTATTTTTCAGGAAGAAATTTTTGGACCCGTTTTAGCGGTTACTACTTTCAAAACCACTGAAGAAGCGATAGCTATTGCAAATGATACGATGTATGGTTTAGGAGCTGGACTTTGGACACGTGACGCACACGAAATTTATCAGGTACCAAGAGCGATTCAGTCAGGTCGTGTTTGGATTAATCAATACCATTCTTATCCTGCAGGAGCTCCTTTTGGAGGGTACAAACAATCTGGAATTGGTCGTGAAAATCATAAAATGATGCTAGGTCATTACCGCCAGACAAAAAATATGCTGATTTCTTATGATAAAAAGAGATTAGGTTTCTTTTAGAGATGAAATAAAAATTAAAAAAAGGTAAGTTTTAAAGCTTACCTTTTTTTATAAATCAAAATATTATGTTACCAAAAACAATGAAAGCTGCCCGCTGGCATGCTGCAAAAGATATTAGAGTAGAAGAAACAGAAATCCCAACAACAGGTTCAAACCAAGTTAAAATTGAAGTTCAATTTGCAGGAATTTGTGGTTCAGATCTTCACGAATATACACATGGTCCCATGTTGATTCCAGTTGAAAAACCGTATCCTTTAAACGGTCATCAAGGCACAACTACTTTAGGACACGAATTTGCCGGAATTATTTGTGAACTTGGGGAACAGGTGAAGCATCTAAAAATAGGAGATCGAGTGGTAGTTGAACCGCTTTTCAAAAATCCAGATAGTCCATTTATTACCAACGGAGAGTATAATCTGTCTGAACCACTGGGTTTTGTTGGGTTAACTTCTAATGGTGGTTTTGCAAAATACACAGTTGTCGAAGATTATATGGTCCATAAAATACCGGATTCAATGAGTTTTGAACAAGGTGCTTTGGTAGAACCTGCTGCAGTTGCCGTTTATGCTGTTTTGCAAAGTGGTTTAAAAATGGGACAATCTTGTTTGATTTATGGTGCTGGACCAATTGGACTTTTGTGTGTTCAAGCCGCTATTGCTGCCGGAGCAGCAGAAATTATTGTTGTTGATATCGCAGATAAACGTTTGGAAAAAGCCAAAGAAATTGGTGCAACAACTATCATCAATGGTAAAAGTGAAAATATTTCGCAACAAATTAAAGACTTGATTGCTGGTGGTGTTGATATTTTTCTGGATGCAGCTGGTGTTCAAGCCTCATTTGATGGAGGAATTGCCAGTTTAAAAAATGGAGGAACTGCTGTTTTAGTGGCTTTATTTGGAAAACTGGTAACACTCGATGCTTTTGATCAGGTTGTTCGCGAAATCACAATCAAAGGGATTATTGCCTACAGAAATATATTTCCTCAAGTGATAAAATTAATTGACCTTGGACGCATGCCGGTTGAAAAATTAGTAACAAAAAGAATTACTTTAGATGAGATTGTAACGGAAGGATTTGAAGTATTGGTTTCGAATCCATCTCAAGTTAAAATTTTGATTGATATTAACGGATAGCATAAATCCCTAAATTAATTTAATAAAAGTATACAGCCATAATTTTAAATAATTGTGGTTGTATTTTAAAGGACTGACTATGACAAAAAGAATTGATGCAACAGAAAAAGCAATAGAATTAATCAAAATATTGCAGGAAAAACATGGTGATTTAATGTTTTATCAAGCTGGAGGTTGTTGTGAAGGAACGCAACCGCAATGTTTTGAAAAAGGAGGTTTTTACCAAAGATTGGGTGATGTTTGTATAGGTACAATAGAAAATACGGAATTCTGGGTAGACAAGGATTTATTCGAATACTGGAAACACGCTCATTTTACTTTGGATGTTATTGATGCATTTGGGGTTGGAGGATTTTCATTGGAAACACCTTTGAAAAAAACATTCCGAATCGAATATAGAATTTTTACACCTGAAGAAGAATTATCGCTTGAACCCGTAACGTATATTGAATAAATCTAATTGATTACGTACAATAATTGGTATTGTTTTGGAGTAATTCCTTCATGTTTTTTAAACAAACGAATAAAGTAATTGGAATCTTCAAATCCGGATAAGTAGCAAACTTCATTAATTTGTATTGTAGGATTTTTGAGTAACTGTTTGGCGCATCTTATTTTTTCACCAATCACAAATTCGATAGGACTCATACCTAATTCTCTTTTGAAAAGTCTATAGAACGAAGTAGAGCTCATACAGGCTTTTTCGCTTAGATTTTTCATGCTGATATTTTCCTTTAAATTCAAGCGGATAAATTCTACCACTTGTGTGATTGGATTTCTTGGGTCGGCAAATAAACCATCATCTATTGCTTTTGCGGTTTGAGTTTGAATTATCCGAATCAGTAATTCCTGTAAAGTCAAATCGGCCAAAGCATCTTTTGTAATAGAGGTGCTCATGCATTCTTTTATTAACTTATTAATGGTTGTTGCTAATTCCACATTATTATAAAAGAAATAATTTTGGTAATCCAATTGCCAGAATTGGTTTTTTCCTTCTTTTGGATACCGTTCGTTCAAAAACTGCAAAGTATCTGTAATTTTAGTTTGGTCTATCGCCAAAGCCAAACACTGCGTAGGATTATTTTTTGAAGCTTCCGGAAAATCTATTTTCATTTCCACATTCGAAGGAATCACAACGGTTTCTCCAGGTAAATAAACAAAACCAGGATCGTCAAAAAGATGCATTACTTTTTTACCTCGCAACATGCTGGTCACCACAAAATCATTAAATTTCAAAGGAACTAATACCGCAGATTCATAGGTTTCAAAAAGATTCAGCTCACAATGGTTTAGGGAGTAAACTGTTCTATTTTCGACTAATGTTTTTAATGATTTCTCGTTGGATAAAAGAGGTGGATTTATAAGCGCACGGTTACTATTCATTTATTTTAAACTTTAAAAAAAGGCAAAGTTTAAATTTAATAAAAAAAATTAGAATTAGAACACGGTTTAACAAAAATTAAAGTAACTCTTCTACATGTTTTTTTATGTTCTCAGCAATTTTATGTGTCGGTAAATCATTAGCATCCGTACCAAAAGGATCTTCAATTTCCTCAGCGATTAACTCTAAACTAGCCAAAACATAAAAAATAAATACTACTACAGGAATGACAAAATACCCTAAACTAATGGCATATCCAAAAGGAAGTGTAAGCACATAAAAAAATATAAATTTCTTTAAAAAAGCGCTGTAAGAGTAGGGAATAGGGGTGTTTTTAATTCGTTCGCATGCACCGCAAATATCAGTAAAGGATTTTA
Source organism: Flavobacterium petrolei (assembly GCF_003314435.2). Lineage (GTDB taxonomy): Bacteria > Bacteroidota > Bacteroidia > Flavobacteriales > Flavobacteriaceae > Flavobacterium > Flavobacterium petrolei. The sequence continues at coordinate 433,667 of NZ_QNVY02000002.1, read as the reverse complement.
CTTCTTCGTTTAAAATAATCAGTTGATCACCCGTTATTTTTTTTGAATCGTATAAGTCATTGATCTTTTGAAACAACATTTTCGCAACCTGATTCGGCTTGTGTTTGTGATGATCAATTTCTAAATCTACATCGTCAAACAATTGTTTACTAGTTTCGTCATCTTTTAAATGTTTGTTTAAAATAGAAGCATAACTGGGAATTAGGTTTCTGAAATATGCTAAGTCTTTTTCATCTGTTAAAATCACGGAGAGTTTAATGGCAAAATTACGACTGTTGTTTACTAAAGCGCCCCACATTTTTCGTCCTTCCCACCAACGGTCGTAAGCAGTATTAGTTCTGAAAACCAGTAGTAAAGAAATCACGAAACCAAGCATTCCGTGCATGAGAGTAATGTTTTTTACGTAACTTTTATCAGTCAATTTCCAGTATTCTACTTCTAGATATCCTATTATCCCAGAATAAACTGCGATGGCAAACATTATTGGCAATAATGTTCTAAAAGTGTCCGATTTCTGTAATCTAAAGATAAAAGTAATCCAGTCTTTTGTATTGTATGAAATCATTTAAGCTGCTTTTTTTAACAAAAATAAATTAAAAAATAAGATTTCCAGCTAATTCACGTAGTGCAATTTCAGATAATTTGCCTTGAAATTGAGCATTGCTGTAACGTACTTTGGCGTTCACATAATTCAATTGCGCTGTTCTGAATTCTAAAGTAGTTATCGTTCCAATGCGAAATTTGTCTAAAGTTATGTTCAAATTTTGTTTGGCAATCAATTCATTATTTTCTTCTAAAGCAATCAATTCTAAATTGGTTAAATAAGTCTGATAAGAAGTCGCCAGCTGCGAGTTTAAAACCAAATTTTGCTGATCTATATTTAACTTCGAATTTTCAATTTGAATCTTGGCGATTTTCTCATTTCGGTTCTGTGCAAAACCATCAAATAAATTTAATGAAGCACTAAAACCATAGTTCAAACCTCTTGATTGCGATTGTGCCACGAACCCAAGGCTGGATTGACTTTCTGAAAAATTATAGGCGCTATTTACGCGAACAGTAGGGTAACGTCCAGCTTTAATTTGCTTTAATTCTAATTCGGCTACTCTCTTATTAATAATTTGAGTTTCTAATTGTGGATTTTGTTTTTCCGCTAAAGCTCTTAATTCTGGTAGTAAAAGTAAGGAATCTACCTTCAGAACATCGATAACTTTGAAATCTGTGGCAACATCTCTGGCCAACAGTTGATTTAATAAAATTTTACTGTTGGCATACAATTCTTTTTGTCTTAATAATGCAACCTGATCCGTATTCAAATCCACTTGGGCATTCAAAACTTCTAATTTTGAAGCTTTTCCAATCGTAAATCTATTTTGCGCCAAAGTCAATCGCTGGTTTGAAATAACGATTGTCGTGTCTAGTGCCGCTAATTGTTGTTGTTGCTGAACCAAATCATAATAAGCAGCATTCACGTCACTGATTCTTGTTATCAATGTCAGTTTTAATTGTGCTTCACCCAGTTTTTGCAACTCTTTCAACTGATCCATTCGTGCAAACATCCGCATTCCATCAAAAATGGTCCAATCCAGTCCAACGCCATAGGTTAAACTGTTGTTTTTGGCATTGTCTAATTTTGTTTCAGTTCCGTCCTGACGCGTTTGTGAACTGTTTTGAATACTGTTATTATCAAGTATATTAGCAGTAACAGTAGGCAACATTCCAGCGTTTCCGATAGCAACATTTGTTTTTTGAATGGTCAAATTATTGGTGGCAATCTTTATTTCGTAATTGTTTTCCAAAGCTATTTTAACAGCGCTTTCTAACGTCAGCACTTCCTGCGCACTAGCTGTTGCAGCGCAGAACAAGATTAGTATAAAGCTTTGAAAAAGTATTTTAGTATGTGTCATAATTATATTTTTTTGACTCGGATCACTATTTATTCAAATGAATATTTTTATCCCAAATCATCAGCGTTCCATTAAAATTAGTTGAAATCTTTTTCATATTCTTCAATATGATCAAATTCAGGATAGTGTTTTCTTGCTTTGGACCACATCAGATACATTGCCGGAATAACGAATAATGTTAAAACCAAAGAGAAAATAGTTCCACCTACAATTACAACTCCCATGCCAATTCTACTAGTTGATGCCGCTCCAAGAGACAATGCAATTGGCAGTGCTCCAAGTGAAATCGCCAAACTCGTCATTAAAATTGGTCGTAATCGTGCTTCCGAAGCTTCTAATATGGCTTCTAATTTTGGTTTGCCTTGTTCCCGCAACTGATTCGCAAACTCGACAATCAGGATTCCGTTTTTGGTTACCAAACCAATAAGCATTACAGTTCCAATTTGGCTGAAAATATTCCAAGTTTGATCAAACAACCACAAGGAGAATAAAGCTCCTGCAACGGCCATTGGCACGGTCAGAATAATGATGAAAGGGTCAATAAAACTTTCAAATTGTGCCGCCAAAATTAAAAATATCAATAATAAAGCCAATCCAAATGCAAAAGCAGTATTCGAACTACTTTCAACAAAATCCCTTGATTCTCCACCTAAATCAGTAGTAAAGGTATCGTCAAGAACTTTGGCTTTTATTTCGTTCATCGCATCAATTCCATCGCTGATACTTTTGCCCGGAGCAAGACCAGCAGAAACAGTGGCCGCCATATACCTGTTGTTGTGGTACAATTGTGGGGGATTACTTTTTTCTTCAATAGTTACCACGTTGTCCATTTGGATTAATTGTCCCATATTATTTTTGACAAACATAGAAGTTAAATCCAATGGTTTTGAACGGTCTTTTTGATCAAATTGTCCAATAACTTGATATTGTTTTCCATTTCTCATGAAATAACCAAAACGTTGTCCACTCAATGAAAGTTGTAACGTTTGCGCAATATCAATCACTGAGATTCCTAAACTCTCCGCTTTTTCTCTGTCAATAGTGACATTGACTTCTGGTTTGTTGAATTTTAAATTCACATCGCTAACTGCAAAAGTTGGGTTTTTAGCAACTTCATCCATGAAAACAGGAATTTTTTCTTCCAGTTTTTTAAAGTTTGATGCTTGAATAATGTATTGAATCGGCAATCCACCGCGTCGGTTTACGGCGATAGTTGGTTGCTCAATTACGGATGTTTTTGCATCCGGATATTGCTTCGTCCATTTGGTTAATTTTTCTGCAATTTCTTTTTGAGAATCGGTTCTTTCATTTGGTTGGACCAATGATACCCGAATAAAACCACTATTTACTGATGAAGATCCAAAACCAGGAGATGTAATTACTAAGGCAACTTTTTTTCCCGGAATCGAGTCATCAACTAACTTTGAAACTTCCTGCATAAAGCGATCCGTATATTCATAGGAGGAACCTTCAGGTGTTGTCATTCTTAAAACAAAACCACTTCGGTCATCATAAGGTGCCGTTTCTTTTTGCAAAAGGTTGAAAAACAAATAAATTAACCCAAAACAAGCAATTAGAATAGGGAAACTCAACCATTTTTTCTTCATAAAACGACTTAATGCACTAGCATAACCACTATTTAGTTGTTGAAAGTAAGGTTCCGTTCGAATGTAGAATTTTGATTTTTTTTGTTCGCCGCCTTTCATTAAATAAGCGTTCAACATTGGGGTTAATGTCAACGATACAAATGCAGAAATCAGTACAGCTGCGCCAATGACGACGCCAAATTCCCTAAACAGTCGACCGACAAATCCTTCGAGGAAAATTACCGGAAGAAATACCGCTGCTAAGGTGATCGAAATCGAAATTACCGCAAAGAATATTTCGTTAGATCCTTTGATGGCTGCCTCGATAGGCGTCATGCCTTCTTCTACTTTTTTGAAAATATTCTCGGTGACCACAATTCCATCATCGACCACAAGTCCTGTTGCCAGAACGATTGCCAATAAAGTCAATACGTTTATAGAAAAACCAAAAAGCCACATGATAAAGAAAGTAGCGATTAATGAAACAGGAATATCAATCAACGGTCTAAAGGCAATCGCCCAATCCCGGAAGAATAAATAGATAATCAAGATTACCAGAACAATTGAAATCCCTAATGTTTCCGCTACCTCAATAACCGATTTTTTTACAAAAATAGTATTGTCAATGGCGATATTCAGTTTAATATCTTTAGGTAAATCCTTTTTTAATTTTTCGAATTCCTTATAAAAAGCAGTGGAAATATCTAAATAATTAGCTCCTGGAAGTGGCACAATGGCGACACCAACTAATGGCGTTCCAGATTGCGTCATTTTGGTTTCGGTATTTTCTGGTCCAAGGCTTGCTAATCCTACATCGCTGAAACGTACTACTTTTTCACCTTCAGTTCGGATAATAATATTGTTAAATTCTTCAGGAGTAGAAAGGTTTCCAACTGTTTTTACCGTCAATTCGGTGTTGTCACCAGTTAGTTTTCCCGAAGGTAACTCTACATTTTGCTTATTCAACGCATCCCTCACTTCAGATACAGTACATCCATAAGAAGCCAGTTTGACAGGATCAATCCACAAACGCATCGCGTATCTTTTTTGTCCCCAAATTTGAACACCGCTCACGCCAGGAATAGTTTCAAGACGTTGTGAAATCACATTTTCAGCATAATCACTCAGTTCTAATGCATTTCTCGTATCACTTTGTACGGTCATCGAAATGATGGCATCGCCATTCGCATCCGCTTTAGAAACTACTGGCGGAGAATCGATATCCTGAGGCAGGTTTCTTACCGCTTGCGATACTTTATCACGGACATCGTTTGCTGCATCTTCAAGATTTTTATCCAGATTAAATTCGATAGTTATATTACTGCTTCCTTGCGCACTGGAGGAAGTTACATTTCTAATTCCGTCAATGGAATTGATTGCTTTTTCTAGCGGTTCTGTAATTTGGGATTCTATGATATCGGCATTTGCACCAGCATAATTCGTACGAATCGAAACTTGAGCGGGATCAATCGAAGGAAATTCTCGAACACCCAGAAAGGTGTAGCCAATTAATCCAAACAAAACGATGGCTAAATTAATTACTATGGTAAATACGGGTCTTCTAATACTTGTTGTGGATAAACTCATTTAGATTTTAGATTTTTGATTGCTAATTTTAGATTTTTGATTGTTAGGAACGAATCTTATATCTCAATCTATTTTATTAGAACTTTAACTGGAGTTTCGTTTTTTAAGGACATAACACCGCTTGTAATCACGGTATCACCTGCTTTCAAACCAGAAAGTACAAGTATAGAAGCATCAGTTCGTGTGGCGGTTTCTATCATTACTTCTTTGGCTTGACCATTACTGGAAACGAAAACTTTTTTACCGTTTTGAACTGGAATAATGGCTTCAGTAGGAACAACAATTGCATCTTTTATGATATCCAATGGCAATTCGACATCTGCAAATGTTCCCGGCAATAATTTTCCGCTTTTATTTTCGGCAATCGCACGAACTTGTAATGTTCTGGTAGCAACAGCCACTTCAGGTTCGATTGCGTATACTTTGGCAGTATATTTTTCATCAGAACCAGCGACTTTAAACGTTAAGGTTGTATTTGTTTTTACCTGACTGGCGTATTTTTCAGGAATTGAAAAAGTAATTTTTAATTTTCCGGTGTTCACTAATTTTGCCACTAAAATGGCTGGTGTGATGTAAGTTCCCGGTGAAATAGAACGCAATCCTATTCTTCCTGAAAAAGGCGCTCTAACAGATGTTTTGGCGATTTGTGCTTTTATCAACTGACTTTGGGCTTGTGCCGATTTTAAATCAGCGCGTGCCAAATCATATTCTTCTTGACTGATTGCTTCTTTTTGCAATAATAATTTGGCTCTTCTTTCGTTTTCCGAAGCCAATCCTTCTCTGGTTGACGTTTGTCTCAATTGAGCTCTTAACTCTAGATCATTAACTTTAAAAAGAACTTCCCCTTTGCTCACATTACTTCCTTCCTGAAAATAAATACCTTCTACAATTCCGGAAACTTCACTGCGAATTTCCACTTGTTCATTTGCTTCAATAGAACCGGAAAGAGACAAGTTATTATCAAAAGTTTCATATTCAACTACGATTCCGTTTACGCTCATCGATTTGCCTTTTCCTTTTGGGTCTTTTGAATCTTCATTTTTACTTTTGTTTTCTGAGATTCTGTAACCGATAAATCCAATGATTCCAATTGTTAGCACGGCATAAACTAGGTATTTAATTTTCATGGGTTTAATATAAAGTAGGATTAGTTTTCAATAATTTTAGTTAAAACAAATTTAGGTTTTAGAAACGGAAATTGTGATGTTGTTAATTTTTATTTAACGTTTGTACATACAAATATTAACATATAAAAATCTATTATTTGTCAAATAATACAATTCATTACAAATAATAGATTTTAGGACTCCTAAAATTGCAAATGGTTTAATCATGAAGTAAAAAAATGAATTTTTATGCAAGAATTTAGTGCGAAAGATCAAGAGCAAAATTCAATAATGACTGTTTTTATTGAAGAAAGTATAAATTTAGCTTTTAATTTTTTATTTATTACATATTCAGACGCTAACGGATTTGATTAGTGTACCTTGCCCCGTTGGCGGTATTTTCAGTCAATTCAAAAGACATGGAAAATACGTTCGAGGATTTAATTGCCTCATATATTGAGAGTAAAGTAGGCATATCGGAACATTTTTTAAGCACTGATTTAGCCAATAATTTAAAACAAAACTTGATTACTCTAAATCAAAAAAGCCTCCTGAAAGATGCTGGAATTGGAAATTCACAAAAGGTTTCTTATGATAGTGCTATACGCAGCGACTCTATTTATTGGTTGGATAAAAAGCACAACAATGTATTTGAAAATGAATTTTTTATTCAAATAGAAGCCTTTATTGTTTATTTAAATCAAAGTTGTTATGCAGGAATAACAGGTTATGAATTTCACTACTCTTTATATGAATCGGGAGATTTTTATCTGAAGCATTTGGATCAATTCAAAAATAATCCTGGTCGAAAATACTCTATGATTAGCTATTTAAATAGCAATTGGCAGGAAAGCGATGGTGGCGAGCTGCTCATTCATCAATTAGACCAAAATTTGAAAATTGCTCCTACGCATGGTAAAACAATTTTCTTCAAGAGCGACGAATTAGTCCATGAAGTTTTAGTTACCCAAAATACCAGAATGAGTATTACGGGTTGGTTGAAAATCGATTAATTCCTACAAAAAAACACATTCATTGGGATGGATTTTTTTTAATCAACTCCTTTACAAGTCCTAATAGGTTAAGAACTTCTACGACTTTACATCTACTTAAGTTGCTTCTTCATTCTTCAATATTCTGCACATATTGAATGCTTTAATTAAGAAAAAATTGCACTCCGTCAAAGAAAATACTCCAGCTATAGGAACCGAAAAATGGGGTAATCCAACTCTTGTTTCTATTTTTTTACGTGGTTTAGTTTTTTATAGATTTTTTTATTGAAATTTTCGGTATTAACATGCAAAGGGTTACCCTATATTCCAAGCCCAGATTTTCGTCTTAAGGTATACTTTTTTTAAAGTAATGAAGCACATAATTCACATAACCAACTTTTAGATTTTATTTATTATAGTGGTAGCGAAAAGAAATTCTGTTTTCAAATTTTTTTAGGTATTTATTTTCTAAAACACGACTATTTAAGAGATAAATTATTGGTAAATAATCTTTTAAACAATTATCTTATACTAATAAATAGGCTTTTTTAATAATAATTTAAATTATCATTCTCATATTATGTAAGAAAAAGTATATACAAAATTATTATGTATGTATTTCATCGATTATTTTAGGTATTTAAACGATATTATTTATACTTTTGGATAAGAGTTAAAAACATATATCTAATTCTTAAAGAAGTTTGCCCCACAATCTACTTTAAACTTAAACTACTACAATTATGAAAACAAATTTACTCCGTGTAGTATTGCTTACTTTAGTAATATTTATGATGAATTCTTGTTCATCAGATTCTGAAACAACTACAGAAGAAATTAAATCTGAAATAATTGAAACTTATACCTATTCAGCTTCAGAATTAGAAGCGATGAATTTAATAAACGAATATAGAGTAAGTAAAGGGTTAAATGCATTAAAAAAAATAAATCATTTGTCTCATAAAGCTGAAGAACATGATTTTTTCATGATTGGAAATAATATAGTAAATCATGCTAATTTTAGCGATCGTTCACAAAATATTATCAGCGCATTAGGAGCTAAAAGCGTAAGTGAAAATATTGCATATAATTATAAAACTTCTCAAGCTGCATTAACTGCATGGTTGCTTAGTTCAGGACATAAAGAAAATATTGAGGGAAATTTCACCCACTTCGGTATTTCAATTAGAGAAAACCCCGTTAACGGGAGAAAATATTATACTAATATTTTTATAAAAATTTAATTTAGTTTTTTAGTAAAAGAAGGCTGTCATCCCCCAATGACAGTCTTTTTTTATTTTCAATATTTAATTATATGCATAGGTTAGTAACTTCTAGTTTTCAATATTATAATTGAATGAGTTCTATCTTCTTATTTTTTAAAATACTTTAAAAATAATTTCTACTAAAAATTATTATCTAATGTCCATTTTTATAGGGTAGTGCCAAAATTTTATTTTAATTCTATTGAATTTTAAATAACATTTTCTTGAAACTCGTTGACGTTGAACAGTTTTATATTCTGTTTAAAATCTCTTTATTTTTATTCTTCTCCTTTTTAAAATTTCTGATATAATTCATATTTATTGATTTTTACTTTTTTCTATACTAATTTCACAAAATAATGATAAAAGTTTAAATGATTATCTTTTGTTTTGTAAATTAGGGACTAAAATTTTTGTCTGTTTCTTGATTTTTCACCATTTTATTCATCATTATGAAAAACTTAATATTGGTTCGCCATGCAAAATCAAGTTGGGAAGTTCCCATGGGTGATAAAGATCGCGGTTTGACTTGTCAAGGTGTAAAAGATGCTCATCTGGTAGCGACCGAAGCTAAAAATTCAATTCCTAAAACATATATAATTTGGAGTAGTAATGCGAAAAGGGCGACTGATACTGCTTTAATTTTTGCTCAGAATATTTCGTATCCTATTGAAAGTATCATTTACAAAGACGACCTTTATACTTTTGATGAAAAGAAATTGGAAAAAGTAATCAAATCTTGTAATAATAATTTTGATAGTGTTATTCTTTTTGGACATAACGCGGCAATTACAGATTTTGTTAATAAATTTGGTGACGTTTCCATTGAAAATGTTCCTACATCTGGTTTTGTGTCATTTAAATTTGATACGGATGATTGGAAAAAAATAAAGAAAGGCAAAATAAAAAAAATAATATTCCCCAAAGATTTAAGATGAATAAAGTATTAGAATATAAATACATTGATAGAGAAAAAAGCTGGTTAGCTTTCAACGCCAGAGTGCTTCAAGAAGCTGGTGATCATTCCGTTCCGTTACTAGACAGGTTACGTTTTTTAGGTATTTTTTCGAACAATTTAGACGAATTTTTCAGAGTACGATTTGCCGCCATCAGACGTTTAAGCTTAACAGGCATATCCGGCGAAAAATATCTTGGAGGTATATCTGCTCAGCAATTAGTCAAGGATATTACCGAAATCGTTATTCAGCAACAGTCTGAAAGTCTTCGAATATTGAATATTATCGAAAGCGAACTGGAAACTAAAAATATTTTTATCATTACCGAAACCGACATTACTGTTGAACAAGAAATTTTCCTGAAAGATTTTTTTATTCAAAAAGTGAGTCCGGAATTAGTTACCATAATCTTAAATGATTTGGCAGAATTCCCCGTATTGAAAGATACTTCAGGTTATTTAGCGATTAAATTGGTAATGAATAAAAACTCAGAGGTTCGTTATGCAGTTATCGAAATTCCTAAAACCATTAACCGTTTTGTTGTTTTACCATCCAATAATGAAAAACAATATATTATCCTTTTGGATGATGTTATTCGCCATAATCTTAGTAATATTTTTAATATTTTTGATTACAAAAGCGTTTCGGCTCACATGATAAAAATTACCAGAGATGCGCAACTTGACATCGATAGTGATTTAAGTAAAAGTATGATCGAAAAAATATCATTGAGTGTAAAAGACCGAAGAATAGGGGAGCCGGTACGTTTTATTTACGATCAGTTAATTGAAGAAGATACTTTAAAGTTTTTTCTGGATAAAATGAAAATTGTCTCCACTGACAGTATCATTCCCGGCGGTAGATATCACAATAGAAGGGATTATATGAATTTTCCAAATCTTGGAAGATATGATTTATTATATCAAACAAATGATCCGCTTCCTATTCCGGGATTAAGTCTTGAAGGAAGTATGCTCGAAAAAATAAGTGAGAAAGATTATTTATTAAATGCGCCGTACCAATCATTTTCCTATTTGACCAAGTTTTTGCGTGAAGCAGCGTTAGATCCCAAAGTAATTTCGATAAAAATCACACTGTATCGATTGGCAAAAAATTCTCAAATTATCAGTTCGCTAATAAATGCGGCCAAAAATGGAAAAAAAGTTACCGTTCAAATCGAATTGCAAGCTCGCTTTGATGAAGCATCCAATATTTCCTATGCAGAGCAAATGCAATTGGAAGGTATTGAACTTATTTTTGGTATAAAAGGCCTGAAAGTGCACAGTAAAATTTGTGTTATTGAAAGAATTGAAAATGAGAAAATAAAAAGATACGGCTTTATTTCAACAGGAAATTTCAATGAATCTACTGCCAAAGTATATACGGATGTCACTCTGTTTACCAGTCATCAGCAAATTTTGAAAGATATTATGAGAATTTTTGAGTTTTTTGATATCAATTATAGAGTTCATCGATACAAACACCTCATTGTTTCACCACATTACACCAGAACTAAATTCGTTAAGTTAATTGACAGAGAAATTACGCATGCACTAGCAGGAAGGAAAACGCATATAAAACTAAAAATGAATAGTTTATCTGATTTTGCAATGATTGATAAATTATATGAAGCAAGCAGAGCCGGAGTAAAAATTCAACTTGAAGTCAGAGGGATTTGTTCCTTAATTCCCGGTATTCCTGGAATGAGTGACAATATAGAAGCAATAAGTATTGTCGATAATTATTTAGAGCATTCTAGAATTTATATTTTTGGAAATGCCGGACAAACTGAAGTTTATATTTCGTCAGCGGATTTCATGACTAGAAATCTTGATGGAAGAGTTGAAGTGACATGTCCCATTTACGATCAGGGAATAAAAAATGAGCTAATTGATAATTTTGATATTGGTTGGAAAGGAAATGTAAAAGCCCGTTTTCACTCTTATAAATTAGATAACAAGTATCGCCCTAGAAATCATAATCCTATTTTTAGAGCACAATTAGAGACCTATAAATACTATCAAAAAAAGCTGGACGCAGTATTAAATGAAGAGGAAAAAGTATAATTGTTTGTTCATGATTAAAGTGGAACTTTAACAAAAGAATCAAACAATTAATAAGAAATTAAACGAATCAAAACGAAGATGATTAAAATAAAAAAATATGCAGCAATAGATATTGGTTCCAATGCCATGCGTTTGTTAATTGCTAATATTGTGGAACAAGAGGGAAAAGAGCCTCAGTTTAATAAAAGTTCCCTGGTTCGAGTACCCATTCGTCTTGGTCAGGACGCTTTTACAGTTGGTGAGATTTCAGAAGAGAATATCGAAAGAATGTGTGATGCAATGAAGGCTTTCAACTTGTTGATGAAGGTTCATAAAGTAGAGCGCTATATGGCTTTTGCGACATCAGCGATGCGTGAAGCCTATAATGGTAAGGAAGTTGTAGCATTAATTAAGAAAAAAGCAGATATAAAAATAGAAATTATTGATGGGAAAAAAGAAGCTGCTATCATAGCTTCCACTGATTTACATTATTTGTTAAAAACAGATCAAACCTATCTTTTTGTTGATGTTGGTGGAGGAAGTACTGAGTTTACACTTTTTTCTAACGGCAAAATGATTAATTCAAGATCGTTCAAAGCCGGAACCGTCCGTTTATTGAATGATATGGTTTGCGATGTTGTATGGGATGAAATCGAAAAATGGATTAAAACCAATACGCAAGAATATGATGATGTTACGCTGATAGGTTCTGGAGGAAATATAAATAAGCTCTTTAAAATGTCGGGGAAAATGCAAGAAAAACCACTTTCCTACATTTATATGAATTCGCAATATGCTTTTTTGAATTCTCTTACTTATGAACAAAGAATTTCTGAATTAGGTCTGAATCCAGATCGTGCCGATGTAATTATCCCTGCGACAAGAATTTATCTGAATGCGATGAAGTGGAGTGGAGCACGAAATATTTATGTTCCTAAAATAGGTCTTTCGGATGGAATTGTAAAAGCAATGTATTACGGTAAAATATAATTTTAATACAGATTATGCGTCTAAATCTAATCCAAATGTTGTGCGTAAAAGCTCAATATTTGGATTTATTTCTAATAATCTGTTGTAGCGGTCTTGGTCATTAAAGCTTCTTTTGTTCTCTATACTTTCATTTACAATAACCTCAATTGTAAGGTCATGATTTTGTAAATGACCTTTTAAATGTCCTAAAAGTCCATGTATTTCTTTTTCGAAATCTAATTTTGATCCTTCATTAGGCAATTCAATTGTTATGGCGGTTCCATTTAATTTTGGATCGTTAATAAGCAATAGAGATTCCATAATTCTATAGCCTTTATCGCCTAAACGTTGTGCATATTTATTCCACTGCAGCAACATTTCAGTCTCTGAAAAAGCTTCTGTTGGCAAATGAAGCACTTCTTTGACGATTCCTTTATTGCTTTCTTCTAATGCTTTTTTAGCACGAATACTGGCTAATGAAAACGCGGAAACCTTTATTCCTTCTGATTGTGGAATACTACTTTTTGTTGCGGGACTGGGAACTGGAATTGATGGAACAGCAGTTTTAGTTTCCGGTTCTTTTGATGGAACTGATTCTCCCACTGGCATAGCAGGTTTTGAATCTTCAACTTTCGTTTGAATGGTTATTGAATAATCATTCTTTCTATAATAAGTAGGTGGAATTATATATTGCTCAACTTTTTTTTTTCTCCATCATAAGTGATAGAGGCAAGTTGCATCAGGCAAAGTTCAACAAGAAGTCGTTGGTTTTGGCTCAGTTTGTATTTTAAATCACAATCATTTGCAATCTCGATTCCTTTTAAAAGAAAGTCTTGACTGCATTTTTGTGCTTGCACGCCATACATTTGTTGCGCTTGTTCACCAACTTCTAATAAAGATAAAGTTGCTGGTGTTTTAGAAACCAATAAATCCCTAAAATGTGAAGCTAATCCGGATACAAAATGATGTGCATCAAAACCTTTGGCAAGAATTTCGTTAAAAGCCATCAATAAATCTGGGATTTTGTTTTCCAAGATTAAATCGGTTACATTGATATACGTTTCGTAGTCCAATACATTCAAATTCTCTGTAACGGCCTGACGTGTTAAATCTTTTCCACAAAAAGAAACTACTCGGTCAAAAATCGATAAAGCATCGCGCATGGCGCCATCCGCTTTTTGAGCTATAATGTGCAAAGCGTCATCTTCAAAAACTACGCCTTGGCTAGTGGCTACTTCGGCAAGATGTTCTTTGGCATCTTTTACGGTAATTCTTTTGAAATCAAATATCTGACAACGAGAAAGTATCGTTGGAATAATTTTATGTTTTTCGGTCGTTGCCAAAATAAAAATGGCATGTTTTGGCGGTTCTTCCAATGTTTTCAAGAAAGCATTAAAAGCTGCCGATGATAACATGTGAACCTCATCTATAATATAGACTTTGTATTGTCCCGTTTGTGGTGGGATCCTAACTTGGTCAATAAGATTCCTAATATCATCAACAGAATTGTTAGAAGCAGCATCTAATTCGAAAACATTAAAGGCAAAATCTTCATTAGGATCATCATATCCTGGCTGATTAATTTTACGAGCCAAAATACGGGCACAAGTTGTTTTTCCAACACCACGAGGTCCTGTAAATAACAATGCTGAAGCTAAGTGATTGCTTTCTATGGCATTCAATAAAGTATTGGTAATGGCTTTTTGTCCAACAACATCTTTAAATGTTTGAGGACGATATTTACGGGCCGATACAACAAATTGTTCCATAGAAATTTTATTCGAAAGCAAATATAGGTTTTAATTTAAAGATGCAAAAATTTAAGGATTGAAAGATTTTATAATTTTCAGAATGGTTTTTGTTCTCCAAATTTTCTAGCCCAGATTACTTCACAGTACTATAATTTTATCGGAGTTCAGTGAACTGCGTTTGTATTTAAAATCCTTATTCGCCGGTGTTCGGCGGATAAGATTACAACGTATAGCTGGAATTAGCTTCTAAAAAAATAATTGATTTAAGTTCTTTTAGAAAAGGATTTACTTGTCTCTTCCTTTGATGCTAAGATCGATTAAAACTCTTGCGGCACCATTATCTGAATTTGCTGCATATCCAGCTACAAACACACCTTTTTTACCCGAAGTTGATTTTATGCCATAAACTGTTGCTTCGTCATCTGGATTGGTGTCTCCTTCGTAACGATAAATATGTTGAATTTCATAATGGCTTGGATTTTTTACAATATCTTCTTCATGAAGATTAAAATCAAAGGTAAACCCCATCTCATTCAAATCGTCTAAGGCTTTAGAAACGGTGGCATAATGATACATATTTGACATAATAGAGATTTTTTAGTTATTTATTAAAGGTAACTATTTTATTATGAATTGTTTGTAAAAGGCTTGTTAAAGTAAGCAACAGTAAATGAAAAAAAAGAATTAAATAGTGTAAATTTGCCCTGCAGACCGCCTTATCGCCGTTTTGAGCAATCAAGAGGGAGGAAAGTCCGGACACCAGAGGGAAGCATAGCGGGTAACACCCGTCGGTCCCGTCTTTACGGACGAGATTAGGACAAGTGCAACAGAAAGTATGTACAGGTAATGCTGTAGTGAAACCAGGTAAACTCTATGCGGTGAAATATCAAGTATATCAGCATTTAAGGGCTTCTCGTCCGTTGTTGAAGGGTAGATAGCTTGAGTCTCGCAGTAATGCGGGATCTAGATAAATGATAAGGCTCTAATTTATTGGAGACAGAATCCGGCTTATAGGTCTGCATTTTTTTTATTAAAATATTTAATAAAATAAAGATTGTGAAATCTAATAAAAGAAAACCATTAAGAAATTAAGTGTCATTAAGTTCCAAAGCTTAATTTTCTAAATTTCTTAATGGTTTTCTTTTTACTTAGTAGTTATAAAATCGCCAATAACAACAAGTTTGGATTAGTAAAAACAATAGATAAAAAACTATAACATAAAGGTCAACTAAAAAATAAATTTTATACCGATGAAAACAAGAATTGGAATTTTAGGATTGGGTGGAGTAGGCGGTTATTTTGGTGGGTTATTAGCCAAAGCTTATGCTGACTCAGATGCAATCGAAATTATTTTTATTGCTCGGGGCAAAACTAAAAAAGCCATTGCTGCAAATGGTTTGAAAATCATTTTGGATGAAAGTGAAATGATTGTTTTTCCAAAATTGCTTTCGGATGATGCAGAAAAGATTGGTAAACTGGATTACTTAATTTGTGCAACTAAAACCTATGATATTGAAACTAGTTTTGAATCCATAAAAAACTGTATAACTTCAAAAACTATAATTTTACCTTTATATAATGGCGTTGATGCAACAGAACGCATACTAAATTTGTTTCCTGAAAATAATGTTTTGCAAGGATGCGTTTATATTGTTTCTATGATTGAATCTCCTGGGGTGATAAAGAAAATAGGGCATTATGAAAAGTTATTTTTTGGGTCTAAAAACACTTCAATTTCTTCATTAAAGGAACTGCAATCTATTTTCGAAAAGGCTTCTGTCGAAAGTTATCTTGTTGAAAATATAGAAGAAACAGTTTGGGAAAAATTTATATTTATTTCAGCTTTGGCTTCAGTAACTTCTTATTTGAATGAGAATATTGGTGGGATTCTAAATAATCCGGATAACAAAGCAATTTACATTTCACTTCTCAATGAAATTACTGCTGTAGCTCTGGCAAAAGGATTAGCGTTGCCAAATGATATTATTGTTCAAACAATCATTAAACTCGAAAAATCACCACAAGATAACACATCATCTATGCATAGGGATTTGTTGGCAGGTCATAAAATAGAAGTGAATTCCTTAACCGAGTTTGTAGTAAAAGAGGGTATGAAATATGGTGTTCCAACTCCAATGTATCGAATGATTTTAGATAAATTAATGGATAGTATCATTTACTAATTAAGAAGATTAAATATTCTTTTCTAGTGTATAATATAACTTCACGATTTTTATTGAATGATAAAAATGAAATTACACAACCATGTTTATCAATAAAAAAAAAGAGGTTGTCTTTTTTAGACAACCTCTTTTAATAAAAAATTTTACAAAAATTATGGTCTTTGTTTTTTCATTTCTTTTTCAATCATTTCGTAGAATTGATCGATTTTAGGTAAAACTACAATACGAGTTCTTCTGTTACGAGATCTGTTTTCAGCAGAATCATTTGCTACTAAAGGAATGTAAGAGCTTCTTCCTGCCGCAATTAATTGCTCTGGTTTAACACCTAATTGATTCGTTAATACACGAATGATAGAAGTAGAACGTTTTACACTTAAATCCCAGTTGTCTAATAAAACACCTGTACCATTGTAAGGAACATTATCAGTATGTCCTTCAACCATACATTCAAAATCAGGTTTGTCATTCACTACTTTCGCAACTTTCGCCAAAACCATTTTAGCTCTGTCTGTTACTTCGTAGCTTCCGCTTTTGAATAACAATTTATCAGCAATTGAGATAAAAACAACACCTTTTTCAACATTTATTTCGATATCCGGATCAGATATTCCTACTGAACTTTTTAAACTAGTTACTAATGCAAGTGTCACACTGTCTTTTTTAGTTAAAGCATCCTGCATTCTGCTTATTTTTAAATCTTTCTCTTTGATAGATTCTAAAGCTTTTTCAATGTTTTGAGCACCCTTAGTTGACAATACAGTCATGTCTTTCGAAACACTGATTAAACCCTGATTTTGCTCTTTTAAAGTAGCTGCTGTTGCTGCAAGACCTGCTTTTTCTTCTAAACAAGTGTTTAATTTTACAGTAGCTGTATTTAGTAAATCTTGAGTTTCTTTGTTTCGAGCTTCTAATTCAGTGTATTTCTTTTTAGAAACACATGAAGTTAAAAGGGCCATTACTGATAAGGCAATTACGATTCTTTTCATAAATTGTTTAAATTTAGATTAAAGGTTAAAGACAAATTTAGCTTTTAAAATTTATTTGATTCCAAATAAATCGTTAAAAGCTTTTAATTTTCTGATGAAGTATATGTAAACGATACTTTTGACGGTATAGTATGCTGATTCTTGAAATTCATTTCTTTTTTTATAATTATCAGAAAAAAGTGTATAAAAAGACCCATGTGCTTTCAATATTGCCCAAAAATGCTTGAACTTTCCTTGTGTTAAAAACTGAATTCCTGCAATTCCATCTAAAAGCATTCTGCCTAATAGTATCCTGTAAAGTTGCTCTTTCGGAAGATTTTTGGTCAGCATTAATAAAGAGTTTCTAAAATTTAAGTAGGTCTTCATTGGATGGCCTTGCTGTAAAGTGGCGCCACCTACATGATAAACTACAGATCCAGAATTGTATTTAATTTTATATCCTTTATTAAAGGCACGCCAACACAAATCAATTTCTTCCTGATGCGCAAAAAAATCATCATCAAAACCATTTAGTGTTTTATAAACAGAACTTCGGATAAAAAAACAAGCTCCTGATGCCCAAAATATTTCACGAGTATCATCATATTGACCGTTATCTTTTTCTAAAGTATCAAAAATACGGCCCCGACAAAAAGGATAACCATATTCGTCAATAAATCCACCAGCAGCACCAGCATATTCAAAGTATTCTTTACGTTTATAATCTAATATTTTGGGTTGAATAATAGCAGTTTTTGGTTCGTTCTCGAAAGTATCAAGAATAGGTTTTAGCCAATTCTCGGTCACTTCGATATCCGAGTTTACTAATGCATATATTTCAGCATCAATATGTTTTAAAGCTTCATTGTAGCCACTTGCAAAACCAAGGTTACTTTCGTTTTTTATAATTTGTACTGATGGAAAAAAAACCTTGATGTAGGAAATAGAATCATCTGTAGAGGCATTATCAGCAACATAAATTGTAGCTTGTGGAGAATAATTAACTACAGATGGAAGAAACTTTTCAAGCAATAAAATTCCATTCCAATTTAGTATGACAACAGCTATATTCATTTTTGTTTTTATATTTTCAGATTTTAGACTTTATAGATTTTAAAATTTCAAGAAGTCTAAAGTAAGCTAATTATTATAATTTGGCAGATTCTCTAGAAATGCATATTTCTCGTTTTCAAAATCCATTTGGCAAAAGTAATGATTCAATCCATTGGTTACCATTAGGAATTGGGCTTTCATCGTCATGTTATAACGGGCAATTTGGTCGAAAGTAGCTTGTGCAATTTTGATTTCTGGAGCTTTGCATTCAATTAAGATGAAAATAGAACCATCGGGATTGAAAACCACGACATCGTATCTTTTGCGCAAGCCATTGACTTTCAAAACTTTCTCGACATTAATCAATGATTTTGGATATTTTTTTTCTTCCAATAAAAACTGAACTACATGTTGACGAACCCATTCTTCGGGAGTAAGAATGATAAATTTTTTCCTGATTTCATCAAAAATGGATACTTTATTTTCGCTATTTTTGAACCGAAAGTTATAAAGTTGAAAATTTAGTTTTTGCATAAAGCAAAAGTATTAAATAAGTTTAAAATTTAAAGTTTAAAGTTTCATCCGAAGCAACAATCTTTAAACTTCAAACTTAAAACAAAAAGGAATGGACGAGGTTTTAAAAATTGTAAATGATATAAAAAGCGGTAACATCAAACCAATCTATTTTTTGATGGGCGAAGAACCGTATTATATTGATAAACTATCAGATTATATTGAAGAAAAAGTCTTATCCGAAGAGGAAAAAGGCTTCAATCAAACGGTTTTATACGGAAGAGACGTTTCTATAGAAGATATTATTTCGACTGCAAAGCGTTATCCAATGATGGCAGAGCGGCAAGTGGTCATTGTAAAAGAAGCTCAGGATTTAATCCGAACTATAGATAAGCTCGAAAGTTACGCAGACAATCCGATGCTCACCACCGTTTTGGTTTTTTGCTATAAATACAAAACATTGGATAAACGCAAAAAAGTAACCAAGTTATTAGCGAAAAACGGTGTCGTTTACGAAAGTAAAAAACTATATGAGAACCAAGTAGGAGATTGGATCAAACGTGTTTTGTCAGGCAAAAAATATTTAATTGAGCCTAAAGCAAATGCCATGTTGGTGGAATTTCTTGGGACAGATTTGAGTAAAATAAACAATGAACTCGAAAAATTACAAATTATTTTGCCAGTTGGAAGTACGATAACTCCAAAGGATATTGAGGAAAACATAGGGTTTAGCAAAGATTTCAATGTTTTTGAATTGCGAAAAGCACTTGGCGAACGCAACCAGTTAAAAGCATATACTATTGCTGAAAATTTTGCACAAAATCCAAAAGATAATCCAATGGTAGTAACGACGAGTCTGGTTTTTAGTTTCTTTATTCAATTATTGAAATACCATGGTTTGAAAGACAAAAATCCCAAGAATGTAGCAGCAGTTATTGGAGTAAATCCATTCTTTTTGAAAGAGTATGATGTGGCTTTGAAAAATTATCCAATGAAAAAGGTCAGTCAAATTGTAGGTGCTTTAAGAGACATTGATGTTAAAAGTAAAGGAGTTGGCGCAAATGCGATGTCCCAATCTGATTTGTTACGAGAAATGCTTTATAAAATATTTAATTAAAGGGCAAAAATTTCCGATATTTGCACTCCCGTTCCGAGGCTTCGGAATTGGATCATTAAAATAAATTCCAAAATTATGTCAATGAATAAAAATACGATTCTGGGTTGGGCCACTCTGATAATGATAATCATGGGCTTATTGCTTATTGCATTAGGTGCTTTTAGATATGATGATGTAGCAGGATGGGGCTTCGCAGCAGTAGGTGTTGGCTTTTTAGCTAATGCGTGGGTGTTTAGTTCACTCAAGGGAAGACTTTAGTTAATCAAAAATTACGAATTTAAAATTGAAAAAATTAGATAAAAACTAATTATCTAAAAGTATAATAATAAGAAAATCTATAAAAAATGGCAGACGATAAAAAAGTGATATTCTCAATGTCAAAATTGAGCAAGACCTATCAAGGAGCAGATAAACCAGTACTTAAAAACATCTATTTGAGTTTCTTTTACGGAGCTAAGATTGGTATTTTGGGATTAAATGGTTCTGGAAAATCTTCCTTATTAAAAATTATTGCCGGTGTTGATAAAAACTATCAAGGTGATGTAGTGTTTGCACCAGGTTATACAGTAGGTTATTTAGAACAAGAACCTATTTTAGATGATAGTAAAACGGTTATTGAAATTGTAAGAGAAGGTGTCGCTGAAACGATGGCAGTTTTAGATGAATTCAATAAAATCAACGATAGTTTTGGTTTACCTGAAGTCTATGAAAATGCTGATAAAATGGAGCAATTGATGGATCGTCAAGCGCTTTTGCAAGATAAAATTGATGCATTGGGAGCTTGGGAAATTGATACCAAACTGGAAATCGCCATGGATGCTTTGCGTACTCCGGAAGGTGACACGCCAATCAAAAATTTATCCGGTGGTGAGCGTCGTCGTGTAGCTTTATGTCGTTTGTTGTTGCAACAGCCTGATGTATTGCTTTTGGATGAGCCTACGAATCACTTGGATGCAGAAAGTGTACTTTGGTTAGAACAACATTTAGCACAATATGCAGGAACTGTAATTGCAGTAACGCACGACAGGTATTTCTTGGATAATGTTGCTGGTTGGATTTTGGAATTAGACAGAGGTGAAGGTATTCCTTGGAAAGGGAATTATTCTTCTTGGTTGGACCAAAAATCAAGCCGTATGGCATTAGAAGAAAAAGTAGCTTCGAAACGCAGAAAAAACTTAGAACGCGAGTTGGACTGGGTTCGTCAAGGTGCCAAAGGACGTCAAACAAAACAAAAAGCGCGTTTGCAGAACTACGATAAATTATTGAATGAAGACCAAAAACAATTGGATGAAAATCTGGAAATTTACATTCCAAATGGTCCACGTTTAGGGACGAATGTAATTGAAGCCAAAAATGTTGCTAAAGCTTTTGGAGATAAATTACTGTATGATAATTTAAATTTTACGTTGCCACAAGCTGGAATTGTTGGGATTATAGGACCAAACGGAGCTGGTAAATCAACCATTTTCAAGATGATAATGGGTGAAGAAAAGCCAGATTCAGGAGAGTTCTCAATAGGAGATACTGTAAAAATCGCTTATGTAGATCAAGCACACTCAAACATAGATCCTAATAAATCAATTTGGGAAAACTTTGCTGACGGTCAGGAATTGATTATGATGGGCGGAAAACAAGTAAATTCAAGAGCTTATTTATCACGATTTAATTTTGGTGGTGGGGAACAAAACAAGAAAGTGTCTATGCTTTCCGGTGGAGAACGTAACCGTTTGCACCTTGCGATGACTTTGAAAGAAGAAGGAAACGTACTTTTACTAGATGAGCCTACGAATGATTTGGATATCAATACACTTCGAGCATTAGAAGAAGGTTTGGAGAGTTTTGCCGGTTGTGCGGTAGTTATTTCTCACGACAGATGGTTCTTAGACAGAATTTGTACACACATTCTAGCTTTTGAAGGTAACTCTGAAGTGTATTGTTTTGAAGGTGGTTTTTCTGAATACGAAGAAAACAAGAAAAAACGTTTGGGTGGTGATTTAACGCCAAAACGATTGAAATACAGAAAATTAATTAGAAGTTAATTCATTCTAATTTTAGATAATAGCAGTAAGAGGATGTCCAAAAGGGCATCCTCTTTTTTATGCTGTTATTTTTTTCTGTCAGAATTCATCATAATGAAAACTGCCGAAATAATTCCTACGATGACTAATCCGAAAACGACAACCATTATAAAGGTTCCGTTGTCCCAAGAAAAAAGAGTGGTGTCTTTCATGATCCATTTATTTTTAAGATTTTTCAAATATATTATTCTTGCAAAATAAAAGGCATGATAATTATCATGATTGGGTGTTTAATCTAAAAATTTAGCTTGTAGCTCTTTTGTGGGAATTAAGCAAGCTTCCTTTTTCCCATACCATTTGTACCGGTTCTTAGCAATATAATCATAAATATAGTTACTGAAAGAAGTGGGTAATATTGAAAATAGTGAAGCAAAATAAAATATTCCTCCCAAATGTTTAGCAATTTCTAAGGCAGCTTCGGATTTATAATAGTAAGCAAAACCAGGCTGATACAAAATAATACTATCTGTTTTTTGAGTGTCAATTCCCAAGTGTTTGATTATTTTTTGACCTAAATCAGATTGTAAGGCTACAAACCGGAAAACATCTTTAGTATCATGCTTAATAATCGTTTGCACCGCCGAATCACACAGATTGCAAACGCCATCAAAGAGAATTATTTTTTTGTCTTTAGGAATATTGAGCATTTTCTTGTTTTGTTATTTCATTGCGAGGAACGAAGCAATCGCATTTCGTATATCTGTTTCAATGATTAGCAAAAGTCACTCTTGTTAGTGGGTTTGCTTCGTTCCTCGCAATGACTTGCATAAATGGTATACTGTTTACTTCTTCCCGGCTTCCACAAATTCCAGCGCTTCTAGACTGACTTTTGAAGTAAATACTCCGTAGTTCACTGTTACTTTGTTTTTTTCAATAGAATCAATCGTTCCTACTGCTTTTCCATCAAACATTCGCACGCGATCACCTACTTTTAGGATTGGTTTTGGTTTTTCAATCACGACTTTCAATTTCTTCTCTTTCTTTTCTTTTCTGATCTCTTCAACCTGCACCGTAACTTCTTGAATGACTTCTTTTTTCTTTTCAATCAGCGCTTTTGTCTCTTTGGTTGTGGCTTTCTTACGCTTTGAATTTTCAATTTCAATGATTTTCAAAAATTCACCAAGCAGTTCTTTCTTATTTTTATTGTTGAAATATTTCTCCGAAATGTCTTCAATTTTTTGGCCAATATAAATGGTTTTCTGGTTGCTGTCGTACAATTCTTGATAGCTTTCCAGTTTCTGTTTGATTTTTACATTAATGGTTTCCATTTTCTTGCCTTCTTCACGCGCTTTTGTTTCTTCTTCTTTCAGCGTTTGCGAAGTTTTCTCCATTTTCGAGCGTTCTTTCTGAAGGGTAGCAATCGTTTTATCGAAACGCACTTTTCCAACTTCAATTTTCTTTTTCGCCCGATTGATTAAGCTGAAAGGAATTCCGTTTTTCAAAGCTACTTCAAACGTAAAGGAACTTCCTGCTTGACCTAAAACTAATTTGTACAATGGCTCTAATGTTTTTTCATCAAAAAGCATGTTGGCATTGGTGGTAAAAGGCAATTCGTTCGCCAGAATTTTTAGGTTTGAATAATGCGTTGTAATAATCCCGAAAGCTTCTCTATGATAGAATTCTTCTAAGAAAATTTCGGCTAAAGCGCCTCCTAATTCTGGATCAGAACCAGTACCAAATTCATCAATAAGAAACATGGTTTTTCTATTGCACTTCTTTAGAAAGTAGTTCATGTTCTTTAATCGATAACTGTATGTACTTAGATGATTTTCAATAGATTGATTATCACCAATATCTGTTAAAATTCTATCGAATAAAAACGTTTCACTGCGTTCGTGCACTGGAATCAACATTCCGGATTGCAGCATTAATTGCAGTAGTCCTACGGTTTTTAACGAAATAGTTTTCCCTCCCGCATTAGGCCCTGAAATCACTATGATTCTACTTTCCTGACTTAATTCAATAGTTTGCGGATGCGTAATTTCGTTTTTCTGTTTGTTGTTCAAATACAGAATTGGATGGAAAGCATCTCTAAAATAAAGGCGGCGTTCCTCTGTAATTGTTGGTAAAATTCCATTGATTTTATTGGCATATTTTGCTTTCGCAGCAATTACATCAATATCACTAAGAAAATCCTGGTATTTGATTAAAAGCGGTAAATATGGGCGAATATAATTAGATAACTGTTTTAAAATTCGGGTAATTTCTTCTTTCTCTTCGTATTCAAGATTACTCAATTCACGGGAATATTGTAAAGTAGCTTCGGGTTCAATATAAGCAATACTTCCTGTTTTGGAACTGCCCAGAATGGATCCTTTTACTTTACGGCGATACATCGCTAAAACTGCTAAAACGCGTCGATTTTGAACAAAACTTTCTTTGATATCGTCTAAATAGCCTAAAGCATTGTATTGTGTCAATGCTGTGCCAAAACTTTGATTGACTTTTCCGCGAACAGCATTCATACTGCGACGGATGTTCAATAAATCTGGGGATGCATTGTCTTTAATTTCACCATATTTATCGACTACTTCGTCCACCATCGTGATGATTTCTTTGGTCAGTTCGACTTGGTTTGCTCTTGCGTTTATATTTGGATAATAATCTTCGAATTTTCTCAAAAAACTCAATAGGAAATTTACTGTTGAAGAAATGGTAGCTATTTTTCTAAAGCTGCCTACTTCTAAGAAACTGTCTTCAATGGCCAGAAATTTTATTTCATGCGTGATAGCATCAAAACCATGATTGGGAATCGCATTGTTATTTTGGAAAGACGAAACATATTCTGAGGTTTGCATTAATGCTTGCATCAATGTTTCCTTGTCTTTAAAAGGGGTTATTTCTAATGCTTTTTGTTTTCCAATGTCAGTATTACAAATGGTCGAAATGGTTTCGAGAACCGTTGGAAATTGTAAATCTTGTAATGTTTTTTCAGTGATGGATATCATTTATCGTATAATTCTTTTCAACACAAAAATAGCTAATAGTTAAGACTATTTAACAGACTTTCACAAAGAATTAATGAATGTTTATTATCCTTTTTATGATTCAAAAAAAATATTCTCTCTGTATCTTTGCTTTCTAATATTTAACTATGCAGATCAATCTCAATCCCACTTGGCAATCCATTTTATCAGATGAAATCCAGAAACCCTATTTTCAAGAATTAATGGAAACGGTTGATGAAGAATATAAAAATCATACGTGTTATCCCCCGAAAGAATTGATTTTTGCTGCGTTTAATTATTGCAGTTTCAAAGATGTAAAAGTGGTTATCATTGGTCAAGATCCATATCATGGCAAGGACGAAGCCAATGGTTTGTGTTTCTCTGTTAATGATGGTGTTCGAATTCCGCCTTCGTTACGCAATATTTTCAGGGAAATGAGTGAAGATTTGGAAACTATTTTCATGCCTACTTCCGGTAATTTAGAAGCTTGGGCAAAGCAGGGCGTTTTGTTGTTGAATGCCTCGCTGACCGTGAGAGAAGACAATGCGAATAGTCATAAACACTTAAAATGGAATCTTTTTACCGATGCTTTAATTCAGAAAATTTCGGAAGAAAAAGAGCATGTTGTTTTCTTGCTTTGGGGGAATTTTGCCCATAAAAAAGGACTCAAAATAGACCGAACAAAACATTTGGTTTTAGAATCCGGGCATCCTTCGCCAATGAGCGCCAATCAAGGAAAATGGTTTGGGAACAAGCATTTTAGTAAGACGAATGCATATTTGAAAAGTAATAATTTAGAACCTATAAAGTGGTTGTAGTTTTTTAAACTATTTTCAAATTACCTTTTTCTGAACCATTAAGAAATTAAGTTTAATTAAGGCTATAATACTTAATTTTCTAAATATCTTAATGGTTTGATTTTAAGGGTACTGTTTTTTAAAATTTACTTTTATAAGAATAAAAGAGTAATTATTTTTTTATAATATCCTCTAAAATAGCTTTGTCAGCGTAATTAATGACTTTCAAAGTTACCTCTTGGTTTTTGATTGTTTTACCTTCTATGATGTATAGCTTTCCTTTTTTAAGTTCTTTATTACTTTGGTCAAAATCTACGTCACCAAATTGCAATGTATTTTTTATATCGGCAGTGTCAATCCATTTTTCAGCCAAAATCATTGAAGCTTTATCCGAATAATAAAACGGTTTGTTTCTCAAATCATTTAAAACTCTTGCATTTGGAAAATAATTACAGCGAGTGTCTTTACCACTGAAAACTAATGCTACAAAAAACAGTCCTATTACTAAACCTACTAGATAATAGGCAAAACGATGTATAAACTTCATGAATTAAATTTTTGGCAAAGGTAGAAGAAAGTTTTCTTAAAAAACAATTAAATTGATGTCGTTATAAGGCAAATCAAACCATTCGCCTATGGAAGTATTAGTGAGGATTCCGTGGTACATATAAACGCCATTTTTCAACCCTTTATCACAACGAATAGCACTTTCGATGCCGCCATCTTCTGCTATTTTCATCAGGTAAGGGGAAATTATGTTGCTTATAGAAAGTGATGCCGTTTTAGAATATCGGGAAGGTATATTAGGCACGCAATAATGCAAAACATTGTTTTTGATAAACGTTGGTTTCTCATGTGAAGTCACTTCTGAAGTCTCAAAACAACC
Organism: Flavobacterium petrolei; assembly: GCF_003314435.2. Taxonomy (GTDB): domain Bacteria; phylum Bacteroidota; class Bacteroidia; order Flavobacteriales; family Flavobacteriaceae; genus Flavobacterium; species Flavobacterium petrolei. The sequence continues at coordinate 406,963 of NZ_QNVY02000002.1, read as the reverse complement.
GCCGGTATCAATACTTACATCCACAATTACAGCTCCATTTTTCATGTGCTCTACCATAGTTTCCGTAACGATAACGGGACAACGTTCTTTGCCTCGCATGGCGCCAATGGCTACATCACAACGTCTTAACGCTTTTAGTAACGCTTTTGGTTGTATCGTGGAAGTGAAAATACGCTGGTTTAAATTATTTTGCAAACGACGCAATTTGGTAATAGAATTATCAAAAACTTTGACACTGGCGCCTAATCCTATAGCGGTTTTAGCGGCAAATTCTCCAACGGTTCCTGCGCCCAAAATAACCACATCAGTAGGAGGGACGCCGGTAATGTTCCCGAATAATAATCCTTTTCCAAATTCGTTGGTAATCATCAACTCAGCAGCGATAAGAATGGATGCTGTTCCGGCAATTTCGCTCAAGGATTTCACCGCAGGATACGTTCCGTCTTCGTCCTTGATGTATTCAAAAGCTAGTGCGGTAATTTTCTTTTTCGTTAACGCCTCAAAATATGTTTTCTTTCGGGTTTTCAATTGAATGGCGGACAGCAGAATTGTTTGCGGGTTCATCATTTCAATTTCGGCAAGCGTGGCTGGTTCCACTTTCAAAATCATGGGGCAACTGAATACTTTTTTGGTGTCATTAGTAATTTCGGCACCTGCATCAGAATATTCTTTGTCGGTATAACTCGAACTCAATCCCGCTCCCGCTTCAATCATAACGCGATGGCCATGATAGGTAAGCGAGTTAACAGCATCTGGGGTAAGACAAATTCGGCGTTCCTGATAACTCGTTTCTTTTGGAATCCCAATAAAAAGTTCGCTTTTTTGTCTTGCAATTTCCAGTTTTTCCTCTTGGGGCAAAAGCTGTTGTTTTGTGAATGGCGTTATAGTTATTGACATTGATGTTGTTAAATTAAGGGTACAATTTACGTAAAAAGTTTTATAAACAGTACAAATTCAATCGTGTTAAATTCATTTGGAATGTAACAGAATCTCAGCGAATGATTCTTTCCATTTTTATATCGGCTCGTTCATAAACACCATCTTCCAATGGTACTTCTACGAAACCAAATTTTTCATACAAATGAATAGCCGACAGTAATTTCCGGTTAGAATATAAAATCACTTTCTCCATTCCTTTTGCTTCAGCAACAGCAAGACAATGCAACATTAGTTTCTTGCCAATTCCTAATCCTTGTACACCATCTGTAACTGCCATTTTACTCAGTTCGAAAGTCGTATCGTCAATTTTTATTAAGGAAACTGTTCCTACGATTTTATCTTTATATTTTGCATAAAAAATCATTCCACCTTTGTCTATTATCTGACCTTGCGGATCCGAAAGCACAAGTTCATCTTTGGGTTCAACCCTAAAATGTTTTTGCAACCATTCCAGATTTAATGTTTTTATAGCTTCTTTGTATGTCGGAGAAAAAGGTATAATTTCAATAGTATTGTCTACACTCATGTTTACTTTCAGCTTAAAGTTAAAGAACGTTTTCCATCAGCGAGCAGCGAAATAGTGATAACCGAATGTACTTCGGGAATCAAATTTGGAATCTTCTCTGCCCATTCTATAAAGCACCAATTACCGGAATACAAATAATCATCAACACCCATATCCAAAGCTTCTTCCTCTTTGTTTAATCGATAAAAATCAAAATGGTAAACCAGCTGATTGTCATTAGCTTCATATTCATTAACTAATGAAAAGGTTGGACTGCTCGTTGCTCCGGTTACGCCAAGTGTTTTACACAATTGCTTGATCAAAGTTGTTTTTCCAACCCCCATTTCTCCGTGAAAAAGAATCACTTTTTTGCGGTTATTGGCAATAATTTGCTGCGCCACTTCTTCGAGCTGGTCTATAGAAAAAATGATATTCATTCTTATAAAATTGTTTAAAGTTTAAAGTTTAAGGTTCTTGCCGTAAGCTGAAAACTGAGTCTGACTACTTTTTTATTTGGGAGTAAAAACTAAAAACGGAATAATCATTTCTTCCAATGAAATTCCTCCGTGCTGATACGTGTTTTTGTAATAACTTACATAATGATTGTAATTGTTGACATAGGCCAAGAACAAATCATTTTTTGCAAAAATATAAGAACTACTCATATTTATGGTAGGCAAACCAATATTTTTTGGTTCTTTCACAGCATAAACATCTTTGTGTTCGTAGGTCAAACTGCGCCCTGTTTTATAACGTAAATTCAAACTAGTGTTTTTGTCACCCACCACTTTCGATGGATTTTTTACGTTTATCGTCCCGTGATCGGTAGTCAAAATCAATTTGAAACCCATTTTTTGGGCCTGTTGAATAATTTCTAAAAGTGGGGAATTCTTAAACCAGCTCAACGTCAGCGAGCGATACGCTTTATCATCTGAGGCCAGTTCTTTTACCACATCCATCTCCGTTTTGGCATGCGAAAGCATATCTACAAAGTTGTATACCACGGTAACTAAATCATTATCTTTCAAGGCTTTGAAGCTTTCGGATAATTTTTTTCCGCCGGCAAGACTGGTAATTTTAAAATAATCTTCCTTGATATTCAAGCCCAATCGTTTCAATTGCGCCGTCAAAAATTCTGCTTCAAAAAGGTTTTTTCCGCCTTCTTCAGGGTCATTTTTCCAGTATTGCGGAAACTGTTTTTCCATTTCCAATGGCGTTAAACCAGAGAAAATCGCGTTTCTCGCATATTGTGTCGCCGTAGGAAGAATAGAGTAGTAAGGCACTTCTTTTTCTAGCTTGTAGTAATTTCCCACTACACTTTCAAAGGTTTTCCACTGGTCGTAACGCAGGTTGTCAATCACGACAAACAAAATGGGCTTATCTTTTTTCTTGAGTTCAGGAAGTACTAATTCTTTGAATAACGTGTGTGATTGAACCGGTTTATCAGCTTTTGGAGCAAACCAATCCTCGTAATTGCGCTCAATGAATTTTCCAAATTGCGAATTGGCTTCTGTTTTTTGGGATTCCAAAATTTCAATCATGCTCTGATCATCGATATTTTCCAATTCCAATTCCCAAAAAATCAATTTCTTGTACAACTCAATCCAGTCTTCATAGGAATTCACCATCGCCATTTCCATGGTGATTTTTCTAAATTCCTTCTGGTAATCCAGCGTTGTTTTTTGCGAAATCAATCGGGAATGATCCAGATTTTTCTTTAAACTCAACAAAATCTGGTTCGGATTCACAGGTTTGATTAAATAATCGGCAATTTTAGAACCTATGGCTTCCTCCATAATGTATTCTTCCTCGCTTTTCGTAATCATAATCATGGGAACCGAAGATTTTTTCTCCTTCATTTCTGATAGCGTTTCCAAGCCGCTCATTCCGGGCATATTTTCATCCAAAAAAACAATATCAAAATTATTTTCCTCAAAAATCCCAATAGCGTCAAGTCCGTTGTTACAGGTTGTTACCTCGTAATTTTTCTTTTCCAGAAATAGTATATGTGGTTTCAAAAGGTCGATTTCATCATCAACCCAAAGTATTTTTATTTTATCCATAATTGTATCAACAAGAGTTCTAACGTACTAAATTAAAGTGCCAAATTACATTTTTTTGCAACGGCTACCTGCTAATATTATGATAATTTTTTAACACACTTACGCTGCATTTTATAAAATTAGATTTCGCTTTCATTTTGTTTTAGGTTTGCTTTTGGGCGTGCCCCTTCCTCCGTAAACTCCGTGCGGGTCGGGCTGTACGCTGTATCTTTCCTTTTTAAAGAAAAAAGGAAAGGATGCCGCTTCCATCCCTCACGCACTTGCGAGAATGATTGGGAGTTTATAAGTACGTTTGGGAGGTAGAGTTTTTTAGCAATATAAAACCTGATTATATTATTTGTAATGAATTTATTATATATTTGGAAATAACAATATTCTGTTATTTGTTTGAATGAGCTAAAATATGGATAGATTAAGTTTCAAATTTGAAGGTGAACTTTATTGGAATTATGAGTTATCAACTAAAAATTAAATTCCAATTAATCCCAAAGCCAGAGCAAAGATGGGAGAATATTGTTTGTAATTATAAAATAAAAACTATGGCAAAAAAAATTGAGAAGCTAGATGCACTAATTTTTATTGATACAAATATTTTTCTTGATTTTTATAGAATTAGGAGAACAGATGTTTCAATGAAGTATTTAGAGGAAATTGTCAAACACAAAGACATTATTATTACCTCCAGTCAAGTAGAAATGGAATTTAAAAAAAATCGTCAAAGCGCAATATTAGAGTCAATAACGGAGGTAACAAAAAAAGGGAATATTAATTTAAGTGTTCCGGCCATTTTATCAGATAGTCAAGCTTTAAAAATGATGAAAAAAGCAAAACAAGATATTGATGACCAGCAAAGAAAATTAAAATTGCAAATAGAGAGAATATTAAAAAATCCAAATCAGAATGATCAAGTCTTTAAATGTCTCCAAAAAGTTTTTTCCAACAAATCGATTATAAATCTTGACAGAGAAAATAAATTAAGATTTACTATTAGAAATCTAGCAAAAAAACGTTTTTTATTAGGTTATCCGCCTAGAAAAAAAGATGATAATTCAATTGGGGACGCTGTCAATTGGGAATGGATAATTAAATGTGCAGAACTCACTGGAAAACACATAATAATTGTTACAAGAGACACAGATTTTGGTACAATTAGTGAATCGGAATCATATCTAAATGATTGGCTTAGGCAAGAGTTCAAACAAAGAATAAGTCAAAAGCGTAAACTAATATTAACTGACAAGCTTTCTAAAGCATTTCAGCTAGTTAAAATACCTGTTACAAAAGAGATGATTGAAGAAGAAAAAATTGTAATTAATGATAATTTTATCTTGACCCAACAAAGACTACAAGAAACAATAAGAAGATTTTCTGAAACAATTAAAGACTCAAATATATTTGAGACAATGAACAATATTAATAAATTTAAATTACCTGAAAACTAATAAAAAAGCGACCGATTCAATCTTATAAAGTACTGGTTTTGTTTGTGTGTAGTGATGATCTATTCCTGCAAACGTGATCGTCCCACTCTTGACCACAAACAAATTGCTTAGAATTTAAAAAAACGAACAATATAAAAGAATGTCACACATTCATTTTTAAAATATTCCAAGAAAAACAAAATGATGAAACCAATACTGATTTTAATAGTACTCTTTTTTACAGCAGTTTCAAGTTCTCAAAATAACAATCCAAAAGAGAATAGTAAACCTTTTGTTCTGGGAAGCATCGAAGAAATACATTCAAAAATATTATCCGAAAAAAGAATACTAAACATTTATTTACCCGAAGGATATCAACAAAATGATTCCATCACTTATCCGGTAATCTATTTATTGGATGGTTCCGCAGACGAAGATTTTATTCACGTTGTTGGACTTTTTCAATTCAACAGTTTTTCATGGATCAATAGAGTTCCAAAATCAATTGTAGTAGGAATTGCAAATGTGGATCGTAAAAGAGATTTTACATATCAAACCACCATCGAAGCGGACCAAAAAAGATATGCAACTGCGGGGAAATCGGCAAATTTTATTTCATTTTTAGAAAAGGAATTACAGCCCTATATTGAAAGGAAATACAAAACAAATGATTCAAAAACTATTATTGGACAATCATTAGGCGGACTTTTGGCCACCGAGATTTTACTTCAAAAACCCAATTTATTTAATAAATATATCATCATGAGTCCCAGTTTGTGGTGGGACAATGGCTCTTTATTGCGTCAAAATTCAGTTATTTATCAAGAAAACTTCAATAAAAAAATTGATATTTACGTAGGAGTTGGTAAAGAAGGACTTGCACCAACTGAGATTCCGCATGTTATGGAAGTAGATGCAAATCTATTAACAGAAAAATTAAAAAGTACAAAATCGAAAACGATTACAGTAAACTTTGACTATTTGCCACAAGAAGACCACGCCACGATAACACATCAAGCTATTTTTAACGCTTTGAGAATTTTGTATCCGATGCGCACGGAAAAGTAAAAGTAAAAGGCACTTTTATCAATGGACTGATGGAAAGCGAGTGGTTCTTTTAATCAGTATGACAAAATGATCAATTAGAATATCAAGAGACTTTTGAAAACGATAGAATCATCAAAAAAAGATAGTCCAATGTATTGCTTCGGTATTTCTAAAAAGCTGTTAATCAATTATGTTATAATCAATAAATTTCGTTGCTGAAATTCTGATTTTTTAAATACAGTAAATTAATTTCTTTAAGAATTACTTAGTAAAAAAAACAGGGAATTTATTGAGCCTCGAAAAAATAGGAATTAATAAAATTTGGGTTTTACTTTTTGAAACAATAACCCTGACAACATTAAGAAAATAAGACATTACGCAGAGAAAAATTAATATAAAATTGGCAGTAACAAATCGTAGAGATTTTATTTTTGTAATGTAGTATTATGGCGAATAAAATTGGTCAAGTTTTTGTATTGCCACAGTACTGCAATTTATTATTAATTAAATTTTTATTATTATGACAGAAGATTTTAAACTCATTGATAAAGAAGACATTGCGCTTCTTAAATTTCCCAAAACAGATGTTCTAAACGATGTGGACGAAATAAAAACCAGAACCGGTGAAATCAACAGAGCCCTATCATTGGGTAATTTAGAGCATTCAAAAATTAAAATATTCTTTGAAGACAGCGAATCCAAAAAAGTTGTAGATACTACGGTTTGGGCTGTTACAGACAAAAATGTTATTTTAAAGCAAGGTGTGATGATTCCTATTCACAGAATATATAAGTTGTTTTAGTATTATAAAGAACAAAAAATGAACATCCTATTTCTCAAAACAGAACGATTGATTTTAAGACCAATTACGCTATTGGATTTGGATTATATTCATGAATTGCATTCTTTGAAAGAAACAGATGAATTCAATACGTTAGGAATTCCGGAAAATAGTGAAGAAACAAAACTGCTTTTAGAAAAGTGGATTTTCGAAAACAATAAAGCACTTACGACCCATTTTACTTTTGCGGTCGAATTCAGTACAGGAAACCAAATTATTGGATTAATTGGAATCAATTTGGGGAAAGTGAAATATAAAAATGCTGAAGTTTGGTTTAAATTCCACAAAGACCATTGGAACAAAGGCTTCGCTACAGAATCTTTAAAAGAAATTCTCCGTTTTGGTTTCAATGAACTGAATCTGCATCGGATTGAAGCGGGTTGTGCCGTGGGAAATATTGGTTCCATACATGTTTTAGAAAAAACTGGAATGACAAGAGAAGCACACACCCGAGAATTATTGCCATTGTCATCTGGCTGGTCCGATAATTACGGTTACGCTATTTTAGCAACCGATTAATAAAATTCAACAAAAACTACACTATGAAATTTACCACAATCAATCTTGGAGACAATAAAATTGAAGTTTTTAATTCTTTTATCGGAAGAGAAACAATAGTACTAAACGGTAAAGTAGTTTCGGAGAAAAGTTCGATAACCGGAGCAACACATCATTTTAAAATGATTGAAAATGATCAAGAAGTAACGTGTAAATTTATTTTGGGTTATGGACTAAATGGAGTGGTAATGAGTTTGTACAAAGACAACAAACCAGTAATTGAGTCTCAAAAAAGTATATTCTTTGGATTTGTATTTTTGACTCTTATTTGCTTTGGTTTTGTGTTTTTTTATAACGTAATCTTTCACTGAGAACGTCAATAATACCATTCAATACAATTATAATTTAAAAGACAAAACCACTGCCGGTACAAAGAGCAGTGGTTTTGAACAAACAGGAATCAATACTATTTAGTCAAGCAATTTGATTACTGCCAGCCGCCACCAAGGGCTCTGTACAATTGAATTATCGCTTTGTATTGTTGGAATTTATTGTCTATCAAGCTTAGTTCAGCATTCAAAGCATTGTCTTTTACGGTCAAAACTTCTAAATAATTGGCTAAACCATATGTCAATAATTCATCCGAATAATCGGTGGCTTTATTCAACGCATCGACTTGTTTTTCTCTAACCGTAAGTTTATACGTCTCATTATTGTATTGTGCCAAAGCATCCGAAACTTCTTTTCCAGCAGTCAATAATGACTGTTCAAATTGAAGATAGGCTTTTTCCTGATTGGCTTTAGCAATTTCAAACTTCGTTTTAATTTGGCGTTGATTGAAAATGGGTTGCGTCAATCCGGTAATCACATTGGCGAAAATTGAATTGGCACTGAACCATTCTTTCAAATCGATACTCTGAAGTCCACCAGTTGCAGTAACTTTCAATGTTGGATAAAAATTACTTTTGGCAACATTAGTCTGTTCAAAGTTTGAAATTAAATTGTATTCAGCTGCAATTACGTCAGGTCTGTTTCGCAGCAAAGTTGCAGGAACCCCAAGTGTAATTGTAGGTTGCATGGATTGAGACTCGAATGTGCTTCTTTCAACTTTGGTAGGACCTTGACCCATAAGAATACTTATGGTGTTTTCAAGAATAATAATGCTATTCTTTAAATCGGCAATGATGATTTGGGTAGCATATTTCTGAGCTTCTGTTTGCTTAACGCCAACTTCAGTTACATTTCCCGCTTTTTTCAATGCTACAATAGTTTCAACACTTTTATCTCTGTTTACCAATGTTTTCTCCGCTAATTTTATTTGCGCATCAACCGAAAGCAATTGATAATAAGTAGCGGCAATGTTAGCAATCAACTGCGTTTTTACGGCTTGATTGGCAGCAGTTGTTTGCAGATATACAGCATTTGCAGCACGCTTGTTGCTTCTTATTTTTCCCCAAATATCAGCTTCCCATGAAAGATTTCCTGTTAACTGATATTGATTGGTACTTCTGTCTTGCAACAATGCACCAAACTGACTATTCCTAGAAAGTTCCTGATGCGTCCAGTCGGCACCGGCAGAAAGAGTAGGGAAGTACCCTGCTTTTCCTTGCTTCATCGATGCTTCTGCCGCTGCAATATTTTGCATGGCAATTTTGATATCCAAATTATTTTCTAATCCTTTCTTGATATATCCCTGCAAAAGCGGATCCGTGAAAACGTTTTCCCAAGCAACATTTGCAAGTGAAACAGTATCGTTTGAAACAATTTCGTTTCGGTATAAATTTTCCGTTTTTAATTCCGGTCGTTCGTATTCTTTGGCAACAAAGCACGATTGCATTACAGTTGCGGTTACAACAAGTACTGCTATTTTAGTTAACTTATTCTTCATTTTCTTTGTTTAAAAGTGCGACATCTGAATCCTGATTTTCTATAGGAAGTGGTTTTGTAGAAATTTTTTCCTGTAAGGTTTGAAAGACAATAAAAAGAACTGGTATTACAAAAACACCAAAAATAGTTCCTATTAACATTCCACCAATAGCTCCAGTTCCAATAGCATTGTTTCCAATAGCTCCAGCTCCTTTAGCTAACATTAAAGGCAATAATCCAAAGATAAATGCAAATGATGTCATCAATATTGGACGCAAACGCGCGACTGCACCATGAATAGCAGCTTGCGTAATACTCATTCCTTTTTTTCTGGAATCTACAGAAAACTCGACAATTAAAATGGCGTTCTTAGCGAGTAATCCAATAAGCATAATAAGTGTTATTTGTAAGTAAATATTATTACTCACGTCGAATAAATAAGCAAATAAGTACGCTCCTGCTAAACCAATTGGCAATGAAATTAATACGGCAAAAGGCAACATATAACTCTCGTATTGAGCGGCTAATAAGAAATATACAAATACCAAACACAATAGGAAAATATACAAGGTTTGACCGCCTGCACTTATTTCTTCACGGGTCATTCCTGAAAACTCATAGCCATAACCAATAGGTAAAGTTTGACTTGCCACTTCCTCAACTGCTTTGATGGCATCACCAGAACTGAAACCTACGTTTGGAGCACCTGTGATTTTTACAGAAGTAAACAAATTGAAACGCTCTATTGCTTGAGGGCCAAATACTTTTACTAACGTCACAAATTGGGAAATAGGCGCCATTTGACCATTTTTATTTCTGACCAATACTTGATTTAATGATTCGGGATTACTTCTAAATTCAGGTTCAGATTGGTAAACCACACGAAATTGTTTTCCAAATTTGTTAAAATTAGAAGCATAAACGCCACCATAATATCCTTGCATCGTTCCTAAAACATCAGTAACTGTTAAACCTGATTTTTTTATGGAAGCAACATTCAAATCAATTCGATACTGCGGATAATTTGGAGAAAAAGAAGTAGTCGCATATTTGATTTCAGGACGGCTGTTTAAAGCTGCCAAAAATTTATTATTTACTTCACTCAACTCCGTGATTGTCCCTCCTTTTTGATCTTGTAATTGAAATTCAAAACCATTGGTAAAACCAAAACCAACAAGTGTAGGACGAGCAAAATAAAGTACTTTTGCATCTTTTACCGAAGCTGTTCGCTTGAATAATTCCTGTACAACTGCATTTATTTCTTGATTCGTTTCTTTACGTTCTGCCCAAGTTTTCAATTTCACGATTACCATTCCGTAGTTGCTACCGGTACCACTTAGTAAACTACGACCTGAAATACGAAGCACTTCTTTTATTTCAGGAATGTCTTTAACTTTATTTTCAATTTGTAATAAAACCTCTTCTGTTCTTTCTAATGAAGTTCCTGGCGGAAGCGAAATATCTGAAAGAATAGCACCTGTATCTTCACCCGGAACAAAAGCCTTTGGAGTAATATTTAATAATAAGATAAAAATCCCTGCAAAGATGGCAATTCCTAAAAATGCCAACCATTTTCGTTTTATAAAAAACTCAACAGATCTTTTATATTTAGCGGTTGTGGTTTCAAATCCAACATTAAATGCAGTAAAAAAGCGCTCTGCAAAACCTTTTTTCTTAGCACTTTTATCGTGTTCTTTTAAGAAAATGGCACATAAAGCGGGGGAAAGTGTCAAGGCATTAATAGCTGATAATACGATTGCAACAGCTAAAGTTATTCCAAACTGCTTGTAGAAAACTCCCGCAGATCCACTGATAAATGAAACTGGAATAAATACTGCCGACATAACTAACGTAATGGAAATAATTGCACTACTAATATCCTGCATGGCACTGTGAGCCGCTTTTTTGGGATTATGTTCCCCAGCTTCCATTTTGGCATGCACGGCCTCAACGACGACAATGGCATCATCGACCACAATTCCCACAGCGAGTACTAAGGCAAAAAGCGTTAGTAAATTTATGGTAAAGCCAAATAAACTTAGGAAAAAGAACGTTCCCACAATTGCAACAGGAACAGATATTGCAGGTATAAGGGTCGATCTCCAGTCTTGTAAGAAGATAAAAACTACGATGAATACCAATATAAAGGCTTCAATTAAGGTATGAATCACTTTAGTAATAGATTCGTCTAAGAAGTCGTTTGCATTAATTAAAGTGGCATATTTTACCCCTTTTGGGAAATTTACTTCCGCTTCGTCTAACACTTTTAAGGAACCTTCAATTACTTCTTGTGCATTAGATCCTGCAGTTTGAGCAATTGCAATCGCAATGGATTTGTTTCCATTTGTGTAGGCATTACTGGCATAATTTACAGCTCCCAATTCAATTTTTGCAACATCGCCTAACTTAAGGATTTCTCCGTTTTCAGTTGAACGAACGATAATTTCTTCGAACTCTTTTACATTTTGTAAACGACCTTTATATTTTAAAGCATATTGAAAAGATTGGTCACCACTTTCACCTAATTGTCCTGGAGCGGCTTCAATATTCTGCTCAGCCAATAAAGCTGTAATGTCCGAAGGAACAAGTCCATATGCACCCATTACATCTGGCTTAAGCCAAATGCGCATGGAGTAGTCTTTTTGTCCAAAAATCATTGCTTCTCCAACTCCAGCTACACGTTTTATTTTTGGTAAAATATTAATGTTAGCATAATTTTGAAGAAAAGTATCATCATAATCGGGGTTGTCACTGTATAATGATAAAATCAAGATATTATCGCTCTGTCTCTTTGAAGTTGTAACACCTGCTCTTGTAACTTCTTGAGGTAGCAAAGGTGTAGCACGTGAAACACGATTTTGCACATTTACAGCGGCTAAATCTGGATTTGTACCTAATTTAAAGTATATATTAATGGCTGCCGAACCATCATTATTTGATGTAGAAGTCATGTAAGTCATGTCTTCGACACCGTTGATTTGTTCTTCTAATGGAATTACCACCGAGCTCATTACCACTTCGGCACTGGCTCCTTGATAATTTGCTGATACAGTTACTGTAGGTGGTGCTATTTCTGGATATTGTGAAACTGGAAGTGAGATTAACCCTAAAACTCCCAAAATTACGATGATAATAGATATCACCGTTGACAATACCGGTCTGTCAATGAATTTTGAAAACATATTTTATTATTTATTCAATAGTTAGTGTGTGAATTATTTTTTTGCAGGATTGATTATGGTATTAAAATCGACTACTTCAGGTTTAATAAGGGTTCCTTCAGTAACAATCCCAACACCTTCAACAAGTATTTTATCATTTAAATTTAATCCGCTATCCACTACAAAAAATTTGCCTCCAGGAATTGCACGAACTACAATAGGAACCGCTTGTACTTTGTTATTTTTATCCACAACAAGGGCAATACGCTTGTCTTGCAATTCTAATGTCGCATTTTGTGGGACAATAATAACATCTTCTAAATTTGTTGGGATTTGTATCGTTCCACTTCCTCCAGAACGCAACAATTTGTTTCCGTTTGCAAAGCGTGCTCTTACATTAAACGATCCTGTTTGTGCATTGGCTTGTCCGCTAAAGGTTTCAATTTTACCCTTTTGTTCATAAGGCATACCATTGCTCAAAACCAAATTCACCGCTTCCATTTTGTTTATTTTTTCCTGAAATGACTTTCCTTCAGCATTCATCATGATATCCAATTGTTCTTTTTCATTCACTGAAAAATAAGCATAAATGGTACTTACATCTGAAATTCGGGTTAATGGTTCAACGGTTTGGCTACTGACATAACTTCCCAGTCTTAAAGGCAAATTCCCTACAATTCCATTCACGGGACTTTTTATAGTAGCATAATTAATTCTGGCAACTATACTTTGATAGGTACTCTTGGCACTGGCTAAATTTGCTTTTGCAGTTTCTAATTGCACATCACTGATAATGTTACGTTCTACCAAAGGGATTAATCGATTTACCTCTACTTGAGCAGCAGCAACTTTTGCTTTTGCAGCACCAGCTTCTTGGGTTGCAGTTTGTGTCTCTAATTTAAAAAGTAATTGCCCTTTTTTAACTTCTTGGCCTTCTTGCACAAATATTTTTTCAATATAGCCATCCACTTTTGCACGAATGTCAATATCAGTAATTCCTTCTAAACTGGCAGGATACTCCGCTAATAAAGTGGTATTAGAGTTTCCTATTTTGACTACTTTATAGGACATAACTGGAGGAGCCGTTTGAGCAGTTTCTTTTTTGCAGGAGAATAAGCTTATTGATAACAAAATTATACTTATAAAATATTTCTTTTTCATACGGACTATTTACTAAAATTGATTAATTATTTTTACTATTACTGATTTCTATTTCTTTGAATTTTTCGATGGTTTTAATCAAAAGCTCTTCTACTTCACATACATGGGCTTTATAGGCTTTTACATTTTCCATGTTGCATTGTTCCTCTTTACAGGAAATAGTTTGCTCTCTGTAGGTGATTAATTTGTCTATTATTTTTTTTTCAAAATCAAGGATTTTGATATAATTAAAAAGTCTTTCACTAAATGGAGATGGTTTAAAATATTTTTTACGATCGCCACTTACTGTGTAGTAATTTATTTTATCCATCTTTAGCAATAGATTTAAGTTTGTGGAAACTGAGCTTTTACTTGCAGCCGTTTTTTCAACTATCTCTTCAAATGTTAACCCGGTCTTGCAACCATCTACTATTAATAATCCAAGAATTCTGGAACCTAGTGGCGGTAAATTGTATAATAACTCAAAATGAATTCCGAACATCTCGATGAGTTCTTCTCTCTCTTTTTGGATTGTTGCCATGATTTTTTTTGCAAAAGTAAAGTTAGTTCGTAATTTACCGAACTAAACGAACTTAAAATTATGTTAATTTTCAAGAAAACGATTTCTCTATAACTTATTGTCTTTCGAATAAAAATCTAAAGTTTAACCCTCAATTAGTTATATTTAAATTAAAAGTTAGTTCGTGAAAAAAAAATGCTTAATATTGAAAAGAGAACAATTAGCCTATATTGTATTAAACCAAATGAATTTAACTATGAAATCTAAAGACTTCACGAACTCTTTTTTAATGATTGCCTTATTTTCTGCAACGGCAGCTATGGCGCAACAAAAATATGTCAACACGCCGCCGGAGGTTTCACCAATGCCAATGAAACCGGAAATGACTGAAATTTGGGAACCAGAAGTGAAAGTTATTACTCCCGCAAAAACCATTGGATATGCACCTTCGGATGCCATTATTTTATTTGACGGTAAAAACTTAGATCAATGGGTAAGTCAAAAAGATGCCAGCAAAACTGCACCTTGGAAAATTATTGACAAAGATTACATGGAAGTTGTTCCGGGTTCTGGAGCCATTCAAACCAAAATGGCTTTTGGTGATTGTCAGTTGCACCTGGAATGGAGTGCGCCGGATGTTGTTTTAGATGGTGGACAGGCAAGAGGAAATAGTGGTGTATTTTTCCAAAATAGGTATGAATTGCAAATATTGGATTCCTACAATAACAGAACATACAGCAATGGACAGGCGGGAAGCATCTATAAAGATCATCCACCATTAGTTAACGCGGTAAAAACACCATTAGAGTGGAATGCTTATGATGTAATTTATACGGCACCTCGATTCAAAGCAGATGGCAAAATTGATGCTCCAGCTAGGTTAACCGTATTTTTGAATGGGGTTTTGGTACAAAATAACGCGACTATTAACGGATTGACACTTTATATTGGTTTACATAATTATCCGTCCTCTCATGCCGATGATGTTATTTCGCTTCAAGATCATGATTCTAAAAATCAATTCAGAAATATTTGGATTAGAAAACTTTAAAAAATATACCAACGGAGCGCAACAAACGCTCCGTTTTTTTTTGCTCTAAATCAGAAGCAGGAACTTTTCTGTTTTGAAATCTAAATTACTTATATTTGTTGACCTTAAAAACAAACTTATAGTGAGTCAAATCAATAAGCTGAAAATATTCAATGATCCCATTTATGGGTTTATTACCATTCCAAATGCCTTAATTTACGATTTAGTTCAGCAACCCTATTTTCAAAGATTGCGTCGAATTTCCCAAATGGGATTGTCGTATTTAGTATATCCTGGTGCCAATCATACTCGTTTTCATCATGCTTTAGGTTGTATGCATTTAATGCAAAAAGCAGTCGATGTATTGCGTTTCAAAGGAGTTTCAATTTCTCCCGAAGAAGAAAATGCATTGTATATTGCTATTTTATTGCACGATATAGGTCATGGACCGTTTTCGCATGCAATGGAAAAAAGCATTGTTGAAGATGTGCATCACGAAGAAATATCGCTATTATTCATGAACCAATTGAATGTGGAATTCAATGGTCAGTTGAGTTTGGCAATTCAGGTTTTTAAAGGAGAATACAACAGGAAATTCATGTTGCAGTTGATTTCGAGTCAGTTGGATATGGATCGAATGGATTATTTGAAACGCGATAGTTTTTACTCGGGCGTGGCAGAAGGAAATGTCAACTCAGAACGACTGATTCAAATGATGAACGTAGTGGACGATTATTTGGTAATTGAAGAAAAAGGAATTTATTCTGTCGAAAAGTTTTTAATGTCCAGACGCTTGATGTATTGGCAGGCATATTTGCACAAAACGAGTTTAGTGGCAGAGTTAATTTTGATGAAAATCTTAAAGCGCGCCAAAGAATTAACGTTAAAAGGAGTGCAATTGCCATGCAGTGAACCGTTATTGTTTTTCATGCAAAACAAAGTTACGATTGATACTTTTGATGCTGAAACCTTAGATTTATTTGCTCAATTAGATGATTTTGATATTATTGGAGCTTTGAAATCTTGGCAAAAACAGGATGATTTTATTCTGTCGTCTTTAAGTAAAATGATAGTAAACCGAGATTTATTAAAAATAAAATTAACGAGTGAAAAAGTAGCGATTGAAGAATTACAACCGCTTAAAGAGCGGTTTGCATTAGAAAATAATATTTCATTATTAGAAACTAATTATTTTATTTTTAAAGGGAAAATAAAAAACCAAGCATATAGCAAAGAAGCGGAACCGATACGTATTTTGAAAAAAGACAGTACAATTGAGGACGTCATAGAATCTTCTGACCAGCTGAATTTAAAATCGTTATCTAAATTAGTGACTAAGTATTATATCTGTTTCCCAAAACAACTGTTATAAAAAAGTCATTTAAAATCTATTTTTTTATATTTTTGTCGCGATGAAATTTACAGCAGAACAAATAGCAGGGATTTTAGAAGGAGAAGTTGTTGGGAATCCCATGGCGGAAGTTTTTAGATTGTCAAAAATCGAAGAAGGTACGGAGGGATCGCTTACTTTTTTATCAAATCCTAAATATCTTAATTATATATATTCTACAAAAGCCTCTGTAACAATTGTTAATGAGACTTTTGTTCCGGAATCACCTTTGACAACCACATTGATAAAAGTACAGGATGCTTATGCGGCATTTTCTAAATTATTAGAATTTTACAATCAGGTGAAATTGAATAAAAGTGGAATAGAGCAACCTTCTTTTCTTTCGCAGAGTGTAAAATACGGAGATAATTTATATCTTGGCAGCTTTAGTTATGTGGGACAAAATGTAGTTTTGGGTGAAAATGTAAAAATTTATCCTAATTGCTTTATTGGTGATAATGTGGTAATTGGCGATAATGTATTGTTATTCGCTGGCGCAAAAATATATTCGGAGACCGTAATAGGGAATAATTGTACGATACATTCCGGAGCAATTATCGGTGCTGATGGTTTTGGTTTTGCACCAAATCCAGACGGAACCTACACTAAAATCCCGCAAATAGGCAATGTAATTATTGAAGATAATGTTGATATAGGTTCTTGTACCACAATAGATAGGGCCACAATGGGATCAACAATTATTAGAAAAGGAGTAAAGCTTGACAATCAAATTCAGATTGCCCATAATGTAGAAATTGGCGAAAACACTGTAATTGCCGCTCAAACAGGGGTTGCTGGTTCTACAAAAATTGGAAAAAATGGGATGATTGGCGGTCAAGTTGGAATATCCGGACACTTAAATATTGGCAATAATGTTCGAATCCAAGCGCAATCGGGTGTAGGTAGAAATATAAAAGATAATGAAATCTTACAAGGAAGCCCTACATTTGGTTACAATGATTTTAGTAAATCGTATGTTCATTTCAAGAATTTACCAAAAATCGTTGCTGAAATAGAAGAATTAAAAAAACAAATATTAAACCAAAAAAATGGAAACAATGGTTAAACAGAAGACCATCAAAACAGAAATTTCGCTAACTGGAGTTGGATTACACACAGGAAAAGAAGTAAAAATGACTTTTAAACCTGCTCCAGTGAATAATGGTTTTACTTTTGTTCGAGTAGATCTGGAAGGGCAACCTATTATTGAAGCAGATGCAAATTATGTTGTAAACACGCAAAGAGGAACTAATTTAGAAAAATTAGGAGTAAAAATTCAGACACCTGAACATGTTTTAGCAGCATTAATTGGTTGTGATTTAGACAATGTCATTATTGAATTGAACGCCTCTGAACTTCCTATAATGGATGGTTCTTCTAAGTATTTTGTAGAAGCACTTGAAAAAGCAGGTTTTGAAGAGCAAAATGCGAAAAGAAATGTATATGTGGTGAAAGAAGTGATTTCTTTTACTGATGAAGCATCAGGAAGTGAAATTTTAGTAATGCCAAGCGATCATTATTGTGTAACGGCGATGGTTGATTTTGGGACTAAAATTTTAGGAACTCAGAATGCAAACATGAAAAGCATTGCTGATTTCAAAACTGAAATTTCAGAGTCCAGAACCTTTAGTTTCTTGCATGAATTAGAATCTCTTTTAGAAAATGGATTGATAAAAGGAGGTGATTTAAATAATGCTATTGTTTATGTTGATAAAGAAATTTCAGCAACTACAATGGAAAATTTAAAAGTTGCTTTTGGAAAAGAAGAAATTTCCGTTAAGCCAAATGGTATTTTAGATAATCTCACATTACATTATCCAAACGAAGCTGCAAGACATAAATTACTTGATGTAGTAGGTGATTTAGCTTTAATTGGAACAAGAATTCAAGGAAAGGTAATTGCCAACAAACCAGGTCATTTTGTTAACACACAGTTTGCGAAAAAAATGGCAAAAATCATAAAAATTGAACAAAGAAATTATGTTCCTGTTTATGATTTAAACCTAGAACCTTTGATGGATATTCATAAGATTATGGCGGTTTTACCTCATAGACCACCATTTTTGTTGATTGACAGAATTATTGAAATGTCTGAAACCCATGTTGTGGGAATGAAAAATGTAACCATGAATGAAAATTTCTTTGTGGGTCATTTTCCTGAAGCTCCAGTAATGCCGGGTGTTTTAATTGTGGAAGCAATGGCACAAACAGGAGGGATTTTAGTATTAAGTACAGTTCCGGATCCAGAAAATTATTTGACTTATTTTATGAAAATTGATAATGTCAAATTCAAACATAAAGTATTACCGGGTGACACTTTAATTTTTAAATGTGATTTAATTACGCCAATCAGAAGAGGAATTTGCCACATGCAAGCAAACGCATATGCAAATGGAAAACTAGTTGCTGAAGCAGAATTAATGGCGCAAATTGCAAAAAAACAATAGACTTAGGTTGAAAACGTTACAATCGAATCTCAACAAGAATTGATTGGAGTTTTTATTCTGATAAATATAAAAAATAAATAATATCTGATGAATCAACCACTAGCCTATGTTCATCCAGGCGCCAAAATAGCCAAAAATGTTGTCATCGAGCCATTTACAACCATACACAATAATGTAATTATTGGAGATGGAACATGGATTGGTTCAAATGTCACCATCATGGAAGGGGCAAGAATTGGAAAAAATTGCAATATATTTCCGGGTGCTGTAATTTCAGCAGTACCTCAGGATTTAAAATTTGGTGGAGAAGAATCTTTGGCAATAATTGGAGACAATTGTACGATTAGAGAGTGTGTCACCATTAACAGAGGAACGATTGCATCAGGTCAAACGACTTTAGGTAATAATTGTTTGGTAATGGCAACCGCTCATATTGCTCACGATTGTCATATAGGAGATAACGCTATTATTGTGAACGGAGTCGCTTTGGCAGGTCATGTTACCGTTGGTAACTACGCTGTTATTGGTGGGTTGGCTGCAATTCATCAATTTATTCATATTGGCGATCACGCGATGATTTCTGGTGGATCTCTGGTTCGAAAAGATGTTCCGCCTTTCACAAAAGCAGCGAAAGAACCATTGTCGTATGTTGGAATTAATTCCGTAGGATTGAGAAGACGCGGTTTTACTACCGAAAAAATACGTGAAATTCAGGATATTTACAGAATTCTATATCAAAAAAATTACAATACCACTCAGGCTTTGGGAATAATTGAAGCAGAGATGGAAGCTACGCCAGAAAGAGATGAAATCATTGATTTTATTAGAAATTCATCAAGAGGAGTAATGAAAGGTTACTCGGGGAACTACTAAAAAATAAAGTAATTTCAGTTACCAAAAAATAAAAATAGTAATAAAAAATAAACAATAAAATGGCATCTACATCAGATATTAAAAACGGATTGTGTATCAAATACAACAACGATATTTACAAAATCATAGAATTTCTTCACGTAAAACCAGGAAAAGGTCCAGCTTTCGTTAGAACTAAATTAAGAAGTTTGACAAACGGAAAAGTTTTGGACAACACTTTTTCTGCAGGTCATAAAATCGAAGAAGTTCGAGTTGAAAATCATAAATTTCAGTTTTTATATCCAGAAGGTGATGATTTTCATTTTATGAATACAGAGACTTTCGAACAAATTACTTTGAATAAAAATATTTTAGATTCACCGGATTTATTGAAAGAAGGAGAAAATGTAATGGTGAGTATCAATACAGAGACTGATTTACCTCTTTCTGTTGATATGCCGGCATCTGTAATTCTTGAAGTTACTTATGCGGAGCCTGGAATCAAAGGGAATACAGCTACAAATGCAACAAAATCAGCAACTGTTGAAACTGGAGCAACTGTAAATGTCCCTTTATTTATTAATGAAGGAGATAAAATTAAAATTGATACTGCATCAGGTTCTTATATGGAACGTGTAAAAGAGTAGATTACAGTGTTCAGTATTCAGTTTGAAAATGAGCTGAATACTGAATATTGAAACCGAACATTAAATTTATGAAATTCCAAAAAGTTTACACTTTAGAAGAAATTGCTACTATTATCGACTGTGAATATGTTGGTGATAAAGATTTTCCAGTTACTGGAATGAATGAAATTCACGTTGTTGAATCTGGAGATATTGTTTTCGTAGATCATCCTAAATATTATGACAAAGCATTAAATTCAGCGGCAACAATAGTTTTAATCAATAAACACGTTGCTTGTCCAGATGGAAAAGTACTATTGATTTCTGAAGATCCCTTTAGGGATTTTAATAAATTGACAAATTATTTCAAGCCATTTCAATTTTCGAATGTTTCAATAGCTACTTCAGCTTATATCGGTGAAGGGACTGTAATACAGCCCAATGCATTTATTGGAAATCATGTTGTGATTGGAAAGAATTGTTTAATTCATTCCAATGTTTCGATTTATGATTATACCGTTATTGGAAATAATGTAATCATTCATGCAGGAACTATTCTGGGTGCTGATGCATTTTATTACAAAAAACGTCCTGAAGGATATGATCAATTACTTTCTGGTGGAAGAGTGGTCATCAAAGATAATGTGGGAATAGGGGCGCTTTGTACTATTGACAAAGGAGTTACAGGTGATACCACTATTGGTGAGGGTACAAAAATTGACAATCAGGTACATGTTGGACACGACACTGTTATTGGGAAAAAATGTTTAATTGCTTCCCAAACCGGAATTGCAGGCTGTGTAATTATTGAAGACGAAGTTACTATTTGGGGACAAGTAGGAACGACCAGCGGAATAACAATAGGAGCTAAGGCAGTGATTATGGGACAAACTGGTGTCACAAAATCTGTTGAAGGTGGGAAATCCTATTTTGGTACTCCAATAGAAGAATCAAGAGAAAAATTGAAACAACTGGCTAATATCAAGAAGATACCAGAAATTCTTAATAAACTAAAGTAATATGTCTGCTAAAGAAATCGTTCAGCAATTTTACAAATCAGA
Organism: Flavobacterium petrolei; assembly: GCF_003314435.2. Taxonomy (GTDB): domain Bacteria; phylum Bacteroidota; class Bacteroidia; order Flavobacteriales; family Flavobacteriaceae; genus Flavobacterium; species Flavobacterium petrolei. The sequence goes on along the minus strand of NZ_QNVY02000002.1, from coordinate 385,556 downwards.
TGCTCTCATTGATAGCGAAGTCATAAAAGATTTTTTGCATCCTGAAGTTATCGTTGAATGGAACAGTAGCAAAGGATTAGTTCAATTGAATTATGATTCTTTGGTAAGTTTATCCAATGATTTGAGCAAGGCATATGTACGTTCTAAAGTTCGTATTAGTCATATTATTTCTGAAAATGATTTAATTTCAGTTCGGTATTCTCATTTTGTAAAAACGATTGAGAATCCAAGAGAAGAGATGTTATTGGCGCATTTTATTGTTATTTGGCAAATAAAAGACAATAAATTATTTCGAGGGTATCAAATGAGTCAATTATCATAATTTAGTGTCAAAAAACTGAATGCTGAAGATTGATTAGTGCTTACTATTTTATACTTTTGCATAACCATTTTAAAAACTACATAAAAAATATATCATGAGTGTTTTAGTTAATAAAGATTCCAAAATAATTGTTCAAGGTTTTACAGGAAGCGAAGGAACTTTCCATGCTTCTCAAATGATTGAGTACGGTACTAACGTTGTTGGTGGTGTAACTCCAGGAAAAGGGGGAACAACTCATTTAGACAGACCAGTTTTCAATACTGTAAAAGATGCTGTAGAACAAGCAGGTGCTGATACAACTATCATTTTTGTACCGCCGGCTTTTGCTGCAGATGCAATTATGGAAGCTGCAGATGCTGGAATAAAAGTAATTATTGCAATTACCGAAGGAATTCCTGTTGCTGACATGATAAAAGCAAATAGTTATGTTAAAGAAAGAAACGCAAGATTAATCGGTCCGAACTGTCCTGGAATTATTACTCCGGGTGAAGCTAAAGTTGGTATTATGCCAGGTTTTGTTTTTAAGAAAGGAACCGTCGGTATTGTTTCTAAATCTGGAACATTAACGTATGAAGCCGCTGACCAAGTTGTAAAACAAGGATTAGGAATCACTACTGCAATTGGTATTGGTGGAGATCCAATCATTGGAACTACTACAAAAGAAGCGGTTGAATTATTGATGAATGACCCAGAAACAGAATGTATCGTAATGATCGGTGAAATTGGTGGACAATTAGAAGCGGATGCTGCTCATTGGATTAAAGCTGATGGTAACCGTAAACCAGTTGTTGGTTTCATCGCAGGAGTTACGGCTCCTCCAGGACGTACAATGGGACATGCTGGTGCAATCGTTGGTGGATCTGATGATACTGCTGAAGCTAAAAAACAAATCATGAGAGAATGTGGAATTCACGTAGTAGATTCTCCAGCTGAAATTGGTAAAAAAGTAAAAGAAGTTTTAGGTTAATCTAAACTCCAATTAAATATTTAAAAGCCTCACAATTTGTGGGGCTTTTTTATTATTAATTGAATTAAAGAAATATCTTTGCACTTTATTAAATATTTCTGTTTTTGCAGATTCAATTGTAATAAGAGCAAACATAAACGAATGGTTTCTAATGGGCCTCACGATTTTGTGGGGTATTTTTTTGTCGAAACCAGTTCAAATAAAAATAAAATAATATGTACAAAGAATTAAAAAATTTCAAAGTTACCAATCAGTTTTCATTTACTACAGAAGATAGTTTAGCAGAAGTTTGCAACGCATCAGAAGGTTCTGGAGTATTTTTAGTGTATTCAGTAGGTGATGAAAAAGAACTAATTATGGTTGGTTCTACTGGAACTGTTCAAAATAATGGAACTTTGAAAATTAAAAATGGTGGTTTGAACGATAAAATCGTTGAAGGACACCAATTTGCAAAAACAGGAAGAAAATATTCTTGGCCAGCACAAATGAAAATTGAAAATATCAGCACGCTAGAAGTAGTTTGGTACGAAACATTCAATGATGAAACTAAAGTGATTCCAACATTCGTAGAAGGACAAGTTTTACAAAACTTTCTTGACGAAAATGGAAGATTACCAAAATGGAATGTAGCTTTTTAATTATTTAAAGACTGTTTTTCAATATGTTACTTATAATTGCGTCACATTTTTATGTGGCGCTTTTTTTGTTTTATTATTTTTTTGAATGAAATTCAAAATATTTCATAAATAATTAATTACTTTTGCACCCGTTATCACGAATCCTTCAATAGGATAGCAACCTGCAACAACAAGCAAGGTGCTAAAACGATAAGCCAAATCCTTTGGAAAAAATGTTGTTCACATTCCCATATTTAGCTTTGTTTTTCGTCATAATTTTTAATTTAAAATTATTTTTATGACTTTATTTTCAAAAGAAAAAGGAAATGCCTTTGCTTTGATTCCTTTATTTGTTTTTATTTTTACTTTTTTGGGAGCGGGAATTATTTTGAATGATTTTTATGCTTTTCCATCTCCAGTAGCTGTTTTAGTTGGTATAATCGCTGCTTTTTTATTATTTAAATCCTCAACTGAGGATAAAGTTGAAACGTTAATCGCAGGTTGTGGCGAAAGTAAAATCATGACCATGTGTTTAATTTACTTGCTAGCGGGAGCGTTCGCAGTGGTAAGTAAAGCAATGGGCGGAGTAGACGCTGTTGTGAATCTTGGAATAAATACAATTGACGTTGCTTACTTCCCGTTGGGAATTTTCTTGATTGCTTCTTTTTTATCAACTGCTACAGGAACTTCAGTAGGTGCAATTGTAGCGATTGGTCCAATAGCTGTCGCATTAGCTGATAAAAGTGGCGCTTCATTACCGCTTATATCTGGCGCTTTATTGGGTGGTTCTATGTTAGGAGATAATCTTTCCATGATTTCTGATACTACTATCGCAGCAACACAATCATTAGGGTGTGATCTAAAAGACAAGTTCAAAATTAACTTGTTTATTGCTTTTCCAGCTGCAGTTTTTACTATTCTGGTTTTCTTTTATCTTGGTTTAAACTCGGATATTGTGACCGTTGCCATTGCAAAAAGTGATTTTTCCTGGATTGCAATTGTACCTTATATTTTAGTAATCGTATTGGCTGTTGTGGGTGTTAATGTATTTTCAACATTGCTTATTGGTACTTTATTAGCAGGTATAATTGGATACTTTAGTGGTTCATTTACGCTGATGGAATTCACACAAAAGATATATGAAGGTTTTACTAGTATGACTGATATTTTCTTGTTGTCTATGCTTACCGGTGGTTTAGCTGCTATGGTAGATAAAGCGGGTGGAATAACGTATTTATTAGTTCAAATTAAAAAAAGAATTAAAAGTAAAAAATCAGCTCAAGCGGGAATTGGCGCTATAGTAGGTTTTGCTAATTTAGCTATAGCGAATAATACGGTTTCTATTGTAATTACAGGGCCAATTGCTAAAGAAATTAATGATGAGTACGAATTAAATCCTAAAAAAACAGCTGCAATTCTGGATATTTTCTCGTGTATAATTCAAGGGATTTTACCTTATGGCGCTCAAGTATTGCTTATATTGAGCTACGCTAACGGGAAATTAGATTTCTTTGACTTAATTAGTAATGCATGGTATCATCTATTTCTACTAGTTTTTACATTAGTGGCTATTTACAGTTCGTTTTGGGACAAATGGACAAATCGTTTCTTTAAAATTTAAGAGTTGAATTTTGACTGTTATTGCTTTTGAATTTTTTTTAAAAAGGGAATTATTATATATTTGACGGGTGTAAGATAGCCCTGATAGCAGTGAAAATCCTTTTATGTAAGCGATAGCGGTCATAAAAGGTTGAAGCGGATAGCAGGAATAGCTCCAAATAAAATTTAAACTAATTTTTGAATATGAAATTACTAGAAGGAAAAGTTGCCATAATTACTGGTGCGAGTCGAGGAATTGGAAAAGGAATTGCTGAAGTTTTTGCAAAACATGGTGCAAATGTAGCCTTTACATATAGTTCATCAGTAGAATCTGCTTTGGCTCTTGAAAACGAATTGAACGCTCTTGGAATAAAAGCCAAAGGATACCAATCAAATGCAGCCGATTTTAATGAAGCGCAAACTCTTGTAGACGCGGTTTTGGCTGAATTTGGAACAGTTGATATTCTAATAAACAATGCCGGAATTACCAAAGACAATCTTTTGATGCGTATGTCTGAAGGCGATTTTGATCAAGTAATTGATGTTAACTTGAAGTCGGTTTTTAATATGACTAAAGCCATTCAACGTACGTTTTTGAAGCAACGTTCTGGTTCAATTATCAATATGAGTTCTGTTGTGGGAGTAAAAGGAAATGCTGGACAAACGAATTATGCAGCTTCTAAAGCGGGTGTTATTGGTTTTTCTAAATCAGTAGCATTAGAATTAGGATCACGTAACATTCGTTGTAATGTAATTGCTCCGGGTTTTATAGAAACGGAAATGACGGCTAAATTAAACGAAGATGTTGTAAAAGGATGGAGAGACGGAATTCCATTGAAACGTGGCGGAACAACTGAAGACGTTGCTAATGCATGTCTTTTCTTCGCTTCGGATATGAGCGCTTACGTAACTGGACAGGTTATGAATGTTTGTGGGGGAATGCTTACCTAAAATTTAATTGAAAGATTGTAAAATTCAAAGATTTAAAGATTTTTGAACTATGTTATTAATTTTTAATCATTAAACCCTTCAATCTTTTAATAAAGAATAAATGACAACAAACACGCTACTATTATTACTGCTTTCTTTACTAATAGCTGGTGGTTTGTCGTTTTTTCAATACATCTACAAAGCCAAAAATAAATCGAGAGTCGGTTGGTTTTTGGCTTTTTTGCGTTTTTTATCCATTTTTGGAATTTTATTGTTGTTGATTAATCCAATAGTAACTAAAAATACGCTCGAAACAGTTAAAACGCCTTTGCCGATTGTTGTTGATAATTCGAGTTCTATTTCTTTTTTGAATGCCAATGAAAAAGCATTAGAATTGTATAAAAAAATACAATCAAACTCTGATTTACAAGAGAAATTTGATGTGCAATCGTATCAGTTTTCCGATGACTTTGAACTTACAGAAGCTTTTGATTTTAAAGGAACTCAAACTAATATTGATGTTGTTGCCAAAAATCTAAAAAATATTTATAAAAACGCAATTTATCCAACAGTTTTGATTAGCGACGGAAATCAAACTTCTGGAAATGATTACGTTTATAGTTTTGATGCTGTAAATAAAGTATATCCTGTAATTGTAGGCGATACAACGACTTTTTTAGATTTCAAAATCAATCAACTAAACGTTAATAAATATGCTTTTCATAAGAATAAATTTCCTGTAGAAGCTTTTTTACAGTATTCAGGAACCAAAAGTGTAACTGCTGATTTTGTTATTTCACAAGGCAATTCGGTGTTTAGTAAACAATCAATTACTTTTTCTCCATCTAAGAAAACAGCAACTGTAAACATACTTTTACCGGCTGATAAAATAGGATTGCAGGTTTTTAAAGCTACAATATTATCAAAAGAAAAAGAAAAAAATACGTATAATAATACTAAGAATTTTGCGGTTGAAGTCATTGACCAAAAAACAAATATTGCTATTATTTCAGCTATAAATCATCCTGATTTAGGCGCGATGAAAAGAGCAATTGAATCGAATGTACAGCGTAAAGTAACGATTGTTAAATCAAATGAAATCAAAACTTTGCAAGATTATAATGTTTTGATTTTATACCAACCAACGACTGAATTCAAAACTATTTTTGAGAATAATAAAGTTGCCGGAATCAATACATTTATCATTACTGGAAACAACACTGATTTTAATTTTCTGAATCAGCAGCAGGATAATTTGAACTTTAAAATGAGCGGACAAAAAGAAGATTATTTGTCGATTTTTAATGGGCAGTTTAATTTATTTGCAGCTGACAATATCGGTTTTGAAAATTTACCGCCTTTGCAAAATGCTTTTGGAACCGTAACTACAAAAGGTGCGGTGTCTGTTTTGCTTTCGTCCAAAATCAGATCTATAGATACCAATTCACCTTTGTTGGCTTTTGCCGAAAATCAAGGCAAACGAGCCGCTTATCTTTTAGGAGAAAACAGTTGGAAATGGCGTTTACAAACCCATGTCAACAATCAGTCCTTTGAAAAATATGATGTTTTCATTGAGAAGATTATTCAGTTTTTAGCTTCGAATAATTCTAAAAAATCACTAGTTGTTGAACATGAAAGTTTTTATAATTCAGGTGAAGCCATTGAAATAACCGCGCAATTTTTCAATAAAAATTATGAGTTCGATGAAAAAGCCCGTTTGACAATTGCGGTAACAAATACAAAAAACAAGCAAACTAAAAATTACGATTTATTAAAAGGAAATAATTCCTATAAAGTCAATCTTGATGGATTGAAAGCGGGTTCTTATGCGTTTACTGTCAAAGAATTGAATTCAAAAACGACCTATTCCAGTAATTTTGAAATTCTTGATTTTAATATCGAAAAGCAATTCGTCAATCCCGATGTGGAGAAATTGACACAATTAGCCACGCAAACGCAAGGAAAAGCTTTTTTCACAGACCAAGTTGATGTGTTGATTAAAACGCTTTTCGAAAATGATGAATATAAAGCGATAGAGAAGAACATTGTTACTAAAACTCCTTTGATAGATTGGATTTGGTTATTGGTTTTAATTTCATTTTTGTTGGCAACGGAATGGTTTGTTCGAAAATATAATGGATTACTCTAATACAATTAAACAACATGGATTTTAGACTGAAAGTATTTTATACTGTTGCCAATCGTTTGAGTTTTACAAAAGCCGCAACGGAATTATTCATTACGCAACCTGCGATTTCCAAACATATTCAAGAGTTAGAAGAGCAGTATAAAATCAAATTGTTTGACAGGAATGGTTCCAAAATCGCATTGACAATTGCTGGTGAAGTATTATTGAAACACACCAAAAATATTTTCGAACTATATCGCGAGATCGATTTTGATATGAGCACTCTTATTAATCAACGTTCCGGACTGTTACGATTAGGTGCTAGTACAACGATTTCTCAGTATATTATTCCACCACTTTTAGCACGTTTCCACCAAAAATTACAAGATGTAAAAGTGAGTTTACTTAATGGAAACACCGAACAAATAGAAAATGCTTTACTAAACCAGGAAATTGAAATAGGAATTGTTGAAGGGCAATCAAAAAATAAATCTATTAAATATACCGAGTTTTTAAAAGATGAATTGGTTCTAGTTTGTAAGAGTTCCAATCCGTTAGTAAGTCTTGATGAAGTGACTCAGGAAGATCTTAAAAACATGCATTTTTTAATGAGGGAACAGGGTTCTGGAACACTTGAAGTTATTGAACATGCATTAAAACCATTTGAAATTAAACTATCAGAACTACAAATTGAAATGCAATTAGGAAGTACTGAAAGTATAAAATCCTATTTGATAAACTCTGATTGCGTGGCTTTTATATCCATTCATGCGATAAAAAAAGAACTTCAAAACAATGAATTGGCTATATTAGATACTAAAGACTTAGTTATTGAACGTTTCTTTTACGTCATTACGTTGCAAGGAAAAACGGATTCGCTATCGGATTTGTTTATCCAGAATATTTCCAACCATTATAATTTAAAGTTATAGCAGATTATAATTTGCGATTGGCTTAAATAGATTTATCTGCTGACCTTTGTACTGTACTAATTCAACAACTTTACATTGGAAACGCATCAAAAAGTCATACAAAAAGAATCTTTTATTTTTTTTAAAGTAAATGCCCCTTTGCAGCAACTTATTTTTGTTGTCTTGCTATTGTTTTGTACCACAATTTTTGTTTCTCCGCCGATTGCTTTAGTATTAGGATTGATTGTCGCCAACCTTTTTGGGCATCCTTTTTTAGAGTTGAATCACAAAGCGACCAATTATCTATTGCAGTTTTCAGTAGTTGGTTTAGGCTTTGGAATGAATGTTCACAGTGCTGTTTCTGCAGGAAAAGAAGGCTTTTTGTTTACCATTATTTCTATTGTGAGCACTTTAATTTTAGGAGCTTTTTTAGGAAAATGGTTTAAAACGGATAAGAAAACATCTCATTTAATTTCTTGTGGCACTGCAATTTGTGGAGGAAGTGCCATTGCTGCGATTGCTCCAGTAATTAAATCGAATGAAAAACAAACCTCAGTTGCTTTAGGAGTGATATTCATTTTGAATTCGGTGGCGCTGTTTTTATTTCCTGCCGTGGGTCATTGGTTCGATTTATCACAAAAAGAGTTCGGATTATGGTGCGCCATTGCTATTCATGACACGAGTTCTGTGGTAGGAGCAGCGAGTAAATTTGGCCCCGAAGCTTTGCAAATAGCCACAACAGTAAAATTAGCCCGTGCGTTATGGATTATTCCTGTCGCATTGATTACGGCATTTATTTTTAAAAATAAATCTGGAAAAATAAAAATTCCTTATTTTATCGGATTGTTTATTTTGGCAATGATTGCCAATACTTATTTGCCGCAAATGGAGAGTGTAGCGCCACACTTGGTTTCCGTTTCTAAAATAGGTTTGACAATAACTTTGTTTCTTATTGGAGCCGGACTAAATAGAAATGTATTGAAGTCAGTGGGATTAAAACCACTGGCGCAGGGTGTTTTGCTTTGGACATTCATTGCAATTGCGACTTTGATTTCGATTATTTATCTAAAATAGTTTTGTGACGGAAGGTTTTTCGTTTGATCACATGAAATTGCAATCGGATATAATCATACAAAAGCGCAAACAACAAAAAGGTTGCAGCAACAAAAAGTGTTTTCATTTCCAGTAAATTATAAAGAAAACCACCCAAAATACAGCCTAAAAAAAAGAAAATAATAATCGATAATCGGAGGTAAATACTGGTTTTTAATTTCTTATTCTCTTCGGGTTTTTTATAAAAGAACAACTGCGACAGTTCTATTCCTAAATCAGTAAAAAGCCCTGTTAAATGAGTTGTTCTAACAGTAGATTGAGAAATTTTAGTTACCAAAGAATTTTGTATTCCCATCGCGAAGAGCATTGCAAAAGCAATCCATTTCCCTTCAATACTGGATAATGCAGATTGTGCTCCGAAAATCCCAACACTAATCAAAATAATCATTTCCAAAGAAATAGGAATAACATGAGATAAATTAGGATGTTTTCTCGAAATTAATTCAGCTAAAAAATTAGAAGTAAATGCACCCAATAAAAAGAAAATAGTGAATACAAAAAAGGTGATTGCGGCTGCGTAATCTCGCTTCATGATTTCTTCTGCAAAATAGGCGAAATGTCCCGTAACATTTGTTGTCAATGTTTGTACTGATAAAACTCCCGTAACATTTACAATTCCTGCAACAAAAGATAATAAAGTGGCTAAACGAAGATTGTGTATAAAAGTTCTGTTTTTTCCTTGATGTCGAAACATATTTGTAAGTTTTCTTATTTAATTAACAGAATCTTAAACCCAATTTTATCTAATAACGATTTAAAGAAATACATTTGTACCTCAAAAAATAAATTTAATGAAAAATTTTAAAATTAGACCTACACTAATCACTTTATCTGCTTTAGGAGTTGCACTTTTTCTTTTGTCATGGGGCGTTATCGGTCATGAACGAATCAATAGAGCGGCAGTAATGGCACTTCCAAAACCATTGCAGACTTTCTTTTACAATCATATTGATTTTATAACTCAGGAATCTACCGTTCCGGATTTAAGAAGAAATGTTTTGAATGATAAAATGGAACCACCACGTCATTATTTTGATATGGAAAACTTTGGTGATGTGGCTACATTTCCTAAGACTATGGACGAAGCGAAGCTAAAATACGACGAAAAATTCTTGACCAAAAACGGAATTTTACCTTGGCATATTCAAGATTTAATGGTGAAACTTACCAAAGCATTTAAGGAAAAAAGGAAAAATGAAATACTATTTATTGCAGGTGATTTAGGACATTATATTGCTGATGGTCACATGCCATTGCACACATCTGATAATCACGACGGGCAAAATACCAACCAAAAAGGAATTCACTCTTTATGGGAAAGCCGTTTGCCGGAATTGTTTGCAAAGGATTATAAGTTCAACGTACCTCAAGGTGTTTATCTTGAAAATGTTGAAAAAGCAACATGGGACATGATTTTTGATACTCATAGTTTAGTAGAACCTCTATTAGCGATAGATAAAAAATTGAGAACTGCGACACCTGAAAATAAAATATTTGTTACTGATGCTAGTGGAGAAATTGTAAAAAATAAATATGGAGGAACCTTGTATTCTGATGAGTATGCCAAACAATTGCATGCTGATATGAACGGAATGGTTCAACAACAAATCAGAAAAGCCATTACAGTTACGGCAAGTTTTTGGTACACTGCATGGGTTAATGCAGGAAAACCCGATTTAAGTGGTCTTGATACTCCAGCATTAACTAAGAGAAACAGTAAACTTCTAAAAAAAGATATGAAGACGTATTCTAAAGGGAATCTTTTTGGGTTGATAAACGAAAAAGAGTAACGATATATTTCCAATTAAAAAACGGGTGAAACTTCAATTTCACCCGTTTTTTTATGCTAATTAATTTTTTGATATTTCTTTTTCTTCAACATATCCGAGGCTGTTTGATAGTAAGAAATCGTTTCGTTTACTAAATCCGTTCTTTCATTTTTCAACGGTATTTGATCATAAAATATTTGAAAATAAGAAGCTACTTTTTGATTGGGTTTCAAAGTCAATTGAAACTGTTTTGCGGTTTGTTTGGGTGAAATAATCGTTAACACATTATCTTTAATCAATCCTAAATCCTGATAAGTAGCAATTAAAGCTCTTGGTTTATAATCTGGTTTTAAAACATCCTGACCAAAGAATTTACTTTGGTAATCAAAATTTAATAATCCAAATACAGTTGGCATGACATCAATTTGCGACATCAAATTATTGTATTTTCTTGGTTCAACAAATCCTGGACTGTAAATCATTGCCGGAATCCTGTATTTATCTGCCGGAAGTTCTGTTTTTCCTGCACTTGAAGCACAATGATCGGCTAGAATTACAAAAACGGTATTGGCAAACCAAGGCTGTTTTTTTGCCATTTCAAAGAATTTTTTCATCGCATAATCCGTGTACTTTACACCGCCATCACGAGATTTTGCATCACCTGGAATATCAATTTTACCATTTGGATAGGTAAACGGTCTGTGATTGCTCACAGTCATAATGTGATTGAAGAAAGGCTTATTTTCCGCTGCTTCTTTGTTCATTTCTTTGATGGCTTTATTGTACATATCCTCATCGCAAACGCCCCAAATATTAGCAAAAGTAATTTCGTTGGGTTCAAATGTTTTTTTGTCTACAATTTCATAACCATTTCCAGAAAAGAAATCTCCCATGTTATCAAAAAAGGAATCGCCACCATACATGAATTTTACAGCATAGCCTTTTTGCTTAAAGATGCTTCCGGTAGAAAATTTATTTTTATTGTCGTCTCGTTTTACCACACTTTCGCCGGCTGTAGGAGGAAAACACAAAGTAACGGCTTCAAGACCGCGAACCGTCCTGTTTCCTACGGCATAAAGATTGGTAAAAACTAAACTTTTGCTTGCTAAACTGTCTAAAAACGGAGTGATATTCCCCTCATTTCCATACATTTTCATAAACTCGGCGCTGTAACTTTCAATAGTTATCAGAACAACATTTTTATGATTTTCGGCAGCTTCATTTTTTATTTGTCTTAAAGTCGTTTCACCTGAAATGGAAGAAATTTGTTGTTTTAATTGCGCAAACGCTTCGTTATTAGGAACTGTTTTATAGAACTTAAAATAATCTAATTCACTTTTCATAAATGCCAAGTAAAACTTATAAAGTCCATTGGCTTGTAATTCATTGGCAAATATATTTTGGGAATTTTCTTTAGCAGATAAAGCGGGAACTGCTAATAATGATAATCCGAAAAGAAGCAGGTAAACTCCTGAAATTTGGATTTTTTGCACAAAAGCAGGAATGTTCTCAATGTAATTTTTTGATCTCTTTACAATTAAATAAGTAACAAGTCCTGCAATAATAAACAGCGCTGAAAATAAAGGGATAACAGGATAGGATTCCATAATATTTCCAATCACTTCATTGGTGTAGACCAAATAATTTACTGCAATGAAATTGTATCTTACCCCAAATTCATTCCAAAAGAAATACTCGCTGATTGCGTTTTGCAGAATTAAAACGACGTAAAGGAAAATGACGAAGGAAAATAACCAAAACCTGATTTGGTTTCTATATTTTGGTAAAAAAAGTAATAACCCGAATAAAATCGTTTTTATGGACAGGAAAGCGATTACAATTTTAGGTAAAGCACTTCCATATTCGTTGAGTATCGTGTTTCCAAATGCAACGTAAAGCAATAAGGCAATCAACAATCCAAAAATTAGATATCCGTAGGGCTTATAATATTTTGCATTGGATATAAAAATAAGATACAGCCATAAAAACCCACTAACTAAAACAAATATAAATATATCGGAAATTAACCCTAATAAAAATAAAGACAGCGTATCAACCCAAATAAATGATGCTTGTGTTATGGGATGAAAGAAAAGAATAACTCTAACAATAAAACTTATGCTAATGTAAAACAGTAATAAGTAATAGAATGGAGAGACTTTTTGTAACAATTTCATAATTATAAATTTAAAACAAAAGTATATATAATTTTCATCGCTATTTTTTAAGAATTGCTTAATATTTTATCAAAATTAATATTAGCTTAAAATCAGAGAACAAGAGATTAAAATTGGCATAAAATGAATAATTTTACTTAAATTTAAAAAGGTAATGCAATGAAAAAAAATATTATAATTCTGTTTCTTTTCATGGGAACTTTAGGCTATTCTCAAAATTGGAAAACGAATTTTGAAGAAGCAAAAACGCAAGCCAATAAAGAAAATAAAAATATTCTTCTTGTTTTTTCAGGATCAGATTGGTGTGCGCCTTGCATTAAATTAGAAAATACCATTTGGAAATCAGAAGATTTTAAAAAAGAAGCAGAACAGAAGTGGGTCATATACAAAGCTGACTTTCCTAAGAAAAAAGCAAATTTACTATCAGCAGAACTAACTGCCAGTAATAAAAAATTGGCAGAGCAATATAACAAATCAGGAAATTTTCCATTAGTGCTGCTTTTGGATCAATCAGGAAGTGTTTTAGGAATCACTGGTTACAAAAACGTAACTCCTCAAGCATACATTCAAATCATTCATTCTTTTGAGAAATAATGAAAAAAATACTCTTCATAACTTTGCTATTCGCAAGCGTAATCGCCACTTCCCAGATTACGCACAAAAGAAGGTTGTTTATGTTAGGAAGTCCTTTTGAGGTTACTGCTGTTGCAAAAGACACTATAAAAGCCAACGAATATATTGATTTGGCTATAGTTGAAGTAAAACGAATTGAAAATTTAATTTCCGATTGGATCCCAACCACACAAATCTCAGAAATCAATCGCAATGCAGGAATAAAACCCGTAAAAGTCGATACCGAAGTTTTTGAATTGGTCGAAAGAGCGATAAAAATTTCTCAAATTACCAATGGTGCCTTTGATATTTCTTATGCCTCGATGGATAAAATATGGAAGTTTGATGGTTCGATGAAAGTAATGCCAACTGAAGAAGCTATAAAAAAATCAGTGGCAAAAATTGGATACAAGAATATTATTCTAAATCCAAAAGAACACACCATTTTTCTGAAATTTGAAGGAATGAAGTTAGGATTGGGTGGTATTGGACAAGGATATATTGCAGATAAAGTGAAAGATTTATTGTTTTCAAAAGGCTGTGTTTCTGGAATTATAAATGTTTCTGGTGATATAAATGCTTGGGGAAAACAACCGGATGGAAAACCTTGGACTGTAGGAATTGTAAATCCTTTGAACAAAAATAAAATTTTTGCCACTTTCCCAATAGAAGACAGCGCGGTGGAAACTTCTGGCAGTTATGAAAAATATGTGATTTTTAATGGAATCCGTTACTCACATATTATTGATCCAAGAACGGGCTATCCGGCAAAAGGTGTGGTCAGTGTCTCTGTTTTTGCTAAACAAACAGAAATTGCTGATGCGTTGGCCACCGGGATTTTTGTCCTTGGAGTAGAAGTAGGCTTGGATTTAGTAAATCAAATTAAAGGTATTGAATGTATTATTGTTGACGATAAAGGCAAAATTCATTCTTCAAATGGAATTGATATCAAAAAATATAATTAATATAAAAATGCACTCATGAAACAGAAAATAGCCCTTGTGTTTTTTACACTACTGATTTTGCAATCGTGCAGTTCCGTAAAAGAATATGAAAAAGAGAAAATAAATGATCCTGATATGAAGCTTTCTGCCCGAACTGCGGAACGGTATGAAACGTCTTTTCAAGTATATCGTGAAGCTGCGGCAGGTGCTAATGGGGGAAAATCAGGTGGCGGTTGCGGTTGCAATTAATTTAAAGTATCAATTCAGATTGTAAATTTCAATCCATTAGAAAATGAAAATAAAAATTTTATCTCTTTTTATCTTAATTACGGCAACTGCTTTTTCACAAGAAAACAGTAAAGAGCCAGTTTTTAAAAAAAGAGTGTTAGAAAGCACAGAAGTTGACTTTCTAGCCAGTTATTACAACCAAGACGGGTCAAGATCAGCCGTTTCTGGTGGAATTGGTTCGGAGAAACTGACTGATGTTGCCTCCAATATTGTTGTGGCAATGCCTTTGAATGATGATGATGTTTTGACTATTGATTTAGGAATATCAGCCTATTCATCAGCATCTTCCAGTAACATAAATCCTTTTAATTCTACTGGAGCTTCTGGCGGAGGCGGAGATGATGATGATAGAATTGCTGGCGGTCAAAAAGCTGCGGCTACCGGACCTTACGGAACGCCTTGGCAAGCTTCTTCGGGTGCTTCAAAAAGTGATCAGCTGGTTTCTGTAGTTGCCAATTACAGTCATAGCAGCGATTCTAGAAATTTTATTTGGAACACAGATGTTTCTTTTTCAAATGAATACGATTACACTTCTGTTGGTTTTGGTGGTGGAATTGCAAGTCTTTTTAACGAAAAAAATACGGAATTGAGCTTGAAAGTAAATGCATATTTGGACCAATGGAGACCTATTTATCCTACTGAATTGCACGAATATTCAAAATATGGTTCTAATTTCTTAAATCAAGGTTATTTTAATGGTGTATCCGTTTTGGATCAAAATGGACAATCAACAACCAATTATTTGCCTTCAGCATTTCAAACGGTAAACGCGGTTAACCGAAATTCTTTCTCTGCTTCTGTAGGGTTTTCTCAAGTTATAACTAAAAAATTACAAGTTTCTGTTTTCTTTGATGTATTGCAGCAACAAGGATTATTGTCGTCTCCTTATCACCGTATTTATTTTGCCGACAAAGCCAATTTTTATATTGGACAACCGCAATATATAAGCAATTACGAAAGTTCAACCAATACCGGAGTTTACAAATTAGCAGATGATATCGAAAGATTGCCGGATTCACGTTTTAAACTTCCAGTTGGAGCGCGTTTGAATTATTACATCAATGAGCGTTTTATAGTGCGTACTTATTATCGTTTTTATTCTGATAACTGGGACATACAATCCCACACCGCCAGTATAGAACTTCCTGTGAAATTATCAGATAAATTTACTGTTTTTCCAATGTATCGTTATTATACACAAACGGCTTCTAAATATTATGCACCTTACGAAACCCATTTATCAACAGAAAAATTTTATACTTCCGATGCTGATTTAGCAACATTTGATGCGAACCAATATGGTTTTGGTGTAAATTACACCGATATTTTTACTGCGGGTAAAATCTGGAAATTTGGTTTGAAAAATATTGACTTTAGATTCAACCATTACAAACGAAGTGATAATCTGAATGCTAATATTGCTACAATCGCTTTCAAATTTATAATGCAATAAAACCTAAATTTACAAAAAAACGATAAAAATGCACATATTAATTGTAGAAGATGAAGCCGGAATTGTTCAATTTCTGCAACAAGGATTAGAGGAAGAAGGATATACAATTACCAGTGCTTCGGATGGTTTGAAAGGGTTTGAGTTATCACAAAAGGAAAATTTTGATCTGATTTTATTGGATTGGATGTTACCAAAAATGACTGGATTGGAACTGTGTAAATCGATTCGATTAAAAAACACAACGACTCCAATCATTTTCCTGACTGCTAAAGATACCGTTCAGGAAACAATTGAAGGATTGAAAGCGGGCGCCAATGACTACATCAAGAAACCTTTTAGTTTTGATGAATTGGTGGAACGCATCAAAATTCATTTCAGAAATCAAAATGAAGATGAAATTCTGACTCTTGGAACAATTCAAATTGATATTCCACAACACCGTGTTTTAGTAAATGAAGTTGAAGTGGCGTTGACGCAGCGTGAATTTGAACTATTGACGTATTTGGTAAAAAATAAAGGAAAAGTATGTACCAGAACTCAGATTATTGAGGATGTTTGGGACATTCATTTTGAATACGATACCGGCGTTATTGATGTTTTTATGAATGCTATTCGCAAAAAATTAAATTTAAAAATTGAACAAGACTACATAAAAACAGTTCGTGGTGTAGGGTATATTGCTAACGATTAAATAATAATGCAACAACTTTCCTTTAAAAATAGAATCGCTTCTAACTATATTGTTACCACAGCTTTATTGATTTTTGTGGTTTTCTTTATCATTTATTCTATTGTTAAATTCAGTGTATACAGTCATGTTAACAATGATATTACGAGTGAAGTTGACAAACATCTCAATGAAATTGTAATTGTTGGCGATAGTTTTCATCTGATTCATGAGGAAGAATGGAAGGAAAGGGAGCATAATACACTGGACGTAAATCCCGTATTTATTCAGTTTGTAGATCACAATAGAAATGTGATTGAAAAATCGCCCAATCTTAAAAAATCTACTTTAATTTTTGATAAAGAAAATGCGGAGAACAAACTTTTTGATACCAAATTAGCGAATAACGCAATCCGTCAAATTCAGGTTCCTATTTATCAAAAAAACAAAAGGATTGGATATATCATGATTGCCATGTCACTGGAAGATGCAACGATGGTACTCAACAATTTATCGGAAGTCTTGATAATTGCCTATCCTGTAATTCTGATATTGTTGTTTTTTATTGCACGTTTTTTCGCCGGAAAGAGTATAAAACCGATTAGTTCGATTATCACAACTTCTAATATTATTACCAAAGACAATCTTAGTTCCCGAATTCCGTTACCGCAAAATCGAGACGAATTGTTTGTATTATCACAAACCATCAACAATTTATTAAACCGAATAGAAACTGCTGTTGAACGAGAAAAGCAATTCACTTCCGATGCTTCGCATGAATTAAGAACACCACTAACGGTAATCAAAGGAACTTTAGAAGTCTTGATTCGGAAACCCAGAGAACACGCTGAATATGAAGAAAAAATAAACTTTTGCGTTACAGAAGTCAATCGGTTGAATCATTTAGTAGATCAGTTGCTTTTATTGGCTCGATTTGAAAACCAAAAGCAAACCTTAAAAACGGAGAAAGTATATCTAAATGCTTTATTTTTAGATACTATTGCTCGATATTCTACTGTAATTCAATCCAAAAAAATCACTGTTTCGACTGAATTTGATCAGGATTATTACTTAGAAACTGATAATTATTTATTTTCGATAGTGATTAATAATTTGATATCGAATGCATTAAAATATTCGAATCAAAACGGGAATCTGGAAGTTACCATAAAAACTATGGATTCTAAAATTGAATGTCAGATCACTGATTCTGGAATTGGAATCCCTGCTGAGGACTTAGAAAAAATATTCAATCAGTTTTACCGCTCAAAATCCACTAATCATCCAGAAATAAAAGGAACAGGTTTAGGATTGTCTATCGTAAAAAGATTGTGTTCTTTACTCAATATTGAAATTGCAATTAGCAGTAAAGAAAATAATGGAACCACTGTAATTTTAAGTTTATTTGAAGCAGACCTTAAGTAGTTCTTAAGGAAATCCTTATCTTTAAACTTTACTTTTGAAGTATAAATAAGATAAAAATGCTTGAAAAAATTATTGCCTTTAGCTTAAAAAATAAACTGATTGTCTTACTCTTTACTTTGGGAGTTTTCGGATTTGGTTTGTTTTCTGTTTTCCAAATATCCATTGGAGCAGTTCCTGATGTGACGAACAACCAAGTTCAGGTAATTACCACTTCTAGAAACCTTTCTACACAAGATATCGAACAGTTTATCACGTATCCTGTAGAGATTGAAATGGCGAATTTGCCTGGTGTAAAAGAAATTCGTTCTATTTCAAAATTTGGTTTATCAGTTGTAACGATTGTTTTTGATGAAAATTTGGGTACCTATCTTCCAAGGCAACTTATTGCGGAGAAAATCAAAACGGCTTCAGAGAAAATTCCGCAAGGTTTTGGAACACCTGAAATGGGTCCAATCACTACAGGACTTGGAGAAATCTATCAATATACTTTAGAAGTAAAACCAGAATTTAAGAATAATTATTCCGTAACTGACTTGCGTACCATTCAGGATTGGGTGGTAAAACGTCAATTGTCAGGAATTAAAGGTGTTGTAGAAATCAATACATGGGGCGGTTTTTTAAAGCAATATGAAATCGCGATTAATCCGTCGCGTTTGAAAGCGATGAATATCACAACAGCTGATGTTTTTACAGCGCTGGAAAGAAACAATAGTATTGCCGGTGGAGCCTACATCGAAAAAGTGAACCAAAGTTATTTTATCCGAGGCGAAGGAAAAGTAAATTCGCTGGAAGATATTGGGAATATTGTTGTTACAAATGCTAATGGGTTGCCAGTTTATATCAAGAATGTAGCACAAGTTCGTTTTGGTCATGCCAACCGTTTTGGTGCAATTACAGGTAATGGCGAAGGCGAAAAAGTCTTGGGACAAGTGATGATGCTCAAAGGTGGAAATTCTAAACAGGTAATTGATGATGTTAAGAATAGAGTTGCCGAAATCCAAAAAACATTACCTGATGGTGTTTACATTAATGGATTTTTGGAACGAAGCGAATTAGTGGGAAAAACGACTTTTACAGTTGCCGAAAACTTGATTTTAGGATGCTTAATTGTAATTTTTGTTGTCATTTTGTTATTAGGAAACTGGCGTTCCGGATTGGTCGTGGCGTCTGTGATTCCGTTGTGTTTATTATTCGCCATTTCGTTTATGAATATTTTTGGTATCGATGCCAATTTGATGAGTCTTGGTGCTATTGATTTTGGAATAATTATCGATGGTGCTGTAATTATTGTTGAGTTCATAGCTTTCCAAATCGCCAGTAAATCCGCTCATTTAGTAAATCTCAGCAAGGAAGAACGCCAGTTGGAAATTGACCAAATTACCTACAAAAGTGCTTCCAAAATGATGAATTCAGCTATTTTTGGCCAATTGATTATTCTGATTGTTTTTATTCCAATTCTCTCCTTATCTGGAATTGAAGGTAAAATGTTCAAACCAATGGCAATGACCTTTAGTTTTGCTTTATTAGGCGCAATGATTTTCTGCTTTACCTATGTTCCGGTCGTTTCTTCTTTATTTCTAAAACCAAAAGCAGAAAATCCAAATTCATTATCCAGTAAATTAATCCATAAACTGAATTCCTGGTATTTGCCTATTATTACTTGGGCGGTAAGCAATACCAAAAAAGTAATGTATGGCGCATTAGGATTATTATTGCTGGCCGTAGGATTATTTGCAACCATGGGAGGAGAATTTATTCCTACGCTTGACGAAGGTGATTTTGTGATTCAGCCGGTTTTAAAAACGGGAACATCTTTAACAAAAACAATAGCCATAACGACCAAAATAGAAAAAATTATCCTCAATAACTTCCCGGAAGTCACACAAGTTGTCAGCAGAATTGGAGCTGCCGAAGTGCCTACAGATCCAATGTCTATGGAAGAAAGTGATATTATTGTAAAATTGAAACCCAAATCAGATTGGACTTCAGCTTCCACCAAAGATGAATTGGCAGATAAAATAAAAGCAGCATTGGAAAAACAAATCCCGAATATGGAAATCGAATTTACGCAACCTATCGAAATGCGTTTTAACGAATTAATTTCTGGAACAAGATCTGATGTGGCGGTTAAAGTTTTTGGCGAAGACTTGAATATTTTGGCACAAAAAGCACACGAAATCAAAAATGCTATTGCAAAAGTAGAAGGCGCTTCGGATATTATTATCGAAAAAACAGAAGGTTTACCACAAATGTCAGTGGTTTATGATCGTTCGAAAATTGCCCGTTACGGTTTGAATATTGCTGATTTGAACGAAATGATTGCGCTGGGCTTTGCCGGAAAAACAGTTGGAAATGTTTTTGAAGGAGAAAAGCGTTTTGATATGGTAATCCGTTTGGATCAGGCAAACCGTCACGACATTGAAGATTTACGTAATTTATATGTACCAACACCTAACGGAGAACAAATTCCGTTGAGTGAATTGGCTTCTATCGAATATACCGAAGGGCCCGCAAAAATTTCTCGAGACAATACTAATAGAAGAATTGTAGTGGGAATCAACGTTCGGAATCGTGATTTGCAAAGTGTAGTGACTGATATTCAGAAAATTGTGGACACTCAAGTTAAATTGCCAGCTGGTTATTACGTGAAATACGGTGGACAATTTGAAAATTTACAAAGCGCCAAAGCCCGATTGATGATTGCAGTTCCTATCGCATTATTTTTGATTTTTATCCTTTTGTATTTTGCATTTGGCTCCGTAAAAGAAGCGTTAATGGTCTATTCAGCAATTCCGTTGTCTGCAGTTGGTGGCGTTTTGTTTTTATGGATGCGTGATTTGCCGTTCAGTATTTCGGCAGGTGTTGGTTTCATTGCTCTTTTCGGAATTGCAGTATTAAACGGAATTGTACTGATCGAACATTTTAAAGAACTCAAACATCAAGGCATGAAAGATATCGATGCATTAATTTTAAAAGGAACTACCGATAGATTACGTCCGGTTTTATTAACCGCTTCGGCTGCTGCACTAGGATTTTTACCAATGGCAATTTCATCTTCGGCTGGGGCAGAAGTGCAACGACCATTAGCAACGGTAGTCATTGGCGGATTATTTACGGCAACTATTTTGACGATGATTGTGCTGCCTATTTTATATAAGGTTTTTGATAGTCAATCCTTCAAAAAAGCGAAGTTTAAGAAGCATCAAAGTTCTACTTATATCATTTTGTTGTTGTTGAGTTCTTCGTTGGCTTTTTCCCAAAATACTAATCCGGAATTGGATAGTTTAGTGTCGAAAGCAATTCAAAATAATAAAGGAATTAAAGCGGCTCAATTGCAAGTGGATAAAACAAAAGCCAATATCAAAACGGCAAATACTTTTGATAAAACTAATATTTATTACAGTTACGATCAAAATAATTTGGCACTGAATAACGAGCCTTTACGAGTATTTGGTGTACAGCAACGTTTTTCTTTTCCAACGGTTTACGGAGCGCAGAAAAAAGTATTTTCTTCTGAATATGAAAGGGAAAAAGCCAATTTTGATATTCAAAAAAACAAACTTTCATTGGCTGTTTCTAAATCGTATCAGCATATCGTTTATTTGCAACATCAAGAAAAACTATATCAATATTTGGATAGTTTGTACCAAAATTTCTCTAAAGCAAGCGACAGACGTTTTGAATTAGGAGAAACTAATTATCTGGAAAAAATTACGGCTCAAGCTAAATTCAGACAAATTAGAACTAAGCTTTCGCAAATTGAGAATGATAAAAAAGCACAATACGAACTGTTGCAATCCTTGCTTCAAAATGATGAAATAATAACAATAAAAAGCAATTCAATTATACCTTTAAATACTTTTATTGATGCAACAAGTAAATCATTTTATACTGCTTATTTAGAAAGCGTTACCACAAATTATAAAAACCAAATAGAGCTGCAAAAACAACATTGGTTACCAGATATTAACTTGGATTATTTTCAAGGAAGAAATAACGGTTTATCACAGTCGTTGTATGGTTTTCAAGTTGGTTTAGCAGTACCGATTTTATTCTCGGGACAAGTTGCTAAAAGTAAAGTTGCACAACTTGAATTACAAAGTTGGGAACAACAAAAGCAAAACGAGGAAGTAAAAATAGAAAAGTACATTACTCAAAAAAAGAATGAATTAGCCAAACATCAAGAATCCATAAATTATTACAATATGTATGGAAAAAAATTATCGGATGAGATTATAAAAGTAGGGAATAATAGTTATAAACATGGTGAGATTGATTTCTTCCAATACATCCAAAGTTTAGAAAATGCTACAACCATTCAGGTGGATTATTTAGATACTATTTTACAATTCAACCAAACCCAATTAGATTTACAATACCTAAATTTTTAAAATACAACTAATGAAAAAATCTCTATATATAATCGCTTTATCCCTTGTTTTATTTTCTTGTAAAGAATCAAAAACAGAAGAGGTGGAACAAAAAGACAACGGTTTGACAACTGTAACTTCTGCTCAATTCAAATCTTCGGGAATGGAGATTGCCACTCCAACAGAACAGGATTTTGATGTTACGGTAAAAGCATCAGGGAAAATTGACGTACCGCCACAAAACAGAGCTAAAGTGAACACTTTTATGGGTGGTTATGTGAAATCCACAACGCTTTTGGTTGGAAATAAAGTCACAAAAGGACAGGCTTTGTTAACGCTACAAAACACCGAATTTCTTGATATTCAAAAAGATTATATGGAAGTGGCGGAGCAACTAAATTTCTTGAAATCGGAATATGATAGACAAAAAACCTTGTACGATGAAAAAATCACTTCGCAGAAAAACTACTTAAAAGCAGAAAGTGACTACAGAAGAGCTAATGCAATGCATCAAAGTTTACGTGCTAAATTGTTGCTTTTGAACATTAATCCGAGAAATGTAGAGAAAGGAATTTTGACTTCAACAATCACTATTTTTTCTCCAATAACGGGTGATATTGTAATTATGAATGCCAATGTGGGAATGTATGTAGCACCTTCGGATGTGATTTTAGAAATTGTCGATACGGATCATTTGCATTTAGAGTTGGCCGTTTTTGAAAAAGATATTTTGAATGTGAAAATTGGGCAAAAAATACATTTCAAAGTTCCTGAAGCTTCTAAAGATGTTTTTAATGCCGAAGTACATTTGGTTGGAAAATCAATAGAAGGGAATGACAGAACGATTAATATTCACGGACATTTAGACGATGCCATAAAACAAAAACTGTTGACGGGAATGTTTGTAGAAGCTGAAATAATTATCGATTCTAAAAAAGGTTTAGCAATTCCTTCTGAAGCATTAGTTACTGAAAACAACAAAAATTTCGTACTTTTATTGGACAATGAAAAAAACGGGTATTCATTCAAGAAAGTAAGCGTTACAATAGGCGAGAAGTCTGAAAATTTTGTCGAAATACTTCCAAATACTGCAATTAATGCTTCTTCAAGAATTTTGACAAAAGGTGTTTTCGATTTGGCTAATTAATTAAAAAGTAAATAAAATGGACTTGAAAAAACTTAAAGATCAGTTGCAAACAGAGGTTGATACTGCCTTTTTGTATGATAGCATTGCTGCTATTCAATCGGATGATAATCTTTCAAGAGTATTATTGAGTTTGGGTGAAATTGAGAAAGGACACGCGAAACACATGTTTGATAAAGTGTTGACTTTGGAACCAAATTATAAAATGCCTTCGCCTTCAGGAAGAGCAAAATTCCAATTAAAGTTGGGTAAAATCTTTGGTTACAGTTCTATTATTAGCAATCTTTCCAGTATAGAAAAGCAGTTTGCCGTAAATTCAATTAAAAATAAACTTAAAAGCGGAGAGAAACCAACAGGTTTTGAGCACAATCATCTTAATATTATTGAAGCCGTAAACAATAATGCTGCTTTGAATGTTTCCGGAGGCTTATTGTCTAAATTTGAAAGCAGGCATAAATCAGTAGGTGGGAATGCCTTGCGTGCCGCCGTTTTAGGTTCCAATGATGGATTGGTTTCTAATATGAGTTTGGTCATGGGAGTTGCCGGAGCAGCCGTTTCTAATGATACGATATTGTTAACCGGTATTGCAGGACTTTTAGCAGGAGCAATTTCAATGGCTTTGGGCGAATGGCTTTCGGTACAAAGTTCCAGAGAATTAAACCAGCGCCAAATTGATTTGGAAACAGAAGAATTAGAAGCTTCTCCCGAAGAAGAGAAAAAAGAATTAGTTTTATTATATCAGGCCAAAGGAATGAATGCTGTCGAGGCACAAAAACTGGCTGACAAAGCTTTTGAAAATCCGCAAACAGCGATTGATGCCATTATTACGGAGGAATTGGGAATTGATAAAGAAGAATTAGGAGGATCAGCTTGGGAAGCAGCAACAGCTTCGTTTGTGCTTTTTGCCATTGGAGCTATTATTCCATTATATCCTTTTATGTTTTTAGACGGAAAAAATGCGATTTTATTAAGTGTCGGAAGCAGTGTTATTGGCCTTTTTGGAATAGGTGCCGCAATAACTTTATTGACAGGAAAAAGTATTTTATTTTCTGGATTTAGGCAAGTTTCTTTTGGACTGGTAGCAGCAGCGGTAACTTATGGAATTGGTTCCTTGATTGGAGTTTCATTAGCAGGATAAAAAATTAACATAGTAGGGAATATTAAATACAATTTAACTTTAAATAAAAAATTATGAATGATGCCCATTTACACATGGTTGTAAACCATTTTCCAATTATTGGAACAATTCTTGGACTCGGAATTTTAATCGCAGGATTAGTACTCAAGAACAAGTCCGTACAAAATACAGCTTATGTATTATTTGTCATTGCAGCTGTTTTTGGCTTTTTTAGCATGTCTACTGGCGAAGGAGCAGAGGAAATGGTGGAAGATTTCCCTGGAATAGGAAAAGCAATTATTCATGAACACGAAGAAATGGCCGAAAAATTAGCAATTGTTTTATATGCGTTGGCAATTACATCGCTATTTGGTCTCTATTCTAATTTGAAAAACAAACCAAAAGCAAAGCTTGTTTCTTATATCGCGACAGTAGTTGCAATAATCGCCGTGTTTTTTGCACAACAAACAGGTACAACAGGTGGAGAAGTTCGTCACACTGAAATTAGAACCGACAGTACCGCAGTAGGCAGTAATGCAGAGCAAATTAGCCCTACAAAGGAGGAGGAAAAGGAATAAAAAAAGTATTTTAACAAAAAAACTATATTAAGTTAAAGTATTAATTGCTTTTTAATTAAAAAAGCTTTTATATTTGCAGAGAAAAATAAAACACATGTTTACAATACAATTACATCATCATCATTTTCATTATTGCTCTCAAGCGATGTGTTAATGGTATGTGTGTAAATCATCATATTCTAAAAACCCGTTTGAGTACATCAAACGGGTTTTTTATTACCCAATATTTGTACTCAATCAAATTATTTTAAACAAAAACAAAAACAAAAAAGACAAAATGAGTACATTAAAAATTGCAATTCAAAAATCAGGACGTTTAAACGAAGACAGCATTCAAATTTTAAAAGATGCAGGTATTTCAATAGATAACGGAATCGACCAATTAAAAGCCGAAGCATCCAACTTCCCGTTAGAGGTTTTATATTTAAGAAATTCGGATATTCCTCAATATTTGATTGATGGAGTTGTAGATATTGCTATCGTTGGGGATAATCTTTTAGTCGAAAAAGGCGAGGATATTGAAGTAATTCAAAAATTAGGTTTTTCAAAATGTAAAGTATCTGTTGCTGTCCCAAAAGCATTTGATTACAAATCTGTTCAAGATTTAAATGGTATGCGTATTGCGACTTCATACCCTAAAACAGTGCTTGATTTTTTTAATTCAAAAGGCGTAACAGTCGACATTCACCAAATTTCAGGTTCGGTAGAAATTGCTCCAAACATTGGTCTTGCCGATGCTATTGTTGATATTGTTTCCAGTGGAAGTACTTTATTCAAGAATAATCTAAAAGAGGTTGAAGTTATTTTTAAAAGTGAAGCGGTTTTAGCTGTTTCTCCAAAAGTAAGTCCTGAATCTCAAAAAATTATTGATACGTTAAAATTCAGAATCGAATCTGTTTTAAGAGCAAGAAAATCAAAATACATTTTGATGAATGTCCCAAATGATAAAATTGAAGCAGTTGGTAAAATTCTTCCTGTATTACGAAGTTTAACGGTTTTGCCATTGGCACAAGAGGGATGGAGCAGTGTTCACTCTGTAATCGATAAAGATACTTTCTGGGATGTTATTGATCAATTGAAAGAAGCGGGTGCAGAAGGTATTTTAATTTGCCCAATTGAGAAAATGGTGCTATAAGATTTTAAATTGTGAGTTATGGATTATGAGTTTAAAAACGAATAATTCTATTATTTAATCTTTGAATAAAATTAAAAATGAATAAAATATACAATCCAAAAGCAGAATCTTGGTCCTCAATTTTAGAGCGTCCTACCAAAACTATTGACGACATTGAAGCCACTGTAAAAGAAATTTTTAGTGAAGTTCAAAAGAAAGGTGATGTTGCTGTTGCAAAATACACGTCGCTTTTTGATGGCGCCAAAATCGATACCATTGAAGTTTCTAAAGCCGAAATTGATTTGGCAATTGCTTCCGTTTCCCCAGAGTTGAAAGAAGCTATCAAATTAGCCAAATCTAATATTTCAAAATTCCATATTGCGCAAAAAACTGATAGAGTTGTCGTAGAAACAATTGAAGGAGTGAACTGCTGGCAGGAAAAAAGACCTATTCAAAAAATAGGATTGTATATTCCTGGCGGAACTGCTCCATTATTTTCTACAGTATTGATGCTTGCTGTTCCTGCAGAAATTGCAGGCTGTAACGAAATTGTTCTATGTTCGCCACCCGATAAAAATGGAGTTGTAAATCCTGCAATTTTGTATGTTGCAAATTTATGTGGTGTGACAAAAATATTAAAAGTTGGAGGAATTCAGGCGATTGCAGGAATGACTTTTGGAACAGAAACGATTCCCAAAGTATATAAAATCTTTGGTCCCGGAAATCAATTTGTGACTGTGGCAAAACAATTAGCTACACAATTTGGTGTCGCAATCGATATGCCGGCTGGTCCATCGGAATTACTGATTGTTGCTGATGATACTGCAGTTCCGGCTTTTGTAGCTTCAGATTTGTTATCACAAGCGGAACACGGAGCGGACAGTCAGGTTATTTTAGTTTCTACTTCCAAAAAATTAATCGATGCTGTAGAGACTGAAATTCAAATGCAAATGGAAGCTTTACCAAGAAAAGCCATTGCAGAAAAAGCGATTGCGAATTCAAAGTTAATTTTTGTTGAAAATGACAAAATTGCTTTGAATTTAATTAATGAATATGGACCAGAACATTTTATTATTTGTTCGGAATTTGATGATTTTTATAGCAATGGCGTTCAAAACGCAGGTTCGGTATTCATAGGGAATTATACCCCTGAAAGTGCAGGTGATTATGCTTCCGGAACCAACCATACATTGCCAACAAATGGTTATGCAAAGAATTACAGCGGTGTAAATCTGGATAGTTTTAACAAAGCGATGACTTTTCAAAAAATAACTCAAAAAGGCATACAAAATATCGGTAGAGCTATCGAAATTATGGCAGAAGCTGAAGGATTACAAGCACACAAAAATGCAGTTACATTACGATTAAAAGCGATTGAAGATGGAAAATAATTTCGATATAAATAATTTGGTCAGAGAAAACGTTAAGGAAATGAAACCCTATTCTTCGGCTCGTGATGAATTTGAGGATTTTGATACAGCTGATATGATTTTTTTGGATGCCAATGAAAATCCATTTGAAAATGGTGTGAACAGGTATCCGGATCCACAACAATTGAGTGTGAAAGAAGTTTTGGCTAAACAAAGAAACGTCAAAACAAATCAAATTTTGCTAGGAAACGGAAGTGATGAAGTGTTAGATTTGTTATTTAGAGCTTTTTGCGAACCAAAAACGGACAATGTAGTTACTTTGCCACCAACCTATGGAATGTATGGCGTTTTAGCTAATATTAATGCTGTAGAAAACAAAGAAGTATTGCTTTCACAAGACTTTCAACCGCAAATTGAAAAAATCATGGAGGCTGTTGATGAAAACACTAAAATCATCTTTTTGTGTTCTCCAAATAATCCTACCGGAAACTCCTTTTCAGATGAAAGTGTGGCGTATCTTTTGCAAAATTTCAAAGGATTAGTGGTGATTGACGAAGCCTATATTGACTTTTCAAAGAAAGAAAGTTGGATCAATGAATTAGATGAATATCCAAATTTGGTAATTACCCAAACACTATCAAAGGCATATGGTTTAGCAGGTATTAGATTGGGAATTTGTTATGCCTCTGCAGAAGTAATTTCTGTTTTAAATAAAATTAAACCACCATATAATGTGAATGAATTGACTCAGAAAAGAGCTTTGGAACGGTTGGACAATCTGAAAAAAATAAAATTTGAAATCAACTCTATTATTACACAAAGAGAAGAATTACTTAAAGTATTACTTGATGTTAAATTTGTTGAAAAAATTTATCCAACCGAAGCTAATTTTATTTTGGTAAAAGTAGATGATGCTAATAAAAGATACGCTGAATTGATTGCAAAAGGAATTGTAATCCGGAACCGCACCACCCAACCATTATGCGATAATTGTTTGCGTTTTACTGTTGGAACTGAACAAGAAAATATGAAATTAATTGAGGTGTTAAAGCAACTTTAAACCTTAAACTTTAAACTTTTTTTAATGAAAAAAATACTTTTTATAGACCGTGACGGAACCATGGTTTTAGAACCACATGATTACCAATTAGACAGCTTTGATAAATTAGAATTCTATCCAAACGCTTTTCAATATCTTGGAAAAATAGCTAAAGAATTGGATTTTGAATTGGTAATGGTAACCAATCAAGATGGTTTGGGAACTGATTCTCACCCGGAAATTAACTTTTGGCCGGTTCACAATTTGATCATGAAAGCTTTTGAAAATGAAGGTGTTGTTTTCAAAGAAGTTTTAATTGACAAAACATTTCCACACGAAAATGTGCCAACTCGCAAACCTGGTACTGCTATGTTGACCAAATATCTTAATAATCCAGAATATGATTTAGAGAATTCATTCGTCATTGGAGACCGAATAACGGATGTAGAATTAGCCAAAAACTTAGGTTCAAAAGCGATTTTCATTAACAAAGATGAAGCTTTGGGAGGTGATGAAATATCGTCTAAAAGACACGAATTGGATTCGGTTATTGCCTTGCAAACTACTGATTGGAAAACCATTTACGAGTTTTTGAAATTAGAGGAACGCTCTGCAACCATTTCTAGAAAAACGAATGAAACTGATATTTTCATTAATTTAAACCTTGATGGAACAGGAAAAAGCAAAATTGAAACAGGTATTGCTTTCTTTGATCACATGCTGGACCAAATCGCGCGTCACGGACAAATGGACATGGAAATTCTTGTAAAAGGTGATTTAGAAGTCGATGAACACCACACAATTGAAGATACAGCGATTGCACTTGGAGAAGTTTTTGCGAAAGCATTAGGGAATAAATTAGGAATAGAACGTTATGGTTTTTGTTTACCAATGGACGATTGTTTAGCGCAAGTGGCTATTGATTTTGGAGGTAGAAACTGGCTAGTTTGGGAAACCGAATTTAAACGCGAAATGGTTGGAAAAATGCCAACAGAGATGTTTTATCATTTCTTTAAATCATTCTCGGATGGAGCCAAAGCAAACATCAACATAAAAGCAGAAGGAACGAACGAGCATCACAAGATAGAAGCCATTTTTAAAGCTTTTGCAAAAGCTATAAAAGTAGCCGTAAAAAGGGATACGGAAAAGATGATTTTGCCAAGTACGAAGGGAATGTTGTAAAAATTATGAATTATAAATTATGAATTGTTAAGTGTTTAATCCTTAATAAAACTTAATTTCTTAATGGTTAAAAAGAAATGAAAATAGTAATCATAAATTACGGCGCAGGAAATATTCAAAGCATAAAATTCGCTATTGAAAGGTTAGGTTTTGAGGCTGTTTTGAGTAACGATTGGACAGAAATTAAGGCTGCTGACCGGGTAATATTTCCGGGTGTTGGTGAGGCTAGTTTTGCAATGAAAATGCTTATTGACAGCGGTCTTGATGTGTTAATTCCAACCTTGAAACAACCCGTTTTGGGAATCTGTTTGGGTATGCAATTGATGTGCAACAAATCAGAGGAAGGGAATACCACAGGATTAGGAATTTTTGATGTTGATGTGATCAAATTCACGCCAAAAGTTAAAGTGCCACAGATGGGATGGAACCAAATTTACAATTTGAAATCGGATTTATTTAACGGAATTTCTGAAAATGAATACATGTATTTAGTGCATAGTTTTTATGCTCCTAATTGCCCAGAAGCCATTGCTAAAACTGATTATGAAGTTGAATATGCTTCAGCTTTACAGAAAGATAATTTCTATGGAACACAATTTCACCCAGAAAAAAGTGGCGATATTGGAGAACAAATTTTGGCAAATTTCTTAAAATTAAAGGATTGAAAAATTCAAAGATTGAAAAATTAGAGAGTCAAAAATTTCTTTAACTAACAATGTCAATCTTTAAATAATTCAATTTTTAAATCTTTAAATTATAAATAAATGAGAATAATACCCGCAATAGATATCATAGAAGGAAAATGTGTACGCTTGTCAAAAGGAGATTACAGTACCAAAATCATCTACAATGAAAATCCGCTGGAAGTGGCAAAGTCATTTGAAGCACACGGAATTGAATACTTGCATTTGGTTGATTTAGACGGAGCCAAATCAAGCCAGATTGTGAATTATAAAATACTGGAGCAAATAGCTACTCTAACCAAATTGAAAATTGATTTTGGTGGTGGATTAAAATCCGATTCCGATTTAAAGATTGCGTTCGAAAGTGGCGCCAATCAAATTACCGGTGGAAGTATTGCCGTTAAAAACAGAGAACTATTCGAAAAATGGATTGCAGAATATGGTTGTGATAAAATCATTTTGGGAGCAGATGCTAATAATGAAAAAGTAGCTGTTTCAGGTTGGTTGGAAGATTCAAACGAAGATTTGATTCCTTTTATACAGGATTATCAAAGCAAAGGAATTCAGTACGTTATTAGTACGGATATTGCCAAAGACGGTATGCTTGAAGGACCATCTTTTGATTTATACGCTAAAATTTTGGCGGAAGCCAAGGGCATAAAATTGATTGCTTCAGGAGGAATTTCTACTTTTGACGAATTGCCAAAACTAGCTGAATTAGGTTGTGAAGGAACGATAATCGGAAAAGCAATTTACGAAGGACGAATTTCATTGAAACAGCTTGAAAACTATATTTTAAATAAATAGATTATTTCACAAAGTCACAAAAAGAA
Source organism: Flavobacterium petrolei (assembly GCF_003314435.2). Taxonomy (GTDB): domain Bacteria; phylum Bacteroidota; class Bacteroidia; order Flavobacteriales; family Flavobacteriaceae; genus Flavobacterium; species Flavobacterium petrolei. Next base: position 354,204 of record NZ_QNVY02000002.1, on the reverse strand, counting down.
AACACAAAGATTCTCTAAAAATTTTGTGTACCTCTGCGTTACTTTTGTGAATCTCTTTGTAAAAACAAAATTATGCTTACTAAAAGAATTATCCCTTGTCTAGATATAAAAAACGGACGTACCGTCAAAGGTGTAAATTTTGTAGATTTGCGTGACGCCGGCGATCCCGTAGAATTAGCCAAAATATATTCGGATGAAGGTGCTGATGAATTGGTTTTTTTGGATATTTCGGCAACGGAAGAAAGAAGAAAAACCTTAGTTGATTTGGTACGTAAAGTCGCTTCAACTATTAATATTCCGTTTACTGTTGGTGGTGGAATTTCATCTGTAAAAGATGTGGAAGTTTTGTTGCAAAACGGGGCTGATAAAGTTTCCATTAATTCATCAGCAGTCAAAAACCCGCAGTTGATTAATGATCTGGCACAGAAATTTGGAAGCCAATGTGTAGTTGTTGCGATTGATGCTAAACAAATCGATGGACAATGGATTGTTCATTTGGTGGGCGGAAAAGTACCTACCGAATTGAATTTATTTGATTGGGCAAAGGAGGTCGAAGAACGTGGAGCAGGCGAGATCTTATTCACATCAATGGATAATGACGGAACTAAAAACGGATTTGCTAATGAAGCTTTGGCTAGACTTTCGGAATTAGTAAATATTCCCATAATTGCTTCCGGTGGTGCGGGAAACATACAGCATTTTGTAGATACTTTTTTAGATGGAAAAGCAGATGCAGCATTGGCCGCGAGCGTATTTCATTTTAAAGAAATTGAAATCAAGACATTAAAAATAGCCCTTAAAAATAACAATATCGAAGTACGTATTTAAGTAATAAGTTTTAAGTATGAATTATTAAGGTTAAACTACTTAATATTTTACAACTTAGTACTTACGACTTAATATTTACGACTTAATACTTAAAAAATATGAACATAGATTTCTCAAAAAATACAGACGGATTAATACCAGCCATCATTCAGGACAGCGAAACCAAAACGGTTTTGATGTTGGGTTTCATGAATGCTGAAGCATATCAAAAAACGGTTGATACTAAAAAAGTAACTTTTTATAGTCGCACCAAACAAAGACTTTGGACAAAAGGCGAGGAAAGCGGCAACTTTTTGAATCTGATTGACATTAAAAACGACTGCGATAATGATACGTTGTTGATTCAGGTTAAACCAGAAGGGCCAACATGTCACAAAGGAACTGATACGTGCTGGAATGGCGAAAATAAAGGAAAATATGGTTTTATTTCAGATTTAGAAGATACCATCCAACTTCGAAGAGAAAATGCGGATTCTGAAAAAAGTTACGTGGCTTCCTTATTTAAATTAGGCATGAACAAAATTGCCCAAAAAGTAGGCGAGGAAGCGATAGAAGTCGTAATCGAGGCAAAAGATGACAACGACGATTTATTCTTGGGCGAAAGTGCCGATTTACTTTTTCACTATCTTATCTTGCTGCAAGCCAAAGGTTTCAAACTAGATGATGTTGTTGAAGTTTTGAAAAGCCGCCAAAAGAAAAATTAGTATATTTAAATTTCATTTATAAAAACCCAATAGCAAAATTGATTCGCTATTGGGTTTCCTTTTTTCTTTTATTTCCAAATGCAATCCACTATATTTACTATTATTAAAAAAAAAATTAAAGTAGCGCATGCAAGTAATGAATTCAGATAATACCACATTTAACCCTGATTTAAACAATTCCACAATAAATACCGGACTGCATATAATAATGACTACTGATGAAGATGATGCGCGACCGGTTTATATTTCTGGAAATTTTAATAATTGGCGCACACAGGACAAAGATTTTCTGATGGAGAAAATAGGAAACAGTTCGTATCATTATAAATTTTCGCACGATTTTGATTACCCAGCTGAGCTTTTATATAAATTTTCAAAAGGGGATTGGAGTGAAGTAGAGATTGACAGCCATGGAAATCGAACCGAAAATCGCTCCACAATAGCGCATACCGGAATTCAAAACGAACACGTTGCGAGATGGAGAAGAAACTGGCTTCCCTTTAAACAATCTTTTTTGCCACAAGTACAGTTGATATCTGATGAATTTGAGATTCCGCAACTCAACAAAACCAGAAAAATTTGGGCACTTTTACCACATGATTATGACAATTCAAGTGAAAGTTATCCGGTGATGTATTTACAGGATGCCCAAAATTTATTCAATGAAACTGCTGAATTTGGCAATTGGGAAATTGATAAGAAATTGGCAGTTATGTCCGAGTATAAAATTGGAAAAATTATAATAATTGCAATAGAACACGCCGAAGAAGATCGCATAAAAGAATACAATGTTGGGAAAACAGTTTTGGGAAAAGGGCAAGGCAAGAAATACATTCGCTTTGTAACGGACACATTAAAACCCTATGTAGACAGTCATTTTAGAACCAAAAAAGAACGAGAATTCACAGGAATTGGAGGAAGCTCGATGGGTGGATTAGTGAGCATTTTTAGTGGGTTGAGAAATCCTGAAGTGTATGGAAAATTAATGATTTTTTCCCCGTCATTGTGGGTTGTTCCCGAATTAAAAATTGACCCAAAGAAAGCGAATACTGCTGATACCAAAGTGTATTTATATGCTGGCGGTGATGAAAGTAAAACCATGATTGAGCATGTAAATAAGTTTCAGAATGATTTGATTTCAAGTGAATTTGTGAAAGAAAACTCGAACATTAATTTAAGTATAAACAGGCAAGGAAAACATAGTGAAACCTATTGGAGTGATGAATTTCCTAAAGCCATTGAATGGTTATTTTTTAATACAAAAAATCCGTAGAGAAGTGATTTATTGAATATAAAACAAAAAAAGTATCAGGCAATGCTATTGCATTTAATCAGTTAGCTATAAAAAAACAAGAAAATGACAACAACGACAATTACAAATTCAGATAATTTTTCAGGCACAATTTTGATTCCAGTTTTTGAAACCTACTCAAAAAGTATTGTTCCCATTACATTCAATGGTTTGGAAATTTCTTCTAAAGTTTTTTATGGAAAAAAAGATTCTCACTATTTAGCTGAAGAAAATGATAATACATATCTCTTCATTGGATTAGGAAAAACTATAGATTATAAATCTTTGAAAACTACTTTTCGCCGCATTTCATCGAAACAAAAAGATAATTTCAGTTCGAATGTAGCTTTAGTTATACCGCAGGAATTCGTAGAAAACCAGATTGAAGCTATGGTTTCAGGTTTGCTTTTGGGTACTTATGATTTAGGTCATTTTAAATTAGACAAAAAAACACATCCATTTATAGAACCCGATTTTAATTTGAGTTTGATTTCAGAAAAAGATCATTTGGCTGCAGCCAAAAAAGGAATTAAAATTGCCAAAGCACAATTAGCAACCTACAGCTTAGTCGATTTGCCGCCTAATACTGTTAATCCAAAATATTTAGCAAAATGGGCTAAAGAAACAGGAGATCAATATGGTTTTGAAGTTGAAGTTCTGGGCTACGATGCTTCAAAAATAGTTGGATTGGGTGCTTTTTTAGCGGTTGGAAAAGGAAGTGAAAATGAGCCTCAGTTCATTATCATGAATTACACTCCTAAACAAGAAGTCCCACATCTAAAACATGTTGGATTGGTAGGAAAAGGAATCACTTTTGATACTGGAGGATTGAATATCAAAACGGCAGGAATGCTTCACATGAAGTGTGATATGGCTGGTGGCGGCGCTGTTTTTGGTGCGATGCAACTAATTGCTGATTTGCAATTACCTGTAAAAGTAACCGCAATTGTACCTTGTGCCGAAAATGCTGTGGACGCAAAATCATTTTTGCCAAGTGATGTAATTCACAGTTACAGCGGACATTCTATAGAAATAATCGATACAGATGCTGAAGGCCGACTAGTTTTAGCTGATGGATTGTCCTATTTGATTAAAAATTTCGAACCGGAATACATTGTTGATATTGCTACATTGACGGGAAGCAGCGTGGCTACTCTTGGTTTTGAATGCGGTGCTTTGTTTACCAATAACGAAGAAATGGCTAAGAAACTACAAGAAAACGGAGATGCAATTGGAGAGCGTTTATGGCCATTACCGCTTTGGGATGTATATAAATCCGATATAGAAAGTGATATTGCCGATGTTAAGAATTTTAGTGGAAAAGCGGTTGCTGGAGCCATAAGTGCGGCTAAATTTTTAGAATATTTTACGCAAGAACATAAAGCTTGGGCACATTTGGATGTGGCTGGAGTAGCATTTGGCGATGATGAATTTGCTAAAAGTAAGCATGCAACAGCATTTGGTGTCCATTTATTAACTAAATTCATTGAAAATTTATAATCTATGGAAAATTCTAAAACGTTTCTTTGTATTTCAAATTATTTCAAAGGGTCCGATTTTTTAATTAATTTAAAAAAGTCAGGCAACAAAGTCTATTTAGTGACGAGCGAAAAACTGAGGGATAAACCATGGCCACATCAATATATTGATGAGATTTTTTATATGGAAGGGCAGGATGTCGATTGGAATTTAGAACATCTGTTGTTAGGTGTTGGTAATTTTATGAAGTCAACAAAAATTGATGCCATTGTAGCTTTGGACGATTATGATGTTGAAAAAGCTACGTATCTCAGGGAAAATCTTCGTATTGATGGAATGGGACAAACTACGGGACGTTATTTTAGAGATAAACTGGCCATGCGAATGAGAGCTAAAAGTTGTGGAATTCCTATTCCGGCTTTTTGTTCGTTATTTAATGATCATGACATCAACACTTTTGCGGATACAATTCCGGCTCCATGGGTTCTGAAACCACGCTCTGAAGCATCGGCATCCGGGATTATAAAAGTGTTTGATAAAGAGAGTTTGTGGATTCATATCAATGAAATGGGGAATAACAGATTCAAATATTTAATCGAACAATTTAAACCAGGCGATGTATATCATTGCGATAGTTTGATTTCGGAAAGTAAAGTAATCTTTAGTTTAACATCAAAATATTTGGCAACACCAATGGAAATTTCACAAGGAGGCGGTGTTTTCCGCTCTGCTAATGTCAAATACAATTCTGATGATGACAAAGCGATAAAAAAACTAAATGAGCAAGTGATGAAAGGCTTTGGCTTGAAACATGGTGCTGCGCATACGGAGTTTATAAAAAGTAATGATGATGGTCAGATTTACTTTTTGGAAACATCCTCAAGAGTAGGAGGAGCGCATTTGGCCGAAATGGTTGCTGAAGCTTCCAATATCAATTTATGGAAAGAATGGGCAGCAATTGAAAATGGATTGGTCAAAGAATCTAAATACATGTTACCAAAAGTAAAAAAAGGATATGCAGGTATCGTTTTGACATTGTCAAAATTCCAACATCCTAATTTAGCATCGTTTTCAGATCCGGAAGTTTGTTTTAAAGTTCCACTAGAATATCATGCGGGTCTTATTGTCAAATCAGATAAACAAGAAAGAGTTTTAGAATTGCTAGAGGATTATGGGAATCGTTTAGCAAATGATTTTACCGCTGTAGTTGAACAAAGTAAAGTGACAAACCTTCATTAATTTTTGGTTTAAAATCTATAAGAAAAGCGACTATTTCCATAAGAATAGTCGCTTTTTTATTAAACTTTACTTAAAGTTGAACTGAACTGATTTTTATATCTTCGTAGCAAATTTAGAATTTAGAAATATTTTATAAAAATACCACATGAAAAAAATACTTTTTATTTTTGGTTTTTTTGCCTTTATTGGTTGCAAAACGCAGGATACAAAATCCACTATTATAACTGAAAAACCGTTTCAAAATACTTTCTTAACGGTTGCTTTCGGTTCATGCGACGACCAGAAAATTAAGAATGAACTTTGGTCAGCGATAGATGAAAATCATCCGTCCGTTTGGATTTGGGGCGGTGATAATGTCTATTCGGATACTGAGGATATGCAGGTTCTTAAAAAAAATTATGAAATTCAGAAACAGGATGCTGATTATCTCAAATTTATAAAAAACAAAATCGTTCTTGGAACTTGGGACGATCACGATTTTGGTGCAAATGACGGCGGAGAAGAATATCCTTTTAAAAGAGAAAGTCAACAGCTTTTGTTGGATTTTTTAGGCACTCCAAAAAGTGATCCTGAGCGAAAAAGAGATGGCGTTTATACTGCCAAAACTATTGCAGTAAATGGAAATAAAGTCAAAATAATTGTATTGGATTCCCGTTTTTTTAGAACTAAATTGACAAAAGCCACCGATTCTAAAAAACGTTTTGAACCCAATAAATACGGTGAAGGAACGGTGTTAGGAAATGCACAATGGAAATGGTTGGAAAAAGAACTTCAAACTTCTGATGCACAATTTAATGTAATTGTCAGCAGTATTCAATTTCTTTCCGATAAACACGGTTTTGAAGCTTGGGGGAATTTTCCTCATGAGATAGAAAAATTGGAGCAATTGATTGTTTCTACCAAAGCTAAAGGTACTTTTATAATTTCCGGCGACCGCCATATTGCTACATTTTCTTCTAAAAAGGTAATTGGTTTGTCGTATCCTTTAATTGATTTTACTTCAAGCGGATTAACGCATACCTACGCTTCTTTTTCAGGTGAAGAAAATCCTTATATGAAAGGAGAAGTTATCAAAGATATTAATTTTGGGTTGTTGAAGTTTGATTTTGAAAACAACAAGGTAATCATGCAAATTAGAGGAAAAGATAATAAGCTGTTGCAAGAATATGCCCAAATTTATCCAGGAAAATAAATTTCAGGAAGTTTATTTCTAAAATTTTAAAGTTTATTTTTGTCCAAAGTAAATTCACTATGAAAAAACAATTCTGTCTTATTTTTATCTCTTTTGTTATTTTTAATGGAACAAAAGCACAAGGACTTTTAGAAAAAAAAGAGGAAATATTCACCAGACAAGATACTTTGCGTGGCAGCGTCACTAAAGAAAGAGCGTGGTGGGACGTAAAAAACTACCATCTTGATATAAAGGTAAATACTGCAGACAGCACTATTTCAGGTTCCAACACTATAAAATATCAAGTTCTTCAGGAATACAAGACTATGCAAATTGATTTGCAAAATCCAATGCAAATTTATAAAGTCATTCAAGATGGTACGACTTTAAAATACAGCAGAGAAGGAAATGCTTTCTTTATCGAACTAATTGCTCCTCAAACCAAAGGTGCTGTAAAAGAACTGACAGTTTTTTACGTAGGTAAACCAAAAGTTGCAGTAAATCCGCCTTGGGACGGAGGAATTACTTGGAAGAAAGACAATAACGGTAACCCTTTTATTGCATCCTCCTGTCAAGGATTGGGAGCTAGTGTTTGGTGGCCGAACAAAGATCACATGTATGACGAAGTGGAAAATATGTTGATTAGTGTCAATGTTCCAAAAAATTTGACTAATGTTTCTAATGGACGTTTGCTAAGTGTCAAGCAATTAAAGGATGGAACTAAAACCTACAATTGGTATGTTTCTAATCCAATTAATAATTATGGAGTAAACATAAACATAGGCGATTATGTTTCGTTTTCAGAAAAGTATAAAGGAGAAAAAGGAGATTTAGATTGTACCTATTACGTTTTACGAGACAATTTGGCGAAAGCCAAAAAACAATTTCAGGATGTCCCAAAGATGTTGAAAGCTTTTGAACACTGGTTTGGACCATATCCATTTTATGAAGACAGTTATAAATTAGTTGAAGCTCCGTATTTAGGAATGGAACATCAAAGTTCAGTTACATACGGAAATAAATTTCAAAACGGATATTTAGGACGCGATTTGAGTGGTACGGGTTGGGGATTAAAATTTGATTTTATCATTATCCATGAATCTGGACATGAATGGTTTGCTAATAATATCACGTACAAAGATATTGCTGACATGTGGATTCATGAGAGTTTTACCAACTATTCTGAAAGTCTTTTTGTAGAATATTACTATGGAAAAGACGCTGGATTCGAGTATGTTAGAGGAACCAGAAAAGGAATAAAAAATGACAAACCAATTATAGGAAACTATGATGTTAACAATGAAGGTTCAGGGGACATGTATCCTAAGGGCGCGAATATGTTGCATACTCTTCGCCAAATTGTAAATGATGATGAAAAATGGAGAGGAATATTAAGAGGCTTGAACAGTACGTTTTATCATCAAACGGTAACGACTAAACAAATTGAAGATTGTTTAAGTCAGCAAGTTGGAATCGATTTGTCTACCGTTTTTAATCAGTATTTAAGAGATACCCGAATTCCTACCTTAGAATATTTTTTCAATGACAATCAGTTTGGATATCGATGGACGAATTGTGTTGCTGGATTTAATATGCCTGTGAAAGTAACGCTGAATGGGAAAGAAGAATTGCTGCAACCAAAGACAGAATGGAAAAATGTTCCAGCAAATACTGAAAATTCAAAACTGGAAATAGATAAAAACTTTTATGTAGCCAGTTTTAATATTACGGAGTAAGTTTAAGAATAAATTATAAAAAAAGGGATACAATAAGTATCCCTTTTTTTATTCAATTTTTCTAAAAATATTTAGATTAAATTTTTCTTAATGTAATTAAAACTTGTTGTAGCAGATTCTATTGGATTTGGTTTATAGTTGGATTCGTGCTCCAAAAAGAAACGTTTCATTCCAGATAGTTTAGCTTCTGCAAAAATCGATTTGAAATCAATAGTTCCCGTTCCTATTTCAGCATTCCAATCTGGATTTACTTTATCCATATCTTTTACGTGCCACATTGTGAAACGTCCTGGATATTTTTTGAATAATTGTAATGGATCATTTCCAGAACGAACTACCCAATATAAATCCAATTCAAAATCAACTAAATTTTTATCCGTTTCATTTAATAAAATCTCATATCCATTGGTTGAACCAAATTTTGTAAATTCAAAATCATGATTGTGATATGCTAATTTTAAGCCACCAGCTTTACAAAGTTCACCCACTTTATTGATTTGTACTGCTAATTTTTTATAGGCATCTCCAGTAGTTCCTCTCAATTCGGAAACTATATAAGGTACTGTTACATACTCGCTACCTAATAAATTTGCCGTTTCTATGTAATTTTGAACTAAATCTGTCGAGCCGTCTTTAATCATCGAATTAAAATCATAATGATTACTTGTGGCTTTTAAATCATTATCATCCAACATCATTTTAAAATCACGAACTGAGGTTCCAAAAAAACCTTTGTCGGCTGAGTAACCAAAAGTTTCTACTTCACAAAATCCAGCTTTACCAACTTGGGACAAAACTCCTTTGACATCTTTTGGTAATGTATCGCGTAGCGTCCATAACTGAATTCCGATAGCTCTCTTTTTTGATTCAAAAGCAAATGTAGGAGCAAGGGCCAAAGCACCTAATGCTAAACCAGTATTAATTAAAAATTCTCTTCTTTTTATCATGAGTTATTTTTTAAATTAGTTAGATATCACAAATAGTAATAGCTTGTTTCAGTGAAGCTAGTTTGTCTGGATTTTTGGGAATGAATTCTTGCCCAACAAATCCTTTAAAACCAGTTTTTGCAATTGCTTTCATAATTGCAGCATAATTTAATTCTTGTGTGTCATCAATTTCATTTCGTCCTGGAACACCTGCAGTATGAAAATGTGCAATATATTGATGATTTCCTCTAATATTTCTAATTACATCACCTTCATCAATTTGCATGTGGTAGATATCATATAGCAGTTTGAAATTTTCAGAATTCAAACGTTTTGCTAATGCTACTCCCCATGATGTTCGGTCACATTGATAATCCTTATGATCAATTTTGCTGTTTAAGAGTTCCATTACTAAAACCACATTGTGCTTTTCAGCCAGTGGAAGCAGTTTCTGTAAACCAATAACGCAATTATTCCAACCTTCCTCATCCGTTTTTCCTCTTCTGCTTCCGCTAAAGCAAATCAGATTTTTATAACCGGCTTTTGCCACGAGCGGAATCATTTCGGTATAATTTTTTATAAGCGTTTCGTGAAATTTAAGATCATTAAAACCATCCACTAAATTAATTTCTGCACCGTTACACATTGTTGAAACTAAATCATATTTTTTTAATGTGGGCCATGATGCAGGACCTACTAAATCAATACCGGTTATTCCAATTTTCTTAGCTTCAATGCAAAGTGTATCCAAGTCAAGATTGTCAAAACACCAGCGAGAAACGGAGTGATTTATATTTCCTTTCAACATACCTAATTGTTCTTCTGTATTATTCATTGGCATAGCCAAAGCAGAAAATCCAGAAGGAATTCCCATAGCGGCTGTTCCGGCTAATATCCCTTTTATGGCGGATCTTCTATTTAAATTAGTGCTCATTTTTATTTATTTATATAGCAGAAGAAGTTTCTTCTACTTTGTTTTTTTCATTGAATAAAAGTGCAAAAAGTAGGAAGACAACTATAGCAATACCAGCAGGAATAATCCACACCATTTGCCAATTTACAGCACCATCAGCCATTTTGTAATTATCAGTTATCCAGCCTGCAACAGCAAAACCAATTAACATTCCAACTCCATAAGTAGCCAATGTGATTAAACCCTGAGCAGCACTTTTATATTTTTCTCCTGCTTTTGAATTGGTATAGATTTGACCAGAAACAAAAAAGAAATCATAACAAATACCGTGTAATGCAATACCTATAATAAGCATGAAGCTTAAATCATCTCCATTTCCATAAGCAAATAAAACATAACGAATTGCCCATGCTAACATTCCTACCAAGATGGTTTTCTTGAAACCAAAACGGGTAAAAAACACAGGAATCAATAATAAAAATAGTGCTTCAGATATTTGACCAATGGCCATTTTTCCTGTAGGATTTTCAACTCCTGCTTCCGTTAAAAAGAGATTCGCATTTTGATAATAAAAAGCAAGAGGAATACAAATTAGAATTGAAGAAACAAAAAAGATAGCGAAGTTTTTATCTTTCAATAATTTCAAAGCATCAAGACCTATAATATCTCCGATTTTTATTTTTTCATCACTTACTTTTGGTGGTGTTTTTGGTAATGAAAAGCTAAATAAACCTAATAATAATGCAGCAATACCAGCTAGTAAAAAGGTATTTTTAAGTAAACCTGAACTTATTCCTTCAGTAGAATCCCAATGAAAGAAATAACTGATAGATAAACCTGCAATAATCCAACCAATAGTTCCCCAAACTCTAATATTTGCGAACTCTTTCTCGGGATCTTTCATTTGATTAAAAGAAACTGAATTTACTAAAGCCAATGTTGGCATGTATAAAATCATATAGCTCAAAACGTAGGTATAGAACATTCCAACCTCTTCAGACTGATACATTTGATACATTAAAAATGCTCCGATAAGATGAAGTATTCCTAAAATTTTCTCAGCATTAAAATAACGGTCAGCGATTAATCCAATAATAAAAGGTGCGATAATGGCGCCCCATGATTGTGTAGAAAAAATTGCAGCAGTTTCTGATCCAGAAGCTTTTAGATTATTCCCCAGAAACGTACCAAGGGTTACAAACCATGCTCCCCAGATAAAAAATTCAAGGAACATCATTATGGATAATTTAACTCGGATTGTGCTATTCATTATTTTTTATTTTGGTTTTGGTTATTTTTTTAATTTTCAGATATTAATTACATTCCGGCTTCGCATCCGGTTGTAATTTTCATGGTATTCCATTCTTTTATCATGATATTTCTGAACCATACATTATCTCCATGATCTTGTAGTGCAATTTTTCCTTTTTTGAATGCTGCAAAACCAGGCCAAGAAGCGAATTTACTTCCTGCTACAATAGTTTTAAAATTATCATCCCAAAGTGTTGTTTCAACTACTTTTACACCATTCAATAACATCGTTAGTTTTCCGAATTTACAAACAATATCAACAGAATTCCATTCTCCAACAGGTTTTACGGGTTCTGATGTACTTTTGATTAAATCATATAAATCACCAGCTCTGTGTTTTTCAATTTTAGCATCTGGATGGCCATTGTTATCCAATACTTGCATTTCTAAACCAGTTTCATAGGTGTTTTTGAATTTTGTCAAATCCTCATTTACATAAAAAATGATACCACTATTGGCACTAGCTGCAACTTTCCATTCTAATTTCAAATGAAAATTCTCGTATTCTACATCAGTTACCAAATCGCCTCCTTGTCCATTTTGTGCAGCAGTAGGATCAAAATGCAAGGTGCCTTCCTCAACTTTCCAACCAGAACCAACTGTTTTTTTTCCGTAACTGTGCCATCCGGCTGTTGATTGTCCATCAAATATTGATTTAAATCCTTTTGGTACGGGCGCTTGTTGCGCATTTGCAGTTTGAATCAATATCATAACAATTAATGAAGTACAAATATTTTTAATCATTTTTAAATTTTTGAATTAATAATTAATCTTGCTTAAAGAGTTAAAGCTTTCCAACCTTGACGATAATCACGTTTTACAAATTGATTAACTTCATCAAAATTGGTAATTTTCATAGCATCATTATCCCATAGTAATTTTGCAGAACGTCCTGGATACACTTCTTCTCCAAGCTCTTCTCGCATGACATCGTAACCTCTTATTGCAAGATTTGCCATCAACAAAGCTTCAGTTAATGGTCCGGCAATTTCAAAAGGAGAACTTAATTCTTTTTTCCCGTAACCTGCAATTGCGGCTTCTACCCATTGTCTGTAATGACCTTCGGAACCATCAATTACTCTGCTATATTTTTGAGCAACTTTGAGATTTTCATTTTTGCTAAGAGGAAGTAAACGAGGATTTAAACCATACGTATCACACATCATTTTTCCTTTAGTTCCAGTGAATAATGTTCCATTTCCACCATCGCCAAAAATTTCATTAGGTCCTAATTCAGAAGGTCTTTCAGGTTGAATTCCTCCATCCATCCAGTGAACTGCTATGTCACCGTTTGTTTTCTCCGTTTTTGGAAAAGTTAAGGTTACGTGACTTGAAGGGGGACAACTCTCGTGGAAATATCCCCTTTTAAATTCATCTACATAAACAGAACCTACGCTACATTGAACATCTTTCGCATATTTTAAGTTCAATACACTAAAAGGCGCTTCTAACAAATGGCAACCCATGTCTCCTAATGCACCAGTACCATAATCCCACCAACCGCGCCAGTTGAATGGTACTAATTTATTTACGTATTCTTTGTAAGGAGCCGTTCCTAGCCATAAATCCCAATCTAATTCTTTTGGAATATCCGCTTTATTGGCTGACCAAGGAATACCTTGCGGCCAAACCGGACGGTCCGTCCAAGCATGAATAGTGTGAACATCTCCAATTAAACCCGCTTCATACCATTCTTTCATTATTCTGGTACCATCATTTGAGGCACCTTGATTTCCCATTTGGGTTACCACTTTATATTTTTTGGCAGCTTGAGTCAAAATACGCGCTTCGTACATATCATGTGCCATAGGTTTTTGAACATAAACATGTTTCCCTAATTGCATTGCGGCTAGCGCTTGTATAGCATGATTATGATCTGGAGTAGAAACAGAAACGGCATCGAAATTTTTATGTTCTTTATCTAACATTTCGCGCCAATCCTTATAAAATTTTGCTTTAGGGAAAGCATTTACACTTGCAGCGGCTCTTCTGGTATCAACATCGCATAAAAATGAAATGTCAGCTTTTCCACTGCTTGCAAACATAGCAATATCAGATTTTCCTTTTCCACCAACACCAATACTTGCTATTGATAAACGATCACTTGGTGCAACAAATCCTCGACCCAAAACATGGCGAGGGACAATCATAAAAGCTGCTGCTGCTATTGCAGTTGTTTTTATAAAATCACGACGGTTATTTATGATTTTATTTTCGTCTTCTTTTTGTTTCATTTATTTTTATTACGGTTAGTTAATAGAAATGAAAATTATTTGAGAATTGGTCTGTTTTAAATAATCTACAGTGAGTTTGAATTTGCAAATACCTGTACTATTATTTTTTCAGCGATAAAATATACTTTGCCATAGAAGTTGCATCATTCTTTTTCAAAGATGCATGCGCTGACATAGGAATTGTTCCCCAAACACCGGAGCCTCCTTTTATAATTTTACCTGATAAATAAGCAACATTTTTATCAGTAGCTGGATATTTTTTTGCAATATCTAAATAGGAGGGACCTATTAGTTTTTTGTCTAATTTATGACATCCAATACAATCCGATTTAGCAATTAGTTTTTCACCATCTGATACTTGAAAAACAGTATTTGTTCTTTTGCTCGCAGTAGTATATTTTGTATCTAAAGTATCATTAGAAAATGAGGTTAAGCCAATTAAAGCAACCCCAAAAAGCAAATATTTTAATTTCATTTTCATTTCAATTTAATTTTTATAATCCTAAGTTTTTTCTATTAAAAGCCTTATTTGTTTCCACAGCAGCAAAATCGTCAAATGCTTTGTCGGTTACTTTTATAATATGCTTTTTTATAAATTCGGCACCTTCTCGCGCACCATCTTCTTGGTTTTTAATGCAACATTCCCATTCCATAACTGCCCAACCTTTGAAATCATATTGTGCCAATTTGCTGAAAATAGTTTTAAAATCAATTTGGCCATCTCCAGGAGAACGATAACGCCCCGCACGGTTTACCCAACTTTGATATCCGCCAAAAGTTCCTTGCTTTCCGGTAGGGTTAAACTCGGCATCTTTTACATGAAAGGCTTTGATTCTTTCATGATAAAAATCAATGTATTGAATATAATCCAACTGCTGTAATACAAAATGTGAAGGATCATAAAGCAAACAGGCTCTAGAATGATTGTTTACTGCCTTCAAAAACATTTCATAGGTTTCGCCATCAAATAAATCTTCTCCGGGATGAATTTCATAACAAAGGTCAACACCATTTTGATCGAATTCATTTAAAATGGGCAACCATCTTTTAGCCAATTCAGCAAAACCGTCTTCCACTAAACCCGGAGGTCTTTGTGGCCAAGGGTGAAAATATTGCCAAAGTAATGAACCACTAAAAGTTGCGTGTGCATTTAATCCTAAATTTTGGGATGCTTTTGCGGCATATTTTAACTGTTGAACAGCCCATTCTTGTCTAGCTTTAGGATTTCCATGAACATTCACGGGAGCAAAAGCGTCAAAAAAATCATCGTAAGCAGGATGAACAGCTACTAACTGACCTTGTAAATGCGTTGATAATTCCGTGATTTCTAGTCCGTAAGAAGCAATTGTACCTTTAAGTTCCTCTGCGTAGGTTTTACTTTCTGCTGCTTTTTGCAAATCAATGAATCGAGTATCTAATGTTGGCATTTGAATACCTTTAAAACCCAAATCAGCTGCCCACTTACAAATTCCGTCTAAGGAATTAAAAGGAGCTTCATCACTAATAAACTGCGCTAAAAATACTGCAGGACCTTGTATTGTTGTCATATTATATTTTGTCTAAAACTTTTATGAATTCCTAATTTATTATAAAACGTAAGGAGTCCATTTTTTATCCGATTGTGATGATGCAACTACATTATCTATAAATGCCATTCCTCTTACTCCATCTTCTACAGAAGGGAAGTCTAACATTTCAGGAGTAGGTTCTGTCCCATCTAATTTACAGCCTAGTGTTAAAGCAAAGTTGCGATAAATATTAGCAAATGCTTCTAAATAACCTTCTGGATGTCCGCCGGGCGTGCGACAATTATGAGTTGCAAAAGATGATAAATAGCTATAATTAGATCCAGCTCTTAAAATTTGAGCTGGTTCATTTAACCATCTCACCATTAAAGTATTTGGATCATGTTGAAACCACTCGATTCCACCTTTTTCACCATAAACTCTAATTTTCAAAGCATTTTCTTCCCCAGCTGCAACTTGTGATGCGATTAAAACTCCTTTAGCACCATTGTCAAATTTTAATAACACAGCGCCATCATCATCCATCAAGCGACCTTCAACTAAGGTGTTTAATTCCGCACAAACATCGGTAATTTTAGCACCAGTAATATATTCAGCTAAATGTGAGGCATGAGTTCCAATATCGCCCATTACAGAACTTTTCCCAGATTTTTTAGGATCCGTTCTCCAAGCTGCTTGCGCGTTTCCTTCTCTTTCTGAAAGTGTGCTCAGCCAACCTTGAGGATATTCAACTAAAACTTTTCTAATCTTACCTAGTTTCCCTTCTCGAACCATTGCTTTCGCCTGTTTAACCATTGGATAACCGGAGTAGGTATGCGTTAGACACAGAATTAGTCCTGTTTCTTCCACTTTTTGTTTCAATAGTTTTGCTTCCTCCAATGAAAAAGTCATTGGTTTTTCTATAACTACATTAAAACCATGTTCTAAAGCCATCATTGCAGGTGCAAAATGTGCAAAATTTGGAGTAACAATTGTGACAAAATCGATTTTTTCATCAGCTGGCAATGCCGCTTCTGCTTTAATCATTTCTTCATAAGTCAAATATATTCTTGATTCCGGAAGAAATAAGGCCTTTCCAGATGCAAGAGCAGTTTCTGGTTTTATGCTTAATGCACCACAACTTAATTCTATAAGTCCATCCATATTGGCGGCTAAGCGGTGGATTGCACCTATAAAGGCATCTTGACCACCACCAACCATTCCCATTCTTAATTTTCTCATAATGATGAACCTAAATATTTCCTTTTTTTAATTCTTTTACTGCATAATCACAGGCACGAGCTGTTAAGGCCATGAACGTTAACGATGGATTTTGACAAGCGATAGAAGGCATACAAGAACCATCAGTAACAAAAACATTACTTACTTCATGCATTTGATTCCATTTATTTAAAACAGAATCTTTAGGATCATTACCCATTCTCGCGGTACCCATTTCGTGAATAGCCATTCCGGGATAGTAATCGTTATCATACGTTTTTACATTTTTAATTCCTGAAGCTTCCAGCATTTCGGCAGCATCATTCATCATATCTTCCCGCATTTTTGCTTCGTTACCCTTGGTTTCACAGTCAATGGCCAAAACCGGTTGTCCCCATTTGTCCTTTTTGGTATGATCGATGTACACTTTATTTTCATAATAAGGTAACATTTCCCCAAAACCACCCAAGCCCATACTCCAAGAATCAGCAGGCAATGACATGGTATCTTTAAAGTTTTCACCAAAAGCTAATTCGGCAACTTCCTTATGCCATAACCCTCTGCTGGCGCCACCTTGATATCCAAAACCTCTTAAATAGTCTCTTTTATCATTTCCAACATTTTGGTACCTTGGAATATAAATTCCATTGGCTCTTCTACCGTACGTATATTTATCCTCAAAACCTTCAGCACTTCCTTCAGCGCCACAACGGAAATGATGATCCATTAAATTATGTCCTAATTGTCCACTGGCGTTACCCATTCCATTTGGATGTGCTTCTGAAGTTGAATTTAATAATAGGAAAGTTGATCCTAATGTGGATGCGTTCACAAAAACAATTTTGGCATAAAACTCCATGGTTTCATTTGTTTCTGCATCAATAACCATTACCCCTTTTGCCTTTTTGGTGTCTTTATCATAAATGATATGATTCACTATAGAGTAGGGTCTTACGGTAAGCCTATTCGTTGCCATAGCAGCAGGCAATGTTGATGATTGTGTGCTAAAATATGCTCCAAACGGACAACCACGGCTGCATAAATTTCTATATTGACAACTACCACGTCCTTTATGAGGTACAGTTAAGTTTGCTGTACGGCCAATAGTCAGAATACGTGTTTTGTTATAATGTTTTTCAAGTCTTTCCTTAACTGATTTTTCAACGCAATTTAAATCCATTGGTGGCAAAAATTTACCATCGGGTAATAATGGCCAGTTTTCCGCTTGTCCACTGATTCCTACAAATTTCTCCACATAATCGTACCATTTAGTAAGGTCTTTATAACGAATAGGCCAGTCATTACCATGACCATCTTTAGCATTATCCTCAAAATTATGGTCACTAAAACGGTAACTTTGGCGACCCCACATTAAGGATTTTCCACCCACATGAAATCCTCTGTACCAGTCAAAACGTTTGTCTTCTGTGTATGGACATTCTAAATCATTAACCCACCATTTTTCGGTAGCTTCATTGTATGGATAATCTCTTGTTTGAACTGGATGTGTTCGTTTTTGTTCTTCTGTAAGTTTACCTGCATGTTCAAATTCCCAAGGAGCTTTCATTGCAGATTCATAATCTGTAATGTGTTCAATATTCATTCCGCGTTCTAACATCAAAACTTTTAAACCTTTTTCGGTAAGTTCTTTTGCAGCCCAACCACCACTAATTCCTGATCCTACTACAATAGCATCGTATGTATTTTCCGCTTTTAAATTGGTATTTATATTCACGTTTAGTTTTTTTATTTATTTAAATAGTTTAAGATAATAGCAAACAATTAATTGGTAGCCCAAGCTTTTTGTCCTGGTGTATAAGTTGCGCTTCCATCATAACGTCCAGGAACAGGTAAATATTCGCGCGCTTGTGTGCAACCTATTTCAGAAGAGTAATACCCAAGAAGAGTTAAATCTCTAGCTAATAAAAAGAATGAAGGAGCTCTATTGCTCGCAATTGCCTCATCACGCAATGAAGTCATTAGTTTTTGACGCTCTTCAACTGACATTGACAAGAAATCTTTACCAAAATCTTTAGAACATTGGTATTGCATTGCCTTTAATCCAGAAGCAAAAATTTCTTGCAGTTTTGCAGGATAACAATCTTTAATCATCATTGGAATAAAAGCACCCAGTCCTGCAGCCTTAGCTCCTGGCGAAGAGGCTGTGGTTGGTATAATGATGTCGGCGAATTCAGCCAAAATTTCCTCATCCGTAGCAGAAAAAGACACGTGATTTTTTTCTTGTTCGGGCAAAGTAAAACTTTCAAATAAAACGCCCATTGTAGTTGCTGAGATTGCGCTTCCCATCAAAAACGCAACGCTTTTAAGTGCTTCTCTTCTATTCATTTGCTAATTATTAAAATTGTTGATTATTCTTAAATTATTATAACTATACAATAATAAAGAAAAAAAAAACAGCTTAGTTTTTTTTATGTTAAAATATTGAATAATTCCATATTTTTCAAATTATTAAGGGAATCTCTTTATAAAATTCAGTAAACACTATCTGGAATCTATTATTACGATAAAAAATATATTTTTTGCAAGTCGGAAATGATTTAGAATTCTTTTTTTTGTCGTTTTTATTTCTAATAAATAAGTTTTAACTGATAAAATTTTACTTAATTTTTATTTTCAAGATTTTCAATGCGTTAAAATGACATTATCATCAATAATAGTACTTAAAAAAGAACTTTAAATTATGTAGCGAAATTCTGTGTTGATAAAATCAGAAATATTCTTGCTTTATAACCAAATAAAAGTTCAAATAAATAATAAGTAGAAGCTCTTTTTAAAGTGAAAATTCATTAAAAAGAGTTGCTAAAATGAAGATGTGATAAAGTTGTTAAGTTGGCAATTTTTTTTTATAAATACTAAAAATTTCAATTAATCTTAGAGAGTATAATTGATTTACATTTCAATTTGCCACAGGACAAGATGAAAAAGAGACAAAAGTAAGAAAGCCACGATTGTTTTAATCCAGGCTCTTATTCTCAGGTAAAATGAAAAATTGTCTCAATTTTTTTGAGTTTTTACTTAAGAAAGAGATGAATATTTGTTTAAAAACAACAAAATGAAGTCCCTCGAAAATAATCACAGAATATTTTACCTTTCAAATAATCCAAGTGTTCCGCCAACCCAATCTTTATCTTGGTTGAATTTTACACCTATCATTTCACCTCGGCTTAATCGTACTAAGTTGCAGACTAGAGTAGGAGCAGCATCCTCTTTTTTCCAGATGCAAAGTACACGAACTTCTGCTTTGACTTTTCCTTCAGGAGATTGTACAATAGGAAGGTAGTTCACCTTTTTTTGAAGAATATAATGCTCTTTTTCAACTACAGATTCGATATCTCCTTTTGTAACATGAAAAATAACGCCTGTCCCTGAAAATGAAAATAGTGGTTTTAGAACATAGTTTTCTAAATCTTTGGGGATTTCCTTGAGTTCGCTTAAAAGAGTAGTTTCAATAAAGTATTTCCCTTTTAAAAAAGGTAAAATAAATTTACTGATTCTGAAAAACCAATTAGGATGTCCTGCCCATTCCACATCAAGTTCATCAGAAAAATGGAAATTTAATTTTAAATCTGTTCGCAAATCCAATTCATCAAAAATAACCCGATTATAGATTCTTTTTACGAGAATTTCATCTCCGGTCGCATTTTTATAGAATAATTGTTTTCCTTTTTTGATTAAGTCAGTAACGCATACAATTGGAATTCCGATATCTCTTTTACAATAATAAAAATCAATCTTGGTATTTTGTTTTTCAGGTTCTATTTCAAGCAGAATAACATTTTCTTTTGGATGATGATTGCAAATTGCTTCTTCCAAAATATCCAAATATTCTTGTGGCTGAATATTATTTATAAAAGGAGTCAATTCACTAAGAAAAGGGAAATGGTTCTGGAACTTTTCATATAAATTAAACTGATAATTGTACAAAGAAGGAAATCCTTGTATTTCGATTAGTTTAGGAATAATTTGACCATCTTCTTCACAAATTCCAAAATCAATCGCTAAAAAAGTAGTGTGATTGTCCTCATTTGGAACGTTAGGGTTAAGTTCTAATGATTTGTTTGTGATTAACTTAAAGTCTTCTATCTGAATAAAAGCTATAACATCATTACAACCTTCAATTAGTTGTTCTTTTAACTCTTTCGAAATAAAAAAAGGGGTTTCAGCTAAGCGGAAAGTAGGCAAATAATTAAAATCGGAAGCAACATCATTTTTGAATTCCTGATATTTACTTTCTGTAAACTGAGCATTAAATAACTCCCGATATTTTGTAATCATTTGGAATATATTAAGTTAATTGGAAAATGTTTTTTTAGTTTTCATCAAGTCATTAATTGCTATTCGCAGAAAATTAGGAATCAAAGTTTCATTTGTTCTGTAAATCTTGTCATCATCTAATAAATCTTCCAGCATATTTCTGAATTTCTTTTTCCCTTTCATTTCCTTAATTTTTTCCTTCGCTTCTTTATTTCTTAGATGGGTTACAAAGCTTATCGGATCTGCTTCAGGATGAAATTGTGTACCTACAAAATAATCGGTAAAACGAACTGCCATGATCGCACGTTCGTATTGAACATGATCTCTGATTTTTTCTAATGAAATAATCTTGGCGCCTTTTTTCGCAAAAACACTTAACTTAGGTTGTACAACTTGGTAGTCTCTGGAATCAATCGCGTAAAAAGGATCTGCTAAACCCTCAAATAAAGGATCTGTTTTCCCTTCATTCGTTTTATGCATGGTCATCACTCCAAAAGAAGTATCATTTCTTTTGGTCACCGTTGCCAGTCCAAAATGCAGGCAGGCCATTTGAAAAGAATGACAAATAAATAAAACATGTTTTTTAACTGGGTTTTCAGCATTCCATTTGTTCAGCGAATCAATAAATTCATAGTATTTTACATCCCAATTTCCATCTCCAATTAATGGGTTTCCGGGACCACCGGTTGAAATATAAATATCAAAGGATTTTATATCAGGTAACTCGCTTTTTAGTCGAACATCAAATATTTTAAAATTCACCACCGGACTAAATCTGTTGATAATTTCAATAATACAACGCATTCCCTGATTAGGTTCTCCATTGTACATATCTAAAAGGGCGATTTTTATGATTTTATTGGACATAATCTATTTTTAAAAACAATGTGCAAAGGTAACTTATATTTTATGACGTCCGGCAAAACATACAAAGCGTTTTATTTTTATAATCCTTTAGTAAATTCACTAGTTATAAAGTCAACCACTCTGGACAAATCTCCCGTTTCTTGAAAAATTGCGAGTTGCTTATCAGCTCCGGTTCCGTTTTTCAGAATTTCATGAACGTAATTAATATCGGAACGACTTCCCAATTCGTCCACAACATCATCAATGAAATCAAGCAATTCCAGAATAAGCATTTTAGTTTCAACTTCTTTTTGTAAACCAAAATCAATCATGTTATTTTCAATCCCGTAACGTGCTGCACGAAATTTATTTTCTTTTATCAAAGCCAGTCTGTACACATTAAAACTGGTGTTATTCATATTCAATTTATATAGTTTGGCTACAATTGCTTGAATAATTGCGACAATACAAATGGTTTCATCTACAGTCAATGACATATCACAAATCCTGAATTCAATCGTATTGTAAAAAGGATGTAATCTTAAATCCCACCAAATCTTCTTAGGGTTATCAATACAATTCGTCTTTACCAAAGTTTCCAGATAATTATCATACGAACTAACTGAATCAAAATATTCCGGTAGACCCGTCCTTGGAAATTTATCAAAAACCTTTGTTCTAAAGGATTTATAGCCTGTTTGTCTTCCTTCCCAAAATGGGGAATTAGTCGAAAGCGCAAAGATATGCGGCAAGAAATAAGTAGCCTGATTCATCAATTGTAAGCCAATATCACGATTTTCAATACCTACATGACAATGCATTCCAAAAATCAAATTTGAACGCGCTGCATCCTGCAATTCATTTACAATATCGTGGTATCGGGGATCATCTGTAATGGGCTGATCTTGCCATTTTGAGAATGGATGCGTTCCCGCTCCGCCCACAATAAGATCTTGTTTGTCTGCTAATTCAACGATTTTCGAACGTAAAAACCGAATCTCATTTTTGGCATCATTTACATTATTGCAAATATTAGTGCCCACTTCAACCACAGATTGATGCATTTCAGCCTTAACCTGCTCATTCAAAATTATCTTTGCACCATCCACAATTTTGGATAAATGCGACCGTAAATCTCTAGTTTCAGGATCTATAATTTGATATTCTTCTTCTACACCAAGTGTAAAAACAGGTAATTTCTTTAACATAATTATTTTTTTAGTGTTCAGTCGCAGTCGCAGTTTTCAGTCTGTTTACTGAATACCGTGACTGAAAACTATTTTACTGCATCTTTGATAAAAGTACCCCATGTCAGGTTCATTTTTCCAGATTTTTGTTTTTTTGCAGCAGCGATTGCCATTTTCGCAGCTTCTTCCACAACCCATTCAAAATTTTCAGCACCTACAGAAGTCAACTCGGCATCAGGAGCTGGATTTCCAAAGTCTATCGCATAAGGGATTCCATCTCTAACGGCAAATTCTACTGTATTAAAATCGTATCCCAAACCTTTACACAGTCTTAAAGTATAATCTTTTATGGTGGCCAACAATTTTTTATCTACCGGAGGACCATCAATTACATAACGCAAATGATGCGGATTTCTTGGTTCATATTGCATAATCCTAACGGCCTTACAACCCAAACAATATACTCTGAAGTATTCCGTAAAAACGATTTCCTCTTGCAACATCATCACTAACTGTCCCGTTTCCTGATGTTTTTCCCAAAACTCTTCAATGTTTTCCAAGCGGTAAACGTTTTTCCAACCACCGCCAGAATAAGGTTTCATGTAGGCCGGAAAGCCAATATATTCAAATATTCCTTCCCAATCCATTGGGTACTTTAAGTTTCGGAATGATTTTCCGGTCGTATCCGTAGGATGTTCTGCAGAAGGAAGAATCACTGTGTTGGGAAGTGGAACTCCAAGTGTGTCAGCTAATGCATTATTGAAAAATTTATCATCAGCACTCCACCAGAAAGGGTTGTTAATTACATTTGTTCCTGTCAAAGCTGCGTTTTTTAAATAGGCGCGATAAAAAGGAACATCTTGTGAAATGCGGTCAATAATTACAGCATATTCTCCATCCTTATTCTGAACTACCTTATCTATAGCTACTGCTTCCGCAATGATTCCCTTTTCGTTTTTTGAATTGACACGATCAATAAATGCTTGTGGAAAAGTGTCTTCCATTCCAAATAAAATTCCAATTTTTTTCATCATGATACGTTTATAAATTACTTAATTTTATTTTTTTTCTTTTGGTACTGGAATCTAAAAAAATCTGATTCTTGATAAGTAGTGCGGAAACATTTCTTTCCAAACCGGCCAGTCGTGTTTGTGTTCCTGACGAATATCTAGCCAGTGATGCATATTTCTATCGCTTAAAACTTTACTTAATTTTAGATTGGCATCAAAACAAATATCCCAGTTTGAAGTTCCAAGGACAATATCCATATTCCATAATTCTGGATCATTAAGACCATAGAGATAATCTTCCGGACTGTTATAAAAAACGTCGTCATTATGAAAACCATCCAAAAAACTCTTGATATTGAAAGCGCCGCTCATAGAAAATAAGTGACTCACATAACCGGGATGTCTAAATGCAAAATTTGCGGCATGATAACCACCAAAACTGCAACCTGCCATAGCTACTTTGCCTGAGGGAGTATTGTTTTTTACCCTCTCAACTAGTTCATGGCAAATCATCTTGTCATATCTGACATGATTTTCTATACGGTGAACGGGATGGATATTTTTATTGTAAAAACTGTCTTTGTCAATACTATCCGGACAAAATATTTGGATTAAACCTTGCTCAAGGTACCATTTTGCGGATTCTATCAATCCCATATCTTTATTTTCATGGTAACTTCCCATAGAAGTTGGAAATAAGATTACAGGATATCCCGCATGTCCAAAAACCAACATTTCAATATCTCTATTTAAATTTGGGGAATGCCATTTGAAATATTCTTCCTTCATAAAATTACTTTTAACAATTATAATGAAAAAAATTATACAAATTTCAGATAAAAACTAACTTAACTGATAATTATTATAAAAAAGATTAGGATTATGAAATTAGAAAGAAATAGTAATATTTACATTAAGAAGCAGCAAATTTTTAAATTATAAACAATAAATGAAGTTGTTTTAACATTGTGGAGTTTTAAATCCAAAGCGAATTTCATTTTCAAATCACGGATAAATATCTCCTAAAATTACTATTTGAAATAGATTCATCAATTATACACGTAACGAAATATTGCCTTTAACAGCTTTTTTAAATCTCAAACAGCTGCACTTGGCTTTTTAATCGTTCTACCAGCATACTCATCATTCTTTTGTTGATATTTGAAGAGTTTTTTACATAAACAGCATATTCATCGGCGGTGAATAAACCGATAATCATTCCCTTCAAAGCGTTTCTGAACTTGATGTCTTTTTGGATTGCTTTTTCTATAATAGTTGACTTTTTATCAGCAGAATTACTGTAAAAATCAACTTTATTTTTGCTTATATAATTAGTAAATGACGCTATAAACAAATCATTTTGTAGCTTTAAAATGGGACGAAGCACTTCATTTTGAAATGATTCTTCCGTAGTAGATTGTGTGGTTACGGAACCGATTGTCTGTCCTCGAAATTCTTTTAAAAAAGTATCGCGTGTGTTCATTTTTTTTTCTTTAAAATTAAAACAAAATGAAATAGGAATAGCTTATTTTTACATTTATATATAAAAAATTTATGAGATTTCATACTAGAAAATGGGTTAAACCAGAAGACTTAAATCCAAATGGAACTTTATTTGGAGGTAAATTATTAGCTTGGATTGATGAAGAATTGGCTTTATACACAATTATTCAATTAGAAAACACCAGAATTGTCACCAAGTACATGTCTGAGATCAATTTTAGAAGTTCGGCAAGACAAGGTGATATTATCGAAATTGGAATTGATGTTATAAAATTTGGGAATACTTCACTCACGCTCAAGTGCGAGGCGAGAAATATGATGACCCGCGAAACAATAATTACAATAGATCATACTACAATGGTCAATTTGGATGCCGATGGAAAACCAAAAGCGCATGGCAAAACAGCAATTGAATATGTAAAAGATCGTTTGTAGTTTTTGAAAATTTGATTAGAAACGTCTTTGTAATTTTAATTGAAAAAACACTATCAACTAGGAAATTCGTTTTCTGTGGCTGTCTCGAAAATTTCTAAGTCAAAATATCCTACTGAAGCAATGATGTGGTCAAATATATCCGACATAATGTACTCGTAATTTTCAAATCGTTTGTCATGTGAAAATGCGTAAACCTCAAGCGGAACCCCATGTGACGTAGATTGCAACTGGCGACAAAGCATCATCATGTCCTTGTTTAATTCCGGATAATTAAACAGGTATTCCGTAATATACTTTCGAAATAATCCTAAATTAGTCAAATTTCTTCCATTGATAGCAATTGATTTATCAATTTTATTAGCAGTATTATATTCGTCTATTTCTAATTTTCGGGTGTCAATATAATCCGAAATAAGATGAATTTTTTTCAAGTCATTCAATTCGGCTTCCTCCAAAAACCGAATACTGCTTGTTTTGATCAGAATGTGTCTTTTGATGCGTCGCCCGTCAGAATTTAGCATTCCTCGCCAGTTTTGAAACGAATCAGAACTTAAACTATAGGTGGGAATTGTAGTTGTAGTATTGTCAAAATTTCGAACTTTTACCGTAGCCAAATTGATTTCAATCACATCTCCATCAGCTCCAAATTTATCCATTGTAATCCAGTCACCAATTCGAACCATATCATTAATAGAAACCTGAACACTAGAAACAAAACCTAAAATAGTGTCCCTAAAAATCAAGATTATCACCGCGGAAACCGCTCCTAAAATGGTTAAAAGCTCCTTTTGATCAATATCAAATAACTTAGAAATAATTAAGGTTATTCCAATTACCCATAGCATTATCATGATTACCTGAATAAAACTGTCGATTGGTTTGTCGCTAAATCTCGGTTTTAATTTTAAATAATCGCGTAAAGCATTGAATATCGTACGTATAATCCATAAAACCAGAATGATGATGTAGATTCCAACCAATTTTCCAAAAAAACCTTCCCAATATTCAAATCGATCTAAAATAATTGGAACTGATTTGTAAATAAACAACAGCGGAATTAAGTGTGCGATGTATTTCGCCGTTTTGTTGGTTACCAGTAAATCATCAAATTTAGTTTTGGTTTTTTGGGCAATAACGGCCATAATGGTAACCAAAATAAGCCTGAAAATCACGTATATCACATACGCCATTACACACAAAAAAATAATGTTTAGCACTAAGCTAATATAGGAAGCTGAACTGCTTCCAAATCCCCATTTTCTAAATATAGGGTATAGAAAAGTGAATGTTTTTTCTATGTATTTATACATTTTTCAGGTATTTTCTTTCTATGTAAAAAGTACCAAATGGAGGAATTGACGCAATACAAATTATAAAATATTTTTTAAAATCCCACTTTTCTTTAAATTTTAAAATTGTTGCAAGAACTATGTATAAAGTAAATAATATCCCATGCACCATACCAATATGTTTAACATAAAAAGGATCATTATAAATATATTTCATTGGCATTGCAAAGAAAAACAATAGTAAAGCAGATATTCCCTCTATTATTGCAGTAATTTTAAAAATCTTAAGCATTTGAATTTATTTAAATTTAATGTGCAAAAATAAGTATTAAGTTTGATTTTTAGCGCATTGATTCCTAAAGTAAATTACTTTTGTATCCTTAAACTTTGATAATGAGTAAACGCGATTTAAAAAAATACTTAGCCGAACTAAATAAGGAGCAACTCGAAGAACAAATTATCGAATTGTACGAGAAATTCAGTCCCGTAAAAGTCTATTATAATTTTGTTTTTAATCCAAAGGAAGAAACGCTTTTACAGGAATGCAAACTCAAAATTTCCAATGAATATTATCCGTTCAAAAAGGCGGGAAGACGCAGCAAACCAAAAATGCGTCGCTCTGTTGCTCAAAAATATATCAAGCATTTCCTTCTTTTGGGAGTAGATCCCTTTGTAATTGCTGATGTCATGCTGTACAATATTGAAATTGCGCAAACATTCTCATCCGAACATGATATAAAACAAGATTTGTTTTTCAAAAGTATGTTCAATTCTTTTGAACAAGCAGTAATTTTCTTGATTTCAAACGGAATTCTGAATGACTTTAAACCAAGAATAACTGCGATTCATGACGAAACTATCAAACAAAAATGGTACAACGAACCTGAATTTAATGCTATTATAGAGCGATTTGAATATTAATATCCTGCATAATTCAATTTTATTTAATCAATCGCATTTTTTTTATTTAAAATTGACAATTAAACTGTTTTTTAGGCGTATTTTTGCAAAAATCCAACAATAAGCAATGTCCCAAAACACTTTAGAAATAGAAATCGAAGACAAAAAAGAACTTTATGCGTACCAAAAAGGCGATATCGATGCCATATTTGAACGCATTGATAATGCACCACCACAGCATCATTTGTTATACCAATTGCCGACAGGCGGTGGAAAAACAGTAGTTTTTTCTGAAATCGTACGACGTTATTTGTCTCAACACGATAAAAAAGTAGTTGTTTTAACACACCGAATTGAGTTGTGTAAGCAAACTTCAAAAATGTTGAAAGGTTTTGATGTGAAAAACAAAATCATCAACAGTAAAGTAAAAGAACTTCCGGACCAAAACGATTATTCTTGTTTTGTGGCCATGGTCGAGACTTTGAAAAACCGTATCAATGATGAAAAATTACATTTGGATAATGTAGGATTGGTAATCATCGATGAGGCACATTACAATTCTTTCCGAAAATTATTAAGCTCTTTCAAAAATGCCTTTATATTAGGAGTAACAGCTACGCCTTTAAGTTCGAATATAAAATTGCCAATGCATGAAAGCTACGATGAGTTAATCGTAGGAGACACCATTAGTTCGTTGATTGCAAATGGATTTTTAGCAAAAGCGGTAACCTATAGCTATGATGTGGGTTTAACCTCGCTAAAAGTAGGTATCAACGGGGATTACACTGTTAAATCATCAGATGATTTATATACGAATATGGCCATGCAGGAAAAATTATTGCATGCTTATACGGAGAAATCTTTAGGCAAGAAAACCTTAATTTTCAATAATGGTATCAATACGTCTTTATATGTGTATGAAACATTTAGAGAAGCCGGTTATGCCATTCGCCACTTAGATAATACCAGCAATAACGAAGAAAGAAAAGATATTTTGCATTGGTTCAAGCACACGCCGGATGCTATTTTGACTTCAGTTGGAATTCTTACCACCGGATTTGATGAGCCAACCGTAGAAACAATTATTCTGAACAGAGCAACAAAATCACTGACATTATATTATCAAATGATTGGTCGTGGTTCTCGAAAATTACCTAATAAAGATACTTTCAACGTTATCGATTTAGGAAATAATGCTGCCCGATTTGGATTGTGGAGCGAGCCTGTAAACTGGCAGCACATTTTTAAATCACCAGAATTTTACCTTGAAAATTTACGTGATGATACAGAAATTGAATTGTATTTTAAATACAGTATGCCTCCTGAAATCCGTGCAAAATTCAGTAAAACCGAAGTAGTAAATTTTGATGTCGATGAAGAGCACAAACTCATTATCAAACAAAATCTGCGCTCTAAAGAAGTTTTGGAAAAATCATTGGAGCAACACGCTGCCATGTGTGTAGACAATTCGGATACATTACAAGAAGCAAAAGCATTAGGAAAACTGCTGGATGACGATATCGATTGCCGCATCAAGCGCTATTCAAAATGTTTGAGTCAGTGCAGCAAAAATTACCGCGAATGGCTTGTTGACGATTACAAACTGAAACTTGTATTGTTAACAGGGAAAAAATATCGTGAAAAAATAATGAACGAACCGGACGAAGATTAATATTTCTTTTTCAAGGAGCTAATCCTGCTATTCGTTGCAAATAAAATTCACTGAACTCTGATTAAAATAAAAGTAGTGTGAAGTAATCTTTTCCTTTTTGAAGAAAAAAAGGAAAAGCATTTCCACTGCTATCAGGGCTAAAAATTACGTTTACAAAACAACTATTTTATAAAATATAAAATCCAAAAATATGCCAAAACAATTCTCTGATTTAGGAATTTCAGCACCAATAATAAAAGCGATTACCGAATTGAAAATTGTTGTCCCAACAGAAATTCAACAAAAAGCAATTCCATTACTTTTATCAAATACTACGGATTTGGTTGGTCTTGCTAAAACTGGTACAGGAAAAACAGCAGCTTTTGGATTGCCTATTTTACAATTAATTGATACTAATTTACCAGTGATACAAGCTGTTATTTTAGTTCCAACTCGGGAATTAGGACATCAGATTTTTTCTAATTTAGAAAGTTTTGCAAAATATTTACCTGAAGTTTCTATTGCGGCAACTTGTGGAGGAATTCCAATTAAACCACAAATAGAGCGACTTTCATTGTCAACACATATTGTTGTGGCAACTCCTGGCAGATTGATTGATTTGATTCAGCGTAAAGCCATCAACTTAAAAGAAACCAAATTCCTTGTGCTCGACGAAGCTGATGAAATGGTTACGATTTTGAAAGAAAGTTTAGATGAAATTGTAGCAGAGTTACCTCCAGCACATAAGACTTTTTTATTCTCGGCAACCATGCCCGGGACTATCAAACAATTGATTCAGAACTATTTGAACAAAAATGTGGTACAAGTTAGTGCCAACATGGAAACGATGGGAAATCAAGGAATTGACCATGAATATATAGTAGTTGATCCTATCGAAAAACTGGATGTTTTAATGCATTTCTTGAATTCTAAAGAAGGAGAACGCGGAATTATCTTTTGTAAAACGAAAGCAGCTGTCAATAAATTAGCAAAAAATCTGGCAATCAATAGGTTCTCATCAGGTGCATTACACGGCAGTTTATCCCAAGGAATTAGAGATAGAATCATGGAGCAATTCCGTGAAGGACATATCAATATATTAGTAGCGACAGATTTAGCAGCGAGAGGAATTGACGTAAAGGAAATTTCTTATGTGGTGAATTATCATTTGCCAGATGTTTATGAAGCATACGTACATCGTAGTGGTAGAACGGCAAGAGCAGGAGCAAAGGGACTTTCTTTAACTGTTTTGCAACCCGAAGAAGTAGTTGAAATCGCTGATTTCGAAAAAGAATTAGGAATAAAATTTACTCAGTTCAAAAAACCAACCGTTGCCAGTATCGAAGAAAACAATACTTTGTTATGGGCAAAGCAAATTTTCAAGACAAAACCCAATCATGATGTTGCTCCAGAATTAAAAGAAAAAATAAAAACCGTTTTTCATCATTTGACTAAAGATGAGTTAATTGAAAAATTATTGGCTAATTATATATTGCAAAATAAAAATGAACCAACAGAAAAACCGGTTAAAAGACAAAAAATGAAGTAAAATTTATAAGTTTTTTAATACTTGTATATTTAATCACATCCATAAATAGCTTATATTTATGGATGTTTTTTTTTTGATTGAATATTAAATAATACTTTATGGAAATTGTAATAATAGGTGGAGGATTTGCGGGAATTAATCTTGCTAAAGAACTAGTAAACGAAAAAGGTATCAACGTAACGCTCGTAGATAAAAACAATTATAATTTCTTTGCTCCGCTTATATATCAGGTTGCAACGGCTTTTTTAGAACCGTCCAGTATCAGTTATCCATTTCGAAAATTTTTCTCAGGGAAAAAAAATCTACAATTCCGTCTTGGAAATTTATTAAAAGTAAATCCTTCCGAAAATAAAATCATCCTCAACAATGGAGAATTAACATACGATTACCTAGTTTTTGCCACTGGTGCCGAAACAAGTTATTTTGGAATGGAAAACGTAAAGAAAAATGCTATTCCAATGAAAACGTTGAATGATGCCATTGTGATGCGTAATACATTATTGAAAAATTTGGAAAAAGCAGCCATTTGCAAAGACATTCGCGAACGCCGAAAATTATTAACTATTGTTGTGGCTGGCGGCGGTCCAACAGGAGTGGAAGTTTCTGGAATGTTTGCTGAAATGCGTAAAAGTATTTTGTTGAAAGAATATCCGGAATTAAGTACTACCGCAAGCAATATTTATCTGGTTGACGGCGCAAATGCCGTATTATCACCTATGAGTAAAGCATCGCAGGAAGACACACTGGATGCATTGACAAAATTGGGTGTTGTAGTAAAATTAAATACTACTGTGGTGGATTATATTGATGACACCGTGTATTTTGGAAATGGCGAAACCATTCAAACCAAGAACTTGATTTGGGCCGCAGGAGTTTCTGCAAAAATATTTGAAGGAATTCCGGCTGAGAGTTATGGTCGTGGAAAGAGAATGGCTACTGATGCCTTCAATAAAGTAAATGGTACCGAAAATATCTATGCAATAGGCGATACTTGTATTCAACTTACAGATACCGATTTTCCTAATGGTCATCCACAAGTGGCTCAGGTTGCGATTCAACAAGGGATAAATTTGGCAAATAATTTTAAGAGAATGAGTCGAAAAAAGCCATTAAAACACTTTAAATATAATGATAAAGGATCTATGGCTATTATTGGAAAAAATAAGGCTGTAGTGGATCTGCCAAAACCAAAAATGCATTTCAAAGGCTTTTTTGCCTGGATTATATGGCTGTTTATTCATCTCATCTCATTGATTACTTATCGCAACAGAGTGAAAACATTCTTTAACTGGATGATTGCTTACTTCGCTAAAGATCAATCACTGCGAATGATTATCAGACCCGATAAAAAGATAAAGGCAGAAGTAAAATAATACTGAATCGAATCTATATTTAATGAACTATTACAATTTCTTCATCACCTGAATTTGTAATAGTTTTTTTTATGTTTCGTTTTCCAAAAATTAAAATAATCAGTGCCAGAATTGTAGAAACTGTCATAATCCAAACCATTGGCAACATAGAATTTTTTACAAAAACGCCCACTGCAAAAGATGCTAAAGCACCTAAACCTAACTGAATCGCACCCATCAATGCGGAGGCACTACCGGCATTTCTTGAAAATGGAGCAAGGGTAAGTCCCGCAGTATTGGGATTTGAGATGCCTAAACACGCCAGAAATAAAAACAACATTGCAATGGTTTCATATAAACCTAAAAGATCATTCATTGCCAAAATCAGAAATAAAACACTAATTCCTGCCTGTGAAACTAATGCACCTAGAATCATTTGTTCACTATTGAATTTTCTTAATAACAATGAATTTAATTGGCTGGCACTTATAAAACTTAAAGACATAAAGGCAAATATCCAGCCATACGTTTTTGCATCAACTTCAAAAATATCCATAAATAAAATAGGAGAAGCCGCAACATAAGTAAACAATCCGGAGAAAGCGATGGCTCCAGCAAAAGCGTACGTATAAAATTGAGGTTCTTTTAGAATACTAATAAAATTGGTGATAATAGGTTTTGGTTTTAAAGAAATAGAAGTATCAGGCAAATAGCTGTTTGGTAAAACAATTTGGGCAGCTATAAGAATTACAATTCCCATGCACATCAATATAAAAAATACGGTATGCCAGCCATAATCTGCGGTAACGTAACCACCAATAGTCGGCGCCAGCATTGGCGAAAGCCCAACAACTAACATTAATAAAGAAAATACTTTTGGAATATCTTTTACTGGAAACAAATCCCGAACCATAGAAACAGAAGCTACTGTAGCAGCACAACTACCAACAGCTTGAATAAATCGTAATCCAATAAAAGTATCAATATCAGTTACAAAAACGCAACCTAATGATGCTAATATGTAAACTAACAATCCTATAAATAAAGGTTTTTTTCGACCAAAACGGTCTAATAAAGGTCCGTAAAGCAATTGTCCTGCGGAAATTCCGATAAAATAACTGGATAAGGTCATCGAGACATTGGCAACAGAAGTATTCAAATCTTTAGCAATTCCTGCAAAACCAGGCAAATACATGTCTATTGAAAAAGGACCTAAAGCTGTTAATGAGCCTAAAATCAGGATCAATTTGATATATCTTGTTTTTGTCATTTCGGAATCGCTCATGAAAATTGGGATTTTTTAATTTTTTGCAAAGGTAAATAATTAACATCCGAATCGAGACACTTTCCTGCTTTATATAACAAATTGAAATCAATCAATCTTTTAAAAAAAAAAGCAATTTAAATATTGATTAAATAAGATTCCTTATAAATTTTTTGATACACATCCTTGCTGAACATAAAGAGTTGGGATGGTCTTTTTGAAACACCTACTTGTTTTTCATCCAAGGCAATAATATACTTTTTCGTCAGCAGTTTTCTTCTGAAATTTCGATTATCCATTTCATTTCCCAGTATTGATTCATATGTATCCTGCAATTCATTGAAAGTGAATTTATCCGGTAAAAGTTCAAAAATAATAGGTTTATATAGTGCTTTTTCTTTTAAATCAGCGTAGGCTTCATTTATAATATCTTTGTGATCAAATCCTAATTCCGGTAAATTACTGACAGGAAACCACTGTGCTTCATGTTTGTTATTTTCTAAATTTACTTCTTGAGTTTTCAATAAAAAATAATACGCAATTGTTATGGTACGTTGGTTGAAATTTTCATTTTGGGCCCAAATAATATCTTTTTCATTCATCAAACGATTTGGATCTCCAAAAACTTTAAACTGTTTTTTATAAACATTATCAAGCCCTGTTAACTCCTTCAAAACTCTGGTTGCAGTTTCATCTATGGTTTCCTGCTCAAATGTATGGTAGCCCGTAAGAACATAATCGTTAACCAACGGTTTGTGATTTTCCTTAGATTCTAAATAGCGTTTTATCAATAATACGTTAAGTGATTTGGTAGTGCCGTCAAAACCAAAAACGACGCAGTCTACAGATATATTTGGAATTATTTTAGACATAATAAAGAGTGAGAATATAAATAATTTTTCAAAGAGGCAATGTTACGCAACATCTTTTCCTACTACAAAACTAATGATTTATTTATAATTAAATATTTTCTAAAATATGAATTACTTTTGTAATTAAACGTCACTATTACGTTATATGTATTTTATAACAAATTAATTCATATTTATTAAAAAAGTACATTATTATGCTAATATTTGTCATATATAGATAATTTTTAAGTTTTTTTTATTGCTAATTAAAAAAAAATAATACATTTGAAAAATAATAATCAAAATGACGCTTAATATTAAAAAGCTTTTATAATATTGTAAAACCAAATTTTTGACCTGAAATAGATTCAAGTATTTGATATATTAAGAGCATAAAAAAATAAAATTTAAGTATATAATAGTTACCGTTCATAAAATTTAAAACCACCAAAAACTTATTTGAGCCATTTTTTAAAATAAAACTTCTATGCAAAAAGCACTTTTTATATTCTTATTTTCAATACTGTTCATGCCAATTTATTCACAGGTGGTTATAACTAATTCGAATTTTTCATTAGGAACAACGGGTCGAATCGGGGTTGGGCTTTCGCCAAATGGTGAAGGAAACATGTGGAAACCTTTGAATCTTTCCGGCCAAGGATCATTAGGCGGACGTTTAGAACAAACGGATTACATCGATATCTTACCTGCCATACACTTTTCTCCAAAAATTGACGGTAAAGACAGCACAAACGTAACGTTCCAAATGCGTTTGGGAATGTATTCTGCCAATGGTCAGTTTGTAGGAAATGTAAGTTCCCGTTCTAATAATGGGTTGACTTTTATTCTTCCCGAAGCTTATATTGAAGCCAGAAATATCATGGGAAGTAAATGGTCTGCGTGGGCAGGGTCTCGTTTTCGTCGCTATGATGACATTCATATCAGTGATTATTTTTATTTTGATGATCATTCCGCGCAAGGTTTTGGCGTAAGCCATAAAAACACAGAACTAACCATGTTAATGCCAGCTTCTGCTGATTCAACAAATGTGTATCCTTATAATTATGAAGTTACCGTTGCCGGCGCAACAAATCCTGCTATTCGCCAACGCATGGTTTGGATTGGGGAACATAGTTTTCATTTGAAAAATGATAATGTCATCAAACTTTTGGGGGAGTTTCATTATGTTGCTGACAACTCAAAAAATGCTTCTAAAAACTATCCATCGGATAACGGCTGGGTCGCTGGAATTAAATACAATAATCCATTTAAAACTGCTTTACCGGGTTCGTTCAATCAGCTTTCGGTACGATATGGTTCCGGTATTGCAAATGGGGGCGATAACGGAAACACTTTTACTTGGGCAACTTACGGAGCGCCAGATTCTGAAGGAAAATACACAAATGCGTATTCCTTTACCATGGTGGAGCATTTTCTGCTAAACCTCTCGCAGAAATTCAGTATCAACGGATATGGCGTTTTCACAAAAAGCAAAGGTGGTTCTGCCAATACGAATACGGACGAGTATTTCAATGGTAATCAATTGTATAATCAAAAAACGGATTTCGTAGTTGGTTTCAGAAGCTTCTTTTATGTAACGAAGTGGTTGCACTTGATTGAAGAAGTGCATTATGCCGTACGAAAAGATGGTGATAATCCAGAAGCCAATATGTGGAAATTTTCTTTTGTTCCCACCATTGTGCCCTTAGGAAAAAAAGACCCTTGGAGCCGTCCACACATCAGACTTATAGCCACGTTAGCACACTACAACGATTACGCCAGCAATCATAACTATTCTCCTTTTTTACAAGTGAACCAAAAACGTTGGGGCTCTTTTATTGGAGTAAAAACGGAATGGTGGTTGTTTTAAGAAATAAATTTAAAATTATATAGATATGCCAATTTTTGGAACAACAATTTTATCATTTATCCCCGGATGGACTGCTGAAGGAGGCCGTTTTGCAATAGAAAAGACCGCTGAATATGGTTTTGATATGCTTGAAATTATCCTACCAAGTTCATTAGATTTCGATGCTGAAACAACAAAAAAACTACTTGACGACAACCGTATTTCCGGTCGTTGTACATTGAATTTACCCGCAAACTGTCACATTCCTTTATATCCTGAACAAGCAACATCGCTTATAAAATCAGCTCTTGACAAAGTAGCCGAAATGGAAGGTGATTTTTTAGGAGGGGTTTTGCATTCCGCAATTGGAACGTTTACCGGAAATCCTTGTACTAAAGAAGAAAGAATAATTATTCAGCAAGTATTTACGGAAGTTGCTGATTATGCCAACAAAAGAAATATCACTATTGCTCCCGAACCTATTAATCGGTATGAAAGTTACGTTTTTACTGCTGCAGATGAAGTGCTTGATATGATTGAATCTATCGGAAAACCTAACATAGGATTGCACCTGGATACTTTTCACATGAATATTGAAGAGCGAAATTTCTATGATCCCATTATTCGTGTAGGAAACAGATTAAAACATATACATATAACGGAAAGTGATCGCGGTATGACCGGTGAAGGCAACGTGCATTGGGATGATTTTTTCAAAGCTTTGGCAGCCATTGACTATCAAGGTCCGCTAGTTTTGGAGAATTTTTCTTCAGAAATTACAGCATTAGTTGGACCAACTTCCTTGTGGAGACCTTCTAAATACAACTCAGAAGATCTCGCCAAAGGTAGTCTTGCTTTTATGAAGAAAATGGTAGACAAATGGTATCCCAATCAACTATAAATAAACCTAAAAAAAAGTAATTGTTCAATGCTTTTTTACAATAAAAATCAAAAAAATGAAAAAGAAATTAAACGGTGTTTGTTTTGGAGAAATCCTTTTTGATGTATTTCTCGAGCACAAAAAAATTGGTGGAGCCCCATTGAACGTAGCTTCAAGATTAAATTCGCTAGGAGGGAAGGTTTCCGTTATCAGTGGAGTAGGGAACGATTTAAACGGAAAAGAATTAATAGAGTATTTGAATGTTTCAGGAATTAACACTGATGCTGTTCAAGTGAAGGATAATTATCCAACGGGTTTAGTCAATGTTATTTTGAATGAAAAAGGAAATGCTTCGTATGATATCAATTATCCTTCAGCGTGGGACAAAATTGAAATTTCAAATGAGAATATTTCTATTGTTGAAAAAGCAGACTTTTTTGTTTACGGAAGTTTATCTTCTAGAGATTTAGTTTCCAGAAAAACATTGGAACAACTTTTAGCGGTAGCAAAATATAAAATATTTGATGTGAATTTAAGAGTGCCACATTACACCAAGAAAAATGTTTTGGATTTATTGCATGCAGCTGATTTTATTAAGTTTAACGATGATGAGTTAAATGAAATTTGCGAAGATTTAAATTCAAATAAAAGGTCATTGGAGCAAAATATCAAATTCATTGCAAAGGAAACCAACACTGATACTGTTTGTGTTACTCTTGGATCTCATGGCGCAGTTTTATATTGTAATGATACTTTTTATCATAATTGTGGTTTCAAAGTAAATGTAGTTGATACTGTGGGTTCAGGAGATTCATTTTTAGCTTCCTTAATTATAATGTTGTTGAATGGAGAAGACCCACAATACGCCATTAATTTTGCCAGTGCCGTAGGTGCAATTGTTGCCCAAAATGAAGGCGCAAACCCAGTAATTTCATCCTCGGAAATCGATGATTTCTTATCTGGATTTGATAAAATAGAAACGAAAATCAAGGAATCAGCAACAATTCATAACTAACCAATTAAACCAACCCAACAATGAATCAATTCAAAAAAATCCCTGTAGTCAGTAAGGAATTCGCTTTTCAATTTATCATCATAACCATATTATTTGCGCTGTGGGGAATTGCCAATGATTTAACAACTCCGATGGTTTCAACTTTCAAAAAAGTGATGCCGGAACTATCAAATACACAAGCGTCATTAGTACAATTTGCTTTTTATTTTGGCTATTTCTTCATGGCATTGCCAGCGGCATTATTCATTAGAAAATACAGCTATAAATCGGGAATAATAGTAGGGCTTATTTTATATGCAACGGGTGCTTTTTTATTCTATCCGGCAGCACATTACCAAAGTTATACATTTTTTCTTATTTCATTATGGGTGATTACTTGTGGATTAGCATTTCTGGAAACTACTTCAAACCCTTTGATTTTATTCCTTGGAAATAAAGAAACCGCAACCCAGCGTTTGAATTTAGCGCAAGCATTTAACCCAATTGGAGCGATAACTGGATTAGTGATGGCGCAGTTTTTAGTTATTAAAGAAATAAAATCAGATGACTATACTCAAGAAGCGTATAAAGCTTTAACCTCAAGTGAGTTGGCCAGTATTCGTGAAAATGATTTAGATATTATAAGTATCCCGTATATTGGATTAGGAATTTTTGTCTTAGTAATTTTAATCATTATTATTTTAACAAAAATGCCTAAAACGGCACAAGAAGATAAAATGTCGGTATCGGAATCATTTAAAAAGTTATTTGCAAATAAAAATTACAAACATGGCGTAATTGCGCAAGCTTTTTATGTTGGTGCGCAAATTATGTGTTGGACCTTTATTTTTCAATATGTAGACAACATCAATAAAACATTCGGATTAGATTTAACGGCCACATATTACAACATAGCGGCCATGATTTTATTTTTAATGGGCCGATGGATTGGAACTGGTTTAATGAAAACCATAAATCCTTCAAAAATATTAATGTTATTTGGTATTGGAGGAGTTATTTGCGCAGCTGGAGCGATTGTATTACAAGGAATGCCTGGATTAATTTCGCTGGTTTGTATTTCAATTTTCATGTCCGTTATGTTTCCAACAATTTATGGAATAGCACTAAAAGATATGGGAGACGAAGCAAAAATTGGGTCTGCAGGTTTAGTTATGGCTATCGTTGGTGGCGCACTGATGCCGGTTTTACAAGGAAGTATTTTAGATTTAGGCGGATCGGGTTTTGCAGATATTAAATTATTTGGTTTTATTCCAGAAGTTAATTTTTCTTTTATTTTGCCATTGATATGTTTGGCTGTAGTTGCGTATTATGGGTATAGTACGTTTATAACATCCAAGAAAATTGTAGTTACAGTTTAAATTTAAAAAAGAAAAGACACGAATAATGTATGTTCATTGTTCGTGTCTTTATGTTTTATATAGATACATCATAAATAAGAGTTTATTAAAAGTACATTATAAAGTTATAATATTACAAGACATCTAAATGAACTATAATTTATATTATGTAAAATAGAATTTGTAAGAAACCAGTATATATACCATAAAAAAAGAGCATCTACTATTGCAGATGCTGTTTATGAAATTATAAAAATCTATCAACTTACTTTACTGAAAATGGTATCATCCAATTATCCCAATTCAACGAAACCCTATCTTTTTCGATAACGTAAACTAATTTTTCAGTTTTCGATTTAGCAACTTCTTGCTTAACCGTAACTCTTAATTGATCTTCATTTTCTTTATATTTATAAGCTCCCCATTGTTTGGCTTCTTTATTGAAAATTATTGTACATTCTTTGTCATTTGGTATTATGAAGAAAGAATATTTACCAGCTGGCAATTTAGCACCTTCTATCAAAACCTCTTTATCAGTTTCAAAAGTTGTAGCATCATTGGCTCCAGCACGCCAAACTTGATTAAATGGAACCAATTTTCCCCAAATCTCTCTACCTTTTACCGAAGGACTTCCATAATTAATGGTGATTGTGGCTCCATTAATTTTACCGGTAACAACTTCCTTTGTTGTTATGGGTTTATCCTGCGCATTAATAAAATTCACAATCAATAATGCAATAAGAGAAAAATGTATTTTTCTAAGTACTTTCATAATTTAAATGTATTGGTTAAGGTATAAAAGTAAAAAAAGTTGACATAATTCATCATATTGCTCTTTTAATTTATGAAAAAATTAAGTAATGTATAATTTAACTATTTTGCCTTATTATTGGTAGTGTTATAATTTTTAAATTTGTTATTTTTACAGAAATATAGATTATTTATTTGTTACACTATGAATACAATTGCTGAACACATTGCTGATTTTTTAAAGGAATATCCACCATTTAATCACTTGACATTTGAAGAGTTATCTGAAATTGCAATCAGCATTCGTGTTGTAAATTTGGAAAAACATAAAATACTATTTCAAATCAATGATTTATTGCATGATAGCTTTTATGTAGTAGCTTCGGGAGTAATTAATTTATCTGTTATAGCTGATGCTGAGGAAACATTATTAAACAAATGTAACGAAGGAGATATTTTTGGTTTACGCCCGTTTTTTGCCAAAAACAATTATATGATGACCGCTAAAGCGAGAGAAGAAACTATTGTTTACGCTATTCCCATAGCTACTTTTCGCCCTTTTGTAGCCAATAATTCTGAAGTTTTAAATTTCTTATTGGAAAGTTTTGCCGTAAACACCCGTAATCCAAAAGACAAAGAAAATCTAATAGGAAAATTGATTTCTGATAATGTGTTCTATTCGGATCAGCAATCGGAAATGCAATATTTTCAATCATTATCCTATAATACTTCCCCTTTAAAAACAGTGGGAACAGCACTTGTAAAAGACGTTGCGCAATTAATGACCGAATCATTAAAAAATAATATCGTAGTATGCGATAATAATATCCCTTTGGGGATCATTACCGATACGGATATGCGTTCTAAAATAGCCACTGGTAGATATCCACTAACTGTTTCAGTGGATAAAATCATGTCATCACCAGTGATCACAGTAGTTGAAAATGTTTCTCTTGCGGAAGCTCAATTATTGATGTTAAAGCACAATGTGACGCATTTGTGTGTAACTCATGATGGAACTGACAAATCAGAAGTGAAAGGAATTATATCAGAGCACGATTTAATAGTGGCTCAAGCCAATAATCCAGGGGTTTTGATCAAAGAAATAAAACGTTGCCAATCACCAAAAGAACTAAAACAAATTCGGGAACGCCTCACTGATTTAATTCAGACTTCAATTTCTAAAAATATTCCGCTTTCACACATTTTCAATATTGCCAGCGAGATTAATTTAGCTATCATTAAACGCTCCGTTGAATTATCTATTTTGGATTTAGGCTCTCCTCCTGCACGTTTTGCGTGGTTAAGTATAGGAAGTCAAGGAAGAAAAGAACAATTACTGTTAACGGATCAGGACAGTATCTTAATTTTTGAAGATGTTGCTGCTGAAAAATATCGTGAAGTAAAAGATTATTTCCTTAGACTTGGAAAAAAGACAACTGCAACACTAGAAAAAATAGGTTATGAATTATGTCCAAACGGACACATGGGAAGCAATATGCTTTGGTGTAAATCCCTGACCGATTGGACAAAACAATATGACAGTTGGATGAATACTCCCGGTGAAAACAGTACTGATTTAAGTAGTATTTTCTTTGATTACGAAATTACTTTTGGCGAACAAAAAATTGAAGATGCCATAGGAAATGTTGTTTTTAAAAATGCCAAAAACAATACGCTCTTCTTTGATTTCTTTGGTAATGATGCTTTGAGAAAAAATTCACCATTGACTTTTTTCAAGAATTTCATTGTGGAAGAAGAAGGTCCTAACAAAGATAAATTTGATATCAAAACTCGTGCTTTGATGCCTCTGATTGATGGTGCACGTTTATTTATTTTAAATTTTGATATCAGAGGAATCAATAACACTTTTCAAAGGTTCAAGCAATTATCCATTACGGATCCAAAACATGCTGAAATTTATCTAAATTGTGCGGAAGCATTTTTAATTTTATCCAAATTTAGAACTCTCGAAGGTTTAAAGAATGATAACTCCGGTCAATTTATAAATTTGAATGAACTTTCAAAAATTGATAGAGAAAAATTGAAAAATGCCTTGGCTCCAATGAAGGAATTAGAAGAATTAATTAAAAGTAAATTTCAACTAACTCAATTTTCATAATTATGTTAGACTGGCTAAAAAATATTAACAAAGAATATCCTGAATTTTGGAAAACCTATGTTTCTAAATTTGATAAAAAATCCACTCGATTTGTTGTTTTCTCCACTGAAACTTCGGGATTAAATCCTGATAAAGATGTCATTATGTCTATTGGATCATTTGCTGTTACTAATGATAGTATTGCTATTGGTGATAGTTTTGAAGCAGTTTTATTACAATATAAATTCTTTCATGATAACGGTCTTTCTAATGAATTTTTAGTAGAAAGTAAAATGAAAAAATTGGGGGAGCCTGATGCTATAAAATCCTTTGTTGAATTTATCGGAAACTCTATTTTAGTAGGACACCATATAGATTTTGATGTTGAAATGATCAATGCAGCCCTGGAACGATTAGATTGCGGTCGTTTGAAAAACGAAGCTCTGGATGTTGATGTTATGCATCGGAAACTTAATGATATTAATGACAAACAATTTTCACTAGATGAACTTTGTGCAGTTTATAATATTCCTAAAAGTGACCGAAATTCTTCAGCTGAAGATGCTTATAAAACGGCTTTATTGTTTTTGAAATTGAAATCCAGATTGGGTATAAAGTAATATTTTCTTTAATACATCAGCGTTATTCCTTTCCAAAATCTTCCGTGATGAGTTATGGAAACTGGTTTTTTTATTTTTGAAGTAGAATCAATTATAAAAGGTATTCCGTTATTTTTATAGATTTCATCGGAAGAACTAATATTTTCAATCTTGTCGAAATGTTTTTTTTCTGCAACGGCAATTGTATAGATTGAATCGTTTTCAATTTTACTTTGAGTGAAATATATTTTCTTTTTTATGGAAACGGTTCCCAAAGTTGCGTTTTCGAAAGAACAGTCCAGTTGTAAAGGAAAAAAACCTCGAATACCAGTTTCACGATTGTAGATTTTATAAGCTGCTTCCTTTCGGGACCATAAATTCCAAACCATGATTTCTGGGTTCGCATCATTCAAAATCATTTGTTGCTCGTTTTTAGTAAATATTTTATCTAAAAATCGGTTGCGTTGCCAGTTACTTTCTTTTTTAGCTAAAGCCAAATCTACTATGTCGTTTCCAATCATTTTTTACTGACTTTTTACTGCTAATTCACGAATTTTTCTCCGATAATTTATTCTCGATAATTTCCATTGCTGCTTTTACATTAATCATGCGTTCCATAGCCTCATTATCAATTACAATGTCATATTTCT
This sequence comes from Flavobacterium petrolei, assembly GCF_003314435.2. Taxonomy (GTDB): domain Bacteria; phylum Bacteroidota; class Bacteroidia; order Flavobacteriales; family Flavobacteriaceae; genus Flavobacterium; species Flavobacterium petrolei. Next base: position 310,353 of record NZ_QNVY02000002.1, on the reverse strand, counting down.
CTTCGATATCTAAAATCACATCTACTAAATTAGCAGAATTGATTTTCAAATCATTTATAAAATCAGTATCTTCTGTAAGGCCATCAAAAGCTTCTTGGTTTTGAATATACGGCTTTACTATGTTCTTTAATTCTTCAATTGTTTGTTCTTTATTCATAATTTTTTACTTTTTGTTAATGTTTTTCAATTCGAGATTAGTTATAAATTTTTGATTAAATGTATTTCTTAAAAATCACACATCCATTCACATCTCCAAAACCAAAACTGGCCTTTGCAATTATATTCAATTCCTTTTCAATCAGTTGTTGTGGTATTCTCGATTCATCAATTATTGCTGTAATTTCAGGATGTAAATCGGCACAATTGATATTCGGAAAAACAAATCCGTGATGCAATTGCAGCACCGAAGCCACACTTTCTATGCTTCCCGCTCCGGACAAACAATGACCTACCATTGATTTCAAAGAGTTTATGTATGGGGAATCTTTTCCTTTTCTGTCCAAAGCTTCGCTCCAATTCTGAATTTCCAAACTGTCCTTGGAAGTGGCTGTCAAATGTCCGTTGATTGCGTCAATTTCATTGGCTGAAATTCCAGCATTTGCCAAAGCATTTTGAATACATTTCTGTACAGCAATTGGATTTGGCGCCGTCATCGTTCCTAAACCGCGTTGTCCGCCGGAATTTACATTTCCACCTAAAACTTCAGCATAAATTGTAGCACCTCTATTCAATGCGCTTTCTAAATCTTCCAAAATTAAAGCTCCTGCTCCACTTCCAGGAACAAATCCTGAAGCACTTGCTGACATTGGTCTTGAGCCTTGTTCCGGATTTTCATTATGTTTAAAAGTACAGACTTTCATCGCATCAAAGCCACCCCAAATATAAGGACCTGAATCGCTTGTACTTCCTGCCAAAATGCGTTTGGCCAGACCGGATTTTATCCTTTCATACGCCATCAAAATACTCTCCGTTCCTGTTGTACAAGCCGAAGAATTAGTAGATACTTGATTTCCTAGTCCTAATTTCCCTCCCAGATAAGCACTCACGCCACTATTCATGGTTTGAGCCACGGCAGTACTGCCCAATCTTCTCGTTTGAAAATCATCTATTTTATAAATGCTTTCCCGAAATTTATCAATTCCTGATGTTCCTGTACCAAAAATAGTTCCGCTATCCCAATCCGGTTCTTCATTTATTTCCAAAGATAATCCTGCATCTTTCCAAGCGTCAATTCCAGCAATTACACCGTATAAAATCCCCGTAGAATTAAAGTTTCTTAACTCTAACTCAGAAAAATACTTTAAAGCTAATTCAGTAGAAATGGCTGGTTTTCCAGCTATTTGACATGAAAACTGCAATCGTTCCAACTCAGCGTCGTGCTTAATCCCCGAAATTCCATTTTTGATGGCATGTGTAAACGCATCAAGTCCTACTCCATTCGGAGCAACAACACCAAGACCCGTTATAACTACTCTTTTATTCATATAAAATTTAATTTCAATGACATTTTCGACAGATTATTTTAATCCAATTTCGGCTCCCTCTCCTTTGGAGAGGGCTGGGGAGAGGATCATTCCGGCAATTGTTCCTGTACAAACCTCTTCTCCTTTTTCGTTTTTCATAATGACTTTACATTTTAATTTTCCGAATCTAAAGTATACTTTTTTTGAAATTACGGTCACTTTTTCTTTAGGAAAAACAGGTTTTAGAAAATCTATTTCTGTTGATGTTAAGGCGATTGAAGTGTTTTTATTAAATGAATCATCCAATAAAAAAATACCTAAACAAACCAAACCAATTTGCGCCATAACTTCCGTTAAAATAACTCCTGGAGTTACGGGATATTCTTTAAAATGTCCTTTGTAAAAATCAAGATTTTCATCAAAAGTATAGGTTCCTTCTACCCCATTTTCATTGCTTTGAAGAATTTCGTCTACAAACAAAAACGGATTAGAATACGGTAATTTTGATATAATTTCTTGGCTAGTCATATTTTTTCAATTCCCATTTGGAGTTAGGTGGCTAAAAATGTAATAAAACTCTTTGCGCCGAGAAACCCGGACCAAAACTCAGCATTAATCCTTTTTCTCCTTTTTTAGGCTGATTGTCCATTATTCGCTCTAAAACATATAAAACTGTTGCGCTTGACATATTTCCATACAAACGCAAAACTTCTTTAGTATCGTCTATATTTTTACCTAAACTAGAAAACAAACTTTCAACAGTTTGGACAATTTTCTTTCCTCCTGGATGAAAAATCAAATGATCAATATCTTCTATTTTTAAATTGTTTTTTTCTAAAAATGGATGAATAATATCGGGAAAATGAGAAGCAATCGTTTCTGGAACTTCAATGTCCAATACCATTTGCAAACCCGAATTGGTGAGTTTAAACCCCATCATGTGGATGTTATCATAGAAATGATACATCTCCTCTGATACAATTTCCGGTCCCTCATCATCTTCATGTGATGAAAGTAAAACGCAGGCAGCACCATCGCCAAAAATTGCAGCACTTACTATATTTGCCATCGAGAAATCATCTAATTGAAAGGTTGCCGTGGGGCTTTCTACTGCAATCACAGCAGCACGTTTTCCAGGATTGGCCTGCAAAAAGTTTTTAGCATAAATGATCCCCGAAATTCCGGCAGCACAACCCATTTCAGTAACGGGAAGCCGTACAATATCCTGACGCAATTTTAACTTGTTAATAAGATAAGCATCCAATGATGGAATCATAATTCCAGTGCAACTTACTGTGATGATATAATCTAAATCTTCAGGGTTCCAACTGGCTTTTTCTAACGCTTTTTCCAATACTTTTTCGCCTAAATCAATCACTTCACGAACATAAATATCGTTTCTTTCCTCAAATGAAGTTTTGGTAAACACTTCAATTGGATCCATAATGGAATACCGTTTATCAACTGCTGCACCTTCAAAAATTTTCTTTACTTTTCTAATGAAACGCTCGTCTTGCCCAACGAGCCAAGCATCCAAAAAAGGAATAATTTCATCTGTATTTCTGGAATATTTAGGTAACTGTTTGGTTACGGTTTTGATTTTTACACTCATATTTTTGAAATTATCCATTGGTATCTAAAAGCCCATTTCCAATGAATTTTATAGTTTTTAAAATTTAATTTTTTAGAAAATTCGATTAACTCTTCTTTTTTAAAACCTCTTAAAATTGAAGTTAATCCGTCTTCTCGAGACATATCATTCAATTGAAAAACGAAACATAAAGCTTGAAATAAACGATAAGCAACCGCACTTCGGTGTAAATCATTGATTACAATTCCTATTGCTGCATTAGTATAAAAAACTTTCAATAATTGTACAATCTCATCGTTTTTAAAATGATGTAATGTCAAAGTACATAAAACAATATCATACTTTAAATCATTAAATGATTCATTAAAAATATCTTCGCAACGATAACTAATATTAGCGTATTTATCGGATAATTTTTGTGCATGCGAAATTGTAAAATTGTTTGCATCAATGCCTATTAACTGGAATTTAAGATCGTTTTTAAGTCCGAAATCAGCTAAAGTCCTCAACATATCGCCATTGCCACAACCTACGTCCACAATAACAATTTCCCTTTTTTTAGAATCCTGAATCAGTTCTTGTACTCCTTTTAAAGTTAACTGATTTCCTCCTAAAAGCTGATTGATTTTGGCTATTTTATCCAAAGCATCACGTAAAATTTCGCCTTCCATGGCAAAATCATCCATGATTTCCGGTTTATCAGTTCTATATTTAGTGTTTAGTGTCATTTAGGAGTTTAGAATGATTGGTTTTCCGTGCGTTTTCTTAATGATAATTGGTAATAAAAATGGTAATATAATTAATATACGCATCAATATGGCTGAAAGTTTCGGTTTTTGCAAAATACTGGATAAAAAGCGGCCAGTTTTAAGTCTTTTTTTGAAATTTAAATTCCATTCGTAAATGTATTTTTCTTCCAGTTCATTTCTGGATTTGATTTCATTGGTATAATATTTCTGCACTAATTCTGAAACAATTTTGGCACTATGAATTGCCATTGCCATTCCATTACCGCACAAAGGATGAATTAATCCTGCGGTATCGCCAATCATTAAAATATGATTTTCAACTACTTGTTTTTTTTCGAAAGATATTTGGCTGATGGTTAAAGGTTTTTCAAAAAGCAAACTACTTTCTTCGAAAATTACTCTTAAATGAGGGTTTTCAGAAACGATACTGTTCTGATATTCTTCTATATTTTTGAACTGTTTAAAAGTTTTATAATCGGCTAAATAACAGATGTTAATCCTATTATTTTCTACTTTAGAAACACCACAATATCCTCCTTTGAAATTATGTAGTCCAACTACATCATTTGGAAAATCTCCAGAATAATGTGCTTTGACCGCTAACCAATATGATTTTTTATGAATAAAATCCCGATTCATTTTTTGGTCTATATTGGAACGTTTGCCAAAAGAGCCAATAACTATTTCTGATTTTAAAATGCTATTATTAGTAGTAACTATAAATTGATTGTCTTTAAATAGTATATTTTCAACATTGTCTTGAATAATTTTACATCCGTTTTCAAGAGCTTTTTTATACAAATATTCATCTAAAGTAAAACGACTGATTCCAAAACCACCAAGTGGTAGATTACTTTTAATTGTTTTTCCGCTTGCTGTTGAAAACTCAAGTTTTGTAATATTTGTAGGTTTTAAATCGCTTATTTTTAAATCCAACCAATTAAGATACGGTAAAACCTCATTAGAAATATATTCGCCACAAACTTTATGTTTTGGATAACTATTTTTTTCGATAACCGTTACTTGAAGTCCAATTTTGGACAAATGAATAGCCGCAGTCAATCCTGCTAAACCTCCACCAATAATTAAAACTTCTTTATTTTTCATATAGAAGTAAATTTATGGATTTGTTCGAGAAAGCAACTATATTATTTCATATAAAACTTACATAATTATTTGATATTGAATAAGTCCTAAATTATCTGTTAATATTTCTAAAGTCTTTTCCTGTGGGTTCTTCAAAAACCTCCAGTTCAAACTCCGAAGTAATGGTAAATAGATGATCAAAGATATCGGATATAATATTTTCATACTTTAGCCATTCTTTTTCTGCGCTAAAGCAATAAATTTCTAATGGTAGTCCCTTTGAAGTAGATTCTAGCTGGCGCACCATTATAGTCATGTCCTTATTAATATCAGGATGGGCAGTAATATATTTTTCAGCATAGATTCTAAAAACACCTATATTGGTAAATCTTCGAAGGTTTACAGAATCTATTTCATTATCAATTATTTTAGAATTAAATTTTTGAACATCATCTCCTTTTTTAGTGATATAATCTTGAATTAGTTTATATTTTTTGAACTGGGATAGCATTTTTTCGTCACAAAACTGAAAACTGCTAACCTTTAAATAAATCGCTCGTTTTATTCGTCTTCCGCCAGAGTCATTCATACCACGCCAGTTCTTGAAAGAATCCGTTATAAATGCGTATGTGGGTATTGTGGTAATTGTTTTATCCCAATTCTGAATTTTTACAGTATTTAAATTGATTGACAATACATCACCGTCCGCGTCATATTTTGGCATCGAAATCCAGTCTCCGACTCGGACCATATCATAGACGGACATTTGAATACTGGCTACAAACCCCAAAATGGTGTCTTTGAAAATTAAAAGCAAAATAGCGGTCATGGCTCCCATTGCACCTAGAAAATAGAAAGGACTTTTTCCTAAAACTAAAGATAAAACCAGAATTCCTCCAATAAAATAGACTACAATTTTAAGTACTTGAATGTAGCTGGTAATAGGTTTGTCTTTTAAAATTATGATCTTGGATAGAATTTCATCAAAGACTGATAGTACGGTGATAGCTAAATTAATTAGTACTAAAATTATAAAGATATTGGATAGAAGTACTACAAAATCAGTTAACGTTGGGAAATCTGCAAAAATAGAAGGAGAAATTAAAACAACGATGAAAGCAGGTATCAAGTAAGCTATTTTTTCAAAAACTCTTTTTTCTATGAAAACATCATCCCAAATTACTTCTGTTTTTAATAAAAATTTATGTAAAAAACGAACAATAACTATTTTCGTAAAATACCAAGATAAAAAGCATATTATAGCTAGCACCAAGATTAGTGTCAAAAGTTTTAAATATAAGGCTGGGACTGGTTCTAAACCAAAATCGTCAATAAATAATTTGTCTAACCAGAGTGCGATGTTGTATTTTTTTTCGATTTGAATCATTGGTAATTTAACTTTAAATGTAAATATAGCTTTCCTATTTTAAGCAGTCAAAAACAACAGCTGCATTGGGTTTACATTAACATTTTATATTTTTATCTGTATTAGTTTTCATATCTTCAAATTGTATTAGAATCTTGATGTATGGGTTTTTAGAACTAAAAACCCTTTCAAAATTTGATTATTTGAAAGGGTTTTATATTAAAAATGGGATCTTTATAAAAAGGTTGTTCTAAACTGTTTTTTTATTTAAAATGCTATGTTACAACTTTCCTTCTTTTATTTCCTCTACAATCTCAGGATTTAATAACGTTGATATATCTCCAAAGTTCGAATAGTCTCCTTCTGCAATCTTTCGCAGAATTCGTCTCATGATTTTTCCAGAGCGGGTTTTAGGTAAACCAGAAACAAACTGAATTTTATCTAATTTCGCTATTGGCCCAATATGATCCGAAATGTGCTGATTGATTTCTTTGGTAAGATTTTCTTTATTTCTGGTTTCTCCAGTTTCTTTAAGAATTACAAAACCATACAAAGCATTTCCTTTGATATCGTGCGGGAAGCCTACAATTGCTGATTCAGCCACAGCTGGATGCTCATTAATCGCGTCTTCTATTGGTGCTGTTCCCAGATTATGACCTGAAACAATTACCACATCATCTACACGTCCTGTAATTCTATAATATCCTACTTCATCACGCAAGGCTCCGTCTCCAGTGAAATATTTACCAGGAAAAGCAGTGAAATACGTGTCTTTATAACGTTGATGATCGCCCCAAATAGTTCTGGCAATTCCAGGCCAAGGAAATTTAATACACAAACTTCCTGTGACTTGATTCCCTTCAATTTCGTTGCGCTTTTCATCCATCAAAACAGGCTGAACTCCCGGTAATGGTAAAGATGCGTATGTTGGTTTTGTTGGGGTTACAAAAGCAATTGGCGAAATCATAATTCCTCCTGTTTCTGTTTGCCACCAAGTATCTACAACAGGACATCTTTTATCACCTACGTGGTCATTATACCAGTGCCAAGCTTCTTCATTGATTGGTTCACCTACTGATCCAATTACTTTAAGCGACTTCAATGGATATTTTTGTACAAATTTTATATTTTCTTTTGCTAAAGCACGAATAGCAGTTGGCGCAGTATAAAACTGAGTAACTTTATGTTTTTCAATAACTTCCCAAAAACGGCTAAAGTCAGGATAAGAAGGAACTCCTTCAAAAATTACTGTCGTTGCACCGTTCAATAATGGTCCATAAAGAATATACGAATGTCCGGTAATCCAACCGATATCGGCAGTACACCAAAAAACATCATTTTCTTCATAATTGAAAACATTTTTAAAAGTATAAGCCGTGTACACCATATAACCTGCTGTAGTATGCACCATTCCCTTTGGTTTTCCAGTAGAACCGGAAGTGTACAGTATAAATAAAGGATCCTCAGCATCCATGATTTCAGCAACATTATTATCTGAAGCTTGATCTAATAGCGGTTGCAACCATTGGTCACGACCTTCTTTCATATTAATATCTGTATGAATTCTTTTGGCCACTAAAACTTTTTCGACACAAGGACATTTTTCTAATGCTTCATCAATTATTCCTTTTAAGTCAATCGTTTTATTTCCACGAAAACCGCCATCTGAGGTGATAACCATTTTACATTCACTGTCATTGATGCGACTTGCTACTGCTGTGGATGAAAATCCTGCAAAAACTACAGAATGTATAGCACCAATTCTAGCACAAGCTAATACAGAAACGGCTAATTCTGGAATCATTGGTAAATAAATACAAACTCTATCTCCTTTTTTTATGCCTTGTTCACGCAATACGTTTGCCATTTTGCAAACGCGTTGGTGCAATTCATTATAAGTAATATGCAGTGCAGTTTCTGTCGGATTATTTGGTTCGAAAATAATTGCTGTTTTTTCTCCTCTTTTGGCAAGATGCCTGTCGATACAATTTTTGACAATATTAACTTTTGCTTCGGTAAACCATTTGATATCGGCTTCAGCCATATTAAACTCAACAACTTTATCCCATTGTTGGTACCAAGTGAAATTTTCTTCTGCAATTTTACCCCAAAATTTTCTAGGTTCACGAACTGATTTATTGTAATGTTTAAAATATTGTTCTAGATTTTCAATTTTGTAGTAGCTCATGTTATAATTTTTTATAAAAGTATTAAATCTCTCGCTATTCTTATAACTATTTAAATTATTAATACTTACAAAAAAAAATAGATTTGCAAATAAAAAAGCACTTTTAATACTAATTTGTTTAAATTTTGCTGTTTTTAGAAAAATAAGTAAAACACAAAAAGGCGAGATAGAATTAAATCCACCTCACCTTCTGTATCAACAAAATTTAACAACAATTATTTTAGTACTATAAACGATGATTTTTGAACAATAATCAACCAAAACTATTTCGTTCCAATCAAGGAATGCTACTACTAATTTTTTAGCATGAAATATTAGAAAACAAACATAATATTTCTACTACTTCCCATTTTTTTTAATAGGGACTACTTCACTTAACTTCAAGCTCGTTTAAAGTTAAGTGAATGTACAAGCATCCATATCCATTTATCTTTTTTAATATTTTTTAACTAATTCAAGATATTATGAAATCAAATGATATAGTGCTAATCCCTGCACACCCTCATGTGTGGTAATTCCTGTTTTATTATCCTATTTTTTTCATAGCTGTCATCGATTCTCTCAACCATTCCCCTACTTCCTCAATTGGATGTTGACGAATACTTTTGTTTACCGCAATAAGAACCGCATTATCTACTCCATTTGAAGTTGAAAAAGGTTTACCTATAACATTAGTATCTACCGTTTTCATGAAATCAGTTAATAACGGTTTACAAGCATGGTCAAATAAATAACAACCATATTCTGCAGTATCCGAAATGATTCTATTCATTTCATATAATTTTTTTCTGGCTACTGTATTGGCAATCAAAGGCAATTCGTGTAAAGATTCATAATATGCTGATTCTTCAATAATTCCTGTTTGAGTCATGGTTTCAAAAGCCAATTCTACACCAGCTTTTACCATTGCAATCATCAAAACTCCATTATCAAAATACTCTTGCTCCGAAATATCGGCTGTTGTAGGAGCAGTTTTTTCGAAGTTAGTTTCTGCAGTTGCAGCTCTCCAAGTCAACAAGTTGATGTCATCATTAGCCCAGTCAATCATCATATTTCTTGAAAATTCACCAGAAATAATATCATCCATATGTTTTTGAAACAACGGACGCATGATGTCTTTTAATTCATCTGCTAATTCATACGCTTCAATTTTTGCAGGATTTGACAAACGATCCATCATATTAGTAATTCCACCATGTTTCAAGGCTTCAGTTACTGTTTCCCAACCATACTGAATTAATTTTGAAGCATAAGCAGGCTCGATTCCTTTTTCAACCATTTTATCAAAACATAAAATAGAACCTGTTTGTAACATTCCACAAAGAATGGTTTGCTCTCCCATTAAATCCGATTTTACTTCGGCTACAAATGAAGAGTTCAATACTCCAGCTTTGTGACCACCAGTAGCAACTGCATAGGCTTTAGCTTGTTCAAAACCTTCTCCGTTTGGATTATTTTCTGGGTGAACCGCGATTAAAGTTGGTACACCAAAACCTCTTTTATATTCTTCACGTACTTCAGATCCTGGACATTTAGGCGCACACATAATTACAGTGATGTCTTTACGAATTTGCATTCCTTCCTCGACAATATTAAAACCGTGAGAATAAGCCAAAGTTGATCCGTTTTTCATCAAAGGCATGATTGCGGTAACTACAGCAGTATGTTGCTTGTCTGGCGTAAGGTTACAAACCAAATCAGCTGTTGGGATTAATTCTTCATACGTTCCCACTTTGAATCCATTATCAGAAGCATTTTTGAAAGAAGCTCTTTGCTCTGAAATTGCATCTGCGCGCAATGCATAAGAAATATCCAATCCAGAATCTCTCATGTTCAAACCTTGGTTCAAACCTTGTGCTCCACATCCTACAATAACTACTTTTTTTCCTTCTAAAGCTTTTATTCCATTTACAAATTCAGATTGATCCATGAATTCGCAAACGCCTAATTGTTCTAATTGTAATCTAAGTGGTAATGAATTGAAATAATTTGCCATTTTTTATTATTTAATGATTGTAAATTTTATAGTTGATAAGTTTAATTATTGAAAACTAAACCGGTTCTTGTTTAAGTTCTTCTAATAATGTTGAAATTTCCATTTTTGCTTTGGAAACCGATATTCTTCCGGAGCGCACAAATTGCATGATTCCAAAAGGTTTCAATTTTTCATATAACGATTCTATTTCAGCACGTTGTCCTGATTTTGAAATCACAAAAAAGTCTCTTGAAACTGTAACTATTTCAGAGTGGCTTTCTTTGATTATATTCTGAATTTGTTTTTCATCAAAAAGCAAGCTCGACTCAATTTTGAATAATGCATTTTCTAAGAAAATAGTTTCTTCATCAATATGATAAAATGCTTTAATTACTTCGATTTGTTTTTCGATTTGTCCTACTATATTTTGTACCCATTTTTCAGTTGTATTTACTACAATGATGAATCTGGAAACATTTTCAATTTCAGATTCGGATACATTTAAACTCAAAATATTGATATGGCGTTTTAAGAATATTCCAGATATTCTGTTTAGTAAGCCAACGTTGTTTTCTGAATAAACAGAAATGGTGAATGTTTTATTTTCCATTTTTTTATGTTTAAAGTTTTATCGTTTAAAGTTTAAAGTTGCGCAACATTATTTTCGGGTTCCAACAACTTTAAACCTTAAACTTTAAACTATTTTAGGACAAACGAATGTCCGAAACCGATGCTCCTGTAGGAATCATTGGGAATACGTTATTTTCTTTTTCTACCATAACTTCAAGAAAATAAGATTCTTTTGAAGCCATCATTTCGGCAACGGCAGCATCAAGATCTTCTCTTTTAGTTACTTTTTTCGCTTTGATATAATAGCCTTCAGCAATGGCTATAAAATTAGGATTGATCATTTCCGTAGAAGCGTATCTTTTGTCAAAAAACAATTGTTGCCACTGACGAACCATTCCTAAAAATTCATTGTTTAATACCACAATTTTCACAGGAACTTTTGTCTGAAAAATAGTTCCTAATTCCTGAATAGTCATTTGAAAACCTCCATCACCAATTATGGCTACCACTTCACGATTTGGCATTCCCATTTTGGCGCCAATTGCAGCCGGTAAAGCAAATCCCATAGTTCCTAAACCACCAGATGTTACATTACTTTTTGTCGAATTGAATTTGGCATAACGACAAGCAAACATTTGGTGTTGTCCCACATCCGAAACCATAATGGCATCTCCTTTAGAATGTTTGTTAATCATTTCAATCGTTTCTCCCATAGAAATTCCTTCTCTCTTTGGTTTTAACTCGTCATTGATTACCGCTTCTAATTCTATTTCATATTTCTCTTTAAATTCATTGTGCCAAGCTTCATGAGAGTTACTTTCAATTAAAGGAAGTAAAGCTGTTAAAGACTCTTTTAAGTCAGCCAAAACTGCTACAGTAGTTTTTACGTTCTTATCTACTTCGGCAGGATCAATTTCAAAATGAATTACTTTGGCTTGTTTTGCATACGTAGCTAAATTTCCCGTAACACGATCGTCAAAACGCATTCCAAGCGCAATTAAAACATCACATTCATTAGTCAAAACATTAGGGCCATAATTTCCGTGCATTCCCACCATTCCAACATTTAATGGATGATCTGTTGGCATTGCCGAAAGTCCTAAAATAGTCCAAGCTGCCGGAATTCCTGATTTTTCAACCAAAGCTTTTAACTCAGCTTCCGCTTCACTAAGAATTACTCCTTGACCAAATATGATAAATGGCTTTTTAGCAGTATTAATTATTTCAGCTGCTTCCTTAACCTTGTCAATATTTAAAACTGGTTTCGGATTGTAACTTCTAATACTGGTACATTTTTTATAGCTGAACTCTATTTCATCAAATTGAGCATTTTTTGTAATATCAATTAAAACAGGACCTGGACGACCTGATTTAGCGATGTAAAATGCTTTTGCCATGATTTCAGGAATTTCTGAAGCTTCGGTAATTTGATAATTCCATTTGGTTACCGGAGTCGAAATTCCAATGATATCTGTTTCTTGAAAAGCATCAGACCCTAGTAAATGCTTTCCTACTTGTCCTGTAATACAAACCATAGGAGTCGAATCGATTTGGGCATCAGCAATTCCAGTAACTAAATTTGTGGCTCCCGGCCCCGAAGTTGCAATCGCCACTCCCACTTTTCCTGTTGCTCTTGCAAAACCTTGTGCAGCATGTGTAGCTCCTTGTTCATGACGCACTAAAACGTGGTGTAACTGGTCTTTAAATTTATATAATTCGTCGTAAACTGGCATTATAGCTCCACCTGGATAGCCATAAACCAAATCTACTCCTTCTTCTAATAAGCATCTAATAACGGCTTCGGCGCCGGATATTTTATTTGTTCCCATGGGTACGTTTATTATTTTTCCTCCCCCCTTACCCCCTCCGAAGGAGGGAGAGCCAAAACTGGCATAGGGGAATTTACAGTTATTATTTGTTGCTCAACTCCCATCCCTTTGGGGAGGGCTTGGGTGGGGATTATTTATCGGTTACACATCCTTCAGAGGCACTTGTGACCGAACGAATATATTTAAGTAACACTCCTTGTTTAATTGGTGATTCTGGTTTTTTCCAATTGGCTTTACGTTTTATGAATTCTTCGTCAGATATTTTCATATTGATAGTATTTTTCACAGCATCAATTGAAATCACATCTCCGTTTTCTATTAAAGCAATTCCTCCGCCTTCATAGGCTTCTGGTGTAATGTGTCCTACTACGAAACCGTGAGAACCTCCAGAAAAACGTCCGTCAGTAATTAAAGCAACAGTACTTCCTAAGCCAGCCCCCATAATTGCGGATGTTGGTTTAAGCATTTCAGGCATTCCCGGACCTCCTTTTGGGCCACAATATCTAATAACAACCACATTTCCTGGTTTTACTTCGCCTCCTCTAATTCCTTTAATCACATCATGCTCGTTTTCAAAAACTACTGCTGTACCTTCAAAAAACTCACCTTCTTTGCCGCTAATTTTAGCCACACAACCTTCCGAAGCAATGTTTCCGTATAAAATTTGAATATTTCCAGTAGCTTTTAATGCTTTTTGGATTTCATGAATCACTTTTTGTCCATCATTCAAATCAGGAACAGAAGCTAAGTTTTCAGCAATTGTTTTTCCGGTTACCGTTAAACAATCTCCATGTAAGAAACCTTCTTTCAATAAATATTTCATTACTCCTGGAACACCACCAACATTATGCAGGTCTTCCATCAAGTATTTACCGCTTGGTTTCAAGTCAGCAAGTAATGGAGTTTTATCACTAATATCTTGGAAATCTTTTAAGGTAAGATCAACACCTACTGAATGTGCCATTGCAATTAAGTGCATAACCGCATTAGTAGAACCTCCTAAGACAGCCACAATTGTAATCGCATTTTCGAATGCTTTACGAGTCATAATGTCTCTAGGCTTGATATCTTTTTCTAATAATATTCTGATGGCTTTACCAGCATCAGCACATTCTTGTTTCTTTTCTGGACTCAAAGCAGGATTAGAAGAGCTGTAAGGCAAACTCATTCCTAAAGCTTCAATCGCTGATGACATGGTATTAGCAGTATACATTCCACCACAAGCACCTGCACCTGGACAAGCATTTTGAATCACACCTTTAAAATCTTCAGGTGTAATAGTGTTATTGAATTTTTTTCCTAATGCTTCAAAAGCAGAAACAATATTCAAATCTTCACCTTTCCATTTACCTGGGTGAATAGAACCTCCATAAACCATAATAGAAGGACGATTTACTCTACCCATAGCCATTAAAGCTCCTGGCATATTTTTATCACAACCCGGAACAGCAATCATTCCGTCGTACCATTGTGCTCCCATAACTGTTTCAATAGAATCTGCAATTACATCACGAGAAACCAAAGAAAAACGCATTCCATCATTACCATTTGAAATACCGTCACTGACACCAATAGTATTGAAAATCAAACCAACTAAATCTACTGCCCAGACGCCAGTCTTAATATCTTTAGCCAAATCATTTAAGTGCATATTGCAAGGGTTTCCATCATAACCCATACTCACAATTCCTACCTGCGCTTTTTTAAGATCTTCTTCAGTTAATCCAATTCCGTACAACATGGCCTGAGAGGCTGGTTGTGTTTCATCTTGAGTAATAGTCTTGCTGTATTTATTTAATTCCATTATGTGTTAGTTTGTAGGTAATATGTTTTTCTGAAAAATTACAGGTAATATCAATTATTTATTTTTAAACTATGGTCGATTGGCCTATATAGACATTGTCACTTTTAAAATATAAGTCGTCTTTACTTAAAATGTAATTTGAAATAAAGTCTCCCACTTCATTGGTACCAAATTTTGAATACGGATTCAAATCGGCTGTGACGACATTTAATTCGATTGCTTTATGAACCGCTTCGTATACTTTTTGCGATTCGATATGAAGACCAAAATGTTCCAAAAGCATTGCTGCTGATACTATTGAAGCAATAGGATTAGCAATATTTTTTCTTTTAGCTTCTGGATAAGAGCCGTGAATAGGCTCAAAAAGCGCACTTGAGTTTCCTAAGGATGCGGATGGCAGTAATCCAATTGAACCTGTAATTACACTCGCTTCGTCCGATAAAATGTCACCAAATAAATTTTCGGTCAAAATGACGTCAAATTGTTTTGGATTAATGATGATTTGCATCGCAGCATTATCAACTAAAAGAAATTCTAGAGTTACATCAGGATATCCTTCAGCAATTTCTGTTACTACTTTTCTCCACAATCTTGACGTTTCAAGGATACTGGCTTTATCAACCAAAGTCACTTTTTTCTTTCTTTTCTGAGCTGTTCTGAAAGCCAAATGACTGATACGAATAATTTCTTCTTCAGAATACTCGCATAAATCAGAAGCTAAAGTTCCTTGTTCATTAGTCTTTTTTTCACTGAAATAAGATCCTCCAGAAATTTCTCTAAAAATTATAAAATCAGCACCTTCAATTATTTTTCTTTTTAAAGGAGACAAATCTAATAAGTCGTTGTATGGTTTAATAGGTCTTATATTGGCATACAATCCCAACGCTTGTCTCAATTTTAATAATCCTTGTATGGGACGCAATTTCGAATCTGAAACAGCATCATATTTTGAGTCATCAACAGCTCCAAATAATATGGCATCTGTATTCAAACAAAGATTTAATGTTTGCTCTGGTAATGGTGTTCCGGTCTTTTCAACAGCAATGGCGCCAATTAAAGCATCTTCAAAAACAAACTCATGATCAAACACCACACCTACTGCATACAATGCTTTTTTTGCTTGTAAGATTACCTCCGGACCTATTCCGTCTCCTGAAAGTACTGCTATTTTTAAGTTCATATTTGTACGATTTAGATTTTAATAAAAATTAAAATATCTTAGTTAAGGAGTAATTCCTTGTTCATTTTACAGGCTTCAATTATTTGATGAATGTCATCATCAATAACTTCCTTTTTAATATCTGCAAACTTTAAAAACTCCACATAAACAACATCCAATTGTACCTTTGTAAGTTCATATCCAACTTTTTTAGCTCTGTAGGCCAATGCTGCTCTACCACTTCTGGCGGTTAACACTATTGAAGATTCATTGACACCTACTTCTAAAGGATCCATGATTTCATAAGTTGCTCTGTTTTTTATCACACCATCCTGATGAATTCCTGAGCTGTGTGCAAAAGCATTAGCACCAACAATAGCTTTATTGGGTTGCACCATCATTCCCATACTTTCAGAAACCAATCGGCTCATTTCATTCAGCTGACGTGTATTGATATTCGTATCTAAATTCAAATACGGATGTTGTTTGAAAATCATCACCACTTCTTCAAGAGCAGTATTTCCGGCTCTTTCACCTATTCCATTTATCGTACATTCTATTTGTCTGGCTCCATTCACTGCTCCTGCAATTGAATTTGCTGTAGCCATTCCTAAATCATTATGACAGTGACATGATAGGATTACGTTTTCAATCCCTTTGACGTTTTCTTTTAAATACTTGATTTTTGCACCATATTCTTCCGGCAAGCAATAACCTGTTGTATCCGGAATATTAAGTACAGTTGCACCTGACTTAATCACTTCTTCACAGACTCGAGCCAAAAATTCATTGTCCGTTCTACCGGCATCTTCGGCATAAAATTCTACATCTTCAACATACGATTTGGCATGGGAAACGGCAAATTTTGCTCTGGCAATTATATCTTCTCTTGTTGTATTTAATTTGTGGACAATATGTGATTCCGAAGTTCCTATTCCAGTATGTATACGAGGTCTTTTTGCATATTTTAATGCCTGAGCCGCAACATCAATATCATTTTTCACTGCTCTTGTTAATCCGCAAACAATAGCATTTTTAACAACCTTACTTATTTCTGAAACAGATAAAAAATCACCTGGACTTGACACAGGAAAACCAGCTTCGATGATGTCAACACCCATTTCGTCCAGTCGATTTGCTATAACGAGTTTTTGATTGGTATCTAACTTACATCCTGGGACCTGTTCGCCATCTCTCAAAGTGGTATCAAAAATTTGAACTTTCTCTCTATTCATTTTCATTTATTTAATGTAATTTCACAACTTGATAACAAAAATATCTTTCATTACTTTATTATAAAACTCAATTTAATGAAATATACTGCTTATAAAGCAAACAATAACTTTACAACTATTTGATTAACAGTAAATTAAGTTACTATATTCTACAATGGCTAACCATCAAAAAGATTTCTTATTTGTATTAATAAAATCACTTTCAAAATCTGAAAAAAGACAATTCAAGATTTTTGCAAGCCGATTAGAAACAAGTTCGAATACAAAATTCATCGAATTATTTAATATTTTAGACAAATCAGAAGTCTATGATGAGAAACTCATTCTGAAAAGCGGTATCATTAAAAAAGTACAATTATCGAATCTAAAATCATATTTGTACAAACAAATTTTAGTGAGTATCCGATTGAATATTCCCAGCCAGAACATTCGGTATCAATTGAGAGAACAAATTGATTTTGCTGCCATATTGTACAATAAAGGGTTATACAAGCAAAGCTTAAAAATTTTGGATAAAACAAAAATTTTAGCTTTAGAGAATGACGAAAAACTGATGGCTTATGAAATTGTAGAATTCGAAAAACTTATCGAATCACAATACATCACACGAAGTATTCAAGGACGCGCAGATGAATTAGTCGTTCAGGCTAAAGAATTAAATTACCGCAATACCATTTCCAGTAAATTATCTAATTTATCCCTGCAATTGTATGGTATAATGCTTAAAACGGGTTATGTAAAAAGTGACGAAGAATACAAATATATAGACGATTATTTCCATAAGCATATTTCTAAATTTGATGAGAAAAAATTCGGATTTAGGGAAAAATACTGGTTTTATAACGCCAATCTTTGGAGAAGTTTTCTGGTGCAGGATTTTCTTTCCTGCTATAAATATTCTTTAAAATGGGTGACGCTGTTTTATGATAATCCAAGTATGATTCATTTAAATCCTGTGTTTTTCCTTAAAGGAAACCATTATTTATTAGAATCTTTATACATGTTGAAGTACAAATCTAAATTTAAAAAGTATTTAGAGTTGCTGGAAGATACTATCAAAGATTCCCATTTCCCGGTAAATGATAACATTGCGTCTTTATCATTTTTATATGTCTATAATAATAAATTGAATTACCATATTCTGGAAGGTACTTTTGCTGAAAGCGAATACTTAATTCCGGAAGTATTAAGTAAATTAAAAATTCACACGGACCATCTTGATGAACATCACGAAATGTTGTTTTATTATAAATTTGCTTCAATTTATTTTGGTAACGAAAAATATGCGGAGTGTATCTTTTATTTAGAGAAAATCATAAACAACAAAAATCTTTCGATGCGAGAAGATTTGATGTGTTTTGCCAGAATACTCTGTTTGATTGCACATTATGAATTAGGGAAAGATTATTATCTGGAAAATCAGTTGAAGAACACCTATAAATTCCTAATCAAAATGAATGATTTACATGAAGTGCAAAAAGAAATCATTAAGTTTTTAAAGAATTTAAACTCCATTTATCCAACAGATATCAAAAAGGAATTTGTAAAAATGAGAGCGCGCTTTATAGAATTGGAAAAAAACACATACGAAAAAAGAGCTTTCCTTTATCTCGATATTATTTCTTGGCTCGAAAGCAAAATTGAAAACCGAAAAATCAGTACTATCATTAAGGAAAAAGCGAAATTGATTAATCGATAGTAAATTAACAAAAAGGAGGTTAAAAACCTCCTTTTTGTTAATTTATATTTTTTAAAAAATTGTTATATCAAAGAATAATACCCTCAATTATTAGGCTAATTTGTCCGTTCTAAAAACAATTGGAGTTTCTTGCAACAATGTTTTTGCTTTTTCAAAAAAAGATTGAATGTAAGATTGCTGATTGTGGCTATCCAAACCGTTTTGATTTTCCCAAATCTCATGAAAAATAAAAGTATTGGCATCATCACAATTTTGATGCAAATCGTATTGTTTGCAAGCCGCTTCTTGAGTTGATTTTTCAACTAATTCCAGTAATAGCGATTTTACTGCAGCTGTATTTTCCGGTTTACTTTTAAGAATAACTGTTAGATTGATTGCCATAATTAATTTAAAAATAGTTGTGCTAAATGGTTTTGATACACTTTGAGATCATTTTCAACATTTGCATTTTTTTCAATGTCATGAAAGTGAATACTTTGTAACGGTTTCATACCTGTAAAAGCATTCATTCTGTGAAAACCAAATAATGGTCCTTCATCCACACTGTGCTGATTGAAAAATTCTCCCGGTAAAGTAAAAGCTTCTTTTGGAGCATTCCAAGAGGTGGTTAACATATATTTTTTGCCTTGAAGCATTCCTCCTGTTCCGTAATTGATTGTCGGATTTTCCGCTGAACGACCGTCACTTTTGTAAATCCCTTTGGCATGACCTTCAGTAAAAACAACATCAATGTATTTTTTAAATCCATGTGGCAACTGGAACCACCATATTGGCGTATGATATATAATTACATCTGCCCAAACAAATTTTTCAACTTCATCAACTGGACTGTACTCATCATTGATATTGGTTATTTGTACTTCAAAACCGCTATTATTTTTGAAAAAATTCAAAGTTTCATTCGAAATGGTTTCATTAAATCGTCCTCCGGAATGGCCGAACTTTTGTCCGCCATTGATTATAAATATTTTTGTCATGATTTGCATTTTTAATTTGATGGTGCAAAGTTAGAACGAGAATTTCTATTATTAAAATAACATAATTCATACCTTTGTATCATAATTATAATAGTTATGGTAAATTTAGAATGGTATCGAACGTTTAAAGCAGTTTACAAAACAGGAACTTTAACAAGTGCTGCGGAAGAATTATTTATTTCACAGCCTGGTGTGAGTCTGCATTTGAGTTCCTTGGAAACTTATGTAGGCTATAAATTATTTGACCGAACTGGTCGAAAAATGGTTCCCACCGAAAAAGGAAAAGTGCTCTACAATTTCATCATTGAAGCATTAACCAAACTGGAAGAGGCCGAGAAAAATTTTCAAAGAAGCACAGAGAAAAATACGCCAACCATAAGTGTGGGAATGTGTTTTGAAACATTCCAAATCACACTGGAACAGTATATTTCGACGTTACCATTTAATGTTATTATTCAATTTGGAGAATATCCGGAAATGGTAGAAAATTTAGAAAAAGGAATTCTCGATTTAATTATCACTCCCCAAATGGTCGTTAAAAACGCAATTGAATATCAGGCATTTTCATCTGAAACTATTGTACTTGTTGGTGGAAGCGAAATTGACGATTTAGAATTCAATTCGATAGCAAAAAAGGGAGATATTCAAGCAATTGAACTTTGGCTAAAGCACCAAAAATGGTACGGAACTACGGGAGATATGGAACATTTACGTCGTTTCTGGCAATTAAATTTCAATAAACATCCTGATTTCAGACCTAATTATATAGTTCCAAATTTAAATTCGATTATACGTTGTTTGAGCAGTGGTAAAGGCTTGGCTGTTGTTCCTGATTTTCTTTGCCGAGAAGAAATTGATAATGGAACGATCAAACTGATTTGGGAAGGGAAAACACCACTAAAAAACACGCTCTATTTTGCAACCAGAAAAAAAACAATGTATGAGGAAGAAATCGCTTTGATTAAGAAAATTTTCATCGATTTGAACTAAAATTTGTTATTCTGGAAATATAGTCTAATTTTATAAATCATTAAATTTTAAACTTATGAATGGATTTTTTAAAACAATATTAGCAGGTTACGGTGCCAAAAAACTAGGCGGAGGCTGTTTTGGCACAATTCTAATTTTTATTATTATCTATTGGATATTAGGTTATTTTTAGAATTAAAATTCTAAAAATAACCTAATTATAAACTTATAAATTAATATGCCAAAAGTTCTTTCAGGTCATTTTCGAAACGACCTTTTGGCAAATATTGATCTTCCAGCGCTTTTGTAAATGGAATTGGCGTGTCTAAACTTGCCACTCTTTTGACTGGCGCATCAAGTAATTTGAAACAGTTTTCCATTATCATTGCCGAAATATCGCTGGCAATTCCTCCGAACATGCTGTCTTCCTGATAAATAATCACTCTTCCCGTTTTCTTAACCGATGCAAAAATAGCTTTAGTATCCAAAGGCTGTAAGGTTCTTAAATCCAACAAATCAGCAGAAATTTCAGGATTTTTTGCTAAAGTATCCAAAGCCCAATGCACTGCCGCACCAAAAGAGATAATCGTAACCTGATTTCCTTCTTTTAACAAAGCCGCTTTTCCTAATGGAATCGTGTAATAATCACTAGGAACATCTTGGTAAACACTTCTGTACAATTGTTTGTGCTCAAAAAATAATACCGGATTTGGGTCGTTTATAGAAGTATTCAATAGTCCTTTCGCATCATAAGGAAATGCTGGGTAAACCACTTTTAAACCCGGAGTTTTGGTAAACCAAGCTTCATTGGTTTGCGAATGAAAAGGCCCTGCTTGTGTTCCGCCGCCACAAGGCATTCGGACTACAACATCTGCTTTTTCCAACCAACGGTAATGAGATTTAGCTAATAAATTGACAATTGGATTAAATCCTGTGGAAACAAAATCGGCAAACTGCATTTCCACAATTGCTTTATAGCCATTGATTGATAATCCCATTCCGGCTGAAACCACTGCACTTTCACAAATTGGTGTATTGATAACACGTTCTTTACCAAACTGAGCTACAAAACCATCAGTAATTTTGAAAGCACCACCATATTCAGCAATATCCTGGCCCATGATTACGGAGTTTTCATGACGTTCCATTGATTGTCTCAAACTACTGGAAATTGCATCTATAAAACGAATATTTTCTTTTTCCTCAGATGGATTAACTTGCTCGAATACATAAGGTTTGTAAACATCATTTAGCTCTTCACTTAAAGAAGCTTCAATTTCTGGTTCAGCATTGGCAATAGCCAGACTTTCATCGATATCATTCTTTATTTCAGCATGTAAAGCCGCATCAAAATCTTCAGTAAGCACTCCGTTTTCGGCCAAATACTTTCTGTAATTTTCTACTGGATCTTTAATAGCCCACATGTCCATTAATTCCTGTGGAACGTATTTAGTGCCACTCGCCTCTTCATGCCCACGCATTCGGAAGGTTTTGAATTCCAATAAAACCGGACGTGGATTTTCTTTCATCGAAACCTTCAATTCAGATAACAAATTAAACACTTCAAGAATATTATTTCCATCAACAATATGACTTTCCATTCCGTAGCCTTTCCCTTTATCGGCAAGGTTTTCACAACGGTATTGCTCGTTTGTAGGAGTTGACAATCCATAACCATTATTTTCGATGACAAACATCACCGGCAATTCCCAAACCGAGGCAATATTCAACGCTTCGTGAAAATCGCCTTCGCTTGTGGCACCTTCACCAGTAAAAACTGCGGTAACTTTTCCGTTTTTCTTGAGTTTATTGGCTAATGCGATTCCGTCTGCAACTCCTAATTGCGGACCTAAATGTGAAATCATTCCAATAATCTTGTATTGTTGGGTTCCAAAGTGAAAACTGCGATCACGACCTTTAGTAAAACCATTGGCTTTGCCTTGCCATTGTGAAAAAAGACGGTACAACGGAATGTCTCTCCCAGTGAAAACACCAAGGTTTCTATGCATTGGTAAAATATACTCATCCGAATCTAAAACTGCTGTGACACCAACAGAAATAGCCTCTTGACCAATTCCAGAAAACCATTTTGATACTTTTCCCTGACGAATAAGTATCAACATTTTCTCTTCAATAAGCCTTGGTTTCAGTATTCTTTTATATAAATCTAATAATTGATTGTCAGTAAGATTTTTTCTGTTGAAGATCATTTTTTCAGTTTTAATGTATGGTTCAAAGATAAAAAAATATAACAGTTTAGTATTATTTTGTTATATTTTTTTATATTGTTTGTAAGTTTTAAAATTCAGATATAAAATTATTCTTTACATTTGTATCTGCAAGGTTTTTGACCTTCAAGTTATTAAAAAATATTTAAAAGTATGCAAAACATTCCTAGTGTTGACTTGCGTGATTTCCTTTCGGACGACCCGAAACGTAAACAAAAATTTGTAAATGAAATCGGAAGTGCATTTGAAGATATTGGCTTCGTAGCACTCAAAGGGCATTTTTTAAACGACCAGTTGGTTGATGAATTGTATGGTGAAATCAGAAATTTTTTCGCTTTACCTTTAGAAACAAAACACAGTTATGAAATCCCTGGAATTGGCGGACAAAGAGGGTATGTTTCTTTTGGAACAGAGCATGCCAAAGGCAGAAAAGAAGGGGACTTGAAGGAGTTTTGGCACTTTGGACAATATATGTCTGAAGATTCAAAATATGCTTCAGAGTATCCTGAAAATGTTGAAGTTAAAGAACTTCCCCGTTTTAATGTGGTAGGTAAAGAAGCGTACCAAATGCTGGAAAAAACAGGAGTTTATGTTTTGAGAGCTTTGGCTTTACACCTTGGTTTGGATGAATTTTATTTTGACCAATATGCTAAAGACGGAAATTCAATCTTAAGACCGATTCATTATCCACCAATCACGTCTGAACCTGCAAATGCAATTCGTGCTGCTGCTCACGGTGATATCAATTTGATTACTTTGTTGATGGGTGCGCAAGGAAAAGGATTGCAAGTACAAAATCACAACGGAGAATGGATTGATGCCATTGCTGAACCGGATGAATTAGTGATTAATGTGGGGGATATGTTATCTCGCCACACCAATAACAAATTAAAATCTACGATTCACCAAGTGGTAAACCCACCAAGAGAACTATGGGGAACTTCACGTTATTCTATTCCGTTTTTTATGCATCCGGTGAGTGATATGAAATTGGATTGTTTGGAAAACTGTATTGATGCAGAAAATCCAAAAAAATTCGAAGATATTACAGCAGGAGCTTATTTATATGAGCGTTTAGTAGATTTAGGGCTTATTAAAAAGTAAACTTAATTTACGTCAAATACTAAAAGACATTAAGTTTATGCTTAATGTCTTTTGTTTTTTACCAATTTAAATTAGCATTATCCGTATTCAAAATATATAAAGTTATGGACTTACAAGACCAATTAAAAAACCTTTTTCCAGATCACGAACCATCTCCTGAAGAGCAAATTGAGGAAGTGGCTCACGAATTATATGTTCAAAAAGAACCTATGATTTGTAAATTCGAAAAGCGAAAAGGAAAAGCGACTACCATAATTGAAGGTTATGAAGGCACTGACGAGGATTTTAAAATTCTTGCCAAAGAAATCAAAACCAAATTGAGTGTTGGCGGCACTTTTAAAGACAATTCCATCATTATTCAAGGGGATTATCGTGATAAAATAATGATTATTTTAAAAGAAAAAGGATTTAAAGTTAAACGAGTTGGAGGTTAATCCCCACCTAACCTCCCCGAAGGGGAGGAACCAAACGAAAATAAAAAAAATACAATCTAAATCAGGAACTACTTCCCTTTCCTTTGAAGAGGGCTGGGGAGAGGAAAAAATATAAAAACAATGATACAATTATCAGAATTAATATTAAATCCAGACGGTAGCGTATATCATTTGAATTTAAAACCAGAACATATTGCACACGATATCATCTTTGTAGGTGATCAAAATCGCGTGGAGAAAATCACTCAATTTTTTGACAGCATTGAATTTTCGACTCAAAAAAGAGAGTTTAAAACCCAAACAGGGATTTTCAAAGGCAAGCGAATTACAGTAATGTCTACGGGAATTGGTCCTGACAATATTGATATCGTTATCAACGAACTGGATGCTTTGGTCAATATAGATTTGGAAACCCGTCAACCAATAGAAAAGCTGACTTCATTAAACATCATTCGTATCGGAACTTCAGGTTCTTTGCAAGCGGATATTCCTGTGGATAGTTTTGTACTATCAAAATTTGGATTAGGATTGGACAACATGCTTCGCTCCTATTTGATTGACGAAGTTTCGAATCTTGAGATGGAAGATGCTTTTGTAAAACATACCAATTGGGATTTACGAAAAGGAAAACCATACGTGATTGCTTGTTCTGAAAAATTAGAAAAAATCATAGAAAGCGACAAAATGCACAAAGGAATTACCGCAACTGCAGGTGGTTTTTACGGTCCACAAGGTCGAGTGCTGCGTTTGAATATTCAAGATGAAGCGCTAAATTCTAAAATGGACAATTTTAAATTTGGTGACAATCAAATCACAAACTTAGAGATGGAAACCGCAGCAATTTATGGACTTTCGGCACTTTTAGGACACAACGCATTATCTCTAAATGCAATAATTGCCAATCGCGCTTCGGGAACTTTTAGCGAAGATCCATACAAAGCAGTTGATGAATTGATTGCGTATACATTAGAAAAAATTGCTTTAGGATAGAGAAATTAATTTTCAAAACCGTACCCATTTGTAGTTTTAAAAAAGTGCTTTTAATTTTTTTAAAACTACATTTGTTTTTAGAACAAAACGATAATGAAAATAATACTTACGGGTGCAACAGGAGTTCTGGGATCTCATATTATGTATGAAATTCTGGAGCTTTTCATCACTACTAAAATTGATGGTAAACTTTTTATAATTGCTCGAAATAAAGGCAAAAAATCCGCTTTAGATCGCATCAATGAACTTTTATCCAGCAGTTATACGCCAAAAATTATAAAAGACAAAGGCATCGCAAAACTGCAAGAATACATTGAAATCATTGATACTGATTTGGCTGTTATTCAGGACACTTTTTCAAGTCAAATAAAAGATGCTTATTTTATCCATTCGGCGGGATTCGTGAATTTATCTACCGATGAAGAGCAACGAGAAAAGATTTTTGACGAAAATACCAAAATTACAAAATCCCTTTTCAATCTATTTCATCCTTTCATAAAAAAGTTTATTTACATAGGAACTGCTTTTTCATCTGGAAACCGAAAAGGATTGATTGACAATAATTTTCATAGTTTAGAATTCAAACCGGAGCATCGCAATGCGTATGAAAATGCCAAATTCCACTCGGAAAATTTTATAGCACAAGAATGTAAAAAAATAGGCTTGCCTTTTCAAATTCTGCGTCCAAGTGTGATTGGAGGCAAAATGTTAGGAACCGAAAATCCGTATTTTATATCGAAATATATGGTTTTTTATCTTTTGGCAAAATTCTTTCACTTCACTTCCCAACGAAAAGGAGATCAAGAAAATGTGCGTTTTATAGTCAATGAAGACACTGTTTTGAACATTATTCCTGTCGATTATGTGGCAAAAGTGATTTTAAATACATTCGAAAGAGAAGATATTGAACAGCTTAATATTGTACATAATAAGAGTTTCAATATGGTAAATGGATTGCGATTGATTATGAAGGAAGTTGGCTATACTAATTTTACTTTAATACAAAATTCACTCGATTTTGCATATAAAAATACTATCGAAAAATTGTATTATGAAAGTATTGGAAAACACTTAAGCCCTTATTTTACGACAGCTGCGAATGAATACGATACCACTTTGTTGAATTCCATTCTTGAAATACCAAAACTGGATGAGGAGGCATTCACCAATATGATTCGGTATGCAAAATTGAATAATTTCAAAGATATTAATGTGTAATTTTAGGAGCTATTTCCTGCTATACGTTGCAAATGAAATTCACTGACCTCAAATAAAAATAAAAGTATGGTGAAGTAATCTTTTCCTTTTTAAAGAAAAAAGAAAAAGGATTTTCACTGCGATCAGGGCTAAATCGTTCAACATCAAATTTTCAATAAAAACATGAATCTTATTTTAGAAACCGACCGATTAATTTTAAGAGAAATGCTCGCTTCAGATGCAGAAGCATTATTTGAAATGGACAGCAATCATAAGGTACATCAATATCTTTGGAACAAACCATTGACGGATATTAGCGAAGTACATTCGTATATCGAATCTGTTAGAGCGCAGTATGTTCAAAATAATATTGGGCGATTTGTGGTTGTTTTAAAAGAAACCACTGAATTAATTGGTTGGGCCGGATTAAAATACAACACCGAAATGGTCAATAATAAAATTCATTTCTACGATATTGGCTATCGCTTAAACGAAAAATTCTGGGGAAAAGGATATGCTAGTGAAGCTAGTTTTGCATGGCTGGATTATGGTTTTAATGTAATGGAAATCAAAATCATGGAAGCAGCAGCACACACAGAAAATATCGCTTCAAACACAATATTACAAAAAATTGGATTAAAAATGACTGAAAAATATCTGGAAGATGGTGTTTCTTGGAATTGGTACGAATTAAAAAATCCTAACTTATAATGAAAACAATAAAAATAGCTGGAGTTCCAGAACATTTCAATCTTCCTTGGCATTTAGCCATAGAAAACGGAGATTTCGAAAAAGAAAATATCGATTTACAATGGACCGATGTTCCCGAAGGAACTGGAAAAATGTGCCAAATGCTTCGTGATGGTGAAACTGATATTGCGGTAATCCTAACCGAAGGAATTGTAAAAGATATCATTGCAGGAAATCCAAGCAAAATAGTTCAGGTGTATGTGGAAAGCCCATTAATTTGGGGAATTCACGTAGCGGCAAACTCTAATTATAAGACGTTAGCTGATTTAGAAAACAAAAAAGTTGCCATTTCCAGATTGGGTTCTGGTTCTCAATTAATGGCGTATGTCAATGCTGACAATCAAGGATGGAAAATTGATAATCTGGAATTTGAAATTGTAAATACTATCGACGGCGCTGTTGAAGCGTTGACAAATGGAACGGCTGATTATTTCATGTGGGAACGCTTTATGACCAAACCATTAGTCGATAAAGGTATTTTCAGAAGAATTGCTGATTGCCCTACTCCTTGGCCTTGTTTTGTAATAGCAGTTCGAGAAGAAGTTTTGGAAAACAATCCAGTTCTTGTTTCAAAAATTCTGGAGATCATTAATCAAACTACAGAAGATTTTAAAGAAATTCCAAGTATTGATAAAACGTTAGCTTCAAATTACCATCAAAAAATAGAAGATATTCAAGAATGGATTTCTTTAACACAATGGTCACAAAAGCCTTTATCAACTGAAATGTTAAACAAAGTTCAAAATCAACTTTTTCAACTTAAAATTATCGATAAAAAAGGTACTTTTGAGGATATTGTAAAAACAGTCTAGATTACTGTTTTTATTTTTACTATGATAAAAATAAAAGAAATTAATTTTCAGGGTATAAAACAGCGATTCCAGGTCAAAAAACCTTGGGACGACGTTATTATTTTTGTTCTGAACATATTAATTGCCATTCCGGTTTTTATCATCTTGCATCAAAACTTAATCAACCCAAATTGGCCTCTTAATATTGACAGGGTAGTGCTGTTTTTGGTGATGATTGTAATAATTCAAATCATCCTTCGGTTCTTGCGAACGATTATCCTCTTTTGTATTATTTTGTATTTATTGGTTTTAGTGTACGGTTCTACAATTGGAAACTATGGATTTAACAGCGTTTTTGAAGATTATAATTCGATAATGTATACGATGTCTGACAATCCATATCCACAAGATATTATTATTGCAAAGTTGCTTCCGTTTCCCAATAAATCAAAAATTATCAATGCCATAGAATATCAAAATCCTAAAATCAGGAATTTTGCAGTTATGGCTACTACAAAACATTTTAAAGATATAAAAGGATATTCTGATTACAGAACCATCATACAATGTTTCGCCGTTTTCAAAGAAATAAATAGCCGATGGAACTACGTAAGTGATCCAAAAGCACGTGATTATATTGCAACGGCTACGGAATCGTTGCTTTATTTCTCTGGAGATTGTGATGATCATTCGATACTAATGGCTGCCGCTATTAAGTCTATTGGTGGAACTCCCCGATTGATTCATACTACAGGTCACATTTACCCGGAAATACTGATAGGCTCTCTGACAGATTTAGAAAAAGTCAATTTTCTAATTAAAAATGTATTATTTGTTAATGAAAGTAATGAAAAAAAACTTCATTATCACGTTGATGAGCGTGGTCAAATCTGGATGAATCTGGATTATACGGCCAAATATCCTGGTGGACCTTTCATGTCAGAAGAAATTCTCGGTGCTTTGACATTGGATTAATTTTCATGCCATTTTCGGTTAAAAAACTGGATCCTATTCCCTTCCAAATTTTCAAGTATACCAATATTCCTCATCTTTAGTTAATAAATTTCCCTATCTTAACCAAACTGAAATTATTATTTTAATTAAAGTTTACTATGGAAAATTTAAAATTAAAGGCCTTTATCCCATTTTTTTATCTCGTTTGGTCGGATGACCTTTTATCTCAAAAAGAATTCGTTACGTTACAAGAATTTATAAGTTCACAACGCTGGATTTCCGAAAAAGAACAAGAATTTCTTCTTTCAAAAGTAGCGATATTTGTTCCGCCTTCCCGAGCACAACTTGCTGAATGGAAAGGTGAAATTGATACTGTTATTCATCAAAATCCTTTGCTGAAATCTATATTTGAGGTTTCGATGGTGCTTGCTGAAAACGATTCTTTTATCAAAGACCACATAGCTGATTTTCTTCAATTGGAGAATGATTTGGGAATTTTAGGAGAAGAAGCAATTGGAAATTTTAAAACAAGGTCAAAAACCTTTACTTCAAATTATCAATCTGCCAATACATTCGAAATTGAAAAACTGACCCAAATTCTGGACGGAGAACAGTCCACAATTATTAAGAAGGTAAAATCAATCATCAGCAGACCTAAATTTGCTTATGAAACTTCGACTGATACTGCCATATATCGTGAAAAAGTATATGACTGGTGTAAAATCCTTGCAGACGAAAACTTAGGAAACATGGCTTATCCAAAACAATACGGTGGTGGCGAAAACATAGCCGATTATTTTGCGATCATGGAAACGCTGAGCTATCATGATTTAAGTTTGGTAATTAAATTTGGTGTACAATTCGGGCTTTGGGGAATGAGCATACAATCACTTGGAACCGAAAAACACTATCGCAAATATCTAAAAGATATTGGTTCGCTCCAGTTACCTGGCTGTTTTGCGATGACGGAAACCAATCACGGTTCGAATGTAAAAGGATTAGAAACAACTGCAACATACAATCATAATAACCAAACTTTTACCATTCATACACCGCATGAAAAGGCGCAGAAAGAATACATTGGTAACGCAGCAGTACATGGTCAGATGGCGACCGTTTTTGCTAAATTAATTATTGATGAAATAGATTACGGTGTGAATGCTTTTATTGTTCCAATACGCGATACTAATAGCGAAATCCTGAAAGGGATCACTATTGGTGATTGCGGACTTAAAATGGGACTTAATGGCGTTGATAACGGGACCATTCGTTTTGAAAATGTGGTTATTCCAAAAGAAAACATGTTGGATCGATTTGCCTCGGTAAACGAAGAAGGAAAATTTAAAAGTCCGATTCCAAGTGACAATCGACGGTTTTTTACGATGCTGGGTACTTTGGTTGGTGGCCGAATTGGGATTCCGAGATCAGCTTTGGCCGCAGCCAAATCAGGATTGACAATCGCGATCCAGTATAGCGACAAACGTAGGCAATTTGGCCCCGAAGGAGGCTCCGAAGTTCCAATCTTGAATTATCGAATGCATCAGCGAAGATTAATTCCATTGTTGGCAAAAACGTATGCCATTCATTTTGCTTTGCAATACGTGACGAATCGTTATATTGCTAGAACAGAATCGGAAATGCCAGAAATTGAAGCCTTGGCAGCCGGAATGAAAGCCTACTCAACGTGGAGTACCACGGATGTTTTACAAGAATGTCGCGAAGCCTGCGGTGGTAAAGGATATTTATCCGAAAATAGAATCGATGCGCTGAAAAATGATACCGAAATCTATACTACTTTTGAAGGTGACAATACCGTCTTAATGCAATTAGTTGCTAAAAATCGCTTGTCAGAATTTCGCAAGGCATTTGGTGAAATGGATGCTATGGGAATAATTAACTATGTTTTTGAAAATGCCAAAACTGCGATTTCTGAAAAAAATCCAATTGTAACGCGCAAAACTGAGGAAACCCATTTAGTACATGATGAATTTCACTTAAGCGCTTTCCAATATCGAGAAAAAACAATATTGGCATCAGCAGCAAAGCGATTAAAAAAACTAATTGATGGCGGACTTGAACCTTATGATGCTTTTAATGTGGTGCAACATCAAATGATTGATGTAGCTGAGGCGTATCTCGAACGAATTGTTCTGGAGCAATTTCAAAAAGCCATACAAGCCATCGAGGACAAGAAAAGTAAGGAAATAATGACTCAATTGTGTCAATTGTATGCCCTTTCACAAATGGAAAAAAATAAAGGATGGTATCTCGAAGATGGTTATATGGAAGCTGCAAAAACGAAAGCCATTCGTAAGATGGTAAATCAGCTTTGCTGGGAAATCAGGCCGGATGCCGTTTCATTAGTAAAAGCATTTGACATTCCGGATAGTTGTCTTGCAGCTCCAATTGCTTTAGATTGATGTATGCTTTATTTAAAAAGTACCTCTTGAAATGATTTCAGCATTTAAAACAAACTAAAAATTCACAGCAATGGCAACAATAGATTTTGAACAATTAAAAGAGCGTTCTTTAAAACTAAGAGAACGCTACCATGAATTAGAACGTACGCACCACGGTAGTGAATGGACGATTGAAGAAGATGCCTTGGCTTTCCTTACCGATGCAGGTTTAGTAGGAAGACTTACAATGTCACAGCAAGGAAGATGGCCTAAAGAAAATACTCAAGAAGAACTCAAACACAAATTAGGAGAATCGATCTGGTGGCTCATAGTACTGGCTGAGAGAATGAATATTAATATTGAAGAAGCCACAGAAAAATTCTTAACTAAAACCGAAAAATTAATAGAAGGATAAATAAAGGATTTTATTGATTTTAAAGTTAAAAATTTCTAACAATAAGATATACTACACTATTTATAATGGAGTTTTTTGAGGTTGTGCAGAACTATTTTCGAATTATTCTATGCAGTATCTAAATAAAATTCGAATAATATAGCGCTGAGAAATCCTTTCTGTTTTAAATCGAAATAAGTAATTTTGCAACACTATTTCGTCCCAAAGTTACGCAACAACAAAGAGCAATAAAATGCTGAAATATAAATTGTATTGGCTATGTTTTTTCTTTAAAAGAAAAGCAATAAAAAAGTTTAAATAAAACAGGAAGTAAAAAAATTGGAAAATAAAGAATCAAGCTGGACTATGTGCCTAGAATGTCAAGGAAGAGGTAAGAAAAGTCGAGGACTAACTAAGAAAGCACGACTCCACTATCAGATAGCATTAGACCAGTTTGAAAAGACGAATGGCGAAGGGACCATTCCGGTTCCTCCTAAAGGACACCTTCACTCCTGCCCGAAATGTTCTGGATCGGGACTGCTTCGTTCTGCCAGTCCTCCTATAGCTGATAAAGAGAACTATCCACATCTTGCCATTATTGGTGGAGGTATTGGAGGCGTAGCTCTTGCTGTGGCCTGTTTGCACCGCGGAATTCCTTTTACCCTTTATGAGCGCGATGATAATTTTGAAGCCAGGTCTCAGGGATATGGACTTACATTGCAACAAGCTAGTAAAGCAATCGAAGGATTGGGTATTTTCTCATTAGAAGAAGGGGTAATTTCGACAAGACATTTGGTTCATACTACCGATGGAAAAGTTATTGGCGAATGGGGAATCAGAAAGTGGATACAGTCAGATGCGAAAATTTTTCAAAAACGTACTAATATCCATATCGCACGACAATCTTTACGCTTAGCATTGCTTCAACAACTCGGCGGACAGGATTCGGTGCAGTGGGGACATCAGTTGGTAGATTTTAAGGAATGCGAGGGCAAAGGTGTTGATCTAAGCTTTCAAGTGGATGGGAAAATCAAGAATGCTAAAGCAGATCTAGTAGTTGGAGCCGATGGCATTCGCAGTTCGGTGCGGAGGTTGCTGATTGGTGATGATAGTACTCCTTTACATTATCTGGGTTGTATCGTGATATTAGGAATCTGTCCTTTGAAAGCACTCGAAGGTCTTAATAGTCCATTACTGGATTCGGCCACTGTATTTCAAACTGCCAATGGCAATGAGCGAATCTACATCATGCCTTATGCTTCAGACTCTGTAATGTGGCAATTAAGTTTCCCAATGCCAGAAGAAGATGCTAAGGCGTTAAGTGCTCAAGGACCTCAAGCACTCAAGGAAGAGGCCCGTCGTAGAACTCTGTGGCACAATCCTGTTCCTCAGATTTTAGAGGCGACTCTGGAAGCTCAGATTTCTGGATATCCTGTGTATGACCGGGAATTACTAGAACCAGAACTATTGGCAAAAATACAGAAAGTAACTCTGATTGGAGATGCAGCTCACCCAATGAGTCCATTTAAAGGACAAGGTGCAAATCAAGCGCTGCTAGACGCTCTATCGTTGGCTCGCATTATTTCAAGAGGATGTAGACCTTCATCTCAATGGAGAAAAGTTGGAATAAGGGAAAGTGTATTAACAGAGTTTGAATCAGAAATGCTAGAACGCAGTGCTACAAAAGTGAATGACTCTGCTGCTGCCGCACAGTTTCTACATTCTGAAATTGTGCTTTATGAGGGTGATGAACCAAGGGGTCGGCGTTTGAAAAATAAGTAAATAGTAACCGCAAAGTTGGAAATGAAAGGAAAATAAAAAGTTCACAAGGCACTCAATTTACCTATGATTTCGACTCTTTTTTAAAAAGATATTAGTCGAATCTAACCCTCATGAAACCAAAAGAATAGCTAAATTTCATGGTGTAGATGGAAAAATACTTCAAAAAATTATAAAGATTTTTTGAGTGACTTTAAATCTTGGGAGAAACGCAATCATACTAAATAATGGCTGTTGTGTCCCCAAAACATAGGTGAAAATCTATTGATAGATGAAACTGCTTTATCTTGTAACGAATAATATACTATCATTGCAAATAAAAAAAAGAAAGCAGGAAGTATTGTGGCTATCATCAAAGGGGCTAAATCAGAAATCATTATCGAAATATTTCAAAAAATTTGCTATACTATTATGATAACAAGCGCGGTCATGTCTGGATGAATCTGAATTAAATACAAGTATACCGGTGGACCTTTTTTATCCGAATAAATTTTTAGTTGCTTTAACTTTAGATTAGTTGGATTTCTTTTTAAAATTTTTATCGTAAAGTTGTCTGCCTAACTCTCCCAAAAATGGGAGGCCAACTTCATCATAATCATAAATATTATCATTAAAAACTTGATCTTTATTCACTAAAATTGTTGCCGAAATCATAAATTCAATTTGATTTTTTATATCGACAATATAAGCGCAGTCAATTAATGTACCATAAGCATCCCCTACCTTATTATATATTTTTATGTTTT
Organism: Flavobacterium petrolei; assembly: GCF_003314435.2. Classification (GTDB taxonomy): domain Bacteria; phylum Bacteroidota; class Bacteroidia; order Flavobacteriales; family Flavobacteriaceae; genus Flavobacterium; species Flavobacterium petrolei. The sequence continues at coordinate 275,927 of NZ_QNVY02000002.1, read as the reverse complement.
CAGGAATAGGCTCTTTTAAATCGCCAAACATAAAGAACTTACAATAACCATCGTAATATTTAGTCGGATCATAACCTGCATTTTTGGGCAGATTTTGCATAGAAAAAAGAATAAACTCTCTATCTTTTTTTGTCAAATTAAAACGCTCCCGCTTCTTAAACGCTTCAGGAAAAACAATTCGTTTTAAAGAATTATGTAAAGTTTCTAAGGGATAATAATTTTTATTTGAAAAATCAAAGGGTATTTGCACGAGTTTTTCATCATTCATATACCCTATTCCTTTCTTTATTTTATTCAATCGTAAGGGTTTGTTGTCTTTTTTACTCAATACTGATGGCAGAGTCAAAATTGAATTATCATCATTGTATAATGTTACAGACTTAGTTATTGGATTTCCTGAATCTGGTGTAGACAGTCGATGTGATATTCTGAAAGGTTTCAATCCTTTTGAATGCATGCTTTTATTTAAATAATCAAAACCTATAAATTCTAATAAATTATTACTAGCATCATTATCACTGACCGCAAAAATTTTCGAAATTTCCTCTGTAAATTTATTTTTATCTGATTTTCCCTCGATTGAAAATTCTGAGTTCATTGAAGTATTTTGTATCGTGTTCAATTTTTCTAAAGCTAGAATAGCGATGGGAAATTTTATAGTACTTGCAGGATAAAAATAATTTTTGGCATTTAAATTATAGGTGTAATCTTTAAACTTCACTTCATTATGTTGATTTCGTATGATCTGAGTATAGATAATCTGAAGTTCAAATTGTGTAGGATTATCCATTACTCTTTTTATACTTTCATTTTTGGAAGACAAAGTTTCTTCAAGAATGTTTTTTTTTAAGGTTGAACATCCTACTAGGAAGAAGACTATAGAAATAAATAAAATTTGACTACTATTTTTCATAGTTACTTAATTTATTTTGTGAACTATAGGGAATAGATTAATGACTTTTATTACACTAAAAATAGGTAAAAATAGATCAAAAAAAAACTTCTCAATTTCTTGAGAAATTTTGTCGAGTGTCAAGGACAGCAATCGAACACTTACTAGCTGTTTTGACATTTTTTGAAGCCTTATGGTAATCCAGTTAAACATTTAAAAGCTAATTAGAACAAAGTAATTTTTATAATTAGTCTTGTTTGTCTTTCCTCAGACTTATAAGAACCCTTCGGGGAGTTGGTCATTTTAGTTAATCATTTCTTAATCCCTTAAGAAAGTCATCTGTATTGATATAAATTCGTTCTGTGAATTCGTATGAAATAAGTTATGTTTTAAAAAAACAACTAATTTTCATCGTATCCTAAAACAAATCTAAAGAATAACTTTTATAATAAAAAATTGATTTATACAACACTTTTAAATATTGCCATTTTTCAAGGAATAGTCTTGGGCTTAGTTATTTTAAGCTCTTCTTTATTTAATAGTAATTCAAATAAATATCTGGCATACTTGCTATTTACACTTTCTATTCTTTTACTGAATTATGTTTTTGAATTAGAAGAAGTATATACTCCTTATCCTTTTCTACACTTTATTGACAATGTCGAGTGGGCATTACTATTGCCAGCATTTCTATTCCTATATATTGTAAATCGGATTGATGATACTGTAAAAAGCAAACAAAAAATATATTTATGTTTTATTCCATTTGCTTATTCCGTTATACTTAACATTACAAACGATCTTGATCGTGTTGCAGGAATTTATACCATTCCAGAACCAGGTATCGTTATAATACAAATGCTTACTCTAATTCATCTTTTTTTTGTCTTTACATTCATCCCTTTCCTGCTGATTTACTCTTATTTTATGATAAGACATTTAAAGGATTCAGAAGAAAAAAAATGGGTAGTAACCTTATTAACCCTTTTTTCTTCATTGTTATTCTTTTGGCTTATTACCTGGTTAGTCGGCATATTTCTTCAATATGACATTTCTTCTCCTATGAGAATCGTGGCTATATCTGCAACATTCATTATTCATTGGACAGCATATATAGGTATTTACAAGTACAAACTTGCAAATAACAAGGATGCCATCTATACTTTTCTAAATAAAGATTTAGCTATTTCGTGCAGTAATTCGCAAATTATAGAAAATCACAGCCCAGAAGAATATCGGGAACCTATCTCGGTAGATAATCATTATTTTCAGAAACTTGATCTTCTTTGCAAGGAAGATCATATCTATACCGATTGTACATTGAATAGAGAAAAAATTGCTGAAAAACTAGGTATAAGTGCCGGATATGTTTCACAAATCGTAAACACGGTAACAGGAGACAACTTTACCAATTACATCAATCAATATCGGGTTGAAGCTGTCAAGGAAATGATATCAAATTCTGAATATGAAAAATATAATCTATTGACGATGGGACTAGAATCAGGTTTTACTTCAAAAACCACTTTTTATAAAGCTTTTAAAAAAGCTACTGGTCAAACACCAAATGAGTACCGGAATTCTAATAAATAAGTACCGATTTATACAATTTTAAGTTTTTGGCACCTTTTCTAGTTTTTCTTATGTGAGTTTTGCACTTCAATAATTAAAATCAATTTTTATGAAAAAAATTTTATTACTAGCTGTTGTTACAGTTTTAGGATTTACAAATGTTAATGCTCAAGAAATTAAATTTGGAGCTAAAGGAGGTTTAAACTTTGCTTCGATCAGCGGGAATAATTCCGCTGGTAGTGATATGGTAACATCATTTAATTTTGGTGTTTTATCAGAAATTTCAATTTCAGATAAATTTTCTTTTCAACCTGAATTAATGTATTCTGGTCAGGGATATAGTTTCAATGATAATACAATTGCCTTAAGTTATCTCAACATTCCTTTAATGGGAAAATATTATTTAACAAAAGGATTGAGTATTGAAGCTGGACCACAAATTGGGTATTTACTTTCGGCCAAAAATGAAAGCACAAACGTAAAAGATACGTTTAAGAAAGTTGACTTCGCTGCTAATTTAGGAATTGGTTACAAACTAGAAAACGGACTTAATTTTGGAGCAAGATATAATTTTGGATTATCAAACATTAATAATTTAGATAATTCTTCCAGTAAATATAAAAACAGAGTATTTCAATTATCTGTTGGTTATTTCTTTTTCTAAAACTTAATGATTTCAACACTTTTATACCCTTGGACTGCCATATAAACAGCAGCTTTTTTTTCGCCAATTTGATTTTTACCGGTTTTGACTACTATAATTTTTTTAATATGGTAGAGGTTAAAAATTAAAAATGTAAATAATTAAACATAAAATCCTTATTCAAAAAAGAATAAGGATTTTCATCTTTTATACCATTTCGTTTGATTTGCAAAATTTTAATTTTTCGGTTTAAAGTAAAAAAAACTTCTCAATTTCTTGAGAAGTTTTGTGGTCCATACGGGACCGTTTACTAACCATTTTATGCAAAATTTGAAGAAAATTTCAATAAAATATTAAAAATTATTTAACGATACATTTTGCTTCATATTACAACTCAAAACTAACTATAACATTTCTAGTACCTAATGCAGCTGAAAGTCCCGCTGTATAATCAATCCTACCGAGTTTGGTATAATTGTATGGAGTTGGAAATGATTTGTAAAACAATACCAATGTTCGAGAACCATAAAGCATTAAATCTGCTGTTTGTATAGTTCCAGGATTAGAAGCATTAGTAGGTAAGCTGGTCGAAAAATCAAAATACTTTTCGTTAGCATTCAGCTCCTTCATAGTGATTGTCATAGGCAACATTGCTTTGAATGCATCGGCAGTAGCATTATTTTCTAACGTGGCATTGAAAGTGCTTGAACCAATCTTAATTTTGATTTTAGTATTCATTTTTCCTGTGTTATTTCCAGTATTGTTATTTTCCGTGTTAGCGTTATTTTGAACCTCGCCAACTTTATCGCAAGAAGCAAAAACCGTAATAAAAGAAAATACTAAAAGAAGAATTAAAATTTTCTGTTTCATAACCAAGTACGGTTTAGTTAGAATGTTGAAGCATCAATTACATAACGGTAACGCGCTTCTTTATTAACAACTTTGTCCCAAGCATCGTTGATTTCTTCTGCTTTGATAATTTCAATTCGAGGAAGAATATTATTTTGAGCACAATAATCAACCACTTCTTGCGTCTCTGGAATTCCTCCAATCAAAGAAGCGCTAAACTTAACTCTGTTGAAAATCATCTGAAAATTATTAATAGATAAATGACCGTTGATAGGCATTCCAACTTGAACAAAATTACCATAGGGTTTTACACAGGAAGCATATGAAGCTACATCATAATCATAAGGAATTGTTGAAAGCATATAATCCAACTTTCCTTTATATGGAACTAATTTCTCCATTGAATCCACTACAATTACTTCTTTGGCACCAAAAGAAATAATATCTACTTTTTTATCAGCAGTAGTAGTAAACGCATATACTTCAGCTCCTTTTGAAACGGCCAATTTAATGGCAATATGACCAAGACCTCCAATTCCTATAATTCCAATTTTGTCCCCTTTTTTAAAATTTTCTCTCATCAAAGGTGAATAAGTTGTTATCCCTGCACAAAGCAATGGCGCGGCATATTTCAAATCCAAATTATTTGGAATTTTAATTGCAAAATGTTCTGTAACCACTATATTATTAGAATAACCACCTTGCGTTATTCCTGTTGGTGATGATTCTTCAGGTGAGCCATAAGTCCCCGTCATCCCAGTAGTTTCGCAATGGTGCTCTTCTCCGTTCTTGCAACTATCGCATTCCATACAACTATTAACCATACAACCAATACCAGCTTGATCGCCAATTTTAAACTTGGTTACATTTTTACCAATTGCCGTTACGATTCCTGCAATTTCATGCCCTGGTACTTGTGGATATTTTTGTGTCCCCCAATGTCCTTTAATCGTATGAATATCCGAATGACAAATTCCTGAAAATTTAATATCAATTAAAATATCGTTATCTCCTACAGGTCTGCGTTCAAAATCCCATTTTACTAGTGTGCTTTGTTCGTCTTTACCTGCGTATCCTCTTGATTTTATATTCTTGCTCATATTTAAAGATTTATTAGTTTGTGAAAGTAGTCCCAATGGATTAATCAACATTACGCCCGCACTTGCAAAAGCAGTTTGCTGAATAAATTTCCTTCTCCCTTCTTTGTTCTTGTTGTTTTTCATTTTTAACAATTATTTGCAGTTAACTGCTATATAATCTTGATCAGATACAGGTTTTAACCAAGTAACCTGAACATCTTCTTTGAAGTTAGTAATCGCAATATGTGCCATTTTACTTTTAGCAGTCGCACCGTGCCAATGTTTTACATTTTCAGGAATATTTACGACATCTCCTCTTTTGATAGATTGAGCTGGTTTGCCTTCTTCCTGATAGAATCCTTCACCTTCCAGTACAATTAAGACTTGTCCTTTCGGATGTGTGTGCCAATTGGTTCTTGCGCCTGGTTCAAAAGTTACATTGCCTGCCGAAAATTCGTTGTTTTTATAATTTGCAATAAATGCTGTTAAAAAAGCATTTCCCGTGAACCAGTCGTTCGATAATTTATCTCCTTTTGGAAAAATTGCTGTTGTGTCCATAGTATTTTCTGTTTTAGAATTACAGGCAGAAATTATAATCGCTGTAATGATTATTAGTATTGATTATAGTTTTCATTTTAAATATTTCTTAAAGAAATTTTCCAATTTATTAAAAGGAATTAAATCTGTTTTATCATATAAATCAACATGACCTGCATTTTTAACATAGTACAATTCTTTTGGTTCTGCTGCGCGTTTATAAGCATCTTCACTAAACTCTTTGGAGTGCGCTCGGTCTCCTGTAATAAAAAGCAGTGGACGAGGCGAAATCGTTTCGATATCATCAAAAGGATAAAAGTTCATAAACTTAACATTACTACTCAAAGTTGGTTTTGTAGTGGTTTCTTTTGAAGACCCTTTTGGAGTATATTCTCCACGAGAAGTTCTATAAAAATCAAAAAACTCACGTTGAATAGGATGCGTTTTTTCGTCTAATTTAAGATCTGTTCCACCCGTATATTTTACTTCTCCTCCATTAAACTCTACATACCGTTGTTCTGCTGCATCTGCAATAATTTGTTTGCGTTGCTCCAAAGTTAGAGAATGATTCAGTGCATTTCGATTCGCTGATCCCATATCATACATGCTTACCGTTGCGATGGCTTTCATTCTCGGATCGATTTTGGCAGCACTAATTACAAAACTCCCGCTCCCGCAAACGCCAATTACACCAATATTGTCTCTGTCAATATATGGACGTGTTCCCATGAAGTCAACTGCTGCGCTAAAATCTTCTGCATATACATCTGGTAAAACTGCATTGCGAGGTTCACCTTCACTTTCTCCCCAAAAAGAAAGATCAATTGCTAAAGTAATGAATCCACGATCTGCCATATTAGAAGCATAAACATCTGCACTTTGTTCTTTTACAGCACCCATTGGATGACCAATAATAATAGCCGCGTACTTTGTGTTACGATCTAAACTATTAGGAATAAAAAGATGCCCCGAAACATCCATTTTATATAGATTTTTAAAAGTAACGGCATACATCGTTACGTTGTCGCTCACTTTAAAAGTAGTATAGTCTTTTGTATTTATCTCTATCATCTCATTGTTTTTTTGAGTTTGATTTTTTTTGTCTTTTTCTGTACACCCCTGCCCTACCAACGTAATTACGGCAAGAATTAAAATAGATGTTTTTTTCATTTTTTTTTAAATTTACTTGTTGGTAATTGATTTAATAAATTTGGCAGGTATTCCACCAACAATAGTATTGTCAGGAACATCTTTAGAAACTACTGCTCCAGCTGCCACAATGGAGTTTTCGCCAATAGTTACTCCTGGTAGAATAGTTGCTCCAACACCGATCCAAGCTCCTTTTTTGATTACAATAGGTTGCGATATTGTAGCTCGTCTTTCAGAAGGGTTTATGGGATGATTAGTTGTTATGAGATTTGCTTTTGGACCAATAAGCACGTTGTCTTCTACCGTAATGCCGCCTCTATCCATGAAAGTACAAGCGTGATTTACAAATACATTTTTACCAATATGGATATTTTCTCCAAAATCAGAATAGAAAGGTGGAATCATAAAAAAAGTATCATCTACTTTTTTACCAATCAATTCACTAAAAACAGCATTGATTTCTTGCATATCATCAGTAACAAGATTGTTTAGCTTTGCAGTAGTGCGCATTGCTTTTTGAATAACCTTAAATAATTGTGGATATTCAGGATCATTTAGCGGAATAGTTTCGCCTGTTTTGTCTCTTGTAAAAATAGTTGTCGTTTCCATAATTCTTTGCATTTATTACAAATACAAAATTATAGCAAAACTGGATTTATGTGGTAACAAGATTCAAATCTATAGTTAAGAAATTCAAACCATTTCTAAACGGAAGTTTTTAGGATTTGTCCCCGTATTTTTTTTGAAAAAGTTATTAAAGTAAGTGGGATATTCAAAACCAAGGGCATAAGCAATTTCAGAAATATTCCAATCGGTGTGTTGTAAAAGGGCTTTTGCTTCGCTAATAATACGTTCAGAAATATGAGTTGTGGTCGATTTTCCTGTTGTATTTTTTACCGCACGATTTAGATAATTAACATGAAGCGACAAAACAGTAGAATAATCTTGTGCCGTCTTTAATTCAAGAGGCTTTTCATTGGTTTCAATTGGAAATTGTCTTTCTAATAATTCTAAAAAAACAGATGTAATTCGGGATTGTGCATTGTTATTACTTACGTAATCTTCAGAAGGTTGCATCTTCAATGCTTCATGTATTATCAAATTAATGTAGTTTCGAATTAAATCATCTTTATACGCATAATCCGTTTGTTGTTCTTCCATCATTTTCTGAAAGAGCGTATTCAAAAATGCCCTTTGCTGTTCTGTTATTTTCAAAATAGGAGTTCCACCAATTTTAAACAAAGGAGAATGTTGCAGACTTTCGGAACGATCTGATTTCAAAAATTTTTCCGAGAATAAGCAAGTATACCCTATATAACTTGTTGATATTGTTTCCCATGAATAAGGTATATGTGGATTACCGAAGAATAAAACAGTTCCCTCAGCCTCAAAGCTTTTATCAGCATAATGAATAATACTCTTACCTGTAGTTAGGCAAATTTTGTAAAAGTCCTTTCTACTATAAGTACGTGTTGCATTACCATCACTCTCAATTTGAAAGACGTTAAATCCTTTTAATTTCAAGTCAGTATTGAACTCTGAAACTGAACGTGTAATTTTATTTTGCATTTTACAAAATTATAAAAAACAAACCTTAATTCAATATTTACGCTTTCAATTAACATCATTTTAATAATGATAAACACCTAACGGCATTCGAACCAATATTCTCAGTGAAGCCAAGGCCTTAAAAAACTACCGTGCTTTAATTCAGTTATATTAAACAAAAAAAACCTCCAAAATCAATGACTTTGGAGGTTTTTAAATTTATGGTGGGCGATGAGGGGTTCGAACCCCCGACCCCCTCGGTGTAAACGAGGTGCTCTGAACCAGCTGAGCTAATCGCCCTAAACAATGCAGTTATTTTCATTTCCTTATTGCGAGTGCAAATATACAGCTAGAAATCGTATCTGCAAGCAAAATAGTAAAAAAAATCAATAAAATATTGACTCTATTTGTTTTCATGCTCTATTATAGCACTTTATACTAAGCATGAAACTCCAGTATTTTTTTGTATTGATTCGTTATAGTCTTACATTTGCGATATAAACAATATATAATGGCCAGGTTCAAAGAAAACGATTTACCAAAATCAAAAATTACTGCAAGTTCACTCCAAAAAGCAACTGTAATATTTCAATATGCAGGAAATCATCGTTGGAAATTTTATGTAGGTTTAATTTTTTTATTATTTACAGGAGCAACTGCTCTTGCCTTTCCTAAATTAATGGGAATGCTTATCGATTGTGTAAAAAATAAAGACAACTCTCAGGCTAACATGATTGCGGGCGGTTTAATTATAATCTTATTTCTACAATCGATTTTTTCGTTTTTTAGATTGTATTTATTTGTCAATTTCACTGAAAATACATTGGCTAATCTTAGAGTAGCACTTTATAGTAATTTAGTAAAACTGCCAATGTCTTTCTTTTCTCAAAAACGTGTTGGCGAATTAAATAGCCGAATCAGTTCTGATATAACCCAAATACAAGATACTTTAACATCAACCATAGCCGAATTTTTAAGACAATTTATTCTCATTATTGGTGGCGTTCTTTTATTGGCAAACGAAAGTATCAAATTAACGTTATTGATGTTATCCGTAGTTCCGCTTGTTGCAGTTGCTGCTGTTATTTTTGGGCGATTCATCAGGAAATATTCAAAAAACGTTCAGGATAAAGTTGCCGAAAGTCAGGTAGTTGTTGAAGAAACTATGCAAGGCATCAGTATTGTTAAGGCTTTTGCCAATGAATGGTACGAAATTGCCCGCTACAACGGAAAAATAAAGGAAGTCGTTAAGATTGCTATTAAAGGTGGAAAATACCGAGGTTACTTTGCTTCATTTATTATCTTCTGTCTTTTCGGAGCTATTGTAGCTGTAGTTTGGTTCGGTGTTCGATTAAGCATCAGCGGTGAAATGAGCGTTGGACAATTGATTTCATTTGTATTGTATTCCACATTTGTAGGTGCTTCTTTTGGAGGAATCGCTGAACTTTATGCCCAAATCCAAAAAGCAATTGGAGCAACGGAACGTGTTTTTGAATTATTAGATGAAACTCCTGAAAAAATTAAATCAGTTCGTGATCTTGCTACAATTGAAAAAATAAAAGGAAATGTCACTTTCAAGAATGTAGCGTTCAGTTACCATTCGAGAAAAGAAATTAAAGTATTGAAAGACGTCAGTTTTACGGCTAACTTTGGTCAAAAAATAGCGATCGTTGGTCCAAGTGGAACCGGAAAATCGACTATTGCTTCGCTTTTATTGCGTTTTTACAATATTGATGAAGGAGAAATATTAGTTGACGGAAAAAATATTTATGATTTTGATTTAGAAAGTCTGCGAGGAAATATGAGTATTGTACCGCAAGACGTGATATTATTTGGCGGAACCATAAGAGAAAATATTGCTTATGGAAAACCAAATGCCACCGAAGAGGAAATTCTTACTGCTTCAAAACAAGCTAATGCTTTTAATTTTATCGAAAGTTTCCCAGAAAAGTTTGAAACAATTGTGGGCGAAAGAGGAATTAAACTTTCTGGAGGACAACGACAACGTATTGCCATTGCCAGAGCTTTATTGAAAAACCCAAGTATTTTGATTCTAGATGAAGCCACTTCATCATTAGACAGTGAAAGCGAAAAACTGGTTCAGGAAGCACTTGAAATTCTGATGCAAGGAAGAACCAGTATCATAATTGCACACCGTCTTTCAACAATTCGTAGTGCAGATCAAATTTTAGTTTTGGATAAAGGAAAAATTACAGAGCAAGGAACACATCAAGAATTAATAGCTTTAGAAAATGGTATCTATAAAAATTTAAGCAATTTACAATTCAGCAATTCTTAAATTTTATTTCTAATTTGACAAAAAAAACTCCATTCAGTACATACTGAATGGAGTTTTTTTATGAATTTAAATTTACCTGAATAACTAAAAACTGATGTCTACTTCCCTTTTCTTCGGTTACGTTCTGCTTTTATCATCTCTAATTCACGACTCGTTTGTCCCGCTACCGAAGTATTTTCTTCAGCACGACGAATCAAATACGGCATGACATCTTTAACTGGACCAAAAGGCAAATATTTTGCTACATTATACCCATTAGCAGCTAGATTGTAGCTGATATTGTCGCTCATCCCGTACAACTGACCAAACCAGATTCTGTCATCGTTTGTTTTAATTCCTTTTTCCTGCATCAATTCCATTAAAGTATACGTACTTAACTCATTGTGGGTTCCTGCAAAAATAGACATCAAATCTAAATTATCTATCATATAGTGAACAGCGGCATCGTAATTTTCATCAGTAGCTTCTTTTGAAGCGCATATTGGTGATGGGTATCCTTTTTCTTCGGCACGAACAACTTCTTTTTCCATGTAAGCACCACGAACTAATTTCATACCAATGAAGAATCCATCTTTTTTGGCTTGCTCATGTAATTTTTTCAAGTAATCCAAACGATCCCAACGATACATTTGCAACGTATTGAAAACAATCGCTTTTTCTTTGTTGTATTTGCGCATCATTTCAGTCACCAAATCATCTGCAGCATCTTGCATCCAACTTTCTTCACCATCGATCAAAAGAGCAACATTTTTAGAATGAGCATCTTTACAAACTAAATCAAAACGGGCCACAACTCTATTCCATTCTGCTTGTTCTTCTGGAGTTAATGTTTGTTTTTCTCCTAATTTCTCATATAATTCAAAACGACCAAAACCGGTTGGTTTAAAAACAGCAAAAGGTATAGCCAAACGTTCTTTTGCAAATTCGATGGTTTTTAACGTCATTTCAAGAGCCGCATCAAATTGATCTTCCTCTTCTTTTCCTTCGACAGAATAATCCAAAACAGATGAAACGCCTTTTGTATACATTTTATCCACAACCGAAAGACAGTCCACTTCATTTACACCACCACAAAAGTGGTCAAAAACAGTAGCGCGAATCAAACCTTCTACAGGAAGATTGGCTTTTAAAGCAAAATTTGTAACCGCAGTTCCTATACGGACTAGAGGCTGATTAGCAATCATTTTGAAAAGAAAATAAGCTCTATCCAATTCGGTATCACTTTTTAATGAAAAGGCAACTTGCGTATTATTGAATATTTTTTTCATTATTTGTTAATTTTTTATGCAAATATAATTAGAGTTTTGAATATTATTTTAAAAAACTATTATTAAAAAAAGAAAAACGCATTTTAAAAAAAGTCAAAAACTAATTCCCTTAAAAAAATACTAATTTAATATTTAACCAATTTTTGATTTAAATCAACTTTAGAAAAATAAATATCTTAAATAATTTTGAATGATTTATTATTTATGTGCAAACGATTAAATTCTTTTTTTTTGATTACTTGGCAACAATATGGTACTAAACCTTTAAAAATTTAGCAAATACACAACATCAAAGGATTATTATTAAATTTCTGTATTTTGAATAAACTATCTTTAATTAAAATAAAAAATCTATAGATTTGCTTTGAAGAAATAGCAACTTAAAAAATATGAAAAAACAAATTAATGCAAGTATTCCTCTGAACTCAGAAGTAGCATCTCAAAATAATGTCTATTATGATTTTATGTCATTGTTATTTTTAGCTTGCTATTTGTTAATGGATTTTTTACCGGATTTTAAGAGTATCGAAATTATTGGAACACAATACTTTTACATTTCAATATTAAATTTGATTATCGCTCTTTTTATATTTAAAAATCCTACTTTTATAAATCAAAGTTTATATACAATTTTACAGAAAAGTCATCTTCTTAAAATTTATATTTTATTTATTCTCTTAAGCGGAATTTCATTCTTCTCGACTAAAAATTTATCCTTAACTCTAGTAAGCTTTATCGAAATATTGGTAGTTTTTATCATGTTTCTAAACGTATTAGCTATTGTATCTAATAGATTACATTTAATTTACAGAATTTCCATACTTGTCGGTATTAGTGTAGTACTTCAAACTGTACTACAACTTAGTGATATCCTAAAAGAAGCGGGGTCTGTAATCAATGCACTATCAAAACTAAAGGGTAATACCGGAAATATAAATATCTTCGCAGCTAGTTTAAATATAAAAATTCCTTTTCTTTTAATTGGAGCTATCCATTTTTCAAATTGGAAAAAATGGTTTCTAATTTTTTCATTATTTTTAGCAACATTTACGATTTTTTTGATAAGTGCAAGGGCTGCATATTTGGCTTTGTTTTTCGAACTATTACTATTTATCATCTTTTATTTAAAACTATACTCCTTAAAAAAAATTACAGTTCTTAATGTAGTTTACTTGCTAATCCCAATGCTATTGAGTTTAATTTTAGCAAATATTGTTTTTAAAGTTAATAATGGTACTGGTCGATATGAGTCTGTTGGTAGTCGAGTTGTTCAAATAGCCAGTACGAATGAAGCATCAGTAAGTGCCAGATTTACATATTGGGATAATGCATTAAGTATAATAAACAAATTTCCTGCCACTGGAATTGGTTTGGGTAATTGGAAGATTGAAAGTATTCCTTATGAGAAGACATCAATTGATGACGGCTTCATCTCTTCACATACTCACAATGATTTTTTGGAAATAGCAGCTGAGACCGGTGTTTTTAATGGATTAGTTTATTTGTCATTATTTATAATTGCATTTTTTATAAACATGAAGGCGATTTTAAGTAAAAGTGATCCAAATAATAAGATTATAGCACTTTTAGCCGTATTAATTTTAACCGGATACTTTATAGATGCCTTTTTTAATTTCCCTTTGTACAGACCTACAATGCAATTTGGTTTTGTTCTGTTTTTAGTTTTTACAGTAGTGAATACTTTAAAAACGGATGAAGTAAATACTGTGAGAATAACACGTCAATTTTCAATCGGAATTATCATATTAAGTTTGATTACCGTTTATATTACTTTTTTAACTTTAAAAGCATACCGTTTAGAATACGCAATTAAATACGATAAAAACCCGGCCCAAACATCCGAAGAAATATTAAAAAATTTACCTCAATTACCAAATGTAGGAATCTATTCAGAAACCTTTTATGAGCATTTAGCAATTGCCTATTTTAGTGAAGAAAAGTATGAAAATGCAAAAAAATACTTTTATTTATCAAACAAAATAAATCCTTATTTAGGTGTATCAAATTGGTATTTGTATAAAATTGAAAAAATAAATGGAAATTTTGACACCGCTTACGAATATATAAAAACAGCTTTTTATTCCAGACCGCGAACAACTAATTTTTATTTAGATGCCCTCAAAATGGCCTCATTAAAAAAAGATACCTCTGAAATATTCAAAATTCATCAATTATTTACCAAATACAGAAGTATGCCCAGTAATTGGAAGAATACCGCTTCTGCTTTATCAATATCTAAATACGACACAAATAAAATAATTGCTTTTGTCAACAAAGGTTTAAAAATATATCCTACTGATACTACTCTTTTGAATAGAAAAACAAGATTAATAAAACGTAAAGAATCTACTAACTTAAATAATACATTTATTAATGGACTACCCGCAGAATCTGCCGCTAAAATAAATTATATGGTTGAAGCAAAAAAAATGGGTGATTCACAGCAATTTGAGAAAGCAATTGTATTATATAATAAAGCATTTAAGGAAAATCCTGAAAAAGTAGTAATTTTGCAGGATATTGCGGTTTGTTATTATCAACTCGATAAACCTGAAATTGCAATCAATTATTTAGAAAGAATATTAAATAATCCACGTTTAAATGATGGTAAAACAGAATACTTGTTATCTGGATGCTATTTCAAAATAAAGGATAAAACAAATGGATGCAATTATTTAAATATTGCTTTTAACAAAAAATACCCTAACACAGAACAACTACTAAATCAATTCTGCAAATAACTACAACACTAAGATGCAATCAATTCAAGCCAACAGTTACCCAATACATTTCAACGAAAAAGGATACGAAGCATTAAACCTTCATTTAAAAGAAAATAAATACTCCAACCTATTTATAATTGTAGACAGCAATACTAATGAGTTTTGCTTACCTTATTTCCTACCATATCTGGAAACAGAACTTACTATTGAAATTATAGAATTTGATGCCGGTGAAGAAAATAAAAATATTGAGACTTGCGTCCAAATTTGGAATGTACTCACTGAACTTGGTGCTGACAGAAAAAGCCTTGTGATTAATCTTGGTGGAGGTGTTGTTACTGATTTAGGTGGTTTTGTAGCTTCAACATTCAAGCGTGGAGTTGATTTTATTCATATTCCTACTACGCTACTATCAATGGTTGATGCTTCTGTTGGAGGGAAAAACGGGGTCGATTTAGGGAATTTAAAAAACCAAATTGGTGTTATAAATGTTCCAATAATGGTTCTTATTGACACCCAATATCTTGAAACGGTGCCTCAAAATGAAATGCGTTCCGGTCTTGCCGAAATGTTAAAACACGGTTTGATATATGATAAGAAATATTGGGAGCAATTTTTAGATTTAAAATCTATAGATTTTGCTGATTTTGATTCGTTAATTTACCGTTCGGTTGAAATAAAAAATGAAATCGTCCTTCAAGATCCTACGGAGAAAAATATCCGAAAAGCCTTAAATTTTGGCCATACCTTGGGACATGCCATTGAAAGCTATTTTCTAGAAAATGAAAATAAAACAACTTTGTTACACGGAGAAGCCATTGCCGTTGGGATGGTCTTGGAAAGTTTTATTTCATTGGATAAAAAACTAATCAATAAAGAAGAATATTCTGAGATAAAATCCTGTATTAAGGCTGTATATGACGACATCCTTTTTGAAGAAAATGATATTGAACCAATCTTGGAATTACTGATTCACGACAAAAAAAATGAGTATGGTAACATTCAGTTTGCATTAATTGAAGGTATCGGAAAAATAAAAATAAATCAATCAGTTGAAAATGAATTAATTCTTAGGGCTTTTGAGGATTATAAATCTTAATTATTTTTTATAAAAAGCATTGCATTGCGTATATAATATTTTTTACATTTGCACCAATGAAAAAAAGTCAAAACAAGCGAAATTATAGTTCTAATAAAACCCGAAACAATATGTCTTTCCTGAGAATATTGAAGCGGTTTTATTCTATTAAAGGAAACTTTAGTTTTGATGTTTTCCAATACTTAAAAGCAGACCACGAGAAGCTTCAGATCGTATATGCAAATATTCGCGTTTGAATTATAGGTTACTTTATTTTTACAATATTCTAATCTATAATTATGACATCTAATGAATACAAAATATTCTGATTTAATCAATCAAACCTACTATTTTCCGCAAGAAGAATTTACATTAAACAAAGATAATCTTCAATTTCACAATATCGATTTGATGAAATTGGTGGAACAATACGGGACACCATTAAAATTCACTTATTTGCCTCAAATTTCCAACAACATTAACAAAGCCAAAAGTTGGTTTCGTAAATCGATGGAAAAAAATAAATATGAGGCAAAATATTATTACTGTTATTGCACTAAAAGTTCTCATTTTGAATATATTATGAACGAAGCGTTCAAAAATAACATTCATATTGAAACTTCATCTGCTTTTGATATTAACATTGTAGAAAACCTTTTGGCAAATGGTAAAATTAACAAAAGTACCTATGTAATTTGTAATGGTTTCAAAAGAGATCAATACATCGATAATATTGCACGATTGATTAATAATGGTCATAAAAACACCATTCCAATCATTGATAATTTTGAAGAACTTGATTTACTTCAGGGACAAATAAAAAGTAAATTCAAAATTGGAATTCGTATTGCGGCTGAAGAGGAACCGAAATTTGAGTTTTACACTTCCAGATTAGGAATTGGATACAAAAATATTGTTCCATTTTATAAGAGAGAAATTAAGGAAAATAAAAAATTGGAACTGAAAATGTTGCACTTTTTTATCAATACAGGAATTAACGACAACGCTTATTACTGGAATGAATTAGTAAAATGTATTAAGGTTTATGTAGCATTAAAAAAAGAATGTCCTTCCCTTGACGGATTAAATATTGGTGGTGGTTTTCCAATAAAGAACTCATTGGCATTTGAATACGATTATCAATACATGATTGATGAAATCATCAATCAGATCAAAATAGCTTGCGATGAAGCCGAGGTTGATGTTCCTAATATTTTTACTGAATTTGGCTCCTATACTGTAGGCGAAAGTGGTGGAGCAATTTATCAGATTTTGTATCAAAAACAACAAAATGACAGAGAAAAGTGGAATATGATTGATTCCTCTTTCATCACTACTTTACCAGATACTTGGGCAATCAACAAACGTTTTATCATGCTGGCAGTCAATCGCTGGAATGATACATACGAGCGGGTTTTGTTAGGCGGAATGACCTGTGATAGCGATGATTATTACAATTCAGAGCAAAACATGAATGCTATTTATTTGCCAAAATACAACAAAGAAAAACCATTATATATTGGATTCTTTAATACAGGAGCTTATCAAGAAACCATTGGTGGATACGGTGGTTTACACCACTGTTTGATTCCGCAACCTAAACATATTTTAATAGACAGAGACGAAAATGGTATTTTGGCCACTGAGGTTTTTTCAGAGCAACAAACCTCTGAAGACGTTTTGAAAATATTGGGTTACGACAAAAAATAAATTACCAACTATTCAATTATTCAATATAAAAATTCGTTAAATTTGAGATTATAATTTTAACGTTTTGATTTCTAAGCATTTAAATTTTAAAAAATGAGCAAAGGACCAATCAGTCAGTTTATAGAAAAGCATTATTTGCATTTCAATTCTGCATCTTTAGTTGACGCAGCTAAGGCATACGAAGAACAATTAGCCAATGGTGCAAAAATGATGGTGAGCATGGCTGGCGCTATGAGTACTGCCGAGATTGGAAAAATATTTTCTGAAATTATTCGTCAGGATAAAGTGCATATCATTTCGTGCACTGGAGCAAATCTAGAGGAAGATATCATGAATCTTGTAGCTCATTCTCATTATGAAAGAGTTCCAAATTATCGTGATTTGACTCCGCAAGACGAATGGGATTTATTGGAAAGAGGTTTAAATCGTGTAACAGATACTTGTATTCCGGAGCATGAAGCTTTCCGTCGTTTGCAAAAACATATCTACAAAATATGGAAAGATGCTGATGATAAAGGCGAACGCTATTTTCCGCATGAGTTTATGTACAAAATGTTACTTTCAGGTGTTCTTGAAGAATATTATGAAATTGACTTAAAAGACAGTTGGATGTATGCAGCTGCTGAGAAAAATTTACCTATTATTGTACCCGGATGGGAAGACAGTACCATGGGAAATATATTTGCATCGTATGTAATTAAAGGAGATTTGAAAGCTTCTACAATGAAATCCGGTATTGAATATATGGTTTTCTTATCAGATTGGTATCCAAAAAATAGTACCAATGGTGTAGGTTTCTTCCAAATTGGTGGTGGTATTGCTGGAGATTTTCCAATATGTGTGGTGCCAATGTTGTACCAAGATATGGAAATGCATGACATTCCTTTCTGGAGCTATTTCTGCCAGATTTCAGATTCAACAACCAGTTATGGTTCGTATTCTGGAGCAGTGCCAAATGAAAAAATAACTTGGGGTAAGTTAGACATTAAAACTCCTAAGTTTATTATTGAGTCGGATGCTACCATTGTAGCACCTTTAATTTTCGCTTATTTATTAGATCTATAGAATAATTTTATGAAAAGAGTAATTGTTGATTACGCAAAACTTACCAATGAAATTTTAAACCTATTGGTGGACAAATTTCCAGATGGTTATGATGATTCAAACATTATTAGTTTTAGAAACGCTAAAAATGAATTGGTTGAAGCGGTTGAAGTTCGAACTGAAGACACTATTTATTTAGTAAAAGTGAGCACTAAACTTGCAGATAGAATTGAAAATTATGATGAAGATGATGAAATCCTTATCGATGAAGTTGTTGAACCGATCAAAGGTCTAGATTTAGATGATGATATTGATGACGACGATGAAGATGACGCTATCGACAAACCAGATTCTGATTCAGGAGATGATGAGGATGACGAAGATGCTGATGAAAAAGATTTCGCTGACGAAGACGATGATGAAGATGAGGATTAATTAATCCTGTTTTAAATATACTTATAAAAAGGAACTCATTCACGAGTTCCTTTTTTTATAACTTTAGACTTCTAAATATACGCCAAAATGACTCAGCAAATTTTATATGCCAAACTCAAAGAAAACTTTGGTTTTGAAAAATTCAGACCCAACCAAGAGGAAATAATAAACTGTGTTCTCTCTGGGCAAGATACATTGGCAATTATGCCTACAGGTGGTGGGAAATCAATTTGTTTTCAATTACCAGCATTACTTTTTCCCGGAATTACAATCGTAATTTCCCCGCTTATCGCTTTGATGAAAGATCAAGTTGATGGCTTGAAAGCAAATGGAATTGAAGCCTGTTTTATCAACAGCAGTCAAACCGAAGACGAACGTCAATTTTATATCGAAAGCTTAAAATCGAATACAATTAAGCTCGTTTACATTGCTCCAGAAAGCTTGTCATTTCTGGATAATATTTTCAATAGTTTAACCATAAGTCTTATCGCTATTGATGAAGCGCATTGCATTTCATCTTGGGGACATGATTTCAGACCAGCATATACAAATCTTGGATATCTAAAAAATCGCTTCCCTTCTACTCCAATCTTAGCTTTAACTGCCACTGCTGATAAAGCTACACGTAAGGATATTAGCGAACAATTAAATCTAAAAAACCCGAAATTATTTGTTGCTTCTTTTGATCGAAAAAATTTAAGTTTAGAAGTGCGTCCCGCTTTAGACAGAGTCAAACAGATAATAGATTTCATCCAAGAAAAACCAAACGAATCCGGGATTGTATATTGCTTGAGCAGAAAAACAACCGAAGAATTAGCCGAAAAATTACAAAAAATCGGCATTAGTGCTAAGGCCTATCACGCCGGTTTAGACAATAAAATTCGCTCGAAAACACAAGATGAATTTATCAATGATGATTGCAAAGTGGTATGTGCAACCATTGCTTTTGGGATGGGAATTGATAAATCAAATGTTCGATGGGTGATTCACTATAACTTGCCAAAAAACATTGAAGGTTATTATCAGGAAATTGGTCGTGCAGGTCGCGATGGTTTGCCATCAGAAACAGTATTGTTCGAAAGTTATGGCGATGTGATTCAATTGCAAAAATTTGCTTCTCAAGGTTTAAACGCCGAAGTACAACTTGCCAAACTGGAGCGAATGAAACAATATGCCGATGCATTAAGTTGTCGCAGAAAAATATTGCTTTCCTATTTTGGCGAACTCGTTACAGAGAATTGTGGAAATTGTGATATCTGTAAAAATCCGCCGCTTTTTTTCGATGGAACCATAATTGCTCAAAAAGCATTATCGGCAATTATTCGATTACAGGAAACAGAACCATTACCTGTAATTATTGACTTTTTGCGCGGGTCCAAAAATGCGTATATCTATGAAAAAGAATACCAAAACCTGAAAACATATGGTGTTGGTGTTGATCTTTCATGGTTTGACTGGAATCAATATTTAATACAATTGATAAATCTTGGGTACTGTGAGATTGCTTTTCATAAGCAAAATAAAATTCGACTTACTTCTTTAGCTAAAAAAGTATTGTTTGAAGGCGAAAAAGTACAACTGACGACGGTTAAAAAAATCAATATCGAGAAGCAAGAAATCAAAGAAACGAAAAGCAAAACAGTAGCTAATTCGCTTTTTGAAACCTTACGGAAATTACGTTATGAAATTTCTAAAGAAGAATCCGTTCCAGCTTATGTAATTTTCAGTGATGCGGCTTTGCGCCAAATGGAAACCGAAAGACCGATGAGTGATACCGAATTACTCGCAATTGATGGCGTTGGTAAAGCAAAACTGGAAAAATATGGCGATGCTTTTATAAAAGTTATTCAAGATTTCCAAAAAGCAAAAGGCACTAAAAAGAAAAAAGAAGCCACAACTTATAAAGAAACATTAGAACTTTATAAAAACGGATTTTCTGTTGAGGAAATTGCTCAAAAAAGGAAATTAGGATTAAGTACCATTATGTCCCATTTAGCGAAACTGTATATTGACGGAGCAGACATAGATTTGGATTCGTTTATCTCAAAAGAAGAAGTTTCGCAAATTGCCGAAGCACAAATAAAACTGGAATTCCCAAATGCTCTTAAACCCTATTTTGATTATTTCGAAGAAAAAATAGATTACGGAAAAATCCGATTGGCATTAGCTGTAATAGAAAAAGAGAATGCTGTACTTTAATTGAATTATATGATACAATCCTTTCCTCCTTTTGTAAATTTTCAAACCAAAATTTTGATTTTAGGAACTATGCCCGGCATCGCATCACTGGAAAAGCAGGAATATTATGCACACAAAAGAAATCATTTCTGGAAAATAATGTACACATTGCTGGATAATTTACCAATATCTGAAATCTTCGATGAAAAGATACAATTACTCCAAGCAAACAACATTGGGCTTTGGGATGTTTTAGAAAATTGCGAAAGAAAAGGAAGCTTGGACATCCATATCAAAAATCAAAAAGAAAATGATTTTGAAACATTATTCAAAGAATTCTCCGGAATCACTAGAATCATGTTTAACGGAAAGGAAAGTCATAAATACTTTCTGAAGAAATTTGGACAAATAAAAGGCATCACGTATTATGTGATGCCTTCTACTAGTCCTGCAAATACTATGTCATTTGACAACAAGCTAAAAATCTGGTCAACCGGTTTTCAATAAATTATAAATACCTTTCCTGAAAAACCTTTTGATGGTGTTTCTGATGCCCAATCATAATAAAACCGATCGCACGAACCGACACAGCAGCATTTGAAGCAGTTCCAATTCTCTTTAATTGTTCTTCAGATAAACTTTTAAAAAGAAACAAATTCGAATGTCGCACAGCTGAAAATTCAGTTAGCAAATCTTGAATACTTCTATTGGTAGCTTGAGTATTGTTTACATAATCATTTTCATCAAAACCTGGCAAAGGCGTTTGGTCATTTCGGGAAATACGCAAAGCACGATACGCAAAAATACGCTCGGTATCTATGACATGCTGAATAATTTCTTTGATATCCCACTTCCCTTCTGCATATCTATAATCAAATTTATCCATTGGGATATTTTGAACAAAACGGATAAAATCATGTAATGAAATTTCTAATTCTTCTATCAAATTTACTTCTCCCAAAGCGTTTACATAAGGAGCATAAAAAGGAGCATATTCATTTGTTGGCAATTGTGTTGACATCATTTTTTTATCGTTTAAGCGGAGTTTCTACTAGCATTTGTATTTCCAAAAAGAGAACGAGTCACTATTTTTTCATACACTTTTATTAACGCTTCATCTGGTTGCACTTCTTTGTTTAACTCATTAATTCGTAACAAAGCATATTGTTGTATTGTCAACAATGGCAATACAATACGCTCTCTTATTTGTATTGATGCTTTACCATCAGGATAATTTTCCATCAGTTCTTTATGGCCCGCAATTTTCAAAAGTAATCGTTTTGTTTCTAAAAATTCGTCATAAATAATTTGCCAAAAAGCACCAAACTGAGGGTCTTTTTTCATGTAAGCTGTCAGTGGGAAAAATGACTTAGCCAATGACATCATACTATTTTCTAACAAGGTTTTAAAGAACAATGAATTGTCATATAAGTCCTGAACTTTACTCCATTGATTTGTATCCTCAAAATGTTTGAGTGCCGTACCTACACCGAAAAATCCGGGTACATTCTGCTTCAACTGGCTCCAAGAACCCACAAAAGGAATCGCACGTAAATCAGCGAAATCTAAATGTTCTGATTTACTTCTTTTGGATGGTCGGCTTCCAATATTCGTTTTAGCATAATATTTTAGCGTACTCATTTGTTCCAAATAAGGAATAAATTTAGGATGGTTTTTAAAGCTTAAATACTTTTCATAACCAAATCCTGCCAATTGATCCAATATATTTTTCTCATCCAAAGTCAATTCATTTTGTCCTTTACTAAAAACCTGATTGGTTACACCGGCACTTAATAAATTCTCCAAGTTATAACGACAGGAATCTAAAGTTCCAAAATTAGAACTGATCGTTTGTCCCTGTACCGTAACCTGAATTTCATTGTTTTCAATATTTGGCCCTAATGAAGCATAGAATTTATGTGTTTTTCCACCACCACGGGCTGGAGGTCCACCACGACCGTCAAAGAAAATTGCTTTTACACCATATTTTCTGGAAATCGCAGTAAGCTCTTCTTTTGCCTTATAAATACTCCAATTCGCCATTAAATAGCCTCCGTCTTTTGTTCCGTCAGAGAAACCAAGCATGATGGTTTGTTTGTTGTTTCTACTGGCTAAATGTGCCGCATAAGTTGGATTGGTGTACAATTTCTCCATGATTTCATGCGCATTTTGCAAATCATCAACCGATTCGAAAAGCGGAATAATATCAACTGGAGGATTCTCCCAATTACTCAAACGGAATAACGCAAAGGTTTCCATAACATTCAGCGCGCTTTCATTATTACTAATTATATAGCGGTTGGCACCAAATTCACCATTATTTTCCTGAATTGTTTTAATCGCTTGAATGGATTCGATTGTCAAACGAGTCATCTCATTCGGAAAAACAGCCGCATCAAGATTTCCGCTTACATTTGATAAGACCTTTAGCTTATCTTCTTCTTTTAATTCAAAATAATTTTTCGGAAAAACATCAGGATTAGCTTTCAGATAAAATTCAACAACGTCATTAAACACAGCATCATGAATTTTACTATTCTGACGAATATCTAAAGATGCAAAATGAAACCCAAATAAATTTACTTTTATCAGAAGCGCTTCCAATTCATCTAAATATAACGATTGATGTTGATCAATAATAATTTGTTTTATTTTACTTAACTGCGATTTAAATTCGTCAAGAGTAATGAAAATTTCTCCTTTGGAATAAAACACCGACCTATAAAGTTTTTGTTCCAGTTCAGTAACCAAAGTATCAACACCAGAGAAAGTTAGTTTTCTTTTTAAATCCCTCATTTCGATGTAATAACATTTCAAAATAGAAGTTCGCAAGCGTTCCGCTACTTTCAAAGTTATTTCGGTTGTTACAAATGGATTCCCATCACGATCACCACCAGGCCAAAAACCAAGTTTAATCAAAGGATTTTTTATGGAGTTTCCGTTAAAAATATTTTTTTGAAGATAATGCACCATCTCACCGGAAGTATGATAAAATACATTTTCAAGATACCAGATCAAACTTACTGCTTCATCAAAAGGATTTGGTTTTTCGTTTTGAATAAAAGGAGTTTTACCTAATTGAGCCAGTAACTGCTTAATGTTCAGTAAGTCATTTTTACGAATTGCTTCAGTTAAATCATTGATAATTCCAAGCACAGCACCAGGATAAAACTGTGTAGGATGCGCAGTTAAAACCGTTCTAACATTGAAATCTTCCAGAAAATCGACCAATTCGTCTTCTTTGTCTTTTGCATCTGATTTTTCCTTAATATCTCTCAACGATCCTCTTCCCTCCATATTATTAACAACCGGAAAAGCAGCATCTTCAATAGCATCAAACAGAACAATCTGACGTTCGATATATTGAATAAAACGAAACATGATATCAATCTTATCTGATTCTGAAGGATCGTGTAAATACCTTTTTGCAAAAAAATCAACAATCTCCTTAGGAGTTTCTTGTTTTTTGAATCCTGTATCACAAATATCTGTAAATAAAGGCAGTAAAGCTCCTGTATTATCTATGGATTGAAAGGGCAATGTAATAAATACACTATTGTAAATGTTGTATTTAGAGAGAACATCCTGGTTGAAACGTTCAATTTTCGGTAATGTGTACATAGTCTAGTTGTAGTTGGTTTAGTTAATTTTTCATAAAAAAACCCCAAGAATTAACTTGAGGTTATATTTAAATATAGCGCATTCAAGATTAATTACATATTTTTGAAAATAGTATGCATCAACCGCTTCTTATCATTTATACTTTCCTCTAGTGATATCATCGTTTCAGTTCTGTAAACTCCATCAATATCGTCAATCATAAAGATAACATCTTTAGCATGTTTCGTGTCTTTTGCTCTAATTTTACAAAAGATATTAAATTTCCCTGTAGTAACAGAAGCTACCGTTACAAAAGGAATTTCATTGATTCGTTCCAAAACAAATTTTGTTTGTGACGTATTGTTTAGAAAAACACCTACATAAGCGATAAAAGAATATCCCAATTTGTCATAATCAAGCACTAATGAAGATCCCATTATGATACCGGCGTCCTCCATTTTTTTAACTCTGACATGGACAGTTCCTGCAGAAATCAATAATTTTTTTGCAATATCCGTAAATGGAACTCTTGTATTGTCTATCAACATATCTAAAATCTGGTGATCTACTTCATCTAAACGAAATTTACTCATAACTCTTTAATTAATATTATTAATTGCTTTAACAAAGTATAAAAATATACATAAAAACAATAAAAAGACAAAAATATTATATTTTTATCATTCCGTTAACAATTTTTATGTTATTATCTAAATAAAAATCAGCTTTTTGGTTTAATTTAGGAATTGAATCAAAATCATCTTTATAAAGTGCTCCTTCAGCATCGTATTCAAAATGACCAAAATAATTTTCTAAATCGCCTATCTGTGATACATAAGCATTAAAACAAATCTGATTTTCAATTAACTCTTCTTTGTATTGTGCTGCAAAATTGGTGATTATTTCGATACCATCATAATTTATTTTGATGTTTTTATACATTAAATCATAAAAAACGACTTTATTTTGAGGAATATTCAAATATTTGTCAATTCCGTTGCTAACTATATCGTTTTCGCTAAGTATGGTAAAACTTGAAATTAGCGCCATAAAAACATATTTACGCGTCTCCTCTCTTTGATAATCGTTTGCAAAATGACCCGCTTCAAACAATAATGTAGGTACGCCCAGATATTGAAATGTATCACCAATACAGTTTATGTTGAAAGAATCATCAAAACGACCAATTTGATTCGGTAAATACTTCTGAAGCTCTTCATTTATACTCGCAATCAAATTAATAGCCTTTAATCTCGATTCGTTTACTTCTCTTTCTTCATTATAAGAAGGCGCCAAAAATGATAAAGTAGCCGGCTTACCAGTATCGCTTACGCCAAAAATAGTGCGCTGATCATGAAGATTAAAGCAATAATCTGGTTTAAAAGATTCAAAAACTTCTCTTAAAATCTTACTTTCTGGCTGCGTAAGTGCTTGCGAATCGCGATTTAAATCAACTTTATTAGCATTTTCTCTGGTATATAATGTGGCACCGTCAGGATTCAACATTGGAATACTGCAAAAAGTAAAAGTATTTAATAATTGTTGTGCCAATTGCGAACCGCTTTGCAACACATTCAAAAAATCAAATAGTGCCTTTGTAGTCGTACTTTCATTACCATGCATTTGTGACCAAAGGAAAATTTTAGTTTTACCTTCTCCAATTTCATACGAATAAATCGACTTTCCTAAAACTGATTTTCCAATAATTTGAAGTTGATTATTGGTGTTTAATTTTTGTAATAACGGTTCAATAGAATCTAAAGTAATGTAACGACCGTGAATAGTTTCTTGTTTATATTGACTGAATAATTGTTCTAAATCCATGCTGTTTTATTTGATTTACAAAAGTAAACATCTTTATATTTACATTTGTAAACAAATTATATTTCAACTATTTCAATCCTGTAAACACATCTTTGCCTTTTAAGTGAGTCCTTTTACTACTTGCGGTTAACAAATGTTATCTAACAATTAATTAGTATGTAATTATCATATTATCAATTATTTATAATTAATCACATTATGCTAAACTTTATGTTAATTAGTATAATAAATGTTATTTACACTTGTAATATTGGTTATTTGATAACTTTTGATTACATTTGTAAATAGTTAATTTATATCAATAATTTACAATGGTAAACATCGAGGATTTTATAAAAAGATTAGAAATCATACTGGATTACTACAGCTTGAATGCTTCTTCTTTTGCGGATAAAATTGGTGTACAGCGCTCCAGTTTGTCTCACCTACTCTCAGGAAGAAACAAACCTAGCTTGGATTTTATTCTTAAAATATTAGAGGTTTTTCCTGATGTAGATTTGTATTGGATATTGAACGGAAAAGGAACTTTTCCTAAAAACTCGGAGCAGTTTGATAAAACAGTAAACAACGTTGAGCAAGTTGTAAAACAAAATATTCCTGCTCCAGCTTCTGCTGATATAATTCCTGAGAATCTATTTTCCGAAATAAAAATTCCAAATCCGATTCCTGCATTGGAAACAAAAAAAATAGAAAATAAAAATAGCCCTAAAGAATCCGATTCAACTGAAATAGATAAAATCGTAATTTTTTATAAAAATGGAACTTTTAAAAGTTATGTTCCCGATTAAAAAAAGAACCCCAATTCGGAATTTCGAATTGGGGTTCTCATACATTATTTTGCTATAACAATTATTTTTACAATAAACTGAATTTATTGTTTACACTATTATTTATTCAAATGAATATCCGTTTTCCGGAATTTTACCTTTTGCACCTTTATAGTGTTTCTTCAAAACTGCCATATCACTTTCGAGATCGCCAGTTGGTAAAACTGGATTTCCTAAGTTCACTTCTTTTCTTCCAAAATCAAACGTTACAGGAATTATAGGAACATTTGCTTTTAAAGCGATATAATAAAATCCTGTTTTTAGTTCGGTAACTTTTTCACGGGTTCCTTCTGGAGCAACAGCCAAACGAAAAATTTCTTTCCTTTGAAAAATAGCCGCGATAGAATCCACTTTATTCAAACCGCCAGAACGGTCCAGTGGTTCGCCGCCCATATATCTAAAATAAAATCCGAAAGGAAAACGAAACAATTCCTTTTTACCCACCCAATTCATTTCTAATCCGGTAATGCCTCTGGTGAAAATACCCAAATAAAAATCATGCGCACTCGTATGCGGCATCACCATCATGACACATTTTTTAATATTTGCGTCAATTCCTCCCACTATTTTCCATCCCATGAGCCTGAAAAATATCCATTTGTAAAATTGTTTCTTCATTCTTTCTTATTTCACACAAAATAAATAATTTAAATCTTATTTTTGAGTAAAACTGCCAATAATGATTAAAAAAATATTCAGTTATCTCATTCCAATAAAAATTTATGAAACAAAATCTTCATTGAGCAAATCGATTGAAGTCACTTGGGCAAATGGTGAATTAGTTTTAGACTCGGAAAATGCCAATTATTCGTATGGAAGTTTACAACGTATTTTAAGATTGGGGTTAAAAAATATTGGCTTCGAAAAGATAGTTCCCATGAAACATATTCTTGTTTTGGGAGTTGCAGGCGGAAGTGTGATTAAGACCTTGGTGGACGAAATAAAATATAAAGGAAAAATTACCGGAGTTGAAATTGACCCCGAAATAATTAAAATAGCCAATACCTATTTTAAATTAAACGAAATTGAAAATCTTGAAATTGTAATTGATGATGCTTTCGAATTTGTTCTAAAAACCAAAACCAAATACGATTTAATTATTATTGATATTTTTCAAGATACAACAATGCCTAATTTCTTGTTTGAAACTTTTTTTATCAATAGAGTTTGCTCTCTTTTAAAAGGTCATGGTTTTATACTTTTCAATACCATGTTATTAAATGAAAGCCAAAATTTAAGAAATAAAAAATACGTTTCCGAGTTTTACAAAGATAAATTTCAGATTAAGACCATTCCCAGACTTGAAGTTCATAACGAACTAATTCTAATTGAGAAACTGAGTTAAATCATTAATTTTTTTTGTCAAAATTCACAATGGAATTCTGGTCAAGCAACACAATTATTTTGTAACCTTACATAGCGTTATTTAACACTTTGCTGGAATGAAAAAAATTTTAAAAAAACTACTTCTGGGAAAAACGTCAAAGGGCGTGCAACCTAAATTTAATCCTATCCAAAAACGGATTCAGAATATTCAATCCATTTGGAATAACGATCATCAGGAAGACAATGGCATTGAAAAAATTGTCCGTTTAATATTGGCTTCGTCCCAATTACTTTTTCCAGGGATTTACATTAAATATTGGGCCAGCAAGAAGGGAGTTGAATACCAAGATTTAGCTTTAGACTTTTATGTTTTATTAAAAGTAATTTTTCCAATAGTGATTTTAGTAAATCATTGGCAAAGCCATCAGTGGATTATTTGGATTCTTGTTTATGTTTTTTTGGAAACTGTTTTTTATATTCCAACACTGATTTTTGCTTCTGATTTATTTTCAAAACCACGCTCATACAAGAGATCCATGTTGTTGCTTTTCTTTAACTATTTAGAGATTGCATTTGCGTACGCAGTCTTTTATTCTGTTGGAAATTATATGAACAAACCGTTTTTCCATTGGTTTGATTCTATTTATTTCAGTATTGTAACTTCCTCTTCCATCGGCTACGGCGACTACCATCCCATTACACCAATAGGGAAATTTCTAGTTACTACACAAGCCTTACTGTTTCTATTTTTCATTGTGCTTTTTTTGAATTTCTTCTCCACCAAAGTAAAAACAAAAGGTTATTTCGATCATGAAAATCTGGAGTAACTACAGCATTTTTCTCGCTTTTTCTAAATCCTCGGGAGTATCAATTCCGATTCCGACATGTTTCGTTTCCACCATTTTAATTCTTTTTCCAAATTCCAGATAACGCAATTGTTCTAGTTTTTCGGATGCTTCCAAAGATTGCATTGGTAAACTGTAAAAATCCAATAAAGCTTGTTTTCTAAAAGCATAAATCCCGATGTGTTGCATGTAGCGAACACCCACATTTTTCTCTCTTGGATATGGAATTACCGAACGTGAAAAGTATAATGCGAATCCATTTTGATCCACCACTACTTTTACATTGTTCGGATTATTGATGTCGTCTTCATTAGTGATTTCGCGCATTAAAGAAGCTAAATCTACTTTTTTATCCAAATCATTTCTAAAAACTTCAATCACTTTTGCCAAAGGTTCCGCATCGATAAATGGTTCGTCTCCTTGCACATTAATCACAATATCAACGTCCAGATTTTCGACTGCTTCCGCAATTCGATCACTTCCTGATTCGTGTTCTTTAATACTCTTGATGGCTTTTCCACCGTGAGAAAGGATTTCGTCATAAATTAAATCCGAATCTGTTACCACAAAAACATCATCAAACAATTGCGTGTTTATGGCTGCTTCATAGGTTCTTAAAATGACCGTTTTGCCTCCCAAATCCTGCATTAGTTTTGCGGGAAATCGTGTCGAAGCGTAACGTGCGGGAATGACTGCTATTATTTTCATTTTATATGGAATTGCTAAAGCGCTAAGTTAGTATGTTTTTAGGATTTACAAAATTGTTCTCAATCCTTAAATTTGCTTCGTGATATTCCAAAAACTAATTTTTCGCCTGGTTGAAAAACCTAATTTCTCGTACAATTGTATTGCACCTTTATTGTCTTCAATCACATGTAAATAAGGAATCTTATTTTGCTTGAAAATTTCATTTACGGTATGGATCACTAATTGTTTGGCGTATCCTTTTCCGGTATGATTGGGATGTGCGACTACTGCGCTTACTTCAATAAAGTCATTCATTTGCATGCGCTCACCAGTCACGCTAACAAGTTCTTCATTTTTGAAAATGCCATAATAATTACCTAATAAAGCGGTTTTCTTTTTAAAATATCCTGGTTGCACCAAATTCACCAACTCATATAAAGCATCAATATGTTCGTCAGTCAGTTTTACAATTGGGTCATTAATGGCAATATCGATTCGATTGTAAACAATCATTTGAAGACAAACCAATTCTTTATTTACCTTCAATAGATTTGAAAGTTCCGGCTTTTCTCCAACAATAAAAAAACTATCAACCATCTCAGAATATTCATCAATAGACTTTGCAATCGCATTTCCCTTTTCAAAACCGCCAAACGGACAATAATCCGAATGATAGAATTTTACACTGCCATAATCTACCGCAAAACTTTGATCCGTTTCTGATAACGAAAACCAAACCGGATTATCTAATTTTTTATCGTCTCGTGTTTTCACAATAATTGGTTTTGATGTTAGTGATAATGATTTACTTTGTTGTCACGAGCGAGACGCTGGCGCTAGTTGGGGAGAAATGACTTCGTCATAAATTAAATCTGAATCTGTTACCACAAAAACATCATCAAACAATTGCGAGTTTATGGCTGCTTCATAAGTTCTTAAAATGACGGTTTTACCACACAAATCCTGCATTAGTTTTGCGGGAAATCGTGTCGAGGCTTAACTTGTGGAAATGACTGCTATTATTTTCATTTATATCTTTTTAATTTGCCACGAAGACGTTAAGTAGCAAAGTTTTAGTTTTTAATTGCTGGTTCGAGGGACTCGTTAGTATCTAACAAAATATATCTTTTATCGATTTATTATAATTGCGATTTGCTATAGTTGTACTTATTAAATTTGACCGTGATTAATAAATTGACCCTCTTTATCTATCAAGAAATTCCTTTTTCCTTCACCTATTTCATTAATGATTGTCTCTCTATTATTAATATTACCTATCAATTCATTAACATAAAGTTTTAAAAATTCTCCTGGTGAGGAAATCCTTTTTGCTTCTTCAATTAAGCAAATATCTTCAGGAATTATTGAAGTGATATAATAATTCCCATCAGATTTAATATTTGATTGATAAACTGGTCTCTCTTTCAAATTAATATTGATCTAATTCAAATGAGCTAGAATTTCCCTTAACTGAAAGGAACTTAGTGGTCCTTCAATTTTATCAATAAATTCTTTGAACATTATATAACTAAAGGAAGAATCATTTAATACAACAATAATACTAAATTCATTTAATTGTAATAAAACTGATTTAGCTGTTTCACTATCAACGTAATCAAAATTTTCTCTATTTCCAATTTTTAATGCTGGAAGAATTAAAACTGTACCATAAACATTTTCGTCTATTTTAGCTTTTGTGTAATGACTTCTTGCAATACAGTGAATATGATGCATATCTTGCCAATAATAATTATCAGCAATAAACCCTGATTTTTTACTTTTATCTCTTTCTAGTAAAAATGAATTATCTTTCAGATGAGTTTTTAGATATATAAGAGCTGCCCATCTAAATAAAAGTTTAAATAAACTTGGATTTTTTTTTAGTTCATCACAGATATCATTATAAGACTTATTTAGTAATTTACTAATTGGAAGCTCGTACGTTTTACCTAATTCAGTATTACATTCTTGACAACATGAAACTTTATAATGTCCATAATTTATTTTTGTACCATTTGGTAGGGTAATTTTTTGAGAGTGTAGTTTGTATTTTTTTAGAATCCAATCAGGAATTATATGCTCATCATTGAATTTTTTTAAATTTGGATTTGCTCCACAAATGAAACAATATTTATTTTCAATAATATTTTTGATAAAGTCTTGCAAACCAAAGAATAGAATTTCTCCTTTAGAATTTATTATTGATCTACTAATATTTTTGTTCATTATGTTTTAATTATTGACAAAAAATTGAATTGACTTTCCAAATAATATTTCTAAAATTATCTGTTGATATACCAAATATAAGATTTATTCCACAAAACCTTCCTACATAATCTTCACCGAAGTCATACTCAACGAACCCGCCAATAACTTGTCATTAAACAAACTCAGTTCTTCGGATTTTCCTTTTAATCCCAAAGTATAAATTAAAGGTAAATAGTGTTCTGGCGTAGGAATAGCTAATTGAAACGCCTTGCTTTGTTTCTCAAAATCAATCAACGGCTGGAAATTTCCATCCAATAAATAGTTGTTCACCGATTCTCTTGCTTCAATTGCCCAATCGTAACCATAATTGTCTTTTTTGAAATTATGAAAATCGACCAATCTCAAATTATGCACAATATTTCCGCTGCCTACAATCAAGATTCCTTTGGTACGCAACGCACTTAATTTTTGAGCCAAGTCAAAATGGTATTGCCCAGATTTTGTATAATCAATACTCAACTGAATCACAGGAACATTCGCTTCGGGATATAAATGTTTAATAACACTCCAAGCACCATGATCCAAACCCCAATGTTCGTCCAGCTCTACTTCTACTGGCGATAATAAATGTTTGGTATCTACTGCTAATTCCGGACTTCCTTTTGCGGGATATTGTACATCGAACAGTGCTTGTGGAAAACCTCCAAAATCGTGAATCGTTCGGGGCATTTCCATTGCGGTAACTTTGGTACCTTTGGTATACCAATGCGCCGAAATACATAAAATGGCATTTGGTTGCGGTAACGTTTTAGCCAAATTTCGAAAACCCGTCACAAACTGATTATCTTCAATTGCGTTCATCGGGCTTCCGTGTCCCAAAAACAAAACCGGCATTTTTTCGGTATTCGAAAAAGAGCCAGATATTTTATGTAAGTCGTTTAATGTGTTCATGTGAATAAAATTTATTTATTCTAGTTATCAGCTCGTTCTATTAAATCCCAAAGATTGCCGTAAATATCAGCAAAAACAGCTACTTTGCCATACGCTTCCAAAATAGGTTCTCTGATAATTTCTACTTTATTATCCAATAAATTTTGATAATCTCTTTCAAAATCATCAGTGTTCAAAAATAGAAAAACGCGTCCACCCGTTTGATTTCCCACTTTTTCTGACTGTTCATTAGTTGCTGCTTTTGCCAGAAGTAAACTGAATCCAATGGCACCTTTTGGTGCAACCAAAACCCATCGCTTTGTATCAGTTAAAATGGTATCTTCAATTAAATCAAAATGTAATTTTTGAGTATAAAAAGCTATCGCATCATCATAATCAGCAACAACCAAAGCAATATGTGCTATTCTTTGTTTCATTATTTATAAATTTACTCTACAAAATTCTCATCCTTAAAACCTATCAAATATAATTTATTTTTGGCTCGGGTCATAGCCGTGTACAACCAGCGAATATAATCTCTATTGATGCCGTCCGGCAAATACGGTTGTTCTATAAAAACAGTATTCCACTGACCGCCTTGTGATTTATGGCACGTAATTGCATACGAGAATTTCACTTGCAAACCATTGAAATATTCGTTGGCTTTTACTTTTTGAAATTGTTTGAATTTGGTTTCGCCTTCGTAATCTTTCAACACTTCCTGATACAATCGGTTGGATTCTTCATAGGTCAACGATGGTGATTCACTTTTTATGGTGTCCATTAATAATACCGTTTCAAATGGAATCTGATTGGGGTAATCAATCATTCGAATTTTTACTTTGGCAAACTTAAAACCATATAATTCTTTGATATTGAAAATTTCTAATATTTCGATAATATCACCATTAGCAATAAAACCAGCTTCATCCGAATCTTTTAACCAAAAATAATTGTTCTTCACCACCATCAAAAAATCCCCTGTGGAAAGTTCGCTTTCTTTATCCAGAATTTTGGTCCGGATTTGCTCATTATATTGATTCGCTCTTTTATTCGAACGAACAATAAAAGCGGTGTCTTCTATACTATAATTACTGTAGGCGGAATTTATGGCATCCTGAATATCATATCCATCGGTCAACCGAACTATATCTTTGAATTTCTTGACATCAAATTTGAATTCATCGATAAAGGAATCTTTCAATAATTCCCGAAGTTCAGTTGCGTTATGCAAAATCCCGGAATTTTCTTCCTGACGCATGACTTCATCCAACTCAATATGTTCTACTTCCTTATCATAATTCATCCCCAAAGTGCGAATGTCAAGTGCGGGACTGATATCTAAATTCACCGGAGGCAACTGAGCGGTATCTCCCAATAAAATCATTTTACAATTGGTTCCAGAATATACATACGAAATCAAATCATCCAATAAAGAACCGTTTTCATACAACTTAGAATCAGAATTAGTATCGGAAATCATCGAAGCTTCATCGACTATAAAAATCGTGTTCTTGTGTTTGTTTTGTTGCAACGTAAACGAAACGCCTCCACCGGAAGATTTCTTTGGAAAGTATATTTTTTTATGAATTGTAAAAGCCGGTTTGTTCGAATAATTGGCAATTACTTTAGCCGCACGACCCGTTGGCGCCAACAAGACATATTTTTTATTAATGTCTAATAAACTATTTACAATAGTAGATATCACAGTTGTTTTTCCAGTTCCCGCATATCCTTTTAAAACAAAAATGGTTCTATTATCAGTTTCGGTTAAAAAAATAGCGATTTTTTGAAAAAAAATATCCTGTTTATAGGTGGGTTGAAAAGGGAATTTTTTTTGTAAAAGACTATAAAACAGGGAGGAATTCATTTAGCGAAATTTTAATACAAAGTAAGTGAAAATATCAATTGCAATGGCAAAATTCAATTTCAATAGCAAAGTCTAATGAAAATAAAAATGCTACACCACAATTAGAAATACAAAGCAAAAAAGAATCCCTTTGCCATTTATGAGAAAGTCTATAATTTAAATTGGGTTAATAAATCTTCTGTAAATTGAACTTTGCTATTGTCATTGCAATTGAGTTTTGTAATTGATTTTTGCCATTGCAATTGAATTTTGATAATGAAATTGATTTTTAAATTTGTAAGTTTGCGTTGTTGAAAAAATCAATAGTATGATAAACATAGCCGAAAAAAAATATAAAAAACTTTCCATTCAAGTTTCCTTGACAGGACTTTCTTTTTGTTGTTTTGATACGCTAAATAATACGGTAACTTCATTTAACGAAGTTCATTTTGATACCTTTCATAAAGCTACAAAAATTGAAGATTTGTTTGCCGATGCTTTTAGAGATCATCCGGAATTGAAGGATTCGTATGATGAAATTCTGGTAATTCACAATAATAATCTATCAACGTTTGTTCCTGAACCGTTATTTGATGAGAACTTTTTAGGCAGTTATCTGCAATACAACACAAAAGTTTTTGAAACTGATTTTTTCGCTTTTGATGAAATTCCAAACTATCAAATGAATACGGTTTATATTCCGTATGTGAATATCAATAACTTTTTCATTGACCAATTTGGAGCTTTCGATTACAAACATGCAAATAGCATTTTGGTTTCGAAACTTTTAGTTGCTTCCAAAAATAATGATGATAAAAAAATGTTTGTACATATTAATACAGGTCATTTTGAAGTCATTGTGGTTCAGAACCAAAATTTATTACTTTTCAATTCTTTCGATTACAATACACCAGAAGATTTCTTATATTATATTTTATTCACGGCAGAGCAATTGAACTTAAATCCCGAAAACTTCGCATTGGAATTAATCGGAAATATTAATACCGAAAGTGATTATTTCAAAATCGCTTACAAATACATTCGCAACGTTTCCCTTATTGATGTGGAAGATTTGCGATGGAACAATTATTTTTCTAAGGCCGAAAACAGAAATCATTTTATACTTTTCAACTCATGAGAATCATTTCAGGAAAATACAAAGGAAGACGCATTTTTCCGCCAAAAGGTTTACCCGTTCGTCCTACTACCGATATGTCTAAAGAAGCATTATTCAATGTTTTGAACAACCATTTCAGTTTTGAAGGACTTAAAATATTAGATTTATTCGCAGGAACAGGAAATATCAGTTACGAGTTTGCTTCTCGCGGAAGCACGCCAATCACATCTGTTGATGGTGATTTTGGTTGTGTAAAATTCATCAAACAAGTGGCAGCCGAATATGATTTTAATATTGCAGCTACAAAAAGTGATGTATTCATGTATTTAGAAAGATGTAAAACATCTTACGATATTATTTTTGCAGATCCACCGTATGCTTTGGACCAAAAAACTTTTGAGAAAATTATCTTATTAGTTTTCGAAAAAGAATTGCTTAATGAAGACGGAATGATGGTAATTGAACATTCGAAATATACCAAACTGGATCACATGACGCATTTTTCGTTCCAGAAAAGTTACGGAGGTTCCATTTTTAGTTTCTTCGAAATTGGTTCTGGTGATTCAGAAGATGCTGAAAACGAATCAGAACAAAACGAAGGTGAAGAAGAATAGTCTTGATAATATAAAACAGAAAAGCTCTTGTAATTCCAAGAGCTTTTTTGTTTTTAGCAATCATTTAAAGTAACTTTTTTCCAATTACCAAAAGTAAAGTTTAAAACGGGAACTAATTTGCTGTCATTTTTGTCAAAATTATAACCAACACCCATATTCAAATCAAGGTTAAAATTCCGTTTGTGCGTTACTTGAAAACCTTAAACTGGGGCTACAGTAATCGATGCATAAACCTGAACTTAATTCTGAGTAAAGTATATTTTATAACTTTGTCGCAGTTTGTAAACAAATCCTAAAAGTATTTAATTCATTTTAAATTGACTTTTTGATATAGCTGGTTTTTCTTTTGCACTAGCGTTTGAAGTTATGAAATAGAATACATTAAGTAAGAAAAACTATTTTACATTCTTAAAACTGATACTTTCACAGATTCTAGTTTATTTAGTTTGTCGAAATGTAATTCGATTTTTATCGGGAACCAATATCATAATTTAAATTCTGATTTGTAAGAATTTGATCTTTTTTTTATATAATTATTACTTTTTTGCATAAAAAAAGCAGGTCAATTGACCTGCCCTTTATGTATCCTTAATTTTTCTTTAACAACCAATTAAATATAATTAAGAATAGCATGTGTATATCATTAATAATCAGTAAGTATTTTAATTTTAGGTAAATATAAAAATTAATATTAATTCAGCAAATATTTTGCCAAAAAATTAAATTTTACAAAATATCTAAACTTCCTTTTCCTTCTCTAACTACAATTGGTTCGTCACCCGATAAATCAATAATAGTAGATCCAACATTATCACCATAACCACCGTCAATGACTAAGTCAACCAAGTTTTGCCATTTCTCAAAAATAAGTTCCGGATCAGTCGTGTATTCTATCACATCATCATCATCATGAATCGATGTAGAAACAATAGGATTACCCAATTGCTTCACGATTTCTAAAGCTATTGCATTATCAGGAACCCTGATTCCAACAGTAGTTTTCTTTTTGAATTCCTTAGGCAAGTTATTATTTCCCGGTAAAATAAAGGTATATGGTCCTGGTAGCGCTCTTTTTAAGATTTTAAAAGTGGTTGTGTCAATTTGCCTCACATAATCAGAGATATTACTTAAATCATGGCAAACAAAGGAAAAATTAGCTTTATCGAGCTTCACTCCTTTTATCTTTGCAATTCGTTCCAACGCTTTCGTATTGGTAATATCACAACCCAAACCGTAAACGGTATCCGTTGGATATATCACCAAACCACCTTCTTTTAGAACCTTAACCACTTTAGCAATTGCAGCTTCATTGGGTTTGTCTTCGTATATTTTTATAAATTGAGCCATTTTTTTTAGTTTAAAGTTTAAAATATTTAAGGCTTAAAGTTCTTTTAACTGACAACTTTAAACCTTAAACTTGAAACAAATTTTTACCCTATAATATCCAGTTTAGCAAAACGCAACAGTAATTTTTTTATTCCGCCAACTTCAAATTTGATTTCGGCTTTTTTGTCTGCTCCTACTCCTTCAAGGTTTAAAACTTCGCCTTTACCAAAACGTTCATGCATTACTATATTCCCGGCAACGAGTTTATTATCAAATAAATTTGCACTTCCTGAAGCAGCATTATTGCTGACAGGCTTCAATTTACGAATATTTATCTCTGTTTTTGGTTCATTATCTGAACTATATTTGGTTGGAGGAGTTCCATTCGCAGGTTTTGCCAGACGCAGTTTGGACTTATCCACATCTCCAAAAATATCACTGTCAATCATAGGTTTGTACCTGTAATTATTTTCAGGAGGAGTCATATATTCCAGATATTGACTATCGATTTCTTCAATAAAACGGGAAGGTTCACTATCGGTCAATTTCCCCCAACGGTATCGTGATTGTGCATAAGTCAAATACGCTTGGTGTTCGGCTCGGGTCAAAGCTACATAAAACAAACGACGTTCTTCTTCGAGTTCGCTTCTCGTACTCATACTCATGGCACTCGGAAACAAATCTTCTTCCATTCCTACTACAAAAACATGAGGAAACTCTAATCCTTTTGCCAAGTGAATGGTCATCAACGCTACGCGATCTTCATCACTAGTATCTTTATCCAAATCGGTTGCCAAAGCCACATCTTCCATAAATTCAGACAAAGCGCCACGGGCTCCATCTACTTCTTTTTGGCCATCGGTAAAATCTTTGATCCCGTTTAATAATTCCTCAATATTCTGAATTTTAGCCATTCCTTCCGGAGTAGCATCTTTTTTTAATTCCTGAATCAATCCTGTTTTTTTGGCAACATGATCAGCAAGATAGAACGCATCCTGGTTTTCATTTATAGCCTGGAAACTTTGAATCATCGTAACAAAATCCAAAAGTTTTTGTTTGGTTCCCGAATTCAGTTTTAAGTCGATTCGTTCTATGTTTTGCATGACTTCAAAAATCGAGCGCTTGTAGTGATTGGCTGCAATAGTCAGTTTTTCGATCGTTGTATTCCCAATTCCACGTGCTGGATAATTGATTACCCGAACCAAAGCTTCTTCATCTTTTGGATTAATAACCAATCGCAAATAGCACAAAACATCCTTCACTTCTTTTCTTTGGTAAAATGAAAGTCCGCCATAAATTCGGTACGGAATGTCTCTTTTTCTCAATGCATCCTCCATCGCACGCGATTGTGCATTGGTGCGGTACAAAATAGCAAAAGCGCCATTAGGCAACTGATTTTGCATTTTTTGTTCCCAAATGGTACTGGCTACAAAACGGCCTTCTTCATTATCTGTTAAACTGCGATGTACTTTTATCTTTGGACCAAAATCATTCGCGGTCCAAACGATTTTATCCAGTTTTACTTTATTTTTGTCAATAATCGTGTTTGCAGCTTCAACAATATTTTTTGTGGAGCGATAGTTTTGTTCCAATCTAAAGGTTTTCACGCCTTCATAATCTTTCTGGAAATTTAGGATATTATTGATGTTTGCACCACGAAACGCATAGATACTTTGCGCATCATCGCCTACCACACAAATATTCTGAAATTTATCAGATAAAGCCCGCACGATTAAATACTGTGAGTGATTCGTATCTTGGTACTCATCCACCAAAATATAACGAAAACGGTTTTGATACTTGGCCAAAACTTCTGGAAAACGCGTCAGTAATTCGTTGGTTTTTAATAATAAATCATCAAAATCCATAGCGCCTGCTTTAAAACAACGATCTACATAATTTTGATATATTTCACCCATTCGAGGCTTTTTAGACATCGCATCCGCTTCTTGTAAATCTGGATTATTGAAATACGCTTTTACGGTAATCAAACTGTTTTTGAAATTTGAAATTCGGCTTAAAACCTGTTTGGGTTTGTACACATCGCGGTCCAACTGCATTTCTTTGATGATCCCGGAAATGGCACGCAATGAATCCTGAGAATCATAAATGGTAAAGTTAGAAGGATAGCCAAGATGTTCCGCTTCCGAGCGTAAAATTCGAGCAAAAACCGAGTGAAATGTTCCCATCCAAAGATTTTTTGCCTCACCAGCACCTACGATATCCGAGATACGTTTTTTCATTTCTCGGGCCGCCTTGTTGGTAAATGTAAGCGATAAGATACTGAACGCATCGATACCCTGACTCATCAAATAAGCAATTCTAATAGTCAACACCCGCGTTTTACCGGAACCTGCACCCGCAATAATTATCATGGGTCCGTCTTTTTGGAGAACGGGTTCGCGTTGGGCTTCATTAAGTTGATCGATATATTTGTGCATGGAAATTTTTATAGTATTGTATGCAAAAATAAGCATTAAAGATGTAAAAGTGTAATTTTATATGAAGCTAAAAAACCATTCTTTATTTCTTGAACCAGATAAGAAATAGCAATACGTTTTAGGACTATATTTTATAAAAAACCATGTTTGATTTTCAACATATAAGTCATGTAAGTTAGAGAAACTAATTTTTAAATAATTGATTTTATTGGTAATGTAAGCTAAATCGCTCTTTGCAAAGGGTTGTTTTGTCACAATAAACTACTAGAATTTCTAATCTACATTCAAATTAAAAACTTATCTGACTTATAAGTTTAACAACTGTACTCATTTAAAAAACACATCATACGCAAAACGGATTAAAGTCCCCACAACCACAACCAAAAAGAAAATCCGAATGAAGCTGTTTCCTTTGTTAATGGCCAGTTTTGCACCTATCCAACCACCCAAAGCATTACTGGCAGCCATTGGCAATGCTATTGCCCAAATGATTTTTCCTTTTAAAACGAACAAACAAATAGAACCAAAATTTGTCGCCAGATTCACCATTTTAGCATTTGCAGAAGCATGCAAAAAATCGAAACCCATAATAGCAATAAAAGCCACAACCAAAAAACTTCCGGTTCCCGGTCCGATAAATCCATCGTACAAACCAACTACAAAACTGATTCCAATCGCATTAAAAATTTGGGTTCTGGGAGAATGATTTTTTTCAATGTGCTGCCCGAAATTTTTCTTGGCGTAGGTATAAATCACTAAAAAAGAAAGAACAACCAGCAATAACGGTTTCATAAAATCATTACTGACATACGTCAACAAAGTTGAACCCAAAAATGCCGAAGGAAATGCCAAAAGCATCATAATCGACAATAGTTTCCAGTTCATATCTACCTTTTTCAGATATTGATATGCAGCAAAGGAAGTACCACTAAAAGCAGGAACTTTCAAGGTTCCAATTACGGTTGAAACAGGAAGATTAGGTAATAAAATCAATCCCATAGGTGTTTGTATCAATCCGCCTCCGCCAACAATTGCATCAATAAATCCTGCAGCAAAGGCCGCTAAACAAAGTAAAACTAGAACATAAGTCTCCATTATAATATTCAATTTAAAGTAATGCTGTTACGATGAGCAAAAATACTATTCGGATTGATTTATTGCTATTAAATAGAAATTGATTTGTACTCAAAAAAGTATATTTTTGCTTTTTAAATTTTTACAACAAAATGGACTCAACAAAAATCATAGAAATTCTGGCCTATACTATACCTTCATTAATTACTGGAGGAGTAGCTTATTATTTGTTCAACTCTTATTTTAAAGACCAACAAAATACAAGACGCTGGTTGTTGCAAAAAGACGCTCAAAAAGACGCTTTACCATTGCGTTTACAGGCCTACGAGCGCATGGTTTTATTTATGGAACGCATCAATCCCACTAAATTATTGATTCGAATTAGTCCTATTTCTAATGACAAAAGCGATTACGAAAACCTGATTATTGCACAAATCGAACAGGAATTTGAGCATAATTTAACGCAGCAAATCTATATGTCAGACGAATGTTGGACGATCATTGTCACGGCAAAAAATAGTACTATTCAAATGATTCGAAAAGCAAATATGAGTGATCGTGTTGACAATGCCGATACATTGCGTGAAGTACTTTTAAGTGATTTGCTGGAAAAACAATCTCCTAGTAATGCGGCTTTAGCTTACATCAAAAATGAAGTGAGCCAAATGTGGTAAACATATAACGTTACAAAAAAAATAAAATTCACTAATTTCTATAAGAATGATCTTTTGAAATTAGTGAATTAGCGGTTATTAAATCCGTATTGATTCAAAACTTATTCTTTTAACAATCGGTTCAGCTGAAATTGTTCGGCTTCATTTAAATCTAGGACAATTTCTTCGAAAGAAACTCTCATTTCAGGATTTTTAAGTAATATTCTAATGTTATCTCTCCCAAATTTAGCGAATTGCCACATGTGATGCGTAGTAGCATTTACAAGGTTTTTCAAAACAATATCATTTATTATTTTGAAAGCAAGCAATTTCTCCAAAGCATTTTGCCTGGTATTCGCTTCATAATCAATTGATGAATATTGCATTAATTCGGTTTCCAAAGCTTGTTTATCAACCGTATAATTTGGCGTTGAAAGTGCTAAAGACAGCCACAAAGTCCTCAAATTGTAATCATTGAAACCTACCCAGGTTTTTGATTTATCCAAATACAGAATGCGATTTTTTGGAAAATTATTCCATAAATTATACAGCGCCAGTTCTTGTGTTTGATATGATTTATCCTCTAATAAAGTTTCATATTGCGTTCTGAAACTCTCCGGAATTTGAGTCAATGCTGCTGCAACTGTTTGGCGTAATTGTACATTTTTAGTTTCTAAAGCTAAAATAAAAAGACTCTTTTTATCTTCCCATTTTTCATTTTTCACTTGATCCAGAATCGCTTCTTTTACCGAAAAATAAACGTCAGATTGCATTATTTTTTCCAGAAAATCTCTTTTCTCTGACAACGGTTTGTTTTTAAATTTATCAACTTCAAACAGCATCTGAATCGCTTTATTTTTTAGCAATAAACTATTGGCTTGTTGCGTGTTGAAAATAGTAGTTTCAAGCCATACTTTACTAAAATTATCTAAATCATAATCTGATACTTTTTTGATTTCAGCAAAGAAATCTTGAGTATTCACATTCTGAAACGCATGTTTTTTCAAATAGTTTTTTACCGCTTTTTTAAACGCCTTATCGCCTATTTCTTCATGTAAAACAAAAAGTGCCCAAGCGCCTTTTTGATAAAAAGTCAGCGAACTTGCTTTGGCATTCAAAACAGGAATGGTATCCGTTCGGGAGGCGTATTTTAATTGTGATGCCGACTCATATAATTTCGAATAAAAATAATCTTCTCCATAAATTTCCTTTTCGGCCAGCAGCGCATAATAGGTCGCGAAACCTTCCTGCAACCAATGGTGTTTTCCGCTTTCGGCAGTGACTAAATTTCCAAACCACTGATGCGCTAATTCATGTGCATTTACATTTGTGTAACTTCTGTCCTCAAAACCTGTAGAATCGACCACATAACGCGTGTTGAAAAGCGTTGCTGATGTATTTTCCATTCCGGCGTACAAGAAATCCCGAACAGGCGCTTGTTTATAAATTTCCCAAGGATACTTTACTCCTATTTCCTTTTCTAAGAAATCAAACATTCTTTTAGAATCACGATACGTTGGTTCAAATTTAGTTGCGTCTTTTGGTTCCAAATACATTTCTAAAGGAATTCCCGAATTTGATTGCTGTATTTGTTTTTCAAATTTCCCGATGCCAAGCATTAGTAAATAAGAACTCATCGGTTTTTGCATGTTGAATCTCCAATAGGTCATTGAATCATTATTAACCTTACTTTTTAAAATTCCGTTAGAAATTACTTGGTATTTTGAATCAACTACTACTTCCAAACTAAAAATCAATTTCTCATTGACATCATCAAAACTTGGCAGCCAATTGCTGGTGTTTTTTCCTTGTCCCTGCGTCCAAATTTGCACATTATCTTTTTCTTCAGAACCAACAAAATACAAGGCTTGCTTTGGTTTGGCAAAATAATTAAAACTAACATTATTTTTTCCTTTTTTGAAATGTGAAATCAATACAATTTGCTTTCCATTTGTAGTAAATTGAATTTTTTTCTGATTTAATTCTACATCAGAAAAATCCATATTTTGCGCGTCAATTTTAATGGTATCTGTTTCTTTTACAACAGTAAACCAATAACTGACTGCTCCGCTAACAGATTTAGCCTTAGAATTAATTGTTATCTGTCCACGAACAGATTTAAAATCGACAAATTTAGTTTGTTGCGCAAAAGTGATGGCAGATATTAAGAGAAAAAGGTATTTCATGAATTTCAAAGGTTAAAACTGAGA
This sequence comes from Flavobacterium petrolei, assembly GCF_003314435.2. Lineage (GTDB taxonomy): Bacteria > Bacteroidota > Bacteroidia > Flavobacteriales > Flavobacteriaceae > Flavobacterium > Flavobacterium petrolei. Next base: position 231,371 of record NZ_QNVY02000002.1, on the reverse strand, counting down.
TTTTCAAAGTTACAAACGTTTCCCCAACTAATCCGAGTAATTTTGTAAGTTTACCTCCAGAAAATCAGAAGATAATTACATTGAAAAAGAAAGCCTTATTTAATTGGAGCAGCGGAAAAGATTCTGCACTTGCCTTATACAAAGCCCTACAAAATCCAGAAATTGAAATTGCATGTTTATTGACTAGTGTGAACCAACAACATCAGCGTATTTCGATGCATGGCGTGCGAATAGAATTATTGCAGCAACAGGCCGAAAGCATTGGATTGCCGCTTGAAATTATGCAAATCCCTGAAATGCCCAAGATGGAAGTATACGAAAATGTGATGCGCAAAACATTGGATAAACTAAAAAAACAAGGCGTAACCCATTCTATTTTCGGAGATATTTTTCTGGAAGATTTACGTAAATACCGTGAAGATAAATTAGCCGAAATAGGTTTTGAAGGTGTTTTTCCGCTTTGGAAGATCCCAACTCATGAAATTATTCAAGAGTTTATCAGTTTAGGTTTTAAAACAATTGTAGTTTGTGTCAATGAACGTTTTTTGGATAAAAGCTTTGTTGGTCGTGTTATTGACCAGAATTTCATCAATGATTTACCTGAGAATGTAGATGTTTGTGGCGAAAACGGTGAATTCCACACCTTCACATTTGACGGACCTATTTTTTCGAAACCAATTGATTTTGAAATTGGTGAAGTCGTGTATCGAAAATATGAAAAGCCCGAAAAAGAAGATTCATCCGATACCGCTTGTAATACGAGCGCTTCTGATGCTCTTGATTATGGATTTTGGTATTGTGATTTGGTTAGGAAATAATCTATTTAGTGGCTACTAAATTCATCGCTTTAGGATTGATTTCATTTTTTATAGTTAGGGCTTTAAAATAGAAAAAGAGCATCAAAAGTTTTTCAACTTCTGAGTACTCTTTAGCAAAAGTGCTTCATAATCCTAAAATTAACCAAAACTAAACCTTATGAAAATGTTCAATAAGCACTTATAATTTACTTTTCATATTCTAATCCGGGACCATCGCAATAGCTCCATGTACTGGACAAAGAATTATTGGCATTCAAAAACAGTACTTCTTTTTGGTTTCCATAACAGCTTCCTATAATTTCGCTGTCATTGGGATATGTTAATTCAAAAAATATTCCGTCAGATTGAGTTGTGGTCGTATAAGTTCCCGAAAGTGTTGTTTTTACAGAATTTTCCTCTCTGGATTTTGTAAAAGTTCCATTGGTATTGAACAAATAAAATTCTTGCCAAGCCATTGCTGCGCCTGTAGTTTCAGAATTAGGAATAGAACCCGACATCGCAACCAAAGTCCATTTTCCATAATAACCACTGTTATCTATTGTTACACCATCATCTTTAGAACAGGAACTGAAAATAGTAAGGAAAACAACAAAAATGATTAGTATTTTCATGTATCAGATTTTATAGATATTCTTAAGACGCTACTTCTTACAAAAGGTTGCGTCAAATTATAATTATTTTTTTCTAAAATAAAAAAAGTTAAAATAGTTTCTGAAACATCCTTGTTTTGACTCTAAAAAAACACCGCCAATTCGCAATTTTCAAATGGATGATAACATTTAAAAATTAGCAAATTAGCGGTCAAAACAGACTTAAGTCTTATTATCTTTACTCGTACATTTTAAGCAGTTGCGTAACTGTATTCCAATTGCGAATTGTTGCAATAACATTCAGTTTTTTCTCGATATATTTTTGATCGAATCTGGTTTTTCCGGCGCCAACAGCATATTTTATAAAAATTCTGTTGCCATCAATACTGGCTTCATCCGGTTTGAATTGACTAATTTTTAAATCATTCATACTGTTGCTCTGCAAAGTAGTCGAAATGAAAGCCACATATAACTTCTTAGTATCAATGTCTATTTCCTTCAAGAAAGGATTATTCTTGAAACATGCTTCCAAATCTGTAGAACCAATAACCACAACTGGTACTTCATGACCAAAAGCCTTGAAAATTTCCTGCTTTATTTTGAAACCAACAGCTGCAGGATTCTCCTCCTCAGTGTCTACGAAAACATTTCCGGATTGAATATACGTTTGAACATTTTGAAAACCAATGGCTTCCAAAGTCGTTTTTAACGCCTCCATTTTTATCATACTGTGACCGGAAACATTGATACCACGAAGTAATGCGAGATGAGTTGTCATGATTTAATTCTTTTTTTGCAAATGTATTATCTATTTAGGATAAACAATAGGTTCAGCAACTCAATATTCCAAATTGCTTTTTGAAATAACAATTAATGATGCTAAACTCTTATTTAAATTGAATTGGAATCCATACTTCCTCCTCAGAATTGGGATTGTTTTTTTGATATTTTTCTCCAAGAATTTCAAAATGCGGACGATCTGCCAATTCATAAATAGAATTTGGCAACCAACTGCTATAAATCGATTCAAAGAAAGAGGGTGCCGTTGATCCATCTCCTTTGTACACAAATACAGCATACAAGCCAGCTGGAATAATTAATATGTCCATTTCGGAGGGAATGTCTTCTAAAACACTTACCTCGACCGCGGCCCATTTCTGAAAAGTATTTTCTGCATTAAAAGTATTCCAATACGAGTTCCCAAATACCTGAATGGATAGATAATCAAGACCTACTCTATTTTTGATTTCATTGCGCCTTGGCATAAAACGTTTCCAAATTTCTTGCGCTTTATAATCAGCATAGGACATGTTTTGGTTCAGACCAATACATTTTTTTTCAGTGAGTCTAGTTATTGTTGGATTCATCTATTAAGCGATTTATTTGTAGGTAACATCAAGAAACCATTTGTATTTCAAACTATTATTTAAAGCAAAAGTAACTAACCTCAATGACAACAAAAGAACATTGCTTCTTTTGTTGTTTTTTTGATCTTATATTTTATATTTAACGAAATAAGGTTGGATTTTTTAAGTGTTTTTTCTTTTCAGATCGACTGAATTCAAGAGTTAGCTGTTCTTCAGTGTAAAGTAACTCATAGTCATTGTTTTACACGATTTGTGCGACACCACTTTCAGTAACAGAATAGGGAGCTAAATAGGTATATTTAGAAAGGTAATTTTGAAAAAATTGTTTGGATGCTGTATTAATTTCTTTGTCGGACCAATAAAAAATAAAAAATCTGCTCGATAAACACCTGGATTGAATTCTTCTATTACTCCTAACTCAGTTTGAGGATAGACGGTTTGACCTAATTTTACAAATATTAGATTTTTTTTAAATCCATTGTATATCGCTGTTGTTCCATCTGAATGTTCCACAGTGATAGAATTTCTTTTACTTGTCTACATCATAGAGCGCTCACCTCTAAAGTCAGGAAACAAATAGCTATTAGCAAGATAATTTTATTTCGCATGGAATTTAAAATAATTTAATTGTTGGATTCCAAATATACCAATCCTTCGTGAATGCCCCATACGGTATCCCGTAAATACAAAAAAAGCCTAAAACAAAATATGATTTTGATTTAGGCTTTTTGTTAGTAGCCATACTATAGTATTGTATGACAGAACTTAATACATTATTTTACTTGTACGCTACTACAAACTCTTCGGTTGGTACTCTTACTTTTTTCATAGGAGCAATCCAGTCGTTTGGAGTATCAGCATAACCAACGTACATTAGTGAAACACTTTTTAGCCCTAATTTGTCTAATTCTAGTATTTCATCTACTACACTGTTTTCAAATCCTTCAACAGGTGTACTGTCAACTTTTAACTCTGCAGCTTGAGCCAATGCCAATCCTAATGCAATATAAGTTTGTCTGGCAATGTGCGCAAAGTTCTCCTCAGGTGCTTGTCCCAAATAAATTTTCTTCAACATATCGGTATAACTATTAAAGCGACCTTGTGGCAATCCGCGTTCAGTAGTAGTAAAATCGTATACTTTATCAATTCGTTCTGCTGTGTAACGATCCCATCCTGCAAAAATAATTACATGAGAACAATTGCGCATGCATTCTGGATTAAGAGCACCTTGTACTAATTTTTCTTTCAACTCTTGATTTTCGACAACCAAAACCTGAAAAGGTTGTAAACCTGAAGAGGTTGGTGCCAAACGAGCAGCCTCGATAATCTTATCAATTTTGTCCTTGCTTACTTTTTTTGTAGGATTGTATGCTTTTACAGCATGTCTCCAATTTAAATCCTCAATTAAAGCCATTTTTTTATCTTTTTTTAGTTTTGAACCTCGTCATTTGATACCGTTAATGTCACTTCCATATTTCCTCTAGTAGCATTAGAATACGGACAAACCTGATGTGCTTTTTCTATTAAATCCTGAGCAATATCTAGTGTCACACCCGGAATATTGGCATGTAAAGCAGCTTCGAGAGCAAATCCTCCAGTTGTGTTTGGACCAATTCCCACCGTGGCACTTACGCTTGTTTCACCAGTTTCGATTTTTTCTTTTTTAATTACTAAATTGAGTGCACTATCAAAACAAGCGGCATAACCTGCTGCGAATAACATTTCGGGATTCGCAAAATCATCGGTTGCTCCGCCTAAGGCTTTTGGATATTGAACAGCCAAGTCTAAAATTCCGTTTTCACTTTTTACTTGTCCATTTCTGCCTCCTAGGGCAGTTGCTTTAGTATTGTATATTGTTTTCATTTTTTATTATTTTTATTTGAAATTTTTGAAATAATGTTTTTTAACTCCTGTAACTCTTCTACCGTTACATTCATGGCTTCGATTAGTTGTGCGGGAACATTTGCTGCTTTTATTTGCAAAGCTTTACCATTTTGCGTCAAGGCAATGTTTACAATACGCTCATCACTGCTACTCCTAGTGCGTGTTACCAATAATTTTGATTCCATACGTTTAAGCAAAGGTGTTAGTGTACCACTATCTAGTTTTAACTTTTCACCTAATTGATTTACGGTTTGTGACTCAAATTCCCACAGGACTAGCATTACTAAGTACTGGGGATAGGTCAATTCAATCGCATCTAATAAAGGTCGGTATTGATTGATAATTTCCTTTGCAAAAGCATAAATAGGAAAGCAAACTTGCTGACTTAAAATTTGTTGCTTTTTCATGTTCTAGTTTTAATGATACAAAGATATCAGTTAAATAAATTGCACACAATTTAATTGTTTACAATTAATATTATTTTAACATTTGAGTCATAATGCACAACAACCTCCTTTTGAAGACCTTGATTGCAAATGGTTTTAAAAATAATCAGCAACAGGATATGGAATGTATACTTTTACGTATTTATCCTTGATGGCAAAGAAAAGTCTTTGAGAGAAAAAAAGTTTTGTGCCGCAAAGCTTGTAATGCATAGCGATAACGGTTACTAAAAAAAGGTAGTACAGCACCACGTTGCAATTCCTTGTGTGAATGACGCTGCAACAAGAATATTTTTTTGCCTTTGCTCTATTTTCGATTTACCAAACAAAAAACTATCTTCGCTTCATCAAACTAAAAATCCGTTTTTATCCGCGTTTTTGCTTTTGCAAATCCGTTTTATCCGAGTCCAAAAAAATCTAAATGCAAAACCTCCTACTTACTCAAATAGAATACCTCAAAGGCGTTGGTCCCAATCGGGGCGAATTACTGCGTAAGGAATTGGGAATTTATAAGTATCAGGATTTAGTTAATTTTTTTCCAAACAGATACATTGACCGGACACGGTATTATAAAATTAACGAACTGCAAAACAACATTGCCGAAGTTCAGATTATCGGTAAAATCATCAATATCAAAACTGTGGAATTTGGCAAAAACCAGAAACGATTGGTAGCGACTTTTGTGGATGATACAGGTCAAATGGAACTCGTTTGGTTTCAAGGTCACAAGTGGATTCGGGAGAGTTTAAAGTTGAACGAAATGTGTGTGATTTTCGGAAAATGCACTTCTTTTGGGAGCACCTTTAATATGGCGCATCCGGAAATTGAGTTGATGAGCGAGCATGAAAAAAGTCTTCGTTCAGCCATGCAACCAGTCTATCCTTCTACCGAAACCTTGACAAATCGCGGGATTTCAAACCGAGTGATTAATAAATTGATGCAGCAATTGTTTTTGGAAACGCAAGCGTTATTCACGGAAACTTTACCGGATTATTTAATCAACGAATTAAAGCTGATTCCTAAAAAAGCGGCTTTATTCAATATCCATTTTCCAAAAAGTGCAGACGTTTTGGCGAAAGCCAAATTCCGATTAATATTTGAAGAATTATTCTTTATTCAGTTGCAATTAATCACAAAGAATCTCATCCGAAAACATAAAATAAAAGGACATCCGTTTGCAACCGTAGGAGAATATTTCAATGATTTTTATCAGCATCATTTGCCTTTTCAATTGACTAACGCCCAAAAAAGGGTCATCAAAGAAATACGGACGGACATGGGAAGCAACGCCCAAATGAACCGATTGTTGCAAGGCGATGTAGGTTCCGGGAAAACAATTGTAGCGTTTATGAGCATGCTTTTGGCACTTGATAATGGCTTTCAAGCGTGCTTGATGGCGCCCACGGAAATCTTGGCAAATCAGCATTTCATTGGTTTGTCTGAATTGGCACAAACGCTAAATATAAATATCCGAATCCTAACGGGTTCCACCAAAATAGCACAACGTAGAATTATCCATGAAGAACTGGAAAACGGAACGTTACACATTATCATCGGAACGCATGCTTTACTAGAAGACAAAGTAAAATTTAAGAATTTAGGACTGGCCGTGATTGATGAACAACACCGTTTTGGCGTAGAGCAACGCTCTAAATTGTGGAAGAAAAATGTGATTCCTCCACACGTTTTGGTAATGACCGCCACGCCTATTCCGCGAACTTTGGCGATGAGTTTGTATGGCGATTTAGACATCTCAGTGATTGATGAATTGCCTCCAGGACGAAAACCGATTCAAACCGTACACCGATTTGACAGCAACAGATTGAAGGTTTGGAAATTCCTTCGGGATGAAATCGCTTTGGGTCGCCAAATCTATATTGTGTATCCGCTCATTCAAGAATCAGAAAAAATGGATTTCAAAGATTTAATGGACGGCTACGAAAGTGTTTCCAGAGATTTTCCATTGCCACAGTATTCGATTTCAATCCTTCACGGAAAGATGAAACCAGCAGAAAAAGATGCTGAAATGAAACGTTTTTCGGAAGGGAAAACCAATATTATGGTAGCTACAACTGTAATTGAAGTTGGCGTGAATGTTCCTAACGCAAGTGTGATGATCATCGAAAGCGCGGAACGTTTTGGATTATCGCAACTCCATCAGCTTCGCGGTCGTGTGGGTCGTGGTGCAGAGCAAAGTTATTGTATTCTGATGACGAGCCATAAATTGAGTTCAGACAGTAAAACCAGAATGGAAACGATGGTGCGAACGAACGATGGTTTTGAAATTGCCGAAGTCGACTTAAAGCTTCGTGGTCCCGGTGATTTAATGGGAACGCAACAAAGCGGCGTGCTTAATCTTCAAATTGCCGATTTAGTTCGAGACCGAGATACTTTGGCTTTAGCCAGAAATTATGCTTTAAAACTTCTAAAAGAAGATGCAGGTATGCAAAAACCGGAACACGCATCTTTAAGAGCTGTTTTTATCGAAATGACCAAAAAGAAGAACATTTGGAATTATATTAGTTAGTTTAATTTTATTCATTCCTTTTATAATATAAAAAGTCATTTGAGAAATTATAATTTGATAATTTCTCAAATGACTTTTACGATAAAATCGCTTATTATTTATAGTTTACTGATAAAGCTACCGTAAATATCCTTGAACTGATAGCCCTCGGAAAAGCGGTCTTTGCTCAGTTTTTTATATTCAACCAATCCCCAAAGAATAAATTCCTTCATGAAAAATTTATCTTCATTTTCCAGTTGAGGTTGGTATTTTTTGATTAAAATTTCAAGTGGAACAATACTTCCTAGGATTCTTTCGTATTCTTCATCAGAACAATCGTCTAATAATTCAAAACCGCTTTCGGCAAAAAACCATTCGATGATATCCGTATAGGCATTTTTTACGCCTTCTTTCTCTAATTTTTCAATTTTTGGAAAATAAGCAGGAAAAAAAGTATGAATTGCGTCACCTAATAAATGTTGTGCTACAGCGGCAGCTCCCTCCTGCTCTCCTTCATAAACCAATTCGACTTTTCCAGTAATAGCAGGAATAATTCCCATAAAATCAGACAAACGCAAAGTTGTTTTGTCAGCTCCGGACTTCAAAGCCCTTCTTTCTGCAGTACTTAATAAATTCTCAAAAGCGGTTATGCTCAATCGCGCACTTACACCGCTTTTGTTATCAATATATTCGCTTTCTCTAGCTTCAAAACTGATTTGTTCCAACAAATCCCTTGCTAATGACGGCACGTAAACCATATCATTTTGCGTTGCATCCAGTTTTGCTTCCTGTTCTGTAATTGTTCTGGCAATTTTAATGGTTTCTGGGTAATGCGTCAAGATTTGAGAACCTATTCTGTCTTTTAATGGCGTTACAATACTACCACGATTCGTATAATCTTCTGGATTTGCCGTAAAAACAAATTGCATATCGAGCGGCATTCTTAATTTGAATCCACGAATTTGAATATCGCCTTCCTGCAAAATATTAAACAATGCTACTTGGATTCTCGCTTGTAAATCAGGTAATTCATTGATTACAAAAATACAACGATTCGCTCTTGGAATCATCCCAAAATGTATCACACGATCATCTGCATAAGACAATTTTAAATTGGCTGCTTTTATTGGATCGACATCACCTATTAAATCAGCAACGGTAACATCCGGCGTAGCTAATTTTTCGAAAAAACGCTCGCTTCTGTGCAACCAAGAAATTGGAGTTTCATCGCCTTTGGTTTCAATAATGTCTTTTGCAAAACGTGAAATCGGTTGCAACGGATCATCATTAATTTCGGAACCCGTCACAAATGGAATGTACTCATCTAACAATTCAATCATTTTACGTGCCAATCTGGTTTTGGCTTGACCACGAAGACCTAACAAATTGATGTTGTGACGTGATAAAATAGCACGCTCTAATTCCGGAATTACGGTGTTTTCAAAACCATGAACGCCATCGAATGTTGGTTTTCCAGATTTTATTTTTTCTCTAAGATTAGAACGCAATTCATCTTTAATGCCTTTGCTTTCATAACCTGATTTTTTTAATTCTCCGAGTGTTTTTATATTTTCTATTTTCATTTTTTTACTTTATTGTTATTTATTGGATCAACTAAACACTAAAATCTGAATATTGATCACTTATTTAATTCTCTTCTTTCGATTGGTTTCATAATCCTCAAAAATCATTTCGCCCAGTCCTTTTAATCCGGTATAAAATGCTTTACCCTGATTTGATTCCGTGAATTTATTTACGAATTTTTGCAGATACGGATCATTTGCAATCATAAAAGTAGTGATTGGAATGTGCAATTTTCGGGCTTGTTGCGCCTGATTGTAGCATTTATCAACGATGTATTCGTCGAGCCCGTTACTGTTCATGTAATAGGAACCGTCTTTTTCGCGAACACAGCTCGGTTTTCCATCGGTAATCATGAAGATTTGTTTGTTGGTATTCCGTTTTCGGCGCAAAATATCCATGGCTAATTGTAAACCAGCAACCGTATTCGTATGATAAGGACCCACTTTTAAATACGGTAAATCCCGAATTGCAATCGTCCAAGCATCATTACCAAAAACTAAAATATCTAAAGTATCTTTTGGATAACGGGTCGTAATCAATTCAGCTAGAGCCATTGCTACTTTTTTGGCAGGAGTGATTCTATCTTCGCCGTACAAAATCATACTGTGACTGATGTCAATCATCAAAACCGTACTCATCTGCGATTTATACTGTGTTTCTTCGACAACCAAATCATTTTCGGTCAACATAAAATCCGCTACTCCATTGTTGATTTGGGCGTTACGTAAACTTTCGGTCAATGAAATTCGTTCGAGTCCGTCACCAAAATGAAATTCCCGAAATTCACCGGTGTGTTCATCTCCATTTCCGGAATGCTTCGTTTTGTGATTCCCGCTTCCGGAACGTTTTAGATTACCAAAAATGTTATCTAAAGCTTGTTGTCTAATGGCGCGCTCCGTCTTAGCAGTAATTCCAATTCCCGAAGTTCCATCCTCTTTGAGTTCGTCGCGGATGTATCCTTTTTTCTTTAAATCTTCGATAAAATCATCGATTGTGTAGTGTTCATCGGTGAGTTTATATTCTTTATCTAATTCCCGCAACCAATCGATTGCTTCATCAAAATCTCCCGAAGTGTGCGTAATTAACTCTTTGAAAATACCAAAGAGTTTATCAAACGGAGATTGAAATGGGGCTTCGTATTGCTTGAAATAAAATCCTTTTTTATTGTCATTTTTCATAGACAATAAAATTACATTAATAAAAAATGTACTCTGTACAAACGTTTATTAATTTTTAGTTAAAACAATACTGTGAAAAGGATACTCTGAAGCTAATTAAAAAATTGTCCATCAACATAGAACCAACTTCCATTTTCGAATTTGAAAGTCGAAAGTTCATGATGAATTTGTTTTTGAAGTTTGCTGTCTAAAAAATAAGCTTTGAATTCAACCGTATTTTCTGTAGCATTAACAATCTCTAATTGAAGCCAATGATTGTTGGTTGCCCAATTTAAAATTTCGGATTTCGAATAGTATTTCCGTTCTGGAATATGAGTGGTTTCCATCAAATAATCTGCCTGATGTGTTGCATAAGCAGAATATCTGGAACGCATCAAGCATTGAGCTGTTGTCGCTTTTTGAATGCCTTTTATAATCGGTTCGCAACAATCCTGAAAAATTATATTTGAACCGCAATAACACTTATTTGTCATTATTTTTGATAATAATCGTTTAAAGAGATTCCGTTGCCTGACCATTAAGTCCTACTATTCGTTGATGCAGCTGATTCAATAATACCTGATAGCGACTAATTTCCACTAGATCTTCATCTTCCTCTGCAAAATCGAGTAATTCATCCAATTCTTCGCTAACTTCTGCTAATTTGTTGTTGGCCTCTTTGGCATTTTTCTGTGCTATAAAATCAATTATTTCCTGAACACCACTTTTTACTTCGTCAAATCTATTTTTTTTCATGATATGAATGTATATTTTATTCTTCTGAAGCCTTATCTTCATTGAACTTTTTAGTAATTTGTTTTAGTTTTTCCTTGCGCAATAGCACGGCTTGTTTGGCTTTATCTTGTGCTTTATGCAACTTATCATTATGCTTTTTGATATTTCTTTCGTTATTTCTGCTCATGTGTTTATTTTTAAATAATCAAATCACGTATTAGATTCGAAAACCGCAGCAAAGTTCGGATTTATTATCGAAATTATATTCATTTAGTTTGTTAGTTTCTTTCTTGTTTAAAATTGAAGCTATGATTTGGTAATTAAATATTTGGAGAATAAAAAAATATTTATTTTAAAACCATTAAGGCTTAAATTATGAGTTTTAACAAAAGTTTGCCTACTTCACAGATTCATTAAAAAGTATTTTAAAAACTATTAACTGAGAATAAAACTATAATTCACAAATAAGTATGGTCATATATTTATTTTTTATATATTTATTTTTTGAACCAAATTGCCGCCCAAACCTACTAATAAATTAAATGAAGTCTGAAAAAAAATATCCTAAATTCATCAGATGGTTCTTAAGAAGGCCGAAAACAACTGGTTTTGTAGTATTCCTATTTTTAAGTTATGTTGTAGGTTTTATACTCTTACAGCAATACAAACTAATAAAAGAAGATGAGCAACGTGAAATGAATAACATTTTGAATGTTGTTCATCAAAATATAGAACAAGCGCTAAAAAACTGTTATACGACCACTTTAACGCTGGCACTAACAATAAATGATAAAGGCATTCCTGAAAATTTTGACTACGTGAGTGAAAAATTAATGGAATCAAATGCAAATATTAGTACGGTCCAATTGGTTCCAGATGGCATAATTAAGTATATTCATCCATTGAAAGGTAATGAACCCGCTTTAAATTTAAATATTTTAACTGAACAGAACCTTAAGACAGAAGCTTTAAAATCAATCGCTAAAAAAAAGATGTATTTTGCTGGTCCTTTTGAACTAAAACAAGGCGGAGTAGGCATTGTTGGGAGGTTTCCGGTTTTTCAAAATAATAAATTCTGGGGTTTTTCTGCTGTTATCATCAAATTAGAAACTTTTTTAAAGGCCTCGGGGATCAAAAATGTAGATGATTCAAAGTATTACTTCCAATTTTCAAAATATGATGTTGAGAAACAAAAAGAAATCTTTTACCTACCCAATCAAACTGATTTCTCAAAAAAATACAGCATCATCAGAACAATCCCTGATGGCGACTGGAAGTTATTTTTGATCTCAAAAAACAACAATTATATATATTTCCAAATTATAATTCCTGGGATTATTGGAATTATTCTTGCTGGACTTTTTGGTATCCTAATTTATTTTCTTGTAAAAACACCCGAAGAATTGCAATCTTTAGTTACCGCACAAGCTACTAAATTATTGAATTCTGAAATCAAGTTTAAAATTATTTTTGATCAAGCAGCAATTGGGATTGCTAGTGTAGATCTTTCTACAGGGACTTTTTTGGAAGTAAATAATAAATTTTGTGACCTTTTGGGCTATACTCAAAGCGAAATTAAACAAAAAAATTTTCAGTCCATAACTCATCCTGACGATCTTGAAACAGATTTAATATATGTAAGCAAACTGAAAAATGGAATAATCAATGAATATTCCATGGAAAAAAGATATTACACAAACCATGGAAAAATTATTTGGGTCAATTTGACGGTTACACCAATAATAGACAGAAAAAACAAACAAATTACTGCTATTTCAATTATTGAAGATATTACTTTAAAAAAAGAAGCTGAAGAATTAATCAAAAAAAGTGAAATTCGATTTAAAAGTTTATTTGATGATTCGCCTTTACCATTAAGAGAAGAAGATTTTTCTAATGTTAAAAAATACCTTGAAGAACTTAATTTAATGCATGAAGATATAGAAGTTGTTAGAAACTACTTTGAAAAAAATCCAAATATTGTTGATAAATCCCATTCGTTAGTTAAATTAATTGATGCAAACAAAGCCTGCCTTAAACTACATAAGGTTAAGACTAAAGAAGATTTAATCCAAACAAAATCTAATTTATTCAACAACAAGGCATTATATTGTTTTACCGAGCATCTTATTGCAATAACTCAAGGTGAAAATAAATTTATTTTAGATACGATTATAAAAAATTCAGAGGGAGAATATCGTAATATAAATTTGCGTTGGAATACAATCCAAGGATATAAAAATTCATTAGCAAGAATTATAGTTTCTACCGAAGATACTACTGACAGGAAAGCTGTAGAAAAGATTATTCTTGAAACAAATCAAAGAATGGAATCCTTGATTAATACAATTGATGGGATTGTTTGGGAATGTGACGCAGTAACTTTTAATTTTAATTTTATCAGTCAGAAAGTACAGAATATATTAGGTTACAGCCCTGAAGAATGGCTCGAAAGTCCTACTTTTTGGCTAGACCATATTTATGTAGAAGATACTGAATGGGTTCAGAATTATTGCAGGATAAAAACTAATGAGAAGGCAGACCATGATTTTGAGTATAGAATGGTCGCCAAAAATGGAACCTTAGTTTGGCTCCGTGACATCGTAAATGTTGTCATTGAAAATGGCAAAACAAAAAGTTTGCGAGGTATCATGATTGATATCACTAAAACAAAAGAAGCTGAAAAGGAACTGAATAACTCCTTCAACCTGGTTACCGAACAAAATAAAAGACTACTAAATTTCTCCTATATCGTTTCTCATAATCTAAGATCGCATACCAGTAATATTTCCTCTATTGTAACTTTGATTGAATCCTCGGAAACTGAAGAAGAAAGAGAACAAATGATGGAGTTATTAAAAACAGTTTCCTGTTCGTTAAACGAAACCATGCTTCATTTAAACGAAGTCATTAACATTAGAACAAATATTGGTTTAGTATCGGAACCTTTAAATTTAGAGCATTACATTACAACAGTAAAAAATGTACTTTCGGAACAAATCACAACCAATGAAGTTACGATTTTAACAGAAATACCCGATGAAGCTATAATTAATTACAATCCTGCATATCTGGAAAGCATCCTTTATAATATCATTTCAAATTCAATCAGATACAGACATCCATCACGCAAACCAATTATAACAATTAAATTTTTGATGGAGAATGACATGAAAATTCTACAAATTTCGGATAACGGGATAGGAATTGATCTTGTCAGAAATGCAGATAAAATTTTCGGGATGTACAAAACATTTACAAACAATTCCGACTCAAAAGGAATTGGATTATTTATCACCAAAAATCAAATAGATGCAATGGGAGGAAATATTACAGTAGAAAGTGAACCCAATATTGGCACTACATTTAAAATCTATATTCAATGACAAAAAAAGCAATCTGGATAATAGACGATGATGCAATTTACCAAATCATCGTTAATAAAATAATTCAAAGATCCGAAATGTTTTCAGAGAGTTCCTCTTTCAAAAATGGAAAAGACGCTATTGATGAATTGCATAATGCTTTGGAAAATAACGAATCCCTTCCGGATATAATTTTATTGGATATCAATATGCCAATAATGGACGGTTGGGAATTCATGGAGGAAATGGGAATGATTAAACCTAAGTTTCCAAAAGAAATAGTCGTTTATATTGTAAGTTCTTCCATTGCGGTAGAAGATAAAAACAAATCAAAATCGTACTGCAATATTTTAGGGTATCTATCTAAACCACTTACAGTAAACGATTTGATATTAATTGCTTCAAATGATTAAAAGTTTAAGCTTAATTATAAATAGCAGAAAAGACAGGAATTAGAAACCTTAGATGAATTGTTTTTTTATTTCCTCCAAAGTTTTAGTGGTAAAAATTAATTCATGGATAATTTTTTTCCTCAAATCATCTATGTCTTCATATTCAAAATACTTGGCCCAAGAAGTAAGACTGAATAAATTCCGAATTTGTTTGATGCGTTTAGTGGTTTCAAAGCTGGTTCTTAATATTGCCCTTTTATCGTAGTTTGGATTATTCTTGTGTTGGTAATTGACCGTTCGGTTTTGGTAATTTGCTTCTAAATAATATAGTTCTTCAACAGCATTATCGGGATAAAAATTTTCCCAAGAAGCATAACCCAATTTAATTTTGGATATGGTTTCAGGTTCCAAAGGTTCTAAACGCCATTTGCTATTAGCCAAGCGGCCCCAATGATTTGATAAGCGATACATACCTGTTTTTGTATAGTAATATTTACTTCCAGATTTACTGTCGTATTGAATTTTCAATCCATTTATAGACTCAATAGCCACTTCATCAAAAACACAGAACGTATTTTTAAACGAATTGGGATTTGGTCGAAAATTTTTTTCCATGATACAAAGGTAATCAGAAAGGCTAATTCATAGCAAGACAAACTATATTTGATTAACTTTGCGAACTAGAATTATTAAAATAAACGGATTATGACTAAAGCTTCTGAAGAAAGAATGTTACAAAAAGGTGTTTTCACCGGAATTATGGAAAAAGATGAAAACAACAATTTTTTTTGTGGTGAATACCTGTTAGACTATAAAATGGCTCAAAAACATGCTATTGGAGATTGGATTACTATTAAATCAATCATAGAAAATCCAAGCGATATCAGTTATAACAAATATCCAAAAAAATCTAAAAACTTCGATAAAGCAAATAATAAGCCGCAACAATAGCTTTTTTTAACTTCAGTAGTATTCAAATAAGAACTTTAAAAAGTACTTTTTGATTAAAATTTATTGGTCTGAAACCAAAAAAATAAAAAAAAGTGTACCTTTGCAAAAAATTGTCGATTTTGAAATCAAATTATATTGATTTTATAGTAAAAGACAAGTAGTTACCTTATTTATGAAAAAAATAGTTGAATACCGCAAACTGCTAAATGTAGACAAAACTGCAGAGCTAAAAGATTTGAAAACAATTTATCGCAATGCGATGAAAGAATCACATCCTGATAAATTTTCAGGTGACGAGGATGGATTGAAAGCTGCAGAAGAAAATAGTAAAAAAATTATTGAAGCCTACCACTTTTTGGTGAGCATCAATCCTGAGACTATAAAAGCAAATTTACCAGAATATACTGAAACAATCTCTACATCAACAATTACAGATTACAAATTTGTTGAAGGACGATTAATAATTAATTTTTCTAACGGCAGCGTTTACGAATATATTAGTGTTCCTAAAGCAACGTATGTAAAAATGGTCAATGCTGATTCTCCTGGCAGATTTGCAAAAAGACACATTTTGAATTCATTTACTTGGAGAAAAACGATCAATCAAGATTAATTTTCTACAGATAGAATACATAAGCATCCTAATCAAGGATGCTTTTTTTGTTTAAAATAATTTGATAATTAAATTAAAAAATCATTTAAGCAATTCAGATAATAAATTATGTTGCGTAATAAACTTGATTATACTAAATTAGCATCTCAAAATTATACAAACTTACCTTACATATTATGATAGACTTTTGCAAGATATACAAGTCGCAATATAAAAAAGCAAAAGAAATACTTGATGTATTAAAAGAGCAAAGAAATCAAATTGATTTTAAATTACAATCAAATTCATCTTGCGCAATTCTTCATAAAGAACTAAGGGATATAAACTTAGATATTAGAATTACAGAAAATGAAATAGAACATGCTGAATCCGTCATAATTAGACACAACCAAAGCAGCGTAATTTAACTGTAAATAATTTCTTAGCATTACAACGCTTTACATCCTTAAGCTGCAACTTTACTTTTTACAAGAAACAAACAATTCCGCTACCAAACATAATAAGTTTCGATATTTTTGAAATTAAAATCCTATTTCGAATACGATTCAAAAATCCTTTTTCCGAATCTTGTTTGGTGTAATCTATAAATCTCTTGACTTTTTAAATAGTATTCAATTTAGCTATCAGCCAAAGACTATAATAATAAGGGTGGATTATTTCATAATTAACTCAAAACAATACATAATTATTACTAAATTATAACAAAAATTTAGGTTCTAAAATTATTTGTATTTTATATTTTTTAAATACTTTTGCACACTTAACTCAATTAACTAATTAATAATGAAAAAAATAATTTTATTACTTTCGGCTGCTGTTGTTTTAATTTCTTGTAACAAAGTTGGCAAAGATGAATACCTTATTTCAGGAACTGCAACAGGAATTGACAATGGTAAAACGATTATCTTAGAAACACAAGATGCAACAGGAATGATGTTACCAAAAGATACTGTAAAAGTTGAAAATGGTAAGTTTGTAATGAAAGGAACTATTACAGAGCCTGCTTTTTATACGATTCAATTAGAAGGAGCACAGGCTAAAATACCTTTCATATTAGAAAATGGCGAAGTTACTATCGCTATTAACAAAGACAGTATTCAAAAATCTAAAGTTTCTGGTACGTATAATAATGATGAGTACGTATCTTTCAATGAAGAAATCACTAAAGTTCAAAAGAAACTAATGGATTTCCAAACTAAGAATATGGAAGCCATGAATGCTGCACAACAATCTAAAGATACTGTTGTGATTAATAATTTGATGCAAGAATTCTCTAAAATTCAAGAAGAAGTCGGTGTTGCTTCAAAAGCAAAATATGTTGCTTATGCTGAATCACACCCGAAATCGTTTATTACTGCTTTGATCATTCAAGGTATGTTAAACGATCCAACTGCTGACATTGCAAAATCTGAGAAACTTTACAACGGTTTAGATGAATCATTGAAAAAAACTAAGCCAGGTATAGCAATTAAAACTAAACTTGCTGAAATGAAAGCTCCTTCTGCTGTAGGCGCTGCTCCAGCTCCTGCTGGAGAAGCTAAATGAAGAGCAGATTTTTCAGGTCCTAATCCTCAAGGGAAAACTATTTCTCTAAAAGAAAGTTTAGGTAAAGTAACAATAGTTGATTTTTGGGCCTCGTGGTGTGGACCATGCCGTCAAGAAAACCCGAATGTTGTTGCTCTTTACAAAGAGTTACACGGAAAAGGTCTTAACATTATTGGAGTATCTTTAGACAAAGATGCTAAAGCCTGGAAAGATGCTATTGCAAAGGATAAATTGACTTGGAATCATGTTTCAAATTTAAAATTTTGGGATGAGCCAATTGCAGCACAGTATAAAGTAGAATCTATTCCGGCAACTTTTATTCTTGATGCTTCAGGAAATGTAGTCGCAAAAGATTTAAGAGGTGAAGCGCTTAGAGCTAAAATTTTAGAACTTTTGGCAAAATAAAGACGTACTTCGATACAAAATAAAAAAATCTCCCTAGTGGAGATTTTTTTATTTTATTCAATACCAAGGCATTAAAAATAATAGTAAAATTAAGTGCAAATTTAGTTTGGAAACATCAAAACAGTTTTTATATTTGCACCCGGTTAGCACAACAAGCAATGCTTGTTAAGTCTTGGGGAGATACTCAAGCGGCCAACGAGGGCAGACTGTAAATCTGCTGTGCAAACTTCGCAGGTTCGAATCCTGCTCTCCCCACTAAAACTCTTCAAGAAATTGAAGAGTTTTTTTATTCACACTAATTGATACTTTCATCATTTTATATTTAGCTTATTCAAAAAAAAATCCATCTCATTTTATCTGAGATGGATTTTTTTTTAAATACAATTTTTAGCTTCTTTACTCTAAGATAAAACTTACTGTAACATTAGCTGTAATATTGATTTCTCCTACCGCAAGAGTTTCTCTTGGTTCACTGGCATCACTTCTTTCCATTGTTTTCATCGCTGCATACATTGGCTGTGGATAATACGTTTGTGAATTGTCAGATATGGTCATCGCACGACCCACTTTTTGTCCCAATACTGACACATAATCTTCTGCTTTTAATTTTGCCTCTTTCATCGCTAATTTTCTAGCCTCCGATTGATATTGTGCTAATTTCGAAGATTGGAACGTAACGGCATCAATTCTATTAATTCCTTCATTCACCAAGCCTTCCATCAATTCATCATATTTTGATAAATCTCTTAATAAAATTTCAATGGTTTGAGTAGCGTTGTAGCTGTGCTTCTTTTTTTCGTAATCGTATTGCGGATTCAATGAAACACGTTGCGTTTTATAATCTGCCGGTGCCAAGTTCATTTTTTTAATAAACTTTAAAACAGCATCAATCTTTTCATCATTTTGTTTTTTTACATCTTTAGCATTGTTCCCTTTTGTCTCAACAGTTACTGCTATAGTAGCTTGATCCGGAACAACCTTTACTTTACCTTCTCCGTTTACATTTATTTGAGGAATTTGCTTCACTTCTTGTCCATAAGACATGGAAACAAATAGAATAGACAGAATCAATAGTGCTTTTTTCATTTTTATATAAATTAATTGTTTGTACTAATTCCTTTTCAAAAGTTGTGCCATTAAAGTTTTCCCATTTTTTCCATCACGAAAAGAATGACTATTGGAATAGCCAATAATATGACCATCAAAGTATGATCTACTAATAAAGTAGGTTCCTTTAGCAAAGTAATCAAATAACCTCCTACAGCGCCCCCAAAATGCGCCGTATGACCAATATTATCATTCTTAGCTTTCATTCCGTAAATGGAATACAGCAAATAAAGGATTCCAAAAATGTAAGCAGGCATTGGAATAATAAAAAAGATTCCCAACATCATATCAGGTTGCAGCAATATTGCCGAATATAAAACTCCCGTTACAGCTCCAGAAGCACCTACTGCCCGATAGCCGTAGTCATTTTTATGAAAAACCATCGTCAACAAACTTCCAAAAATCAAACTTCCAAAATAAACCAGTAAAAACGAAAAATCACCTAAATAACTAATAACGACCGGAGCAAAAAACCAAAGTGTCAACATATTAAAAATCAAATGGGTCATGTCAGCATGCAGAAAACCTGACGATAACATTCTGATTTGTTCTCCTGAACGAATACTTCCAATATGGAATTCGTATTTTCTAAAAAAAGAAAGGTCATTAAAACCTTTGTAACTAATTAAAACATTTACTACAATTATTGCAATTAAAACGGTATTCATAAAGTATATTTATTGTGAATTGTAAAGATAGTCATTCTCAAATACGGAAGCAGTAAGCTGTCAAAATTTATATCAGTCTACATTTTTGACTTATATTTGCATAAAAAATTCTGCATGCAATTCCTTATTTTTATTATTGCTTACCCCTTTCTTTGGATTGTTTCTATACTGCCATTCCGTATTTTTTATGGATTGTCAGATGGAGTTTATTTTTTAGTTTACCATATTATTGGATATCGAAAAAAAATAGTTCGCGCAAATCTAGCTCTTGCTTTGCCGCATCTTAAAGATGAAGAACGTCTTATTATCGAAAAAAAATCATACCATCATTTATGCGATATGTTTATGGAAATGATAAAAACCATGACTATTTCATCGGAAGAAATGAACAAAAGATTCACAATCACAAATCTGGAAGTCATCAAAGAATATGAAGAAAAAGGAAAAAGCATTATGCTTATCGCCTCCCACTATGCAAGTTGGGAATGGCTGATTACACTGAACCAAAAAATATCTTTCCGAGGAGTAGCAGTTTATAAAAAATTAGCTAATAAATATTTTGATAAACTCGTAAGGGATATTCGATCTAAATACAACACGGAATTAGTACCAACTAGTAAAACAATTCCTTTAATTTCCGATAATCAAAAAAATGGTATTCATTGTGTGTATGGCCTCGCCAGTGATCAATCCCCAAAAGCAGATCGAATATTTCATTGGGAAAGCTTTATGGGCGTTGAAGTTCCTGTGCATACCGGACCTGAAATGTTAGCCAAAAAATACGATATGACCGTAGTTTTTGCAAAAGTCAAAAAGGTAAAAAGAGGATATTATGAACTTACTATAATCCCAATTAGTGACAATCCTAACTCGATTCCTAATTTTGGAATTACGAGTGCCTATATAAAAGAAGTTGAAAAACAAATCCGGGAAGCACCTGAATATTATTTCTGGACTCACAAAAGATGGAAACATAGAAGATAGTATTCAATCGCAGTTTTCAGTTAAAAAAAATCACTAATTCAAAAACATAAGCTTTTGAATTAGTGATTTTTTTTATTTTTAAAAGTTCAATTCTATTATAATGAGAACCAGTTTTTTACCAATTCATCTTCTAGAGGTTGAGCGTTCTTATTCACGAACTCATTTGTAGCCGAATTATAATTATAATCCAAAGCCCAAGTTTTATGGTTTTCCGCCAATGTTTTTATTCCGTTACAAACAAATTCAATTTCAGCATTTGTAGTTGTTGGATGAATAGACATCCTGATCCAACCTGGTTTTCTGATTAAATCTCCAAGTGTAATTTCGTCAATCAATTTATGAGAAGTTTCCTGATCTACATGTAATAAAAAGTGTCCGTAGGTTCCGGCGCAACTACAACCGCCACGAGTTTGAATTCCGAATTTATCATTCAGCAATTTTACACCCAAGTTAAAATGTAAGTCTTCCACAAAAAAAGAAATCACTCCTAACCTATTCTGATGCTGTCCTGCAAGAATTTTTATATTGGAAATATTTCCTAATTCAGAGAAAATATAATCCACTATTTCGTGCTCTCTTTTTAAGATATTTTCAATTCCCATTTGCTCTTTCAACTGAACAGCCAATGCAGTTTTTATGACCTGAAGAAAACCCGGAGTACCACCATCTTCCCTATCTTCAATATTATCGATGTATTTATGTTCTCCCCAAGGATTCGTCCAACTTACTGTTCCTCCACCAGGATTATCAGGAACTAAATTTTGGTATAATTTTTTATTAAAGACCAAAACTCCGCAAGTTCCGGGTCCGCCCAGGAATTTATGAGGCGAAAAGAAAATGGCATCCAAATAACTTTCAGCATCTTCAGGATGCATATCGATTTTCACGTAAGGTCCTGAACAAGCAAAATCCACGAAACAAAGTCCGTTATGTTGATGCATTATTTTTGCCACTTTATGATACGGCGTTCTGATTCCCGTTACATTTGAACACGAGGTAATAGAAGCTATTTTAAAAGGTCGTTCTTTATATTTTTCTAATAAAATTTCCAGATTTTCTATGCTGAACAATCCATCTTCCGTTGAAGGAATAACTTCAACATCAGCAATTGTTTCCAACCATGACGTTTGATTGGAATGATGTTCCATGTGAGAAATAAAAACAATTGGTTTCTTTTCGGCTGGAATAGTGATGAAATTTTTTAAATTTTCAGGTACTTTTAAACCCAAGATTCGTTGGAATTTATTGACAACACCTGTCATTCCGGTTCCATCAGTAATCAAAACATCATCAGTACTGGCATTGACATGATGTTTAATAATGTGACGCGCCTGATGATACGCTTTAGTCATTGCAGTTCCTGAAACAGTGGTTTCTGTGTGCGTATTGGCCACAAAAGGACCAAATTGATTCATTAATTTTTCTTCAATAGGACGATACAAACGACCACTCGCCGTCCAATCCGTATAAATAATTTGTTTTCGTCCGTAAGGAGATTCAAACCCTTGATCTATTCCGATTATGTTATCGCGAAACTGTTGAAAGTATTGCTCTAATTGTGTTGGCGCTTCTTTGGTAATCATTGTATGTCTAATTTGAGTTCAAAGATATTGATTTTTACTAAATAGTCATTTTCAATTTTTGTTAATACTGATATCAAATAAATCAATAAACATGATTCAAATGTAAAGTAGCCGACAAACAGTAATCTTGATTCTTTTTATATTTGATTTGCGAATTTAAAAAAGGTTTACCATGAAAAGAATTATTTTTATACTGCCTCTACTCTTGCTTTTAATTTCATGTGAAGTTGAAGGCGATTTGACCCGTGATGTTGAGTTAACTTCACCAATCCCTGAAAATACTCCTCCTCTTGCCACCGGTAATTTCATGCCAACCTCAGGAATTAAGGTAACCGGTTCTGCCAAAATTTATTT
The DNA here is from genome assembly GCF_003314435.2 of Flavobacterium petrolei. Lineage (GTDB taxonomy): Bacteria > Bacteroidota > Bacteroidia > Flavobacteriales > Flavobacteriaceae > Flavobacterium > Flavobacterium petrolei. The sequence goes on along the minus strand of NZ_QNVY02000002.1, from coordinate 208,320 downwards.
AAATGGAAATCAAAGCGAAGTTCGATTAGAAGATTTTAGTGTATCAAGCGGGCCCGATCTTAAAGTATACCTTTCAAAAAATGACACCCCTCTAGAATTTGTGAATCTGGGCAATTTAACATCTTCTACTGTGTACTCAATTCCAACCCAAGTCAATGTTTCTGCCTATAAATATGTACTAATTCATTGCCAGCAATACAGTCATCTATTTGCAGTGGCACAATTATCTCAAAATTAAAACCTAATTTATGAAAAAACTACTGCTAATAATCGCTTTCGGAATGTTCTCTAATTCCTATGCACAAGGATGTAGCGATGCTGGAATTTGTTCCATTGGAAACAGTTTCCAAACTACAGACAAAGAATCAAAAAATGGAATTGAAGCAGGAGCTATTTTTGGCACAGGCGAAGCTGATGTTACTTATATCTCACCGTACCTAACTTACACCAGAACTATAAACGAAAGATTATCTTTGAGCTCTAAAATTACATATTCCGTTGCCAGTGGAAGCTTTGGTCAGCGAGGCGCTTTTGGTGATGCTTTTTTGATAGGGAATTACAATTGGAAACCAAAATCGCATACACAATGGAGTTCACTTTTAGGTTTAAAAATCCCTTTTACGAGTTCAAATCTTAAAATAAATGAGTTTTCACTTCCTTTGGATTACCAATCCAGTTTGGGAACATTTGATTTAATTGCAGGATTGAATCTTAACTATAAAAAATGGGATTTTAATACTGCTGTCCAAATTCCCGTTTTCAATAACAACAAGAATTCTTATTTTAGGGAGTTCTCAAATACAGATGATTTTCCTTCCACTAATTTATTCGAAAGAAAATCAGATGCTTTGTTTCGAACCACATATACGTTTCAAACCACTACAAAAAAATTCACTTTTAAACCCAATGTTTTATTTATTTATCACTTAGGAGAAGATAGTTTCGAGAATGCTTTTGGACAAAGAGAAACGATAAAAAACTCTGATGGATTGACCATTAACGGAAATATAATTGGCGCGTACACCATTAATACTAAAAATAGCATCGAATTATCTCTGGCCACACCATTTTTAGTTCGAGAGGTTCGCCCAGATGGACTAACTCGGGGATTCACCGCTGGAATAATTTACAAAGTCTCTTTCTAATAATAGGTTAATTCTCTTTGGAAAAACATAAAAAATGCCCAAGAAATATACTTGGGCATTCTTATTAAAGAACAAATCTATTATAGAATATTAATTTTATTTTCCTCCATTGGCACGAAGATCAGCAATACACTGACTATCGAGTTGGGGAGCTGCACCACTGGAAACCATATTCCCATTTCCTCCTCCTATTTCAGATGACTAATACATTAAACACGTTTTTTCAATATAGTGTTTAGGATGCTCAGCATCTTCATGGTTACTCTGTAAAGCTGCACCTAGATTGGTCAAGCCTAATATATGCCCGAATTCATGAGTGATTACGGTGGTTTCTAATAAACTTCTGTTGGGTTCAAATAGGCTGTCACTTAAAACTTGAAACGTTTGTTCATTAATAACAAAAGAAGTATTTCTATAAGCCGTTCCCAGAATAACAGAGGTATCCGTATCCTTCGAAGATTTTCCATCTGCAAAAAAGGCCCAAACTGCTATTTCATCAGCATTATTGTATTTTGTTCTGTTCGCATCTTCAATACTCACAATCTCCTCATTTGTATAAGGCGAAATTCCTAGGGATCGTATGGCTCTAATTTTGTTGGCGCATTTTTGGTAATCATTGTATGTCTACTTTGAATTAAAAGATATTGATTTTTACCAAATAGTCTTTTTCAAATTTTTGTTAAGACTAATATTTTTAAATAAATATCGTAAACAAGACCCAAATGTAAAGTAGCTAAAAAAGTGTGATTTTGATTCGTTTTATAATTGAAATAACAACTATTGCTTATTTACGCATAAAAGCAGAAATTAGAAAAGATCTTTGATATTTAATTTATAAAGGATCGTATTATATCATAAATATTGCTTTTCTATTTGCTACATGTATACCAAAACTATAGTCTTATGAATCAATAATAAGAAATTCAATCTAGAAGAAAATATATTATAAAACTTGTCTGATAAAACCCATAACGGTATTATCCGGAACGATATGATAATTGTCATACTCGCATCAAAAGTTAAGTCAGTCATTTGTACTATATTTACACTAAAGCAATAATAAATATGTTTAATAAAATTTTAAGCTGCCCCAGATCTGCACAAAGGGATAGAATTATCTTACTGACTTTTTTGAGCCTTTTTATAATTCTTCCAATGAAAGCGCAACAAAAAGACCGCACTTCCTCAACGGATACAATCAAAAACTATTCGGCTTACAAGAGAAAATTGAGCTTTGCTGGCGTACTTCAAACTCGATATGTCTTTTCATTAAATAAGGATTCTGATGTGAATGGAAAGAATTTCGATCCCGATGCAACAAATGGCATTACAAATACTTTTATGCTGAAACGAGCAAGAGTAATGTTAAAAGCTGATATCAACGATCATTTTTCAGCAAACGTTCTAGCCAATTTTGCCGAATTTAATGATAATCCTTCTAACAAGGTACTTGAAAATGCCTATATAAAGTATACCGTTAGCAAATACTTCAGCCTTCAGGCAGGACAATTTCGCCCTTTTTTCGGTATTGAAGATGCTGTTCCTGTAGATATTATACGCACACTTGATTTTTCGAACCAATATTATGCATTTGGGAAAAATGGATGGCAGAGTTTCCAAGTGGGACTTTCTATTTTTGGGAAAATAGTTCCTGACGGGAGCTTACGTTATTACGCGGGAGCTTATAATGGAAATAACAAAAACCAAAAAACAGATGACAATAATTCTAAAAACACCTATTTGAGACTGGAGACTGATTTTAATAAGAGTCTGACTTTAGGAGCCAATGTTTCCAGAGGTAGCTTTGGCGAAAGCGGTATTGGCAACGCATATGGTGCCGACCTAACGGGTAAATTTGATTTTTCAGATAAATGGCAACTTTTAATCATGGCGGAAGGAAAGATAGGAACGAACTTTTTAGCTTACAGTGCAAGCAAAGCCGATGAAAACCAAATAGTAAAACCTGCTCTTGACCAATTCAAAATGCATGGTTTTTATCTGCTGCCCACTTTACGATACAATTGCCAGAACCGACGGCTAAGAGCAATTGAGTTTTCTTCTCGATATGAATATTTTGATGAAAATTACAAATTAGACAGTAATATCAGACAGACAATTATTCCCAATCTATCGCTGATTTTTGCAGATGATTTTTATGCCGCACTTCAAATGGGTGTTTCTTTAGATATTTATAATAAAGATATTCCCTTAACAACAACAAATACACACAGCCTTTCCTACGTACAATTACAGGTAAGATTCTAAAAACAATTATTATGAAAGAAATCAATTTCAAATCAGGTCTAATTACCTGCGTTATAGGACTAGCTATCTGGTTCATTCCAGCTCCAGAAGGCGTCCAGCCAAATGCTTGGCATCTCCTCGCAATCTTTGTGGCCACCATTGTTGGAATCATTTTAAAAGCGGCTTCTATGGGAACCATGGCTATTATTGGAATCACACTGTGCGCAGTCACACAGGTTTTGGCTCCTGGAGATCCTACAAAATCGATCGTTAATGCCTTGAGCGGTTTTGGAAATTCTACCATATGGTTGATTGGTCTTGCGTTTTTTATCGCAAGGGGATTTATAATAACCGGCCTTGGAACCAGAATAGCGTACAACTTTATCAAAATATTTGGCAAAAGCCCGTTGGGACTTGCCTACGGATTGAATACGGCTGACCTTATACTCGCACCAGCCATTCCGAGTAACACAGCCAGAGCTGGAGGTGTCATTTATCCCATCATGAAATCAATTGCCACAAACATGGGATCTTATGCTGAAAAACCAGAAACACATAGGAAAATTGGGGCATTCCTTACTCTTAGCAGCTATAATGCCAACATGATTACTTCTGTGTTATTCTTGACAGCTACCGCGAGCAATCCGATGGCGCAAAAATTTGCTGCCGATTTAGGAGTAGAAATTACTTGGGGAAGCTGGGCACTTGCGGCATCGGTTCCCGGGCTAATCTGTTTCTTGCTGATTCCTCTATTTCTGTACAAATCCTATCCACCTGAATTAAAAGAGACCAAAGAAGCTCCGGCAATAGCGGCAAAACAGCTCAAGGAAATGGGACCGGTTTCTTTAAAAGAATGGTTGATGGTAGCCACTTTCATCATATTATTAGTACTATGGATATTCGGGAACTTATTTGCAATCGATGCAACAACCGCAGCGCTTATTGGACTATGCATTCTGTTGTTGAGCGGCGTATTGACTTGGGAAGATGTCAAATCAGAAAAAGGAGCTTGGGATACCATCGTTTGGTTCTCTTCTCTGGTAATGATGGGATCGTACTTAAATTCGTTAGGTTTGATAGGTTGGTTCGGAAAATTGGTTGGCGATGAACTGTCACAACTTAGCTGGAAAGTAGCTTTTCCTTTGATTATAATCGTGTATTCTTATTGTCATTATATGTTTGCCAGTGCAACGGCACAAGTTGCCGCGATGTATTCTGTGTTTCTAGCAGTGGGTATCGCAGTGGGTATTCCGGGCACAATGCTAGCAATATTTCTGGGAGCCTGTGCTTCGCTAATGGGATCGCTTACCCATTATGGTCATGGACCTGCTCCTATTTTCTTTGGTAGCACCTATGTAGATCTAAAAGACTGGTGGAAACAAGGTTTTTTTATGAGCATTTTATTTCTTCTTGTATGGTTTGTAGCTGGCGGGCTTTGGTGGAAAGCAATTGGGCTTTGGTAAATAATAAAGTCCTTAAAACATAAATTCGAAAATTTATTGATCCTATGAAAAACACGTTAAATAACAAGCTGATCATGGCTTCAACGGGACTTTTCCTATGCTTTTTTCTGGTGATTCACCTGCTTGGTAACTTGCAGTTATTGTTGCCCGAAGATGTTGCAAGAGAACAGTTCAACTGGTATTCGCACATGCTTTCAGGTAATTTATTGATCAAGATAATTTCTTGGATATTATATGCTTCGCTTATTGGTCATGCGGTATATGCTTTAATTATTGCTGTAAAAAATAATACCGCCAACGGAAAAAGCTACCAATATGACAAGAGAAATTTTGCCAGCGCATGGAACAGCAGAAATATGGGAATTCTGGGTACCATCCTACTCTTGTTCCTCATCGTTCATTTCAAGGATTATTGGTACACCTACAAGTTTACTGCATTGCCGGTTGATGCTAATGGTAACAAAGATTTGTACGAGATTGTTGTAAGTTCCTTTTCTCAAGCATGGTATGTTATAATTTATGAAATATCCTTCTTGGCATTAGGCTTTCATCTATTGCATGGTTTTTTTAGTGCATCCCGAACACTAGGGTTGTATCATCCAAAGTATGCAAAAGCAGTGAAAATAATAGGATGGTTTTATTCCATCGCCATTACCGGAGGTTTCATGGCAATACCACTTTATATTTATTTTAAATAATATGAAAAAGATAGATTCGAAAATACCGGAAGGACCGCTTGCTGACAAATGGAATAATTACAAAGCAAAGGCAAAATTGGTAAATCCAGCCAATAGAAACAAGCTCAGCGTTATTGTAGTGGGAACGGGACTCGCCGGATCGTCCTGTGCTGCTTCGCTTGCGGAACAGGGGTACAATATTAAGTCGTTTTGTTTCCAAGATTCTCCAAGACGCGCCCATTCTGTGGCAGCACAAGGTGGCGTTAACGCTTCCAAAAATTACAAAAATGACGGTGACAGCACTTTTAGAATGTTTTATGACACGATAAAAGGAGGCGATTTCCGATCTCGAGAAGCTAATGTTTACCGTCTTGCTGAATGTTCCGCTTCTCTTATTGACCATGCGGTAGCCCAAGGTGTTCCCTTTGCCAGAGAATACGGTGGCTATCTGAACAATAGGTCTTTTGGAGGTGTTCAGGTATCGCGTACTTTTTATGCTCGCGGGCAAACGGGGCAACAACTTTTATTGGGTGCCTACCAATCTCTTTTGCGTCAGGTTAACACAGGAAAAGTAACGATGCACACCCGTCATGAAATGGTGGAATTAGTCGTTATTGATGGAAAAGCAAAGGGAATTATCGCTCGGAATTTAGAGACAGGAACTCTGGAACGCCATGAAGCAGATGCGGTAGTACTGGCTACAGGAGGCTATGGCAAGGTTTATTATCTTTCTACACTAGCTATGGGTTGCAATGGATCAGCTATCTGGCGTGCACACAAAAAAGGCGCTTACATGGCCGGAGTAAGTTGGATTCAGTTCCATCCTACTTGTCTTCCTCAGCACGGTGAAAATCAGTCTAAACTAACCTTGATGTCAGAATCTCTTCGAAATGACGGACGCATCTGGGTATCGAAAAAAGTGGGTGATGACAGATTACCCAATTCCATTCCGGAAGAAGAGCGTGACTATTATCTGGAGCGTCGCTATCCTGCTTTTGGAAATCTTGCACCGAGAGATATTTCTTCGCGTGCAGCAAAAGAACGGATCGATGCCGGCTTTGGCGCAGGCGCAATGAAAAATGCAGTGTATCTCGATTTTTCAAAAGCTATTATTGCTCAAGGCGTTGACAAAATCAAAGCTAAATATAGCAATCTGTTTTCGATGTATGAAAAAATCAACGGAATCGATGCTTACAAAGAACCAATGCTGATTTCTCCGGCAGCACATTTTACTATGGGTGGACTTTGGGTCGATTATGAATTGATGACCACCATTCCCGGACTATTCGCACTTGGAGAAGCTAATTTTTCGGATCATGGCGCAAATAGACTTGGAGCTAATTCCTTGCTACAGGCCTGCGTTGATGGTTACTTTATAGCACCTTACACGATTCCGAACTATCTTTCTGGGGAATTAAAAACAGACAAAATCACAACGGATCACCCCGCTTTTGCGGAAGCAGAAATAGCCGCCCGAAGACAACTGGACCGTTTCTTGAATACTAAAGGGAAATTCTCAGCGGATTATTTTCATAAAAAAACAGGGAAGCTACTTTATGAGAAATGTGGATTGTCAAGAAGTAAAGAAAATCTGGAAGAGGCAATTATTTCTTTAAAATTACTTAAAGAATCGTTCGAAAAAGATCTACTGATAACTGGCGATGACACGCTAAACAGCGAATTAGAAAAAGCCGGTCGCGTAGCGGATTACATCGAATTGGCTGAACTGATGTGTCACGATGCCCTGCAAAGAGAAGAATCCTGCGGAGCGCATTTCCGAGAAGAATACCAGACCACAGAAGGTGAAGCAGTACGGAATGATAGTGATTTCTGTTATGTTTCTGCCTGGGAGTGGAAAGGCGCACAACAGCCTCCTGAACTTTATAAAGAGCCGCTTACGTTTGAATCTGTGGAACTTGCCGTACGAAGCTATAAATAATTTGAACCTAAAAAAGTATATATGAAACTGTTTTTAAAAATATGGCGCCAACTAAATGCTTCCTCAAAAGGAGAAATGGTAAATTATGAGATTGACGGCATATCCGAACAGATGTCTTTCTTAGAAATGCTGGATCTTTTAAATGAATCGCTTATTCAGCTTGGGGAACGAGTTATCGAATTTGACCATGACTGCAGGGAAGGTATTTGCGGGCAATGCGGTATTATGATAAACGGAAGAGCACACGGTCCGCTAAAACATACCACCACCTGCCAGCTGCATATGCGAAGTTTCAAAGATGGTGATACCATTTATATAGAACCTTTTAGGGCAGCTGCATTTCCTATATTGAGAGATCTCAAAATTAACAGAAAATCTTTTGATGCCATCATTACTTCGGGTGGGTACATTAATGCAGGAACGGGACAAGCGCCGGAAGCCAATAGCATTCCCATTACCTATGAACAGAGCGAAGCTGCTTTTGATACTGCCGCATGCATAGGCTGTGGCGCGTGTGTGGCGACTTGTAAAAATTCAAGTGCGGCCTTGTTTACTAGTGCCAAAGTGACACATCTTTCTTTGCTGCCACAAGGACAATTAGAAGCCTCGAAAAGAGTCATTGCGATGGTTCGCCAGATGGATGCGGAAGGTTTTGGAAGTTGCTCGAATACGGAAGCTTGCGAAGTGGAATGCCCGCAGGACATATCGGTGCTATCAATTGCCAAGATGAATTATGAATACAATAAAGCGGTACTCTTAAAAAAATAGTCTGTTCTCTATTAATTTAGCTAATTCGTGTAGTACTTAAAAGCAACAAATTACTTGATAAAAAATGCTAGTTTTTGGTTTAAATAAAAGTAAATAAACGCCTGATTCTAAAATAATAATTTGAATTAAAACTGCTACTTTCACGTTTTATGTTTAATATTAAAAATAGTTAAATCACAAAAAAATCTCCAAACTCAAATGATTTTGGAGATTTTTAATTTTATATTTTTTCTACTTGCAAAACTTAGCTTTGCGCCAAAGTTATTCTTCAAAATAATTACTTCCCTCCATTAGCCCGAAGGTCCGCAATACATTGCGCGTCTAATTGTGGAGCTGCACCGCTTGAAACCATGTTTCCAATACCGCCTCCAATTTCAGATGACCAATACATCAAACACGTTTTTTCAATACAATGTTTTGGATGTTCTGCATCTTCGTGATTGCTTTGCAAAGCTGTGCCAAGATTAGTCAATCCTAATATGTGCCCGAACTCATGAGTGATTACTGTTGTTTCTAACAAACTTCTGTTGGGTTCAAATGGACTGTCACTAAGACCTTGAATGGTTTGCTGGAAAATTACAAAAGAAGTATTTCTGTAAGCCGTTCCCAAAATAACAGACGTGTCAGTGTCTTTTGATGATTTTCCATCCGCAAAAAATGCCCAAACCGCTATTTCATCAGTATTATTGTATTTTGTTCTGTTCGCATCTTCAATACTTACAATTTCTTCATTCGTATATGGCGAATTTCTAGGCGAAGGTATAGCTCGCTTGACAACAGTAATCCCGTTTGGCTTATATGTTCTTGCTGTAAGAAAGTTTATAAAATTATTTATAGCAGTATTGCTTGGCTCAAAACCGGTTACATACACTACTTCAATAACCATTTTCTTGAACTTTTTATCCGATAATAAATCGTTAGCAGAACTTCCTGTTGGTTGTTTGTTAGTTATAGGATTTACTGCAATCGGATTATCTATGGGATCATCTTCTTTTGAACAGGATACTACTGAGAGGAACAAAACAATCGCGAGTAATGTAAATATTTTTTTCAAAGTTTTTTTAAATTAGGAGTATTGATACTATCTTAATTGAACATAAATTATATGTACTTAATCATCTACGAAAACTAACGCCTTTTGGATTAATATTATTGTCTTCCATAATTTAAACGAAAAGTCAGACCATCATATCTCAAACGAAAAAACCCTTTCAAATGCTATTTTGAAAGGGTTCGTTTTATATAAAAATGCGGGATTATATTCCAGCCACTGCTTTTATTTCGTCAATGATTCTAAGCGCCAAAGCATCTGCTTTTTCTTGCGAAGCCGCTTCCGTATATATACGTATAATTGGTTCTGTATTCGATTTTCTCAAGTGAACCCAATTTTCAGAAAAATCAATCTTCACACCGTCTATAGTTGTAATATCTTCATTTTTGTATTTTTCCGTCATCGCAACAAGAATAGCATCCACATCAATTTGTGGTGTCAATTCGATTTTGTTTTTGCTCATGTAATATTCCGGATACGAAGCACGTAAAGCAGAAACCGTCATTTTTTTATTAGCCAAATGCGTTAAAAACAAAGCCACTCCTACCAAACTATCACGACCGTAATGAAGCTCCGGATAAATGATTCCGCCGTTTCCTTCTCCTCCTATTACAGCATTATTCTTTTTCATCAACTCGACTACATTCACCTCGCCCACGGCACTTGCTTCATAACTTCCGTTATGCAAATTAGTCACATCACGCAACGCACGGGAAGACGACATATTCGATACCGTATTTCCTGGTGTTTTACTCAAAACATAATCGGCGCAAGCCACCAAAGTATATTCTTCACCAAACATTTCTCCGTCTTCACAAATGAAAGCCAAACGATCTACATCAGGATCCACAACGATTCCTAAATCGGCTTTTTCTTTGACAACCAATTCGGATATATCAGTCAAATGTTCTTTTAACGGCTCTGGATTATGAGGAAAATGTCCGTTTGGTTCGCAGTATAATTCGACCACTTCAACGCCCATTAATTCCAATAATCTTGGAATAATAATTCCTCCCGAAGAATTTACACCATCCACAACCACTTTAAATTTAGCTGCTTTCACCGCATCAACATCTACTAAAGGCAAATTCAAGACTTCATCAATATGAATATCCATGTACGCATCGTTAATCATAATGGTTCCTAAATCATCCACATCCGAGAAATCGAAAGCTTCCGCTTCAGCAATTTCAAGAATTTTTAAACCTTCTTCTCCATTCAGGAATTCTCCTTTTTCATTTAATAATTTCAAGGCATTCCATTGTTTTGGATTGTGTGAAGCGGTAAGGATAATTCCGCCTTCGGCTTTTTCTAAAGGAACAGCCACTTCAACAGTTGGTGTTGTCGAAAGTCCTAAATCAATCACGTCAATTCCTAAACCGATTAAAGTATTTACCACTAAATTGTGAATCATTGGTCCTGAAATACGGGCATCACGACCTACAACAACAGTGATTTTTTCTTTACCAATATATTTTTTCAACCAAGTTCCATACGCCGAAGCAAATTTAACTGCATCAACAGGTGTCAGGTTATCACCTACTTTACCTCCTATTGTTCCACGAATTCCCGATATTGATTTTATTAATGTCATTGATTATTATTTTAATTTTTGAATTATAAATTTTAAATTGCTCACAAATATAATAATTGACGGTTTATAAAAGTCATTTAGAATTCAAAATTCATCATTTAAATTCCTAAATTAGGCGAATGAATTTTCTAGCACACATCTATCTTTCTGGTGATAATGATTTAATAAAAATTGGCAATTTCATGGCCGATGGAATTCGTGGGAAACATTTTGAAACTTATCCAATTGATGTTCAAAAAGGAATCATTTTACATCGTGCCATTGACACTTTTACTGATGCGCATCCCATTTTTAGACAAAGCACCAAAAAACTGCATGAAAAATACCATCATTATGCAGGTGTAATTGTGGATGTTTTTTACGATCATTTTTTAGCTAAAAACTGGAATACGTATTCCGATGAAAAATTGGAAGAATTTGTAGCCCGTTTTTACCAATCCTTGCACAATAATCACAGCATTCTTTCGGAAAGAACTAAGGGAATGATGCCTTACATGATTGAACACAATTGGCTGGTGAGTTATCAAACGGTGGACGGAATTAATCGAATTTTGACGCAAATGGATCAACGCACCAAAAACGAATCTAAAATGCGGTTTGCTACCAATGAACTTTCTGAATTTTATCTCGAATTTGAAAATGAATTCACCAATTTCTTTCAAGAATTAATATTATTTACGAATACTAAAATAACCACTTTATGAAAAAAATAATTTTCCTACTCGCCTTTGCCATTTTAGGTTGTAAATCGAATGAAAAAACGGTAGAACCAACGGGCTTAGTAACTTCAAAAGCTATGGTTGTCTCCGCACGTGAAGAAGCTTCACAGATTGGAGTGGAAATCATGAAAAAAGGTGGAAATGCTTTTGATGCGATGGTTGCCACAGAACTGGCTTTGGCAGTTTCACATCCACAAGCAGGAAATATAGGTGGTGGCGGCTTCATGGTTTTCAGAAAAGCAAATGGCGAAACTGGCGCTATCGATTATAGAGAAAAAGCACCTTTAGCAGCCACAAAAGACATGTACTTGGACACAAAAGGAAATGTAATCGAAGGAAAAAGTACCGCAACGGCTTTAGCATCGGGAATTCCGGGAACGATTGCAGGAATATTTGAAGTCCACAAAAAATATGGCTCTTTACCCATCAATGAAATTCTGAAACCTGTAATTGCTTTGGCAGAAAGAGGCGTTGTTGTCACTAAATTTCAAGCCGAAAGCTTGGCTTATTACAGAGCTTCCTTTATAAAAAGTAATGGTAAGAATAGTTTGTTTTCGAAAGTATACAAAGAAAATGACACCATAAAATATACTGCATTAGCAGCAACATTAAAAAGGATTGCGAAAAACGGTCGGGATGAATTTTACAAAGGAGAAACAGCTCAAAAGTTAGTTGCATTTCTGGCTAAAAAAGGCGGAAATTCTACAATTGAAGATTTAAACAGTTATAATGCCAAATGGCGAACTCCAATTACTTTTCAATATAAAAATTTAAAAATCACTTCGATGTCTCCACCAAGCAGTGGCGGAATTTGTCTGAATCAAATCATGAAAATGATTGAGCCTTTCAACCTATCGCAAATGGGACACAATAGTATAAAAACTGTTCAAGTAATTACAGAAGCCGAACGACGGGCGTATGCCGACAGGAATTATTTCTTGGGTGATCCTGATTTTGTAAAACTTCCTGTAAAAGAATTACTAAGTCCATCCTATTTAGAAAAAAGAATGAGTGATTTTTCATTCGATCAAGCTTCTAAATCTTCGGATATTGCCCATGGGGAAATTAAAGGATATGAAAGCAACCAAACCACCCATTATTCAATTGTGGATTCAGAAGGAAACTCAGTTTCGGCAACGACTACTCTGAATGATAATTATGGTTCCAAAATATATTGCGACGAATTGGGTTTCTTTTTGAATAATCAAATGGACGATTTCAGCGCCAAACCTGGAGTTCCCAACTTATACGGACTGACTGGAAGTGAAGCTAACAGCATTGCGCCGGGAAAAAGAATGTTGAGTTCCATGACGCCAACGATTGTAGAAAAAGATAACAAACTTTTCATGGTTGTAGGAACGCCAGGAGGTTCCACTATTATCACATCGGTGTTGCAAACGATATTGAATGTGTATGAATTTGATATGAGTATGCAAGAAGCGGTAAATGCACCCCGTTTCCACCATCAATGGATGCCGGACGAAATTACATTTGAACCCAATTCTTTCGATAAAGAATTATTGAATGGTTTAAAGAAAAAAGGATATTTCATCAATGAAAAAAATAAAGAAATTATTGGTGAAGTAGACGCGATTTTGATGTTGCCAAATGGAAAATTGGAGGGTGGCGCTGACAAAAGAGGCGATAACAAAGCCGTTGGTTTTTAAATTTATAGTATTCAAATGAAAAAAATTATTATTCTATTGAGTGTTCTTTCTATTGGTTGCAAAACCCAAAATGTATTGGTTCAATCCACAGGACTTGTTGCTAATGAAGCAATGGTTGTTTCGGCACGTGAAGAAGCTTCAAAAATTGGAGTTGAAATCATGAAAAAAGGCGGAAATGCTTTTGATGCGATGGTTGCTACTGAATTAGCTTTGGCTGTAGCCTATCCGTTTGCAGGAAATCTTGGAGGTGGCGGCTTTATGGTGTATCGAAAAGCAAACGGAGAAATTGGTTCTTTGGATTACCGAGAAAAAGCGCCATTAGCTGCAACTAAAGATATGTTTCTTGACGAAAAAGGAAATGTAATAAAAGGAAAAAGCACCGAATCTCCTCTTGCTATTGGAGTTCCCGGAACAATTGCCGGTGTTTTTGCAGTTCATGAAAAATTGGGTTCATTACCGATTGAAGAGATTCTAAAACCTGTAATTGAGTTAGCAGAAAGAGGGGTTATTGTTACCAAAAAACAAGAAGATAGATTAGCGGCGTATAGAGACAAAATCATAAAAGTAAATGGCAACAAAACATTATTTGCAACTGCTTTCAAAGAAAATGATGTTATAATATATCCTGCGCTGGCAACTACATTGAAAAGGATTTCAAAAAATGGCAGAGATGAATTTTACAAAGGTGAAACAGCTAAAATATTAGTCAAATACCTTCAGGAAAAAGGAGCAATAATTACTTTGGAAGATTTGAATAAATACGAAGCCAAATGGAGAACGCCACTCACTTTTGATTATAAAGATTTAAAGGTTATTTCAATGCCTCCACCCAGCAGTGGCGGAATATGCTTGGCTGAAATATTCAAAATGATTGCCCCTTTTGACCTAGCTAAAAAGGGCCATAATTCAACCGAAGCCATTCAAGTTATTGTTGAAGCTGAAAGAAGAGCGTATGCCGACAGAAGCTATTATCTGGGCGACCCAGATTTTGTAAAAATACCTTTAAAAGCTTTAATGGCAGATGATTATTTGAAACAAAGAATGTCGAATTTTAGTTTTGAAAAAGCCACTTTATCATCGGAAATAAAAGAAGGAAAAGTAACTTATAATGAAAGTACGGAGACCACCCATTATTCGATTGTAGATCAGTTCGGCAATGCGGTTTCGTCCACTACTACATTAAATGACGGTTATGGTTCTAAATATTATTGTGCTGAACTGGGGTTTTTCCTCAACAACGAAATGGATGATTTCAGTGCCAAACCAGGTGAACCCAATATGTTTGGGTTAGTAGGAAATGAAGCCAACAGTATTGCACCGCAAAAAAGAATGTTGAGTTCCATGACTCCAACAATTGTAGAGAAAAACGGAAAATTATTCATGGTTGTGGGTTCTCCCGGCGGTTCTACCATTATTACATCAGTATTACAAACAATATTAAATGTTTATGAATATAGTTTGAGTATGCAGGAAGCTGTAAACGCACCTCGTTTTCACCACCAATGGTTGCCGGATTTAATCACTTTTGAGCCTAATACTTTCGATACTAAAACCTTTGAAAACTTAAAATCGAAAGGATATTTAATCAATGAAAAAACGACTCCAGTAATAGGAAAAGTAGATGCTATTTTGGTTTTACCAAGTAACAAACTCGAAGGTGGTGCTGATTTTAGAGGAGACGATAAAGCAGTTGGATTTTAAGAAATAGCAATTTATGAACTTTATACTTGCCTTAGAAAACTCTTTTGAAGCAAATAAAAATCCTGAAAATGCTTTTGCGATGGCAAAATACATGAAGAACAACTTTCCTTTTTTTGGAATAAAAACCGAGGAACGAAGACGCATTTTTAAGGAAATTTGGAAAGAAAACAATGAAGAGGTTTCAGCAAACGCAAGGGGAATTGCATTAGATTTATATTCAAAACCAGAACGGGAATTTCAGTATTGTGCCATTGAAATTTTGATAAAGGAATTAAAAGGAAATTATAAAAAAGAAGACATTCAACTGATTGAAAAACTAATTCTGAACAATTCTTGGTGGGACAGCGTGGATACGATTGCAAAGTACATTTTAGGAGAATATCTATTAGAATTTCCATCGGAAACCAAAAAAGTAATAACACGATTTTCAGATTCACAGAATATGTGGTTGAACCGAAGTGCTATTTTATTTCAATTGGGTTACAAACAAAGAACGAATGTTGATTTTTTATTCTCCGAATGCTTAAAACAAGCTCATTCTAAGGAATTTTTTATTCAAAAAGCAATCGGTTGGGCGTTACGGGAATATGCAAAATCAAATCCTGAAGATGTTCAAGAATTTGTAAAAACCAATACTTTAAAACCATTAAGCAAAAAAGAAGCGTTAAAAAATATGTGTTAGGATTAAAATAATAGTAGTTTTGTAGCCCTCTTAAAAAGTATCATGTTCAAAAAAGTAATAGCCAAACTAGAAGTAATAATTGCCGTAGCACAGTCTATATTGACTCCAAAACAGTTTATATTTTTATCTGCCGTTTTGGTTGGAATCTCCTCTGCATTTGCCGTAATAGTTCTGAAAACTTTTGCGCATTGGGTATTTTCCTTTGCAACTTATGTCAGCGGAATTTTAAAATTGGGTTTCATTAATAGTATTCTACCTATAATTGGTATTGTGCTCACCGTTTTTGTCATCAAAAGAGTTTTAGGAGGAACAATACAAAAAGGGACTTCGCAAATTTTATATGCAGTTGCTAAAAAAGCGAGTATTATTCCAAAAAAACAAATGTACGCCCAAATTGTAACGAGCTCATTAACGGTTGGTTTAGGTGGTTCTGCAGGTTTAGAAAGTCCAATTGTAATTACAGGAGCTGCTTTTGGTTCAAACTATGCACAAAAATATAAATTAAGTTATAAAGACCGAACTTTACTAATTGGTTGTGGAGTTGCAGCTGGAATCGCCGCAGCTTTCAACGCACCTATTGCTGGAGTATTATTTGCTATCGAAGTACTGTTGGTGGATGTTAGTATTGCAGCCTTTACACCCATCATGATAGCTGCTGCTACAGGAGCTTTGGTTTCTGTAATTGCATTAAACGAGGAAATTTTACTATCCTTTAAACAGCAACAGAGTTTTGATTATCATAATATTGCTTTTTATATTCTTTTAGGTTTATTTACCGGATTCATTTCCGTTTATTACTCCCGAAATTTTCAGAAAGTAGAACATTTTTTCGCAAGACTTAAATTATCACCCTATAAAAAAGCGTTGTTTGGTTCTTCAATTTTAGCCATTCTTATTTTTATTTTTCCAACACTTTTTGGAGAAGGATATGAAAGTATCAAAACATTATCAGAGAACGATCCCGGAAAATTATTAGAAAACACATTATTCAGTAGTTTTCGCGATAATAGTTGGGCACTTTTACTTTTTGTAGGGTGCACGATGATGATAAAAGTTTTTGCAACCGGAATTACTTTAGGAAGTGGCGGTAATGGTGGAAACTTTGCTCCCTCGTTGTTTTTGGGTTCTTATGTTGGTTTCTTTTTTTCCAAATTTTTAAATCTCACAGGACTTACTAAATTACCCGTTAGTAATTTTACTTTGGTGGGAATGGCAGGTATTTTGAGCGGTTTATTTCATGCTCCGTTGACTGCGATATTCTTAATTGCTGAAATTACCGGAGGATATAACTTGATGATTCCGCTTATGATTGTAGCATCAATCAGTTTTGCCATTTCAAAGCGTTTTGAAAAACACTCGATGGATGTGAAAAATCTCGTGCAAAAAGGGCATGCCTTTACCAGCAACAAGGACACTAATGTACTTTCTACACTAGAGACAAGTACCATTATTCAAACAGATTTTCTTACGGTAACTCCTAATGAAAATTTAGAAAGACTCGTTGATCTCATTTCTCATTCCAACCAAGTGATATTTGCAGTAGTTGATACCGAACAGAACTTATTGGGCATTGTTCATTTTAATGATATTCGCGAAATAATATTCAATAATTACCGCGTTAAATATACATTGGTGAAGGAAATAATGCTAAAACCTGTTGAAACAATTTCACCGGACGACAGCATGGAAATGGTCATGAATAAATTTGAAAAATCGAAAAAAGCATTCTTACCCGTTCTTAAAGACGGAAAATATTATGGATTTATTTCTAAATCTGTTGCGCTTGAAGCTTACAGAACCAAACTAAAATCCATGACGATTGAATAAATTTTTAATACTTCTTTTAACACAATCTTCTAAACTGTTGTATCGAAAGAATAAATCAAAATGGTAACTTTGCTTCCGACCATTCGGAATTTGCAAAAAATTATGTTAGACAAAGACAATACCATTGAAGTTCAAGGCGCTCGCGTCCACAACTTAAAAAATATAGATGTTTCCATTCCTCGTGAAAAACTGGTCGTAATTACTGGTCTTTCGGGTTCCGGGAAATCCTCCTTAGCTTTTGATACGATTTATGCCGAAGGGCAACGCCGTTATGTAGAAACTTTTTCGGCGTATGCGCGTCAGTTTTTGGGTGGGTTGGAACGTCCAGATGTTGATAAAATTGACGGACTTTCTCCAGTAATTGCCATCGAACAAAAAACAACCAGTAAAAGTCCGCGTTCCACCGTGGGAACTATCACTGAAATTTATGATTTCCTGCGTTTATTGTACGCTCGTGGCGCTGATGCGTACAGTTACAATACCGGCGAAAAAATGGTTTCCTATTCTGATGAGCAAATCAAGGATTTGATTATTCAGGATTTTACGGGAAAACGAATTAATATTTTGGCTCCAGTTATTCGGGCTAGAAAAGGACATTATGCGGAACTTTTTCAACAAATTGCCAAGCAAGGTTTTCTTAAAGTTCGCGTGAATGGCGATGTGCTGGATATTACTTTGGGAATGAAACTCGACCGTTACAAAACACATGATATCGAAATTGTAGTGGACCGAATGGTTATTGAAGATACTGCTGACAATGAAAAACGTTTGACAGAAAGTATCAATACAGCCATGCATCACGGAGAAAATGTGTTGATGGTTTTAGACCAAGATTCTAATGAAGTTCGTTTTTTTAGCAGGAATTTGATGTGTCCAACTACTGGAATCTCCTACCAGAATCCAGAACCCAATTTATTTTCTTTCAACTCACCAAAAGGTGCTTGTGACCACTGCAACGGATTAGGAACGGTAAATGAAATTAATCCAAAGAAGATTATTCCAAATCCAAAATTATCAATAAAAGCGGGAGGCTTTGCTCCATTAGGAGAATATAAATCATCCTGGATTTTCAAGCAATTGGAAATTATTGGTGAAAAATATGGCTTCAAATTGACAGATGCAGTTAACACAATTCCTGCTGAGGCGATGGAAATGATTTTGAATGGCGGAAAAGAAAAATTCACCATCAATTCTAAAGATCTTGGCGTTGCCAGAGAATACAAAATTGATTTTGAAGGGATTTCGCATTTTATCAAAAATCAACATGACGAAAGCGGTTCAACAAGCATAAAACGTTGGGCCAAGGAATTCATGGACGAAATAAAATGTCCGGTTTGTGATGGTTCTCGCTTGAAAAAAGAAGCACAGTTCTTTAAAATTAATGGAAAAAATATTACCGAATTGTGCGATATGGACATTTCGGATTTGACGGTTTGGTTTAATGCTTTAGATAACCATTTATCTGATAAACAAAAGCGTATCGCTACTGAAGTAATCAAAGAGATTAAGGACCGATTGAACTTCTTGATGAATGTAGGTTTGGATTATTTGGCTTTAAGCCGAAGTTCCAAATCACTTTCTGGTGGTGAGGCACAACGCATCCGTTTGGCAACTCAAATTGGTTCGCAGTTGGTTGGTGTTTTGTATATTTTGGATGAACCAAGTATTGGTTTACACCAAAGAGACAACGAAAAACTAATTCATTCTCTGGAACAATTACGAGATATTGGAAACTCTGTAATTGTGGTGGAACACGATAAAGACATGATTGAACGCGCGGATTATGTGATTGATATTGGACCAAAAGCGGGAAAATACGGAGGAGAAATCATCAGCAAAGGAACGCCTGCCGAAATCCTGAAACACCATACCATTACCGCCAAGTACATGAATGGCGAGATGAAAATTGAAGTTCCAAAAAAACGTAGAGAAGGAAATGGAAAATTCCTAAAACTGACCGGAGCAACAGGAAACAACTTGAAAAATGTTTCGATAGAATTGCCTTTGGGTAAAATGATTTGCGTGACTGGAGTTTCGGGAAGTGGAAAATCAACTTTGATTAATGAAACGCTCTACCCTATTTTGAATGCTTATTATTTTAACGGTGTCAAAAAACCGCAGCCCTATAAAAAAATTGAAGGATTGGAGCACATCGATAAAGTGATTGATATTGACCAAAGTCCGATTGGAAGAACACCCCGAAGCAATCCGGCAACTTATACGGAAGTTTTTACCGAAATAAGAAATCTGTTTACGATGACTTCCGAAAGTATGATTAGGGGTTATAAAGCGGGCCGATTTAGTTTTAATGTAAAAGGCGGACGCTGTGAAACCTGCGAAGGTTCCGGTGTACGAACAATTGAAATGAACTTTCTGCCAGATGTTTATGTGGAATGTGAAACCTGTCAAGGAAAGCGTTTTAACAGAGAAACATTGGAAATTCGATACAAAGGGAAATCCATTTCGGATGTTTTAAATATGACGGTGGATGAAGCGGTTCCGTTTTTTGAAATGATTCCGAAGATTTACAGAAAAGTAAAAACGATTCAGGATGTTGGTTTGGGTTACATCACATTGGGTCAACAAAGTACAACGCTTTCCGGTGGCGAGGCGCAACGAATCAAATTGGCGGGAGAATTATCTAAAAAAGACACTGGAAATACGTTTTATATTCTGGACGAACCCACAACTGGATTGCATTTTGAAGACATTAGAGTCTTGATGGAAGTAATCAATAAGCTGGTTGATAAAGGAAATACGATTTTGATTATCGAACATAATATGGATGTTATCAAATTAGCGGATTATATTATTGACATTGGCCCTGAAGGTGGAAAAGGCGGTGGACAGCTTATCGCCAAAGGAACACCTGAAGAAATCATAAAAATTAAGAAGAGTTATACTGCGCAATTTTTGAAAAAAGAATTACTTTGATTCCCCTCATTTGGAGGGGTGCCTGAAAGGCGGGTTGGTTTTCTTTACTATTAGTGTTTTCTTTTTGTAAATTTATTCGTAGGTTCCGTTCCAAAAAAAGGGAATAGAAACAACGATTATGGAAAACAATGGCGAGATAACGGCTTATATAAACATGCAGCCTATTTATAGAAATTTCATTGAAAACTTACCGTATAACATAAAACTAAAAGCTAGATCACGAGCATTGCGCAAAGCAGGTGTGTTGTCAGAAGTTATTTTTTGGTTGCAAGTGCACAAAGGAATGTTTTGGAAAATAGATTTTGACAGACAAAGAATCATTGGTAATTATATTGTAGATTTCTATGTAAAAACCTTAGGTTTAGTAATTGAAATTGACGGTTCAAGCCATAATAATAAAGAAGATTACGACCAAACAAGAGAAGATTATCTCGTTTCTTTAGGATTAAAGGTTTACAGAATATCTAATTTAAGGGTAAAACATGATTTGAATAATGTAATGTTGGAACTGGAAAGCTACATTGTTTTAGAATTTGGAAATAAAGAGGCTATTTGTTGAAATTTAGACAATAAAACCACCCCGCCCTAACGGGCACCCCTCCAAATGAGGGGAAAAATACAATAACAACTCGATGTGAAAATAACTTCTTGTAAAAATTATAAAAAATTAAGAAGAGCTATACGGCGCAGTTTTTGAAAAAAGAATTACTTTAGTAATTGAGAGCCCTAGCCCAGATAGCAGCGGAAATCCTTATGAGCCGGGGTTCGGCGATTAAGATTGAAACGAATAGCTGGAAGTGGCTCCAAAAAAATAAGATTTAAAATAGAGAATATGAGATTAGAAGACTTTGATAATGACGAGGATAAAGTAATCCAAGACCGATTAAAAAGAAAAACTTGGAACGAAATTAGAACCAATGATAGTTGGGCTATTTTTAAAATCATGGCCGAATTTGTGAACGGTTACGAGAGCATGGGACGCATAGGTCCTTGCGTAACTATTTTTGGCTCTGCTAGAACAAAACCAGAGCATGAATATTATTTGCTTGCCGAAAAAATTGCTTATAAAATCAGTAAAGCTGGTTACGGAGTGATTACTGGCGGCGGACCAGGAATTATGGAAGCGGGTAATAAAGGAGCGCATTTAGGCGGTGGAACCTCAGTGGGACTTAACATTGTATTACCCTTTGAGCAACATTATAATCCATATATTGACAGTGATAAAAATTTGAATTTTGATTATTTCTTTGTTCGAAAAGTAATGTTTGTAAAATATTCTCAAGGCTTTGTGGTAATGCCAGGAGGTTTTGGTACTTTGGACGAAATGTTTGAAGCGATGACTTTGATTCAAACTAAAAAAATAGCCAAATTCCCAATCATATTGGTTGGGAGCAGTTTCTGGACGGGATTGATTGACTGGATAAAAACAGTATTAGTAGAAAGAGAAGGTACAGTGCATGCGGAAGATTTGAATTTATTTAAAATTGTAGATACAGAGGATGAAGTGGTTGATGTATTGAATGCATTTTATAAGAAATACGATTTATCACCAAATTTTTAATAAAAACGAAGCTGCCTCAAAAACAGCTTCTTTTTTTGCTTAATTTTAGTGAACATCTGAATAATTATATCGAATTATAAGTATATTTATTTTTTTAATAAATAATACCAAAATTTGAAAGCATATCTTAAAATAATATTTCAATTCCTTATTTTATTAACGTCATTCAATCAATATGCCCAACATCAATCTAAGATGAAAGTTGAGGTTAATGCTGCTAATAAAACACTAGCTATTAAGCAGGAAATTATTTTTGTTAATCAGTCGGATGATACTTTGAATTCGATTGTTTTGAATGACTGGAATCATGCATTTTCCAATAAAAATACACCACTTGCCAAGCGGTTTTCGGATGAATTTTACAGAGGTTTTCATTTAGCCAAAGAAGAGGAACGCGGTAGTACAATAAATTTGATTATTAATGATGCCACTCAACAGTTTTTATCTTGGGAAAGAACAGATAATAATCCTGATTATATTGTTGTTAAACTTAAAAATTCGTTACTTCCAAATCAAAAAGTAGTTTTACATCTTTCCTACATCACCAAAATTCCTAGTGACAAGTTTACTAAATATGGTTATACTAACAATGGTAGTTTTAACCTCAAAAACTGGTACCTTACTCCTGCCCGATATGAAAATCATTCTTTTGTAAAAAACAGTAATAACAATCTGGATGATATTGCCAATGCTGTTTCTGATTTTGAAATTGACCTTAAAATTCCTAAAACATTAGTCGCCACTTCCGACTTAAATAGCGAGAAAACAACTGGAAATGATGACTTTTTATATTACCGATTATCAGGAAATAACCGAACTGATTTCAGTCTTATTATTGAACCTAAATCCAGTTTTGAGAGTTACAAAAATAGCTCCGTTGAAGTGCTGACTGATTTAAAAAACAACAAATTAGACAATATTCAAAAAGCGATTGTAATTGATAGAATTGTAAACTTTGCCCATAATTTAATTGGAAAATATCCTTACGATAAGATTATAGTTTCGCAAACGGATTACGAAAAAAATCCTTTTTATGGATTGAATCAACTTCCGTCGTTTTTAAGTCCGTTTCCAGATGAATTTATTTTCGAAATTAAATTTTTGAAAACCTATTTAAATGAATATTTAAAAAAGAGTTTGCACTTGGATCCAAGAAAAGATAATTGGATTTATGATGGAATTCAGGTTTTTGCAATGATGAAATATATGGACGAAAATCATCCCAAAGCAAAAATGATGGGAAGTGCCTCCAACATCCGCTTGCTTAAAAGTTTCAATCTAACTAATATTGATTTTAATGGTCAATACAGCTATTTTTATATGTTGATGGCTCGAAAAAATCTCGATCAGCCGTTGGGAGATCCAAAAAACACTTTAGTGAAATTCAACGAACAAATAGCAAGTAAATATCGAGCGGGATTAAGTATTCGGTTTCTTGATGACTATTTACAAAGCAATGCTGTGCTGAACAGTATTAAACAATTTTACGAAAAAAATCGAATTACGCAGGTTTCCAGATCTGATTTTGAAACAATCATAAAATCAAACAGCAATAAGGATATCAATTGGTTTTTTAATACCATTATTAATTCAAGAGACATCATTGATTATAAATTTTCGAGTGTAACAAAAACCAAAGACAGTATCACTTTTTCTGTCAAAAACCGCACAGGAGCTCCGATTCCTATTCCAATTTATGGTACCAAAAAAGGAGAAATTGTTTTTAAGCAATGGCTGGATATCGAAGAATGTGACAGCACTTTTACAATTCCTCGAAATAATATTGATAAGATCGTATTAAATCTGAAAAACGAAGTACCAGAGTACAATTTAAGAAATAACTGGAAAAAATTAGAAGGTTTTTTTCCGAATAATCGTCCCGTTAAATTTGTATTTATGAAAGACTTGGAGGACCCCTATTACAATCAAGTATTATATGTTCCATCAATATATTACAATTTATACGATGGTATAACTCCGGGACTTCGACTGCACAATAAAACCATTCTGGAAAAACCATTTATTTTTGATGTGAATCCGTCCTACTCTACTAAATCGAATAATTTATCCGGTTCTGCTGTATTTGTAGTCAACCAAAATTTTAGAAAAAGTAACCTATACAATGCCCGATATTCTATCAGCGGTTCTTATTTTCATTATGCAGAAGATGCTTCTTATTTTAGACTGAATCCGGCCATACAGTTGCGAATTAGAGAACCTAATTTTAGAGATAACAGAAAACAACTTTTCTTGTTTCGACAAGTAATTGTGAATAAAGAGAAAAGTGCTTTGGTAATTGATAATTCCCCTGAAAATTATTCAGTTTTTAATGCGCGATACATTAATACAAAAACGGAGGTTACCAATCATTTCAATTTTACTACGGATTTACAAATTTCTGGAAAATTCGGAAAAATCACTGGTGAAATTGAATACCGAAAACTCTTTGAAGACAATCGCCAAATTAATTTGCGCTTCTATGCGGGAAGTTTTTTGTACAATAAGACGCAATCCGATTTTTTCAGTTTTGCATTAGACAGACCAACGGATTACCTTTTTGATTACAATTATTTTGGAAGATCCGAAAGCACTGGACTTTTTAGTCAACAATACGTAATAGCGGAAGGTGGTTTTAAATCAAAAATTGCAACACCTTTTGCCAATCGATGGATTACCAGCTTTAATGCAAGTTATAGTATTTGGAACTGGATTGAAGTATATGGTGATGTTGGGTTTATTAAAAATAAGGATGTGAAACAACGATTTGTTTATGACAGTGGAATTCGGCTAAATTTAGTCACAGACTATTTTGAATTGTATTTTCCGGTGTACTCTAACAATGGATGGGAAATTTCACAAGATAATTACAATGAAAAAATACGTTTTATTGTAACTTTTTCTCCTAAAACATTAATCAATCTTTTTAATCGAAAATGGTTCTAATCCAATATTATTATCCCTATTTATTGAACTATTCTTAGTAATTAAAGTATAAAATTACATATAGTAAAAAAATAAAGTTCTTTTTCATAGAATAAATTACAAAAATTAAATTCTATTTTTTTTAATGTACTATGAAAATAGGTTGTTTTTAAGTAAATTTGCAATTCAAAGTTATACTTTTCAATTATGATAAAAGAAAAAACCAATAGTACATTGACATTTGAAGATTTCAAAATTGAAGTTTTAAAGGACTATACAACAGCCATAATAAGCAGAGAATGCAGCTTATTAGGACGTAAGGAAGTATTGACTGGAAAAGCCAAATTTGGGATTTTTGGTGATGGAAAAGAAGTGCCACAACTGGCAATGGCAAAAGCTTTCAAAAATGGCGATTTCCGTTCTGGATATTATCGCGATCAAACTTTTATGATGGCTATTGGTGAACTTACAATGCAACAATTTTTTGCCGGACTATACGGTCATACTGATATTGAACAAGATCCGATGTCAGCCGGAAGACAAATGGGCGGTCACTTTGCCACGCATAGTTTGAACGAAGATGGTTCTTGGAAAGATTTAACAAAGCAAAAAAACTCTAGTGCCGATATTTCTCCTACAGCCGGACAAATGCCAAGATTATTAGGTCTTGCTCAAGCATCAAAAATATACAGACAAGTTACAGGAATACCAAATGCTATGAATTTTTCTAATGCAGGAAATGAAATTGCATGGGGAACCATTGGGAATGCAAGTACATCCGAAGGATTGTTTTTTGAAACAATAAATGCCGCTGGAGTTTTACAAGTTCCTATGGTAATGAGTGTTTGGGATGATGAATATGGAATTTCTGTTCATGCCAGACACCAAACTACAAAAGAAAATATATCCGAAATTTTAAAAGGATACCAAAGAGATCATGATACCAATGGTTTTGAAATTTTAAGAGTAAAGGGTTGGGATTATGCAGACTTGATTGCTACTTATGAGAAAGCTGCTGAAATTGCCAGAGAAAATCATATTCCAGTTTTGATTCACGTAAATGAATTGACGCAACCTCAAGGACATTCGAGTTCAGGTTCTCACGAAAGATACAAAAACGCTGACCGATTGGCATGGGAAAGAGATTTTGATTGTATTCGTCAAATGAAATTATGGATGATTGCGATTAATATTGCATCACCTGAGGAAATCGAAGCTATTGATGTTCAAGCTAAAAAAGACGTTTTAGAAGCTAAAAAAGCCGCTTGGAATGCTTTTATAGAACCTATAGTTGAAGAGCAAAAAGAATTAGTTGTTTTATTGCAAAAAATAGGGGAATCCAGTAATAATAAGGAAACAATATTAAAATTCATTGCTGATTTAAGCGGAATCAAATCTCCTTTGAAAAAGGAAATTTTGGTAACAGCCCGAAAAGTATTGCGTTTAATCCTAAATGAAAATGGAAAGCAAGAATTATCGCAATGGATTACAGATTATACAATTAAAACCCAAAAGAATTTTAGCAGCAACTTATTTTCAGAAACTGAATTAAATGTGTTTTCTGTTGAAAAAGTTTTACCAGTTTATCCTGAAGATGCCAAAGAAGATACTGATGGACGAATGATTTTGCGTGATAATTTTGACGCTATTTTCACCAAATATCCTGAAGCATTAATTTTTGGAGAAGACGCAGGAGCTATTGGCGATGTAAACCAAGGTTTAGAAGGGATGCAGGAAAAATACGGAGAACTTCGCGTTGCCGATGTCGGAATTCGTGAAGCTACTATTTTAGGTCAAGGAATTGGAATGGCCATGAGAGGTTTACGTCCAATTGCCGAAATTCAATATTTAGATTATTTATTGTATGCTATTCAAATCATGAGTGACGATTTGGCAACACTACGATATAGAACAGTTGGTAAACAAAAAGCACCATTAATTATACGTACGCGTGGCCACCGTTTAGAAGGAATTTGGCATTCTGGTTCTCCTATGGGAATGATTATCAATGCCATCCGTGGGATTCACGTTTTGGTACCTAGAAATATGACACAAGCAGCCGGTTTTTATAACAGTTTGTTAGAATGTGATGAACCTGCTTTAGTGATTGAATGCTTGAATGGCTACCGATTAAAAGAAAAAATGCCGTTAAATTATGGTGAATTTAAAACACCAATCGGAGTTGTAGAAACCTTGAAACAGGGAACTGATATTACATTAGTTTCGTATGGTTCAACTTTACGACTAGTTCAGCAAGCCGCCAAAGAATTACTTGAAGTTGGAATTGATTGTGAAATAATCGACTTACAATCTTTGCTTCCATTTGATATCAATCAGGATGTGGTGAAAAGTATTGCTAAAACAAATCGTCTGTTAGTAATTGATGAAGATGTTCCTGGTGGGGCTTCAGCTTATATTTTACAACAAGTAATTGAGCAACAAGACGCTTACAATTATTTAGACAGTAAACCGCAAACATTAACTGCAAAAGCTCATAGGCCTGCTTATGGAACCGATGGAGATTATTTCTCTAAACCTTCTGCAGAAGATATTTTTGAAAAAGTTTATAAAATGATGAATGAAGTAAATCCTTCAAAATATCCTAGTCTTTACTAAAATTTATTTTAAGATACAAATCCTAATCAGCAATGGTTAGGATTTTTTTTATTTTAAATTCAAACAAATAAAACGTTACCTTGTTTAATAATTTAACAATTTTAATATAAACAAAATGAGAAAAATAAGGTTAATTTTAGGAATGATAGCAATGATTACTATTGTTTCCTGCAAAGAAAAAGAAGATGCCGTTGTACCTGCACCTGAAACGCAAACAGAAACTTCAAATGAAACTTCTGACCAAAAAACTACCACAGTTTCTACTGAAGCCAAAGACAGTACTGCCATAAAAATAAGTACTGATGGAGTAAACGTAACTACCAAAGATGGAAAAACTAAAACCAGCGTGAATGTTTCTGGCGGAGAAGCTAAAGTGGAGATAAAAAAATAGTAATAGAATAGATTTCACAAAAGGGAAAGCTTTGTTTACAAGATTAAGAAACTCAATGCTATTCTAAAATTAGTTTTCTAAATAATTGAATGGCTTAATTCTAAATTATAAGTTATAATGCCAACGTAAAATTTTTATGTTGGCATTTTTTATTTAAATTTAGTGTTTTAAAAAAAATACTATACATGATAGCATTAGAAACGCTCTTACACTACATTGAAAATGTTAAAGTGATAGACGCAAAAATTGATTACAATCAATACGTTCCTTTGGATTTATCCATTAAAAACGAAACCCTCAGAGAACGTAATATTGACAATGCCGTAGATTTCGAAAAATATATCGAAAACTATTTGACGGAAAACAATGCCAAAGTAGCCTACGGAGGTTATAACGAAATAAGAAATTTATACAAAAGAAGTGAAATCTTCAACGATTCAAAAACTGAAGAACGTAATATTCACATTGGTTTAGATTTATGGATTAAAGCGGGAACACCTGTTTTAGCTGCAGTTGACGGATTTATCCATAGTTTTAATTACAATACAGGCGTGGGAGATTATGGTCCAACTATAATTTTAGAACATAAAATTGAAGAGTACACCTTTTATACGTTATATGGGCACTTGTCTTTAGAAAGTATCAGTCACATTGAAATTGGAGATCTTTATGAAAAAGGACAGCAAATAGCCACTTTGGGTGATGCTACCGTAAATGGGGATTATGCCCCGCATTTACATTTTCAAATTATAAAAAAAATTATAAATTCCTTTGGCGATTATCCCGGTGTCTGCAGTGCAAGTGATTTGAATCACTATTTAGAAAACTGTCCAGACCCTAATATCTTATTAAAAATAAAATAAATCATGAAAAAATTAATTATTGTTTTAACTATTCTTTTACTTATTGGATGTAAATCAAAAAAAGTGGTCACTGAACCCGAAGTAGCTAAAATCGAAAAAATTGGATTAGCTGAAATTAGTGAAAACCAAAAGAGTAAAGCGTATGAATTAGGAAAAAGAGTTTTGATGACTTGTAACACCTCTAAATTCAAACCTTTTACTTCAAGTGAGGCAACGCCATCAGTAATTAAAAACACGACTGTTGAGCGGTTATCAAAAACATGTAATAGATTTCGTCAATATTATGGAACTTTTATTGATCTTCAATTAGTGGAAGCTTATAGAAATAACTTCGAAAACACAACCGTTTTTCGCTATAAAGCTTTGTACTCTAAAAAAGTCGCCAATAAAGAACTTCGAGTTACGATGAACGCAGAAAATAAAGTAGCTTCCATAAAATCATTAGATTGGATTAATTCTTTTCCTCTGGATTAAATACCAATTAAATTTTTTTTATAAAATCCGCTGGCTATTAATTCCCGCTTTAATCGAAAAATAAGAATAAAACATCGGATTTTAATTATGTTGGCCTTTCAAAACAAGAAGTTATTTGTCCAAAAAACACTGCCAATTAGCAGGAAAACAATAGTGATAATTAAACAAGCTTTAGAAATAATTATGTAACAAATTTTTAATTCCCTGAAATTACCTTTAAACCCTCATATAATATCTACCTAAAGAAATAAAAAAAATATGTCCTTAAAGATCAATTCATTCGACAATAGCGAGTTAAAAAAATCAGAATCCCACATTATAGTAGAAATCATTCAATATGTTCCCAATGCCGTTTTAAGTAGAACTATTATAAAAAAAACAACTGGTAACATAACTGCTTCTTCATTTGATGCAGGCGAAGAATTAGCAGAACGTACTTCCCCTTTTGATTCCTATGTTCAGATAATAGACGGCACAGCTGAAGTATTTATTGATGAAATAAAACACAATCTCAAATTGGGAGATGGAATAATTATACCGGCACATTGCACCCATTCTTTTAATGCGAATGTCCAGTTCAAAATGATTTCAACAACGATAAAAAACGGATACGAGAATTAAAATACACTTTATAATTAAAAATGATATTAGTTTCTTTGTTAAATGAAACTACGAGAAAAGAATTAGAAAAATTAAATAGAAAAAAACATATAAAAACAAAGTGATTTTTTTCTAAAGGATTATTTTTACATAAAGAAACACAACGTAAAATTAATAAAATCAGACAAATAGTCGTGTTTTAAATATAATTTAATTTGAAGTATCAGTCTAAAAAAGCAAAATAGACTTGACAACAGATTATTTAATAACTTAAAACTATAATTTTATGATGTATCTTTAAATTGAAAAAGTAAATTTGCGCAAACTGTAAAATAAAAATATTTGAAACTATATATAAAATACATGGTAAGCAATCGCTGCAAAATGGCAGTGAAAGAGGAATTGAAAAAGCTAAAACTTCACTTTATGGTTGTTGATCTTGGCGAAGTAGAAATCATGGAAAATATTTCTATGGAACAAAGACAACTCTTAAAAGCGGCACTTTTAGATTCTGGACTAGAATTGATGGATGATAAAAAATCCATGTTAATCGAAAAAATTAAAAATGTAATTATACAAATGGTGCATCATACGGTTGAACCCATTAAAATTAATTTTTCGGATTATTTGAGCGAACAACTCAATCATGATTACACCTATTTGTCTAACTTATTTTCGGAGGTGCAAGGAACCACGATTGAACAATTTATAATTTCCCATAAAACGGAGCGCATCAAGGAGTTGATAATTTATGGCGAATTGAATATTACGGAAATTGCATGGAAAATGAATTATAGTAGTGTGGCTCATTTATCCAGCCAATTTAAAAAAGTTACAGGCCTATCCCCTTCTCATTTTAAACAACTAAAAGACAAAAGACGCAACCCAATTGAAGAAATTGGTAAGTAGAGAAAATAGTTAAATCAATTTTTGATAAAAAATTTAATAAAAATAGAAATCATATATAGTTACGTATCAAAATATACCAGAAACTTGATTGAAGTCATTCTAGACCCTACAATCTCATTAAATCCTGCAGTAAAAATTTCGGACGTTAATGAAACAATAAACATTACGGGAATTAATCGTAACAGTTTAATTGGTTGTGATTACTTTAATAATTTAATCAACCCTCAAAAAGTAAAAGCAGTATATCAATACGCTGTTGTAAATGGATGCGTCACGGATGCTCCTCTTACACTTCATCGCAAAAATGGGAAACTAACAATATTTCATAATAAAATTACACCTTTTTAATAAATCCAACATTTGCAATTTAATAGGAAAGTTAAAGATAAAGAAGAAACTGTATCCAAAAAATACAACATATTGACTTGGTCAATTTAAACCAAAGAACTAAGACAAGTGCATTAATTTTACAGAAGACAAAACTAAAGAAGTAGCAAATCTGGTTTTGGAATTGAAAAAAAATTTTTTACTAGCATGCGAGGAACTTCAGGAAGAATTAAACATAATTAAAAATGCCATATAAATGAACACCAACAATAAAGTAAAAATATTTCTTGTAGACGATGATGCATTGTTTTTGAAATCCCTCGAAATCGATTTTTTAGAAAATGCTGATTTCATAGTCGAAACCTATCCAACTGGAGAACTCTGCATAGCAAATTTGTCTAATAATCCTGATGTAGTAATATTAGATTATCAACTTGATGGTATTGTAGAAAACGCTATGAATGGTCTCGAGACTTTGGACCAAGTAAAGGCTTTCAATCCTGAAATTCCGGTTATAATGTTATCCTCTCAAGATAAAATTGAAGTAGCTGTAAATTGCATGCATCACAAAGCGTTTGATTATGTAGTAAAAAGCGAGACTGCTTTCGTTCGACTGCAAAAAATAATTACCGCTATTTTTAAATATCAAAAAATGGAGAAAGAATTAAATTGGTACATGGATCGTATGTAATGCATGCTGATTTTGTTCGAAATTAAGGTAAAGATTAAAACTGGTTTTTTTAATTTGTTCCAAATTAAAAACCAAAATTGTTAAAAAAAGATGCGAAATAAAGAGACATCAGACTTGGAAATTTCATTGTTATTGGAAGCAATCTATCAGAAACATGGTTATGATTTCAGAGAGTATTCCCAAGCCCATATCAAGCGCAGGATTATGAATAGAATGGCGGTGTCGCAATTTGAAGATGTTGCTGAAATCCAATCAAAGGTTTTAAATGACGCGACATTTACTTCAGAACTGTTACAAGATTTATCCATTACGGTAACAGAAATGTTTCGTGATCCTTTATTTTACAGATCATTACGAGAAAATGTTATCCCTATTTTGAAAACTTATCCCTTTATAAAAATATGGCATGCTGGCTGTTCTACTGGAGAAGAAGCCTATTCCATGGCTATATTATTGCAAGAAGAAGGTTTGTATGACCGCACAACCATATACGCAACTGATTTTAACCAAATGGCTTTGAATCGCGCCAAAGATGGTATTTTTTCGAATAAAATGATTAAAGAATATACGTCTAATTATCAATTGGCTGGAGGAAAAGAATCTTTTTCGAATTATTACACTTCCAATTATGATCACGTTATTATGAATCAATCATTAAAAAAAAATATTGTTTGGGCCAATCATAATTTAGTAACCGACAGTGTATTTGCAGAAGTAAACTTGATTTTATGTCGTAATGTGCTGATTTATTTTGATAAAAATTTACAAAATAAAGTTCAAACTCTTTTTTATAACAGCCTTATAAATGGTGGGGTTTTATGTTTGGGATCAAAAGAAAGTTTACGATTTTCTGATTTGTACGCCCATTATATCGAGCTAGACACAAAACAACGAATATTCAAAAAGAAATATTAAGAATGTATTATGAGGCAATTGTAATAGGCGTTTCTTCGGGAGGAATGAAAGCTTTAAAATTTTTATCATCATCCTTACCGAAATATTTTAGTATTCCAATTATCATTGTGCAGCACTTAAGCGCACAATCTGATAGTCAATGGATTCATCTTTTAAATGACAAAAGTCATCTGAATGTAAAAGAAGCTGATGAAAAAGAAAAAATCACAAAAGGCTACATATACATTGCTCCTCCAAACTATCATTTGATGATTGAAAAGGATAAAACTTTTTCACTTACAATTGACGAGCGTGTAAATTTTGCCAGACCATCCATCGATGTGTTATTTGAATCAGCCGCCGAGGTCTTTAAAAATAAATTAATTAGCATAGTACTTACAGGATCTAACAGTGATGGAACAAATGGAATTATTCGAATAAAAAAATACGGTGGTTTAGCTATTATTCAAGACCCAACAACAGCTGAATCTGAATATATGCCAAAGTCAGCAATTGCAGCCATAATCCCGGATTATGTTTTGTCATTAGAGAAAATAATTGAGTTACTGCTAACAATAGATCAAAAGAACAAATAATCAGCATTACCATTACAAATAATACTATCAAATGAACCTAGGAAGAAAAATAATTATTGGATTTATTGCTTGTGCGATAGTACTTTTTGGTGTTGCGATTTTTTCATTTAAAAATACTGAAAAATTTGTTGCTTCAAATACTTTAGTAAACCATTCCAATACTGTTTTATATGAATTCGAACAAATACTGAAATATTCCATTGATGCAGAAACTGGCGTACGAGGATATATCATAACTGGTGATGCTATTTTTTTGAGAACCTTTGCATCAGCAAATTCAAAGTTGATTGAGAAAATTGAAAAGGTAAAAAAATTAACGAAAGACAATTCTACTCAACAAAAAAATATTGAGGAGCTTTCAAAACAAATCAAACTTAGGTTAGAGAATTTAAATACAGGAGTTACATATCGCAAAATTAATTTTGAGAAAGCCAGAGCTTTTGTTGCTTCACGTGAAGGAAAACAAATTCAAGATGAAATAAGAAAAATAATTGAACAGGCGCAGGAAATAGAACGCACATTACTTGCTCAAAGAATTCAGGAAAGTCAGGATGATGCCAGTAAGTTTAATTTTGTTTTTGCTGTATTATTGTTGGTTATTGGGATGATTCTTATCGCTGTATACACCATCATTGCAACAAATTTGAAAGCACTTAAAAATTCTGAGGCACAAACTGCTGGAAAAAATTGGTTGCTTACAGGTAACTCTGAACTTAACAAAAAACTTATTGGAAATCAAAACATACTACAATTGGCAAATAGTACGATTAGTTTTTTATGTACTTATCTTAAAGCCAATATTGGAGCCGTTTACCTACTTAATGAAAAGGACAATACCTTGATATTAACTGGAAAATTTGCTTTTACTTCAGCCAAAGATACCACCGAAATTTTCAAATTGAATGAAGGATTAATTGGTCAGGCAGCGTGGGAACAAAAACAAATTTCATTAACAGATATTTCAGAAGATCAGATCCGTATTACATCATCAGTATTGAATGCGAAACCAAAAAGCTTGCTTATTACTCCTATTTTACTTGACGGCAGAACCATAGGTGTTATAGAAATTGGTAAGCTTAGTGATTTTACCGAAACTGAAAAAGAATTCATTGATGTATCAATGAGAAGTATTGCTATCAGTGTAAATACTGTTCAACAAGCAGAAGAAAAAGAATTGAGAGCCGCAGAATTAGCAATTGCCAATAATAAATTGGCGCATCAAAATGACGAAAAAGAAAAAAGAGCAGCAGAGTTAGCGATTGCAAATGAAGAACTCGCCTATCAAAATCAAGAGAAAGAAAAAAGAGCTGTTGAATTAAGTTTTGCAAACAAAGAACTTTCAAATCAAGCAGAAGAACTTCAAATTCAACAAGAAGAACTCAGACAGTTAAATGAAGAATTGGAACAGCAAGCGCAAAATCTCAAGCAACAGCAAGAGGAATTGCAGATGACCAACGAAGAACTAGAAGAGCAGACGCAATCATTGGAGGAGAAAAACAAAGAAGTTGAAGCTTCAAAAAATGATATTGAAAAGAAAACAAAACAGCTCGAAATTAGCAGTAAATACAAATCGGAATTTCTTGCAAACATGTCGCATGAATTAAGAACGCCTCTGAATAGTTTGTTAATTCTCTCCAAAGATTTATCCGAGAACAGAAAGAAAAATTTAGATGCTGTACAGGTTGAAAGCGCAGAAATAATTTATAAAAGTGGTCATGATCTTCTGGTATTAATAAACGAAGTATTGGATTTATCCAAGATTGAAGCCGGAAAAATGAATGTAAATATTGAAAAAGTATCCCTCAAAAATTTCAGTCATAATTTACTTCGTGATTTTAAACATCAAGCGGAACAAAAAGGATTAACTATACTGTGTGAATTAGCATCAGATTTACCTGATTTCATCCATACCGATTCTCAACGTTTGAATCAAATATTGAAAAATCTTTTATCTAATGCGATCAAATTTACCGAAAATGGAAGTGTGACCATACGCATCGAACCTTATACGGAAACTACTTTAAACATTTCTGTTACTGATACAGGAATTGGAATATCAGAAGACAAGCAATCGGCAATATTCGAAGCTTTTCAGCAAGCGGAAGGCGGTACTTCTAGAAAATATGGTGGTACAGGACTTGGACTTTCTATTTCACGAGAACTCGCCAAATTATTGGAAGGGGAAATAAAAGTAGGCAGTAATTTAAACCAAGGATCTACTTTTTCTCTTATTATTCCACTAGCAATTTATCCTGCACAAGAGTCTGAGCAAGAAATTCCAGTGCAACCAATTTCAGCTCCTCGACGCTCGGAGAATGACGTTAAATATTTAAATTATCCGACCATTCAAGACGACAGAGAGCTCATAAAAACCGATGATAAAATAGTGCTGATTATTGAGGATGATCGCAATTTTGCGGCTATACTTTTAAAACAAGCCAACAAAAAAGGATTCAAATGTCTGTCCGCTTCTTCTGGCGAAGACGGGCTTTTACTTGCTATAAAATACAAACCGCAAGCCATCATTCTCGATATGGGATTGCCTGGAATCAATGGAAAACAAGTGCTACATGAATTAAAAGTAAATCCTTCTGTACGACATATTCCGGTCCATATTATATCCGCAAATGACCGTTCGCTGGAACCCATTAGAGAAGGTGCAGTAGAATATCTGATGAAACCAATAGCAAAGGAGGAACTGGAACAGGCTTTCAATAGGATTGAGAATTTTGTTGACAGAAAAATAAAAAAACTGTTGATTATTGAAGACAGTGAAAATTCCAGAAAAGCAATTAAAATACTCATTGGTACCGGTGATGTAGAATGTTACGAAGCAGCAACTGGAAAAGAGGCGATAGCATTATTTGAGAATAATCATATAGATTGTATCATTCTGGATATTGGATTGCCTGACATGACTGGCTTTGAACTGATCCATACGCTGAGCGAAATGAAAGGCCACAACCTTCCTCCGATCATCGTATACACCGGAAAAGAACTTACCAAAGAAGAAAATAATCTACTGCACAAATACTCAGACAGTATTATCATAAAAGGTATAAAATCAGAAGAACGATTGCTGGATGAAACCGCGCTTTTTCTTCACCGAACCATTAGTAGTTTGCCAAAATCAAAACAAATGATGATCCATAATTTGCACGATAAAGAGGCTATATTTCATTCAAAAAAAATCTTATTAGTTGATGATGACATGCGAAATATTTTTGCTTTATCAAAAATACTACAAGAACGCGGAATGGAAGTCATTAAATCCGAAGACGGTAAAAATGCCTTAAAAATGGTAGAAGAACATTCTGATATTGATCTAGTCTTAATGGACATTATGATGCCCGAAATGGATGGTTACGAAGCCATGAAACGCATCCGCTCTCAAATAAAGTTTAGAAACTTACCCATAATTGCACTAACCGCAAAAGCGATGAAAGACGACAAACAAAAATGTATTGATGCAGGCGCAAACGATTATATCACTAAACCTATTGATGTAGAACGTTTACTCTCATTGATGCGCGTTTGGTTAAGTAAATAATAAAACGATATCAAAAAGGTGGTATATCCCCAAAGTCATTATGTTAATTTTTTTGTTGTTATTTCAATATTTTTAAAGAACACACGACATTCAAACTTTTATTTTACAATTAAAAATGAAAATAAATAGCCCTGTTAAAATTTTATTGGTCGATGACTTACCCGAAAACTTATTCGCCTTAGAAGTTATACTTTCTGACGAAAATTATTCATGTGTCAAAGCAAATTCCGGTAACGAAGCTTTAAAAATTCTGCTTCACCAACAAGATTTTGCACTCATCTTAATAGATGTGCAAATGCCGATGATGGATGGATTTGAAACCGTAGAATTAATTCGACAAATCGACAAACTTAAGCATGTTCCCATTATTTTTTTGACGGCTAGCATGGATAATTCGGTCCAAATTTTCAAAGGATATCAGGCGGGAGCCGTTGATTACATGATTAAACCGCTTTCTCCAGAGATATTGAGAGCAAAAGTGGCTGTTTTTGTAGATTTGCATACCAAAAATCAAGAATTACTACTTCAGGCACAACAACTAAAAAAACTGAATACCGATCTTACCGCCCAAAAATTACGTTCTGATTATGCTCTTAGTCTTATCGAAGCGAGCCATGACCCCTTATTTGCAATTTCACCGCAAGGAAAAATCACAGATATGAACTATGCAGCGGTTGAAGTAACTGGTAAAACAAGACAGGAATTAATAGGAACCGATTTTTTTGAATATTCTACAGAACCAGAAAAAGCTCTAGAAGTTTATAGAAAAGTATTTGAAAAAGGATTTATTGCTGATTTACCCTTAGTTCTTCGTCATAAAAACGGCAAACTGATTCATGTATTATTCAATGGTGCCGTATACAAAGATGATAAGGAGAATGTTCTAGGAGCTGCTATTGTTGCCAGAGATGTAACCAATCAAAAAAGAATTGAAACTGAATTAATTGAAGCTAAAATATTTGCAGAATTAGCCACGGAAATTGCAGAAGAAGCAAAAATAAATGCTGAAAATGCTAAAGCTATTGCTGAAAACGCTATGAAAGCAAAACAGCAATTCTTGTCGAATATGAGTCACGAAATCCGGACACCGATGAATGCAATTATTGGATTTACAAAAGTATTATTCCGGACAGATTTGACCTCTAAACAAAAAGAATATTTAAGCGCAATCAAAATAAGTGGTGATGCCTTAATCGTTCTGATTAATGACATTTTAGATTTGGCAAAAGTAGACGCCGGAAAGATGACGTTTGAGAAAACGCCTTTCAAAATGGAATCTTCTATTTTGGCTATGCTTCATTTATTTGAAAATAAAATTCAGGAAAAAAACTTAATATTAGTAAAAGAATACGACAATAAAATTCCTGATGTTTTGGTGGGAGATCCAATTCGTTTGCATCAAATTGTTTTAAATTTAGTTAGCAATGCTGTTAAATTTACATCCAAAGGAAAAATTACGGTACGTGTAGATTTACTGCATGAAGATCTTGAAAAAGTGATCCTCAAATTTGCTGTAACTGATACTGGGACCGGAATTTCAGAAGAAAAAATAGATACGATATTTGAAAATTTTCAACAGGCAACAAGCGGAACTTCAAAATTGTATGGAGGAACTGGACTTGGCCTTGCTATTGTAAAACAATTAGTAGAACCACAAGGAGGAACAATTCGTGTACAAAGTATTATGCACGAAGGCTCTACATTTAGTTTCACCTTGCCTTTCCAAAAAACGAATGCCAAAGCTCAACTGGAAAACGAAGTGACAAAGATAGAATCTGAATTAAAAAATATAAAAGTATTAGTAGTTGAAGATATTCCGTTGAATCAATTATTAATGAAAACATTACTGGATGATTTTGGATTTGAGCGTGACATAGCCGAAAACGGTAAAATCGCTATCGAAAAATTAAAAGAAAAAGAATACGAAATTGTATTGATGGACTTGCAAATGCCAGAAATGAACGGATTTGAAGCTACAGAATACATTCGTAAAACAATGAAATCAACTATTCCAATAATCGCATTGACTGCTGATGTTACAACAGTCGATTTAGCAAAATGCAAAGCAGTAGGAATGGACGATTACCTTGCAAAACCGGTAGACGAAAAACAATTGTATAATAAAATAGTTAGTATTTTAAATAAGTCACATCTTGATACGTTTCCTCAAAAACATAGTGATAAATTAGAAGATAGCATGGTGACCGGGGAAAAAACAAGATGTATTAATCTCGTGTATTTAAACCAGAGAACAAAATCAAATCCAAAATTAATGATGGAAATGATAGCACTGTATTTAGGACAAGTTCCGCCATTAGTGCAAACTATGAAACAAAGTCTTGCCGACCAAAACTGGTCTTTATTAGCTGCTTCGGCACATAAAATGATACCGTCCTTTTCCATCGTGGGAATCAGTGCAAATTATGAAAATATGGCAAAGAAAATTCAGGAATTAGCCACAGCAGAAGAAAAATCTAAAGAAATACATGAATTAGTGCAGCAAATTGAAGAAATTTGTCTTCAAGCCTGTAACGAATTACAGGAGGAACTTAACAATTTAAGAAGCTGAAAAATAACACTATAACTCAGATATTTTGATAAAGTATTTTCGTATTTTTTAAATTAAGAAGCAATTAATTAAATATTCAAAGTTCTTAATTTCCATTTCTACATTTAAATTAACTTAATTTAGTTACAAAAGTTAAAACATATCCTTACATTGGTAAGTAATTAGAGAAATATACAAAATATAAAAATTCTTAATGAATTGTGTATTTTACAGATTAATCGTATATATTTTTGATTGATTTAATATCAATAGGTTAAAAAAATAATTTTAACAAATCTCATAGGTATTCTTTGAAACTATGAAACAAAATATATATCTAATACAATGGAATCATCCAAAAAGTCCTCATCAACAAAATCGATACCAAACAAAGATCTAAAAGAAGAAGCAAAAGCAAAATCTTTTACGGTTGTAGCTATTGGTGCCTCAGCCGGAGGACTGGAAGCTTTTAGTCTTTTATTAAAAAAGTTACCCGTTGATACCGGTATGGCATATATTTATGTGCAACACCTAAGCCCAGACCATAAAAGTTTACTGACTTCAATTCTTTCTAAGATCACTAAAATGAAAGTGCAGGAAATTGATAATATGGAGAAAATGGAACCCAATAATGTCTATGTGATACCACCCAATAAAGTTATTGAGGTAGTTAATGGACACATTCGATTGTATCCCCGCATTAAAAAAAATATCCCAAATCTGACTATTGATGTTCTTTTTTCCTCTCTAGCTGAAACACATAAAGAAAATGTTATCGGTGTAGTGCTTTCCGGTTATGCCAGTGATGGAATGATTGGGCTTAAAGCCATTAAAGATGCTGGAGGTATAACCTTTGCGCAGGATAATACAGCGCAAGCAACCAGTAT
The DNA here is from genome assembly GCF_003314435.2 of Flavobacterium petrolei. Taxonomy (GTDB): domain Bacteria; phylum Bacteroidota; class Bacteroidia; order Flavobacteriales; family Flavobacteriaceae; genus Flavobacterium; species Flavobacterium petrolei. Next base: position 168,080 of record NZ_QNVY02000002.1, on the reverse strand, counting down.
GCCAAATTCAGCTATTACTTTAGGTGTGGTTGATTATATTTTGTCTCCAGAAGAAATCGCTGCTGCATTGGTTCGCATCAGTAAAAAAGGTATTTCCATAAATAATGAAAAAGAAAAAGAAAACACCAAAGAAATAACTATCGAAAATAATAATTATGATCTAAATACCATTTTTGAACTATTACTTAAAGAAACCGGGGTGGATTTTAGTCATTATAAAATGCCCACGATTAAGAGACGAATAAGTCATAAAATGCAACAATATGCAATAAAAACGATACAGGAATATGTAAAGCTTTTACTCCAAAAAAATAATGAAATTGAAATTCTTTATACTGACTTATTAATTAATGTGACCAGTTTTTTTAGAGAAACTGAAACCTTCAAATTTCTAAAAACAGATCTTTTAGCAAAACTTTTAAAAAGTAAATCGACAGAAGAGACTTTAAGAATATGGGTTCCAGCCTGCTCTACAGGACAAGAAGCGTATTCCATTGCAATGATTATTGCCGAATTGCAGGATACTAAAACGAATAAAGTACCAATCCAGATTTTTGCAACTGATCTAAGCGAAGAGGCAATCAGGAATGCTCGTAATGGAGAATATTCTCAAAGCGATGTGGAATCTCTTCCCAAAAAATATTTAACCCGCTTTTTTACTAAAGAGGGCGACAATTATCGCATTATTAAAGAACTTCGTGAAATGTGCATATTTGCACCTCACAATATTTTACGTGATCCTCCATTTTCTCGAATGGATTTTGTTAGTTGCTGTAATCTCCTGATCTATTTTGATTCCGCTGCCCAGAAAAAAGTCTTTGCATCCTTGCATTTTGCCTTGAATGACGGAGGCTATTTGATGCTTGGCAAAGCCGAAAGTATTGGGACATCCTCACTGCTTTTCACCATAGTAAATAATAAATTTAAAATTTATTCCCGAAAAAATAATTTGGGAGTGAAAAAAATTCTTGATTTGACACCTCGTTTCACACGTACTACTATGACTAATAAAAAAGCAAGTACTCCCTCTAAAAACGTAAACGTAAATCAGGAAAGTATTGAAAACGCTATTGATTCAACACTTCTTACCAGTTATATGCCTGCCTGTGCTGTAGTCAATAAAGACATGGAAATCCTGCAGTTCAGAGGTGCAGTTTCCTCCTACCTTGAACATGCTTCTGGAAAAGCAAGTCTTAATATTTTGAAAATGGCCCGACCAGAATTTGCTTTTGAACTTCGTAATGCTATTAATAAAGCATTGGAAACAAAAAAAACGGTCTGTAAATCCGGTATTGAAATAAAAATTGACTCGGTTTTGCGAATGATGTCATTTGAAGTTTGTCCTCTTAAAATTGAATGGGACGAACCTTTATTACTTATTGTGTTTAAACCTCAGGAACTCCTAGAAAATTTTATTGAAAACAATTCAGATACAGAAAATAATAGCACACTTAAAGATTTAAAAATAAAAAAACTGACGGAGGAGCTGAATAGTGCACGTACAGAGATGATTGCTATTGTTGAAACTCAAGAAACTATTTATGAGGAATTGCAAGCCGCAAATGAAGAAATAGTTTCCTCAAATGAAGAATTCCAAACTCTGAATGAAGAGCTTGAAACCTCAAAAGAAGAAATTGAAGCTACTAATGAAGAGCTTATTTCGACTAATCAGGAATTGCAAATGCGTCATGATTTATTAATAGAATCCCACGAATACTCAGAAGCTATTATTGCCACCATTCATGAACCAATGCTTATTCTTAATAAAAATTTTCACGTAATATCAGCTAATAAATCTTTTTACAAAAAGTTTAAGGTTAGTAAGGAAGAAACGGAAGGGAAACTGTTATTTAATTTAGGAAACAAGCAATGGAATATTGCACAACTTCGCAAAGTTCTAAATGAAATTTTTGTAAAAAATAGTAGTTTTGAAGACTTTGAAGTTACCCATTCTTTCTCTGGAATTGGAGAACGAATAATGTTGCTTAATGCTCATTTGATTATTCAAAAGAAAAATAGTCAACCATTAATTCTTCTTGCCATTGAAGACATAACGGATCGCTCTCGTTATTATCTTAAAGAGAAATATTCACTTAGTCTTATTGAAGCAAGCCTGGATCCATTAACCACTATAAATAATGAAGGTAAAATTACAGATATGAATCGGGCAACTGTAAACATAACTGGTTTATCCCGTGAAAAATTAAAAGGATCCGATTTTTTCGGGTATTTTACAGAACCTGCAAAAGCTCGTGCAATTTATAAAGAAGTATTTGCAAAAGGTTATATTACCAATTCTCCTCTTAAACTTCGTCACAAAAGTGGCAAACTGACCGATGTTTTATTAAACGGATCCGTTTATAAAGATGATAAAGGAGGTGTTTTAGGTGTCGTTATTGTTGCCAGAGATGTAACCGATCAAAAAAGAATTGAATCCGAATTAATAGAATCTAAAGTTTTTGCAGAATTGGCCACTTTAGTAGCTGAAGGCGAAAAAATTAAAGCAGAACAGGCCACACTAATTGCGGAAAATGCAATGAAAGCAAAACAACAATTTTTGTCTAATATGAGTCATGAAATTCGGACTCCTATGAATGCAATTATTGGATTTACCAGAGTGATATTAAAAACAGAGTTGTCTGATAAACAAAAAGAATATTTAAATGCAATTAAATTAAGTGGTGACACTTTAATTGCACTTATAAATGACATACTTGATTTAGCAAAAGTAGACGCTGGTAAAATGATTTTCGAAAAGAAACCATTTAAAATGGCAGTTTCATTAGCTTCAATGCTTCAATTGTTTGATACAAAGATTCAGGAAAAAAATTTAAAATTAGTTGTAAATTATGACCCTAAAATACCTGAAGTTCTTTTAGGAGACTCTATTCGATTACACCAAATTATATTAAATCTGGTTAGTAATGCTGTGAAATTTACATCGAAAGGCGAAATAATAGTTAGTGCCAATATATTGTTTGAGGAAGAAGAAAAAATAATTATTGAATTTGAAATTACGGATAGTGGAATTGGTATCCCCGAAGATAATATAGAGGTAATATTTGAAAACTTTCAACAGGCTACCAACGGAACTTCTCATCAATATGGAGGGACTGGTTTAGGATTAGCCATTGTTAAGCAATTAGTGACATCTCAAGGAGGAACCATTCGTGTCAAAAGTAAAATTAACGAAGGCTCAACATTTAGTTTTACCTTACCTTTTGAAAAAACACTAGATTTTACAGATTTAGAAACTGATTTAGTAGGATCATCTACACCTTTAAAAAATATCAAAGTATTAATTGTCGAAGATATCGCTCTTAACCAATTATTGATGAAAACAATATTAGATGATTTCGGTTTTGAACGAGATGTTGCTGAAAATGGAAAAATCGCTATCGAAAAACTACAAGTCAAATCGTACGATATTATTTTAATGGACTTACAAATGCCAGTAATGAATGGATTTGAAGCCACTGAATATATTAGAAACACAATGAATTCAAAAATCCCTATAATTGCGCTTACTGCTGATGTAACTACAGTAGATTTAGGAAAATGTAAAGCCATAGGAATAGATGATTATATCGCTAAACCCGTTGACGAACAATTATTACTTGCAAAAATTGTGGATCTAACAAAAAACAAAAGGAACAAATAACAACTCCATTACAGCAAAAAAACTACTTCTTTATACTCATGATCAATGATCTAAGAATAATATTTTAGTGTGAAAATTTATCAGATTGACTTTAAACTGTGAATGATATAACTTTTATTAACAATTGTGTAACACTTTGAATGTTCCATAAAAATACATTTGTGAAGTAATTAGGGCCTTCTTAAAACGGAAGGTTAATTACTTAAAAGTGTTTGTCTTTAAACTAATTTAGTTAAAAACAGTCGCTAAAAAAAGTATAAATTTTAAAAATAAAAATCATGAATCTAAAAAGAATATTTGGAGCATTACTTACTGCTCTTGGAATAGGTGGACTTATTTACACTGCAGTTATATTTGCAAGTACTTCAGGCGAAACAACTGATATTAAAGCGCTAATCATTTACGGAGTTTTAGGTATATTATTCTTTGTTTCAGGAATTAGCTTAGTTCGAACAACTAAAGACGAATCATAAATTATATTTTTGCTTTTATGATTCTATTTTTTTTAAAACAAATTGAAACAGACAAGCACAAATAAGTTGACTACAAGCCAAAACTTCCTTTTTACTATATAAAAGGAAGTTTTTTTATTTCCATCGTAATTGCTTTTTTTTGCATTACCGAACTTAAAACACCAAATAAACCGCTCCCATTTTTTTAACTTACAGCTTTTTATTTTATAGCCTACAAATATTTCTGTTCATTTCCAAAGTCTTTTCCGCAAAGACTCTAATTTCATTTGATATTAATCAGGTGATTTATCAAAATAATAAAAATCCTTTAATAACAGCTGACCTTCAACCTATAGTGAGTTGTATCGCTGCAATCCTTCATTCTTTTTATCAAAATCTAAATGGCTTTTGTACTTTAATAAGGAACGGAATTATAAAAATTATTTCCTGATTGATTTCAAAAGATTAATTTGATAATATGTGAAAGATGTAATACATAACATTAATTGTGTAATACTTTAGAACTGTTATAACCCCAACTTTACGATATCGAATTAATGTACTTCAATAAAATAAAAAACAAATGAAAAGTACCGTAACCAAAACTGATAAAAAAGTCATGCTAGAAAAAGGGAAAGGAAATTCAAATGAAATATCTTCTAAAACTAGTGAAGGTTGTCGAAATATTTTTGTAGAGGAACTAAAAGAAATTTACTTTACAGAAAAAGCACTGATTATCTCGATTCCCGTATTGATTAAAAATGCTGTCACTGATGAACTAGCAGATGCACTCAAAGTACATCTTCAATTTACGATAGACCACATCAAACGCTTGGAAGAATTCTTCAATTCCATTGGCGAAAAAGACATCATGTTACAATACGAAGCAATGTACGGTTTGGTTACCCCACAAAAAAAACAAGAAATTACAATTAATCCTTCTAAAAAATAAAAAATGGCTATTCAAACTGTTAATCCTTACACCAATAAAGTCGTACGCTCTTTTGAAGAGATGACTGATAAAAGTGTTGATATGTTGGTTGCACAATCCGCAAAAACATTCAATACCTGGAAAGAAACTAATTACGAGCAACGTGCTCAAATATTGCACAAAGTAGCTTCTTTGATGCGCGAAAAAAAGGAACACCTTGCAAAAATTATCACGCTCGAAATGGGTAAATTAATTGCTCAGGCTGAAGGTGAAATTTTATTAAGCGCTGATATTTTTGATTATTATGCTACTAATGCTGCGAAATTTTTAGCAGACAAACATCTGGAACCCGAATATGGCAGCGCTTACGTTCGTTGTAGTCCCATTGGTGTAATATTAGGAGTTGAACCATGGAATTTTCCGTTTTATCAAGTGGCGCGTTTTGCTGCTCCAAACATTATGGTTGGAAATACCGTTCTGGTAAAACACGCGTCGATGGTTCCTCAATGTGCTATTGCTATTGAAGATTTATTTAATGAAGCCGGAGCACCAACAGGTCTTTATACGAATCTATTTATTTCAGGAAAACGTGCATCTTCTTTAGTTGCAGATAAAAGAATAAAAGGAGTTTCGCTAACTGGAAGCGAGGAAGCTGGTGCAAGTATAGCATCAGAAGCCGGAAAATATTTAAAAAAATCAGTACTGGAATTGGGTGGTAGCGATGCTTTCATCATTCTTGAAGATGCCGACATTGATAAAGCTGTTGAATGGGCAGTTGTAGGTAGAATCAATAATAATGGCGAATGTTGTGTAGCGTCTAAAAGATTTATAGCTGTAGAAGCAATTGCAGATGAATTCATTGAAAAATTCAAAGAAAAAATGTCCAACTTAGTTGTTGGTGACCCAATGAACTCCACAACAGAATTAGGACCGATGAGCAGCGAAGAAGCTGCCGAACACATTATAGATCAAATAAGAAAATCTGTTGAGGCTGGAGCAACCATTTTGCTTGGTGGAACTCGGTCTGATCTTCCAGGTGCTTTCGTGCAGCCTACTATTCTAACCGATTTAAAGCCAGAAATCCCTGCTTATTATGAAGAGATATTTGGACCTGTAGCTTCTTTCTACAGAGTCAAAGATGAACAAGCAGCAATAACTTTGACAAATGATTCCAGTTTTGGATTAGGATGTTCGATATTTACTCAAGATATAGAACGTGGTAAACGTATCGCTGATAAAATTGATACTGGAATGGTATTTATCAATCACCCAACTTGGACCCAAGCTGATCTGCCTTTTGGAGGAACTAAAAATTCAGGTTACGGAAGAGAATTATCTGAATTAGGAATTCAAGAATTTGTAAACAAGAAACTCATTCGTATTAGCGGGCTTTCAGATCCTTTGTAGATTTAATTAGAATAAAATAGAAATATATTTTGTTAGGTAGCATTTTTTCTGATTTGCCAGATTGGCGCAACGGCATCAAGAACATAGGGGTTTTCCAATCTTCCGCCTATGACCAACGAATAGGTACACGAGCTTGATACCCGTTAATTAGAATAATAAAAAAGAATGTTGCCTAACTTAATTTTTAGTTTTTAGTATTTTCAAAGATTTTGTTTAAAATTATGTTTAAACAAAAAGTATATTTAAACAATGCCTCATCCTTTGTAAATATAAAATCATTTTGAAACGAAATGAAGACTAACTATAAGTTTAAATATTCACAAAAGCTTTTTATTTACAATATTTTTAAAGCTTAAGAACAGGTTGCAAGGCCACAACGTTATTTTAACTGATATTTTAATTTATAATTTACTAAATATAAGTATCTTTATATCAACAATTTATAAAAAAATCATGGAGACATTTGAATTATTTACACCAAAAAAATGGGGTTCTACCGACCTTAAAAATAGCATTGTAATGGCGCCTATGACAAGATGCAGAGCGATTGATAATATTCCCAATGAACTAATGGCTAAATATTATTTACAACGTTCTGGTGCTGGACTAATTATAACCGAAGGAACCTCACCATCTCCAAATGGATTAGGATACGCAAGAATTCCAGGTGTTTTTAATGCTGAACAAGTAGAAGGCTGGAAAAAAACCACAAGTATTGTCCATAAAAATGGAGGGAAAATAATTGTTCAACTGATGCATTCCGGGAGAATCAGTCATCCACTGAATATGCCCAAAGGCACGTATATATTTGCACCTTCGCAAGTCAAGGCAGCTGGGCAAATGTGGACTGATGCCAATGGTTTACAAGATTTTGTAGTTCCAAATGAAATGACGCTTCAAGATATTTTGCATGCGAAAACCGAATTTATTTCTGCCGCAGAGAATGCTCTTTTTGCAGGGTTTGATGGTGTCGAATTGCATGCTGCCAACGGGTATTTATTAGAAGAATTTCTTTCCCCAATAAGCAATATTCGAACCGATGAGTATGGAGGGAGCATAGAAAATCGTTGCAAGTTTGTGATTGAAGTGGTTACCGCCGTAGCGCATGCCATTGGGAAAGAAAAAACCGGAATTAGACTTTCTCCATATGGTGTAGCTAGTGATATGCCACATTATCCTGAAATTGACGCTACTTACGATTATTTATCTAAAGAACTTAACAAACTTGATATTGCGCACATCCATCTTGTGGATCATTCGGCAATGGGTGCGCCAACAGTTCCCAATGAAATCAAAAAATTAATTCGTCATAACTTCAAGAATACCTTAATTACCTGCGGTGGTTATACCAAAGAAAGTGCAGAATCAGCGCTGGAATCAGGACTTACAGATCTTGTTGCTTTTGGAAGGCCTTTCATCAATAACCCAGATTTAGTAGAAAGATTTCAAAACGATTGGCCTTTATCAGAAGACCTCAATATGGATTTATTTTATACGGCTGATGAAAAAGGATATACTGATTATCCAGTTTATAAAATCTAATTCCACTCTATTTTTCGATTTTTAACAACTCATTTAAAAGCAAAGTTAAAATGAAAGATATCTCTCAATTGCTAGCTTTATTAGGAGACGAAAAAGACGTTTTATTAAGTCACGTTTGTAAAACAATCTCTAAAGAGCAGCTTCATTTACCGCATTCATCGCAAATAGATTCCGTTTTTTTAGATAGCAATCGAAATGCACAAACCATTAGGAGTTTAACACAGCTATACCATCACGGTCGACTTTCGGATACGGGTTATCTTTCAATTTTACCAGTAGATCAGGGAGTAGAACATACAGCAGGAAGTTCATTTGCTCCAAATCCTATCTATTTTGATCCAGAAAACATAATAAAGTTAGCGATTGAAGCGGAATGCAATGCAGTTGCTTCAACAATGGGCGGTCTTGCAATGCTTTCCAGAAAATACGCCCATAAAATTCCGTTTGTGGTAAAAATAAATCATAATGAACTATTGACTTATCCCAATAAATTTGACCAAATCATGTTTGGGAGCGTTCGAGATGCCTGGAATATGGGAGCTGTGGCTGTAGGTGCAACAATTTACTTTGGCTCAGCTGAATCTGATAGGCAAATAATTGAAGTTGCAAAAGCTTTTGAAGAAGCGCATACTTTAGGAATGGCAACTATTCTTTGGTGTTATTCCAGAAATGATGCTTTTATAAAAGAAGGAATCGATTATAACACGGCGGCAGACATCACCGGGCAAGCCAATTATTTAGGGGTTACAATTCAGGCAGATATCATCAAGCAAAAATTACCAACTCATAATGGGGGTTTTAGCTCAATACACTTTGCAAAAACAAATCCAGAAATGTACACGAAGTTAAGCAGTTCAAATCCAATAGATTTATGCCGATATCAAGTTATGAATTGCTATTCCGGCAGAATTGGGATGATTAATTCAGGAGGTGAATCTAAAGGCAAATCTGATTTGGTGGAAGCCATAAAAACAGCAGTAATAAATAAAAGAGCTGGCGGAGCCGGAATGATTATGGGAAGAAAAGCGTTTCAACGGCCGTTCCATGAAGGTGTTGAGCTCATTCATGCCGTTCAAGAAATTTACTTAGCCAAAGAAGTGTCAATTGCATAATTGATATTTAATTTTGAACTGACACAATCACCTTTGAAATTATTTATAGAAAAGGAAAAAGTTCCATTAGAAAATAGAGTTTTAAATCCACACATATTACAACATCGAACCTATTTATTATTTAAATTATTGATTAATAAATAGTTATTAATTTAAAAGTGTGAAAGATGTAACTAATTCTTGTAATCTTATAATACTTTTTTTAAGCAATAAAGTGATCTTTGTATACAGCACTTCTTGGATAAAACAAAAACAAGTTTTTAGTTCTATTAAGAAGATAAAAACAAATTATTTTACAAAATATAAGTAATCAAAATAAAATTTAGAAAACATGAAAATTAAAATCGGAATTACAGAAGCGCATTTAAAAAACAGTATTTCAATCCTTTCTTCAATTTTAGCAAATGAAATGACGCTATATATTAAATTAAGAAAATTTCATTGGAATGTATCTGGACAAAGTTTTATGGAATTACATAAATTGTTTGAAGGACAATATACACAACTGGAAGTTTCAATTGACGAAACGGCAGAACGTATTAGTAAATTAGGTGGAAAAACGATTGGAACAATGAAAGAGTTTTCAGATTTAACAATTATCAAGGAATCTCCAAATCAGTATCCAGGTCAAAAAGAAATGCTTCAAGAATTAGTAGAAGATCATGAAACACTAATCGTTCAGTTGAGAAAAGATGTTGACGCAAGTGCTGACGAAAATAAAGATGCAGGAACAGCTGATTTCCTAACTGGATTGATGTTAGCTCACGAAACAATGGCTTGGACATTGAGAAGATATTTAGAATAATTTATAAACAAAGTCCTTGTTATAATGGAAAATTTAGAATCAGATATGCCCTACACGTCAAGAAGTAATTGCAGAGTTGGAAAAATAACTGCTAAAGAATATATTGAAGAATCTGAACTGACACCAGAAAAGGATTTTCAAAAGTAATATTTAGTCAATAAAGAGAATCTGCAGCCTTTTTTGTTTTAAACAAAAAATGTAAACTTTTTAAAAAATTAATTAGAACTATTAAAAAAAACTTCTTTCAAAACTTTCTCCATGAGCAGTTAACAAAAGAATGATTTTTTTAAATAGTTCTTTTTTTTGCCGATTAACTAATGGTTAATTGATGGTATACATTTAGAATAAAAAAGGAAAAATTCTTCCCAATGTGTGAATGATACAACTTATTACAATAGTTATATAACAATCGTTAGCCCAATGTTGTCAACCTTTGCATCAAACAATATAATAAAAATAAAGATGAAAAAAATCCTATTACTGTGTACATGCTTAGCATTTACATTTATCTCAAAAGCGCAAACCGCAGACAAAAAATGGAATATTGGTCTTCACGGAGGTGTAACACAATACCAAGGTGATTTAGGAAATAATTTTTATAAAACTGATAAAGCATTCTACGGTTTTGGTGGTATCTCTGTTTCTAGATATTTAGGTCGTTATTTCGATTTAAATTTTTTGGCTTCAAAAGGAACAATTGGTTATAACAACAGCCCTTCAGGAAGTTTTAAAAGCGATTTCAACTCAGTTGCGTTAAATTTAAGATTTAACATGACAGGTCCTGAATCTATTGTAAGACCTTATGCATTTGCAGGAGTTGGTGCTATGTTATTTGACAAAGACCTAAACTTTGATCAAGATAGAATTGATTACGCCTTACCTACAGCGGGTGGTGGAATAAATTTCAAATTGAATGATGTAATTACATTAAACCTACAAGAAACTTTTAGTTTTTCAAATAAAGACAGAAGAGACGGTGTTGATAATGGCAAAAAAGACGCTTATTTATCTCACATGGCTGGTTTAACTTTCAATTTAGGTGATAAAAAAGATGCTGATAATGATGGTGTTTCAGATCGTAATGATACCTGTCCTGAAACTCCGGCTGGTGTAGTTGTTGATGAAAATGGTTGTCCATTAGACAGAGACAAAGATGGTGTTGCTGATTACTTAGACGCTTGTCCAGATACTGCAGGTTCTGCTCTATTGAACGGTTGTCCTGATTCAGACAATGATGGTGTAGCTGATATTAATGACAAATGTCCAGATACTAAACCAGGAACTAAAGTAGATGCTACTGGGTGTGCTATGGATAATGACAAAGATGGAATTACTAATGATTTAGACCGTTGTCCTGATGTTGCTGGTCCAATGAGTTTAAATGGTTGTCCAGATTCTGATGGAGATGGTGTGGCTGATATTGATGACCGTTGTCCTACCGTTAAAGGAACTATGGAAAACAAAGGTTGTCCTGAAATTACAAAACAAGATGTTGAAAGAATTACATACTTAGGAAGTAAAATATTCTTTGAGAACAATAGTGCTAAATTAAAAATAGGTTCATTAGCGCAATTAGATGAATTAGTAACTATCATTAATAAATATGATGCATCTAACTTAGTTATTGAAGGACATGCTGACAGCAATGGTAGCGATGCTTTGAACTTAGAATTATCTCAAAAACGTACTGAATCTGTTAAAAATTATTTAATGGAAAAAGGAGTTTCAGGATCAAGAGTTACAGCAGTAGGTTATGGCGAAAGCAAACCGATTGCTACAAATGCAACGGCTATTGGACGTGCAAAAAATAGAAGAGTAGAGTTGAAAATGACCTACGAAAAATAATAAGATTAAGTTGGGTTTTTGGTTTGGTTAGTTGAGGGCTGTTGGAAACAACAGCCCTTTTTTTATGCTTTACAGTGAGATGAGCACTTATTAAAACGATCCAGAAAATCTAGTTTCTGATGACTATTCAAAGAAAAAATACAAAACAACTCATTGCCCAACTACTCCTTTACCATTGAAAGGAGATGCAAATTATTGAGCGTGATTTTAAATTTGATTACCTTTTCATAAAGAATTTACATGTGAATTATATAAGTTTTATCTAAATTTATATAATAAAAATCAAGAACAAATAACTGAACTTTAGACTTTTATAATTAATTATCGTAATCTATTAAAACATGTAAATTTATTATTTCCAAAAACAGATTATTATGACGGCATCAAAAAAATTAGGGATTTGGATGGATCATTCCTTTGCCCATTTAATGGAATTCACATCAAAACATTTTGAGATTGAAACAATTGAATCAAAGTTTTCACTCAAGGAGAAGAAAAAACATTTGGCAAAAAATGAAAATTTGATGCTTGAAAAAGAGAAAAAACAATTGTACGACTATTACAAAAAAATAGGAGAAACAATTAAAAACTACAAACGCGTAATCCTCTTTGGTCCTACCAATGCCAAAGTAGAACTTTTTGATCTTCTTAGTGAAGACGAGCGTTTTCTGAAGATTAAATTTGAAATCAAAAACACGGACAAGATGACCGCAAGCCAGCAACATAATTTTGTAAAAGAATACTTTTCCGAAGCATAATATTAAACACCTAAAATCACTTTAAAAAAAATAACTTTAAATAAATTACATATGAAAACGAAACCCATAGGAATTATCTTGATTGTTTTAGGAATACTAATGTTGTTTTACAATAGCTTCAATTTTACAACTACCGAAAAAGTGGTTGATATAGGTCCAATTCAAGTAAACAAAGAAGTAAATCATCCCGTAGCTTGGTCTCCTATTATAGGAATTGTACTCGCTGTAGGAGGCGTTGTTTTATTAGTGGTTGGCAACAAAAAAAACGGATAAATTATTTTAGACTGTGATTATTTACGTGTGAATAATGTAAATTTTTATAATATTTATATAACATATCTTAACTCTATACTATTGAAATTTGTATCGTAAAACAACTCAAGGAACATACAATGACAATTCGATTAAATTCAAATATTAAAAAATTATTTACAGGATTTTTAGCACTAATTATGTTGTTGTCTTTTGCATCATGCGGGAAGAATATAGCTTTTCAAAACTCCTCAGTAGTTCCCGCCGCAGAGGGAAAAGTGAGTGTAAAAAAAGACAGTAACAAAAATTATTCGATTGGAATAAAAATATCAAATTTAGCCGAAGTTAACCGGTTGCAACCTTCAAAAAACGTTTACGTTGTTTGGATGGAAACCGAAAATTCTGTTGTGAAAAATATTGGACAAATAAAAAGCGACACCGGATTTATGTCCTCAAAACTTAAAGCCACCTTTGAAACGGTTACGTCATTTGAGCCTTCAAAAATATTTATTTCCGCAGAAGATAATGCAGATGTAAAGTATCCTGGAATGCAACTAATTCTGACAACAAATAGATTTTAGTTTAATTAAAAATTTTAATTTATTAAGCAGATTGTTACTGACCAATTTATTTGATTATACTGTTCTGAAAAAAAATTAATAATATTTTTATTATAAAACGATCGAAAAATATCTTTAAGGAATTAGAAGAAACTGATTTAAGAGTAACGATAAATCACTATTATTCACCAAAAATTCCCTACCCAAAAATTATGTTCGAAGTTAGATAAATACGCAATAGTTAAGATGATGAATAAAGAAAAATCAATTGTAGTTTTAAATAATCTTATTGAAATCAATAACGAAAGAATTGAGATTTACAAAACAGCTAAAAAAGCAACAGAAGAAAACGATTTGAAAGATTTATTTTCTGAATTTCAAAATACCAGCACAATATTCAAATCAGAACTTATTGAAGAGGTTCATAAAATGGGAGGGGTTCCTGTTTTTGAATGTAGAAATAACAGTTTGTTGAAAAGACTTTGGATTAATTTTAAATCGAAATTTATCGGAAAAGACAGAGAAGATATTTTGAATACAATGGAATACAACGAATTTGTAGCTATAAAAAGTTATAAAGATTCCTTGTCTGGTAATTTCGATCATCTTACCGCAGAACTTCATATCTTGATTAAATCGCAACAAATTTTATTGACAGCGGATCATGATAAAGTAAAAAGGCTAGGCGATTTGATGTTATCATAAATTATAAATATGATGTGATTTTTACTTTTTTGTCATTTCGTCATTTAAAATTTTAAATTTATTGACTTGAAAACAGAAATTATATTCCAGAATTTCATCAAAACGAACTCTGCATTTTTCTAAAATTGCAAACTCTTTTCTGACAACCACTTTTTTCCTTTTTACTATTCTTGCGCTACAATTAATATAAGAGATTAGATACATCCAAAAAATCATAAATAATAGTAATGATAAATGAATAAAACAGTAACCGAAAAAAAAGAAAGTATAATCAGCTATTTAAAAGATACTTTTAATGATGTAGGTAAAGTTACCTTGTTTGCCACACGTTTCTTTAAAGAGGTCTTAAAACCTCCATACGAAATGAAGGAATTCATCAAGCAATGTTATAACATTGGCTACAAATCATTACCATTAGTGACTATTACTGGCTTCATTATGGGATTAGTTTTGACCTTACAATCAAGACCTACTTTAGCTAAGTTTGGCGCAGAATCCTGGCTTCCAAGTATGGTTGCATTATCGCTTATTAGAGAAATAGCTCCGGTAATAACTGCTTTAATTTGTGCAGGTAAGGTTTCCTCAGGTATTGGCGCTGAATTAGGTTCTATGAAAGTAACAGAACAAATTGATGCCATGGAAGTTTCTGCCATCAATCCTTATAAATATTTAGTTGTTACCAGAATTTTGGCTACTACGCTTATGATCCCATTACTAGTAATTTATGCTGATGGTATTGGAATTATTGGTGGATATGCAGGCATAAATATTCATGGAGAAGTAAGTTTGTATCGCTATCTGGCTCAAGTGTTAGAATCAATAACTTTTTTGGATATATTTCCGGCAACTATAAAAACTTTTTTCTTTGGTTTTTTCATAGGTATGATTGGCTGCTATAAAGGATATAATGCTGCTAATGGAACCGAAAGTGTTGGTAAAGCAGCTAATTCTGCAGTAGTGACTGCATCGCTCACCATATTTATCATTGATATGCTTGCGGTACAAATAACTGATTTATTTTTCTAAAATGATGCAAGAAATAACAACAACAGACCATACTCCTATTTCTAAAACAAATGCTCCAGTTATAGAAATAAAAGATCTTTATAAATCCTTCGGAAAAAACGAAGTTCTAAAAGGGATTAATTTAATCGTAAACAAAGGTGAAAACCTTGTGGTATTAGGAAAATCCGGTTCAGGAAAATCAATTACAATAAAATGTTTAGTTGGTTTAATAGGAGTTGATAAAGGAGAAATAAATGTTTTTGGAACTGACATCACAAAATTAGACAATACCGAGCTTAACAAAATTAGAATCAGAATAGGTTTTTTGTTCCAAAACGCAGCTTTATATGATTCTATGAGTGTTCGCGAAAATCTTGGCTTTACTTTAAAAAGGCATGCTAAAGATTTATCTGCGGAGGAATTAGAAAACCAAATTGTTGAAGTTTTAGAAAGCGTTGGTTTGAGTGAAGCCATTGACAAGATGCCTTCGGAACTATCCGGTGGTATGCGCAAAAGAATTGGATTAGCAAGAACTCTCATCCTAAAACCTGAAATTATATTATATGATGAACCCACTACAGGATTAGACACGATAACTTCTAGAGAAATCAGTGAACTTATACTGGAAATCCAAAAGAAAAATAAAACATCTTCTATCATAATTACACATGATATGCCGTGCGCAAAGCATACTAGCGATCGTATCGTTATTTTGAAAGAAGGCGTAATACATATTGAAGGAACGTATGAAGAATTAGAAAAAAGCGACGATGAATGGGTTCGTTCTTTTTTCATCTAACCAATAAAAAAATAAAAAATGAATAAAGAATCTGGATACCAATGGAAATTGGGGATGTTTGTAATTATTGGATTGGTACTATTTGTTGGAACCATATATTTCGTTGGAAAGCAAAAAAATTTATTTGGATCCACGTTTGAATTATATTCAAAATTTAATTCGGTTAACGGACTTGAAGTTGGAAATAATGTTCGCTTGTCAGGGATAAATATTGGTACGGTTGAAGAGATTGATTTTTTGAATGATACCGCGGTGGTAATTAAATTAGTCATAAAAGAGGAAGTTCGCAAATACATCAAGAAAGACGCTGTTGCGAGTATTAATTCCGATGGTTTAATGGGTGATAAAATTTTAACCATTTCATCCGGTAAAAATTCTAATGTAATTGTTGAAAACAATAACTATATAACTTCCAAAAGATCGATAGAAATGGATGATTTAATGGTGAGTGTCAAAAAAAGTGCTGATAATGCTGGCGTTATTACTGCTCAGTTGGCGCAATTTAGTTATAGTATGAATAATGGAAACGGTGCACTATCCCGATTAGTTTCTGATGAAGAATTTGGAAACAGCATAAAAACAATGGTAACCAATCTTGAGAATAGTTCTATGGAATTCAAAAGATTTACAGTAAATATGAATAACGGAAAAGGAGCTTTATCAAAACTGGTTAGCGATGAAAGAATGGGAAAAGTGATAGATTCTTCATTGACGAATGTTAAATCAGCAACCAAAGGTGTAAATGAAGTTATTGAAGCTGCTAAACATAATTTCTTATTGAGAGGTTATTTCAATAAAAAGAAAAAAGAAGAAGGAAAAAAGCAGGAAGCAGCAACTGATTTAGAAGAGGAAGAAATGAAAAGAGAATTAAAAATTGGTGCTGAAAACGATTCTTTAAAATAGTTAGAAATCTCAATATTTAATGATTTAAAACATCGTATATCTCAACAAGTAAGATGTTTTAGATTTTATTTTCAAAAGCAACCCATTTTATTCATTACATATAATTTATCATGAAAAGAGAAAAAGAAATAAATCAAGCGATACTCGAAATTACTATGAAAATACGTACAGAATATCCAGAATTAATTAAATATTTATCGGAGATGCCAGTGACAATTCCCGACGTTGAAAATCCCGAAATGACTATTAAAGTATTGAGCGATTATCATGAATCACTTGTGAATATAATAGAGAAATATATTTCAAGCCATAAATAAACATAAAATGCAACTACATAATTCGCATCTGAATTCTTAGTAAAAAAAAACATTCTTTTATTTCTTTACATTTTCTACTAATCTGTATTGTAATCTATTGAATCAGTGAATAATGAAACTAATCTATAAAGTTATATAACTGCTTCCCTTTGTAAACGGCCGAACTTTGTAAAGTGAAAACTATTTTACAGACAATACACAAAAAACAATGGATTCGATAGAGCGAGGGGGAAACTGGGAAGAACAAAAAAAAAGGTTAAAAGAAAAGTTTGCAGCTTTAACCAATAATAAATCACTTTTTTCAGAGGAAAAAAAAGACGAAATGCTAAAAAAATACCAAGCAAAACTTGGGATAAGCAGAAAAGAATTACTTAAAATATTTGAAGGTTTATAGGTTCTATCATTCTTTGACTACTCTTAAATTGCTGTATTGAAAAATTAAAATTTTGTCCAAAAAATAATTTCAATACTTTAATAATTTTACCAAAAAAAAAACACAATAAACTATAAATCAAATCAATAATTTAAAAAAAACACAAAATGAAAAAAATATTTTTTACACTTGCAATTACAACATTCATGGCTGGAACTCTTTTAGTAGGATGCCAGGACACTTCAAAAAAAGAAGAAGCTGCCAAAGATAACGTAGAAGAAGCAAGAGATAATCTAGATGATGCAAAAGAAGAATTATCAGATGCTAGAGCCGCTGCTACCGAGGAAGAATGGAATGAATTCAAAGAAAGTACGAATGCTACTATTACGCAAAATGAAATTCGCATTGCAGAAATGAAAACCAAAATGAAAAAAACTGGTAAATCTATTGATGAAGCGTATGCTAAACAAATTGAAGCATTAGAGCTAAAAAATAAAAACATCAAATTAAAAGTGCAAGAATACAAAAATGACACTAATAGCGACTGGCAATCTTTCAAAGAAGAATACAATCGAGATATGGATGAATTAGGTACTGCAATGAAAAACTTGACAGTAGATAATAAATAGAAAATGTAAAAGGCGAGTTTTAGAACTCGCCTTTTTTTTGTTAATAATTTAACTATCAATATTTTAACAATTTAACTATTTATTAAAGTACTCTAAAGTGTGAATAATGTAACTTTAAATAAAAGTAATGTAACAATAGGCTAAGGTAAGATGCGGATATTTGTAATATAATAATTCAATTAAAAAACAAACAAAATGAAAAATTCAAAAAAACTGATTTTTGCTTCATTGGTATTAAGTTTTATGAACTTTACGAGCGCACAAGCGCAAGAAAAAACCCCTTCTTACGGTTTTAAAGGTGGACTAAACTTTTCTAATTTTTATACAGATAATGTAGATGACAGTAACATACTTACAGGTTTCAATGCTGGTTTATACGCTAAGTTCCCCATTACAAATAGTATTGCAATTCAACCGGAAATTAATTACACAACAAAAGGTTCTGAGCAAATATACGATAACGCAATAGTTCAGGGAACATCAAAATTCAACATCAATTATATTGAAGTACCAATTTTATTAGTTGCAAATTTAACTGATAATTTCAATGTGCATGTTGGTCCATACGCAGCCTACATGGTTAGTGGAAAAACATCAAATGATTCTAATTTCGGCTCTTCTGAAAGTGAATTAAACACTGATGATTTCAACAAATTTGACGCTGGTATCTCTGGTGGTCTAGGAATTGATTTAGATGTAGTAAATTTTGGTGTTCGTTACAACTACGGTTTAACTAAAATAGGAAAAGACAATAGCTTTACTTCATCTGACGCAAAAAACAGTGTTTTTAACGTTTACGTAGGATTGAGATTAAACTAATAAATAATAACTAATCATTTAAAACTAAAAATCATGAGCAACCTTCTTTACACCATCGCAGTAATCTTAGTTATCTTTTGGGCAATTGGATTCTTTGCATACAGTGCAGGATCAATTATTCACATTCTTCTAGTTATTGCAGTAATTGCAATCTTATTCAGACTTATATCAGGTAGAAGAATTTAATTCAAGACTACTAAAAAATCAAAATTATAAATCATTAAAAAAAAACAAAATGGGAAATCTTCTTTATACAATCGCAGTAATTTTAGTAATTTTTTGGGCAATCGGATTTTTTGCATTCAGCCTAGGATCAATTATACATGTACTTCTTGTTATTGCAGTAATAGCAATACTTTTTAGACTTATTCAAGGTAGAGGTATCTAATTCAATTTTTAAATTAATAATAAAATAAATAATTATGAAAGCAGATAAAATAATATTAGGAGTTTTAGGCGGAGTAGCTGTAGGAGCATTATTAGGAGTATTGTTTGCCCCTGAAAAAGGAGACAAAACAAGAAACAAAATCATGAACAAAAGCAATGATTACGCTGACGAATTGAAAGGTAAATTAGATACTTTATTAGGTACAATTACTCAGAAATATGAGAAAATTTGGAAAGAAGGTGAATCTTTAGTATCTGAAGGAAAATCTAAATTTTACGATGCTAAAAGTGAAGGAGAAACTTTACTTGCTGAAGGAAAATCTAAATTTTACGATGCTAAAAACGAAATTAAAAATACAAATATCTAATTAGATATTCCATTTTTAAGATTTCAAAATTAAATTCATTACACATTATATCATGGAAAATAACGCGACAACAATAGAAATGCTTTTCGAAAGAGCAGAGAATTACACCAAAACAACAGTAGAATTGGCGAGGTTAAATGTAGTAGATAAAACTGCTGATGTTGTATCCTCTCTAATTTCTAGAATAGCTGTTTCTATTGTTTTTGCGATGTTTGCCTTTTTGGTCAATATTGGTCTTTCCTTATGGATTGGAGAATTAGTTGGAAAAATATATTATGGCTTTTTCATCGTATCTAGCTTTTATTTACTTATCGCAATAATTCTTTACATCTTTAAAAATGAGTGGATTAAAATGCCTATCAGTAATTTCATGATTGTTAAAATGCTTAAAAAAAATTAATATGAAAAAGATAAACCAAACAGAAATTCTTAAGGAAACTATCGTATTAATGAAAATGAAACAAGCTGATGAATTAGTACAACTTAAAGATCAGTATCATTATACCGTTGAAAGCTTAAAACCATTAAATCTCATAAAAAATGCGTTTGGCATTATAGCTACGTCCCCAGAAATTAAAGGGAATATCCTCAGCAATGTTGTAGGAATGACTACTGGATACATAACTAAAAAAGTTTTGCTAGGATCTACTCACAATCCAATAAAAAGAATATTGGGAACAGTGTTACAATTTGTAATAACCAACATTGTTACAAAACAGTCTGAAAAAGTAAAGGAAAACGACTTGCAAAATGGCTAATTTTAAATTAATACTTTTTTAATTGTTATCTTTAATTTTTTGATAGGAAATTTCAAGCTTTTTGTCCTATTTAAAAAAATTTTTTTATTAAAAATTTTAAATTGAAGTAAGATGATTAAAAGAGTAAACAAGGAAGAATTAATAATTCAAAATAATCAACTTGCTTTTCAAAACCAAGAAAATGAAAAGCGTGCAGCTGAATTAATTATTGCCAATAAAGAACTTGTTTTTCAAAACCTAGAAAAAGAAAAGCGTGCCGCTGAATTAATTATTGCCAATAAAGAACTTGCTTTACCCATTACTACTATTTTACGCATTTCTTAATTCCTGAATCAACCTTAAACTTCACCCGAAGAATTGAAAAAATCATTAGTTTAAACGAAAAAATCTACTTTGACTCGTGATACTTACACCAAAGAGGTCACTGTTTTTATTTTTAGCTCTAACCAAAAAGGGGAATAAAATACAGAGATTTAAGAATTAAAACCTTAAATATTTTTTCTATTCTAAAAATACAATTCAATGTATTCAACTTTTTGTTTTGACTATTGATACTCAATTTTAATTGCTCTCTACATTTTTTTCAAATTCACCTTCCCTTCTAAAGTAGTGCTCTAAATGATATTTTTAGAACAATTACCTGTCTTATTTTCTGATTTTTTCAATAGGTCTAATAAACTTTTATTCAAATAATAAAAATACAACTACTTTATTTACAACAAAATAACAGCTTATAAGTATTTATAAACAGTGAATCTTACAACTTATCTTCCTAATTGTATAATACTAACTGACTTTTATAAAACAACCTTTGTTTTTACAAAATACTTAATCCCCTAAATTAAAAAAAAATGAAAACAAAAAAATTACCATTAACCTTTGCAATACTTTTTATTGCACTAGTTACCGGTTGTGCCAAAGATGATTTCCAAGAAATCGATGGCGTATGTCCGGCTGTAACAATTACTACTCCAACAAATGGAGCTACAAATATCCCACTTGATCAATTAATTTCGGTCACTTTTAATGAAGAAATGAATCCTGAAACAATTAATGAGTCTTCATTTACTTTATTTAACGGTACTTCACAAATACCAGGCGTAGTTACTTACGTTGGTACTACAGCAACGATTACCCCATCAGCTTTACTTGCTCCTAACACTACTTATACTGCAAGAATAGCAAGAACAGTAAAAGATCTTACAGGTAATGCTTTACAAACAGAAACTATTTGGACTTTCAGTACTGGTTTAACAGTTACTCCAATGGTTGCAACTACTGATCCTGAAGATAAAACTAATAATGTGGTTTTAAATAAATTAGTAAGTGTTACCTTCAATATGCCGATGAAGGCTTCAACTATTTCAACAACTTCTTATACTTTAAAACAAGGAACTACAGCTGTTTCCGGAACTGTAACGTATAGTGGTTCAACAGCGACTTTCATTCCATCTGCGCCTTTGGCAGCTAATACTGTTTATACTGCTACTATTTCTAAAGCAGTAACAAATCTAGACAATACAGCTTTAATGGCTGATTATGTATGGCAATTTACTACAGGTTCTTTGATTGCCCCTACTGTATCATCTACAGATCCAATTAACATGTCAACGGGAATAAGTCTTAATAAATCGATTACTGCTAACTTCAGTATGATTATGGATCCGTTAACAATTAATGGAACAACTTTTACCTTAAGACAAGGTACAACAACTATTACTGGAGCCTTAAGTTATTCTGGAACTACAGCCACTTTTAATCCGACAAGTGATTTATTAGAGGGTACACTTTATACAGCTACAATTTCAACTGGTGCAAAAAATGTTGCAGGTAATGCTTTGGCAAATGACTTTGTTTGGAGCTTTACTACATTGGTTACTAATTCCCCTGCTCCTACTGCAGGTTTATTCTTCGGAATATTTGGTGGAAACGCTGGAATTACGAATCAAGGTCTTAACACTAGAATTAATAACGGAGGAATCGGAACAACTGCAGCTTCTACATTAGTAACTGGATTTACTGATAAATTAGCTTCTCCAAATGAATTTTATGATATTACTCCGCTTAATAACGGACTTGTTTTTGGTGGAATTTTTACTGCTGCACCTGCACCAGGAAATGCTACAAAAGCACAAAAAGCATTAGAAGGACTAAATGAAGCAAGAGCATTATATAATAGTATTTCCCCGGCTTCAAAACCAGGAGGAAGTGATCAAGGATCTGGTGAATTAGGAGCCTTAACATTGGCACCTGGTACTTATAAATCAGCTAGTGGTGCTTATAAAATCACTAATGGTGATCTTACATTAGATGCCCAAGGTAATCCAAATGCAGTTTGGTATTTCCAAGCAGAGTCTTCATTAACAGTTGGTTCTCCATCAGCTTCAAGAAATGTTAAATTGATAGGTGGAGCTTTGGCTAAAAATGTTTATTGGTACGTAGGTAGTACAGCAGTAATTAATTACGCAGGTGGTGGTGTAATGGTTGGAAACATCATTGCAGAAGAAGGAGTTACATTGTCTTCTCCAGCTAACAGCACAACGCTTGTTGGTCAAGAAACAGTATTGAACGGAAGAGCTATTTCTTTAATTTCCTCGGTAACTATGGTAAATACGATTATTAATATTCCTGCTAACTAAACAACTACTATCAGATTTAAATCTCCCGTCTTGGGGCGGGAATTTTTTGAATGAAACCTAATAATTAAGACACAAAAATGAAATCAAAAACTAAATATACTGAGAAACCATGTGTTGCATGGTCTCCGAATCACCTTAAAATTAAAAGCGTTGCGATAATTGCTTTGTCATGGTTAAGTGCTCAAACACCTATACAAGCACAGGAAGCACAAGCAGTTAAATATGCAAAACCTTCTTGGTACTTTGGTGTTGCTGGTGGATCAAATTTTAATTTTTACCGTGGTTCTACAAATCAGCTAAATGCTGCTTTTACACCTCCTGCTACTTTTCATGATGGAGACGGTGTTGGACTTTTTATTGCGCCACTTTTAGAATATCGTCCGGCTGATTCCAGATGGGGAGTTATGTTACAAGCAGGTTATGATAGCCGTAAAGGATCTTTTGATCAGGTGCTTACCGATTGCGACTGCCCTGCAGATTTATCTACTGATCTTAGCTACATCACGGTAGAACCTAGCGTGCGTTTTGCTCCGTTTAAATCTAATTTCTACCTTTATGGCGGTCCACGTTTAGCTTTCAATCTGGATAAATCATTTGAGTATCAATTAGGTATTAATCCGGCATTTCCTGACCAGGAGGCTTCTCCTGCGGTTCCGGGTGACTTTAGTGAAATTGAAAAAACTATTTTGTCCATGCAAATTGGCGCTGGATATGATATTCCACTTTCATCTGATAGCAACAAAACACAATTTGTTTTATCTCCTTTTGTTTCGTTCCAACCCTATTTTGGTCAAAATCCACGGTCTACAGAAACATGGAACAACACTACAATTAGAGCCGGTGTAGCCCTTAAATTTGGTCAAGGACAAAATATCCAAGAAGCTACGGATATGGTAAAAGACCGTGAGGTTGATTTTACTGTAAATTCGCCTAGCAATGTTCAAGGTGAAAAAAGAATGACTGAAGTTTTCCCACTTAGAAATTATGTTTTCTTTAATGAAGGATCAACTGAAATTCCAAACCGTTATGTTTCATTGACAAAAGATCAAGTGAAAGATTTCAAAGAAGATCAATTGGAAACATTTGCTCCTAAAAATTTATCAGATCGCTCTAAACGTCAAATGACCGTTTATTATAACGTGTTGAACATCCTTGGAGATCGTATGCAAAAAAATCCTTCAGCGACAATTACTTTGGTGGGTTCATCTAATAATGGCAATACAGATGGTCTTGCAATGGCAGAATCAGTGAAAACGTATTTAGTAAACGTATTTGCTATAAATGCAATTAGAATTACAACTAAAGGTCAAGATAAGCCAAATATCCCATCCGAACAACCTGGAGGAACTCTAGAATTAGTATTATTACGTGAAGGAGATCGCAGAGTTTCTATTGAAAGTAATAGTACTGATTTATTGATGGAATTTCAAAGTGGCCCTGATGCACCATTGAAACCAGTTCAGATTGTTGCGTTACAAGAAGCACCAGTTGACAGTTATGTAACCTTTAATAATAAAGGAGCTGGTGAAGCATTATCGTCTTGGTCATTACAAATAGCTGATGAACAAGGAAAAGTAAAATCTTTTGGACCTTATACTGAGGAAGAAGTTAAAATTCCTGGAAAATCAATTTTAGGTAGTCGTCCAGAAGGAGATTATAAAGTAAAAATGATTGGTCAAACTAAAAGTGGTAAAATTATAGAGAAAGAAATTCCGGTTCACGTGACACTTTGGACCCCTGCAAAAATGGAAGATGGCATGCGCTACAGTATCATTTATGAATTCAATACGTCAAAAGCAATTACGATGTATGAAAAATACCTTACTGAAGTAGTTACACCAAAAATTCCTGTAGGAGCAACGGTTCTTATAAAAGGGCATACTGATATTATTGGTGAAGAAGTGTATAATCAAGGATTATCTCTTGCACGTGCAAATGATGCAAAAAATATCATTGCAAATGCTTTAGCTAAAACTGGTAGAAATGATGTCAAATTTGAAGTTTCTGGCTTTGGTGAAAATGAAAATAATTCTCCTTTTGAAAATAAAACTCCAGAGGAACGTTTTTACAACCGTACCGTAATTATTGATATCATCCCTGCTGTTAAATAAGTAGAGAATACATTTTATAAATACACAAAAAGGATAGAAACTTAAAATTCTATCCTTTTTTTTGTTCAAAATTTAAAAGTATAAATGCTTCATAATCCAATGGATTGGAATCATTATTTTTTTAATAATTTTATAATAAAAGCGTTTCGTTTATTATTGCAAGTTCCAAATTAGATTTGAAAGTGTGAATTTTCGCAAAAAATTAGTAATTTTACTACTCAATTAATGTAAAATATGACTGACAACGAGAAAACCCTGGTAAAATTCTATTCTGCTTTTTCAAATGCCGATGCGGCAACAATGTGTGAATGTTACGATTCAACGATACAATTTCGCGATCCTGTTTTCGGATTATTGAAAGGAAATGATGTTTGCCAAATGTGGAAAATGTTGATAGAAAAAAGTAACGGAAATATTAAAATCGAGTACTCAGCTATAAAAGCCACTGAGTATTTAGGTTCTGCACAATGGATTGCCACTTACAACTTCAGCAAAACCAATAGAAAAGTAGTCAACGTAATTCAGGCACAATTTCAGTTCAAAGACGGACTAATAATTAAACATACAGATGAATTTGACCTGTTTAAGTGGTCGAAACAAGCTTTTGGAATTACCGGACATCTATTTGGATGGACAGGTTTTTTTCAGAAAAAAATTCACAAAAAAGCACTCTTATCTCTGAAAAAATATAAAGATACCCGTCATGCTGATTGAAACTCTAAAAAAACTTTTCAATAGGGATTTAAACATGCTAAAATTTGAAATTGAATCGTACCAAAATGAAACTAATCTTTGGAAAATTGAAAGTAACATTAGCAATTCAGCGGGAAATCTGTGTTTGCATTTAATTGGAAACTTAAATACTTACATTGGTGCGCAGTTTGGAAAAACCGGATATATCAGAAACAGAGCACTCGAATTTTCACTGAAAGACATCCCAAAAACAGAATTGCTTTCAAAAATCGAAGCAACGAGAATTGCGGTTAACAATGCGCTTAATGGTATTTCTGAAGAAGATTTAAATACAGAATATCCCCTTTTAGTTTTCGAGAATAAAACTTCAACTGAATTTATGTTTATCCATTTGACTACGCACTTAGCCTATCATTTAGGACAAATAAATTACCACAGACGATTATTAGATACTAAAATCTAATTATAAGAAACATTCAATTTACCGCATTTCTGCACGTTAAAATTCGTACTTTTATTAAAAATCGTATTACAATACGAATCGTAAAAACGGATTTAAAAACAAATTTGTATGTTGCAATCTTCTAAAACACCCGTTATATTTCACTCAGACAGAAAATATTCTGTTTTAGAAATTCTTCAGTTGATAGTCTTAGCTTGTCTACTGCTCTATTTTGGCAAAACACTATTTATTCCGTTAAGTTTTTCTTTACTCATTGGTTTTATTTTATATCCTATTTGTAAATGGATGGAAACAAAAGGAATAAACAAAGGAATTGCTATTTTCATTTCTATTTTAGGAGTAACTCTTTTGGTTGGAGGAATAATCTACTTACTAATCGCGCAATTTTCAGAATTCCTTCAAGAATGGCAAACCTTGCGATTAAAATTAACCGAAACCGTAAATCAATTGAGCCTTTGTATTTCGGAACGATTTGATATTAGTTTGGAAAAACAAAATGATTTCATTAATAATATACTCAACAACTCCGGTTCACAAGCCCTTTCAATCGTTCGAAACACCGCTTATTCTCTATCTGAATCAGCATTTTTTCTAATCATGATACCTGTTTTCTCTACATTAATACTTTTCCATCGCCAGATGTTATCGAATGCCTTATATGAGCTTTTTCCTCCTGAAAGAAAAAATACCATTCATGAAATCCTTGTGGAAACTATTCATGAATATTACAATTTCATTAAAGGAATGTTGGTAGTTTATTTAATAGTTGGTTTATTAAACAGCATTGGACTTTGGATAATTGGGGTACCAAATCCCTTTCTGTTTGGATTTATAGCCTCAATTTTAACTTTTATTCCGTATGTCGGAATCATGATATCCGCTCTTTTGCCCATTGCAGTTTCCTGGATAACGTATAATTCCATTTGGTATCCGTTAGCCGTTATTGTCGTTTTTTCTATCGTGCAATTGCTTGAAGCCTATATTATATTTCCATTTGCAGTAGGAAGTCGCTTGAAAATAAACACATTGGTTATAATTATTGTGGTAATTGTGGGCGGTATTTTATGGGGTGCTGCAGGAATGATTCTGTTCATTCCTTTCATCAGTATAGCAAAGTTGATTGCGGACCGAACATCAAGCTTAAAGACGTTATCGGTTTTATTGGGAGACGGTGAACAAAAGAAAACTACGAAATAATCTATTTCAAAAGGGCAAAATCAAACGCCCAATTCAATTCATTTTTATACCATAATTGTCCCTCTGAAACTTCCAATGGACAGTCAAAATTATTGTTATAAAGCGCTCCGGTTCCTAATCCCTGAGGCATCAAATTGTGCTGTAAAAAGGTCCATTGCGCAATGGCATTGAGTCCAATATTACTCTCCAAAGCTGAGGTAATCCACCACCCGATTTTATGCTTTTCAGCCAATGAAATCCACTCTTGAGTGCCTCGAAAACCACCTACAAAACTTGGCTTTAAAATGATGTATTGCGGCTTGATTTTCTCTAATAATTGTTCTTTTTCTGGCAAAGTAAACACACCAATCAACTCTTCATCCAAAGCAATAGGAAAAGGAGTGGTTTTACACAGCTCTGCCATCCTGTCAGTATGATTTTTTTGTATCGGTTGTTCAATGCTATGCAGTTTAAATTCAGTTAGTTGAATTAATTTATCTAAAGCTAAATCTGAATCAAAAGCACCGTTAGCATCTACCCGAATTTCGACTTGTTCCGGAGTGAAATGTTCCCGTATAAAGTGTAATAATTGCAGTTCTTTATCGAAATCTATAGCTCCTATTTTGAGTTTGATACATGTAAAACCATCTGCTAATTTTTCTTCGATTTGCTGCTTCATAAAAGCCTCCTCACCCATCCAAACTAAACCGTTTATCAAGATGGATTTTGTACCATTTGTAAAGTCCGAAGGAAAGAGTAAAAAAGGAGTTTCACTCACTAAAGATTGGAACGCCATTTCGACTCCAAATTGTATAGAAGGAAACTCTAATAATGCTTCCCAAAGCTGGTCTTTTCCCAAGTTAATATTGTCGCAAGTCCATTTCAATTTTTCTTCATAATCCGAACGATCATCAATACTCAGTCCGCGAAGGATTCCGCACTCTCCTATTCCTTTTTTACCGTCCTGTTCTAAGAAAATAAACCAAGTTTCTTTTTCGGTCATAACGCCACGGGATGTTCCTGATGGTCGTTTGAAATCCAGAATGTATTTGTGGTAGGTTGCTTTCAAGAAATTTTAAATTATGAGTTATTTTTAATCTAACATACTTGTATCTGACTAATTTTATTAAAACTTAAATGCCTTATATGGTAAAAACAAATTAATCGCTTCTTTAAAACATATAAGTCATTTAAGTTTCAATCTATTTTTCCATCAACTTCAAAACTCTTTCAAAGTCATCGGAAACTATTCCCGCTTTTTTGAAAGCTGCAAAATCTTGTTTTATTTTTTGAGTCCAACTCAAGCTATCCGTAACGTTTTGAGACAGATACTCTTTATAAATGGCTTTTGCTGAAGCATAATTATCATTCAATAAATAGGCGTGCGCCAAATTTAGCTTTATCAGCAACTCCGTATCATCAAGCTTCTCGCCTTCTTTCAGGAATTTAATCGCTTTACCGTATTGCTTCGTCAACACATAACTACTTCCTATTGCGTTGTAATCCAAAGCAGTTGCTTTTCCATCATTGATTATCGTTGTCAGTTTCTGAATAGCTTCGCCTTGCTTTCCTTGTTTTGCTAATGTAACGGCTTGCTTGCGCAAATCATCATACACGCTTTTAGAAAGACTGCTTTCGCCAAAACAACTGTTTCCAAAATCCTTGAACGCTTTAGCACGCTCTACAGTCAATAATTTTTGGAATTCCTTATACTTGTACTTGGATTGTATTCTATCGAGGATACAAACGCAAAAATCATCTGAATTGGTCATTTTTTGAGCCAAATTAGACGTTTTGCATTGATCGATGATTGCTTTTCTGTTTTCAAGCGTCCAACCGCGACTTAGTTTATTATCGACCCACGGCACGACTTCCAGAATGATTTTTTGGTTCATAATCCAGTTTTTACTTTCGAAACCAAACCATAAATTCCCTGAATTCGATTGCATACAAGCAGATTTCTCTTTAGATAGTCGCTTGGCGTCTTTACTGACTGGTGTATCTTGAACCAAACAAGCATCATCTGTTTTTCCGTTTTCTTTGTATTTTGCAGCTAATTCAGCGCTAGAGAAAACTGCATACTTGCATTTGTCATCTCCTGAGATTTTTGACAAGATAAAAACTGCTCCTGCTGAACCTTGACTTATTCCTGTAGGATCTGGAATAGCTTTTAAAACCGAAACTAAACTGCCCGCCATTTGCTGATTTTTATCCAAAAGTGTTATTCTGTAAACGACTTCGGTGGTACCTTCAGGAAAATCTTGGGTTTTTATGATGATTCTGTCTCTTGCGGAAACCGATATTTCTTCAGTTGTAGCTCGGGTTTTATCCCAATAGCCGTCTTTTTGAGAGAAAACGGTATTTGCAGTAATTAGCAACAAAAATAAAACGATAAAATTCTTTTTATGCATGATTGACTTGGAATTCTTTAAAATTTAAACACAAAGTTTTAGCAAAGTTGATAAAGTGTTATAGCAACGATTAACCTAGCCCTGATAACAGCGGTATCCTTTACTTGCTTTTTTAAGCAAGTAAAGATACAAGCGAATAGCAGGAGATTGCTTCGAAAAACTCGCAATGACTTTACAAGTCTATGGAACTTCCTATTTCCAGTAACATCAAATCTTTTCCTTTGTTGAAAAATTTACGAATGGATTCCTCATGGTCAATTTCGATGTAACCGAAAGTATCGTAATGGTAGCCCAGAATTTTATCGCAATCCAAGAAATCAGAAGCGATGATGGCATCCTCGACATCCATAGTGAAATTATCGCCTATCGGAAGAATCGCTAAGTCCAGCTTGGTTCGCATAGGAATGAGTTTCATATCCATAGAAAGCGACGTATCACCAGCGATGTATACGTTTTTATGTTCTCCCTCGATGACAAAACCGCCCGGATTTCCTCCGTAACTGCCGTCAGGAAAAGAACTGGAATGAATCGCATTTACATATTTCAGTTTTCCAAAATCGAAATTCCAACTTCCTCCGTGATTCATGGGATGTGATTGAAAGCCTTTTGCCCCATAATAACCCGCAATTTCAGCATTGGAAACAATTACCGCATTCGTTCTTTTGGCAATTGCCTCGACATCGAGAATATGGTCCCCGTGGGCGTGCGTAAGCAAAATATAATCCGCTTTTAAAGTGTCAATGTCAATGTGCGCTGCATTTGGATTTGCAGAAATATAAGGATCTACAATGATGTGTTTGCCACCAACTTCAATTCCTAATGATGCATGACCGTAAAATGTTATTTTCATATTTATTGATTTAAAAATGGAATAATTCCCTACTTGATTATTAATTTATCTCCCGCCTAAAAAAGTATTCACAATGATATCCGAAAAAAAGTAAATCATACCTAACGACAATAAAACTGAAAGTGCAAAAGTACTCAATGCTAGTTTTTTTAATTCAGGATCTAATTCCTTAGCGTTTTGATTTTTATAGACCGTATTTAAATGCTTAATTAAAGGAATGTAAGCCAATAAAAACAAGTATTGATCAAAATGAAATTCGTCAATAAATGCAAAAATCAACACCAAAACCATCGCCGTTACAATCAAAATGTAATGGTATATTTTAGCTTTGGCTCCACCAATTTTTACAACAATCGTGTTTTTATTTGATTTTCTATCCGATGCTTCATCTCGCATATTGTTCAAATTCAAAACACCCACGCTCAATAATCCAATAGCGACCGCCGGCAAAACCAACAACGCATCCAATTGTTTGGAGTATAAAAAATTCACTCCTAAAGTACTCACCAATCCAAAAAATACAAACACAAATACATCACCAAATCCACGGTAGCCGTACGCCGTATTTCCAACCGTGTATCGAATGGCAGATACAATTGACAGAATTCCCAATACTAAATAGAAAAAGGAATACCATAGATTTGTATCTCTAAACGCATAATAAATCAACAACATCGCTGAAAGTAACGTCAAGGCTGATGTCATTATAATGGCACGTTTCATAGCTTGTGGAGTAATCACACCGCTTTGTATCGCGCGCTTTGGCCCTACTCGATCTTCATTATCCGTTCCTTTCATTCCGTCTCCATAATCATTGGCAAAATTGGACAGTATTTGCAATCCTAATGTTGTCAATATAGCAAATCCAAACAATCGCCAATTAAAGACCTCTGTTGGCGTTAATATACTATCTGTTGGGTGTGCCAAAGCATACATGCTACCCACTATTATTCCAGAAACCGATAAGGGTAAGGTTCGTAATCGTGCGGCTTCAATCCAATGTTTCATATTTTTTTATTTAAAAATTTGCAGCTTAAAACTTAAGATTTGTTGCGCATACAACTTGTAACCTTACACTTTAAACCATTTTGTTTACATCCAATTACTATCGGAAGTTTCTATTTCGTACAACCAAAGGTTGACTTGTTGTTTTACTATTGAATAATTCGCTAACTGAAAAGCAATATTTCCTCCTGCAGTATGCAATGTTATGGAACCAATATTCAACTTTTTATGCCAGAAAAGCTGCGACGTTGTAATTGCTTGTATTTTACTGGGCTCAATAATATCATTGCTGATGTCCCAAGCACCACTTTGCTTTATTATAAAATTCTCGTGAATGAATAATCGGTTATTCTTAAATCTAAAATACTGGATTAATCCAATAACAACTAAATACACCGGTACCATATAACTATATTCAAAAATTATAGGCTCAAGCCAATATCCAATCCCTAAAAATCCAAACAAAGGTAATCCTATTGAAATAAAAACAGAAAAAATAAGTTTACGAAAATTAGGTTGCAACATCAACCCTTTTTCAGGAATTTTATGAAACAATAATCTCAATATCGAATCTCTCTCTGCTTCACTACATCCCGGAATTTCAATTATTGATTTTCGTTCTTCTTTTTCTCCGCTTGTCGCTTGTTTGATTTTAAGTTCTAAAATCCCCATTTTCTTTTGGAAATAATTCCTTTTAACGGTCGTAATCTGAACTTTTTCAGGTTTGATAATGGTACTTTTCGTATTTAACAACCCAAAAGACAATAGCAAAGACCCTTTTTGTCGGGTTATTTTGTAATCATAATATTTGAAAACAGTACGGATTACATTCACAACCAAAACCACTACAAACAACAACACTATCGATGTTAAAATAGTTTGCAGCACTAAGTTTTTATCGATGTACGAACCTACTTTTTCTTCGTAAACTTTGCTTTCATCTCCAAAATTTTGAAAATTTTCGTAAATCGTGGTAAAAAAAATCACCAGTAAAGCGATACTTCTGCCATAATTAGACGTAATTCCAACTTTCAGCAAACTCAAAAAACTTATTTTTATGAAAGGATGCGCAGCTTCAAATAGTTTTTGCTCAGTTTCCTCCAATGCAATTGTTTCAGTTCCAATTGTAGTCTTTAGCTCTTCATTTTCTAATAAACGGAATTTCAATTCCAAAGCCAATTCATGAGAAATCGCTTTGATTGTACCTTCTTTTTTATTGCTTCCGGCAGTGTCTACATCCAATTCATAAACCCCAATTAACTTTTGAATAAAAGACTGATTGATATTTACTTGTTGGATTTTACGCAGTTGAATCGAGGTTTTGGTTTTATTAAAAACGCCTTCTGTAATGATAAATTCTTCATTTTCGGAATCCAAAAAGAAAGTAAAATTCAGGTATTTCAAATAAGAAATAACTCCAATACTTACAAATACGGCAATCATCCCAAGGAAAAAATACAATTTATTAACCTCGTCAAACTTGAAAATCCAAATCACAATCATAGGCCACAACGCTCTGGCGTATTGCTGAAGCGTGTAAAAAAACATCACCAAAATTCCTATTGAAGATTGCCTTTGCGGCTGACTAAAATCGGCTCCCATTACAATTGCTTTTGTATTTTGCCCATTAACAATTGTTTGATATTTTCGGCTTGTTCTTTTTCGATTCCCGGAATTTCAATATCACTGGAACTTCCACCGGCTGTAAAAATTTCAATTTTGGCCAGACCAAAATACCGTGAAATTAATCCTTCATGCAAAGCCACGTGCTGTACTCTATTATAAGGAATTACAATTGTATTTGTAGCAATTAATCCGAACCTGAAAAGCACATCATGCTCTCGGAAAGCAAATCCTTTTTTCTTAAATCCAATAATAGAAAATGCTACCAACAAAACTGAGAATATAGGAATCACGACACCTATGATTAACCAGACTCTTCCAGAAAACAGTTCGGGTTTAAACATGGAAAACAATATTGGAACAAGAATAAGTATTCCAATAAATAACGCCAAATTAATCAATACCACCCAAATGTATTTAGGATGTAAATTCGTAAAAGTGACTTCCTCAAATTTTGGAAGTTGGCGCGTATCAATTGTTTCGTTTGTGAAATTTTCCATTTATAAAATTTAGTTTAAAGCTTAAGGTATAAAAGTTTAAAGTTCATTTTTAAAACAACTTTAAACTTTAAATATTAAACTTTTTATGGCAACCATTTTTTCTCAAAATTCGGTTTTCTTTTCTCCAGAAATGCGTTTCTTCCTTCTTTAGCTTCTTCGGTCATATAAGCAAGTCTTGTTGCTTCACCAGCAAAAACCTGTTGTCCCACCATTCCATCATCGGTAAGATTCATCGCAAATTTTAGCATTTTAATCGCCATTGGAGATTTTTGCAAAATTTCCTGTGCCCATTCGTAAGCTGTATCTTCTAATTCAGCATGCGGAATCACAGCGTTCACCATTCCCATATCCATAGCATCCTGAGCAGAATAATTGCGTCCCAAGAAGAAAATCTCGCGTGCTTTTTTCTGTCCCACCATTTTAGCCAAATAAGCCGAACCGTATCCACCGTCAAAACTCGTTACATCGGCATCCGTTTGTTTGAAAATAGCGTGTTCTTTACTCGCCAAAGTCAAATCGCACACCACATGCAAACTGTGTCCTCCACCTACAGCCCAACCTGGAACTACAGCGATAACTACTTTTGGCATGAATCGGATTAAACGTTGCACTTCTAAAATGTTCAAACGATGCTGTCCATCATCACCTACATAACCTTGATGCCCGCGTGCGTTTTGATCGCCACCGCTACAAAAAGAATACACGCCATCTTTAGAGGAAGGCCCTTCGGCAGACAATAAAACTACTCCAATTGAAGTATCTTCCTGAGCATCGTAAAAGGCATTATACAATTCAGCAGTCGTTTTAGGACGGAACGCATTGCGCACATCTGGTCTGTTGAACGCAATTCTGGCAACGCCATTGCATTTCTTATAAGTGATATCTTCGTATTCTTTAGCAGTGATCCAATCCATTACAATTGATTTAAATTATTTTAGTGTAAAAATAAATCATTTTTTACATTTTATCTATTCTATTTGCATAAGCTTGTGGTAATCCTTCTCTGATTAAAGGCTTTAAAATGTTAAAAAACAATAAAAAAATAGCATTTTAACAGTCGCTAATTCAAATTATTTTTAATTTTAGAACAAGCTAATCAGATGAATACAAATTCTTTATCTTGATTAATTATTGATTCTTCACTGATTTATTAACCTAAAAAAAGAATGTATTGAATGCAATTAAAAATGTTGTCGCTCCTTTTTCTACGGTAATAACTTATAAAAATATTTTCAAAGCCTCGATAAACGAGCTAATGATGCTAGCATTTGCCCCAGCAGTAAAAAATAAAAAGTAATACCTACGGTTAATTAAAGAACTATTTTCTTGTCCTTGCAAAAGTGAGACATTAATAAACAATTGTTTAGAAAATTATCTTCCAATATATAGAAAACCAACGGCCTTATTGTGAAATTATTTCTTAACTCGTAAGCAAGTGATTGTACATTTAAAGACAAAACTATCTTTTAGAGTACTTACGCTTAAGTTAATATTTTTAAAATAGTATCGAGTATACTATTGCGCTTAGAAGCGGATAAAGCTACTTTGAACTTCAAATTTATTTTAATGTTGCCAGAATTTAATATTCTAAAACAACATTAAAAAGAGAAAGACTAACCGTTACGATTAGTCTTTCTTTTTTTTTATTCCTTAACCAAGTAAATTCCGTCTTCCTTGATTTCGATTAATTTCTCTCTATATAAAGCTCCTATCGCTTTCTTGAAGGTTTTCTTACTCATTTTCAAAACCGTTTTAATGTCCTCCGGATGTGAATTATCAGTCAAACGCAAGAAACCTCTGCTCGCTCTTAACTCATCCAGAATTTTTTCTGCATTCGGTTCGATACTTTGATATCCTTGAACTTGCAATGCCACATCAATCTTATTATCCGGACGAATTGTCTTGATATACCCTCGCATGCGATCTCCCGTGCGAATCGCATCATCATACACTTCATCTTTGTACATCAAACCTTTGTACTTTTCGTTGATGATAACGTTAATTCCTAATTCAGTGATATGAGAAACAATTAAATCTACCTCTTCCCCTTTTTCAACCGTTAGGTGATCATTTTTTAAAAACTGATTCAATTTACTGGAAGCCACCAAACGATTGGTTTTCTCGTCCATATAAAGGTACACTAAGTAGCGTTTTCCTTTTTCCATCGGACGTGCCTGCTCTTTAAACGGAACCAAAATATCCTTTTCCATTCCCCAATCCATAAAAGCACCTATTTGATTGGTATAATTCACACGCAAAAGTGCAAATTCATTCAATAATATATACGGCTCTAATGTTGTGGCAACGGGTCTTTCTTCGTGGTCTAGATACACAAAAACAATCAATTCCTCACCTATTTCAAATTCGTTGGGAACGTACTTGTTAGGCAACAGAATGTCATGAATTCCTTCAGGATCTTGTTCAGGATTTCCCAGAAACAAACCCACTTTGGTATCGCGTAGTATGGTAAGCGTATTGTATTTTCCTATTTCAATCATTTTCTTTCAATTTCTAAAGCGCAAAGGTACGAAGTTTGAAAATAGTAAATTAAGAAACCGTCCACAAAAAAACAAAGCCCAAATCCGATGTCTATTTTCTTTTTTAGGAGCAGAACTTTCCGCTTTTTTCATGACGAGTTGTCCCGCTGTCCGCAGTATCCACGCCCAAAAGCGTGGGATACTTGCTTCCATCGGGGCTAGATTAGAACGTTTTGTTTTTCAGAATTTCGAATAGTAGAAGAGTAAACAATTCCTAAAACTCAATTTCGTTTATACTTTCTTTTTCTTTTTTACTAACTTTGAGAAAACTAAAAAAACCTATTAATGAAACCAACCTCAATATTCTGTTTGTTCCTACTACTATTCATTTCTCATACCAATTACGCACAAACCACAGTCGATGATCCCGAAATAAAAAAAATGGTTGCCGAAGTAAAATCGGAAAACATGGAAGCTACAGTTCGTAAACTCGTATCTTTTGGAACCCGACATACATTGAGCGATACAAAAAGCAACACACGCGGCATTGGCGCAGCGCAACGCTGGGTAAAATCAGAATTTGATAAATATGCAGTGAAATCAAATGGAAGACTAACTTCAGTGATTGATTTTTTCACCATCAAAGCTGATGGAAGACGTATTGCCACCGACAGCCAGTTGGGGAATGTGATGGCAACCTTAAAAGGAACTGATCCTACAGATGACCGTGTATTGATCATAAGCGGACATTTAGATTCCCGAGCTTCAGATGTAATGGATGCCAAATCAGATGCGCCTGGTGCAAATGATGATGCTTCTGGAGTAGCTGCCATGATGGAACTGGCCCGAATTATGAGCCAAAGAGAATTTCCTTTTACCTTAATTTTTGTAGCTGTTGTTGGTGAAGAGCAAGGATTGTATGGAGCCAAACATTTAGCCGATGTTGCCAAAGATGGAAAATGGAATGTAATTGCGATGATCAATAATGACATGATTGGAAACAGTTTATCCAGCGGAACTTTATTACGTGATAACACTAAAGTTCGTGTTTTCAGTGAAACAATTCCATTCTTAGAAACTGAAGCAGAATCAAAAATGCGTAAATCAACCAATCGTGATAATGATAGTCCATCGAGACAATTAGCCCGATACATTAAAACAGTTACGAATCAATATGTAGAGCAACTGGATATTAATTTAGTGTATCGCAACGACCGTTTCTTACGTGGAGGCGATCACACTCCTTTCAATCAAAATGGATTTACAGCGATTCGTTTTTGTGAAATGAACGAAAACTACGATCACCAACACCAAAACGTACGTAAAGAAAATGACATTCAATATGGCGATCTTGCAGAGTTTATGGACTTTGAATATATGAAGAAAGTGACCTGTTCTAACTTGGCTACGTTCAGCAATTTGGCTTGGTCACCTAAAGCACCTACAAACGTAGGAATTGAAGTAAAGGATTTGACTAATTTTTCTACTTTAGTTTGGACCGCTCCTGAAGGAAAGTCGGTTTATGGATATAACATTCTTATTAGAGAAACGTCATCGCAACATTGGGAAAAAACAATTTTTGTAAAAGATACAAAAGCTGAAATCCCCTATTCTAAAGACAATTTTTTCTTTGCTGTTCAAGCTGTAGATGCATTAGGACATTCCAGTTTACCGGTTTTTCCAATACCAATTCGTTAAAAAAGCGTTCAATACTAAACAAAAAAGCGTTTGCCTCAGGCAAACGCTTTTTTTATGGGTATCATTTACAAATTAAGTATTAATTGTAAACACTCTCTTTTTTGAAGTGAACAGCCAGTAAATAATAAATTACCACTCTGTATTTATTCTTGTTAGAACGACCGTATTTTTCCATCACGGCGTCTATTGCCGCATCTAATTCAGGTCCGTCAGTAAGTCCTAATTTCTTAATTAAGAAATTGTTTTTTACCGTATCTAATTCGGATTGCTGACTTCCGGCTACCGTTGCCGAATCAGCATTATAAATTGACGGCCCACAACCAATAGTTACTTTTGTCAACAAATCCATGTCTGGACTTACACCACATTTGTCTTTTAAATCAGCGGCGTACTTTACAATTAATTCTTCTCTTGCACTCATAAATTAAGGTTTTGTTATTGATTAATAGGTTTTTATATAACCAAATTTAAACATTAATTCATCTCATTTCACGAATTAGAAAAAAATATTAGACTAATTCTTTAAAATATTGCAGTAAAATGCTGTCATTTTTTAATGTGGGCGTGAAAACTTCCATAATACTTGGTTTTTCATTTTGAGCATATAAAGCGGTCAAACTTCTTGATAAACTAGCTTCATCGCTGGCAATACTATATTCAAAACCATACATTTTAGCCAAATGTTCCGCCGTTAAACAATGAGAAGTCTCAAAAAATGTATTAAAAACAGGACTCTCTTCGTGTCCTGGTAAAATCCTAAAAATTCCGCCACCTCCATTATTGATTAGAATAATCTTGAAGTTCTTTGGGATATAATTGTTCCATAACGCATTGCTATCGTACAAAAATCCAATATCTCCTGTTATAAAAACAGTTTGTTTATCATCTCGTCCTAAAGACGAGACAGCCGCACCAATAGCCGTAGAAGTGCTTCCGTCGATTCCGCTAGTACCACGATTGCAATACACTTCAATCGAAGGATCAATATCTATTAATTGGGCATATCGAATCGCTGAACTATTGCTGATTTGCAACTGACTATTGATTGGTAAACACTGCATCACTTTTTCGAAAACTTTAAAATCCGAAAAAGGAATTTTGTCTAAATAAATATCACTTTTTAGCTTTCGCAATGCTTTTACAGCGTCTAATTGCTCGAAATAATTACTTTGTGTTGATTCTGTAAGTGGCAAGAAAGTGTCAAAAAATACATTTGGGTCAACTTCAAAATGCTTAGTCAAAGCGCCAAACGTATCATACGCTCTCCAAGAATCAATATGCCAATGGTGTTTTGGTTTGTATTTTCTTAAAAAAGCCTTGATTCGTTTTGAAACGACCATCCCGCCAAAAGTCACCAATATTTCCGGACGAAAATTTTCAAAATCTTCATTCGTAAAAGGTGTAATTATTGTGTCTATATTATTGATAAAAGTATCATGATGCAAGTTAGAAGTTGTTTCGGTTAACACTACAACCGACTCGTCTTTGGCGAAAG
Source organism: Flavobacterium petrolei (assembly GCF_003314435.2). GTDB lineage: Bacteria > Bacteroidota > Bacteroidia > Flavobacteriales > Flavobacteriaceae > Flavobacterium > Flavobacterium petrolei. The sequence continues at coordinate 128,551 of NZ_QNVY02000002.1, read as the reverse complement.
CCTCAATTATTTTTTCAGTAATAACATTCGGATCATTCACGCCAACCAGAATCATTTTTTTGGTGGAATTGTTCCAAATAGATGCATATTCTGTAACATCTTCAATGGAAATCGTCTGAGTAGCATTTGCGAAAGCAACAGTATTGACTTTAACTGAAAGCTCAGAAACGGTTTCATATAAGGGCTCTTCAAAAGGAGCATTGATGTGAACAGGACCTTTTTGAGTGATAGCCGTATTAATCGCTTCGTTAATTTTTAAATCATTCTCGGCTGAAACATCTTCATGCAAATTAGCATTGTATAGTGAATGGTTTTCGAAAACATTTTCTTGTCTAATCGTTTGTCCGTCGCCAATATCAATTTTGCTTTGCGGTCTGTCTGCCGAAATCACAATCATAGGAATCTGGCTGTAAAATGCTTCCGCAAAAGCTGGGTAATAATTCAATAAAGCCGAACCGGAAGTACATACTAATGCCACTGGTAGCTTGGTTTGTTGTGCAATTCCCAATGCAAAAAATGCAGCCGAACGCTCATCAGCAATACTGTAACATTGAAAGGCGGGATTGTTTACAAAACCAATTGTAAGCGGGGCATTTCTAGAGCCCGGAGAAATAATTATGGTGGTGATTCCTTTGGCCAAACAAATTTCAATAATGCTTTGTGCTAAAGGTATTTTGGGGTAAATCATTGTGTAAATTTTCTGAAATACAAAGTTACAAACTTGCATCCCTTTTTCCTTTATTTTTAACGGTTATTTCTTAATTTTGAAGCAAATAAACAACACATGGAAATTAGATTACGAGCTTACAAAACGGAAGATACTCAGGAGATTTTAGACATAATTAATTACAATATTTTGCACTCCACAGCGCTATATGATTACAACATCCGAACCTTTGAGCAACAAAAAGCCATACTCGAAGAAAAAATTGGAAAAAACTTCCCGGTGATTGTTGCGGAATTAGATGGGACAGTTGTTGGTTTTGGAATGTATAGTGAGTTTCGTTTTCGCGAAGCCTATAAATTTACCGTTGAACATTCAATTTATGTCAACCAAGACCACCATGGAAAAGGTATTGGAAAAATTCTGCTGCAGGAATTAATCTGTCTTGCTAAGAATCAAAAATTACATACGATGATTGCCGTAATTGATGCTGAAAATCAAAGCAGTGTAGAATTTCATGAGAAATTTGGTTTTAAAACTGTGGGAATCATCAAGGAATCCGGTTATAAATTTGATCGTTGGTTGCACTCTGTGTTCATGCAATTGATTTTAGAATAAAGCGAATTTTATCATCATGTAGTTCATTTTGTGCTATGTTTTGACTTTATGAATTTTATAACTTTAAGACTTGAGACTTTATAGTATATTTGCGCAACTAAAAATTTCATGGATTATACCTTACTTTCATCTCCTTTACAGGGATTTACCGACTTTCGTTTTAGAAATGCCCAAAACAAATTATTTGGAGGAATTGACACTTTTTACTCGCCTTACATTCGCTTAAACGGAAAAATGGTTATCAAACCGTCTTACGAACGCGACCTGCTTCCAGAGAATAATCTTGATTTAGAGGTAATTCCGCAAGTGATAACAAACGATGCCGATGAATTTTTATTTGTAGCAAAATATGTTCGAGAATTGGGGTATAAAGAGTTAAACTGGAATTTAGGCTGTCCTTATCCTATGGTGACTAAGTCTGGTATGGGTTCCGGCTTAATAAGTAATCCCGAAAAAATCAACAATATCCTTCACAGAGCCCATACTGAATCTGACATTATTGTGTCTATGAAAATGCGTTTAGGATATGAAAACAGCGAAGAAATTCTAGATGTTTTACCTATTTTAGATACCTATCCTATTAAGAATATTGCGATTCATGCACGTATTGGAAAGCAACTGTATAAAGGTGGTGTAAACTTAGATGCCTTCCAGCATTGTGTTGATAATACCAAACATAAATTGTATTACAATGGTGATATAACCTCGGTGGCTAAATTTCATGAAATGCAGCAACGCTTTCCAACTATTGACCATTGGATGATTGGCCGAGGATTAATTTCGGATCCATTTTTACCCAGTATGATAAAAAATAATACTTCAGAATATCCTGCCAACAAAATTGAATTATTTAGTGCTTTTCATGATACTTTGTATGCTATTTATAGCGAATCTCTTTCTGGTTCAACCCATATTTTATTGAAGATGTACCATTTATGGGAATATTTTTCGGCTACGTTTTCAAATCCGCATAAGGTTTTGAAAAAAATAAAAAAAGCGCAAAGTATTCGGAATTACGAAGCTGCTGTAGCTGAAATTTTCAAAAACGAAAAATTCTAAAGGAAAAAATAAAACTATTAAGAAATTAAGAAAAATTAAGCGCTGATTCTTAATATAACTTAATTTCTTAATGGTTCAAAGTTTAGAAAATATTCGACACTTACTTAAACCACAAAAAAAAAAGAGATTTTCATTTGACTGAAAATCTCTTTTAAAATATTTTATTTATAAAGCTAGCTAGCTAGCTGCTTATGCTTTAATCCAATTCAATACTTCTGGATCTGTTACTAAAGTTTGCGGAGAAATAACTTTTTCTAATTCTCCGTTTTCATTAATTAGGTATTTTTGAAAATTCCATTCTACTTTCGAATCTTGTAAGCCATTTTTAGATTTTTGAGTCAAAAACTGATAAATAGCCGCCATATCATCTCCTTTTACAGAAATTTTATCCATCATTGGGAAAGTTACTCCGTAATTCATTTGACAGAAAGTAGCGATTTCTTCATTGGTTCCAGGCTCTTGCGAAGCAAAATTATTAGCTGGAAAACCTACAATTACTAACCCTTTGTCTTTGTATTCCTTATAGGTTGCTTCTAAGTCTTTGTATTGTGGTGTATTCCCACATTTAGAAGCAGTATTGACAATTATGATTTTTTTACCTTTCAAAGAAGCAAAATCAAAACTCTTTCCTGATAAATCTTCTACTTTAAACTGATAAATCGTTTCTTTAGCTACTAATGGTGTGCTCATATTGGTTTCTGATTTTTGAGGTTGTGCCTGATTTTTACAACTGAACAATAACAAAGCGCAGCTGGCTAGCAATAATACATTTTTCATATTTGAATTTTTTATAAAATTAGATAAAAATTTGTTTTATCAAAGCAATTTTTAGTTAAACAGTAGTTAAATAAAAAAGAAAACCTGACACTATGAAAATGCCAGGCTTCCAAACAAATAAACAACAAATCTTAATGTGGTATTTAAAATGTATAGGTAATTTTTCCTTTCATGAAGAAAGGCGTTCCTGGAGTAAAATGAATTTCTTCGACACTTTCAGGTTCATTTTGAAGCCTAGATTCAGTGGCAAATTGCGTTTCGTTCCATACAGTATCAAAAATATTCTCTACTGCAATTCCAAAATTGATATTCTTATATTGATAATTAACATTTAAATCCGAAATAAAGTAGCCTTTGGCAACAATAGAATTATCTTCATTTGCCGGGCGGTTTTTTAAATAACGATACCTAATTCCTCCTGAAAAACCATTCACCTTTTGGAAACTTAATCCTCCGGTTGTAGTAAAATCTGGTGCTAACGGAATGTAATCCTGACCTTTTGGTTCATCAATGCTTCTGGCATACGTATAATTTGCATCCGCATCAAAATACAACCAATCGTTCAATTGGTAACGCAATCCAAGCTCTGCTCCCATACGTTTTGATTTTCCGCTTGGCTCAATAATTCCGGCATCTCCCACATAAACAAACTCCTGTTCCAAAAACAAATACCATAATGCTGAATTCACAATCAACTTAGGAAATGGTTTCCAAATGGTACCAACATCCGTTCCTATTGCCGTTGGTAAAATCTGTTTTCCATTGTTTTGAACCACTACACGAGCATCATTTGAATGAAAACCCATTCCTGATTTTATAAAAAACTGCAAATTGTTATTTTGCGAATAAATGAAATTCAATTTTGGTGAAAACTTAACTTTGGATTCCGATTGTGTTTTGTAATTCTCCATTAATTTATCCTGATAATTAAATTTGAAATAATCCAATCTAATGGCAGGATTAATCATAAGTTTTCCAAAATTGAATTCGGAATTCAAATACGTAAACAAATTAGACTCATCAATATCACCCAATTTTATATTCTCAAGAACCGTTCTTCTGTTTAAAGTATGTGAAAGCTCTGTATCAGTTGTCGCATCGGCACGAAAACCAGTTCCAAATTGTAACAAAACATCAGTATCATTTATTTTCGTCTTCTTATTCAACTCCGCATTCATTCCATAGATATCGCGATTTTCTTTTTGTTTGATTTGGTCTCCGTTTATAGGATCATCTAAAAAGAACGTAAAATTTGAGTACAATTCAAATTGGTAATTCGAATAAAAAGCATTCGCTTTCAAAAATGTATTTTCATCAATTGGTTTTCTCAAACTCGCATTAAAATTGGTTCGCGATGTATTTCCGCCTTCGGTATCATCAACAGCTCCAAATCTCGAAATTGTTCCGTTATCAATCAAACGTTGCGGAATTTGTCCCGAAGCGTCCCATTTGCTGGAAAAGCGAGAAGCCAAGATTGAAAACTTACTATTGTCACTTAATATAGCTGAATATTTCCCTAACAAGTTGATTCTGTTAAAATTTTGGGGAGAATCAAACGGACCATCAGTCAAGATATATTCTGTGGCAATGTAGGCACTTTGTGTTTTTTGGTTGCCCAAAAGATTAAAAAGTCCTACTGTTCTCAGCGTGTTGAATTGACCTACTTCGACACCAATACTGCTTTTTTCTATTTTATCTTTAGTTTGGAAAGCAACGTATCCTGCCGTAGCAAAATCCCCTTTGTTGGCATAATACGTTCCTTTTCCAAAATCTATTTTTTCTACTGTTTCCGGGATGACAAAATGCAAATCGGCATAACCCTGACCATGTGCGTGTGATACCATATTCACTGGCATTCCATCTACTGAAATGGCTATATCTGTTCCGTGATCGATATCAAATCCTCTCAAAAATATTTGCTCTGCTTTTCCTCCGCCGGCATGTTGCCCGATGAATAATCCAGGAACTTTTCTAAGAATTTCCTGAGAAGAATTCACTGGAGTGGTTTGCAAATCTATTTTTGAAATAACATTCATAGCCGAAAGTTTCGGTTGGATTACTATCTCATTTAATCTAAATATATCATCTTCAAGAATGATTATATCATCCGAAGAAACAATCGTGTAATTTGACTTTTTATATCCTAAAGCGGTTATTTTGATAACGTCTCCTAAAAGCGTTTTATCCAAACTGAACAACCCAAATTCATTCGTGTGAGCATGGCTTTCAGAATTTGTATTCACCAAATAAGCATTTTCAACAGGATTACCATCACTATCCAAGACTTTTCCTTTTTGGATTTGGCCATAGGAAGACACCCCAAAAAGGGTCACTAATATTAAAATGAAACTTTTCATACACTACAATTGATTTAACTTTTTCTCGAAATTAGGTCCCAATTCATACAAACTGGATAGTAATTCTTCCTTAATAGGTTTCGCTTTAAGCGCTAAATTATTTGATTTGTAAATCATTGCCAAGTGGTATTGTATCTTAGGTTCAAAGGATTTTCCAACCACATGATTCTGAGCAATTTCTAATGCTTTTTTATTTTCGCCCATATTTAAGTACGCCCATGCCAATAAATCATAGGAATCAGCAGTAGGTCTGTGATCTACTTCAATTAAGGCAATTTCTAGCGCTTTTTGAGCGGTTTGTTTGTCATCAGCATAAATAAGAGCATTGTATTTATTATACATTGCACCATAATTATTCTTTTCCATCATGGAAAAATAAGCATTTCTGTTTTTCATTTCCTCAGTTTTATTACCTTCAAATTGAGCAATTTGAGATTTTAATAAATAAAAATCAGGTGTGTTGTGTGAAGCTGCAATAGCATCAATAATTCTATTGGCCTCGTTTACATTTCTTTCTTTAGAAAAGACAATCCATGCAATTCCTTTTAAAGCATAGGAATAATTAGGATCTAGCGCTAATGTTTTTAAGTAACTGTCATATGATTCCTGAATTCTTCCAGCATGTCCATAAAAATCACCTAAATTGGAATACGACCAAATTTTAAGTCCTTTATTATCCTCTTTTTCAGCAATATCTCTTGCCTTTTCCATGAATGTTATGGCAGTATTCAAATCCCCTTTGTGATCGTTCCATTTTGCCAAACGAATCAAATAATCAAAACTATTCATGTCACTGATTGCATTCAAATTTTTAACGGCTTCCGGATAATTTCCCAATTCCATTTGAACGTCGAACAATAGTTTTTGAGTTTCTTTTTTTCCTTCACCAATGGCTAATGCTTTATTGGCTAGTTCAAGTGCTTCCTTAAACCTATGTTGTGAAATATAATTTCTTGACAATGATCGAACAGTTGAAACCCTTGAATAATTGTATGCTTCATTTGACTGAGTCAATAAATCTTCTGATTTATATAAGTTTTTGATATCACCGGTATATTCAAAAAGTGTACTGTAATTAGCTGCAAGTTGACTTAAATAACTAATTTGATTTGGAGCAGCATCATATTTTTTTTGCCAAAAATCAATTTCTTTGTGAGCAAAAGACAACGATTTATTGTCTTTTAAACTCAAGTATTTAGAATAGTCTTCTTTGCTGGTGATTTCTTCTGATTTACTTTCACAACCTAATAAAAGTAGCGTTGTGAAAACAAAAAGGAAAGTTATTTTTAAAGTTTTCATACTCTAATTATTTTGTTTGTTTGTTTGTTTTATTAAAAAAAACAGAGCGAATAATATTGCTGTAAACGCTCTGTTTTTTTTGAGGAAATACTACCAAGCAGAAGCTAGGTAAGGAAAAGTTGTTCCAAATGCCTTATCATTTGCATTCACATTATCTTTAGTCAATTGTGGATTAGTAGCACCAGTTGGTCCACCAAAAATCAATAATAATTCAACATCTATAACGTCATCCGCCAAAGCTCTTCCTGTCAAAACGTTAGTTCCGTCAAAGAAAGTTGTAGGTGCTGTTTTAGACACTCCTAATACATCTGTTGCTAAAAGACCAGTCAGCTGAGCAGCCGTTTGTCCTAAAGCATTTGTAGTATATGCAGGATTCAAAGCCAATAATCTGGATTGAAAAATAGGTTGGTATTTTGCTCCCATTGCTGATGGAATAGCAGCATTGAAATCATCTTTAGGTTGTCCTGAAGCAACGAATACAGTGTTGATTGCCGGTCTTGCCATTTGATCTTGCTGAACAAAAGTTCCAGAAAAATCCAAGCTAGCTACTGGATCATTATTTGAATCGTCATTGTCACAATTTACTGAAACAACTGCAGCTACTAGTGCGATTGTTATAATTTTGAATTTATTTGTTTTACTCATGATGTTTAAATTTTAAGTTTTTCGAAATCGAAAATCTTCGATTCCATGTTTTTGCTTTTTTTAAATAAAATTAATTATTGTTTTTTCTTAGTTTCAGCCCAAACACCAACAGTACTTGATGAACCCAACATTGATTTTGGAACCTCAACAACTATAGACATTACATTGGTACCTGCAAATGTGTCTGTACCCGGATTGTTAAATCCTGTAGCTGTTCCGCCAAGAATTGCTTTGAATTGACCTAAATCAAAAAAGAAAGGATCGTCTCTTGGCCCTGCGAAAAATTTCATTCCGTTTTGTTCTGCAGTCAAAGCTGCTGTTCCATATTTAGAGATAGTAACACTTCCTGAGGCTGATGCAGTTTTAACGGTACTTGAAGTTCCAGTTGTTCCTGGAGCTACAGGTCCAAAGAAATACATCTTATCATCTTTCTTAATTGCCTGAATCACTAAATCTTCAACATTGTCACCATTATTGTCAATGTTTATCTCAACCATCACATTATCTTTGAATGTGGCAGCACCAGTAGCATTAGGACTTAACAATCCTTGAGTGTTTACTGCAAATACTAAATTACTTGTGTTTTGCCCTTGAAAAGCATAAACATCCGTAATATCTCCTGCGTCTCCTGACATTGTAGCCGGTGCATCAATGTGATCCGCTGCAACTAAAATTAAGCCCGAAACCGCCACTAGCGATAGACCTAAAAGCATTTTTGTTTTTTTCATTTTGTTTTAAATTAAAAGGTTATAAATGCATTTACGGGATTGTTTCCGATTTGGTTTTAAAAATCCTAAAAAAAAATTAAAATAATATTTAACTATTTGATTTTAAACTTTTTAAATACTTAAAAAAAGTGAAACTGTTTTTATTTTGATGTTGGTAACTATATATTATGTTATTTTTAATTAAGATTGTATAAGTTTGTAATTGTAAAATATAAGATATGAGTCAAGAAGAATTGTTAGTATTAATTTATAAGAAAGACGAAAGGGCATTTACACATTTATATGATATGTATTCCAAAAGTTTATTTTCGGTTATTAATGTTCTTGTAAAAAACAGAGAAGAAGCAGAAGATGTGCTTCAGGAAGTATTTGTAAAAATTTGGAAGAATATTGATTCTTACCATGAGAGCAAAGGAAGATTCTACACTTGGATTCTGAATATTGCCAGAAACACTTCTATTGATAAGTTGCGTTCTAAGAATTTTAATAATAGTCAAAAAAACCTTTCTACTGATAATTTCGTAAATCACTTTGAAGACAGTTCTAAACTATCAGACAAAGTGGATACAATAGGTTTGCAGGAATTTGTAAAAAGACTAAAACCAAAATGTATTCAAATAATTGATTTACTGTTTTTTAAAGGCTACACCCAGCAGGAAGCTTCGGACGAATTGGCAATTCCTTTAGGAACGGTAAAAACGCAAAATAGAAATTGTATTAACGATCTAAGAAATTATTTGAAAGTATAATGGAAACAAAAGAATATATTGAATCAGGAATTCTGGAACTTTATGTTTACGGTTTATTAAGTGAAACTGAAAACGAAGAAGTTACAGCTATGGCAAAAAGTAACCCGGAAATAAATGCTGAAATTATAGCTATTGAAAAAGCGATTATTGCAATCTCATCAAGCTTTTCACCATTTCATTCGGTAGCTAATTTCGAAAAAATCAAAGAGAAACTAGAGCTGAAACATGCCGAAGTCATTCAATTAGAGCCTACTACAAATAGATCTCAATACATTGGATGGGCAGCAGCTATCCTATTATTGGTTGGTATTGGTTACCAATATAATCAGTTGAATCAGACGTCAACTCAGGTTACAAATACTGAAATTGAAAAAGCCAAATTAGAAAAAGAATTTAATGTCTTAAAATTAAAAAACACAGCTAATGAAACCAGTTTAGCAGTTGTAAGAGACACTAAAAATACTGTTGTAACCCTTGGTGGACAATCAGTTGCTCCAGAATCTTTTGCAAAAGTATATTGGAATCAAGACACCAAGGTTGTTTATATTGATGCTGCCGGTTTACCAGAACCACCTGAAGGAATGGTATATCAGGTTTGGGCATTGAAATTAAGCCCGTTGACTCCTACCAGCATTGGATTATTGGAAGATTTTGATGTAAATGAACAAAAATTATTTGCAGTGAATAATGCCAATGAAGCAGAAGCTTTTGGTATTACACTTGAACCTAAAGGTGGAAGTTTAACTCCTACAATGGAGCAATTATATACGCTAGGAAAAGTGTAAAAAATATATTCTCTTAGATAATAAAAAAGGTTCAACTGCAAAGTTGAACCTTTTTTAGTTTAAAAGTCTCTTATATTAATTAAGTCTTTTATATTTAAAAGTCACTCCACTAGTATCTTCGCTTAGATATTGAACGGCATAATAATTTCCACTATTTGTATGGTATATTCCAACAAAATCTGTTGGAGGTGTGTCAACATTAATACAACTCAAATTTGGATCACCAATATAATCACAATAATAATAATTAGCTATATCTGCTGATGAAAGATTATCAAAAGACTTATCATAGACCATTGCCATATCTGTATATTGATTATTCCACCACATTCTTGCACGTATTGTTCCCCCTCCTGCCGCAAATACAAGATCGTAATTTGAAGTTACAATATCAAAACAAGATCCACCACAAAGAGAACCTGCTTCCAAGTCAAAATATTCCTCAAATGGTATAGTTACTTGTGTAAAAAGAGTGATACTGGATGTTTTTGTTAATTTTATTTCTCCGTTTACACCTACTCCACTACTGGTACCAATAGCCCCAATTTTATTAACATAATTAGGTTTTATATTTGTTATTTCACCATTTTTGGTTACTACTGTAACGGCTTTTACATTTAAATCAGCGCTTATCGTAGTGGATAAATGAGTAGCATCTGCATCCTGAGTGGCTGTTATTGTTGATACACCCGCAGCAACTATCGTAACTGTTGTACCACTAATTGTGGCAACATTGGTATCACTACTTACGTAAGAAAAAGCTCCGGTACTATCGGTATTAGGAGGGGTAATTGTAAATGAACCATCAAAATAAATTTTTGTAACATCATTGAAATTATTAAGTGTAGCAGATAAATTAGCAACAGTAATTGTACCTGAAACATTAGTTATTCCACAATTACTAGTTAATGGTATTGAGTAATTATATACACCACTGCTTGTTGGAGTTCCTAATATTGTAATCGCATTTGAGACAAATGAAGCTGAAACCCCAAGAGGTAATCCATTTGCACCTGCCACACCATCATTACTAATACTAATACCATTAGTAGCTGAATAGGTAATATTTGAAATTGGATTGTTGATAGCAGCTGTTTGTGAATCTGTTCCTGCCGAAGAGGTTAAAGAAGGAGCATCAATTACTGAAATGTATACTGGCGTAGTATAAGCTGTGCTACAAGAAATATCTGAAACTTCTGCTCTATAGTATATATTAGAAAACAAATTTGGAGTACTATAAATAGAAGTTGTTTGTGCTGGTGCACTATAACTTATAGTTAATGAACCATTTCCAGTTGCAGTGCTATACCCCTGTGTATTAGTTGTTATAGAACCTGAACTAAAAGAAGAACCGCCGCCGCCGCCGCCGCCAGCTTTATCATTTACAAAACCGCCGCCGCCGCCGCCATAATATCCAGCGCCACCACCGCCGCCATTCCTGCTAACAGTTGCACCGTCTCCACCTTGTCCTAATGTTCCATTGGTCGCTCCAGCGCCTCCGTTCCCTCCAGTTGAGTTAGTCCCTCCATTTCCGCCGCCGCCGCCGCCGCTGCCTGCGACACCATTTGCTCCTGTCGCTCCTCCTCCATTTCCGCCATTTCCGCCTGATTCACCTATCCTTCTTTGATTGCCACCGCCACCGCCGCTGCCAACTACAAAAACTCTATCAGCTAAAGTATTACCGCCACGCCTAATATCAGTAGCACCACCACCACCGCCAGCACCGCCAGTATTTGAATTTCCACCGCCATTAAATCCGCCTTTGGCATCACCCGTTACCCATAGGTTATCTGCCTGTTTCCCAGTTCCAGGGGCAACTACTGTATTGCCTCCAATTTGGCCAACAAAAATACTTAATATTTCACCTGGTGTAACTGTAAGGCTTGAAACTAATCGTCCACCTAAACCCCCTCTTCCATTAAAGTCAGAAGATCCATGACCTCCAGCTGCGCCTATACCAGCAGCTACTATAGTTGTTACACCACTTGGTATTGTGTAATTTTGCTGGGTTCTTGTATAAGAAAAACTTACAGTAGCCGTACTACCTGATGTAGCACTTGTGGAACTATTGCCGCTGGTAACATTTGTCCAATTTACTCCATCATTAGATTGTTGCCATTGAATTGTACCATTAGGAATTGACAGTGAAAATGAGGAGCTATTTCCTTTACAAATTGAAGTGCTATTTGCATAAATATTTCCTACAACGCAGGGACCCTGTGCACAAGTTAGATAACCATTAAGAAATAACCCTAAAAAAATTAATATTTTTTTTATCATCATGCTTTTAGTTTATGTAAAAAATTTATTAAAATGAGTAATCAAACTGAATTCTATCTCCTACAGATAATGCATAGTTACCATTATTTGCTGGAACATATGTTAATATTGTTCCAGCTGAAGAATAGGATGAATTACTAATTCTAACCCCGTTCACATACATTTTCACTTTACTATTAGGTGATGGAGTTTGAGATAAAGAAAAAGTCACTACAGATTCAGTTAAATTAAATTCATCTGCAATTTCAATTACTACAGCTGCTCCTGTTGAAACACTTCCATTCGCCATCAAATACTGTAAAGCTGTACCACTTGCTATTTTGTATCCAGAAGCCGTAATTACCGCACTTGTATTTACATTGGTTACAGCAGTGTGAGAACCACTTCCGTCAGAACCTAATTGAATAGTATTAGAAGCCGTTACTATGGCATTTGCTCCAATGGCAACCGAATTTGTAATACCGTCAAAACTCATATCTGCACGATTACCAATAACAGCATTTGAATTTTCGTTAAATTTTCCTCTTCCTACCGTAACTCCATTAATAGTTGCATCTGAAGTAAAAATTTTAGTTCCTGCAATGGTTTGATTCGTTGTTAAATCAACAAAATTTGCACTTGTATTTGTACTAAAATCAGCAATAGCACTTGTAACAAAATTCGTTGTAGCGATTTGTGTTGTAGCAGTTCCAGCTGCAGGAGTTGGAGCGAAAGGTGTTCCCGTGAATATTGGCGATTCCAAAGGTGCTTTTGAATCTAATAATGTTTGCGTTATGGAATTTGAAGTTGCAATATTTACATCTACATACGTTTTAGTAGCTTTCTCGGTGGGGAATTTCAAATCTGAATTTGAAATAAAACTTCCATCGGTACTTTTATTTTCAGCATCTTCTTTAGTTGCTTCGGCGGTTGTGGCGCGTAAAACTTCTGTAGTCAAGTTCGTTGATAAAGTAGTTTCCGCTAAGGTAGCGCGGGTTGTTTCAAAGTTGATAGCACTTACGTTTGTAGCTTCCGCTAAAGTTGCTCTTGAAATCTCATTGTTCAAGGCCAAAGAATTAGATGAAGCACTCGCGTCCACATAAGTCTTAATTGCTTTCTCGGTAGGGAATTTCACATCTGAATTTGAAATAAAACTTCCATCGGTACTTTTATTTCCAGCATCTTCTTTAGTTGCTTCGGCGGTTGTGGCGCGTAATACTTCTGTAGTCAAGTTCGTTGATAAAGTAGCTTCCGCCAAAGTTGCACGGTTTGTTTCATCAGTTAAGTTCGTTGCTAAAGTAGCTTCTGTTAAAGTTGCACGGTTTGTTTCTGTAGCCAAATTCGCTACGACTGTATTTTCGGCAGTAGTTGCTCTCGAAATCTCATTGTTCAAGGCCAAAGAATTGGATAAAGCACTCGCGTCCACATAAGTCTTAATTGCTTTCTCGGTGGGGAATTTCACATCTGAATTTGAAATAAAACTTCCATCGGTACTTTTATTTCCAGCATCTTCTTTAGTTGCTTCGGCGGTTGTGGCGCGTAATACTTCTGTAGTCAAGTTCGTTGATAAAGTACTTTCTGCAAAAGTTGCACGATTTACTTCAGTAGTCAAGTTGGTTGATAAAGTAGCTTCTGTTAAAGTAGCACGGTTTGTTTCGGAAGTGATAGCTGTTGCAATGGTCGTTTCCGCTAAAGTTGCTCTTTCCGTTTCAGAAACCAAATTGTTTGCAATAGCATTTTCCGCTAAAGTTGCTCTTGAAATCTCATTGTTCAAAACTGATAAATTGAAAGAAACACTTGAATCAACAAAGTTTTTAACAGATTTTACAGTTGGATATTTAATATCTGAATTTCCATCTGTAGTTATATTAGTACTTTTATTTATCGTATCTTCTTTTAAATTCAATGCCAATTTTGAAGCAGTGCTCATTGGTTTATTCAAATCAGTAGTGTTATCTACATTTTCAAGTCCCAAATTAGTTTTAGCACCAAGAACTGTAACGGCATTTGTACCTCCATTTTCTATAGGGACCACTCCGGTAACATTTTCGGCATTTTTAGCAAAAAAGGCGGTAGGAACTGAGTTAAAGGGCTGATTACTTATTTCAGTAAATGAGCTACAACTTCCATTAGTATTAACAGCCACTATCAATTTTTTGCTGACAGCATTCCATACGATTTCATCAAAAGAAGATGCATACCCAGCTGTTTGCAATCCCGATCCAATAATCAAATTGACCATTCCAAATTCATCTGTTTTTGTTTGAATCACTTCCTGATATTCTACATTAGAAAATTCGTCAACAAATTTAAACAACATACAAATGTCTTTACTGACTAAAAAAGCATTTGGATTATTTACTCCAGGTATTTGTTCTCCTTTTGGATTCAAAATTACGGCCTGATAAGTTATCCCATTACTTTGCGCAAAATTTTTGGCACCAATAAAAAGGAAAATAAGTAGAATTATTTTTTTCATAATTAAATTTTAATTGATTGGAAAATGAACACCCAATTGTAACTGATGGGTCATAAATGATGTTTTTTCAGTGGTCGAATTGGAAACATTATAAGTTTGACCTAAATTATAACCAACACTTAAAGACCCGAAGGAAGGAACGCGATACTTGACTTGAAAACCCATCGATGGTTCCACTACTACTCCCGAAAATTCTTTTTGGTGTACTAAATCATAAAACGCGCCATCCATTTTTTGTTTTCCGTAAATTATGGTTTCGCCCAAAATACCAGCTTGCACTAAAAAATTTAGTTTATGAAGATCATCCATAGGAAAAAAAGAAAATCCCAATCCTGCTTTAAGACCCAGATATTTAGTTTCCCAACTATAGGAATTCGCTACATTGCCGCCTAAGGCATTATATTCATTCAAAGAAAGTCCATAAGAATAAAGCATGTGCTTATTTGGTAACGGTTTATTAAACCCAATTTCATAAAAATTACCAGTTCCGCTTTGAAGGTCAGGATCTGCTTGCCCAAAGCCATTTTTATAATTATACTTTGTAAAATTCTTTCCCGTATTCAAATAAATTTCTTGGGAAAATAATTGACAGGACGCAATTAACATTACAAGCAGTAGGTAGTTTTTCATCATTGTTTAATAATTTTAGTGTATAAAGTGAATTTAGAGGCATTTAATCGCACGAGATATTCTGATCTTGACAACTGTGCCAAATTAATTGTTAAAATAGTGTTGACTGATGCTTTTTTTTGTTCAAATATCAAACGGCCCAAAATATCAAAAACAGTAATAGTAATAAGATCAATAACCGGCTCCGAGAATTGAAAATTGACCGTTTCAGTAAAAGGATTGGGATAAGTTAGTGTCGTAATTTCAATTTTATCATTGGAAACAATGTAATTACTCCAAAGACTTTGCTGAAACCCCTGTATGACGACAGCATTACCAATTGAATTGCCAGTGACACTTTGCTGCCCAATAGTTTGTCTAATCATCAAACCATCTGGCATTCTTGTTGACTGCCCCTGTGAAGAAAGCATTTGATGGTGCATAACTTGACCTTGAAAAGTCACAGTAAAAAGTATAAGTAAGTACCTCATAAAATTTATTTTTAACAATATTAATCCAAAATAAATGTATTTCATCGATAAAAAATGCATTTAAACGATAATGCAGTTGATTAGTAAGAACTTTTCAGTTTTTAGTAACTCTAAAACTATAATATCAAGAGTACAAATGGCGAAATAATTGTTGTTCGAAGTATTAAATACGAGTTCTAAACTTAAAAAAAAGCATTCAAAATTATCTGTGAGTTATTTTTCAATTTATAGTAACTTAGTAATTCAACTCTAAAAAAAAAATGTAATTTTAAATCCAGAAAAAATTAACAAAAATGCTTTCAAATTTACTTTTCATTATCACTGGATTAATTGGATTAATAACTACATTTTTAATTTTTACTAATTATAAATCCAATAGAATAATGAACTTATACATCATTCTATTTATACTTATTATTTCTTTGCGTTTTTTCTTATCCGGTTTGACAAATTTCATTTTTGATTCCAATTTTAGAACAACTTATTTCAAATATTCAAACTTCTCACTGGTAGTAATCCCTATTTGCTATCTGTACTTTAAAAATTTATCTGAAAATTACAGGAAACTAAATTCGAAAGAGCTTTTACATTTTATATTTCCTGTAGCATTATTTTTAGCTATGATTTATCGAGAGCATTTCGATTTTGATTCAAAACAAATAGAAATAATATTATATGGACTCTTTTTTATTTTTGCTATAACGTATATTATTTTATGTTTTCAAATGTTAAGGACTACCATTTGGATTAGAAAAGGAGACATAAAAGTGATTCAGCAACAAAATAAATTAATAAATAACTGGACACTTTTTTTATTTATTGGACTAATACTTACCATATTCAGGCTCTTCATATCAATTTCAATGGAAATCTATTTTGGTGAAAGCATTAAAGGACACAGTTATCAATGGATATCCGCGCTGATTTGGTTAACCATTTTATTTAAAATACTACGTTCTCCAGAAATTCTTTATGGTTATAATGTACTGCACCAGAAGATTAATGAGAATAAAAATAATACTTTAGTCTTGAATGATATTTGGAAGAAGAGTACTAATATTGAATTGAATAACGAACAGCATTTGGTTCTCAAAGAAAAAATAGATTCAAATATTATTGATTATATCAAGGAAATTGAGTCCATTTCACTGAAATATGAATTATTTAGAAATTCAAAACTTACAATCTCAGACTTAGCAAATAGTCTAAAAATTCCAAAAAGCCATCTTTCGTATTTATTTAAATACCACTCAACAATCTCATTTTCTGAATATAAAAAAGTGATTCGAATCCATGACGCCATTAATCAAATTGAACAAAACTACCTAAAAAATAACACTTTAGATTCATTATCAAAAAAGGTTGGATTTACCTCCTACAACCCTTTTTTTACAAGTTTTAAAGAAATTGCAGGCGTATCTCCATTAGAATATTTTAAAATGAATAAGGTTGATTTTGAGCAATAAAAAAGCACTTTCATAAATCAATAAGGTGTTAGTTTTATGTGAATTTTATATCTCTAAAAAAGAATAATAAAATTACAACGAACAAATTTTCTTATAAAACGAAGATTTTTTATTATGTATCATAAATCTATCATATTTTAAATATTATTTATTCATCACGATTTATAAATCTCTTTGGAAATAACTATTTTTGCAATCTAAAATTTTAGTCATGCCAAACAAAAAATACAAAATAGCGGTCATTCAATTGAATCTTAATGATATTGCCGAAAA
This sequence comes from Flavobacterium petrolei, assembly GCF_003314435.2. Classification (GTDB taxonomy): domain Bacteria; phylum Bacteroidota; class Bacteroidia; order Flavobacteriales; family Flavobacteriaceae; genus Flavobacterium; species Flavobacterium petrolei. The sequence continues at coordinate 111,293 of NZ_QNVY02000002.1, read as the reverse complement.
CAACTTGAAAAAATGTATCAGTTGGGTTCGTGATGCCGCCAACCTTGGTGCCGAAGTGATTTCGTTACCAGAATTATACAGCAGTCATTATTTTTGTCAAAGTGAAGATGTAGATAATTTTGCTTTAGCAGAACCATTGTACAGTACTTCGTTTATTGCTTTTAGCGCTTTAGCAAAAGAATTAGGCGTGGTAATTATTGTTCCTTTCTTCGAAAAAAGAATGGCAGGGATTTACCATAATAGTGCGTACATCATTGACACAGACGGTTCAGAAGCAGGATTGTACCGCAAAATGCACATTCCGGACGATCCTCATTTTTATGAAAAATTCTATTTTACTCCTGGTGATTTAGGTTTTAAAACAATTCCAACCAAAAAAGGAAAAATCGGAACTTTAATTTGTTGGGATCAATGGTATCCTGAAGCAGCTCGTTTGACTGCTTTACAAGGTGCTGAAGTGTTGTTTTACCCAACAGCAATTGGATGGCATCCACAAGAAAAAGAGCAGTACGGTGAAAACCAACATGGTGCTTGGATGAGTGTTATGAAAGGTCACGCAGTTGCGAATGGCGTATATGTTGCAGCGGCAAATAGAATTGGTTTAGAGCAATACTTGCCTGACACGGCGGGAATTCAGTTTTGGGGATCTTCATTTATTGCGGGACCACAAGGTGAAATTTTGGCGCAAGCCTCACACGACAAAGAGGAAATCCTGATAGCCGAAGTAGATTTAGACTTACAAGAAAATGTGCGTCAAAACTGGCCATTTTTTAGAGACAGAAGAATTGACGCTTTTGGAGATATTACAAAAAGAGCGATTGACTAAATCGTCTTTAGATAATTAAAAAATCCCTGCTGAGAAATAATTCTAAGCAGGGATTTTTATTTAAAGTAAACTTCTAAATCTAATTCAAATCCGGTTGGAATATTTTAACGACACCATCGCCTTCGCTACTTACCACCACTAAACTTCTTTTAGTTGGACTTTTTGAAGCTGGAATAAAAAGTAATCCTTCAGGTGCATCACCGGTCTTAAAAGTCTGTAAAAATTTTGGAGCTGCAGGATTCGAAACATCATACACCATAACGGCATCTACTCGTTCCAATCCAACAAAAAGAATCGTTTTATCGCCCATTTTAGTCACCACAACTGATTCTGGTTCTACTGATTTATCATCACTTCTGGCATCATCATATATACCCAATTCTTGTGCTTTCTTGTCTAATTCATTTTTACTGTCGAATACTATTTCGCCTGTGTTTCCATTCCAAATGGAGAAAGAACGGGCTCCAAAAGAAACTAATTCGTCAAAATCACCATCGCCGTCCGTATCACCCATTTTAGTATTGATATTCAACCTTCCCATGCTTGTTTCTGCTTTTAAAGCTGCAGCATTAGGAAACGCTATTGGATCCAAAATAACAGACGAACTACTGATTCTTTTTACATCTACAAAAGCAGCATATTCTCTGGCATCTCCTTCATTTGCAGTAACAAAATAAGGGGTTTTATTGATTTCAAAATTAGTTATAGCATCCGGTTGAAACATTCCTTTTAGTTTCCATGTATTAGCCAAAATACCTCCATCTTTATCGCTGATATCGATAGCATTTTCGGCAAGATTGTAATCTTTGTAGCCTAAAGGAAAAATATTCGTGATCGTTTTGGTTGCCAAATCAATTTTAGCCACTCCGTTATTTTCTTGTAAAGTAACCCAAGCCGTTTTTGAATCAGCAGAAATCGTGATGTATTCCGGTTCAATATCAGAGATGAAATTATTTGTTGGACTTGCAATTCTGAATCCTTTCGTTTTCAATGTACTCAATTGATTGCTAAAACTTCCGAAATTTAAAGTCGTCACCGCATAATTAGCATTAACGGCAATAATAGATACAGAACCGTCCGGATCTATCGAATATGTATCATTTGGTTCTCCTTCATTTGCAGTCATGATATAATTCCCGTCAGGAGAAAATGTAATCATATCCGGCAAAGCACCAACCGTAATTTCTATGATGACACTGTAATTAGCCGTGTCAAAAACAACCACTTTTCCGGCATCTTGTTTATTTGGTTTTGCTTCTAATGCAACTGCTAACTTTCCATTATAGGTAGCAACACTATTTGAAGCTCCATTAAACGATGTTAAATCGATACTTGTTAGAAAAACCGGACTGGATGGATTAGACAAATCGATAACATCAATTCTGTTTGAATTACTGTTGTTGACCGTAAATAACTTTTTAGAAACTTCATCATACGCACTTATTTCAGCAGCTCCGGAGCCACCAATAGTAATGGAACCAATTTCTTTGAAAGTTGCTGCATTTTCATTTACAACCAACTCAGGAGATTCCTCTTTATTTGAGTCATTTTCGCAACTTGACAAAACCATAATTGCCGCTAATAGTGTAATACCATATTTTTTCATAACTGTATTTTTAATTTTTTCAAAAATAACTAGCTGAAGCCCGACAAGAATTAACTCAATATTATATAATCATTACCAAAACTATTCTTATAAATTTATGAAATGTCCAAAATGAATGGTTGCCAACTATTTTAAAATCCTACTGAATGTTTATATTTGCAGTCTTTAAAATTAGAAACGCTGTATGACTGCAAATAATAGAAGATTCCCTGCCGAATGGGAAAAGCAACAAGGGATTTTACTGTGTTTTCCTCACAACGGTAAGGATTGGCCAGGAAAATACGAAGCCGTTCAATGGGCTTTTGTCGAATTCATTAAAAAAGTAGCCACTTTCGAAACTGTATTTTTAGTGGTTGCCGATGAAAACCAAAAAGAAAAAGTCAATACGATACTGGAAACGGCTCATGTTGAACTGACTAACGTTTCGTATATCATTCATAAAACCAATAGAAGTTGGATGCGTGATTCGGGTCCAATTATCGTTAAAAACGGAACCGAAAGAGAAGCTTTGAACTTTAATTTTAATGGCTGGGCCAAATATAAAAACATTCAATTAGACAAATTTGTTCCTGCGAAAGTGGGCGAATTTCTGAATATTCCCGTGACTCAAGTCATGTATAAAGGAAAACCGGTAATTGTAGAAGGCGGTGCGATTGATACTAACGGAAGAGGAACTTTATTGACTTCAGAAGAATGTTTGATGCATCCCGATATTCAGGTTCGGAATCCAAATTTTACTAAAGCAGAATATGAAGCCGTTTTCAAGGAATACCTAGGAATTACAAATGTGATTTGGCTAGGCGACGGAATTGAAGGCGACGATACGCACGGTCATATTGATGATTTATGCCGATTTGTAAACGAAGATACTATTGTGACCATTGTAGAAACAGATCCAACGGACAATAACTATAAACCGTTACAAGACAACTTGAAACGCTTGCAAAACGCCAAACTGGAAAATGGAAAATCACCTGTAATTGTGGTTTTACCAATGCCAAAACGTTTGGAATTTGATGGCTTGAGACTTCCGGCGAGTTATGCCAATTTCCTTATTTTGAACAATTGCGTTTTGGTTCCTACTTTTAACGACAGTAATGACCGAAAAGCATTGAATATACTTGCAGAATGTTTTCCAGATAGAGAAATCATTGGGATAAGCGCTACTGATTTTATTTGGGGTTTTGGAACATTGCATTGCCTTAGCCAGCAAATTCCAGAGTAACTTTAGAAAAAATTGATTATATAAAAAAAGACTTGTAACATTAATTGCTACAAGTCTTTTTTATTTAATGTCTAAATACTACTTATCTCTTGTAAACGGTATTTTTTGTCCTTCAGGAACTGTCATATCAAATCCGTTTAAATTGTCATTAAATTCAAATTTAAGTCCTGCTTGTTTCGATTCAAAACTATTTTTTCCAGTTGGTTCCACCGTGAAACTTGGATATTTTGTTATCAAAACATTTAGCGCGCCATTTTTCTCTGAAAAAGTAATTTTCAGGGGTGCCATTTTTGTTGAAAAAGTTCCCAAATAACCATCCAGAATTACATCTTTTTCAATCAAACCTTTGTCTGCTGCCCAAGAATTGTTTGCTGTATTAGTATCTGGTAAAACATGATCCGGATCTAGTGTAATGCTCTCAATTTCTTCTGTAGAATTGTGTTTGAAAGACCACGCTTTGTTTCTTTGCCAAACTTCAACCGGCAATTTCACACGCGTTAGTTTTCCGCTTTTAGTTTTTACATCTAAACTAACTGGCATTGCCATTTTTTCGAAGTTTTCAATCGAGATTACAACACCTTGTTTAGGGTCGTTTTTAACGTATTTTATCGAATTAATTCCTTGGTCTAAACGCCAATTATTTTGGAACCAACCTCTCCAAAACCAACTCAAATCTTCTCCTGCAACGTTTTCAATTGTTCTAAAAAAATCGTCCGGTTGCGGATGTTTGTAAGCCCAACGTTCTATATAAGTTTTCAAAGCTAAATCAAAACGCTCTGGTCCTAGAACTTGTTCTCTCAAAATCACTAATCCTGAACTTGGTTTTGAATACGCTAAAAGACCAATATTTGATTCTTTCATGTTATCCGGAGAACTCATTATGGTTTCAAGATTCGGACTTGTATACACTTCAGCTCTTTGATGCATATCAACCGGCTTTTCTTTGTATTCGCCATTATTAAAATCTACAGAACTCAATGAATTAATAAAAGTATTAAAACCTTCATCCATCCAAGCAAACATTCTCTCGTTTGAACCAACAATCATAGGAAACCAAATGTGTCCAAATTCATGATCTGTAACGCCCCATAAATCCTCGCCTTTAGATTCCCAACTGCAAAAAACAATTCCTGGATATTCCATTCCGCCTTCATTTCCGGCAACATTTGTAGCGGCTGGATACGGATATTCTAACCATCTTTTAGAATAATTTTCTATAGAAGCTTTAGTATATTCTGTTGAACGTCCCCAAGCTGCGTCACCTGCACTTTCAACTGGATAAACGGAAACTGCCAATGATTTCTTTCCGCTTGGCAAATTGATTTTTGCTGCGTCTAAAATAAAAGCCGCTGATGATGACCAAGAAAAATCACGAGCATTTTTAATTTTATAATTCCATGTTTTAGTAGTTGCTGAAACAATTTTTGATGAATTTTCAACTTCGGCAGCAGTACGGATAAAAACCGTTTTATCACTTTGTTTTGCTTGTGCCAATCTACTTTGCTCCACAGTTGAATACACCGCTGTAGGATTTAGTAATTCGCCTGATGCAACTACAATATGATTCGCTGGCGCTGTAATACTCACATCAAATTCACCATATTCTAAGTAAAATTCCGATGCTCCTAGGTAAGGGTTCGTATTCCAACCACGTACATCATCATACACACACATGCGCGGATACCATTGCGCTATTGTGAAAATCTTACCATTTTTAGTTTCTAAAACTCCCATTCTGTCTGATCCTTCAAATGGTGCTATAAAAGAAAAGTCGATTTTTATTTTAACAGAACCACCTTTTGGATTTAATCCCTGTGGAAGAAAGACCTGCATTCTAGTATCAGTAATTACATATTTTGCAGTGGCTTCAGAAGCAACTCCTTTTACAGTTGTGATAACTTTCACCGATTTGATTTTATGACCACCATCAAAAATTTGGCCTTGAGCCCCATTTCTACTTCCTGTCAAAGGCACAACTGCATTTCCACGAGAATCTGCTTTGAATAAATTCTGGTCTAAGTTCATCCAAACAAAAGCCAATTTATCTGGGCTATTATTAGTGTATGTAATGATTCCTGTACCTGAAATTTCGTTGTTTTTATCATCCAGTTTTGCCGTTAATTTATAATCAGCACTGTTTTGCCAATATTCAGCTCCTGGCTGACCACTTGCAGATCGCGTACTTGTTCCGTTTTTTGAGTAAAAATGTGGAGCAAAAGCATCATGATAATCGTATTTTGAAATTGCATTACCGGATGCATTTGTTGGGGTTTGTTGCGCCGAAACGGCCGTAACTCCCAATAATAAAGTCAGATGTAAGATGACTCCGAAGCGAATGTTTTTCATTTTCTTATGATTTATATCACAAATTAATGAAAAAAAAAGAGATTTTTGAGGTATTGACATAAAAATGATTCCACTTTAAATAAATAATAAGCAGCTTAAATTGAATTAGATTTAAAAATTATAAAATATATTTACGCCACAAACCTATTATTAAATTAATCCGAAAGATAATTTTGACAACTACGATAAAACACGGGAATCTTTCTGCAGAAATTAAACATTTTGGCGCTGAATTAATTTCCTTAAAAACAAATCAAAATAGAGAATACATATGGGAAGGAAATCCGGAATTTTGGGGCAAGCACTCTCCTATTTTGTTCCCAATTGTTGGAACTTTAAAAGATAATTCCTTTTATCATAATGAAATAGAATATCATTTATCACGACACGGATTTGCCAGAGAAATGCTCTTTGAATTGATTCATGCTACAGAAAATAGTGCTACTTTCTCGATACAATCTTCTGAAGAAACTTTAAAAGTGTATCCTTTTATATTTGAATTGCATCTGATTTATACATTAGAGGAAAACCATTTATCCATTGCCTATAAAGTAACTAACAAAGGGAAAGATACCATGCCGTTTTCTATTGGAGCACATCCTGCTTTTGCTTTGCCAAATCAATTCGAAAATTACGCTATTGTTTTCGAAAAAGAAGAATCTTTGGACTATTATCTTTTAGATAATGATTTAATTTCGCATAAAACTAAGAAGTTAGACGTTACTAATAAAAAGATTCCGTTGACCTATGAATTGTTCGAAAATGACGCTTTGATATTCAAAACATTACAATCAAAATCATTGACTATTTCAGAAAATGGAAATCCAATTTTGACAGTACATTTTGAGGGTTTTCCAAGTTTAGGAATTTGGACAAAAATGAATGCGCCTTTTCTTTGTATTGAACCTTGGTTTGGTTATTCGGATACCAATGAAAATTCTGGATATCTATTTGAAAAAGAAGGTATTCAAATTTTAGAATCCAATGAAACTTTCCATTCAGAATTCAGTATTGAAATCCTTTAATTAAAAAATGTAAACATGTTAACTATAAATTTCAGTCCATTTCCCAATTTAGAAACCGAACGCTTGCTTTTAAGAAGAGTAGATGCTAACGATATAAACGAGATTTTTGCGTTGCGATCCAATCCGGAAACGATGAAATATATCCCAAGACCTTTAGTAAAAACAGATGAAGACGCCTTGGAACATATAGCAATGATTGATAGTAAAATTGATAGCAACGAAGGTATCAATTGGGCAATTACGTTGAAAGATAACCCAAAACTTATTGGAGTAATTGGTCATTACAGAATAAAACCTGAAAATTATCGCGCCGAATTAGGTTATATGTTACTTCCGGAATATCATGGAAAAGGAATTGTTTCCGAAGCGGTGAAAGAAGCTGTAAAGTATGGATTTCAGGTAATGAAATTAAATTCATTAGAAGCAATAATTGACCCGAAAAACCATGCGTCAGCGAAAGTTTTAGAAAAAAATGGGTTTGTAAAAGAAGCACATTTAAAAGAATATGAATTTTATGAAGGGCGATTTCTGGATACAGTGATTTATTCTATTTTGAACAAATAGTGTCTTTTATAAATGCGTTTTTTCCTGTTTCTTTTTAAAACATTAAAAATAAAAACCAGAATTTTACAAATCAATTCTATCTATATTTGTCTCCGAAAACTACGTTCTGTGCGCAAAAAGCAGTTCGCAACTATTATTTTATGAAAAAAATATTTATTGTTACTTTCCTTTTCTTTTCCATTCATTCCCCAAGTCAAACTTATGTAAAAGTAAATGCGATGACCACAATTTTTACCATTCCTAATGTCGGTATTGAAACCAGTATTGGAGAAAAATCAACTTTACATTTTGATGCTTTAGCTTCTTTTTGGAAATCAGTAAACGGTAAACCGAGAGAATTTTACACTTTTACGCCAGAATACCGCTATCATTTTAAAGAAAAATACAATGGTTTTTATGCTGGAGCACATATTGGTGCAAGTATATTTAATTTCCAAAAATGGAATTATATAAATACTAATTCGTATGAAAAAGGAGTGGGTTATTTTATAGGTTCAACCATAGGTTACCAAGTTAAACTCAATGATAAATTCATGCTGGACTGTTTCTTAGGTGGCGGTTGGCATCAAGGATTTTACAAAGGTTATGATTTAACGACCGGAGAACGTTACGAAAAAGCAAAAAACTACAATAAAAGCGGCGAATGGTTTCCATATCGCGGAGGCGTAATGGTTTCTTACAAATTAAACTAACGTTTATTTTAGAAATTTAGGTAATGATTTTATATACAAATCTTCTACTTCCTTTCTTGCCCAATCCGTTTTTCGTAAAAAAGTCAAACTGGATTTTATACTTGGGTTATCTGTAAAACATTTCACTTTAATGAGTTCACTTAAAGTATCAAATCCGTAATGATCTACTAATTTTTCTACTATTTTTTGAAGTGTGATTCCGTGAAGCGGATCTTTCGATTTTAAATTTTCCATTTTGCAAATATATAAAATCGGTAAATACTAATTTTTTAAATTCATTCAAATGAAAAAAATTCTCTTATTACTTGCGCTTATATTTTTAAATATAAGTTTAGGGCAAAGCAAAACCACAACCTATTACTTCATTCGCCATGCGGAGAAAGTTGATAGTTCTCAAAATCCAGATTTATCTGAAAAAGGTTTGAAAAGAGCGGAACTTTGGAACAAAATATTTTCGGAGATTAGTTTTAATGAAATTTACTCAACGGATTACAAAAGAACCATTCAAACTGCAACTCCAACCGCGACAACAAAGAAAATTGAGATTAAATTGTATAATCCCAAAACAATAAATATTGGTTCTTTCAAGAAAGAAACATTAGGGAAAAAAGTTTTGATTGTGGGACATAGTAATACCACACCAAAATTTGTGAATGATATTATTAATCAGAACTTATTTTCTGATATTGAAGATGCAACTTTTGGAAATCTTTACATAGTTACTTTAGTTGATAATACCTTTTCCTACCAATCATTGAAATTAGAGTAAATGTTCCGATACTAAAAAAATCATAAAAAAAGTCACTATCTAATGATAGTGACTTTTTGTATTAATGCAGATTTGACTGCTATTTTAAAATTTCATACCAAATCCCATTCCCAAAATTAATGGGTTTATAGTAACATCCGCAGGAATACTCAGTCCTACTGCTAAGTTTGAAGCATCTACGGTTACATCGGTTTTCAGAAATAGTTTTTTAGCATCAACATTGATAAAAAACGTGTCGTTTAACATTAAATCAAAACCTACTTGGAAAGCATAACCGACATTGTTTTTATAACTAACATTCTTAACCGTATTGCCATCCTCAACATTGTAAAAAATAGTATAGTTGACACCAGCACCAACATAAGGTTTGAACACTTTTTCTTCGAAAGGTGTAAAATGATATTGTAAAGTCAAAGTTGGAGGCAATAACCAAACATTTCCTAAATCTATATTGACATTAGTTGGTCCTCCAATTGCAGAAATATCGGAGCCTACAGTGTTAACGTCGTGCTTGGTAGTAGCCAAAATTAATTCGGCTGCGAAATGCTTTGTAAAAAAATATGTAAAGTCTAATTCTGGAACAAATGTATTAGAAAGAGACACATCACCACCAATAATTCCAATTTTGGCACTTTCATAAGGAATAACAGCAATACCTCTAACACGGGCTTGCCATTTTTTGAAATCTTGTGTGTTACTTTGCTCTTTGGTTTGCGCATTTAATGTCAAAAAGGACACTGCCATAAAGGCTAAGATAATTTTTTTCATTTTAACTTTGGTTTAAATTGTTAAACAAATTTAAGCTTGAGGCTTTCATTATTAACTGATATAAATCATAGTTTGAAAATTATTAACACTTATTTTAGGGCTTATTATTACATAAATTTTCAATTTTATTATACATTTGCAATCTATGCTAAAAACAATAAACATATTCAATAAGAGAGCCAAATTCGACTATGAAATAATCGAAACATTCAATGCTGGAATTGTTTTGGCTGGTACCGAAATCAAATCTATTCGATTAGGAAAAGCAAATATAACGGAGAGTTTTTGTGAATTTAGTAATAATGAACTTTTTGCGATAAATACTTATATTGAAGAATACACTTTTGGAAATCAATTCAACCACAAAGCAAGAAGCGAACGTAAATTACTTTTGAAGAAAAAAGAATTAAAAGGTTTACTAAAAAGTGTTCAAGCCAAAGGTCTTACCATAGTTCCTTTGAAGCTTTTTACCAATGAAAAAGGATTGGCTAAACTACAAATAGGCCTTTGTAAAGGAAAGAAAACCTATGACAAACGCGAATCTCTTAAGGAACAAGACACAAAACGTGACTTAGACCGAATCAAAAAATCATTTTAAATTAAATGAAAATTGGAGAAAAATATTTTTAGTTAAAAAAAATGACTAAATTTGTCAAGACAATTTAAAACATTTTCAAAATGAAAACACTACTCAAAAATGCAAGAGAACAAAAGGGACTCAAAACTAGAGAAGTGGCACAACTTTTACGAATTGATCAAGCCCTAATTAGTAAGTTTGAAAGTGGAACCAGAAAACCAACAAGAGATCAAGTTATAAAATTAGCATCTCTACTAGAAATAGATTTAGAAACAATCATGGTCGTCTGGCTTAAAGAAAAAATTCTTTATGAAATTGGTCAGGATGAGTTTGCTTTAAAGGCATTATTAGTTGCGGAGCAAGAAATTCGATATCTAAGTAAACCTTCAAAGAAAAAATTATCTATTACGCTTCAAAAAATTTTAGATGAAATAGACGCTTTAAAGACAAAACTGGATGGATTTCGTCAATTTGATAGCTATCGCGTTGCGCAAGCTTTAGAGCTGGAATATACTTTTGAAAGTAACCGTATTGAAGGCAATACAATGACTTTACGTGAAACTGATTTGGTTATCAATGAAGGTTTAACGATTTCCGGAAAAAGCATGCGAGAACATCTTGAAGTGATTAATCATCAGGAGGCAATTGCTTATATCAAAGATTTAATGCAAAGAAATAGTTCCCTAAATGAAAGCGAAGTACTGTCTATACACAATCTTATTTTGAGAGGAATTCAACCTGAAGATGCCGGCCGCTATAGAAAAGTTCAAGTAATGATTCAAGGGAGCAGTCACATGCCTCCGCAACCTTTTTTAATCGCTAAGGAAATGGAAGACTTTTTTATTTGGTATGAAACCAATAAATCAAGTCTTCATCCAATAGTTTTAGCTGCAGAAATGCACGAACGTTTAGTCACAATTCACCCATTTATTGATGGAAACGGAAGAACTTCACGTTTGGTAATGAACTTAGTTTTGCTGCAACATGGCTACATTATTGCAAATATCAAAGGAGATTATGAAAATAGAATGCGCTATTATCAATCGCTGGAAACTGCACAAACTAAAAATAATAAAGAAGATTTTTTATTATTCATTGCTCAAATAGAAAAAGAAAGTTTAGAACGGTATTTGAATATTATTGGTCAATAAAAAACCCGTCTCGTTATTTAAGCGAGAGGGGTTTTTAATTTAATTTTTATCTTCTAATAAAGGAACGAATCGGAATTCTCCAAACTCATGTTTTTCAAATTGTGTTTCATTTTTTCTGATTAATAAAGTCATTATCTGTACCTCTTCTCCTAAAGGAATAACCAGCCTTCCTCCTATTTTAAGTTGTGCCATCAAAGGCTGTGGAATAAATGGAGCGCCTGCTGTTACGATAATACTATCAAAAGGAGCGTAACCTGGCAATCCTTTGTATCCGTCTCCAAAAGAAAGATGTTTGGGACGAATTCCCAACTTTGGAAATAAACCGGATGTTTTTTTGAACAATTCATTTTGTCTTTCTACACTAAATACTTTGGCACCCATCGTACATAAAACAGCTGTTTGATATCCTGAACCTGTTCCTATTTCTAAAATTTTGTGTTCTTTTTTAACTTCTAATAATTGAGACTGAAATGCCACAGTATACGGTTGCGATATCGTTTGGCCTGCACCAATAGGAAATGCTTTGTCCTGATACGCATAATCTTCAAAACTGGAATCCAAAAATAAGTGCCTTGGAATCTTTTTTATCGCCTCCAACACATTTTTATCAGTAATCCCTTTTTGCTCTAATACGCTTACTAATTGATTCCGAAGTCCTTGATGTTTGGCTGTGTCTTTCAAAATTTATTATTTTATTTTGGTAAAAATAGCAAAGAATTTCTGAATTCAAATGTTGGATTTTAAATTTTAAATTAACTGAATAATTGTCCCACATCAATAATAGATTAATCATTTTATTGCTATTTTTGTAAAAATTACATCGTTATGCTGAAAATTGGAGTATTAGGTGCTGGTCATCTAGGAAAAATACATTTGCGTTTATTACAACAATCTGATAAATATGAATTAGTTGGTTTTTACGACCCAAATCAAGAGAATGCCGAAAAGGTTTCTAAAGAATTTGGCTACAAACATTTTAGTACAATTGCAACGCTTATTCATGCCGTCGATGTAATTGATATTGTAACGCCTACTCTTTCTCACTACAAATGTGCAAAAGTAGCCATCAAATCTGGTAAGCATGTTTTTATCGAAAAACCCATTTCAAATACGGTTGAAGAAGCCGAAGAAATTATCGCATTGGCAAAAGAATATAAGGTAAAAGGTCAAGTTGGGCATGTAGAACGCTTCAATCCGGCATTCATCGCTACCAAAAACATGATTGAAAATCCTATGTTTATTGAAGCACATCGCCTCGCTGAATTTAATCCTCGTGGAACCGATGTTCCCGTAGTTTTAGATTTGATGATTCATGACATTGATGCTATTTTGAGCGTGGTAAAATCAAAAGTAAAAAATATTAGTGCAAGTGGTGTTTCAGTTATCAGCGATACACCAGATATTGCCAATGCAAGAATAGAATTCGAAAATGGCTGCGTTGCCAATTTAACTGCAAGTCGAATCTCGATGAAAAATATGCGTAAATCTCGTTTTTTTCAGAAAGACGCGTATATCTCAGTTGATTTCTTAGAAAAAAAATGCGAGGTGGTAAAAATGAAAGATGCTCCCGAAGTTCCCGGAGATTTTGATATGATTTTACAAAATGCAGAAGGTGTAAAAAAACAAATCTATTTCTCTAATCCTGATGTAGAACAAAACAATGCAATTCTTGACGAATTAGAATCTTTTGCAGATGCCATAATCAATGATACAGAACCTATTGTGACATTGGAACAAGCCACTGAAGCACTTCGTGTCGCTTACCAAATTATCGATTGTTTTAAAAAATAAATAAAAATTTGCATAAAGTTTAAGGTTTAAAGTAGCTCTCGAGAACTTTAGATTTTAAACTTTTAAACTTTAAACTAAAAATATGAAGACAATAGCCGTAATCGGAGCAGGAACAATGGGGAATGGAATCGCCCATACTTTTGCACAAAGTGGTTTCACTGTAAAATTAATAGATGTTTCTGAGAAATCTTTGGATAAAGGAATGGCAACAATCGCCGCAAATTTAGACCGAATGATTGCAAAAGGAAGCATTACCCAAGAAGATAAAGCGAAGACAATCACCAATATTATAACCTATACAGATATTAAAGACGGTGTTGTAGGTGTTGATTTAGTAGTAGAAGCTGCCACAGAAAATGTAGAATTAAAACTAAACATTTTCAAGCAATTGAATGAAGCTTGTTCTCACGATACGATTTTAGCAACCAACACTTCTTCGATTTCGATTACTCAAATTGGAGCCGTTGTGGCGCATCCTGAACGTGTTATCGGTATGCACTTTATGAATCCTGTGCCAATTATGAAACTAGTGGAGATCATTCGTGGCTACAACACAAGCGACGAAGTGACTAAAATCATCATGAATCTTTCGGAAAAATTAGGAAAAACACCCGTTGAAGTAAACGATTATCCAGGTTTTGTTGCTAATAGAATTTTGATGCCTATGATCAACGAAGCTATCGAAACCTTATACAACAAAGTAGCCGGTGTTTATGAAATTGACACGGTTATGAAACTTGGAATGGGTCACCCAATGGGACCTTTGCAATTGGCTGATTTTATTGGTCTAGATGTATGTTTAGCCATATTAAATGTAATGTATGACGGTTTCAAAAATCCAAAATATGCGCCTTGTCCATTACTTGTAAATATGGTTCGAGCAGGAAAAATGGGGGTGAAATCCGGTGAAGGTTTCTACGATTATTCTGAAAGCAAAAAAGCAGATAAAATTTCTAAACAATTTATATAGTCTCTATGTTTAAAAGTCGAGAGTTTGAAGTTAGTTACTTTAAATGCTCGGCTTTTGACTTTTGATTTTTGACTTAATTATGGCTAAAATAGTTCCTTTCAAAGCAGTTCGTCCCACTCGTGATAAGGTTTGCCTTGTCACTTGCCGTTCTTATGAAGAATATGTAAATGCAGAATTAGCTGCGCAGTTGGATTTCAATCCGTTGTCTTTTTTACATATTCTAAAACCTGCTTACACCAATCAGGAAACTGTTTCTTTCGAAAAAAGATACCGACAGGTACATCAAAAATATGAGGACTTCAAAAATGAAATTATTTTAGTAAAAGATAAAAAACCGGCCATTTATATTCATAAAATTGTTACCAAAACGCATTCATTTACAGGGATTATTGCGGGAACAAGTGTAGCTGATTATTGCAATAATATCATCAAAAAACACGAAGATATTATCGCATTCCGTGTGCGATTACTCAAAGACTACATGAAATATTCTGAGTTCAATACAGAACCGGTTCTGATAACGTATCCTGATAATAAAACAATTGAAAACTGGATCTTTAACTGTACCCAAAAGTTAGCCGATTTTGAATTTTCAACCACAAAAAAAGAGATTCATTATTTGTGGAAAATTGAAGATCCTTTAGAAATAAATTGGCTTCAAAACATTTTCGAAAAAACGGATAGTCTTTATATTGCGGATGGTCACCATCGTACCGAAGCATTAAAATTGTTATCTGAAGAAAATGATAATCCAGAAAACACAGCAAAAAATCATATTTTGAGCTATTTAATTTCTGAAAATAACGTCAAAATATACGAATTCAATCGCTTGGTAAAAGATTTAAACGGTTTTACCAAAGAAGATTTTTTAAAGGAATTAGAAAAGAATTTTATTGTTACAAATAAATATCAGCAACCTTTTCAGCCTTCCAAAAAACATGAATTCGGAATGTATCTTGACAATTCCTTTTATAGCTTAATTTTAAGCAAAGAAAGTGAAGTTTTCGATACCGTTTTGGAATGCTTAGATACACAAATTTTGTACAAAAAAGTATTGTTACCTATTCTTGCCATTGAAGATTTACGTAATGATGAACGAATAGAGTACCTTTCAGGAAAACAATCTGTATTAGAAATTAAAAATAAAATTGATCAAGGAGAATTTGAAATCGGTTTTATATTATTTCCATCAAACATTGGAGAAATAAAAGCCTTGGCTGATGCCAATTTGATAATGCCTCCGAAAAGTACTTACATTGAACCAAAGTTTAGAAGCGGATTAGTCGTTTATGAGCTTTAACACCTTAAAATCAAAATATCAAAATGGGAATAGCGAATAATTTACTCCAAATAAAATCCACTTTACCGGAACACGTAACCTTAGTTGCGGTTTCAAAAACTAAACCTGTTTCGGATTTAATGGAAGCCTATGAAGCTGGTCAACGCATTTTTGGAGAAAACAAAATCCAGGAAATGGCCGAGAAATGGGAACAAATGCCCAAAGACATTCAATGGCACATGATAGGTCACGTTCAGACCAATAAAGTCAAATTTATGGCGCCATTTGTGAGCTTGATTCACGGTGTAGACAGTTTGAAATTACTACAGGAAATCAATAAACAAGCACAAAAAAGCAGTAGAATTATCGATTGCTTACTACAGATTCATATTGCGGAAGAGGAAACTAAATTTGGATTAGATGAGGAAGAACTTGCTTCACTCCTATCCTCGAGTGAATTTCATAAAATGAAAAACATTAGAATCGTTGGATTAATGGGAATGGCTACTTTCACAGACAATAAAGATCAAATCAAAAAAGAATTTTTGCATTTGAAAACAATTTTCGACAAAACAAAAGAACTGAAAACTGAAAACTGCCAGCTGGAAACTATCTCAATGGGAATGTCCGGAGATTATCAACTTGCAATTGAATGCGGAAGCACTATGGTTCGAATAGGAAGTAGTATCTTTGGGGGACGAAATTGATTTTCGATTAACGCTTTTTAACCTACCGATAGCGGACTGGCGAAGAATTTCAGATGTTTCTTAAATTGAAACATTAAACATTAAACAAAAAATTTGTACGCAATACTCGACATAGAAACCACTGGAGGACAATTCAACGAAGAAGGAATCACTGAAATTGCCATCTATAAATTTGATGGACATGAAATTGTGGATCAATTCATAAGCTTGGTCAATCCGGAAATTCCAATTCAGCCTTTTGTGGTCAAACTCACTGGTATTAATAATGCCATGTTACAATCGGCACCTAAGTTTTTTGAAGTTGCAAAACGCATCATCGAAATGACAAATGATTGTATTATCGTTGCTCATAATGCCTCTTTCGATTACAGAATCCTTCGAACAGAGTTCAGACGGTTAGGATACGATTTTGAAGCCCAAACCCTTTGTACGGTTGAATTGTCAAAAAAACTATTACCGGAGCAGCCTTCCCATAGTTTAGGAAAATTGGTTCGCGCCCTTGGAATCCCAATGGCAGATAGACATCGTGCAAGTGGAGATGCATTAGCAACAGTCAAATTATTTAAAATACTTTTAGAAAAAGATTTAGAAAAAGAAATTGTAAAAGATTTTATAAAACTAGAAATCGAAAAAGGAATTGCTCCAAAATTGCTGGATATTGTTGCAAAATTACCTGCTAAAACTGGTGTTTATTATATCCACAACGAAAAAGGAAATTTGGTTTACATTGGCAAAAGCCGAAACATAAAAAAACGCATCAATCAGCATTTTACAGGAACTTCCACGAAATGCAAAAAAATTCAAGCCGAAGTTTTCACCGTAACGTATGATGAAACCGGAAGTGAATTGATTGCTTTATTGAAAGAAAGTGAAGAAATAAAAATCAATAAACCCATCTATAACAGAGCACAGCGAAAAAGTATTTTTCAACTGGCTTTGTATGCTGAAAAAGATAAAAATGGTTACATCAATCTGAAACTTCAAAAAGCAGATGGTCGAAAAAAAGAAATTACCTCTTTTACTTCGCTGCAGGAAGGCAAAAATGCTTTGTTCAGAATCACTTCCCATTACAATTTATGTCAGAAACTGACCGGATTGTATCATACTAAAACAAATTGTTTTCAATATAGTATAAAAGAGTGTGATGGTGCTTGTATTGGTATGGTTTCACCTGAAGAATACAATGCAAGAGTGCTTAGTTTTATTGAGAAAAACAGTTTTGAAAATCAAAACATGGTCTTAATTGATAAAGGAAGAACCATCAGCGAGCGATCAGCAGTTTTGATAGAAAACGGAATTTACAAAGGCTATGCTTTTTATGATTTAAACTATCAAATAAACAACATCGAAATACTGAGAAACATCATTATTCCGATGCAAAATAATCGTGATACTAAAAATATCATCCAAGGCCACATCCGAAAAAATAAGACCCTAAAAACCTTGAAATTCTAATCGATTGTTAATCGAAAAAAAAGTATGCAAAGAATAAAGTCGAAATTTGACGCTTTCAGACAAAAAACGAATATCGTAATTTACGGAACCAATACAGCTTCCGGACGATTATTTGATTTGGTACTTTTAGGTGTTATTTTACTCAGCGTTATAATTGTCATGCTGGAAACTGTAAAAGGTTTCGATATTAAATACCATCACGAACTCATTGTTTTAGAGTGGGTAATCACTGTGTTTTTTACTTTAGAATACATTCTGCGTATCATTTCAATCCAAAAACCTTGGAAATACATCTTTAGTTTCTATGGGATAATTGATTTGATTGCCACAATACCCATGTATTTTTCGCTCTTTTTTGTTGGAACCAGTGTCTTAACAGTGGTCAGAGCGCTGAGATTATTGCGATTATTCAAAATTTTAAAACATCCACAGTTCTCCAGCCAATCTACACACCTCAAAGAAGCGTTGATTGCCAGCAAAGGAAAAATATTGATTTTCATTTATTTTATGCTTATCAGCAGTATCATCATCGGCTCCGTAATGTATGTAGTCGAAGGAAAAGAAGGCGGTTTCACCAGTATTCCAATCAGTATTTACTGGACTATCGTCACGCTCACCACTGTAGGATATGGAGATATTTCGCCTATAACGCCACTGGGACAAGCCATCGCATCGGTAGTCATGATTATGGGTTACGGAATAATTGCCGTTCCTACCGGAATAGTTTCAGCTGAATTTGCAAATAGCAACCGAAAAAAACCAAGATCTGAGAGAATCAATCCCTGTAGTGCATGTGGCACAGAGGGACATGAATTTAATGCAAAATACTGTTTCCATTGCGGAGCAGCACTATAATTTATTAATTGGAAGCAATTCCAGCTGTATACTGCAACTCCTCGTTATTTCAGTTGTTTTTCTAAGGCATAAAAGGAGCTTCCTCCAGTCGCTCTTTTACACCAAGAAAAACTAACTTCCATAACTCCGGGGTTTCCGTTTCCATCTGGGCTAAAAAAAATATGAAATACTTAATCACTATTGTCGGACCTACAGCTATCGGAAAAACTTCCCTAAGCATTGTTTTAGCCAATTATTTCAAATGCGATATTCTTTCCTGCGATAGCCGACAGTTTTTCAAGGAAATGGCCATTGGAACAGCAGTTCCCAATGAATCAGAATTAGCTGCAGCAAATCATCATTTCATCCAAAATAAATCCATATTCGAAAACTATACCGTTGGCGATTTCGAGAAAGAAGGGATTGCAAAACTGGACGAATTATTTTTGACCAATGATTATGCAATTCTAGTTGGCGGTTCCGGATTGTACGTCGATGCTATTCTAAAAGGTTTTGATGAATTTCCGGAAATTGACGCTTCAGTTCGTACTGAAATAAATACAAATTATGAAAAATTAGGAATCGGATATTTACAGCAAAAACTCGAAGTTTTAGATCCTGATTATTTCAAAACTTTAGCCGCCGAAAATCCTCAAACTTTACAAAACCCACAACGAATGATGCGTTTTGTAGAAGTATGTCTGAGTTCCGGAAAACCATATTCTTCTTTTTTAAATCAAAAGCAAAACAGTCGCACCTTCACTCCTATTTTAATAGGTTTGGAAGCCGATAGAAAGGTCATTTATAACCGAATCAATCAACGCGTTGACATTATGATGAACGAAGGCTTACTAGCGGAAGCCAAAACGTTATTTCCAAATAAAGAGTTGAATGCATTACAAACAGTTGGTTACCGCGAGTTATTCAGTTATTTTGAAAGAGAAATTTCATTGGAATTTGCCATCGAAGAAATAAAGAAAAACACCCGACGGTTTTCTAAACGCCAACTGACTTGGTTCAAAAGAAACGAAAACACCAACTGGTTTGATTTTGAAACTCCGTATGAAACTATTGTTGAGTACATCAATTCAAAAAAGTAAACCAAAAATCAATATTTCTAAAATAGAAATTCATAATTCATAATTATTTATATGCCTATCTCTCCAAATTTCACTTCCATATTATGTAAAGACTGGGAAATCAATTTTACACAATGCGCGCCAAACGGCTTTTTAAAATATACTGACTTGTGTAATATGCTGCAATTAACGGCTGCTGCACATTCAGAAGTAGGCGGAATCAGTTTTACGGACATGCAGGAATTTGACCAAGCTTGGGTTTTGAGCAGAATGCGTGTTGAAATAACCAAGTTGCCAAAATGGGGTGATACGGTAACTGTAAAAACATGGATCAATTCCCTAGAAAACTCCCGTTCCGTTAGGGCGCTGGAAATGCACGTAAATGGAGAAAAAATTGTGGGTTCAGAGACTTTTTGGGCAGTTTTTAATACTAAAAAGCGTCGGCCGGAAGGATTGGCTTTACCGTTTGAACATTTTGAATTGTTTCCGGAAAAAAGAGCTACTCTTGAAGGTTTTTCTAAAATAAATTTCAATAATGAAAAGGAAATTGTTTTTGAAAAAAGCGTCTTTTTATCGGATTTAGATATTGTAAATCATGTCAATAATGTCAAATATTTAGAATGGTGTTTGGATTTAGTCGACGAAAAATTAATTCTCAATCAAAAAATCGAAAGTTTAGAAATGAATTTCTTAAAAGAATTATCACTAAAAGATAAAGTCATCATTCACGAAAGTATCACAGAAAAAGAAACCGTTTTTAGTATTACAAAAGAAGATAAAACGAGTTTTGCTCTACAATTGAACTGGAAATAAAACATAATATTTTGATCCAAAAAAAAGCCTCAATTTCTTGAGGCTTAAATCTATTTATTCTGCTACTTTGTTCTTCACCACTAATCTGAATCCTTCTCCGTGGATGTTCAAAATTTCTACATCTTCATCCAGTTTCAAATACTTTCTCAATTTAGCGATGTACACATCCATACTTCTTGAAGTAAAATAGTTGTCATCTCTCCAGATTTTTGTCAAGGCTAATTCTCTTGGCATTAAATCATTTTCATGAAGAATCAACATTTTCAATAATTCATTCTCTTTTGGAGATAGTTTTATTGGTTCTTCATTGTTAAAAGTTAAAAAACGAAGTTTTGAATTCAAATGGAATTTTCCAATATTAAATTCAAACTGTACTTGTTCAGCTTTTGTATCCGATGATTTTCTTTGAATAATCGCTTTGATTTTCATCAACAATACTTCAGAATCAAAAGGTTTGTTCAAGTAATCGTCAGCACCTGCTTTATATCCTTTCAACACATCTTCTTTCATAGATTTTGCTGTTAAGAAAATGATGGGCACTTCATTATTTTTTTCTCTGATTTCTTTTGCTAAGGTATATCCATCTTTATAAGGCATCATAACATCCAGAATACATAAATCAAAAGTGTCTTTCTTGAATTTTTCAAATCCTTCCATTCCATTTTTCGCCAAAGTGACGTCAAAATCATTAAGCATTAAATAATCCTTTAAAACCGCACCAAAATTAAGGTCATCTTCGACTAAAAGTATTTTTTTATTTACATTTTCCATATTCTAATTTATTAATGGTAATTTTATAATGAAGGTACTCCCTTTTCCCTTTTCACTTTCTACATAAACTTGACCGTTGTGGTCGTCAACAATTCTTTTTACATATGCTAAACCTAATCCATGTCCTTTCACATTATGGATGTCACCGGTATGCTCTCTATAAAACTTTTCAAAAATTCTTTTTTGAGCAATTTTACTCATTCCCAAACCTTTATCTTTTACTTTAATAATAATCATGTCTTTGATATTCTCAGTAAAGATTTCAATCTCTGGAACGTTTGGAGAATATTTTATGGCATTCTCCAGGATATTCACAATAACATTGGTAAAATGAACATCATTAATTAAAACTGTGGTTCGTACTGCATTAAAATGACTTTTTATTGTACCTTCTCTATCTTCTAATATTAAATTTACATGCTCAATTGCATCGTTTATAATCTCATGAATATTATGTGATTCTTTGATAATATTTAATTCTTTCTTTTCTAATTTAGAAATACGAAGCACATTTTCTACTTGGGCGTGCATTCGTTTATTTTCATCCTTGATCATTTGAAGGTATCGCAATACCTTTTCTTTATCATCAATTATTTTTGGATTTCTGATGGCATCCAAAGCTAAATTAATTGTTGCAATAGGCGTTTTGAACTCGTGCGTCATGTTATTTATAAAATCATTCTTGATTTCAGAAATCTGTCTTTGACGTATTAATTGATTCAAAGCACTTGAATATGCAATAAGAATAATTAGCGTAAATATGATAGAAAGCACCGTTATGCTTACGAGATCTGACAACAAAAATTTCTTTTTGTGCGGAAATGTAACTAGTAATTGGTATTTACTGTTCCCTTCATTATCAGTAAATATCGGAATAGAATAAGTAGCTTCTTTATTGTATTTAAATTCGTTCGATTTTACAGCAGTCGCTAAGTTATTATTGTAAATACTAAATTCGAATTTTGTACTCACGCCAGATTCCTCTAACTCTTTTTTAATAAGTTTACTCAATGTTTCTTTTGAAACACGTTCTTGAATAGGCAGAACAGACGCGAAATCCTTGTAAAAAATTTCAAATGACGCGTTGTCTAAAACATCTAAATTACCTCTTTTTTCAACTCTAATATCAGGAATTAAACTTTGTGTTACCCCCGATTTATCAATAGAATTATTGTTGTAAACTTCTGTGACGCGTTTAGAACTAAAGCTCTTGAATTTCTCACTATCAAATTTTTTATCAAAGAACGTAGGCGAAATATTGTAATCTTCAGAAATTATACTATTTGAATATATGATTGTTTTATTTGTTCGCGGATTTTTTTGAACATAATAAAATTCTAATATATCATCCTTTTTGGGTACTTTTCCAGTACTGTCTTTGTAATGATTTATTTTGTCATAAAAATTGTATGCTTCTTGCTTTTGAACCTTATCCGCCACATTACCAATCACTTGCTTAACATGGAATTTAAATTGCTCGTCATTATTTTTAAAAGAGGTATTAAACCAATACACCTGAACTAGAATAATCCCAATCAGGGATAAGCTCATTAATAAAACAAGTAATCTAAAAAAAAGTTTATTCATCGAAACAAATTTAGTATTTTAACAATATATTAAATAATAGATTAACCAAACATTAACACCTAAGTGTGTTTTTGTTTAATCTTTAAAATTTTAAGAATTTCATCAACTTCTCGTTTTGCAGCATCAAGAGCAATATTTTCAATTACAAAATCGCTTTTTGCAATTCGTTTTTCATCTGACCATTGCGCTTCCATTTTTTTCAAAACAAGTTCCCGAGTAGTTTTATCACGTTCAAGAACACGCTGTAGCCTTGTTTCTATTGGAGCTGTAACAGTTACAATTATATCACAATCTTTATATCGTCCACTTTCAAATAAAATGGCCGCTTCGTAAATAATGTAAGGAAAAGTTTTATTTTCTATAAGCCAGAGTTCAAAATGTTTTTTTACTGCAGGATGAACAATAATGTTTAGTTTTTTTAGTTTTTCGGGATCGTTAAAAACAATTTTGGCCAGTTTTTCACGATTTAATATCCCGTTTTCAAAAATATCCTCTCCAAATGTATTTTTAATGGCGTTGATAATTTCTGGAGATTGCATAATTTTTCTCGCTTCATCATCAGCAATATAAACGGGAATCCCAAAGGATTTAAAATACTTTGCAATCGTAGTTTTTCCACTTCCGATGCCGCCAGTTAAACCAATTATTTTTGTCATATTACACTTTAAAGAATAATTCGGGAAAAGCTTCTTGAGGTTTTTGTTTTAAAATGATAATTTTATAATAGGATTTTATAAAACCTAAACCGTACCCGTAAAACTGTTTCCAAACTGCTATTAACGATAAATAGCCAATTTTAACGCTCTTATTCTGGTATGAAGACACCAAAAACAGTACCAAAAAGTAAATAAAATACAACTGAAGCAAATAATCAAAATTAAAAATCAACAGCAATACAATTGAAATGAAAAATCCAATGATGAAAACCGAAGGAAAGAAAAAAGTCAGTTTATTGTATTTTGGATACCAACTATTTAAAATTGGTCGTGCTTTTCCAAATTTATTTACCTGAATTGAAAACTTATCCCAATCGATTCTTCTCTTGTGATAAACATAAGCATTTGGGAAAAGTTTGGTTTCAAAACCTAAATTCCACAAGCGAATGGACAAATCCGGATCTTCTCCAGGATGGATATTTCCGAAACCTTTCGAGGCTTCAAAAGCTTTTCGTGATAACCCCATATTAAAACTTCGAGGCTGAAACTTATCAATTTTTTCAGAACCACCGCGGATTCCGCCCGTTGTTAAAAAAGAAGTCATTGCAAAATTAATTGCTTTCTGAATATCTGAAAAACTGTCCAAAGCTTTATCAGGTCCACCGAAACAATCGACGTAATTTTGTTTCAAAGCTTTATCAACTTCCAATAAATACTGCTTTGGAATAATACAATCCGAATCGAAAATGATGAAATAATCACCTCTGGCTTTTTGCATTCCATAATTCCTGGAATCACCAGGTCCTGAATTTTCTTTGTAATAATATGAAATATCAAGTCGGTCCCCATATTTCTGAGCAATATCTTTACACACTAAAATAGACCCATCTTCTACTAATACAATTTCAAATATTTCTTTATATGTGGTCTGAGACAAACTTTCTAAAAGCTCGTCAACTTCATCAGGACGATTAAAAACTGGTATAATTAGGGAAAAAAACATAAATTTAGAATGTGGTATTAATGTGTATTTTTAGACTTAAAAAATTTTAACAAATGTAATCTTTATCCATAAAAAAACCATCAACTATTAATTGATGGTTTTGAAAATATTTTATTCAGTAATATGACTAGCCAATACTTTCGATGTTTACCACTTCGTTTGTTTCGGCTTTGTAATCTACTCCATCCACGTCAAACCCAAATAGATTGTAAAAATCTTTTCTATATCCTTCTAAATCTCCTATTTCAGCCAAATTTTCAGTAACAGCTTCAACCCATAATTTAGCCACTTTTTCCTGAACGTCAGGACGCATTTCTAAATCATCAATACGGATTCTTCCTTTTTCATCAACCGGAACTTCATTTCCGGTAAATAATCTTTCTTGGTACAAGCGCTGAATTTGTTCGATACATCCTTCATGAATTCCTTCCTCTTTCATGATTCTGTACAATAGCGAAATGTACAATGGAATAACCGGAATTGCAGAACTTGCTTGTGTTACTAATGCTTTATTTACTGAAACAAATGCTTTTCCGTCAATCGCAGCAAGACTGTCGGTAATGGCAAAGGCAGTTGCTTCAAGATGATCTTTAGCACGACCAATAGTTCCTTTTCTGTAAACTGCTTCTGTCAATGATGGTCCAATATAAGAATAAGCAACCGTTGTGGCGCCAGGAGCCAATAGGTTTTGAGCTTTCAATGCATCAATCCACATTGCCCAATCTTCACCGCCCATAACGGCAACTGTATTTTCAATATCGTCACCACTACAAGGCTCAATTGAAATTTCTGATACTTTACCGGAATGAAAATCAACGGTTTTATTCGTAAAAGTACTTCCGATTGGTTTCAGCGTAGAACGATGCAAAACTCCCGTAACGGGGTGCATACGTACAGGTGATGCTAAACTGTAGATTATCAAGTCTACTTGGCCTAAATCAGCTTTTATAAGATCTAATGTTTGTTGCTTTATTTCATTCGAAAATGCATCGCCATTGATACTTTTAGCATATAATCCTGCGTTGTGCGCTTCATGTTCAAAAGCAGCGGAATTATACCAACCTGGAGAAGCTGTTTTTCCTTCAGAAGGCGCTTTTTCAAAAAATACACCAATTGTAGCTGCATTTGAACCAAAAGCACTTGTAATACGTGAAGCCAAACCAAAACCGGTTGAAGCACCTATTACTAATACTTTCTTTGCACCTTCAATAGCTCCTTTTGATTTTATGTATTCGATTTGATTTTTAACATTTTGTTCGCATCCTTTTGGGTGTGATGTCGTACAAATAAATCCTCTCATTCTTGGTTCTATAATCATATTCTTGGTTATTCGTTTTTTATTTATTCGTCTAATCGTTTTATTGCTGATACAAATATCTTGCTTTTATAAGGAAACAAATATAAAGTAAAATATTAGTTCAACAAGGCTTTCGCATGATTTAAGGCAGAATCAGAAACGATTGTTCCTGATAACATTTGCGCTATTTCAACTATTCTTTCCTCTTGATTTAATAGCTTCAATTCAGATTGCGTATCCTCACCAACCGTAGATTTGAACACTTTGAAATGTGCATTTCCTTTTGCCGCGATTTGCGGTAAATGCGTAATGGCAAAAATTTGCATCTCTTGGCTCATTTCCTTCATAATTTCGCCCATTCTGATGGCAATTTCTCCAGAAACACCTGTGTCAATCTCATCAAAAATCAACGTTGGTAATTTTGAATATTGTGCCAATATCGCCTTCACAGCTAGCATAATCCTTGACATTTCTCCGCCTGACGCCACTTTTTTCAACAATCCGAAATCAGTTCCTTTATTCGCTGAAAACAAAAACTGAAGTTCATCTTTTCCGTTTTGAAAATAGGTTTCAGTACTATTTATAGCAATATTGAAACGCACATTTGGCATTCCCAACGTTTCCAAAATGGTAATCAATTTCAGAGATAAAACGGGAACAGCTTCCACTCTACTGTTATGGATTGTTTCCGAAAAAGTATCTAACTCAACTGTTTTTTGTTCGATAGCAACAGTCAATGCCGAAATTTCCTCTTCCATATTACCTAATTCTAAAACTGAATTTTCCAGTTTAGCTTGAATTTCCAGTAATTCATCCACAGATAAAACCTGATGTTTCTTTTGCAAATTAAAAATAACCTGAAGCTTTTGACTGATTAAGTCCAATTGTTCCGGGTCGTTAATTAATTTTTCAGAACAACGATTCATTTCATTTGAAATATCATCAAATTCGATTGTTATGCTTGTAATTCGTTCTAATAAAGAATGATATTCATCTGAAAAAGGAGCAATTTTTTGTAATGAAACCTTAATTTCATTCAAATTATGTAGAACTCCTATTTGTTCTTCATTGGCTATAGCCAAAGATCTATCGATAGATTCCTTTATAATTTCTACATTATTCAACTTCTCAAAATCAGCTTCCAAAACTTCTTGTTCACCTGATTTTAATTGCGCTGCCACCAATTCATCCAGCAAAAAAGTATTGTATTCCTGCTCTTTCTTTGATTCGCTTTGTCTTTTAAGCAACGAATTCAATTTAGATTTATCAGATTTATAACTCTTCAAAACCGATTGATATCCTAGAATCGTATCTTTATTGGCTGCAATAGCATCTATAATATTGAACTGCACATTTTCATCTGAAAGTTCCTGTGTTTGCTGTTGCGAATGAATATCGATTAAAAACAAGCTCAATTCCTGCAGTTCTTGAAGGTTTACAGGACTGTCATTTATAAAAGCCCTTGATTTACCCGAAGGCAGAATTTCCCTCCTAATAATGGTTTCATTTTCATAATCCAGATCATTTTCCTCAAAGAAAGGCAACAAATTATATTTAGAGATTTCAAAATGAGCTTCGATGACACACTTTTCTTCCTTGTTCTTCAAAGAAGTTAAGTCGGCTCTTTTCCCTAAAACCAATCCTAATGCACCTAGAATTATTGATTTACCAGCACCCGTTTCTCCGGTAATTGTTGAAAAACCTTTTGAAAAATCGATACTCAATTTTTCTATTAAAGCATAGTTTTTTATCGAAAGTGACGTTATCATTTACTATATTATTTTTTGGAAGAATTTAAATTAAACTAAAATTGAAGACCAATTAATATTTAATAGAAACCCATTTACTTGAGTTCAAAGGAGAAATTTTATTCAGATTATCGACTAAATCTGAGATAGTAATACTAGGACCACCAGAAAAAATAGAGACTATTTCTTCTGATTTAGCATCAAAAAATACACGTGTTAAAAAGGCATTAGGTCTCGTTAGATTTAATTTTGCCAAATTAACCAAAGATCCTTTTATTTTTTCTTTCGAAGCTTTCAAATCCTGACTCATCAAGTCTAATCCAGTATGATAATCAAACATGGTTTGTCTAACTTGTTTGAATGTAGGAGATAAAATATCATTTATCAAAAAATAGCGGTTTTGATTTCCATCAGCTTGACTCCATCCTTTTGATCCGCCTTGTTGCGCAACGTTTGCAATATTTTGAGCGATTTCAAAATTTTGCGTTCCGGAATCAGCAACAAATGTGTCTGCATCCATTGCTAAAATTACATAACTGTAAAACGCAAGAACCGAAACTAAATTAGAATCGAACGTAGTTGGATTAAAAATCAGATTTTCAAATTCGACATATCTGAAATTAAAGTCTTTGTCATTAAAATTTAATACCGGTGACGCGTAGGACGAATTAAAAACCGGTCTGGAAGATTGTACTTGGATTGTGGCTGTAAATTGGTCTGAACTATTTGAAGAAACAGTTATGTACATGGAACAATTAATCTTTTCACTTTGTTTAAGTGCCTGACCTGTCCAATCTGTTTTATTTAAAAACTCGCTTATTGAGGTTTGTAAGGTTTTAAAAACTTGCTGATTTGTTGCGCTCAATCTTTGCGAATCTACGGTCACGACACAATTTAATTGTTGCGCTTGGGCAAAACCAAAAATAAAAAGCAGCAAAAAAGTAAGTATTCTATTCATCTGTAGATTTTTATTTTTATCAGTTTTGTATAAATCACAATTGTGTGAGAATGCGATTACGACAATTATCGTTGAATCTCAAAATGCATCATTACTTTGTTCAGGATATCATCTGCAACTGCTTCTTTCGATTTTAATTCCATAGGTTCAATATGGAAAAATTTATCAATAAAAGTAACCTTATTAGTTGGTTTACCAAAACCAGCGCCTTGATCTTGCAGCGAATTTAAAACTATCAAATCTAAGTTTTTTTTCTGAATTTTCAGCTTTGCATTTTCAATTTCATTTTCTGTTTCCAAAGCAAAACCAATAAGAAACTGATTTTTCTTTTGAACTCCCAATGAAGCCAAAATATCTTTCGTTTTTTCGAGTTCTATTACAAAATTATCAGCGGATTTCTTGATTTTTTGTGCTGCCACGTTTTTAGGCTTATAATCTGCAACGGCTGCGGCAGCAATTGCTACATCTGTGTCCGCATAAAATTGATGACAAGCAATATACATTTCTTCTGCTGAAACTACAGGTATAACATTGATCAATGGATTTGAAACCTTACAGTTTGTAGGTCCAGAAACCAAAATCACCGAAGCTCCCAGATTTGCCGCACTAATTGCGATATCAAAACCCATTTTTCCTGAAGAGTGATTTCCTATAAAACGTACTGGATCTATTGCTTCGTAGGTAGGACCTGCCGTGATTAGTATTTTTTTTCCTTTTAGCGGCAATTTACTGTTCAAATCCTCTTCAATAAAAGCCACAATATTCTCAGGTTCAGCCATTCTGCCTTCACCAGATAATCCGCTAGCCAGCTCACCGCTTTCGGCTGGAATGATTGTATTCCCAAATTTTGTAAGAGAAGAAAAATTAGCTATCGTTGACGGATGTTTGTACATGTCTAAATCCATTGCCGGCGCGAAATATACCGGACATTTTGCCGATAAATACGTTGCTATCAAAAGATTATCACATGTACCACTTGTCATTTTAGACAAAGTATTTGCAGTTGCAGGAGCAATAACCATCAAATCAGCCCAAAGTGCTAATTCAACATGATTATTCCATTTTTCATTCTCATCGTCTTGATTGTAAAAACTGGAGTGTACCGGATTTTTAGATAACGTAGATAACGTAAGAGGAGTTACAAAATCCTTAGAAGCAGGTGTCATTATCACTTGGACATGTGCACCTGCTTTTATGAAAAGTCGTACTAATGAGGCTGTTTTATAGGCTGCAATTCCACCAGAAATTCCTAGTAAAATTTTCTTACCGCTTAAAACTGACATAGTACCTATTATTTATTTGAATCTCTGTGGTAGATTTTACCGTCTAACCATTCTTGAACCGCTAAAGCGTGTGGCTTAGGCAATTTTTCATAAAATTTTGAAACCTCAATTTGCTCTTTGTTTTCAAAAACTTCTTCAAGACTGTCATTATATGTAGCAAATTCTTCTAATTTCTCTGTCAATTCTTTTTTAATTTCAGAATTGATTTGGTTTGCTCTTTTAGCCATAATGGTTATCGCTTCATACACATTACCAGTAGGTTCTTCAATAACATTTTTGTTGTATGTTATTGTATTTACTGGAGCATTCGTCTTTTTTAAATCCATGACTTTATTTATTTAGTAAATTTTTGTAAATCTTTCTCTATTCGTGCTAACATTTCGTCAGCTACTTTTTTGTATTTAGTTTCAGCCTTAAATTTTATCAAATTTGATTGTGCAACTTTGGCAACATTTAATCGTTCTTCCATTTTTGTAGGAACACTATTGATGGCCAATTGATAGGCTGAATCTAATTTATAAAACAAAGCATCTTCTTTGTATGGAGTTCCCGGATAATCAGCAACAAAATTATCTAAAGCAACAATAGCCGATTTATAATCTGAAATTGTATTATACCCTTTAGCATTCTCAAATACTTTTTTCTCAATTTTTTCACTTAATACATTCACTGCAGCATTGGCTTCTGTTAAATATTCCGAGTTTGGATAATTATCAATAAATGATTGTAATTTATCTAACGCTTTTGTGGTATCTGATTGATCTAAACTGTAAACGGGTGACAACATGGAATAGCTTTTAGCTCCCAAATATGCCGATTCCTGCAATTTTTCACTTTTAGGATAACTAGAAACAAAACTTTCAAACTGGTATCCAGCTAAATAATATTGTTTTGTTTTGTAATACGATTGAGCAAACATGTAGAACAATTTTTCCGCTTGAGGTTTTCCCCTGTAAGCAGGGGCAATCTGTTCAAAAATACGAATCGCTTTGGCATATTTTCCAGAATCGTATAATTTAGTTGCCATCTCAAATTTAACAGCAACATCTTCGGTTTTTAATGCTTTTTGGTATTCGTTACAAGAACTGAACACAACTAAAAGAAGCAATAGAGATAATATTTTTTTCATTTTTTTACTTTTTTTATGATTTCTTGGTTGAAACAACCTATAAAATCATACCGAAGTTTCGGTGGCAAATTTAGTTATTAATTTAGCGACTTCAAAATATATTTTTGGTTTAAAAAAAGACCCTTTCTTTACCCTTGCTTATTGATTTTTTTGACAAACTCATCAATCCTAGTAGCCAGAGAATCATCTACTTTTACCAATGGCAAACGCACGGTGTTTTCTGAAATTCCCAGTGATAGAAACACTTCTTTGATTCCGGCTGGATTTCCTTGCTCAAAAATCATATCAATACAATCCGCTAAAAGGTATTGCGTTTTGAAAGCTTCATCCACTTTTCTGTTTAACCCTAAACGGATCATTTCAGAAAATTCTTTTGGAAAACCTTGCCCAATAACTGAAATTACGCCTGCTCCACCTGCTAAAACCATTGGTAATGCAATCATGTCATCGCCTGAAATCACCAGAAAATCTTTAGGTTTATTTTTCAATAATTGCATTGCTTGAACAAGATCTCCTGCCGCTTCCTTTATAGCTACAATATTTTCAAAATCATTAGCCAAACGCAAAACAGTTGTAGGCAACATATTACTTGCCGTTCTTCCCGGAACATTATACAGTATTACCGGAATTGGAGAAGCTTCAGCAACTGCTTTGAAATGTTGGTAAATCCCTTCCTGTGTAGGTTTATTATAATACGGTGAAACAGAAAGTATCGCCGCAAACGCTGATAAATCTCTAGTCTTTAACTCTTCAACAACTTTTAATGTATTATTACCTCCAACTCCCAACACCAATGGTAACGCACCATTATTAGCTTCAATTACAGTACGTACAACCAATTCTTTTTCCTCGGGAGACAAAGTTGCATTTTCTGCAGTAGTACCCAAAACTACCAGATATTCAATTCCTCCATCGACAGAAAAATTAACGATCCTTTTTAATGCCTCGGTGTCAACTGAAAAATCTTGTTTAAAAGGGGTTACTAGAGCAACACCAGTTCCTATTAATGATTGCATATTATATTTATATTTTGTTTAATAATTTTAAATATTTGAATAACTCACTTGTAAAAATACTATAATTATTGACTTCAGTTTTAATCATAAAATGATTTAACCTTTTGTCTATGGATGAAAAACCTACTTTGAAATGTGCTTTAGAATTATTCGTAATTTGCATTAGAATTACTTTTTCTAAATCGTAATAACTGATAAGCAAATCGAATTTTTCTTTCACAAAATCATTTACATCAGCTGATGAAAATTTTCCGTTCCAATTGAGATGTTTGTCACTAAATGTAGGATGAATTTCTGCTTCACTTTTTTTTAATTTCTCGTAATAAACAATCGTTTTTATATTTTCTGGAAGAATTCCCCACGATAATAATTCTTTAATCAGTGATTCTGTATCATTAAAAACAGAAGCATCAATCACTAAACCAATCGATTTGACAGGATCAGCAGTGAAATTATTTTTCAAATTTTGCAAGCTGTTTTTTAATATTTTTTTCAGAAAAAAATTCTTCATATAATTTAAAAACATAGTACTTTTACTTGATTACAAAATTAATTAATTAAGTCGCATTTAAAATGGTAAATCTAAAAAAGTATAACGACGTTTCTAAACTTTTTGTTATATTCTTAACATTTTTATTTGTTGCCTCTTGCAGCAAACAAAATTACTACGTCACTAAAATTGAAGGGAAACGGATTCCTATTACTGAAAAGGAAAATCAAGTATCTGCAATTGAAAATTTTATAAAACCGTATCGGGAACATATCAACAAAGATTTAGATAGCGTTTTAGCGTATAGCCCGGAAACATTAGATAAAAGTACCGGTAAATGGCAAACAACAATTGGCAACTTGATGGCCGATGTTACTTTAATGAGAGGGAATCTTGTATTTCAAGCTAGAGAAAAAAAGAAAATCGATATTTGTTTACTTAACAGCGGCGGAATTCGTTCTATACTTCCAAAAGGAAATGTAACAGCCAGAACTGCTTTTGAAATCATGCCTTTTGAAAACAGCTTGGTTGTTATTGCTTTAAAAGGAGAACAAATTCTTGAAATGGTAGACTTTTTCATCGCAGAGAAAAAACCACATCCATTATCAGGTGTAACTTTTACAATAGATAAAAATAATGTTGCCAAAAACATTTTAGTTCAAGGGAAACCTGTTCAAAAAGAGACCATTTATTATGTGGGAACTAATGATTATTTGTCTAATGGTGGAGATAATATGAATTTCTTCAAAAAAGGAGTTCAGAAATTTGATTTAGAATACAAACTACGAAATATCCTGATTGATTATTTTAAAGAAGTGGATACCATTCCTGTGATAAAAGATGTTAGAATCACGGTTGAATAAATAATTCGAATTTAGAGAACAAAATAGTTTTAAAAAACGGAAAGCCCTAGCCCAGATTGCAGCGGCATCCCACGCTTTTTTTGCGTGGATATAGCGAAAAGCGGGAAATAGCTCCAAAAAAATATAAAATGAAGAGAAGAGAATTTATAGAGAAAACAGCTGCTGGTTCAGCATTAATAGGTTTAGGTGTGTCATTGAGCAGTTTTGAGTCATCAAAAACCAGACAACTTACCGTTTTACACACTAATGATGTACACAGTTATATTGATCCTTTCCCGGCGGATCATCCCAGAAATGCAAATATGGGTGGTGTGGCAAGAAGAGCGGCATTGATTGAAACGATTCGAAAAGAAAATCCAAACGTATTACTGTTGGATGCCGGTGATATTTTTCAGGGAACGCCTTATTTTAATTATTACGGTGGAGAATTAGAATTCAAATTGATGAGTATGATGCAATATGATGCGTCTACAATAGGAAATCATGATTTTGATAACGGTGTTGAAGGTTTGCATGCACAAATGCCACACGCTAAATTTGAGTTCATATCCGCCAATTACGATTTTAAAAATACCGTGATGGATGGTTTTGTAAAGCCGTATAAAATATTTCATAAAAACGGAATAAAAGTTGGTGTTTTTGGGCTTGGAATAGAGCTTGCAGGATTAGTTGACAAAGGAATGTACAAGGAAACTGTCTACAATGATCCTGTGGAAACGGCTCAAGATATGGTCCGAATTTTAAAGAAAGAACAGCAATGTGATATCGTTATCTGTCTGTCACATTTAGGATACAAATACAGAGACGAGCCTGCTAAAATTTGTGACTTAAAATTAGCCGAACTCACTCAAGATATAGATTTGATTATTGGTGGTCATACTCATACTTTTCTGGACAAACCTACAGTTGCTAAGAACCTTGTGGGCAAAGAAGTTTTAGTAAATCAAGTAGGTTGCTACGGTATTAATTTAGGAAGAATAGATTTTTATGTAGACAATAATAAAGCTAAAGTATTTGAAGGAAAATCGATTATAGTGTAGCTATAATCGATTTTTTTATAAAATCAAAAATCGTTTCACACTCATGATTTTTTGAACGGAGTGAAAAAGTCTCTTACTCTATTCGTTATTTGCTTTTAACTCGGTATTCAATCTTTCTACATCAATGACAAATTTGTAAAAAGCATAATAACTTGTTACATACAAAACCATTCCCAATGGTCTAAAATAAGTTGGGGGCAGGTTATTTAAAAAAAGTTTCTCGATAAAAACGGTAAAATATAATCCTACAGATAGTACTCCAAAGATTGACAGCCAAGGTGTATTTGTAGTTTCATTCATAAAATAATTAGATAAAATAACTCCACCAAGAATGGATACTAATATATTTTGGACTAACAAAGCGTAATAACTTCCCTCTGGAATTCCATCCGAAATAGAAAGCAAATAAGAAAAAATAAATATAAAAGGAATTACTGCTATAAGTATTGGTATAAAATCTTTGACCTTGTTTAGCTTTACAATATAAACAATTAGTAATATTCTATGAACTATAATTCCGGCTAACCCCAACACCAAAAAAAGTTGTGATTCTGAAATAATAAATATACTGGTAAGCAACAAAAAAAAGATAGTTATAAAAAAAAACTCATTTCTTTCCTTGGAGGTAATCCAATAAAGATAAATTAGCAAAGCAGCAACTAAAGGTCTAAATGCAAACAAAATCATTTTGAATGAAAATAATTCTGCTAGAACCTCTACAATTGCAAAAGAAAACAAAAAAAATACGATTGTATTTTCCGGTATAAGATTATACTTTTTAGTTAGTAGACGCATCCATTTGATTTATTAAATTCATAAAATCATCTTCAGAGATTATGGAAATATTGAGTTTATTAGCTTTTTCTAATTTAGCAGGGCCCATATTATCGCCCGCTATAAGATAATCCGTTTTTGCCGAAATGGAACTTCCTACTTTCCCTCCATTATCTTCAATCGCTTTTTTCAAATCATCTCTTGAAAATTTCTCAAAAACACCGGAAACTACAAAGGTTTTTCCGGAAAGTTTATTGGTTGCATTTGGATTTATTTTTTCAATAATTTGAAATTGTATTCCTTGTTCTTTAAGTCTATCAATGATAGTTCGATTTTCCTGATTATCAAAAAAATCAAGCACACTTTGCGCAATTCGTTCCCCTATTTCATCCACCAGAATCAAATCCATCAATGTAGCCTGACGCAATGTATCAATACTTTTATAATGTTTAGCCAATTTTTTAGCCACTGTTTCTCCAACAAATCTGATTCCAAGTGCAAACAGAACTCTCTCAAAAGGAATGTTTTTTGAATTAGCGACACCGTTTACCAAATTTTCAGCAGATTTTTGGGCCATCCGTTCCAAAGGAAGAATTTGCTCTACTTTTAATTCATATAAATCAGCATAATTATGAACCAATCCGTTATTGAAAAGCAAAGCTACTGTTTCGCCTCCAAGTCCTTCTATATCCATTGCTTTCCTTGAAATAAAATGCTGGATTCTCCCTATAATCTGGGGTGGACAACCATAAAAGTTAGGACAATAATGGTTTGCTTCGCCTTGACTTCTCACTAATTCAGTTTGACATTCCGGGCATTGTGTAATGTACTTTGTTGGCTCTGTATTTTCTGGGCGTTTGCTTAAATCAACGGCAATAATTTTTGGAATAATCTCCCCTCCTTTTTCTACAAAAACAGTATCTCCAACCCGAATATCGAGTTTCTCAATTTGATCTGCATTGTGCAAAGAAGCGCGTTTTACTATAGTTCCGGCTAGTTGCACAGGCTCTAAGTTAGCTACTGGAGTTATAGAACCAGTCCGACCAACTTGGTACGAAATAGAATTTAATTTTGTAGAAACCTGCTCTGATTTGAATTTATAGGCAATTGCCCAACGAGGTGATTTGGCGGTAAAACCCAATTCATCCTGATAATGAAAAGAATTTACTTTTACCACGACACCATCCGTTTCATAAGGAAGATTGTGCCTGTGCGTATCCCAATAATCTATATATTGAAAAACTCCGTCTAAATTATGTGCCAGTTTTGCTTCTTTCGGTGCTTTGAATCCCCATGTTCTGGCAGTTTCCAAGCCTTCAAATTGCGACTTAAAAGGCAGGTTATTTCCAATTAAAAAATATAAAAGACAATCCAAAGGTCTTTTTGCAACTTCAGCGCTATCTTGCAATTTTAAACTCCCGGAAGCCGTATTTCTTGGATTAGAATATGGCGTTTCTCCAATTTCAATTAATTCCTGATTCATTTTTTCGAAACCGGCAAAAGGCAAAATGATTTCACCACGAACATCAAATTTATCGGGAAAATTGCCTTTCAACTCTAAAGGAATCGATTTTATAGTTTTGATATTGTTCGTCACATCATCACCTTGAAAACCATCGCCTCGCGTAACTGCGCGTTTTAGTTTTCCGTTTTCATAGGTAATGCTAATAGAAGCTCCATCGTATTTTAATTCGCATGTATATTCTAATGGAACATCTCCTAAAACTTTTTGAATGCGTTTTTCCCAATCGATTAATTCTTCCTTAGAATACGAATTATCAAGAGAATACATTCGGTGTTCATGAGCAACAGTTTGGAAATTTTTGGTAATTGTACCTCCTACTCTTTGAGAAGGGGAATTTTCGTCAAAGTATTCTGGATATTTATTTTCTAAATTCTGGAGTTCTTTTAATTTTAAATCAAATTCAAAATCGGAAATCGTGGGTGTATCTAACACATAATAATTGTAGTTGTGTTGATTTAATTCTTCCCTTAGTTTTTGAATCGTATTTTGAATATCCATAGAAAATAAAATTGGCTATTTTAGTTTTTAAAAAGTGTACTAAAATAACCAATTTAAAAGAAATGACAATACAATTATGATGTCATAATTTCATTTATTTGCTGGTATAAAAGACCATCACTTAAAAACGAACCTTGTTGTACCAATTCAAAAATTGAAGTATTACGCTCTTCTGTAAACTCTTTTTTTCCAATTTTCATTTCTATAGTTTCCGTAAACATATTATCGCTAAGCCATTGCAATCCGTCCTTTGTTAAAAAATCAACTTCAGGAACTAACGATTTTAAAACTATCGATTGAACGTACGTATCAAAACAATGAAAAAGGAAAATATGGTTTTTAGAAAAATGTTCTAAATACGTTGCTTTAGAAAGAACACCTTCCCAGATTAAATCAGAAAAAACGTCTAATTCTTGTTCCGCGACTTCTGGTTTTTCAGCTTTTATTTTATCCCACTCCGCTTTATCAATCGCTTGAGTGGCTAAAAAAGTGCTGAATTCCTGATTTAATTCTTCAAATTGCTCTTTTGTTAATCTTGAGTATTTCATGAATGTATTTTAGTTTTTAATGTGAAATAATGCTAAAAAAATAATTAAAAAAATATCTTTCAAATAATTTTTTATCTGTGCTGATATTCAAAATTATTTACAGACTATTATTGGCGGTTTCGCCTATAAGGTTAGTCAAATAAAAGCCGCAAAATTAATAAAATTCTAATCCATAATCTGTGAT
Source organism: Flavobacterium petrolei (assembly GCF_003314435.2). Classification (GTDB taxonomy): domain Bacteria; phylum Bacteroidota; class Bacteroidia; order Flavobacteriales; family Flavobacteriaceae; genus Flavobacterium; species Flavobacterium petrolei. The sequence goes on along the minus strand of NZ_QNVY02000002.1, from coordinate 73,446 downwards.
AGATCTGAAAAAGTATGGAATTATTCCAGTGTAAGTTTCAGCAATACCAATAAAATGCATTTAAACAGACTATAAGATTATGTCCAGTTTTTATTTGCACGTCCAAAAAGTATAAACATAAAAAAAAGGGCCCATAAAAATGAGTCCTTTTTTTATTTAACAAAAAGATTAAACTGATTGTTCTTGCTTCTTTTTTGCTCTTTTCTCCTTGTATGCTTCCCAACTTGCTCCACCTACCCAATAGGATACGAAACCAACTAGAAAAAACATCAACCAAAATCCTATAGTAAGAATGGTTAAGAAAAGTAAAAAGCCTAAGTACTGTGAAAATTCAAACATGTTTTCCGGAATTTTGAATGTAGCCACAAATGTATGTTTAATTCCTTTTCTTACCAATAAAAAACTATAAAAACTATCAATCAATTTTTATAAAAAAGGAATTATCCGTATTTTTGAGCTCAGAATTTGGAGCTATTTCCCGCTGTACACTCCAATCTTTTCTTTTTGAAAGTAAAAAGAAAAGGATTTTCACTCCCATCAGGGCTAAAAACGTAATAAACAATATAATTATTTCTAAATAACAACAAAATGAAATTCAGAATAGAAAAAGACACCATGGGTGAAGTGCAGGTTCCAGCTGATAAATATTGGGGCGCACAAACAGAACGTTCAAGAAACAACTTCAAAATAGGTCCATCGGCTTCTATGCCAAAGGAAATAATTGAAGGTTTTGCTTATCTTAAAAAAGCAGCGGCTTACGCCAATTGTGATTTAGGAGTTTTACCAGCAGAAAAACGCGATGCCATTGCTGCCGTTTGTGATGAAATCCTAGCTGGAAAATTAGATAATGAATTTCCATTGGTGATTTGGCAAACCGGTTCAGGTACACAAAGTAACATGAACGTAAATGAAGTAGTTGCAAATCGTGCGCAAGTTCTTAAAGGATTCAACATTGGCGAAGGCGAACAATTCATTAAAGCCAATGATGATGTGAATAAATCGCAATCTTCAAACGATACTTTCCCAACAGGAATGCACATTGCGGCCTACAAAGCAGTTGTAGAAGTTACTATTCCCGGAGTTGAAAAATTAAGAGATACACTACATGCAAAAGCAGTTGAATTCAACAATGTGGTGAAAATAGGTCGTACGCATTTAATGGATGCTACACCACTTACACTAGGACAAGAAATTTCAGGATATGTAGCGCAATTGAACTACGGTTTGAAAGCGGTTAAAAACACATTGGCACACTTATCAGAAGTGGCTTTAGGCGGAACTGCTGTTGGTACCGGACTAAACACTCCAGAAGGATATGATGTAAAAGTAGCGGAATATATCGCTGAATTTACTGGACATCCATTCGTAACTGCCGAAAATAAATTTGAAGCATTAGCAGCACACGATGCTATTGTAGAAACACACGGCGCTTTAAAACAACTGGCGGTTTCATTGAATAAAATTGCCAATGACGTTCGTATGTTAGCTTCTGGACCACGTTCCGGAATTGGAGAAATCATTATTCCAGAAAACGAGCCTGGATCTTCTATAATGCCAGGAAAAGTAAATCCTACACAATGTGAAGCATTGACGATGGTTTGCGCGCAAGTGATGGGGAATGATGTTGCAATCTCTGTTGGAGGAATGCAAGGACATTATGAATTGAACGTTTTCAAACCATTGATGGCTGCAAATTTCTTACAATCAGCGAGATTACTTGGTGATGCTTGTATGTCTTTTGACGAACATTGCGCACAAGGTATCGAACCTAACTACAAACGCATCAAAGAATTGGTTGACAATTCATTAATGTTGGTTACGGCTTTGAATACTAAAATTGGCTACTACAAATCAGCTGAAATTGCTCAAACTGCACATAAAAATGGAACAACTTTAAAAGAAGAAGCTGTTCGTTTGGGATACGTAACTCCAGAAGATTTTGATGCTTGGGTTAAACCCGAAGATATGGTGGGAAGCCTTAAATAATTAATTTTCAATGATGAATTGTTAATTATTAATATGATTTCTATAAAAAATCCCTGCAACTTACATTGCAGGGATTTTTTTATTAAAAAACTATCAAATACTATTTCATGTTATCGATAACTTCTTTCATGATTCGAATACTTTTCAATTTATCGTCATGATCAAAAATTGGACTGGTAATCATCAATTCATCAATTTGTGTATATTCGATAAATTGCTTCAATTCTGTTTCTAATTTCTTTTTGCTTCCTACAAATGAACAAGCAGTCATTTGGTTCACATGAAAATGTTCTTCTTCGCTCATAATTCCATCTAATGAATCAACCGGCGGCTGCAATGGCTTTCTGTCATTCCGAATCAGATTCAGAAACATTTGAGTCAAACTAGTCGACAATTTTTCGGCTTCTTCATCAGTATCTGCTGCTATTGCGTTTACACACGCCATCGTTTTGGGTTGGTCTAAATATTCCGAAGGTTCAAAATTATCTCGGTAAAATTGAAATGCCTGATACATCTGTTTCGGTGCAAAATGTCCAGCAAAAGCATACGGCAATCCATTGGCAGCAGCCAAGGCGGCACTATCCATACTGGAACCTAAAATCCAAATGGGAACTTTAATTCCTTCGGCAGGAAAAGCACGCACTTTTGCAGTAGCATTATCCTCCGAGAAAAATTCCTGAAGCGCAGCAACATTTTGAGGAAAGCGTTGCGATTGCTCAAAGAAATCTTTCCGAATCGCTTGTGCAGTTAATCCATCAGTTCCCGGAGCTCTTCCTAATCCTAAATCGATCCGGTTGGGATACAGTATTTCAAGAGTACCAAATTGTTCTGCAACAATTAACGGCGCATGATTGGGGAGCATGATACCACCAGAACCTACACGGATATTTTGCGTTTGACTGGCAATATAACCAATCAAAACAACCGTCGCTGTACTGGCGACATGTGCCATATTATGATGTTCGGCTAGCCAAAATCTGTTGTATCCTAAACTGTCAGCTAATTGAGCTAACGCTTTTGTTTTTTGTAATGTTTCGCTTGCATTACTATCTTCTGTAATTATTGCTAATTCTAATATAGAAATTGGAATATTTTTAGTCATTATAAATTTCAAATTTTGAACAAAATTAGGCAATTACGGAATCTCATTAAATTTTGAGGTGTTAATTGATTTATAATATTTAAAACCACCCAAAAATTGGAATATAAATCCTTGATAAAAAAAATGGTTTTCCAAATATCAGGATAGCGCATAAAAAATCCCGTCTCTATAACTATAATGGAGACGGGATTTTATTATAAAACAGTGAGGGTAAGTTAGTTCTTACTCCACTCTGCGATACTATCTTTATTCATTTTTGCGTAGTCTTGGTTTTTAGCAATTTCAGCCGCCGCAAGGGATAATTTTGCAGTTTCGATTGCTCCTTTTTTATCTCCAAGTTTGGCTTGAATCAATGATTTCAATCTGTTGTACCAAAACGGTTTGTCTTTAGACATATCTAACGCTTTATTTACATAAACCAATGCTTTTGCATTGTCACCATTTGATTGGAATAAAAATTGAGCTGCTGAAAAATAATCTGCTGCTGCTGGTCCAGATAAGGCTTTCTCAATATTAGCAGTTGCTTTTTGTTGAGTAGGAACTTCAAATTTTACAGCTGCATACGAGTTCTCCCAGTATATTTCTAAAAAGGCAAAATTGTTGTCTAATCCGCTAATTCCAATAGTGAATGTTTCTGCACTCTTATTTAAAGTTTCTGGTTTAATAGTTGCTCTAAGCGCTACATTTTCTTCTTTCCAATCTTCTGGATTCCCCCAGTTATCAGTAGTTTTATAAAATATTATTTCCCAACTTTCTATTTTTGGAACTGTATACAACGAATATTTTCCTTTTTTCAAGGTTTTACCATCAATAACAACATCGTCACTAAAAGATACGGTTGTATTTTCATTAGCTCCGGTTCTCCATACTTTTCCAAAAGGGACTAAATTTCCAAAAACGGCTCTTCCTCTGGCACTTGGTCTTGAATAATTAATTTCTACAGCTGTCAAACCTACTTCTTGCATGATGGTAGATTTCGGACTGGATTGAGGTGTTTTTACCTGTGCTTCAATGGTGAAATTTGCTATAATAATGGCAAATACAATGATTATTTTTTTCATGTTTTTAATTTTTTTGTGTTCAAATTTACAAATTCAATGGCTTTCAAATGTTAATTATTCCTTAATTTAGAATCAATATTGGTAACTGTGTTAAAACCCAATTCATTAAAATGATTAATCACAACATCAGCTTCTGATAAATCTTGCGCCTCCGAATGAATACTGTTATATCCCACACAGAAAATTCCGGCAGCTTTCGCCGCTTTTATTCCATTCGTACTGTCTTCAATAACAATACAGTTTTCTTTTGGTGCAATTGATAAACTTGCGGCATGTTCAAAAATTGCAGGATGTGGTTTTGATTTAGGAAAATCTTCACCGCTTACCACATGCGTAAAATACTCATGCAATTTAAACCTGCTAAAAACACGCTCAATAGTAACTTTGGATGCCGAAGAAGCCAAAATCAATTGCATGCCATTTTGATATAATTCTTTAATAAGATTTTCAACACCTTCCAGTAATTCCAAATCTGCTTTACTATCAAAAGCATCATTAAAAATGGTCCGTTTTCTCTGGATTAAATCTTCTACTTCCTGCTCTATCACAAAAACTTCTTTCAATTTCTGAAACGTATTCCGAGTCGAAAAACCGGTAAATGAAGTGTACATTTCCTCCGTTACAGGAATATTCAACTCATCAAATTGTTTAAAATAAGCATAGCGGTGTACGGGTTCAGTATCGACAATTACACCATCCATGTCAAAAATTACGGTTTGTATCATTTTTTTAGATTATTAGACTTTATAGATTTTAAGACTTCTTAGATTTTTAGAACTGAATACTAAAATAACTGAATTATGATCACTATTTTTTAAGTAAATAGCGAATCACTGTTTCTGCAGCATACAAACCAAATAATCCCGGCATGTAACTGTTTGTTCCGTAAAATGATTTTTTAAAATTGGAACCATCCGTCATTTTCAAACTCGATTCGTCCTGAATCTCAGAAGAAAAAACTACTTTAAGTTTGTCAATTTTAAATTCTTTCAATCGTCTTCTTATGGTTTTAGCAAAATAACAATTCACGGTATTCGTGATATCCGTTACTTTAACTTTAGAAGCTTCCATTTTCCCGCCAGCGCCCATACTACTTATAATTTTTACTCTTTTTCGCTTGGCGCCAATAATCAAATTTAGCTTTGGAGTCACGCTATCAATGCAATCCAAAACATAATCAAATTCTTCTGAAACAATTTCGAAAGCACGTTCCGGCGAAAGAAATTCCTGCACACGCGTCAATTTCAATTCTGGATTGATGTCCATTAATCTATCTCCAACAATAGTAACTTTAGGTTGTCCCACGGTCGAATGTAAAGCCGGTAATTGTCGATTTATATTGGTAATATCAACTACGTCACCATCTACAATAGTCATGGTTCCCACTCCTGCTCTTGCCAAAAATTCAGCTGCAAAAGAACCAACACCACCCAATCCTACGACCAATACATTTGCATTTTTTAAATTATCTAAACCTTCTTTTTTGAATAAAAGTTCGGCTCTTTCTGTCCACTCTGCCATTGTTATTTTGTTTAAAGTTTAATGTTTTTGAAAAATTTTGAAATCAAAAACTTCATTAAAATTTGTATTCACTAGTTCCTGGATTTCTTTAACAGAAATTCCTTTGTATTTTGCTGCCAATTCATAAACTGCCTCAATTCCTTCCTCAACCGTATCCGTTTCAAGAAAAAATCGATTATCAGAAACGCTTTTAAAAACAGCTTCTAGTTCTGGATTGAGCAATAAATATTTTCCAAAAGAAATATAAAATCCATTGTCCAGTAATTGTTTAGCAACCTGAACATTTTTCGAAAAACCATGAACCAGCATTGGAACTGAAATATTCAATTTTTTCTTAATTGCAATCAATTCCTGAAAAGCCGCAACGCAATGTAGCACGACTGGTTTTTGATATTTTTGTGCCAAAAGCAATTGCTTTTCAAAAACCATTTGCTGTAATTCCATCGAAATTTCAATGCGTTTGTCCAATCCACATTCGCCCACAGCGAGACAATTTGCCTCTTGTAATTTACTTTCCATTATCGCAAGGTCAGCTTCTATTCGTTCTTCAACGATAAACCAAGGATGAATCCCGATGGAATAATTCGGAATTGTTGCATCAAATTCCTGAGGATATTGATTTACTAATTCCAGCACATTCGGTTGATTAGTCCATTTATGCGTATGCAAATTAAAGAATTCCATTAGTCGTGAAATTTTTTAACTCCCGCTTTTATTTCGATATCCAAATCATTTTCCAAAGGAACTTTTGGGCAGGAGTATTTATGATTATAAGCGCAATACGGATTGTACGATGTATTGAAATCAATCACAATCGTATCTCCTTTTGGGATTCTTAAATCGATATATTTCCCGCCAATATAACTATCCTTGCCAGAAGTCAAATCGGAAAACGGCAGAAATAAATAGTCTTTATACTCCTTCTTTTTGGAAAGTTCAATGTTTTTATAAACGTTCAGTTTAAAATCCCGACCATCAATTGTAAAAGAAAGTTCGCCGTATTTGACATACAATGGTTTTCTGTCCGTTGATGTTTTCATTTCAAAAGGCTTCTCTTTTTGAGTTCTTAGAAACTTTGCGACCACAAAAAAAGTTTCGCTTGCAGGGTAAAAATCAAGTGTTTTGAACTCTGCTAAATCTTCTGCAGTCAAAGGACTTTTCTTGGCATCCGCATATTCTTCGTTCAATTCCGTTTGGAATTTGGTTACAGCCGAAACATCAAATTTTTCTTGGCCAAAGCCTAAATTCAAGTGTAATAAAATAAACAAAGTGAATAGCGTTCTCATATTCTTATTTTTATGCAAAAATAGTTTAAAAGTTACTAGGACACAAAGACGCATCGGAACAAAGTTTTCTACCTTTGCAAAATAATAACTCTTTATATGTTTCAAACTGCTTTTCAACGTTACATTAATAATTTCAAAGGCTTCACCAGAGAAATTTGGATTCTTACACTCATCACTTTTATCAATCGCGCTGGTACGATGGTTTTGCCGTTTTTGTCCAAATATCTAAAAGAAGATTTGAATTTTTCCTATGCACAAGTCGGGTGGATTATGGTCGCTTTTGGTTTTGGTTCCATGCTTGGTTCGTGGCTTGGCGGCAAATTATCTGATAAAATAGGTTTTTATAGAATCATGGTTTTCAGTTTATTCACCAGTGGAATCCTATTGTTTTTTGTACAATACATTCGAACGTTTTGGGGATTATGTATTGGAATGTTTGTCATTATGACCGTTGCTGATATGTTTCGTCCAGCCATGTTTGTCTCTTTGGCGACCTACGCTAAGCCTGAAAATCGCACCAGAGCACTGACTTTAGTTCGACTAGCCGTAAATTTAGGCTTTACTGCAGGACCGGCTTTAGGAGGTTTAATCATTATGAATTTAGGCTACAGCGGATTGTTTTGGGTTGATGGAAGTTCTTGTATTATTTCAATATTAATTTTTACCTTACTAGTAAAAGAGCGCAAAAAACCAGCCGATTTAAACTCCGCAAATAGCGAAACCGAAATACCTGCTTCCGTTTTCAAAGACAAGATATTTTGGATTTTTCTCTTTATCTGTTTTATAACGGCCATGCTTTTCTTTCAACTTTTCACCACTTTGCCTTTATACCACAATGAAAAATTTGGTTTAACCGAGTTTCAAAGCGGACTTTTATTATCCTTAAATGGGTTACTGATTTTCTTCCTGGAAATGCCAATTGTGAGTATTAGTCAAAGAAAAAACATCGATAAGCTCAAAATTATTCTTTGGGGCTCGTTACTGATGTCTCTAAGTTTCTATGTTTTAATGATTAATATGTGGGCAGGAATATTAATTGTGAGTATCCTTTTTATCACTTTTGGCGAAATGTTCATCTTTCCTTTTTCCAATTCTTTCGCTTTAAGCCGAGCGCCAAAAGGACACGAAGGTCGCTATATGGCACTGTTTACAATGAGTTTCAGCTTGGCACACATTGCGAGTTCTAAGACGGGATTAGAAATTATCGCCACTTTTGGCTATCAAGCCAACTGGTTTGTCATGGGAACTTTAGGGATTTTATCAGTCGCAGGTTGCATCTGGCTGCAAAAACTCGTTCAAAAAGAAAAAAACTAATTCGATTATCATTCTTTGGGCGTGACCCCATAAAAAAAGGGGCTTAGCAACAACATCGTTACTGGCCCCTTTTTTTTATATCGTCGGGATATACGCGCTACTTCGGTAGCTAGCTTTTATCCCTAACGCAACCTCATTTTCATAATAACGTCTCTGATCAAAAGATTTTCCAGATTCCAAAAACTACTGATAGAAGTTAAAATAACTATAAAAATAGTTATTAAACTACATTTATAGTTGTGTAACTACAAAATTAGTTGTAAGTTTGATTTAAATAAAAAAATCATGCAAAAACTGACTAATAAAGAAGAAGAAATCATGCACATTTTATGGAAGCTCAAAAAAGCATTCGTAAAAGAAGTCCTTGCAGAAATCACAGAAGATCAACCGCATTACAACACACTTTCAACCATTGTGCGCAACCTCGAAGAAAAAGGTTTTGTTTCTCACAATGCCTTTGGGAACACGCACCAATATTATCCTATAGTGACTTTAGAAGAGTATAGAAAGCGCTTTATGAATACTGCTATTGATAATTATTTCAACAGTTCATATAAAAATATGGTCTCGCATTTTGCCAAAGAAGAGAAAATTTCTGCCGCTGAATTACGGGAAATTTTAGCCATGATTGAAAATCAAAAAGAGGAAATATAAACTTTATCGTAACAACAGTATTTATGGAAGCATTATATATCTACCTCATCAAATCCAGTGGATTAATTGCACTGTTTTATTTGGCTTATCATTTTATGTTGCGAAAAGAAACCTTTTTCAATAGTAATCGTTGGTTTCTATTAGTGGGTTTATTTACTTCCGTTCTTTTGCCATTAGTCGTTTTTACGAAAATAATATGGGTCGAACCTAGTCCTGTAAATTATGATTGGTCATCATTGCCCATAACTACAACTGTAAATGAAGACCATACAGTAGAATATATTTATCTCGGATTAGCAGTGCTGTACTGCATGGGTGCATTGTTTCTATTAACTAAATTTGGTCTTGATTTTTACAGTTTACAAAAAGTATTTAAAGGAAAAATAATAAAACGTCAAGCCGATTTTAAATTTATTGACTTACAAGACAACCTCGCTCCGTTCTCTTTTTTTTATACTATCGTTTACAACTCGTCTTTATACAGCAGCTCCGAATTAGAAAATATTTTGGAACACGAAAAAGTGCACAGCGAACAAAATCATACTGTTGATGTATTGATTTCAAGACTGTTTTGTATCCTTTTTTGGTTCAATCCATTTATTTGGTTATACAAAAAAGCAATTTTACAAAACTTGGAATTCATTGCTGACAGCGAAGCTACCAAAAAAATATCCGACAAAAAAGCGTATCAGTTCACGCTTTTAAAAATAACAACACACGAAAATTGTGTTGCCATTACTAATCATTTTTATCAATCATTAATCAAAAAACGAATTGTTATGTTAAACAAAAATCAATCAAAAAAATCGAATTCTTGGAAGTATGCAATAGTGCTTCCTGCTTTAGTGGCATTTGTATCTTTATTTCAAATTGAAGTAGTTGCTCAGGAAAAAGTAAAAGAAGAAACCAGTAAAATGGAATTAAAAAATCCTATTACCACTACTTTAGAAATCCAGCAAGAAAAAGACAGTATTAAAAAAATTAAAGCACTCGTAGTCAATAACTCTAAAAATGAAGGTATTGATCGAAATACAGAAATTTTTATTGATGGAAAAAAAGTGAGCAAAGAGGAATTAGATAGCACTAATCCTAATGACATTACAACGATGGATGTCATTAAGGAGAATAACAAATCTATAATTAGAATTGTAACAAAAGGAAAAACTACAGGGAGTACAAGTATTTTTAATTCTGATATAGAAAAAACGGATTTGGGATTTGATAATGTCGATCCTAACAATGTAACTATACGTCAAAAAACAAAAGATACTTATACAGTTACAAAGGTTAAGACAGAGAAAAATGGCATACCTGGTGATGCAGAATATTTTATTGACGGAAAAAAAGTAAGCGCGCTAGAGGCCGAAAGCATGAATCCAAATCATATAAGTTCAGTTAATGTACAAAAAGAGGGGACTTCGACTAAGAACTCAATCCGTATTATTACTAAAAGCTATCTAGATGGGAAAGAAATGATACCAGAGCCACCAACTCCTCCTACTGCACCAACTTTTAAATTTAAAGCTCCTAAAGCACCTGTTTTTCCCAAAGCGCCGAAAGCTCCAAAAGGAGATCCTATCACTGGTGATAAAAAAGCTTGGAAAGAATTCGATAAAAAAATGGAAGAGTTCAATAAAAAAATGGAAACATTAGCACCTGAAATGGAAGCCTTTGATAAAAAAATGGCTGAATTTGACAAAAAAATGGAACCTTTCCATGCGCAAATGGATAATTTTGAAAAGAAAATGAAAATCTACGAAAAGCAAATGGAAGAATACCAGTCCAAAGTTAACGGAAGAAAATAAATAGAAATTCACAATTTAGACGGTCTCAATCAAGACCGTCTTTTTTTATATCTTTGTCCAAAATAAAACCTTATGTATAAAATTCTAGCCAAAATAAACAAAGTCATTTTACCAAGTTTCACAAAGCAACGTTTGGATTTGGCAAAAGCCAAGAAATGGCAAATGGCAATTATTGGTTTTAGGTACTACGTAACGACGCGTGCGCTAGATTAATACGTAATTGCAGCAAAAATTTCATTTCCTTTAATTTTTGCTCTTCCATTCAAGAAAGCTAATTCCATCAGGAAATTGCATTGCACGATTTCTCCACCCAATCGTTCCACCAATTCGCAAACTGCGCTTGCCGTTCCCCCAGTTGCCAAAACATCATCGTGAATCAGGATTCGGTCTCCTTTTTGAATAGCATCGGTATGAATTTCTAAAGTATCTGTTCCATATTCTAAATCATAAGTCGCCGAAATGGTTTCGTAAGGCAACTTATTAGGCTTTCGAACTGGAATAAAACCAACATTCAATTCCTGAGCTATCAACATTCCAAAGAAAAATCCACGACTTTCCACTCCTATTACCTTGTCAATTTTTTTATCTTTCAAGGATTCAATCAGTATTTCAAGGCATTTATTCCTTGCTTCGGGATTAATTAGCAACGGAGTGATGTCTTTAAACAAAATTCCTTCTTTAGGAAATCCCTGAATATCACGTATATACTTTTTTAATGGCATATTTTTTTGTTTTTTTACAATTTTAGACTTGCAAATTACACATTTATACTTATATTTGCACCCGCTAAGACGCCTTAATTAAGACATCAATAGCAAAAAAATGGCCTTGTGGCGCAACTGAATAGCGCACTTGATTACGGCTCAAGAGGTTACTGGTTTGAATCCAGTCAAGGTCACAAAATATGAAAGTAGTCAACTTTCGAAGAAACTAAAACCCCTGTAAAATAGGGGTTTTTTCTTTTTTATACCTTCAATCTTTTATCATCTTTATTACCCCTATTCTGTACCAGGCCATATTAACACTACTAAGCCTTACTGATTCGCACATGGTTTTTCTTATAGTGCCCTAAATTTAAAAATAAGTGTGCCAAAAAATAAGCTTGTTTGAAACTACTTGTAATGTTAATTTGAAACTATCCTATTAAATCCATAGACTATATGAAATAATTATGATTTTTCTTGGTGGAGTAAAAAATAGTTTGCAAATTTGCCTCATCAAAAAAACAGAACAAATGAAATTAAATAATTACAATATGTGTAGCATGATGACGGATAATCCCGCAGAGCTACTATTGTAATTATTTCTAAAGATAAAATAGAGCCTCTGCATACCGTAGGGGTTTTTTTATGCCCAAATTAAAAATTAATAAAAAAGTACTAATACAAAAAACAAACAATCAGTAATGAAAAAAACAAAAAAAATTGTAGCAATAACTGTAAGCTTAGTTGCCTTTTCAACCACTTACAGCCAGATCAACCAAAAGGAAAATGACTCCATCAAAAAAAATGAATTATCTGAAATAATAGTAATTGGTTCCAGAAGCAAAAACCGAGTAAAAACAGATGTGCCTGTACCGATCGATATTTTGAATATATCTGAAATTACAAAAGGAGCACCACAAACCAGTATAACTCAAATTTTGAATTATGTGGCACCTTCATTTACCAGTAATCCCACGTCAACTGCAGATGGTACAGACCATATTGATCCGGCACAATTGAGAGGTTTAGGACCAGATCAAGTTTTAATACTTGTAAATGGTAAACGAAGACACACAAGCGCTTTAGTAAACATCAATGGTGCACCAGGAAGAGGTTCAGTGGGTACGGATTTGAACGCAATTCCATCTTTTGCTATTGATCGAATTGAAGTTTTAAGAGATGGAGCTGCAGCTCAATATGGTTCTGATGCTATTGCAGGAGTTATAAATATTGTACTTAAAAAAGACGCAAATTATATTTCAGGAACGATACAATATGGGGGGCTTTTATCCTCTGGAGCCAATAATTTCAAAGGAGGAATTGACGGACAAACAGCACAGTTAGATTTAAATTACGGAACTTCTCTTGGAAAAGAAAAAAGCTTTCTTAATATCACTGGTAGTGCCGTTACAAGGGACGCTACAAGCAGGGCTGGTATAAGAAGTAACGCAATTTTTAATGCCTACAATGCTGTTGAAAACAGAGCTGCACAAGGCGGTACAGCTATCAATTCTTTGTTTAGTAACATTAATAATACACCAAATTCTAGTCAAATAATTAATACAATTAAACAATATGCACCACAAGTAAATTACTTTACTTCTACTCAACAAAATACAATTTCAACTGCAACAACAATCAGTCAAATACAAAGTGCCTTAAATTTTGACGTAACTAATAATGAACTTTCATACAGAGGTCAGCAGAGAAGTGATTACAACATGAGCGTTGGGCAGTCAAAATTAGCTTCGGGACAACTGTATTACAATACCGCATATCCCATAAATGAAATTACTTCCTTGTATTCATTTGGTGGAGTTTCTTATAGAAACGGTAATTCGTATGCCTTTAACCGTCTTCCAAATGGCTCTGGAACTTTTAGCCAAGTGTATCAAAATGGTTTTTTACCTGAAATAGAATCTACAATTTTGGATGTGTCCTCTGCTATTGGAATTACGACAAACTTATTTGGCTTTGATACCGATATTAGTTCTAATTTAGGAACGAATTCTTTTCAATACAATGTCAATAATACAATAAATGCGACTTTGGGAGTAAACTCTCCCTCCTCTTTCGATGCAGGAAAAGTATCTTTTTTACAAAGTACAACCAATCTGGATTTAACTAGAAAATATGATTTCTTACAAGGATTAAATGTTGCATTTGGTGGGGAATTTAGATATGAAAATTATGAAATTCAGGCGGGTGAACAAGCTTCTTACGGTTTATATAATACCAATGGTGATTTTGTTTCAGGAAATCTAGCCAGTAGTTCTCCCCTGATCGTGACTGATTTTTTCGGAAATAAAAGAGGCGCAGGAGCACAAGGATTTTCTGGATTTCAGCCTTCGGATGCGAAAGAAAAAAACAGAAAAAGTGTTGCTGCTTACCTGGATTTAGAATTAAATCCTTTTGAGAATTGGCTTGTAAACGGAGCTTTACGCTATGAAAATTATTCCGATTTTGGTAATACGGTTACTTTTAAATTGGCTTCACTTTTAAAATTAAATAGCAATATCAATTGGAGAATTTCAGGGCAAACAGGATTTAGAGCACCATCATTGCAACAGAAATATTTTGAAAGTAGTTCAACACAATTTATAAATGGATCCCCGTATCAGGTAGGTTATTTTACAAATGATTCAGACGCTGCTAATAGTATTGGTGTGGCAAATTTAAAACCGGAAACTTCAAAAAGTGTGAGCACTGGATTTACGTTTAAAATTCCATCTGCTAATTTAACCATCGCAACCGATGCTTATTTCACTAGAATTGATGACCGTGTTGTATTAACAGGACAATATGCTAGGCCTTCAGATGCTCAAATAAGCGGATCAGCAACGCCGACGCAACAAGCTGCACTGACTTTGTTCCAACAGGCATTTGACACGAAAGGTGTAGAAAGAGCTTCGTTCTGGACCAACGGAATTAACTCTGAAACCAAAGGAATTGACATAGTTATTTCACACAAATACAATGTGATTCCAGATTTTACCATCAAAAATGATTTTGCGCTTAGTTACAATCAAACGAGAAGAGTTGGCGGTTTAAATGTGCCTCAATCTATTATAGATGCTGGTGGAGAACCGTATATCTATTCCTTTTTTCCAGAATCAAGCAGAGTATATTTAGAAGAAGCGATTCCAAAGGTTAAAGCGAATTTGGCAACCACTTTTGGCATCAAAAAATTAGACATTTATTTCAGAAACAGCTATTTCGGAGCCGTTACTGATCCTGGTGCAACAGATGTGAATTTAGATGGATCTTCATCCGTTTACGAACATCCGGAATACAGTGCTAAAATAGTAACTGACTTATCATTTGGCTACCAAGTTTCTGAAAAATTCAGATTGACAATCGGGGCTAATAATATTGGAGATGTATATCCGGACAGAAACAATCCTGCAACGCCATCATTTACCAATACTACTCCAACTCTTTCGCCATCACCTAGTGCTGATTTGAGTAATGCCAATCAGTTTGCCTATTCCAGAGCAGTTTCACAATTTGGTTTGAACGGAAGATTTGTTTTTGCCCGATTAGGCTTTAAATTTTAACTATTAACTACTTTAAAAATAAACTATTATGAGCACACAAAAATTTGAAACAAACGCATTGCATGCCGGACACGATGTAACAAAAAATGCAGGAACCAGAGCAGTACCCATATATCAAACCAGTTCTTATGTTTTTAATAATTCAGAACATGCTGCCAATTTATTTAGCCTAACCGAAGCGGGCTTTATATACACCCGATTAAACAATCCTACTAATGACATTTTAGAGCAGCGATTGGCAGCCTTAGAAGGTGGAATTGGAGCTGTGGTTACGGCTTCAGGAACGGCAGCTATTGCTACAACACTTTTGGTTATACTAAAAGCTGGGGACCATATAGTAGCTTCAAGCAGTCTTTATGGCGGGACCTATAATCTATTGAAAGTTACGTTACCAAGATTAGGAATTACCACGACATTTGTAGATCCTACAGATCCATCTAATTTTACAAACGCAGCAAAACCAAATACTAAAGCCATTTTTGTCGAATCATTAGGTAATCCAAAACTAGACGTTCTAGATTTGAAAGCTATTTCTTCAGAGGCTAAATCTCTGAAAGTTCCTTTCATTGTCGATAATACAGTTGCCTCTCCATACTTATTAAATCCAATTCAATATGGAGCAGATATTGTCATTCATTCCCTAACAAAATACATTTCCGGCAATGGAACTTCTCTTGGAGGTGTGATTATTGACGCAGGAAAATTTGATTGGGCGAATGGAAACTTCCCGGAATTCACGGAACCTTCAGCTGGTTATCACGGATTAGTGTATAACGAAGTATTGGGCAACGCAGCTTTTATTGCAAAAGTCCGAATAGAAGGTTTGCGAGATTATGGTGCGGCTCTAAGTCCATTCAATGCATTTCAGATTATTCAGGGATTAGAAACTTTACCGCTCCGAATTATTAAACACAGTCAAAACGCATTGGCATTAGCACAATGGTTAGAACTTCAAGAAGAAGTAGCATGGGTTAATTATCCGGGGCTCAAAACAAGTAAATATTATGCATTAGCACAACAGTATTTACCAAAAGGACAAAGTGGAGTAGTGACTTTTGGATTAAAAGGAGGTTTTGAAGCGGCTAAAAAAGTAGCAGATGAAACCAAATTATTTTCATTATTGGCCAATATTGGAGACACTAAATCACTCATTATTCATCCCGCAAGTACTACGCATCAGCAATTATCTGATGAAGAACAAATAGCAACAGGTGTATCTAAAGACTTAATTAGATTATCTGTAGGTTTAGAGGATATTGAAGATTTAAAGACAGATTTGAAAATTGCTTTTAGTAGTATCAAAGAACAACAAGTAATATAAAAATACATACTCGTTTTGGTTGAAAAGTGAGCCTTTGGTTTGGACATGCTTATTTTAGGTGCATATGGGCCTAAGAATAAATTTAATGTCTTCAATCGCTTTAGTAAACAAATTATAACCTACTCAAAAGCTTCAGATCTTATATAAAAATGATTCGAAAATTGGTTGCTAGTAGGTCACAAAAAACCCTAAACATTATTAAAATGTTTAGGGTTTTTACTTTTATAATCTCTTTACAATGTCGCCATATCGATAACAAAACGGTAACGGACGTCGCCTTTTGTCATTCGGTCATACGCTTCATGCACATTTTTGATATCAATCATTTCAATTTCAGAAACAATTCCGTGTTCCGCACAGAAATCCAACATTTCCTGGGTTTCAGGTAAACCTCCTATTAATGAACCTGCAAGACTTCTTCGTCCTCCAATAAGACTAAAAGCGTGGATTTCATAAGGCGTTGGTGGTACTCCAACACAAATATGCACTCCGTTTACTCTTAATAAAGATAAATACAAATTCAAATCATGTGGTGCAGAAACCGTATCCAAAATAAAGTCAAAAGAACCCGCAACACTTGCCAATTGCTTTTCATCTTTAGTAACTATAAAATTATGAGCCCCTAATTTTTTGGCATCTGCTTCTTTGCTTGCGGATGTACTCAAGACGGTAACCTCAGCACCAAAAGCAACACCAAATTTTACTGCCATGTGACCTAAACCGCCAAGTCCTAAAACAGCTAATTTGTGTCCTTTTCCAACTTTCCAATGTCTCAATGGAGAATATGTTGTGATTCCGGCACACAATAAAGGTGCTACAGCAGCTAATGATAATTTGTCTGAAATATGTAGAACAAAATCTTCATGAACAACAATCGTATCCGAATACCCGCCGTAAGTAGGTGTTTTTCCATCTTGTCCCAAAGCATTATAGGTTCCTGTACTACCGTTTAGACAAAACTGTTCTAATCCTTCCTGACAGTTTTCACAAGTCCTGCAGGAATCGACTAAACAACCTGTTCCCGCTAAATCACCTACCTTAAATTTCTTTACGTGACTTCCTACTTTGACCACCTTCCCTACAATTTCATGTCCGGGAACCATCGGGTATATTGCTCCTCCCCAATCATCCTTTATTTGATGAAGATCACTGTGGCAAACACCGCAAAACTGAATATCAAATTGCACATCATGCGGTCCTAATTCTCTTCTTTCGAAATTCCATGGAGCTAAATCCGTTTTAGCATCCTGTACTGCATATCCCTTCGTTGGTATCATAATTTATAATTTTTTATAAAATTATGAAATTTATTCAAGCTTACATTTTAAACCTATTGCATAATTCCCACTTCTTATTATTTTTCTATTAGTTGGAATAGTAAGCGCTGGTACCATTAATTATAAGTGCATTAGATCAATGTTAATTCATACTTCGCAGAATACCGCCACTGGCCTCTTTGATATACTGAATAAACATAAATGCTTTAGGATCTAGTTTTCTTATTTCTTCTTTAATTCGGAGTAGTTCGAGTCGGGTTACCACGGTGACAATAATATCACAATCTAATTTGACATCAAATTTGTCTGGTAAATAGCCTCTTTCTCCTTTGATAACGGTAATTCCTTTTCCAAATTTTTGGACAATCAATGATTTAATCAAGTCGCTTTTGGAAGAAATAATATGCAATGAAGTATATTGTTCTAAACCATGGGATATATAATCCAGAGATTTTACGGCTGAAAAATAAGTGACAATAGAATACAAAGCCGTAGAAATTCCAAAAGACCATGCAGCTGTAAGAAACAATAATGTATTCAATGCAAAAATAACTTCTGATACATTAAGCCCAATTTTTTTTGTAGTCAATAGCGCCAGGATTTCTACTCCATCAGCTGTAGAACCACTTCGGATGCACAAACCCATACCTAAACCAATAAGACAACCACCAAACAAAGCAATCAAAAGCGGATCTGAAGTCACGGGATCCACATCTAAAAAAGTCATACTGACAGCAATTAACAAGAAGGTCAAAAAACTCTGTAACGCAAATGTTTTACCTAACATTCGGTTTCCAATGACTAAAAAAGGAATATTAAACATTAATACCAAGACTCCAAAAGGCCATTTTGTAATTTCATGAACCAATATTGAAATCCCGATAATTCCACCATCCAAAAATTTATTTGGAATCATAAAACCTTTTAAAGCAAGGGTTATCAAGGCTACTCCTACTAAATTTAAACTAATATTTTTAAAACAAAATATTTTTTTCCAATTGATTGAATTTTGATCAGTAATCATAACGATCTATTTTAATTACTATTCTTTGGTTCTACTAAAGTAACAAATAAACTTCAATTTACTGACTAGTAACAACTTAGATATTTATTTGATTTATTTTTTTGTACATGTATTCTTAATTTTCTATTTTGGTATTCATAAAATAGTCTCATGCACAATTTTATTCCTGTCGGATTTCCATTTCATAATTATATAAAAATGGATAATTACATTAGTGATGCATGCATAGTAAACTGATGTTGATCTTGAAAAAAATATTAAATTTGATATTAGAATCAGACCCTTAACCACTAAATATCAATATATTAATTACCGCTACCTCATTCTATAATGGTCTATTTAAGTTACTATTTTATAAATTTTAAATATAACAATCATGGGCAAAAAAGTAGTAATCGCATTGACTGTTCAAGCCAGCAGTCTTTACGCAATGAGTAATCCATCACAGGAGGATATTGATAACGCTTGTTCTTTATCTGATGATAATTCAGGAAGATCTCCAAACGGAACTTTGAAAGACTTTTTATCTAACGTATACCTCAACCAAGATGTCAGATGGATTGGTCTGACAAATGACAAAGGCTATTCCGTTGCCATTGACAGTATTTTTAACGAACCGGAATCCCGAGATTTGAACTTTTTTGATGTTACTACCATTTACGGCTCTGGAGGAAGATCCGGAAACGCCGTTGCTAAGGTTAAAAATGATTCCAATTTGGTTCATAAACTCGACAAATACACTATCAATTTTAGTGTTTATGCTGATGGAAATTCTTCTAAATCATTTCACATCGATCCAAAATTAGCTGCAAACCCATGATATTTTTAAGAGATTTTAAATATTTTGTCAAAATCTTATTTTCTGTATTTTTTATATTTTTCCAGTTCCTAAGTTCTTTTGCACAAAATCAAAAAGTGGCTGATAGTCTTGTGAAGATCTATCATAAAAATAGCCTGGCCAATTCTGAGAAATTAGAATTACTGAGAAATTTATCTTTTAATGAAGTTAATAATCTCGAATTGTCACTAAAATATGCCGATGAACTTATTGCGCTCTCTCAGTTAGAAAAAAACTATTTGTATCTACATCGCGGATATTACCAAAAAGGGAATAAAAATAGGCTCAGAGGCGATTTAGACAAAGCCTTAAACGCATTTTTCAAAAGTGTTGAAGCAGCAATCAAAGCTAAATTTATTATTGGCGAAGGCGTGGCTTACATGTCTATTGCTGATGTATATTCTATTATGGGGAATGCTGATAATGCCGAAATTTACTACAAAAAATCAATCCATTTATTAAGGAAGACAGATGATTCTATATCGTTAGCCAGTGCATTATTAAATGCTGGAGACGAATATTCCAAAAACAAAAGATACAATTTAGCTTTGAAATATTTCAAAGAATCAAGTATCATTTTTGATAAGGCTAATTATTTAATTGGCACTGCGTATAGTTTGGGTAATATTGGAATGGTTCATGCAAAACTGGGCAACAATAATCTTGCAAAGGCCTATATTAGTAAAGCTATAAAAATTCTGGAAAAATTAAAAGATTACTATGCCATTTCAGAATACCTATCCTACATGTCTGACATTTATTTAGCATTAAATGATTGGGAAACTTCTCTCAGCTATGCTAAACGAAGTCTGAACTTGGCTCAAAAATATGGACTTAAAGAACAAATCAGCAATGCTAACCTGAAACTGTCACAACTGTATCAGAAAACTGGAAACATGGCGGCATCATTCTCATATTACAAGAATCATATTGCATACAGGGACAGCTTAACCAACCTAAAATCAATGCAACAAATGGCGGATATACGAACGAATTATGAAGTTTCACAAAAGCAAACTGAAGTCGATTTACTCGAAAAAGATTCGGAAATCCAGAAATTGAAAGATAAAAGACAACAAAACATCATATACATAACAGCAATTTCTTTATTCTTAGTTCTGGTAATCACAATCGGATTTTACCGACGCTATAAATTTGTAAAAAAAACGAACAGCATTATTGAAGAAGAAAAAAATCGTTCTAATAATCTATTGCTGAATATTTTGCCGGAAGAAACGGCTCTTGAATTAAAGAAAAACGGAAAAGTACAAGCTAAAAAATTCGAATCGGTGACGGTTTTATTTACTGATTTTGAAGGATTTACAAACTATGCTGAAAAACTGCCTCCCGAGAAACTAGTGGAAAGCATCGATTACTATTTCTCGAAATTTGATACCATTATGGAAAAATACAACCTTGAAAAGATAAAAACCGTTGGTGATGCTTATATGTGCGCAGGTGGTTTACCATTTCCGACTGGAGATCATGCTTATAAAATGACACTCGCAGCACTCGAAATTGCCCGGTTTGTGGACATATCCGAAGAATTAATTACACAAAACCAAACTCATTTTAAAATAAGAATCGGTATTAATACTGGCCCTTTAGTAGCCGGAGTGGTTGGGATCAAGAAATTTTCGTATGACATTTGGGGCGATACCGTAAATATTGCTTCCCGTATGGAATCGAATTCTGAGCCAGGAAGAATTAATATTTCTGAACATACGTATCAGATTATCAAAAATGACTTTGATTGTGAATATAGAGGCGAGATTGAAGTCAAAAATAAAGGAATGATGAAAATGTATTTCGTCAACGATTCTATTACACAGTAAAATTAAATATTGGAAATGAAACACTTTTAGTCAATCTCAAAAGTATTTTTATCCTCTTAAGAAGTAAAATTCCATAAGCTAACGGTTTTTACTATCTTTAAAAAAAAATGATGAAATCACAATCCTATAAAAATCACATTCGCTATTATCCACCGCATCATTTTGTTTATTATCCAATAATCATGACATTGCTGGCTTTCAGCATATATTTTAGTTGCACCACTGAAGATTCTTTAATTTGGATATTTATCAGCGCTGTTTTTGTTGTCCTTTTTTGTCTGGCTTTCATTTTGCGCCAGCATTATGCATTGACTTTGTAAAATCGAATCGTACGGTTGGAACTGAGGTATCGCTATTTTACTATTACAGGAAAAAGACTGGAAGAATTTGAACATCAATTAAATGACGACCAACTATTTGCGTTACGTTTTGCCCCAGACGATGAATTTCCAGCGCTTACGCAAAGAGCGTTGCATGAAAATCTTTCGGGAAAGGAAATTAAAAAAGCGATTCAGCACTGGAAAGGCGACTACGAAAGAGTTTAAATCTAAAATAATACTCTAATTTATCCTAGATAACGATTCAGATTTTTGTTTCTTTGTTCCGAAAAACAGCACTAAAAGCTGAATTTAAAACCCATAAATGGCAGAATATTTTCTAGATTTTGAGTATAAGGACATCACGTACCAAGAGGAAGAAGTCAATTTCAAGGAATTTGAATGTTGTACGTTTACCAATTGTAATTTTTCTCAATGTACTTTTGTAGCGGTTACTTTTATTGATTGCACCTTCAATGATTGTACTTTTAGCAATGCCAAAATTAATTATGTAGCCTTTAGAACCGTAACTTTCAATCGCTGTGAAATCAAAGACGTGAATTTTGCCATGTGCGATAAATTAATTTTCGAAATTGCTTTTAATGATTGTGTTTTGGATTTCTCCAAATTTTATACTTTAAAAATAAAAGGAACATCCTTCACTAATTGCAGTATTATTGCGGTAGATTTCATGAGCACTGATTTGACCGAAGTCGTTTTTGAAAACTGCGATTTATACCGTTCTGAATTTGCGAAAGCAATTGCCAACAAAGCTGATTTTAGAACCAGCTATAATTATACGATTAATCCCAAAACAACAAAATTAAAAAAAGCCGTTTTTGCTTTAGAAGGTATAAAAGGATTGCTCTACAAACATGAAATTATAGTAAAATAGTGCTTTAAGAAATTATTTTCCCATCTTCCATGGTAATAATCCTATTGGTTTTTTGGGCAAAATCAGTGTCGTGCGTAACCACCAATAAAGTTTGATTTTTCTCCTGAGTTAATTTATTAAAAATATCAAAAACCAAGTCGCTGTTTTTCTTGTCTAAATTCCCTGTAGGCTCATCCCCCATTATAATCAGTGGATCGTTTATCAAAGCACGTGCAATTGCCACACGCTGCTTTTGTCCGCCGCTCAATTGATTGGGCATCTTCAGTGCCTGATCTTCCATGTTCAGTGTTTTTAAATGTTCCATGGCGCGATGCTCTAATTCTTTATCCGAATATTTAGCTAACTTCATCCCCGGAAGCATTACATTTTTCAGCACATTATATTCTGCCAGTAAGTAATGAAACTGAAATACAAAACCTATTTTTTCATTTCTGATTAATGCCAATTCTTTGTCAGTTTTTCCCGTGACAAGTTCGTTGTGAATCATTATCTGACCGTCATAATCTGTGTCCATCGTAGAAAGTAAATACAATAATGTCGATTTGCCACAGCCAGATTTCCCAACTATCGAAACAAACTCTCCGTGATTAACACGCATACTTATTTCTTTCAATACCTGAAATTTTACAGGATCGTAAAAATATTTACTTAGTCCAATTGTCTCTAAAACAGCATTATTTTCCATTTTTATTTTCCTCTGATGATTTCTACCGGATCTACTTTACTGGCTTTTAAAGCAGGAAAAAGTCCAGCAATGGTCGTTGTAAACAATGCAAAAGTAATTCCAATGATATAAAATAACGGATTGTAATTAATAGGATAGGTTTTCACTGTAGGTAAAGAAGCCGTTTCAAACGGAATCACATCTATGATAGAAGAGAAAACATATCCAAACAGCAAGCCAAATAATCCTCCCACCAATCCAATAATTATAGATAGCGAAACAAAAATCCATTTCACATCATTTCCTGAAAATCCCGTGGCCTTCAAGATCGCAATACTGTCCATTTTTTCATAAATCATCATGTTTAGAATATTATAAATCCCAAAACCGGCAACAATCAGCAACACTACTCCAACGGAATAGGAAATAATACTTCGCACTGAGCTCCCTGTTTCAAACTGAGAATTTGCGGTTTGATAATCAATCGTATCTAGATTAAAGGTGTCCTGAAACTCTTTTGCAACAGCAGGCGCTTCGGCCATATCATACAAATTCAGCTGAATGTCCGTGATATAATTTGTAGGTTCTCCCAATATTTTTTGGGCTGTCGCCAAAGAGGTATAACTCATCACATTATCGATTTCAGCAATTCCAATTTCGGATATACCCACAATTTTAAGCGAAGCCAAATTCCCTTTAGAAGTCGTAATCTTGATGATATCTCCTTTGGTAAGCAACATTTTATCTGACAAACCTTTCCCGATAATAATGCTGTTATTCTGAAGCAGGTCAGCTACTTTTCCTTCAATGATATAATCGCTGATTTTAAATAATTTATCTTCAGATAAAACATCAATTCCATTAATTACCCCTGATATTTCAATGGTCCCCGAATTAAAAAAAACCGGTGAAGTCACCTTTGGCGCAACATCAATAACGCGTGGATCTTGTTTTAAAACAGCCAAAATAGTTTTACTGTTGTAAATGGATTTCCCTCGGTCTTTGGGTTTAATCGAACGAACAAAATTGGTGTTTTTTTTAAATTCCTCGGACAAGAGAACGGGTTGGTTTTCTGAAGGTTTTATTTCGTTGTACAGCAGTACATGAGGCGTTCTATTGAGCATTAAGCCATCCAGTAAATCATTCAAACCATTCATAAAACTAACCAAAGCAATAAACATCGCAATACTGAAAGTTACCCCAATAGCCGCAACAATAGTTTGCTTCAATCGCGCTCGGAGCAAATGCAATGCAATGTTTAAAATGAGTTTAAAGTTCATTATTGAGGTTTATAAATCGTTTCTCCAGCGGTTAAACCTGAAAGTATTTCCACTTTTTGATAATCGCTTAAACCCGTTTTTACTTCGCGTTTTTCGTCTTTATTTACTAAAACATATTTGCCTTGTATTAAATATGCTTTTGGAATCGTAATGGCATTTTTCTTAATCTGAATGATAATATTGGCTTCGGCAGTAAGATTTGGGTAGAGTTTCTCCGGTGGTCTTACAAAATGTGCTTCGATTTTAAAAGTACGGGAACGTTCGTTCATTATTGGGTAAATTTTATCAATGACGGCATCAAAAACCTGCGCTTTATAACTGTCCATTGTCACCAATACTTTTTGTCCCGTTCTCACGCGAACCATATCATTTTCGTCGACTTCCAGTTCCAATAAAAATGAATTTTCCTGACCAATTATTGCCAAAGGAGTTTGCGGCGTAACTAATGTTCCTTCTTTTACCAGGACATCAAATAGTTTTCCGGAGAAGGCGCTTTTGACGCTAAAATCACTTTGGGATTTCTGGTTGATTTTTAGGTTGACAGAATTTCTGCTTTGATCATTCTTCAATTGGGCTTTGAGTTGTGCCAATTGTTTTTTAGCCGATTCGTAATTAATTTTGGAACTTTTATACGCTAATTCGACTCTTTCAAAATCAACTTCCGAAATTCCACCTTGATTCCTGATGTTTTTATTTCGGTTGTAAATGGATTCGTCCAGGGTCAATTTGTCTTTGCTTGATTGGACCTTCATTTCCATTTCGGCAATTTTATCTTGAATATAACGACTGCTTTCCAGACTCAATTGATACGACAATCGAGCATTCTCTGTATTTAGTTCCGCTTTATCACTTTCCAATTCAAATAATGATTGCCCTTTACTGATGGATTGACCGGCGATAACATTTACTTTTTGCAGTGTACCATTTACGGTGGCAAAAACCGTGTACTGCCCATCCGCTTTTATAACTCCGGAGGCATACACCGTTTCTGTAACTTCTCCTACGGTTGGTTTAATTTCTTCTGTTTCATTTTTGGAACAAGAAAGCAGACTGAGCATTAACAAACAAAATTGTACTTGTAATTTCAAACTCATTTCATCTTATATTTATCTTTACAGAATGTTGTAATTTCTTTCTATAAATATACGACAATATCCATGTTGAAGCTACTTTCAGCACTGCAAAATTTGAAATTCTGACACTTTTTTTAAATAATAAAAAATTGAATTTCAATTTTTTAACTTATTAAAACCTTAAATTAAGAAATGATTTAAATAGTATTTTTGAAATGATATATTTTATCTGATTAAAAATTTTATGGGGTTAAAGAAAGGATTGTATTTTATCCGTGAATCGTTTCGTTTTTTCCATAATTAGCAATAACCGATTCTTCAAATTCTAACCATTCTCTCCAGCGTTGTTCTACATCAATTCCTACACCATATTTCCTTGCATAAGTAATAAAAGTCGTGTAATGCCCTGCTTCACTCTCCATCAAATCTCTATAAAAAATAGATAATTCCTCGTCTTGAATATTCTCTGAAAGCACTTTGAAACGTTCACAACTTCTGGCTTCAATCATAGCTGAAAATAATAGACGTTCTACTAAGCTGGAAACCCGGCTTCCTTTGCTGCTTTTTTTCATGTACAAATACAATTCATTCACATAATCATCTTTTCGCTCGCGACCTAATTTCAACCCGCGCTTGATGATTATATTATGAACTTGCTCAAAATGATCGATTTCTTCTTTGGCCAAAGCCAACAAATCCTTTACTAAGTCCTGGTGTTCTGAATTATTTGTAATAATGGTAATCGCATTTGTAGCTGCTTTTTGTTCGCACCAAGCATGATCGGTCAAGATTTCCTCGATGTTTTTTTCTACAATATTCACCCATCTTGGATCGGTTGGTAATTTTAATCTTAGTACAGACATTACAAAATTTGTTTAAAGTTTGAAAAAGTTTAAGGTTTAAAGAAAAAGGTTTAAAATTAAAATTGAGAAAACAATGTAGCATTTAAATACCTAATAGTATTTAATAACTGTTGATTCCAAAACTTTAAACCTTAAACCTTAAACTCTAAAACAAAAAAATTAATATACGAAAATAGCTCTTTCGCTCATCATTTCGTTTACTTCATTAGCTACTGCCTCGATAACATCTTCGTTCGTGTGGTCCACTAAAACTCTGTCAATTAGGGCAACAATAGTTTCCATGTCTTCTTCAACAAGACCACGAGTGGTAATTGCTGCAGTTCCTACACGGATTCCTGAAGTTACAAATGGTGATTTATCATCAAATGGAACCATGTTTTTATTTACTGTAATTTCTGCTTTTACTAATGCATTCTCAGCATCTTTTCCAGAAATATTCTTATTTCTTAAATCAATCAACATCATGTGGTTATCTGTACCTCCTGAAATGATTTCATAGCCTCTTTTTACAAAAGCATCAGCCATAGCATTAGCGTTTTTTTGTAATTGTAAAGCATACGTAAAAAATTCATCTTTCAAAGCTTCACCAAATGCTACTGCTTTTGCAGCAATAATGTGCATTAATGGACCACCTTGATTTCCAGGAAAAACAGCCAAGTCTAATAAAGAAGACATCATTCTGATTTCTCCTTTAGGTGTAGTTAAACCAAATGGATTTTCAAAATCTTTACCCATCAAGATTAATCCTCCACGAGGACCACGTAATGTTTTGTGAGTTGTAGTTGTTACAATATGGCAATGCGGTAATGGATCGTTCATCAAACCCTTAGCAATAAGACCGGCAGGATGTGAAATATCAGCCAATAAAATAGCGCCAACACTGTCCGCAATTACTCTGAAACGTTCAAAATCCATATCACGAGAATAAGCCGAAGCTCCTGCGATAATTAATTTTGGTTGTTCTTTAGTAGCTATTTCTTGAATTTTATCATAATCTAATCTTCCAGTTTCTTTATCTACTCCATAAAAGGAAGGAGTGTATAAGCGTCCCGAAAAATTAACCGGTGAACCATGCGTTAAGTGTCCCCCATGAGACAAATCAAAACCTAAAATTTTATCACCTGGTTTGATACAAGCGTGGTAAACCGCTGTATTTGCTTGTGAACCGGAATGTGGTTGAACATTTGCGTAAGCAGCACCAAATAATTCTTTGGCTCTGTCAATAGCAATTTGCTCCACAACATCAACTACTTCACAACCTCCGTAGTATCTTTTGCCAGGATATCCTTCTGCATATTTGTTAGTTAAAACAGAACCAGCTGCTTCCATTACTTCGTCACTTACGAAGTTTTCCGAAGCAATAAGTTCTAATCCGTGAATTTGTCTTTCTTGTTCTTCCAGAATAAGGTCAAAAATTTGTTCGTCGCGTTGCATTTTTTTGATTTTCGTTAATTTGATGCAAAAATACAAAAAAACGTTTGGTTAATAGTTAGATTATAATATATTTGATGAGTAATTTTTTAACAAAATAATTAACAAAATATGCCAATAACAGCTAACGATACCAATAGAAAATCATGGCTAGAAGTACCTGTCAACAGTGATTTTCCTATTCAAAACATTCCTTTTGGTGTATTTCTTACCAAAGAAAATATAGTAACCGTAGGAACCAGAATTGGAGATTTCGCCATTGATTTGGGTGCTTTACAACAATTAAATTACTTTGAAGGCATTGAACTGACGGACGATATGTTCATGCAAGACACTTTGAATGATTTTATATCTGATGGTCAAAAAACATGGCGTTTGGTTCGTAACCGAATTGCAGAGCTTTTTGATGTGAAAAATTCGAAATTACAAGATAATGCCAAAGATAGAGACATCATAATTTTCAAGATGGAAGATGTTGAAATGCAATTGCCAGTGCTTATTGGTGATTACACAGACTTCTATTCCAGTAAAGAGCATGCAACTAATGTAGGAAAAATGTTCCGTGACCCTGAAAATGCATTATTACCTAACTGGCTACACATTCCGGTGGGCTACCACGGCAGAAGTTCTACCATTGTTCCATCTGGAATTCCGGTTCACAGACCAATGGGACAAACGTTGCCAAATGGAGAAACTACTCCCGTTTTTGGCTCTTCTCGTTCTGTTGATTTTGAACTTGAAACTGCTTTTATCACCACGGATGTAAATATAATGGGTGAAAACATTCTTGTAACGGAAGCCGAAGATTATATTTTCGGAATGGTTTTATTGAATGACTGGAGCGCACGCGATATTCAAAAATGGGAATACGTGCCGTTAGGACCATTCTTAGCAAAGAATTTTGCTTCGTCTATTTCGCCTTGGATTGTGACTATGGATGCTTTGGAACCTTTTAGAACCAAAGGTCCAAAACAAGAACCAACGCCTCTTCCCTATTTACAACAAAAAGGTAAACATTCTTTTGATATAAATTTAGAAGTAGCAATTCAGCCTGAAAATGGCGAAGCAACGGTTATTTCTCATTCTAATTTCAAATATATGTATTGGACCATGAGCCAGCAATTAGCACATCATACCTCTAATGGTTGCCGTGTAAATTCTGGAGATATGATGGGATCGGGAACCATTTCAGGACCTACTCCTGACAGTTTTGGCTCAATGCTCGAATTGACTTGGGGCGGAAAAAATCCAATAAAATTGAAAGATGGTACGGAACGTAAATTCATCAACGATAATGATACTGTTATTATGAAAGGACATTGTCAAAACGGACATGTTCGCATTGGTTTTGGGGAGGTTTCCAGTAAATTACTGCCACCTTTCGTCAGAAAATAAAAAAATAAACACACCTTTAAAAAACCTAACAATTGTACTATTTTTGTTAGGTTTTTTTATGGCATTATTTTTGGATTTTAATAATCAAAATCTATAGATTTGTTTAAAAAAAACAGCATTGCCATCAAAAAAATCGCATACACAATCGTAACGCTTATGAAAAAAATTACTCTTTTATTATCCTTTTTCGTCCTAATTTCCTCTTGTGGCGTAAAGCAAACCCAAAATTTATTAAGTTCCGGAAATTACGATCAGGCAATTGAGAATGCCGTATCCAATTTGCAAACCAATAAAGATAAAAAAGGCAAGCAAGATTATATTTATTTGGTAGAAGAAGCTTTCGCCAAAGCTAAAGAACGTGATTTGAACACAATAAATTTGTTGGCAAAAGATGCTAATCCAGCGCAATTGGAGAAGACTTACAATACGTATTTGCAATTGAATTCCCGTCAGGAAAAAATCAAACCCTTACTTCCTTTGAAACTGATTAAAGAAGGACGAAATGCGATTTTCCCATTTGATAATTATAACGATCAAATCATTAATAGCAAAAATGCCTTATCCATTTATTTATATGCTAATGCAAAAAAACTAATGGTAACATCAGACAAGATGAATTTCAGAAAGGCGTATGATGATTTGGATTATTTAAACCAGATAAATCCTAATTATAAAGATGTATTGCGATTGATGGATGATGCAAAATTCAAAGGTTCTGACTATGTTTCGGTTTACACTAAAAATGAAACGAACATGATTATTCCGGTTCGTCTTCAGAATGATTTATTAGATTTTAGCACGTACGGGCTCAACGATAAATGGACAGTTTATCATAGCAATAAACAAAAAGGAATCAGTTATGATTACGGAATGATGATTAATTTCCGAGAAATTTACATTTCGCCAGAGCAAATCAAAGAAAGAGAATTTGTAAAAGAACGCATCATTAAAGACGGTGTCAAAAAACTGATAGATGCTAACGGGAAAGAAGTGCTGGACGAAAAAGGAAAAGTAGTTATGGTCGACGACCTGAGAACAGTAACGGCTCAAATTTACGAATTCAGACAATTTAAGTCTTGTCAAATTACCGCTAAAATTGACTATATTAATCTAAAAAACAATCAACTATTACAATCTTTCCCAATAACAAGCGAATTTATTTTCGAAAATATCTATGCCAATTATAAAGGAGATCGACGCGCATCTGACGATAATTACTATTCTTATTTTGACAGAAAACCAGTAGGTTTTCCTAACAGTGAACAAATGGTTTATGATACCGGAGAAGACTTAAAAGCTAAAATTAAAGATATTATAAGTCAAAATAAATTTAGAAACTAAAACTTTAAATTTAATTCCATTATGCAAAACTCCTTGATAATCATGTTGTCAAGGAGTTTTTTTATTTGCAAAAAAATCAACAATACATTATAATTTTGTTACAAAACACAAAAGTAACCTTGTATAATAAAAATATGTGTACTTTTGCATCAATGAATAAAACAAGTTTACATATAACTTCTTTGTCACGGACAAACAGACCTACTACTTCTCCCGAAGTACGGATGCTATCTCTATAGTACCCAAAAGCTGTTTCGTTTTATTATTCATTTTTCATATTTCCGTTTTGAAATTAACCTTATTCCCCATTGGATTTTTACATCCAAAAAAAACTATTTATTTACCACTATTGCATTGTGGTTCAATTTATTGCAAAACAATCAACAGGTTTGATATTGTAGTTAAATTTGGCAAAGAGATATTTCAATTACAAAATTACAAATCATTTTATAACTCAAAAATTCAGCTTTTGAAATGAATATTTCTATTATAACAACTCAGGAAGAACATTATAAATATTCGCAAGAAATATGCGAAACTATAGAATTATCCGCACTATTGAGAGGTACGGGAATTGCTAAGAGAACTCCTGAATACATCCAGAAAAAAATGGAAAGCAAAGATGCTGTCATTGCTTTAGATAATGGCAAATTTGCCGGTTTTTGCTATATCGAAAGTTGGCAGCACGGGAAATTTGTAGCACATTCCGGGTTGATTGTACATCCTGATTACAGAAACTTAGGTTTAGCCAAAAAAATCAAATCATTTGTTTTTGATTATTCATTAGAGAAATATCCAAATGCTAAGGTGTTTGGAATCACAACTGGTTTGGCTGTAATGAAAATCAACTCCGATTTAGGTTATAAACCTGTTCCGTTTTCAGAATTGACCAGCGATCCAAGTTTCTGGGCGGGCTGTAAAACCTGTACCAATTTTGAAATTTTGCAAAGCAAAGAAAATAAAATGTGCTTGTGTACCGGAATGCTCTATGACCCAACAGAAAAACCTAAAGATCCGCCTAAACATCCATTTAATGTCAGAGTATTAAACAGATTAAAATTAATTAAAGAAGCCTTGTTCTTAAAAAAATAATCCCCTCCCCGGCCCTCCCCAAAGGGGAGGGAGCCAAGGAAAACAAAAAACAAAAAAATATAAATTAAAACACTCCCTTTGCGTAATGGCTCCCCCTCCTTCGGAGGGGGCTGGGGGGAGGAAAAAACAATCATTATGAAAAAAGTAGTATTAGCATACAGCGGAGGATTAGATACATCATATTGCCTTAAATATTTAAAAAACGAAAAAGGATATGAAGTTTACACCGTTCTTATAAATACAGGAGGATTTGATGAAGCTGAACTAGCCGCTATTGAAGAAAGAGCCTACGAATTAGGAAGTGCACAACATGCAAATCTTACCATTGTAGATAAATATTATGATAAAGCCATTAAATATTTGATTTATGGAAATGTATTAAAAAATAACACCTATCCATTATCCGTAAGTGCGGAACGTGTTTTTCAAGCCATTGAAGCGATTAAATATGCAAAATCTGTTGGTGCAGAAGCAATTGCCCACGGAAGTACCGGTGCAGGAAATGACCAAATTCGTTTTGATTTAATTTTCCAAACCATTGCTCCCGAAATTGAAATCATCACTCCTATCAGAGATTTGAAATTATCAAGACAGGAAGAAGTGGATTATTTATCTAAAAACGGAGTTCATTATTCTTGGGAAAAAGCACAATATTCCATTAATAAAGGATTGTGGGGAACTAGCGTAGGTGGTAAAGAAACATTGACCTCAAATCAAACTTTACCAAGTGAAGCGTATCCTTCTCAATTGCAAAAAACGGGTGAAGAGAAAGTCACTCTACAATTTGAAAAAGGACAATTAGTAGGCATCAATGGGACTTTGGACGCACCAACAAAGAACATCGTTGCCTTAGAAAAATTAGCCAGCGCGTATGCAATTGGTAGAGATACTCATGTAGGCGATACGATTATCGGAATTAAAGGACGAGTAGGTTTTGAAGCAGCTGCGCCATTAATAATTATCAAAGCGCACCATTTATTAGAAAAACATACGCTGGGTAAATGGCAACAATACTGGAAAGAACAACTAGGAAACTGGTACGGAATGTTGTTTCATGAAGGACAATTTTTAGATCCTGTAATGAGAAACATCGAGGCTTTCCTGGAAGATACTCAAACGACTGTAAATGGAACCGTTATCGTTTCGTTAAAACCATATCACTTTACTTTGGACGGAATCGAATCTGAAAATGATTTGATGAATACCAGTTTTGGACAATATGGAGAAATGAACAACGCTTGGACATCTGACGATGCCAAAGGATTTATCAAAATTCTGGGGAATGCCCAAAACATTTTTTCATCTGTAAATAAACTGACACATGATTAATAAAAAATTTAACCACATAGAAGCATAGAAAAGAAGAGTTAAATAGCCCATTTGTGGATTCACATAGCTATGATTTTCTCTAATAAAGTGAAACGCCTTTCAAAAATTATTAAATCTATGTGGTTAAAAAAAATAAAAATTGAATTGCTCCCAAAGGATTAATTCTAAGTACGTTTTAAAATTTAAAATTATGATTAATATTGGAATAATTGGTGGTTCGGGTTACACTGCGGGAGAACTCATCAGAATATTGATGTTTCATCCCAATGCTACACTTGATTTTGTTTACAGCACAACAAACGCTGGAAAACCACTTTCGGTTGCGCATCATGATTTGATGGGCGATATCGAAATGAATTTTACCGATACTGTAAATCCAAATGTGAATGTTGTTTTCTTGTGTCTGGGTCATGGAAAATCAAAATCATTTTTAGAGCAAAATCAATTTGCGAGTCATACCAAAATCATCGATTTAGGAAATGATTTCAGATTGACCAAAGACAAAGACTTCGATAGCAAATCTTTCGTTTATGGCTTACCTGAATTGAATAAAGCAGCAATTAAAAACGCTCAATTCATAGCAAATCCAGGTTGTTTTGCAACAGCGATTCAACTGGCATTATTACCATTGGCTAAAAACGAAATGCTTACGACTGATGTTCACATTAATGCCACCACCGGAAGCACGGGAGCCGGAGTAACACCTTCGGAAACGACACATTTCAGTTGGAGATCAAACAATATGTCGCATTACAAAACTTTTGAACACCAACATTTGGGAGAAATAAACCAAAGTGTCAACCAATTACAAGCGGATTATACAAACGAATTGATTTTTGTACCCAACAGAGGGGATTTTGCAAGAGGAATTTTTGCCACATTATACACAATAATCGAAGAAAGTTTGGAAGATGTAGTAGCAAAATATGAAGCTTTTTACAAAGACCAACCTTTCGTAACTGTTACGACCACTGGAATCAATATGAAGCAAGTGGTACAAACGAATAAATGTATTATTAGTTTAATGAAAAAAGGAAACCGGTTATTGATCACTTCAGTAATTGATAATTTAACAAAAGGAGCCTCAGGACAAGCAATACAGAACATGAATTTAATGTTTGGATTGGATGAAACCACAGGATTGCATTTGAAACCATCTGGATTTTAAAAATAATTAAATGATTGAAAAATTTAATGATTGAAAAATTATTAGGATTCTAAAAACAGTAAAAGATTTAAAAACGACTTGAATCTTTAAATTTTTCAATTTTTAAATCTTTAAATAATAAAAAAATGAACTTATTTGACGTTTACCCATTATACAACATCACTCCCGTAAAAGCACTAGATTGCACGATTACAGATGAAAAAGGAGTAGAATATTTAGATTTATATGGTGGTCATGGAGTAATTTCCATTGGACACACACAACCGGATTATGTTGCCAAATTAAAAAATCAATTGGATAAAATTGGTTTTTATTCGAATGCGATTCAGAATCCATTGCAAGTAGAATTAGCAGAAAAATTAGGAAAACTTTCCGGATTGGAAGACTATACTTTATTCTTGTGTAGTTCTGGAGCTGAAGCCAATGAAAACGCTTTGAAATTAGCTTCTTTTCACAACAATAAATCGCGTGTAATTGCTTTTGATAATTCCTTTCATGGAAGAACTTCGGCGGCAGTTGCGGTGACAGATAATAAAAAAATTGTTGCGCCAATCAATGCACAGCAAATCGTTACTTTTTTACCATTGAATAACATCGAGTTGGTAGAAAACGAATTAAAAAAAGGAGATATTTCTTCTGTTATAATTGAAGGAATTCAAGGAGTTGGTGGTTTAGACCAAGGAACAACTGAATTTTTTCAGGCATTAGAAAAACTATGCGAGGCTTACGATGTCGTTTTGATTTTGGACGAAGTTCAATCAGGATACGGAAGAAGCGGAAAGTTTTTTGCACACCAACATCATAATATCAAAGCAGATATTATTTGTCTGGCTAAAGGAATGGGTAACGGATTTCCTATTGGCGGAATCTTGATTTCTCCAAAATTCACAGCGAGTTATGGATTATTGGGAACTACTTTTGGTGGAAACCATCTGGCTTGTGCTGCCGGAATAGCAGTTTTGGATGTGATTGAAAGCCAAAAATTAATGGATAACGTAAATGACGTTTACGCCTATTTTTTAGAAGCAATCAAACAAGTTCCTGAAGTTATTAAAGTCAAAGGAAGAGGATTAATGCTTGGTGTAGAATTTGATTTTGATGTAAGTACTCTTCGTAAAAAAATGATTATCGACAAGCATATTTTTACAGGAAATGCTAATAATAAAAACTTATTAAGAATTCTTCCTCCATTAACAATCAAAAAGGAAGCAATTGACACTTTTATTGTAGCTTTAAAAGAAGCTTTGGCAGAATTGAAATGATTTTTTTTTTAAACATATCAGTCATTTAAGTTTTAAAAAACAGAGTCAATAGAATATAGAGATTCTCTGAATTTTATATTTTAAACAAATAAATATTAACCAAGAACTAAAAACTTACATGACTTATATGTTTGGATTTTCCGTCTAAAATAGTAAAACTAATGAACCACTTATTACCAATAGAAAAGCGAAATGCAGTTTTAAGTCGTATGGCCGAACTTCTTGAACAAGAAAGAGCCAATCTTAAAACTATAAATCAGCGCGACATCAAAAAATATTCTGGGGATGACTTGGCCATGGAAAAACGTTTATTGGTTGATGATGCCAAAATTGACGGGATGATTTTATCCATGCAACAATTAGCAAGTCAAGAAGATCCTATTGGCGTGGAGCGTTTTAATTTCGACCATGAAAACGGAATGAAAATCATCAATAAAACAGCGGCTTTTGGAACCATAATGATTATTTATGAATCCAGACCCGATGTTACTGTTGAAGCTGGTGGAATCGCTTTTAAATCCGGAAATAAAATTTTATTAAAAGGCGGAAAAGAATCTTTACTGTCCAATTTAAAAATTGTGGAATTGTGGCATCAGGCTTTACAAGAAAATAATGTTGCGACAGAATGGGTAGAATACCTGAATTACAATCGAGAAGAAACGCAGGCTTTTTTGGAAAAACCAACACAAAAAGTGGATTTAATCGTTCCTCGTGGTGGTGAGAAATTAATCGCTTTTGTAAAGAAACACGCTACCTGCCCGGTGATTATAAGTGGTCGAGGAAATAATTTTGTTTATGTAAATAAGGAAGCCGATTTGAAAAAAGCGCTTGATATTATTATTAACGGAAAGACCTCAAATATATCTGTTTGCAATGCTCTAGATAAAGTATTAATTGATACAAATATTAACAATTGGGAAGCCTTTGCAAAGAAAGTAATTACCGAATTGCAACAAAGAAACGTAACTGTTTTGGGAGATGAAAATATTTCAAGAGTAACAAATATCCCTCAGATCGAATCGGATTTAATTTGGCACGAAGAGTTTCTAGATTATAAAATTGTTATTGGAACAACCAATTCGGATCAAGAAGCAATTGACAAAATAAATAAATATTGTGGCGGACATTCGGCATCCATAATCACAAAAAATGATGCAATTGCCCAGGAATTCATGGAAAACGTGGATACGGCAGCCGTTTATCAAAACGCCTCTACCCGATTTACTGATGGAGGACAATTTGGTTTAGGTGGAGAATTGGCGATAAGCACAGACAAATTACACCAACGTGGACCTATTGGTTTGCAACATTTAGTTACTAATAAGTGGTATATTTACGGAAATGGACAAATCCGATAAAAAGATTTTTGATTGAAGATTAACGATTTTTGATTGCAGATTGAAAAAGTAAGAATTCAGAATATTAACACAACACTTTGCGAACTTAGCGTTTATCAACGTTTAGTTTAAAAATTAACTTTGCGCACTTTGCGGTTAAAAAAATGGCTAAAAAAAGAATTTTATTAAAGTTAGGAAGCAATACGTTGACCAAAGAAACCAATCACATTTCTAGAGGAAAGATTGAAGATATTGGGATGCAAATAGCTACTTTACAAGACGATTACGAATTCATCATTGTGAGTTCGGGTGCTATTGCTGCAGCAAAACAATTTGTAAAATTGGAAAATCAAGACAAAGATGTTTTTGTAAAACAGGCATTGGCTTCTATTGGTCAGCCCCATTTAATGCGGATTTATCATGAAAACTTCAGCGATTTAGGATTGCTGATTTCACAATGTTTGCTTTCTTATTCTGATTTCGAAAAAGAACAATCCAAAGTAAATATTGTGAACACTATTAATGTGTTGGTCAAAAATAATTACATTCCGATTATCAATGAAAATGATACGGTGGCTACGGATGAGATTCGGTTTGGTGATAACGATAAATTAGCCGCTTTAACGGCCGTTTTATTAAATGTTGACATTTTGATTATTGCTACCAATACGAACGGGATTTACACCAAAGCATCCATCCATGATGCCGTTCCTGAAACAATTTCTTTGGTAACCGATTTGAAAGTATTGGAAAAAGAGATTGGCGATTCTAAATCCTCGCACGGAACCGGCGGAATGCAATCTAAAATTGAGGCTTCTGCAATAGCTAAAAACGCTTCTATCGAAACCTGGATTGTCAACGGATTAGAAGACAATTTTATTTTGAAAGCTTTAAGAAACGAAATACCATTTACGAAAATAATTTAATTCGAATATTGGATTTTTAGATTGTTAAATTTTTGGACAATTCATAATTCATAATTCATAATTCATAACTGCAATGAACTACATCTCCATACAAAACATAGATTCACTCGACAAATGGGTGAAACAAGCATTAAAAATCAAGAAAAAACCGCTTAAAAACAAAAAACTGGGTAAAAACAAAACCTTAGGAATGTTATTTTTTAATTCCAGTTTAAGAACGCGTTTGAGTACACAAAAAGCAGCTTTAAATTTAGGAATGAACGTCATGGTAATGAATTTTACCAGCGAAGGTTGGACGCTTGAATTTGAAGATGGAGCCATCATGAACTCAGGTGCTTCTGAACATATTAAAGAAGCCGCCGCAGTAGTTTCGCAATATTGCGATATTATTGCCATCAGAGCTTTTGCAGGATTGGTTGACAAAGAAAAAGACAATGCAGAAACCGTTCTTATGGGTTTCCTAAAATATGCCACGGTACCAGTTGTGAATATGGAAAGTGCGACAGGACATCCTTTACAATCTCTTGCCGATGCTATAACTATGGCAGAACACAAACCTAAACACCGACCAAAAGTAGTTTTGACTTGGGCACCACATCCTAAAGCGTTACCTCAAGCAGTTCCCAATTCCTTTGTGGAAATGATGCAATTGCAAGATGCTGATTTTGTAATTACGCATCCCGAAGGTTACGAATTGAATCCTGAAATCACAAAAGATTCTAAGATTGAATACGACCAGGATAAAGCTTTTGAAAATGCCGATTTTATCTATGCCAAAAACTGGAGCAATTACAAGGAATATGGTCAGATTACTAATTCCGACCCTAATTGGACTGTAACTGCCGATAAAATGAAACTGACCAATAATGCTAAATTTATGCATTGTTTGCCAGTAAGACGTAACGTAATTGTTACGGATGAAGTGATTGACAGCGAAAATTCAATTGTTATCGAACAAGCCAACAATAGAACTTATTCAGCACAATTAGTGTTGCAAAAAATATTGGAAAATGGAAAATAAAAAACCGGTAACGCTAATAAAAATTGGTGGAAACATTATTGATAATCCAACGGAATTATCACAATTTTTATCCGATTTTTCTAAGATTGAGGGGTATAAAATACTTGTTCATGGCGGAGGAAAATCAGCTACCAAAATGGCCGAAAGCATAGGTTTAGTACCTCAAATGATTGATGGAAGACGCATCACCGATGCCGCTATGCTTGATGTAGTTGTGATGATTTATGCAGGTCAAATCAATAAAAATATTGTTGCCCAATTACAAGCTAAAAATACCAATGCGATGGGGTTTTCCGGTGCTGATGGGAATTTAATTCAATCTAATAAAAGAAACCACCCAACCATCAATTATGGTTTTGTGGGCGATGTCAAAAAAGTGAATACACAACTATTGGAAACATTGCTTTCTAATGGTATCGTTCCTGTTTTTTGTGCAATAACACACGATGCAAAAGGGCAATTATTAAACACGAATGCAGATACCATTGCTAGTGAATTAGCCATTGATTTATCGGAAGTTTTTGATGTTACTTTGAATTATTGCTTCGAAAAACTAGGCGTTTTATATGATGCCGAAGATGATTCTTCCGTAATTGAGAACATCAATCAAGAATTATATTCCAAATTAAAAGCCGAAAAAGCGATACATTCCGGCATGATTCCTAAATTAGACAACTGTTTCAACAGCTTATCTAAAGGAGTTCAAAAAATAAAAATTGGTCATCACCGCATGTTACAAGACAAAACCGCATTGTACACTACAATTACACTATGAAGAGTATAGAAATCCTTACACAAGAGGCCATTGCGCTTTTAAAATCGCTGATTGAAACACCTTCATTTTCAAGTGAAGAAGACCAAACAGCCCTTTTAATCGAAAATTGGTTTAAACAAAATAACATCCCTTTCGAAAGAGAGAATAATAATATTTGGGCTTTCAACAAGAATTTTGATAAGTCCAAACCTACTCTTTTACTAAATTCACACCATGATACCGTAAAACCAAACCAAGGCTATACCAATGATCCATTTGAAGCCATCGTAAAAGATGGTAAATTATTTGGACTGGGAAGCAATGATGCGGGTGGTTGTTTGGTTTCGCTTTTAGCCACTTTTGTACATTTTTATTCGAATGAAAATCTGCCTTACAATATTGTGATGGTCGCTTCAGCCGAAGAAGAAAGCAGCGGAAAAAATGGATTAAACAGCGTATT
This sequence comes from Flavobacterium petrolei, assembly GCF_003314435.2. Classification (GTDB taxonomy): domain Bacteria; phylum Bacteroidota; class Bacteroidia; order Flavobacteriales; family Flavobacteriaceae; genus Flavobacterium; species Flavobacterium petrolei. The sequence continues at coordinate 33,553 of NZ_QNVY02000002.1, read as the reverse complement.
GAAACATTTACCGGAACTGGAATGTGCGATTGTCGGTGAACCAACATTGATGCAATTGGCCGTAGCCGAAAAAGGTTTATTGGTTCTCGATGTCATCGTAAAAGGTACTGCCAGTCACGCCGCCCATAATAATATGGATAATCCTATTTACAATGCAATTCCCTTAATGGAATGGTTTAACAGCTATCAATTCGAAAAAATATCGGAGGTTTTAGGTCCTGTAAAAATGACTGTAACACAAGTAACAGCTGGAAAACAACACAATGTAGTTCCTGCGGAATGTCATTTGGTTGTCGATATCAGGGTGAATGATTGCTATAACAATCAGGAAATTTTAGATACCGTAAGAAAACATTTGACTGCTGAAGTCAATCCTCGTTCCATGCATTTAAACGCATCATCAATTCCTGTTGCTCACGGATTAGTACAAGCCGGAATTGCCTTGGGAAGAACCACGTATGGCTCGCCTACCCTTTCGGATCAATCGGTTTTGAGTTGTCAATCCTTGAAATTAGGACCTGGCGAAACCCTGCGGTCACATTCAGCAGACGAATTTATATTTATAAACGAAATAGAAGAAGGAATTCAATTGTACATTAAAATACTTTCAGACTTCTTTATTCAGACTTCTTAGATTTTTAGACTCCTTAGAAGTCTAAAAATCTAACTGTCTAAAAATCTAAAAATCTAATTATGAAACTTTGGGAAAAAGGAATACCAACCGATAAGCAAATCGAACATTTCACCGTTGGAAACGACAGAGAACTGGATTTAGTTCTGGCAAAATATGATGCTTTAGGTTCTATTGCACATGCAAAAATGCTCGGTCAAATTGGTCTTTTAACAGACTCCGAAATCGTTTCTTTGGTTTTGGCTTTGGAAGAAATCATAAAAGATGCTGAAAACGGTAATTTCGAAATCGAAGACAGTTTTGAAGACGTGCATTCCAAAATCGAATATTTACTGACCGTAAAACTAGGAGACGCCGGAAAAAAAATTCATACCGCCCGTTCTCGTAATGACCAAGTTTTGGTAGACGTTAATTTATATCTGAAAGATGTAGTTAAAGAACTAAAAGAGCAAGTAAAAAGTCTTTTTGACTTACTGATGGAATCAGCAGAAAAGCACCAGAATGTATTGTTACCAGGATACACGCACCTTCAAATTGCTATGCCTTCCTCTTTTGGAATGTGGTTTTCTGCTTACGCTGAAACTTTGATTGATGATATTACGATGTTAAATGCAGCCTTAAAAATTGTGGACCAAAACCCATTAGGCTCAGCTGCTGGTTACGGAAGTTCTTTTCCTATCAACAGAACATTCACCACTCAGGAATTGGGTTTTGAAACTTTAAAATTCAATTCAGTTGCCGCTCAAATGAGCCGTGGAAAATCAGAGAAAACTGTGGCTTTTGCTATGAGTAGTGTTGCTGCTACCCTATCAAAATTCTCGATGGATGTTTGTTTATACATGAGTCAGAATTTTGATTTTATCACTTTGCCTTCGCATCTTACAACAGGTTCGAGCATTATGCCGCACAAGAAAAACCCAGATGTTTTTGAATTAATTCGTGGGAAATGCAACAAGATTCAAGCGTTACCTTATGAAATCACTTTAATTACAAATAATCTTCCAAGTGGTTACCACAGGGATTTACAACTATTGAAAGAAGGATTGTTTCCAGCAATTCAAAACCTGAAAGCCTGTTTGGACATCGCGATTTTTGCAATTAAAGATATTAAGGTAAAAGACAATATTCTTGCGGATCCAAAATACAACTATTTATTTACGGTTGATACCTTAAACGAAATGGTAGTTGCTGGAATGCCTTTTAGAGATGCTTATAAAGCCGTTGCAGAACAATTGGAAAATGGTACTTTTCAATCTCCGAAAGAAACCAAACATACCCACGAAGGAAGTATTAACAACCTTTGTTTAGCAGAAATAAAAGAAAAAATGATGAACGCTTACTAATCATCTCATCGGTTTGTCCACAAAATAAAACCGCAAATTCACTAACTAATGGCTACATTAAATTAGTGAATTTGCGGTAAATTATTTAAAAACAATACTTTTTACAAGACTTTCGTCCCTAACTCCTCCGCATCAATATCACTGTGCGAAACATTATAAATGGCTTTCCCTTCTTTAATTAATATCAATTGCGGTGATTGATGCGTCACTCCAAAACGATTCGCTATTTCATTAGAAATATCACGATGCGCTATTAAATCTAAAAAATAAGGTGTAACTTTATCTGAGCTATTAAACTCATTTTCAAACTGTTTCAGCGCCATCCTACTGACACTGCATCGTGTACTGTGTTTGAAAATGGCTACCGGTTTTTCATTCGACGCAGCGATAATTTCATTTAGTTGTCCTAAATCGGTAAGTTCATTCCAGTTGATTTTGTTCTCATTTGAATTTTTTTCTTCTGAACTATTAAACATATTTTTAAAAAAACTCATAATTGTCTTGTTTTAAGACATTTTGACTTTCAAACATGATAAAAATCATGAAATTTCTGTCAATTTGTCTGTATTATTGTATTGGAATATAAATTGAATATTGATTCGCAAAGTTAGTCAAATAACCACAAAACAATATAACATCATGAACATAAATAAATTCACCATCAAATCGCAGGAGGCCATACAGCTTTCGCAACAATTGGCACAAAGCCAAGGACAGCAACAAATAGAAAACGAACATATTTTCAAGGCTATTTTTGAAGTCGATGAAAATGTGGCGCCTTTTATTTTAAAAAAATTGAACGTAAATGTGCCATTATTTCTTCAAATTTTAGATAGCACGATTCAAAGTTTCCCGAAAGTTTCCGGTGGCGAAATAATGCTTTCCAGAACTGCAAACACGACGCTTAATGAAGCTGAAATTATCGCTAAAAAAATGAATGACGAATTCGTTTCTGTGGAGCATTTAATTTTGGCCATTTTTGATTCAAAAACCAAAGCAGCCCAAATATTAAAAGATCAAGGCGTAACCGGAAAAGGCCTGAAAGCCGCAATAGAAGAATTGCGAAAAGGCGAAAGAGTAACTTCGGCATCTGCTGAAGAGACCTATAATTCATTAAATAAATACGCCAAAAACCTCAACGAACTGGCACGATCCGGAAAACTCGATCCTGTTATCGGTCGTGACGAGGAAATTCGCAGAGTGTTGCAAATTTTAACCCGAAGAACTAAAAATAACCCAATGCTCGTGGGAGAACCCGGAGTTGGGAAAACTGCCATTGCCGAAGGATTAGCACACCGAATTGTTGATGGCGATGTTCCTGAAAACCTGAAAGATAAAATCGTGTATTCTCTTGATATGGGAGCATTGATTGCCGGTGCCAAATACAAAGGAGAATTTGAGGAACGATTAAAATCTGTGGTGAAAGAAGTGACTTCTGCCGAAGGCGATATTGTTTTATTCATCGACGAAATTCACACACTAGTAGGTGCCGGCGGTGGCGAAGGTGCTATGGATGCGGCGAATATTTTGAAACCGGCCTTGGCTCGCGGAGAACTGCGCGCTATTGGAGCAACCACATTAGACGAATACCAAAAATATTTTGAAAAAGATAAAGCATTAGAAAGACGCTTCCAGAAAATAATGGTCGAAGAACCGGATACCGAAAGTGCGATTTCGATTTTGCGTGGAATCAAAGAAAAATACGAAACGCATCATAAAGTTCAAATCAAAGACGATGCTATTATTGCGGCTGTGGAATTATCGCAACGGTATATTACGAACCGCTTTCTTCCGGACAAAGCTATCGATTTGATGGATGAAGCCGCTTCTAAACTGCGTATGGAAATCAATTCGAAACCCGAAGAACTGGATGTTTTGGATCGAAAAATCATGCAACTGGAAATTGAAATTGAAGCCATTAAACGTGAAAAAGACGAAAGCAAACTCAAAATTCTGGGTATGGATTTGGCCAACCTCAAAGAAGACCGCAACGAAATCTACGCCAAATGGAAATCAGAGAAAGATGTAGTCGATAATATTCAAGCCGTAAAAACGGAGATTGAAGACTTTAAATACGAAGCCGAACGTGCAGAACGTGAAGGCGATTATGGAAAAGTAGCCGAAATTCGTTACGGTAAAATCAAAGAAGCCCAAGAACGTTTAGCTATTTTGCTCAAGGAATTACAAGAAAACCAATCGGGAACTTCGTTGATAAAAGAAGAAGTGACCCGCGAGGATATTGCTGAAGTTGTGGCAAAATGGACTGGAATTCCGGTGATGAAAATGCTACAGGGCGAAAGAGAAAAACTGTTGAAACTGGAAGATGAATTGCATCACAGAGTTGTAGGACAGGAAGAAGCTATTGAGGCAGTGAGTGACGCCGTACGCAGAAGCCGTGCCGGGTTACAAGATATGAAGAAACCAGTTGGAACTTTCCTATTCCTCGGAACAACGGGAGTTGGAAAAACAGAATTGGCGAAAGCCTTAGCCGAATATCTGTTTGACGATGAAAATGCGATGACCCGTATTGACATGAGTGAATACCAAGAACGCCACAGTGTAAGTCGTTTGGTAGGTGCGCCTCCGGGATATGTAGGTTATGATGAAGGCGGACAATTGACCGAAGCCGTTCGTAGAAAACCGTATTCAGTAATTTTATTGGATGAGATTGAAAAAGCACATCCTGATACCTTCAACATCTTGTTGCAAGTATTAGACGAAGGAAGATTGACAGATAATAAAGGACGTTTAGCCGATTTTAAAAACACGATTATCATCATGACTTCGAATATGGGAAGTCAGATTATTCAAGATAAATTTGATAATTTGAAAGGAAGTGTCGAAGCCGCAACCGAAGCTGCAAAAGTAGAAGTATTGGGATTATTGAAACAAACGGTACGTCCTGAATTCATTAACCGTATAGATGAGATTGTAATGTTCACGCCATTGACCTCTGAAAACATTGCCCAAATTGTAGGCTTACAACTAAAAAGTGTTACTAAAATGCTCGCGCTTCAAGGCATCACGATGGACGCAACTCCGGAAGCTATTGCCTATTTATCTGAAAAAGGATATGACCCGCAATTTGGCGCCAGACCGGTGAAAAGAGTCATTCAAAGAGACGTGCTCAATGAATTATCCAAAGAAATTCTATCTGGAAAAATAACAACAGACAGCATTGTTCTAATCGATGCTTTTGATGGAAAACTGGTTTTTAGAAATCAAACAGAATTGGTTTCTTAATCAAATTATAATAAGATGAAAACCAGTCGAAAGGCTGGTTTTTTTATGCCTAACTTTTTTATAATAACTAACCAACTGATTTACTTGCTACTTTATAATTAGTCCCGAAAACAAAGTAAAAACGTCTTCGAATTAATTTTCAATTTCACAAGTTGGAAAATGCAGAATTGGAAAATTACACGAATTGGCTATAAAACAGAGTTCATTCGCTTTTTTGTGTAAGCTAATCGCTTCTTCTATCTTTTCTTTGTTGCTAATACCAACTTTCGGATTCAGTTTAATAGCAATAAAACGTCCGCTTCCGTCTTCCAAAACCTCGAGAGTCGCCTCTGCTTCGTCTGTATAAGAAACCACATCTATCCCATTTTGTTTACAAACATATAAGTAAGACATCATGTGACAGGAAACCACACTACTCAATAACAGGTCTTCAGGATTGTACAAAACCGGATCTCCTTTGAAAGCTTTAGCAGCCGAAACATGAAGAACAGCCTTGCCGTCAATTGTTATGGCATGACTTTTAGAATAGGTCATCGATTCCTTTTTAGAAAAAAGCCAATCTAATTTGGCTCTAAATACATGTTTGAACCCCATAATTATTTTTATTTCAAAAGTAACTAAAAACAGTGGTACTCATGCCGAAAGATTTTGAGTGAATATTAACTAAAAATTCATCCCTTTTATAAATAGAGTAAATAAAAAAAGTTTTAGATTCGCAGGAATAAACAAACATAGCGCCAGAACAGATTATCGTTAAAAAAAATAATCCAGCGCAGTTTCTAAAACAATCAAAATGGCATCAGGTTTTTTCGCATTATTAGATGATATCGCAGCAATTATGGATGATGTTGCGGTAATGAGCAAAATAGCAGCTAAAAAAACGGCGGGTATATTAGGCGATGATTTAGCCGTAAATGCGGAGAAAGCTTCCGGATTTGTTTCCTCTCGAGAACTTCCTGTCTTGTGGGCTATTGCTAAAGGCTCCCTGCTCAATAAAGTAATCATTCTACCCATCGCTTTTCTGTTGAGTGCATTTTTGCCCATAGCTGTAATTATAATCTTAATCCTTGGCGGACTTTATTTAGCCTACGAAGGTGCCGAAAAAATATACGAATACTTCTTTCCTCATGAGCATGCAAAACCTGAAATTTCACTGGAACCATTGACTGAAGCACAAATTCTAGCTTTTGAAAAAGAAAAAATAAAATCAGCCATCGTAACTGATTTTATCCTTTCCGTTGAAATCGTAATTATTGCATTGGGAACCGTAATAGGAAAACCCATTTCATCACAAATAATAGTTGTTTCCATCATTGCACTCATAGCAACCGTGGGCGTTTACGGTATTGTAGCCCTAATTGTACGCATGGATGAAGCGGGTTTAAAACTGATTCAACTGAGTTCTAAGGAAGGAAGTTTTACAAAAAAATTAGGTACTATTCTGGTACAAGCCTTGCCAAAAGTCATCAAAAGTTTATCCTTTATAGGTACCATCGCCTTACTGTTAGTAGCAGGTGGCATATTTGTACACAACATCGGTTTTTTACATGGCGTATTACCCCAATTACCTTCCATCCTAACTGAATTTTTAATAGGACTTGTATTTGGTGGAATTGTTTTGGGAATTGTTACGCTGTTCAAAAAAATCATTGGCAAAAAGTAAGCAACAGTTGAATACACTTTAGCCGCATACATAATTTAAAAACAAGAAGAACATCAGTCGAAAGGCTGGTGTTTTTTTTTTATGTCTTTTTTTAGGAGCAGAACATTTCTAATTTTTCATCACGAGTTGTCCCGCTGTCCGCAGTATCTTTTTATAAAGCAACCCTATCGGGTTGCATTTATAAAAAGGATACCTGCTCCCATCGGGGCTATTTGACAACGAGTTTTTTTCAGAATAAAGTTTTCGAAAAAAGTGCTTTATTAAAGTTTAGAATCTCTTATAAATCATATTGGAATAAAAAAATTGATTTATAATTTGTAAGAAAATTTTATTATATTTGAGAAAACATAAAGCGAAATAGACCTTCGCCAATCTACCCATTTTTGGGTGTAGATACGAAGGTTTGTATTGCCTATAAACAAGTTATAGGCTATTTTAAAAAACAGACAACTAAATGGAAAATAAAAAATTTGACATTACTTCAACGGTTTTAGAAAAAGGGATAGACACCGCAAAATCTTTTTTAGATAAATTAATAATGCCTGCAATTGAAGAAACTGGACTTTTACTGAAAGACCAAGTAACAATGTGGAAATTTAAAAACCAAGTAAGAATGTTGAACAAGGCAAAATTGCATTGTGAGAAAAACAAAATTTCTCCAAAGACAATTTCCTTGAAGTTATTATGCCCTTTACTTGACTACTCTGGACTTGAAGAAGATGAAGTTTTACATGACAAATGGGCAATTCTTCTATCGAATATGGTTGACTCTGAACAAAACATAGAAAATCATGTTTTTCCATACATACTTAGCCAACTTTCTAGCAATGAGTTTTTAGTTTTAGAAAAAGTGTATGATGAAAAAATAGCGAGAGTTGCTATGCTCACTAAAGAATTATCGGAATTTAAGGAATCAAGATCTCAAATCGAAAAAGAGCTTGAAAAAAAGCTTGAAACAATAGACATACAAATTCAACAAATTAAGGAAATAACTAAGAATCATTTCAATGATGAAATTTGGGAGTTACAAAAAGAGAGACGGAAAATTGAAGGTCAACAAAGCTCAATTAAATATAAAGAATCTGGTCTAAATTATCAAATCAGAAAACCTGAAACAATTCCTTATGACAGTTTAAAAGAGTTTGAATTATCTAATGTAATTCGCCTTGGACTTGTCAAGGAGGAGAAAGAGTTTTATGCAAACTCGCAGACTCTTGAAATCCCTAACGACAGAGAATATGACCGAAGTTATATAAATGTGGACTTAGATATTCATGTTGAATCAAACACTGACAACATTCTGACAGAACTTGGAGAACTATTCATTAATGCTTGCAAAGACAAGCAGCATAAAAACAGCCTATAACAGCCACTACAACGGATTTGGGCAATTGGCTTAATGGGAACTTGGTTTTGTATTTGGAAAATTTGGCAAATCCGTAAATAGGGCTTAATTTAGTACCAAACCCTCTTTAGTTGGGGGACGCTAAGGAATATACGAAAAGTAACACGGGATTTTTAATAAACAATAGAATTAATTATATCATAACTAAAAAGAATTAATTATGGGAATATGGATGGCAATAGGTTTAGCAATTGTTTTTATAGGTTGGATTTTGTACCGACTTTTAATTAAAAAAGACTTAAGTAAAAATTTAAACAGTCTATACCTTGGACTATTTTTTATAGGAATATGGGTATTATTCTATTTTTTTATTGTTGAATATTTTTAAAAATCCTGTGTTTTAATGACTGTATAAATGCAGAAGTCGAGAAATCAGAATTAATTATGCCCCCTGCTAGCGCGAGCGTCCCGCTCGTGAACACTAACAAACGCAAACCAACAATAAATTTTAACCACCAAACCACTGTCCCGCTCTCCGAAGTCTCCTGACTTCAGGCTTCAGACTTTTTAAAACCAGCCAAATAAAACAGAATAATATATGAAAAAAATAATGCTACTCCTTGCCTATTTTACTGTTTGCAATGCTACTTATTCTCAAGCTGAAAAAGTTGATGTTGCGATAAAAGACTTGATGCAAAAAAATAGAATTGTTGGTTTGCAATTAGCCGTAATTAAAGATAATGTGATTATTAAAACAAGTCATTACGGCTTAGCATCAGTTGAAGATTCGATTGCGGTTGATAGCCAGACTATTTTTAGCATTAATTCTATTACTAAAGCATTTACAGGAGTTGCGATTATGCAATTAGTCGAAAATAGTACATTAAATCTTGACGAACCTATTTCAAAATATTTGGATAAGCTGCCTAAAACATGGCAAAATATTACGGTAAAACAAATAGTAACTCATCAATCAGGGCTTCCTGAAATTTGGGATTCACAAGGAAATATGTTGTCTGAAAACAGTGAAACTTTATTCCAAAAAATAAAAGAATTGCCTCTTATTTTTAAACCTGGTAAAGAATTCAGAGACAGTCAAGCGAATTACCTGCTGCTTGGAATGCTTATTGAAAAAATAAGTGGACAGCCATTTGAACAATTCATTACAGAAAACCAGTATAAAAAAGCGGGAATGAAGAATTCTATCAAAGCTGGGGTAGGCGATTTTTACAACATAATTAAGCACTCCGCAAAGCCGTATTCTTATTTTAGAAATAATGTTCTAACTAATGTGTATCAACCAATGCCTTCAAATTTGTTTCCAGCCGGCGGAATCTATTCAACAGCAACTGAAATGGCACAATGGATAATCGCATTACAAAGTAATCAATTAATTAATGCCGAAAATCTAAATACGCTTTGTACTCCAATACGATTAGATAATGGAGAAATATATCAAGAAGACGGTTTTCTGAATCAAAGTTCGATTGGTTTTTATTCCTCTTCAAGAGACAAAAACCCTGTAATTGCCTCTCTCGGTGGTAATAGAAATGCTTTGTATATTTATCCAAAAAATAATGTTTCAGTAGTGATTTTGACAAATTTAGTAGGTTCTCGTCCAGAAAATTTCATCGAAGAAATAGCAAATTTATACCTAACAGCGGAAAAATAACCTGTAAAAAAAATGACTTTCCTTTACAGGCAATTAGGACACTAAAATAACTTATATATTCTATGAATTGGGATCATCACTCCTTGTTTTAACATCACATTTTTGTCTGTAACGCCCCAAACGGTAGTATCTACTACTTTTTTGGATTCTGTATCCTCAAAGAAAATTTTAATTTTCGAATGCTCTAAATTCCCAAGCGATAACGCTCTATTGATCTCACTTATTCTGGTTTTTATTTCATCAACATCGTCAAGAACATCTGTTGTTGGAAATTTAAGAAGAGCGATGTCTTCTTTATCAATGCTTTTGAATTCGTCTGTCATTATTGAAAAAATTTAATTAATTATAAAGTATAGTAGTTTACCAATGCAAAAGTTAATCAATGTCCTTAAATTAATTTACGGCTTGTGGGATATAACCAATTGCATCTGAAACCGCAAAATAGACATTAGCATTGCAAAGTAATAAATTCATTATTAGCCAAAAACCTTAAAACGTATTTGTGCTCCAATACGATTGGATAATGCAGAAACAAATCAAGAAAACGATTTTCTAAACCAAAGTTCTATTGGTTTTTCTACAACTTCAAGAACTAAAAACCCTTTATATCCAGAAGATACTGTTTCAGTACTTAGTTTAATATATTTAGTAAGTTCACATTCTCAAAACTTCATTTAAATTATAGCGAATCATAACCAAAAGATTAAAAACAACTAATCCTACCATTAGAAAAGATTGCTAACACCATGTAAATTTAATAACTAGCAATCAAAAATTACTTATCTAAACATAAAAAAGCCGTCTCAAATTTTGAGACGGCTTTTTTATGTTTTATTTAGTTTTAGAAAATATATCTCACTCCAAACTGTGCTTGCCATCTTGAAGCTAAACTAGCGTCATAACTAAAAGTTTTAGTCTGATCACCATTAAAAGTATAAGTTGGAACTTTGTTCACAACGTTTACACCTATTGGTTGAACACTGTTAGGTTGTTGAATTAAACCCCAATCAGAATTCAGTAAATTTCCAAGATTTAAAACATCAAGACTCAATTGAATCGTATTGACTTTTTTAGAAGCACCAACTTTAAAGTTATAATCTTGTAGCACTTTAAAATCCCATTTTCCTCTCCACGGTGCTAAAGCTCCGTAACGTTCTGCATATTGACCTCTTCGTCCACTTAAATAATTGTCTTGATTAATATAACTATCCAATGCCGCACCTTGACCAGCACCAGAAAAAGTCATAGTAGCAATTTCAGCAGTTGTTGGAATATAAATTAAGTCATTTCCAAACGCACCATCATTATTAATATCTCCACCATATGTATAGTTAAAACGTCCTCCTTGAGCATACTCAAAGAAAGTAGACACTGTAGTTGCCCACTTATCATCAGTTCCATATTTCCATTTTTTGGACCCTACACCAATAAAACGGTGCGTATCTCCATATTTAGAATTAGAAAGTTGATCGTTATTTACATTTCCTAATGCAGGATTAAAATTGAAAGCATCCCCAGTAATCTCAGCTTCTATTGAATTAACATCCATTGATTTCAAATAGTTATAAGCAACACTTGCAAACAATCCATTATCAAACGTTTTTTGAACTTTTACCGACGTATTAAATGCACTTCCTTTATTAGAATTAGTCAATACATAAGCGTGAGAATCTGCTGGAAAACCAAAATCAGTCCAAACACCTTTATCAGCTGCGGCATAAATTGGTCTATCATCTGCACCTACTAAATTGGTAGTTGGTGTTTTCAATCCCCAATCCTGAACGTGCACAGCGTTTAGATCTTTATTATAGGACATATCAACAGTCAATATATAATTTCCTTCAAATTTATGATCTAAGCCTAGACTTGTTCTCCAAACTTGAGGAAATTTAAAATCAGTATCAACAACTTGATAGAAGAATGGATCAATTCCACTTACTTGATTTCCTATCCATACAAATGGAAGTCTTCCTGTAAAAATTCCAGTTCCACCGCGTAATTGAGTTGTTTTTTCACCATTAGTATCCCAGTTAAAACCAACTCTTGGAGACCACAATAAAGCATTTCCTGGTAATACAGTCGAATTTAGATTTACAGTACTTCCGTCTTTAGGATCATAATAATTGATTCCTGGTAAATATCCTTCGGAATTATCTGTATCAATAAATTTTTGAATATTTTCTGCAGTGTTAAAATACAATGGCTTATCAGCTCTTAATCCGTAAATTAATTTAAAATTATCAGTGATATTCCATTCATCTTGTACGTAAAATGCCAATTGACCAACAGTAGTTTCTGATAAATTCCAACCTCCATCAGTTCCTGCTTCTAATTTATTTTTGGCATCAAAAGTAGCTTGGGCATTTGCAAAAGCTGTTGCATAATATCCATTGTTTATATTGTCTGTAAATCCAGCCATATCAACACTTCCAAAAACATCAAAACCATACCCTTTTAAGTTGAATGAATTTTTGAAAATGAATTTTTCAAAAGAAAAACCAGCAGTAAAGGTATGATTTCCTCTTACAATGTTCATATTGTCAGTAATTTGCAATACTTTTTGATCCAATCTGTTATTGATAGAAAATGGTTCGTGTCCAGCAATAATATATGGCGAACCGTCTTTTGTTATACTAATAACTGGAGCAGGAGCAGAAAAAGGATTTCTAAAATCATTAAAATGAGTATAACCCACTTGCAATTTATTAGAAATTGTTTCTGTAAATTTAGAATTCAATTCAACTAAAAATGAACTAATTTGGTTATTAATTTGATATCCAGAATTTTCAAATTGCATTGTATTATTATCTGGTCCTCTACGACGAATAGCCGTAGGATGTGCAGGTTTGTCTTTGGACGCATCAAGGAAATTATAAATAACAGCCAATTTATGATCGTCATTAATATTCCAATCAAACTTTACAATTCCTTTATTAGAATTGGAGTAATGGGTGAAACCTTGATAAGAACCCGAATTATAACCTAATTTTCCCAATTCAGTAGAAACATACATTAAATCTGTTGCTAATACTCTAGATTCATTTACTCCTATTGTGCTATTACCATCATTTGCAACAACATTTGATCCTGAATCACTACGTTTATCGATTTCAAAATTTGTAAAAAAGAATAATTTATTTTTAACAATTGGTCCACCAATACTAAAACCAGCTTGATTTTGCTCTAGCGAAGGAACGAAGATCTTTTCTCCTTTTATTTTGTTTCCGGTCATATCTTGGTTTCTAAAAAAACCGTACGCTGTACCATGAAATTCGTTTGTTCCTGACTTCGTAACTGCATTCACCGATGCTCCTGTAAAACCTGATAAAGTCACATCATAAGGAGCCGTAGCCACTTGGATTTGCTCAATTGCGTCTAATGAGATTGGCTGAGCTCCGGTTTGTCCTCCAGGAGTTGCAGCATCTAACCCAAAAGGATTATTAAATACAGCTCCGTTTAAAGAGAAATTATTAAACTTGTCATTTCTACCACCAAAAGAACCACCACTTGCAGTAGGCTCTAGTCTGGTGAAATCTGAAGCTGATCTTGATATTGACGGTAATGTAGTCAATTCTCTGCGTCCAACAGTTGTTTCGGCACCGGTTCGTCCACTTGAAAAAACTTTATTCTTTGCACCAGTAACTTTCACTTCATCTAATTTCTGACTTTCATCTTTCAAAAGAACATCCAGACTAAAAACCTTCCCTAAATCAAGATAAACATCATTGAATTCTTCACTTTGATAACCTACAAAAGTTACTATAATTTTGTAAGGACCACCAATTCTCATATTCAACATACTAAACCTTCCATCTTCATTTGATAAAGCGGAATACTTAGATCCGGTTGGAGTATGAATTGCCAGCACTGTAGCTCCGGGCAGCGTCTCGTTGTTGGAGCTCTTCACAAGTCCTTTAATACTTGAAGTAGTTGTTTGCCCAATCACTGAGTAAAAACTACTAAAAATTAGTAATAATGTAATTAATTTTCTCATTTGTTTGAATTTGTGTTGTTTGTGGCGCGAAATTAAACAAAAAAAAATCACTCCGAAGAGTGATTTTTTATATTTTATTAACAATATGTTAACTAAAAATTATTTTTCAGCAACAATTTCGTAATCTAATTCAACAATAACATCTCTGTGCAAACGAACACTAGCATTATATTTACCAGTACGTTTAACGATTCCGCTAGTGATGAATTTTCTTTCGATTTGTTGTCCACCTTTAGCTAAAGCTTCAGCGATATCAATATTCGTGATTGAACCGAATAATTTTTCACCACCTGCTTTTGCGAAGATTTTAATTTCGATAGCTTTCAAAGCTTCAGCTAATGCTTTTGCATCTGCTACCACTTTAGCTTCTTTGTGCGCTCTTTGCTTTAGGTTTTCAGCTAATACTTTCTTTGCAGAAGAAGTAGCTAAATGTGCATGACCTTGTGGGATCAAAAAGTTACGACCGTAACCGTTTTTTACCGATACAATATCATCTTTAAATCCTAAGTTTTGAACGTCTTGTCTTAATATAAGTTCCATGTTGTTGTCCTTTGTTATAGAAGTTAGGTTTCATGTTTCAGAAAACCAACAACTGAGTTAAATTATTATTTTAGTAAATCAGCCACATATGGCATTAAAGCTAAGTGACGTGCTCTTTTCACAGCAACTGAAACTTTTCTTTGGTATTTTAATGAAGTTCCTGTTAAACGACGAGGAAGAATTTTCCCTTGCTCATTTACGAATTTCAATAAGAAATCAGCATCTTTATAATCAATATATTTGATACCTGATTTTTTGAAACGACAATACTTTTTAGTTTTGTTTGTTTCTATATTTAAAGGAGTAAGATATCTGATATCTCCGTCTTTTTTTCCTGAAGCCGATTGTTGTAATGTTGCCATGATAATTAAGCTTTTGTAGATTTTAATTTAGTTCTTCTTCTTTCAGCCCAAGAAATAGCATGTTTATCAAGACTAACAGTCAAGAAACGCATAACTCTTTCGTCACGTCTAAATTCAGTTTCAAAAGCAATAAGAATTTCTCCAGATACTTTAAATTCGAAAAGGTGGTAAAAACCACTTTTTTTGTTTTGAATTTCGTAAGCCATTTTTTTAAGACCCCAATCTTCTTTCGACACCATTTCTGCTCCTCTACTAGTAAGAAAATCTTCAAATTTGCTTACTGTTTCCTTTACCTGAACTTCAGATAAAACGGGATTTAAAATGAAAACAGTTTCATAATGATTCATAAAAATATATTTTATTTGTTATTTTGGCTGCAAAAGTAATCAATAATTCTTAGCAAACAACACTTATTTCATTTTATTCGATGTATGGTAAAAAAAATCGGCTCTGATAATTTTTTTTTAATAAAAAAGTATTATGTTTACGTAGCCAAATCTAAAATACAAAATTATGAAACTAAACTGTGTCGTGGTGGATGATAGTTCTATCCAAAGAATGATTATCGCTAAGTTAGTTAATAATCATCAAAATTTAAACTTAATAGGTGATTTTTCTAATGCAATCGAAGCAAGAAGTTGTATGTCTATCCATAATGTGGATTTAATTTTTCTTGATATCGAGATGCCTGTTATTAGTGGCTTTGATTTCTTGGATGGATTAAAAGTAAAACCACAAATTATTTTCATTACTTCAAAGGCTGAATATGCCATGAAAGCATTTGATTATGATGCTACTGATTACCTTCAAAAACCAATTGCAATCGATCGCTTTAATGCGTCGGTTAAAAGAGCAATAGATTTTCATTTGCTCAAAAAAGAAAATAAAGAGGAAGAAGGTGAACACATATTCATAAAAAGTAACTTAAAAAAATTGAAGATTTTTACTTCAAAAATAAAATGGATTGAAGCTTTTGGCGATTATGTAAAGGTAGTTACTGAAGATGACAGTAATTTAGTTCTTTCAACCATGAAATCCTTTGAAAACGATCTCTCAAAAGAAAAATTCATTAGAGTACACAAATCCTATATTATAAACATAGACAAAGTTGAACGCTTTAACAGCAAATTCGCTGAAATTGGTATTACAAAAATTCCTTTAAGCAGGAATAAAAAAGAAGATTTGGTAAAAGCATTGTCTTTTACGTAACATTCTAACATACAAATATATTAGCCTACAAAAATTAGAATCCCTAACTTTATCTAACTACTAAAAATTCAGCGCTTTACTTTCTGTAAATCATTATAAATTAAAGACCTCTAAAGTTTTCAACTTTAGAGGTCTTTTTATAAAATACCAATTAGATTTATCGAATGAAAAAAAACAATTTAAAAATTAAATCCAAGAAAACCTCATTCTATTTCCTAAAAATAGAAGGTTTATTTAACAATAATTGTGAGTAATTAGAGTCTAAAAATTAGTTTATAGCCAATTTTGTTTTTATGTACCGCCTATAAACCGAGAGAATAAAGTATCGTTTCTTTCGAAAACGTTTGAAGCCTCAAACTTTGCCCTTCACAACTTTGTTACCCGAAATAAAATTGATAATTTAGCCCAGTCAATTTATATACATAAATACAATGAAAAATACTGCGCTTACGCACATACACGAGAGTTTGGGAGCAAAAATGCTTCCGTTTGCCGGATACAATATGCCTATTTTATATGAAGGAGTGAATGCAGAACACGAAACGGTGCGCAATGCCGTGGGTGTTTTTGACGTATCTCACATGGGTGAATTCCTGCTTACGGGTCCAAATGCATTGGCATTAATTCAAAAAGTGACTTCAAATGATGCTTCGACTTTGACCATTGGAAAAGCGCAATATTCTTGTTTGCCAAATAATGATGGTGGAATTGTAGACGATTTGCTAGTTTATAAAATGAAAGAGGAGCAATATTTATTAGTCGTAAATGCTTCGAATATTGATAAAGATTGGGATTGGATCTCGGCTCAAAATGATTTGGGCGTGGAGATGAAAAACCTATCGGATGATTATTCTTTATTAGCTATTCAAGGGCCAAAAGCGGTTGAAGCAATGCAATCATTGACTTCAAAAGATTTATCTGCGATTCCGTATTACCATTTTGAAGTGGGTGAATTTGCCGGTATTGAAAACGTAATTATTTCGGCTACAGGGTATACCGGTTCTGGAGGTTTTGAGATTTATTGTAAAAATTCAGAAGTAGAACAAATTTGGAATAAAGCTTTTGAAGCGGGTGCGGCTTTTGGCATCAAGCCGATTGGTCTTGCGGCTCGTGACACGTTACGATTGGAAATGGGCTTTTGTTTATACGGAAATGACATCAACGACACTACTTCTCCACTGGAAGCTGGATTGGGATGGATCACAAAATTCACAAAAGAATTTACTAATTCTGAAAATCTAAAAAAACAAAAAGAAGCAGGAGTTACCAGAAAACTAGTTGCTTTTGAAATGCAAGAGCGTGCGGTGCCAAGACACGATTACGAAATTGTAGATGCTTCAGGAAACGTGATCGGGATTGTAACTTCAGGAACGATGTCGCCATCGATGAATAAAGGAATTGGAATGGGTTATGTAACTGTTGAAAACAGCGCTTTGGAAAGCGATATCTTCATCCGAATCCGTAAAAATGATGTTCCTGCCAAAGTGGTAAAATTACCTTTTTACAAGAAATAAAAATAAATGAACAAACTTTCACTAGCAATTTTGCTTACTACATTTTCACTTTTTGGTCAAAATGACGCAAAAACTTGTGAAACACTTTCTAAAATAAACACATTATTACAACGTGAACATTATCAACCAAAACCGATAGACGACAGTTTATCGGTTTTTGTTTTTGATAGTTTTTTGGATGCTTTGGATTCGAACCGAAACTTATTCACCAAAATTGAATATGAAAAACTTTGCGAACACAGACTCCAACTGGACAATTACTTATTGCAAAACAATTGTTCGTTTATGAATGATTTTGTTGCTGCATACACTTTGGCTTTAAACAGAAAAAAGAAAGTTTTAGAGAAAATACAAAAAGAACCATTTGATTACAAGTCAAATGATTCTGTAAAATTTTCGAAGAAAAAATTTCCTTTTGATTTAGTTGCAACAGATTTAGAACGTGTTTGGAAAAAGAGAATTCGGTATGATATCCTGGAAGATATTTCAAAGCTAAGTTCAAATTTAGATTCGTTAAATCAAAATTTCTCCACTCTCGAAAAAACAACTAAAATAAAGTTATTTGATGCTAATTTGTGTCAGGTAAACAGTATTTTAGAGACTAAAGGCCGAATAGAAAGTGATTTACAGAATACTTTTTTGAATTTGTTTTGTACCTATTTTGACCCACATTCGAATTATTTTTCTTTAGCTGCAAAATCAAGCTTCATGTCGGGTTTGTCTACCAGCACGCTATCATTAGGCCTAAATGTAGGTTTTAATGAAAAAGAAGAAATCGTTGTGCAGGAAATAGTTCCGGGCGGTCCCGCTGCAAAGACTGGTAAGTTTGAAAAAGATGACACCATTCTGGCCGTTTCCAATACCAAAGGCATTAGCTATACCGTTTCCTGTTCTTCCATTGAAAAAATTGGAGAATTAATTTTTTTAGATTCCAATACTGATATAGAATTAACCATTCAGAAAAAAAACGGAGCTGTCATGATTGTATTTCTTCGAAAGCAAGTAATGAAAGCGACAAATAATGTAGTGTATAGTTTTATTGCCGAAAAAGAAGCTAAAATAGGTTATATCAATATTCCCAGTTTTTATTCGAATTTTGATGGAAATTCCGTTCAAGGATGCGCTGATGATGTTGCCAAAGAAATTGTAAAACTTCAAAAAGACAACATTAAAGGATTAGTGATTGACCTCCAGAATAATGGTGGTGGCGCTATTCAGGAAGCGATTAAATTAGCGGGAATGTTTATCGACATAGGTCCTTTATCGGTTTTAGTAGACAGCAAAGACCAGCAAACTATCTTGAAGGATTTTAATCGTGGCAGCGTTTACAATGGTCCTTTAGTAGTGCTGATAAATGGGAATTCCGCTTCAGCAAGCGAGTTTTTTGCAGCTGCTATTCAAGATTACAACCGCGGAATGATTATCGGGAGCACTTCGTTAGGAAAAGCTACGATGCAGGCTATTTTGCCTTTGGACGAAAAAAACCAACAGGATTTTGTAAAAGTAACAATTGAAAAATTCTACAGAGTTTCCGGCAAAAGCCATCAAATACAAGGAATTATACCAGATATTGCGCTACCGATTTTATTTGACAGTATTACTCCTCGTGAAGACAGTTACAAAACAGCTTTGAAAAATGATATCATTACTACCAAAGCGAGATTCAGTCCTTTGCCACGAACTTATTTCCCACAACTAACAGCATTAAGCCAAAAAAGAGTAAAAGCAAATGTTCGTTTTAACGAAATTAATACAGCTAATGAACAGATTAATGCACTTTATAACAATCCTAAAAAACCAACACGATTAGTTTTTAAAGATGTGTTTGATGATGTACATGAAATTGACTCCCTATGGAGAAAAGTCAAAAAAATAGTAGAAAGTGAAAGTGATTTTACTCTTTCGAATACTTCCTATGATGTAGAGAATTTAAAATTCGATACTTTTCAGCAAGAAAGTAATACTTACAAAATTAAAAATTTAAAAAACAGTCCGTATTTAGAAGAAGCAATTGCAATACTGAATGATTACAGAACTCTAATCAAATAAGTCAACCCTAAAATATGAAATCAACCTTTACCCTGCTCTTACTTTTGCTCGTTACAACGTTTACTAATGCTCAGGAATTCAAAACACCTGTTGACTATTTGAATTATATCAGCAAGGAAACTGATATAATTTCCCGCACAACTTGGAAATACACTTCGGCAGTGGCACACAGCAAGAATGCCCGAAAAATTGATGTGACACGAAAAACGTTGGTGAAAAGCATACAGAATGCAACTAAAAAAATAGAAGCACTGAAAGACGGTTACAAAGGTGATATGGAATATAAAAACCAGCTCCTAACCTATCTCGCAATTTCTGAAAAGCAAATCAATCAGGAATATGAGAAAATAATAAACATGCAGGAAGTTGCAGAGCAATCCTATGACTTTATGGAAGCATTTATTATGGCAAGAGATCTAGTCAATACTAAAATTAATGAAGAAGTCGATAAATTGAATGTCAACCAAAAAAGATTTGCGACTAAATATGGGATTCAAATTGGGGAAGATAAAAGTGAATTGGGTAAGAAAATGAAAATATCTAACGAGGTTTTTGAAAATCACACCCAATTATATCTAATCTTTTTTAAAGTGAATTTCACAGAATCGGTATTGATGAAAGCAATTGCTGATAACAATTTGAATGCAATTCAACAAAACAGCAATGCTCTGGAACAATATTCGAATGAGGGTTTTGAAAAACTAAAGACATTTCAACCTTATAAAAACGATTTAATGCTTGTAAATGCTACCAAAAAAGTATTGGAATTCAGTAAAAAAGAAGCGTTAGAATTTGTACCGGGAGTTGTTGCTTTTATGATGCTGAACCAAAAATTTCAGGAAAGCAAAAAAATTATGGACGACAAAGCCGCAAATGCAAGATCTAAAGCAGAAATTGATAATTTTAATTCGCTTGTAAACATTTTGAATAAAGAACTAGGAACTTACAACAAACTGAATACAAAGTTCAATACAGAGCGCTCCAACGCTATCAATAACTGGAATACAACCGGAACAAATTTTATTTCGAAACACGTTCCAATTGATTAACAAAAATATTTGAAAAAATAACTAATAACTGTATTTTTGCAGTTCAAAATAAGAAATAAAATGGGAAGAGCGTTCGAGTTTAGAAAAGGAAGAAAAATGAAACGTTGGTCAGCAATGGCTAAGGCATTTACCAGAATTGGAAAAGATATTGTAATGGCTGTAAAGGAAGGCGGACCAAATCCTGATGCCAATTCCAGATTAAGAGCCGTTATCCAAAACTCTAAGGCCGTAAATATGCCGAAAGAAAATGTGGAACGCGCCATTAAAAAAGCAACTGATAAAGACACAGCCAATTATAAAGAAGTATTATTTGAAGGATATGCGCCTCATGGAATTGCAATTCTGGTTGAAACTGCAACTGATAATAATAACAGAACGGTAGCTAATGTTAGAAGTTATTTTAACAAATGTAATGGTACTATGGGAACGCAAGGTTCTGTAGAATTTATGTTTGATCACACCTGCAACTTTAGAATTCCAGCAAACGGAATTGATCCTGAAGAATTAGAGTTAGAATTAATCGATTTTGGTGCTGAGGAAATTTTTGAAGACGAAGACGGTATATTGATTTACGCTCCTTTTGGAAGTTTTGGAACCATCCAGAAAGAATTAGAAAATAGAGGATTGGAAATTCTTTCTTCTGGATTTGAAAGAATTCCGCAGATCACAAAGAAATTATCAGAAGCAGAAATGGCTGACATCGAAAAGCTAATTGAAAAACTGGAGGAAGATGATGATGTAATGAACGTGTATCACACTATGGAAGAAGCATAGATTTCCTATGTGGACATGCTAACTTAGCAATCAAACAGAGTTAACAAATAATCTTAGCTTATAAAGAGTAACAGTACCTTAGTTGTATAATTGGCGCAAAAAATTCGAGATGTTTCGAGAAAGGAGCTTTCCTGGAAAAGGAAATTTAAAACTAAGTCCCGAACTAGAAAAATTAACGAATTGGAAAAAAGACTCAAAACGCTGATTTATATTGAGATACATTAAAAAAGAAATTGCCCTTTTTTCCAAGAGTGCTCGATGATTTATAGTTTCATTCAAAACAATGAACAACTATAACCAATTAAAAAAAAGTGAAAGTGTTTCAAGTGAGGAATGGAAGATGTTACCGATGCAAAAAACAACAATCACTGCAAGCCAGCAACGATAACGAAGTCCTATAATAACAATAGCACTTCGGAGTATTGGTTATAAAATTTCAATACCCGAGCGATAGCGAACTGTGAAGCAATATTTTGAAATTTGACATAACGGAAAAAGAACGCACTCTGCTTTGAATGATACAACTATTGAAGAATTTAACGATCAAATTAATTACAAAAATATAGCCTAACTTAATGTGCAGTTTTCATTTGCATATCCAAAGAATCTTTGAGAAAAAAAAGAGGGATAAATAAAGGGTAATATTGAAGAATATTTGAATACTAATTAACAAATGAAAAAGAGTAATTTTTAGTAAAAAATGTAGTAGCCATTTTGAATTGAAATTAGGTAATTAAAAGCACCGGAATTTGCGCAATAGCAGCAGGAATGATAGGATTTATTATCCTAAAATTAATTTTAGAAAAAAGGGAACTACCTGAAAGAAAAGTACCCTGCAGTGCGAGCTTCCAGATCCTAATTTATCATTTTACTAATTTTATCATGATTCAGGATTTTTAACAAACGCCCTTTTTTTTCAATTAGACCTTCATTTTTAAATTCTGTAAGTGTGCGGCTAACCGTTTCAATGGCTGTTCCGGACAATGCAGCAAGATCATCCCTGCTGATACTAACACTGTCAATTGCACTGTTGCTTTTTTTAAACATACGTAGTATCGCTTCTGCAATTCTTTTCCGTACTGATTGATAGGCGAGTTGCAAGAGGTACGCATCTTTATTACGGATTTCATTGGATAGAATTTCAAGAAACTTTCCTGAAACATCTGGATAAAGCCGTAATAACTCATCAAACTGTGATTTAGGAAAAAAGAATAAAGAACTGTCTTCTAAAGCAGTTGCAGTATCATCGTATGGTTTATTGCAAAGGATAACATTATTCCCAAAAAAATCTTCTGTCTGATAAATACCCGTCATTAGTTCACGTCCTTCCTCAGTCATCTTTATCGTCTTAATTTTCCCTGAAAGCACTAAATAAATACCTGTAGCACTATCCCCTTCATAATATACCACTTGATTCTTCTTGAATAACCTACTTTTACGTTCGGCAATGATTTTTTTTAATTCAATCAATCCTTCGTTTTTAGGAATTAGATTATCGAGTTGTTCTAGCGATCTGCTATAAAAATCATGCTGCAAGTCTTTTTTCTTTAATCTGATTTCGATTGCATTTAAGAGTTCTAATCTTCCAAATGGCTTGGTAAGGTAATCATCGGCGCCCATTTCCATTCCTTTACGTAAATCAAGTCGTTCCGATTTAGAAGTAATAAAAATAAAAGGAATATTGGATGTTTCAGCATTTTTATTAATAAGGTATAATACATCATAACCATCCAGGTCGGGCATCATAATATCACATAAAATAATATCTGGTATATCTGTCATAGCAATTTCAAGACCTTGTTTGCCGTTTTTACCTACGGTAACTTCATAATTGGCTAATTCAAGTATTTCAACTATATTATCCCTTATTTCTTTATTATCTTCTATTACTAGTATTTTGCTCATGTATTTGAAAATGTTAACGTAAATAATGTTCCTTTATCTATAACACTACTATAAGAAATTTCTCCCTCCATAAGAGCTATGTACCGGGCGACAATATTTAAACCAAGTCCGGTTCCGGGAATGTTTCCCGTATTATGTGCTCTAAAGAAAGGCTTAAATAAATGCTTTTGGTCTTTTTCAGGAATACCTATTCCTTCATCTTTTACCTTAATGATACAATGCGAATCATTAATTTCGGTTGTAAAATCTATTCGAGAGGTATCACTAGAATATTTTATAGCATTAGTAATTAAATTAATAACACTATTCTTAATTAAATTCTGGTCCAATTTGATTCGCTTTTGAACACCATAATGTGAAAAGTGAATTTGCTGTTCTCCTTTTGACAATAATTGCATCTCTTCTGTAATTTCTTGGGCTAATTGCTCCAAATCAAAACAAGTTAGATTTGCCTTTACCTTACCTACTTCTAATTTTTCTATGTACAAAAAATCATTTAGCACGGTAGTCAAATTTGTTACAGCATTAATTATTTTTCCTGCATGTTTAACGATATTGGGGTTTTCTAATGGTTCTGCATATTTTTCAATAAGTGAAGCTGATAATTGTGCTGTACTCAATGGTGTACGGAACTCATGAGAAGCCATTGATAAAAAACGGTTTTTTAATTTACTCAGCGCCTTTTCTTTTTCTAAAGTTATACTCACTTTTTCTTTTGATTTTTCAAGTGCTTTAATAGTTTCTTTCAAGGTCTTTGTACGTTGCTCAACAAGCTCTTCCAAATGAGATGCGTAATTTTTCAAACGTATCTCATCTTTTTTTTGTTTTGTAAGATCATGTATAAATCCGGCATAAATTCTTCTTCCAGCATACTTTACTTCGCTTACACCAAGTTTAAAAGGAAATTGGTATCCCTCTTTAGTTCTTCCTATGAGTTCTCTTCCAATGCCTGTGATCTGAGCTTGATTGGTACTTTTATAATGCTGAAGGTAGTAATCGTTTGATTCTTTATCTCCATTAGGCATTAGCATTGAGATATTGTTTCCTAAAACTTCTTGCTCTGTATAAGCAAATAGTTTGCATGCCACTGGATTAATGCTTTCTATAATTCCAACATCATCCATAATTATTATGCCGTCAATGGCATTGTATACGAGGGCATGTAGTAAGGTAGCGTTTTCCATAACTTGTATATCCAATGAGCGTTGTTTACTTGTAAAGATAACTTAAACCAGCCCCTAAATACTTTCACGATAAGGGTTATATATTGTAAAATTCACTCCTTTAATAGTTATAATAAGTGATATGAATCACATAAAGTACCTCTCTAGCTCATTTCTTTCTCCTGCTATTTATTCCAACTTTGCCTTAGCAAAGAATGATAAAACATTTAAAAGCACAATATAGAAAAAATGAAAACTGATGGAATTTTACAAGAGCATGTAATACATAGCTTACAGCAAGCATCAGCTATTTATCATTGTAAAATAGTAGTGATTCCAAATAATGATATAATAATGCTTAGTGATATAGTTGAGCATTATACAAAGTAAATAAAAGCCTAAAACATAGCAAGAGAGGTTATAGGTGTAAAATCAACAAGTAATGAAATTGTTCTCCTATTAAACGGATGGGAAGAGAAAAAATATAATGAAATTACTAATGAAATACTAATGATTTTCAGAGGGAATTGGAATACATTAAACGATACCATTAAAGTCAAGGTGATCAATGGATGGGTTACCCTTTCTGGAGAAATAGAATGGAACTATCAAAAAGAAGCCGCCAAATTAATAATAACGAACCTAATTGGTGTAAAATGCGTACGTAATGCTATCTCTATAAAATCTCAAAATAAAGGTCAAATAGATAAACTAACTCTCCAGATAGCACTACAAAACAATCGCAATTTAGATTGTAAAAAAAATTGAAGTAGTAATTTCTAAATACAATATAATCTTAAAAGGAACTGTTGATTATTCCTATCAGAAAGAGCTTGCTAGCCGTATAGCGTGGAAAGCAACAGTAGTTATAAATGTTGATAATTAATTATTAATTAAAGAAGACTAAATAATACAAAATGAAAATAATTTAAAAACTATGCATTTGTATGAATCGCGCCAATGCAGAAATCATAGACTTCACTGATTGGCTTAAGGCTACAGAAGCAATTTTACTTCATTTTGATGTTCAAGACAAACAGGAAACCTTGCAACAAGTGAAAGCGAAATGCACAACAAACAACAATAGCAAAGACAGAATTATTACTATAAAAGTTAGCGAGCATAATTGAAGATTTTGAGGAAGTTTTACTTTTTTGGTCCAAGCAATACAAAGTCGGAACTACTTGATTTTTTAAAAGAAAAGCATCATTTTGACAATATAAAAACAGAAAGTATCGATACTGATAACCAGCCCGATAATTAGCAACAGGAATTTATTAGAGAATATTTCAAACATATTAACGTAAATGAGTAATAAATAGTTTTTAGCATTATCTGGAAATACTTTTAAAAGTATGTTAATCGTGATTTAAACCAAGTGCTTTTAAGTTAAATCTTGCTTCTATAATTAATGAAAAGTCTCTTTTAAGAAAAGCCGAATAAATAACTATAAATTAAACACCCTTACTCTGAAAATTTTTTTTTTAGTTCCTTGTATTTGAAGCGCCAAATGCGCCAATAAACATGAATACAACTGTAAAAAAAGTTAAAAACTGAACAAGAAAAGCTCACAAACAAATCTCTTTTTTCAAATAAAAAATAAAAAAACAACTGATATGAAAATACTAATCGTACTTACCTCACATGCAGATTTAGGAACAAGTGGTGAAAAAACCGGGTTTTGGGTTGAAGAATTTGCTGCACCCTATTTTGTTTTTTTAGATGCGGGAGCAACAATAACCATTGCCTCACCAAAAGGTGGTCAACCGCCTGTTGATCCAAAAAGCGAAGCCGAAGATGCGCAAACTGCGGACACCAAAAGATTCTATAAAGACTCTATTGCCATAGACCTTGTATCACATTCATTAAAACTAAGCGCTATAAATCAAGAGGATTATGATGCCGTTTTTTACCCTGGCGGTCATGGTCCGCTTTGGGATTTAGCAACTGATGAAAATTCTATCAATCTTATTGAAGGATTCTATAACCATCAAAAGCCAATCGCTTTCGTATGCCATTCTCCTGCTGCTTTAGTCAATGTAAAAGCAAAAAATGGCGAACCTTTGGTCAAAGGAAAACAACTTACTGGCTTTTCTAATACCGAAGAGGAAGCGTTGAAATTAACAAAGGTAGTGCCATTTTTACTTGAAGATGAACTGATTAAAAACGGTGCTCATTACAGCAAAGGTAACGGTTTGGAATCCTATGTAAAACAAGACGGATTGCTAATTACTGGACAAAATCAAGCCTCATCAGCAGCAACGGCAAAATTGCTTCTTGAAACCTTAAAAGGCAAAAAATAGGTAACAATTCCGTGATCGTTCGTTTTATAAAAAGTTTAAAACAAGCATAAAATATAAAAAAAACAAGGAAAAATGATACAAGTCAAAAAAGAAGGTGTACTACTAACAAAAACCATACTTCCATTTGAAAATGAAGGTGTACTGAACCCTGCTGCTATAAAGGAAGGTAATTTTGTCCATCTCTTTTATCGTGCTGTCAGGGAAGGCAACCATTCATCCATAGGATATTGTATGCTAGAAGGTCCTTTATTGTTGGTAGACAGAAATAAAAAATCACTTATCGTTCCTGAATTTGATTATGAAAGCCACGGAATGGAGGATCCTAGAATTGTAAAAATTGAAGACCTCTACTATTTGACCTATACAGGTTTTGATGGAATCAATGCCTTAGGATGTCTTGCCGTTTCAAAAGATCTTGTACATTTTGAAAAAAAAGGAGTAATAGTACCTCAAATCACTTTTGCAGAATTTGATCAATTTGCAGAAGAAGAAAGCCCCATCAATACTAAATATTTTCGCTACAACGAGCACACAGGAACTTTAGAGAAAGACAAAAAAAAATACCTCGTTTGGGACAAAAATGTTATTTTTTTTCCCAGAAAAATAAGAGGTAAATTTTACTTCCTACACCGAATAAGACCTGAAGTTCAGATTGTTGTAGGTGTAGATGATTTGAAAGATTTGACAGATGTGTTCTATAAAGATTACTTGAGCCATTTTAATGACCATGTAGTTCTTACTTCAAAATTTGACCATGAAATTAGTTATGTCGGAGGTGGATGTCCTCCAATTGAAACTGATCACGGCTGGCTGTTAATATACCATGGTGTAAAAGATAGCCTTAATGGTTATGTTTATTCAGCATGTGCGGCTTTGCTTGATCTTGAAAATCCACAAAAAGAAATTTCACGCCTCCCATATCCGCTGTTTAAACCAGAACTAAATTGGGAACTGAAAGGCGAAGTTAATAATGTGTGCTTTCCTACGGGATCAGCCGTATTTAACGACACTCTATATATCTATTATGGAGCTGCAGACGAAAGAATCGCCTGTGCCTCTGTTTCCTTATCAAAATTAATAAATGAATTAATGCTTTATAAAAAACAAGATGATAAATAATGTAAGGTCAAATCACAAAGATGGATATGTAGCTATAAACGAAACCGTTTTCAGCTCAATTAAGACTCCAGAACAAAAAAAGAAAAATAGTAATAGGTCCGAAATTTTAATTATTACTTCCTATCCGCCACGCGAATGTGGTATTGCTACCTATTCACAAGATTTAATTTTAGCATTAAACAACAAATTTGAAAATACATTTGATATAAAAATTGCAGCTTTAGAAACGAAAAACCACAAATACAACTATGGAAAAGAGGTTGTATCTATCTTAGAAACAGATAATGAAAATTCGTATTGTGAACTAGCAGAAGAAATAAATAGTAACACATCTCTAGAATTAGTTCTGATTCAGCATGAATTTGGCCTATTCAAAACTAATGAAACTGATTTTGTTCAATTTTTAAAGGCGACCAAAAAAAGTATCATCATTGTTTTTCATACTGTTTTACCAAATCCTGATTCACTATTAAAAAAAAACATTGCACAAATAAATGCTAATGTTGTTTCCTTTATAGTAATGACCAATAATTCTGCCAAATTACTCCATCAGGATTACGGAATTACAATGGAGAAAATCTCTGTTATCCCGCACGGCACACATTTAGTGAAACATACCGATAAAGAAGTTTTAAAAGAAAAATACAATTTGTTAGGCAGGAAAGTAATTTCCACATTTGGTTTACTGAGTTCCGGAAAATCAATCGAAACAACATTAGACGCAATGCCTGCCATTATTGAAAAAAACCCAGACGTTTTGTTCTTGATAATTGGTAAAACTCATCCATCAGTAGTTTTAGAAGAAGGCGAAAAATACCGCCACAGTTTAGAACAAAAAATTGAAACACTAGGTTTACAAGACCATGTGAAATTTATCAATTCATTTTTACCACTTGAAGAATTATTGGACTATTTACAACTTACTGATATTTATCTTTTTACTTCGAAAGACCCTAATCAAGCGGTAAGCGGTACATTTTCATATGCTATAAGTTGTGGCTGCCCGGTAATCTCTACCCCAATACCGCATGCAACTGAAATAGTACAAAACAAGGGGGGAATTACGATTGACTTTGAAAACTCTGAACAACTAGCAACGCAAGTTACATTACTGTTGGATAATCCGCAATTGTGTAAAGAAATTTCAAATAATGGTATTCACAAAATGGCACCAACAGCTTGGGAAAATTCAGCAATTGCACATGCTACATTATTTAAAAGGTTTCTAAACAAAAAGTTAAAAGTAAATTATATAAAACCTGCAATAAACTTAAACCATTTGAAAGAATTGACAACGTCATTTGCAATGATCCAATTTTCGATAATCAATAAACCCGATTTAAAAAGCGGATATACTCTCGATGATAATGCACGTGCTTTAGTAGCTATTTGCCAACATTTTGAATTGACCAATAATCTTGACGACTTAACTTATATTGACCAATATTATCAGTTTATTCACTTTTGTCAACAAGAAAACGGCACATTTTTAAACTATGTGAATGAGGCTAAAAAATTTACCAAACAGAACAGCGAAAATTTAGAAGATTCCAACGGACGAGCAATATGGGCTCTAGGGTTCATGATTTCTTTGAGTGATATATTACCCGAAATACTAATCTCAAAAGCGAGGAAAACAATGCAGTCTGCTTTAACAAGTGCAGTTCAAATGCATTCTACAAGGGCGATGGCTTTTACAATAAAAGGAATCTATTATGGTGGTAAAAAAGAGATGCTTGTTGAAAACAAAATGTTAATCAAAGCATTAGCAAACCGATTAGTACAAATGTACAGACACGAATCGAAAGCAAGCTGGCATTGGTTTGAGAGTTATATGACCTATGGTAACAGTATTTTACCTGAAGCCATGCTTTGCTCGTATTTGACTACCGGCGAAATGATTTACAAAGAAGTTGCAAAAGAATCATTCGATTTTTTACTTTCAAAAATATTTACTAAAAATAGTATTAAGGTCATTTCTAATAAGGGCTGGTTGCATAATGACAAAGCAGTTTATATGGACGTCATTGGAGGGGAACAACCCATTGATGTAGCCTATACTATTATGGCTCTAGCTAAATTTTATGATACTTTTAAAAATAATTCTTATCAGCAAAAGATGGAAATAGCCTTTAGTTGGTTTCTTGGAAATAATCATTTGCATCAGATTATTTATAATCCTTGCACCGGTGGTTGTTATGACGGTTTAGAAGATAAGTATATCAATCTTAATCAAGGAGCTGAATCAACTGTAAGCTATTTGATGGCTCGATTAACTGTAGAAAAATACAGACAGCAATCTGTCACTGAAATTAAAAAACATCATCACAAAAACCGCCACAAAATAGCTGTGACAATTACAACATAAAGATACTATGCAACAGCAATTTTAAAACAAGCAACATGTATTACGACCACTATTAAGCAGGAATGAATTTTATTGGTGGGTGTTATGGTTAATACTTTTTTTAGGTTTTTGCAATCGCTTATACCATTTTTAGGCAAAGAAACCCCATAGATAAGCCACTAGAGATCCTTAAAAAAAGATTTGCTTCATGCTCTATTAGTTTAAAAGAATACGAACAAATAAAGAAAAGTATTGACAAGCCATAGATTACAAGTGCAAATCAAAAAACAAAAAAATTATAATTAAATCATAAATTTCAACAGTATGAAAACCAATAAAAAAAATCTAACATCTTCAAAAATAGAGGGTGAAAAATTAGCTGCATTAAATTACCCCATAAGCGAGAACATCTATGCTAAGCTTACTGAATCCAAGGACATAGATCCTGAAGATGTCTTAAAAAAGAAGCCTTTTATCAAGAAATCGGAATCCAAATGGAATGAAAAAAATTTCAGAGAGGATGTTTCAGGTTCTGACTTAGATGTTCCTGGATCTGAACTAGATGATGCAATGGAAAATACAGGCAGTGAAGATGAAGAGAATAACGGTTATAGTTTGGGTGGCGATGCCCATAATGATCTAGAAGAAGACAATGGGTAGCAATTACAATTTCATAAATATTGGACAGATAAGGTTTTCAATTGAGTGTCAAAGGAATATTT
Source organism: Flavobacterium petrolei (assembly GCF_003314435.2). Lineage (GTDB taxonomy): Bacteria > Bacteroidota > Bacteroidia > Flavobacteriales > Flavobacteriaceae > Flavobacterium > Flavobacterium petrolei. The sequence goes on along the minus strand of NZ_QNVY02000002.1, from coordinate 2,606 downwards.
TCTAAGTAACCAGTAAGGATATTGATTTTTTCAATATCCTATCGGCTTATTTCTTCTAAGTACATCATCAACGCTCTCAAGCTGTTGCCAGGAGCAGCGATCAAGATGTTTTATCCCTTTCTTAGCTTAGGTTCGATTTCAAATTTATAATAGGAAACCGTTCTTTTAAAGGTTACAGCTAGACCTACTCCGTTTAGTGGCGCTACAGCATATCTTCTGCATCAAATTCCTACTTAATCAGTACAAAATTCTTTAATGGTGTCATCCTTGTTAAGACCTTTCATTTTGCCATATATCCTTTCGTTCGAAGCACCATTTTTTTTAATCGAAAGTCTAGTTAGTCCAATTATATTTGGAATGATTTTAAACATACATTGTTCCCTTCTGATCATTGAAGAATAAGCTATATCAAGATGATAATCTATAAGTTTTTTACCCGTCTGCTATGCTTCATACACTCCAATGGTGTCAGGCCAATAAAGGTTTCCAGTAAATCGATTTTCTAAATTATAAATAGATTGTCCGTGACGGACTAGGACGAAAGTCGCAATAATTTAATTTAATAACACCTGCAAAGTTGCGTTATAATTAGCAATTATAAAATATGCGCTATTATTCTCAATAGTGTTACTCGTCACAATTATTGATCGACCTTAGATAAGTGTTGCATATCAGTGATTCAAATGATTGCTATCATTCTTTGATTCCTAATAATGGTGCAAATTTGTAAAACTAGTTTACTAAAAATAAATAATAAGCTAAATATTGTTTGTGTCAAGAGAAGAAACTTCACCTGATAATCTTTAAAATCAGGTCCTAACCAAATAATATTTTTTTAAACACCCAATTTTAAATATGATAGCCTAGATAAAAGACTAGTTAATTCTGCCTAGAAAATTTTTCTTATTTATGTAAGATTTTTTAGAGAGCTTTTTATAACGTCTTTTCAGTTCAAAGAATTTATCTATCTATGTTATCCTACACGAAACAAATCCCTTCCTCTAGTAAGAGTATTATAGGTTTGTATATTGGGTTTGGTTCTTACTATTTTTTAATTCATTTGACAAAACAGATAACTTTACAGCCAAATACGGGCTTGAATTACTGAACAATTCGCAAAATAATAAAAATTACTTTTTTAAATAAGCAAGGTCATTTCAGGCCAAATGGTTGTAGTACATCTTTACAGTTAATCATAAACTAAAAAAGCTATAAAATGAAAAGCAATGAAGAACTGCAGAAAAATGTCGTCGATGCAATCAACTGGGAACCTCTTTTGCAGGCTGCCGAAAGTGGAGTAATGGTACAACAGGGAGTGGTAACACTAACAAGGTCTGTAAATATAGATGCAAAAAATCCAAAGCAGAGCACGCAGCAAAAAATATAATAAGTTTAATAAAAGTGCTTTAAAAAATCAATGTAATCTAAATGTTAGTGACAAAAGAATGGAAGCTGGTATTATAGCAGCAATTCAAAATGCTTTCAACTTGCATTGGAAATCCCAACAAATAAAGTAACAGTGTTGGTCAAAAATAGCTGGTCAACTTGAGTGGCAAAATAGAGTGGAATTATTAAAAAAAAGCTACTCAAAAAAAAGTTTGTTACCTCATTGGGATTACAGGCATAACTAATGACATCACTATCAATAACTTCATGTCTCTTATTACCGGATTACATTATTAGCTATTTTAAGCTTAAATCGGTGTAACAAAATCAAAGTACACTATATGTCTATTTGTAAGAAATCAACAAACCATCAACTGAGCATTAAAGAGATAAATTACAATAAAAAGGTTTTTTTATAGTATTGCAGTTGAAGATTGTCTAATTCGAGAACACAAAGTTTTTCTTCACTAAAAAGAAGAAGATGAATTGATTTTACCACTATCAAAGTTGTAGTTAGAGACTGGAATACAGTAGCCGAATGCATCCGTGTAACCCAATAATTTAACTCTTTTTTAAAAGCCAACTTCTTGCTAGGATGAGATACTTACTCACTAAAAGAGAAAATCACAGGACTGAAAATCAAAAAGAAAGAGCTAAAATACTATTTAAAATTTATCCTGATTTAAAATTTGCATACCAAGTATCATCGGAATAATCAAATATATTTCAAAACACCAATAATAAAATATACGCATACACTAAACTAGGCAAAAGACAAGAAAAAAGTGACTCAATCAGGATTTAAGGCTTTCAATAGTATCCCAAGAACCATAATCTATCATTACAAACTATTTTGCAGTATTTTAATAATAGAAGTACAAAAAGCTTCTGTTGAATCATTCAATGCGCAAATAAATACGTTCAGAAGCAAATTTAGAGGCTTAAGAAATATAGAATTCTTCCTATTTAGACTCACTAATTTATGTTCTTAATTTATCTACTCTACAGGTTATGGGATTGATCCGGCAATACCCAGAAACTTCTTACCATTAAAACAAAAAAAAAATCCTCATCAATTGAATGATGAGGATTCTTCAAAGAAAGGCGACGACATACTCTCCCACATAACTGCAGTACCATCTGCGCAGGCGGGCTTAACTACTCTGTTCGGGATGGGAAGAGGTGAGCCCCGCCGCAATAACCACCTTAAGAGGTTATAA
>NZ_QNVY02000019.1 GCF_003314435.2 Flavobacterium petrolei | reverse complement strand
CCAACGTAATAGTTTCTTCTTCTGTTCTATTTGCTATTTCTAAGACTCGTGACAACGTGTTGACATTATAAGAACGTAATTCCGGTAAGACTTTTGCTGAGAGTCCCATTCCGAATTCCATATTTCCATCGATGAAAGGCATCACTTTGTCTAATTCACGTACAAATTTAGTGCCAAATTTAAACGAATATTCTTTACCTTTAATTTTTAATTTCAATGTTTTTCATCCTCCTAAAATAAAAAAGAGAGCATCTAAGCCCTCTTATGCTCCTGTCGAAGTTGCTTTCACGGTATCTTTGAATGCATATTGAACAACATCGGCTTGATCTTCTGTCAAGGTTGCATAACCATCTTGACCAACACCATTTACTGCAAATGATAAACTTAATTCAACGTTATCCTCTGCAGCAGCTGATGGAGTAAATTCAGACACATATGCTTGGTAATAAGTAGCTTTGTACTTATTTGCATCATCATCTGTGCCCTGTTCTGCTTTGTTGATTTCCCAAATTTCAATGATATCGCCATTTAATA
>NZ_QNVY02000018.1 GCF_003314435.2 Flavobacterium petrolei | reverse complement strand
AAAGCATCAATCAGTTGCGTAGGCAGATCTTGGATGAACCCGACGGTATCTGTTACTGTAATCTCAAATCCTTCAGCAAAACGCCATCTTTTAGTCAATGGATCTAACGTTGCAAACAACTGATCTTTTGAATAAGTATCCGCTTGTGTCAATAAATTCAAGATGGTTGATTTTCCAGCATTCGTGTAGCCTATAAGACCAATCTGAAAAATCTCACTGTTTTTTCTTTTTTGACGGTTGCGCTCTCGATGGGCTTCTACTTCTTTCAATTCTTTCTTAACAGCAAAAATTTTATTCCGTATATGTCGGCGGTCTGTTTCTAACTTTGTTTCACCTGGTCCTCTTGTTCCAATCCCACCACCAAGACGAGACAATGTTTTCCCTTGCCCTACTAAACGAGGCAGAAGATATTCTAACTGGGCAAGTTCAACTTGCAGCTTTCCTTCTTTCGAACGAGCACGCATCGCAAAAATATCTAGAATCAGCTGTACTCGATCAATCACCGGAAGACCAACAGCATCCGTAATCAGTTGACTCTGTCTCGGAGTCAGTTCATGATTAAAGATGATCAAAT
>NZ_QNVY02000017.1 GCF_003314435.2 Flavobacterium petrolei | reverse complement strand
TTACGATTGCATCGTAAACAACACTTTCATTAGGTTCAATTCCGAAGATTTCTTCGTTAAGTGTGATTTCACCGTTTTGGCTTCCATCTTGTTTGAATAATGCTACATTCGGCATTCCTTAGTTCCTCCTTTCTTCCTACAATTATTTAGCTTTCACAGCTGATTTGATAGTGATTAAAGATTTTTTCGCTCCAGGAACATTACCTTTGATTAAGATAACATTTCTTTCTGCATCTACACGTACAACTTCCAAGTTTTGGATAGTTACGCGGTTGCCACCCATACGGCCAGCAAGACGTTTGTTTTTGAATACACGGCTAGGTGCAATTGGACCCATTGACCCAGGACGGCGATGGTAACGAGAACCGTGAGCCATTGGTCCGCGGCTTTGTCCATGGCGTTTGATAACCCCTTGGAATCCTTTACCTTTCGTAGTACCTGTTACATCAATAATGTCTCCTGCTTGGAAAACATCTACTGTAATTTCTTTTCCTACTTCATATTCTCCTAGCTCAACATTTTTGAATTCACGAATGAAGCGCTTAGGAGCCGTGTTTGCTTTTGCAACATGACCTTTCGCAGGTTTGTTTGATAAAACTTCA
>NZ_QNVY02000016.1 GCF_003314435.2 Flavobacterium petrolei | reverse complement strand
CTGCAATCTGACTAATTGTTACTGAATCTGTAGAAGATAATATGCTATCTAAATATGAGATTTTGGGTTCGTATTCTGCAATCTTTTGTTCTGCGATTAGTCTTCCAGTACGTTCTTCTTTCAATTTAGTTGCTAATTGAATGATTGTATCTGGATTAAGCAAAGCTTCTTCTACTTTTTCTGGAGTTAGATAACCTCCATGTTTTCTAATTGCTGGCAACACTTCGCTAGTCACCCAACGTTTAAATTTCTTAGCATTTGGTTGTTTGCTTCCTAAAATTAAGGAGTACAAACCTGATTCGTTAATAATAGTTAACCCTCTAGGCGATTCAAAAGTACCGTTTTGGTAGTTTTGCCGATCTTCTACATCGACGTGTCTGTTAATATCTCTACTACCATTTTGGTACCCTAGAACTTTAGCCACATCTTTTCCAACAAAAAATGGTTCAGCATGTATTGTTACTGTTCTTACTTCATGTTGTTCAAAGTTAAAAATTTGCGGTGTGTTCATTTTTGCTCATTCCTTTCTTTGATATAATTCTCTTATCAGTAAGTGGTCTACTGAAATAATTTAAGGTGGTGAAAAAATGTTAGTTGATCCAAAAG
>NZ_QNVY02000015.1 GCF_003314435.2 Flavobacterium petrolei | reverse complement strand
GTTGGTTTTATTTCTAAAGCATGCAATAAAGTGCGAACATCTTTACGTGCTTCCGGTTTCAATTGACGTTCTATAAGATATGTATATGCATCTAAATCAGGCTGTGAATTTGGATTCACCTGAAAAACTTGCTTTTCTCTTTCTAAAACTTGCAATCCCATGTAAGCAGCACCAATATCACCAGTAACTACTAATAAATCAGTTTGCTTTGCGCCATTTCTATAAACAATCTCCTCTGCATCAGCTTCGCCAATGGCAGTAATGCTGATAATTAATCCTTTTTGTGATGAGGTTGTATCTCCACCTATAACATCAACATTATATTCACGTGCTGCATGCGTAATTCCTGCAAATAATTCATCTAATGCTTCCAAAGGAAAACGATTGGAAACCGCAACAGAAACCGTGATTTGTGTTGGCTTAGCATTCATCGCGCAAATGTCAGAAACATTGACAACAACAGCTTTGTAGCCTAAATGTTTTAAGGGCATGTAAGTCAAATCAAAATGCACACCTTCAATCAGTAAATCTGTAGAGATAACGACCTTTTTATCTTTGAAGTCCAAAACGGCAGCATCATCGCCAATACCTTTTAGATTAGTAGGCTG
>NZ_QNVY02000014.1 GCF_003314435.2 Flavobacterium petrolei | reverse complement strand
CGGCAATGGAAAAGGAAAAATCCGACACACAAAAGAAAGAACAGGAAGCCAAAGACAAGAAGTTTAAAGACGGTATGGTAAAGGCAGACGAATTGGAAAAAGAGGGCAAATTCCGTGAAGCGTGGATGAAAGTACCCGAAATTACAGATTATCCCGAAAAAGCGGACGAAATACGAAAACGCAAATCGGAACTATCAAACCAATTTTCTTCAACAGGTCTGTTTGCAACAGAACAACCTAGTGTTTAACAAAAAATTCAATAGTTATGTTAGTAACAACACAGTTAGAACGAGTATTTATACTTAAAGATAAAGGACAGGAGATCAGACTGACCGACCCCGAACCACGTTGGAGTGTGGAAGCGGTACTGAATTTTTACGCCAATACGTATCCCATACTAACCACCGCAAAAGTATCTGCCCCCATCATCCGTGATGATAAGATAGAATACAAATTAGAGAGCGTCATGGGAACAAAAGGTTAAACCAAAAATAAAAAACAATGAACTATGCAACGCAATATCCTATCGGGAACTATAAGCATACCCGAACAGAAAACACAACGGCAACTGAACCAACAATTGGGCGAGTTCGCACAATGGATGCAAAGAGCCAAAGACACAAACGAAGTACGGAAAGACAAACAGAAATCTGTACCGATAGCAATGCTTCCAATGGTTTTCTAAAGTGTGGGTTTCTGCCTAAACTGAAAACAACACAATCCACACAGGATTGTAAGAAAACAGCAAAAACGCAAAGGGATTTTTACAAGTCCCTTTCCCAACTTACAGAGCATTACGGCATTGAACCGTTACAAACG
>NZ_QNVY02000013.1 GCF_003314435.2 Flavobacterium petrolei | reverse complement strand
GTTTCTGCCTAAACTGAAAACAACACAATCCACACAGGATTGTAAGAAAACAGCAAAAACGCAAAGGGATTTTTACAAGTCCCTTTCCCAACTTACAGAGCATTACGGCATTGAACCGTTACAAACGCAGGAATACGGCTATCCCTACAATATGGCTTTGGCTATGTGGGATGCTGAAAGCAAGTTAAAACAAAACAATGTCAATTGGGATAATTTACGTTTGGTACAGGATAGTAAGAAAACATTTTTTACGAGCGAAGAACGATACAGCACAGGTACAACCCTATACTATATTCCAATCGTGCCACTCTTTCAAATGCTCCATGACCCAAAGCGTAAAAAGACGGCTCAATTGCTTGTTTCGATTTGCAGTTATCTATATCATATTGTCGATATACCGTATTATAGACAGGAAAACAGCTATCTGTATTGGATGTATGAAATTATGAACGATTGGGTAGAACAGGATGATTATACCGAAGAAACGGACAGCTGTATTGCTGAGATTGCAAAAGCTGAATGGATAGGCGAACGGGTTGAACAGAAGCTATTCAACCGTATCAATTTACAGGTATTTGAACAGCGTTTAAACCACTTTAAAAGCCGTGACACATTCGACCAGGAGTGCCAAAAAGTAGCTTGCGATGCCTTTGCCCTCTATGCGCAATATCCATTTGAGAGCATTTTCCGAAACGCACCAAGACCCGAAGAAGACCCCTATACTGATGAAAACGACTCCGAAACTGTTGGAATGGAAAAATACATCTCCTTTATAGCGGATACCACAGGTTGGTTGTATGAAAGGCTTGCCGATAGCATCAATAATGAGTTTAACGAGTATGGAGTAATGGAAGAACCGACCATTTGCAAACGCTTTGACGGAAGTACCATTACACAAACCAATCTTGATTTTGAGAACCGCCTGTTTGCCCTTTTGGACGAACTATGCACACTACTATATGATTATAAAACAACAAGAAAATGAGCAACGTAAACGACATAACCGATAATTTTGGAACGCTTTACCATCCAAAATCTGCATTGGTTTTTTACCAAACCAAAGGGACAAATACCTATATGTATGTGGAGCATTTTGATATGAACAAAAACGGAAATCCTATCAATGCCCATCCATTGACCGTAAATGAAGCCAAAATATTGGCAAAGGCTTTGCACACCGATAAAGAAAAGGACAAAGCCTTTTTAAAACCAAAAGGAATTTTGCCGACCAATATACTGCATATTAATCCGAGCGAAAAAGGCACTGTACTTTGGTACACCAAGGCACAGGAACAGCAATTGTATTTTGTAAACGGCTTGGGCATGCCCAACGGCAAAGCGTCTGTACCGTCAATGCTTTGGTATGCTAGTAAAAACAGCCTTGCCGTATTTGCTCTTACTACTGACAGAAGACCAA
>NZ_QNVY02000012.1 GCF_003314435.2 Flavobacterium petrolei | reverse complement strand
CCTTTGTCGAATATATTGACCTCTCTAAACTCGATTTTGCTGTAAAAACGCTCAAGACCGAAGGTCGCCCAAGTTTCAATAGTAAAGTATTTCTAAAGATGTATTTATACGGTTATCTCAACGGAATCAGAAGTGGCCGTGATCTAGAAAAGGAATGTTTGAGAAACATCGAAATGCAATGGCTTTTAGAGGATATTCGTCCCAATTACCACAGCATCTCAGATTTTAGAAAAGACAATCCTATTGCTTTGAAAAAATTATTCAAACTATTTGTTTCGTTCTTGAAAGATGCTGACTTAATAGGCGGTGAAACCATAGCTATTGATGGCACCAAAAGCCGAGCGCACAATAGTAAGAAAGCCAATTTCAACCAAAAGAAAATCGACAAACACTTAGCTTATATTGAAGCTAAGACCCAAGAATACTTGGATACCTTGGAAGAAAATGACGGCAAAGATAATCCAGCTATAATCCAAAATATCCAACAAAAGTTAGACCGATTGAAAGGGAACAAATTGCGTTATGAGCTACTGGAAGAAAAACTAAAAGCAAGTGGCGAGCCTCAAATAAGCACAACTGACAGTGATTCCAGAGCCTTGCTGGTTCAGGGACAAGTGATTGAGATTTCGTTCAATATTCAGGCTGCAGTCGATGCCAAACACAATCTGGTGGTAGCCACGCACACCATCAATAAGAATGATCGCAGTGCTTTGTCAGCTATTGCCATAGAAGCCAAAGAGAATCTAGGTATAGAAACCTATACCGCATTGGTCGATAAAGGTTACCATAATGGCAAACAAATAGAAATCTGCAAACAAGCCAACATAACTACCATTGTAGCACAGCCTGAACAAGGAAAAAGTAACGAAAACGGTACGACCAAGGCTTATTTGGTAGCCCAATTTCAATACGATCACGACACTTATACTTGCCCACAAGGCGAAACACTAAAAACTACAGGCAGTTGGCATAAGAAAACTACAGATAAAGACAGCTATAATTTTAAAAAATACCGAACCCCAAAATGCAAAGAATGTCCCGTAAAACATTTATGTACAAGTAGAGCAGCAGGCAGAGAAATCGACCGAAGCCAATATGCCGATGCCGTAGAAGAAAACAACAAGCGCTACCATGAGAACCCACAGCTCTACCGTAAACGACAGGAAATCAATGAACATATTTTTGGCACCATCAAACGACAATGGGGCTATAACCATACCAACTTAAAGGGATTAGAAAAAGTAAACGGAGAACATAGCTTGATTATGCTGGTGTATAACATCAAACGCAGTGTCAATATCCTAGGCGTTCCCGATTTGATTACTAAACTCAAAAAATGGAACTCACCCTACAAGGTAAAAGTCTTGTTTTTGCTAAAAACGAGTTATTTAAAGCTGAATTTAGAGTTCTTTTTTTCCAGTTTAAAATTAGCAGCCTAAAAAAGACCTTTCTTAAAAGGCTTTCTTTTGGATTGTAGAAAAGGAAAAATTGAAGATTTTAACGCAAAAAAGAGGTTTTTTCACAGCCTGACGTT
>NZ_QNVY02000011.1 GCF_003314435.2 Flavobacterium petrolei | reverse complement strand
CATTTGTTGACGGGAAATACCTGTGATGTGTTGCATTCTTAAAAATACGAAAAATCTTCTTTTTATACTAGTATTTTGTTATATTTGATCATAAATACAACGGAGGTTTTTTCACAGACTGACGTTAGTGGCTATTATACAAAAAACCGAATGAAATCAACCGAAAGAATAATAAAAGATATTCGTTTTTACGAAATAAAACCAAAAGATTTCACAGGGGATTTTAACGGAATTATTGGTAATGTTTACCATATTACTGAAGACACAAATTCAATCGGTCAACGAATTGCTAGAAAACTTAACGAGTGGAAATTTATTTCAGGAGAATTTGACCATATTTATATAAACTTTACCGAAAACATAAAACTTGGAGAGTTAATTGAAAGCGAAAAGTTTCTAGATAAACGTATAAAATATGTTGATTACGGAATTGAGCCAAAATCATTTAATTCGCTAACAGAATTTGAAAAAAATCAATTAGTAAAAGACGTTACATTCAAATCTTTAATTTTACTTTACGAAAAAGACGAAGAAAAAATTGGCAAAATAATTGAAGTCGAAAATTTGCTAAATAAATTTGAAACGGAAATTGAAATCGCTTATAAAATCAAAGAAACAAATTCATATAAAATTGAAATTAGTTATACGATTAATCCGAAAAAAACCTTGTCAAAAATTGTTGTAAAGTATTTTGATAAAGTAAATAAAACTCAAAATACAACGACTAAAGATTTATATTTTTATGAAGACATATTTTATTTAGTTGACAAAATTGAAGTTAAGAACGACAAAATAATTTTTACGCATAAAAAAACGAGTTTAGGAGAAATTGCAACTGCCAAATACGAAAAACCAGTTGAAATAGAAATCACCGAAATGGAAAGAAATAACAGCCACTAACACACGCTACAAGCAATTTGGGTATTAGGCTTAATTTGAAATTGGTTTTGTATTTGGAAGATTTGGCAAATCCGAAAATAGGGCTTAATTTAGTCCCAAACTGCTTGTAGCGCGGGAACGTTGTATGCTATGCGGCCAAAAATACTAAAATGAAAAAACTACTTATTCTGACAATATTTTTATCAATTGTTTCTTGTAATGGACAAGAAAAAGAAGCCAAAGATTTAGTAAAAAAAGCTAACGATTTTTTTATGAAATCTAATCAAGACGAAAGTATAAAAATTGACAGTTGTTTAGTTTTAGTTGACAAAGCTATCGAAATTGACGAAAGTTATTTTAATGCTTATTATACTAAAAGTAAATTCTTGACTTGGAAAAAAGACATTAAAGAATCGATTAAAAATAATGCAAAAATGATTGAACTTAGACCACAACAACCTTTATGGAAAATTCAACGTGGACTATTTTTTGACATCGATGGAAACAAAACTGAAGCAGAAAAAAATTATAAAATTGGTTTAAGTGAATATGAAAACTTATTGAAAACCGAACTGAAAAATAATTTTAACTTCCGAATGGAATATTTATCTGCTTTGGAAACAAAGGGAGAACTTAAAAAAGCAGAACTTGAACTTAAAAACATAAGTCGAGATTTTCCAGACAACGAAATATTAAAAGTGTATAAAACTGAATACAAATTTAAAACTAAAGCCGAATTAATTGCTTTGTGGCATAACGGAACTGATAATTAACACAGCATACAACAGCTGTTTTGATATAGCTGGAATTTAGTGGAATTACCGTTTCGCATCACGTTTTCGTTAAGCCGAAAACTGAGCGTTTACGAACTTCCAGCCATCCCAAAGCAGCAAAACGTTAGCAGTAACTTACAGAAACTCGTCCATATCCAAGACAATTATCTCATTGTCAAAAATAGAATCGTCTACAATTACTTTTCTATACTGGGATTTACCGTCAAATCCAGAAACTAATTGATTATTTTCTAAAATATCCATTATTTTATACGCCCAATTATACCCTTTTAAAAATTCAAGTTGCAGTCTTGAATTAGAAATTTCGGTTTTGCCTTTTAAGTGGCGAATTACTTTTATAATATCTTCACTACTTGGCTTATTCCCTATTATTTCCGATGAGTTAAAAGCTACTGCTAACAGCGGTTTTGAGCAAGCTGATAATGGTTTTGTATTTGAATTATTTTCCATAATTTATAATTTGTTTTTTACTTGTTGTTAATTGTCTTGAATCTTTCAGCCTGCACAAAGCCACGAAACGTCAGGCTGTGAAAAAACCTCTTTTTTGCGTTAAAATCTTCAATTTTTCCTTTTCTACAATCCAAAAGAAAGCCTTTTAAGAAAGGTCTTTTTTAGGCTGCTAATTTTAAACTGGAAAAAAAGA
>NZ_QNVY02000010.1 GCF_003314435.2 Flavobacterium petrolei | reverse complement strand
TTCAAAGAAAGGCGACGACATACTCTCCCACATAACTGCAGTACCATCTGCGCAGGCGGGCTTAACTACTCTGTTCGGGATGGGAAGAGGTGAGCCCCGCCGCAATAACCACCTTAAGAGGTTATAATTGCTTTGGGCAATTATTGTAATGTTGTTTACATTGTATTATAAACATCAATCACATAATATCTTAACATACTGAGATAAAGAGAAATTTTTTTTATTAGAAAGTTTCTTCTCTCCCGATTTGCATCGGGAGAGAAAAGCGTACATAAGCTTACGGGTTATTAGTACTACTCGACTATGACATTACTGCCTTTACATCTATAGCCTATCAACGTGGTCATCTCCCACGACCCTTAAAAGAAATCTCATCTTGTGGTGGGTTTCGCGCTTATATGCTTTCAGCGCTTATCCCTTCCAAACGTAGCTACTCTGCGATGCCACTGGCGTGACAACAGATACACTAGAGGTTTGTCCAATTCGGTCCTCTCGTACTAGAATCAGATCCACTCAAATTTCTTGCGCCCACAGTAGATAGAGACCGAACTGTCTCACGACGTTCTGAACCCAGCTCGCGTGCCACTTTAATGGGCGAACAGCCCAACCCTTGGGACCTTCTCCAGCCCCAGGATGTGACGAGCCGACATCGAGGTGCCAAACCCCCCCGTCGATATGAGCTCTTGGGGGAGATCAGCCTGTTATCCCCGGCGTACCTTTTATCCTTTGAGCGATGGCCCTTCCATGCGGAACCACCGGATCACTATGCTCTACTTTCGTACCTGATCGACCTGTATGTCTCTCAGTCAAGCTCCCTTATGCCATTGCACTCTACGCACGGTTACCAAGCGTACTGAGGGAACCTTTAGAAGCCTCCGTTACTCTTTTGGAGGCGACCACCCCAGTCAAACTACCCACCAAGCAATGTCCCCCGCTTAAGCGGGGTTAGGCCTCAGATAAACAAAGGGTTGTATTTCAACAATGACTCCACAACGCCTAGCGACGCCACTTCACAGTCTCCAACCTATCCTACACATCATTTATCCAAGGTCAATACTAAGCTATAGTAAAGGTGCACAGGGTCTTTTCGTCCCACTGCGGGTAAGCGGCATCTTCACCGCTACTACAATTTCACCGAGCTCATGGCTGAGACAGTGTCCAGATCGTTACACCATTCGTGCAGGTCGGAACTTACCCGACAAGGAATTTCGCTACCTTAGGACCGTTATAGTTACGGCCGCCGTTTACTGGGGCTTCATTTCAATGCTTCTCCGAAGATAACATCTCCACTTAACCTTCCAGCACCGGGCAGGTGTCAGGCCCTATACTTCATCTTACGATTTTGCAGAGCCCTGTGTTTTTGATAAACAGTCGCCTGGACCTCTTCACTGCGGCCAGCATTGCTGCTGGCGACCCTTCTCCCGAAGTTACGGGTCTATTTTGCCTAATTCCTTAGCCATGAATCTCTCGAGCACCTTAGGATTCTCTCCTCGACTACCTGTGTCGGTTTGCGGTACGGGTACTTATTACCTGAAGTTTAGAGGTTTTTCTTGGAAGCCCTTAGGCGCACTATCTCTTTGTCCGAAGACTCCGAGTACTATCGTATTTCCCCAAAACCCGTGGATTTGCCTGCGGGTCTTATAGGTAGGTACTTCAACGAACTATTCCGTCAGTTCGCGGCGCTTTCATCACTCCGTCACCCCATCACAGTAATAACTAGTACGGGAATATTAACCCGTTGTCCATCGACTGTCCCTTTCGGGTTCGCCTTAGGTCCCGACTAACCCACAGCTGATTAGCATAGCTGTGGAAACCTTAGTCTTTCGGTGTGCGGGTTTCTCGCCCGCATTATCGTTACTTATGCCTACATTTTCTTTTCTAACCAGTCCAGCATGCCTTACGACACACCTTCTACCCTGTTAGAATGCTCCCCTACCACTTAGAGTAAACTCTAAATCCATAGCTTCGGTAATATACTTATGCCCGATTATTATCCATGCTCGTCCGCTCGACTAGTGAGCTGTTACGCACTCTTTAAATGAATGGCTGCTTCCAAGCCAACATCCTAGCTGTCTATGCAGACAAACCTCGTTCTTTCAACTTAGTATATATTTGGGGACCTTAGCTGATGGTCTGGGTTCTTTCCCTCTCGGACTTGGACCTTAGCACCCAAGCCCTCACTGTTATGAAACATTATATAGCATTCGGAGTTTGTCAGGAATTGGTAGGCGGTGAAGCCCCCGCATCCAATCAGTAGCTCTACCTCTATATAACTTTACGCATAACGCTGCACCTAAATGCATTTCGGGGAGTACGAGCTATTTCCGAGTTTGATTGGCCTTTCACCCCTACCCACAGGTCATCCGAAGACTTTTCAACGTCAACCGGTTCGGACCTCCACACTGTGTTACCAGCGCTTCATCCTGCCCATGGGTAGATCACACGGTTTCGCGTCTAACACTACTGACTAAAGCGCCCTATTCAGACTCGCTTTCGCTACGGATCCGTGGCTTAACCACTTATCCTTGCCAGCAACGTTAACTCGTAGGCTCATTATGCAAAAGGCACGCCGTCACCCCACGAAAGGGCTCCGACCGCTTGTAAGCGTATGGTTTCAGGATCTATTTCACTCCGTTATTCACGGTTCTTTTCACCTTTCCCTCACGGTACTGGTTCACTATCGGTCTCTCAGGAGTATTTAGCCTTAGCGGATGGTCCCGCCAAATTCAGACAGGATTTCTCGTGTCCCGCCCTACTCAGGATACCACTATCGTTATCTTCTTTTACTTATACAGGGCTATCACCTTCTTTGGCTCTACTTTCCAGTAGATTCTAATTCAATCCGCAACAAATGTCGTGGTCCTACAACCCCAATATTGCCGTAACAACATTGGTTTGGGCTAATCCGCGTTCGCTCGCCACTACTTACGGAATCACTTTTGTTTTCTTCTCCTCCGCCTACTTAGATGTTTCAGTTCAGCGGGTTTGCCCACCTATCGGTGTACTATGTCTTCAACATAGTGGGTTGCCCCATTCAGGTATCTACGGATCATATCGTGTGTGCCAATCCCCGTAGCTTTTCGCAGCTTATCACGCCTTTCATCGCCTCTGAGAGCCAAGGCATCCCCCATACGCCCTTATTTTGCTTATTGTACCAATCTTAAAATTAATTAAGACCGTTTCTTTTACTTGTCTAATGATAAACAAGCAAAAAATGCTTTCTACTTTTTATTATTTTCTTATCTCAATATGTCAATGAACTTTTATCCTTTCGGATCTGTGGAGAATAACGGAGTCGAACCGTTGACCTCCTGCGTGCAAGGCAGGCGCTCTAGCCAGCTGAGCTAATCCCCCAATCTAATTATGAATTGTGAATTATGAATTATGAAATATTTTCATAACTCCTCAACTCTAGAATTTCTTCTTTTCTTCTAAGTATAAATAGTTGTCTCGGACAGACTCGAACTGTCGACCCCTACATTATCAGTGTAGTACTCTAACCAGCTGAGCTACGAGACACTCTTATTCTTAAATGGTATTATTTGAACTAACAGCAAGAGTAATAAAATGTTGGTATCTGTTTCCAACTTGAACTTTCGTCTTCTTTCCCTAGCGTGTATTGCTACTAACACTAAGGCTCTAGAAAGGAGGTGTTCCAGCCGCACCTTCCGGTACGGCTACCTTGTTACGACTTAGCCCTAGTTACCAGTTTTACCCTAGGCAGCTCCTTGCGGTCACCGACTTCAGGCACCCCCAGCTTCCATGGCTTGACGGGCGGTGTGTACAAGGCCCGGGAACGTATTCACCGGATCATGGCTGATATCCGATTACTAGCGATTCCAGCTTCACGGAGTCGAGTTGCAGACTCCGATCCGAACTGTGACCGGTTTTATAGATTCGCTCCTGGTCGCCCAGTGGCTGCTCTCTGTACCGGCCATTGTAGCACGTGTGTAGCCCAAGGCGTAAGGGCCGTGATGATTTGACGTCATCCCCACCTTCCTCACAGTTTGCACTGGCAGTCTTGTTAGAGTTCCCGACATGACTCGCTGGCAACTAACAACAGGGGTTGCGCTCGTTATAGGACTTAACCTGACACCTCACGGCACGAGCTGACGACAACCATGCAGCACCTTGTAAATTGTCTTGCGAAAAGTCTGTTTCCAAACCGGTCAATCTACATTTAAGCCTTGGTAAGGTTCCTCGCGTATCATCGAATTAAACCACATGCTCCACCGCTTGTGCGGGCCCCCGTCAATTCCTTTGAGTTTCATTCTTGCGAACGTACTCCCCAGGTGGGATACTTATCACTTTCGCTTAGCCACTGAGATTGCTCCCAACAGCTAGTATCCATCGTTTACGGCGTGGACTACCAGGGTATCTAATCCTGTTCGCTACCCACGCTTTCGTCCATCAGCGTCAATATATTAGTAGTAACCTGCCTTCGCAATTGGTATTCCATGTAATCTCTAAGCATTTCACCGCTACACTACATATTCTAGTTACTTCCTAATAATTCAAGTCAGACAGTATCAATGGCCGTTCCACCGTTGAGCGATGGGCTTTCACCACTGACTTATCTGACCGCCTACGGACCCTTTAAACCCAATGATTCCGGATAACGCTTGGATCCTCCGTATTACCGCGGCTGCTGGCACGGAGTTAGCCGATCCTTATTCTTACGATACCGTCAAGACTCTACACGTAGAGTTGTTTCTTCTCGTATAAAAGCAGTTTACAATCCATAGGACCGTCATCCTGCACGCGGCATGGCTGGATCAGGCTTGCGCCCATTGTCCAATATTCCTCACTGCTGCCTCCCGTAGGAGTCTGGTCCGTGTCTCAGTACCAGTGTGGGGGATCTCCCTCTCAGGACCCCTACCCATCGTTGCCT
The DNA here is from genome assembly GCF_003314435.2 of Flavobacterium petrolei. Classification (GTDB taxonomy): domain Bacteria; phylum Bacteroidota; class Bacteroidia; order Flavobacteriales; family Flavobacteriaceae; genus Flavobacterium; species Flavobacterium petrolei. The sequence continues at coordinate 425 of NZ_QNVY02000010.1, read as the reverse complement.
TGGTAAGCCGTTACCTTACCAACTAGCTAATGGGACGCATGCTCATCTTTCACCGTTGTGACTTTAATATCATGTTGATGCCAACTCGATATACTATGAGGTATTAATCCAAATTTCTCTGGGCTATCCCTCTGTGAAAGGTAGATTGCATACGCGTTACGCACCCGTGCGCCGGTCTCTAATTCCGAAGAACTATACCCCTCGACTTGCATGTGTTAAGCCTGCCGCTAGCGTTCATCCTGAGCCAGGATCAAACTCTTCATCGTATATTGTTTGCTTGATTACTCAAGCTATTGTTATTCGACTAAATTCTAGTGGTTTTTTCAAATCTCTCGATTCTATTACTCTTATTCTTTTGCTTTAAGATCTCTCTTAAAACGGCTGTCAATTCAATATGTCTAGGAACGTGTTCTTATCTTGTTTTT
>NZ_QNVY02000001.1 GCF_003314435.2 Flavobacterium petrolei | reverse complement strand
ATTCGACTAAATTCTAGTGGTTTTTTCAAATCTTCCGATTCTATTACTCTTATTCTTTTGCTTTAAGATCTCTCTTAAAACGGCTGTCAATTCAATATGTCTAGGAACGTGTTCTTATCTTGTTTTTAACTCCTTTTAACACTTGTTAAAGTGTTTCTCGAAGCGGGTGCAAAAATACAACTTTCTTTTTAACTGGCAAGAAAAATTTGAAGTTTTTTTAAGATAAATTTTATCTCGTTTACTTCTCTTTTCTTATCAATCTATCAAGGAACTTTGCGCGTTTTGCGGGGTGCAAAGGTAACATCCGTTTTCTAATCTCACAAGCTTTTTTAATCTTTTTTTGAAAATAAATTTTCTGCTTTGATTAACTTTACTTGCCAGTATTTAAAAGAACCTCTGCGTCATTGCGGGTGCAAAACTAGCACCTTTATTGCGTTATTCAAGCTTTTTTAAACCTTTTTTTTACCCTTTTCTTAACTTTATCTTTAAACTGCTGAAAACATGCTTTTTGAATGTCAAAGTTTTTTAAACAAAACAACAATCTAATAGCCGATGAACGCCATTTCTAATCAAAATCGCCTATTTCAGTACGATCGGACGCTTTCAACTTCCCTCTTTTATCTACTAAAGCTTTCAAAATTCAATCTTTGTTCATGCTTTATTAGCTCTTCAACGCGCATTACCCCTTCAAAACAGTCTGCCTCTACAGTATTCGAACAAAAAAACTACTCTAGATCAATAAAATGGTTTTATGCTATACCTTATATAGTAACAAACATCCCTTTTCTAATCTCTCCTATATATAGGGTAACCGGATTTTGTGTTGGTGTGAGTTCTTCTACTCTTGACTAAATTGGACATCTTAATTTTTCCGGACTCGCGTTAGGGATAGCAGCGTAAAGCCCGCAGTCTCGTCTTTTCGGACGAGACGAGGACTTGTAGCGAATAGCCTGACTCATCAATATAAAAAGGCGATTATCTTTTTTGATAAACGCCTTTTTGTATTGATAAGGAACGCACGAAAAATAAACTAATCGAAACGGATGGCTTTGACAGGTGAAATTTTGGTTATGATATAAGAAGGAATTAGTAACACCAAGAAACAAACGGTCACCGTGAGCACATTCAACAACACTATGTATCCCCAATTTAAATATACCGGAGCTTGATTGACATAATAATTCTCAGGAGGAAGTTGAATTATACCGAATTGTTGTTGGATTAATAATAACGAGACACCGATTAGGTTTCCCCAGAAGAGCCCTCTTACTATAAGATAAAAGGCGTTATAGAGAAATATTTTTCGGACTGACCAATTATTGGCGCCTAATGCTTTTAGGATTCCTATCATTTGTGTTCGCTCAAGAATCAACACCAATAATGCTACGACCATATTGATTGTGGCAACAAGTATCATGACTACTAATATGACAATGATGTTGAAATCGAAAAGTTGAAGCCACTCAAATATATAGCTATATTTCTCGATTATAGTTTTCGTATCAAGTGTAGACGACGTTTGCGCATAAACTTGTTCTCCGGTAGATTCTATAGCGTTAAAATCATCTACAAAAACTTCGAAAGCACCAATTTGATCTGGAGCCCATTTATTGATTCGCTGCATGTGCCGAATATCTCCTATTATATAAGTAGCGTCGAATTCCTGGAAACCAGAATTGAAAATTCCTGTAATTTTAAATCTTCGAATATTAGGTAACTGATTTTGATCCTCTTTGATGAAGAACGTATTAAAAAGGTCACCTACTTTCAAATTCAATCTGTTCGCAAGGAATTGCGATATTAATACTTCTTGATTGACATTTTTTGAATAATCCGGTAATTTTCCTGAAACGAGATATTCCTTTATATTGTCCCATTTATAATCAGTTCCCACACCTTTGAAAATAATTCCCTCGAAAGCGGTTTCAGTTCTAATAATTCCAGCTTTACTGGCGATGGCTTGTATATGTTCCACTCCGGGAACAGATGTAAACTTTGGATAAAAGTCCTGTCTTTTAGAAATAGGGACTAGCGTGACTTCGGATTGGTTGTTGTCGTAATTCGAAATAATAATATGTCCGTTGAAAGCGGAAACTTTTTCTCGTATTTTTTGTTGCAGTCCAATTCCAGTTGCTACTGAAACAATCATCATAATCATACCAATGGCGATTGCCGAAATAGCAATTTTTATAATTGGAGCAGAAATGCTACTTTTATAATCTTTAGCAGTAATGAGTCGTTTGGCTATAAAATATTCTAAATTCAATTTGATTGCGTTTCTAATTTGGATTTGCTTCGCCAGTTTGCGTTGCTAAAGCCAAAAATACGGCTAAAACACGAATTACACTAATTGGCCTTAATTTTATTTGAACCTATATATGAATCCAATTTTCAAAATAACGCTTCCCTTTATTTTTCTAACAATCATTTCGACTTCCTGTTCAGCCAGAAAAACAGACACAAGGAAAAATGCAAAATCAGATTTAGAAATAGTTAATGACAAACCAAAGACAGAAATAAAAACTGGAGCAGATAATTACAACAACTATTTACCATTATTAAATAACAAGCAAATTGGGATTGTAACCAATCAAACCGGTATTCTCACTAATAAAATACATCTAGTCGATTTTCTATTAGAAAAAAATATTGCTATTCAAAAAATATTTGCCCCGGAACACGGTTTTCGGGGAACTGCTGATGCGGGTGAACATATCGTTGATGGTAAAGATTACAAAACAGGACTGTCAATTATTTCGCTTTACGGTGATAATAAAAAACCAAAACCAGAGCAACTCACAGGAATCGACATTATGGTTTTTGATTTGCAGGACGTTGGCGCTCGATTTTACACTTATATTTCTTCGCTACATTATATAATGGAAGCTTGTGCCGAAAATAACATTCCGCTTTTGATTCTTGACAGACCAAATCCTAACGGAAGTATTGTTGACGGTCCAATTCTTGAACCAGCATTTAGTAGTTTTGTGGGAATGCATCCAATTCCTTTGCTTCATGGAATGACTATTGGAGAATATGCAAAAATGATTAATGGTGAAAAATGGCTAAAGAATAAAATTCAATGCAAATTGACCGTTATTCCCAGTCTTAATTACAATCGGAAAATGGATTATAGTTTACCTGTAAAACCATCCCCAAATCTTCCAAACGATCAATCAGTGAATCTTTATGCGAGTCTATGCCTTTTTGAAGGTACGAATGTAAGTGTGGGGCGAGGAACTGAGAAGCAATTTCAGATTTACGGCTCTCCTTATTTACCTAAAAGTGACTTTAGTTTTACTCCTAAACCAAATTTTGGTGCACAAAATCCAGTTTATAATGGAGCACTTTGCTACGGCGAAGATTTATCAACACATTTAAGACTGAATCAACTCGAATTGAAATGGATAATTAAGGCGTATCAAACCACAAAGGACAAATCAAAATTCTTCAATCCTTTTTTTACAAAACTTGCAGGAACCAAAAAATTGCAACAGCAAATTGAAGCAGGAATCTCGCAAGATAAAATCAGAGAAAGTTGGAAGAAAGGATTAATTGAGTTCCAGGAAATGAGAAAGAAGTATTTGATATATTAATCCTCACCCCTCCCGATCCCGAAGCGTCGGGACGGGACTCTCCATAGGAGAAGGAGACAAGACCGAATATAATTAGTTTATTTTGATAAAAATATTTTTTAAAGAGGGAGTTTCTTCTTCATTTCCTCAACAATATTAAAAGCTGCAGGACAAATAGCTAGGTTTTTCAACGTTAAATCAGTGATTTGCTGAAACTTTTTTCTATCCGTATGTGGAAATTCTCTGCATGCTTTTGGACGAACATCATAAATCATACACGCATTTTCATTATCCAGAAAAGTACACGGTACACTTTGCAACACATAATCTCTGTCTTCATCGATGCGCAGATATTGTTCAATAAACTGTTGTGGTTTTTGTCTAAGATATTTTGAAACACGTTCAATATCCGCATCTGTAAATAAAGGACCTGTTGTTTTACAACAATTAGCACATTTTAAACAATCCGTTTTCTTAAATTCAGCATCATGCAAATCTTGCATCACGTAATCTAGATTCTTTGGTGTCTTCTTTTTAAGCTTATCGAAATACTTTTTATTTTCGATATGCTTATCTTTGGCTTCTTTAGGAAGATTGTTTATAATATGTTTCAAGTTTAAAGTATAAAGTTGGAACCACAAAAGTAATGAACTAGAATCCTGAAACCTTAAACTTTAAACAAAAAAGATGAAAGACCTTTTTGGCAAAGCCATACTTGATTTTCAAACTAATAATTCCCCCGAAGATTTAATCACGGAAACCTCTATTTCTGAAGAAGATGAAATGAGCGTTGAATATTTATTTCGTTCCTTTGCCAAAATGCCAAAACTAGAGCAAAAAGCTTTACAACTTGCAAATGGAAAAATTCTGGATGTAGGATGTGGCGCAGGAAGCCATAGTTTGTATTTACAAAACGAAAGAAATCTTGATGTTTACTCTATCGATATTTCTCAAAATGCAATTGAAGCTTGTCACCTACGAGGGTTAAAAAATGCTCAAGTTCAAAACATTCTTGAAATGGACTCTGACAATCCTGAAAATAAATTTGACACCATTTTATTATTAATGAATGGAACCGGTGTTTTTGGAACACTAAAAGATACCACTAAGTTTTTACAGAAAATAAAAAGCTTGCTAAATCCAAACGGACAAATTTTAATTGATTCTTCGGATATCATTTACATGTTCGATAATGATGAAGATGGTGGAAAATGGATTCCTAGTAATGGTTACTATGGCGAATTGAGTTTTACTATACGTTATAAAAATGAAAAAGAAGACGAATTCCCTTGGCTGTATTTAGATTACAACACCTTACAAAATGCGGCTTTCGCCAATGGACTACAAAGCGAGTTAATTCTTGAAGGGGAACATTATGATTATTTGGCGAAGCTTTCAATTTAATAGAACACATTTTAGCATGGAAAATACAGCATTAGAAAAATTACGCTATCCTATTGGGAAATTTATCGCCCCAGAAATCTATTCAAATGATTATCTCAATAGTAGAATATCCGAAATCGCCAGTTTCCCTGACCGTTTAAAAAAGGAAGTAGTTTCGCTGAGCGAAGAACAACTCGACACACCCTACCGAGAGAATGGCTGGACTGTTCGCCAAGTCATTCATCATTGCGCAGACAGCCACATGAATTGTTTCATCAGAATCAAATGGGCACTAACCGAAGATAAACCAGCAATAAAATCCTACTATGAAGATCGTTGGTCTAAATTACATGATAATTTAACAATGCCAATTCAACCTACTCTTTCATTACTGGAAGGTTTACACTTTCGTTTAGCATATTTAATGAATAGTATATCTCAAACAGACTTAGAAAAAATCTTTATTCATCCTGAAAACAACAAGGAATTTAAAATTAAAGAAATCATAGGAACTTATGCTTGGCATGGCAGCCATCACTTAGCACATATCACAGAATTGAGAAAACGAAAAGGCTGGTAATTGAGCACTTAAACAATCTTCTATAAAAGTAAAAAATGCCAAATACAGATGGTATTTGGCATTTTTTTATGGGATATTTAAGTATTTATGGGTTTGTAAAGAAACACGCCATTTAGGATTGTTCATGACATAATCTACAATCAGAGGTGTCATTTCTTCTTTTTTACTCCATTCTGGCTGAAGGAATAAAATAGCATTGGGATTTACTTTTTCAGCTTGTTCTTCGGCAAAAATAAAATCATGCTTATTATAAATGATTACTTTCAACTCGTGCGCATTATCATAAACTGTTTGAGTAGGAAGCTTATTTTTCTTTGGAGACAGACAAATCCAATCCCAAATTCCTGTCAACGGATATGCTCCAGATGTTTCTATATGTACCTTTCTATTATTAGCTTTTAGCTTTTGCGTAAGTAGAGACATATCCCACATTAATGGTTCACCACCAGTAACCACAACTGTTTCTGAAAACTTACTAGCATTAGCTACAATTTGCTCAACACTGGTTGGTGGGTGCAATTCAGCATTCCAACTTTCTTTAACATCGCACCAATGACAACCTACATCACATCCACCAATTCTAATAAAATATGCGGCTGTCCCTGTATGAAAACCTTCGCCTTGGATTGTATAAAATTCCTCCATCAATGGCAGCATGGCGCCCTTATTAACTTCTAACTGTATTTCTTTTGATAACATTCTTTAATTTTAAAGTGCAAAGATAGTTAATTTGAAAAGGAGATGAATTCAAAACAGTTACTAATGTGATAAACTTTGAATGAATCGAATTGCTTTGAATACGTTTTTGAGAAGGTTCAGAAAAAAATATATCAACGTAAACATTTAAAATTTTAAACAAAAAAAACCGATAACCCTAAGGATATCGGTTTTTGATATTACAAAAAAAATATTATTTTAAAATTTTAATAGACTCTGTAGCATAACTATTAGCTGGATCTAATGCAAGTGTTTTTTTGAAATACTCAATAGCTTTTGCCTTATCTGTATTTGCAAAACTTGCCGCCATATTGTTATACGATTCAATGAATTTAGTCTTAACTGCAGGTTTAGCCAATTCTTCAGCTCCTAACTCAGTCGTTTTTGCAACATAATCTTCATAGTTCTTAACCATTACATCATCTTTTTCAAGAAGTCTGTTAGTTCTTGCTTTGTATAAGTATGCCTCTAAATAAGTAGGAGATGCAACTAATACTTTATCAAACGCAGCATCAGCCTTTTGTAAAGCTACAGCGTCAACCTTTACTCCTTTTTCTTTATTAATATTAGCATAATAATTTGCTAAACCGTAATATACATTATCATCAAGAAAACTTGTCGAATCTGGTGTATTTGCACCAAATTCAAATATAGCAGCGGATTCCATGTATAATTTTTGGGTGAATAATTTCTTCCCAACTTCACTTAATTCCTGAACTGCCAAAGGCTCCATCTCGATTGCCTTTTTGATGTCAACAAGACCAGAGCTGAAAGCTGTTGGATCAATCGACAAACCATCTGCACTGGTACCTTTTTTAATTTTAGTTAGGCCTAAATATAAATAATCTAATGCTATTGCTTTATTTCCTGGAGAAGTAATAAAAGTTTCTAACGACTTAATAGCAACATCCACATTACCATTTTTGTACGCAGCATATCCTAAATAACGATAGATTCGTGGATTCACTTTATCCAATTCAATCATTTTGTTAGCTTCCGCTTCAAGACCCACATAATCTTCCATTAGAATTAGAAAATCAGCACGACGCATTCTAGAATTTATTGAATAATCCGTTAATGACATATATTTATCATAATATCCCATTGCGGTTTTATAATTTTCTGCCGCTTGAGATGGCTTATTACGTGCTATTTTATAGTAGGTTTCAGCTAATTCTCTGTAGACAGGACCGTAATTAGGATTGATAGCAATTACTTCATTGTACGCTTTTGAAGCTTCATCATACGATTTAGCACCTTTCAATAAAACACCTAGTTGCATTTTAGCCCTCAACAAAGAATTATCCAACTGAAAAGCACTTCTATAAGCTACATAAGCTTCATTTTGCTTCCCATCACCATAGTATGCGTCACCTAATGCAAGTTGCAATTGCGCATCTTGAGAATTATTTATTGCTGCACGAGTAAGAAGTGCAATAGCACTTTTATAATCAGGCTTGTTTGCGTTCATATATGCTCTAGCGATATAAACAAATTCTTGCACATCTTTCTTCTTCATGTCTTTTGATGCCAATGCAAACTTAGCTTGAGCTCCAGTTACATCGTTTTTATCTAAATCCATTTGACCTAAACCAATGTAATTCAGTTTAGCACCATCAGAAGCACTTAATCCTTGTTGAAAATAAATTTTAGCAGAGTCTTCAACACTTTGGGTAAGATAAACATTCCCTAAAGTAAAGTAAGCCGTACCATTTGAAGGTTTTGCTTTTATAATTGATTTTAAAATTGTTTTTGCACTTTCAAATTGCTCTGCATCAATAGCTTTTTTAGCTTGATTAATGTCTTGTGCTTGAGCTGTAAAAGCGGAAGCCAGTATGGCTACACTAAAAGTTGTAAGTTTATTCATTTTTATTGTAGTTAATTTATTTCTTATCATTTTGGCTTTTTACTATTGTAAATTTCCTAGTAGGAATACGTATAGGCAGCAAACCAGATTTTAAAATTATTCTTTGACCGACATCTCCGCCTACAAATGAAGCAAATCCCATTCCTAAGCCAGAAAATCCCTGACAATTTATTATATACAAATCACGTGCCAAAGGGTATTTTTTTTCTGCTATATTATTTTGAGAAGGCAAAAAGTAGTTGTCCCCATTCAATCCTTTTACGCTTAAAGTAGCAACGTTATCAACATACTTTTGCATAGCTGGTTTTGGTTGAGAAAGCCAATTAACGCCCACAATTCCAATCATCCCATCATTTTCATACACATGCCTTATCACTTCATCATTATTTTTAAAAGAGAAAACGCCCTTTTGTGGTATTTCTTGAATACCCGCAAGATCCTTTAAATAACGTACAGTACTTGAATTAAGGTTATCGAATACTAATCCTTTTATATTGGCAATTGATTTTCCTTGCATAAAACTTATTACATCTTTTAGTGCTATTAGAGAATCTTTACTGTTTTTATTAGCAATAAAGGCCACAGCATCTGTAGCGAAAGGTGTAATTTTAGGGTTAATTTTTTTTTGCTTGAAGATATTGAGTTCTTCCTGTGTCAAATTTCTAGAAAGAATGGCAATAGCGCCTTTCTCATTAATTAAAGAATTAACTGTTTCCGCTTCTGATTTTGAGATAAGTTTAATTTTAGCCTCGTATTCATTCTCAAATACTGCCACTTGCTCCTCCATAATTGGAGTTAAGGTTTCATCAACAAATATTGATGTAGAACCTTTCAGAATTGTTTCTTCTTTCTTTGAAGTAGTTCCTTGATTACAAGAGTAAAAAAATGCGAGTAATACAAAAAAAGTAAAGAACAGTATTTTAGATGAATTTTTCATAATCTAGTCGTTATTATCATTAATTATCCGAAAGAATCTAAACGATGCATAGGCAATTAGTAGTAATCCAAAAGCTATTCTGTAAATCGGTTGCATGGCTAAAGGAAAATTCTTCATAAAGATAATGAATAAACCTAAAACAAGATATAACAGAAAAAACAAAATTCCTAAAACAAGAAGAAATCGCTCTTTAAGCGATTTCTTCTTAATATTATTAAGTATGTTATTCAACATTATTCTGCAGATTGGATAGTAATAGGAAGAGAGTAAAGAACTCTTACTGGTTTACCATTTTGAACTCCAGGAGACCATCTTGGTGACTTTTTCAAAACGCGTATAGCTTCTTTTCCAGTTCCGTAACCAATATCTCTAATTACTTTAATATCAGTTAACGAACCATCCTTTTCAACTACAAAAGTAACGTAGACTTTACCTTTAAGTCCTTCTTCTTCTGGTGTAACATAATTATTACCAACAAATTTGTAAAATTTATCAATACCACCTGGAAAATCAGGCTTAACCTCGATACCAGCAGTATTATAAATCTGGTTGTCGGGAGCTTCTTCAACTACTGCAGCGGTTCCAGTTCCTACTGGCTCTACTGATAAAATAGCATCCGGATCACCTTTAATAGTTTCAGCTCCTAATTTTTTGTCTTTAATTTCAACAGTTTTAGGTGGCTCTTCCGTTACTTCCTCAGCTTTTGCAACAACAGGTTTAACAAATTTTACCTGATCCACTTTTGGTGGCGGTGGCGGCGGAGGTGGTATATTTTTCTTTATTTCTTCTTTCTTTGGCGGTAACTTGATACTAACGATTTTAGTATCTAAAGTATCATCAACATCTGAACTTTCAGGAAGTAAACTTAATATAAGTGGCATACTAACTGCTAATGCAAAAACGACCGCACCAAAGATAAGTGCTCTAACTCCGGTCTTGTTAGTTTCTTTTCTTAGTTCATAAGCTCCATAAGCTTTATTACGACCCTCGAATACAATATCAAGCCATTGGTTTGTGAATATATCTAATTTCATTTTTCTTAATTATTAGGTTAGTGAGTAATAAGTAACCCTTATTTACCTTCTAACAATTTTAGTTCTTCTGGTGAAAAATCATTTACAATAGCATTCGTAGGCACTCCTACTATTGCCATTTCATCAAGTATATCCACTAAGTTACGGTAATTTGATTTTTTACTTGGTTTGATAATAACTATTAAACCTTTATCTTTATTACCTGTATACTCAACTACTGACTTTTTTCTTTTCAGCAACTCTTTACGAATCCCTTCTTTACCGTAAGAAATATCTTTTGGACCTGCAATAGGAGTTGCTAACAATCCCATGTAGTATACCATCTTATCATTATCCCCTAATAAAACTGTTAAAGTACGATTTTCATCAACTTTTATATCTTTATTTTTAGAAGGATCATCATCCTTATCAGGTAAACCCAAAGGCATGGATTGTGGTTTAGACAACGTAGTCGTAAGCATAAAGAATGTAATTAATAAGAAAGCTAAATCAACCATAGCAGTTAAATCTACTTTTGAGTTTGATTTTTTACTTCTTACTTTACCACCTTTTTTGCCATCACCGTCGCCAGTATTTAATTCAGCCATTTTAGTGTATTTTTTTTAGTTATTTTTCAGTTGCTCTTAAACCAGTAACTAGATTGAAGCTATTGATTTTCTGATCTTGCAAGATATCCATCACTTGCTTAATTGCAGGATATTCTTCTTTCGCATCACCTTTGATTGCAATTTGCAATTCTTTGTCGTTCACCTTAATGTTTGCAATACGAGAATTATAAATCCATTCTTTTAATTGATTATCAAGAGAATCTTTTGGCACACCCGGTTGAACACCAGCTTTATTTCTGTCAGCAGTTTTCATTCCAATCAATTGTTTCAAATTAGAAATTGGCACACCAACTCCTTCCATTAAAGCAAAAGTTTCAACTTCACTTTCAGTAAACTCAACACCGTATTTCTGTCCCATTAGTTGTAGAGCTTCCTTACGTACTTCTCTCCCTTTTAAGTCATAAAATACTTTTCCTTTTCCAACAGTTATAGTAGCTAAATTATCTTCTGGCAATTTAGACTGAACCGTTGACGCAGGGGTATCTACCGGTAATGCTTCCGGTATCTTTGCAGTTGCTGTCATTACAAAGAACGACAACAAAAGAAAAGCGACGTCACACATAGCAGTCATATCCGTAGACCCTGCTTTTTTCTTCATTTTTATAGCCATTAATATATTTTTTAATACTTACAAGAAAATAGAATCCGTTTCTCAGAAACTACTTTCTTGTAAATTAAATTATTAATTATTTTTGTGTACTTCTGTAGTGTCTGTAAGTATTTACAATTGTATTACCTGCCTCATCAATAGAGTAAGTCAATGTATCAATTTTAGAAGTAAAGAAGTTGTAAGCGATAATTGCTAAAGCAGAAGTCGAGATACCTGTAGCTGTATTAATCAAAGCCTCAGAAATACCATTTGCAAGAGCAGCTTGATCTGGAGTACCAGCAGCAGACAAAGCACTAAATGCCTTAATCATACCCGTTACAGTTCCTAACAAACCTGCAAGAGTACCTAAAGATACCATTGTAGAAAGAATAGTCATGTGTTTCTCTAACATTGGCATTTCTAGTGAAGTCACCTCTTCAATTTCTTTGTGAATAGTTTCTGCAGCAGCTTCGCTATCAAAACCTTCTCTCTTAACTTCTTGATATTTCAATAAAGCTGATTTTATTGGGTTTGCAACAGAACCTTTTTGTTTGTCACATGAAGCAATTGCTCCCTCAATATTACCACTTTTAATATCATTTTGTACGCTTGTCATGAATTGATCAAGATTTCCTTTACCTGCTGCTTTTGAAATTACAGCATAACGCTCAAATGAAAACACAACAACCATTAATAATAATCCTAATAACACCGGTACAATTGGACCTCCCTTGTAAACCATTGCCAACATATTTCCTGGTAGTGGGTGACCTGTGTTTACTCCGCCTTCAAAATTAGCGCCATTACCCATTATGAAATTCCAAATTAACCATCCAACAAAAATACATGCTACAATAATGATTCCTGAAATCATTCCTCCTCCGTTTGCCGCTTTTTCTTTTTTAACGTTTGCCATTTTTTTTAATTTTAATAGTTTTAAATAAATTATCTTAGTTATATTAAACTTGTAGTGGAGCAAATTTATATTTTTAGTTCAAATAAAAAAACTTTTTTTTATTTTATTATAATTAAATTTATTTCAAAAACATATTTACCATTTTTTAGTTTCCATTTATGTCAATAAACGCAAACAAATAGGCCTTCTTATATAAAATACCATATTTTTTTAAGAATATTTAACACAATATTTCAAAAACAAGCTGTTTAGCAAGAAAACTATTATTTTGTGACATTAACAATAAAAAAGCAGGAAAACTGCAGTATGCACTAAAATTGTTGGTTTTAGAAAAATATAATATCTTGCAAGTGATTTAAATATAAACTTATCATGAGCAAAAAAGAAGATTTTACCAAACATATTTCTGAAGGATACAGCTCCAAGGGAGAAAGTATTATTCTGGGTGGTGCAATATTAGACGGAGAGGCTTTGTCAGATACCTTCATAAAAGTACCTTTAAAAACATTAAACCGTCATGGTTTGATCGCTGGAGCAACCGGAACTGGAAAAACGAAAACCATTCAGGTCCTTTCTGAACAATTGTCAAGTTTTGGAATTCCAGTCTTAATGATGGATATAAAAGGTGATTTTAGCGGCATCGCAAAAGAAGGCGAAGAAAAGCCATTTATAACGGAACGCCATGCTAAAATCAACATTCCTTATTCAACAGCTAGTTTTCCAGTTGAAATTTTGACTTTGTCCGAGCAAATCGGAGTCCGCCTCCGTGCAACAATATCAGAGTTTGGACCTGTATTATTCTCCAGAATCCTAAATTTAAACGATACTCAATCCGGAGTAATTTCTGTTATTTTTAAATATTGTGACGACAATAAAATGCCTTTATTGGATTTAAAGGATATCAAAAAAGTAATCAATTATATTACTGAAGAAGGGAAAGACGAAATTGAAGAACATTATGGAAAAATTTCCACTTCTACTACTGGAACTATTCTCAGAAAAATAATTGAACTCGAACAACAAGGAGCTGATTTATTTTTTGGAGAAATGTCCTTTGACGTTGAGGATTTAATGCGCATCGATGAAAATGGAAAAGGCTATATCAACATTCTTCGACTGACTGACATTCAAGACAAACCTAAGTTATTCTCGACTTTTATGTTGAGTTTATTGGCTGAAATCTACCAGCAAATGCCTGAAAAAGGAGATTCCGATCAACCAGAATTAGTCATTTTTATTGACGAAGCGCATTTAATATTCAACGAAGCCAGCAAAACTTTATTAGAACAAATAGAAACTATCGTAAAGTTAATTCGCTCTAAAGGGATTGGTATTTACTTTATCACACAAAACCCGATGGACATCCCAAGTGGCGTATTGGCCCAATTAGGTTTAAAAATCCAACATGCTTTGCGCGCTTTTACAGCCAATGACCGAAAAGCCATTAAGCAAACTGCTGACAATTACCCTACATCTGATTATTACAAAACCGATGAAATCCTGACCAGCCTTGGAATTGGAGAAGCTCTCGTTACTGCATTAAACGAAAAAGGAATTCCTACGCCACTTGCAGCAACAATGATGCGTGCCCCAATGAGCCGAATGGATATATTGACTGAAAGCGAAATTCAGGAAATCAACAATAAATCAAAACTGGTAAAAAAATACAGTGAATTGATTGATCGCGAAAGCGCCTATGAGATGTTAAATAAAAAAATCGCCGTTGTCGAAGAGGAAATAAACGAACAAGAGCAAAAACAGGAATCTCAAAAGCAACAAAACCAAGGACCAAGTACTGCTAGCGTAGTGGGGAAATCAGTTCTCAAAGTACTGACAAGCGCCACGTTTATAAGAGGTGCTTTTGGTGTATTAACGAAAATGTTTAAAAAATAACACCTCTAATGAAAAAATATTATGTTCAAAATACTCCTTTCGTTGTTCCCACTACCGATGGGAAACTAATAGAAGAACATCACGGAAAGGCATCTACGAATAATGCAGAAATTTCCATAGCGCATATGGTAGCTCCTTCTAAATGGAGTGAACCATTTCAAACTCCTGAATTTGATGAATACACCTATATTATTAAAGGTAAAAAGCAATTTATAATTGACGATGAAATTATCGTTCTGGAAACGGGGCAATCCATACAAATCGAGAAGAATACACGCGTGCAATATTCCAATCCTTTTGACGAACCTTGTGAATATATTGCGATTTGCAAACCAGCTTTCGATTTTACTAAAGTACATCGCGAGGAATAAGCAACAATACACGGAAAACGTTATTGATATATAAAACTAGTAACTTCTGAATATTTATCCCAAAAGCTCTAGGATTTTATTTTCAACAGCTTCTGAATCCCATATTTCAGTAATGTTTTCCATTTTCAAAACTTCTTCCATGATTGCATTTTGATAATCTCCAATCGCTAAAGCTTCTGCATACGGACGATCACTAAAAGTAACTCTACTGTATAAAGGAATCCATTTTTCAGGATGCTTGTCTGAGAATGACTTTTCTATTTTCTTTTGTAAAAGAAAATTTTCATCAGCTGTCTTGGAACTCATTTCTAAAAAATTACGATACGAAAGTTCCGCAATCGCATCTGCATTTGGTTTTCGGGACTTTTGGTATTCCGAGAATATCGACTTCCAATCGTCACCATATTTCTCCATCATTTCATATAGCACTGAAATATCTTCAAAACCCGCATTCATTCCCTGACCATAAAAAGGTACAATTGCGTGGCTGGCATCGCCAATAAGTGCGATTTTATCTTTATAAGTCCACGGATAACATTTCATTGTTACTAATGTACTTGTTGGATTCTTAAAGAAATCTTCCGCAAGTTTTGGAATTACATCAATAGTATCCGGTAAGTTTTTTTCGAAAAAAGCCTCCACTAATTTTATGTCATTTAATGATGCAAAAGAATTTTCTCCTTCAAACGGCATAAACAAAGTACAGGTAAAACTTCCATCTAAATTGGGCAACGCAATCAACATATACTCACCACGAGGCCAAATATGAAAGGAGTTTTTATCTAATTTATGTGTTCCGTCAGCATTTGCAGGGATATTTAATTCCTTGTAACCAATAGGCAAAAATTCTTGCGAGTAGTCAAACATACTTTGGCGTTGCATGCGGTGACGGATTCTCGAAAAAGCACCATCAGCACCAAAAACCATATCGTATTTTTTATCTTCCCAAGCGCCACGTTCTGTTTCACCAATATGAAGGGTTGCATCATCAAGTGAAACATCCCAAATTTTTTGTTCAAAAAAGAATTCTGCTCCTGCGGCTTCCGCCAAATCAATCATTTTCCTATTCAAAAGTCCTCTCGAAATGGAATAAATCGACTCTCCTTCTTGACCGTAATTTTGAAAATTGAGTTTATCAACCAAGTGAATAGCGCGTTTTTCCATAGGAATCGCAATTTTACGAACCTCTTTTCCTATTCCTACTCCATCCAAAGATTTCCATCCGCGATTAGACATCGCTAAATTAATGGAACGACCAGAAAATTGAATTTTTCGAATATCAGGACTTCTATCGTAAACATGAACCGTATGACCCGCTTTACGAAGATAAATAGCCAATAAAGATCCAACTAATCCTGAACCTACAACCGCTATTTTTATGGGAGTTTGCATTATTTTTTTATAAAAAGTTAAGCAAAATTACTGATTTATTATTTTATGCTCTTTAAAAAGAATCATTTTTTACGGGGAATAAAAACCAATTTTGTTGAAGTTCTAACAATCTCGTCTTTATTCAGCATCATTCGCCTAAATTTACCGGCATTGTATAACTCTGCCTGATCGCTATAATGTTCACTCAATGGATTTCCTGATTGTCCCGTAGGCAATATACTCCAGCTGTTTTCTATATCCGAAAAATCAATAATTCTTCTTGTGGACGGACCTCCTTTTACGATGTAATTCCCATCATCCGTAAAATCAAAAAAGAGATTATTAATTACTTCTGTAGAACCTGAAACTTCAAAAGGCCCTACATTAAAGACACTTCTTAAAGCCGCTACTTTCCCCAACGGATGCTGATGTTCTAAAGTGTGTACTTTATTCCAAGTCCAATCCGAAACTGTACTTCCCAGTTGTTTTTCTAAAGCTACAATCGATTCTTTGAATGATTTTGAGACTATCTGGCTTCTTGTTTCTTTTTCCTTTTTGGTGTTAACATTATCCCACCAAAGTGATTTTTTATTCGTGATTTGTCTTGCAATAATTTGCTTCATGATGTGCGTTCCTAAAAACATCTTGAAATTTTCAGCACCAAGTTCATCTTCAAAAGTATTTTTTAAGTAATTAAAAATCCATTTATTATAGATTGTAGGAGCCACATCACTCAGATTATTAGTTCCTTTCCAATTTTTTAAAACACTAAGAGCTTGTTTTTCGTTTTCAGTAAGGGATTCCTGATCTACATTTGAGATTAAATCTTTCACAACTTTTGGAGCCACAGAAGAAGTATTATCAAAAATCATCTTCCCAACCGAAACCATATCCCAATCTGATTTTGGACTCAATAATTGCGTAATTCTTTTGGCTCGATCCTCTGGAAGATAATACCCCGGATACAAAAATCCGTCAATTGCTTCTGGTTGATTATTAGCGGAATACACATAATTCCATCTAGGGTTCACCGCCGAAGGATTTTTGGAGAAATCCAAAAACTCTTTAATATCATCCTCACCGCTCGCTCCATCGAGAATAAAATTCGGATTCACTCCTTCTTTATGCTTGTATAATTTTCCCGTTGCCCACCAAGCGACATTTCCTTTAGCATCGCCATACATCACATTCAATCCTGGTGCTGCAATTAGTGAAACTCCTTTCTGAAAATCTCCTTTGCTTTTAGCATGAGAAAGTGCATACACCGCATCAAGAATTTGAATAGGTTGTTGTGTATAAATCCAAGACATAGAAACAGGTTTGTCTTGCTGTAAACCATCTATCAAATCGTTCATTATAGGTCCATGTCGAGTAGTTTTCACTTTCAAAACCACGTTAGATGAATCTTTTACTTTGATTGTTTTCTCCTGAATTTCATACGTAGTGAAACCATTTGGCGTCCTATATTCATTGGCATTAGCCGGATTATTCTGCTCTTGGTACAAATCAATATCATCATTTTCAAACATGGTCAAACCATAAGCATATTCCCTGTTGTGTCCCAATAAAGGATACGGAGTTCCTGCTAAATAACAGCCGTATAATTCGAAATCCGGAGTAACAATATGCGCTTCGTACCAAGTTCCCGGTTGTGAAAATCCAATATGAGGATCGTTAGCAAAAATAACTTTTCCGTTTTTAGTTTTCTTTGGAGCAATAACCCAACTGTTGCTTCCTATAAAAGGCGATACTGGTGACTTCTCCAAAAGCGACGCAACTGATTTTGAAATAGCCGCGTATTCTTGTGGTCTGTCTTTCGCATTTTTAATTTTTGTAGTATTGAAGGAACCATCAATTCCAAAATCCTTCAAATATTCCATTCCATATTTGTTTCGAACATCGGTCAATAACGGATCTGATTTTTGAGCCATTGCAAAACTAAAAGACATGTATCCAAAAATATTATAAACATCTTTAATGGTAAACTTCTCTTTTTTGACGCCTACTAAACTGAACTCTATTGGTGTAGTCCCTTCATCCATGTATTGATTAATGCCTTCTAAATAAGCCATCGTCAATTGATAACTTGGACTGTTTTTATCCAAACTTGCAATCGCTTTAGCGGAAGCTTCTTCGATTCCCAATCCAGCAAAGAACTTATCGTTTTTCAATGCCACTGAACCAAAAATTTCCGATAATCTTCCAGGAGCTATACGTCGCATCAATTCCATTTGCCACAATCTATCTTGTGCATGGACATAACCCAAGGCCACCATGGCATCTTGAGAAGTTGTCGCATAAATATGAGGAACACCAAATTCATCGAAATAAACGGTGGTTTCTTTTTGAATGTTTTTCAAGCGTAACTTGCCTTCGTATTTTGGTTTTAAGTAATAACCATAAACAAGCATTGCTACCGCTAAAACAATTACTAACGAAAGTAAAACGAGAAGGAATTTTCTAAGTATTTTCATCATTGGATAAATTGAAAAACAAATATATAGGATTTGTAAGTTATTTAAAAACTATTTGTTCCAATGTGTTTATTTCAAACTAAATAGAATAAATCATTACTGAATTTAAAATATTTTGTTTAATTAATTTTATATTTAATTAAACAAAAGTATATTTGTTTCAAATATGACTAAATATGAAACACATTTCAAGAGACGATATTTCTCAAATGGAAAAAATCGAAAGATTAAATTTAATCAATTCCTGCACTGGTTATAAATCAGCTAATTTGCTTGCTACAAAATCCCTCGACGGAAAGTCTAATGTTGCCATTTTTAGTAGCGTAACGCATTTGGGAAGCAATCCTGCTATGATTGGATTCATAATGCGTCCTACAACTGTTCCAAGAGACACGTACAAAAACATCAAAGACACTGGATATTTTACAGTAAATCACATTACCGTTGACATGATTGAAGATGCGCACCATACGTCTGCAAATTACGAACTGGGAATTTCCGAATTTGATAAAACCAATCTGGAAGAAGAGTATAAAAATGACATTGAAATTCCATTTGTAAAAGGAAGTCCAGTGCAGTTGTATTGCAAATACGTAAATGAATATTACATCAAAGAAAATGATACGATTCATGTAATTGCGTCAATCGAAAATTTATTTTTTGAGGAAGAATTAGAACATAAAGATGGCTGGTTACAAATTGACCGAGGCAATGTTGTGGCATTAAATGGTCTTGATGGGTATTGTTTACCCAAATTAGTGGATCGTTTTCAATATGCTCGAAAGGAAATTCCAACCACTTCCTTTTTTAAAAAATAACAAATGAAAAAACTGCGCTTAATCCTTGGTGATCAGCTCAATTCAAAGCATTCTTGGCTTCAGGAAAGTGATGACAACACAATGTATGTCTTGGCCGAAATGCGTCAGGAAACGAATTATGTCAAACATCACATCCAAAAAGTAGTGGCCTTTTTCGTGTCGATGAGGAATTTTTACACAGCGATAAAAGAAAATGGACATCAAGCAGTCTATTTTCAAATTACCGATGCTGAGAATCCACAGGACTTAGAAAAAATCATTGCCATTTGTATTGAAAGATATAAAATTCAAAAGTTCGAATACCAATTACCTGATGAATACCGACTGGACCAACAATTAAAAACGATTTGTTCCAATCTAAAAATCGAATCTGAAGCTTTTGACTCCGAACATTTCTATACCACGCGTACCGAACTTTCTGATTTTTTTGAGGGAAAGAAGTTGTTGCTGATGGAAAACTTTTATCGGAACATGCGCAAAAAACATCATGTTTTAATGGATGGAAGCACTCCGTTAGGTAACCAATGGAATTTTGATGCTGATAATCGCAAAAAATATAAAGGTGAAGTCCCGGTTCCTTCAGAAAAGAATTTTCATGCGAATGTTTCTGAAGTTGCTGCACAAATAGTAGAAGCAGGAATTGTGACTTTTGGAAACATCAATCCAGATAATTTCAGTTGGCCTACTTCGCGTGAACAATCGTTGGAGGTTTTAGATTATTTCTGTAAAAATCTGTTGAAACATTTTGGTGATTATGAAGATGCGATGCACACCGATGAAAAATTTCTTTTTCACTCCCGTTTGTCTTTTGCCATGAATAGTAAAATGCTTTCGCCAAAAGAAGTAATCGAGACTGTTATTTCTTTTTATCATGCCAATGAAACCGATATAACTATCTCACAAGTCGAAGGATTCGTACGACAAATTTTAGGTTGGCGCGAATACATCCGAGGAATTTATTGGAAAGAAATGCCCAATTATGCCCAAATGAATGTCTTGGAAAATACAAATAAATTACCAGACTTTTTCTGGACGGGTAAAACCAAAATGAATTGTATGAGCCACGCAATTAATCAAAGTTTAGACGAAGCTTACGCACATCATATTCAGCGGCTGATGG
This sequence comes from Flavobacterium petrolei, assembly GCF_003314435.2. GTDB lineage: Bacteria > Bacteroidota > Bacteroidia > Flavobacteriales > Flavobacteriaceae > Flavobacterium > Flavobacterium petrolei. The sequence goes on along the minus strand of NZ_QNVY02000001.1, from coordinate 1,461,641 downwards.
TAATTGGAAATTTTACATTATTAACGCAAATTCATCCAGATGAAGTAGACGCTTGGTATCTTGGCGTATACATAGATGCCATTGAATGGGTCGAAATGCCTAACACCCGCGGGATGTCACAATATGCCGATGGTGGAATAATTGCCACCAAACCGTATGTTTCCTCCGGAAGTTACATCAATAAAATGAGTAATAATTGTGCCAAATGCCATTATAAAGTGAAAGAAAAATTTGGTGATAACGCCTGTCCTTTCAATACTTTATACTGGAATTTCCTTGATGATAAAAAAGAATATTTCAAAGGAAACCAACGCATGGGAATGATGCTGAATTTATTAAAGAAAATAAATCCCGAAGAATTATATAAAATCAAAGTAAAGGCGAATGAAATAATTGCCAATATGGATTCGTATTAAACCCAAATTTTCCCATAAAAAAAGAGTGTTTAAATTCTATTATGAACTTAAACACTCTTGTTTATTTTACGGATAAATCTAATTCTTTTTGCTTCCGTCTATAATTGCTCCGGTTCCTGCACCTACTCCAGCACCAGCTACACCACCAATAATAGCACCTTGTACTTTTTTCTTACTGATAATAGCACCAGTTGCAGCACCTACACCAGCGCCTATTACAGCACCTTTTGCAGTACTACTCCAGCCTTTTCTTTGCGTGGTAGTATTTGTTGTAGTCGTTGTAGTCGAAGGTGATTGCTTGTTTACAACAACAACTTCTTTTTGCGTTTCAATTCTAGCAGCTTCAATTTTGACCATTTCTTGTTTCATAGAGTCAATTACTCTTGCCTTTTCCATTTCAACTTTCATGGAATCTACTGTTGCTACTTTAGCTTTTTCAATTTCCATTTTTCCTTGGTTCTGACAAGAAACAACAAGTATAGCTACTAATATAAAATATAATACTTTCATAATTTGATTTTTTTCAATTTGTAATACTACAAAGAAACGTTTAAACCTGTAAATTACACTTATGCAATTCAGGTTATTATTTATATAATTTAAAGATTCGCTTTGCCCAGAATACCTGCTTTCAGAATCTGACCAAACTCATACATGTCTTCAAAAGAAGTATACAATGGCACCGGCGCTAAACGGATAACATTAGGTTCGCGCCAATCCGTTATGACTCCGTTTTTCATCAAATAATCAAATAAACTGCGTCCTTCCCCATGCAGTAAGACTGATAATTGAGACGCTCTTTCCGCTGGATCAGAAGGTGTAATAATCTCGAAACTACTATCGACTTCTTTGTCAATTTCATGTAGAATAAATTCTAAATAAGAAGTTATTAAATCTCTTTTCTGGATTAAAGCGTCCATCCCTATTTCGTCAAACATGTCGACTGATGCTAAATAAGGCGCCAAAGATAGTACCGGTAAATTGCTGATTTGCCAACCGTCGGCTCCATGCACAGGATCAAAAGTGGGCTCCATTTTGAAACGACGTTCTTTATTATGTCCCCACCAACCCGCGAATCTAGGCAACTCTGAATTATTATGATGCTTTTCATGAATAAAACATCCTGAAGCATTCCCCGGTCCTGAATTCATGTACTTATAACTGCACCAAGCTGCGAAATCAATATCCCAATTGTGCAATTCCAGTTTCACATTTCCTGCAGCATGCGCCAAATCCCAACCTACATAAGCTCCAGCTTTATGGCCTGCAGCTGTTATGGTTTTCATATCAAAAACTTGTCCGGTGTAATAATTGACTCCACCAATTAAAACCAAAGCCAACTCTTCACCAACTTCTTCAATTTTTGCCAAAACATCTTCTAAGCGAATGTTGTGTTCGCCTTCTCGACGTTTGATTTCGATAATAGCATCTTCTGGTTTGTATCGATGAAAATGAACCTGACTTTGAAACATATATTGATCCGAAGGAAATGCTTTTTCCTCACAAATAATTTTATATCTGGTCTTTGTTGGTCGGTAAAAAGAAACCATCAACAAATGAAGATTTACTGTTAATGTATTCATCACTGTAACTTCGCTTGGAAGTGCACCCACAATTTTACTCAACGGATTTGCAAATCGTTCATGGTAATCCCACCAAGGTTTTTCACTGTAAAAATGTCCTTCAACAGCGAGGTTTGCCCAATCATTCATCACCTCATCTACATACGCTTTAGTACGTTTAGGTTGTAATCCCAGTGAATTTCCTGTGAAATAAATCACCTTTTTCCCCTTTACCTGCGGAAAAATAAATTCATCTTGGTATTTATGTAATTGATCTTGTGAATCCAATTTTTTTGCAAATTCAAGGGTATTTTCGAATGTCATGATTTGTATTTTGTTTTGTAAAAGTAGTAAAAATGGACGAATGATAATATAGTTAACATTGATTGGAAAGCTATACAATAGTTAAATTTTCGAATACAAAAAAATAGTTCCCAATTCCCATACTGAATTAAGAAACTACTCGTTATTTACTTATATTTGATTGAATTTAAAATTCTTAGCCATGCTTAAAAACAGTTTGAACGTTATTATTATTGCCATCGCTGTGGTAATTTCCTCGTATTTATTTTCGAATGCTTTTCAGAATCGAAATAAAAGTAACGATACTATAAGCGTTACAGGTTCCGGAAAGAAGGATTTCGTATCGGATTTGATTGTTTGGAGCGGTTCGTTTTCTAAAAAAAGTATGACTTTGAAAGATGCTTATGCCGCATTAGATGCTGATAGAGAAAAAATAAAAAGTTATTTATCAGGCAAAGGAATTGCGCCGAATGAAATGGTTTTCTCAGCGGTGAATTTCAATAAGGATTTTGAAACTACCTTCAATGAAAACGGAACTACAAGACAGCAAATTTTCACTGGATTTACTTTAACTCAAAGTGTAAGTATCCAATCTAAGGAAGTAAATAAAATTGAAGAATTGTCCAGACAATCCAGTGAATTGATCAACTCAGGTGTGGAATTTTATTCGTCTCCACCGGAATATTATTACACCAAACTGGCTGAGTTAAAAATAAAAATGATTGCCGAAGCCACAAAAGACGCGAGCATCAGAGCGAAAAGTATTGCTGAAAATGCAGATGCGAGTTTAGGAAATTTAAAGAAATCAGATATGGGCGTTTTTCAAATTACCGGTCAAAACTCATCAGAAGATTTTTCTTATGGCGGTTCTTTTAATACACAATCCAAAAACAAAACGGCTAATATCACGGTGCGATTGGTGTATCAAGTGAATTAGGAATACAAACCTCTTTTATACACAGAACGTCGTGTGAGGAATCGAAGCGGCATCCTTTATTTTCTTTCTTTAAGAAAATAAAGATACAGCGTAGAGCCCGACCCGCTTTTTCAGCGGGACACACCCTTATAAAATAAAAAAATCTCGCCATTACTGACGAGATTTTCTTATTTAGAATCTAAATCTAGATTAGATAATCATCATTGCATCACCGTAAGAATAGAATTTATATTCTTTTTCGATTGCTTCTGCGTATGCTTTTTTCATTAAATCATGACCACAAAATGCGGAAACCATCATTAATAAAGTTGATTTTGGTGTGTGAAAATTAGTAATCATACACGTTGGAATTGTGAAATCATGAGGAGGAAAAACGAATTTGTTTGTCCATCCGTCAAACGGATTCAAGGTGTTTTGTGACGAAACTGAGCTTTCAACGGCACGCATAGAAGTAGTTCCTACGGTACAAATACGCTTCTTTTTAGCTTTGGCTTCATTCACGATATCACATGCTTCCTGAGTAATTTTTAATTCCTCAGAATCCATTTTGTGTTTTGATAAATCTTCAACCTCAACTGGATTGAAAGTTCCCAAACCTACGTGAAGCGTAACTTCGGCAAATTTGATTCCTTTGATTTCCAGTTTTTTCAATAAATGTTTCGAGAAGTGCAATCCTGCAGTTGGCGCTGCAACAGCTCCTTCTTCTTTAGCATAAATAGTTTGGTAACGTTCCGCATCTTCCGGAGTTACATCTCTAGAAATATATTTTGGGATTGGAGTTTCTCCAAGTTCTGTCAATTTATTTCTGAATTCTTCATACGAACCATCGTAAAGGAAACGCAATGTTCTTCCACGAGAAGTTGTATTGTCGATAACCTCAGCCACTAATGAATCGTCATCTCCAAAATATAGTTTGTTACCAATTCTAATTTTACGTGCCGGATCAACTAAAACATCCCAAAGTCTTTGCTCAGAATTTAATTCTCTAAGTAAAAAAACTTCGATTCTAGCTCCAGTTTTTTCTTTATTTCCGTACAAACGAGCTGGAAAAACTTTCGTGTTATTCAGAATTAAAACATCACCTTCGTCAAAATAATCGATAACATCTTTGAACATTTTGTGCTCTATAGTTCCTTTCTTGCGATCAATAACCATTAGACGAGATTCGTCTCTGTTTTCAGCTGGATATTCGGCAAGAAGTTCTTTTGGCAAATCGAATTGAAAATGTGATAATTTCATTTGATAAATTTATGAGTTATGAATTATAAGTTACGAGTTAAGCCTCAATAAATTATAATAGTTTGCAAATATACGATTGTGAGATAGGCGTTGTCAAGTGTTTTGCTGTTTATTTTCAAAAGTCCACTACCACAAAGGCTCGAAGGCACTACATAAAATTTAATTTACAAAATTTCAGACACATTAAATCCTAACTTCTTCATGTCTTCCCAAAAATCAGGGTATGATTTTGAAACGACTTCCGCGTTTTCGATGATAATTGGCACTTTTATAGCTAATGGTGCAAATGCCATCGCCATTCGGTGATCGTTATAAGTCGCAATTTTAACATTAGGATTGATTTGGTTTGAAGCCACAAGTGTCAAGCTATCATTGGTCACAGAAATATTGGCTCCCAATTTTGTCAACTCTATTCTAAGTGCTTCTAGTCGGTCTGTTTCTTTAATTTTCAAGGTATGAAGCCCTGTAAGATGACAACCAATTCCTAATCCAAGGCAAGTAATCACAATGGTTTGGGCGATATCTGGTGTGTTATTCAATTCTAAGGTTAAATTTTCCGGTTTAAAATCAGACTGTTTTACCAGAGTCATTTTATTTCCTTCAAAATGCGTTTCAACACCCATTTGTTTGTAGATTTCAACCAAAGCCGAATCGCCTTGCAAACTGGTTTCTGTATAACTGTTTAATGAAATGGTAGCATTTTCGGCCAAGGCAGCTAAACTAAAAAAGTATGATGCAGAACTCCAATCGGATTCAACGGTCATTACTTTCGACGCTACTTCTTGTTTTGGATATACCGTAATCACATTTCCTTCGAAACTGGTTTTGATATCCAAATCATTCAACAAAGCCAATGTCATTTTGATATAAGGAACGGAAGTGATTTCGCCAACCAAAGTAATTTCGATACCGTTTTCTAGTTTTGGCGCTACTAATAATAACGCCGATATGTATTGACTGCTTACATTAGCAGGTATATTCACTTTAGAAGCCGTGATTTTTTGTCCTTTGATTCGAATTGGTGGATATCCTACTTCTTTCTCGTAGGAGATTTTAGCCCCTAATTGCTCCAAGGCTTCCACTAAAACTTTTATGGGACGCTCCGTCATTCGTTGAGAGCCGGTCAACACTAATTCGCGACCTTCGTTTACAGCAAAATATGCCGTTAAGAAACGCATCGCAGTTCCCGCATGATGAATATCAACTATTTCCTCATTTCCTTTCAATGCTTTTTGCATGACCTCGCTGTCATCAGAATTGGAAGTATTGGCCAAAGTAATATTTGGGAATAAAGCTTGTAATAACAGTAGTCTGTTGGTTTCACTTTTTGAACCGGTAATATTTAATTGTGAATTATCAATTGTGAATTGTGAATTCGTTCTTAATTTTAAATTCATGTAGCTAATTATGAGTTGTGAATTATGAATTATGAGTGGTATAATTCAAGTTCGCAATTTACCACTCCACATTTATAATTCATAATTTATACTTCACAAATTATTTGAGTTTTTCGTTGTTTTTGTGACGGTCTTTATCTCTAACAGATTTTAAATCCATCTTTTTATTGAAAGCGGCTTGTAAATCGATTCCGGTTTGGTTTGCCAAACACAATACCACAAAAACTACATCGGCTAATTCTTCGCCAAGGTCTTTATTTTTATCGCTTTCTTTTTCGGATTGTTCGCCATAACGACGAGCAATGATTCGGGCCACTTCGCCTACTTCTTCGGTAAGTTGTGCCATATTGGTTAATTCGTTAAAATAACGAACGCCGTGTTCTTTGATCCAAGTATCTACGTCGAGTTGCGAGTTTTTTAGGTTCATTTTATTCTTTATTTTTACTGTCAATTACTATTGTTACTGGACCGTCATTTAATAAAAGCACTTTCATATCAGCGCCAAATATGCCAGTTTGCACTTTTTTACCAAACTCTATTTCCAGACGTTTTACAAAATTCTCATACAATGGAATGGCAACCTCAGGTTTTGAAGCTTTTATATACGAAGGACGATTGCCTTTTTTGGTAGCGGCATGCAATGTAAATTGACTTACCACAATAATATCGCCATTTATATCTTTGACGGATAAATTCATCACGTCATTTTCATCCCCAAAAATACGGATGTTGGCTATTTTTGTAGCTAACCAATTGATATCTTCCTGGTTATCCGCATCTTCAATACCAACTAAAACCAACAATCCTTTTTGGATATCGGCTACAATTTTATTGTCTATAGTTACGGAGGCGGAGGAAACCCTTTGAATTACAACTTTCATTTTTAAAATTAAAATTGATTTTTGAAATTGATATTATTATTCCCTCGTCTTATCACTGATTATTCTATCCTCATTATGGATATCAGTACGGTAATTTTCATCGTCTCCTTCCAGAATTTTAAGGTAACTTCTATAACGGGACCACGCGATTTCATCTCTTTCTAAAGCTGCTTTGATGGCGCAATGCGGTTCGTCTTTATGCAAACAATTATTGAATTTACATTGTTCTTTCAATTTGAAAAACTCAGGGAAATAGCCACTAATTTCCTCTTTTTCCATGTCCACAATTCCAAAACCTTTGATACCTGGCGTGTCAATAATTTTAGCATCAAAAGACAAATCATACATCTCAGCAAATGTTGTGGTATGCTGTCCTTGTTTACTTGCTTCAGAAATCGTTTTTGTTTTTAAATGCAAGGAAGGTTCCATAGCATTTACTAAAGTTGATTTTCCAACACCGGAATGCCCAGAGAACATACTCACTTTGCCAATCATCATTGCTTTCAATTCCTCAATTCCTTTCATTTCAGTAGAAGAAACACGCAGACATTTGTACCCTATTTCTTGATACACATGCTGCATATACAATTGCTCATCAAGTGTGGCGTCATCAAAAGTGTCTATTTTATTAAAAACTAATATCGTTTCAATTCCGTATGCTTCGGCAGTAACCAGAAAACGGTCAATAAAATTAAAAGTCGTTGGAGGATTATTAATGGTAACTAACAAGAAAACGCGATCAATATTAGACGCAATAATATGCATCTGATGCGATAAATTCACTGATTTACGTACAATATAATTCTTTCTATCATGAATTTTATGAATGGTTCCTGTAACCGTGTCTGATGTCTCTTCAAGTTCATAATCCACAACATCACCTACAGCAATAGGATTGGTACTTTTGATTCCTTTTATTCGAAATTTCCCTTTCATACGGCATTCGATAAAATCACCTTGTTCGGATTTTACGGTGTACCAACTTCCTGTAGATTTATATACGAGTCCTGTCATTTAGGATTATTTGATTGAATATTAACGATTTTAGATTTCTAATTTAAAATCTAAGACTTTGCAAAGATAATTCTTTGTTTTAGGTTTATCCCGAAGCTTCGGGATAAAGTTTGAAGTTTTTCACTTTGAACAACTTTACATACAATTAAAAATAAAAAATCCCCACAACTTTTTTTTACAAAAGCGGCAGGAATTTTTTTAAAAATCTAAATTAATGGCTCACGAAATCAAAAATCAGAAATCGTTAATCCTCAATCTTAAATCTTAAATCATTTTATGCGTTCAACACTTTTTCTTGGTGCCCAATACTTTCTTGGTGTATTGCTTTGAACATTTTTAGTACAAATTCTTCCGTCAATCCTTTTTTCTCACCATCCAAAATCATTTTTCCAAGGATTTCATTCCATCGATTGTTTTGCAATACAGCAACGTTTGCGTCTTTTTTCACTTGACCTATTTCATCCGCTACTTTCATTCTTTTACCCAAAAGCTCTAACAACGTAGCATCTAAAACATCGATATTAGCTCTTAATTTAGCCATTTTTTGAGTAAATGCATCCGATACATCGTTTACTTTTCTTACCTTCAAATCAATAAAAATTTGTTTCAAAGCATCCGGAGTCACTTGCTGCGCAGCATCACTCCATGCATTGTCTGGATCGTAATGTGTTTCGATAATCATACCGTCATAATTCAAATCTAAAGCTTGTTGAGTAACTTCAAGAATCATTTTGCGGTCTCCTGTAATATGAGACGGGTCAATTATTAAAGGTAAATCTGGGAATTTATTTTGCAATTCAATAGCAATCTGCCATTCTGGAATGTTTCTGTATTTTGTTTTTTCGTAAGTTGAAAAACCTCTATGAATTACCCCTAATTTTTCAATTCCAGCATTGTACAAGCGCTCAACGCCGCCCAACCATAAAGACAAATCTGGATTCACCGGATTCTTAACCAATACGATTTTTTTAGTTCCTACTAAAGCATCTGCAATTTCCTGCATTGCAAAAGGATTTACGGTAGTTCTTGCACCAATCCACAATACATCAATATCATATTCCAAAGCCAATTTTACGTGAGCCGCATTTGCCACTTCCGTTCCCATTAGCAATCCGGTTTGTTCTTTAGCTTTTTTTAACCATTTCAATCCAATTTCACCAACACCTTCAAATCCTCCCGGACGTGTTCTTGGTTTCCAAATTCCTGCTCTAAAAACACTTACATCTGAATCTTTCAATTCATGTGCAATTTTCAATACTTGTTCTTCTGTTTCAGCACTACAAGGTCCTGCGATCACAAATGGATGAGTCAAATTGAATTCATTCAACCAATTTCTCATTTCTTTCTTGTTTTCCATCTTTTCTAATTTTATTTTTTTTAGTTTTTGTGTTGTTCTATTTAATTGTAAATTTCTCCTGAAGTTTGAGGATGAACACTGATTATTTTTTAATGTTCATTCCGTTTAATATTTCTTTTATTTTGTTGACACTTTGCATTTCATTATAAATCGCATCGTAATCTTCTTTTTCTAATAATTCTTTAAATTTTGATAAATTCGAAATATATTCGTCCAATGTTTTTACAACCTGTTTCCTGTTTTGTTTAAAAATTGGCGTCCACATCGCTGGGGAACTTTTGGCCAAACGAACCGTACTTTCAAAACCGGAACCTGCCATATCAAAAATATCCTGCTCGTCTTTCTCTTTATTAATTACCGTTTTTCCCAGCATAAAGGCACTGATATGCGACAAATGCGACACGTAAGCAATGTGTTTATCGTGTGATTTCGGATCCATATAACGAATTCTCATTCCCATTGCCTTAAATAAATCCAACGCTTTTTCTTGTAATTTGAAAGTAGTTTTTTCCACCTCACAAATAATATTTGTCTTCCCTTGAAACAATCCTTTTATCGCTGCCGAAGGTCCAGAAAACTCCGTTCCTGCAATAGGATGCGTGGCAATAAAATTCCTCCTTTTAGGATGGTTGGCAACTATTTCACAAATAGGAATTTTGGTAGAACCCACTTCAAAAACGATACTATTATCGCCAATAACATCTAATACTTTTGGCAAAACAACCAGCGCTACATCAACAGGAACCGAAACGATTACAAAATCAGCATCGGCTAAATCTTCAAATGTGGCACCAGCATCCACAACTCCTAAAGCTATGGCTTCCGCCAAATGACTTTCGTTAGTATCAATCCCATAAATTTTGGCCTCCGGATGCAGCGTTTTAATGTCCAATGCCATCGAACCGCCTATTAATCCAATTCCTATTACAAATACTTTCATTTTTTATTTTTTTGAGCTAATCCTGCTATTCGTCTCAATCTTTTACTTTTAAAGAAAAAGTAAAAGGATTTCCACTGCTATCAGGGCTAGGGCTTCTCGTTTTTTTAGAATTTTTATTTGTTAGTTACAAGGTTTTGAAAACCTTGCAAGAAAATCTGAAATCTAAAATCGTTAATCAGCAATCTAAAATCTATTTATCGCTTCCTGTACTTTTTCTTCTTTTACACAAAGTGCAAATCGTATGTATCCTTCTCCATTAGAACCAAAAATGGTTCCCGGCGTAATGAAAATGGATTTATCATATAAAATTTCATCAATGAATTTCTCTGATGATGTAATTCCGTCCGGCAATTTTGCCCAAACAAATAATCCAACACCTTCTTTATACACTTTACAGCCTAATTTTTCTGCCAGTTGTTCGGTAAGAATTCTGCGTTTTTTATAAATCGCATTCATCGATTCAAACCAAATTTTGTCACTTTTCAAAGCTGCAATTGCTCCCTTTTGAATCCCGTAAAACATTCCGCTATCCATGTTGCTTTTTACTTTTAAAACTGCATCGATACAAGCTGCATTTCCTAGAAGCATTCCAACTCTCCAGCCCGCCATGTTGAAAGTCTTACTCAAAGAATTCAATTCTAAAACCACATCTTTTGCGCCTTCCACTTGCAATAAACTCATCGGGTTGTCGTTCAAAACAAAACTATACGGATTATCATTAACCAACAAAATATTATGTTTCTTGGCGAAAGCCACTAATCTTGAAAACAACTCCAAACTTCCTCTTGCTCCTGTTGGCATGTGTGGATAACCAATCCACATTATTTTCACTTTCGATAAATCCAGTTTTTCCAAAGCTTCAAAATCCGGTTCCCAGTTATTATTTTCTTTTAAGTCATAATAAACTGGAACTGCTCCTACTAAATTCGTAACCGAAGTGTATGTTGGATATCCTGGATTTGGAATCAGTACCTGATCGCCTTCATTCAAAAAAGCCAGCGAAATATGCATAATTCCCTCTTTGGAACCCATCAAAGGCAAGATTTCGTTAGCCGGATTCAACGCAACTCCGTAATTATTTTTGTAAAAATCAGCCATGCCTTGACGCAATTCCGGTAATCCTTGATAACTTTGGTATTGATGCGCATTTTCATCTTGCATTGCCAAAACTACTGCGTCAATTACTGCTTGTGACGGTTGTAAATCCGGGCTTCCAATTCCCATATTAATAATTGGTTTCCCTTCAGAAGCCAGTTGTCTTACTTCTCTCAATTTTGATGAGAAATAGTATTCTTCAATTATATCGAGACGTTTCGCTGTAGTAATCATGTTTAAATTTTAAGATTCTTTTGACTTTGTAACTTTGTAGCTTTGTAGCTTTCGACTAATTATAATTTTGTGTTTTTATATTCGCCTAACACTTTGAAATATTCCGCCATGATGATCAATAATGACTTTGCTTTTGCATAATCTTCGTATTTTTCGAAAGTAACATCCACAAAAAACGAATATTTCCAAGGTGTTTCTATTTTTGGCAACGACTGTATTTTGGTTAAATTCAATTTACAATCACTCATTACATTTAGTACTGCAGCCAAACTGCCGCGCTTGTGATCCAATTCGAATTTGATGGAGGCTCTGTTTATTTCGTTTTCAGGGACAAAAGAATTGTCCTTTTTGATAATCACAAAACGCGTCATATTATTTTTAATCGTTTGAATTTCCGGAGCCAAAATCTCTAAATCATACATTTCCGAAGCGGTTTTACTGGCGATTGCAGCAATTCCTTTCAACTGTTTTTCCTGAATTCTACGTGCCGTTTCAGCAGTATCTTTGTCTTCGACTAATTTTATGTTTGGGTATTTTTTTAGGAATTCCATACATTGCAAAATTGCCATGGGATGCGAATGTACTTCTTGAATATCCTCTATTTTTTGACCTTTTAAGGCCATTAAATTCTGATGAATTCTCAAATAATGTTCTCCTATTATGTGCAAATTATTTTTGTCAATCAATGCGTAATTTGGAATAATAGGACCCGCAATAGAATTTTCTATCGCCATAACTGCTTGATCTGATTTGCCTGAAAGCAGGTTATCCACTAATTCTTCAAAAGACAAACATTCATCGACAGCAACTGCCTGACTGAAATATTCTTGAGCAACCTGATGGTGAAAAGAACCCGTTATCCCTTGTATTCCAATTATTTCATTCATTTTTACATCTTTTTAAGCAAAAAAAAATCCCGATTTTCATCGGGATTGTATATTTATAGTATCAATTTAATTTTATAATCAAATAACCATACAACAATCCCTTTCTACTTTCCAGAAGAAATAATAAGAATTGCTAAAATAAAATCGGTTACTCAACATCTTGTTGCTTTTTTGCATTAATTACTCTGCGAATGTATACATAATTTCCAGCTAACCCAAAAAAAAAAGCTGATTTTATTGAACAAAAAAGAGATTCGCTAAAAAACTGGTTATTAATTATGTAATAATTAAAAAAAGGCTTTTAAAATATTTTTTAATCAGCGTGTCTTTATGATTTTCGGCAATTGAAATATTATTTTTCCTGAATTTTACCTTTAAAAATAAACCTAAATTACGCCACTAATTTTTCAGTAAGCCATTTTTTCCCTTCCGAAATTCGAGTTACCATCATTGCCGATACTAAATCACCATTTGCATTCAGCAGCGTCGCCATTGGATCAACCAAGGTTCCCACAATCATTGCGGCCGGCAAAGCCTGCTCCATAGGAAATCCATAAACGGTTATCGCCAGAATTTCTCCTATATAACCTCCATTTGGAATTCCGCCTTCAACTACTGAAACAATAACCGTAATTCCCAATGCCATTAATATAGTATTAGGATCCGTTAAATCTTTTCCAAACATGGCAAAAATTACTGCAATTTTTATAATTGACGACATACTCGATCCGTCTTTATGCAACGGTGCTCCCAGTGGAATAACTACATTCCTGATGTGAGTCGGAATATTCATTTTTTCAGCACCTTCCAGATTGGCAGGAATTGTCGCAATGCTGCTGCAGGTTCCCAATGCTGTTAAGGAAGGCGTAATATTGTTTTTCCAAAATACTTTAAATCCTAATTTTCCTCCAGCTATAAAAGCGTACAAACTAAAAAACACGACAAAGTAAAAAGCGCAAACTGCATAATAAAGTCCCAAAGGTTTTGCATAAGCGCCAAATAATTGCGGTCCAAATATCCCAACCTGATACGCAAAATAAGCACCCAATCCTATTGGAGCCGTTTTCATGATGATGTGTAACAATTGTTTCATCACTTCATTGCCTGAATTCAAAAACCGGCTAAAATCTTTCCCTTTTTCGCCCGATTGCAAACTAGCAAATCCTATTAAAAACGAGAATATGATGAGCGCCAACATACTTTTTCGAGAAAGTAGCTCATAAAAATCTCCCGCTGTAAGCAACTGGGTAATTTGTGAACCTGTGGTGCTTTCCTGAATAGTTTCTAATGGGATTTTAGAAATGATAATATCTTGCTGAATGGGAAATAACAATACACCAACTAGCATCAAAACGGCAGAAATAAGTACTGTACTTAAAAATACTCCAATGACAATGACAAACAATTTTCCTAGTTTCTCTGATTTTTCTAAATTGGCAATCGAAGATGCGATGGTAAAAAAAATCAACGGGATAATTGCCGTAAACAATAAATTCAGAAATATATCGCCCAAAGGCTTAATCACCTCTACTCCTTTTCCAAAAACTAAACCCAAAATACTTCCTGCCAGAATTCCGCCAAGTAGCAATAAAATACTTTTGTAATTTTTTAAGAAACTGCCCGATTGTGTATTTTTCAAATTCATATCTATATAGTTTAGGGTAAATATATAAATCTAAAATAGAATATCATCCCGCTTTGTAAAACTTTGACTTAGGTCTTTTTAGCTATTGAGCTACAAAAAACAATAAATCAATGTTTTTTCTGTTTACTTTTGCAACAAATAAAATTCCATGTCAATAGAAGTAAATAACATATCAAAAAGTTACGGTGCCCAAAAAGCATTGGATAACATTTCATTTTCTATAAAAAAAGGAGAAATCGTTGGTTTTTTAGGTCCAAATGGAGCCGGAAAATCAACTTTAATGAAAATATTGACAACCTACATCAATGCCGATGAAGGCACTGCAATCGTAAATGGAAATGATGTAAACACTCAACAGAAAGCAGTGCAACTTTCTATTGGTTACCTTCCGGAACACAATCCGTTGTATTTGGATTTGTATGTTAGGGAATATTTGGCTTTTAATGCTGATGTCTATAAAGTAGCCAAATCCAGAATCGAAGAAGTAATTCAACTGACCGGTTTAAGTACCGAAAGTCATAAAAAAATAGGGCAATTATCTAAAGGATATCGCCAGCGTGTAGGTCTTGCCAATGCTTTATTGCACAATCCTGACGTCTTGATTCTCGATGAACCAACTACAGGTTTAGACCCTAATCAATTAATGGAAATTCGTAATGTGATTAAAAACGTGGGGAAAGACAAAACGGTTTTCCTTTCCACACACATTATGCAGGAAGTCGAGGCCATTTGTGACCGCGTTATTATCATCAATAACGGTAAAATTGTTACCGATAAAAAACTGGACAATTTAATTTCTGAAGACAAGGAGCAAGTTATCGAAGTAGAATTTGATTATAAAATAGAGGAACAATTAATTGCTAAAATCGAAAATCTTGTTTCTTACAAGAATACGCACGACACGATTTGGGAATTGACTTTCAAAGCGGATAAAGATATGCGTCCAGCAGTTTTTGATTTTGCTAATGCCAATGGATTGAAAACACTTCAACTGAATCAGAAAAATAAAAACTTGGAGGCAGTATTTAGGGAAATTACGAAGTAGTTTACAACTAAAAAAAGCTCATTTAAATCAATTTAAACGAGCTTTTTTTCTGAAATGCGATTCAACATCAAAAAATCTTACTCGCAATTTGTTTAATATTTTCTGATTTTCCCATTGAATAATAGTGTAAAACTGGAACTCCGGCAGCTTTCAATTCTAAAGATTGTTGAATCGCCCACTCTATCCCTACTTGTCTGATATCTGCATTGTTTTTACACTGATCCACGGCATGAATTAAATCTTCCGGCAAATCGATTCTAAAAATTTGTGGTAAAACCTGTAAGTGTCTTTGCACCGCAATTGGTTTAATTCCCGGGATAATAGGGACGGTAATTCCCATTTCTCTGGCTTTAGCAACAAATTCAAAGTATTTAGCATTGTCAAAAAACATTTGCGTCACCACATAATCAGCACCTGCATCTACTTTTTCTTTCAATCTTTTCAAATCTGAAATTAAAGATGGAGATTCTAAATGTTTCTCCGGATATCCCGCAACTCCAATACAAAAATTAGCTTTGTTATCAACATCCATCACGTCATGCAAATATTTTCCGCAATTCAATTGGTTAATTTGTTTGACCAAATCGACTGCGAAATCATTCCCTCCTTGTTTAGGAACAAAAGACTGTTCGTCCTTCATGGCATCGCCACGCAAAGCCATCACATTATCAATTCCCAGATAATGACAATCGACTAATAAATATTCGGTTTCTTCTTTGGTAAAACCACCGCAAAGCACATGAGGAACTGTATCTACATTGTACTTATGCTTGATTGAAGCACAAATTCCAAGCGTTCCAGGACGCATTCTGGTTAGTTTTTTTTCCAATAATCCATTTCCCTTATCGACATAAATAAATTCCTCACGAGAAGTGGTCACGTCTATAAATGGCGGTTTGAACTCCATCAACGGATCAATATTATCGTATAATTCCTGAATGCTTTTCCCTTTTTGAGGCGGAATAATTTCGAAGGAGAACAACGTTTCTCCTTTTGCTGCTTCTATATGTTGTGTTACTTTCATTTTCTTTAGTTTGAAGTTTAAGGTTTAAGGTTTAAGGTTCTCTCGAATAACTTTAAACTTTAAACTTTAAACAAAATTTCAACTTTAAACTATTTCTAATCCGCAATATTCGGGTTCAACCATTTCGTAGCCACTTCGGTCGAAACGCTTCTTCTTTTGGCGTAATCAATAACTTGGTCTTCTTTTATTTTTCCAAGTCCAAAATACTTACTTTCCGGATTCCCAAAATAATATCCAGAAACAGATGAAGCGGGCCACATCGCCATACTTTCCGTTAAAGTCACTCCTATTTCTTGTTCTACATTCAGCAATTTCCAAATCGTAGGTTTTTCTAAATGGTCTGGACAAGCCGGATAACCCGGTGCAGGACGAATACCTTTATAAACCTCTTCAATCATAGCTTCGGTTGTTAAATTTTCATCAGAAGCGTATCCCCAAATTTCTTTACGGATTTTTTCGTGCAAATATTCTGCAAAAGCTTCTGCAAAACGATCTGCCAATGCTTTGACCATGATCGAATTGTAATCGTCTAAATCTTTTTCGAATTCAGCCGCCCATTCATCCACACCAAAACCGGTCGTTACACAAAACGCACCCATATAATCCGTTTTACCACTATCTTTCGGAGCAATAAAATCCGACAATGCAATATTTGGAGCGCCTTTGGTTTTTTGTGATTGCTGACGCAAAGTCAAGAATTTCTCTAATACTTTTCCACTTTCATCACTCAATTCAATATCATCATCATTCACTTGATTCGCAGGAAAGATTCCGTAAATTCCTTTGGCAGTCAATTTCTTTTCTTTCAAAATAACTTCCAACATTTCCTTTGCATCCGCAAAAACAGAAGTAGCTTGTTCGCCAACAACATTATCCGTTAAAATAGCCGGATATTTCCCGAACAATTCCCAGGTTCTAAAAAACGGTGTCCAATCAATGTACGGAACCAAAACATCCAAATCGACTTCGATTGTTTTTGTTCCAATAAAATTAGGTTTCATTGGATTGTAGTTTTCCCAATCTAATTTCAGTTTATTGACACGAGCTTGCTCAATAGTTAAGAAATTTTTATCGCGCGAACGATTCAAAAACGTCTCTCTAAAAGCATCATATTCTGCCCTGATGTCACTTGCATATATTTTCTTCTCACTGTTCAATAAATTTCCGGCAACCGTTACGGCTCTTGAAGCATCATTTACGTGAATTACAGTCGATTTATATTGTGGCGCAATTTTCACGGCAGTGTGCGCTCGTGAAGTCGTTGCTCCACCAATCATCACCGGAATTTTTATATTTCTTTTATCTAATTCTTTAGCCAAATACACCATTTCATCCAATGATGGCGTTATTAATCCGCTCAAACCAATAATATCAACGTTGTGCTCTATTGCGGCAGCGATGATTTTCTCGGGAGCGACCATGACACCTAAATCGATGATTTCATAATTGTTACAAGACAAAACAACTGAAACAATATTTTTTCCAATATCGTGTACGTCGCCTTTTACCGTTGCCATTAAGATACGACCTGCAAAACTCGAAACACCATCTTTTTCGGCTTCAATAAACGGCAATAAATAAGCAACTGCTTTCTTCATTACACGAGCTGATTTTACCACTTGTGGCAAAAACATTTTACCCGAACCAAATAAATCCCCAACGACATTCATTCCTGCCATTAGGTTGATTTCGATTACTTCGATAGGTTTTGTTGCTGCAAGTCTAGCTTCTTCAACATCTATTTCTATAAATTCATCAACGCCTTTTACTAACGAGTGCGTCAATCGTTCCTGAATAGTTCCCGAACGCCATTCCTGAACTGCTTTTTCATTACTCTTTACGTCTCCCTTTACATTTTCTGCAAAGTCCAACAAACGTTCCGTTGCATCATCGCGTCTGTTTAGAATTACATCCTCAACACGTTCTAATAAATCTTTTGGAATTTCATCGTAGATAGAAAGCATTTCCGGATTCACGATTCCCATAGTCATACCATGCTGAATCGCATGGTACAAAAACACTGAGTGCATCGCTTCCCGAACCGTGTCATTTCCTCTAAACGAAAACGAAACATTACTTACACCACCACTGATATGTGCGTGAGGCAAGTTCTCTCGAACCCATTTGGTTCCTCTAAAGAAATCCAATGCGTTCAATCGATGTTCTTCCATTCCTGTCGCAACAGGAAATATATTCAAATCGAAAATAATATCCTGTGGAGGAAAACCAACTTTGTTTACCAAAATATCATACGAACGTTGGCAAATTTCTATTCGGCGTTCGTAATTATCCGCTTGTCCAGTTTCATCAAAAGCCATTATAATAGCTGCAGCTCCATAACGCTTAATCAATTTAGCATGATGAATAAATTGTTCTTCGCCTTCTTTTAAAGAAATAGAATTCACAACACTCTTTCCTTGAACTACTTTTAATCCCGCTTCAATGATGTCCCATTTCGAACTGTCAATCATGATTGGCACTCGGGAAATATCAGGTTCTGCAGCGATTAGATTTAGGAATTTTGTCATAGCGTATTCGCCATCCAGCATTCCTTCATCCATATTAATATCGATGATTTGCGCGCCACCTTCCACTTGCTCTTTGGCAATACTGAGTGCTTCTTCGTATTTTTCTTCCTTGATTAACCGAAGGAATTTTCTAGAACCTGTAACATTCGTTCGTTCACCAATATTCACAAATACGCTTTCCGGCGTAATGATTAAAGGCTCTAATCCCGATAATACAAGGTTTTTTCTAGTTTGTTGTGCCATTTTTTATTTTATTTGATCCTTCACGATTTCAGCAAACGTTCAGGTTTCGTATATCTTATTATTATTTTGGGCGTGACCCAAAAAGGGTCGAGCTATTCGTTGCAAGTCCTCGCTCTTCCTTCGTCAGGCTGTGGGCTTTTCACTGCTATCCCTCACGCGGGCATTCTTGGTTACATCGTCGCTGTCGAAACTCTGGGCTTGTACTCCTTAGCGATATCAGCAATCAACTTAATATGTTCTGGCGTTGTTCCGCAACAACCGCCTATGATATTGACTAAATTATCGTCTAAATATTCTTTGATGAAAGCTTGCATCTGTTCTGGTGTTTCATCATACTCTCCAAAAGCGTTTGGCAATCCTGCATTAGGATGCGCCGATACATTGAATGAAGTATTTTGTGACAAAGTTTGCAAATAGGGTTTCAGCAAATCAGCTCCCAAAGCACAATTGAAACCTACACTCAACAATGGAATGTGCGAAACCGAAACCAAAAAAGCTTCTACAGTTTGACCTGAAAGTGTTCTTCCTGATGCATCGGTAATCGTTCCGGAAACCATGATTGGAATGTCGATATTGCGTTCGTCTTTGACTTCTTCGATAGCGAAAAGTGCTGCTTTGGCATTTAAAGTGTCGAAAATAGTTTCTACTAAAAGCAAATCACTTCCTCCGTCAATCAACGCCTCTACTTGTTGTTTGTAAGCAATACGCAAATCATCAAAAGTTACGGCTCTGTAACCTGGGTCGTTTACATCTGGTGACATGCTCGCTGTTCTGTTTGTTGGACCTATTGAACCAGCAACAAAACGAGGTTTGTCCGGATTTTTGGCTGTAAATTCATCAGCTACTTCACGGGCGATTCGTGCCGATTCATAGTTGAGTTCATATACCAAATCTTCAAGATGGTAATCTGCCATTCCGATGTTAGTTCCAGAAAAAGTATTGGTTTCAACGATATCCGCTCCTGCTTCAAAATAAGCGGCATGAACAGCACGAATCGCTTGGGGTTGTGTCAGTGACAATAAATCGTTGTTCCCTTTTAAGGAATGTGGAAAATCTTTGAAACGTTCCCCACGAAAGTCTTCTTCGGAAAAATTGTAGCGTTGCAACATGGTTCCCATAGCTCCATCGAGTACGAGTATGTTTTTTTTAATGGCTTCTTGAATTGTTGACATCTTTTGTTTTATTCTCGCAAAACACTAAGTATTAAGCGCTTATTATTAATTACAAAAGTTCACTATTTAAGCTCTTTAGCCCCGATTACTTCACTTAATTTCTATTCTCATAGGAGTTCAGTGAACTTTGTTTGCAGTGAAAATCCTTTTACTTTTTTTGTTTAAAAAAGTAAAAGATTGCAACGGAAAGCGGGAACGGTACTGGCAAAAAAGTGCCAATTGTTCGCTCCTGATACTGAAATTAATTCAGCAGGCTAAAAATATATGTTGTCAAGAAAAGGTTTGAGAAATACTAAGTGAGTATTCGTGTGTTATCTATCTTAGATACTGAAAATGTTCAGTATAAAGTAGAATGTAGCACCTTCTTTAAAGATAAAGGGTTGCTAAGGTTTCATTGGGTCTTTCCCTCCGCCTTTCGTGATAACTTTCAATAAATATAGGAACAGTGCAAAGTAAAGACAAAGCGCTAATACTTGCAAGTATTAGCGCTTAATTTTTTAACTAGTTTGGACTAAGTTGTTAAACTATTGCTTTCACCACGGCTTTTGGAGCTTCTTTACGAGTTCCGTCAAATCCATCAACACCGGAAACTGTAGTGTATTTCAATACATATCTCTTACCCGGATTGATGATTTGGTAGGCTGCCTGACACATTAATGTTGCTTCGTGGAAACCACAAAGAATCAATTTTAATTTTCCAGGATAGGTATTAACGTCACCAATAGCAAAAATTCCAGGAATGTTCGTTTGGTAATCCAAAGCATTATTTACTTTGATGGCATTTTTTTCAATGTCTAATCCCCAGTCTCCGATAGGACCTAACTTTGGAGTTAATCCAAAAAGCGGAATAAAATAATCCGTTTCAATTGTTCGGTGTGCGCCATTTTCCTCGATTACAACTCCTTCTAGATGTTCAGCACCTTTCAAGCCAACAACTTCTCCAGGCGTAATCATCTTTATTTTACCGGAATTTTTCAATTCCTGTACTTTTTCTACAGAATCTAAAGCACCTCTGAATTCGTTTCTACGGTGAATTAACGTTACCTCAGAAGCTACATTCGACAAGAAAATACTCCAGTCTAAAGCTGAATCTCCTCCTCCAGCGATTACTACTTTTTTGTCTCTGAATTTCTCCGGATTTTTGATAAAGTATTTAATTCCTTTATCCTCGTAAAATTCGATGTCTTCGATTAATGGTTTTCTTGGCTCAAAACTTCCCAATCCACCTGCGATTGCTACTACAGGAGCATGGAATTTTTTTCCTTTATTTGAAGTCACAATAAAAGTCCCGTCTTCTTGTTTTTCAATTGTTTCAGCACGTTCACCAAGAGTAAATCCCGGTTCGAATTGCTTGATTTGCTCCATTAGATTATCTACTAAATCTCCCGCTAATACTTCCGGGAAACCTGGAATATCATAAATAGGTTTTTTAGGATATAATTCAGATAATTGTCCGCCCGCTTGTGGCAAAGCATCCAGAATATGACATTTTAATTTTAACAATCCTGCTTCAAAAACTGCAAATAAACCCGTAGGTCCGGCTCCTATTATAAGTATGTCTGTTTTAATCATTTTTTTATTCTTTATGTAATGTAATTGTGCTAAACTATTTAATTGCAAATGAACGATTGATTTTTATTACTTTAAATGATAAATATCAGTCGGATTCTTTGTTCTTTATGCTATTCTCTTGGTTCTTTATTCTTCAACGACTCGGTGATTTCATTCATCTTCTGCACTTTTTCTTCAAAATTCCCTTTTAATGTTTTGCGATATTCATTTAAGTTTTCGACCATTTTATTAATATCGTCCGGAATGATTTCTTCAAAAAACTCCCGTAATCTTTTGGCAGTTGTTGGTGATTTTCCGTTGGTTGAAATGGCGATTTTTACATTTCCTTTGGTTACAATTCCACCCAAATAATAATCACATAATGGCGGTGTATCCGCAATATTGCAAATCAAATATCTTTTTCGGGACAAATCATAAATCCTTTTATTCACTTTCAAATCATCGGTGCAGGCAATAACCATGTGGCGATTGCGAAGCATCCATCGATTGAATTTTCTATACGTCAATTGTACCGAAGGATGTTTTGCAGCGAGGCTTTCCAGCTCTGGTAAAAACTTTGGCGCCACCACCTCAACATTGGCGTTTGGACTCGATTTCAACATGAAAGATAACTTTTCTAAACCCACATTTCCGCCACCCACAATAAGTACGTTGAGGTTGTGTAATTTTAAAAATATTGGATATAATTCGTTCCTTTCCAATGCTACTTTATTTCTTTTGATATGAATTCTTCGTAAAATCCTTTCAATTTATTACTTTCTTTTACTACTTCTCCAATGACAATTATGGCAGGCGAACTTAATTTATGCTCCGTTACAACCTGTTGAATTGTATTAATTGTTCCAACACCAATTTTCTCCTGAGCAGTAGTTCCGTTTTGAATAATCGCAACGGGAGTTTCGCCTTTAGATTCTTTTTGGAACAAATCAATAATCTGAGACAGTTTGCTCATTCCCATCAAAATCACAACTGTTGCCGATGATTGCGCTGCTAAAGCCACATCATTTGATAATTTTTTATCAGACGTTGTACCTGTAATTACCCAAAAACTTTCCGAAACACCTCTTTTGGTCAACGAAATCCCTTGATAAGCAGGAACAGCAATCGAAGATGAGATTCCAGGCACTACAAATGTAGGTATCCCAAAACTTTCTACAAAGTCTATTTCCTCACCGCCACGACCAAAAATAAATGGATCACCACCTTTTAACCGAACCACATGACCGTAGGTAAGCGCGTTGTCTACAATTAATTGGTTGATTTGGTCTTGCGTGTATTCATGACAGCCTTTTCTTT
Organism: Flavobacterium petrolei; assembly: GCF_003314435.2. Lineage (GTDB taxonomy): Bacteria > Bacteroidota > Bacteroidia > Flavobacteriales > Flavobacteriaceae > Flavobacterium > Flavobacterium petrolei. Next base: position 1,438,854 of record NZ_QNVY02000001.1, on the reverse strand, counting down.
TTCCAACGAATATTTTAATTGCTTTTTTAGGAGCATAACTTAAAATTTCTTCGTTTGCCAAAGCGTCATACAAAACGACATTGGCCTCAGCCAGTGCCTTTGCCCCTTTGATTGTCAGTAAATCAGGATCACCTGGACCCGCACCCACTAGCGTTACTATTGGTTGTATCTTTTTAAGCATCGGCTAAGTCTTTTTCTCTGTATGATTCAATTGCTTCAAAAAAGACAATTGCATCTTGAATGTAATTTTGTGCAAATTCAGCAGAAGGTTCATTCTGATTGATTTGGTATACTAAATCTCTTAATGTTGACTTCAATTGAATGATATTCGTTGCTACGAAAACTGTATCAAACAAATCGATAATTCCAGCTTGGTGATTTGTTTTTTGGTTTTCAGCCAATAATAATGCTTTGGATCCATTTACAAATCCTGCGTATGCCAAATAAATTGCATCAGCCCATTTTGCATCATCAAAAGCTTCCTTTGCAAAAGTTAATTTGTCCTTGGCTTCCAATAATAAGGTAGCCACTAAATCAATAACAACACCAGCGCATTCTCCTACTCCAACAGCTTTTACGTAGTTATCAGCATTTCCCCAATCTACAAAATCAGCTTCGGTAAGATTAGTCAAATCAGCTAATGGTTTCAAAAATTCATAGAAATACTTCTCGCCTTTAGCATCATAATAATTCAAGAATGATTGTCCGTTTCCGTTTGCTTCAAAATCATTTAAGATGAAACGCAAAGCATCAGGGCCTCTTCTACTTGGAATTTTGATTACTTTATCCGAAAATCTTCCGTTTCCATTTCCTAAATTTCCACCGCCTAATAAAACTTGTAACGCTGGCGCCACTAATTTACCTGAATTGATTGACATTCCCTGGAAACCAATTTCGGCCATATTGTGTTGTCCACAAGCATTCATACAACCACTGATTTTAATCGTGATTTCCTGATTGTTGCTGTATTGTGGATATTCTGTTTCTAAAACTCTTTCCAGTTCTACTGCGATTCCGGTGCTGCTTGCAATTCCTAAATTACACGTATCTGTTCCCGGACAAGCCGTAATATCCGAAATGGTATTGTAACCTAGAGCTACAAAATCTAATTTGGCTAATTCTTGGTAGAAAAAAGGCAAATTTTCTTCTTTTACATGACGAATTAAAATATCCTGTCTCAATGTAAAACGCAATTCATTAGCCGCATAATTTTTAATCAAATCCGCTAATAATCTTGCTTTATCGGTATAAAAATCACCCAATAAAACTTTGATTCCAATCGCTACATAACCCGCTTGTTTTTGCGCAATTACATTTGATTTTTTCCAAGTTTCGAAAGCTGCTGCATCTTCGATAACTACTTTTGGTACTTCCAATAAAGGTGCTGGAATTTCAGCATCAAAAGCTGTCGTATCTATTTCAACTGTTTGGTGAGACAATGCTTTTTTCTCTTCATCCACCAATTTTAAAAATTCATCTCTACCAATATCTTTGATTAGGAATTTCATACGCGCTTTCAAACGTTTCGCTCTTTCGCCATAGCGATCAAAAATTCTCAAAACGCCTTCTGTTGTTGGAATAATTTGGTTTACCGGAATAAACTCTGACAATAATTCGGCATGACTTGGTTGAGAACCTAATCCTCCTCCTAACATTACTTTAAATCCTCTTTCGCCATTTACAATTCTTGGAATAAATCCTAAATCATGTAAATAACTCAAGGCCGTATCTTTATCCGAAGAAGAAAATGAAATTTTGAATTTACGTCCCATTTCCTGACAAACCGGATTTCTTAAGAAAAACTGAAACATAGCATGCGCATAAGGCGACACATCAAAAGGTTCTTCTGAATCAATTCCAGCTGTTTCACTAGCCGTAATATTTCTTACGGTGTTTCCGCAAGCTTCACGAAGTGTAACATCATCTTTCTCTAATTCAGCCCAAAGTTGTGGTGTTCTGTCCAAACTTACATAGTGAATCTGGATATCCTGACGCGTTGTAATGTGCAAACGTCCGGTAGAATATTCATCGGAAACTTTGGTAATACGAGTCAGTTGTTCGCTGGTCACTTTACCAAAAGGCAATTTGATACGAATCATTTGTACGCCTTCCTGACGCTGACCATACACTCCTCTCGCTAAACGAAGGCTACGGAAACGCTCATCATCAATTTTACCGTCACGGAATAAAGCAATTTTTCTTTCTAAATCGATAATGTCTTTTTGGACAATCGGGTTTTCTATTTCGGTTCTAAAACTTTCCATCTGTGTGTTGTTTTTGGCAAAAGTTAAATTTAGTTTATAAATCCAACTCCAGCAGTTGTGTTGGTTGCAGCATCAATTAAAATAAAAGCGCCGTTTGATTTGTTGTCATTGTAGGCATCAAAATACAAAGCTTTGCTTAATTTAATATTTACTTCGCCTATTTCATTTATAGCCAATTGAGTCGCTGGTGTAACTCCAGAATAATCTGTAGCGATTACGTTTTTCACGCTTTCAATTTTTGCCAAAACCCTGTTGGTATTGTGTTGTACCAAATATTTAGCCCCTGGAACTAACTTTTTGCTGTCCATCCAACAAATCGTTGTATTGATGTCTTTTTCAATTTTAGGCAACTCATTCGATTTTACAATCATGTCTCCTCTTGTCACATTGATATCATTTTCCAGTTCCAAAGTAATCGAAGAACCTGCAGTCGCTTCATCAAATTGCTGATCAAAAAAGTGAATATTAGTCACTTTAGATTCTGTCAAAGAAGGAAGAACCGTTACTGCATCGCCAACTTTGATATTGTTCCCGTATAATTTTCCGGCGTATCCTCTAAAATCATGATACTCTTCCGTTTTTGGTCGGATAACTGTTTGAACCGGGAAACGTGCTTTTCCTGTTTCAAAAACATCTTCTGGCTCTAACGCTTCTAAATGTTCCAAAACCGTTTGTCCAGTGTACCAAGGCATATTCTCTGATTTATCAGCAACATTACCTCCATTGATAGCACTCAAAGGAATATAACTTACGTTTTGCTCTTTGAATGAACTTTTGCTGTTCAGCGCTTGAAAATCAGCTTTGATTTTGTTGTAAACTTCTTCCGAATAATCAACCAAATCCATTTTGTTTACCGCAACAATTACCTCTTTTACTCTTAATAAATTATTGATAAAAAAGTGACGGTACGTTTGCTCAATAACTCCTTTACGAGCATCAATCAAAATGATAGAAACTTGCGAAGTCGAAGCTCCCGTAACCATGTTACGTGTGTATTCTACGTGACCCGGAGTATCGGCAATTATGTAACTTTTCTTGGCTGTCGAAAAATAAATATGCGCCACATCAATCGTGATTCCTTGTTCTCTCTCCGCAACCAAACCATCGGTAGCCAAAGAAAAATCTAAATAATCGTATCCTTTTTGCTTGCTGCTTTTTTCTATTGCTTCAATTTTATCTGTAGTCAATGATTTTGTATCGTATAATAATCTCCCGATTAAGGTACTCTTTCCGTCATCTACACTTCCTGCTGTTGCTATTTTTAAAACTTCCATATTACCGTTATATTTTCCCCTCCCCGACCCTCCCCGAAGGGAAGGGAGACGAGTCTGGTATATTTTTATTATTACTTCTCTACTTTTTATTTTCTAATTTCTTTTCCCAAACTCAAAACCAGCATTAATCCAGTTTGGGCTCCCTTCCCTTCGGGGAGGGCTGGGGTGGGGTGGGGATTCTAAAAATACCCTTGTTGTTTTCTTTTTTCCATCGCAGCTTCAGATCGTTTGTCATCAATTCTGGCTCCTCTTTCTGAAATAGTCGAAGATCTGATTTCTCCTACTACTTCTTGAATTGTTGCTGCGTAAGAATCAACAGCTGCAGTACAACTCATATCTCCAACAGTTCTAAAACGAACAATTCTTTCTTCAATTTCTTCATCTTCTTCTTGGTACACAAATGGAGAATGGGACCAAATCATACCGTCTCTCAAGAATACTTTACGTTTGTGTGAAAAGTAAATCGATGGAATTTCGATTTGCTCTTGCTCAATATAACTCCAAACATCAAGCTCTGTCCAGTTCGAAATTGGGAAAACACGAACGTTTTGACCATTTTCGATTTTTCCGTTTAAAATATCGAATAATTCCGGACGTTGGTTTTTCTCATCCCATTGACCAAAATCATCACGAACGGAAAAAATACGTTCTTTAGCTCTTGCTTTTTCTTCATCACGACGCGCACCACCAATACAAGCATCAAATTTGAATTCTTCGATGGCATCCAAAAGTGTAGTTGTTTGCAAACTGTTTCTGCTGGAATATTTCCCAGATTCTTCAACCACTTTACCTTCGTCAATAGCATCCTGAACATTACGAACGATTAACTCTAATCCTAATTCAGCAACCAATTTATCTCTGAAAGCAATAGTTTCCGGAAAGTTATGTCCTGTATCCACGTGCAACAATGGAAAAGGAATTTTTGCAGGAAAAAATGCTTTTTGTGCTAAACGCACCAATGTAATCGAATCTTTTCCACCAGAAAAAAGCAATACCGGTTTGTCAAATTGAGAAATTACTTCTCTAAAAATGTATATCGCTTCACTTTCTAATGCGTTTGTTTTTAATATGGTACTCATTATTATTAGTTTAAAAGTTTAAAGTTTAAAGTTTAAGGTTGTTGAAACCTCATCTAAAATCTCTTAACTATTATTATTTTTTCTTTTCTCTTTATTCTAACCTCTGTTTTCTATTTTTGGTGTAAACCACATTCCTTGTGACTAGATTCCCACCACCATCTGCCTGCTCGGATATCTTCTCCAGGGACAATTGCTCTGGTACAAGGTGCGCAACCTATACTGATGAAACCTTGTTTGTGTAAGGCATTTTGTGGTACATTATTATCGTCTAAATATTTCTGAACCTCTTCTAATGTCCATTTTAATAACGGATTGAATTTTATAATATCGAATTTTTCATCGTATTCAAAAAGGTCTAAATCATTTCTATTTTCGGATTGCTCCGCTCTCAAACCGGTAATCCAAATCGAATTTCCTTTTAAAGCTTTAGTCAAAGGCGCTACTTTTCGAATGAAACAACATTCTTTTCTATTCTCTACTGATTCATAAAAGCTATTTGGGCCTTTTTGATTTAATAACTCTTCAACCGCACTTGTTTCCGGAAAATAAGTTTTAATATCTATTTGATACTTTTTTAAAGTCTTATGAAAAACATCATAAGTCTCTTGAAATAATCTTCCCGTATCTAAAGTAAAAATGGTAATAGGTAAATTATTTTTTCCAATTAAAGCCGTAATCACTTGGTCTTCCTGTCCAAAAGAAGTAGAAAAAACTACTTTGTCATTAAATTCATCAGCCAAAAAAGTAAGCGTTTCCTCGATAGATAAGCTTCTTGTTTTTTCTAATAAAGTATTTGTTATCGCTATGCTCATAATTTCGTTTCTCTTTTATAATAATTTAGACAGTGTTTTTAAACTCAAAACAATAATTAAAACGCCTACCAAAATCATCATAGGCTTTCTCTTTATTCTATTGACTAAAATTGCGGCAATTGGAGCAGCAATCACACCACCCAAAATCAACCCTATAATCACTTGCCATCCTTGTATTCCTCCAAAAAGCATGAAAGTCACACCACTTGCAAAAGCTACCGCAAACTCCGCTGCATTGACAGAACCAATAGTATATCTTGGATTTCTACCGCGCCCTAATAAGGTCGAAGTCACAATTGGCCCCCAGCCACCGCCGCCAACAGCATCCATAAAACCTCCAAAAGAAGCTAAAATATTCAGTCGCTTGGTTTTCTTTTTAATGATGTTTTTCTGCATTGCTTTTCTGATGATTATAATTGCCAACCCTATCATGTATACCGCAATAAAAGGCTTTATCGCATCCCCATCAATTACATCCGACAATAAATAAGCACCTGCAATAGAACCTAAAACACCCGGAATCAATAGATGTCTCACTAGTTTTTTATTGATGTTCCCAAAGCGATGATGAGAAATAGCCGAAGCTCCTGTTGTAAACATTTCAGCAACATGAACTCCTGTACTGCTTATCGCTGGTGGAATTCCATAAGCCAATAAAAAAGAAGTAGAAGTTGCTCCATACCCCATTCCTAAAGTTCCGTCTACTAATTGTGCAAAAACACCAATACAGAAAAAGATTAAAAATTCCTGATTAAAGCCTGCTATTAGACCATTCCAAGAAAATTCAGCATGATGATTGTAAACCAATGTAGAAATTAATCCTACTAGTAAGACAACGGGAATAATAACCCACAAGCGTTCTTTAAAACTAGTTTCCGATTTTTCATTTATCGCAATGGTTTTCAATTCTTTACTCATACTTTTTTAATTCAATTTTTTTAAGCTTAAATCTATTGCCCTATCGGAATAGTAGATTATTATGCAAAAGTAAATAATTTAAGTTAACTACAAAATTTATTTTGTGATATATTCTTTAAAAGGCAATGTCAGCCAAGGTGTTACTTTCTAAGATTTTAAGTGTATTATCGCGCACCTCAATCATCAGTTTCCGAACCGCACAAGTAGCTTCATCTGAACAGTCTACACAAGGCTCATAAAAATTATGGCTGGCACAAGGAAGTAATGCAATTGGACCTTCAAGAATGCGATACACATGAGCCATATTGATGTCTTTGGGATCTTTTATCAAATAATATCCTCCACCTTTTCCTTTTTTGGCACCCAAAAAACCGGAATGGCGCAGTAATAATAAAATACTTTCTAAAAACTTGATCGAAATAGTCTCGCTCTTGGCTATCTCTGCTATTTGAACAGGAGAATTGTCTTTTTGGCGCGCCAAAAAAGTAAGAGCTTTTATTCCGTATTTTGTTTTTTTAGACAGCATAATTGATGTTTGATTTTCTTTTTCTTGATATCAAATCTACAATCTAAAATCGTTAATCCCAAATCAAAAATTATTAAGACAAAGCCTGCTCTAAATCAGCAATTACATCTTTCACCGTTTCCAATCCAACTGAGACACGTACCAAACCATCCGTAATACTCACTGCCAAACGCTCTTCAACTGATAACTTACTATGTGTAGTTGACGCTGGATGCGTAACAATAGTTCTGGTATCGCCCAAATTTGGTGACAAAGAACATAATTTTATTTTGTCTAAAAACGCCCTTCCTGCCTCAAGACCACCTTTTATTTCAAAAGCTACAATGTTACCGCCCAGCTTCATTTGCTTTTGAGCAATTTCGTATTGTGGATGCGATTTTAAAAAGGGGTATTTTACTTTATTAACCTGAGGATGACTTTCTAAAAAGTCCGCTACTTTCATGGCATTTTCGCAATGTCTATCTAAACGAATCGCTAATGTTTCTAAACTCTTAGACAATACCCACGCATTAAAAGGTGATAAAGAAGGTCCTGTCAATCGAGAAAATAAATAGATTTTCTGAATCAAATCTACATCACCAACTGTTATTCCGCCTAAAACTCTCCCTTGACCATCCATTAGCTTTGTCGCAGAATGTACTACTAAATGCGCACCCCATTTTATAGGTTGTTGCAAGTATGGCGTTGCAAAACAGTTATCAATAACCAAAATCAAATTGTATTTTTTAGCAATTGCACCTAAAAGTTCCAAATCGATAATATCAACAGCTGGATTGGTAGGTGATTCTGCAAAAAGAATCTTAGTATCGGGCGTAATCAAACCTTCAATAGTTTCCGGCTTGTTAATATCAAAATAGGAAGTTTCAATATTCCATTTTGGAAAATAATTAATGAACAACGAATGTGTGGCTCCAAAAACACTGCTGGAAGAAACGATATGATCTCCAGATTTCAATAAAGCCGCCAAGGTTGAATACACCGCAGCCATTCCGGATGCAAAGGCAAAACCAGCTGCAGCACCTTCCATAGCACAAACTTTATCAACAAATTCGTTGGTGTTTGGGTTACTATAACGGCTGTAAATATTTCTGTCTTTTTCTTCGGCAAAAGAAGCACGCATATCTTCGGCATCTTCAAATACAAAACTTGACGTTAAGTACAAAGGCACTGAGTGCTCTAAAAATTGTGTCCTTTGTAGTTGGTTGCGTATGGCTTGGGTTTCAAAACCAAATTCTTGATTGTTCATTTTTTTATCGTTTAAGGTTTAAGGCTTAAAGTTGTTGGAATAATAAATCCAATCACTTTGCTTAAACTACAATGGTTTATTATTCAAAACTACTTTATAATGTATAGTTGCCGTTGGCTCTAATGTTTTAGAAACCGAACAGTATTTTTCGAAAGAAAGTTGTGCGGCTCTCGCTGCTTTTTCTTCGTTTATTGGCCCTTCCAAATAAAACACAATGTGAATATCCTTGAATGGTTTCGCTTCTCCAACTTGTACGCGTTCTCCTTCTACTTCAGCTTTGAAAGAAGTGATTTCCTGACGTTGTTTTTTCAAAATTGAAATCATATCAATGGCACTGCAACCCGCAACACCCATCAATACTAATTCCATTGGACTTGCGCCCATATCATTTCCGCCAAACTCTGGTCGGCTATCAACGTTAACTATATGTCCTCTTTCATTTTTTAATTCGAAATGGAAATTGTCGTTTATTCTGTTTAATGTTATTTTCATATTATTCCCCTCCCCAACCCTCCCCGAAGGGAAGGGAGCCAAGACTGGAGGCAGTCCCTTTTTTTTATAATTTATATTTTATTAGACGCAGATAAAATGGATTTGCTAACGCAAAAACACACGGATTCTTGTTTTATATATCTGCAATCAAAAATCGTTAATCCGCAATCTTAAATCTTTACCCTTTATCCGACAACCTCAAAATATCGCCAAAAACTCCTCTCGCGGTCACTGCTGATCCTGCGCCTGCGCCTTGAATCACAATAGGTCGGTCTCCATAAGACTCTGTGTAAATTTCGAAGAAAGAATCAGAACCTTTCAATCCGCCCAACGCCGTATCTGATGGCACCGAAACTAATTTCACTTCCAGATTTCCTTTATCATTTTGCAAATCACCTGACAATTCGCCTATGTATCGCAATACGTGATTTGGCTTTTGATCGGCTTTTATTTTAGCATAAATCGGGTCAAACTCCGTCAATTTATTCAAGAAATCAGAAACATCACCTTCACGCAAATGTTCTGGAATTAAATTTTGAATATCAATTTCTTCAAATTCATTTTGCAAGTCCAATTCCCTGGCCAAAATCAATAATTTTCTACCTACATCATTCCCGCACAAGTCCTCTCTTGGATCCGGCTCCGTATATCCGTTTTCAATCGCTTCTTTTAATATTTCGCTGAACGGAGCGTCTTTTGCAGAAAAATTATTGAACAAATAACTCAATGTCCCAGAGAAAACACCCTTAATCTTAGTAATATTTTCACCTGAAAGGTGCAATAATTTAATCGTATCGATCAAGGGTAATCCCGCTCCAACATTCGTTTCATAAAGATAACTCTTTTGATTATCTGCTAGCACTTTTCGTAATTTTTTATAAAAACTATAACTTAATGTATTCGCGACTTTATTAGATGAAATCAAATCAAAGCTACTTTCTGCTAGAGGAATATAATTTTCAACAAATGTGGCACTTGCCGTATTATCAATCGCAATCAAATTCTCTAAGTGATGCTCATTCGCGTAAGCAATTACATCATCAATAGTGTAAGAAAATCCATTGTTTTGAATTTCATTTTTCCAATTTGGAGTAACCCCATTTTTATTTAAAAGTACATTACTAGAATTGGCAATCGCAAAAACATTCAGTTTGATGTCTTTTCTTTTTTCGATGGTTGCTGCTGATTCCAATATTTGGTTAATCAACGTTCCCCCTACTAAACCATGTCCGAAAATAGCGATATTAATTTTCTTTGAAACTCCAAAAATCTCACCGTGAATCACATTTAAGGCTTTGTTCAGTTGCGATTTTTTCACCACCAAACTCACGTTTTTACCTGTAACCGTATTATTGAAAAGAATCGGGACAATTTTATTTTTTATCAACGCCGTATAAGGCTTGTGAAACGTACTCAAATCCTGTCCAATGATAGAAATTACCGAAACATCATCGGTCACCGTGATTTTATTCACATCTTTAGAATAGAAATCATTTTCGAATTCTTTCTCTAGTTCAATCATGGCTTTAGTCGCTTTATCAGCAGCTACCACTAAACCAATTCCTCTTTCTGAAGAACCTTGAGAAATAATACTCACACTAATATCATTGTCACCCATCACTCTGAAAATACGGGCATCAACGCCAGTTTTTCCTAATAATCCTCTTCCTTCCAGATTCACTAAAGACACATTTTCAAGTACCGAAAGTGTTTTAATGCCTTCTTTATTAGAATTAGAAGTAATTAATGTTCCTTTATTTTCGTGGTTGAAAGTATTCAAAATACGAAGAGGAATGTTTTTTTCCAATAAAGGAATTATCGTTTTGGCATGAAGAATCGTCGCACCAAAATTGGCTATTTCATTGGCTTCATTAAACGACAAATGATCAATTTTTTTCGCATCAAGAACTAAATCCGGATTCGCGGTATAAATTCCGTCTACATGAGTGTAATTTTGAAGCTCTTCAGCATTCAAGTAATTCGCTATCAACGAAGCGGTGTAATTACTGCCGTTTCTTCCTAAAGTGGTCGTGTCATTATTATTATTAGAACCGATGAAACCTGTAATAATATTCACGGTTGTTCCGTTATTCTCCTTAAAATAATTGATTACGTTTTTCTTCGAAATTTGTTCCAAAGGTTGTGCATCACCAAATTTCGAATCGGTTTTAATCAATTCTCGAGTATCTGCAAAACGGGCATTTATTCCGTTTTCAATTAAGATTGCCGTCAATAATTTTGCAGAAAGTAATTCTCCTTTAGATAAAACCTGGTCTTTAATTTTGTTGCTGTAATCCCCAATTAAACTTACGCCTTCAAATAATTTCTCCAGAACATTGAATTCCTCAGACAAATCCACGTTCTCATATTCATCTTGTTGGTATTTTTTAAAACCCTCAAAAAGCAGTTTATAATCCTTATTAGTAGCCGCAACCTTTAAAATTTCTTCCAGTTCATCTGTGGCATTTCCTCTTGCTGAAACCACAATTGCAATTTCCTCTCCTTGATTTACTTTATCAGTAATAATAGCAACCACTTTATTTATTCCATCGCCATTCGATAAAGATTTACCTCCAAATTTTAATATTTTCATTGTGTTGTGTTTTTTGGCTTAGAATATATCCTGAAGCAAATTGTGTAATTGTTTGTATTCTATCAAAAAAGCGTCGTGTCCGTGAATGGAAACAATTTCTTGATAACTGACCTTGTTTTTATATTTTTTTAATTCCTCGTAAGTAGCTTTATTTTCATTTGCAGTAAAAAACAAGTCTGAATTGATTCCAATAATATGAATCTCACCTTCAATTTTTGACGTTATTTCTTCGAATGAATCACTATTTCTGGTAATATCTATCGTCTTCAACAGTTGATTCATCATTTTATAAGAGGAGATTTGAAAACGTTTCTGTAATTTTTCGCCATGATGCAGCAACCAACTTTCCACATTAAAAATGGCTAATTCTTCATTGGTGGTTCGCTGAAATTTTGCAGCAAAAGACTCTGGTGTTCGATAGCAAAGCATAGCATGAGTTCGTGCATCTTCAATAGGTTTCGAAGAATTTTTCAAAATTTGTTCCTGCAAAAAACAGTTTGCAATTAACCAGTCTGTGGATTTCCAATCGGTTGCAATGGGAATTAAATGTTGTGTGATTTTTGGTTCTAAAGCGACCATTTCCCAAGCAATTCCTCCGCCAACAGAACCGCCAATAATAGCATATAGTTGTTTAATTTCAAGAAACCGAATACCTTCTATAAAAATTCTAGCAATATCTCTGGCATTAAAGTGCGAATAATTTTCGATGATAAAACCATCAAAGCCATTTCCGGGAACATTAAAAGAGAGTATCGTATATTTTGTGGTATCTATAGTTTTATTAGCGCCAATTAAATCATTCCACCAACCATTTTCCCCCACAACTTGTGAATTTCCGGTTAGAGCATGATTGACCAAAACGATTGGAGCAGTATGCAATTCAGGTCCAAAAACTTGAAAACTTAAGTTTAAGACAGCATAAAAAGCGCCACTTTCGGTGGTGAAATTTTGTAATATAATGGATGTATGTTTATTTTCCAATTGCAAATCTTTTATGATTTTTGACTTGTGTTTGGAAATATTAGAAAGAAAGCTAGGAGTTATCTAGACAAATTCTTAGTGTTATCTTTCCACGATGAGCGTGGTAGAATGCAGCACCTTCTTCGATAAATCGAAGGGTTGCTAAGGCTTCATCGGGTCTAATCCCTCTGCCTTTCTTTATAACATTTCAATACGTTTGTGAACTTATGATTGCAAATTAACCACTAATTTTTTTAACAACCAAATTTTTATACGCAATCGATTTCTTTGTATGGTTCAAATAAAAACCTGAAAACAATAAACATACAAATGTTATTTTGACGAAGCATTACAAACAAATTACAGTTCTCACCTCGTCAAAACAACAATTTTAAATACTTTTTTGAAAATCTCAAAACCGAAAATGAATTCGGATTTCTTAGATAAAAAGCGCTTCATTCTCTTGTGAATACATTAGAAAAAGTAATGAATTAGGCACTATTTTTTGTGCCAAAGCATCATTTTTGGAAATTTCAAATCTAGGATGAATCAATTCATTTTTTGGATTGTTCTCCTCTTGTTTTTTATTCATGTTATTAATCCTCTCTAATAATTGGAATGTTTTTGGAAAATACTTAGTTGTGCTCATAATTTTAGATGTTAGGTTTATAATTCGTTGTTGGTTTTATTCGCATTATGCTTTTTAAAATTAAAATATATTCTTAAAATAAAAAACCCTTTTAGATGTATATCCAAAAGGGTTTTAAGTTGTTTGTAAACTTATACTTTTGGAATCAACAGACGCAAATACACATAATGGCATTTGCAGCAATCATCGTATTGACAGTTGAATTATTTGTAAACTGGAATTTTAGGTTATTCATTTATATTTTTTATTTCTGTGCTATTATCTCTGTTGTATTCAAAAAAAAGCTTCCCGTTATCTGGGAAGCTTTTGCTATATAATTTAATTTAAAATTATGCAATAAGCGACCCTCAGGAATTATCCTGCGCGACTTTAAACATATTACAAATATTAAATTTCATCTTTTATTTTTTTCTAAAACCAAATTTGCAAATAATTTTTTAAAAATCCAAATAATTTTCAAAAATATTTATCGAAATCCTACCACTATTAATTTTGGCAAGCAAGAGAACCTGAAAAAAGAATTATCCGCAAAAAAAAGTTAAGATTAATTTGCAATTCAAAATGGTTTCATACATTTGCACCCGAATACAAGAGGAAAAATTTGAACTGATTGCAACCTCTTCATAATGAAACAAATTCATTATGGATGCTGAAAATTTTTCAGTAGAAAAAATGCTAAAGCAGGAACCCTCCTTTAGTCCTTTTCAGCAATTATTTTTTCTCGCTTAATTTAAAAATAATAACTATTATGGCCTATTTATTTACGTCAGAATCTGTAAGCGAAGGACATCCAGACAAAATTGCAGATCAAATTTCGGACGCATTAATTGATAATTTTTTGGCATTTGATGCTGATTCAAAAGTAGCTTGCGAAACTTTAGTAACTACTGGCCAGGTAATTTTGGCTGGAGAAGTAAAATCAAATACTTATTTAGATGTACAACAAATCGCTCGTGATGTAATCAGAAAAATTGGTTACACAAAAAGCGAATACATGTTTGAAGCCAATTCTTGTGGAATCCTTTCTGCTATTCACGAACAATCTGCTGACATTAATCAGGGTGTTGACAGAAAAAATCCTGAAGAGCAAGGCGCTGGTGACCAAGGAATGATGTTTGGTTACGCCACTAATGAAACCGAAAATTACATGCCATTGGCACTTGATTTATCTCATAAATTATTGCAGGAATTAGCTATTTTAAGACGTGAAAATAACGAAATTACGTATTTGCGTCCTGATGCTAAATCTCAAGTGACTTTAGAATACAGCGATGACAACAAGCCAACTCGTATTGATGCTATTGTAATCTCGACACAACATGATGATTTTGACGAAGAAGCTACAATGCTTGCAAAAATCAAAAAAGACATCATTGAAATTTTAATTCCAAGGATTATTGCAAAAAATCCAACGCATGCCCATTTATTCAACGATGCAATCCAATACCACATTAACCCAACTGGAAAATTCGTAATTGGAGGACCACATGGAGATACTGGATTGACAGGAAGAAAAATTATCGTTGATACTTACGGTGGAAAAGGTGCTCACGGTGGTGGTGCATTCTCTGGAAAAGATCCAAGTAAAGTAGATAGAAGTGCTGCTTATGCAACACGTCATATCGCTAAAAACTTAGTTGCTGCGGGTGTTGCTGACGAGATTTTAGTACAAGTTTCGTATGCTATTGGTGTAGCAAAACCAATGGGTATTTTTATTGATACTTACGGAACTTCAAAAGTGAATTTGACCAATGGCGAAATTGCAAAAAAAGTAGAAGCTATTTTTGATATGCGTCCTTACTTTATCGAGCAACGTTTGAAATTAAGAAATCCAATTTATAGCGAAACTGCTGCTTACGGACACATGGGTCGTACTCCAGAAACAGTTACTAAAACTTTTTCTGCTCCAGGTGGAAATGAAAAAACAGTTACTGTTGAATTGTTTACTTGGGAAAAATTAGATTTCGTTGACCAAGTTAAAACTGCATTTGGATTGTAATACAACATTTATAATATAAAAAAGGGGATTTTGCATCTGCAAAATCCCCTTTTTTTATCTCCAAACTTCCTCTTATAAATTGTACTTTACAATAAGGGTTACAAATCGAGGCAGGATAATATTTTCATTGGCATTAAAACCATTCACGCTAAAAGAGTTATTCAATCTAGACCTTGTATTTAATAAATTATTGGCCTGAATTCTGTATTCAAATTTGGCATCCTTTTTAATATAATTCAAACTAGCCGTCATGATTTTAAAATCGTTTGTCACACCGTTGGTTTCATTTTTAAATCGGTTAAAGGCATAATCCCAATTAACATTCAAACCATTCAAGAAATAATAATTCAGCTTTACAGTTGGTGTTTGTGTGGTGAATTTATTAGATGCTTGTTCTGAGAAATTCACACGGTAACCCAAATCTACGTTGGGATATTTTTTGAACTGCGTTGCAAAAGCCAAATTGTACGAATGATTTACATTTTCAATTCCTTGAATGAACTCTTGAGTAGCACCGTTAGTAACTCTTCTGTTTAGTACAAAATTGCGGTTCCATCCTGCATTTGCGCCAGCAGTAACTTTGTAATACTTTTTGAAGCTTTTAGAGTAGAACAAATTTCCGTTTAAATTTTCGTTCTCAGCATCTAAATTCAAACGGTCCGAAGTTGAATAAATACTTTGAAAAGAAACTCCATTAACTACCGGATCTTTGGTAGTTGTATAACTGATGTTTGCAAAAATTGTAGTGAAATTATACAAATTATACTTTGAGTAATTCAGTCTGTGACTAGTTACGAGTGAATTTTCCAATTGTGAATTTCCGCGCGTAATGCTATTAAAATTAGTAAAAACATACCCTTCGACCAACGCATTTACATCATTAAAACCATTTTTCACATTAAAGTTATACGTTAAATTTTCCGATTTTTTCAAATCCCAACGCGCAAACATATCCGGCAATAATCGGTTAAAATTAAGTTTGAAAGGATTGCCAAATTGCTCATTAGTAGTATTGTATTGATGAACAGAGAAACCAGGGTTAAATGTAAACTTGCCTGCAATAAATTTATAATGCAATCCCAAAAACGCATCATTAAAACGGTAACGCACATCGTTATTATATGCCGCTTGCTCAACAGGATTAACGGTTTGATCATGTAAAATTTGTAAAATACTCGAATTATACGACTGAAAAGCGTTCGTATTTCCTGCAGTCAAATTCAATATACTTTTATTCGAAATTTGGTAAAAGTAATCGATTTTTGCATCCAGCTTATTGGTTTTTACAAATCTAGATTGTTCGATATTCAATGTGTTTTCATTGACAAAAACCGCACTTGGATCATTTGGATTTTGTGAAGTAGCGTTTTGATACGGATTGACTGAAAGTTGCGGATTATAAAATGGATCTTCGTCCTCGTATTGATGTTGCATTTCGAGTACCCAAGTAGATTTTGGATTTTGTGTAAAAAACAAATTTAAACTCTGATTGAATGAGGCTGGTGCTTGTTTTTGAAAAGCGATAACCGTATTAGAATTAGAGACCATTGAACCATTGTTCATTGTACTAAAATTAGTTTGGCTGTTATCTACATCTTGTTGATCATTTTTTCTAAAGAACGCATCATAATCCAATTGAAAATTATCATTGGCTTTATATTTAGAACCAAATTTTGCAATAAATGCATTGTTTTTAGAATCCGTTTTGTTTTTTCTGTTTTCTAAGGTGGCTATATTAGTAGTGTTAGGCTCAAAAATCCCTCTTTCTGAATTAGTAATAGACTGATTGAAGGTTGACGAATAAGCCGCAAAACCGGATAATGTCCATTTTTTTGAAACCGAATGATTCAAATTGAGTGCCCCAAATTTGTCACTTGCTTTGGCCACATTATCGCCGCCAGACAAACCAAAAAAGTTTCGATTAAGCGTAAGTGTTGTCCCATTACGACCAATAGTATTTCTTGCTCCACCTGTTATTCTGAAAAAATCTGCAGAAGTCAAAGATACTTCTCCAATATTATTCAAATTAACGATAGAATTGATACTGGTTTTTGGGGAGTAATAAAATATTTTTGGATTGAAAATATAGCCCTTGTCATTAGCTAAGCCAGCACTTACATCACCAAACCAAAATTTATCTTTTCCTTTTTTGAGTTTGATGTTAATCGCAATATCATCGTTGTTATTTTCAAGGCCTTTCATTTGCGACACTTCATTGAAATTTCGCAGCACTTGTACTTTATCAACAGCATCCGAAGGAATGTTTTTTGAGCCCAATTTAGTATCTCCCTCCATAAATGGTTTGCCATTTACAAATAGTTTTGCTACTTTTTTTCCTTCTACTTGCACCTGACCGTCCGCCATTACTTCAAACCCTGGCAGTTTTTTAAACACGTCTTCAAGTTTACGCTCTTCGCCTGTTTTGAACGAATCCGTATTATAAACAATAGTGTCTCCTTTTATAGACACTGGCATTTCGCGTACGATCTCCACGCCATCAAGTTCGATTCCACCGGATTCCATGGTAATATTCTGCACCATATTTTCGGCTAGCGTAGTAACGGTAACTTCTTTATTTTGCATACCCAAATAACTCAGTTTAATTACATAAGCCGTATTGGGTTTAAGGTTCAACATAAATTTTCCTTTATCAGTCGTTATGGCATAGGCATCCATAGCTTTAGTAGTTTGGTTCACCGCCATGACATTGGCCATTTCTAAAGGCAGTTTTCCTTTGTCTTGAACCAATCCTTCCAAACGGATATTTTGAGCATAGGAAATAGGAACCACCACAAGGGCGATCAGAACTAGAATTTTTCTCATTTTAATTGGGTGTATAACTACAGGTATTAATTTCCAAAACGAATTTGCATGCCGCCTTCTCTGCCGCCACGACCTTGATTCATCTCTCTGAATTCCTCCATTTTTTTCATTACGGCTTCGTCATACTCTTTTTGAGAAACTACTTTTCCTTTGATTACGGATTTAATTTCTACTTTATCCTTTGGGTTCAGTACAATCTTAGAGCATAAAATGATTGTTCTGCCATCATTCACTTCCAAAATTAATCCCGGTAAACCCCAATATCCTTCTGGACCCTGGCTCACCGGTATTTCAGGGGTATACCATGCAGTAATTACTATTTCTTTAGGCACTTCAACCGCATCTAAAAAATTTGTTTTTTTATCATCCGCTGGTTTTGCTCCTTCTTTTTTATCCGCATCCTCTTTTCGCGGTCTCATGTTTCTAAAATCAGTTGCGCTAGGTTTTTTTACAGCCGTGGCTTTATAACAAGTATATCCTCCAATTACTCTTGTTTCAGCTTCCATTTTCCAAGCTAGACTCGTAAGCGAATCTTTAACCAAAAATTCTTTTCCCATAAACTCTTTATCATTACTGTACTGTTTGTCTTTTACGTTTTTATAAAAGGTACCGCCGCCGCCAGCAAAGCTTGACATCATTCGGAATCCTCCACCGGCTTGTGTTGACGCTTCTAGCTTTTCTTCTTCCTTATAAATAGAAGCTGTTTTATTAAAGTTGAGGATAAATGTTTTTTCGAACATCTTCTTCATTCTTTCCTCGATTATTTTCTGCATGTCCGGAGTCATATTTTTGTTTCCCTCCATTCGGGTTTTAAAATCGGAAGTGCTGGTTTTTGATTCATACACCGCCATTCCTTGAAATTCCTGAGCTTGAAGTCCCATAAATGATGCAACTGCTAATACTAATGTGAAAATTACTTTATACATATTATTGGATTTTGATAAATAAGAGTGAAAAATACTATTTTTGTTACAACCATTCTGTTAAAATAACAGTAAGACCTTAATAATTATAAAAGGTTTAATTGTAATTTCGCTTTCATGAAAAAAGTAATACTGTTGCTATTAATAAGTTCATTTTCAATAATGATTTCTCAAAATCTAAAGCAAAATGCTGTTTTAATGGATTCCATCCGTTTTGATGGTGATCAATTTCTGGGATATGATCCCTTTGGTTTTTATTACACCATAAAAAACAATGCCTTTTCTAAAATTAATACGCGAGACACTTTAGAATACAAGAATATTTCTTTGGGTAAAATCACCAAAGTAGACCTCCAAAACCCGCTTAAAATCGTATTATTTTACGAAAATTTCAACACCGTTATCCTTTTGGACAATCAACTGAATGAAATCCAAAAAATCAATTTTTCAGAAAGTACAATTCCTATTGTGGTTTCAGCAATTGGGATTGCGTCCCAAAATCAGCTTTGGATTTATAACAGTATGAATCAGCAATTAGGATTATATGATTATCTGAACACTATTTACAAGACTATTTCAGTTCCTTCTGCGGAAAATATTAAGAATTATTTTTCAGATTTTAATGCATTTTATTGGATTGACAACAAAAACAATTGGTACGCTTGTGATATTTTTGGAAGAATTACAAACAACGGAAAAGTTCCTGATTTTGAATCAATTGAAATTATAAATAAAAATCAGTTTATTTATTCAACAAACGGAAGTTTAATTTTTCAGGATTTAGAAAAAGATCAAAAAACGGAGATTAAAATTGCAGAAAAAAGCTTTAAAAAATTTTATTACAAAGACCAAATTTTATCTATTTTTACATCCGAAGGAATTACAAATTATAAAATCATAATACCGTAATGCACATAGCAATAGCAGGAAACATAGGCTCTGGAAAGACAACTTTAACACGCTTGTTAGCGAAACATTTCAAGTGGGAACCGCATTATGAAGATGTTGTCGACAATCCCTACCTAGATGATTTTTACCACCAAATGGAACGTTGGTCGTTTAATTTACAAATTTATTTCTTGAATAGCCGTTTCCGTCAGGTAATGCAAATTCGCGAAAGCGGCAAAAAAATCATTCAGGACCGAACTATTTATGAAGATGCACATATTTTTGCGCCCAATCTTTATGCAATGGGTTTGATGACCAATCGCGATTTTCAGAATTACTCTTCCCTTTTTGAATTGATGGAATCCACAGTTAAAGCGCCTGATTTATTGATTTACTTAAGAAGTTCAATTCCAAATTTAGTGGGACAAATACACAAACGTGGTCGTGAATACGAAAACTCAATATCTATTGATTATTTGAGTCGATTGAACGAAAGATATGAAGGTTGGATTCAAACCTACGACAAAGGAAAATTATTAATTATTGATGTTGACAACATAAATTTTGTTGATAATCCTGAAGATTTAGGAAATATTTTTAACCGAATTGATGCCGAATTGAACGGGTTGTTTTAAACAGATTTCACAAATTACTACAGATTTTCGTAAAGAAAAATGCCTCACAATTGCGAGGCATTTTTTATTTACAAAACTTTTAATTAATTCAGATTATCAATTTTTGCCTGAACTTCTTTATCGGTTCCTTCAAAATTTTGAACAGTAACTTTCCCATTAATATTTGTTTTAATGGTGGCTTTTACTTTTCCGTCAACATTAGTTTTTTCAATAGAAACTTCTTTAGACATCATATGATTTGGCATTGCAGCTGCATTCATATGTTCACAAGTTTTATTTGTACAACCCTTTGCTTTACATTCCTCCGCTGACATCGAGGTGCATTTTCCTGAAGCAACACAACAACTAGCTGTATCAGAAATTGTATGACTTCCATTTCCTAAAATAGGGGCAATTACAAGACCTATCAAACACGTCAATTTAATCAAAATATTCATTGATGGTCCAGAAGTATCTTTGAACGGATCTCCAACAGTATCTCCGGTAACGGCCGCTTTATGCGCATCAGAACCTTTATATGTCATTTCACCATTAATCATCACTCCTGCTTCAAAAGATTTTTTGGCGTTGTCCCAAGCACCTCCGGCATTGTTTTGGAAAACAGCCCAAAGCACACCAGAAACAGTAACTCCAGCCATATACCCTCCTAACATTTCTGCAATTAATTGGTTATTATCTGAATATACTAATTTGCCCAAAAGAACAATCGCGATTGGGAAACCAATAGTCAAAATTCCTGGCAACATCATTTCGCGCAAAGCGGCTTTGGTAGAAATATCGACACATTTTGCATATTCCGGTTTTCCTGTTCCTTCCATAATTCCAGGAATTTCCCTAAACTGGCGGCGTACTTCATACACCATATCCATCGCTGCTTTTCCAACAGAATTCATGGCCAAGGCCGAGAAAACTACCGGTATCATTCCGCCCACAAATAACATCGCTAAAACTGGTGCTTTGAAAATATTAATTCCGTCAATTCCCGTAAACGTTACATAAGCTGCGAATAATGCCAAAGAAGTTAATGCCGCCGAGGCGATTGCAAATCCTTTTCCGGTTGCTGCAGTTGTATTTCCTACTGAATCTAAAATATCGGTACGGGTACGAACTTCTTTTGGTAATTCGCTCATTTCTGCAATTCCTCCTGCGTTATCCGATATTGGCCCAAAAGCATCGATTGCCAATTGCATTGCTGTTGTTGCCATCATCGCTGAAGCAGCCAAAGCAACACCATAAAATCCTGCTAAAGCATAAGAACACCAGATTGCTGCTGCAAATAAAAGTACAGTTGGAAACGTAGAAATCATTCCCGTAGCCAAACCTGCAATTACATTTGTTCCTGCTCCAGTTGAAGATTTTTGTACAATGGCCATAACTGGTTTTGTACCTAATCCTGTGTAATACTCCGTAACCGATGAAATAACAGCTCCAACTACTAATCCAACAATCGTAGCATAAAAAACACGCATCGATGAAATTTCTTTAGTCCCTTCACCAAAGAAATCCATTTTCATGGTTTCCGGCAACATGTATTGTACTAAAAAATAACAGGCAATAAGAGTTAATCCTATTGAAAGCCAGTTTCCCCTATTCAAAGCGCTTTGCACTTGCGCTTCTTTTGCACTATCATCTGTAATTTTCACAACCATCGTTCCGATAATCGAAAATAAAATCCCAAAACCTGCAATTGCCATTGGTAATAATATTGGCCCTATTCCGCCAAAAGCATCTTGAATATTTCCACCCATATCTTTGATAACATAATTACCAAGAACCATCGCTGCTAAAACTGTCGCTACATAAGAACCAAATAAATCGGCACCCATTCCGGCAACATCACCCACATTATCACCTACATTATCCGCAATTGTAGCCGGATTACGAGGATCATCCTCAGGAATTCCTGCTTCTATTTTTCCAACTAAATCAGCACCAACATCGGCAGCTTTGGTATAAATCCCACCTCCAACTCTGGCAAACAAAGCAATAGATTCTGCTCCAAGAGAAAATCCAGCTAATGTTTCTAATACAATAGTCATATCTTCTGTTGAAGTCCAAACTCCATTCATAAAAAAGTGGAAGAAGAAAATAAAAAAAGTGGTCAATCCTAGAACGGCTAGACCCGCAACTCCTAATCCCATGACGGTTCCACCGCCAAAAGAAACTTTGAGTGCTTGCGGCAAACTCGTACGTGCAGCCTGCGTAGTTCTAACATTTGTTTTTGTTGCTATTTTCATCCCCATGTTCCCCGCTAAAGCCGAGAAAAAAGCACCAAAAATAAAAGCAACCACTATTAATATATGTGTCGTAGGAACGACAAATGAAATTCCGGCTAAAACAACACTTGCTCCAATTACAAAGAAAGTCAATAACCTATATTCTGCTTTCAGGAAAGCCAAAGCTCCTTCATAAATATAATCTGAAATCTCTTTCATCTTGCCGTCACCGGGATCTTGTTTTAAAACCCATGCACGCTTTGTAAACATAAATGCCAGTCCAATAAATGCCATGGCTATTGGCAAATAAATCATTATTGTATTCATAATTTTGGTTTGGTTTTTGGTTAAAATTAATAGTGTAACAAAACGAATTTAAACAAAAAAGCAATACTCTTAACAGAATATTGCTTTTTTTGTAAAAATTATGATGTAAAATTATTTAATACTAAATAATCCTTCTGGTTTGTTTTCAATATCATTAAAACGCTTTGTACATTCTTTGATAATGGCATACGCTTCATTCACATCGCCCCAACCACCAACATCTACTGTTTTGTTTTCAAGATCTTTATAAACCTGAAAGAAATGTTCGATTTCTTTTAGTAAATGTGGATTCATGTCTGACAAATCGTTTAGAGAGTTCCAGATTGGATCTGAAACCGGCACACAAATTACTTTTTCATCTGGACCTTTATCATCTGCCATGTGGAAAACACCGATTGGTTTTACTTCCATTACACATCCAGGAAAAGTTGGTTCATTTACCAAAACCAAAACATCTAATGGATCTCCGTCTAAGGCTAATGTTTCCGGAATAAATCCATAATCAGCAGGATACATCATTGAAGAAAATAACATTCTGTCAAAACGCATTCTTTTTATTTCGAAATCATATTCGTATTTATTTCTACTTCCTCTTGGTATTTCGATTAAGACATCGAAAGTTGTTAATTTGTCTGCAGTCATTTTAGTTTTTTCTTTTCTATATTTATGGGTGCAAAAGTAAGGAAAGTATCCCTTTTCACAATAAAAAATTCATGTTATCTCTTGATTAAATTTTAAGGGTGAGTACTTTAGTAAACCACTGTTCTATTTCGTTTCTTTAAATAATGATGCCACAAAAGATAAGTTGCAAAGGAACGATACGGACTCCATTTTTTTGCATGAATTTCCATCTCGTCTTTATCATGAATATCCAGCAATTCCTTGATGGTATTTACCACTGCTATATCTCCCAAAGGCAATAAATCCGGTGCTTGCAAGCAAAACATCAAATAAATATCGATAGTCCAGTTGCCTATTCCTTTGATTTTGATCAGTTCTTCGCGCACTTGCTGAGCCGTTTTGTTTGGCAAAGTTTCTAAATCTAAAACTTTATTTAATATGGCTGTCGCCAAAGCTTTTATATAGGACGTTTTTTGACGGCTTACGCCAAGATTCCTATATTCGGCATCCGATACATGAAGAAGAATTTCGGGTACTACCGATTTTAAAGTAGTTTTTATTTTTAAAAAAGTCGCTTTCGCCGAATCAATAGAAACTTGTTGTTCCAAAATCAATAATACCAAAGTCTCGAAACCTTGTGGTCTTTTGGGAATAGTTGGCATTCCGTATTCTTCAATGATTGACTTGAAAATGGCATCTTTTTCTAAAAGATAATCGATTGCTTCTTGCATAATCTGATGTTTTTTTAGCCCGGATTACTTCACTTAACATCTATTTTTAATAGGAGTTTAGTGAACTTCGTTTGAAATGAAAATCCTTTCATCTCGTTTTTTAACGGGATAAAAGATTGTAACGAATAGCCGGAATAGCTCCTAAAAATTAAACCCGAACGATCCTTTTACTGTAAAACGATTCGTTTCCGGCACATTGAGATAGTTCCCTCGCCAAGCAAAATCGATACGGAATACTTTGAAGATATTCCCAATTCCGGCGCTGTATTCCCAATAGCCTTTTTCCGGTGCATTGTACACCAATCCTGAGGCATTAATCGCTCTGTTTTCATCAGAAATACTACCATAAACCCCTTTTACAGATACAATTTCTCTCCAATTGAGTTTGCGCATAAACGGAATTCTAGAGAATAACCGGCCGTTGAAATTGTGATTCCACTGCAAAGTAGCATATTGGTCTGCAACAAATTCATAAAAATTAAGGTTACTAAAGGTATTTTCAAGTATGAAAAAAGTTTGATTTCCCGGGATCACGCTCATGAGTCCCAAAGGAACGGTTCCAAAAGTTTTTCCCACTTCCATGATGATATTAGTTCTCCCTAAAGGTCCTATAATAATGGGTTGTTTGTAGTACAACTGTAATTTATCATATTTGAAATCACTATCCAATAATCCTTTAAAACCATGACTGTAATTAACAAAAAAGCGACTGTACGGACTGTCTACATTTTCTCTTTCAACAGCAAATCCAATTGTTTTTCTTTTAGGAGTGTATTCAACCTGAAAATTAACTTCTGATTGTTTCACATCGCTTTTTGTAACACCATTTGCAATATCTGTGTAATAATCCAGACTGAAAGTTGGTGATGCAGATTCGAGTGTGCGATAAGAAATTCCCGTTTGGAAAATCAAATTTTTAACAGGTTCAATTTCTACCGCAACATTGCTTAAATTAATGTTTGTCAATTTCCCGTTACTCCCCGATGAAAATACAGAAGACGAAGCGAAACTTCGGCCTAAAATATCGTAAGTCGTAGTCAGACTCGCACCTATTTGCTCTATATCACGCCTGTTTCCTCCGGACAAAATGATTCTTTTTTTCTTATCGACCATCCATTTTCCGGAAAAACCATATTTGAATTTGTCATCCTTAAATCCATACGCTGTATAACCTTGTATACGCCAACTGTCGTTGGTACCAAAATACGTTCGTCCTCCAGCTCGCAATCGAACACCTTCTACTTCATTATAACCAAATGTGGAGAAAATAGGACCGTAATCAAAATTTCCAAACTGTAAAAAACCGCTTGCCAATACTTGAACCGTACTATAAATTTGTTTAAACTTTTTGACTGTTTGCAACGTATCCAGCATTTTATATACCCCTAATTCGTCTTTGGTCAAATTCTCAAACCGGTTTTCGTCCCAATATTCATCTGATTTATTATAGACATCGGCATCCATATAATTGACCTCATCTTTATAAAAAGCAACTGGTTTTTCATTATTGAACTGATGATTCCTATAGTAAGTAGTTCGTTTTCCGTAAACGCCTTTTGATTTTTCTTTTTTGTTTAAAGCAAAATCGGACATCAAATAATCCTTTGTCAATAAGAAAACTGAATCGCTGACCACCTCAAATTCCTGCTCTAAATAAATGTCTTTTACCCAGTTGATATTAGCACTTTTGGTCACCGCCATATTGATTTTCTTGATGGCAAATGTGGAATCATTGACCCAAAAATCTCCTTTAAAAGTCAATTCGTTTTTGCGCCTTGGATAGAAAACAATATTAAAACACCATTTATCATCAATATAAGCACTGTCTTTCAATACATAATTGTAAACATCAATCCCAGTTTTAGATAACGGACTGGTGAAACTTTTATCAAAAAAGGTTAAGTAATTATTGTAGATATCGTAATTGGAATACAAATCTTTCACAAATGTCAAAATCTGTTGATTTCCATTAAATCCAGAAGTTTTACTGGCTTTAATTTTCTCTTTTAATTTCTTCAATTTATTGTCTCCGTAAACATCATTCAGTGTTTCGTTTACAAAAATGGGCAAATAGGTTTTACCCGTGATTTTTGAAGTATCCATTTGATTAAAGATAAACTCCATCCCTTTGAAAAGTTTACTTTTCATGAAAGCACTATCAATAGAATTCATGTCAAATTCTATTTTCTCATATTTCTCCATTTGGTATTGGTCAAACAAATACAACCCGTTTTGACGTTTTCTTTCCCAGATTTTTCGAAGAATATCCAACGCCGGATTATTTTTTTTAGACGTTTTTCCGGTAAAGATTACAACTTCATTTAAACTCTCCGCTTCGTTTAGCTGAATTTTTAAATTGTAATTGACTAATTTTTCTAACGTAATTTCTTTTTCAGAAAACCCAACAGATGAGATCAACAATACTGAATACGTTTTAGTAGATTCCAGATAAAATTTACCGTCTTCATTAGCAACAATTCCTTCACTTGAATTCTTGAAAACGACATTCGCAAAGGGAATCGGCTGATTCAATTTATCCACCACAACACCACTCACTTTTGTTTGCGCAAAAACAGCAGTTGCTGATACCAACAACAAAAGCAGGGAAAACAAGAAATTCTTTTTCATAATCATTCAAAAAAAAAACTTCATCAAATTAAATAATTGATGAAGTTATTAAGTTTAGACTTCTTAGATTGTGAGCGTTCTGAGATTGAAATCTTACAATCCAAGAAGCCTAGCAATCTAATTGATCTATTTTTTATACATTACTTTTTTAACCGCTTTTACTACGTCACCAGCATTTGGTAACCATTCTTTCAATAAAACCGGAGAATAAGGCGCAGGCGTATCTGCCGTTGTGATACGTTGAATTGGAGCATCAAGAAAATCAAAAGCACGTTCTTGAACAATATAGGTGATTTCAGAAGCAACACTTGCAAAAGGCCAAGCTTCTTCAAGAACCACTAATCTGTTTGTTTTTTTAACCGATTTTAAAATCGTCTCATAATCCATAGGACGCACGGTTCTCAAATCGATAATTTCACAAGAAATTCCTTCTTTGGCTAATTCGTCAGCAGCAATATGTGCTTCTTTGATAATTTTTCCGAAAGAAACAATCGTTACATCCGTACCTTCTCGTTTGATATCCGCAACTCCTAACGGAATTACATATTCACCATCTGGAACTTCTCCTTTATCGCCATACATTTGTTCTGATTCCATGAAAATCACAGGATCGTTATCACGAATAGCCGCTTTCAACAAACCTTTAGCATCATAAACCGTAGATGGAACTACTACTTTAAGACCCGGAGTATTCGCAAACCAGTTTTCTAATGCTTGTGAGTGTGTCGCTCCTAATTGTCCTGCCGAAGCTGTTGGACCACGAAAAACGATAGGCACATTAAATTGTCCACCAGTCATCTGACGCATTTTGGCAGCATTATTTATAATTTGGTCAATCCCAACTAAACAAAAATTGAATGTCATGTATTCCACAATCGGTCTGCATCCGTTCATAGCTGATCCTACTGCAATACCAGTAAAACCAAGCTCAGCGATAGGAGTATCAATAACTCTTTTCTCGCCAAATTCAGCAAGCATTCCTTTAGATGCTTTGTAAGCACCATTATATTCTGCAACTTCTTCACCCATTAAGTATATGGACTCATCGTGACGCATTTCTTCACTCATCGCTTCGCAAATGGCCTCTCTAAATTGTATCGTTCTCATATTATATGTTGTATGTGTCTATTTTTCGAAAAGCAAAAATAAATATTTTATATCACTTAAAAGCATAAATCACGCTAAATTAATTCAGGATTTACTACGATAATTTTCAGGAGCTGTTTCCGGCTCTCCGCTGTATCTTCCTGTGGCTAAAGGAGCCACAGGAAGGATGCCGCTGCTATCCGGGCTACGAAATCGAAATAGTAACAAAAAATATTATGCGTGCATAGTATATTATTCGAATTAATATTTTAAATTTGTAAAAGAAATTACGAATAATTAAATATATAAGTATGAAAATATTAGTTTGCATCAGTCACGTTCCTGATACTACTTCAAAAATTAACTTTGTCAACGGTGATTCTGAATTTGACACCAATGGAGTACAATATGTAATCAATCCTAATGATGAATTTGGTTTAACCCGTGCCATTTGGTTCCAAGAACAACAAGGCGCAACAGTAACTGTTGTAAATGTTGGAGGACCAGAAACAGAACCTACTTTAAGAAAAGCATTAGCAATAGGCGCTAACGAAGCAATTCGTGTGAACGCTAATCCTACTGATGGATTTTTTGTAGCCAAACAACTTGCTGAAGTAATCAAAAACGGAGCATACGATGTAATTATCGCTGGAAAAGAATCTTTAGACTACAATGGTGGAATGGTACCTGGAATGATTGCCGGAATTTTAGGATACAACTTCCTTAATTCTTGCACAAGTCTTACTGTTGATGGAACTAATGTAAAAGCAGTTCGCGAAATTGATGGTGGAAAAGAAACTGTTGCTACTACTTTGCCGTTAATCATTGGTGGCCAAAAAGGATTAGTAGAAGAAAAAGACTTGCGTATTCCAAACATGAGAGGAATTATGACTGCAAGAACAAAAGCATTGACAATTCTGGAGCCAGTTGACGCTACTGTAAATACAAAAGCAGTAAAATTTGAAAAACCAGCTCCTAAATCAGCCGTAAAATTAATTGCTGCTGACAATTTAGATGAACTAATCAATTTATTACACAACGAAGCTAAAGTAATATAATTTTAAATTATGAATTTTAAATTGTGAATTAACGTTCTCAAATACATTTAAAATTTATAATTCAACATTTAAAACAAAAAATCATGTCAATATTAATATACGCGGAATACGCAGAAGGTAAATTTAAAAAAGTAGCATTCGAATTGGCTTCTTATGCGAAAAAAGTAGCTGAAAGTTTAGGAACTACCGTTACAGCAGTAACTGTAAATGCTGGTGATGTTTCGGAATTATCAAAATACGGAGTAGACAAAGTATTAAAAGTAAACAACGATAAATTATCCGGATTTACTGCAAAAGCATACGCTGATGTCATCAAACAAGCGGCTCAAAAAGAAAACGTGAAATTAGTTTTACTTTCTTCAACTACAGACAGTATTTATCTTTCGTCACTTGTTTCAGTGGCTTTAGAAGCTGGCTACGCCTCAAATGTGGTTGGATTACCAGTTTCAACTTCGCCTTTTCAAGTAAAAAGAAATGCTTTTTCAAACAAAGCGTTCAATATTACTGAAATTGCAACAGACGTAAAAGTGCTTGGACTTGCAAAAAACTCTTATGGGATTTTTGAAACGCCTTCAACATTAACGGAAGAAGATTTTAATCCAACTATTGGAGAAAATGATTTTGGTGTAAAAGTAGAATCAGTTGAAAAAGTTTCTGGAAAAGTTTCAATTGCAGATGCTGATATTGTTGTTTCAGCTGGTCGTGGATTGAAAGGTCCGGAAAACTGGGGAATGGTAGAGGAATTGGCAACCGTTCTTGGAGCAGCAACTGCTTGTTCAAAACCAGTTTCTGATTTAGGATGGAGACCTCACGGAGAGCACGTAGGACAAACTGGAAAACCGGTTGCTACAAACCTTTATATTGCGATTGGAATTTCTGGAGCAATACAACACATTGCGGGAATCAACTCCTCTAAAGTGAAAGTGGTAATCAACAGCGATCCGGAAGCACCATTTTTCAAAGTGGCTGACTACGGAATTGTAGGTGACGCGTTTGAAATTGTTCCACAATTAATTGAAAAATTTAAAGCTTTCAAAGCTCAGAATTCATAAATTATAGCATACCATTAATTTAAATGCTACTTAAAAACAAGATATTTGTATCTTTGCTTTTAAGTAGCATTTCTTTTTTGAAATTGCTGCTTAATTTTTATCAAAAAAAGTACTTTGTACTTTCCCATAACAACAATTATGAGCTTAGTTAAATTATCCATAAAAGGAATTTCATACAGTCAAACTCAAAACGGAGCCTACGCTTTGATCTTGAATGAGGTTGACGGCGAAAGAAAATTACCCATTGTCATTGGTGCTTTTGAAGCCCAATCCATCGCCATTGCCTTGGAAAAAGAAATAAAACCACCACGTCCTTTGACCCATGATTTGTTCAAAAATTTCGCAGAACGTTTTGATATTGTCGTAAAACAAGTCATTATTCATAAATTAGTTGATGGTGTTTTTTATTCAAGTATCATTTGCGAAAGAGATAAAATTGAAGAGATTATTGACGCCAGAACTTCAGATGCCATTGCGTTGGCATTGCGTTTTAATGCTCCTATTTTTACATATAAAAACATTCTGGACAAAGCTGGAATTTATTTGAAGTCAAATCCTTTAGATCCTAACAAAGACTCTCAGGAAATTGATGATGTGCTTTCTAATCCTGACACTTTTGGACGAGAAGAAGAAAGCAATCAATCTGGAGAAACCTATTCGAAACACAGTTTACAAGAATTGAATGAGTTATTAGATCAAGCCGTCTCTCATGAAGATTATGAGAAAGCCGCAAAGATTAGAGATGAAATTTCAAAAAGAGAATCGTAAATTGAAATTTCAGTTATTTGATAATTTGATTGCAAATAACCAATTAAAAAATCACCGAACCCACCAAAAATGAAGCAATATTTAGATTTAGTGCAACACGTTATGGAAAACGGTTGTCAAAAAGGAGATCGTACAGGAACAGGAACAAAAAGTGTCTTTGGATACCAAATGCGTTTCGACTTGAATGAAGGTTTCCCAATGGTTACCACCAAAAAACTGCACTTAAAATCTATTATTTATGAATTGCTTTGGTTTTTAAAAGGCGATACCAATATAAAATACCTTCAGGAAAACGGCGTTAAAATCTGGGATGCTTGGGCCGATGAGAATGGCGATTTGGGACCTGTTTATGGACACCAATGGCGCAACTGGAATAGTGAAGAAATTGACCAAATCTCTGAATTGATTAAAGAACTAAAAACCAATCCTAACAGTCGCAGAATGCTGGTTTCGGCATGGAATCCTTCAGTTCTTCCAGACACGACAAAATCATTTGACGAGAATGTAGCTAACAATAAAGCCGCTTTGCCTCCTTGTCACGCTTTCTTTCAGTTTTATGTTTCTGACGGTAAGTTATCGTGTCAGTTGTACCAGCGAAGCGCTGATATTTTCTTAGGCGTGCCTTTTAATATTGCTTCGTACGCATTACTCACTATGATGATTGCTCAGGTTTGCGATTTACAGCCCGGCGAATTCATTCACACTTTTGGTGACGCACACATTTACAACAATCATTTTGAACAACTCGAATTGCAATTGTCCCGTGAGCCAAAACCATTACCAAAAATGATTTTGAATCCTAATATAAAAGACATCTTCGCATTCGATTTTGACGATTTCACGCTCGAAGGCTACGAACCACATGCCTTGATAAAAGGTAGTGTTGCGGTCTAATCCAATAAAAAAAACGGTGTTTTAGTTAAACTACTAAAACACCGTTTTCATTTCCTGCAAACTCATTCCATTTGAAAGAATCTGCTTCGGGCTCATTGACAAATACTCCGTCGATTACGTATTTGAATTCGTAGGCCGCATCTTTATTGACATCGAAAACTCCTTTGAAAGTACCATTTTTTAATTTATTTAAGACACCATCTTCAAGACTCCAATTATTGAAATCACCAACAACGGAAGCTTGACTTGCCTCTTTTGCCGCTACTGAAAAAGTAACTTTACAAACTGGTTTTGTTTTTACAAACTGTTTCTTAATTGCCATAACACATTCATTTATAGATTTATGAAACAAAGTAAACAAAACATATTGAAGTTTCAATAAGCACTATAAAGATTTAATGGAATATGATAAACAATGTTAATTTTTGATAAATTTAACATTTTAAAGCACTGTAAATTTATTATTCAAAAATCAGAAAACGTTTTCTCCCAAAATTATCCCTACGCAAAACAACGACTTTGCGAAATAAATTTTACCTTTATAATCTAAAATTAGATCGATGGAAAAAGAATTACACGAACAATATGAGTATGCAAGAAGAAGAATAAAACAAAAGAAACGATTGTATTATCATTTCGTCCTCTTCGTTTTAGGAAGTTTACTACTGTTTGTCGCCCACAAATTTCTTGACAGCACCGTAGTTACCGATTGGTATCTTTGGATTATTACAATATGGTTGTTTCTCTTTATTCTACATTTTATAAAAATTTTCATCACTGATCGATTTATGAATAAAGATTGGGAAAGAGAACAAATTGACAGACTTGTCACTTTGCAAAAAAAGAAAATGGAGCAATTGCAAACTCAAATAACTAACGATGAACTTAAACAATAGTAGACCATCATGATAATAATGATTGCGGCTGTTGCCGAGAATAATGCGTTAGGAAAAAACAATGAATTAGTTTGGCATTTGCCAAATGATTTCAAAAGATTTAAATCTCTTACCTCTGGCCATCATATTATCATGGGCAGAAAAACATTTGAAAGTTTTCCAAAGCCATTGCCAAACAGAACTCATATTATAATTACCAGACAAAAAGAATACCAAGCTGAAGGTTGCATAATTGTGGACAGTATTGAAAAAGCTCTTGAAATTTGCCCAAAAAATGAGGATTCTTACATAATAGGGGGCGGAGAAATATACAACCTGGGAATGCCTTATGCGGATAAAATAGATAT
The DNA here is from genome assembly GCF_003314435.2 of Flavobacterium petrolei. Taxonomy (GTDB): domain Bacteria; phylum Bacteroidota; class Bacteroidia; order Flavobacteriales; family Flavobacteriaceae; genus Flavobacterium; species Flavobacterium petrolei. The sequence goes on along the minus strand of NZ_QNVY02000001.1, from coordinate 1,406,149 downwards.
TACCCGCGTTCACCAAGAATTTGAAGCGGACGCCTATTTTCCTGAAATAGATCCTAAAGAATGGCAACTAATACTATCCGAATTTAATGAAAAAGATGAAAAACATCTTTATGATTATACTTTCCAAACGTTGATTAGAAAATAAAACAAAAAAACATCCTTTTTACGGGATGTTTTTTTTTAAACCATTGATTAAGAGAAATGAACTACTCTTGAAAGAGTGTTTGATAACATAAAATAAAAATTACAAATACTAATAATACTCCAGAAATGGAGATTATAATATTTGATGTTTTTTGAGAATACATCTCAAAAAAGCCTTTAATACCAAATACCACGAAGGTACTAAAGACGAAAAAAATTAAAATTTCCAAAAACAAATTTAATCCTAAGAACGTATGTTGCGTTTTAGCTACTGTACTACTATGTAAAACAGCACTTTCAAAACAGCTAACAAGAACAAATGAGATAATTAACGCACAAAATATCCATTTGATTTGGTTCACAGACTCTCTTTTAATCATTTAATATGGTTATTTCTTGAACAACAAATTTGTACAATAAAAACTGGACACACAATACCCACTTTTAGTGATATTTCAAAAAATATAAAATTTTTTAAAACTCAGTAAATCAAATTCAAAATCCATTTTTAAAGTAAAATAAAACTTGACTCAATTTCTTAAAACTCATTTTAAGTTCATCAAGTTTGTGTTATATTTGTACAAATTAAAAAAATGTCAGAAAAGATAACTCCCTATAAAGATTCTGCCTTAGGCAAAAAAGAACAAGTTGCACAAATGTTTGATACTATTTCCGGAAATTACGATAATTTAAATCGTGTCATTTCCTTTGGAATTGATATAAAATGGCGTAAAAAAGTGCTGCAAATGGTCGCCAAATCCAATCCAAAAATCATTCTAGACATTGCAACAGGAACTGGAGATTTAGCAATTTTGATGGCAGAAACCAATGCTGAAAAAATAATTGGTTTAGATATTTCTGCCGGAATGCTGGAAGTAGGCGTTCAAAAAATTGCAGCTAAAAATCTTTCCAATACCATTGAAATGATTTTAGGCGACTCGGAAAACATGCCTTTTGAGGACAACTACTTTGATGCAATCACTGTTGCTTTTGGTGTCCGTAATTTTGAAACATTAGAAAAAGGCCTAGCTGAAATATTAAGAGTTTTGAAACCAAATGGCGTTTTTGTAATTTTAGAAACTTCCGTTCCAGACAAGACACCTTACAAACAAGGATATAATTTTTACAGCAAAAACATACTACCACTCATAGGAAAACTGTTCTCTAAGGATGATGTTGCGTACGGATATTTATCTGAATCAGCAGCTGCATTCCCGTATGGCGAAGCACTAAACAATATTTTGAGAAAAACTGGGTTTATAGATGTTGTAGCGTTACCACAAACGTTTGGGGTTGCTACTATTTATTCAGCTTCTAAAAAATAACATGAAAAAATTAATTGTCTTTCTGTTTTTTGCTTTTATTCTAAATGGATATGCTCAAAATTCTAAAAATATATTTAGTAGAGACCCTATTATTAATTTGGAGAATTTTCAGCAAAAAAAAATCTATTATGGTTTCTATTTAGGATTTAATTCCTACGATTTCAAGATTGATTATAAGTCGGAAACTCCTGATATCCTCATTAAAAAAACTACCGGTTTCAATGTGGGGATTATTGGAGATTTAAAACTACAGAAATACATCAACTTGCGATTTGAACCCGGACTTTATATCACGAAAAGGGATTTGTATTATCCGAATTTTACTAACAGCAGCGATGCATTAAGAGAAGTAAATAGCACCTACATTCACTTTCCCTTATTATTAAAATTTTCTTCGTTAAGAACCGGAAATATTCGCCCTTATGCTCTAGGAGGAATATCATCTACATTGAACTTGGCGAGTAATTCTAAATTAAAGGATGACAATTTTCAACAACTTTTTCGAGTAAAATCATGGACTACAAATTACGAACTGGGTTTTGGGATTGATATATTTTCAGAATATTTTATATTTTCACCATCAATAAGAGGAGTTTTTGGAATTAACGATGAATTAATTAGAGACAACGATCCTAACAGTCCTTGGACAAGCAATATCGCTTCTATGAAAACAAGAGCTGTATTCATCAATTTTTCTTTCCACTAAAATAGTTTTCAGTCACAGTTTTCAATCCTCATAGCCAGCCTATGACTAAAAACTAACCGCGACAAAACTCGCTTAAAACAATGGCAGTTGCCGTAGCTACATTCAAGCTTTCTGTTTTTTGAAGATTTCCAAAACGAGGAATTGTGAGTCGGCTGGTGACTAACTTTTCAAGTTCCGTTGAAATTCCGTTGGCTTCGTTCCCCATAATTATAACCCCTTGTTTTGGTAACTCCGATTTATAAATATTGGATCCGTCCATAAAAGTGCCAAAAACCGGTAGTTTTGTCGTTGCCAAAAAAGTGTTCAAATCCATATAATTAACATTCACCCTGGCTATAGAACCCATTGTTGCCTGCACCACTTTTGGATTATAAACATCAACTGTTTCCTTAGAACACAGAATTTGCTGTATTCCAAACCAGTCACATAAGCGTAAAATAGTGCCTAAATTTCCGGGATCTCTGATTGAGTCAAGTGCTATAATTAGACCCGTTTCGATAATTTGTTTTTCAAGAGGCATTTTAAAGACGGCTAAACAGGAATTAGGCGTTGCCAATGCCGTGATTTTCTTCAAATCATTTTCTGATATAATAGTTTTCTTTTCTTTGAAAACTTCATCAAAATCATTTTGTGTGGTATACAAATGCTCCAATTCAAAATCAGAATCCAAAAGTTCCTGAATACCTTTTACACCTTCGGCAAAAAATAATTTATTGGCAATTCTATATTTTTTTTGCTGCAAACTCGTTATAAGCTTTATTTGGTTTTTACTAACCATAAAATAATGTACTTTTGAATTAAATATTTTAGAACACTTGAAAAAAATCTCCACAAAAATAACTGCATTTATTGTAATTGCAATACTAATTTGCGCATGTAACGCTGTAAAAAGAGTTCCAGACGGGAAACTACTGCTTACAAAAAATGAAATTACAATAAATGATAAAGTGATCAAGGATGAAAATGTGATTAATCAGCTGTATCAAAAACCTAACAGTACCTTGCTGGGCTACCGTTTGCGATTAAATCTTTACAATTTAGCAAACCTAAATCCTGATTCAACATACCAAGCCAAGTTTGCTAATAATCCGGAAAAATTCAAACGTAAATCAAAATGGTTGTCAGAAAAACAAGTGAACCGTCTTGGAAAATCTTTTTGGTACCACGGAATTCACGATTTTCTGAAAAGAACTGGTGAACCTCCGGTAATTATTGACAAAGAAAAAGCAGATAAATCATTATTACGACTGAAATATTATTACTTTAACAATGGATTTTTTAATGTAAATGCTACTTATAATGTAGATACATTGGCTATAAAAAAAGCTAAAATAAAATATGCCATAACTCCAGGAAATGCTTATTTTTTAGACTCTTTAAGAGCGACAATATTAACACCTGCGCTCGATTCATTATATCAAACAAATAAAACAACCACGTTCATCAAATCAGGGAATCAATACAAAACTGATGATTTTGAAAATGAAAAAAACCGGATTACCACACATTTCAGAAACAATGGAGTTTATTATTTTCAATCCAATTATGTTACTTTTGACATTGATACTATCAAAAAAGTGAATCAGGCAAATATCACCTTGATGATTAATAATTATTCCTATCAAGATGGCGATTCAACGCGAACCGAACCTTTCAAGATATATAAAATTAGTGACGTAAATATTTACACTGATTATTCTCCGAGTAACAACGCCTTAAATATCACAGACAGTACGACTTATAAAAATTTTAATCTTTATAGTCAGGAAAAATTAAAATACAAACCAAAAGCCATTACCAACGCTATTTTTATTACAAAAGGAGGCTTATATGCAGACAACAAAACCGTTTTGACGACCCGTTATTTGAATAATCTGAAGATTTTCAATTATCCGTCTATACAATATGAGGTCGACAAAAGAGACTCAACAGCTCAATCATTGATTGCCAAAGTATATTTAACACCAAGAAAAAAATATAGTTTTGGAACCACATTAGACGTCACACATTCAAATATTCAGGATTTTGGTATAGGACTGAGCGTTTCCGAAACAATTAGAAACGTGTTCAATGGCGCGGAAACACTTGAAATCGCAGCGCGTGGAAATATTGGTTCGTCAAAAGATTTAGCAAATCCCAAAAACAATTTTTTCAACGTTTCAGAATATGGATTGGATTTAAAACTAAACATTCCGCGAATTCTAATGCCGTTTAACACGGATAGAATTATTGCCAAAAGCATGATTCCATCCACGCTGATTACTGTAGGTTTTGCAAAACAAAGAAATATAGGGCTCGACAAAGAGAACTTCACGGGAGGGCTTTCCTACAATTGGACTCCAAAAATAAATCACACGGCTAAATTTGATCTTTTCAACACTCAGTTTGTTCGGAATTTAAATCCTAAAAATTATTTTAATGTTTACGGATCTTCTTACAATGCTTTAAATGAAATAAGCAAAGAGTACAATGCAAATCCTTCCTATTACAACAATGATATTAACAAAGACTTGCTTATTGAACAAGGGACAGCAGGTTTTACAAACGATGTCCTTACCGGTAATGCTAATTTTTTGAAACCTTTAGAAGCTGCTGATATCGAATCCGTAAAAAGTATTGAAGAGCGAAGACTGAGACTTACAGAAAATGATTTCATTTTAGCCACCAGTTTTACTTTTTCAAAAACAACAAAAAAAGATTTAACAGATAATAATTTCTATCTTTTCAGAACAAAAATAGAATCAGCAGGAACTATTTTGTCTGCTTTTGCAAAAACTTCAAATCAGAAAAAAAACAGCAATGGAAATTATGAAATATTTAATTTGGAATATTCTGAGTATATAAAAACCGAATTCGATTACATCAAACATTGGGATTTATCTAAGGAAAAAATCGTTGCATTCCGATCCTTTTTTGGAATTGCCATACCGTTTGGAAACTCAAATTACATTCCTTTTTCGAGAAGTTATTTTTCTGGTGGTTCCAATGATAACAGAGCCTGGCAACCTTATGGACTAGGCCCGGGAAGTAGCGGTGCATTGGACGATTTCAACGAAGCTAACATGAAAATTGCCATCAGTGCAGAATTTCGATTCAAACTTTTAGGAAATCTTAAAGGAGCTGTTTTTGCTGACGCCGGAAACATTTGGAATACATTGGATAATGTTGTGGATGAGAAATCAACATTTACAAGTTTGAGCGATTTAAAAGATATGGCTTTGGGTACGGGATTTGGAATTAGATATGACTTAAGTTTTTTCGTAATTCGTTTTGATTTAGGATTTAAAACCTACAATCCAGCCAATGAAACCAACAAAAGATGGTTTAGAGAATACAACTTTGCGAACTCAGTTTTAAATTTTGGAATAAATTATCCGTTCTAATGCTAATTAATTCTTATTTTTGCAAAACTAAAAACTAAAAAAATAACTAAAAAAAGTACAATGGCACACAACATAAAACCAGGCGTAGCTACAGGAGATCAGGTTCAGGAAATTTTTAATTATGCTAAAGAAAAAGGATTTGCACTTCCGGCAGTAAATGTTACGGGATCAAATACTATCAATGGCGTTCTTGAAACAGCAGCAAAACTGAATGCTCCAGTAATTATTCAATTTTCAAATGGAGGAGCACAATTTAACGCTGGAAAAGGACTTTCAAATGAAGGTGAAAAAGCAGCAATCGCTGGTGGAATCGCTGGTGCACTGCACATTCATACCTTGGCGGAAGCTTACGGAGCAACTGTAATTTTACATACTGACCATTGCGCAAAAAAATTATTGCCTTGGATTGATGGTTTGTTAGATGCTTCAGAAGCGCATTTTGCTAGAACCGGAAAACCTTTGTTTTCCTCTCACATGATTGATTTATCTGAAGAGCCAATCGAAGAAAACATCGAAATTTGCAAAGGCTATTTAGAAAGAATGAGCAAAATGGGAATGACACTTGAAATCGAACTTGGAATTACAGGTGGTGAAGAAGATGGTGTTGACAACTCTGATGTTGACAGTTCAAAATTATACACACAACCAGAAGAGGTTGCTTACGCATATGAAGAACTTTCTAAAGTAAGCCCAAGATTTACAATTGCAGCTGCTTTTGGAAACGTTCATGGAGTTTACAAACCAGGAAATGTAAAATTGACTCCAAAAATCTTAAAAAATTCTCAAGATTTCGTTCAAAATAAATTCAACACAGGACACAATCCGGTTGATTTCGTTTTCCACGGTGGATCAGGTTCTACATTAGAAGAAATCAGAGAAGGTATCAGCTACGGTGTAATAAAAATGAATATCGACACTGATTTACAATTTGCTTTTACAGAAGGCATTCGTGATTACATGGTAAAAAATATCGACTATTTGAAAACTCAAATTGGAAACCCAGAAGGTGCTGATGCTCCAAACAAAAAATATTACGACCCAAGAAAATGGTTGCGTGAAAGTGAAGTTACTTTCAACACAAGATTGGAACAAGCATTTGCTGACTTGAACAACGTGAATACATTATAATAAAAAGTTTAAAGTTTCAGGTTTCAGGTTTCAAAACTTTAAACTTTAAACCTGAAACAACAAAAACAATAAATATGGCTTGGTTTAAAAGAAAAGAAAAAGGGATTACTACTGCTACCGAAGACAAAATGGATATTCCAAAAGGACTTTGGTACAAATCTCCAACTGGAAAAATTATTGATGCCGATGAACTAGCTCGTAACTTATTTGTAAGTCCCGAGGATGGTTTTCATGTTAGAATAGGAAGTGCTGAATATTTTCAAATCTTATTTGACAACAATGAGTTTGTTGAATTAGACAAGAATATGACTTCTAAAGATCCTTTGCATTTTGTGGATACAAAAAAGTATGCAGACCGTTTGAAAGACGTTATGGATAAAACTAAACTTAAGGATGCCGTGCGCACTGGAGTTGGAAAATCCAAAGGAAAAGACGTGGTTATTTGCTGTATGGATTTCGCCTTCATTGGTGGTTCTATGGGTGCAGTTGTAGGAGAAAAAATTGCAAGAGGAATTGATCACGCTATCAAAAACAGAATGCCTTTCATAATGATTTCTAAATCAGGTGGAGCACGAATGATGGAAGCGGCTTATTCTTTAATGCAATTAGCAAAAACATCTGTAAAACTCGCTCAACTTGCCGAAGCAAAACTTCCTTACATTTCATTGTGTACAGACCCAACAACCGGAGGAACAACTGCTTCTTACGCAATGCTGGGTGACATCAACATTTCTGAACCAGGAGCATTAATAGGATTTGCAGGACCAAGAGTTGTAAGAGACACGACAGGTAAAGATTTACCGGAAGGTTTTCAAACTGCAGAGTTTCTTCTTGAACATGGTTTCTTAGACTTTATTACACCAAGAAAAGAATTGAAAGACAAGATCAACTTGTATATCGATTTGATCCAAAATAACACTATTAGATAAATGAATATCCCGAGCAATCGGGATATTTTTTTTTATAGATTAAATACAAACTAAAAGCAGCTTCCAAAAAATTTTGGAAGCTGCTTTTTTATATATCGTATATCTAAAATTATTAACACTGGAAGCAATTCAAATTTCAGTTAGATTTAGAATAGTACATCATTACATTCCTGTTCTAATTGCTTCAACAGGATCTAATTTAGACGCTGAAATGGCTGGAAGAATTCCTGAAATCACACCTACAACAATTGACAATCCGGAGCCAATTAAAATATTCCAAAAGCTCAAAACGAATTCAAAATCCAACACACTAGTTAAAAGCAGGGATAACAACCAAACTATCAGTAAACCAATAGCTCCACCAATAACACATAAAATAATAGCTTCAAATAGAAATTGAAAAAGGATAAATCTATTTTTGGCCCCTAATGACTTTTGAATCCCAATCAAATTAGTACGCTCTTTTACTGAAACAAACATGATATTAGCTACTCCAAATCCTCCAACTAAGAACGAAAAGACACTAATCAAAATTCCACCTCCACGCATGGCACTAATAATTCCATCTAATAAATCTGTAAATCCGGAAAGAACATTGATGAAAAAATTATCAATTTCATCTATTTTCATCCCGCGATAATTTCTTAGTTTCTGAGCAAGTTCCGCTTTAAAAGCATCCATATCAACTCCTTTGTCAGGCTTTACAAGGATTACCGGCGTCAACGCATCATTATTATCGCCGTACAACCTTCTTAAAAAATTCACCGGAATGAAAGCTGATGTATCATTACTATCCCCAAACATTCCTTCTCCTTGCTTTTTCAACATTCCAATAACTGTGAAACGCTGCCCGTAAAGACGAATGTTTTTTCCAATTGGTTCGCTTTCGCCAAAAAGACTTTTAGCAATATCAAAGCCGAGAACAATAACCGGAGCACCAGAATTAGATTCAGATTCATTATAAAACCTTCCTTTTTCAAACTCAAGACCTTGGATTTCTATGAATTCATGCGATACCGGAACGATATTCACATCACTTACGGATTCCGATTCGAATTTCAGGGATTCTCTACCCACAAAAAACTGATACGCCATCTGGTCTAAATCGTTCATAGAACTTTTCAGATACTCGTATTCATCGTATTTAACATCCGGAAATTGCTCTCTTTTCCATTGCGGAATTTCGGATGGACCAAAAGAAAAGCGCATCAAATAAATGGTATTTTTATCCAGACTACTCAAATCCTTTTTAATTTTTTTGTCCAAAGAATCTACAGCAGCCAGAACTGCAATAATCGAAAAAATACCTATCGTCACTCCTAACAAAGAAAGCAAGGTTCTTAATTTATTATTTCGCAACGCATTCATTGCAAACCCAAAACTCTCTTTTAATAATCGAAGATAAACTAACATACAATCTATTTGTTTAAGTAAAATTCTATAAATATTATTCAAAAACCTAATGAAAAATCATTTCGTTCCAGCGATGCGCCATTATTTTATGCCTCTTGTTGAAATAGCAGTAAAAATTATAATTATCTCAATTTCAAATGGCTTAATTTTAACATTAAAAAACTATTTTTGCACTTTATAACTATAACTACATAATGAGCACAACTAAAACAATTCAATCTGCATTAATCTCCGTCTTTTCTAAAGAAGGATTGGAACCTATAGTAAGACAACTAAACAGTCAAAATGTTACACTTTATTCTACAGGTGGCACAGAGGATTTCATAAAAAACTTAGGAATCCCTGTAATACCCGTTGAAGATGTGACCTCTTACCCATCTATTTTGGGTGGAAGAGTAAAAACATTACACCCAAAAGTTTTTGGCGGAATACTAAATCGTCAAGATAATGAAAGTGATGTGCAGCAAATGATTGAATTCAACATACCCCAAATTGATTTGGTAATTGTTGACTTATATCCTTTTGAAAAAACGGTAGCTTCAGGAGCAAGTGAAGCAGATATCATTGAAAAAATAGATATTGGTGGGATTTCATTAATTCGTGCTGCTGCAAAAAACTTCAAGGATACAGTAATTGTATCTTCGGTTGATCAATACAGTTTACTTTTGGATTTAATTATAGAACAAAACGGCGCGACTACATTAGAAGACCGAAAATTACTAGCTACCAAAGCATTTCATGTTTCTTCTCATTATGACACTGCAATTTTTAATTATTTCAACACAGATGAAACCATTTACAAAGAAAGTATTGCAAATGGACAAGTTTTAAGATACGGCGAAAACCCACATCAAAAAGGATTTTTCTTTGGTGATTTTGATGCCATGTTCAACAAAGTTCACGGAAAAGAATTATCATATAACAATTTATTAGATGTAGATGCTGCCGTAAATTTGATTAATGAATTTAAGAATGATGGGCCTACATTTGCCATATTAAAACACAACAATTCCTGTGGTTTAGCTACAAGAGCTACAATTAATGAAGCGTACTTAGCGGCATTAGCGTGTGATCCAACTTCAGCTTTTGGAGGTGTTTTGATTTCCAATACTAAAATTGATGTAGCAACTGCTACTGAAATAAACAAATTGTTTTGCGAAGTTGTAATTGCTCCAGAATATGATGCTGAAGCCACCGCGATTTTACAAGAAAAGAAAAACCGAATTATATTAGTGCAAAATGAGGTTGCTTTGCCACAAAAACAAGTAAGAACGTGCTTAAACGGAATCTTAGTTCAGGAAAGAAACAACATCACTGACAATAAAGAAGCGTTAAGAACCGTTACTATAACTACACCTTCAGAACAAGAGATTCAAGATTTAATATTTGCTTCAAAAATTTGTAAAAATACAAAATCTAACACGATTGTTTTTGCAAAAAACGGTACACTTATTGCTTCTGGTACTGGACAAACATCAAGAGTTGACGCCTTGCTTCAAGCTATTGAAAAAGCTAAAAATTTCGGATTTGATTTGCACGGAGCCTCAATGGCAAGTGACGCTTTTTTCCCTTTCCCAGATTGTGTGGAAATAGCTAAAAACGCAGGAATAACAGCGGTAATTCAACCTGGTGGATCTATTAAAGATGAATTGAGCATTAACTATTGTAATGAAAATAAAGTTGCAATGGTATTTACGGGAACGCGTCATTTTAAACATTAATTTGTTTAACTTTGCTCGTTTCAAATTTATAACATTTTAACCCTTAAAAAACTTATGGGATTTTTTGATTTCATGACCGAGGATATTGCGATAGACCTTGGTACCGCTAATACTTTAATCATACATAATGATAAAGTAGTAATTGACAGCCCTTCAATAGTTGCCCGCGATAGAATTTCGGGAAAAATCATTGCTGTAGGTAAAGAAGCCAGCATGATGCAGGGTAAGACACATGAAAACATTAAGACGATTAGACCTTTGAAGGATGGTGTAATTGCTGATTTTGATGCTTCAGAAAAAATGATAAGCTTATTTATAAAAAGCATTCCAGCATTAAAGAAAAGAATGTTTACTCCCGCACTAAGAATGGTGGTTTGTATTCCTTCTGGAATTACCGAAGTGGAAATGAGAGCGGTAAAAGAATCATGTGAAAGAGTTAATGGTAAAGAAGTTTATTTGATACACGAACCTATGGCTGCCGCAATAGGTATCGGAATTGACATCATGCAACCTAAAGGAAATATGATTGTTGATATTGGTGGTGGAACAACTGAAATCGCAGTAATTGCATTAGGTGGGATTGTATGTGACAAGTCAGTAAAAATTGCTGGTGATGTATTTACAAATGATATCGTGTATTACATGCGTACACAACACAATCTTTTTGTTGGAGAAACTACCGCTGAAAAAATAAAAATTCAAATCGGTGCTGCTATCGAAGATTTAGAAACTCCTCCTGAAGACATGTCCGTTCAAGGAAGAGATTTATTAACAGGTAAACCAAAACAAGTTGAAGTTTCATACCGAGAAATTGCAAAAGCATTAGATAAATCAATACAACGTATTGAAGATGCAGTAATGGAAACATTATCTCAAACACCTCCAGAATTAGCTGCAGATATTTACAATACAGGTATTTATCTTGCTGGTGGAGGATCAATGTTAAGAGGTCTTGATAAAAGAATTTCTCAAAAAACAGATTTACCTGTTTACATAGCCGAGGATCCATTAAGAGCTGTTGTCAGAGGAACTGGTATGGCACTTAAAAATATCCCTAAATTTAAAAGTATATTAATAAAATAATAAAACTAGTAATTTTAGCAGCGACTGAAAATTTAAAAAAGTTGTGATAAAACAATAAAGTTGTAACTTAATTTGAAATAATAAAATACGAAATGCAGCAAATATTTAATTTTATGTATAAAAACAGTAATAGATTACTGTTTTTACTGCTTTTGGGTATTTCGTTATCGTTAACAATACAATCACATTCTTTCCATAGAAGTAAAATAATTAGTTCTGCAAACTTTTTAAGTGGCGGTGTTTATGAAAGAGTAAACAATCTAAATGAGTATTTGAATTTAAAAACTCAAAACGAAGCGCTTGCACTGGAAAATGCAAAACTTAAAAGTCTCTTATTTAGTAAAAAAGACACTACTGCGGTTAAAAAATTAGACAGCCTAAAAGGTGTGAAACCGGATGACATAGTTGTTTCTAAGGTAATACATAACTCCTATAATGTGTATGAAAATTATCTGACATTAAATTCAGGCGAAAAAGACGGTATTAAACCTGACATGGGAGTCATAAACGATTTAGGTATCGTCGGAATTATTGAAAACACTTCTCCAAAATATTCGACGGTAATCAGTATTTTGAATAAAAGAACTCAAATTAATGCGAAAATTAAAAAGTCAAACCATTTTGGTTCATTGAACTGGAACGGCAAAAGCACGGGTTTTGTTCAATTGACAGATTTACCAAGATTAGCATTGATAAAGATAGGAGACACTATTGTCACAGGAGGGCAGTCAGTTATTTTTCCAGAAAACATCAACATTGGAACTATCGCAAAAATCTACAGAGACAAGCAAACCAATTTTTATACTTTAGACATTAAACTCTTTAACGACATGACTAATTTAGGACATGTGTACATCATAAAAAGGAAAGATCGTGAAGAAATCATTAATTTAGAAAAAAGAAAAAAAGATGAATAGCACCTTGTTCGTCAATATTTCCCGATTTATTCTGCTATTGGCAATTCAGATTATCATATTCAATAATATGAATTTTTTGGGTTATATAAGCCCATTTCCATATATCTTATTTATTATCCTTTATCCGGTAAATGGTAACAAATCAGGCTTAGTAGCTGCTAGTTTTTTACTTGGGATCATCATGGATTTATTTAGTAATTCTGGAGGAACGCACGCTACAGCTTGTTTAGTTTTAGCCTATTTCAGACCTTCAATTTTTAAGTTTGCATTTGGTTTAAGTTATGAATATCAAACCATAAAACTGAATGATGTCCTAACACCCCAACGATTTTCTTTTATATTATTGTCGGTTGTAATTCACCACTTTACTTTATTTTTATTGGAGGCATTCCAATTGAGTTTCATATTAGACACTCTAATTACAACATTATTAAGTACACTATTCACAATCATTATTTGCATTATTATAATATATATTATTAAGCCTAACAAAAGATGAGAAAAGTCTTGTTGCCTTCCTTAATCATTCTTGCTACTTCTTTACTTGTAATGCGAATATTTTATTTGCAGGTTGTTGATGATACATTAAAGTTAAAATCTGAAAATAATGCCATTAAAAAAAAATACGAGTATCCTGAAAGAGGTTACATCTATGATCGAAAAGGAAAGTTATTAGTAGCCAATCAGGCCTCTTATGACATTATGGTAGTACCAAGAGAAGTTAAAGAAACAGATACTTTAGAGTTTTGCCAATTATTGAATATCACCAAAGAAGATTTTATAAAAAAAATTGAAAAAGCTAAAGTTTATAGCCCCAGATTACCCTCTGTTTTCTTATCACAATTAAACAAAAGTGAATTTGCTGCTTTTCAGGAAAAAATACGAAAATACGAAGGCTTTTATTTTCAGAAGCGCTCTCTTCGTGATTATGAAGTTGCATTTGGCGCTAATATTTTTGGATTCATTACTCAGGTCAATGAAAAATTAGTCGCCAAAAACCCATACTACAATAGTGGTGATTTGATTGGTCGACAAGGAGTCGAAGAGAGTTACGAAGATCTTTTGCGAGGCGTAAAAGGAGTGAAATATTTTCAGAAAGACAAATACAACCGTGAAATTGGTTCATATAAAGACGGAAAATATGACACTATCGCCGTTCAAGGAGAAGACATAAACCTTACTATCGATGCCGAACTCCAAAAATATGGAGAAGAATTAATGATTAATAAAAGAGGTGGAATTGTTGCTATTGAACCCAGAACCGGCGAAATATTAGCACTTGTGACTGCTCCTTCTTATGACCCTGGAATATTGGTAGGAAGACAACGATCTAAAAATTATACTGAATTATACCGGGACTCCATTGCAAAACCACTATATGATAGAGGATTACTAGCCGAATATCCTCCAGGTTCACCTTTCAAAATCTTAACAGGTCTTGTTGCACTGCAAGAAGGTGTAATTGATGAAAATACAACTGTATTTTGTAATCGCGGTTTCAGTTATGCCAGAGGACGTTTTATGGGATGTCACTGTCATGGTGGTGCGCTTCAATTGCACAGAGGGATATTTGAGTCTTGTAATTCTTATTTCGCAACGGCTTACATGCAAACAATTAATAAATATGCTAAACCAGCTCAAGCGGTTGATGTGTGGAGTAATCATGTTAAAAGTTTTGGTCTTGGACAATTTATGGGATATGATTTACCAACTGGTAAAAGAGGAAACATACCCGACTCAAAAACATACAAACGAATTTATCCTAACGGTGGGTGGAGAAGCACTACAATTGTTTCAAACTCTATAGGGCAAGGAGAAGTTTTAATGACTCCGATTCAGCTGGCTAACATGATGGCAACAGTTGCTAATGAAGGTTATTATTATACCCCTCACATCATCAAAAGAATCGAAGGCCATACTATAGATAAAAAATTCACCACCAAACATGTGACCACAATTGACAAAAGGCACTTTAAGCCTATGATCAGTGGCTTATTTGACGTATATAACTTAGGAACTGCGAGATCCCTAAAAGTGGAAGGAATTGACATATGTGGCAAGACCGGAACTGCTGAAAATTTCACTAAAATTGGAGGAGTACGAGTAAAAATGGAAGATCACTCCATATTTGTAGCTTTTGCACCAAAAGACAATCCAAAAATTGCGATAGCTGTTATGGTAGAAAACGGAGGTTATGGAGCAACAATAGCAGGGCCAATTGCCAGTTTGATGATCGAAAAATATCTCAGACAGAAAATAACAAGACTAGATTTAGAAAAAAGAATACTTGCAACAAGTTTACAAGGGCGATATGCAAAATTAGGGGGCCTTTCGGAAGCAGTAAAATTACAATTAAGAATTAGTGATTCTCTTTTAAAAAAGAAAACCGTAATTCCAGTTTTGAAAGTGAAAATTGATTCCACTAAGGAGAATAAACAAGCTATTTAATTCCGATGAAAAACCAAAGTGTATCAAACAACATTGACTGGATCAGCATAATCATTTATGCCCTACTGGTTATTTTGGGATGGCTAAACATCTACTCCTCGTCTTTGTCTTCTATGGAAGATACTTATGAAAAGCAGCTGATATTCATCATACTAACCATTCCTTTAATTTTCATAGTACTCTCAGTGGATGGGAAATTTTACGAAAAATATGCAACTATCATTTTTGGGATTTCTCTATTATCATTGGCAGGTCTGTTTTTGTTTGGTAAAACAATAGCGGGTCAGCGTTGTTGGTATGCAATAGGAAGTTTTACCATTCAACCGTCTGAATTTGCAAAAGCAGCTACGGCCTTAGCTTTGGCAAAATATCTAAGCGACACGCAAATTAATCTAAAAGAGGTGACCCGTCAATGGCAGGCACTAGCAATAATTATACTACCTGTATTATTAATTTTACCACAGCCTGACCCGGGAAGTGCACTTATTTATAGTATATTTATAATTGTTTTGTATCGTGAAGGGCTTCCAGCTTGGTACGTTTGGACTGGTTTTGTAACCATTCTCCTGTTTGTATTAACACTGGTATTAGAACCACAATATGTCATCCTCATCGGCTTATTGGTTTTTTTGATAATACACTTCAAATCTAGATTAGCCGACAGGAATATCGTTTTGAGTAGTATTCTTTTCGTGCTACTTTCAGGATTTGTTTTGTCTGTAGACTATGTCTTTGACAATGTATTTAAACAACATCACCGAGACCGTTTCAATATCCTTTTAGGAAAAACTGTTGATATGAAAGGCATTGGATACAATACCAATCAATCCGAAATTGCGATTGGCTCTGGAGGTTGGTTAGGAAAAGGATTTCTGGAAGGAACACAAACGAAAGGTGGCTTTGTACCAGAACAACATACGGATTACATTTTTACTACTGTAGGCGAAGAATGGGGATTTGCCGGTTCATTAGTGGTAATTGCGCTTTTTACTGGTTTGTTTCTTAGAATAATTTATTTAGCCGAAAGACAAAAAACAAAATTTAGCAGAGTGTACGGCTATTGTGTTGCGGGGATTTTATTCACACACTTCTTTGTAAATATCGCCATGGTTGTCGGGATTTTTCCAACAATTGGTGTTCCGCTTCCCTTCTTTTCATACGGAGGATCTGGACTATGGGGTTTTACAATATTGTTATTTATATTTATAAAAATGGACGCGAATAAGGTGAATGAATGGTAGAAGTAATTGACCCTTGCTTAATCCTATAAAAATCTAAACATTCGCACACAATATCAATGTAAAACTTTTTACACAACTACACATGCTTATTCAAAAAGGCAGTAATCAGGCATACTTAAAAAAAGCTTTCATTTTTTTAGACATTACTTAAAGCTCCAGTTTTTGTAATCACTATTTTTTTCCAGTTGTTGCTCGACATTATCTTTTAATTTTGGAAAAAAGTCTATACCTGTCATCTTTTCAACAAGATCTACCGAAACAACAAAACTACATAAAGGTTTATTACTCTTTTCATTTGGGATTAAAAAAGCAATCATTTTAAAATCACCATTATTATAGTCTAACAATATCTTATAAAAAAATTTTGGAACTGAAACATTTTCTTTGCCAATTGTTTGTGAATCCTTGTTCAAAACTCCTCCTGTAACGACATAAATCCCATCATATAGACCTGCCCAATAGCGCACTTTTTGCTCCAACCTATTCCAAACTCCATTATTAAAATCATGCGTCTGTGGCGCTATATTTGAAGTAAGAAACGTATCATTATATGCTTCTTCTGAAAATTCCATATCACCTGCCGGGCACAAATGCCCTTTATCAAAACCAGACGTTTTATAATTTCTCCAGCTGGCTGAACCCGAACTAACTTTAGAGTCCTCAATAAAAAATGGTCTCCTAAAATTGCTATTCTTCAAAAATGATTTCTTCAATTCATAAGCAACCCATTCCGCTTGTTCAAACTCCTCATGATAGGACAAAGTATAATACTTGTGACTGACAACTTGATTTGTTGTAGAAGATGGCAAAAAATCAAATCCTTGTGCATTATCGGGTAAATTAAATCGACCCTTGTTTTCTTTCTTGTTGACAGAAACCGAATTGTTTATAAAAGTAGAATTTGACTTATCTACCTCCTGATTATTTCTACAGGAAGAGCAAATACTAATTGTTAAAAATAAAACCAAAGAGGAATATAAAAATCTATTTTTCATAAACTTGAGATAATTGAATTAAACATTGCTAAAATAACGTCTTTTAATCCATAATAACAAGACAACCAAAGTATACTAAGCAACACGAAAAGCATACACTACAACTTAAAACAATAAACGCTTCAAAAAAATTTGAAGCGTTTATTTAAATACGATTATTAATTTAAAAAGTAATTTATGACTTTGAAGCCAACTTATCCTTTTTTATTTTAACTGGCATATTTTGCTTTGAAACGGATTTTGATTGTAAATCATCTAATACATTAAGAGCTTCTTCCACATAAATATCTTTTGATAATGCCTCATGCCATCTCTCTCTTTTTTCTTTCAAAGTAATATCTTTACTCATAGCGTCCGCTTCATAAGGTAACGAAGTAAATATCAACGAATTTTTATAATCTAGAATTGGTTTATATTTTTTCGCCTTCTCTTCAATTTCAGCTTGAGCCATTTTAAAATTATCAATGTTTAAACTGTAAACATTCTCTTCACTTCTGCTATCAATCCACTTCGCATTTTCCTCAATCAATTGAAATTGAGTATTTTTACTAATTCTACTTTTACTGTTAGTGATTGCCTGATTAAAGTTAGTGTTGTTATTCCATACTTGATAATCCGCTTGGTCAATTTTATCCCAAGCCATAGCATTATCAACATCACGCTCTCCCATTTTTAAATAAGCATAACGGTCTGGCATAACAATATCACTCTGTACACCTTCTAATTGTGTAGACCCTCCGTTAATTCTATAAAATTTCTGAGTTGTTGTCTTTATTGCTCCTAAATCTCCAACAGAACTACTGCGTACAAAAGTGTTCAAATCATATACATTTTGTACCGTTCCCTTACCATAGGTTTGCTTACTTCCAATGATAATTCCTCTTTTGTAATCTTGTATTGCTGCAGCCAAAATTTCAGAAGCTGAAGCTGAAAAATTATTTACCATAATGACCAACGGCCCGTCCCATTCAATTTTTGAATCTCTGTCGTACAGGACTTCCTTCTTTTTGCCTGCGGATTTTATCTGAACAATTGGCCCTTGTTCAATAAACAAACCTGCAATATCAACAACAGTCGATAGAGATCCACCACCATCATCACGAACATCAAGAACAATTCCGTTCACTCCTGCTTTTTTCAATCGGTCTACTTCTAAAGCGATATCTTTTCCGGCATCTCTACCATTTGCATTTTCAAAATCAATATAGAATTTTGGCAAATAAATTACACCATATTTCAATCCGTTTCTGTCTACAATACTGGACTTTGCATAGGTTTCTTCTATTTCTACAATGTCTCTGATAATAGAAATTATCTTAATGGTTCCGTCTACTTTTTTAACGGTAAGACGAACTTCTGAACCTTTAGGCCCTTTGATCTTCTTAACAACATCATCCAAACGCATCCCAACTATATCTACTGCCTCACTATTACCTTGGGCCACTTTCATGATTAAATCTCCAGCTTCCAGTTGTTTTCCTCTCCATGCCGGACCACCAGAGATTAGCTCTGAAATCTCAGTCAAATCGTTTTTCTTTTGTAAACGCGCACCTATTCCCTCTAGTTTACCGCTAATACTTACATCAAAACGTTCTTTTTCCTCTGGAGCAAAATAGTTTGTGTGCGGATCAAAACGTGCCGTTATAGAATTTATATAAACAGAAAACCAATCATTCCTGTCCAAATCTTTTATAAATCCAAAATACTCATCCAAAGATTTTCGTGAGCTTTCTCTAGTTTCCTTTTCTAAAATATCAAAAGATTTGACAACATAATTAGCTTCATTTTTCTTCTTATCTTCTTCTAATTTTTGTTTATCTATTAATGAAGACAAAGCAGACAATTTGATTTGTTTACGCCATTTATCATTTAGTTCCGTAACATTTTTTGGATAAGGAGATTTCTCATAGTCAATATTGAAACTTTCATCTGTATTAAAATCAAAAGGTTTGCTTAAAACATCCTTATAAATTTTAGTACTTTCATCCATTCTTTTCATTAAACGCTCATATGTTAAATTGAAAAAAGACAAATCTTTATTCAATAACTGGTCGTCCAATTGCAGCTCAAATTTTGAAAATTCATCAATATCCGATTGCAAAAAAAATCGTTTTGAAGGATCCAAAGCTTCTATGTAATCTTTGTAAATACCTTTCGAAAAAGTATCATCGATTGGTGCTGGACTGTAATGCCCTTTTTCAATAACAAAAGTTAACAACTCCAAAAGTAACTTGTCTTTTTCCGGATCATTTGCTTTCGATGCATTCATCTTAAATGCAAATAATGTCACCGAAATACATACGACAACAACTATAATTTTATAATTTCTTTTCATAAAGTTAAGAATAGTATTCATGAATTTTTATTCTAAGTTATGGTAAAAACTATGCCAACAGCAGCAGAGACCCCATAAATTTTTGTTAAAGATATAAAAAATGTTTTTCTATCATATCCTAAATGAATCAAGATAACATATTTTTATCTTTTGTTTACTAATTCCCATTCTGTGTCATTACATTTGCCATCAAAATCATAAAACCAACCTTTTTTTGCCATATTACTAATGAAAAAAAATAGACCTTTAATTTTAATAACGAATGATGACGGTGTTTCAGCGCCTGGAATTCGAGCATTAATATCTGTAATGGCTGAACTGGGAGAAATCGTAGTGGTCGCACCAGACACTCCACAAAGCGCAATGGGCCATGCTATTACTATAAACAGCACTTTATACCTCAATAAAATTTCAAAAGACAACGATCCTTTTCTGGAATATAGTTGTTCCGGAACACCCGTCGATTGTGTAAAACTAGCCGTTAACGAAATTTTAAAACGAAAACCTGACTTGTGTGTTTCCGGTGTGAATCACGGCTCAAATTCTTCGATAAACGTGATTTATTCTGGAACAATGAGCGCGGCTGTCGAAGCTGGAATCGAAGGAATCCCCGCCATTGGTTTTTCGTTATTGGATTACGATTGGAATGCCGATTTTGACACTATAAAATCTTTTATCCGCAAAATTTCAATGGAAGTTTTAGAAAACGGACTTCCGGAAGGCGTAGTTTTGAATGTCAATTTTCCAAAATTAAAAGAAGAAGATATCAAAGGGATTCGCATTAGTCGTCAAGCGAAAGCAATCTGGGTAGAGAAATTTGATAAAAGAAAAACGCCGCAGGGAAGAGACTATTACTGGCTTGCGGGAGAATTTGTAAACCAAGACAAAGGAGAAGATACAGATGAATGGGCTTTAGAAAATGGGTTTATATCCGTAGTTCCTGTTCAATTTGACTTGACCGCACACCACGCCATACAACAACTTAATACCTGGAAATGGAATGAATAAAAAAGACTTATTACTCGGATTTTTAATAGGGATTGCAGCTACGCTGCTTGGGTCATATATTTTTATAAGCTTTTTTACGGAGTTCAGATTTATCGCCGGTATTCAAATCATGAAATCACAAGGCAACTTGGGCAAAATAATCACATTAGGATCTATTCTGACATTAATAGCATTTGGAATTTTACTTAAAATGAATAAAGAAATGATGGCTCGCGGTGTGGTTTTGGCAGTCATTGCCTTGGCGATTATTACTATATTTATTTAAGTTTATCTTTGCAACAGAATACAATGATTGCAGCGAAAATGATTTTATCTGTTTGATTGTAAAAATTCCAAATCGAAAAAAAATGAAATATTATATAATTGCAGGAGAAGCATCTGGTGATTTGCATGGTTCTAATTTAATGAAAGAGCTGTATAAAAAAGATCCAACTGCTGATATCCGATTTTGGGGTGGTGATTTAATGAAAAATGTTGGCGGAACTTTAGTGAAACACTATCGTGAGCTAGCATTTATGGGTTTTATTGAAGTGATTTTCAATCTAAAAACGATTTTGAACAATATCAAAATCTGCAAAAAAGACATTCTTGAATTTCAGCCTGATGTACTTATTTTTATTGATTACCCTGGTTTTAATTTGCGCATTGCTAAATGGGCAAAAGCATTGGGAATGAAAACTCATTACTATATTTCTCCACAAATTTGGGCTTGGAAAGAAAGCAGGATAACAGACATCAAGCGCGATATTGACAAAATGTATGTGATTTTGCCTTTCGAAAAAAAGTTTTACGAAGAGAAACATAAATTTCCCGTGGAATTTGTTGGTCATCCACTGATTGATGCTATTCATAACCAACCAGCAGTTGATCCGGTTCTTTTCAGAAAAGAAAACCAATTAAACGACAAACCAATTATCGCTATTTTACCGGGTAGCAGAAAACAGGAAATTACAAAAATGTTAGCCGTAATGCTAAGCGTTGTAAAAGATTTTCCGGAGTATCAATTTGTAATTGCGGGTGCTCCAAGTCAGGAATTTTCTTTTTATCAAAATTTTATCACTCAGGAAAATATAAAATTCATTTCTAATAAAACCTATGATTTATTACGAAATGCGACTGCAGCGCTAGTCACATCCGGAACTGCAACACTGGAAACCGCATTATTCAAAGTTCCTGAAGTAGTTTGTTATAAAGGCAGTTGGGCTTCCTATCAAATTGCGAAACGAATTATCACGCTGAAATACATTTCATTAGTAAATTTGATTATGGACGAAGAAGTGGTAACCGAGTTAATTCAAGAAGAATGCAACACAAAACGCATTCGGGAGGAACTCGAAAAAATATTAAAAACGGACCATCGCAATACGCTTTTAGAAAAATATGCGTTATTAGAAGAGCATTTGGGCGGAATTGGAGCTAGTGAGAAAACGGCTGCATTGATTGTAAATGACTTAAAATAATCTACAGTTTATTTCCGAACTTTAATATTAACTTAAAAAAACTCTTTTGAAACGTTTTGTATTCCTCTTATTCCTTGTAATCTTTTTTACGGCTTGTAAATCGACATCACCCATTGTAACTTCGAAAAAGGGAGCACCAAAAGAGAAATTATCTCGATCCGAAAAGAGAAAAACAAACCAATTAGCAGAACAATTAATTGAGGCAGCTGCTGATAATTTGGGCATAAAATATAAATATGCAGGAACAACTAAAGCGGGTTATGATTGTTCAGGATTAATGTACAGTATCTTTAATGCAGAAAACATTACTCTTCCGCGCAACTCATTACAACAATCAAAAATAGGGGTTGTTTTAAATCCAAAAAAAGATCAAGCTCAAAAAGGCGACTTAATATTTTTTAAAACTAACAAAAACAGAGAAATAAATCATGTTGGAATTGTGATTGAAGCGTCCGATGAAGAAATAAAATTCATTCATTCCTCCACCTCAAAAGGAGTAATTATTTCCTCTACTAAAGAACCTTATTACCAAAAAACCTTTGTTCAGATTAATCGTGTGCTTTAATTAATAGACATTTAGCTAAAATTTATTTGTTTTTTAATTATAAAAATAAATACGTTTCTTACTAAAAATGTGTACTTTAGAACTATGAAAGTACTACATTTCCCACTGGCAAGAATAACAATCGGGTTTATATTAGGTATACTTTTTGCTTTTTACCTGCAACCTTCTATTTCGGCTGTTTTTATTGCACTTATCTCCTCTCTCAGTATTTTTATTTTGTTTTATTTTTTATCCAAAAGCAGAAGCAAACTCTCCCTTTATTTTGGTGTCGGAACTTATTTCTTGTCTTTTATCATCGGCGTTTCAACCCAAATTACACATACCGATTATTTCCAAAAAAGCAATTACATTTACAATACGAGTATTTTTGAACAACCTCATTTCATTTCTTTAACGATTCGAGAAAAAATGAAAAGTTCTCCGTTTAGCGATCGCTACCTCGCCATTGTGAATCATATCGATCAGAAAGAACAAACCGGCAGAATCATATTGAACATTCAAAACGACAGTTTACATCATGCTCTTCAAGTTGGAAATTCGTTACTAATAAAAGGCACTTTAACAAAAAACAAACCACCCAATAATCCCAATCAATTTGATTACAGCAAATACTTGGAAAACAAACAAATCTATGCGCAACTGTATGCTGATGTTGACGAAATCAAAATTGGAAGTAAAATAGAGAAAGACATTTGGTATTATTCATCCAAATTACGGACAAGGATTATTCGGAATTTAAAAAAAAAAAACTTCAACAAAACAGAATTAAACGTTGCCATTGCTTTAATAATGGGACAACAACAAGATATTTCACCTGATATTATTCGGGATTATCAATACTCAGGAGCGGTTCATATTTTATCCGTTTCCGGATTACACATTGGTTTTATATTACTTTTTGTAACCTTTATTCTAAAACCAATCCCAAACACAAAACGAGGTTCTTTTATTAAGTTAATCACAATCCTTATCTCTTTATCCATGTTCGGGATAATTGCGGGTTTAGCGCCTTCTGTAGTACGTTCTGTAACCATGTTTTCCTTTGTCGCCATTGGAAATCATCTACGCAGAAGTGTCAATATTTACCACACACTGTTAGTTTCTGTTTTGTTGATTTTACTTTTTGAACCTTCTTTCCTATTTGATGTTGGTTTTCAATTAAGCTACATCGCATTGTTTTTCATCATTTGGCTGCAGCCCCTTTTATCCTCCATTTGGAAACCGAAATACAAAGTTTCAAAATATATTTGGGATATTCTGACGGTTTCCTTTGCCGCCCAAATAGGCACTTTACCACTGAGCATTTACTATTTCCATCAGTTTCCGGGTTTGTTTTTTATTACTAATCTGATTATAATTCCTCTTCTTAGCATCATCATGATTTTAGGCGTTTTGGTCATGCTTTTGGCTGCGTTCAATATGATTCCAATATTCCTGTCACAACTATTGGAATGGAGTATTTATTATTTAAACAAAATCATCAATGCAATTGCCTCATTAGAAAAGTTCATTATTCAGGATATTCCACTTCATTTTTACCTGTTGATTAGCAGTTATTTTCTACTGTTTACGATAATCATTTGGTTCAAAAAACCAGGCTTTAATAGATTATCTGTAATTTTAATATCCATCATTATTTTACAATTATCTTATTTTAGAATACAGTGGAAAATTCAAACTGAACAAGAATTAGTTGTTTTCAACAGCACAAAAAACACCTTGATTGCGGAAAGAAAAGGAGAAAACATTTTAATTTATGCCAACGATAGCATTTTGAAAACCGTTCAAAAAAATAGTCTGGTAAAATCCTACCGCATTGGAAACTTAAGTACTTTGGAACAGAAAAAACGACTTCAAAATTTTATCTTCTTTAATGGGAAGAAGATTTTTGTTTTAGACAGCTCCGGAATTTATCCAAAAAATATACACCCTGATATAATCGTATTGACACAATCCGCTAAAATAAATGCAGACCGTTTTTTCCAAATAATGAAACCCAAATTAGTTATCGCTGATGCATCCAACTTTAAAAACATACAAAAACTATGGAAAGCCAGTTGTAAAAAACAGAAAATCCCTTTTCACGCAACTGGTGAAAAGGGATTTTATAAATTGAATTAAGAAATTTTATTTTTTCAGAAAACCATTTGCGACAGCTAACCAAGCTGATGGACCACCGGCAACATAACCGGTACTTCCAATGCCTTCAAAATTGACTTTGCCCTCTTTTGTGCTAGCATTTGCTAGTATAATGGTTGGAAATCCTTGAATTCCAAAAGCCATTTGCAATTCATTATTTTGTTTTTTAATTTCCTCCGTCTGTGGCGCTTTCCTTGGATAATCCAATTCTACTAAAACCACATTTTCCTTGGCCCAAGCCGCAAATTCAGGAGTTTTCAAAACTTCTTTTTGCAAACGGATACACCATCCGCACCAATCGCTTCCCGTGAAAAACAGTAATAGTGGTTTCTTGGTTTCAGTGGAAATTGCCATGGCCTTAGTCACATTGGTTTCCCAAACTAATTCTTGTGCTTCGGCGGCAAATGAGCCAGCAAACAATAACAAAGCAACTATAATTTTCTTCATATTTATAATTTTATTGATTCAAAATCAAAAATGATGCCTAAAATTTATCGCACACCGTGCATCAATTTTTTAATAACCGGAGTCATCGCAACGGAGAATAAAGCAACTACAATGGAAATAATAGTCAACATCCAAAAGAAGTAACTCAATCCGTGTTCATTGGCTATTTTATCAATATTTTCTCCAAACATACCTGCACCTTTCATACCAATTGCTACCGCTAAGTACCAAACACCAAACATGAATGCAATCATTCGAGCCGGAACTAATTTGCTTACATAAGACAACCCAACCGGTGATATACACAATTCAGCCATAGTATGGAAAAGATACACTAGAATCAACCAAATCATACTCACTGAAGCTGTTTTTGCACCTGCTTCGATTCCGCTTGCGCCAAAAGCTACACAAGCCATCCCAAGCGCTAATAATCCCATTCCGATTCCGTATTTCAAGTTTGCAGAAGGATTGTATTTACTTTCCCACCATTTAGAAAATAACGGCGCTAATGAAATAATAAACAAAGAGTTTAAGGTAGAAAACCAAGTTGCAGGAACTTCGGTTAATGCCGTGGTAACTTTGTCGATTTTCAATGCTTGCAAAGTTGAATCTGATAATGATAAATATCCAGCAGTATAATAATCTTTTGTCAACATCCAGATTGCTATAGCCCAGATAATGATAAAACTTACGCTTAGAATAATATTTGCAAGCGCATAGAATTTAAAGGTCTGTTTGAATAATAAAATCAACACCCAAGTGATAATTACCAAAGGCAGAATAGTAATCAATGAATTCATCACTAAAAACACTACGCTCCAATTACCTGTTAAAACACGATCTGTATAATCACTGGCAAAAATCGTTAAACTGTTTGGTGATTGTTCAAAAATTGCCCAGAAGAAAATAGTCAGAAATGCAAAAAATGTAACTGCGATCAATTTCTCCTTAGTAATTTTAGAATATTGAGTAAATCTGTAAACCAATAAGATAATGAACACAACTAAAGCGGAAACAATAGCTATAGAGTTTCCATTAGGTCCTAGGAATGAAAAAATATTCACTTTACCTCCCGATATTTTAGAAGCAGGATCATTTACAAGCCACAATAATGCTAAAATAGAAGAGAAAGCTATTGCTGCTAATTGTATTGGAGAAAAAGGATTTCTTTTATCCGTATCCAAAGCTTCTGCTTTTGCTTTGCTTTCTTTACTTGGTTTCAAACCAATATCTCCAAAAATATCTTGAGACAACCAAAACTGTAACATTCCAAAGAACATAAAGATCCCGGCTAAACCAAAACCGTACGTCCATCCTACTTTTTCACCTAAATAACCACAAAGTAAAATCCCGAAGAACGCGCCGGCATTTACACCCATGTAAAATAAAGTATACGCACCATCTTTCTTTTCCGGACGGTCTTTGTACATTTCAGATACGATTGATGTCATGTTTGGTTTAAAGAAACCATTTCCAAAAACTAACAATACTAATCCTAAATAAATAGAAAATTCAGTTTCGACAGCCATAGAAGCATGTCCTAAAGTCATTAAAGTAGCTCCAACCACAACAGCCCATCTAAAACCAATAACTTTATCAGCAAAATAACCACCTAACATGGTAGATAAATAAACCAGACCTACATAGGATCCAAATAATGCAGAAGCATTTTCACGAGTCCATTCCCAACCACCATCTGTAAAGGAAGCGGTTAAAAATAATATCAATAAAGAACGCATTCCGTAGAATGAGAAACGTTCCCACATCTCTGTGAAAAACAAAACGAATAATCCCGCAGGGTGCCCTAAAACGGTACTTTTAAAAAATTGATCTGTATTATTTTGACTCATATTATTAATTGTTTAATTCTTTATCTACTCCGTGCATTAATTTTTTAATTACTGGCGAAAGTACTAATAGTAGCAGTCCGAAACCAAGCCCTGTGTAAAATAAATATTCAAAAAGCACTAAATAACTCTGTTTTGCTAAATTCAAATCTGGCGCTGTACCATTTGACGTATCGACAGAAGCGATATTCGCTAAAATGGAAGCTATAAATTCAGAACTGGCTGTTGCCAAAAACCAAACGCCCATCATGAAACCAACTATTTTAGCAGGGGATAATTTAGTTACCGCAGAAAGTCCTACCGGCGACAAACTCAATTCCCCACAAGTGTGTAAAAAATAAGCTAATATCAACCAAATCGCTGCTACTTTTCCTGCTCCAGAAAGATTTATCCCCATAACTAATGCTCCAAAACCTAAACCAACGAAAGCTAATGCAAAAGCAAATTTCACGGCTGTATTCGGATTGTATTTTCCTAATTTTGGCCATATCCAAGCAAAAACTGGAGCTAACAAAATTATAAATAAGGCATTAAAACTTAAGAATTGCCCAGCAGAGACTTCGTAACCGAATATAGTTCGGTCTAAAATCCGGTCAGCAAATAAATTCATAGAAGTATACGCTTGTTCAAACAATGCCCAAAAGACAATCGTAAATACAATCAGAATGGTTAAAGCAATCAATTGATGACGTGCTTTTCCGTCTAACTGTGTGATCGCATAATAGACAATATAAATAAAAGAAATTCCACCTGCAATTTTTAAAGCCCATGAAACTGCATCATGATTTTGAACCATTTGCCAAAACAATAATGTTGACAAAACACTTCCAATATAAATTAACCATTCGTTTTTAAGTCCAAATGATTTGTTTTCTAAGAAAGAGGGATTATTTGATTCTCCTTTGCCCATTAATAATTTCCTTCCGGAAATAAAAGTCAATAATCCGAAAAACATTCCGACTCCAGCGGCACCAAAACCATAACTCCAACCATATTTTTCACCAAGCCAAACACAAATTAGCGTAGCCAAAAAGGAACCTAAGTTGATTCCCATGTAAAACAACGTGAATCCGGAATCCCTTCTTTTATCACCTTTTTCATATAATTCTCCTACCAGTGAAGAGATATTAGCTTTTAGAAAACCAACTCCGACAATTATTAAGGATAATGAAAAGTAAAATATCTGCAAGGCCGTTTCATCCCGTGTAATTTCGCCAGTAATGGATTGTGTTGCGGCATTCCCTTCATAAGCCATTCCTATATGTCCCAGCACCAACATAATCCCTCCAAAAACAATGGCTTTTCTAAAACCCAAATACCTGTCGGCAATAAAGCCACCTAAAACTGGAACGGCATACACTAAAGCAGCGTAACTTCCAATCAGTAAATTTCCCGAACTATCCGAGAACAAATGGTACTTTGTCAGATAAAAAATCAACAAGGCTTTCATTCCATAAAAGGAGAAGCGTTCCCACATTTCGGTAAAAAACAATATAAAAAGCGCCTTTGGATGTCCAAAAAATTCTTCCTTATTCAATGCGTCGTTTGTCATAAAGCGCTGTTATAAATTTTCTTTAATAAAATTAGTCATTTTGGTGTACAACTGAACTCTGGTTTTCCCGCCGTAAATCCCGTGATTATTGTCTGGATAAATTTGGGAATCAAATTGTTTATTGGCCTGAATCAAAGCTTCCATCATTTGCATGGAGTTTTGAACATGCACATTATCATCACCCGAACCATGAATCAAAAGGAATTTCCCTTTCAATTTATCAACATGATTTATTGGTGAATTATCATCGTATCCATTCGCATTTTCTTGCGGTGTCGTCATGTAACGCTCCGTATACACACTGTCATAAAAACGCCAGTTTGTTACCGGAGCTACAGCAATTGCCATTTTGAAAACATCGTTTCCTTTCATGATACAATTGGATGCCATAAAACCACCATACGACCAGCCAAATATACCAATTCTAGCTTTATCAACAAATGCGTAATTTCCTAATACTTTAGCAGCATCTATTTGGTCTTCTACCTCGTATTTCCCCAATTGTAATTGCGTCACTTTTTTGAAATCAGCTCCTTTAAAACCAGTTCCTCTTCCGTCAACACAAGCTACAATATAACCTTGTTGTGACAACATCATAAACCAATAATCATCAGTACTATTCCACTCATTGTTTACTTGTTGGGAACCCGGACCAGAATATTGGTACATGAAAACAGGATATTTTTTAGCCGGATCAAAATCTTTCGGTTTAATAATCCAAGCATTTAGTTCATTCCCTTTTGCTGTTTTCAAAACAAAAAACTCTTTAGCCGGTAAATCATAGCTTTTTAGCTTTGCAGCCAATGATTCATTATTCTCAATAACTTGAATTTGTTTTCCTGCTTTAGCTTCGTTCAACGTATAAGTGGTAGGTTGAGACGCACTAGAAAACGTGTTGATGTAGTATTGAAAATTCGGACTGAATGTCGCAGCATTCGTTCCTGTATTTTGCGACAAACGCACTTTGTTTTTCCCGTCAAGACCTATTCTGTAAACGTCTCTGTTGATAAATCCATTTTCTACAGACTGATAGAAAACCGTATTTGTCTTTTCGTCTAAACCATAATAATTAGTTACTTCCCATTTTCCTTTGGTCAGTTGGTTTTTCAATTTTCCGTTTTTATCATATAAGTAAATATGATTGAAACCGTCTTTTTCTGAAGTCCAAATAAAACTGTTGTCTTTCAAGAACGTTAAATTATCAGTCACATCAACATACGCTTTATCTTTTTCGTTCAAAACTACTTTTGCAGCTCCTGAATTACCGTCGATAAACAACAAATCCAAATTGTTTTGATGACGATTCAATACCTGCACAGACAATGTATTCGCATCATTTGTCCATTTCATTCTGGCAATATAAAAATCGTTGTAATTACCAAGATTTACATTTTTTACCGCATTCGAATTTACATCATAAATATGTAACGAAACTAATGCATTCTTCTCCCCTGCTTTTGGATATTTAAACGTTTGCATCATTGGATACAACTCTTTTCCAAACATGGACATCGAAAATTCCGGGACTTGACTTTCGTCAAAACGAATGTAGGCTACTTTTTTGCTGTCAGCGCTCCAGTCAAAAGCTTTCACAAAAGCAAATTCTTCTTCGTAAACCCAATCCGTGATACCGTTAATAATGCTGTTTTTTTGTCCATCTGTACTAATTGGAGTCGATTTATTAGAAGCTAAATCATATACATACAGATTATTTTCTTTGGCGTAAGCAATCTTTGTTCCATCAGGTGAAAAAGTAGGCTCCTGAACCTGAAAATCAAATAGTTTTTTTAATTTTTTATTAGCGATATCATATAAATAATAATCTGCAGTAAACGAGTGTCGGAAGATTTGATTCGTATTACACGCCAATAAAATCATTTTTTCTGAAGCATCAAACGTATAACTGTCAATACCGTTTGATAATTCTCTGTGCGATTTTGTATCGATTAATGTAGATACTTTATTTAATGTAGCAAAATCATACAAATTAATCTGCATGCTTCTGGACTGCCTGTCAGCATTCAAAACCGTGTACTGATTTGTGTTTTTCAACGATTGCAATTCATCCATTCCCTGAGCACGAAATATACCGTTATAAAGCTCATCAATTGTGATTTTTTGTTGACCAACAACCGTAAAACACAAGAATAAAAATAATGCTATAATTTTTTTCGAATACATACTATTTATTTAAAGATAAAAACCGTCAATTTTAGTGAAAAAATTACAATTATCGGTCATTTTATATGTTAAATGTAAAAAGCAATATAAAAAATAACCTTTCACTGAATATAATTTGATTGTAAATAAAACGCCTAAAACCGTATATTTGCAACTAATTACACCATAATCAATTGAGAATGAACAAGGCTATTAGCGGATTTTCTAAATTATCCAAAGAAGAAAAAATTACATGGATTGCCAATCAATATTTTTCAACACCTACAGAAGCCATTACCTTGCTGAAAAACTATTGGAATTCTGATGAAAAAATACAGAAATTACACGATGAATTCATCGAAAATACGATAACCAATTTCTACATTCCACTGGGAGTGGCTCCTAATTTCCTGATTAATGGAAAATACAGCACGATTCCCATGGCTATTGAGGAAAGTTCTGTCGTTGCTGCTGCCGCTAAAGCGGCTAAGTTTTGGTCCACGCGTGGCGGATTTAAAGCAACCGTAATCAATACCGAAAAAATTGGGCAGGTTCATTTTATCTATAAGGGCGATGTGTCGAAATTGAATTTGTTTTTTGCTCAACACAAAAGCAAATTTTTCTCAGAAACCGAATCGATTACCACAAATATGCAAAAACGCGGTGGCGGAATTTTAGACATTATTCTAAAAGACAAAACCGATTTATTGCCTAATTATTTTCAGCTGCATGCCACTTTTGAAACCAAAGATAGCATGGGAGCCAATTTCATCAATTCGTGTCTGGAACAATTTTCCAAAACATTAAAAGAAGAAGCACATAGTTACGACTTGTTTACAGAAACGGAGAAAGAAATTGAAGTGATAATGAGCATTCTTTCGAATTATGTTCCAAATTGCATTGTAAGAGCGGAAGTTTCTTGTCCAATAGAAGAATTAGAAGAGAAACACATTACGAATCCTCTGGAATTTGCCGAGAAATTTGTACAAGCCGTTCAAATCGCCGAAGTCGAGCCGTATCGTGCCGTTACGCATAACAAAGGAATTATGAACGGAGTGGACGCAGTTGTTTTAGCAACAGGAAATGATTTCCGCGCTGTCGAAGCAGGAATTCACGCCTATGCTTCCCGAAACGGAAAATATTCCAGTCTTTCACACGCCAAAATAGAAAATGGAATTTTTACTTTTTGGCTGGAAATCCCTTTAGCATTAGGAACTGTTGGTGGTTTAACTTCCTTACATCCATTGGTAAAATTATCATTGGAAATGCTGGAAAAACCATCTGCCAAAGAATTAATGCAGTTTGTAGCCGTAGCCGGTTTGGCCCAAAACTTTGCCGCTTTACGTTCTTTGACTACAACCGGAATTCAGGAAGGACACATGAAAATGCATTTGAATAACATCATCAACCAGTTTGAAGCCACTGATGAAGAACGGGTTTTAATACAGAAATATTTCAAAAAAAATACTGTATCGCATAGCGCCGTCGTCACCTTTATTGAAAATTTAAGAAAATAATTTTATCTTGAAGCAACAAAGAACAAAGTTGCTTCGTTCCTCGCAAAGACAATGAAAAAAACATTCTACAGCAATGGAAAACTTTTAATCACAGGAGAATATCTGGTTCTTGATGGTGCGAAAGCCTTTGCGTTACCCACAAAAATGGGACAAAATCTCATTATTGAAGAAGGAGACAACAAAGAGATCAACTGGAAAAGTTATGATTTTGATGAAAGCATTTGGTTCGAGGACACTCTTTTATTCTCTGATATTTCTAAAGAAGTTAATCCTGAAAACGAATCCGTCAAGAATACTCTTACGACCATTTTGCACGAAGCATTTAAACTTAATCCGAATTTCATTTTAAATTCTGACGGATACACAATCACAACTGAACTTGGCTTTCCCAAAAGCTGGGGTTTGGGAACGTCATCGACTTTGATAAACAACATTGCCCAGTGGCTGCAAATCGATGCTTTCACATTGCTTAAAAACAGTTTTGGAGGCAGTGGTTATGATATTGCGTGCGCACAAAACGACGGCCCTATTGTATATCAATTGGAACAAGGAAATCCTAAAATTGAAAAAGTATCTTTTAATCCGGATTTTACGGACGACCTTTACTTTGTATATTTGAATAAAAAGCAAAGCAGTAAAAGTGCAATAGCGGCTTACAATATGAATAAAAAGAATAATCTGCCGAGGACAATCGCTTTAAATGACATCATAACTTCTGAAGTTTTGAATGCCGCTACGCTTCCCTCTTTTGCTACAGCAATACAAAAACATGAAATACAAATGAGTAATATCCTGGAAACACAAACTATAAAGGAATCTTTGTTTCCCGATTTTAATGGTGTGATAAAAAGTCTGGGAGCTTGGGGAGGTGATTTTGTGATGGCAATTGCAGAGGATAATCCAACAGCTTATTTTACTTCTAAAGGATATAAAACTATAATTCCCTATCATGAAATGATATTGTCTTAATTACAATACTGAATCCTCTTCCTCAAAAAATTGAATAAAAGCAAAATCCCGATACATTCAGCATGTATCGGGATTTTTTATTATGATTAATTACTTTTTGACTAGTAATTAAAATCTTGTCTGTTATCTTCAATTTTAGCGTTAGCTTTCAAAGCAGGAACAACTCTGTTCGCATCTGAAGCACTTTGCGCTTTCAATTTAGCAACGTAAGGCGCATGATTTTTCAAAGCTGGCGCTTTTACTGTACTTGTGTTTTTAACCACATATACACCAGTATTTCCGTCAATTGGAGCGGACATTTTATTTGCTGATAAAGCAAATGCATTACCCACTACTTTTGGCTCTGGACCAACATTTGGCAACATTGCATTTTCCATAGTAAGACCAGCTGCTTGTTGCACCGTTCCACCTACTGCTTTCGCAATTGCTTCAAGTGAAGAACCCGTCATTTTTGCTTTGATCAGTTCCGCTTTTTTCTTATTTTTTAGTATTTGCTCTACATAAGGTCTCGCGACAGAAACGGCAACTAAACCAGATTTATCAATACTTTTTAACTTTGCAATAACGTGTCCAACATTAGCAACTTCAAATCTTTTCACAGATCCTTCTTTTACTCCGTCCTCAAAAGCCCATCTTACGATTGTTCTTTGATTTCCTAATGTTCCAAAGTTTTCGTCCATTCCTTTTACGGAAACAGCTGGAGCAACTTTAAGTCCCATATCTTTTGCAACTTTATTAAAATCTTTATCAGCCGCATCCATTTCTAATTTGGTTGCCTGCGTAAATATTTTATCTGAAGTTGCTTCTGAAGCTTCAACTCTTTGGGCTACAGTAGCCAAACGAATTCCGTCTTGCTTATCCGTAATTTTAATCACGTGAAAACCAAAATCAGTTTCAACTAAACCTACTTTACCAATCCCATTACTGAAAACAAAATCATTAAACGGTTTCACCATTTGGTTTGGACCAAAATAACCTAAATCACCACCTTGTTGTGCAGATGAATCATCAGAAGCTGTAAAAGCCAACATCATGAAACTATCCGGATTTGCGGTTACTTGTGCCAAAATACTTTCGGCTTTAGCTTTAGCTTGTTCTTTAGTTCTTTTCTCTTTTTGATTTGGAACTTGAGTTCCTTCGTAACCAATTAAAATATGACTTGCTTTAGCATTTACCCCTGGTTTCATTCCCATAGATTTAGAAATACAGTAGTATTTTCCAAACATATACGGACCATAAACTTGACCTGGAGCTAAGTTGAACAATTTATCAGCATCTACAGCAGGCAAATCTTTCTTAGCGATATAAGTTGAATCATAAGGAACATCAGAATTTGAATTTACAAAGTCAATTGTATTAGTAGTTGATCTAAATCCTGCTACAGTATCATTTTTACCTGAAGCTTGATTGTACACTACGCTTCCTGATAACAGCGCAGTAATTTTCGATTTTACTTCAGCTTCATCCGATGGAGATGCTTTGTCTTCGATCAAAACATATTCTACTTCACGAGATTCGTCAGCTTTGTATTTTTTTTCATCTTTCTTCATGAAATCAACAATTTCAGCATCAGTAATTTTAACTTCACTATCTTTAATTGTAGAATACAAACCCGCAACGTAAGCAAAATTAACTTTATTTGCTTCCATCTCATATTTCATTTTCCCTTCGCTTTCAGTTGTAAAAACTGAAGCTTTGATCAATGTATTGTAAATTTGGTATTTTGCGTTAAGATCTGCATCTTTCTCTCTATCTTTTAAGAATTGAGCTTGCGCAGGATTCGCTTTAAAATATTCTTTGAATTTAGCAACATCAAATACTCCAGCAGCATTTAAAAACAATGGATTTCCACCAATATTTTGATCTGATTTCAAAACTTCCATTAGGTGTTTTTCACCTACTCTAAGTCCTAATTTTTCAAATTCAGAAGTTAACAAAGCAACAGAAACCTCTTGCTCCCAAACTCTGTTTGCGGCTTCAGTTGAAGTTATCCCTTGACCACTTTTTTCAACATTACTAACTTTAACTCTAAAATCCTCGAATGAAATATCTTTTCCATCGATGCTTCCTACATCTTTTGATGTACTGTTGAAACCACCGCTGTTGAATATATCACCTATGATAAATGCTAATAAACAAAACCCGATAACGAGTATCAGAAGAAGTGAACGTTGTCTAATTTTTTGTAAAACTGCCATTTTATTGTTGTTAATTTTTATATTCAGTTTGCGAAAATACAATTATCTAATTAATAATTATACTAGTAGCGTTTTATTTTGCAAGAAATTTTATTTTCATAATAAAAATCACTCTTGCACGGTCATTTTCACCAATTCAATTTTCTTATTTGTGGCTTCTTCAATTATAAAATGATAGCTGCCTATGGTAATTTCGGCTCCTTTTTGCGGAATTTCTTTCGTGAAATCGACAATAAAACCGCCCAGTGTTCCGTAAGAATCTCCTTCCGGAATTTGAAGTTTATAGGTTTGGTTCAAATATTCCACATCTAAACGAGTCGAAAATAAAAAAACACCTTCACCCAATTCTTTTTCCAACAATTCTTCATCAGAATCATGTTCGTCTTCAATTTCACCAAAAAGCTCTTCTACAATATCTTCAATAGTAATAATTCCTGAAGTCCCGCCATATTCATCTAAAACAACAGCAACACTTTTCCGCTTTTTGGTAAGCAAATTCATAGCATCTTTGATGAATATTGTTTCAGGCACAAATTCAACAGGAATCACAATTTCTTTGATATTTTTTGGCTTTTTAAACAAATCGAAAGAATGTACATAACCCACAATATCGTCAAGGGAATTCTGATATACCACAATTTTAGAATAGCCCGTTTCTATAAATAATTGTTTCAGTTCTTCGATAGAATCAAAAACCTCAACTGCTATTATTTCTATCCTTGGACTCATCACATCTCTGGCTTTCACACCTGAAAATTCCAATGCATTTTGAAACATCAATATTTCAGAATCCACGGTTTCATTATCCTCCACACTGCTCATTTGTTCCGTAATGTAATTTCCAAGTTCAATTTTACTAAAATACAACTGAATCGTATCTCCTTCGGTTTTGAAGAATTTCCTCAAAATGAAATCAGAAATCGCAATAAAAAAAGTGGAGATAAAATAGAAAATCTTATAAAAAATGTACGCGGGTATTGCAAAAAATTTTATTACCGAGTTGGCATAAATCTGAAAGAAAACTTTTGGAAAAAACTCAGCGGTAACCAAAATAATCAGTGCCGAAATGAAGATTTGTAACAGTAGACTTAACCAATCTGAGAAATGAAATCCTAGAGCAACACACCATTGCAGCACTACATCACCCATAAAAAAACCGTAAACCACCATTGCTATGGTATTTCCAATAAGCATGGTAACAATAAAATTTGTTGGCTTTTCAGTAAGCTTGGTCAGTATTTTTGATAGAAAATTATCTTGTTTTTTTTCGATTTCAAGATATATTTTATTCGAAGAGACAAAGGCTATCTCCATTCCTGAAAAAAAAGCACTTAGTATTAGACACAATATGATAATACTAACTTCCATAAACTAGGATTTTTTGTTTCGATCTTCGAATTTTTTAGCAAATTTTCTCCTGAAGAAAAACATGAAAACCGCCAATCCTGCAATCATAAAACTCAACCAAGGATTTCCTAATGCTGGTTCATTCACTTTTGTAAAACCATCATAAATGAAATACGCACCAAAAACAAGATAAACGTATTGTGTATATTTTAAGTAATTCATTTTGTGTTTATATTAATCGGCAGATTCTATTTCGCCTGTTATTTTTTGAGAGTTAATCACTTTAAAATCCCTGCTGAAATCAATTCCTTGTCCATTAGAAACTCCTTTTGGATCGGTTAATTTAAACCTTCTTTCTGTAAAAAACCACTCGTTTTTTTGATCAAAATACAACTGTTCTGTTTCCAGAGTTTGTCCTTGTTCTGTGAAAATTTTCACTTTACCTTGCAAATCAATAATATTCGTTCCTTTATAAGAGATTGCATAATTTGATTTGATAAAAGTTTTTTTTGCTTTTTTATCGTACAAAGTCACATCAATTCCTTTAGGAAATTCTGTAAAAGGAAATTCAACACTTGCGTAATCCAACATTTTTGCACTCACCAAAACAGCGGTAATACGACCTGAATCCGTGTATTTTAGATTCACCATATCAGCGTCACTACTTGGAACAAATTCAGAAAAATTGATTTTTTGTATTTCTTTAAAATTACTTTCGCACCCAAAAAACAGTGTCACAGCAAAAGCCGTGACAAACCATTTAAAATAATATTTTTTGAATAAAGTCATACAATGAACTTACAGAGAAGTTGTAGCAAACAATCTATACTAGTTGAATTTTCGTTTTTCAAACCATCTTTCATTTAGTGAAAAACCTACGCTCACGTTAGCATAATTTTCTTCCACTAAATTTGCCGCAGTAGTTCCTCTTTTACCAAATTCAAGACCAATATTTACATTTGAAAAGGTTCCCGTCAAAGGCATTCCAAATCCTACTGTTAACGCCATGTCCTCAATAGGCTCTGAATTAATTACTAAACCGGTATTTTCAAATCTGAAACCAGCTCTGTAAACAATTCTTTTGGCATAATTGGAAAATGAATTGTAATTTGGAATGTAATATCCACCGATGCTGTATTTAGAATGTTTCTCGTAGGTTACATTATCAAGTGAATTGTAACTATTACCTATAGAACCTGCTCCTTGAAAAGTATATCCAACCCCAACTAACCATTTTCTAGCTTCGCCAATACCTGCTTGCGCAGTATATTTACTTGGTATTTTGAAATTCTTCTCCGTTTTTACATCATCCAAAACATCAACAATTGATAAATCAAAATTTGAATTATAAAGTGCCGTTGAAATGTTTCTGGTGTTTTCAGTTTTCAAAGTGCTTTCTAATGAATAATTTACGCTACTAAAAAAAGATACTTTTTTGTTAATTTTAGTTTTGTACATCATTCCAAGGTTAAAATTTACACCAGATAAATCCACCGTATTTAATTCTCTTGTACCAATAGAAATATCTGTGATGTATTCAAAATTATTGGTTTCAATCTTCCCGAAATTATAACTGGCATCAGCACCAATATTAAAATTAGGAGTAATTTTATATCCGACACCAATAAAAGCCTTATTCATACCACCAGAACCATTAAATCGTCTGTTATTCACTGCCGGATCATCAGAAACGGATGAAATTTTATATCCAACAGAAGAATATGGAATCAAACCGAAACCAACTCCCCATTTCCCCAAAGGCAAACCTACGGCAAGATAATCTAAGGTTGTTCTGCGGGCATTTGCTGATTCAGTGTCCGTTTTCAATTTTGTAGTAGCATAAGTCCCTCCTAAAGTAAAGGTTGTCAACTTCAAATTTGCATAACTCGCCGGATTCTGTAAGTTCATGTGAATACTATCCTGTTCGACAGCAATTTCTCCCATAGAGCGATTTTCCAGTGTTCCTCTAAACCTTACATCACCTATACCATAGAAAGAATAGGGCGAAGATGTTCCTTCTTGAGCAAAAGATACTAATGATAAAAGCAAACAAGCGCTTACTACAATTTTTTTAATCATTTTTGATTTTATATTGAAATGTTTGGCTCAAACTTTCCAAAAGAAAATTTGAATTGGCAAATATGGTATTTTTTAATCGTTTAGCCAAAAAATCTGTATCGCCACCCGTTAAAATTATTATAAAATTTGGATATCTTGCTTTATATTCATCGATAAAACCGTCAATCTCATAGACAAATCCGTTAACAACTCCCGAATGAATAGATTCAGAAGTGGAGTTTCCAATCAAATCCTGCGGAGTTTGCAATGATAACAAAGGGAGTTTCGCGGTGTAATTATGCAAAGCTTCGTAACGCAAGCGCAGTCCTGGCGCAATAGCCCCACCCAAATAATTATCATTCTCATCAATAAAATCATAAGTAATACAGGTTCCTGCATCTATCACCAATCGATTCTGATTCGGAAACTGTAGTGTCGCTCCTGCAGCAAGGACCATTCTGTCAATTCCCAAGGTTTTAGGAGTCGCGTACCAGTTTCGGAACGGGAAAGAATCTTCATGTGAGATGAAATGCACTTTTAGCACTTTGTCAAAATTAAGAAAAGACTGTTTTTCAACATCACCGACAGAGGAAATGACCAAATCCGTTACATTTCGAAATTTTTCCAAAATATTTTCAATATTTTTTCGGAGTTCTATTTTAGAAAAAACAAAAATTTCAAAAAGGGTAGCATCCTCAAATACAGCAGCTTTAATTCTGGTATTCCCAACATCGACAACTAAAATCATAATTTGTTTTTTGATGTGGCGAAGGTACGAATTGATTTTTTTTAAAAAATGTTTTGGATAAACTAAAAATCATTCTATATTTGCACCCGCAATAGCGAGGTACCTTAGCTCAGATGGTAGAGCAATGGACTGAAAATCCATGTGTCCCTGGTTCGATCCCTGGAGGTACCACAAAACCCGAATAGAAATATTCGGGTTTTTTGTTTTTATACCTTTTCTACAATACCCTAAATCTTCTCGAATCGACAATCTATACCAAGCACGGTTGAGCATTTTTAGTTTTTAAACCATTGTTACAGTCCCAAACCTTTTCTTTTAGGTCAACAACCTCTCTTTTTAATTTGTTAAAGAATTATTTCGTCAGATGACAAATGGTTTACAAAATCAAACTCTTTTCACAAAGCAATTTTATTTACTAAAAACGCATCGATAATCCAATAAAAATAAAGGGTTCGTATTTTTTTTCCACTTTTTTTGCGAAATTAAAATAACAATAGTTGCAAAATTACTATATTTATGCAAAATTTATATATATGGAGATTTTAACCTGCCCGAAATGCCAAAGTAATCACATCATAAAAAGCGGCATAATCAACAGTAAACAAAGGTACTTATGTAAAAAGTGCAATTATTTTTTTACAGTTAATAAAATCGGTAAAAAGATAGATGATTACTATGTGACCAAAGCATTGCAACTCTATCTCGAGGGCTTGAGTTTTCGCGAAATCGAGCGGATTATCGGGGTTTCACATGTCACGGTGAGCAACTGGGTAAAGAGCTACAATATAAAAAAACCATCTCATGCTAATTACCACCCTACTTATAAGATTTTTAGTCATTTAGAACTAATTGAATATCTAAAAAACAAACAGTTACTCTCCGGTGCAGGAATGATTATTACCGAGCTTGGTGATAAATTTATGCTGATAAAATGGGAGCGATTCAAAGATTAGCTATATCAGTTTACACAAAAATATATCAAAATTTTTTTCTAGAATTAAATAACTGAATTTGGCACTTTATTAACCAACCATTTAATAACCAATTCCTATTTTATGAAAAAAATATTTTTCACAGCTTCGGTCCTCTTACTGACTCTGCAGGGTTTTTCTCAGGGCTCAACAGATTATGCTGCAGGATTAAAATTTAACCTGAACGAAGACGGCTCCAAGTTCATGCGTGTGATTGCTTGGAATCAAATCTGGATGCGTTCTTCCGAAATGAATCCTGGAACCATGATTGGAGGAGAGGCAACATCAACTGCAACCGACATTGGTAATCGACGGTTGCGTTTTCTAGCTTATGCTCAAGTATCCAAAAGATACATGATCTTAACCCATTTTGGAATCAACAACCAAACTTTTATTAACGGTGGCGCAGCAGGAACCTCAGGTACTGGTGGCTACGGTGCCGGAAAAAAACCTGGTTTATTCTTTCATGACGCATGGAATGAATATGCAGTTGTATTGCCAGAAAAAGATAAGAAATTTAGTTTCACCCTCGGTGCTGGATTGCACTACTACATGGGATTGTCTAGACTAACGATGGCTTCAACGCTAAACTTCCTAACCATAGACGCACCAATTTTTAACTGGCCACTAATCGAAAACTCTGATCAGTTTGCCAGACAAGTGGGTTTATTTGCTAAAGGGAAATATGGCAAACTAGAATACCGCTTGAGTTACAACAAACCTTATGCTACCAACTTAACACCTACAAACACCACGAATGCATCGAATGCCGTAGCCGTAGACAACAGTGGTATGACAAAATGGTCTAAGGCTGGTTATTTCGAATACCAGTTTTTAGATCAAGAAGCCAATGTACTGCCTTTTAAAGTAGGTAGCTATTTAGGAACTAAAAAAGTATTCAACATTGGTGCTGGTTTTTACACTGCGCCTGATGCCACAAAAACTTCTGTAAACAGCACTATCAACAAACATGACATCAAACTTTTCTCTGCCGATGTTTTTCTTGATATGCCTATTGGAAAAAAAGAAAACAAAATGGCCGTTACAGGTTACAGTGTACTATATGACTATGATTTTGGTCCTAATTATTTGCGTAATGTTGGGATTATGAATATTGGCTCAGTAGATCCAAATTTCACAGGGAGTAGAGCTATAGCGGGAGCTGGAAATGCACAGCCAACGATTGGATCTGGAAATATTTGGTATACACAAGCGGGTATTTTATTGCCTAATAAAGAGGCAAAACCTAAAGTTAGAATCCAACCCTTTGGTGCTGTTACTTACAAAAACTTTGATGCTTTAACACAGTCAAGTACACAATTTGACGTGGGATCAAACTTTTTTATTGACGGACACCATGCCAAAATAACGGCACAATATTCAACTAGACCCGTATACACCTCTCTAACAAACCGCTCCGGATCATTAGGAGACTTCGTAGTACAACTTCAAATTTATCTATAATCAATTTTAAAAATAACAATACATGAAAGAAAAATCAACAAAAGGAATTTGGAAAGTTATTTCCGCATCCTCAATGGGTACCATGATCGAATGGTATGACTTTTACATCTTTGGAAGTTTAGCAGTTGTAATTTCAACTAAATTTTTCCCTTCGGATAATCCAACAGCTGCTTTCCTGTCAACTTTGGCAACATTTGCAGCAGGGTTTGTAGTTAGACCATTTGGAGCCCTTTTCTTTGGAAGATTAGGAGATTTAATTGGGCGGAAATACACCTTCATGGTTACTTTACTTTTAATGGGTGGTGCTACCTTCCTCATAGGTTGTATCCCGAGTTATGAAACTATTGGATTTATGGCACCTTTATTAGTATTAATTCTTCGTTTACTTCAAGGTCTTGCACTGGGTGGTGAATATGGTGGAGCAGCGACTTACGTGGCCGAACATGCGCCAATAGGACAAAGAGGATATTGGACTTCTTGGATTCAGACGACGGCAACAGTTGGTTTGTTCATCTCTTTAATGGTAATTCTTGCCACAAGAAATATCTTAACACCAGAACAATTTGATGAATGGGGATGGAGAGTTCCGTTTTGGTTATCCATAGTTATGGTTGGAGTTTCGTATTTGATTAGAAAAAACATGGATGAATCACCTGTTTTCGCCAAAGCTAAAAGCGAAGGAAAAACAAGTACAAATCCTTTGAAAGAAAGTTTTGGAAATCGTTACAATATGAAATTTGTATTATTGGCTTTATTTGGAGCTACAATGGGACAAGGTGTTGTTTGGTATACGGGTCAGTTTTATGCAATGAATTTCATGAAAACAGTAATGTCCATTGATTCCTCTCAAGTGGATACTTTATTAGGAGTTGCTTTAATTATTGGAACCCCATTTTTCGTGTTTTTTGGTTGGTTGAGTGATAAAGTAGGTAGAAAATACATTATGATGGGCGGTATGTTATTGGCCATTTTATTATACAGACCAATCTACAAACAAATGTACGAAACCACATCGGTGAAAAACAAAACCGAAATAGTCGAAAAAACTACGGTACTTGCTGAATTGAAAGAAAACAAGAAGCAAACCATGGATTCTATCTATACGACTAACAAAGAGTATGTAGATGGAACTACTTTTCAAGAAATAAAAACCGTACATTTAGAAAACGGCATAGCAATCGTGGTGGATGGTAAAGCGAAGGTTGACACTAAAACAACTGTTAAAATTAATTCTAGTGACAATTGGGCTTTGATATTTCTAGTATTTGTGCAAGTAATATTTGTAACGATGGTTTATGGACCTATTGCAGCGTTTTTAGTTGAAATGTTCCCTGTAAAAATCAGGTACACATCCATGTCATTGCCATACCACGTAGGGAATGGAATTTTTGGAGGATTACTTCCTGCTATTTCAACCTATTTTGTAACCAATGCGAAAGACCTAGGCCATCCGGAATTTTATCTTGAAGGTCTTTGGTATCCAATTGTTATCGCTGCAGTCAGTTTTGTAGTTGGAATGGTTTACATTAAAAATAAAGATAAAAACGCTCACGAATAAAAACACAGCTATGAATCAATTAAAAAGAATATTAGGACTAGTTTGGATTGCATTAGCAGCTGCCGCAGCCTATTTTTGCATCTTCACTTTTGGATTACCAAAATTGATGTCCGGAAAACAAGAAGACTTAGTTTTCGGAATAATTATACTCTTTATACTAACTCCATTAATTGTTTTAGGATTGGGAACCTTTGGGTACTTTTCCTTAATGGGTGATTACGATGAAAAAGACAGTTAACCAAACCATTACCAAAATAGACAGTCTCTGCATTAATTTGCAGAGGTTGTTTATTTTTTTAATCAAGCCTTAGATTCTAAAACAGAATTATAAAAAAAGGCGAAAGAACATTCTGCTGAAAAGCAAACCGCATTTCCTTATGAAAAAGAGACATGAACAAAAGTTGGTTATTCTTTCAATGCTAGTACTATTAGCGTTGAACATACCACTTTTGCTGTTATTTGACAGTTCAAAACCACTTTTTGGATTCCCAATAATCTATATTTATATCTTCTCGGCTTGGTTATTTTCAATTGCTACTTCCTACCTAATCATAAAACGATATTATGAATAGCATTGGACTCTTATTAATATTGGTG
Organism: Flavobacterium petrolei; assembly: GCF_003314435.2. Lineage (GTDB taxonomy): Bacteria > Bacteroidota > Bacteroidia > Flavobacteriales > Flavobacteriaceae > Flavobacterium > Flavobacterium petrolei. The sequence continues at coordinate 1,361,776 of NZ_QNVY02000001.1, read as the reverse complement.
CTTTATTTGTCGATTCTTTTTTACATTGCCTATTGGTCTGAAAAAAGAAGTCATTCTAAATGGACAAATAACCCCTACATTTATTCCTTTTCATTAGCCGTATATTGTACAGCCTGGACCTACTATGGAAGTATTGGTGTTGCTGCAGAATCCGGTTTGAGTTATTTACCCATTTATTTAGGTCCCATATTAATTATCCCAACGTGGATGATTATTCTCAAGAAAATTATCCGAATTTCGAGAGTAAATAAAATCTCCAGTATTGCAGATTTTATTTCTTTACGATACGGAAACAGTAGATTTCTGGGAGCTTTAGTAACTACGATTTGCATTGTTGGTATTTTACCCTATATCTCTTTACAGTTAAAGTCAATTTCAGACACCTTCCATATTGTTACAAAAACACAATCGAGTGACAATATTTTCACTGATACAACCACTTATGTTTGCATAGCGTTGGCATTATTTGCTTCCTATTATGGTACCAAATATGTAGATGCTTCCGAAAAAAGACGCGGAATAGTTACCGCCGTAGCTATGGAATCTATCTTGAAGTTAGTTTTCTTTTTGATCGTGGGGATTTATGTTACCTATTTTGTTTTTGACGGTTTTGATGACATTTATCAAAGAGCGGCTGTCCTTAAAGATTTCGACAAGAAAAATACGATAGGCGGCATTACAAACGGAATCAACTGGTTCTTTCTTTGCATTTTATCGATGTTTGCTATTTTCCTTTTGCCAAGACAATTCCACACTGCAATTGTCGAGAACAATAAAGAAACCCACATCCGAACAGCGATTTGGCTTTTTCCGTTGTACCTGCTACTTTTCAACCTTTTTGTTTTTCCAATTGCTTGGGGCGGCAATATTCTTTTTGAAGGAAAAGGGCATAATTCAGATACGTATTCCTTATTAATCCCACAGTTTTTTGACAATAATGTATTGACAGTGATGGTTTTTCTGGGTGGATTTTCGGCAGCGATTTCAATGATTATCGTATCTTCAATTGCACTCGCTACAATGCTAAGTAACAACTTACTGATTCCGTATGGCTTCATTGGTTCACTAGAAAATTCTTCACAGAAAAAGAACAGTAAACGGATTGTAAATAGTCGAAAAATAGGAATTTTTTCGCTTATCATTTTGGCGTATGCCATTTATAGAATATTCATTTTAGACTATTCTTTGGTTTCCATCGGACTGGTTTCCTTTGTCGTTATAGCACAACTGGCTCCTTCCTTTTTTGGTGCATTATTCTGGAAAAGAGGTTCTAAATTTGGTGCGGTAACGGGGATTATTCTTGGTTTTTTAACCTGTTTTTACACCCTACTAATTCCGTACGCTATTGGAATCACAAAATCAACCAGCATGTTTATTCAGGAAGGACCTTGGGGAATTGAATTACTGAAGCCTTTTCAACTTTTTGGTTTGGATTATTTAGACCCTATTCCACATGCTGTTTTTTGGAGCTTATTAATTAATATTCTGAGTTATTCTGCGGTTTCAGTGAGTTTCAAAGGCAATTATAGAGAACGCAATTATGCCGAAATGTTTGTGGATATTGACAAATACATCACCAATCACGAAAACGCTTTTGTATGGAAAGGAACTGCGTATATTTCTGATATTCAAAAAGTCTTACAGCGATTTCTTGGCGAAGAAAGAACCAAACGAGCTTTGACTATTTTTAATTTAAAATACAACATTGACAAAGATATTACCACTGCCGATGCGCGATTCATAAAGTTTGCCGAAAATTTATTGACGGGACACATTGGTACGGCCTCCGCCAAAATATTAATATCGAGTGTGGTCAAAGAAGACAAAATCAGTTTGCCCGAAGTATTGCGAATTTTGGAGGAATCAAAAGAAAATATCATCATCAATAAAAAATTAACAGACACTTCGAATGAATTAAAAAAAATATCAGAACAACTCAAAAATGCGAATCAGGAATTAGTCAATAAAGACATTCAAAAAGATGAATTTTTGGATACCGTTACCCATGAATTGAGAACACCAATAACCGCTATTCGTGCAGCGAGCGAGATTCTACATGACGATGATGATATTCCAGAGGAACTGAGAAAACAGTTTTTGCAAAACATCATATCGGAGTCGGATCGATTGAATCGTTTGATTGATAAAATTCTGGATTTAGAAAAATTTGAAACTGGAAAACAAAAGATTTATTTGTCTAAAAATAACATCACAAGAACGATTAAAAACACGTTGGATTCCCTCCAGCAATTATTAAAAAACAAAAATATCAGCATTGAATTTGAGGATGCCTCCAAAGAAATAAAAGCTTTTTATGACGAAGAGCGAATCGTTCAGGTCATCCATAATTTAGTTTCAAATGCTATAAAATTTTGTTCGGAAACAGACGGAAAAATAGTGATTTCCATTGATGAAAATAAAGACAATATCGAAGTCAAAATACACAACAACGGCAAAGGAATTAAAAAAGAAGATTTTGAAGCTATTTTTGATAAATTCTATCAATCTCGAAACCAAAACGTAAAAAAACCCATAGGAAGCGGACTGGGTTTAGCCATTTGTAAACAAATTATTGAACATCATAAAGGTAAAATTTGGGCTGAAGATAATGTGGTTGAAGGAGCTACTCTAATCTTCACACTACCCAATTATAATACAGCAGAAAATAGTTAAAAAATGAAAAAGATTTTAATTGTAGACGACGAACCAAACATTGTAATGTCACTGGAATACACATTCAAAAAGAACAATTTTGAAGTTTTCATAGCGCGTGATGGCCAGGAAGCACTGGATATTTTACAAAAACAACTTCCGGATGTCATAATTCTGGATGTAATGATGCCCATGGTGGACGGTTTTGCCACATTAGAACAAATAAAAAAAGACGAACGACTGCGGCATTGCAAGGTCATTTTCCTTTCGGCAAAAAACAAGGAAAAAGATATTGAAAAAGGACTTTCATTAGGTGCTAATTTATATGTTGTAAAGCCCTTTTCAGTTAAAAAATTAGTCGATCAAGTTCATGAATTAATTCAATAAGAAACAAATTCAACACAATGGAATACAAGGAAATTTATGAGAACAGCATTGCGCATCCAGAAAAATTCTGGGCAGAACAAGCTGATGCAATTGAGTGGTACAACAAACCGGAGACAATTTTATCGAAAGACGAAAATGGATATCCGCTTTGGTACAAAGATGGAGAATTGAACATTTGTTATTTGGCGTTAGACAAGCACATTCAGGATGGTTGTGGAGATCAGGTCGCTTTTATTTATGATTCTCCGGTGACACAAACCGTGAAAAAATACACCTTTTCGGAAGTAAAAACCGAAGTCGCAAAACTCGCGGGAGGCATGCAATCATTAGGATTAAAGAAAGGCGATACCGCCATAATTTACATGCCCATGATTCCTCAAACTGCTTTTGCCATGTTGGCTTGCGCAAGAATTGGAGTGATTCATTCGGTTGTTTTTGGAGGTTTTGCGCCACATGAATTGGCTATCAGAATAGACGATTGCAAACCCAGAGCGATTATTACTGCTTCATCCGGAATTGAAGTGGACCGATTAATTGCATACAAACCTTTGGTAGATGAAGCTATTGCATTGGCGAGTCACAGACCAAAAAAAGTAATCGTTTTTAATAGAAAATTAGGTGCTAGAATTCCGTTTAAAAAGTATGATGTAGATTACGATGCATTGGTTTACGGCTCCGAAGAAACACCTTGTATTCCTGTAAATTCGAATCATCCGCTGTATATTTTGTACACTTCCGGAACTACAGGAAAACCAAAAGGAATTGTTAGAGATACTGGTGGATATGCCGTAGCATTGAAATTTTCCATGAAATACATTTACAATGTAAAGGAAGATGAGACTTTTTGGGCAGCATCGGATATGGGTTGGGCAGTGGGGCACAGCTACATTCTTTACGGACCGTTATTAAACAGAAATACAACCATAATTTTTGAAGGTAAACCGATAAAAACTCCTGATGCAAGTACGTTTTGGAGAATAATTTCGGAGCATAAAGTGGGCACGATGTTTACGGCTCCAACTGCCATTCGAGCCATCAAAAAAGAAGATCCTGACGGAGAATTCATCAAACAATATGACTTGAGCGCTCTTAAAAACCAATTTTTAGCGGGAGAACGTTGTGACAATGCCACATTAGAATGGTACCAACAACACATTCCTATTCCCGTAATTGACCATTGGTGGCAAACAGAATCCGGTTGGCCAATGATTGCCAATTCTCTTGGTATTGAAAAAATGCCAGTCAAATCCGGTTCAGCCACAAAAGCAGTTTGCGGATATGATATTCGAATTTTTAATGAAAACGGCGACGAATTAAACGCCAATGAAGAGGGCTTGGTGGTTGTAAAACTGCCATTGCCTCCTGGAAATATGTTAGGGATTTGGGAAAACGAAGCACGTTTCAAAGCAGGTTATTTCAGTAAATTTGATGGATATTATCTATCTGGCGACGGTGGTTATAAAGATGAAGACGGATATATTTTCATCACCGGAAGAACGGATGACGTAATAAATGTAGCGGGACATCGATTGTCAACGGCTGAAATGGAAGAAGTTGTTGCTTCCCACTACTCCGTGGCTGAATGTGCCGTTATTGGAATTCAAGATGAGTTGAAAGGGCAAATTCCTTTGGCTTTAGTGGTTACCAAATCAGGAGATGAAATCGAACATTATCAATTGGAACAAGAAATTATTAAACTGGTTCGCCAGCAAATTGGCGCAGTTGCCTCGTTGAGAAATGTAGTTATTGTACAACGATTACCAAAAACACGCTCGGGGAAAATCCTCCGAAAACTGATGCGCAGCATTACAGATGGCGAGGAATTCCAGATTCCTTCCACTATTGATGACGAAACCATTGTCGAAGAAATCGTTACCACATTAAAAAAGTATAAAATAGGCGTTTATAATATTTAAAATTTACCAAAATCATGAGTTACTATAAAATTAATAATTTAGAAGAGTACTTTAAACATTACAAAAAATCAGTTCGTGAGCCCAAAAAATTCTGGGATAAAGTAGCGTCTGAAAATTTTACTTGGTACCAAGAATGGGATAAAGTTGTAGACTTTAACATGGCTGAAGCCGATATAAAATGGTTTACCAATGCTAAAGTAAACATTGTAAAAAACTGTATCGACAGGCATCTTGCCAAAAAAGGAGATAAAACAGCTATCATTTTTGAACCAAATGATCCAAATGAAGAAGCTTTGCATATTTCCTATAATGAATTGTACGAACGTGTTTGCAAAATGGCGAATGTCTTAAAGGAACAAGGCATACAAAAAGGAGATCGTGTTTGTATTTACTTACCAATGATTCCTGAATTAGCGATTACCACTTTGGCCTGCGCCAGAATTGGAGCCATTCACTCGGTTGTTTTTGCAGGATTTTCTGCTTCCGCAGTTGCAGCAAGAATCAATGACAGCGAATGTAAAATGGTAATCACTTCCGATGGTGGATATCGCGGGAATAAAACCATCGATTTAAAAAGTATCGTTGATGAAGCCTTATTGAATTGCCCTTGTGTAGAGAACGTTTTAGTTGCTAAAAGAATCAACTCCACTATCAATATGAAAGAAGGTCGTGACCAATGGTTGCAGCCTCTTTTAGACCAAGCTTCGGATAATAATGTGGCAGAAATCATGGATGCCGAAGATCCTTTGTTCATCCTTTACACTTCCGGTTCAACAGGAAAACCAAAAGGAATGGTACACACTACAGCAGGTTATATGGTGTACTCTGCGTATACGTTTAAGAACGTTTTTAATTATGAAGACAATGATATTTTCTGGTGTACCGCTGACATTGGCTGGATTACCGGACATTCCTATATTCTTTACGGACCATTATTGAACGGAGCTACGACGGTAATTTTCGAAGGTGTTCCATCCTATCCAGATTTCAGTCGCTTTTGGCAAACCATCGAAAAGCATAAAGTTACTCAGTTTTACACGGCACCAACGGCCATTAGAGCCTTGGCAAAAGAAAGCATCGAATATGTACAAAGATATCAATTGACTTCTTTGAAAGTGATTGGATCGGTGGGAGAACCCATCAACGAGGAAGCTTGGCACTGGTACAATAACCACGTAGGAGACAAGAAATGTCCTGTCGTGGACACTTGGTGGCAAACCGAAACGGGAGGAATTATGATTTCGCCAATTGCGTTTGTAACTCCAACAAAACCAACCTACGCTTCGTTACCGTTACCAGGAATCCAACCCGTTTTGATGGATGAAAAACGCAATGAAATCGAAGGCAATCAGGTTACTGGAAGTTTATGTATTAAATTCCCTTGGCCAGGAATTGCCAGAACGATTTGGGGCGATCACCAAAGATACAAGGAAACCTATTTTTCTACCTTTCCAGGTAAATATTTCACTGGCGACGGCGCTTTGCGTGACGAAGTTGGGTATTACAGAATCACTGGCCGTGTAGACGATGTGGTAATTGTTTCTGGACACAATCTGGGAACTGCACCTATCGAAGATGCCATCAATGAGCATCCTGCAGTTGCCGAAAGTGCTATTGTTGGCTTCCCACATGACATCAAAGGAAATGCTTTGTATGGTTTTGTAATTCTAAAAGAAACCGGAGAATATCGCGATAGAGAAAACCTAAGTAAAGAGATTAACCAACACATATCGGATCATATTGGACCAATCGCCAAATTGGATAAAATCCAGTTTGTTTCCGGTTTACCAAAAACCCGTTCCGGAAAAATCATGCGTAGAATTCTGCGTAAGATTGCCGAAGGTGATTATTCTAATTTTGGCGACACCTCAACGTTGTTGAATCCTGAAATCGTAGATGAAATCAAAGACGGTAAAATATAGTTTTTTTTAGTTGTAGTAATTTGTTGAAAACTGTTCCATTTATGGAGCAGTTTTTTTTATACAAAAAAGGCTGTCCATGTAGGGACAGCCTTTCAAACACTTAAAACAAACAAACAAACCGTATTATTCCTTAATGAACTTCAATACCTGTATTCCATTATTCTCATCATACGCTTTTACTATATAGAAACCTTGATTCAAATCACTAATTATATATTGATGTCCTTCAGATTGATTTGCATCAAACGTTTTTACCAATTGTCCTGTTATAGAAAAAATCTGCACTTTAGAAGTCGCCGCATTTAAAGTAAAATAATCAGACGCAGGGTTTGGATACAACACAATCGTTGGTGATTTTTCGTAATCAGTTATTGCCAATGATGCTGTTTTATTACCGTAGATTCGGTAATCACCAGCCGGAATTGTTATTGGATCATTTACATTAACAACAGTGATTGTTGTATTATCCATCAAATTGTACCACTCACCAGTATAAGGAAATCCAGTTGCTACATTTTGTGTGGTTACATTAAAATTAGCCAAGATCAAAACATCTTTAAGTTGGCTTGACGCCAAAGCACTATTGGTAATTCTGATATTTGGATACAACGAACTGGTATTCGACATGGTTGCAGTTCCTGAAAAAACAGGCTCTATAGTTTTCATCGTAATCATCTTAGACCAATCGTTATAAATTTTACTTCTATTGGCATCTCCAAGCCAATTATTAACCCATTGTGGTTGCTGTTTAGTATCTAATTTACAATCCCCAGATATTGCATCGGACGACGTGTTTACCGTTCCATTATTACACGTAAAAATAGAATTTTCCCAACCTAATTCCCCAAAATGCCAAATCATCTTTGGTCCAGGAACCAATAAAGAAACCGCTCCAATTGCTGACATTCTAGACAAGGCTACATTTAATGTTTTTACATTATGAGCAGCATTGGTACTGTTCCCGAATTGTAAATTTTTATACATTAATCGTTCCTCATCATGACTTTCGGCATAACCCATCAATCTATTTGAGGTAAAGCCTCTGCTCGAACTATTCATACGAGAAATATTTCCAGAATACCCCATAGACAATTCATTGTATTGACTGGTCATTATTCCCCACATCATAATTCCTTTACTTGGCGTTTCATTAATCTTGTAATTCGCCCAAAGCTGCTCTTCATCATCATTCCCTAAGTGTTCAAAAATAGTATAATGCGTTGGGTCTAAACTCCAAGAATAATCAGCATATTTTCGCAATACATCCACTCGATCTTGTTGTTTAACACCGGTACAAGCTTCTTGACCACCAGCAACATTGGCAGGACAATTTTGAGTAAAACCTTTGGTTAAATCCCAACGAAATCCGTCAATTTTATATTCTTCTACCCATTGTTTGATGACACGTTGTACATAATTTTGTGTTCTTGGCTGTTGGTGGTTAAAATCTTCTCCAACACTATAACTATGCATAGCCGTTGTATTAAAATAAGGATTTTCAGTGGAAGGAGAACCCCAACCATCTCCATCAGGATCATTCATCCACATACGAAGCATTGGATTTCTTCCAAAAGCGTGATTCAATGCCACATCCAGAATTACAGCAATTCCGTTTTGATGGCACAAATCAACAAATTCTTTTAACTTTTCAGAAGTTCCATAAAATTTATCCAAAGCCATGTGAAAAGAGGTATTGTACCCCCAACTTTCATTGCCTTCATATTCCATCACCGGCATCAACTCAATCGCGTTTATTTTCAAATTTTTGAAATAATCGATTTTATTAATCAAGTCTTGATAGCTTCTATTGGCATCAAAATCACGAACCAACAATTCATAAACCACTAAATTTTCTTTTGCAGGTTTGACAAAATTTGTGGTGGCACTACTCCAAGCATAAGGAGTTTTTCCTGTTTGCAATACTGTTACTTCACGCTGCTGACCAGCAGGATATAATGGAAGGTTAGGATAACTGGTAGCAGGAATGAAAGGATCATCATCAGGAGACAATACTAAAGTCGAATATGGATCGGCAGTTTTCACCAAAGAAGGAGTTCCGGCTATAGGTGTTGCATCAACTACCCAATATTGGTAGGTATAATTTGTTCCTGAAACTAATCCGGTTAATTCTAACCAAAATTTTCCTGAAACAGGGTCCTTTTTCATGGCAAAAGAACTAGTTGGTTGCCAATTGTTGAAACTTCCCGCTACGTAAATAAAATCTTTGAATGGAGCATCCAAAACCAAAGTTGCTTTTGTAGCATCGGCAGTATTGTAATTGATTCCGTCCAATAAACCCACAGGAATAGCTTCACTAACCACATTTGGATTCACTATCGCACTGAACTTTTTAGTGATTACAGTTGCCCCTTGAGTAACCTGCAATTCATAATTTTGATTTCCTGTAATATTCGTATGATTATAAGAATAACTGGAAGCTACTGCATTTGTATTTAATGTAATACCGTTTGCTTTCAATACATAACTGGCATTTCCACCCGTATTAGAAGCTGAAATATTCAAACTTCCACCAGATGCTATAATTGTAGAACCATTTTCTGCGGGTGTATTTAGAGTCACTTGGTACGCACCCACTTCAACAAAATTATCTTGCGATTTTTTGTCCCCAGTCCCATCCTTAGCTTTCACTAGGAAACCTATTTTACCTATTCCGTTTCTGTTATAGAAAACATTTGGTGTAAATGTCTTGGTATAGGTATCTGTAGCCGAATTATAGGTAAAACGATTCGCCTCGTTAGATGCGTTCCATATCCCATTCGTAGGGCAATCAATACTGTTCGCGTCATTTATATCAAAAGACCATGTCCAAATATATAATGCGTTTCCGGTAACTCCCCAGACACCTTCATTTACTGAGGCGCCATTGATGCTAATGATAATAGCAGTTGTCTCCTCAAAAGTAGCTGGACTAACAGAATAAACGACCGACTGTTGTTGCCCAATTGCGATAATTGAAAAGAAAAGCGATACTAAAAGTATAATTTTTTTCATAGTTTTTGGGTTTTATAAAAAAAGGGCTATTAAAAAAATAGCCCTTTTACGGTAATTATAAAATAATTATAGTTTTGTAATGGTGTATGTTTTTTCTGCAAAATCGATAACAATTTTATAAGTTCCCGTCACAGCAACTGGAATATTAGCTCCTCCAGCATCTAGCGTCAAATTATTTCCGTTATCCCCAAAATTATCTGCCCAACCATCATCCAATCTAAATTTAAACTCACCACCTGCGATTAAGAGCATGGTAACTGAATACTTTTTAGTTGCTAAGTCATAATCCAAATTAGTATCAGAGTCCCATCCTGTAGGAGTAGCACTTCCAATAATTCCCCAGTTAGGCCATGCCGGATATGGTGTCAACTTTATAGTATAAGAGTTTGATGGTTGCGATAAACTTCCTGTTGTACCCACAGTAGATAAAACACGTACATCTACTGAGTTTTTAAGAAAGGGAGCAAAACCAGCACTTAACGCAGCAGAGTTTAACTCATTTACAGTAAAATTTTTAAATTTACTTGTACTAGTAGCTACAACTGTTGGATTTGCAAATTTTGTTCCTGCAGCAGCAAACTCAATGCTATACGTAACAATGGTTGAAGTTCCATTATATGTAGCATAATCCCAAACAAAAGTAGTGGCAAGATCATTTGGTTTGTTTTTATCAAGTACTAAATCAAAACTTGTAGATGGCGTTTTTAGAGTTGGAGCAGCGTTTGTACTTACGGCTTCTCTATCCATAACTTCATCTGTACAAGATATTGCTGTGATACTGATAAAAGCAATTAGAAATCTAATTATATTTTTCATTTTTATATCTTTTAAATTATATTTTTTTAATTGTGTACGTCAATCCTGTAAAATCAACAGTTATATAATAGGTACCCGCATCCGTAATAGCAATATTGGAACCGCCATTATCTAATGATAAGTTATTTCCGTCATCCCCATAATTAGTACCCCAATCATGATTTAATCTAAATTTGAATGATCCCAATTTCATTTTCATGGTAATAGAATACTTTTTGGTTGTGGGATTGTAATCTAAAAGTGTGTCAGAATCCCAACCCGTTGTTGTGGCATCTCCAATTATACCCCAAGCATCTATGATTGGCGTTATGGTATATGTTTTAGTCGTAAAATTAGCTACAATGGTGTAATTACCTGCGGTAACAGGAATATTAGCTGCTCCAGATTCTAAGGAAAGATTATTCCCATCATCTCCATAATTGGTTGTCCAGGCATTATCTAATCTAAATTTAAATTCACCAGTTGTTAAAGCTAATGAAATTGAATAAGTCCCACTTATTGGATTGAAAGCCATATCTGTACTTTTGTCCCAACCAAGTGGAGTTGCACCACCAATGATACCCCAGTTTGGAAGATAAGGAGTTACTTTTAAGGTATAGAAATTTGAAGTTTCTGCAGAAATACTACTTTTAATACGAATCTCCATTTGACCTTCAATAAGAGCTGGTAATCCTAAGCTTTTCGCTGTTGCGTCTAAATTACCAACAGTCACGTCTAAAAACTGATTGGTCGTTGTACCTACTACTACCGGAGTTGCAAAGTTAGTTCCTGTTTTAGCCGCTTGAACTGTATAAGTTATGGTAGCACCTGTAACATTTGCAGGATCATTCCATACCAAGGTGGTCGCCAAATCGTTTAATTTTGCTCCATCAAGAACAAGATTAAAATCAGAAGTCGGCGTAAGCAATTTTAAACTTGAATCCGCTGTAAGAGCTTGTACGTCTTCAACATCATTTGCACAAGACAAGGATATCAGACTGATAAAAGCTATTAAACATTTAATTGAATTTTTCATGTATATCTAAATAAAATTATTTATTAATATCCTGTATTTTGTGTTAAATTTGGATTAGCTGAAATAGCAGCTGTTGGTATTGGAAATACATTCTTTTCAGTACCAATTGAAGTACCGTTTGCAATATTTCCTTTCCAAGCCCAATTGTAGTTTCCTCCTCCGTATTTATTAAATCGGATTAAATCTTGTCTTCTATGACCTTCCCAGTGTAATTCTCTAGATCTCTCGTCTATAACAAAATCAAGATTAACTTCTCCTTTAGATACATTTGCAGCCGTCGAACCATTATTAGCTCTTTCTCTTAAATCATTAATATATTTTAATGATTGTGCGGTTGTGTTTGTAGCTGTACTACCATTTGTAGCACCGTCTTTTCTCATTTGAGCTTCTGCATACATTAAATAAGCATCTGCTAACCTGAACAAAGGAAAATCCGTATCCACAAATGTTGAATTTACACCCGCAACTCCGGCGACAGTTTTATTTGAATATTTATGTAAAATATAACCTTGAGCTCCATTAGTTAAACTTGCGATTTCAAGCGTTCTTGCGCCTGATGTAGTATATGTTTTTCTTGCATCAGTTAGGAATTTAGAACCATCAAACTTTTCCACAAATTGTTTTCTAAGTCTCAAGGCTCCACCCCAGCCTCCAACACCAAATTCTGCTCCGTTTCCTTCAAGAGAGCCTACTTGTCCGTTGATCATAACGGTCGTTGCACCATAATTTTGAGTTTTAACCCCATCCGATTGTAATGTAAAAATCATTTCAGATGAAGTCTGATTATCTGCTTTAAAGTTGTTTAAATATTTTGTATTTAAAGTATACCCACCGCTAATAACCTCGCTACATTTAGCCATACATTCTGCATATTTTGGCGCTCCAATATATACTTCAGCATTCAAATACATCTTAGCTAAAATCATTTGAGCCATTGCTTTGTCTAATCTACCATATTCATTGGCTCTTGCAGCTTTTAAATTAGGAATTACGGCATTCAATTCTGTCTCAATAAAAGAGAACAACTGTTTTCTGTCATATTGAGGCCCCTTAAAATTCAAAGGATCAGTTTCTGTAACAAACGGTGCTTTACCAAACAAATCCATCATATTATAGTAAGCAAAAGCTCTCAATACTCTTACTTCATTTCTGTAAAAGTTGATTTCGGCAACGTCAGCAGTAGCGGTAATACCTCTTGCACTTAAAAGCTCTGGAGTAGATTGTCTTAAAAAATCATTAGCAAGTGCTACTTCCGCCATAGTTCTACTAAACATACCCAATAATATAGGATTGGCAGATGTCCAAGTATTTCTTTGTAATTCAGCTGTACCCTCATCGTTCTCATACGTCCACACTACTTCATCAGTAGTTAAGTTTTGCAAGTACCACATACATCTTCCAAACTGGCTTGTTCCAGCATCAATTCCCTGCAAAAACGATGAGCCTGCATCACCAGTACCTGTTAGACTAAGATTACCATAAACTCCAGCCAAGGCTTGTTTGTATCCCAAGGGCGTGGAAAACAATTGTTCTGGTGAATTAACTTTAGTATCTTCTGCTACTACATCTAAATCACTTGTGCACGATTGTAATGCAACAAAAGCAAATAGTATGTATATAATATTTATTTTTTTCATCATCTAATTATTAAAATTTAACATTTACTCCACCTAAAATTGAGCGTTGTCTTGGGTAAATGGTATTATCAACACCATTATTAGCAATTTCCGGATCTAATCCAGAATAATCTGAAATAACAAAAACATTTTGCATACCTGCAAACAAACGTAATGAGGCTTTACCTTCTAACCATTTTGGAAAAGTATACCCTAGTGTAATATTATCCATTCTTAAAAATGAAGCGTTTTCAACAAAAATATCAGACAAAACTACATTCGATGTTGTATTAAAATTTGTGTCTAAAACTGATGTTGGAATATTCCCAACCGTCGCACCGGTTGTTAATAAATCGTATTGAGCTCTACTTGCGTTAACTGCATTAAAAACTCTGTTACCAACACTTGCTCTTAAGTTGAAAGAAAAATCAAGGTTTTTATAATTCATAGTTGATGCAAATCCAAAAGTTGCTTTAGGATCAGGATTTTTATAAATATATTTATCATTAGAGTTGATAATTCCATCCCCGTCTAAATCTGCATAAGCACCTTCAAGTGGTTTTCCGGCTGTATCATATAATTGTTTGTACAATAAGAAAGAATTTGGCGCATACCCAACACGGTGTACTTGGCCTTGCGTTCCTGTCCCCGCCAGATTATCTCCCGTTCTAATAAAATCAGAATTTAATTCTGTGATTTTTCTTTCAAAAGCAGTTACATTAAAGTTTAGGTTCCAATTAAAATCTTCATTTTTCACAATATCGGAACTTAAAGCAAATTCAACCCCTTTAGTTGTAAAGCTTCCAATATTCTGCCAAGATCTATTTGAGAAGTTACTACCGTCTGCTGTTGCAACATCCGCTAACAAATCTTTTGAATCTTTGTAAAATACTTCAACACTACCCGAAACTCTGTTGTCATAAAGTCCGAAATCTAAACCTGCATTATAGGTTGTAGTTTCTTCCCATTTTAAATTTGAACTTTGTCTTGCAGAAACTGCAATTGGCAAGGCTACCGTTCCAAAATAATATTGAGAACTACCGCTTCCTAGATTATATTGTTGCAAATAATCATTGTTATTTCCAATTTCTTGTTGTCCAGTAATACCCCAACCCAATCTTAATTTTAAGTCAGAAATTGTTTTACTATCAGCAAAAAAGTCTTCTTTCATTTTCCAGGCAAATGCAGCAGCTGGGAAATTTGCCCATCTGTTATCTTTGTCAAATCGAGAAGAACCATCTCTTCTATAAGACAAAGTCATTAAATATTTATCATTGAAATTTAAATTGGTTCTTCCAAAAAAGCCAATATTAACTCTATCATAATCTACATTCGTTTTTGGAAACCCTGTCACACCTGTTGGTAAATTTGGATCATTAATATTTCCTGATTGATAGTTATCAGAATCCCATTTTTGGTACGAATAACCAGCCGTTGCATCAAAAACCAATTTATCAAATGTCTTGTTATATACCAAATAAGCATCTAACAACTTATTTTTTCTCATACTTTTTGAAAACTCATTGGTCCCGTAAGGAATGTCGTTGTTTGAACCTGAAGAAGCTACATTATTTGAAGCCAATTTAGTTCTTTCACCATCTGCTTGATCAAAACCTGCATTAATAACTGTTCGTAAAGCTGGAAAGAAATGAAATTTATAATCTACTTCAAAGTTTCCAAAAAAGCGATTGTTTTTTCCAGTATCAAACGTTTGCATTAATTGCGCCACAGGATTTCTTGGCGTTTGAGAAGTTAATCTTCCATTACTACGGTCATAATATTCAAAAAATCCACCGTAGATCGAAGTCTGATCATAGATAGGTTGTGTTGGATCAAAACGTAGCGCACTTCCTTCAACACCTTCTGCAAATCTGTTATTCTCATTAGAGTAATTCGCATTCAGTTTTATTTTTAAATGATCTTTCAAAAAAGATGGATTTAAAGCTAAACCAACAGTATTTCTATTAAAAGTATTTGTCAATCGCAAACCTTCCTGATACGTATTCCCCACTGTAAGACGAGATGGGATAGTATTAAACAGATTGCCTCTAATAGATATGTTGTTGTCAACATAATCCGTTTTTCTGTAAATTGCATTTTGCCAATCCGTATTTGCTGTACCTAACTTTGACACATCACCAGGTCGTTTTTCTGCAATTAAAGTTCTAAAAGCAGCCGCATCAAATACACCAACTGTTTTGTCTATTTTACCACTTCCATACTGGAAATTATAATCTACAGAAAGTTGTTTCCCTCCCTTTTTGGTAGTAATAATAATTACACCATTAGAAGCGCGAGATCCATAAATAGCAGTTGCCGAAGCATCTTTTAAAACCGTCATAGACTCAATAGTACTCGGATTTAATGAGGCTAAAATAGAAGTAGAACCATAATTTTTGTCTGAATTATTTTCAATTGGCAAACCATCAATTACTATTAATGGGTCATTACTTGCAAATAATGAAGATCCACCACGAATTCTAATTTGGGAACCAGAACCTGGAGCACCACTTGTATTTACGGTAACTCCCGCAACTCTTCCGTTAAGCAAGTTTTCGGCCGTTACATTTGCACCTTTATTAAAATCTTTAGTTGTTAATACTGTTACTGCACCTGTAGCATCTTTCTTTTTAACGGTACCATAACCTACTTGTACAACTACCTCCTTTAATTGATTTTCATCTTCAGCTAAAGAAACTGTCAAAGATTTTTGAGAATCATAATCCACGACAGAAACTTTGTAGCCAATGAAGGAAAATATGATTTTGTCACCTTTCTTTACATTTGACAATTGAAACTTTCCGTCAAAATCTGTTGAAACACCATTAGAGGCACCTTGCACATTAACATTTACTCCCGGAACTGGCTGTCCTGACACTTTATCAATAACAGATCCACTTACAGTATTCTGAGCTAGAATACTAAAAGGCAGTAATAGTAATAAAAATAACAACTTTTTATAAATTGTTTTCATACTTTTTGTTTAATTTAATTTAATTTTTTTTTGAGTTTTTAACATTAACTTATACTTCGAATGTTAAATTTATGTAAATTTTGTTATGTCCGACAAAGCCAATTTTTTATTGAGTTACGAAAACGTAATAGTGTTGAAAACTTTCTGATTTATTTAAATTTTTACCACTTTAATTACCATTTCTAAAATTAAATTTTACCTTTATTACGAAATAATTTTTACCAGAGCTTCAACATGAAAAGGAAAATAACGCTTAAACAAATTGCAAAAGAATTAGATGTATCCATTTCCACTGTTTCAAAGTCACTAAGAAACAGCCTTGAAATAGGCGAAGAAACCAGACTTAAAGTGCAGGCATTTGCTAAATTTTACCACTATAAGCCAAACAATATTGCACTTAGTTTAAAAAATAGAAAAACCAAAACAATTGGAATTATTATTCCCGAAATAGTCCACCACTTCTTTTCAACGGTCATTAACGGAATCGAGCAGGTTGCAAATGAAAATGGATATAGTGTTATCATCTGCCTGTCAGACGATTCATTTGACAAAGAAGTCCTTAACATGGAAATGCTCGCTAACGGAAGTATCGATGGTTTTATCATGTCGCTCTCCAAAGAAACCCAATTCAGGGGTGATTTTCATCATATTACAGAAGTCATCAATCAAGGAATGCCTGTTGTCATGTTTGACCGAGTTACAAATGAAATCCTTTGCGACAAAGTCATTATTGACGATAAATCCGCCGCTTATGAAGCCGTTCAAAGCCTGATTGATAAGGGAAGAAAAAAAATTGCCCTAGTCACCACCGTTGATTATGTGAGCGTTGGAAAACTTCGTACCGACGGTTATATAAAAGCACTATTAGACAATGATATCCCTTTTAATGAAAACCTGATTATCAAGATAGAAGATGTAGATACCTGTGAAATCACTATTGGAAAACTATTAGAAGACAAAGCCATTGATGCCGTATTTGCGGTAAATGAACTATTCGCAGTTACCATAATCAAAACCGCCAATAAGATAGGCCTCAATGTACCTAAAGACCTAGCCGTTATTGCCTTTACGGATGGCATTATTTCTAAATATTCTACACCTACTATTACAACCGTCAGCCAGAGCGGAATAAAAATGGGGAATAAAGCCGCAAAAATGCTAATCGAAAGACTCGAATCCAAAGAAGATGAAGAAGATGAAAATTACAAAACCGAGGTTATCGAAACCCATTTGATAGAAAGAGAATCCACCAATTAAATTATTATTTGTTAAATTATTCATTACTACAACCTTGTAGTAGAAAAAGTTCTCCAAAATTTCATTCCGTAAAACAAAAGTTTGAAATATATTTTTATATTTACCCCTCAAAACTTTAACTTTTACTTCGAAAAATAAGATAAGTTTTGATAAGCATAGCGCTTATCGTATTAATATTTAAATTACGATAATGGAAAAGCGTAGATTAAGTTTCTGGGAAATTTGGAACATGAGTTTCGGTTTTTTGGGAATACAGATGGGTTTTGCCCTTCAAAATGCTAATGCCAGCAGAATTCTCCAGATTTTTGGCGCAGATGTGCATGAACTATCTTGGTTTTGGATTATTGCCCCTCTAATGGGTCTTATTGTTCAACCCATCATAGGACATTACAGTGACAAAACATGGGGGAAATTCGGAAGACGAAAACCTTTCTTTTTAGTAGGTGCTTTATTAGCTTCAATTGGACTAATATTAATGCCTCAAGCCGAAATTTTCATCGCTTTTTTACCTGCCCTGTGGGTTGGTGCCGGAATGCTGATGATTATGGATGCGTCTTTCAACATTGCCATGGAACCTTTCAGAGCTTTAGTAGGAGATAATTTAAGAACGGACCAAAGAACACTTGGGTTTAGTGTACAAACCGCATTAATTGGTTTTGGTGCTGTTATTGGTTCTTGGCTTCCTTATGTTTTAACGAATTGGTTTGGCGTTTCAAATAGAGATGAGAATGGCGGCGTTCCTATGCACTTGATTCTATCCTTTGTGATTGGAGCTGCAATACTAGTAGTATCTATTTTGGTTTCCATTATTTCTGCCAAAGAATATTCTCCTGAAGAGTTAGTTCAATTTGAAGACGAAATGGTGCATCAAGAAACTAAAGTGGCTGATGCCAGTTCTAAAGAATCTAGTTTATTAGACATTTTTGATGATTTCAGAAAAATGCCTACCACTATGCGACAATTAAGCTGGGTGCAATTTTTCTCTTGGTTTGGTCTGTTTGGAATGTGGGTTTTTACCACTCCCGCCATAGCCCATCATATTTATGGTTTACCTATTTCGGACAGCAAAAGTGAAGCGTATCAAAACGCTGGTGACTGGGTTGGAGTACTGTTTGGTATTTACAATTTAGTTTCTGCTTTCTATGCTTTTGCGCTACCATATATCGCAAAAAAATTCGGAAGAAAATTAACCCACTCCATCTCTCTAATTATCGGTGGACTAGGATTAATTTCGATCTATTTTGTACCCAATGAAAATTGGTTGATTCTCTCCATGATTGGAGTTGGTATTGCTTGGGCAAGTATTTTATCTATGCCGTATGCCATATTAGCCGGATCAATTTCCCCAATGAAAATGGGAGTTTACATGGGTATTTTCAACTTCTTTATCGTTATTCCCCAAATCGTAAATGCCTTAATTGGAGGACCCTTAGTTAAGTATATATATAATGACAACGCCATATTTGCATTAGTTACCAGTGGAGTCAGCTTCTTGATTGCTGCCATTTTAGTGGTAAAAGTGAAAGATGTTGATGACGTAATAAAACAATAATAATGAATACAAAAGCATTTATATTCGACCTCGACGGAGTAATTGTTGACACCGCGAAATACCATTATTTAGCGTGGCAAAAAATCGCTGCTGAATTAAATATCGAATTTACACACGAACATAATGAATTATTAAAAGGAGTCAGCCGCGTGCGCTCTTTGGATATCATATTAGAATTAGGAAAAGTAACCGCATCACAAGAAGACAAAGACCGATGGTTAGTTCAAAAAAATGAGGACTATTTGTCCTATTTAGTTGACATGGATGCAAGCGAGATTCTTCCGGGAGTTTTTGAAATTTTAAAATTTCTGAAAGAAAACAACCAACCCATCGCTTTGGGTTCAGCCAGTAAAAACGCAAGACCTATTTTAGAAAAAACAGGATTGCTGTCTTATTTTGAAGCTGTTGTAGACGGAAATGATGTGACGAATGCCAAACCAGATCCGGAAGTTTTCTTAATGGCCGCAAAACTATTGAACATCACCCCAGAAAATTCAATTGTTTTTGAAGATTCAGTGGCGGGAGTTCAAGCAGCAAATATTGGAAGAATGACAAGCATAGGAATAGGAGAAGCAAGTACTTTGCATGAAGCGAAATATATCTTTAAAGACTTTTCTGAGATAGAAACATCATTCATTGCAAATTTGATAAAATAAAACGAAATGTATTTTTAAAGTTTTGAGACAACTTGAAACCTTAAACTTTAAACAAAAAATAAAATGAATCAAGATTATATAAAACCGGATAATTGGTCCATCATTGAAGAAGGATTTGATGCAGAAAGCGTAAAATCATCCGAAAGCTTGTTCAGTATTGGCAACGGTGCCATGGGACAACGTGCTAATTTTGAAGAAAACTATACTGGGGAAACATTCCAGGGAAGTTATATTGCCGGAATTTATTATCCTGATAAAACCAAAGTGGGCTGGTGGAAAAACGGATATCCAGAATACTTTGCCAAAGTTTTGAATGCACCTAACTGGATTGGAATCGACATTGAAATCAACGGAGAAAAGTTAGATTTGAATACCTGTTCCGAGGTCAAAAACTTTCGCCGTGAACTCAATATGAAAGAAGGTTGGTACAATCGATCTTTTGAAGCAACGTTAAAAAACGGTACTGAAATTTCCGTAAATGTACGTCGTTTCCTTTCGTTGAAGTTGGATGAAGTTGGGGTTATCAATTATGAAATCACACCTTTGAACAAAGATTCAAAAATAGTTTACAAACCCTATATTGATGCTGGTGTATCGAATGAAGATGCCAACTGGGAAGAAAAATTCTGGGAACCACTTGATGTAAAAAAGTCAGGAAATGAAGCTTTTGTAACAGCACAAACGTTCAAAACACATTTCAAAGCAACCACTTTTATGCAAAATAGCATTTTGTCTAATGGTGAAAAAACAGGAATTTCTCCTTCTAATATTGATGCAACAACTGATAGAATTCAGTTTAGCTATGATGTAATTGTGGCTCAAGGCCAAAAATCATCGATACAAAAAATTGGTGGTTACACAGTTTCCTTAAATCATGAAAACACCATTACTGCTGCTGAGAAAGTAATTCAATCCGCATTAGGAATAGGATATAATCAAATGTTACAAGACCAAATTGCTGCTTGGGCAAAAATTTGGGAAATGTCAGACATTACCATTGATGGCGATGTAAAAGCACAACAAGGAATTCGCTTCAATATTTTTCAGTTGAACCAAACGTATTTAGGAAAAGATTCTCGATTGAATATTGGACCTAAAGGTTTCACGGGAGAGAAATACGGCGGATCTACCTATTGGGATACCGAAGCGTATTGCATTCCGTTTTACATGGCAACCAAAGACCAAGAAGTAGCCAGAAACTTATTGACTTACCGCTACAATCAATTAGACAAAGCCATTGAAAACGCCGCTAAATTAGGATTTACTAATGGCGCTGCTTTGTATCCAATGGTTACCATGAATGGTGAAGAATGTCATAACGAGTGGGAAATTACTTTTGAAGAAATTCATAGAAATGGAGCTATCGCATTTGCCATTTACAACTTTTACAGATACACTGGAGATTACAGCTACATTCCTGAAAAAGGATTAGAAGTATTAATAGGAATTGCACGTTTTTGGCATCAAAGAGCGAATTTTTCGACTAATTTAAACCAATACGTAATACTTGGCGTTACAGGTCCTAACGAATATGAAAATAACGTAAACAATAATTTCTATACCAATTATATTGCAAAATGGTGTCTCGAATATACGTACGAGCAAATTCAAAAAGTGTCTCTGGAATATCCTATTGACCACAAAAGAATTACTGAAAAAGTAAAAATCTCGGATTCCGAATTACAATCTTGGAAAAAAGTTTCGGACAATATGTACTTCCCTTTTTCGGAAGAACATAATGTTTACTTGCAACAAGACGGTTTCTTAGACAAAGAATTGGTTCGCGTAGCTGATTTGGATAAAAGCCAAAGACCAATCAATCAAAAATGGTCTTGGGATAGAATTTTGCGTTCACCGTACATCAAACAAGCCGATGTTTTGCAGTGCTTTTATTTCTTCGAAGATCATTTTTCGAAAGAAGAATTGAAAAACAACTTCGAATTTTACGAATCCTTTACGGTTCATGAAAGTTCACTTTCACCTTGCGTACACTCCATTCAGGCGGCTTTATTGGACAAAATGGATATGGCATACACCTTCTATTTAAGAACGTCACGTCTGGATCTTGATGATTACAACAAAGAAGTAGAAGAAGGGTGTCATATTACCTCAATGGCCGGAACATGGATGAGTATCGTAGAAGGTTTTGGGGGAATGAGAATTAAAGATGATACACTTCATTTTTCTCCAAAAATCCCAAAAGAATGGGAAGGATATTCGTTTAAAATTAATTTTAGAAACCAAATTTTGAAAGTAGCAATCAATCATAAAGAGACTACTTTTTCGATTGTTGGCGATACCGATTTGGCACTCAAAGTAAACGGAAAATCCGTAATTGTGACACCGGAAAAGTTAGTTACCGTATAAGACAATTGCTGGAACTTGTAGTTAATTCTATCACTTGATTCGTGCCTTGACAGGCAAAAAAACAATCCCAATTCACATTGGGATTGTTTATATAAGTCTAATTCACATTCGAATTATACCTTACATAATTCCCTGAAACAGCACTCTTT
The DNA here is from genome assembly GCF_003314435.2 of Flavobacterium petrolei. Taxonomy (GTDB): domain Bacteria; phylum Bacteroidota; class Bacteroidia; order Flavobacteriales; family Flavobacteriaceae; genus Flavobacterium; species Flavobacterium petrolei. The sequence goes on along the minus strand of NZ_QNVY02000001.1, from coordinate 1,339,485 downwards.
TTTTTATAATCCTCATTAAAATTTAATGTAACAATCTATTTCACCATGAATAAAATTATTTCTTTACCTTTCCCAAATAGGAGCTTTCTAAAAAAAATAACCTTATTCCTTTTTTTTATGTCTGTAACGTTACATGCTCAAATCGACAAAGTAGAACCGCCTTTTTGGTATGCGGGAATGCAAAATCCGGAATTGCAGATACTTTTTTACGGTAAAGACATTTCTGAAAACCAAGTCACCGTTTCTAATGGGATAAAAATAACCAACGTAAAAAGAACCGAGAATCCCAACTACATTTTTGTTACAATAGACACTAAAAAAGTTGCGCCATCTGATTTCGTTTTTACCTTTAAAAGCAAAAACAAAGAAACGTTCACACAAAAATATTCTTTAAATAAAAGAAGAGAAAATTCTGCGGAACGTAAAAGCTTTGACTCTTCGGATATGATGTATTTGTTGATGCCGGACCGCTTTGCCAATGGAAACAGGAATAACGACAGCGAAAATTCGACCCAAGAAAAATATAACAGAGAATTACCCGGAGGAAGACACGGTGGCGATATTGAAGGAATTATAAGAAACTTGGATTACATTTCCTCCTTAGGCGCAACAACCATTTGGAGTACGCCACTCTGTGAGGATAACGATGCTAAGCATTCCTATCACACTTATGGTCAATCTGACGTTTATAAAATTGATCCTCGTTTTGGAACCAATGCTGATTATGTTCGCTTGGCTTCAGAAATGCACAAACGAGATATGAAATTGGTTATGGATTATGTGACGAATCACTGGGGAATTGAACATTGGATGATGAAAGATTTACCAACCAAAGAGTGGATTAATCAATTTGACACCTACACCCAAACCAATCATAAAAGAACGGTTATTCACGACACTAACGCATCTGAAATTGATAAAAAAATTACGATAGATGGTTGGTTCGTTCCTTCGATGCCAGATTTAAACTTGCAAAATCCTTTGACTTTAAAATACCTGATTCAAAATGCGATTTGGTGGATTGAATACGCTGATTTAGATGGTTTCAGAGTCGACACCTATAACTATTCAGATCCAAAAGGCATCGCAAAGTGGACAAAATCCATCACCGATGAATACCCAAATTTTAATATTGTAGGGGAAGTTTGGATGCAAAGCCAAGCACAAATGGCCTATTGGCAAAAAGACAGTAAAATTGCTGAAATACAAAATTACAATTCGTATCTACCAAGCGTAATGGATTTTACTTTATATGAGGCAACGACCAAAGCTTTCAACGAAGATGAAGGAACTTGGGACAAAGGAATGGTAAAAATGTATGACAATTTTACCAATGATTTTCTGTATCCAAATATCAATAATATGTTGATTTTTGTCGAAAATCACGACACTAATCGCATCAATCAAACTTACGGAAATGACATCCGAAAATACAAAATGGCAATGACTTTGATGGCTACCGTTCGCGGAATTCCGCAATTGTATTATGGAAGTGAAATAGGAATGGCCGGCGATAAAGACAAAGGTGATGCTGATATTCGTCAAGATTTTCCAGGCGGTTGGGAAGGTGATGAGAATAATGCTTTTGTCAAAGAAGGAAGAACTCCTGGACAAACTGAATATTTTGACTTTACTTCCAAATTATTCAATTGGAGAAAAACAAAAGCGGCGGTACATTTTGGAAAAATGACACACTACATTCCAGAGAACAATGTTTACGTTTATTTTAGATACAACAAAGATGAAACGGTGATGGTTTTAATGAACAACAGCAACGAAACAAAAACGGTAAAAACCAATCGTTTCAAAGAAAACATCAAAAACTTTAAAACCGGAAAAGATGTAATTTCTGAATTTACATTTGACGTTACAAACGAAATTATAATAGAACCTAAGTCGGTTTTGATTTTAGAATTGAAGTAATTAAAATTCTATCAGAAAAAGCATAAAACAAAAGCGCTTGACAGAAAATGTATCGCTATTATTTCAACTTATATGACTTATATGTTTCAAAAAAAACAATCATTTAACACTGAAAAAATGAAAAAATATTCAATCCCACTTTTACTGTTAACCATGACAATTTTAAGTAGTTGCTCCAGTACAAAAACGGTTGCTGAGAGTAACAAAACACCTTTCGTTTGGGAAGGTGCCAATGTTTATTTCCTCATGACAGACCGTTTTAATAATGGTGACACTTCAAATGATATAAACTTCAACAGAACCAAAACAACGGGTAAACTTCGCGGTTTTGAAGGTGGCGATATCAAAGGGATTTCTCAAAAAATTGACGAAGGTTATTTTGATAAATTAGGAATCAATGCCATTTGGTTTACACCAATAGTGGAACAAATTCATGATGGCGTTGATGAAGGAACCGGTTTGAGTTATGGCTTTCATGGCTATTGGGCTAGAGACTGGACCAACTTAGATCCTAACTTTGGAACCAAAGAAGACTTGGCTGCGTTAGTTCAAAAAGCACACGCACACGGAATCAGAATTATTCTTGATGGCGTAATCAATCATACTGGACCCGTAACTGCAGAAGATACGGTTTGGCCAAATGACTGGGTGAGAACGGGACCAACTTGCGATTATAAATCATTTGAAAACACAACCGCTTGCACACTCGTAGCTAATCTTCCAGATGTAAAAACAGAGAGCAATCAAGCTGTGGCTGTACCTCCTTTTTTAATCGAAAAATGGAAAAAAGAAGGACGTTACGAACAAGAAATGAAAGAACTAGATGCGTTTTTTGCACGTACCGGTTATCCAAGAGCGCCAAAATATTACATCATAAAATGGTTAACGGATTATATTGCAGATTACGGTATTGACGGTTACAGAGGCGACACCGTAAAACATACTGATGAAACCGTTTGGGCAGATTTTAAAACCCAATGTGATTACGCTTTTAAAACTTGGAAGAAAAACAACCCGACAAAAGTTTTGGACAATAATCCTTTTTACACCATTGCTGAAGTCTATAATTACGGCATCAGTGGCGGACAAGATTTTGATTTTGGAGACAAAAAAATAAACTATTTCAAAAATGGTTTCAACAACATGATCAATTTTGAGTTCAAATGGGACGCGCAAAAAGACTATGAATTTATATTTTCCAAATATTCTGACAAGCTAAACAATGACTTAAAAGGATATAGTGTTTTGAATTATTTGTCTTCACACGATGACGGCGGACCTTTTGATGCAAATCGTACCAAAACTATAGAAAGCGGAACAAAATTATTATTGAGCCCAGGACTTTCTCAAGTATATTACGGTGACGAAAGTGCTCGTTCGTTAGTAATTGAAGGAACAAAAGGCGATGCTACCTTACGTTCGTTTATGAATTGGGAGGCTATCAAATCGAATCCTGAAACCCAAAAAACGTTGTTGCATTGGCAAAAATTAGGTCAATTTAGAAAAAATCATCCTTCGATTGGAGCAGGAATTCACAAGCAAATTTCCGCCCAACCATATACTTTTTCCAGAACTTTCTCTGAAGGAGATTTTACGGATAAAGTAGTTATTGGATTGGATTTGGCAATTGGTACCAAAGAACTTGCTGTAGATTCAATTTTCGCAAACGGTACCTTATTAAATGATGCATACTCTGGAAAAGAAGCAACCGTTTTAAATGGAAAAGTAAGTATCGATTCTGAATTTGACATTGTTTTGTTAGAAGTGAAAAAATAATTTTAAGCAGTCGAATTAAATTAATAAAACATCAATCAATATTAAATAAAAAATTGAAACACATAGAAACATAGAAAAAAAGAGTGGTATAGACCAATTGCTTCGCCTGTTCGCTATCGCTCGGGTCTTGGGTTAACATAGCTATGGTTTTTTCTAAAAAAGTGAAACGCCTTTCAAAATTTTAAAATCTATGTTTCTATGTGGTTAAAAAATCAAACAAATTGAATTATACCCACAAGATTAATTTTTAAAATAATTTAATCCAAACGCCTTTAGAAATGAAGGCGTTTTTTTTATGTTTACCTTTACCAAAAAATAAAAGACAATGCTCAAAATTGGACATCGTGGCGCAAAAGGATATGAACCAGAGAACACCTATGTTTCATTCCAAAAAGCATTAGATATGCAAGTTGACGGCATTGAACTCGACGTGCATTTGAGTGCTGATGGCGAAATAATCGTTATTCACGACGAAACCATTGACCGAACGACCAATGGAAAAGGTTTTGTAAATGCATTATCTTTGCGCGAATTAAAGACTTTTCGAATAGACGGAAAATACGAAATTCCGACGCTGAAGGAGGTTTTTGATTTGGTAAACCAAGATTGTTTTATCAATATTGAGCTCAAAAGTTATGAGGCAACCGATAAAGTAGTTTCGCTTATTGAAAAATACGTCACTAAAAAAGGATGGAAATACGACCGGTTTTTAGTTTCCAGTTTTGATTGGAATGCATTGCAACAAGTGGCATTTTTAAATGATGAAATTCCAATTGGCGTTTTAACGGAAACCGATTTAGACTTGGCTTTGGCTTTCGCCAAATTCATTCATGCGAAATCCATTCATCCGCATTTTCATTTATTGACAAAAGAAAACACGGCACAAATGCAGGGAAAAGGATTGCAGGTTTTTCCATGGACAATCAATGAATTAGAAGACATTCAAAAAATAAAAACATTCAACGTAAACGGAATCATCACTGATTTCCCAAATAGAATATGAACCAGAATTTCGATATAATAATAGTAGGCGGTGGCGCAGCAGGTTTTTTTACAGCGATTAATATCGTAGAGAAAAATCCAAAACTGAAAGTCGCAATTTTAGAACGGGGTGCTGAAGTATTGCAAAAAGTTCGAATTTCCGGCGGCGGAAGATGCAACGTAACGCACGCTTGTTTTGAACCGAATGAATTAGTGAAATTTTATCCGCGTGGCGAAAAAGAATTACGCGGTCCTTTTCATCAGTTTTCCTCCGGCGATACAATTGAATGGTTCGAGAAACATGGCGTGGAACTCAAAATTGAAGCTGACGGACGCATGTTTCCCGTTTCGAATTCGTCTCAAACGATTATTGATTGTTTCCTAAAAGCAACACAAAAACTGGGAATTGCAGTACTTACAGGACAAAGTGTGCAATCTATTTTCAATCCCGAAGTGTCGGGAGAAAATTTTTGGAAAATTGAAACCCAAACTGAAAGCTATCTTACTGAAAAATTGATTCTGGCCACAGGCAGCAATCCTAAAGTATGGGAAATGTTACAGAATTTTGGTCACGCAGTTGTCAGTCCGGTTCCTTCCCTATTCACTTTCAACATCAAAGATTCCAGAATAAAAGAATTACCCGGAGTTGCGGCACAAGTAACCGTAAAAGTAAAAGACACCAAACTTACTTCAACGGGACCGTTGTTAATCACCCATTGGGGAATGAGCGGACCCGCAATATTGAAACTCTCGGCTTGGGGCGCCCGAATCTTGCATGACAAAAATTATCAGTTTACGATTTACGTGAATTGGTTTAATGATGCTGACAAAGAAGATGTCGAGAAAAAACTAAAAGAATTAAAACAGGAACACGCCAAAAAATCGGTTTCAAAGAAATCACCATTCGAATTAACCAATAGACTATGGGAAAGCTTGGTTCTCGCTTCCGGAATTGAAGCGGAAACAAAATGGGCCGATTTGTCTAAAATTCAATTGCAAAATCTAGCGAATCAATTGACGAACGGAACTTTCCAGGTCAACGGAAAAAGCACATTTAAAGAAGAATTTGTAACTGCTGGCGGAATCGATTTAAAAGAAATCAACTTCAAAACCATGGAAAGTAAGCTTCATAAAAACCTTTATTTTGCTGGTGAAATCGTAAATATTGATGCTATTACCGGTGGATTCAATTTTCAGAATGCTTGGACGAGCGGATTTATTGTGGCGAGTGCTATATAAAACCAAAGTCATTACATATCAGTACTTTAATTAAGAGAATTTTAGTTTTTGATTAACAAGACTTTACCATTCTGTTTTCATTTTCATGAAACGATTTGAATATGTTTGTAATCAAATCACTACGAATGATTAAAAACTACTTTTTTGCTTTCTTACTATTATTTGTATTTCAATCCGGTTTATCGCAAACCGAAAAATTAATCAACGGGAAAGTTTTACACGAACAATTTCCTGTGGAAAAAGTTGACGTTGTCAATTTCAGCTCTAAAAAAGTCGCAGTTACAAACGCAGCTGGGGAATTTTTTATTATAGCAAAAGCGGGTGATGAACTCATTTTTATTTCAAAAGACCATGACATCAAAAAAATTGCATTAGATCAAAATACCATTGATAAAAATAACCTTCCTATTTTATTAATTCTTAAACCGGAAGAATTAAAAGAAGTAGTAATTACAAAAATACCATCCATAAAACTAGGCACTGACAAAGCCTACGAACAGGGAAAACTTGACCAATTAGCTGTAGAAAAATCAGCAAGAAGCTTAAAAACGGGCGTTTACAATGGTAGTATTGAAAACGGCATGGATTTAATGCGGATTGGCGGAATGATTTTAAAGTTGTTCATCAAAGAAAAAGAAGTCGTTAAAGGAACTCCTCAAATTGAATTCAAACAATTGGCAAGAAACAGCTATGACGAAAAATTTTATCATCAAACTTTAAAATTAAATCCTGACCAAATAGAGCTTTTCCTAGAATTTTGCGATGCGGACCCAAAATCAAAAACATTAGCCGAAAGCAACAATGTATTGACTGTAATGGATTTTTTGTTTGCGAAAAATATTGAATTTAAAAAACTGTAAACAAAATTTTATCTATTCAACCACCAGATACTTCCATTTAAAACGGCAGCAAAACTTACCCAAGCCAAATACGGTAAAAACAAATAACCTGCAATTTTATTGATTTTGGAAAACTGAATGTACGTTTCAAAAATCATCAACCACAATACAATAATTTCTAATCCGGCTAACATCGGGTTGCGTAATCCAAAGAATAAATACGACCACAAAGCATTTAGCGCCAACTGTATCGCAAAGAAAATCAACGCTTTTTTCACGGCTTCTTTCTCAACTTCAATTCGGTCCCAAACTAAACCTGCCGCAACACCCATCATCACATAAAGCATACTCCAGACTGGTGCAAAAATCCAATTGGGCGGATTAAAACTTGGTTTTATCAAAGTGGGATACCAAGCAGTAATAGCAGAACGAGTAACCGTCCCAGAGAAATATCCAATGGCAAGACACGTAACAACAACAGCTAATATTCGGGTGATTTTATTCATTTTTATATTTTTCTAATGTGAGCCAAATTTAATCAAAAATTTAGTATAATTCGACGAATAAACAAATCTGCTTGTAAATCAAAAAAAGTATCTTTGCGTAAATTTATACATTCATGATTTCAGCAAACGATTTTATTCCATCAAAATATACACATTCAGTTGAAAAGGGAAATTTTCAATGGAGCGCACCCAGTAACATTGCCCTCGTAAAATATTGGGGAAAAAAGGACAATCAAATTCCAGCAAATCCTTCGGTGAGTTTTACGTTGAATAATTGTAAAACGATTACCAAATTGGCTTTCACCAAAAAAGAAAACGATGGTACATTTTCCTTTGATTTACTTTTTGAAGGACAACCAAAAGAAGATTTCAAGCCGAAAATCCAAAAATTCTTGGAGCGAATTGCAATCTATTTGCCGTTTCTAAAAGACTATCATTTTACAATTGACACTGAAAATACTTTTCCTCATAGTTCCGGAATTGCTTCATCGGCATCTGGAATGGCTGCTTTAGCGATGAACTTGATGAGTTTAGAAAAAGTGTTAAACCCTGAAATGACTGAGGAATATTTCTATCAAAAAGCATCTTTATTAGCGCGTTTGGGTTCTGGAAGCGCTTGCAGAAGTGTAAAAGGACAAGTAGTAGTTTGGGGAAATCATGCTAATATCTCCGGAAGTTCTAATTTATTTGGAGTGGAATTTCCAAATGTTATTCATACTAATTTTAAGAATTTTCAAGACACCATTTTACTGGTTGACAAAGGTGAAAAACAAGTTTCAAGCACCGTGGGACATGATTTAATGCACAACCATCCTTTTGCCGAAAGGCGATTTGCACAAGCGCATGAAAACTTGGACCACTTGATTTCAATTTTTGAAAATGGAAATCTGGAAGAATTCATCAAAATTGTAGAGAGTGAAGCCTTGACGTTACATGCCATGATGATGACCTCGATGCCTTATTTTATATTGATGAAACCGAACACTTTGGAGATTATAAATGCAATTTGGAAATTTAGAAATGAGACTAAAATTCCAGTTTGTTTCACACTGGATGCTGGTGCAAATGTGCACGTTTTGTATCCTGAAAATGTTGCCGAAACAGTTTTACAATTTATTAAGAACGAATTAGTTGGCTATTGTCAAAATGGTCAGTACATTTGTGACGAAATTGGAAATGGCGCTGTGTTGATTTAACCTATTTTTTCCCTATCTTTATTTTTTAAAGAGCTAAAATTATGGATATTCAATCAGAGAAATTAGAATTGATTAAAATGCTGTTAGAAACTGACGATACGACTATAATCGAGGCTATCAAAAACATTTTCAAATCACAAAAAAAAGACGTTTGGAAAGATTTATCTCCTGAACAACAAGAAGAAATTGATCTAGGAATCTTAGAAGCAAATCGTGGAGATCAAGTTGATTTATAAAAATTACTATACAAATACCTAATTATCAACCCCAAATTGTTAATTTAAAACATCATATGAAAGGACCTTTGTTTTACTCAAAAATATTACTCTTTGGAGAATACGGAATTATTCGTGACTCAAAAGGGCTTTCAATTCCTTATAATTTTTACAACGGAGCACTTAAAAAAGAAGAAAATCCATCTGAAGAAGCGATTAAATCAAACGGTCACTTGAAACGATTTGTAACGTATTTAGAAACGTTACAAAACGAGCAACCGGATTTAGTAACTTTTGATTTAGCAACATTGAAAAACGATGTGGAAACTGGAATGTATTTTGATTCTAGTATTCCTCAAGGTTATGGTGTAGGGAGCAGTGGCGCACTTGTAGCTGCTATTTATGATAAATATGCACACAACAAAATCACGGTTTTAGAGAACTTGACTCGTGAAAAATTATTGCAATTAAAAAATATATTTTCTCAAATGGAGAGTTTTTTCCATGGGAAAAGTTCTGGCTTAGATCCATTAAACAGCTATTTGAGTATCCCAATTTTGATTAATTCGAAAGACAATATTGAAGCCACCGGAATTCCAACACAAAGTTTTGACGGAAAAGGTGCTGTCTTTTTATTAGATTCAGGAATTGTAGGCGAAACGGCTCCGATGGTAAATATTTTCATGGAAAGCCTAAAAGATAAAGGTTTCCGTGCGATGTTGAAAAATCAATTTGTAAAATATACCGATGCTTGCGTTGAAAATTTCCTTGGTGGAGACATGAAATCATTGTTCATGAATACCAAGAAATTATCAAAAGTAGTTTTGAATAACTTCAAACCAATGATACCGGAACAATTTCACGGAATCTGGCAGCAAGGCATTGACAGCAATGATTACTATTTGAAACTGTGTGGATCTGGCGGCGGCGGATACATCTTAGGTTTTACCGAAGATTTAGAAAAAGCCAGAGCATCGTTGAAAGATTATAAACTAGAAGTGGTATATCAGTTTTAGACATCCTCTACTCGACCCTCTCCCAAGGAGAGGGAGATTTAATCCTAAAATAGTTTCCTTATTATTGGGAACATATTCTTAAATAAATATAAATGTTAAGCAGGCAGCACAAACTTCTCCTAATGAAAATTGCAAGTTTGTTCTCTGTGGTTAGAGGCTATAACATTCCAGTAATTATTTTAGCCCAATACCTTTCGGCTGTATTTATTTTAGCTCCGGAAAAAAGAGCGTTAGATATTTTGCTTGATTTCAATTTATTTATATTGGTTTTTGCATCTTCTCTTACAATTGCTTCCGGGTATATTATCAACAACTTTTATGACAGTCAAAAGGATTTAATCAATAGGCCTAACAAGTCAATGTTGGATCGATTGGTGAGTCAAAAGACTAAACTAAACGTCTATTTTACACTCAACTTTATTGTTGCTTTAATGGCTTTGTTTGTTTCCTGGCGTGTATTTTTATTCTTTTCAGGATATATATTTTTCATCTGGTTTTATTCCCACAAAATAAAAAAATACCCAATCATAGGAAACCTAATGGCTGCTTTATTAGCTGTTTTACCTTTTTTTGCCATACTATTGTATTTTTACACTCGGATTCCGTATGAAGAAATTGAAAACTATAAAAGACAATTAGGCGTTATTTTTTCGCATGCCAGTTTTTTGTTTTTATTACTGTTGATTCGGGAAATGATAAAGGATTTAGAAAACCTAAAAGGGGATTTAGCCAATGATTATAAAACGATTCCTATTGTTTATGGTGAGGAAGTATCAAAAAAAACCATCACGGTATTAACCATTTTGACTGTTTTACCAGTTTATGCTTTGATTGATATTTATGATGTGGGTTATATGGATATTTATTTTTACTGTTGCCTCATCGTTTTGATATTTTTCTTGTTATACTTATGGAAATCTAATGCGAAACCACAGTTTTTACTGCTTCACAATGTATTGAAATTCCTTATTGTTGCCGGAGTATTTTGCATTGTTTTGATTAACCCAAGTGTTTTATGGCACGGGAAAAGATTGTTGATGGTTTAATTTTGCCTTTTTCCAAATTATAAAAAGGATAAAAAACCATTCTCGAAATTCTCCTATATTCCCCGATTAGCATAGCCCCGATAGTAGCGGAAATCCTTTTATTTTTTTCTTTAAAAAATAAAAGATTGAAACGATAGCGGGAAATAGGTCCAAAAAACCACACTAAAATATATTAATTGGCTTATTAACTAGACAGTTAGCGTTTTTATAATTGGTGGTTATTGATTGTCAAGTATATAAATAGTATCTTTGCACAAATTATTGGAATATTATGAATAACAAGGAAGGCAATAATAAGAAAAGTGGTCCAAGAGCACCTAGCTCAAGACCAAGTTCGAATAAGCCAAAACCTGCCATGCAGAAGCGCGCTCAAGGGCCGAAAAAAGTTAAAGTAAATACTAAAGTTGCCGATATCGCTACTGATAAAGTAGAGAAAAAACCAAATCAAGCACCAAAGAGACCGAAAGTAAAAGACGAAATTCGTTTGAATAAATATATCGCTAATTCTGGTGCGTGTTCGCGTCGTGATGCGGATATTTATATTCAATCTGGGACGGTAAAAGTAAACGGAATTCCTGTTACCGAAATGGGATATATGGTAAAACCAGGTGATGTTGTGAATTTTGACGGGGCTACTTTGACACCGGAGAAAAAAGTATACATCTTACTGAACAAACCTAAAAACTTTACTACTGCGATGGACGAAGGTCAGGAATATCGTAATGTATTAGAACTGGTTAAAGGTTCTACGACTGCAAAAATTGGTGCAGTGGGAAGAATGGACAAGAATACAACTGGTTTGTTATTGTTCACGAATGATACGGATATGATTCGTAAATTTACATTACCAAGTCAAAAATCATCTAAAATTTACCAAGTTTCACTTGATAAAAACTTGAAATTTGAGGATTTAGAAAAAATAAATAAAGGGTTGACTCTTGACGGACACCGCGTTTTTGTGGAAGATGTAAGTTACATTGAAGGCGAAGCGAAAAGTGAAATTGGATTGCAATTGCGTTCAGCTAACGTAAAAGTAGTTCGTTCTATTTTTGAGCACTTTAGTTATGATGTATTGCGTATTGACAGAGTTTCTTTTGCTGGTTTGACCAAAAAGAATTTACCAAGAGGAAACTGGAGATTGCTTACTGACCAAGAAATTATCAATTTGAAGAACGTTTAATATTTCTTTGAAATTATACAATGAAATCCCATCCGTTTATACGGAATGGGATTTTTTTAATTAAAAATTCAATCCTAAATAAGTATGACACCAGAAAAATTACAATCAATTGCTTTTAAATGGTTTGAAACTTTCAACAATAAAGAATTAGAAAAATTATTGTCTTTATATGATGAAGATGCCGTTCATTTTAGTCCAAAACTAAAAATGTACAAACCGGAAAGTAACGGTTTTGTTACCGGTAAAGAAGCCTTGCGAGAATGGTGGAAAGATGCTTTTGAGCGTTTACCAAGCTTGAATTACAAGGTAAAATCACTTACCGCCAATGGCGACCGCGTTTTCATGGAATATATAAGAACAGTTACCGGTGAAGAAGATTTGCTGGTAGCCGAAGTATTGGACATCAGAGAAGACAAAATAATTGCTTCCCGAGTGTATCACGGATAAAAACCGATTTTGATTAGAAACAAAAAACCCTACGACAATTTATTTATGTCGTAGGGTTTTTATTTTAGAAGAAAATATACTTATCCTTTAATTTTTTTAAGCGGCTCCGCTTTTTTGTCCAGACCACGTTTTCTCAACAGCGGTTCGATACTTGGCTCGGCACCACGGAAACGTTTGTACAAAACCATAGGGTCTTCGGTTCCTCCTTTTTCCAAAACATTCTCACGGAATAATTTTGCTTTTTCAGGATTGAACAAAGTAGTTGTTTTGAAGGCTTCAAAAGCATCCGTATCTAAAACACCTGACCAGATATAGCTGTAATATCCAGAAGAATATCCTCCTGAGAATATATGGCTGAAATACGTACTGCGGTATCTTGGAATAATAGATGAAATTAAACCAATTTTAGTCATTGCTGCTTTTTCGAAAGCGTTTGCATCAACAGTAATATCTTTGGTTTGAGAATGGTATTCTAAATCCAATAAAGACGCAGCAAGATATTCTGTTGTGGTAAAACCTTGGTCGAAAGTACCCGCTTTCTTCAATTTATTCACTAACGTTTCTGGAATTACTTGGCCAGTTTTATAATGCTTTGCATACATTTTTAAAACTTCTGGTTCAGCCGCCCAATTCTCCATAATTTGAGAAGGAAGTTCTACGAAATCTCTTGGAACACTTGTACCAGCTAAACTTTTGTACGTCACATTCGACAATAATCCGTGTAAAGAATGTCCAAATTCATGAAAGAAAGTGGTCACTTCATCAAAAGTCAAAAGTGCAGGAGCGGTTGCTGATGGTTTTGTAAAATTACAAACGATAGAAACTACTGGAGCAACACGTTTTCCATCCACCGTTTTCTGACTTCTGTATGAGGTCATCCAAGCACCACCACGTTTCGATTCACGCGGATGAAAATCCATGTACAAAACACCCAGATGTGTACCATCTTTTTCTAAAACCTCCCAAACGGTTGCGTCTTCGTGGTATTTTGGAACATTAGTCAACTCTTTGAATTGAATTCCGTATAATTTTTCAGTTACTTGAAAAACACCTTTTCGAACATTATCTAAACTGAAATAGGGTTTCAATTCTTCTTCGTCAAGATCAAAACGTTCTTTTCTGATTTTCTCCGTGTAATATCTCCAGTCGTAGGGTTGTACCGCACCTTTAATTCCTTCTTTAACCATCATTTTCTGAATATCTGCGGCTTCCGTTTTAGCTATTTCCAATGCTGGTTTCCACAAATCATTCAACAGCTTGTTTACATTTTCCGGTGTTTTAGCCATCGATTCTTCCAAAACATAATTAGAATGCGATTTATAGCCTAACAATCTCGCTTTTTGCCCACGAAGATTTGCTAAATCTATTGCATTCTTCTTATTATCAAAAGCATCATCATGGTTGCCTCTAGTTTGGTAGGCATTCCAAATTTGCTTGCGCAATTCCCTATTAGAACTGTATTGCAAAAACGGCATTACGCTGGAATTAGAAAGGGTGAAAACCCATTTTCCTTCTTTGCCTTTTGCTTTAGCATCAACAGCGGCAGCATCAATTAATCCTTGTGGCAATCCGGCTAAATCTTTTTTATTATCAATAACCAACTGGTATGAATTAGTCTCCGCCAAAATATTCTGACCATACTTTAAACTAGTTAGCGAAAGATCTCCGTTTATTTTACGCAATATTTCTTTGTCAGCATTGGATAAATTGGCTCCACTTCTAACGAAATCTTTGTACGCATTATCTAAAATTTTGGACTGTTCTAAATTTAAGCCTAATGATTCTTTTTTGTCCCAAAGCGTTTTTACTTTTGCGAATAATTTCTCGTTCAAGTAAATATTATCTCTGTGAGCCGAAAGATTTGGCGCCATTTCTTTAGCAATGTTTTGAATCTCTTTATTGGTATTAGCCGAATTCAGATTAGAAAAAACCGTATTCACATTCGACAATAATTCCCCTGCATTTTCCATGGCAAGAATCGTATTCTCAAAAGTAGACGGCTGCGTATTATTTGCAATAGCATTAATCTCCGCTTGATGTTTACTGATTCCTTCTAAAATAGCGGGTTTAAAATGTTCATTTTTAATTTTGTCGAAAGGCGGCACATTAAACGGCGTGTCGTAAGCTTGAAAAAATGGATTCATAGTTGTGTTTTCTTTTTTTTCTTGTGCTTCAATTGTTAGCATATTCCCAATGACTAACAAAATGAAAAAGGATTTTTTTCTCATTTAGGTGTGATTAATTAGAATAGTAAATTTAGCCGAAATCTATTTAAAACAAGAACTACAACGGCGCCTTAACTAAATTTTATGACAAACAAAAACACTTTTATAAACGAAAAATTATTCTGACATTATAAATTGAAAAAAAATCAATAAATTAGCTCGATCTATTACCAAATATACATTATGAGAAAAATAACCACTATTTTACTTTCCGTAACCACATCATTATTGCTGGTTAACTGTAAATCCGAAGATAAAAAACAAGACTTCAGCAGTCTGACGAAAAACTATTTTGACGACAAAAATGCCATGAGTCCCTTGGATGCGACTCAAAGTGGTCAAAACCAATACAACGATCAGTTGCAGTTTGAAATGACAGACAGTTTCAGAAAATCGCAAGCAGCTTTCTTTGACAAATACCAATCTGCACTACAAAATATCACTGTCGAAGATTTATCAGAAGAAGAAAAAAACAGTTACGAAATCATCAAATGGGAAGTTGAGATTGGTAAAGATTTACTAAAACAACCTACAAATTTGCTTCCTGTTCATCAATTTTGGGGAACGCATCTGACTATGGGGCAATTTGCAGGCGGAACCGGAGCACAACCGTTTAAAACTGAAAAAGACTATACCAATTTCCTAAAAAGAATGGATAAATATGCTGTTTGGATTGATTCAGCGATGGTCTACATGAAAAAAGGAATGGCAAAAGGTGTTGTGTTACCAAAATCGTTAACGGTAAAACTGATTCCACAATTTGCAGAAATGGCTTCGCCAAATATTGAAGACAATCTATTTTACTCTTCAATAAAACTAATGCCTGCTTCTTTCCCTGACAGCATAAAAGAAGATTTAACAGCAAAATACACAGCGACAATCAATACCAAACTGATTCCGCAATACAAGAAAATGGCTGATTTCCTGAATAAAGAATATCTTCCTGCTTCTAGAGCAACCAGCGGAATAGGAAGTCTGCCTTTTGGAAAAGAGTTATATGCAACCTATGTAAAACAATGGACTACTACCGAAATGACTCCCGAGAAAATTCATGAATTGGGATTAAAAGAAGTAGCGCGATTGAATGCCGAAATGGAAAAGGTAAAAAACCAAGTAGGCTTCAAAGGCACATTATTAGAATTCTTTGAGGAAGTTCGAAATAAAAAGGAGTTAAAACCTTTCTCCAAACCAGAGGAGGTGATTGCTAATTTCCAAAGCATTTATACGCGCATCAAACCGAATGTAGATAAATTATTCGCACTCCAACCCAAAACAAATTTTGAAATCAGACGAACGGAAGCTTTTAGAGAAAAAACAGCCAGTGCTGAGTACAATCAAGGAACTGCTGACGGCACGCGCCCCGGTATTTTCTATGTTCCAATTCCTGATGTAGCGAATTATAATATGTATGGTGATGAAGATTTGTTTTTGCATGAAGCGATTCCAGGACATCACTTTCAAATATCATTACAACAAGAAAACGAAAGTTTGCCTGATTTCAGAAAATTCAATTGGTTTGGCGCTTACGGCGAAGGTTGGGCTTTGTACACGGAAAGCTTAGGAAAAGAACTTGGATTGTATCAAGATCCGTATCAGTATTTTGGAATGTTGGGCAATGAAATGCACCGTGCGGTTCGATTAGTTGTTGATACCGGATTACACTCAAAAGGCTGGACCAGAGAGCAAGCGATTAAATATTCGTTAGCAAATGAAGCTGAAAGTGAAGCGAGTATTATTCCTGAAATAGAGCGTTATATGGCGATTCCAGGACAAGCTTTATCGTATAAAATTGGTCAGTTAAAAATCATGGAGCTACGCAAAAAAGCGGAAACTAAAATGGGTACCAAATTTGATATTAAAAAATTCCATGAAAAGGTATTGGAATCCGGAGTAATGCCATTAGCATTATTGGAAAAGAAAATTAATGCTTGGATAGAAAACAAGTAATTTTCATTTATCGATAGGTATAAAAAAAGCTTCTCAATTGAGAAGCTTTTTTTATATAACACACTTAATATCAATAAATTGAAGTAAAAAATAAAACGCTATTACTTTTACCCTAGAAAAAAACTATAAATATTTGATGCAAAATTTCGTTTACTTTTTTCTTGTACAATTTCGACAGTAGAAACACCAAGAAGAAGTCGGATTCCTTCCGGCATAGTGCTCATAATCATTCTCTTTTGTTCATTTATAAGCAATTGAAGACTTTTGAAATTTTGATTTTGATTTTTCAGATAGGAACAAACAAACATTACTGAAAAATTTAATATAGCAGAAGCAGTTTCACTTTTAACACCAATTTCATTTGAAATCATTTCTGAAATCCTTTCTTTTTTATTCGAAAAAATTAAGTTTAATGGTTTAAAACCTTCTTTATTAAAGGAACTATTTATGACTACTATTTTTGTAGCTTCAATTTTAAAATCAAGATAAAACTCAGAATTGGCAATATACTCCATCAGTTCATCATAAAGATTTTTATCATCAAACTTATTATTCAATCCTATCAAGATAGTAGAAATACTTGTTTCTATAGATTTTTTCATCAGCACTTCACTCTCATTGTACTCCCTACTCAGTTTTGAAACTAGAAATGGTGAAATAAAACCTCTTAATTGATTATGTAAATATGCAACCATAGACAAACCTTGTTTAATTAATTTAAAATACCGACTAAATGTTATTTTTCACCGTTCAAGTGTTAAATTTATAAAAAATAATACTGATTTTTAATAAAAATGGTATATATTTTACAAATTGTAGGTTTTAAACAGAAACAAGTATAAGATAAATAGTTTTTATCTTACAATGGAAATTTTGCAGAATTGATAATAAAAACACAAATCAACACAACATATTATTCGATACATTTTACCTTAAAACAAATTCAAAAAACGCTTTTGATTTCATTATTGCTAACAAAAAGAAAGTAATCAAACATAAATTATCTAAGCCTGAATCACTTTATAACTAATTATTCAGAGAATTAATAATCTAAAACAAAAAACCCTTTAAACGTTAGAATAACGATTAAAGGGTTTTAAAGTGCGGATAATAGGACTCGAACCTACACGCCTTGCGGCACCAGATCCTAAGTCTGGCATGTCTACCAATTTCACCATATCCGCGTGTAATTGTGGGTGCAAAGATACACTTAACTTCCAATTTTCAAAACAATTTTGATAAAAATTATTCATACTCTTTTTTGTACTTTTGAAATATAAACAAAATTCAAATAATGGAAAATATTAAAGCATACGTTCAAGAACACAAAGATCGCTTTATCAATGAGTTAATCGAATTATTAAAAATCCCATCCGTAAGTGCTGACACCGCTTATTCTCACGATGTTTTTGAAACAGCTGATGCCGTAAAAGCCAGTTTAGAAAAAGCAGGCTGTGATTTTGTTGAAATTTGTGATACTCCAGGGTATCCAATCGTATATGGTGAAAAAATTATAGACCCAACATTACCCACCGTTTTAGTCTACGGACATTATGATGTGCAACCACCAGATCCAATTGAATTATGGACTTCTCCACCTTTTGAACCCGTAATCAAGAAAACCGAAATTCACCCCGACGGCGCCATTTTTGCCCGTGGATCTTGTGATGACAAAGGCCAAATGTACATGCACGTAAAAGCATTAGAATATATGGTGCAATCCAATACTTTGCCTTGCAACGTAAAATTCATGATTGAAGGCGAAGAGGAAATTGGCTCTAAAAGTTTGAGTTGGTTCGTAGAACGCAATCAGGAAAAACTAAAAAATGATGTGATTTTAATTTCGGATACCGGAATGATCTCTAATCAGCAGCCGTCAATTACAACAGGATTACGTGGATTAAGTTATGTAGAAGTAGAAGTTACAGGACCAAACCGCGATTTACATTCTGGATTGTATGGAGGTGCTGTTGCCAATCCTATCAACGTGCTGTCTAAAATGATTGCTTCGCTTCATGATGAAAACAACCACATTACCATTCCCGGTTTCTACGATAATGTAGCAGAATTATCCTTGGAAGAAAGAGCTGAAATGGCTAAAGCGCCTTTCAGTTTAGAAAACTACAAAAAAGCATTAGACCTTAATGACGTTTATGGCGAAAAAGGCTATGTAACGAACGAAAGAAACTCCATTCGTCCTACATTGGATGTCAACGGAATCTGGGGTGGTTACACCGGAGAAGGTGCCAAAACAGTTATTGCAAGCAAAGCTTTCGCTAAAATATCGATGCGTTTGGTACCAAATCAAGACTGGGAACAAATCACCGAATTGTTTACCAAACACTTCACAAGCCTTGCTCCTGCCGGCGTTAGCGTAAAAGTAAAACCACATCATGGCGGACAAGGTTACGTAACCCCAATAGACAGCATTGGCTACAAAGCCGCAAACATGGCGTATACGGAAACCTTTGGCGTTCCTGCAATTCCGGTGCGTTCCGGTGGAAGTATTCCTATCGTAGCGTTGTTCGAAAAAGAACTAAAAAGCAAAACTATTCTAATGGGATTTGGTCTGGACAGCGATGCCATTCACTCGCCAAACGAACACTTCGGGATCTTCAATTACCTCAAAGGAATTGAAACCATTCCGTTGTTTTACAAATATTTTGTGGAGTTATCAAAATAAATTCCTTTCCTTAAATACTAAATCCGCTCTAAACAGGGCGGATTTTTTTTGGGGCGTTCCTTTGTTGCATAAAATCCTTCTTAAAAAACACAATTCTTCAAGCAACAAGGTCAGGCTGTTCGTTCTCAATCATTTTAGCCGCCTAAAAAAGGCGCCTAAAAAGGATTTCCACTTCCATCCTTAACGCAAACCCTCGAAGATTTCTTAATTGATCCAATCAAGAGAATCTGCGAATTTGCGGCGAATTTTCAAAGCGGCTCTCACGGATGCGCATTAAATTTCTCAGTTTGATAAAGCAATTTTTTTTGGCTTTTTTTTTACAAATTGAGGTTGCTCAGAATGCATCTGAGGCTTTAGCCTAACTGCGTATTAATTCTACACCATCAACTAAATATGGTACAGATCCTATGAATCTGAAACCTAAGTTCTTCTCTTAAAAGCAAAATTTCCTGCTAAATATAAATGTTAATTTACTACAAAATTTTCAATCTTGCCATGCCTGTTAGCGTTAGTACATCTTGTTATTATTATCCTGAATTTCAATAAAAATTGAAGATTGTATTAAGACCTTTTGTTAGAAAAAAACAAATACCAATTATTAGTAAATTTATTAAAGCTCTAAAAATCCATTTCCGATTGGATAAGTTGTAGTTAATTCCTTTTGAAATCACAACGCAAATCCCCATTAAAAGAAACCAAACTGCAAAAAAAAGTGAAATTTCACCTCTTATTACAGTCGTAACTAAATCGTGAATGAGTCCACAAAAAACAAATGTCAACACTAAAGAAAATCCAGAAGGAAATATTTTTTTTAACGGTCGAAATACTTTTGTTCCCAAATAATAGCCGAAAATTGGGTTCCAGAAATTCCAAAAAGTTGAAAAATTATTTGCACCAAGCGACCTTTCTAAATTATTACGAAGCGAGTTAGGATGTCCAATTGGAACGCCATTTCTCTTCTTTATATATTCGGATAATTTCATTTAGTGTTATTCTCTTCCGGTTTTTAATTGATTGTTTCTTGGCACTCGTCAAGTTGATGACTTCACTTTGTGTTTTTTTATTTCCTGAATTTTTATTGCATGCTAACTTACGGGCCGGCGCTAAGCGAGGTTAAGAACTTCGTAACCGAGATTTTCTATTGTCGCTAAATTAATTTCGAAACGAAAACGTTAATTAACCACTAAATTCGCGATCTCGCAAAACCGCTGCTATATTCCGTTTTTCTTCTCATCTCTATAATTTTCGTTATAAAACTTATTCGGTTTCATATAAACAACAGTATTTTGAAAATCGAGAAATATATTAAATCTTTTCAAAATTTCATTACCTAAAATATGGACGTTTTTATTTTTTAACGGTTTTTGCGCATTTGTTATTTGAACTGGAATATTTTTAAGTTTATAATTTCCAATTTTCAAGATTTTCAAATTAGAAGTAATTACTGGTATTTCATTTCCCTGAGCACCTTTCATCATTACTTTTTTGATAACCTTCATTTTGTTAGTTGGAAAATTAACTTCCTTTAATAAATCATTATCTAACATTAGAGTTCTATCAAAACCAGTATCAAAGAGATAAAGATCTTTATTTGCAATTCCATTTTCCTTAATTTCACTCGAAACAAAAAACAAATCTTTCCAGAATTCCATTTTGAGTACAGTGAATTTGCTATCTAATGTTGCGTATTTAGGTAATTCAGAATGAATAATCATAGAATTATTGTCATAATTGAGTTCTACAACTTTTCCTTTAAAAAAGTCCCAGCCAAATCTACCATCTGTTCCATGTCCTGCTAATTCAGCGTCGTAAACTTTAGTTTTGTAGATTGTTTTTCCGATTTTTAAATTATAAAATTTGCTGTAAAGTTCAGTAGTAGATTTAAGCTTATTCTTTAAAATATCATTTATTAAAACGAGTTCAGTTGTTCCTGTATCAAAATTTAAGTTTAAAGTGTCGTTTTCGTTGAAAATAGCTTTTACAGAAATGGTATTATGCTCGTTTATTGTTAGTGCAATTGTGTCTCTTATTTCTAATTTCTGAGCAGAACCGTTTATAGAAATAAGTATAATAGCAAGTAAAAAGGTTAGTTTCATTTTTTTGTATTTATAATTCAATCCTTGCGAATAGTTTTATTTTGAATATTCTTTCACTCTTAAATGAATACCAACTCCTATATTCATAGCTAATTTTTTACTTTCCCATGCAAGATTAATATTATCTCTAGAAACAAAAGGACCACTGAAAACAGTTGAAGAAAATCTAATGATATTAAATTCATTTGCATTAGCGCCATTGTTCTCGTAGTCAATCCATTCTACTGCTACTAAAAAATCTTCTTCAAATGATAGATACTGTTCCGATAGGTCTACCTTAACCATACCGCTTTTAGTGATTTTAACAACATTATCTATTCCATTTTCTTTTATTAAATTAATAGCATCATTTTCAATTCTATAAAAATTGATTCTAAAAGTTACAGATTTGTATTCTAAGTCAGGAATATTAAACTGAACATTTTTTAAATGATAAACTTTATTCTTTTTTACAGTAATTATTTTACCTATTTCTGTACCTAAATTTTTTGAATTAAAGTAAGTTACAGTATTGTCAGTTTCTGTTTTAGTTCCAACAATTTTTTCTTTAAATTTTCTTTTTAAATTTGAAACGACTACTTCTTTTAAACTCTCAATCTTACTAATGAGTTGAATTTCGTTTGTTTTTAAAGGGATTTTAATTGTCTTTTTTTCAAAATTCAAATGTGAAAAAATTATTGCATCATTTTCTTTTATAGATGGATTTTCAATAAAAAAGTCACCATTCAAATTGCTTACTGTTCCAATAGATTTTTCTTTAACCGATATATTGACGTAGGGAATTCCTTTTCCGTATTGGTCTACACATTTTCCTTTTATTTGAGCAAAAGTTGAAGAAGCTAAAAGCGAACAAGCTAATAATAGAAATTTAGTGTATGTTTTCATTCTTTTGATAAGTTTACTTTATGACGAATAAACTTTATATTTGTTACAATACATCATTGAATTCTCCCTTAATTCATAAAATGGCATATAACTAGTACATAAGCAAAGTAAACCTTCGAATACATTAACAAACATGCATAAATAATCTAAAGTTTGTTTGGCTTTGGGTCTTCTAAATATATTAAAATTTTCTTACTATTTAAAAAAATCAGCAACTGAAAACCGGGCTCGCGTGAAGGATGGCAGCGAAAATCCTTTGTGTTTTTTCTTTAAAAACACAAAGATTGTAGTGTACAGCCTGACCCGAAGTTGCGAGGAGGAACGACGAAGCAATTTGCAGGGTCACGCCCAAAAAACAGTTTTCCAAAAAAAAGAGGACATTAAATCCTCTTATAATTCTCTCTCAAAATTTTAGAAAAACTCCATACTGTTAACGAACTTGCGATCTGTTCAGTTCAACTGGAGTTTCATTGTTCGTGCTGCGCAAGTAACTCTAGCTGTTATCTACAGCTTTTTTTATGCATGCCAAAATTTTTTCCAATTCTCCATATTCTTATTTAGGCTTTCGATTGTCGAAAATAAAATATTATCCTTGATATGAACTTCAAGTCCATTAATGATAATTATTTCTTCATTGTCAATATTTGTAACATTACAACAAATTTCTTCTTTCCAGTTGTCTTTCCAGATTTCTGAAAGTATAAAATGAGCAATAACTCCTTTATTTTTATTGTCTAATACTTTTATCAATTCTGGCGTAGCTTTTTTTCCAATTGCTACAATACTGTTTGCTAAATCTCCATGAATTCTTGGCGACATTGTTTTCACTAAAACTATGTAGGCATCTTTATTATTAATATTTTGAATCAAAGAATCTAAATTTTTCTTTTGAGCAATACTCAAATTAAAAGTGAAGAAAAATAGTGTAGAAGTGATACTTAAAAATTTTTTCATTTTGTCGTTTTTATTTTTTCCAATTTTTCTAAAGTTGCAGATAATATTTTGCAGCTTACATAAGTGGCGGACTACGGAAGCCTAAAATTTCCGCTAAACACTCACTTTACAAGTACAAAACCAACTTTAAATTAAGCCCAAAACCCGCCATTTCTGCAAACTGCCGATGCGTGCTCGTTATTTATTTTTAATTGTATAAGTTTGGTTTTGCTATTCCTTTTTTTGCAAAGTATTCTTTATTCATTTCAAAATGCATTTCTGTCATTTGGTTTAAATAATCTTTTAACGGTTTTAATCCATATTCAATTCTTCTTTTATCAATATTCAAACTATCAATTAAACCAATTTTTGGTTTCGCTTGTCCGTTTAACCTATAATCAACTTGAGTTGCAAAATTTTGTTTTTCTCCACTGTTTACATTTACTCTATCAAGTAATAAAGCATAATTATCTGGGTTCGCATTTCCTTTTTTTAACTCTTTTTTCATTGATTTCAAAACATTCCTCTGAAATTCAGGAAACTTATCACTATGCTGAACTAAAATCCAAAAAACATTGCATGCATTTTTCCCAATTTCATTAATTCCTAAATATCCATATTTTTTAAATAAATATTCGACTCTATTTTTGTTTTTTGTGAAAACACTGTCTTTAAATTTATGCCAGTTTTCTAATGGATAATTTTTAAATTCTCCATTTGGTTTCCCTGCTTGCGCAATTTGGTCAATTTTATACATTTCTGTAAATTCTGTTTTCAGATTTTCAGATTCAGTTTTACTCAATTTAGTTGTTGAACAACTCAAAATTAAAAAAGTAAATATTATAATTATTTTTTTCATTTCTAAATTTAGATTTTTTCCGGAATTTTGGTTTTAACTAACACACAACTTGCATGTAAGCGAAGGTTTGTTTCGCTTTGCGTTTTTCAAATATATTAAAATTTTCTTACAATTTAGTAAAATAAATAGCGTGTCATTGGAATACGTTGCGTGAGGGATGGTCCCGAAGTTTCGGGAAAAATCCTTTATGTTTTTTCTTTAAAAACATAAAGATTGCAGCGCACAGCCCGACCCGAAGTTGCCAGGAGGAACGACGAAGCAATTTGCAGGGTCACGCCCGAAAAACAGTTCCCCAAAAAAAAGAGGACACTAAATCCTCTTAATATTCTCTCTTACAATTTTACTAATACTCCATAGTACCTGCCAGTGACCGGTTCTTCCGCAAAAAACGGGACAAGCTGTTCAACCGAAGCTTCATTGTTCGTGTTACCTTTGCAACTCCAGCTTTAGCGGTAGTACTTTTTTATTTCGTTAATTAAAATATTTAAGTCCTATTGTGTTTAAGATATTGTTAGTTATTTGCTTTGTCAATAAATACAAAATAGCAATAATAATTACTCGTATGATTAATTGATATTTTTTCAGACCAAAGACAGAAAAATATTGATAATAAAAAATTATAATATACAAAAATGTTAGAGCTGCAGCAAAATAGTTTACACCTACAAGAAAATCTTTGTTATCGGTAAAAATCATAGAGCTGAATAGTACAAAACTAATTATTAATGTTCCACATAACATATATAGGTTGAGGACTACGTTTTCTGCATAATTTTGTTTACTCTTTTTAAAAAACAAATTACTCAAAATAGATATGATTGGTATATGTAGAAATACTGTAAATTTTGAATAATCTTTTAACACTTTTAAAAGACCTTCTACTGTTTTTTTATCATCATATAATCCTGACGCATCTATTTTCGTCCATTTTTTAATAAAATAGCCTATTGTCATTAAAAGAATTATGGTTGCAAAATAGTTAAAGTGTTTTACTCTTTTTCCTTGCACATATTCTCTAATACTGTGTCCTGGTCTGGTAAAGAGTTCTTTTATGGTATAGAAAAAGCCTTTGTCAAAATGAAATATTCCGTGAATAAAATCGTGTTGAAAAACGTGCGATAAGGAAAATCGATGTGTCGATGTTGCTTGGCTGCAATTACTACAAAATTTGTCTATAATTTCTTTATTGCAATTTAAGCAGTTATTTGTCATTGGTCCGTTTTAATATTTTGTCAATTTATGTCTTCTTTTCTTGTCTTCTGTTGCGTCTGCGATGGTTTTACCGCTAAATTGTATATAAGCGAAAAACCTTCGTATACACACCCAAACATGGGTAGATAAGCGAAGGTTTGTTTCGCTTTGCGTTTTCCAAATATATTAAAATTTTCTTACAATTTAGTAAAATAAACGGCGTGTTATTAGAATGCGTTGCGTGAGGGATGGCAGCGAAAATCCTTTATGTTTTTTCTTTAAAAACATAAAGATTGCAGCGAACAGCCCGACCCGAAGTTGCGAGGAGGAACGACGAAGCAATTTGCAGGGTCACGCCCATACTTCGGCTACGCTCAGCATAAAGAAAGAATTTTAAAAAACAAATCCGCTTCAAGAGGAGCGGATTTATCAAACTAAAAATCTAAAAAAAACTACTAACTAAACTCTTTATCCGGATTGTATCCTAAATACGGCATGGACTGTTCCTTGAAAACAACACCATATTCTTCTAATTCTTTCAAAATAGGCTCATAAACTTCCTTACGAATAGGCAATTGCACTCCCGGAGTCGTGATTTTGCCATTCAAGATTAATAAGGTCGCCATTGCAACGGGTAAACCCACTGTTTTTGCCATGGCTGTATAGGTTTGATCGTCGCCAATGCAAACCATTTTGGAATCTATTTGTTCTTTTTTGCCATATATTTCGTATCCAAATTTGTGATACATGACAATCATATCTTTATCATCTTGCTGAAGCGTCCAACTATCTGTCAATATTTTTTCCAGAATTTGTGCCGGAGTGGCATTTTTCAAACCTACTTTCTTGTTTGGATTGAACAAATCAAGTTCCAATAATTTGTCCCACATGATGTCATCTTGGTCAATTTTCAGAATCAAACGGGTCTTGATTTCTACAGAATCCGTGGGATGATATGGCAGGAAAGAATTCACAAATTCTCTGTAACTCATGTTCTCTGAATCCTCCATAACGTAACTGTCATCCGTCATTCCTAATTGCACAAACATATTCCAAGCTTTCGAGAAACCTACTCTACGAATCGTTCCTCTGTATAACGTAAGCACATTATCTAAACCATACACACTGCGATATTTCAACGAATCGCGATTCGAATAACCTTCAAATCGACCATATCCTTCCACTTGCAAGAACTCGGTTCTGCGAAACAAATTACAGTACGGAATGTATTTATAAGTCCCTTCCTGAATAAACTTGGCAGCGCCACCCTGACCCGCAAGAACTACATTGCGTGGTGCCCAGGTAAATTTATAATTCCAAAGATTAGTATCGGATTCCGGAGCTACAAGCCCGCCACAAAAGGATTCGAATAAAATCATCTCACCGCCTTTTTCCTTAATCTCATCAATCACTTTCATCGCACTCATGTGGTCAATGCCTGGATCAAGTCCAATTTCATTCATGAAAATCAGATTATTTTCCTTTGCGGCAGCATCCAATTCCTGCATCGCATCACTCACGTAGGAAGCGGTAACTAAGTGTTTTTTATAAATAATACAATCTTTGGCCACTTGAATATGCAAATGAGCCGGCAACATCGAGATAACAATATCAGCAATTTGCACGGCTTTTTTTCTTTGATCTTCATCAAAAATATCTAAGGCAATTGCCGTTGCATTGGGGTGATTGTTTGTCTTTTTTTGGGCTAAAGCCAAAGACAAATCACCAATAACAAGATGCAGATTCTCTTTTTCAGATTTATTTAAAAGATACTGAATCAAAGATGAAGCTGATCTTCCTGCCCCAATGATTAAAATTGTTCTCATTCTTTATATATTTATAACACAAACATACAAAAATGTTGTATTTATAACAAATAGAAGTAAAATATTTTATACGGGTTCTTGAAAATTAATCTACAATACATCAATAGATGGAAAAAGTAACCCAGAAAACATTTTCAATTTAAGTACGGATAAGATACTTTTGTAGTAAAATAAAACCAACATGGACAAAAAGATACTTTCAACAGGAGCAATTTTAGGAATGATTGCAATAATTCTTGGTGCTTTTGGCGCGCATGCCCTAAAAAAAGTACTGTCTATCGAACAATTATCGACTTTTGAAACCGGTGTACGCTATCAAATGTACCATGCATTGTTTTTATTGTTTTTAGGACTACTGAAAGACGTTCCTCAAAAAACAAAAAAAACCATCTATTTTTTGGTTCTTTTTGGGGTAATTTTATTCTCTGGATCCATTTATCTGTTAGCTACAAATGATCTTACTTCTTTTGATTTTAAAATTATAGGATTCGTTACTCCTATTGGCGGACTCCTATTAATACTGGGCTGGGGCGTTTTATTATTGAATATTATGAATAAAAAATCACAAAATTAGAAGAATCAAACGCTAACTGAAATATAATTTCTACTTTTGCAGTCTATAAAAAGTAACTACACAATAATAAATTTATGGACAATAACACGCTTTTCTCGCAATCGATTTCGTTAAAAGAATTAGGAATTGAAAATGCCAAAATTCATTACCAGTTATCCCCTGAAGAATTACAAGATATAACTATAAAAACAGGTCAAGGAATTGAGACTTCTACTGGAGCATTAGCAGTGAATACAGGAGAGTATACGGGTCGATCGCCGCAAGACCGTTATATCGTAAAAGACAGTATTAGTGAAAATCAAGTTTGGTGGGGAAAAGTAAACATCCCATTTGAACCAGCGGCATTTGAAGCTTTATACAACAAGGTTACCGCTTATTTATCAGACAAAGA
This sequence comes from Flavobacterium petrolei, assembly GCF_003314435.2. GTDB lineage: Bacteria > Bacteroidota > Bacteroidia > Flavobacteriales > Flavobacteriaceae > Flavobacterium > Flavobacterium petrolei. Next base: position 1,311,511 of record NZ_QNVY02000001.1, on the reverse strand, counting down.
CATTTACGTTAGAGATTCTTATGTATGTTCTGACCCCAATTATAGATTAAATGTTCGTGTGATCACAGAAACTCCTTGGGCAAATTTATTTTGTTACAACATGTTTTTGAGACCTGAAATGGAAGAATTAGCAAATTTCGACCCAGAATGGACTCTTTTATGTGTACCAAGTTTTATGGCAGATCCAGCGGTAGACGGAACACGTCAAAGCAATTTTGCCATTCTTGACTTTACCAGAAAAGTAGTTTTGATAGGTGGAACTGGATATACCGGGGAAATGAAAAAAGGAATTTTTTCTGCTTTGAATTTTATTTTGCCAGTTTTCAAAAATACTTTACCAATGCATTGCAGTGCCAATGTTGGAAAAGATGGTGACACTGCTATTTTCTTTGGATTATCAGGAACTGGAAAAACAACTTTATCTGCTGATCCAGACCGAAAATTAATTGGTGACGATGAACATGGTTGGACAAATGAAAATACGGTTTTCAACTTTGAAGGCGGTTGTTATGCAAAAGTGATTAATCTGTCCGAAGAAAACGAGCCAGACATTTTTAGGGCCATAAAAAAAGGAGCAATCCTTGAAAATGTAATCATCAATAAAGACTCCAATGAAGTAGATTTTGAGGATATTTCCATCACTCAAAATACCCGCGTAAGTTATCCTATTTTTCATATTGATAACATACAACCAGGATCCATTGGGAAAAATCCAAAAAACATATTTTTCTTAACGGCCGATTCATTCGGAATATTACCTCCAATTTCTAAACTTACTCCAGGACAGGCTGCGTATCATTTTATTTCTGGTTACACAGCAAAAGTAGCAGGTACCGAAGCTGGAATTACAGAACCTCAACCTAATTTCTCTGCTTGTTTTGGTGCGCCATTTATGCCATTACACCCAACGAAATATGCTGAAATGTTGAGTAAAAAAATGAAAGATGCCAATGTAAAAGTTTGGTTAATCAATACAGGTTGGACAGGTGGTCCATACGGAATAGGAAGCCGCATGAAATTGAAATACACGCGTGCCATGATTACCGCTGCATTAAACGGAGAATTGGACGATGTTGCTTACGAGAACCACCAAGTTTTTGGAATTGCAAAACCGCAAACCTGTCCAAATGTTCCTAGTGAAATATTGAATCCGAGAAACACGTGGGAAGATCCAGAACTATATGATAAAAAAGCGGTAGAATTAGCTCAAAAATTTAAAGCTAACTTTGCCAAATTTGAAGAATTTGCCAATGCCGAGATTATGGCGGGAGCACCAATCGCATAAGTTAATTATAATTCAAAAAAGAAAGAGAGCTGTTCCTTGTGAGCAGCTCTCTTTTATTTGGTACAAACCGTAACAAAATGCCTTAAATAAATACATATCAATTATTTATACCAAGATTCATTTTTTGGCGTTAAATTTGTAATCATCATTCAAAAAATCATCAATCATGTTAAAACAATTTTTTATCCTTTGTTCCGGAGCTGACAAAGACCTACTTGAAGGCTGTTCCGAAGGCGAACAAACCAAATATGTAGGTATTGGCGCCACCGTTTTCTTTACCGCTGTCATGGCTTTCCTTGCCAGTTCTTATGCATTATTTACTGTCTTTGACAGTATATATCCCGCAATCGCATTTGGTATCGTTTGGAGTTTACTTATTTTTAATCTCGATCGTTTTATTGTTTCCACTATTCGAAAAAGAGACAAAATAGGAAGTGAATTTCTACAGGCAACTCCCCGAATTATTTTGGCAGTGATTATTGCGATAGTTATTTCGAAACCATTAGAAATTAAAATCTTCGAAAAAGAAATTAATACTGTTTTGTTAAAAGAGAAAAATGCTATGGCTTTGAATAATAAAAAAGAAGTGGCTAATTATTTCAAATCGGATTTGGATAAAAATAAAACAGAAATCGATAAATTAAAATCGGAAATCACAAACAAAGAAAAAGAAGTAAACACGCTGTATGAAACCTACATCACAGAAGCTGAAGGAACTGCTGGAACCAAAAAATTAGGCAAAGGTCCCGTTTTTAAAGAAAAAATTGCCAAACATGATTTGGCAAAACAAGAACTGGACACCTTACAAAAAACCAATTTGGCTAAAATTGCCGAAATGGAGAAAAATACCAAAACGCTGCAAACCGATTTAGACAAGAAAGTTAGCGAAACACAACCTATTATTGATGGATTTGATGGTTTAATGGCACGAATCAATGCCTTGGACAAATTACCGTGGCTGCCTTCGTTTTTTATCATGCTCTTGTTTTTAGCTATTGAAACTTCTCCTATTATTGCTAAACTTCTATCTCCAAAAGGAGAATATGATTATAAACTGGAAGATCTGGAAACAGCTTTGAAAGCAACAATCGAACAAGACAAATACCAACGTACTTTATTGGTAAAAACTAGCGCCACGATGCACGACAAAGTCTACGGAGACATTGCTGACGACAAACAGTTATATGATTTACAACGAAAAAACGCTACCGATTTACTAGAATTACAATCTAATAATTTTGTAGAAAAGCAGAAAAGAACTTTATAATAAAAACAAAGCCCGACAACTATCAAGTGTCGGGTTTTTTATTATTTATTCCTTAGCGCTCTAGACGAAACTACATATGACTCAAAATTTCTTTTTTGAAAGCATCATATTCGCCTTGTAAAATTAATCCGTTGTCCAATAATTTTTTATAATTCTGTAATTTTTCAAAAAGTTCGTCTTGCGATAAATCACTCAACGATTTGTCTTTCGGACTTGATGGAACGTCTTCGAATACTTGATTTTCAGCAATAAAATTGGGCTGTGAAACAGGCATTATTTCAGCAAAACTGGTCACTTCTTCTGTTTCCATCTCTTCAATAATCTCTACTTCTTCTATTGGAGAAACTGGAACTTCATCCATCATGGTTGCATTCAATACAGACCCAACTTTTAATATATCCAATTGTTCTTTGGCGTACGTAAAAATCTTTCTCGCTTGAATTTTAGGGATATAATCGATAGAAACTTCCATATTCGTTCTGGTTGTAAAAGAAAACTCAGAACCCAAAATATTTTCTTTCACAAAAGTACCTTCTATTTCGTCCCAAGTGTAATCAATGAAATTCATTGAAAGTCCCAGATTTTTAGGCTGACAAATAATAATTCTTTTATTGGTCAAAACAATACTGTCCGGTAAAACGGTAATTGCTGGTTTTTTTTGAACAGCTATATAACCTATTTCTTCATTTTTCATCAATAAATCACTCAGTTTTGAAGCGATTTTCTCAATAGCCTTTGGGTCTTGTTCTTCGTTTAAAAACTTTTTAAATTGTTCTTTCATATGATAGGCAGAATTTATTTCAGTGCGCGTTTATGTTTTTTTAATCCAACTTTATTGGCAAAAGTAATGCCTAATTTTCTAATTCCTGAATTTCGCTTTGCAATTTCTTTGTTAAACTTTTGAAAACCAAATGAAATCCATAAAAAAAAGAGACTATGCAAATTGCATAATCTCTTTTTAAATAAAAATATTCGTGTTTCCTCTGTGTAATGAACTTACCGACGGTTATTAAATCATTACGCTAATAATATCGAATTATGAACTAACTTTAAAAAATCTAACACCATACTATTTAAAACGACATATTAATAATCATATTTGCAAGTACGCTACGTTTTTTATGGGTACACAAAAAGTAATATTTAGAAGATAAAGTCTGAAAAGTTATTACTGCAAATGGGTGAATAAATAAAAACATGCTTAAAGAGCCAAATTTAACGACTTAAACTGTAATGATTTATGAGATAAAAACTGTTAAACCATTATTTGACAGAAGTAGAATTGCTCTTATTAACTAAACTGAAAATCATTTAATTAGCGTAACTAAATGATTTAAATATGTTAATTATCACACAAAATATGTGGTTATTAAAGGAGAATGTCATGATAATTCAAGACGTTAAACAATTCTTGTACTTTTTTATTTTCTCTGCCAATGATGTAAAATAATATGTCGCACAAATCGGCTTTTTTATGTAAATCCGATAAAATATTAGCTGCATTACAATCTATATCAAGGACTTTATTCAAAGAGAGAACCATTGCATTGGAATGAATCATGAGCGTTTCAAAATGATTTTTTAAAGACTCTCCATTTTGAGAGTTTAACAACCCATTTATTTCATAAACTCCTCCATTATATGTGATTTGAATTGCCATAATTTTTTAACTATACTTGTTAATAAAGGCACAAAGATCATGAGTATTCTTGCGTAGACATCTAATTTTTCGACGAATAGACATTTGCTGCAGGTGAAACATCATCACTTTATACCTGACTCGTATAATGAGAGCCCTTAACCAAAAACAGTATTAAATAATTCATATCTAAATGACTTAATTTGCTAAATTTAATTGATCACAATCAAGACCAATTATTGTTCGAACCTCAACACTATTGGGTAAAAACACTTCATCATCAAGAAACTGTAAAAAAGGCTTTATGACATCATGCCTTACTGCAAGTATAGTTTCATTATCACAGCTTAATTTTTCAGCTTCAGATTTTGTTAAAGGTCCAGCCCAAGTCAAATTGTAACAATATCCAATACCTTTTCTTCTAACAAAAGTTATGTAAACGTCGTTTAGTACTGTCCAACGGTTAGATATTAAATAATATCCTGTGAGTACATCCCCGGAATAATCTAAAAAAATAATGGGTGCATTAAGTAATTTTACTTTCATAGCTAATATTATAAATACCCGGCAAAAATAAGCACAATGACGGTTAAAAGCAATTTTAATCGATGAAGTGTATTTTTTAGATGATTTTGTAATTTAATAGCTATATTTTACAAGACATTTATTCTTTTTAGAAGCTCCGTTTTGTTAGAACGACTTACTGGAATTACATCTTTGGCAATTAAGACACTATTGTCTTTAATATCAATAATTTTTTTAGTGTTGATAATAAAGGATCGATGTACTTTTAAAAATAAATCTTTTGGTAATTTATCTTCTATTTTCTTTAGGGTAGAATGAACTACATAATTTTTGCTCTCGGTTTTTATATGGATATAATCCCCCTTGGCTTCTACAATATTTACAGATGCCATTTCAATTTTTATCAATCTCCGGTCTATGTTGATATAAAACTCATTTGCATTATCCTCAACAATTTGTTTAATTTCTGTTGCTTTGGAAGTGATTTTATAGGCATTTGCTTTTTGAATTGCTTTTTGAAATCGATCTCCAGTAATGGGCTTTACTAAATAATCTACTATGCACTCGTACTCAAAAGCTTCTATAGCAAATTTTTTATCAGAGGTGACTAAAATTATTTTTGGAGGATTTTTTAAACTTTGAATGAAATCAAATCCTGTAAAATCAGGCATATGAATGTCTAAAAAGATTAAATCAACATCATTGTTATTTAAGAATTTTATAGCCTGCATAGCATTCGGAAACTCCTGCATTAGGTTAAGTTCAGGATATACAGTGATCATCTGAGTAATAATAGCTCTTGCCATCTCTTCGTCATCTATAGTAATGCAATTCATACAGTAAGAGGTGTTACAAACGGTTTACAAACTCTTGCATAATTTTCAAAATAGTTTCAAAATCAGCACGGAGACTTGTAGAGTTATTTTTTAGATTAACTTCATATTCTTCAGCAATATAATAACTTTTTTCTAAACCAAGTATAGATATTTTATGTTTTAGTTTATGAACTGATTGCGCAGCCTCGACAAAAATAGTGTTTGCCATTTGTTCTGAATAGCCATTTATTTCTTCGGGAAGTTCCTTTTTAAGAATACCAATTAATTTAGCTCTGAATTCAAGATTATCTCCTGAGAGATCGTTGATGTAGGTTAGATTAGGCTGCTCCATTTTCTTTGGGTATCGTAAAATGAAAAGTTGTTCCTATATTTTCTTGGCTTTCCAGCCAAATGGTACCATTGTAAAAGTCAATAATTTTTTTCACAATAGAAAGTCCAATCCCTGAAGACGGGTCATTATTTTCTAATTTAGAGAAAATATCAAAAATTCTAGTCTGGTACTGTTCTGGAATACCAATTCCGTTGTCTTTTACATAAAAACTAATTTCCGTATCACTTTCTAAATTTCCAATTTCGACAGTAATATTTTCTTTATCATTGTACTTTATGGCGTTCTGTATTAAGTTTTGAAATAGCTGTTTATATCTAAAGTCATTTCCAAATACTTTGGGCAGGTGATTCTTAATTTTGATTTTGACGTGTTCAGAAATATGTATGGTTCTTAAAGTTTCCTCTATCAAAATATTTAAATCAATTATTCTGTCTTGATTTTCTTTATTATCAATAGCAGTATAGTTTAGGATTCCTTTAATTAAAAAATCCATTTTCTCCACATTAGAAAGAATTAAATTCAATGATTTCAAGTTAGTTTCATTCATCATTGCCTGATTATCTTCAATAAACCAGTTTATCAATGTATCAATGCTCCGCAAAGGTGCTTTTAAATCATGGGAAACCATATGAGCATATTCATTTAAAACCTGATTTTGTTTTTCAAGATTCAAAAGTAATTCCTCTCTTTGCTTATTGATTTTGATAATTTCTACTGATTGTTGCTTAATATATTCTGACGAATTAAAGGAATCAACATTTGATGTAATTGCTACATCCAGACTCATAGAATTAAGAATAAACTGCAAATTTTTATTGACTTCTTTTAAACTCCCCGCTTCATCTCTTAATTTTTGATTGGCTTCAAAAAGTTCATCAGAACTAATTTTCATTGCTCTATGCAGTAAGCCTATCTGATTTTCAAAATTGTTATAGGAATCATCAATCGCCGCTAGAAAGATATCTAAATCGTTCAGTCCGCCTTTAAGTTTTTTGTCTATTTGTCTTTTTAATAATGAATTCATTACTCGCTAATTAGGGTTAACGTCATTGTTTGATTATGAAGTTCACAAGAAGTACTTTCATTAAAAGGTGCCATCTCCCCGTATGAGTAAAATCCAGTCATTGGAATTTTTTCTCCAATAGTCTCACGAACATGCTCAACTTCTTCTTCTATTCTTTGGTTCATCACTAGTCTTCTGCCTATACAACTTACTAAGATGGCTAATTCCGGATCGGCTTTACGATTTTTCATCGCAAATTCAGCAGCAATTTGTGCTCCAGTTGCAATTCCGTCTACAGATGCCATCATTAACTGCACTCTTGCGTTCATTGGCACATCACCCGCTAAAATCATGAACTGATCATCATTGTTAATGTTCAAAATAGTTCGAACGACAGGTTCCTTTTTACCTTCCGGAGTTACATTTAAAGGATATAACAAGGAAGCTTGAGGCAATTCACTGGCTTTATCTCCCAAGTATTTTTTATACAAATCAAGTGCTGGCTGCCCATCAATTTCATAAAGAATATTTGCCTCTGATTTTGTAATAATTCTTTCTGGTCCAAATGGAATCCAACCACCAAAACTTGCGTAAGATATCTCTAACGTATCTCCATAAAAACCAATTAAAATCACTTCTCCTTCTTTAGGATTTTCTTTGTACGAAGCAACTGTTTTTTCGAATCGTGCATCATCGCCGCACATTCCGCCAGTTATAGAAACTTCCAGATCAATATCATTTTCTAAACCTTTTATTAAAGAGCTTCCATTTACAAAACTACCCTCGGACAAAACAAATAAGTGTTTTAAGTTCTCTTTAGGAATTTTATTATATAGCGTTTTGCCTAGTGTTTGGGCATCTTTGCCGTAGTCTAAAATATTTTCCCGTTTCACTACAAAAGAGCTTTTTTCAAACTCTATTGCTGTCACTGAAATAGAATTATCAAATACGTTGCAGGAAACAATTTCCCCCGCTGTTGATCCAAAAACTAAATGTTCATAGGGAAATTCTTTTCGGATACTCTCTATTACAGCATCATCCTCCAAAAGCAATCTATTGGCGAACACTAAAACCAACGGATTTTTTAATGTTACTTTTTTTTGTAAATAGTTCCAACCTTGATTTTCCACTTTTGAAGCCTGAATAATTTTCATAGTTATTTATTAAGTTTTACAAAAAAGGTTGACCCCTCTCCTAATTCACTTTCGATCCAAATTTTACCATTATAGGCCTCAATAATTTTCTTTACGATTGCCAAGCCAAGTCCTGTGGAATGCTCACTTTTAGTATATGATTGAAAAGTCTTAAATACTTTTTCATAATGTTCTTTTGCAATTCCTACGCCATTATCTTTAACAGAGATTACATAATGATCAACGTATTCTTCTGAAGCTATTTCTACATAACCAGGATCCCGTTCTATATAATTTACAGCATTTCCTATAATGTTTTGGAATAATTGCTGAATTCTATAACGATCTGCCATGAGTATAGGTAATGTATTTTTTATAGCAATGGTCACATGTTTGGGAATGTGAATTATATCAATGATGCTTTGTATGATTTGATGTGTATTTACACTTTCTAAAGTTAGATTTTCTTTATCAATTTTAGAATAGGTCAATATCCCCTCGATTAAATGATCCATTTTTTCTACTTTATTTTCAATCATTGAAAAATATCCTAAAGTTTGCTCACTAAATGCTTTATCACTATCCTCTTTTATCCACGAAATTAGAGAATGAATACTACGCAAAGGTGATTTTAAATCATGGGAAACTATTTGGGCATAATCTTCGAGTTCTTTATTTGTTTTTGCTAATCTTGCAACCAATTCTTCTCTTTGATTTTCTAATAATTTCTTGTTAGATATATTTTCTTCAATAGCAAAGTATCGGACTATTTCACCTTTTTTATTATATAAAGCTTGCCCTTGTATTTTTACCCAATATTTCTCCCCCGTTTTTGTGTAATTTACAATTTCACAATTAAAGGGTTGACCTTTGCTAATTTGATCTTTTAAATACCGAATAGTTTCAGGGTTTGTCTCTTTACCCTGCAACAGATTCCCTGGTTTTATTCCTACCAATTCCTCTTTAGTGTAGCCAGACATTTTCTCAAAACTGGAATTAACCCATTCTGTATTGCCCTGTGCATCAGAAATCACAACTGCATTTATATTTTTTTCAGCAATTAAGGAGAGCAAATAAATTTTTTCTTCTTGCTCTTTTTGCTCAGTTATATCCAGATGAATTCCTATGGAACCAACAATTTTTCCATTGATATCATAATTTGGTGCGCCACTGATTAGCCAATGTCTGTTCTCTCCCGTTTTATTTTTTATTTGTATTTCATATGAATCTGATACCCTTTGAGTCCGTAATATATTTTTTGTACCAACAAACTCTTTACTTTCTTTGGTCAGAAATAGATCTGAAGCATTTTTCCCAACTAATTCCTCCATACTGTAGCCACTAATTTCACTAAAACTATGATTCACTAAAGTGATACAATCGTTTTGATCAACCTCAACCAAACCTAAGTTCATATTGGCAATGATGCTACTGTATTTCTCTTTTTCGTTTTGCAATAATGTTTGATGATTCTTTTTTAAGGTAATATCCACATAGGACCTAAGATTTCCTTTATAGATACCATCTCTAAAAATGGGAATATAGCTTCTCTCAAAAAACCTACCGTCTACGAGCTCTAATTCTTCATTATAAACAGGCTCTTTAGCTTTGAGGATACTATTTAATCTTGCTACATATAAATCCGGATTTTTGAAAAACCGTTTTAAATCCTCTACAGAATTAGAGTAATCCATCCCGATTAAAAGATCCGGCTCTTCTTCAAAATCAAACATCGAGCAGAATTTTTTATTTACCAATAAAACTCTTCTGTCTTCATCTTCTAGAATAACACCCGTTTGCAGGTTCAGAATTAGAAATGAAAGCCTGTCTTCCGATTCAATTAATTTAAAATCAGCATTCTTTTTTTCAGTTACATCTTCAATCATTGCAAAATACTGAATAACATTTCCTGCTGAATCCAGAATAGGTTGTCCTTTCGTTTTAGTCCAAAAATAGCTTCCGTCTTTACGACCATGAACTAATTCTACGTCAAATGTTTCCCCTTTAAAAAATGGGTCAATCATTTTATTTAAATCTTCTTTATTTGTAAACTCACATTTGCCAACCTCAACAGGAGTTTTTCCAATTATTTCTTCTTTAGAAAAGCCTGTCAATTTTAAAAAAGCATCATTACACCAAAAAATAATACCGTCTGGTCTAGTAAAAACAACTCCATTCTCATTAGCACTAGCCACAAGAGAAAGCCTGTTTAACTCTTGCTGATCCCTTTTTAAATCTTTTTTTTGATTATTAATTCTATCCAACAACTCTTTAAGTTCCTGAGTAGTTATTTCTTGCGTTTTCAGCACATGAAGAAGGTCCAATAAAGGATCGTGAAAAGCAAAATCGTGAAATGTTAGTTTTTTTTCTATAACTTGGTTCATTGAAATAAACCATGGAGAACCTACAAATAAAATAGAATCTTTATATTCTTGAAATTGACCTCTTAAATCAACAGAATCATCTGTTGTTCCTAAAACGACAAGTTGATCAATAATTGTTTTTAATCCGTCAGTGGTGGAATTTTCAATATAAGGCCTTTTTACTTCAAAAGTTGAAGCAAAATTGTCGTTTAATTTGATTGATGGAAAAGTCTTAGATAAACTTTTACCCAACCCTATTATTTTTAGATTAGAATCAATTAGAATATAAAAAGGAAACAACTTATTGAAGCTGTTTTCATCAAATTGAAATCCTAAGTTTTTCATTCTTTTTTTTTACCAATTTACATAAAAAATTTCATGTGAACTACCCTCGTCTCGAGTTTGAATTAAACTTATGGTTACCGGCGTATGATACATTATTCCCAGTCCTTGGATTATCCCTCTTACAAAATCTTGAAGCCCTTCTCTTTTTGAAAAATAATGCAAATGAATACTGTTTTCAGTGACTTCAGTAACTTTGAATTCTGGCGGAGTCAGTTTTGGATAAATCAGCATCACTCTATTATGAAAAAGAGGTAAGTTTATTAAAAATTCTTTTAAATTATCTCCCCCTGCTTCCATTAAACCACCGTACTTATCTTTTGTTGTTTTTACAACCCACCATTCTCCAAACGCAATTAAAACAGCACTCAATGTCATGCCCATTTCATTAGAAACTGCCTGAGCCAACTTAAAAGTCAAATCATCATCATAGGGCTCACTGCTTATAAAATAATCAACATCTACACCACTGCGTAATTTAATGGCTTCCCATTTATTCGCACCAAAATTAGCTATGACTAATTCTTCTATCGCCTTATTAACAATTCCATACATATCTACTGAGATATTAATTCATTTCTACTCCAGTATTCTATTAGATGTTTTATTCGATCGATGTAGTCATCGTATTTAAGAGGTTTTAATAGATAACCCGCAATTCCAATTTTGTAACATTCTAATATATCTTTCCTATTGTTTGATGTAGTTAAAATCACGGCTGGGATGTATTTTAAATATTCGTCAGCTTTTAATATCCTTAAAAATTCAATTCCGTTCATTTTTGGCATATTTAAATCCAGCACAATAATATCCGGAACAGTTTCTTTTTCTTTTAATATTTTAATTGCTTCTTCTCCATTATTTGCTTCTAGAATTTTATGCTTAATATCTAAGGTACTTAAAACTCTATTGAATTTCATAACTTCAATAGCATCATCTTCAATTAATAAAATATTTAGTAATTTATTCATCTGTTTTATATAATGTAATTTTTAAAAATAAATAAATTAGAGATGATATACCCTAATTTTCGATAAAATAGCCATTTACTGTAGTCGAACAACTGATTTTAAGCGACGAATGGTTTTTAACCACTGTAAAGTTCTGATTGCATCTTCTTTGTTAAACTTCCGAAAACCAACTCATAGGAATGATCAATCAACTCTCTAATTAAATTATCTGAAACCGATTCATTTACAGCAATTGTATTCCAATGGGTTTTACTCATGTGAAAACCGGGCTGAATGTCATCGTATTCCGCTCGTAATTCCTCGGCACGCTCCGGATCACATTTTAAATTGACTGACGGTTGCCCTTTCTCCCATTGACTTAAAGACGATAATGCAAACATTTTTCCGCCTACTTTAAAAACTAAAGTATCTTCATCAAAAGGGAAATGTTCCGTCACTCCTTTTTTAGACAAGCAATATTCGTAGTACGTTTCTAAATTCATTTTGTAAAATTATTTTGATTCCTCATTTAAAATAGCATACAAAACAGGCTTGCTCGGACTCGCGTCATTCTCAAAAGATGCGATTTGTATATTCAGCAAATAAGTGCCATCTTTCACTTCATCTGGAACAAAAATCAATTCGGTAATCGTACAGTCCAATCGTGCATCAGCATTCAGATTGTTGACATCTTTGACATTCCAAAAGGCTTTGTGCGCCAGTAATTTTCCATCATCTTTTTCTTTATCCACACTAGGCAGATCAATCAATAAATGCTGAATACCGCTTTCGCGAATGAAACGGGCAGCCTCTTCAGAAAGATATGGCGGATTGGTATTCGAATATTTTAAAGATTTTTTTATTTTAAAATTAGGAAGTGTTCTAATGATTAGAGCTTCTTTTGGAACACCTAATTTCAGTGTCACATCGAGCGCATTCAAGATGTTATCCAGTGTAATAACCAAGTCTTCCCCTTGCAATTCCGGCACAACCGAAATCAATTCAGCCAAAAAGAAAAACTGTTTCAACGACTGATTAATGCTGTAAAATTCCCGTGTAATATGCCCCAGACATTCCGTGTGCGTTCCGTGCCCGTGGGGATTGAAGAAAATATTATTAAAGTTTGTCGAAGATTTCCCTTCCGAAACTTTCCCTATCCAATCCCCAAAAACCACGGGTTCAATAATTGGTTTTTCGATATACCAAGCAATTGGATTTTCATCTGTATTTGTCAATGGAATCGAAATATCAATGGGTTTTGATAGGTTGACTTTAATTGTTTGATTGTTATATTGAACTGTTGCTAACACAAGTTATTTTTTATGCTAATCAGACGCTACGACACAAAATTCCTTTCAACTTTGCGACCTTTGCGACCTTTGCGGTTACGTTACTCTTCCAAATTTAAGTAAAATAAGTCTGATGCAATTCCATCCGTCAAAAACTTTCCTTTTGGAGTCGGTTTTAGAATGTTATTTTCGATAAAAACTAAATCATCACCAATGAATTTTTGAGATCGTTTGTTCAAATATTCCAAATAAATAATTCCAAATTCGGTTTCAATTCTATCCAAAGAAACACCCCAAATCGTTCGTAAACCCGTCATAACATATTCGTTGTAACGATCCGTAATCGAAAGGATTTCAGTTTCGTTAGGCAGTTTATTTTCTTGAATGGATTTTATATACAGCGAATTATTCGACACATTCCAACTTCTCGAAATGCCATCATAGCTGTGCGCCGAAGGACCAATTCCAATGTATTTTTTCCCCAACCAATACGCCGAATTATTCTTGGAGAAATAGTTTTCCTTCCCAAAATTTGATAATTCGTAATGAATAAAATCATTGGCTTCAAGCGTTTCTACCAAAATAGCAAAATGCTCTTGCGCTACTTCATCTTTAGGAGCAGCAATTTTTCCCGTTTGAATCAGTTTATTCAAAGCGGTTTTTGGTTCCACTGTCAAGGCATAACTAGAAATATGCGGGATACCAAAAGACAGTGCTGTTTCAATATTTTGTTTCCATTTCTCATTACTCATTCTGGGAATTCCGTAAATTAAATCGAGGGAAATATTGTCGAAATACTTAGTGGCTTCTTCCAAACATTTTTTGGCTTCCGCCGAATTATGAGCTCTATTCATCAGTTGCAAATCGTCTTCAAAAAACGATTGAATCCCGATGCTTAATCGATTAATTTTACTTTTAGACAATTCAATTATTCGTTCGCTTGACAAATCATCCGGATTGGCTTCCAGTGTGATTTCGGGATTTTCAATCACAGAATAATTGCTATAAACTGCAGCAATCAAAAAATTAATTTCTTCAGAACTTAAAACACTTGGCGTTCCTCCACCGAAATAAATGGTTTCGACTTCTTGATTCTCAAACTCACTTTTACGCATTTGAATTTCTTTGGCAATAGCCAAAACCATTTCTTCTTTCTTCTTCATCGAAGTCGAAAAGTGAAAATCGCAGTAATGACACGCCTGCTTGCAAAAAGGGATATGAATGTAGATTCCGCTCATTTATTAGTATTTAGTGGTCAGTTTTAGTAGTCAGTTCTGCAAACTGAAAACCGACTACTATTTTTTAACTCGTTCTTCGTTTTGTTTAACAAAAGCATCCCAACCGGTATAACTTTTGGCACCAACCACTTTTCCAGAATTGAAAAAATGACAAACTGCGGCTGCCAATCCATCAGTTGAATCCAGATTTTTAGGTAATTCCTTCAATCCTAATAATTGCTGTAGCATTTTGGCAACTTGTTCTTTGCTAGCATTTCCGTTTCCGGTAATTGCCATTTTTATTTTTTTTGGTTCGTATTCGGTGATTGGAATATCTCTCGAAAGTCCCGCAGCCATGGCAACGCCTTGTGCGCGTCCCAACTTTAGCATAGATTGCACGTTTTTACCAAAGAAAGGCGCTTCGATTGCAATTTCATCTGGATTGTGTGTATCGATTAGCTCAATCGTACGCTCAAAAATGATTTTTAGTTTTTGATAATGATTGTCGTATTTGGACAATTGCAATTCGTTCAGTTGCAAAAACTCCATTTTTTTATTGACAATTTTTATCAATCCAAAACCCATAATCGTCGTTCCCGGGTCAATTCCTAATATGATACGTTCGTTTGCCAATGATTTAGTTTAAAGTTTAAAGTCTAAAAGTTTAAAGTTTTGTTACTTTGCACCAATGATTTCAATTCCACACAAAACTAAGCAATTCCTAGTACTTCTAATCAAACTTTTGATTGTCGGCGGTGCGTTTTATTTTATTTACAATCAAGTAGCTAATAATGACAAATTAGATTGGCAGAAATTCATTGTTCTATTCCAAAAAAATCAATCGATTGGCGGAATCGCGTTTATTTTGTTATTAAGTGTTTTGAATCGGTTTTTTGAAATCTTGAAATGGCAAAACTTAGTAAAATTTATCCATAAAATATCTTTGGGAAAAGCAACCAAACAAGTTCTTGGCGCATTAACCGCGGGAATTTTTACGCCGAATGGAGTTGGTGAATATGCTGGAAAAGCGTTGTTTTTTGATAAATCAAATACTAAAAAAGTCATTTTCTTGAATCTGATTTGCAACGGAATCCAAATGATATTGACCGTTATTTTTGGAATTTTTGGGTTGTTGTATTTTAATGCGCAGTACAATGTGATTACCACAAAAACGGTAATGCTGCTTTTTGGAATGCTCCTACTACTTTTCATTATTTTATTTTCAATCAAAAAAATTACTATCAAAGGCTATTCTATCGAAAAACTGATTCATAAGATTAATGAAATCCCAAAATCGATTCATCAAAAAAACATCTTTTTAGGCATTTGCCGCTATCTCGTTTTCTCACACCAATACTACTTTTTGTTTCTGGCTTTTGATGTTGATTTACCTTATTTTACGTTGATTGCAACCATTTCGTCTGTTTATTTCTTGGCTTCCTCCTTGCCTACTTTTCAATTTTTAGACTTTGCCGTAAAAGGAAGTGTCGCCGTTTATTTCTTTGGGATTTTAGGCGTAAACGAATGGATTGTGATTTTCATTTCGACTTTAATGTGGTTTTTGAATGTGGTTTTACCGGTGATAATTGGCATTTATTATGTATTGAATTTTAAAATTCTCTCCAAAGTAGAAGGAGACAAAACGCAATAAAAGATGATGATTACCATTGTTTTATACATCATAATCTTCACGTATTGTTTGGCGATAATTGTACTGATTTATGGTTTTACCAAAGTGAATACAATTGAATATACCGGCTTAACGCCAAAAACAAAAGTCTCCATTATTGTTCCTTTCCGGAATGAAACCGAAAATCTGCCTATTTTACTAGCAAG
Organism: Flavobacterium petrolei; assembly: GCF_003314435.2. GTDB lineage: Bacteria > Bacteroidota > Bacteroidia > Flavobacteriales > Flavobacteriaceae > Flavobacterium > Flavobacterium petrolei. The sequence goes on along the minus strand of NZ_QNVY02000001.1, from coordinate 1,295,495 downwards.
TTTATCAAAGTTGAATTATCCGATGGAATTATTTGAAGTGATTTTGGTCGACGATGAATCTGAGGAATCATTTAAAATTCCAAATTTAAAGTTTAAAGTTTCAGTCATAAATAACATTCGGGTTTCCAATTCACCCAAAAAAAATGCAATAGTAACTGCGATGCAAATTGTAACCACGGATTGGATTATTACCACCGATGCCGATTGTGTAGTCAATACAAACTGGTTATTGACCTTAGACAATTACATTCAGCTTCATGATGTTGCGATGATCGCAGGAGCAGTAACGTATGATTTTGGCAATTCATTTTTGCATCATTTTCAGCAATTGGATTTGGCGAGTTTACAAGGCGCAACCATTGGAAGTTTTGGTATTCACAAAGAATTTATGTGCAATGGCGCCAACTTTGCATATACCAAATCCTTTTTCCAGAAGCTGAATGGTTTCGAAGGAAATGATGGAATTGCCAGTGGCGATGATGTATTCTTGTTGCAAAAAGCGATTGCAAAATCGGCCGAAAAAGTGCATTATCTAAAATCTGAGAATAATATTATCATCACCAAACCAATGAACGATTGGAGATCATTATTTTACCAACGCGCTCGCTGGGCCTCAAAAACGAGTTCGTATCAAAGTAGTTTCGGAAAAGGATTGGGATTGTTAGTTTTTGCTGGGAATCTGAGTTGGCTATTAATTCTTGGTTCTTGGTTCTTAGGCTTAACTACTTTTCAAAATGTCTTTTTAGCATGTACTTTCAAGTTCACAGTTGATACCATTTTGATTTATAAAACCAATCATTTTTTGTCCAAAAACAAAATGCGATATTTGCTTTTGAGTTGTTTCTTATATCCGTTTTTTAGTGTGAGCGTGGCTTTGTATTCGCTGGTTGGGAAATACGAATGGAAAGGTAGAAAATTCTAATATGCACTAAAGCCCTAGCCCAAGTGGAAACGACATCCTTTTTATTTTTGCTCCCAAAAAGAAAAAGATACAGTGAACAACTGGAAATAGCTCCAAAAAAACTACTCTACTTTTAGAATTACCGGAATAATAAATTGTGTTTTTACTGGAATACCGCGCTTAATAGCTGGATTAATTTTTGGAAAATCAACCAAACGAGCTTTCAGAATACTGTCAATTTTGATTTTGTCGTAGGCAACTGAATCCTTTGAAAATTGAGGCTCAAATTGCATCGTTGCATTAGGGAAGACAGTCACCTTAACTTCGATCGTATCCAGTTCAGGATAGAGAACCGAAAGTGTATCAACACTCAATTTCTCTTGAATCAGCTGCGTTAAAACTTCGAAAAAACACTGTTGACGTTGGGCTTTATTATCAATCTTTTCACAATCTACTACCGATGGGTATTCATCGACTTCTTTCCAGTTGATGGATTTCAGTTCCTTTTGCAATAATTCCTTTTCCGAAGGAATTTGCTTGTCAAAGTATTGACAGGAATTAAAAAATATAAATATTAAAAAGAGGTAATACTGCTTCAAGGTTCTGTTTTTGAATTGGTCTAATAATCTATAAAAATACAATTATTTTTTTTGAGATGCTTTCAAAACTAAATAATCTTTGTAGTTTTCAGCAAACCATTTCTTTTTACTTTCGGCAGCAATTTCTTTTTGATCCGGATACAAAGCTGCCAATCGATCTGAGAAAACAGCAATTTGAATTGTGTATGTATAAAATTCCTCTTTTGTAAGTACAATATTTGGATTCGATTTTTTTTCAAAAAACTCAAAAAAAAGCGCATCAAACTCTTTCAAAGAAAAATTCAATACTTTTACTCTGTTTTCGTCATAGATGGTCTCTTTCAAAAGCATATCATTACCACTTACCGTTTTCTCTTGCGCATTTACAGACCAAAAAGAAAGCGTAAAGATGAGCGTTGCAGAAAATAATTGTATTAATTTAATTCTGTTCATTTTATAAATACATGTTGCTTTTGTGTTTTCAAAATTACTAAAAATAAATTTATGGATATCTTACTTTTAATTCTTGGTTTCGCATGCATCATTACTGGCTTACTTGGCAGTTTTTTACCGGTTTTACCAGGTCCAAGTGTGAGTTGGGTTGGATTAGCATTACTTTATTTTACGAATGCTGTTCCTGCTAACTATTGGATTTTAGGAATTGCTTTGTTGATTACAATTGTTATTTCCGTTTTAGATTACGTGATTCCAGCCAAGGGAACCAAGAGATTTGGCGGTAGCTCGTACGGGATTTGGGGAACAAACATCGGTTTGATTGTTGGGATTCTTGCTCCTGTTCCTTTTGGGTTCATTATCGGCCCTTTTGTTGGCGCGTTGATAGGAGAACTTATTTATGATTTTAAAGACCATAATCGGGCTTTGAAAGCAGCCGCGGGATCCTTTGCAGGTTTTCTAGCTTCCAGCTTTATGAAATTTGTAGTTTGCGTGATGTATTTGGGATTGTTTGTGTGGATTGTCTGGAACTATAAATCCGAGTTATTTTAATTTATAAACATACTAAAACATAAAAAGCTTTTCTTAACAGAAAAGCTTTTTATTACTGGTCTCGTTTTTGGAACGAGAGGACTCGAAACCGTCTCGTACCTAAAGACGAGATAGGGCATTTGTGCTATTCAATTTGAAAATTACTTACTAATCTTTCTATCGAAGCAACATTAAGTTTTTTTAATCGTAATTCTTCTTTCAATGCTTCTGTTTTGGTTTCAAATTCTTTGAAATAAACCAAAATCCATGGGCTTTTTCTAGACGTATATCGGCTTAAATCATTATTGTGCTCAAAAAATACGCTTCTCAAGATTTTGAGTAAATCCTTTGTAAAATAATCCTTGATGATTTTTTATGATATAAACAAAATACATATCGACTACTATTTGGATTTTACAAAAACAAAAAAAGCTTTTCTATTAAGAAAAGCTTTTTTATTACTAATCGCGTTTTTGGAACGAGAGTACTCGAAACCGTCTCGTCCCGAAAGACGAGATGACAGGCATGTGTTCTATTCAACTTGAAAACTGCTTACTAACCTTTCTATCGAAGCAACATTAAGTTTTTTTAATCGTAATTCTTATTTTAATGCTTCCGTTTTTGTTTCAAATTCTTTGAAATACACCAAAATCCATGGACTTTTTCCAGAAGTGAATCGGCTTAAATTATTATTGTGTTCAAAAATACGCTTATCAAGATTTTGAGTAAATCCTTTGTAAAATAATCCTTGATGATTTTTTATGATATGAACAAAATACATATCGATTACTATTTGAATTTAACAAAAACAAAAAAAGCGTTTTTATTACTAATCGCGTTTTTGGAACGAGAGTACTCGAAACCGTCTCGTCCCGAAAGACGAGATGACACGCATGTGTTCTATTAAACTTGAAAACCGCTTAATAATCTTTCTATCGAAGCAGCATTAAGTTTTTTTAATCGTAATTCTTCTTTCAATGCTTCTGTTTTGGTTTCAAATTCTTTGAAATAAACCAAAATCCATGGGCTTTTTCCAGACGTATATCGGCTTAAATCATTATTGTGCTCAAAAATACTCTTCTCAAGATTTTGAGTAAATCCTTTGTAAAATAATCCTTGATGATTTTTTATGATATAAACAAAATACATATCGATTACTATTTGAATTTTACAAAAACAAAAAAAGCTTTTCTATTAAGAAAAGCTTTTTTATTACTGGCGGTCTGGACGGGACTCGAACCCGCGACCCCATGCGTGACAGGCATGTATTCTAACCAACTGAACTACCAAACCAGTATTTTAATCTATAACATTCTAATTCTTTAACCCAGTTCTGGAATTGAACCCGTCTCGTCCCAAAAAACGAGATGACAGACATGTATTCTAACCAACTGAACTACCAAACCTTCTTTCTTTTTAAATCAAAAAAGCTATCCACAAAAGTGGAAAGCTTTTCATTGGTCTAACTACTAAACCCGCTACGAGTTACAAATTCGTAGCAAACAACACAACTAACGTTAAAAACCTTATGGGGCAAAAAAGCCTTTCTGTTACGAAAGGCTTTCCCCAATATTGCGGTCTGGACGGGACTCGAACCCGCGACCCCATGCGTGACAGGCATGTATTCTAACCAACTGAACTACCAAACCTCTGCGTTATTGCGGTGGCAAAGATACAATAGATTTCCGTTTACGCAAGCGTTTTTTGAAAAAATAATTGATAAATTTTCGCCTTATTATCCAAAGTTTTGTTTTTCAACTAAGTATGTCATTAATATTTTTTCAAAACTTTCATCCACACTCACCGGAATGTACTTAATTCTATTTTGAGCACAGGTTAAAGCTAACTTCTTGAAGTAACTTTCCATCTCTTTTTCATATTCTTCCTTCACATTATCTGCAAAAACAGCCACTTCTTCTCCCGTTTCCACATCAATAAACTTCCTTGGAGCATTATCAAAGTCAAAACTTAACTCTGTTTTCTTATCAACAACGTGAAACAGGACTACTTTATGCTTGTTGTGTTTCAAATGTTGCAGCGCATTAAAGAGTACTTCTTCACTGGATGATTCTGGACCGGACTGAAACATATCCGTAAATAAGATGATCATCGAACGACGATGGATTTTCTCCGCTATTTGATGCAAAAATGTAACTGTGTCTGTCTTTTTTTCAACAGGAGGTTTCACAAGCAAGCCTTCGAGTGTATTCAAAATCATTCGGTGATGGCGATCACTACCTTTTTCAGGCGCATAGGACTCGTATCTATCCGAAAACACACTTAGACCCACAGCATCGCGTTGTTTCTTCAACAGATTCATTAAAACTGCCGAAGCCAATACCGAAAACCCAATCTTATTCTCAAAAAAGTTCTGATCGTCTTTTAGTTTTGGATAATGCATCGATGAGGAATTATCAATAATGATATGACACCGCAAATTCGTTTCTTCCTCAAAGCGCTTGGTAAACAAACGATCCGTTTTGGCAAACAACTTCCAATCAATGTGCTTAGTACTTTCGCCAACATTATACACTTTATGCTCGGCAAATTCAGCTGAAAAGCCATGAAACGGGCTTTTGTGCATTCCTGAAATAAAACCTTCCACAACTTGATTAGCCAACAATTCCAGGTGCTGAAAACTAGAAATTTTCTCTATTTGCGATTCAATCTTCATCTACCAAATATATTAAAAGATTGAACGATTTAAAAATTAAAAGATTACCGAAGCAAAACTTAATCAAGAAGCTGATATCAATTCAGTTTAAACAAAAAAAAGGCCTGACTTTCGTCAAACCTTTTCTCTGAATCCATACAGATTCTATATAAATCATAATCTACCGATTACAACAAAGCGTCTAAACTATCAGCGTAAGTTTGTTTAGGAGCAACTCCTACTTGTTTTCCTACTACTTCACCATTATGAAAAACCAATACTGTTGGGATATTTCTAACTCCGTATTTTGCAGCAAATTCTTGGTTTGCATCAACATCAACTTTCCCTACAACAACTTTTCCTTCATATTCGTTGCTTAATTCATCGATGATTGGACCTACCATTCTACAAGGTCCGCACCATGCTGCCCAAAAATCCACCATTACAGGTTTGTCTGATTTCAAAACTACTTCTTCAAAAGTAGCATCTGTTATTGCTAATGCCATAATATTTTATTTAAAGTTTATCGTTTGAATATTTCATAGTTCAAACTAGATTACAAATTTAGAAATTAAAAACAAATCAAACACTATTCCCAAATTAGTTTTGACTATTAATCCATTATCAATTCCTATTCTTGTTCGCTGTAAATTTCACCTTTTCTTTTCAGAAGCTATTTCCTGCTGTACACTGTATCTTTTCCAGCTTAAAAAAGCCTAAAAAGGTAATTGCGTTAGCAATTCGACCACGAGGGCTAAAACCCGTGTTCCCAAAACCTGTTTTTTAAACAAAAAAAGGGATGCTTTCTCAAGCATCCCTTCATTTATAAAAAAGCGATATTACAAGCTATATTTCAATCCTAAAGTCAAACCAAGACCACTGATTCCAACATATGAACTTAATTCATCCATTGCTTTACTAGAATCCAATCCGTTTGGATTAGTTGCAGCATTATTTGAATTCACGTCCAAACGATCAACATAATTCGTATTAATTTGAGCCTGACTTCTACCTGCCAAAGCATTTTGACCATTCATAGTAAATTCAGTAGTTTCTTTCGATTTACCATGAACAGTAAAATTACGATACTCCACTTCTGCAAATGCAGAAATATGTTTTCCTAATTTATAAGAAGTTCCTAATGCAGCCATAAAACCTACGGTAGGATTTGGCTTCACTTTATCCACACTATGAACAGCCACGGTAGCTGGACTAGCCACACCAGTTGGCGCAATTGCATCTGTAGTAATTTCTAAATCCCCATGAACTGGCACAAGAACTCCAACTTTTGTGTAGGGTTCAAAACCATTTTGTTCTCCTAAAAATAAAACTAAAGCAGGTGCTAAATCAAAAGCAGTGATTTGTCCCACTGATTTAAAATTATAAACAGGGCGACCACCCGACATAAAAATTGCATCTGTAGTTGTTTGAGCCATTGTTTTATCGTTACTAGAATAATAATTTATCCCCATCTCAACACCTAAACGCGTATTAAATCTATAGCCAACAGTTGCTCCAGTTCTAAAACCTTCACCAAATGAACCTGTAACACTTTCTTCAGAAACTAATTTCCCGCCTACATACACTTTATCTAGTGCCGCATTCCCACCTACAGTAGGAAACTCAGTGGCAGCCGTTTGGATAAAATAAGATCCTCCCAATTTAAAATACCAACTTTCTTTTTTCTCTGTTTGCCCTACCATTGTCATAGAACAAATTGCAAATCCTAATAAAAATAACTGCTTTTTCATAATTTCGTTTATTATCATTTATGCGAAAATAAACCATTTACACTGAAAATTTAATAACAAACACCACCAATTATATGTTAAAAATGATTAATGCATAATAATCAGTTGATTACGGAATTTTAAAATAGGAATAAAGAATACAATTCAATTTCACACCAGCATGAATCCATCAAAAGTTAAAAAATTATGATTACTCCATTATCATTTACAATCCGTAAACCCTTAATTCAACTTGAAGTTAATTTGCATTTTCTCAAGTTCTACCAGCAATTCATTTGAAATTTTGATTTTCAATTTTCTGCTCGGCATCGTTAGTTTGGTAACCACCTTAACTTCTTCTACTTCTTCTACTTTTGCTACAGCATTAGCGTCTGGAATTTCGAGAGTTTCCATTTCAGAATTATCATTTTCATCAACAAAAGCAACTTCTTCATTTTCTAATTCAACTGGAGCAACAGCAACGAGACGTTTTGTTTTTTCCAATTCCATAACCTCAAAAGAAACAGTGTTATCGCCTTTGTTTTCTTGAAAAAGGTGACTCAATTTATGGATAAATTCTGTTTCTAAATCCTTAATATTTAGCAGCACAATTAATTTTCTAGCGAAAGTTTCTAATACATCTTGCAATTGTTTGACCTCAACAAATTGTAGTCTAGGCTCTCCTTTTTTACCAGTATCTCGGTCCGTCCAACCCTCTTTTACCAGTACTTTCATGAAAGTGAAATTATTCTGAATAAAGAAATGACGAAACTTTAAATACTCTTCCCCAAAAATTCGGAACTCATAACTTTCATCATATCCTTCTAATGTAAACATGCCCCAACCTTTTCCATTTTTGGCCACACGATGCTGCACGTTATTGATTATTCCTCCAAACGCAAGGTTTTTACTCACATGCAATTCCATGTTTTTCAACGCTTCCAGTTTGGCATTACAAAAATATTTCATTTCAAATTTGTAATCGTCTAAAGGATGTCCCGAAATATAAATCCCTACGACTTCCTTCTCTTTAGCTAATTTTTCCATCGTGCTCCAATCCTCGCAAGGCGGCACGATAGGTTCTGCGATTTGAACATCACTGCTGTCACCAAACAAACTCACTTGCGATGAATTCTCATTTTCCTGAAATTTTGCACCATACCGAATCGCTTTTTCATAAAAAGTAATTCCATCACCATCATCGTGGAAATACTGCGCTCTCGTTGTCCCTAAAAACGAATCGAATCCTCCGGCCAAAACCAGATTCTCTAATGCTTTTTTATTTGCGGCACGCAAATCAATACGCTTGGTCAAATCAAAAATCGACTTGTATCTTCCGTCTTTCCTATTCTCTACAATTGTTGCAACAGCTCCAGACCCCACACCTTTTACGGCTCCCATTCCAAAACGCACGGCATAGTCGTCATTTACGGTAAATTTGTAAAACGACTCATTTACATCAGGTCCTAAAACCTGTAATCCCATGCGTTTACACTCTTCCATAAAGAACGAAACCTGCTTAATATCACTCATATTATTCGAAAGAACCGCAGCCATATATTCGGCTGGATAATTGGCTTTTAAAAATGCTGTTTGGTATGCAATCCATGCATAACAAGTAGAGTGTGATTTATTAAACGCATATTCCGCAAAAGCTTCCCAATCTTTCCAAATTTTCTCCAGTTTATCTTCGGCATGGCCTTTGGCGGCAGCCTGACTGATAAATTTAGGTTTCATTTTATCCAAAACGTCTTTTTGCTTTTTTCCCATCGCTTTACGCAAAACGTCGGCATCACCTTTAGAGAAATCTGCCAGTTTTTGAGACAAAAGCATTACTTGTTCTTGATAAACCGTAATTCCGTAAGTATCTTTCAGTAATTCTTCGCAGGCATCCAAGTCATAAATAATTTCCTCTTCACCGTTTTTTCGCTTAACGAAACTCGGAATATAGGCAATTGGACCAGGACGATACAACGCATTCATCGCAATCAAATCGGGAAATACTGTTGGCTTCAATTCCTTCATGTATTTCTGCATTCCAGGACTCTCATACTGAAAAATCCCTACTGTTTCTCCCCGTTGAAAAAGTTCGTACGTCTTCAAATCATCAATCGGAAACGTGTCTGGATCAAGATCAATTCCGGTTCTGTATTTTACTAATTTAACGGTGTCTTTTATCAGAGTCAGGGTTTTCAAACCCAAGAAGTCCATCTTCAGCAATCCAGCACTTTCCACAACCGAGTTATCAAACTGAGTCACATACAAATCCGAATCTTTGGCGGTAGCCACAGGAACAAAATCAGTAATATCGCTTGGCGTAATAATTACTCCACAAGCGTGAATCCCTGTATTTCTAAGATTTCCTTCTAAAACTTTGGCTTGCTGAATGGTTTCTCCTCCTAAATCATCTTCATTAGCAAGACCTATTAATTCTTTTATTTTATCGTATTCTTCTGGACGAACCGCCTTTTTAATGATATCTTCTTTTTCATTTAAAAAACGAGCCAAATTCCATTTTGACGGCATCATTCCCGGAATCAATTTCGCAATTTTATCGGCTTCGAATAAAGGCAAATCCAATACACGAGCGGTATCTCGAATCGCCGATTTAGTTGCCATTTTACCGTATGTGATAATTTGCGCCACTTGTTTTGAACCGTATTTTCGGATTACATAATCCATTACACTGCTTCGGCCTTCATCATCAAAATCGATATCAATATCGGGTAGTGACACACGATCCGGATTCAGGAAACGCTCAAAAAGCAGGTTGTACATCAACGGGTCAATATTGGTAATCTTCAAACAATATGCCACCACGGATCCTGCCGCAGACCCCCTTCCAGGCCCTACAGAAACGCCCATACTTCTCGCCTCAGCAATTAAATCCTGTACAATCAGGAAATAACCCGGATAACCGGAATTGGAAATCGTTAACAATTCAAAATCCAATCGTTCCTGAATTTCTTCAGTAATTACGGGATAGCGTCTTCTTGCTCCTTCAAAAGTTAAATGCCTTAAATACGCATTTTCACCTCGTACTCCGCCATCAACTGCATCTTCGGGATTATTGAATTCAACCGGGATTTCAAATTTTGGAAGCAAAACTTCACGTGCCAAATCAAAAATTTCAATCTTATCCACAATCTCCGAGATATTCGAAATGGCTTCCGGCAAATTGGCGAAAAGCTGTTTCATTTCGTCTCCCGACTTGAAATAGTATTCCTGATTAGGCAATCCGTAACGATAGCCACGACCACGACCAATAGGCGTAGTTTGTTTTTCACCGTCTCGCACACACAACAAAATATCGTGTGCATTCGAATTTTCTTTGTCTATATAAAAGGTATTGTTTGTCGCAATAATTTTGACATCATGCTTTCTTGCCAATGAAATTAAAGACGCATTTACCCGATTTTCATCTTCCTGATTGTGACGCATCACCTCAATGTAAAAATCTTGTTTGAATTCGTTTTTCCACCAAAGCAAGGCTTCTTCGGCTTGGTTTTCACCAATGTTTAAAATCTTATTTGGGATTTCACCATAAAGATTTCCAGACAAAACAATAATATCTTCTTTGAATTCCTGAATGACTTTCCTGTCGATTCTTGGCACATAATAAAATCCTTCGGTATACGCGATGGAAGACATTTTAGCCAAATTATGATAGCCTTTTTTGGTCTTCGCCAAAAGTACTATTTGGTATCCATTGTCTTTTACTGACTTATTTTTATGGTCTTCACACACAAAAAATTCACAACCCACAATTGGTTTCATCGGAACTTCGGTAGGTTCCTCGCCATTTTCTATAGCTGCTTTGTTTTTGGCTTCAGCTGCCTTATTATGGTATAAAATATCGCGCACGAAATGAAAAGCTCCCATCAAATTCGCATGATCCGTCATGGCAACCGCAGGCATTTTTTGCTGAGCTGCGGCTTTTACCAATGCCGCAATACTAATTGTAGATTGTAGCACGGAAAATTGGGTGTGATTGTGCAAATGCACAAAAGGCGCATCAATAAGCACCTTTTTATTCTCCGAAAGTTCTGCTCTGGAAACAGCCGGAGCTTGTTTTTCGCCAAACTGCTGCCGAATTTTATCCGAAGCTTCCTTGAGATTGATATGTTTTAAACCAATGAGTTTAATCTCGCTTGGATTCTTACTTTGAAAGTCTTGAAAATAACTAGCTGGAACATCCAGCTCCTCTTTTGTGAAAATATCCCTACGAATTAACTCTAAGAAACAACGCGTTGTTGCCTCCACATCGGCAGTCGCATTGTGCGCTTCGCCGAAAGGTTTATTAAAAAGATAAGAGTGCAATTCCGTTAACGTAGGCAACTTGAATTTTCCTCCTCGACCACCCGGCAATTTTAATAAAGAAGCGGTTACTTCGGTACAGGTATCCAGAATTGGCATAGAACTCATTTGGCTTTCCACTCCCATTCTATAAAACTCACAACCCATAATATTGATGTCAAAACCTAAATTCTGACCCACAATAAATTTGGCTTTGCCTAAGGCAATATTGAATTTTTCCAAAACTTCCGCCAGAGAGATTCCGTCAGCTTCCGCTAGTTCCGTAGAAATACCGTGAATTCGTTCAGCGTCATACGGAATATTAAAACCTTCGGGCTTGACCAAATAATCTTGATGCTCGATGAGTTTTCCCATATCATCGTGCAACTGCCAAGCAATTTGAATACAACGCGGCCAATTATCCGTATCTGAAATGGGAGCGCCCCAACGCTTTGGTAATCCTGTAGTTTCGGTATCGAATATTAAGTACATATCTGGAGTTGAAGTGTTTGTGATTTTAAAAAATCACAAAAAATGAATTTCAAATTTAGTTTTTTTAGAATAGAATTGAAGCAAATAAACAACAAAAAACAAATTTATTTTTGAGGACTATTCTCCTACTAAAACAACAATCATTTTGAAGAAATCATCTTAATCGTACTTTGTTATAAAGATAAAAAGACCACATATTGATTTTTGGATGTCGTAGTATTTCATCAAATAAAAATACTGCAATACGATTAAAAAAAAGTCAACTTACTAATAAAATCAGGTTTAAAAACAGCTTCAACAAAAGTCAAATTGCGAATTTAAAATTAAAAAAAAAATCAATTTAAATCGCATTTAATTAAATATTCACAATCATAACCGCTTTTAAGACATGAATACTAACTATTCGATAAATATCAAAAAATTAAAAAAACTGACAATACACTTTATCTAAATAAAAAACTACACTACTAAAAAAGAAGTCTAAAAGACAAAATTCAGTTAAGAAATATCCGGATGAGATTTTGGGTATCGTATATAATGAAATATTGATAAGTAAAGAATTGATTGTTTTTTTAGTTTTGCTTTCATAGTTATCATCTTAGCCAACTTGGCTATAAAAAAATACATTAAAATATATCAAAATGAGTACTACATTATTTGACAAAGTATGGGATTCGCACGTGGTGCGTAAGATAGAAGATGGACCGGACGTGTTTTTTATTGACCGTCATTTCATCCATGAAGTTACTAGTCCTGTAGCTTTTTTAGGTTTAAAAGAACGAGGAATTTCGGTTTTATACCCAGAACGCACTTTTGCTACTGCGGATCATAATACACCTACCATAAACCAACACTTGCCAGTTGAAGATGCATTATCTGCCAATCAACTAAAAGCATTGGAAGACAACGCAGCAGAATATGGTATTTCTCACTGGGGATTAGGTCATAAAAAAAATGGAATTGTACACGTTGTAGGTCCTGAAAACGGAATCACTTTACCAGGTGCCACTATTGTTTGTGGAGACTCACACACTTCTACGCATGGTGCTTTTGGCGCAATTGCTTTTGGTATTGGAACTTCGGAGGTTGAAATGGTTATGGCTACACAATGTATCATGCAACCAAAACCAAAGAAAATGCGCATCAACGTAAATGGTAAATTGAGCAAAGGTGTTGGTCCAAAAGACGTTGCACTTTATATTATTTCTCAATTAACGACTTCTGGAGGTACCGGATATTTTGCAGAATATGCTGGAAACGTTTTTGAAGATATGTCGATAGAAGGTCGTATGACTGTTTGTAACTTGAGTATCGAAATGGGAGCTCGTGGTGGTATGATTGCACCTGACCAAAAAACATTCGATTTCTTAGAAGGAAGATTATACGCTCCAAAAGGCGAGGCTTGGGATAAAGCTGTTGCGTATTGGAAAACGTTAAAAACCGATGCTGATGCTGTTTTTGATGCAGAATTAAATATTGATGCTGCAGATATTGAACCAATGATTACTTATGGTACAAATCCAGGAATGGGAATTGGTATCTCAAAAAATATCCCGAATGCCAACCAAGTGGAAGGTGGCGCGGAAACATACAAAAAATCGTTAGCCTACATGGGTTTTGAAGAAAACGATGTAATGATTGGTAAACCAATCGATTTTGTTTTCTTAGGAAGTTGTACTAATGGTAGAATCGAAGATTTCAGAGCTTTTACAGAAATTGTAAAAGGGCGTAAAAAAGCAGAAAATGTTACGGCTTGGTTAGTTCCGGGATCTCATGTTGTAGAAGCACAAATCAAAGAAGAAGGACTTTTGGACATTCTTACTGAAGCTGGTTTTGTATTACGCCAGCCGGGTTGTTCCGCTTGTTTAGCAATGAATGACGATAAAGTACCTGCAGGAAAATACGCAGTAAGCACCTCAAACAGAAACTTCGAAGGTCGTCAAGGTCCAGGTTCAAGAACTTTGTTAGCTTCTCCAATTATGGCAGCAGCTGCAGCAGTGACGGGAGTATTGACAGATCCAAGAGATTTGTTTTAAAAGATTTCAGATTGAAGATTAACGATTTCTGAATTCAGATTTCGCTAGTCCACAAATCACAGATTTCTTTAACAGCATTCATATTAGAACAGACAATTTACATTACACAAAATAATATTAACGTTTACGATTATATTTTCCTCACGGTAAATCAAAAATCATAAATCGTTAATCAAAAATCATAAATCACAATGGCATACGATAAATTTAATATCCTGACCAGTAGTGCAGTGCCACTACCAATAGAAAATGTGGATACCGATCAAATAATCCCTGCACGTTTCTTAAAAGCAACTGAACGCGTTGGTTTTGGAGACAATCTTTTCCGTGACTGGAGATACAATGGAGATGGCACTCCAAAAGCAGATTTTGTACTAAATGACACAACGTATAGCGGGAAGATATTAGTTGGCGGGAAAAACTTTGGCTCCGGTTCTTCAAGAGAGCACGCAGCTTGGGCAGTATACGATTACGGATTTCGTGCTGTTGTTTCTAGTTTCTTTGCAGATATCTTCAAAGGGAATTGCTTGAATATTGGTGTTTTACCAGTTCAAGTGAGTCCAGAATTTGCCGAAACTATTTTCAAGGCTATTGAAGCTGATCCAAAAACAAATTTAGAAATCAACCTTCCGGAACAAACTATTATACTAAAAGCTACCGGTCAAAAAGAATCTTTCGCTATATCTGGTTATAAAAAAGATAATATGATTAATGGTTTTGATGATATTGATTATTTGCAAAACATCAAAGAGGAGATTGTTGGGTTTGCAGACAAACTTCCTTACTAGAAAACAAACAATAAAAAAGCAGTCATCTAAAGTTCAATAGTATAATTAAGCCCGAGAACTGCTTTTACCTTTTTATAAAAACACAAAAGCAAGACTTCAAATTACTGAAATCAAAACTACTTTTAGCATCAAATTTATAATGAAAAAAAGAAAAATTGAAATAATGGATACGACACTCCGTGATGGTGAACAAACCTCGGGAGTATCATTTTCTGCTGCAGAAAAACTAACCATTGCGCAATTGTTGTTGGAAGAATTAAATATTGATAGAATCGAAATTGCTTCTGCACGCGTGAGCGAAGGGGAATTTCAGGGTGTGAAAGGAATAATGAATTGGGCTAACGAAAAAAATTACTCCAATAGAATTGAAGTTTTAACCTTTGTAGATGGCGGGCTTTCCATAGATTGGATGAAAAAAACCGGAGCTAAAGTCCAGAATTTATTAACCAAAGGATCTTTGAATCATTTAACGCATCAGTTAAAAAAAACACCCACACAGCATTTTACCGAAATTGCTCAAGCCATAACTTTGGCTCAGGAAAATAATATTGAGACCAATGTATATTTAGAAGATTGGAGTAACGGAATGCGTAATTCCCCTGAATATGTGTTTGAATATTTAGATTTTCTAACCAAACAACCTATAAAAAGAGTCTTGCTACCGGATACTTTAGGCGTTTTGATTCCTTCAGAAACTTTTGAATTTATTTCGAAAATTATAGCAAGATACCCTGATACTCATTTTGATTTTCATGCACATAACGACTATGATTTAAGCATCGCTAATGTAATGGAAGCGGTGAAAGCCGGTATTCAAGGACTCCACGTGACCGTAAATGGAATGGGAGAACGCGCTGGAAATGCTCCACTTGAAAGCACTGTTGCTGTAATCAATGACTTTTTTCCACAAATAGAAATTGGCGTAAAAGAATCTTCATTATATTCTGTGAGTAAATTGGTCGAAACTTTTACAGGATACAGAATTCCAGCAAACAAACCAATTGTTGGTGACAATGTATTTACACAAACAGCCGGTATTCATGCTGACGGAGACAACAAAAATAATTTATATTTTAATGATTTGCTTCCAGAACGTTTTGGAAGAAAACGAAAATATGCTCTTGGAAAAACATCCGGAAAAGCTAATATTGAAAAAAACCTTCAGGAATTGGGTCTTCAATTAAACTCTGAGGATTTAAAGTTAGTTACCCAAAGGATTATTGAATTAGGTGATAAAAAAGAAACCGTTACCAAAGAGGATTTACCTTATATAATCTCTGATGTTTTAGATAGTCAAACCTATCAGGAAAAGATTATTGTTGAGTCCTATATTTTATCTCATGCAAAAGGCATGCGTCCATCGACTACTTTATCTTTAAAAATAGACGGTGAAATCATTGAAGAGCACGCACAGGGTGACGGACAATTTGATGCTTTTATGAATGCACTGGCAAAAATATACAAAAGCAAAAATTTAGAATTACCTAAATTGATTGATTATGCTGTCCGAATTCCGCCAGGAAGTAGTTCTGACGCCTTATGCGAAACCATAATTACCTGGACGAATAATGAAAAAGAATTCAAAACCAGAGGACTTGATTCAGACCAAACAGTTGCCGCGATCATTGCAACACAAAAGATGTTGAATGTTGTTGCAGCACAATAATAAATAGAAATATATTAATATAAAATATACCTAATGAAATTTAACATAGCCCTTTTAGCCGGAGACGGAATTGGACCCGAAGTAATCCATGAAGCTGTAAAAGTTTCGGATGCTATTGCAAAAAAATTCAACCATGAAATCACTTGGACGCCTGCACTTACAGGAGCTTGTGCCATTGACGCCGTTGGAGTTCCTTATCCTGATGAAACGCATGAAATTTGTATGGCAGCTGATGCTGTTTTATTCGGAGCCATTGGACATCCAAAGTATGATAACGACCCAAGTGCACCTGTAAGACCCGAACAAGGTTTACTATTGATGCGTAAAAAATTAGGCTTGTTTGCCAATGTACGTCCAACCTTTACATTCCCGTCTTTGATTGATAATTCTCCTTTGAAAAGAGAACGCATCGAAGGAACTGATTTGGTTTTCTTGAGAGAACTTACCGGAGGAATTTATTTTGGAGAAAAAGGAAGAAAAGACGATGGCGAAACAGCTTTCGACACCTGTACGTACACCAGACCTGAAGTACAACGTTTAGCAAAAAAAGGCTTTGAATTAGCCATGACCCGAACTAAAAAACTATGTTGTGTGGACAAAGCCAATGTAATGGAAACTTCCAGATTGTGGAGAGAAACCGTACAAGCCATGGAAAAAGACTACCCTGAAGTAACAGTAAGTTATGAATTTGTTGATGCTGTTGCGATGCGTTTAGTACAATGGCCAAACTCTTATGATGTCTTGATTACAGAAAACTTATTTGGAGATATATTAACGGATGAAGCTTCTGTAATTTCAGGTTCTATGGGATTGATGCCTTCTGCATCTGTTGGAGAACATACTTCATTGTACGAACCTATTCATGGATCTTATCCACAAGCTACAGGATTAAATATTGCAAATCCACTAGCGACAGTATTGTCTGCAGCAATGATGTTTGAAGATGCATTTGGATTAAAAGAAGAAGCAGAGGCTATTAGAACAGTAGTTAACAAATCATTGGAACAAGGAATTGTGACCGAGGATTTAGCTTCGAAAGACTCAAAAGCATACAAAACTAGTGAAGTTGGTGACTGGCTAGTTGCTAATCTGTAAATTTTAAAAGTTTCATTTGTTTAAAATTGAGTAATAGCTAAGATTACAACCTGAAAAAACAACACTACCATTTAGCTTTTACTCAGCTTTAAACAAAACAATAAAAAATAAAAAAGGTGTCAATTTTCATTGACACCTTTTTTTATAGCTAGAAAAAAATATTAATATCCTCCTCTGTTTCCACCACCACGGTTTTCTCCACCACGGCTGTTTCCACCACCATAACCACCGCGTGAATCTCCACCACGACTGTTATTGTTAAAACTTCTTCTTTCACCTTCTGGTTTAGGCTCAGATTTGTTTACTACGATTGCACGTCCTTGAACAGTAGCTCCGTTCAATTCGTCAATTGCTTTTTGAGCTTCGTCATCATTTGGCATCTCAACAAAACCAAATCCTTTACTTCTTCCAGTAAATTTATCAGTAATAATTTTAACTGAATCAACTGCTCCGTAAGCCTCGAAAGACTCTCTTAAATCTGCTTCCTCAATACTGAATGGAAGGCTTCCAACAAAAATATTCATATGTACTTATTTAAATAATACAACAAATGTACTGCATTTATTTTCTAATCTACTATATATTAGCTTATTTATGATTTTATTTTAAATCGTCAACCCAAAAGATTCTAACAAAACATCTGATTTTTGTAATTTAATACTCTAATTTATCATAGTTTACGGAACTTGCTGACTTATTGGAACCTTATAAAAAACGCCCTGTTGAAAATTCAAAACATCACCAGCTAACGGATTGCCGTCTGCATTTTCTGCATTAAATTTAAATGTTCCTGATACGGTACTATTTACATCATCATATTCGGTGATAACAATTTCACCGTCACCAATCCCAATTCCAGTTGTAAAGGAAATTTCATCCGCACCAACAGTCAATACATAAACAGCTGTTTTAGAGTTGCTGGTAGCTAAAGGAAAATTTTGAATAGCAGTAGAAGTGGTTCTTAAAGTTAAAACCTCATTTCCAGTATATCCTTCAATCATCAAAGAACCGTCAGAAGCCAAGAATGCTTTAGAGTCCACTGCTCTCCAAAACACATTATCTTTCATACCTTGAAAAGAAGGGTTGTTAAAACTCACGTTTTCCTCACAAGAAAATATAGCAAAAATCACGACCAGAAACAGCAAATATTTTTTCATAAAAACTCTTTTGAACTAACAAAAATAAGGCAATAAAGCGTAAAAACTAGAATTTCATTAAAGAAAATCCAGTCAAAATCAACTTAACCCTTTACTATTCATTAAAATATACATCGAATTAGCATTTATCAATAAAAGATGTATCTTTGCACCCTTAATTAACAGGGGTCGAGTACCTCAAAATTTAATCACAAGATTATGTCAGTAAAAATTAGATTACAAAGACACGGTAAAAAAGGAAAACCTTTTTACTGGGTTGTAGCAGCAGATGCACGCTCAAAAAGAGACGGTAAATACCTTGAAAAAATTGGTACTTACAATCCAAACACAAACCCAGCAACTATCGACTTAAACCTTGATAGCGCAGTAAAATGGTTGCACAATGGTGCTCAACCAACTGATACTGCAAAAGCAATTCTTTCTTACAAAGGAGCTTTATTGAAACATCACCTTGACGGTGGTATCCGTAAAGGAGCTCTAACTCAAGAACAAGCTGATGCTAAATTAAACGCTTGGTTAGATGCAAAATCTGGAAAAGTTGATGCTAAAAAAGAAGGTTTAACTAAAGCACAAGCTGATGTTAAAGCTAAAGCTTTCAAAGCAGAACAAGATGTTAACGCTAAACGTTTAGCTGCAGCTGCTCAAGCAGAAGCTGATGCTATCGCTGCTGCAACACCAGCTGTTGAAGAAGTTGCTGAAGTTGAAGCTGAAGAAGCTCCTGCTGCAGAAGAAAATAACGAAACAACTGAAGCATAATTTAAGAAGCGAAGATGCGTAAAGAAGATTGTTTCTACTTAGGTAAAATCGCTAAAAAATTTAGTTTCAAAGGAGAAGTTCTTGCCTATTTAGACACGGACGAACCTGAGTTATACGAAAACTTGGAATCAGTGTTTGTTGAATGCAACAAACACTTGGTTCCTTTTTTTATTGAAAGCAGTTCACTACACAAAAACGATTTCCTTAGAATTCGTTTTGAAGACATGAATACCGAGGAAGCTGCTGATGCCGTTATAGGCAATGCCATTTATCTTCCTTTAAATATGTTGCCAAAACTTACCGGCAACAAATTCTATTTCCACGAAGTAATTGGTTTTGAAGTTGAAGACAAACGTCTTGGCGTTGTAGGGAAAATTCAATCCATAAATGATACTACTGCCCAACCTCTTTTTGAAGTTTTAAACGGTGATGTAGAAATCTTGATTCCAATGATTGACCATTTCTTGGTTAAAATCGATAGAGAAAACAAAAAAGTCATCATGGATTTACCAGAAGGATTGATTGAAATGTATCTTTAGACTGCTTAGACATTTTAGATTTTTAGACTTCTTAGATTTTAGAATTATCTTTTCTCTATCCTCTTTTTCTTTTTTTGTCTTAATACTTAAACCTTACTACTTTTATGTCTTTCAAATTTAAACAATTTTCAGTAGAACAAGATCGTTGTGCCATGAAAATTGGAACAGATGGCGTTTTATTGGGTGCTTGGACTCCAATTGAAAACAATCCGTTCAGCATTTTAGATATTGGAGCCGGAACTGGTGTTATTGCTTTGATGCTAGCACAACGGAGTCATGCCGAACAAATTGATGCGTTAGAAATTGATGAAGAAGCGTACGAACAATCCGTAGATAATTTTGAAAACTCACCTTGGAGTGATCGCTTATTCTGTTTTCATGCCGGTTTAGATGAATTTGTAGAAGAACCAGAAGACGAGTACGATTTAATTGTTTCCAATCCCCCATTTTATACTGAAGATTATAAATCTGATAACGAACAGCGTGATTTAGCCCGTTTTGCTGACGCGATGCCTTTTGAAGATTTGATTGAAGCAGCTGATTTATTACTTTCGGAAAACGGTTTATTTGCCGTAATTATTCCTTACAAAGAAGAGCAAAAATTTTTGGCTTTAGCCAAAGATTATGAATTATATCCTTTAAAAATAACTCGCGTAAAAGGAACTCCAACTACAGAAATTAAACGCAGTTTATTGGCCTTCAGCCGAAATGAAAATGTGAATTTTCCAATTGATGAATTAATAATTGAAACTTCGAGACATCAATACACTTCCGAATATATTGAATTGACAAAAGATTATTATTTGAAGATGTAATTCAAAATCACATCTAAAAATAACAGCACTACTACTCCAAACAAATTTTCCAAGAGAACTAATTATTTTATTGTAAATTAGTACATCAATTTTTAAATAAAACGAGCTTTGAAAAACCAACTTTATATTTAAAAATCAATTACTTCTAGGTTATAATATAAAAATATAACATTTGTTAATGCTTTTGTTATATTTCTTTATGTAAATTTGCATTACATTAAAATTAACATCCATGAAACCAGACTTATTTCAATCTCCAGATTATTACTTACTAGACGACTTACTAACCGAAGAACACAAATTAGTGCGTGACTCCGCACGTGCGTGGGTAAAAAAAGAAGTTTCTCCTATTATTGAAGAATATGCTCAAAAGGCAGAATTCCCAAAACAAATCATAAAAGGTTTGGGTGAAATAGGCGGATTTGGTCCTTACATTCCAGAAGAATATGGAGGAGCTGGTCTTGATCAAATATCTTATGGTTTAATCATGCAGGAAATTGAGCGTGGAGATTCTGGTGTACGATCTACTTCATCAGTACAATCCTCTTTGGTAATGTATCCAATCTGGAAATACGGAAATGAAGAGCAACGCGTAAAATATTTACCAAAGTTAGCCACTGGCGAATACATGGGTTGCTTTGGATTAACGGAACCTAACTACGGTTCAGATCCAGGAAGTATGATTACCAACTTCAAAGATATGGGCGATCATTATTTATTGAATGGTGCCAAAATGTGGATTTCAAATGCTCCCTTTGCAGATATCGCTATTGTTTGGGCAAAAAATGAAGAAGGAAGAATTCACGGTTTAATTGTAGAACGCGGAATGGAAGGTTTTACCACTCCAGAAACGCACAACAAATGGTCGCTTCGTGCTTCTTCAACCGGAGAATTGATTTTTGATAATGTAAAAGTTCCGAAAGGGAACTTATTACCAAATAAATCTGGATTAGGAGCACCCCTTGGCTGTCTTGATTCAGCACGTTACGGAATTGCTTGGGGCGCTATTGGCGCAGCCATGGATTGCTATGATACAGCATTACGTTACGCAAAAGAAAGAATTCAGTTTGACAAACCTATTGCGGGAACCCAATTACAACAAAAGAAATTAGCCGAAATGATTACTGAAATCACCAAAGCGCAATTATTGACTTGGAGATTAGGCGTTTTAAGAAATGAAGGTAAAGCTACAACGGCTCAGATCTCAATGGCAAAAAGAAATAATGTAGATATGGCAATTCATATTGCCCGTGAAGCCAGACAAATGCTGGGCGGAATGGGAATTACCGGAGAATATTCTATCATGCGACACATGATGAATTTAGAGTCGGTGATTACTTATGAAGGAACACATGATATCCATCTATTGATTACCGGAATGGATATTACTGGAATTCCAGCTTTTAAATAGTAGTAAACGATTATTAAAGTATTTGTAAAATTGATAGAAAAAGCTTCTTGGAAACAGGAAGCTTTTTTATATTTACATAAAAAATACCATCCATGAATATTGAGACAATCAACAATAGCATTCAGCCCCAAAAAGAACTATTGTTACAACATTCTTTATACAAAAAAGTTAGAACCATTGAAGATTTACAGTGTTTTCTCGAAAACCATGTTTATGCCGTTTGGGATTTCATGTCGTTATTAAAAGCATTACAATCTAAACTGACCTGTACAACGACTCCATGGTTTGCTACTCAAAATCCCCAAACCAGATATTTGATAAATGAAATAGTGCTTGCGGAAGAGTCTGATTTAACACTAGACGGAAACCGCTCCAGTCATTACGAAATGTACATTGAAGCAATGAAAGCTTGTGGAGCAAACACCGCTGGAATTGAAGATTTTTTATCCGAAGTAGATTCGCTTAAAAATATATTTGTTGCTATCAAAACAAGCAATTTACACCCTAATATCAAAGCGTTCTTAGATTTTACGTTCAGAGTTATTGAAGAGGGAAAATCTCATGAAATCGCTGCCGCTTTTACTTTTGGAAGAGAAGATTTGATTCCAAGTATGTTTACCGAAATCCTAAAAAACTTTCAAGCAAATTTCCCAGAAACAGATTTGAGTAAACTCATTTACTATTTTGAAAGACACATTCAACTGGATGCTGACGAACACGGTCCGATGGCAATGAAAATGATCATAGAACTTTGTGGAACAGATGCACAGAAATGGTCCGATGTAGAAGAGGTTTCAAAATTAGCCTTAGAAAAACGCATCGGTCTTTGGGATGCAATCGAAGAAACAATTACTATGAATGTTGCGTTGGCATAAATCCAACACATCCAGATAAACGTAACTATTATTTAGAAATGTATTATATCTAATTTCAAAATAATGAAAAACGACTTCTTAAAAGAAGTACCGATGAAAAAAATAGCTTTATTAGCTATTTTTTTTATCTTTATTTTTCTTTAAAACAAACAAATGTCTTCTCAAGAACGATTAACAAAAGCCTACAAAGAAGCTGAAAGGATTCCTTTTGACGACCAATCCAAATTCATTCTTTTTAGTGATTGTCACAGAAGTGATAATAGTTTTGCCGATGACTTTGCAAGCAATCGAAACGTATACTTTCATGCAATGACTCAATATTACAATGATGGTTTTTCCTATTGTGAATTGGGTGACGGAGATGAATTATGGGAGAATATTTTTTTTAAAACCATCTTTGAAGCACACAAAAACGTCTATCTTTTACTAAAGAAGTTCCATGATTCCAATAGATATCATAAAATTTGGGGCAATCATGAAATGACTTTTCGGGATAAAGATCATGTAGCAAAAACACTTACCACCTATACAAACACCCAAAACGATACGCTTGCACCTTTATTTACCGGCATTAAATGCCATGAAGCTATTGTTTTGATTCATCAGGATACTAAGCAGGAACTATTTTTGACTCATGGACATCAAGCTGATTTTATGAATTATGTAGGCTGGAAGATCAACAGATTTATGGTTCGTATTTTATGGAAACCACTCCAAATCTGGGGAATATCAGATCCTACAAGTCCCGCAAAAAATTATGTGGAACGTATAAAAATCGAACTCCGAATTAAAAAATGGATTGAGAACAACAATCGCAAAATCACCATTGTAGGCCATACGCATCGCCCCAGTTTTTCCTATCCAAGTCAGAACAGCACGCCTTATTTTAATGACGGGAGCTGCGTACATCCAAGAAGCATTACTGGCATCGAGATTGTAAATGGAACAATCACATTGATAAAATGGTTCATTGACACCAAGGAAAATGGCATTCTTCAAATTGTTAGGGAAGTACTTGAAGGCCCGACAAATCTAAAAGATTATCAATAAAAAAGCGTTTGCTAAGAACAAACGCTTTTTTTATTTAATTTTCAGGAGCCAACTCCAGTTCTAATCCTTCGAGACTTTCGGTGATTGCTATTTGACAACCCAAACGACTGTTTGACTTTACGTAGAATGCTTCGGACAGCATTGCTTCTTCATCATCGCCCATTTCTGGCAAGGGCACATCATTTAGCACATAACATTGACAAGAAGCACACATGGCCATTCCGCCACAAGTTCCTTCTACAGGAAGCTCATAGGCTTTGCATAATTCCATGATGTTCATGGCCATATCTGTAGGAGCCTGTAATTCGTGCACTACTCCTTCTCGATCTTTAATTTTTATTAATACATCCATAAATCAGTTATGAGTTATAAGTTATGTGTTGTGGGTATGCAAATTTGCGTGAGGGATAGCAGCTAGCTACCGAAGTAGCGCGGATAGCCCGACGCATTTAAGAAAAAAGGCAGCTACCCAGTATATCGAGTAGCCTTTTTTCTTAAAAGGGTCACGCCCTCCTTCGACTGCGCTCAGGATGACAAATTTATAGAATGTTTACAACAGTTTCTATTTGTGGAGCAAACTTTTTGATGGTAGTTTCCACGCCGGCTCTCAGCGTCATTTGGTTTACACTGCAACTCGTGCATGCTCCTTCGAGACGCACCTTTACGTGTTTGTCGTCTTCGATGGAAATCAGTGTGATATCGCCACCGTCAGAATTCAAAAAGGGTCTAATTTCTTCGAGCGCTTTTTGAACTTCTATTGTTAATTCTTCTGTTGTCATAATTAGATTATTGGATTTTTAGACTTTTAGATTTCTTAGTTTGTCTAAGTAGTCTAAAAAATCTAAGTAGTCTATTTTTTATTTACTGCTGAACAACCGGCCATAGTAGTAATTTTAACTGCCTCAGTCGCAGGTAAACTTTCATTTCTATTTACGGTTTCTTGCACTACATTTCTTGTGATTTGTTCGAAAACGGTTTCAATAACGGAACCGGTTTGCATTGCTGCCGGACGACCGTAATCTCCCGCTTCACGAATGGATTGTACGATAGGCACTTCACCAAGGAACGGTACGCCTAAGTCTTCTGAAAGATTTCTAGCTCCTTCTTTTCCAAAGATGTAATATTTATTTTCCGGTAATTCTTCTGGTGTGAAATACGCCATGTTTTCTATAATTCCCAACACAGGAACATTTATAGCTTCAGACATGAACATTGAAACTCCTTTTTTGGCATCGGCCAAAGCTACTGCTTGTGGCGTACTTACGATGACAACACCTGTAATAGGCAATGATTGTACGATTGAAAGGTGAATATCTCCTGTTCCCGGAGGCAAATCGACTAACATGAAATCCAATTCTCCCCAGTCCGCATCAAAAATCATTTGGTTCAACGCTTTTGAAGCCATTGGTCCTCTCCAGATTACCGCTTGACTTGGCGCTGTAAAAAATCCTATTGAAAGAATTTTCACTTCGTAACTTTCAACCGGTTTCATTTTTGATTTTCCATCAACGGTTACCGAAATTGGTTTTTCGCTTTCTACGTCGAACATGATTGGCATCGATGGTCCATAAATATCCGCATCAAGAATTCCTACTGAGAAACCCATTTTAGCCAATGATACCGCTAGATTTGCTGTAACAGTAGATTTTCCTACTCCTCCTTTACCAGAGGCAACACCAATAATATTTTTGATTCCCGGAATTGATTTCCCTTTGATTTCCGGTTTGTCCGGAACCTCAACTTTACTATTAATTTTGATTTTAGCATCTGGAGATACTAATTCAAGAATTGTTTTTTTGATATCGTCTTCGGCACGTTTTTTTATGTGCATAGCTGGTGTATGCAATACTAAATCAACTACAACCTCATCGCCAAAAGTTATCACATTTGCTATTGCGCCACTTTCCACCATGTTTTTTCCTTCTCCAGCTATAGTAATTGTTTCTAACGCTTTAAGAATATCTTTTCTATCTAATTTCATTTTTAGTTTATTGTTTTCTGTCGGCATTTCATGCCAAAATATTATCTTTATTTAAACTGATTTCAGATTACAAAGATACTATGAAAAGTTCTTATTATAAAGGATTTGTATCGCATTTATTGATGTGAGAATTGACGGCAATTATCAGAGAAATATCGTTTTTTAATATCAAAAAATAACGTTCGGACTTTTAGGCGTTACTCGACCCTAACTTCCGGTTGCCAGAAATATTTTTCGAAATCTACTATTTGGTTATCCACCACAACAATTCCTTCGTTTTCCAATAATTGTTGCATCAAATTGGTTCCGTCAAAATGTAATTTACCGGTAAGTAAACCCTTTCGATTCACCACGCGATGCGCCGGAACATCTTCCAGATTATGAGATGCATTCATTGCCCAACCTACCATTCGAGCAGAACGAGCTGTTCCTAATGCCTTTGCAATAGCGCCATAAGAAGTTACTTTTCCGTGCGGAATTTGTCTGGTTATGAAATATACTCTCTCGAAAAAATTGTCGTTTGACATGATGCTGAATCTAATAAAAAGTCTGTTTATTGTTCTTGAGCGGTAAAAAATTATCGCAGATAATACCGTATGATATTAATTAAAGTGATTAAGGATATCAATCCGGTAATGCTACCTATAATTGTATTCATATTGCGCATCAGATAATCCGTTTTG
Source organism: Flavobacterium petrolei (assembly GCF_003314435.2). Taxonomy (GTDB): domain Bacteria; phylum Bacteroidota; class Bacteroidia; order Flavobacteriales; family Flavobacteriaceae; genus Flavobacterium; species Flavobacterium petrolei. Next base: position 1,269,009 of record NZ_QNVY02000001.1, on the reverse strand, counting down.
TCTTGAATTTTTTGAAAAAAAGTGATGTAACAATAAAACACAAAAAAAGATCCTAAAACCACACCTGTTACAAAGGTAAAAACATGGGTCGTATCAAAATAAAACAAATTGTATGACGCTAATGTAACGCTTACAAAAACATAATAAGGAATAGGAAAAAAGTTAAGCGCAGAGAGCAACATCCCAAGAAAAAAACGAGTGGAAGTACTCTTATTTTTCATTTTACCTTTTTTCTTTTTTGGCTTTTTGGCAATCAATAAGAAATAAATCGTCAATACTGCAAAGATCCCAAAACCAACTTCCCGTAACAAAACAATAACATCCGGACGCTCTTTTATAAACTGAGCAAAAAATATAGCAAGCGCCGCTTGAAAGAAAATTATAATTACTGCACCTAAAACAAACCAGTACGCACTTCTTTTTCCTTCCTTGAGATTCACTTTAGCGGCCGTCATATTGATTAACCCAGGAGGCGTAATCCCAACAAAGGCCGTAACGAAACCCAAAAACAAAGAAGTGATAAAATTCATAGGCAAGGTGCAAGATCAAAAAAAGAAATCTGTTTCAAATATAAAACTATTCTTTAATTTTAAATCGAATATACGTAATTGCTTTGTTAATTTCTAAATATTGTTTTTCATAGAACGTCTGAAAAGCAGTTACTTCCTCTGGACTTCCTTCATTTACATACACATTATGATTGGCATACAAAACCTCGTGCCCTTCTCCATGCAACAACCCTAAAGTATACCCATGCATGAACTCACTGTCGGTTTTTAAGTTTACAATACCGTCTTTTTTGAGGATTTTTTTATACAATTGCAAAAACTCCGAATTTGTCATTCTGTGTTTCGTCCGCTTGTATTTTATTTGCGGATCCGGAAAAGTAATCCAGATTTCATCTACTTCGTTTTCAGCAAAAATATGGTTGATCAATTCGATTTGGGTTCTGATAAAAGCCACATTATACATTCCGGTTTCAACCGCTGTTTTGGCTCCACGCCAAAAACGAGCTCCTTTGATATCGATTCCCACAAAATTTTTATTTGGATATCGTTCCGCAAGGCCCACAGAATATTCCCCTTTTCCACAGCCTAATTCCAGTACCAATGGATTCTCATTTTTAAAGAATTCTGAGTTCCATTTCCCTTTCAACGGAAATAAATCGCCTACCACTTCTTCTCTTGTTGGTTGAAAAACATTGTTGAATGTCTCGTTTTCTTTGAACCGCTTTAATTTATTTTTGCTTCCCACTTTTTTAGAATATTTCGGCAAAATTAAGGAAATATATAAGACCGAATGCCGAAGCGGTAAAAAAATGAAAAAACGTTTTCAAAATCGCTATTTGTAAGCTGATATTTTATCCAGTTCTTTAAAAAATAACAGCCAAAGTAATGACTTTTGTACTATTTCCATTCTTAACATTCCTGTTAATGCGCTTTTAGCACACAAAATATTACTGTACCTTTATATAAATAAACTTGCTATGAAAAACTTCGTTTTATCTATTGCGGTATTATTATTTAGCTTCTCATTGGTTTACGCGCACCGCAACAAATCAAAAACGGGTATTGAATTGTTTTTTGCAAAAACACTTCCCACCCACAAAACTAAAAACTCTTTTGTCAAGATTGACAGCACAATTATTTACAGATTTTTCAAAACACATCCAAAATTAAAAAAATACAAATCAGATGTTATTGCATTATACAGAAAACGAAACCACAATGCTATTTGGCACGACCACGAAGGACTTATCGAGTTTGCCAATTTGCTGTACTCTAAAGTAAATTTATTGGAAGAAGAAGGCTTAAAATCACGCTTAGCTTATAAAGACAAGATTGACGTGATTTTTAGTGACGCATCTGCCAATAATTTGACCCAAACTGACGCAGAACTACTTTTGTCCTCCATGTACGTGTTTTATGCTAAAAAAGTATATGACGGAATTGATTCCGAAAAAGTGAAAGAAATGGGATGGTTTTTACCTCGAAAAAAACTGTCGTACGAGAATCTATTGGATTCGTTATTAGTAGATCCTCAAATATTAGATAAAAATGAGGAACAGCTGTTTAGTCAATATTACAAATTGCGGGATGTTTTAAAGAGATACCGCCAAATAGAAAAAAACGGAGACTGGAATCCCATAGCAATCGATTCTTTGGATAAAACATACAAACCAAGTGATAGCGCATCAACCATTGGAAAAATCAGACAGCGTCTTGCCATAACCGGAGATTTAAAAGCCGATTCAAAAAGTAATGTGTACGATTCGGAATTGATGGCTGGAATAGTGAATTACAAAAAAAGAAATGGCTTCAATATCGATTATCTGATTGCCTCTAAGCATATTCAACGCATGAATATTCCCATCGAAAAACACATTAAAACCATAATAGCCAACATGGAACGCTGTAGATGGATTGACCCAGCGTTGACAAAAACCGAAGAATACATCATTATAAACATCCCTTCTTATCGGTTTTTCTTTAAAAAAAATGGCCAAAACGAATTGGAATCCAAAGTTTTTGTAGGCAAAAACATGACAGAAACTGTTGTTCTTAGCAGCAGTATTAGCAAAATAGTATTTAGCCCCTACTGGAACATCCCAAAAAGTATCATTGAAAACGAAATAAAAGATGCGATGGCTCTGGATGAAAATTATCTAGCCAAAAATAATATAGAATGGAACAAAGGCAATGCAAGGCAAAAACCCGGACCTAAAAACTCTTTGGGACTGATTAAATTTGTGTTTCCAAATTCAGAAGACATCTATTTACACGATACACCATCTAAAGATTTATTTCAATACGAGTACCGAGCGTATAGCCACGGCTGTATCAACTTAGAAAAAGCAAAAGAATTGGCACTGTTACTTTTAAAAGACGATCCAGATTGGCCTATCGAACGCATCAATGAAGCAATGAAAGGAGAAAAGGAAACGGTGTGCATCCTGAAAAAGAAAATTCCAATACACATTGGGTATTTTACGGCTTGGGTAAATGATTCCGGAGAAATAAGCTTTTATAACGATATCTATTTAAGAGACGACCGTCTAGCCGAACTACTATTCGCCGATGATTCTAAATAAATTTATAACTCAGACCGCCTCGTTTTACCATACTATTTTACTTCCATAGAAATGCACATTACAAGTCACTTATACCTTCTATAAAGTGCCAATGCTGTAGTGTTTTAACATTTATCTATTTCGTGTAAAAACTATATAAATCAGTAAAACCAATGGATGAAGTCACTTTATTAAAATTATTTTTATTTTAAGTATTTAATAATCAATTTATTATAAAAAAGTGACTTTTTTTTTAATTATATTTATGTCCTAAAATCCAACTTATGAAACCAAAATCTTATCCAATTAAAACACAACTCGTGTTGGTATCATCCATTTTATTGCTAGGTGCTTTTAACACTTCTGAAAAATCTGACCTGCTCCTTTCCGGGATTAACAAAGAAAACATGGACATATCTGCTAAACCAGGTGATAATTTTGACACCTATGTCAACGGAACCTGGAAAAAAAATACTAAAATACCAGATGATAAAGCCTCTTATGGTGCGGGCTATATGGTTTATGAAAAATCACAAGAAGACGTAAAAGCCATTATCGAAGCTTCTTCCAAAGGTGATTTTGCAGCCGGTTCTGATGAACAAAAAATCGGAGACTTTTATGAAGCCTACATGGACACTAAAATAAGAGATCAAAAAGGAATTGCACCCTTACTTCCGGAATACAAAAAAATTGATGCCATAACCAATTACACTGATTTAGCAGCTTATTTTGGGTATGCAAACACCTCAGGAAGCAACATTCCATTTTCCGTTTCGGTAATGGAAGATTTAAAAGATCCAACGCAATACATGCTTATTTCTTGGCAAGGTGGTTTAGGATTACCCGACAGAGAATATTACTCTCTAGAAGATGCCAAATCAAAGGAAATCCAAAAAAAATACGTAACCCATATCGAGAAGATGCTACAACTAGGCGGAATAGCTAATGCACCTGATTTATCTAAAAAAATCATGGCATTAGAAACTGTTTTGGCTGCGCAACACATGAAAAAAGAACAAACCCGTGACGTCGTAAAACTGTACAACAAATACGCTGTTACCGATTTGAGCCAACTCATGCCTGATTTTAATTGGGCGATCATGTTAAAGAACGCCGGAATCCTGAACCAAAAAAACATCGTCGTTGCCCAAGTTGATTATATCAAATCGCTCAACACAATCATAAAAACTACCCCTATAACCACTTGGAAAGCCTACCTTAAATGGAATGCTATTCATGGATCGGCGACATCATTGAACACCGCTTTAGATAAGGAAAATTTTGACTTTTATGGCAAAACACTTAACGGAATACAAGCACAACAACCATTATGGAGAAGAGGTGTTGACCGAGTAAACAATAGTCTTGGCGAAATCGTTGGGAAAGTCTATGTAAAGAAACATTTCTCTCCCGCAGCGAAAGAACAAGTTACTCTTTTAGTTAAAAACCTTCTTAAAGCTTACGGAGAAAGCATAAAAACTCTGGATTGGATGAGCCCAGAAACCAAAAAACAAGCCTTGGACAAACTCTCAAAATTCACTCCAAAAATTGGCTATCCTGACAAATGGAGAGATTATTCTAGCTTGAAAGTTGTAAAAGGCGACTTGTACGGAAACCAGCAAAAAGCCACCACTTTTGAATACAACAGACAAATTAATAAATTAGGAAAACCTGTTGACAGAACCGAATGGGGAATGACTCCACAAACCGTAAACGCCTATTACAATCCACCGCTTAATGAAATCGTATTTCCTGCAGCAATACTACAACCTCCTTTCTTTGATGTAAAAGTAGAAGGCGCAGCAAACTATGGCGGAATTGGAGCTGTAATTGGTCATGAAATAGGTCATGGTTTTGATGACCAAGGAAGCACCTTTGATGGTGACGGAGTGTTGCGCAATTGGTGGACACCTGAAGATTTAACCGCTTTTAAACAAAAAACAGGCGCATTAGTTGCGCAGTACAACATGTTCAAAGTATTTCCAGATCTCAATGTGAATGGCGAATTTACCCAAGGGGAAAATATAGGAGATTTAGGAGGATTATCCATTGCACTAAAAGCGTACAAAATGAGCTTAGAGGGAAAAGCATCGCCGGTTTTAGATGGTTTCACTGGCGAACAGCGCGTTTTATTAGGCTGGGGACAATGTTGGTTAAATAAAACTCGTGACGAAGCTTTGCGAAATCAAATCGCTACCGATCCACATTCGCCTGCAAAATTCAGAGTTAATGGTGTCGTGAGAAATATTCCTGAGTTTTATACCGCTTTCAACATACAACCTACCGATTCGTTGTATTTGGCTCCAGAGAAAAGAGTCAAAATCTGGTAATCATAGAATTTACAGTTCATAAAAAACCTCTGCTAAAACAGAGGTTTTTTTATGCAAAAAGAAGCATTCTAGCAGAAATGCAAAATAAATTTATTATTTCGATTTTAAGGTTTTGATCATGGCCTCTTCCAAAGAAGCTTTAACTTTTATAACTTCATTCGAATTTTCATTTGGAATCGTCATTGATAGAACATAGTGTTGAATTTTCCATTGGTTTCCTATTTTTACCAAAACGCCAGAACCACGACAAATCTTCATTTGAGTATCCAATAATTCATCAAACCAAGCTGTTTTTCCGGTTTTATCAAAAAAAACATGGCGTTCCAGAACCGTAAAACTCCATGCTTTCCCTTTGTCGAAATGTGGTTTTGCATACACTTGAAAAGCTGTCTTATTCCAATTCTCTGAAGCATCGGTACCAATGAAAACGGCATCATCTGTCATTAAACTGAAATAATCGTTATAGTTAGCTTGCGATGCGGCTTTATGCCACGCATCGAGTGTAGCGTTGACACTTGTCTTCGAAAGTGTTTGTTGCTCCATGCTGCTTTTGCATCCGAACAAGCAAAAAATGATAAGAACTGCCAGTAGTTTTTTCATACAATTAAAGTTTTTCATGGTTTTTATTCCATCTGATTTTTATTTTTCCATCAACATCAACGGCCATTAAATGCAGTACGATTCCTTTCGTACGTTTTTCAGCTTTTTCCGCTTCATCGGTGATAAGTTCATCTTTTTTTGGATTTCTCAACGGAATAGTCATCGCTAAATTTGTACCTCTGTTAAACGAATAAACGCCATTTACATCTAAATTCAATACATTGGAACTCACTTTCAAATCATTTACATCAACTAAATCTCCATTGATTTTAAAATTTCCTGACAAATCACTAAAAACGATATGGTTCACATTTCTAAAAGGAAATGCGAACTTTCCTATATTTGTGATGGGTTTAAAATCGATTAAAGCGCCTTGAACAACCTTAAATTTAGCCGCACCGGAAAGAGAGTTCGTTTTTAATTCTCCGCCGGAAAGTAGTTTTCCTTTAAGCGCTGCCGAAGCTGTTAAAAACCCCTCTATGTTTTTAGGTTCAAAAGATTGAATCCCAAAATTATTCAAGCCTGCAAGGAATCGGCCAATGTTGACCCGGTTGATTTTCGCATTGGACTCTAGCAGAAAATGATCTCCATCAGGTACTAATTGCCCATCAAAAGCAATACTTCCGCCAACACTTTGAACCCAGCCATTTTTGACAATTAATGTATTGTTGAGTAACAAAATCGTTGCTTTCGCGTTCGTCGCCTCGAGTTTACTGTATACCATTTTGTCCGCTTTAACATGTAACGCCATTTGGCTCATTTCAATCACGGAATACAATTCATCTGAAAAATCATCTTTTTTATTCTTAGTTTTTGGAGCTTTTTTACTGGTACTTGTAAAAACACCTACAAACTGTTTCACATCCAGAAAGGGAGCATAAATATCCCAGTTCACAACCATTTTTTCAGGATTTTCGTAATACAACGTCAGGAAATTATCAATTTTTCCTTCCATAAAAACCATGTTCCTGCGGTCTTTAAAATTAATTTTTTTGATTAACAATGCTTGCTCCGTAAAATCAAGCTGAATGTCTGTTTTCACGAAAGTCAAATTCCGTGGACCATAATTTACAGTGGCATTTTTAACGGCTACACTTCCCGTGAATAAAGGTTTCTGTATTTTTAAGTGCACCACATCAAATTTGAAATCCAAATTCACTTTGGCCTGACCGTCAGAAAAATGCATCAAATCCGCATTGACTATCTCATTTAGTCGCGAAACGGCAAAGTCCGATTTAAAACTTCCTGACGCAGTGGTTTTCTCAAAATTGGAAATAATCCCTATTGGAATTGCAAATGGGATCGTTTTGTATTTCCCTGAAAAATCCGTTAAAGTAATAGTCGAGTTAATGTCGTTACAGCCTGCTCCTTTTTTATATTGGTTGGTGAATGTGGCACCAAAACTGCAGTCCGTAATGATTCCGTCCGGTATCGTGAGTTCGTTATTTTTAATTTTTGTCGTCACCACAATTTCAGGATCGCCAGTGACATTCATATCGCCAATAATTGTGCAACCTACATCAATCGGTTTTTTTAAATCAAACTGATTAATTTTAGTACTGATATTAGCACTCAATAAAGCGGAAGCATCGCGCCACAAAATCGTAGTTTTTATGGCAATATCAAAAGGAGACTTGTTTTTATCCAAACTAAAATGGGCGTTGATATCAAAAAACTCCTCTCCAATTCCGAAATTCTCCGTGGCAACACTAATTTGGTTTTTTGGTTCTGAAAAATCAACTTTCAAAACCCCTTCTACCATTCTATTTTGGATAAAACTTCCTCTTTTGGTATTGAAAGCCATACTTTTGGCAAGCGTTTTCAAATACAAATTCGTGTGCCAATTCTCGCTATCATGATCTATTTGGCTTCGCAGTGCCACGATATTAAAATCAAATAATTTATGTCCCATTTGATTTTCGGAAATAAAATGCACTTGATCTAGAACGACTTCTTTTACTTTAGAATCTGTGGAGCTTTTTGACTTTTTGCTTTTTGGCTTAGGCCTAAAAATATTCGTGTTTACAATTCCGTTTTTTCCTTTAAACAAATGCAAAGTAGCCTGCTGGATTTCTATTTTGTCGATGTTAATCTCATTAGAAAGCAATCCCAAAACATTGACGCGCACCTCAATTTGTTCCGCTTTGAGCAACGTTCGCTTGTGTAAAGACCACAAACTGTCCTTTAATTCTACTTGGCTTAACGCCAAAGTCATATTGGGAAAACCCTTAAAAAACTTGTAATCAATATCGCCAATATCGATTGTGCCGGTAATATTTTCGTTAATTTTCGCATTAATTTGCGTTACGATCTCAGCTTTATTATTCTTAAAATATACCGATAAAACCGCGGAAGCTATCACCAAAAAAGCCACAATTCCCAGAAGTAAAAAACCAATTCTTTTGATTATTTTCCGAAAATTTATGGTTTGAAAATAAGATTTTATGCGCTGCAAATATTGATTCATACGTATTCCTTTACTATTTTAAATAAAGGTAACTAAAAACATTCGGTTTAAGAATTAATAATCCAAAAACGGATTTCACACCCCCTTTGAGCGCCTGCTATGCCATTTTCATTTCTCGAATTTCAGACTGTTCAACCACATTTTAAAAATTAAATTCTGCGAAGTTCAATCTACTTTTTCATCTTGAAAAGTTCAATATTTTAAGATGTTCCATTGAGTAAAATCATATAAAAAGGGATAATTATTGGGTTTTATCGTTTGATTTTGCTTTTTTAAAAACGGTAATATGGTTCGGTTTTTTGTCTCTTTCGACAAAATGGAGTTGCAGGAACAATTTTACATCTTGCAGGACTATTTATTTCATAATTTTTGGTTTTCTAAAAACAAATTGAATCAAAAAAACCATCTCCAAAACAAAAATAAATTCATAAATCATTAATTTACAATTACTTAATTTGAATTCTAATTTCATACATATCCTTAAAGTAAAGATTGAGATGCGTTTTGTAAAAACTTATGCAGTCCAAGGCTGGTAGCACCTTACTGGATTTGATGTATTTTTGTAATGCCATAAATTCATTCAAGGCGAATTAAAAGTTAATCTATGAAAAAGTTACATTCCCCAATACTATTGGTTGTTTTTATACTGCTTTTTACTATTGTTTCCTGCAAAAAGAAAGATGGAAATACTGTGGCTGCCAATACTCAAACGAGTATAAATGCTATAGAAGTTGCGTTTGACAGCACGCAAATCAAAACTTTCTTCGGGAAATATCCAAAACTACAACCTTATCAAGGTGAAGTAGAACAATTGTACCGCAAGCATCAATTTCATTATATCTGGTTTGATAAGAATGGTCTTAATGAATTTGCTGGCTTGTTGTACAACAAGGTAAATAATTTGAGCAAGGAAGGAATTGAAACTGAGATTCCATACAAGGAAAAATTAGACGATATCTATAACAATCCGGACGACAATCAAAAAGCAAGTATTGAAACAGAGTTATTAAGTTCTGCGCTATACTTCTTTTACGCGGATAAAGTATACGACGGCATCAGCACTGAAAAATCTAAAGATCTAGAATGGTTTTTACCTCGAAAAAGACAATCTTATGTCAATTATTTAGATTCATTGTTGATCAACCCTTCGTTAATTCACAAAGAGGAAAAAGGCGTTTTGAAACAGTATTACCTGCTTAGAGATGTATTGCAGGAATACCGCAAAATAGAAAAGAAAGGCGGCTGGAAAACCATTGCGCTGGATCCAAATGTAAAATCGTATAAACCTGGCGACAGTGCCACTGCCATTGCCCAAATCAGAACCCGTCTTTTTATCACGGATGATATTTCCCGAGATTCTAAAAGTGCCGTGTATGATGATGAATTAGCTACCGGAATTTTGAAATTCAAAAAAAGAAGTGGCAATCTCCTGAACAAAACGATTCTGCCGGAACACATCAATTATATGAACGTTTCCGTTGCGGATCGCATCAAAACTGTTATGGTCAATATGGAACGTTGCCGATGGATTTCGAATGACATCACCAAATCCAAGGAATTAATCGTGGTGAATATTCCCGCGTATGAACTGACTTTTTTCAGAGATGGAAAACCCGAATTACGCTCTAAAGTTGTTGTGGGAAAAGCGATGCACAAAACCGTTATTTTTAGTGCGCCAATGAAGTACATCGTATTCAGACCGTATTGGAATGTGCCGACCAGTATCCTTAAGAAAGAAATTCTTCCTGCCATTGAAAAGAATCCAAATTACTTAGCCGAACACGACATGGAATGGAAAGACAGCAACGTAAGACAAAGACCCGGACCGGAAAATTCATTAGGATTAGTGAAGTTTTTATTCCCCAATTCGAATGCGATTTATTTGCATGATACGCCATCCAAAAGTTTATTTGGTAAGGAAGATCGCGCTTTTAGCCACGGTTGTATTCGTGTAGCCAAGCCAAAAGAACTTGCTGCCATAATCATGAAAAACGATAAAAAGTGGAATCCTGAAAAGATAGAAAGCGCAATGAACGGAGGGGAAGAATATTGGTACACGCTCAAAAACAAAATTCCGGTATACATTGGTTATTTCACTGCTTGGGTTGATGCGGACGGCGTGGTTCATTTCTATGAAGATGTTTACAAAAAAGACGAGGCATTAGCAACCTTATTGTTTGATAAGTAAAATTTATTCTATTTAAATAATCATAAAAACCGCAAATTCGCAAATTAAAATATGAAACACATATCTATAATTTGCGAATTTACGGTCAACATTATTAAAACGAAAAGCGAAATACACCAAAAAAATATCGTTTTAAAGTAAATTTGAGACGAACTTAAAACTAGTTGTTCATCCTGTTTATTGTTTGTGCTATTCTTTTAATTTATTCTTTTCCTCTTTTAAAACTTTAGCATTTTGTGGGCTAACAATTTTTTTACCTGTTTGCGCTTCAATTTGCTTTCTAGTATCGCCGGCAATTTCACCACCTTTACGGGCTATTTTTTTATTATCTGCAAAAGTTTTAGGATTGTTTTCTTTGCTAATTTCTGTTGTGGTTGCTTCTGCCAACATATTTAATACCAATTCTAAATTGGTCATATTATCTCTTAGGTTTTCTTTTTTTAAGCTTTTTAAATTCTTGTATTGTTTAACTGTATTCCCACTCCAAGCTTGGGTAATTATATCGGTAAGTGAAGCAAATTCTTGTCCTTTCTTAACACCTCTATTTTCCCATTCATCGGTGAGCTCTTTTCTAACTTCTATGCTTTTCAGCCGCTGATTAATCCATGCTGTGGAGTATCCTAATTTCAAATAATTTTCCATCGCACGATCAATCGCCTTTTCTGGGTCTTGACTTTCTTCTATTCTTTCATAGCCTATTTTGGCTAACCATTGTTTAAAAGGCTCTGCTTTTGGCGACGGAATGGATTGAATCAAACGGAATAGTTGCTCTGTATCCGCAACATCTGTTAAACGCATCTTACCATCAGGAGCTACCATTTTCAAACCGTTACAATTTGTAACGGTTTCATTTCCTTCAGCCAAAAGTCGTTTTTTTAAAACTCTCCAATACACTTGTGGATTATTACTATCTGTTAAAGCGGCAATAATATCTACAATCGAAAAAAACCATTTCTCTTGTTCGTTATCCCAAGAGGAACGAATTTTTTGGCTTTCAAATAATTTTATGTTTTCCATTACTTTATTCTATAAATTTCATTTTCTCAAATTGCTAGTTCTCAATGCCTTTCGATATTAAATTGAAAGTCCTAATTTACTGATAAAATTATTAAAACCACTATCCCAATTCTAAAGAATCTCAACCAAAAAAAAAAATGACACTATCTTATAAAGACAGTGTCATTTTTTTATTTGCCAAAAGGCAACTATTTAATAGGTCTTCTTTTTTTCGAAAGTTGTTTCCAACACTTTTTTGATTTTGTCTAAGGCACCGTGAAAGGCTTTCTCGGTTGTATCCGCATGATTGGTCACCGCTACAGGCTGCATGTTATTTGGTCTTGCTTCGATCAGGCATCGTTTGTCATTTACGCCACCTTTATCGCTGTTTTCGTCACCAAGATGCACTTCTAAACGGGTTATTTTATCTTCAAAACGTGCTAAAGTTGTTGCTATTTCATCCGCAATATACGCTTTCAAACGTGCGTGTCCTTCTACATTGTTGTCTGTGTTGATTTGTACTGTCATGTTTTTATATATTTAATGTTCTATTCCAAATTTACCGATTGCAGTATAAAAAACCGAACCAATTAATAAAACATTGGGAAAATAAAGCCACGGAAATGTTGAAGTGAAATGGGAATGGGTTAATTAATAATCAACTTAATTATCCAATTGACATTTTTGCAGATTCTTTCCAAAGATAATTTGGCATTGGCTCACTGAGTTCCCATTTAATACTCATTGGTTTTGAACCTTCGGTTTCTATAAAATTTGCTTCTCCAATAAAAACATAACCAAGAGTATTTCCGTTTATGTCATTTGATTTTTCTCGTACAAAGAGTAATATCTTTTTATTCAATTCACCATGATTTATATATGACAATCCTTTGCCTGTTTCAGGACCATAAGCGTTGTGTGATTGCCAATGAAATAAAGTTTCACTGATTGCATAATCATCATACATTGTTGTTGGAGAAAAATTTTCTTCTGATTTAATTAAATTAATAAAGAGAATTTCAGTATTTAACTTCTTATTTTCGGCCGCTCCTTCTCTATTTGAAGATTTTTTATGAAATGTAGATAACCCAAAAGCAACTAATATTTGATCTCTTGTATATCGTGCATGCAACTTTAATGGTTGTTCGTAAGGAAGTTTAATATCAATTTCTTTGAAACCAATTTTATCAATCAATATTTCTAGTACTTCAATGATTTCTTTTACAAGAGTTTTATTTTTCCCAATTTGTCTTATACTTTTTTCTAAAGAATCAAAGCCACCAACACTTTGCCAAACATCATAATGTAGCATTAACAGCATAGCTTTTCCATTCTCATCGAAATCATTAAAATTAATTTCAAATCCTTGCTTCGCTATTCTAAGAATAAAGTTAAAATAACTTGTTGAATTTGTAGAAAGCCATTTATTGCTTATTGCAGAATAAATTTGTTTTTCATTAATGTTCTCAAAATCTTCAATTACTCCGGCTCTTTGACATAATCTCGACCAACTATCTTTTTTGTAAATCGTTTCAATTGAAATATGATTTAATTCAATAAAATTATTTAATGTTAGAGGCAGACTAGTTTGATGTTGAAAATTTCTAATTTTAGTTATCAGTTGATTTACATTCAATGATGTTGCTTTTCGAATGTTTTCAAGAATAGTTTCTTTCGTCTTTTTCTCTAAAACTATAGAGCATCCCAATGGTAAATGTGGAAAATCATCTTCAATTTCTTTTTGAACCGAAGTTGTTGTTTTTCCAATTAACGCTCTAAACTTACTTTCAAAATCATATTCAGGTCTTGAATTCCCGACAAAATCTAGAACTGTCAAACAATCTTTTCCTTCTGACAAACGTAATCCACGTCCTAATTGTTGAAGAAAAACCGTCAAACTTTCTGTTGGCCTTAAAAACAAAACTGTATCAATTTCAGGAATATCTACACCTTCATTAAAAATATCAACAACAAATAAATAATTGAATTCTTTTTTCTTGAATTGTTCTCTAATTCTATCTCGCTCATTAGAATTTTTAGCCGTTAAACATTCTGCTTTTAATCCTGCTAAATTAAATTTTTCAGTCATAAAAGTTGCATGTTCAATTGTCACACAAAATCCAATTGCTCGAACATCATTTATATCATTTGTATACTTATCAAGATTGCGAATTATCTCTCCAACTCGAATATTGTTCTTAGTATATAAGCTCGTTAATTCACTTGCTACATACTTCCCTTTCTCCCATTTTACATTAGTTAAGTCTATACTATCAGTAATACCGAAATATTGAAAAGGACTTAATAATTTTTTATTTAATGCTTCTGGAAGTCTAATTTCAGCAGCTATACGATTACAGAAATCTTCTAATATGTTTTCATTATCCATTCTTTCAGGAGTTGCTGTCAATCCTAAAAGCACTTTTGGTTTGAAATAATTTATTATTGGTCTATAAGTTGATGCCGAAATATGATGCACTTCATCAACAATAATAAAGTCATAATATTCGGGAGTTAGAGTAATATCTTTTAATCTATTATTTAAAGTTTGAACCGAAGCAAAAACATATTCATTTGAACTTGGTTCCATTCCATCAACCCATAAATCTCCAAAATTATTATCTTTTAAAACTCCTTGAAATGTGGCTTTTGCTTGTTGTAAAATTTCTTTTCTATGAGCCACAAAAAGTAGCTTCGATGATTTATTATTACTTCTAAAATTTTTATAATCAAATGCAGAAATAACTGTTTTTCCAGTTCCTGTAGCGGCAACTATAAGATTCCTATATCTATTATGAACCGTTCTTTCAACTTCTAATTTTTCAAGTATTTCATTTTGATAATGAAACGGTTTAATGTCAAAATACGATGTTGTAAAAGTATATTCTTTTGAAAACTTCCCTTGCTTTAAAGCTTCGACTAATTTTACAGAATGAATATTTTGATCATATAATTCAAATTCTGAATTTTGCCAGTATGCCTCAAATGTTTTCTTGAATTTATCAATTATATGCCCCACTTCTTTAGTCGTCACTTTTAGATTCCACTCTAAACCATCGGTTAAAGCAGAACGGGAAAAATTAGAAGAGCCGATATATGCTGTGTGAAAACCAGTATTTCTTTGAAACAAATAGGCTTTTGCATGCAATCTTTCATTACCTGTATTGTAGGAAACTTTTACTTCCGTATTTTCTAAAGAAGCTAAAAACTCCACTGCTTTAGCATCTGTAGCTCCAACATAAGTAGTTGTAATTACTCTTAATTTTCCTCCACGACTCGTAAACTCTCTAAGTTCACGTTCTAAAATTCTAATTCCTTTCCATTTAATAAAAGAAACTAATAAATCAATTCTGTCTGAAGATAGAATCTCTTTTCTCAATTCGCTTTCGAGAGTTGTCCCTGAATTTCCACCTGTAAAAAGTTCACTGTGAATCAATCTTGTGTAAGGAGTAATTTCTTTTAAATGCAAATCCAAATCAGTGAAATGAGCATCCACTTTTGTAAAAACAGCTTTTAGAATTTTACCTTCGGTTTCTATTAAATCATCCTCAAACTCTTCTTTTTTTAATTCTTCTTTCAGAAATAAAATAATTTTATTAGCAATCTCAATTTGTGTCTCTACAACATCATCTCCCTTAATTAAAGTAAAAGCATGTTTAATTGTTTTACCGATATGTTGAGATAGTAATTGAGCAGCTTCGGCTTTATCTATTGAAGTTTTCTTAACCTGAAAAGTATCTTTATCTAATTCGTTTATTTTATAGTTTATTAGCTTAGTAACTAATTCCTCATACAGTCCTTGGTTCATAATTCGAGTTTTAAAAATTCTTCAACGATTGGTAAATCTGCTTCTGCCCAATCAAGATTTAATAGTTCTACTTTTTCTAATAACTTGTAATCTTTATGCTCTGCCAATATAATTTCACCAAGTATATGTTTCGCTATAAAAGGAATTAAATTAATTTTAAAATTTCCATAATCATAAATGCTATTTGACAATTTTCTTAGAACTTCAATTTCAATATTTATCTCTTCTTTTATTTCTCTTTTAATACAATCTATTTCACTTTCATTTTCTTCTAGCTTCCCTCCTGGAAATTCCCATTTTAATGGTAATTTCATTTTTTCGCTACGTTGAGTAACTAAAATTTTATTTTCAATCACAATGATAGCACAAGCGACGTTTATAATGTTTGACATTTTATGAATAATTAAAAGGAGTAATATTTAATTTGTACGAAAGATAGTCTGTTTTATATCAATATTAAAAGACTAAGTGACAAAAAAAACGCTACTCTTTCGAATAGCGTTTTTTAAAAATTTATCGATTTATGATGTGATTGCCACGTTCCTCGCAATGACAATCGTGTGAGGAATCGAATGCCCTAGCCCTGATAGCAGTGAAAATCCTTTATCTCCGCCTTTTCGGCGGATATAAAGATTGCAACGAATAGCAGGAATAAGCTCCTCCCTTCGACTGCGCTCAGGGTAAAATCGGTATCACAATTGTTGTTATTCCAACTCTGGCAATAACACCACTCCCATATTGAATAAGGTAAAGGCCTGAATATCGACATTTTCCTGAATGGTTGCTGCTACGGATTTTCCGGCGCCGTGTCCTGCATTGATGTCAATACGGATTAGGGTTGGGTTTGTTCCGGTTTGTTTTTCCTGTAATTCGGCAGCAAACTTGAAACTGTGCGCCGGCACTACTCTATCATCGTGATCGCCCGTTGTGACCATGGTTGCCGGGTATTGAATCCCTTTTTGTATGTTGTGTACGGGAGAATATCCCTTGATGTAGCTGAACATTTCCTTACTGTCCTGCGCCGTTCCGTAATCATACGCCCAACCTGCTCCTGCGGTAAAGGTATGGTAGCGCAACATGTCCATCACGCCCACTGCCGGCAAAGCTACCTTCATTAAATCAGGGCGTTGCGTCATGGTAGCGCCAACAAGCAATCCCCCGTTTGACCCACCACGAATGGCTAGATACTGCGAAGAAGTGTATTTTTGAGCAATCAAGTATTCAGCCGCTGCGATAAAATCATCAAATACATTTTGTTTTTGCATTTTGGTTCCGGCATCGTGCCATTTTTTCCCGTATTCGCCACCACCACGTAAATTAGGCACGGCATAAACGCCTCCATTTTCCATCCAAACGGCATTGGCAATACTGAAACTTGGTGTCAAACTCACATTGAATCCTCCGTAACCATAAAGCATCGTTGGATTTGTTCCGTCGAGTTTTAATCCTTTTTTGTGGGTGATAATCATTGGGATTTTGGTTCCGTCTTTAGAAGTATAAAACACTTGTTTGGACTCGTATTTCTCGCTGTCAAAATCTACTTTCGGTTTTTGATACACCGCAGATGTTCCTGTTGCTGGTTCAAATGAAAAAATAGAACCAGGAGTGATGTAATTTGTGAAAGAGTAATACAACGTTTTCTCCTTTTTCTTTCCACCAAAACCACCAGCAGTTCCTACGCCCGGCAATTTAATTTCACGCACCAATTTTCCAGAATAATCATATTGTTTCACCACCGAAACGGCATCTTTCATATAGTTAGCAAAGAAATACCCGCCACCTGTTGATGGAGACAGCACATTCTCCGTTTCTGCAATAAAATCTTTCCAGTTTTCCGGTTTCGGGTTGTTGACATCCACGGTTACAATGCGTTTGTTGGGCGCATTTAAGTCGGTTTCTATGAATAATTTCCCGCCTTCGTTTTCGATGATGTTATTGTCACTCTTAAAATTATCCACAATCGTCACAATAGGACTGTTGGGCTTTGTCAAATCTTTGATGTACAATTCGTTTCCGTAGGTAGAATTAGACGCTGTGATAACCAAATAACGATCATCCTCGGTTACGCCACCGCCTACATAACGGCGTTTTTGATTGGCACCAAAAATTACTTTATCATCTTTTTGCGCAGTTCCTAACTTATGGAAATACAGTTTATGTTGGTCGGTTTTTGCCGATAATTCACTTCCTTTTGGTTTGTCATAACTGGAGTAGTAGAAACCTTCGTTTCCTTTCCAAGACACGCCGCTGAATTTTACATCGACAATCGTGTCTTCAATAATTTTTTGGGAAATGGCATCCATAATAATGACTTTTCTCCAGTCGCTTCCGCCTTCTGAAATGGCATAGGCTACTTTAGAACCGTCTTTGGAGAAATCCAATCCGCCAAGCGAAGTAGTTCCGTCTTTAGAAAACGTGTTTGGGTCCAAGAACACCGTTTCAGTTCCTTTGGCGTCTTTTCTGTACAACACCGATTGGTTTTGTAAACCGTTATTTTTATAGTAATAGGTAAAATTTCCTTCTTTGAAAGGCGCTCCTATTTTCTCATAATTCCACAGTTTTTCCATTCTTGCTTTTAACGCATCACGAAACGGAATTTGGGATAAATAACCATACGTCACTTCGTTTTGTGCTTTGACCCAAGCACCGGTTTCAGCTGATTTGTCGTCTTCAAGCCAGCGGTACGGATCCGGAAGTTTAGTATCGAAATATACATCAACAGTTTCTCCTTTGGTAGTTACAGGATAAGTTATGGGTTTTGGATTAGGATTTTGTCCAAAAGTCGCCATTGCAGAAGATACAGCCATTATTAAAAAAGTTTTTTTCATATGTTGTTATTTATTATTTTTCATCGGTCATATGGAATTTGCATATCATCATTGGTACTTGCGACCCAATTACCGTCATGCTCATTTCATTAGATTCTGTTTTAGGTTGTTACAAAAATAGGGAAATAGTTAGTGTTGTAAATAAGGGAAAGTCTTAAATAAAACTAAAAAAGTGGTGAGATTGCAACATTTTCCTATGTATAAAAAAACTTTTATCAAATAAGTCATATAAGATGAAAACGCTTAAATATTGAATAATTGTTTTCAATAACAAAACAGCAACTACTTATATGACTTATGTGTTAAAAAAAATTAAACATATAAGCCATGTAAGTTAAAACCAAAAAAACGCTACTCTTTCGAATAGCGTTTTTCGATTTTTTGCTGATGCAAATGAATTACAAATTAAAATTAACACCCAAAACGATGTTTCTTCCAATGTTTGGAATGCCATCTGTTTTTAGACGGGAAAGATGCGCAATGTATCTTTTATCAAATAAATTATTCCCGTTAATGTTGACATCAAAAGCAGTTTTACCCAGTTTTACTGTTCCGCCAAAACCTAAATTAACCAAGTTATAACCATTCGATTCTGTTTCAAATCCACTTACATTTTTTTGGTTGAACGTACTGGAAACATTCAAAGTTGCAAAACCATCTTCCAACCAGTTTTTGATTTCGAATTCGGTTCTAATGGTGTTGTTCCAATTGTTAGCAGGGATTAACGGCAAGTAATCTCCGTTTTCTTTTTCGCCGGTCACAGTTTCAAAACTCGTTTCAAAATGCAACCAATCCAATGGATGCGGGTGAAAATGCAATCCGATTTCACCTCCATATAATTTGGCGTTATTCTGAATATAATCAAAAACAGCATTTTCGTCAATCACTGCTCCTGTTGGCGAAGTGTAGATATAATTGTTGATGTGATTGTAAAATCCGTTCACAAAAAACTCAAAATGATCCGTTTTGTATTCTAAATTTAAATCCGTTTGTACGTTTTGCTCGGTTTCTAAATCGCTATTTCCTACTTCATAGCGATTCGTTCCTTCATGCACTCCATTTGAAGTTAATTCGGCAAGGTTTGGCGCTCTAAATCCAGAAGCAACATTCAAACGCAACGTCAAATCATCGGCCAGATTGGTTTTGTAACCCAACGACGCATTAAAACTGTCGTATGATTTATCGATGGCTTCAAAAGAACCTTCTTCTCCTGCAATTCCCTGTGCATCCGTAGTAATATTTCTATTGTCGAAACGCAATCCGGCTTGCAACACATTTGTATTCCACTCATAATTAGCCGTTCCAAAAACACCAAAATCATTCGTTACCGCATCCGGAATTAAATATTCTTCTCCTGAATTTGTGTTGGTTTGGTGCATTCCCTGAACGCCCACAATGGTTTCTATTTTTCCCATTTTTGGTAAATGGTATTTTGCATTGTAATTGAATGTCTTCAGTTTCATGTGTAAAACGGCCACATTGCTGTCTTCAAACTCACTTCGATCATTTGCAACATACCCTAAATCAAGATCCAGTTTTGATTTTTCGAAAAAGAAAACATTGTTTAAACTCAATAAATGATTGAAAACGCCTTGTTTTGGAAATCCGGTTTTCTTGCTCGTCGATTGGTCTGCTATGCCATCTTCCGGAATTCCTAAATCCAATTCATTGTAATTGTAACGCAATACACTTGAAAATTTAGCATTGCTGTAACCAATTCCTGTCTTGAAATCGGTTTCATTGTAACGGGTATTTGTCACTCGGTCACCATCTGCAATTTTATAATCAGAATGTGTGTTATAACTTCCACGAGCCATGAATTTCCAGTTGTCTGTAGATGTTTTCAAACCTAAAGAAGAACTGCTTCCGGCGGTATTGGAGAAATATTTTTGACTGAAGTTTGCTTTAAAAGTATTCGCATCGGCAAATTTTTCCGGGTTAAAATACAAAACACCACCCAAAGCATCTGAACCGTACAATAAAGAAGCTGGCCCTTTGATTACCTCAACACTTTCTATTCCTGAATCATTCAATCCCAAACCGTGTTCGTCACCAAACTGTTGATTTTCTATTCGAACGCCTTGCGAATACACCAAAACACGATTCCCACTCAAACCACGAATTACCGGTTTCCCAATAGATGTTCCGGTAGAAACCTGAGAAACTCCGGGAATAGTAGCTAATCCTTCGATTAAAGTGGCGGTTCCTTTTCGTTGCAAATTTTTGATACTTTCGTGCTCCACTTTCATCACGTTTTGTGATTGAATTTTATTGAAAGCGGTGGAAACAATAACCTCGTCCATTTCGAAAATTGCTTCTTCAAGAATAATATTAAGTGTGTTTTCTTTTTGAAGACTGTTTATGGTTTTATTTTGGGTTGCAAATCCTACGAACGTAAAGCTGATTTTTAAGTTTCTATTTGGCAGATTTGAAAAAGTATATTTTCCGTTTTCATCTGTTGTGGTTCCTTTATGCAGTTCTGATGCATAGACTGAAACGCCTTTTATGGGTTGGTTTTTTAAATCAGTTACGGTTCCCGAAAGGGTATTTTGCGCTTGAAGCATCGCCGAAAACCCCAAAAATAGGGCTATAATAAATTTTTTCATTGAAAATGATTGTAGTATTCCTGCTGTCTGCTTTCTCCAAAGGAGAGGGAGCCGTGGCTGGAATTATTTAGTAAATAAAAATTATTCCAACAAAATCAAATTAATGAAGTTGCATGGAAAATAAATTCAACAGAAGCTGAAATAAATTCAGCTTAGACTATTTACTGGTGGACCTCGGAGGGAATACAAACTGCCGGAGAACGAAATAACTGTTTCCGCTGCAGTAAAAAAATAAGGGATTTCTACATTATTGGAGTACAATTGATAGGAGAAATCTTTTGGAGTAATATAACTACCAAAAGCGAATTCACAAACATAACAATGGTCAAATTTGTGGTGTTGATGCGTTATCTCCGTACCGGTAACATTGTATTTGTGGTGGCACTGCTTTTGGGAAAGCTGTTTTTCCAAATGCTCATAGGTATGAAATGACTGGAACAGCATTGAAAACAATACTGTAACAATCAGAGAAAGACTTACTATGAGTTTATTCTTTTTCATTCGAACCAAAGGTAACAAAAACAGCAAAAAAGAAAACCATTTGTTTCACAAAATATATTTTTGCGAAACAAATGGTTTTCTTTTAAAACAAAATTTGATTTACACCAATTTAGCTGCAATCAAATATTCAGCAATTTGAATTGTATTTGTAGCAGCTCCTTTTCTCAAGTTGTCTGCAACAATCCACATATTCAATGTATTTTCCTGGCTTTCGTCACGACGAATTCTACCTACAAAAACGTCATCTTTTCCTTGTGCATACATTGGCATTGGGTATGTATATGTATCATTATTGTCCTGAACCACTACGCCGTCGGTATGATGCAAAATATTGCGTACTTCATTTA
Source organism: Flavobacterium petrolei (assembly GCF_003314435.2). Taxonomy (GTDB): domain Bacteria; phylum Bacteroidota; class Bacteroidia; order Flavobacteriales; family Flavobacteriaceae; genus Flavobacterium; species Flavobacterium petrolei. The sequence goes on along the minus strand of NZ_QNVY02000001.1, from coordinate 1,247,268 downwards.
CATCAAAATCATTCGAGAATTCTACGTTTACCGCTTCACTGTGTCCGCCTACAATTGGCACACGAACCGCAGTTGCTGTAACGGCAATCGTTCTGTCATCAAGAATTTTTTGAGTTTCACGAACTAGTTTCATCTCTTCTTTAGTGTACCCGTTTTCTTCGAATGAATCACATTGAGGAATCGCATTTCTGTGAATTGGGTATTTATACGCCATTTCACCTTGAACACCTGCGTATTCATTTTCCAATTGCTGCACTGCTTTTACGCCAGTTCCAGTGATGGATTGGTAGGTAGAAACAATCACACGTTTGATGTTGTATTTTTTGTGCAAAGGAGCCAAGACCAATACCATTTGTATTGTAGAACAGTTAGGATTTGCAATGATTTTATCTGCTGCAGTCAATTCAGCTGCATTGATTTCCGGAACGATTAATTTTTTGGTCGGATCCATTCTCCAAGCCGATGAATTATCGATAACAGTTGTTCCTGCTGCCGCAAATTTTGGAGCCCACTCCAATGAAGTGTCGCCACCTGCAGAGAACAAAGCAATATCCGCTTTCATATCTACTGCCGTTTGCATACCCACTACTTTATATTTTTTGCCCTTGTATTCAATTTCTTTACCCACTGATCGCTCAGAAGCAACCGGAATTAATTCTGTTACAGGGAAATTTCTTTCTGCTAAAACTTTCAACATTACTTCGCCAACCATTCCGGTAGCACCTACAACTGCTATTCTCATCTTATATTTATATTATTGAATATTAAATTTGAAGTACAAAAGTAAGTAATATTAAAATCAAAACAAGTGACCTCACAAAAAATAACAAAATGTTAAATTTATAACACTTAAATAAAAAACACGAAAAAAGAACGTAAAATTGTTTTAAATACTTGTTTTCTTTTTGAATAGCAAAGCTTGTGAAATAACGTTCTATATAATTTTTTAACCATTACGAAATTAAGAAGATTAAGTTTTAAAGTGCTTTATAATGTAACTTAATTTCTTGATGGTAAAAAAGCCGATACTGTTTTAGACAAACTTTTAAAGAAAAACCGCTTCGGTTATGAAGCGGTTTAGTAAGAATATATAATGTAGCGGAAATTATTTTTTCAATAAATCTCTGATCTGAGTCAATAATTCTTCTTGTGTTGGTCCAGCTGGAGCAGCCACAACAACTTCTTCTTTTTTCTTAGCTTTTTCAGCAGCTCTTAAAACCACAAAAATAAAGAAAGCGATAATAACGAAGTTAATAATAGCTTGCACCAAATTTCCATAAGTTATCACCGCAGCTCCTGCAGCTTTAGCAGCAGCTAAGTCAGCATAACTATTACCATCGAGTGTTACGAATTTTTGCGTGAAATCAATCCCACCAGTAAGTAATCCGACGATTGGCATAATTACATCATCCACTGCTGAACCCACTATTTTACCAAAAGCACCACCAATTACAACTGCAGTAGCTAAACTCAATACATCTCCTTTCATTAAAGAAGCCTTAAAATCACCGAAAAATCCCATAATTTTTTTTTAAATTGTTAAACATTAGAAAACGAAAATAATAAAATTTTAACATACTTTTAATATTTAACATAAAAAACCAAGTTTTATCGATAAAAGACCCGTTTTACACGCTGAGAAACACTAGTAAGGATTTCGTAGGGAATTGTATTTAATTTTTCGGCGATAAAAGATACCGTTGGGTTTTCCCCAAAAATAAGTATTGAATCGCCCTCTTTACATTCGATTCCAGTGACATCAACCATGAGCATGTCCATGCAAATACTGCCAACTATATAAGCCTTTGTGCCTTTTATCATCACAAATCCTAAACCATTTCCCCAACCTCTGGAAATTCCATCGGCATAGCCAATTGGAATAGTGGCAATTTTTGTTGGTTTTTCGGCTACAAAACGGCGGCCGTAACCCACACTTTCTCCAGGACCAATCGCTCTTATTTGCGAAATCACTGATTTCAGCGAACCCACATTTTCAAGTTGTTTTTGTTCTTCGGCATCATTTGAAACGCCGTACAATCCAATTCCCAATCGGACCATATCGTATTGTGAATCTGGGAAATTACTGATTCCAGACGTATTTAAGATGTGTCGTAACGGATTTATTTGCAACTCAGACATCAATTTAGACGATAACTTTTCGAATAAAGCAATTTGAGCATGAGCAAAATCCATATGTTCAAGATCATCACTGGTGGCCATGTGTGACAAAATACTTTTTATTTGTATAGTTGTATTTCCTTTCAGCGCGGCTATCAGTTCATCAATCGTGTTTTCCTCAAAACCCAATCGGTGCATTCCCGTATCTAGTTTAATATGAATTGGAAAGTATTCTAAATTTTTCTGTTTCGCTATTTTCAAAAATGCATACAGTCCTTTCAAGCAGTAAATTTCAGGTTCTAATTGATGTTGAATAATGGCCGAAAAACTTGTATTCTCAGGATTTAGCACCATAATAGGTACCTGAATACCTCCGTTTTTTAATGAAATACCTTCATCGGCAAAAGCCACACCTAAATAATCAACCTTATGATATTCTAATAATTTCGCTATTTCGAGCCCACCATTTCCATAACCAAATGCTTTTACCATCACCATAATTTTCACTTTTGGCTTCAGCTTTGATTTAAAAAAATTCAAGTTGTAACTGATTGCATTCAGGTTGATTTCCAAAACCGTCTCATGTGTTTTCTCTTCTAACAAATACACAATTTCTTCAAACTGGAAGGATCGGGCTCCTTTTATCAAAATGGTTTCATTACCAAAATCCATGTTTTCAAAATCAGCTACAAATGCTGCTGTATTTTTGAAAGTGACACAATTATCGAATTCATTTTCGAATACCGAAATGGTTTCTCCAATACCAATAACACGGTCAATTTTATTGGAAATAATCAACTCGGAAACTTTAGCGTAAAGCGCCTCAGTAGCCAAACCACTTTGGAAAATATCAGACAAAATCACCGTTTTCTTCTTGTATTGCTTTTGACTTTCGAGAAAATCCAATGCAATTTTCAACGACTGAAAGTCCGAGCTGTAACTGTCATCAATAATACTGCAATTATTGATTCCGTTTTTGACTTTCAAGCGCATTTCTACCGGATACAACAATTCCATTCGGTTTTGAATGGTGGCTGCATCGTATTCAAAATACAACAAAACCATCAAACAGGAGATGGCATTTTCGACCGAAGCCTCGTCTTGAAACGGTATTTTAATCTCAAAATGGTTCTTCCCGAATTCAATATTCAAAACAGTCTTGTCTAAAACGCTTTTTTTGGAAACAAAAACAGATGCACTTTTATCATTGAAACTCCACGAAAACGAATTGATTTCCGGATTGATAAGAGCATCTATACTTTTATTTTTATGATAAATTAAAACCTCAGCGTGCTCAAAAAGTTTTAATTTTTCGATAATTTTTTCTTCTGTGCTTGCAAACCCTTCATCGTGTGCAGTTCCAATATTCGTAAGAATTCCAATAGTCGGCTTGATAATCTGCTCTAATTTATCCATTTCAGAACGCGTGGAAATACCCGCTTCAAAAATCCCTAAATTGTGTTTTTCATTAATCGCAATTACGGACAGCGGAACACCAATTTGAGAGTTATAACTCTTTGGACTTCGGATAACGTTATAATCAGGACTCAATAAAAAGTTGAGCCATTCCTTTACAATCGTTTTACCGTTACTGCCGGTCAGCCCGATAATAGGGAACTCAAAAAGACTGCGGTAATTGGAGGCAAATTGTTGTAAGGCTGTAAGTGTATTTTCAACAACATAAAAATTCGCTTTCTCCTTACAATCATCCGGAATATGGGTGACTACAAAATTTTGAACGCCATTTGCAATTAAATCTTTGATGTAAAGATGTGCATCACTATGAACACCAACCAATGCAAAGAAAACTGTTTGAGGTCCGTTTTGCAATGAACGACTGTCTATGGAAACACTGTCTAAATTTGTTCTTTCCGGGCTGCCAATATATTTTGCGATGATTCTTTGAAGGCTATTTAGGATTTTTTGACTCATGGAATTAAAAGAGATTGAGGTGAATTTCTTTTCTGGGAAATATATGTATTGCCGTTCTTTTTGCTCTAATACTTCTCCAAAAATACCACTTCTTTTCAAAACGAGAACCTCGATATACTATAATTATGAGCATTCCCGTTTATAAATCATACAGAAACAACCAGATTATGCAGTACTGTTTTTCACAGATTGCTTATATTTGTTTTTGAAAAAAATAACTCTTGAAAAAAATTCTTCCCTTTTTCTCTTACGTTTTCCATCCGATTTTCATACCGGCGATGGCCACGTTGTTCTATCTTTTTTTGAATGGAACTGCATTTGTGACGCAAGAGAAACTACTTGTTTTTTTTCAAGTTATAATTGTAACAGTATTTATTCCTGTCCTGGCTTTCCTTCTTTTGCAAGCTATAGGAAATGTTGATTCGATTATGCTATCTAAAGTATCACAGCGTAAAATTCCGTTACTACTGCATTGCTTTTTAATTATCTTGTTAGTGCGAAATAACATAACCATTGATCGTTATCCAGAATTGCATTTTTTCTTGTTGGGTGGACTTTTGAGTAGCCTCTTAGCGCTGATATTATTGTTTGGAAACATAAAAGCGAGCCTTCACATGATTGGTATGAGTTCCTTGACCGTCTTTACAATTGGCTTAAGCATGCACCTCCAAATTCAGAGTACTTTTACGATTGCAATGTTGATTCTCCTTAACGGAATTGTAGCTTCGTCCCGTCTGGAAATGAACGCACACACTAATAAAGAACTGATTATTGGCTTTATGTTAGGCGCAATCCCTCAGTTACTTTTGTTGGTTTTATGGTTATAAAATATAGAATATAATTCCAAAATTCAGTGATTTCATATCAACGGATTCACCATCGACTTTTGCTGATTCAAACAACGGGTTCAAACCATAATATGCATATAAATTGATTGTATTATATCCTGATGAAATGTACGCACCATACTGAAATTTATTCAAATCTTTGTTTCCGGTTAGTACTACTTTGCCGGTGCTACCCTCAAAAATAGATTTATCATACAACAAATAACTGAATTTTATTCCGGTGTAAATGCGCCAGAACTTGTGGCTTTGATAGGTAGAAGTTCTCCATCTGAATTCAAGCGGAACATCCACGGAGAGTAGCGAAAATTTATTTTTAGTATACTGGGTATCTGAATCAATAATGGTGTAAACCGGTGTTTCGGCGGTAGAAGAAATCGCCAGATTCTGATTGTAATTATTATAAGTAAAACCAACACCAGTAGCAATAGCGACTCTTCGGTTCTTGTTGATGGGCATATCTCTCAAAAAACCCGCCGAGAATCCTGAAGAAAATTTACTTTGCGAGAAACCTGCAGGCTTGCTGGTAAGTGTGTTATACGTGACTGCAAAATAAAACTGATCTTCTCGATATAAAGAATCCACTTTCACGAAGACCGAGTCTTTAGTAGCTGTATTTTCTTGAGAAAAAACATTCAAAACTGATAAAAGAAGAAAACAACTAAGAAAAATTCGCATATTGTTTTGGGTTTAAATTGCTCAATGATTGGTTAAAACACAATTCAGGTTTCATTACTCATTGTAACGTCACAAATATACCATTTTGGTGGTTTTTTGATACGTAATAACAACAAATAATCATTCTGAAAACCTACACATCTAAAAACTATGACAAACCACAGCTACTTAAACTTTTTTACTTCACGATTCATATTGGACTAGCACTGATGATTTCCAGAAACCTAATGTATTATTCTGCCATAGATGCACTGATTTTTAATCCCAAAAACTCAGGATAGACTGTGTTGATCCCAAAAAGGTCGTCTGACTAAGGAAGTAATGCTTGGCATTTCATGCCTGACACTTTTTTGTTTTATAGCTCCGACAAATAAAAAAGTTTGCCACGCTGTAAAACAAAAAATGCTCCCCTTTTGGGAAGCATTTTTTTTCTGCAGAGAGGATGGGATTCGAACCCACGATGCAGTTACCCACATACTAGCTTTCCAGGCTAGCTCCTTCAACCACTCGGACACCTCTCTATTTTATTTGAGGTTGCAAATAACAATAAAAAAAATGATTTAGAAAAGTAAAATCTAACTATTATGCTATTTCACCGCGCAAAGAAGTTTCAAAAATAGTTTTGAAGTCTTTTTGAGCTATTTTTTGGCCCAACAAATACATTAATTTAGTGATTGCAGCTTCAGTTGTGATATCCTTTCCGGAAATAACTCCAATTTCTTTCATGCCTGTACTGGTCTCGTATTGTCCCATACTCACACTTCCACCGGAGCATTGAGTAACATTGACAATGTGTAAACCTGCAGTTATTGCTTTTCTTAATAGGTTTAAAAACCAATCTTCTGTGGGTGCATTTCCCGCTCCATACGTTTCTAAAACAATTCCTTTCAGATTTGGAATATCAAAAATCGCTGCCAAAACTGCTTCGCTAATCCCTGGAAACATTTTTATGATAGCCACATTATTGTCCAATTCTTTATGAACCTTGAATTCTACATTTTCACTTTTAGTTAGGAATAAATCTGGATTTAATTTCAAATGCACACCAGATTCTACCAATTCAGGATAATTTGGAGAGGTAAATGCTTTAAAATGTTCCGCATTTATCTTTGTAGTCCTGTTCCCTCGGTATAATTTGTATTCAAAATAAAGACATACTTCGCTAATAACTGGTTCATCATTGTTTCGCAAAGATGCAATTTGAATGGCCGTAATTAAGTTTTCTTTGGCGTCAGTACGTAAATCTCCAATGGGTAATTGAGATCCAGTAAAAATTACAGGTTTCGATAAATTCTCGAGCATGAAACTCAATGCCGATGCCGAATACGACATCGTGTCTGAGCCGTGAAGCACCACAAATCCGTCAAAAGAATGGTAATTATCCTCAATAATGGTTGCCATTTTAGCCCATTCTTCAGGATTCATGTTCGAGGAATCAATTGGATTTTCGAAAGAAATAGTTTCGATTTCACAATCTAATTGTTTCAATTCTGGAATGCGCTGTAATAATTTACTAAAATTGAAAGCTTTGAGCGCTCCCGTCTCAAAATCTTTTCTCATACCGATTGTTCCTCCGGTATAGATTAAAAGTATTTTGGCTTTATACAACATCGTGGTATTTTAATTTATTTACAACCGGGTTGGCATACATCGCTAGAAAACCGTCTAAGGCCACTGGATTGTCATGATCAATTCGCATTTCAAGTCTACGCTCGAATAATGATTTTTCATTTTCGGTGTATAAATGAGCAAAGCGATTGGTCTTATTTACAATATCAAATGCAATGAAATTTGTTGGCCACAATTTATAATTGCTCAATATGGCATCATCAATTACTTGTGCCAAAGCTACTATTTGCTTGTTGGAGCTATCATTTTCAGTTTTGATGGCTTCAATTTCTGTATTTAAAACTTTGCCTACATGAATATGAATTCTTTTCTTTTGTCCCAAAGCACCGCTAAGAATCGTCATGAAATCTTCATTTTTCTCTTTAATGTAAACTTCATTATTGGCTTCAGCCATTAATTGAGGCATTTTCAAAGCATCAGTAGGATCATATTCGTATGAAATAGAAACCGGTACAATTTTTACTTTCTTAAAATAATCCATCAAATTCTTTTCATCAGAACCCATTCCAAGCATTTTCAAAACGCCAGGATTGGTCTCGTCATTCCCATCTTTTGTTCTTCCCTCGCGTTGTGCAATCCAAACGGAACGGTTTTCATGAAGCAATAAATTCCCAATATATTCTGCCAATAACTTTGAGCTTTGCAGCATTTCCCTTGGCGTTAAACCGCGTTGTACGAGAAAGTTCCGGTTCAGTTTAGCTAATGTATTCAAGAATGCTTTTTTGACTAAATTATCACCAATTGCTGAAGCAGTCATTACTAAACCATGCTCAAATAAAGCCGTGTTCAACAACGTTGTATCTAAAAGAATATCGCGATGATTGGATATAAATAAGTAAGAAGTATTTGGTTCTAAGTTTTCAAAACCGGAAGTAGTCAATCCTTCAGAGCTTTTCTCGAGCACTTTTTGTACCGATTTGTAAATGAAATTACACTGAAAATCACGAATAGAATGCGTTTTGCGAAGTTGTTCTTTCCAAACTTCATCCGCAACATCCGGGAAAGTAAAATTCATCAATGCTTTCATCATGGGATGATTAACAACATTCTGAAGTGCTTCGTTTATTTCGGAATCATAAAATGGCCGAATGGCGTCAAATTTCTGCATTTTGGTTCTCAATTTTTGTGTGGGCAAATGAACAAAAAAAATATCAAAATAAGGTAAATTCTACTTTAAATCCCAAAAATAGCTTTAGAATTCTCTGTGGTGATTGCCGCGATTTCATTTGCTGAAAGGCTATAAATTTGCGCTAACTTATCTACGACATTAACAATATAACTACTTTCGTTTCTCTTTCCTCTAAAAGGGATCGGTGATAAATAAGGAGAATCGGTTTCCAGAACGATGTGTTCTAAATCAATTTGGTTCAGGAACTGGTCGATTTTTCCATTTTTAAAGGTCACCACACCACCTATTCCCAACTTCATGTTATACGAAATTGCTTGTAAAGCCTGCTCATAAGTTCCTGAAAAACAATGGAAAATACCGAATAATTCCGGTGATTTTTCTTCCTCCAAAATTTCAAAGATTTCATTAAAAGCTTCTCGGCAATGAATCACAATAGGCAATTTGTACTGCTTGGCTAATTGAATTTGCTTTTTGAAAGCGATTTGTTGCTGTTGCAAATGGGTTTTGTCCCAATACAAATCGATTCCAATTTCTCCAACCGCATAAAATTTTCTTTTGGCCAATTCATTTTCTACATGCTGTAATTCCTCCAGAAAATTGTCTTTTACATATGTTGGGTGCAAACCCATCATCAAAAAAACATTTTCAGGATGATTTCTCTCCAATTCATACATCGATTGGGTACAGGTAGAATCGATTGCGGGAATAAAAAAACGCGAAACACCAGCATCAATGGCGCGTTGTATCATTTCGTTTCGATCTTGATCAAATTCCTCTGAGTATAAATGGGTATGTGTATCGGTAATTGTACTATTTGTTTCCAAGTGTAAAGTTTAAGAGTACAAAATTACAAGAATAAAACTTGTCGCAAAAATGGTTTTAAAAAGATTCTCATAGAAAAATAGATTCGTACAATTCCTTCAACAACTCCATGTATCTTTGTAAAACAGAAAAAATTACTGAAATAAATTCGGCATAAATGAAGAACCTCCACGATATCCTTAAAAAGGAAAACTACAGAAAAGTAAAATTTAAAATTACTAAAACACAGCACCTTTTAATAAAAGCAAAAATCAATGGTGTGATAGGGAATTTTATTCTGGACACAGGAGCTTCAAACAGCTGTGTAGGATTTGAAAGTGTTGATTTATTTTTATTGGAAGCAAAAAAATCCAAGACGAAAGCCGCTGGTGCGGGAGCCACCGGAATGTTTACCCAACTGGCTTTAAAAAATCAACTGCAACTTGGTTCTTGGAAAGACTCTGATTTTGAACTCGTTATTTTTGATTTGTCACATGTAAATGAAGCGCTAACACAGCACAAAGCGAAACCAGTTCATGGCATTATAGGTGCTGATATATTGATGAAAGGAAAAGCGATTGTGGATTATTACAACCATTATCTGTATTTGCTGAAATAAAAAATCCTGTTTAGAAAACTAAACAGGACTCTTATATATTTCCAAAACCTTAAAACTATAGTTCTAACGCTTTTTTAGGATTGTTATCCATCAATAATTCCATTGGGTTCTCTAATGCTTCTTTTACAGCTACCAAGAATCCAACAGACTCACGACCATCAATAATTCTATGGTCATAAGAAAGTGCTACATACATCATTGGGTGAATTTCCACTTTTCCGTTTACGGCAATTGGACGCTCAATAATGTTGTGCATTCCAAGAATTCCAGATTGTGGAGGATTGATAATTGGTGTACTCAACATACTTCCAAAAACACCACCATTAGTAATCGTGAAAGTTCCTCCAGTCATATCATCCACTGTAATCTGACCATCACGCGCTTTGATTGCTAATCTTTTAATATCAGCTTCAACTCCACGGAAAGTCAAATTCTCTGCATTACGAACTACAGGAACCATTAATCCTTTTGGTCCTGAAACTGCAATTGAAATATCGCAAAAATCGAAAGCAATCTTATGATCACCATCCATCATTGAATTTACATCTGGGAATAATTTTAATGCTCTAGTTACAGCTTTAGTAAAGAAAGACATATATCCTAAACCAATTCCGCCATGTTTTGCTTTGAACGCATCTTTGTATTCATTACGCAACGTGTTGATTGGCGTCATGTTTACTTCGTTGAAAGTAGTCAACATTGCTGTTTCGTTTTTAGCGGCAACTAATCTCTCAGCCACTTTACGACGCAACATCGATAACTTAGTACGCTCCGATCCACGAGACCCACCTGTAGGCGTTCCCATTGAAGGTACGGCATTTACGGCATCATCTTTAGTGATTCTTCCGTCTTTTCCAGTTCCTGTTACGGAAGCTGGCGCTATATTTTTTTCATCTAATATTTTTCTTGCCGCTGGAGATGGAGTTCCTGAAGCATAAGTCGCTGCTGGAGCTGCTGCTACCGGTGCCGCTTTTGGCGCTTCTGCCTTAACTTCCGCTTTTGGTCCCGAAGTTTCGGGATCAACTGTTTTTGTAGCTTCAGCCACTGGCGCATCCCCTGCTGGTTTTGCTCCGTCAGTATCAATGTGACAAACTACTGCTCCTACTGCTACTGCATCTCCTTCTTCTGCTTTTAAAGTAATGATTCCGCTGGCTTCTGCTGGCAATTCTAAGGTTGCTTTATCAGAATCAACCTCAGCAATAGCTTGGTCTTTTTCTACATAATCTCCGTCTTTTACTAACCAAGTTGCAATTTCAACTTCCTTTATAGATTCCCCTGGTGATGGGACTTTCATTTCTAAAATCATCTTTTTTTTGTTTAAGGTTTGAATTGTTTAAAGTTCAAAGTCACCTGAAAGCAACTTTAAACCTTAAACTTTAAACTATTTTTTTATCTGTATAAATTTTTATCAAAAACCATTCGTAAAGCATCTGCCTGACGGCGTTTTGCTCTTGTATAACTTCCAGCTGCCGGAGCTGCGTATGCTTTTAGGGACGCCAATCTCCATTTTACTAAATCGAAATTCATCAACATAAAGCTATATGCTCCCATATTTTTTGGTTCTTCTTGAGCCCAAACATAATCATCAGCGTTTGGATATTTAGCAATAATTTCTTTTAATTGTTCCACTGGCAGTGGAAATAATTGTTCGATTCTAACAACTGCAACATCATTTCTACCCAGATTTTCTCTTTCGGCAGTAATGTCATAATAGAATTTTCCGGTACAGAAAACTAGTGTTTTCACCTCATCCTTATTCACTGTTTCATCATCGAATGTTTCTTGGAAACTACCTGTCGCAAATTCTTCAACTGTAGAAACCACTCTTGGATCACGCAATAAACTCTTTGGTGTAAACACAATAAGCGGTTTACGGAAGGTTGTTTTCATTTGTCTTCTCAACAAGTGAAAGAAGTTGGCAGGCGTTGTACAATCCGCAACATACATATTATGTCTGGCGCAAAGTTGTAAATAACGCTCCATTCTGGCTGATGAATGTTCTGCTCCTTGCCCTTCATATCCGTGAGGCAATAATAAAACAATTCCGTTCTGGTTGTTCCATTTATCTTCTCCACAAGAAATGTATTGGTCAATCATAATTTGAGCTCCATTACTGAAATCTCCAAACTGTGCTTCCCAAATGGTTAGTGTATTTGGGTTTGCCAAAGCATATCCGTAATCAAATCCTAACACTCCGTACTCAGACAAAAGAGAATTGTAAATATTGAATTTTCCGGTTGCTCCTTCTAAATTACTCAATAAAGTAACTTCTTCTTCTGAATCTTCCACTTTTACAACAGCGTGACGGTGAGAGAATGTCCCACGCTCCACATCTTGTCCGGAAATACGAACGTCGTATCCTTCTTTCAGAAGCGAACCATACGCCAAATGTTCGGCCATAGCCCAATCCAGCTTATTCGTTTCGAAAAACATTGTTTTTCTGTCGTTAATCAATTTTTGTATTTTGCTGATAAACTTTTTATCTGTTGGTAAGTTACAAATTACATTTGCTACCTCAGTAAGTCCTTCTTTTGAGAAAGTAGTGTCTACTTTTTTAAGCATTTCAACATCTGAAACCTGCTCAAAACCTTTCCACTCATTTTTCATGAATGGGGTAATGATGGTCAAATCTTTTTTACGGGATTCTTCTAAGTTTATTTCTAGATTTGATTTGTATTCTTGCTCTAATCCTTTTACAAAAGTGTTGTCAATTACTCCATCAGCAAGTAATTTCTCCATGTAAATATCTCTTGGATTTTTGTGCTTAGCAATAATTTTATACAATACCGGCTGCGTAAAACGAGGCTCATCACCTTCGTTGTGTCCGTATTTTCTATATCCTAATAAATCGATGAAAACGTCACGTCCAAATTGCATTCTGAAATCCAAAGCAAATGACATTGCGTGAACGACAGCTTCAGCATCATCCGCATTTACGTGCAATACTGGCGAAAGTGTTACTTTGGCAACATCCGTACAATAGGTAGAAGAACGTGCATCAAGGTAATTAGTCGTAAATCCTACTTGATTATTGATTACAATATGGATTGTTCCTCCGGTTTTGTAACCGTCCAATTGCGCCATTTGCACAATTTCATACAAAATTCCCTGACCTGCAATTGCGGCATCCCCGTGAACGGCGATTGGCAATACTTTAGAGAAATCGTTAGGAAAATACTTGTCTTGTTTTGCTCTTGTGATTCCTTCAATTACTGCACCTACAGTTTCAAGGTGCGAAGGATTTGGCGCTAAATTGATATTGATTTTTTTACCAGTGCTAGTCACTTTATCAGCAGTGAGACCCAAATGGTATTTTACGTCACCGTCAAAATATTCTTGATCGTAATCTTTACCATCAAACTCTCCAAAAATGTCTTGGGTTGATTTGCCAAAAATGTTTGCCAAAACATTCAAACGGCCACGGTGTGCCATTCCCATTACAAATTGCTCTACTCCTTTTTCGGCTGCTTTTTCAATTAAAGCATCCAAAGCTGGTATGATTGATTCTCCACCTTCCAGTGAAAAACGTTTTTGACCTACATATTTAGTATGCAAAAAGGTTTCGAAAGAAACAGCCTGGTTTAGTTTACTCAGAATGGATTTCTTTTCTTCCAATGAAAATTTAGGTTGATTGTCATTGACACCCAATTTTTTCTGAATCCACTCTACCACTTCCGGTTTACGGATATACATATACTCTACCCCAATGTGCTGGCAATATATAGTGTCAAGGTGAGTTATAATTTCCTGAAGCGTACAAGGCTGAATATTGATCACCTTGGCGGCATCAAAAACAGTATTCAAATCTGCTGAGGAAAGTCCGAAATTTGTGATTTCAAGTGTTGGCGATGTTGTACGTCTTTCTCGAACCGGATTCGTTTTAGTGAACAAATGACCGCGAGAACGATATCCATCTATTAGTTTTAATACATTGAATTCCTTTTGAAGCTTATCAGAGACCAAACTTACATCCGTATTATTAGAGGCAAAATTTGCTATTTGTTCCACAAGGTTTTCCTCATTGTAAGTCGTCATTCCAAAGTCGAAACCCTGAAAAAAACTTCTCCAACTTGGCTCTACGCTATCTGGATTCTCTAAATATTGATCGTATAATTGTGCGAAAAATTCTGTGTGTGCTGCGTTTAAAAATGAAAACCTATCCATAATATTTAGTGAATATACCTTTTTTGTTAAAATAGTTTGGCAAAAGTACGATAATACAATAAATTTATAATTTATTTTAAGATACTTTTACATTGAATAATGTTAAAAAAACTAAAAACTCATGACAAAGAATTGCATTTATAGTATTCCCGAATCATTTTTGGCATTACTAACTGTATTTATTTCAAGCTGTCTGTTTGCGCAACAAAATAATTCGGATCCAAAAATCCAAAATCAGTTTTGGAAAAATGTACAATTTGGAGGTGGAATTGGATTAGGTTTTGGTTCCGGCTTTACGGACATTTCTTTGGCTCCAAGCGCCATTTATAATTTCAATGAATATTTAGCTTTGGGCGCTGGCGTACAATATAAATATTTAAAACAAAGAGATTTTTATGCTTCTCATTTGTATGGTGGAAGTGCGATAGGATTGTTTAATCCGATACCTGAAATCCAACTTTCGGCTGAACTGGAACAATTAAGAGTCAATGTAAATCTAGAAGGATCCAATACTAATTCACAGGACTATTGGAACACTGGATTGTTTATTGGAGCCGGTTACCGCTCCGGAAGTGCTACTATTGGCGGACGCTATAATGTTTTGACAGACAAAAACAACATTTACGGCAGTGCCTTTATGCCATTCATCCGAGTATATTTTTAAAATTAATCATGAAAAAAACTTTTCAACTCCTATTTATTTTTTTTGCAACTTACAGTTTTGCACAAAACAGCCTTTTGCAATCCGGTCCCATGGTAGGGTATTGCGAAATGACAGAAGCGGTGATTTGGCTACAAACCAGCGAAAAAGCTTCCGTAAAAATAACTTATTTTGACATTGACAATCCTGCTAGAATATTGTATTCGGATGTTTACTCTTCCTCGAAGGAGGTTGGCTTTACACATCATATTATTTTAGATCAATTAACTCCCGGGAAAAAATACAAGTATGATGTTTTTATAAATGACAAAAAAATAATCTTGCCTTACGAAACTTCTTTTTCAGCAAAAAAACTTTGGGAATGGCGCGAAGATGCACCAGATTTTACCGTCGCGGTTGGGAGTTGTTCTTATTTTAATGAGCCACCACTGGATCGGCCTGGCAAAGCGTATGGAAGCGAAAATGGAATCTTTGAAAGTATAGTCAAAAAGAATCCGGATATTATGATTTGGAGTGGTGACAATATCTATCTTCGAGAAGCCGATTGGGATAGTAAAACCGGAATTTATCACAGGTATACGCATTCCCGGTCCATAAAAGCAATCCAACCGTTACTCGCAAAAACTCAAAATTTTGCTATTTGGGACGACCATGATTTTGGTCCGGATGATAGCGACGGCAGTTTTTACAACAAATTCCTAACTCAAAAAGCATTCAAAGACTTCTGGGCAAATAAAAGCTACGGCATGCATCCAGAACAAAATGAAGGCATTTATTCAACATTTAGCTGGGGTGATGCGCAATTCTTTCTATTGGATGACCGCTATTTCAAAACTCCAAACAACAGGATTACTGGTGAAAGAACAATATTAGGTAACACACAGTTAGAATGGCTGATTAACGCATTAAGTTTTTCAAAAGCCAGTTTTAAAATAATTGTAATTGGTGGCCAAGTATTAAATTCAGTTGCTGAAAAAGAGAATTATAGCAATTACCCGAAAGAGAAAGAAAAATTACTGCAAGAAATTCTAGATAATAAAATCAAAGGTGTGTTGTTTATAAGTGGCGACAGACATTTTACAGAGTTCTCTGAACTTCCGCGAGAGAACACTTATCCTTTGTTTGACTGGACTGTATCACCACTAACTTCCGGTGTCGCTTCTGAAAAAGTGTGGAAGGAAAACAATATTTACAGAACAAAAGGCAGCTTGATTGCACAGCATAATTTTGGAACAATTTCATTCTTAGGTTCCAAAGAAAACCGCCAAATGAAGCTTACTGTTTTTGATGCTAAAGGAATTGAATTGTGGAATAAAACAATCTTAAAAAAGGACTTGGAATAATTAATACTTATTCCTGAACCAAACTTTTTGCCATTCTCTTTTTAGAATCAGAAAAGCGACTTGTTCCGCCAGAATTACTAAATCAGAACCATCGAGTTTTTTTATTTCTTCTTCGGAAACATCAATTATATAAAGTAAATTGAGATATTCAGCAAATTTATACTGAATGAGTCGGTAGATTTTTTCATGAAGCTGTAACTTCAATTCATTAGGAGAAATACTCAAAGGAAAATCAATTGCTTCGTTAGCCAAATTGAAATCCTTATTCATTTGTTCGATTAATTTCAAATATAAGTTTTCACCTTCGGCTTCAGTAAGTAGTAAATCGGTATTTTTTGGAACTATAAACATTTGATTTCAGATTGTTGATTAACGAATTTAGATTTTTGATTTTAAGAAACTCTCTAAATGTTTGATTTTTTTGAATTATACTGATTTTTGAAATAAACCATTATTTACCCGAAGTAAAACTTCTGCGATCAAAAATCGTTAATCTGCAATCAAAAATCTAAACTTTTCTTCCCATTAAGTTCTCACCAAAAGCCTTCAACATTTCTTTTTTCTCTGTGCTGATATTCATTTTATCCAAGGTTTGAAAAGCCTTAAACGTAAAGTCCTGGATTGCATCCTGAGTTGCCTTTGAAGCACCAGAACTATTGAACAGCGCCTTTACACGTTCTATTTTATCAGTATTATCTTCTGGCTGAATCGAAAATAAGCTTTTCAATTCCTGCGCTTCTTCTTCATTTGAAAATGCAACCGCTTTAAGATACAAATAGGTTTTTTTGTTCTCAATTATATCACCGCCCACCTGTTTTCCAAAGGTTTCCGGATTA
Organism: Flavobacterium petrolei; assembly: GCF_003314435.2. Classification (GTDB taxonomy): domain Bacteria; phylum Bacteroidota; class Bacteroidia; order Flavobacteriales; family Flavobacteriaceae; genus Flavobacterium; species Flavobacterium petrolei. Next base: position 1,230,513 of record NZ_QNVY02000001.1, on the reverse strand, counting down.
CCAAAAGCATCCAGAAAATCATCCTGCAACTGGAAAGCCAAGCCTAAATTTAATCCGAAATCATAAATTAAATTAGCATTTTCTACAGAAGTTTCCGCAATTATTGCTCCCATTTTCATGGCAGCTGCCACTAAAACCGCTGTTTTATATTGAATCATTTTCAAATATTCCGCAATGGTTACATCGGTACGCTCTTCAAAATCAACATCCCATTGTTGTCCTTCGCAAACCTCGAGTGCCGTTTTGCTAAACAACTTTGCTAAATCCCTAAATATAAGAGGCTCGTATTGTTCGAAATATTGGTACGCTAAAATTAACATAGCGTCCCCTGACAAAATTCCGGTGTTTAAATTCCATTTTTCATGCACGGTTTCATGTCCTCTGCGCAAAGGAGCATCATCCATAATATCATCATGTACCAACGAGAAATTATGAAAAACTTCGACAGCCAGAGCAGCAGGAAGCGCTTTCTTGTAATCTGCATCAAAAACCTCCGCACTCATTAAAGTAAGTACTGGACGCATTCTTTTTCCGCCAAGATCTAAAATGTAATGTATAGGCTCATATAAATTTCTAGGTTCTTTGGTTTCATATTGTGATTGCAAATAATCCGAAAGGAACTCCTGATACTGATAAATGGTATGCATAAAATAAATTTTCGGCTAATTTACAGTATTCAATTTGCATTACAAACTCCGTTTCATTATCAAATGTTAAATAAATCAAAATACAATGGAAACTATTTTGGTATTCAAAGTTTCCGTCTTACATTTGCACTCGAATTTAACATTTCAAATCCTTAGCTACTTTTTTTAAGTGATTGTTAGATCAATTAAAATTTTAATACACCCGATGAATTATGAAAACTAAATGGACAATTGACTCCAACCAATCTGATGTTCTGATTAAAATGAGGCATTCAATTATTGCCTATTTAGCGGGAACCATCAACAAATTCAACGGGCATATCGATATTGAAAACAATGAAATTGAAGACGCCTCGATCGAATTTTCATTGGATGTAAACAACAAGGATGGAAAACTGGAGCAAATTGACACGCATTTAAAAATGAATGACCTCTTTGATGTCACTGAATATCCTATCATTAGTTTTAAGTCAACTTCATTCGAAAAAGTAAATAAGAACATCAATTTCTTGAAAGGAAATTTGACTATCAAAAACATTACAAAAGTGGTGGAATTAGATGCGGAATTCATTGGAATAAACGCTTACAATGGCGATCAGAAAGCAGCATTTGAAATAACAGGTAAAATTAACCGTAAAGATTTTGGACTGACCTTTAATTCTTTCAATCAAACCAGTGGCTTGGCTTTGGGACAAGATATCAAACTGATTGCTAATCTTGAATTTACGATTTAACCAACCAATTTAAACTAAACGTTAAATAATTACAAATTAAATGGAAACTATTTTAGTTTTCAAAGTTTCCTTCTTACATTTACACTCGATTTGATTAATCCGCTTTTACAAGAAAACTTAATTAAAACACACTGAAACTATTTCAGCATACAAAGATGAAAGAAAAAATTATAAATAAAGCAAAAGATATGTTTTTGAGACTTGGTTTCAAAAGCATAACGATGGATGATATTGCTGGTGAAATGTGTATTTCAAAGAAAACGATTTATAAATATTTTGCCAATAAAGAATTGTTGATACAGGAAAGCACACAAGTGCTTCACAAGGAAGTTCACGAAATCATAACCGAAATTATCTCTCGAGATTACAATGCAATAGAGGAAAACTTCCAGATTAGAAAAATGTTTGCTGATATGTTCAAATCGACAGACACTTCCCCTATTTATCAGCTAAAAAAGCATTATCCGGAAGTATATGAAAAGGCTTTAGAGTATCAAGTTCAAGAATGTGAAAGTTGTTTTACACAAAACATTGAAAAAGGAATTGCTCAAGGCTTGTACAGAAAAGAAATCAATATTGACGTTTATGTTAAACTTTATTACGCTTTGATTTTTACCATTAATGAAAATACCCGTTCCGAAAGAGAAGCTGCGGCCTTAGAAATGGAAGCACTGGAATATCACACCCGAGCAATGGCAACAGAGAAAGGAATAGCCGAATTAGAAAAAAACTTACTTAATCCAATTACATAAAATGAAAAAAACAATTCTTTTAATAATTCTGACATTTGCGCTTGGCGCCAATGCACAAGAAGTAAAAACCCTCACGCTGAGAGAAGCTATTAACTACGCTTTAGAAAATAAAGCCGATGCCAAAAAAGCAAAACTAAAAGTAGAGAACAGTGAATACCAAATTCAGGAAGTACGCTCCAGAGCTTTACCACAAATATCGGCAAACGGAAATTTGACTTATAATCCTGTGATTCAAACTACTGTAATTGATGGAGCTGGATTTGGACAACCAGGAACAACTATTCAGGCCGCTTTTGGACAAAAATGGGTTTCAACAGCGGGAGTTTCTTTGACTCAAGCAATTTTTGACCAAACAGTTTTTACCGGTTTGAAGGCAGCAAAATCTACTAGAGAGTTTTACCAAATCAACAACCAGTTGAGCGAAGAACAAGTAATTGAACGCGTAGCCAATAATTATTACCAGGTTTATGTACAAAGACAAAAACTAACAGTCATTGATAGTACTTACAAAAATACGAATAAAGTAAAAGACATTATCAAAGGGCAATTTGACAACGGATTAGCTAAGAAAATTGATTTGGATCGAATCTTAGTGAAGATTTCAAACATCAATACGCAACGCCAACAAGTGCTGAATGCGGTTCAAATTCAGGAAAATGCGTTGAAATTTTATATGGGAATGCCGATAGAAACTCAAATTGAGATTCCACAAACTGCATTTGAAGTGGGACCACAAGCACTCTCGGAAATTCCAAATACAACTAACAGAACGGAATATTTGCTTTTGAAGAAACAAGAACAACTTTTATTTTATCAAAAAAAGGCGGTTGAAGCTTCGTATTACCCAACATTATCATTGAACGCCGGATACAATTATATTGGTCAAGGTCCAAAAATGCCTATTGGAGGAAAACCAGCTGACGGAGTTTATTGGTCTGATTTCTCATCAATTGGACTGAATTTGAAAGTACCTATTTTTACTGGATTTGGTACCCGTGCCAAAGTAAGACAAGCCGATATTGAAATTAGAACGGTTCAAGAAGATTTAGTTGACACCAAATTAGCGCTTGATCTGGCTTTCGCCAATGCAAAAACACAAATTGACAATAGCTTAACTACAATCAACAATCAAAAAGAGAATGCGCAATTAGCCAAAGAAGTTTTAGACAATACCAGAAATAATTATGTTCAGGGATTAGCTTCTTTAACTGACTTATTGGATGCTGAAAACGCTTTGACGGAAGCACAAAACAACTACACATCGGCCGTACTGGAATACAAACTGGCAGAAATACAATTAATCAAATCAAAAGGCGAATTAAAAACACTTATAAATAATTAACAAAATGAAAAAAAGCATACTTACCATAGTACTAATTGTTGCCACTTTAGGGATTATTGCCTACGTTTTAACCAATAATAAAAAAGAAAATGAAGCAAAAACTGCTGTAGTAGCAGAGAAAAATGCTAGCATTTCAGTAAAAGTAGCAACGGTAAAAACCGAAGAAGTTTCCCTTGATTTTGTAGCCAATGGAAATTTTGCACCACTACAAGAATTAAGTTTTTCAGCTGAGAAGCCAGGAAGAGTAGTTCGTGTTTTAGTTGATGAAGGTGACAGAGTGCGCATTGGTCAAACATTGGCAATTGTAAGAAGCGAACAAATTACAGCTGACTTACAAACTGCACAAGCATCCTATCAAAATGCTTTGACCGACTACAGTCGTTTTGAAAATGCTTTCAAAACTGGCGGTGTAACTAAACAACAATTGGATCAGGCTAAATTGAGTTTAGTGACTTCAAAATCAAGATTGCAACAAGCAAAAGTGAATATTGGCGATACGAATATCAAAGCGACAATCAACGGAATTGTGAACAAAAAATACGTTGAACCAGGATCGGTTCTTGGTGCCGGAACACAATTGTTTGACATTGTTAATGTTTCTAAATTGAAACTAAAGGTCAATGTCAATGAAAATCAGGTTGCAGGTTTAAAAGTAGGAACTGCACTATCTGTAAAAGCGAGTGTGTATCCAGATGCAACATTCTCAGGGAAAATCTCGTTCATCGCCCCAAAATCGGATGCGAGTTTAAACTTTCCTGTAGAAATAGAAATTGCTAATAATGCAGCAAATGATTTGAAAGCAGGAATGTACGGAACTGCTGAATTTTCTGCAAATCAAGGAAAACAATCGTTGATGGTTGTTCCTAGAAATGCTTTCGTAGGAAGTGTGAGCAGCAATGAAATATTTGTAATTGAAAACGGAACTGCTAAACTGAAAACGGTTACTGCAGGAAGAATTCTTGGTGATAAAGTAGAAGTTTTAAACGGACTTTCAGAGGGTGAAACCGTAATTGTTACCGGTCAAATCAACCTTCAAGACGGATCTAAAGTGGAAGTTATTAAATAAAGTAATTAGTGATTAGTGAACAGTTATTAGCCAAAAGCTTTTTACTATTTACTATTCACTTATCACTTATCACTCTTTTAAAATAAAAAAATGAAATTAGCAGAAATATCCATAAAACGTCCCTCATTAGTCATCGTATTGTTTACGATACTAACTTTAGGAGGATTGTTCAGTTACAGCCAATTAGGCTACGAATTGATTCCAAAATTCGAAACCAACGTGATTTCGATTGCAACGGTTTATCCCGGAGCATCACCTAGTGAGGTCGAAAATACCGTTACCAAAAAGATTGAAGACGCGATTTCCTCTTTAGAAAACATAAAGAAGATCGACTCTAAGTCCTTTGAAAGTTTATCTTCGGTGTCTATAACACTGACATCTAATGCTGATGTTAATATTTCAATGAATGATGCACAGCGTAAAATAAACGCTATCATAAACGACTTACCGGATGATGCGGAAGCGCCTTCATTAAACAAGTTTTCTTTGAGCGATTTACCAATTATGACCATTGGTGCCAACGGAAAAATGGACGAAGTTGAATTTTATGACTTAGTTGATAAAAAATTAGCGCCCGTATTATCTCGTGTACAAGGAGTCGCACAAGTAAACATTACCGGTGGACAAGAAAGAGAAATTCAAGTCAATCTTGATGCTGTAAAAATGCAAGCCTACGGACTTTCGGTACCGCAAGTGCAACAAAACATTTTATCCTCCAACCTGGATTTCCCAACCGGAAATATTCAAACCCGTGAGCAAAAAATATTAATCCGTTTAGCCGGAAAATATAAGAATGTTGAAGAGTTAAGAAACTTAATTGTTTCTTCTAAAAACGGAATCCAAGTTCGTTTAGGCGAAATCGCTGATGTTCAAGACACTCAAAAAATCACTGAAAAAGTAGCTCGTGTCAATCAAAAAAGTGCTATTATTTTACAAATCATAAAACAGTCCGATGCTAATGCGGTTGCGGTAAGTGAAGAGTTGGTGAAAACAATTGCTAAACTAGAAGCGGAGTATAAAACGACTGAACTAAAACTAGAAATCGCAAAAGACAGTACTGTATTTACACTTGAAGCTGCTGATGCCGTGGTACATGATTTACTTATTGCGGTACTTTTAGTAGCGTTTGTAATGTTGTTTTTCTTACACAGTATTCGAAACTCGTTGATTGTAATGATTTCAATCCCAGCATCGTTAATTGCTACTTTTATTGGAATCTATTTAATGGGATACACCTTGAACTTAATGAGTTTATTAGGACTGTCTCTTGTTGTTGGTATTCTTGTGGATGATGCTATTGTGGTTCTAGAAAATATTTACAGGCACATGGAAATGGGCAAAAACAAAGTTCGTGCTGCCTATGATGGTACAGCCGAAATTGGTGGAACTGTAGTATCGATTACGCTTGTAATCGTGGTTGTGTTTTTACCAATTGCATTGAGTTCTGGACTGGTTTCTAATATTATTACGCAGTTTTGTGTAACGGTAATTATATCTACTTTACTATCATTAGTGGCATCATTTACTATTATTCCTTGGTTATCCTCCCGATACGGAAAATTAGAGCATATTGAAGGTAAAAACCTTTTCGGAAGAATCATCCTTGGTTTTGAAAGTTATTTAACGCGTTTCATCAACTGGATTTCTGGATTATTGACTTGGAGTTTAGATCATTACAAAACAACACTAGCTATTGTTTTAGTTATCTTTTTCAGCTCAATTGCATTGGTTCCTGCAGGGTTTATTGGAGGTGAATTCTTTGCAGCATCAGACAGTGGTGAGTTTTTAGTTCAAATCGAAATGCCAAAAGATGCCTCGCTAGAACAAACCAACTTCATGACACAAAAAGCTGAAGCTTTTTTAGAGAATGAAGCTTTTGTCGAAAGCCAGTTTACTATTGTGGGTCAAACCAGTGGTGGGCTTGGAGCTTCGCAAGCAACTGCATACAAATCAGAAATTAACGTGAAAATGGTCCAATTAGACCAACGCGATGAACCTGCAAATGTTTACGCTGCAAAAACCAAACGTAAATTAGAAAAACTATTAGTTGGTGCAAAAGTTAAAACCGTTCCGGTAGGTATTTTAGGAACGGCTGAAGATGCTACTTTAGGGCTTATTGTAACGGGTCCAGATGTAGCAAGTGCCATGAAATTTGCCATTGCTGCTGAAAAAGAATTGCGTACTATTCCAGGAGCAACAGAAATCGAATTATCTGTAGAAGATGGAAATCCTGAAGTAAACGTAAAAGTGGACAGAGATAAAATGGCCGCACTTGGTTTGAGTTTACAAACAGTTGGTATTACGATGCAAACGGCTTTTAGCGGGAATACCGACGGACGTTTTAGAGCTGGAGAATACGAATATGACATCAATATTAAATACAATGCATTCGATAGAAAAAGTATTGCTGATGTAAGCAACTTGATTTTCATCAATGATATGGGTCAACAAATCAAGTTAAATCAATTTGCAACCGTTACGGAAGGTTCTGGTCCAAGCCAATTGGAACGTAGGGACAAAACGGCGTCGGTGACAGTAAAAGGACAAAACGTGGGAGTTGCTTCTGGAACAATTGTTGCGCAATGGCAAGAAAAAATAGATCAACTAAAAAAACCTACTGGTGTCAACTACATTTGGGGTGGTGATCAAGAGAACCAGTCAGAAGGTTTTGGAACATTAGGAATTGCTTTATTGGCTGCCATTATATTGGTTTACCTTGTAATGGTTTCCTTATACGACAGTTTTGTGCATCCATTCGTAGTATTATTTGCTATTCCGCTTTCGTTCATTGGAGCATTACTAGCATTAGCATTAACAAATAACACCTTGAACATCTTTACGATTCTTGGAGTCATCATGCTTATTGGTCTGGTATGTAAGAATGCGATCATGCTTGTGGATTACACCAACCAACGTAGAGCCGCTGGTGAAACCATTAGAACCGCATTAATTCAAGCGAATCATGCGCGTCTTCGTCCAATTTTGATGACAACAATTGCAATGGTTTTTGGTATGTTCCCAATTGCATTAGCCGCTGGAGCTGGAGCCGAATGGAAAAATGGTTTGGCATGGGTAATTATTGGTGGATTAATAAGTTCCTTATTCCTAACCTTGATTGTCGTTCCAGTAATTTATGAAATCATGGAGAAATTGATTGCTAAATTCAGTAAAGGAGAAAAAGTTGATTACGAAGCGGAAATGGTTGCTGATTATGACCACATCGAGTTAAGCGAAGATGGTTTTAATCCAAAACATACGGTATAAAACGTAATAATTTTAAAATACGAAACCTGTTCATTTGTTTGAACAGGTTTTTTTATTGAGCAGTCTGAGCTAGAAAAATGAATTAATCCTTCCTTTTTTAAATTGGAGTTATGACTTGAAAGATTGATAAAATCAAGTTCATTGATGTATGGATTAAAACCGATATTTTACAGTTCCAAGCAAATACCGGGGCACTAAGTCGACACTTGACTGGTAAAATGTAAAATTGTTTAAAGTTACAAACGTAAATTTATCTTCATTCAAAATATTATTGAAAATAAGTCGAAAGGAAAACCTACTCTCTAATGGATTGTAATTCAATACAAGATTGCTAAAAGTATAATTCTGATTATTAACAAAATACAATGCATTGTTACATTCAGCCAAAAGGACTTCAGAAATAGGATAATTTAAATTTAGAAAAACATCTTTAGTCCTATTTTCATTTGTATTTCCATCAAATACAGACTTATTGAAGTGATACGCAAAACCTCCATCGAAATTGATTCCTTTTTTGAAATACGTCGTAGCAGTATATTTGATTGTGTTAGAATAGTTTTTTGCAATTAAAAAAACATCATTATTCACACTGAAAGGAGAAGTATTCCAATTATGAATTGTTTCTATTTTTGATGCTAATTTTAATTTGCGCAAGTAATTCACAACACTAAAATTGAAATTAAAATTATCACCTCCCGGGGTCTGCACACTAGAACTAAAATTAAAATCATTCGTTATTGTGCTAGCAGTATTCAGAATTGTTTTTGATTTCATGTAGATAATACCAGTATTTACGGAAAACCTTTTTTGATCTTGATAAATCGAATACGTAAACTGCGTTACACTATTTTTTAATGGATTTTGAAAACTTGTGCCTTTTAAAAAACTACGATAATCCATCAACTGAAAATTAGAAGTAAGCTGATTGATCTCTGGCAAATCATTATTTTCAGAGTACGAAACTGTAAAATTACCAAACCTTGTTTTTTTGATGTTCAATAAAATAGTTGGATTGACAATCCAGAAGTTTTTATTATCAATACTAGTATTAAAGTTGGTATTTTGAAGGTTCAACGATGCTGTAAAATTTATCTTTTTAGAAAAATTGTAACGGACAGCGTTATCAAAACTCACCTTAATCTTATTCAAATTTAAATTGTTTTCGTAGTCAGGAAATCTTTGCTCAACAATTCTGAACTGGTTAGCAAATATTTCTTTACTGTACTCAAATTGCAAGCTGTTGGTGAGATCAACATTATCAAATTGAGTAATCAATTTTGTCTTGTCTCCTATATAAAACAAACTGTTATTAGACTTTTGTTGAATAACTTCACCACTATTTACCTCTAAAAAGGAATTGAGCAAAGGAGAGATAATCTTTGCATTTTCTTCCATTTTATCGTTTCCAAAGTAGATGTAATTATTTAGAATTTTGTTATGATCCAGCTGCAAAGTATGGTTAAAATGATTGTAAAATGTATAATTATTGTTTTTTGACGATTGATTTATTTCACTAGTATTAAAGAGCAAATTATTATTAGTTTTTGAGGGATGCTCTTTAAAAAGGAACAAATTCGTGATGTAGTTTTTATCATCAGGATAATACTTTAGTTCTAATTCTATTGATGCAAGCGAATTTCTACTCTTGTAAAAACTATTTTCAGTAAAAGAAATTGGATTAGCACCAAAATTATAATTTGTTTCTGCAAATGAATTTTGATTTTGTTTGTCATTGGCCAGATATGCCACACCCCTAAGAGAAAGATTTTTTTTAATTTTTTTGGTAAAACTTAAGGAGTTTAAAAACGCAATATTAAAAATACTTTGCGTTTTACTAAAAAGTCCAATTTCGTTGCTGTTAATAGTAAATAAAGATTTAGCAGTATATTCTAATCTATCCTCACTAAAAATATCGTTTTCCATTACATTGGATGAAACTAAATCAGTTGCTTTTTCGCCAAGATTATTGTAATCAGCTAAATAAAATAGCTTTATTTCTTTCCTTATCAATCCCAAATTCAAACTCTCTTTCCAACGGTTTTGGCTAACTATCCCGGCACCAAGAGTAGCATTACCAAACCAAATATTTTTTTTACCTTTTTTTAGTTTAAGATTGAGGGCAACTTTATCAGAGTTATTCATTTTTTTTAGAACCGGATTATCTTCATAACCGTCAATAATTTGTACGGCATCTAACACATTGGCATCAAGATTTTTAGTGAGCAGTTTATAATTTTTATCAAACATATCTTCACCTTCAATCAATAGTTTATCAATAGCCACTCCATGCGCTTTAATGGAACCGTCTTGTTGAACCTCGATACTTGGTAGCTTTTTTAAAACATCTTCCAGTGTTTGCTCTGTTTTATTTCCAAAACTAGCCACTTTAATTGTAGTTGTATCCTGTTCCTTTTTTATTTTTTGACTAGCCTCAACTATTACTTCCTTTAACGTTTCAACTTTTTTTTCTAAAACAAAATTTTGAACTTGACTTACCGCAGTTATCAATTTAGATGTTTTACTGTACCCTAGACAAGAGATTTCTAGTTTCAATGATGACAGATTTTCTTTTTGAAATGAAAGACCGTAACTCCCTTTATCATCTGTAAATGTATACTCCACACTATCATCATTATCGTCTAATATAGTAATAGACGCATTTTGTATTCCAAGTCCATCCTTGTCCGTAATTGTTCCTTTTACGATAATTTCTTGAGAGTGAACAGAAATTGATGCAAACCAAAAGAGTAGAAAAATAATTTTTTGCATTAAAAAATTATTCAAAAGATTCTAAATAGTAGGAAGCCATAGGAGCCTTTACTGGAGTCATTCCTGGGTGACTTTTTGCAATTATTATGGCACTTTCATAATTACTTTCGATAGTATTTATGCAGTATTTTTTAAACGCATCAATAGTCAAAAATGTAATCTTCTTGCTGTTTTTCTCTTTACGAATAGTGTAATCTTGTTTAACAATAATTGGAAATTTATAACTTTTAAAATTCCACATCACATTCTTCCCCTCATCATACGCTTCAAGAATCATTCCTGGTAAACCATTTAATTTCCAAGGGCCTGAATACACTGCTATATCAGGAGCATACCATGCATAATATTTTCTACCTCTAAAATTAGAGATTCCCAGAATACATTCAAATGAGCCAATTTTTTTCTTTTGCTTTGTAATTTTCCAGCTAAACTTTGGTAACGTTTCCGAAACATAAATTTGTTTGCCATCAAACAAATTACTGTCAAGTGTTTTTGTACTGAAATCACAAACTACTTGATTTCCTGCAGCAGATAGCACTAATCCATTTGAAATTTTGTTAACACTACCATTACTGTTTTGATAATGAGACTTTGCTTTAGAAATACTAACAGCATTCTCTAAAGAATCCTTTGCTACTACATAATAGGACTTGTCTTTTGAAAACATGGAGTACGCATTATATACCTCTCCATTGCCACCTCCCATTCCTATGGCGTCAGTGAATTCATAATATACAATCCCATCCTGAGAATAACTCGTGTAATAAAAAGAAATAAGTATTAATAATAACATTTTTTTCATAAATAACAGTTTTTTTATCTAGCTCGTTTAGGACTTGAGCCGATAGTTTTCGACCTTCAAAGCAAATTTATTTTGATCAACTATCACTATTTTATTTTAAATTTTATTTGGTTATCAAATAAACAAAACTCTACACTTCGTCGTTATTGAATATTTTTTACAATAAATTCTTTCATTTTATTGTCTCACAAATCTGAATATAAAAAATGTAAGTTAACAAATATTAACAAATAATTAACAGTATTATTAAGCCTAATTAAAGAATACATCGTTTTATAAAAAACAACATTGACAATCTAGCATAATAAAAACAGCTAACACAAAGCTCTCACCAGCAAAGCAGTAGTTGATTACGAAGCGGAAATGGTTGCTGATTATGACCACATCGAGTTAAGCGAAGATGGTTTTAATCCAAAACATACAGTATAAAACGTAATTATATTTAAAAAGAAAGTCTTCCAATATCATATTGGAAGACTTTCTTTTTAATACTATCAATTCGAAATAAAAGATTTAATTATAATTTCTTAATCACATACGTCACAATTCCCCAAATAATTAATTGGTTTTCCTCGGTGACTTTTATAGGAGCATAATTGGAGTTTTCGGGCATCAGAAACAAACAGTCTTTCTCGACTTGCATGCGTTTCACCGTAAACTCACCATCAATGAAACAAATGGCAATTTTATTGTTTTGCGGTTCCAAGCTTCTATCCACGACAAGAACATCTTTGTCATTGATTCCGGCATCAATCATGGAATTTCCTTTGACTTTTATATAAAAAGTCGCCAATGGATTTTCGCTTAATTGTTTGTTCAAATCAATGCTCATTTCCATAAAATCAGCTGCCGGCGATGGAAATCCTGCTGAAACACCTTCGCTGATGAAAGGAATTCGCAATTCACTTTCAAAATCAGGCAGAAAAAAAGTTAGTTTTTGATCTTTGTTTATTGACATTTGATTTCGAGTATATCTTTAAAATTAGTGGTGTATTTAGGTGACAAATGCTTCTGATTCATGTTCCAGGTCAAACTTAAATTTTGGGTAGCCAACTTTACTTTCTTGTCACCAATCTTTTTATTCAGGCCGTCCATTACTTTCATCAATAGCAGATGTTTTGGATTTTCCTCATCAAACAGCTGCAACTGTTTTTTGTTTTCATCAATCAATTCAGTGACAATAACGCCCGCTTTTTTGAATTTTAAATGCTCATTTCCTTGGTGCAGCTTTTTCAGCATCGAGATCGCAGCATTAGAAATTGTCAACGTAGAGTTTGACCCATACGGCAATGTAACCGCCATATTAAAATAATATTTGGAGGTTTGAACTGTATGTTTATCCACCACAAGCATTACAATAATGGTATGACAGCAGGAGTTTTGTTTCCGCAATTTTTCAGCGCAAACGGCTGCAAAAGTCGCTACACGTTCGCGTAGCAAATCAAAATCAGCAATTTGTTTTGGAAAACTTCTGGTTGTAGCAATACTTTTCTTTTGATCTACGATGGGTTCTAAATCCAAGACTGATTTTCCTTCGAGTTCGTATTTTAAACGCATACCAATCACGCCCATTTCTTTTTTGATCCAAGCTTCGTGTTGCGGTTCAGTAAAATCTAAAGCAGTCACAATATTTTTGGCTTTCATCTTTTTATTCATTCGGTAACCAATGCCCCAAACGTCTTCAATCTTTGTCCATTTCAAAGCTTTGATTCGTTTTTCTTCGCTATCAATAACGTAAACACCTTTCGTTCTGTCTTGAAATTTTTTGGCAATTTTGTTGGCTACTTTTGACAATGCTTTTGTTGGTGCAAAGCCAATGCAAACGGGAATTCCTACCCATTTTTGCACACGGGTTTTCATTTGGATTCCATAATCATGATAATCGGAAATCGTCAAACCATCAAAATTCAGGAATGCTTCGTCAATGCTGTAAATTTCTAGATTTGGTGTAAACTGACCTAAAATTGCCATCACGCGATTACTTAAATCCCCATATAGCGCATAATTCGAAGAAAATAATTGTACATTTTTCTCTTTTACCAATTCCTTAATCTGAAATGCCGGCGCACCCATAGGAATCCCAACCGCTTTTGCTTCATTACTTCTGGAAATCACACAGCCGTCGTTATTTGACAAAATCGCAACCGGTTTCCCGTTGAATTTCGGCTGAAAAACACGTTCGCAGGAAGCGTAAAAATTGTTACAATCGACTAATGCATACATGCTGCAAAATTACTCAATATCAGTTGAAGTGAGTTCGTAACATAAGTTAATTTTAAGCACTGTTGATAAGTAGTTTTCAAATTAAAAGTTTTTAAAAACAAGATAATTTCTCTTTTATTGGAATTATTTCGTTGTTAAAAACGCAAGAAAAAGTATAAACCGAATCATCAATTTTATTAAAAAAATCTTAATATATCGTATTTAATAAAATTATTTTTCACTAATAAAACATTGATTTTAAATTATTTAAATTCGTAAAAACAATATTCAATCTAAAAACACAAAACCTTTATTCCATTTTCTGGCACGCTACTTGGATATACCTAATCAAATAAGTAAAAAAGCGAAAGCCGAAAAGCTCAAGAGTAGGCAAAATTCAAAATATAATTATCATGAAAAAAATTACCCTTTTAGTTGCTAGTATCTTCGTATTTGGAGGTAGTATAGCGAACGCAGCAGAGAAAATCGATTTTTCTGTAGAAAGAAGATCTCCAGTAGATTTTAGAAACGCCGACCCAATTGTGTTCACAGAAAGAGGAATTGAGTTCTTCGTGTTCCCTGACGGACAATTAGATTTTAATACACGCCCAACAACCGGTCGCGATATGTATTACAAATCAAGCCGAAAAAATGGTGTCAATAAAACCTTTGGCGCTCCGGGAAATATCCGAAACGGAAACTATGGTGTAAAAGTGGAACACGACAATATGGGTCGCGTACGACAAGTTGGTAATGTGTTCATTAACTATGATGCAAATGACAGAGTAAAACGAATTGGTTCTGTTTACATGACCTACAACCGTTATGCATTAGAAAGAGTAGGCGGATTGGAAATTATTTACAACCGTCGTGGTCAAATTGTTGACACCGTTGGAGCAGTAAAAGGAGGAAGAGCCTACCAATACGGCCAAAACAGTAACAGCAACAATGATTTTGGTAACAACCAAAACTCAAATGACGATGACCTTTACTATTACAGAACAAATGGCATAAAAGCCAAAGTTGAAAAAACAAAAGTAATTGACAATGCAGTCATTGTATTAAACAGAAGATAATTATTTGGTTTGGAATAATTGGTTAGAAAAATCCCGCTGGTACTCGTATCAGCGGGATTTTTGTTTGAAAAGCATTCTGAAATATCATTATTTACCCTACTTCAGCACCGATCTTAATTCCTGACGATATTGCGAGGCGCTTTTGCCTGTAAATTCTTTGAACGATTTATTGAAATAACTAAAATTATTGAAACCACTTTCATAGCAAATCTCAGTGATGCTGATAGGTTTCTCCGCCAGCAATTTCGAGGCGTGAACCAAGCGATAATCATTGACGAATTTGGTAAAAGTTTTGTTCGTAATCTTTTTAAAATACCTGCAAAAAGAAGGTTCTGTCATACTCACCAATTCTGAAACTTCTTCCAGCGTAATATGTTCATGAAAATTATCTTTTACGTAATTAAAAACAGCATTGATGCGGTCATTATCCTGCATTTGCATTTCCATCGAAAATCCATCGGCATTCAAAACAGTCCCTTCCTTAGATAATTCCAGCTCATTAAGAATACTCAACATCGTCAACAATCGCTCAAACTGCGGTTGTTGTTCCATCGATTCTATTTTCTTCCCGATATTCTTTTTAGTTTCGCCATGAAAAGCAATTCCGGCTTTGGCTTGACTAAAAAGATTCCGAATATTCGTCATTTCGGAAATATCAAAAAAACCATTCCCTAAGAAATCCGGTTTCATTTGGATAACCGTTTCGTTTTTATTGCCGGTTTCTTCATTGGTAAACCCACAGTGCGGCAGGTTACTTCCTATCAAAATCAAATCCCCATCGGTATAATACGAAATATGGCTTCCAATCTGACGTTTCCCAGAACCACCATTTACAAAAACAAGTTCAATTTCAGGATGATAATGCCACAAGTGTGCTTTGCTGTTGGCGTTTTCAACATATTTCGAAAAGTAAAAAGAACTCCCGAACGATGGTGCAATGATTTCAAAAGCTGGCGGTATAATTTTCAGACGAATCCGTATTTAGAATTAGCACAAATTTACCAAAAATAGACACTCAATTAACTTTTTTAACCTTAATCGATTTCGTAAAAGGTAAAATAGCACACAAATTAGAAAATTCAGCACTACTCATACTAAATAGGTTACAGTAATTTAGCCTCAGATAAATATCATTATAAATCTAAAAATTTACATTTATGAAAAAGATTTTAAAATTTAGTTTAGTGTTAGCCGCAATAGTATTGACTGCCGCACAAGCACACGCCGGAAACGCAGATTTTTCACTGGATTTAATAAAAGAAGAAGGAAAAACGGTAAGTTTTAATTTGAAAGAGACAAAGAAAATTGATTTGTCCATTTATGACACCAATGACGGATTAATCTATCAAGAAAAAATTACTTCTGAAGAAAATATCAGCAGAACATACGATTTGACTGCTTTACCAGACGGAATTTACTTCTTGAAAGCAGAGAGTGATCTTAAAATTTCAAAGTACAAAATTGAAGTTGTAGGTAACAAAGCTAAATTATCAGCTGAAGCTATTTCTGAGGTGTACAAACCAGTTTTAGTGAACAAAAACGGAATGGTTACCGTGAACATTTTAAACTTAGAAAAAACTCCGGTTAGTGTTGCCATCTACAACTCAGAGGAAAACGAGGTGTACAATGAAACTTTGGCTGCTGATCTTTATGTGGGTAAAATATTTGATTTAACAAGCGCTCCTAGTTCAAAATATACGTTTGAGATTACTTATAACGGAAAAACATATATCGAAACAGTGGCTATCAAATAGTGATTAAATAAATTGTTGTAGTAAAGAGGCTTTCTTCGGATAGCCTCTTTTTTTGTTATAAATAATCAAAAAATCCTAAAGATTTCCAATTATAGAATCCATAACCCAACTCGTATGTGCTCCCGTTAAACCTGTGGATGGATGTGTACTATTCCCAAGAAGGTCTTCTCGCATTTGCTGCACATGATACAACTGAATATTTTCAGGATGTTCAATGAATAATTCCGTTTTTCCTTGTGCATTAGAAAGTACTATAGGATCATTTTCAAATACAGAAAACGTGATTTTTCCTTTGCTTCCATAAATGACCACTTTGTCTTCCCGTTCATAGCAACCAAAGTTCCAGCTTCCTGAACCAGTTATTCCAGACTCATGCAACCAGCAAGCAACCGCGGCATCTTTAGCCGAATACAATCCCTGTTGATTGAGGCTTAAGCCCGAAACCTCTTTTATATTTCCCAAAAGATGTGTGAATAGATCCAGTCCGTGACTTGCTAAATCATCAAAATAACCACCTGTAGCAATAGCGGCATCAGTTCGCCAATTGTATTCTCCAGATACATCTTTAGCATTTGCCGGTTTACTCAAATGCCATCTTATATGCCTGATTTCACCAATGCAATCTGTATCCAACCACGTTTTTACCTTTTCAAAACGAGGCAATGTGCGTCTGTAATAGGCAACAAACAAAGGAATATTTTTTGTTTCAAAAGCAGTATAAATGTCGAGACTGTCTTGATAAGTTGGCGCCAAAGGTTTTTCGATGCAACAAATCTTACCGGCTGCAGCGACCTTGAGTCCGTAAAATTTATGAACATCGGGAGGTGTAGCAATGTAAATCGCATCAATTTCAGGATCATTAATCAAATCATCAGCATTCGTGTAATACTTACTAATTCCGTGTCTTTTAGCATAATCCGCAGCCTTAACCACATCTCTTCGCATTACTGCAACCACTTCAAAACCATCTGTTTTCTGGTATGCAGGACCACTTTTCAATTCGGTAACATCGCCACAACCCAATATCCCCCAACGGATTACTTTTGTATCTTCACTCATAATTACTGATTTTTCATTGCTTCTGACAGTTGTGCGATAATGCAAATGTTCACATTATAATTAAACTATTCATAAATTGAGTTTCATTTAGATATAACACCTCATGTAACTTTGTCTCTGAATGGTTTGAAAATCTATTTTTAGTCACAACCATCGATTCCACAGCTGTCTCCATCGGTAGTATTCAATAGCGTTACTTTCGAATCAAATTTACCTTCTTCCCATACTTTTTCAAGTGTTTTCACAAATGTTTCGACATGTTGCGCGCCCGAAACTGCATATTTATTATCGAAAACAAAGAAAGGAACACCTTGAACACCCACAGACTGTGCTTCATTAATATCTTGCTGCACTTCATTGGCATAAGCATTCGAGTGCAATACTTCATCAATGGCTTCAGCATTCAGTCCTACTTCCAATCCCAATGCTTTCAAAGTATCTAAATCATTTATGTTCTTGCCCTCCGTCAAATAGGCTTTGAATAATAATTCTTCTAAGTCATTTGCCAAATTATATTTTTTTGCCAAATGCAACAAGCGATGCGCATGCAATGAATTCGCCATAACCGCTTTTTCGAAATGGAAATCCAATCCTGAATTTTTAGCATTTTGAGTCATATTATCCAGCATTTCTTGTGCCCAATCGGTATCTTTTCTATATTTTTCTGCCAAATGCTCGACCATATTATCCTCCGGAGAAGCTATAAAACTTGGATCCAATTGAAAGCTTTTCCATTCAATTTCAACAGCATCTTTATGTTCGAAATTCTTTAAAGCACCTTCTATTCTTCTTTTTCCTATGTAACAAAACGGACACATGATATCCGACCAGATTTGTATTTTTAATGTATTTCCCATCTTACTTTCTATAATTAAATTCAAATTAATTCTGAGATACAAAATTAATCAATTCAGTTTTTAGCTTTTTTAGTTTTAGTATTTAATTATAGATACCGGAATAGTAAATATTTATTCCAATCAAGAAAACACCTTTAAACAAAAAAACCATCAAAATTACTCTTGATGGTTTTTGTATAATTATAAAGATTTGGCTTATGCCAATAAATCTAAAATAAATGAAGGGAACAACCCTAATGCGATATTCAACACAATTGCTATAACGGCAACAGCATAAATAATAACCGGAGTTCCTTTTCGTTCCTCGTTTGGTTCTTTGGTATACATCGCCAAAATTAATTTGAAGTAGTATCCAACACTAATAATAGAGTTCACAACTGCCACGATTACTAAAGCTAAATAACCTGCTTGAATCGTTTGATTGAATAAAACCAACTTAGCAAAAAATCCTGCAAAAATTGGAATACCAGCCATGGAAAGTAAAGCTGCCGTAAGAATGGCTGCTAACAATGGATTCGTTTTTCCTAATCCGTGAAAATTAACCACATCTTCATTGTCTCTATTTTTACAAACATATAAAATCACACTAAAAGCTGCGATTCCAGATAAAGAATACGCTGATGCATAATACAACAAGCTTCCTGCTGAAGTAGACAAACTCAATAAAGTCATCAACATAAAACCAGCATGAGAAACCCCTGAAAAAGCCAACATACGTTTTACATTCGTTTGTCTTAATGCCATAATATTACCAAAGGTCATTGAAGCCATAGAAATAATAACAACTACCATTTTGAATGACTCAGAAACATCAGCATTCATAACCGATAATAATTTGTACAAAGTCGCCATAGCAACTACTTTAGCCAAAGTACTCATCAATGCTGTTGTCAACGCTGGAGAACCTTCGTAAACGTCCGGTGCCCAGAAATGAAATGGAACTGCAGCCACTTTAAATAACATTCCGATAGTTACCAATACAATTCCTATTGGGAACCAAACCGGCAACTCAGCAGATTGTGATAACTCACTGATTTCAGTAACATCAAAACTTCCCATGGCTCCGTAAATCAAACAGACACCAAAAAGAATGATTCCCGATGCAAAGGATCCCATCAAGAAATACTTCATTCCCGCTTCGTTACTTTTTAAATTCATACGATCACTTGCCGCAAGAATGTACAATGAAATGGATAATACTTCAATTCCTAAAAAGAACATCGCTAAGTTTCCAAAAGAAACCATAGCCACTGCTCCTGCCAATAAAAATATTTTTATGGCAATATAATCAGAGATTTTAGATTGGTGATTTTCGTAAAAGTTATGTCCTAAAGCCACCAAGAAAATGGTAAGCACAATAAACAAAGACGAAAATGTAGTTGAAAATTTACTCACAACAATCATGTTGTTGTAGTAACTCTCCGTAGAATTAAATTCAGATATGGTTAAACCCAACACTGCCAATAATCCAATAATTGTTATTGGAACAATGGCTTTCCTTAAATTAAAAATCTCAAATAAAAGGCATAAAACACCTAATCCTATTATAGCTATTAATGTATTCATTTTTTATTTGACTTAGTTAATTCGGTTTATTTGAGTTAAAATTTCTTCCAGACTTGGGGTAATCAAATCGGTAATTGGCTTTGGATACATCCCAAAAAAGAACAAAACACCAATTATAAGCACCAATGTTATTCCTTCATTGATTGTTACATCAGCAAAAGACTTTGTATTTGTTTCTCCTAACATGGCATGTTGAAACATTTTCAACATATAATACGCTCCTAAAATAATGGTTGTTCCTCCTAAAATGGCAAACCAAATATTAATTTGTGAAAGACTGTATAAAACGGTGAATTCTCCAATAAAGTTAAAAGTTGTTGGCAATGCAACAGATGCCAATACCAAAATCAAAAACATCGAAGTGAATTTTGGTGATTGCGAACGAATACCCCCCATTTCAGCAATGGCTCGGGTTTCGTATCTTCTGAAAATAATTTCAGCGGCATAAAACAATCCAACAACTACAAATCCGTGAGCAATCATTTGTAAAACTGCACCACGCAATCCGTCTAATGTCAAAGTGTACGTTCCTGCTGCTATTAATCCCACGTGAGCCAAAGAAGAATACGCTAATAATTTCTTTAAATCTTTTTGTTTCAAAGCAACTATTGAACCGTAAATAACACCCGCAATTCCAAGTCCGATAAAAATGTACATGTACTCTTTGGCTGCCAATGGCGCCAATGGCAATTGCCAACGAATAACGCTATACAATCCCATTTTTAACATGATACCAGATAAAAGCATTGTCCCAACAGTTGGTGCTTTTTGATACACATTTGCTTGCCAAGTGTGGAAAGGAATTAATGGAATCTTAATGGCATATGCTAAAAAGAAAGCCAAGAACATCCATAATTGTTCTGTTGCTGTTAAGTTCAATTTGTATAGATCTTCTAATAAAAGACTTCCTGCTTTTTGATACATGTAAACAAAAGCCACCAACATAAATAAAGAACCTGCTAAGGTGTAGATAAAGAATTTAACTACTGCTTTTTTGCGTTCTTCTACATCTCCGTTACCCCAAATTAAAGCGATGAAGTAAATTGGAATCAATGATAATTCCCAGAAAATGTAATACAAAAGACCGTCTGATGCCAAGAATGTTCCTGCCATTGCAAACGACATAAACAGAATTAACGCATAAAATGATTTTGAATTTTTATAGTCATTCCCAAAAGAGGAAAATATAATTATTGGAGTCAAAACTGTGGTCAACAAAAGCATTGCCATCGATAATCCGTCTGCTTTTAGAGCAAAAGAAATATTAGGTTGTGTGATCCACTGGTTGATGAAACCGATGTTTTCACCTAAATTATAGTGATTTAATAATACAATAGAAGCGCCTGCAGCAGCTAACCCAAAGAACAAAGCCACTTTTGAAGCTAGTTTATCGCCTGCAAGAAAAGTTGCAAACGCACCAACCAAAAGTATAATTAATATTAGAGATACATTCATTTGTAATTTTTTATTGTTTTTTAAAGGTCAAATGTAATAGACTTTTAAAAGATAATTTATTTTAAAATTGAAATTTCGGTATTAAAAAGTCTATTTTATGATAGATTATTGTTGAGCTAAAAATAAATAAGAAACAATGGCACAAAGCCCTAATACGAAAACAAAAAGATAAAGACCAATGCTTCCATTTTGTATTTTCTTTCCTTGGTAACTTATTTCGTTGGTAACTTTTCCGAATCCAAAAACTAATGCTGATAAACCTGTTTCTACAGTGTCTCTGAAAAAACGAGACAAGAAATTAATCGGTTTAACAAAAACAGCGTCATAAAATTCATCAACATAATATTTATTGTAAAGCACTTTAGAAAATCCTGTGATTGCAGCATCTTCAGTTGGAACTGTATTTTGTTTGATGTATTTGGCGTAAGCAATACCAATTCCTACTAATCCACCCACAACAGCAATAGCCATCAAGATATATTCTGTAGTTCCTAAATTGTGTTCAGCGGTTGCTAATTTTGGTAAAATTGGAATTAGATAATGATTCAACCAACTGTTTCCAGGCAAACTAATCATACCACCGATGGTAGCCAAAATTGCTAAAACAATTAAAGGAATGGTAATTAAAGAAGGGCTTTCGTGCAAATGGTGTTTTTGTTCTGCGGTTCCTCTAAACTCTTGGAAGAACGTTAAGAACATTAAACGGAACATATAAAAAGCAGTCATTATAGAAGCAACCGAAGCCACAACCCATAACGGAATATTATGATGGAAAGCCACTAATAAGATTTCGTCTTTCGAGAAAAAACCTGAGAATAATGGAACTCCAGAAATCGCTAATGAAGCAATCAACATCGTTGCAAACGTAATTGGCATTACTTTTTTCAAGCCGCCCATATTTCGCATATCTTGTTCTCCATGCAAAGCATGAATTACAGAACCTGAACCCAAGAACAAACAAGCTTTGAAGAAAGCGTGAGTGATTACGTGGAAAACAGCCACTTCATAAGCGCCCAATCCCAAAGCTAAGAACATCAATCCCAATTGAGAAACGGTAGAATAAGCCAATACTTTCTTGATATCATTTTGAACCAATCCAATCGTAGCAGCAACTAAAGCAGTAACAGCTCCAACAATTGCAATTATAGATTGTACATCCGGAGTCAAATCAAATAAGAAATTCAATCTGGTAATCATAAAAATTCCTGCAGTTACCATCGTAGCTGCGTGAATTAATGCTGAAACTGGTGTTGGACCTGCCATCGCATCTGGTAACCAAGTGTACAACGGAATTTGTGCTGATTTACCACAAGCTCCAATAAATAAAGCGAAAGCAGCAACAGAAAGCCAATACATATCAAGATTTGTTGCACCGGCAATAGCCGTTTTTAAAGTAGCATAATCTAAAGTAGAGAATAAATTTCCAAGAATGAAAATCCCAACTAACAACCCTAAATCACCAATACGGTTCATGATGAATGCTTTCTTAGCAGCGTCATTGTACTCTTGGTTATTATGCCAAAATCCAATTAACAGATAAGAACAAAGACCTACACCTTCCCAACCGATGAACAATACTAATAAGTTACTTCCTATTACTAATGTAATCATGAAGAATATAAACAGATTCAAATACGCGAAAAACTTATGCATATTTTCATCATCGTGCATGTAACTTATGGAATACAAATGAATCAAAGATCCAATTCCAGTTACGAAAAGCAACCATAAAATAGACAATTGGTCCAATTGAAATCCAAAATCAACTTTGAAATTACTGATTTGGATCCAATCAAAAAGTGAAATTCGAATTCCTTCCGGTTGCGCAGCTATTCCCCCAAAGAAGTAAGCAGTCGCAATAAAAGAAACCACTACTGAAAGCGTTCCAATTATTCCTGAAAGCGATTTTCCAAGGCTTTTGCCAAAGAAAACATTGATTAAAAATCCTAAAAAAGGAGCGAGAACTAAAACTAAAGCTATATTGGTATTCATTTCCATTTATCCTTTTAAGTTTTTTAAATTATCGATAGTAATTGAACCTAAATTTCTAAAAATAGAAACTAGAATTGCCAATCCTACCGCAACTTCTGCCGCAGCAACAGCCATCGAAAAGAACACAAAAACTTGTCCTTGCGCATCTTGATGATAGGTTGAAAATGCCACAAACAATAAGTTTACTGCATTCAGCATAATTTCAATTGACATAAATACGATAATGGCATTTCGTCTGTACAACACTCCAAAAACGCCGATACAAAAAAGTATTACGCTTAGGAATATATAATTTTCAATACCAATGTGGTTTAAAATATTGTTCATCTTATTTTTGCAATTTTTCTTTTTTAGACAATAACACAGTTCCAATCATAGCAACCAAAAGTAATATAGAAGCAAATTCAAACGGAACCATATATTCATTCAGCAAGATTTTACCTAATACTTTTATAGATTGATAATCTTCGCCGGTAGTTACGTATTCTCCAACAATAGGTTTTGAATTGATGAAAATAGCTATTAAAACCAAACAGATTAAACAGAAAGAAACAATAGCTCCTAATCGCGTAATTCTAGGTCGGTGCACTTCTCTTTCCTCATTTAAATTCATCAACATGATGGTGAATAAAAACAAAATCATAATCGCTCCAGAATACACAATGATGTGCACTATCGCCAAGAATTGAGAATTCAATAATAGATAATGACCTGCAATCGAAAAGAAACAAATCACTAAATAAATAGCACTGTGAATCGGATTTCTGCTAAAAATTGTCAAAAATGCGGTTGCTAATGTGATAGCAGCCAATACACAAAAAATTATAAGTATCGTAGACATTAGTTAGCGTTTTTAAGTTGAGCGTTTTTCATTGCCATTTCAAGCGGCATGACCAATTTGTCTTTTCCAAAAATAAAATCTTCTCTTTCATAACTTGAAGGAACCAAAACTTTAGAAGTCGTCAGGTAGATAGCGTCTTTCGGACAAGCCTCTTCACACAATCCACAAAAAATACAACGCAACATATTGATTTCATATATCGACGCATATTTTTCTTCTCTGTACAAATGTTTTTCGTCAGCTCTGCGTTCTTCAGCCTTCATCGTAATCGCTTCCGCAGGACAAGACAACGCACATAAACCGCAAGCCGTACAGTTTTCACGACCTTGTTCATCACGTTTCAACATGTGCTGACCGCGATAAACCGGACTCATTTCACGTACTTGCTCCGGATATTGAATCGTTACTTTTCTGGTAAACAAATGCTGAATCGTTATTATCAAACCTTTGACAATCGCAACAAGATACATTCTTTCCCAAAAAGTCATCTCCTTGTTAGAGACTTGCTTTTTTCTTCCTGATAAGGATATAGTTTCTATTGACATTTTTTATTTTTATTTGAAGCTTAATCCTGCTATTCGTTTCAATCTTTTATGTTTTTAAACAAAAAACATAAAAGGATTTCCACTGCTATCAGGGCTAGGGCTTTTCGGTACTAATTAAAATCCTAAATAAGCAGCAATATCTGCTCGCAAAATTACAATTCCAGTAATTATAATATTAATAATCGCTAACGGGATTAGAATTTTCCATCCTAAATGCATCAATTGATCATATCTAAATCTTGGAATGGTCCAACGAACCCACATATAGAAAAAGATGAATCCACATAATTTGATAAATAAAGCACCAAATCCTAAAATATTGGCAATATTTACACCCCAATTTTCAACAACCCAACTCATTCCCGGATAATTATATCCTCCAAAGAATAAAACCGCTAAAATAGTCGAAGAGATAAACATATTCGCATATTCAGCAAATAAATAAAATCCCATTTTCATCGAAGAATACTCCGTGTGATATCCTCCAATCAACTCACTTTCGCATTCCGCTAAGTCAAAAGGAGTTCTATTTGCTTCCGCAAAAGCACAGATTAGAAAAATAATAAAAGACAGTGGCTGATAAAAAACATTCCAATTCATTCCAGCTTGTTGCTCAGATATTTCTCTTAGACTTAAAGTTCCAGTCATCATCAGCAATGCAATTATGGATAAACCCATAGCGATTTCATACGATACCATTTGCGAAGCAGCACGTACAGCACTAATCAAAGAGAACTTATTATTAGATGCCCAGCCACCAATCATGATTCCGTAAACACCCACTGATACTACTCCAAAAAAGTATAACAATCCAATGTTTAAATCAGTTGCCTGCAATAAAATATCCCTTCCAAACAAATGTAGTCTGTCTCCCCAAGGAATTACGGCACTTGTCATTAATGCGGTACTCATTGCAATTGCAGGACCTACAAAAAACAAAAATCTGTTTGGTGTATTTGGTTCAAATTCCTCTTTCGAGAATAATTTTAAACCATCGGCAAGCGGTTGAAATAATCCAAAAGGACCGGCTCTATTTGGTCCAACACGGTCTTGAAGCCAAGCGGCAACTTTTCGTTCCGCCCAAGTGGAATACATTGCCATCAACATTGTCAAAGCAAAAACGGCAACAATAATGACACTTTTTTCTATGATAATAGTACTATCCATTATTACCCAAGCTTTTTTGATTAATAATGTCTTCTTCGGTCAATGGAATCTCGACCATGCTTATTTTCTTACGGTCTTCTTCTCTACCTAAAAGAATATGATCTTCGGTAGCGATTTCAACTTTCTGTAATTTCCTGTTGTATTTATTTTGGTTGATAACCGAGTCTTTTTCGAATGCTCTTGGTCCTTCAATAACCCAGTCTTTTATTTCTTTATGATCAAAACGACAACCATTACAAATAAATTCGTCTACTTCATGATATTCATCTTTTCGTCCGGTAACACGTTGGATTTCGTCACCAAACATCCAAACGGTGGTTTTTCCAGAACAAGTAGGGCAATCTCTGTGCGCATTATAAGGCTTGCTGAACCAAACTCTAGATTTAAATCTAAATGTTTTATCAGTTAAAGCACCTACCGGACAAACATCAATCATATTTCCAGAGAACTCATTATCAACCGCTTTAGAAATACAAGTTGATATATTAGAATGGTCTCCTCTATCCATTACTCCGTGAACACGATCGTCAGTCAACTGATCTGCAACCATTACACAACGGTAACAAAGAATACAACGGTTCATGTGCAATTGAATATTTGGACCAATATTTTCTGGCTCAAAAGTTCTTTTTTCTTCGATAAAACGAGTTTCTGATTTCCCGTGCTCAAAGCTTAAGTTTTGCAAATCACATTCTCCTGCCTGATCACAAACTGGACAATCTAACGGGTGATTAATCAATAAAAATTCTGTTACTGATTTTCTGGCTTCTTGAACTCTCGGTGAAGATTTACTGTTCACTTCCATTCCGTCCATACAACCTGTTACACAAGATGCCATTAATTTAGGCATTGGTCTTGGATCAGCTTCACTTCCTTTTGCAACTTCCACTAAACAACAACGGCATTTTCCACCGCTACCTTTTAGTTTAGAATAATAGCACATTGCTGGCGGAACTACTTCTCCACCTATCATACGTGCTGCCTGCAGGATTGTTGTTCCTGGTTCTACTTCTATGCTTTGACCGTCTATGGTTACTTTCATTTTCTGAAATTCTTGACTTTATACGATTACTTTAGAAACTAAATGCTTTACTTTTTCAAAAGGTTCCGCAACAAAATGATCTCTATTCTTTATTTTTTCCGGGAAACGAATATGGTATTCAAACTCCTCTCTAAAATGACGAATTGCTGCTGCCACTGGCCAAGCTGCCGCATCACCTAATGGGCAAATGGTGTTTCCTTCAATTTTACTTTGAATACTCAATAGCAAATCAATATCTTCTTCACGACCGTGACCATTTTCAATTCGGTGCAATACTTTTTCCATCCAACCAGTACCTTCACGACATGGAGAACATTGCCCACAGCTTTCATGGTGGTAAAAACGAGAGAAATTCCAAGTATTGCGAACGATGCAAGATGTGTCATTGTAAACAATAAATCCACCTGATCCTAACATAGAACCAGTTGCAAATCCACCGTCACTTAACGATTCGTATGACATCAAACGATCTTCACCGTTTGCCGTTTTATAAATTAAATGAGCAGGTAAAACGGGAACAGAACTTCCTCCCGGTACAAATGCTTTCAAAGGTCTGTCAGAACTCATTCCGCCTAAATATTCATCAGAATTCATGAATTCGTAAACACTTAAACCCAATTCAATTTCATAAACACCAGGATTTTTGACATGTCCTGAAGCCGAAATTAATTTGGTTCCTGTAGAACGTCCAATACCAATTTTAGCGTATTCCGCACCTGAATTATTGATAATCCAAGGCACAGCGGCAATTGTTTCCACGTTATTTACAACCGTTGGATTTGCCCAAAGTCCTGAAATAGCAGGAAAGGGTGGTTTGATACGAGGATTTCCTCTTTTACCTTCCAATGATTCGATTAAAGCAGTTTCTTCACCACAAATGTAAGCTCCGGCACCACAATGAACATAAAGTTCTAAATCGTATCCTGAACCTAATATATTTTTACCCAAAAATCCAGCAGCTTTTGCTTCGTTAATGGCTCTTTCTAATATTTTATACACCCACATGTATTCTCCACGAATGTAGATGTAAGAAAGGTTTGCACCCAAAGCATAACTGGAAGTAATCATTCCTTCAATCAATAAATGAGGAATAAATTCCATCAAATAACGGTCTTTGAAAGTTCCTGGCTCAGATTCATCGGCATTACAAACTAAATGTCTTGGTTTTCCTGATTTTTTATCAATAAAACTCCATTTCATTCCCGCTGGGAAACCTGCTCCACCACGACCACGCAATCCGGAAGTTTTCACTTCTTCAACAACTTCGTCCGGTGTTAATGTTTTTAGGGCTTTTTCTACTGAAGCATAACCCCCGTTTTGACGGTACACTTCGTAGGTTTTAATTCCTGGAATATTTATTTTGTCTAATAATATTTTTTGTGACATATTATTTATCGTGTAATATTATTGTATCGTTTTTGCAATCTTCAATTAGCTGATCGATTTTTGCTGCCGTCAAATGTTCTTTGTAAAAATCGCCTAATTGCATCATTGGAGCATAACCACAAGCACCTAAACACTCAACTCCTCTCACTTCAAAAAGACCGTCTGGAGTAGGCTCACCCACTTTTACACCTAATTTTTCACAAGTGTAATCCATTAAATCCTCCACCCCGTTCAAACAACAAGGAGAAGTTTGACAAAATTCAAACATGTATTTTCCAATTGGTCTTTGGTTGTACATCGTATAAAACGATACTACTTCGTAAACTTCAATTGGTTTAATCAAAAGGATTTCGGCTACTTTATTCATTAATTCAATACTCAACCAATTCTCGTGAGCATCTTGAACTTCATGTAAAACAGGCAATAATGCCGATTTTCTTTTGTCTTCCGGATAATGACTGATTAATTCATTGATGCGCAACATCAATGCTTCAGTCATATTTATTTCTTGTTTGTGATAAGTTCTTTCCATTTTTTTTTAAATCTGAAATCTAAAATCGTTAATCAACACCCGAGCCAAAAGGCGAACTGGCGAAGCAATCTGATATCTTTTATGCGTCTAATTCTCCGGCAATAACATTTAAACTTGACAAAATAACAATTGCATCCGAAAGTAATGACCCTTTAATCATTTCTGGATATGCTTGATAGTAAATAAAACAAGGTCTGCGGAAATGCAATCTATAAGGAGTTCTACTTCCGTCCGTAACCAAATAAAAACCTAGCTCTCCGTTTCCACCTTCTACGGGATGATATATTTCGGCAACTGGAACTGGAACTTCACCCATCACGATTTTGAAATGGTAAATCAACGATTCCATGTTATGGTATACATCTTCTTTTGGGGGAAGGTAATAATCTGGAACATCCGCATGAAAGTCATTTCCTTCCGGCATTTTTGCTAATGCTTGGCGAATGATACTCAAACTCTCCCAAACTTCGGCATTACGAACACAAAAACGATCGTAAGTATCTCCCGATTTTCCAACAGGAATAATAAAATCAAAATCTTCGTAAGAAGAATACGGTTGCGCTACACGAACATCATAATCAACACCTGCTGCACGTAAATTTGGACCTGTAAACCCATAGGCCATAGCTTGTTCAGCCGTTATAGCTCCAACATTTACAGTTCTGTCAATAAAAATTCTATTTCTTTCGAATAAGTTTTCAAATTCTTTCCAAGCTGCTGGAAATTCTTCTAAAAACACATCTAATTTTCTAAAAGCTTCTGGTGACCAATCTCTTTCGAAACCACCAATTCTTCCCATATTAGTTGTTAAACGAGCTCCACAAATTTCTTCGTAGATTTCGTATACTTTTTCTCTAAATTGGAATACATATAAAAATCCGGTATAGGCTCCGGTATCCACACCAAGGATTGAATTACAGATGATATGATCCGTGATTCTTGCCAATTCCATTACAATAACCCTTAAATATTGCGCTCTTTTAGGAACTTCAATATCCAACAATTTTTCTAATGTCATCCACCAACCCATATTATTTATAGGCGATGAACAATAGTTCATTCTATCGGTAAGAGGTGTAATTTGGTAAAAAGGACGGTTTTCGGCGATTTTTTCGAAAGCCCTGTGAATGTAACCAATGGTTGGTTCCGCTTCCAGAATTCTTTCTCCATCCATCAACAGGATATTTTGAAAAATACCGTGTGTAGCTGGGTGAGTTGGCCCCAAATTAAGAATAGTAAGCTCGCTTCCATCTTCATTTAGTTGGGCTGCAATTCTTTTAGCATAGCGATGCTCTGGTGGTAATAATAGTTCTGACATTTATTTAATGTGAAAAATTATAATAGTGTGTGTTTTTAATAATTGTCGGTTGTTCTTCCAAAGAAACGGTCATCTTTATCAGTTCTTCCACTGTCTTCCATTGGGAATTCTTTTCGCATTGGAAAAGAAATCATTTCATCCATATTCAAAATACGTTTCAATTGCGGATGACCAATGAAGTTTATGCCATAAAAATCAAACGTTTCTCTCTCCATCCAATTAGAACTCAAGAAAATATTTGATATTGTTTTTATTTCCGGGTTTTCACCGTTGATAAAGACTTTGATTTTAATTCTTTTGTTTTCGTACCAATTGTGCAAATGATACACCACTGCAAATTGATGATCAACATCATTGTCTGGATAGTGAATTCCACATAAATCAGTTAAAAAATGAAAACGTAATATTGGGTCATTTTTCAAAAAAAGAATAACCGCCGTAATTTTATCGGCAGCGACTTCAAATGAAAATATATCTCTTTCTTGATTGAATTCAAAAACAGCTGAATCAAATGTTTCAACTAATTTTTCTTGGATTTGTATCGTTTCTAGCGCCATTATTTATTTGATGTTATAAGAAGCTAATAATTCTTGGTATTCTGGCGAACTTCTTCTTCTTACCGATTCCGTTCTAACCAACTCTTGCAATTTCATAACTCCATCTACAATTTGTTCTGGTCTTGGCGGACAACCCGGAACATAAACATCAACCGGAATCACCTTATCAATTCCTTGCAAAACAGAATAAGTATCAAAAATACCTCCAGAGGAAGCACAAGCACCAACCGCTATTACCCAACGAGGTTCGGCCATTTGCTCATATACCTGACGTAAAATAGGAGCCATTTTTTTTGAAATCGTTCCCATCACCATTAGCATATCGGCCTGACGCGGAGAAAAACTAACCCGTTCAGAACCAAATCGAGCTAAATCATAGTGTGACGCCATTGTTGCCATAAACTCTATACCACAACAAGAAGTCGCAAAAGGTAATGGCCATAATGAATTAGCACGAGCCATACCCACAACATCATTCAGTTTTGTAGCGAAGAAACCTTCTCCTACAACTCCTTCGGGTGGCGCTACCATATTTATTTTAGAATCACTCATTTTTTATTTTTTTGAATTACAAATTTTGAATTACAAATTAAAATGAAACCATTTATATTTTAAAATTCAGCATTTAAAACAAATCTTTATTCCCACTCTAGGGCTTTCTTTTTGATGATATAGAAAAAACCCACCAAAAGTAAAAGCATAAAAATTACCATCTTAACCATTCCTTCCATGCCGAGCTCTTTGAAATTGACCGCCCATGGATACAAGAAAATTACCTCAACATCAAACAAAACAAATAAGATTGCAACTAGGAAATATTTTACTGAAAATGGAATTCTTGCGTTTCCAACAGATTCAATACCACATTCAAAGTTTTTATCCTTTGCTTCAGAGGAACGCTTAGGCCCTAATTTACCTGAAACCAATATTGTACCAACTACAAAACCTACAGCCAAAATGAACTGCATGACAATTGGAATATAATTTAATTGATCGGATTGCATATTGTGTGTTTTTTTATTAAGAGTAAGTGGCAAAGATAACTTTCAAATTATTAAACAACAATTAAAACTTAAAAATACATCCTAACTACATCGATGTAAATTTACAATTTTTATTAATTATAAATAAGAAAAGACCGTTATCTTAAGATCTGTTTAACGTTTTTTTACTTAACAATTTTAAACACCAAGCTTATTTTTTCGGATGTCATAGGTACAAAAAAAAACGCTTCGATATAAATCGAAACGTTTTTACCATTCGTAGGCAAAAAAAATTAATTTTTTATGCTTAGATAACTGCTACTTTCGCAGCAACTTTTCCTTTTCTTCCTTCTTCTTCTTCATAGCTTACTCTATCACCTTCGCGTAATTCTTCCGCGTTGATTCCTGATGCATGAACAAAAATGTCTTTTCCTGTTTCTTCGTCTGTAATGAATCCGTAACCTTTAGACTCATTGAAAAATTTAACTGTACCTGTACGCATTGTAATTGTAATAATAATTTATAATGAAGCAAATGTAATATTTAATATAATACGAAATACTATCTTCTGTTTTTATTTTGTAAAAATATTGATATTCAACGTTTTCTAACAAATTATTCCGACCAATTGCAACTAAGCTAATTTTATATGAAGCTCTTTTAACTGTGATTCATCGATTACAGATGGCGCATCGATCATAACATCCCTTCCGGAATTGTTTTTTGGAAAAGCAATAAAGTCACGAATCGTTTCTTGTCCTCCAAGAATAGCAACCAATCTATCCAATCCGAAAGCCAAACCTCCATGAGGTGGCGCACCGAATTGAAATGCATCCATCAGAAATCCGAATTGAGCCTTAGCTTCTTCTTCGGTGAAACCTAAATATTTAAACATCAATTGTTGTGTAGCTTTATCATGAATACGAATTGAACCTCCGCCAATTTCATTTCCATTCAAAACCATATCATACGCATTAGCACGAACTTTACCTGGATCTGTTTCTAATAAGTGCATATCTTCTGGCTTAGGAGATGTAAAAGGATGGTGCATGGCATGGTAACGACCACTTTCTTCATCAAATTCCAATAAAGGAAAATCAACCACCCAAAGAGGAGCAAATTCGGCTGGATTTCTCAATCCTAAACGAGTTGCCAATTCCATTCTTAATGCGCTTAACTGTGTTCTTGTTTTATCAGTAGGACCAGAAAGCACAAAAATCATATCTCCTGGTTTTGCACCAGTGATTTTGGCCCATTGTGCTAAATCATCTTGATCGTAAAATTTATCAACGGATGACTTATAAGTTCCATCTTCATTACATTTTACATAAACCATTCCGGATGCACCCACTTGTGGACGCTTCACCCAGTCAATCAATCCATCAATTTCCTTACGAGTATAATTTCCAACTCCAGGAACTGCAATTCCAACCACAAATTCCGCAGCATTAAAAACCGGGAATTCTTTGTGCTGTGCTACTTCATTTAATTCCCCAAACTCCATTCCGAAACGGATATCCGGCTTGTCATTTCCGTAGGTTTTCATCGCATATTCATAGGTAATTCTTGGGAATTTCTCTACCTCTATACCTTTTATTTCTTTTAATAAATGTCTTGTCAATCCTTCGAAAACATTCAAAATGTCTTCTTGTTCCACAAAAGCCATTTCGCAATCGATTTGTGTAAATTCCGGTTGTCTGTCTGCACGTAAATCTTCGTCACGGAAACATTTAACAATCTGGAAGTACTTATCCATTCCGCCCACCATCAACAATTGCTTGAACGTTTGCGGAGATTGCGGCAATGCATAAAACTGCCCTTCATTCATTCTGGAAGGAACCACAAAATCTCTGGCTCCTTCGGGAGTAGATTTGATCAAATACGGCGTTTCTACTTCACAGAAATCCAAATCCGAAAGATATTTACGCACTTCCATGGCTACTTTATGACGAAACATCAAACTGTTTTTCACCGGATTTCTTCGGATGTCCAGGTAACGGTATTTCATTCGGATATCTTCTCCTCCATCCGTTTCATCTTCTATTGTAAAAGGAGGCGTAAGCGAAGCGTTAAGAATAGTAAGTTCTGTCACTAAAATTTCGATTTCACCAGTCGCGATATTTTTATTTTTGGCTTCACGCTCAATAACAGTTCCTTTTACCTGAATTACAAATTCACGACCAAGTGTTTTAGCCAACTCAAAAACAGATTTTTCAGTACGTCCTTCATCAAAAATTAACTGCGTAATTCCATAACGGTCCCGTAAATCAACCCAGTTCATAAATCCTTTATCTCGCGATTTTTGTACCCATCCCGCAAGTGTTACTTCAGTATTAATGTGTGAGGCATTCAATTCGCCACAGTTATGACTTCTATACATGTTCTAAATTTTTGATTATTTTGCCCTTTGGACACCGCTGCAAATTTAGGACTAATTATGAATAATGAATTGAGAAATAAGAAATTTTAGCGTTTGGCTGATAACCAAACTTTCTTACCAATGTTAAATTTCACTTCAATGTTACTAAATTGTTAACTTAAAGTTTTTTTATTGTAAAATGTTTTATATATTTGTTAAGCTAATATGAATTTAAAAATCCAATAACATGAAAAAATATATAATATTAACCGCATTACTATTTTCAGGAATAGCATTCGCTCAAGAAAACAACCCAAAATTAGAAGCTGTAGGTGACTTAGTCAAAACTACATACTACCATGAAAACGGAAAAGTACAGCAAGAAGGTTTCTTTAAAAATGGAAAATTAGAAGGAATCTGGATTTCATTTGACGTAAATGGAAACAAATTATCTGTCGCTAATTATGAAAATGGAGAGAAAACTGGAAAATGGCTTTTTTGGAATGGTAACAAACTGAACGAAGTAGAATATTCTAATAGCAGAATCGCTTCTGTTAAAACTTGGAAACAAGACGCGTTGGTTAACAATTAAAAGAAATTTAAATATCATTAAAGCTTTCGTTATTCGAAGGCTTTTTTTGTGCCTTATATTTTTTGCTCAAACTACACTTTAGTAGATTATTGCTTCTAAAAAACATTACGTTTAGCATAAAAAAATCTTTATAGGAATCTATATCATTTACAGCAATTCTCTTAAGACCTTATTATAAAATAAAAAAGCGATGAATTCAATATAATTGAAACCATCGCTTTTTTGAATTTAGGCTATTTTCTACCAGAAGATAGTATAGAAAGCGGCAATAAGCGAAAGTACTATCAACATCCCGACAGTAAAACCTGGAGACATTTTAAACATAGTTCTATCAATTTCCAGACCATTTGTTTTAACGCCTCTTGCTGTTTCATACATACTAATGCTATACATTCCGATAACGCAAATCAAGAAAACAAATCCCATTCTGTCAATAAAAGGAATTTCATAAACACCATTAGCATTTGGAACTGAAAAACCACTTGCATGAAGGAACGATAAGTCTACAAAAGCAGGCATGAATTTGAACAAGATTGAGAACATAAATCCACCAATTGTCGCAAATAAAGCCGCATTAGAAGTTGTTTTCTTCCAAAAGAATCCTAAAATAAACATGGCAAAAACGCCGGGACTTACAAAACCCGTATATTCTTGGATGTATTGAAACCCTCCTTTTTTATCAATTCCAAGAAAAGGTGCTACTATAACTGCAATTAACATTGCAACAACAATAGCTTTTTTCCCCACGTTAACTAATTTCTTTTCATCGGCATCCACATTCAGTTTCGTTTTGTAAATATCCAAAGTGAAAATTGTAGCAATACTATTCGCTTTTCCAGCTAAAGAAGCAACAATCGCAGCGGTTAAAGCTGCAAACGAAAGTCCTTTTAAACCCACCGGAAGCAAATTCAACAAAACTGGATAAGCACGATCAGGATTTACTGTACCATCTTGCAACATTTCAGCACCAAAATGCCCGTTCTGATACAATACAAAAGCTGCAATCCCAGGTAAAACAACAATTATAGGCATTAGCAATTTCAAGAAAGCAGCAAACAAAATCCCATTTCTTGCTGTTTTTAAGTCAGCTCCCAATGCACGTTGCGTAATGTATTGGTTGCAACCCCAATAATTTAAATTGATGATTAACATTCCTCCTATCAAAACTGACAATCCCGGTAAATCCATATAATTAGGATTAGATTTTTCAAAAATCATGTGGAAATGATCATTTGCTTGTGTCGTCATCAAATTGAAACCATTTATAACTCCCGTAGAACCAAACTCTTCGGCAACTAAATTCAGAGCTAAATACGTAGTTACCAAACCTCCCAAGATTAAAAAGAAAACCTGAATAACATCCGTATATCCAATCACTTTCATTCCGCCCAGTGTAATCATCACCGCAAAAAACGCTAAGAAAATCATACATAATGTGATATCCAAACCAGAAATACTGCTTATCGCCAAAGCTCCCAAATACAATATGGAAGTAAGATTGACCAAGACATACAATAACAACCAAAATACCGCCATAATCATGGCAACATTGCTGTTATACCTTTGATTCAGGTATTGTGGCATAGTGAAAATTTTGTTTTTCAAATACACCGGGATAAAGAAAATGGCAACAATAATCAAAGTAAGAGCCGCCATCCACTCATAAGTAGCAATCGCTAACCCCATCTTGAAACCACTTCCGCTCATCCCTATAAATTGCTCCGCACTAATATTACTAGCAATTAATGATGCGCCAATTGCCCACCAAGTAAGTGATCCTTCGGCTAAAAAATAATCTTTACTACTCGTTTCTTCTTTCTTTTTCTTATTGTAAATCCAGATTCCATACCCAACAATCAGGATGAAATAACATAAAAAAACAATATAATCTTGGATTGCTAATGTTTGCATTGGTTAAATTTTTTAGGTTTTGGTTAGTCGTTTATAGTGAACGTTTGATTGGTTTTTTAAAATTTCAGTACTTTTCTCCGGTGTGATATCTCTTTGTGATTCTCCCATCATTTCGTAACCTACCATAAATTTCTTTACAGTTGCAGAACGCAATAATGGTGGATAAAAATGCATGTGAAAATGCCATTCCGGATGCAACTCTCCATCTGTTGGCGATTGATGAATTCCTGATGAATATGGAAAAGAGGTTTCAAAAAGGTTGTCGTATTTGGTTGTCAATTGCTTTAGAATAATTGCAAAATCAACCACTTCCGCTTCCGTAAAATCAGTTATTTTATTCACATTTCGCTTGCTGACAATCATGGTTTCATACGGCCAAATCGCCCAAAAAGGAACCAATGCCACAAAATGATCATTATCAATCACAATGCGTTCATCTAACTTCAGCTCTTCTTTTACATAATCCTCTAAAAGCGTTTTGTTGTGTTTGTCAAAATAGGCCTTTAGATTACTTTGCGTTTTCTCCACTTCAGTTGGCAAAGAAGATTGCGCCCAAATTTGTCCGTGTGGATGGGGATTACTGCAACCCATCACACTTCCTTTATTTTCAAAAATCTGAACATGGTTGATATAATCTACGTTGCCCAAATCCGTATATTCTTTTTGCCAAGTATGAATGATATTTTCAATCGCATCGGCTGACATTTCTGGCAATGTCAAATTGTGTTTTGGCGAAAAACAAACTACTCTAGAAATTCCTCTTTCTGGTTTTGCTTTAAAAAAAGTTTCATTTTTGTTTTCTTCAAAAGCAATTTCTTCTTGCTTTAAAGCAGCAAAATCATTTTCAAAAACAAAAGAACTTTCATAGTCTGGATTGACCATTCCATTCGCACGAACATTTCCCGGACACAAATAACACGTTGGGTCATATTCCGGCAATGTATCCGAAATTACTGTTTCATTCTGTCCTTGCCAAGGACGTTTCGAACGGTGTGGAGAAACCAGAACCCATTCGTTGATTAAAGGATTATAACGTCTGTGAGGATCTTCGTTGATATCAAAATTTTTCATTATTATGCGATATAAAGTGATGTTCCATTTCCGATTTTTACATCGTAAATTTTTAATTCTATTCCAAAAGTATCTAAATAAAGTGCAGAAAGTTGCTGTTTAATTCGCTCTTCATGCCCTTTTTTAATCAAATTGATGGTGCAACCTCCAAAACCGCCGCCCATTAATCGGGAACCTACTACGGCATCTTCCTTTTTAAGCGTGTCTACAATCATGTCTAATTCGGCGCAACTTACTTCGTAATCAACCGATAATCCTTGATGCGTTTCGAACATTAATTTACCCAAGGTTTCGATATCTCCTTTGTCCAAAGCGTCACAAGCCTGAGTTACTCGTTTGATTTCTTTTACCACAAAAAGACATCTTTTGAAAACATTGGCACTCATTATCTGTTGCAATCCTAAAACATGTTGTTCGTTACAATCTCTAAAACTAGTTATCTCCGGAAAATTACTTTTTATAATCGCAATCCCTTCTTCACATTGCTGTCTTCTTTCATTATAAGCCGATGTCATCAAGGAATGTTTTACATTCGAATCGAATAAAATCAAAGAATAATCATTAAAATCAGCATCATGATATTCGTATTCTAATGTTCTGCAATCAATTTTTATGACTTTGTTTTCTTGTCCCATGACGCTCGAAAACTGGTCCATAATTCCGCAATTGATACCCACCCAATGTTCCGCACTTTGACCCATTAAGGCAATATCTACCGGTTTTATTTTCAAGTCAAAAAGTTCATTGATTCCAAATAAAAACCCACATTCTAATGCCGCCGAAGAAGACAAACCGGAACCTACAGGAATGTTACTGCTAAAAACACAATTGAACCCATCAAATTTAAAACCTTTGATTTTCAATTGATTAATAACTCCACGAATGTAATTTGTCCATACATTATCCGTCAATTCCATGTCCGTTGTCAAATCAACTTCAAACGAATCATCTAAATCTATAGCAATGATTTTTGAGGTATTGGTATAATTTTTTTCGAAAGCGAAACAAATAATCTTGTCAATTGCTGCTGGCAAAACATAACCATCATTATAGTCAATATGTTCTCCGATAATGTTAATTCTTCCTGGAGAGAGAACTATTTTCTTTGGCACTGAACCAAAGCTCTTTTCAAAGAAAGCTATTGTTTTTTTAATTAATAAATCATTCATTTTATTTTAATTAATGGTGTGTTGTTTTCTAAATTTTCTGTTATTGCATTTAGCTTTAAGGCTGTTTTTATGTTTTTTGTTTTCAAAAGTAAAGTTGCAATACTTACTTATCTTTTTTATTTATTTGGCTGCTGCCAAGGCCAATTTACCGCTCTTTAGCCCTGCTCCATTCACTTCAAGTTGTATATCACCCGCGGTTGTTTTAGATTTTATAAGCACTACCAATTTTCCGCTAAAAAGTTTCATGGTATCTTTATGAAACATTTCAAGTGAAGTGGCATCGCCATTGCAAGCCGCTCTGTAAGTACCCGCTCCAGTAACCTTAAATTTCAATTGGTTCGTCGCTGTAGGACAAACAATTCCATTTTGATCCACTACAGATACGGTTACAAAAGAAATATCTTCTCCATTGGCAGCAATTGTTTTCCTGTCTGCATCTAAAACAATTTGATAAGGTTTGCCGGCAGTATGCATTTCTTTTTCTTCAACAGCCTTACCGTTGTCATCAAAAGCCACCACTTTTACCGTTCCTGGCTCGTATTTCACATCCATCCACATCAGACGGTATCGATTTTGTGGTGTATTGTTATTTTTTTTCTGCACACCCATGCTCTTCCCGTTGATAAAAAGCTCGGCACTGTTGTAATTGGTGTAAACAAAAACAGGAGTTGTTTGCCCTTCACGACCTTCCCAGTTCCAATGTGGCAGGATGTGTAGCGTAGTTTCTTTCGTGTTCCAACGGCTTCGGTATAAATAATAACGGTCTTTAGGCAAACCCGCTAAATCGTTGATTCCAAAATAAGAACTTCGCGACGGCCAACTTTCGTCATAAGGAGTTGGCTCGCCCAAGTAATCAAAACCCGTCCACACAAATTCGCCAATTACCCACGGTTTGTCATCTTGAAGTACAAAATCCTCATCGGGTACATTTGACCAACTGCAGGCTTCCAGATCATAAGAAGAAGATTGAAAATCTGGATATTGTTTCATTTTTTCTTGAACGACAGGAAATTTATAAATCCCTCTGGAGCTAACCGTTGAAGCGGTTTCTGAACCTAAAACAAACCCTTGCGGAAATTTTTTATAGGCTTCATCATATAAATGAACGCGATAATTCAGTCCTGGAATATCTAGCAAAGCACCAAAACCAGATTCAATAGTTGCTTTTACTTGATCCATACCAACTGTAACGGGACGAGTTGGATCTTCTCTATGAAAGATTTCCTGCAACCATTTGGCACGTTTTACTCCTTCTTCACCCCATTGATCCGGCACTTCATTTCCAGAACTCCACATCACAATCGAGGGATGATTTCGTGTGGCTTGTACTAAATTCACGATGTCTTTTTCGGCATATTCTTCAAAAAAACGATGATACCCATTTTCTACTTTTGGCTTTGCCCATTCATCAAAACTCTCTGCTAGAAACATAAAGCCCATTTCATCTGCCAACTCCAATTGCTCGAAAGAGGGCATGTTGTGCGAACTGCGGATTGCATTACAGCCCATATCTTTTAATATGGTCATTTGCCTGCGTAACGCGGCTTTATTTACGGCAACTCCAAGCGGACCCAAATCGTGATGCAGACAAACTCCTTTAAATTTGGTTATCTTTCCATTTAGGCTAAAGCCTTTATTAGCCTCGTATTTTATTTCCCGAATTCCAAAACGTGTTGATATTTCGTCTTTCAGTTCTTTTCCAACATAC
The DNA here is from genome assembly GCF_003314435.2 of Flavobacterium petrolei. Classification (GTDB taxonomy): domain Bacteria; phylum Bacteroidota; class Bacteroidia; order Flavobacteriales; family Flavobacteriaceae; genus Flavobacterium; species Flavobacterium petrolei. Next base: position 1,189,995 of record NZ_QNVY02000001.1, on the reverse strand, counting down.
AATTGAGAAACCGCTTTATACAAATGCGGCGTTTCAGGACTCCACAATTTTGGATTTTCTACTTTTAAGTTTTGATCGAACTCCTTTCCGAATTGCAAAGTCGACTCCTCTGAACTTAGTTTGTGTCCTTCGGCATCAAAAATAGTGGTGACTAAACGCGTATTTTCTCCAGAAGCTTTGGTCTTAATGTTAACTTTGGCCACATCTTCACTGATAAAAGGTGTCGTTACAAACTGACCCCATTGATCAATGCTTTCGCTATTTTTTATAATAACACTTACTTTTCGATACAAACCTGCGCCAGGATACCAACGGGAAGCAAATTCTTTATTGGTTAATTTTACTGACAATGTGTTGGCTCCTTCTTCTATAAATTGGGAAACATTAAAATAAAAGTAACTGTAGCCATACGCCCATTCTCCCACTTTTTTTCCGTTTAAATACACTTGAGGTTCGCTCATGGCACCTTCAAAAAGTAAAATTATTTTCTTCCCTTTTGAATCTTTCGGCAAGGTAAATGTATTGCGGTACCACGCAGTTCCAATATGGGGCAAAGCACCTGTTCGCCCTGTTTTTTCGGTAGCTACATTTTCTCCGTTTTGAACAATAGCAACCTTCTGTATATCTACATTTTTATCAAAAGGACCATAGATTGCCCAGTCGTGTGGTACGGTAACGGTTTCCCATTTCGAATCATTAAAATTTACTTTAAACGCCTCTTCAAAATCACCTTTTTGAAATTTCCAATTAGATCCAATATTGACTATTGATCGTGACTGTGCCTGAATTTCTCCAGAAGAAAAACCCATTAGAATTAGCAATAAGAAAATACAATATCTCAAAATCTTTTTTTTATAAAAACTTAAACAAATAGGAACTGTAACTTTTAAAATCTCTTAATTAAAAAGATTGAAATTTATAAATCGTTTTATGATGATAAGTCTCTTCTTTTTTCAAAACGGAACTCGGAAAATGTTTGTGATTTGGTGCATCAGGAAAATTTTGTGTTTCAAAACAAATGCCACTCAACGGATGATAATCTACATTTTCTTTCCCTTTTACAGTATTAAAACAATCTCCTCCTACATAAATATGAACCCCGGGTTGATTCGTATAAACCGTCATTTTCAGATTATTCTTTTTACTAAAAAGCGAAGCTGAAAATTCATTTTCTTTTTCTAAAACAAACGTAGTATCAATTATTGAAGGACATTTTTTTGGCTGTTTAAAATCCAAAGAAGAACCAGCCACATTTAAAAACCTTCCTGTTGGAATATTTTCATCGGTCGTCTCTACCGTTTTTTCGGAATTTACAATCAATTTCTGTTCAGAAACAGTATATTGATGGCCATCAAGATTAAAATAGCTGTGATGCGTTAAATTCACAATGGTATCCTCAGTAGTGTTCGCTTTGTATTCTATAATTAATTCATTTTCTTCAGACAAAGTATAAGTCAGCTCCACGGTCAATTCGCCTGGATAATTTTCTTCTTGAGCATCACTAACATAGTACAAGGTAATTGATGGGTTTCTGCCATTGTCTAGATTTTTAACTTTCCAATTTTTTTGGCTAAAGCCTAAATTTCCGCCATGAAGCGAATGATTGTTATTGTTTTGATACAAATGAAACGTTTCCTCGTTCAGTTTAAATTCGCCATTATTTATTCTTCCGGCAAATCTTCCTACAGTTGCCCCAAAGTAAGGAGCACTTTTTAGATTAAATGATTGCAAATAGGCATCTAAAGTATCAAAACCTAAAACTACATCAACCAGTTCGCCGTTTTTTAATGGTGTTTTTAAGGAGGTAACCGTTGCACCATAATTGGTAACCTTTATTTCCATTCCATTTTTATTGATTAACTGATAAATAGATACCTCTTCGCCATCTGGCATTAAACCAAATAATTCTGCTTCAGAATTGGCTATAAAATATGATATGTGTTTTATTTTTGTCATTTAATTATGAAATATGAAAAACCAAAAGTAAAATAATTGTTTTCATTAACATACCAGTACCTACCAGTTTTTGTATATTGCCGAGAAATTCACTGCTGTATGAAAATAATTTCGATTCAGAACAACCTTGGAGTTCCTAAATACCGACAAATAATTAGCTCCGTTGAGAAGGCAATAGAAGACGAAAACCTGCAAAAAGGGGACAAACTTCCCTCCGTAAACAAAGTCTGCCTAGAATTCTCCTTGTCCCGAGACACGGTTTTGCAAGCCTATGAAGAGTTAAAAAAAAGAGGAATAATCTATGCTATTCTTGGGAAAGGATATTATGTAAAAAGTGTTGAAGTCACCATAAAACAAAGGATATTTTTACTTTTTGATGAATTGAATATTTTCAAGGAAGACATCTACAATTCGTTTTTGGAAAACATTGGAAATAATGTTCAGGTAGACATTTTCTTTCATCATTTTAACACTTCTGTTTTTCGAAAACTGGTAAATGACAGTAACGGTAATTATACAAAATACATTATCATGCCGACTAATTTAGTCGACGCGGCCACGATGATAAAAACCCTACCAGTTAACGATGTTTACATCTTAGACCAGACCAATCCAGAATTAAAATCTTTACCTGCAATTTATCAAAATCACCTTAAAGACATTTATAACGGATTAGTAAAAGGAAAAACCAAATTAAGCAAATACAAGAAACTGATTATGATTTTTCCGGGATTTCGCGAACCATTGGGAATGAAAATAGGTTTTGAGAATTTTTGCAAAGACTTTGCATTCGATTATGAAATCATCACTGAATTCAAGAATCGGGAAATACAAAAAGGAGAAGTATACATCATTCCGAGTGATAGGGATTTAGTAAGTGTTATTGAAAAAGCAAAACTGCAGAAGTTGCAATTAGGCAGTGATTATGGTATTATTTCTTATAATGAAACTCCACTCAAAAAAGTAGTCGAAAACGGAATCACTACCATATCAACAAATTTTGAAGCCATGGGAAAGTTACTGGCACAGATGATTACAAAAGGGAAAAAAGAACAAATTGAGAATAAGTGTGATTTGATTATTAGGAATTCGTTGTGATATAAAACCAAAAAAACCGCTTCTTTCGAAGCGGTTTTTGTACCCGTTACAGTTGAGTTGTCGAATCTTTTTATTGAAGATTTGAAGAAACTATCCTTTGCTTATATTAAATTACAAGCTTATCGTACCTGAGAGGATAACCTTAAAAATCTGACGAATTTCTATAAAATTTCTATAAAATAGTTTCTGTTAGTGAATATTTATCCCTTCACTTAATTAAAAATAAATTATTGAACCATATCAATTTTAAACAACCTTTTTTTAATTACAATTTGATTCTCCCAGCAAAATACCATATACATTGTCGCTATTTTCATCATTAATAGAATTAGCTTTCACAACTTTAACCCAAGAACTACTTGCTTTGTGTTCTTTTAAAATCTCACATAAATATTGAGCATATCCATCACGATTTGTCTTATCATCTTCCACAGTGACATAAAGTACGTTTGCATCAGTTATTATCGCTTCCTTAATTTTAGGTTCTTTCTTAATTTCTTCAAGTGCAATTTTATTATTTGGGTCGTCTGATGGTTTTACAGCTTCACCACAGCTATAAGTTAAATAAAGTAATTGAGCTAATAACAATTTAACAGTTAGGTTTTTAAAGTGTCTAATTTTCATAAAAATATTTTAATATGGTTATATAAATGCTTGTTGTATTTAAGATTTTGTTCCGTATATTATTAGAATTATAATTGATAGCAAAAAGGAGAAATAAAACAGATATTTTATTACTGGAATATGCCATTTTTCTTTTATTCTCGAGACATAAATTTTTTCTAAATTACCGCTTAATCTGTTGTTAAAACTATCTGTTTGGAATTTTAGTTGTTTATTTAATAAAATAATCTGACAAAAAATATATAAAATACCTGTAATTACATTTAGTCCCAATAAGACTAAAACACAAATAAACAAAATATAGTTTTCGTTGTCAGAATCTAAAGAGGGTTTGAAAGTAACCAAAATGGTTAGCATCCCAAAAGAAATAGTGGTAGTGTGTTTTATTAAATCAGTCAGTTTTCCAGAAATATCTTTCTGTATATTATTAATATTGTCTATTTGACTTTGGTAATAATCATTTAAATTTTTATCTGTCATTTTTTACTCAGTAATATTAATTGAAATTTGGTTAAAAAGTAATAATTAATAAAACCACTATTAGAAAAACAAACGTAAGGATTACCGTTTTAAAACAACCTTTTGTTTCTTTTTTTAAATTATCATCACTTATAATGGCTTTACTACTTTCTTTTTCATTTTTAGTATATTCCATATAGACAACTTCACCTTTGTCGTCTAACTCAATATTTAATGCGTTTTTTTTGTACGAATTAATTAAATGTCTAAAGAAGGATTCGTCAGTTTTGTACCAATAAACATCTTTTGCATTTTCAACAGAACTTAATGATTCATAGTAGTAATGCTTTCCAGTTTTTCCGATAGTTCTTTTTACTAAGTAAATATGTTTAAGATTATCTATTTCAACTGTTTTAGACTTAATCTCTTTTTTTTGCCTTTCCCTTTTCTCTTGAGAGTTCTCGTTTTTATATTTTAATAAAATAATATTTCCGTCTAAGTCTTTTAAAACTTCAGTGGCGATAGCTAAATTGTTTTTTACACAATACTCATAATTTAGTTTTGGAATTTTTGTCCAAGAATCAGCATAGTGCATCTTTTCATAGTAAAATTGTTTTTCAGTTTTCCCAACAGACATTTTAACTTGATTAATTTTCAACTTCTCCTCTTCCATGTAACTATGTTGTTTATATCTATTTTATACTTAGGACTACAACTTCTTAATGCAATTAAACCTCAACATCTAATCAATTATTATCCATTCCGCTTCAGGTATATTTTCTAAAAGTTCTGGGATTACTAATGCTTCTTGATTACTTTTTGAGTTGAGGATTTTTATTTGATATAAATTTTCAACATCTAAATTCCCGTCTTTTATAAAGTAATTGTTCGCTGGAATCACTGCTGTAATTGAACACATTGTTCCATCAACTAGCGCAACTCTCGAATTAAAATCTTTAAGTATATTAGACATTTTTTTAGAGGCACCCTCTTTGATTCTATATTTATAAAATTCTTTCTTTTTCAAATCTTAGTAATAATTTCGAACTTTTATTATTCTTATAATAATATTAATTCATCAATTTTCGGGTTGGTTGTCGTGGTAAATAGTTTTTTTTTAAAACAAATATATGTATAATGCGACCGAGAAACAATTGTAAAAATTATATTACTATAAAATTATTCATGTCGCTATCCTTGAGGAAACATTTTTAAATTAATTATAAATTTGCGTTGATCGCCGGAGGCGATAAACACAAATTAAATTATTAAGTTTTAAGATTTGTTCTAATACCATGTTCTAAAATGATTCGATTCATAGTTTTTGCTACCAAATCAAAATCTTTAGAATCACATAAAAGAGCATCATACACGTATAAGACAAAAATACCTTTATCGTTGAGGTACCTTATAACATCAGTCATAATAGCTACCTCAACCCCAAACATTTTTTGAGAGGTAATCTTATGACCATGTTCGTTTTTATCGTGATAAATCCTTGCTAACATATCAGAATCATATCTTGAATAGTAGTCAAAAAGTGGAGATTTTATCATATCATTCCATTTCATATTGAAAAAACTCAAATGCTCAATCTTAACATTATCAAAGTGAATTCCTGTACGTTCAGCAATAATTTGATGTGTGAGATAAGTTAATGAACCATCGTACAAATTGATAGCAATATTTGGATGCAGTGCGCTGTAATCACACTCTATCAACTTCTTTCCTTCAATGGTAATCTGTTCCCGAATCCATGAAGGCATAAGAGTAAAACTGTCCACAACACGACCACCGCTGTGAAAATCTCCCGCACTGGGAATCATAAACCCACGACCAGTTAGAAACTCAAACAGTTCAATATTATCCTCGACAAAGCTTCTGTTTTTTACATCTAACCAATAGTGGTCTTTATGTTTGTTTCGCATAGTCAATATCTTTCCTTTTTTGGTGGTTCTTCCTTCTTTAGCTAATAGTTTGCCAATAGACAGTAGTTCTTCACTAGTTGGTAAGTCAATTTTTGGATACATCGCAATCAAATTGGAACATATCGGATTTGCCATGGCTTCGCATAATTGCTGGTAGTAAATCTTATTTCGAGTACGGATGATTCCAACATCATTAATGATGTATTCAACAAGTCCCGCTTTTAAGTAAGTATCCGTTAATCGAAACTTCTTGGACTGCATGCCGACTTGATAGCTGCTGTCAACTTCAATAAATGCACCTGTACTTGTTCCAGTGGTAAGAACATCAATTATCTTGGTATATATATAGGTATTGTCAGCATTTCGGCTCTGCTGGTGCAGTATCTTAGAGCTAAGCGATTTCCATTTGTCATCCGTGTAGTAAGTGCTAGCTAGGTTATACAAGAACACTAGGCACTTTTCAATAGCTATATCAATATTAGTATCAATGGTTCTAAGCATCGGTTTAGAAACATGTTTACGTAGGTTATACTGGGCTTTCTTTGGAATTAGTATAGAATTTACGTTTGGGAAACGTAGTGCTGATTCAGACAGCTTGTAATCGTTTTGGAGCAGGTCAAAATCTCCTGTATCGCCAGTAAAGGCGATGTAATCTTCATTTTTAAAGTTCATTCTTGTATTCTCTTATTCTCGTTCCATCACTGAGGATGGATTATTGTATTCTCTAATTGTTTAACTTGGTAAGAGAAGCTGGAAGACATGACCCCTCCAGCAACCAAGGATTTTAATGAGTTTTACTCTCAGTTATTGTTTAACCTTAATATACGAAAATGAGCTGGCTAAGTCAAGTCTTTTGGTCAACTATTTTTCAAACCACTTCAAATTAATTTTAACAACCATGTTTTTGAATAGCGCAAACTGAGCATACACCTATTTGAGTTAACATTCTCTAAAGCATTGATATTACTAGGGTTTCAACCCTACTAATCAGTAGTATATTAAGTAACATATATGATAGAAGATTGAAGAGAGAGATTTAAACCTCAGCAACTATTTAAAAACTAATTGTGTTCCGATTAAGCTACAGATGCTCCTGTAAACGCTAGCAAGCCTTTCAAAAGAGATTATCTCTTCCAATATTACACCCTCCCTCCCGTAACCCTTGTAAACACAAGCTTAGTTACCTCCTTCGATAATCTGATAAAGTACACTTTCCTATCTATAGCGATGGATATGTTCGTTCACTGCGCTATCCAAATTGAGAAAAAAATTTCTGAGAAAAAATTTAGATTTAAATTTTAGACCATATTTATAGTAAAAGTAACCATGAGATTATTAATAAGACTATCCCAACTTAAACAAGTGCTCAAATCCCAAGATGTGAGGTATCCGCTAACGATAAAAGCGGGAAACTTCACGGATAAAGAACTTGAAGTGTTTTCAAAATTGATTCAATCCAAAGAACGAGGCTAATTACCTCGTTTTTTTGTGAGCTAAAGTGACCAAAAAAGCCGTGAGCCCAGGAAAACCAGGATTTCTCTTGTTTAATCCAAAATAGACCTGGACATTTGACGTGTAATAAATCACAAACGGACGTTTAAGATTTAAATCAACATCAAAATGAAAAAATTTGTAGCATATTATAGAGTCAGTAGAAAAGAGCAAGGAATATCGGGTTTAGGATTGTCAGCTCAAAAAAGTTCAGTTGAAAAATATGTAACCTCGCAGGATGGAACTATTGTTAAGAGTTTTACTGAGATTGAGACTGGTACTAATAAACGTGAACGCATCGAAATCCATAAAGCAATTCAACTGGCAAAAAACGAAGGAGCAATCCTAATTATTGCAAAATTAGACAGATTAGCTCGCAATGTGAGCTTTGTAAGTTCTTTGATGGATGCAGGTATTGAGTTTTTGGCGGTAGATATGCCCTCAGCCAACAATTTCACCATTCATATATTCTCGGCACTTGCGGAGCAGGAAGCCAAACTTATCAGCTCAAGAACCAAGCTTGCGCTGGCGGAACTTAAGAAAAAAGGAGTAAAATTAGGTAATCCGCAAAATCTAACCAGTGAGGCTAGAGCCAAGGGAGTTGATAAAATCAAAGAAAATGCCATGAACAATGACAGAAATCGACAAGCTCAATCAATAATCCTCAATTGCAAAGAGAAAGAAATGAGCTACAGACAAATTGCAGATTATCTTAATCAGCTCAATTTCAAGACCAGATATGGTAATAAATTTTATGCTCCGACTGTACTTCAATTGTATAATAGAACTAACTTATTGGCTACATAAATAAATTGAGTTATCTAGAAAATTAAAAAAATTATAATTAAGAAATAGCGTACTAATTATTTGTTAATTATAATTTTTTTTATTATTTTTTTATTCTTTAACTTATTGAAATAAAACAATTTATATATTTTTAATACGATTTATCTTATTCTATATAAGTTGATTAAGTTACCTAAAAAAGAATATCAAAAACATGTCCTACCTTTGTAAAGAAAAATAAAAGAAGAGATTATTGCAAGAATCTTTTCTGCATTCTGACAGCTAAAGAATGCAAAAAGAGCAGGTTGTAAAGCTGAACAACCATGTTCTAAAAATCAAATTATATTTTAAATTATCAATTCGGTGCAATACCCGAAGCGGGAAAGGCATGCCTCAAGTAATGTTAATTCATTAAATAATTCGAATTGATGATGTATGCATCCAATTTCTGAATCAGACTGATTTAGGAGAGGTCGCTTTGTGACCTACAATAAAAAGAATTCCACCGTCAAAGTAAAGAATTGGAAAATGACGACAGAGTACCAACTTGTTAAGTATAACACACTGTAAAACAACATTAAATAAAAAAGGAATAAAATACTCGGATGAAGAAATTGAATTAATCCGAAATGTGCTGTATAAATTGGCAGAAGTATGCCAGTCAAATAAAATAATTTAAAATAAAAAAATATGACAATACAAAGATTGAAAATAAGATTTAGAATGACAATACATGAGCTAATAGAAATGATGAAATTAAAAGGCATTGTGTGTGAATTTGGAATTATTAGTTTACTCAATGATAATTATGCAGAATGGGCATTGATTTTATTCGAAGATGAATATTACGTGACTCATTCAGTTTTAGATAACTATGAGGACATATGTTATTTTGAAGATATAGAGGATTATGAAAATGAATTTCAAGCAAGAGTTTGTTGCTTGAATTTAGCAACCACTTTAAATGGAACAATTTATGAATAATACAAATGTAATATTGTACTCTAGAGTTAGTACTGACGAGCAAGCACAAAAAGGATTTAGTCTAGATTATCAAGAACAAACATTAATAAACCATTGCGAAAGAATGGGTTATAATCTCGTTAAGTCATATAGAGAAGACCACTCAGCAAAAAATTTCAAGCGTCCTGAATGGTCTAGTTTGAAAACGTTCGCAAAAGCTAATAAAAAACTAATCCACAAAGTATTGTTTGTTAAGTGGGACAGATTCTCAAGAAATACAGAGCAAGCTTTAACAGTCTTGCGAGAGTTTGATTCAATGGGGATTGAATTGAACGCTACAGAGCAATATTTAGAGATGTCTAATTCAGATAACAAAATGGTTCTTTCAATTTACCTAACAGCTGGAGAGGTCGAAAGAGATAAAATTTCGAGCCGAACAATTAGCGGAACTTATCAAGCAAAAAAGGAAGGATATTTCACAGGAAAAGCCCCTTACGGCTATGATAATTTTCGAGATGAATTCAAAAAATCAACATTGAAGCCAAACCAATTTTCTTTTTTCGTAAAAAAAGCGTTTGCTGAGGTCGCTATGAATATCGAATCAATTGAAACGATTCGCAAGAAGCTAAAACAAGAAGGAATGAAGCTTGAAAAAAGTGCATTTAGCGAATTGCTTAAAAACGTGATATATATAGGTAAGATTAAAGTTCCTGAATTTAAGAAAGAATCTGCCATGGTGGTAAATGGGAAACATGAGGCATTGGTTAGTATAGAAACATTCAACAAAGTTCAGGATGTGTTTAAAGGAAAAAGATGGTACGGAACGAAACCCGCTCAGAAAAACCTAGAGTTTCCTATGCGAGATTTTCTAACTTGTGAGCTTTGTGGAGGACAGATTACAGGTAGTGTTTCAAAAGGAAGAACTAAGAAATATGCGTATTATCATTGCAGAAATAAATGCAAAACAAGAGTGTCGGTTGATGATGCTCATAATAAAATCGGAAGCCTTCTCTTTAATTTACAGATTAACGAAAATATAAAGGAGTTGTTCTCGGAGATTTTAAAGGATTCTGATTCTCAAATTAATGGCAATAGAGTTACTCAACTTAAAAGTAAAACAGAGCTCCAAAAGAGTCTAAAGTCTAAGATGGAAGATGCTGAAGACTTGCTATTAAGTAAAGATATCAACAAAGAAAGATTCAATAGTATAATCGAACGTATCAACGGACAACTTAATGAAGTCAATAATGAAATTGAAATACTTAGTGCAAGCAAAGATTCAATCAAAAACTATGTTGATTCAGGTTTAATGCTATTATCGAACTTAAATATCATGTTTGACAATAGTGACTATGACTCCAAGAGAATCATAGCGGGTTCAATATTCACTGAAAAGTTATTATTTGGAAATGACAATTGTCGAACCACTAAAGTGAATGAGGTTGTTGAGGTTTTGACTAGGAATAGCAAGGGTTCAGAAAGGCTTAAAACAAAAAAAGCTGTCAAAAATGACAGCTTTTCCGTTAACGTACCCGGAGCCGGAGTCGAACCGGCACGGTTTCCCACAGGTGTTTGAGACCAGCGCGTCTACCAATTCCGCCATCCGGGCTTAGCAGACATGAAATAACGACAGTTATTTCAACGCAATAAAAGATGTGATTGTGTTTAAATCAACCATCAATTCCTTTAACACGGTGCAAATGTAAAAAATAATATTAAATGTTCAACTAAAAATACTTAATTTTTTCCTTTCAGAGTTGAATAAATTTTATAAATTTGCACCTCGATAAAAACACAACACACAACTAACTACACCCGAGGCAAATACACACATAAGGCTTTAATCAAATGACAAAGCCGAACTGTATGGAGCGCATCGGAATAAAAACAACAAATTAAATGTCACACCTAGAACCGGAAGCTAAAATTTTTGCTTGTTCACAAAGTGTCTATCTCGCAGAAAAAATAGCAGAGCAATACGGAATCCCATTAGGAAAAATCACCATGTCAAAATACAGCGACGGTGAATTTCAGCCTTCTTATGAGGAGTCTATCAGAGGATTACGCGTATTTATCGTTTGCTCTACTTTTCCAACGGCAGATAATTTAATGGAAATGTTACTGATGATTGATGCTGCCAAACGTGCTTCGGCAAGACACATTACAGCAGTAATTCCTTACTTTGGTTGGGCAAGACAAGATAGAAAAGACAAACCAAGAGTTCCGATAGGAGCTAAACTAGTAGCTAATTTATTAGATGCAGCAGGCGCAACAAGAGTAATGACAATGGATTTGCACGCTGATCAAATTCAAGGATTCTTTGAAAAACCGGTAGATCACCTTTTTGCATCAACTATCTTTTTACCATATGTAAAAAGTTTAGGCTTAGACAATCTGACTATTGCTTCTCCAGATATGGGAGGTTCAAAAAGAGCATATGCGTATTCTAAATTTTTAGAATCAGATGTGGTGATTTGTTACAAACAAAGAAAAGAAGCCAACATTATCGATACCATGGAATTAATTGGTGAGGTAAAAGGTAGAAATGTAATCTTAGTAGATGACATGATTGATACCGGAGGCACTTTGGCGAAAGCCGCAGATTTAATGATCGAAAAAGGAGCATTGAGCGTAAGAGCAATTTGTACCCACGCGATTTTATCTGGTGATGCTTACGAAAAAATAGAGAATTCTAAATTATTAGAATTGATCGTTACCGATTCTATTCCGTTGAAGAAAGAATCAAACAAAATAAGAGTGTTGAGTTGTGCGCCACTTTTTGCTGAAGTTATGCACATGGTACATCATAACAATTCCATTAGTGGAAAGTTCATAATGTAACCCCAAACAAGTAATATTATTTAATAACTATATTTTTTTTACAATGAAATCGATTACAATTAAAGGATCAGAAAGAGAAAGCGTGGGTAAAGTTGCGACTAAAGCCCTACGTAATGCTGGATTGGTTCCTTGCGTATTATACGGAGGAAATCAGGCAGTTCATTTCTCAGCAGAAGTTATGGCTTTCAAAAACTTGGTTTACACTCCAAACGCTCACACAGTTGAGATCGATCTTGGAAAAGGAAAATCATTTAACGCTATTTTACAAGATATCCAGGTTCACCCGGTATCTGACAAGATTTTACACATTGACTTCTTTCAATTATTTGATGACAAAGAAATCACTATGGAAGTTCCTGTAAAAGTAGTTGGAACATCTAAAGGAGTTCTTGCTGGTGGTGTTTTACGTTTGAACACTCGTAAACTTAAAGTAAAAGCTTTACCAAAAAATCTTCCAGATTTTATTGAAGCTGACATTACTCCACTTGAAATGGGGAACAAATTGTACGTTACTAAATTAGTAAACGACAACTACAAATTGATTCACCCTGACAACACTGTTGTTGCTCAAGTAAGAATCTCTCGTGCAGCTATGAAAGCAGCTCAAGAAGCAGCAAAAGCAGCGAAAGCTCCTGCAAAAGGAAAGAAAAAATAATATTTTTTCAATCATTCAAGAAAGCATCAGTTGTAAAACTGGTGCTTTTTTTTTGCGCATTACTTTTTGTCATTGCGAGGAACGAAGCAATCTCATTATTCTATTCTAAATTGTTAAGAGCACAACTACCCTTTTTCACAACAACTCTACTCCTGCTGTCCGTTGTATCTTTTTATTCTAAACTTGTTTCAGAATCCTGAAACAAGTTCAAAATAAAAAGGATGCCACTTCCATCAGGGCTATTAAGAACTATTTTATTTTCAATAACGATTTTCTAAAAATCTAATAGTCCAATATTCTAATTAAGTCTATTTTTGCACTATGATAAATTGGATTTCAAAATTATTCTCATCAACAAAAAAAGAGAATGATACAGATTGTATAAAACCAAAGGTTCACGAACACAAAAAAAACAATATAGAAAGCGTGAGTAATAAATTTTTAATAGTAGGACTCGGGAACATTGGCGCCGAATACGTAAACACAAGACACAACATTGGTTTTAAAATCGTGGATTTTCTGGCCCGTAAAGAAAGTGTTTCTTTCGAAACCGTAAAACTAGGCGCGCTAGCCCAATACAAATTCAAAGGAAGAACTTTTCTGCTTTTGAAACCCAACACTTATATGAATTTAAGCGGAAAAGCGGTTCAATATTGGATGGACAAAGAGAATATTCCGCTTGAAAACATTCTGGTTATTACAGATGATTTGAATCTGCCGTTTGGAACCATTCGCATCCGCCAAAAAGGAAGCGACGGCGGACATAACGGACTTAAAAACATCAATCTGGTACTGAATACACAAAACTACGCCAGATTCCGTTTTGGCATCAGCGATGAATTCAAAAAAGGAAAACAAGTTGATTACGTCCTTGGCGACTGGGATGATGCTGAAAAAACGGCGCTTCCAGAACGACTGGAAGTAGGATCTGAGATTATAAAATCTTTTGGGACCGCAGGACTGGAAAACACTATGACCACCTTTAACGGGAAATAAAAAAAAGGGAAACGTTTCAAATAACGCTTCCCTTTTTTAATAATTCTATTTTGATTATTCAATCACAATCTTTCTGACCTCTTTTCGTTCTCCATCAGTCACCGTCAATAAATAAACTCCTGCATAGACATTTTTCAATTGGATATTTTCATTAAAATTTGACTTGTTTTTAAAGTCATTTTCAAAAAGCTTTCTTCCTAATAAATCATAAACCATCACTTTTACTTCTGCATCAGATTTAGTAGTGAATTGAACATTAAAATTCCCTTTATTTGGATTAGGAAACACGACAAAATCATTGATTTCAAAGTCCGGCGTTGCTAAAGTATATGTTTTTGTACAAATTGTGATTGACGCAGAATCTATTGTGCCAACTTTACCTGTGTCTAAATCACGAACACGCAAAGTCCAATTTCCTTGCGGACTCAGCCCATTAAAGCTAGACAATAATTCAAAAGGCGCTACGGTTTGGGCAGTTTTCGCTGCACAATCAAGAGAAACTCCCAAGTCATCATAATTCAACACTAAACTATTGCTTGTAGACCCACAACTTCTTTCAAACAACTTTACAACAGTACCTTGCGGATTTACCACTTCTATTTGCACATCGCTCAAATAAGTATGTGTAAAAGCAATAGCAAAATTCACATCAGAAATCACTTGAGCTGTAACTGGAACGGTCGCTGTTCTAGTGCGATAAAATGTAGATTCCGGTATAGAAAACGGCGCTGCAAAAGCATAGGTATTACAAGATGAAACTACGGAATAACCAATTGCAAAAGAATTACTGTTTACCGCATAATAAATATTTTCTGTTGGCTCAATTAGAATTCGGCAATCTTTAGCCGTTACATTTGGAACCGTAATAGTTTGTGAACCATCATTAGGCGTATTTGAAGCTAAAACTGTAGTAAAATTTAATCCTCCGTCAGTTGAAAGTTTGATATTCACATTCGCAGAACCGACCAGAGTGTTAGAATTATTTACGTTCCAAGTAACTGTTTGAGTCGATCCCTGCAACCAATCTGAATTTTCAGTGCTTTGTGATGTTACTTCAAATGGACCAGCTGCCCCACTTACGTTTACCATCATCACATCTGTATTTGTTTGCGCTGTTCCAAGAGCCGCATTATCCCTGCCTGTTAAAGTAAACGAAAGTGTTCTTTCAATTGTAGAAACGGATTCCCAAGTCGTTGTTAATTCATTAGCCAAAACCGAACTTAAAGCAGGCATGTATCGAATTGGTGAACTACTTGGATAAAACGATCTAAAGTTAGGGCCATGTACTTTTGTAGGTGACGCAAAGCTAAAATTACCTTCTTCGCTAACCGCAGGATTTACAGTATTGATAGCGGTATCATTTTGCTCCCAACAATAGGTAATCACATCACCATTCAAATCAGAACCAGAACCTTTTAAAATAAATGCCGTCCCTTTAGGAATAGTATAATCTAAGCCTGCGCTGATTGTTGGAGGACTATTAGTAAGAACTGTACTTACAGGACATGTCTTAGTCGATAGATTATCTTGTATTTGCTTAATGCTTGCGTAGGCAAAATAATCATCTGAATTATTTTGAACATTATAACCCAAAGTAATTCCTGCATACGCCATGATAGTAGAACCGCTTCCTGGCTCCACATTTACGCCAGTATCCTCAATTTCAAAAGAAAACGTATGATTAGCTCCTAATTGATGTCCCATTTCATGCGCTACAAAATCAATATCGAAAGTATCTCCTTGAGGTACGGCATCACTTGGCGACGTATACGCACTTCCTTTTCCCGCGGGCTCAATATCAGAAGGATTTACACACACACAGCCTATACAACCAGCGTTTCCACCACCACCATCTGCGCCAAACAAATGACCAATATCATATCCGGCATCCGTTATTGTAGCGCTTAAATTTTCTTGTAATTCCAGGTTCCATGTACCCGCTGCTCCTTCTGCAGAATCTGAATACGGATCTGTAACGGCATCCGTATAAATTATAAGATTGTTATTTGTAATAATACTCAGTTTTATCGCTAAATCTTTATTAAAAATACCGTTAACCCTAGTCATAGTAGCATTCATCGCAGCCAAGGCATTTGCAACAGTCCCTCCATGAAATGCGGCATACTCACCGGTACAGGACAACGCTAATCTTAAAGTTTTAAAAACTTTATTATTTGCAGCTACTTTGCCTGTCTTGTTTAAAAGTTCTTTATTCAAGGCGACATCTTCTGTTTTACAAGTGAAAGGCAAACTTCCGCGAACTCTGCTTTTGGAATCAAAAAGAACATAAACAGTATGATCTTTCGAATAAGGTTCGATAAATTCAGAGCCACTTTCCCCTCTAAGAATCATAGTCTGAATACCTTTTGGTGACAAACTAAAATACAACGAAGCTTTTTGATCTGTTATTCCAATACCATTGTAGGCTCTTATGTCAGGATTTTCTGCTTGCAACTCTGGTTCAAAATTAGAAGATTCCCAAACCCAAAATTTTTCTAACTCACCATTTATGTTGGGTATCGTAATTTCAATTCTGCTTTGCTTTGAAGATTTATTTTGAAGTGTTTCCAAAGAATTTTTTATCGCAACTTCATTTAAATTAAATAACAACTGATTTTCAGTAACCGGTTTAGCATTGATTCTATCATAAACTGCAACTTTATCCTGCACAATTCTTTTCCAAAAGGAGCCATCTTGGGCATGGATCGCAGAATTGGAAAAAATAATTATAAAAAATAGTATGATTCTATTCATAATATCATGATTTAACCATCAAAAATAAAGTATTTACAGTAATCGTTACTTCAATTATTTAATATTTTAAATCAAATTATGGAAAACTCAGCTGTTTTCTGTTTTTAAACCCCTTTTTTCATATTTTAATAAAAAATTATATTGAAATTCAATTAGCCATACCGCTACTTTTAAATAAGATACCTTAAATTTGCGCTTTTATAAAACACTTGCTTTGAAGATTTTTCATTCTATAAACGATTTCACTTCCACGAAAAAAACAATCCTAACTTTAGGAACCTTTGATGGAGTTCATATTGGTCACAAAAAAATTCTGAATAAACTAACCCAAAACACGGAGAACGAGAAATATGAAAGTCTTGTACTTACATTTTTTCCCCATCCCAGAATGGTTTTACAGGAACATTCTGATATAAAATTACTCAACACCATAGCTGAAAAAATAGATTTGCTGGAAAAAATTGGCATCGAAAACCTAGTGATTCATCCTTTTGACGAAACGTTTTCGAGATTGACTGCCGAAGAATTTGTAAGCTCTATTCTCATTGATCGATTTCATATCCAAAAGATAATTATTGGTCACGATCACCGCTTTGGACGAAATCGAACTGCTGATATTGATGACCTCATCGCTTTTGGAAAACAGTATGATTTTGAAGTAGAACAAATATCTGTTCAGGAAATTAATGAAATTTCCGTGAGTTCAACCAAAATTAGAAATGCATTATTGGAAGGAGACATGACTTTGTCCAACGAATATTTAGGGTATGATTATTTTCTGACTGGGACTGTTATTCAAGGAAAACAACTGGGAAGAACCATCAATTTCCCAACGGCAAACTTAAAAATCGCAGAAAATTACAAGCTAATTCCAAAAAACGGAGTCTATATTGTGCAAAGTATTCTCAATGAAAAAACTGTTTTTGGAATGATGAATATTGGGTTCAATCCCACTGTTGACGGGCACAATCAGTCCATCGAAATTCATTATTTTGATTTCAATGCTGATTTATACAATCAAGAAATCCGTGTTTCAATACTTAAAAGAATTCGTTCCGAAGAAAAATTCGAATCGGTGGATTTACTGAAAGAACAACTTGAAAAAGACAAAAAAACTGCACTCTTGTACTTGAATAAATTTTGATTTTTTAATAACATATTACTATTTTTTCTGTAAATTTGAAAGTAATATCCTCTTTGTCATAACGATATGCTTTCTAACTTTTAAAACTAGTTATATGAAACTTCCAAAAGAATTAGTAAACGGATTCATTATTTTCATGGGAATTGGCTTTTATTTCCTATTAATGGAACTTTTAGGCCTAGCGGATATTTACTTATTACGTCTATTTAATGTCCTATTTGTATTTTTTGGAACCTATAAAACGTTAAAATCTAATTTCGCTGAAGGCAAAAAAGTATTAGTTTCTAATGCTGTTTCTGCATTACTAACTTCCCTCACGGGTATATTTCTGAGCATTGTAGGTTTAATTATTTATAGCTACGCCAAAGGTGGAGACGCATATGTGGGCACATTGTCAAAAACATTTTTATTTGGTGGTGATCCATCCGTAATGACCTATTCTATTTCTCTGCTATTTGAAGGAATTGTTTCAGCGGTAATCGTTACCTTCATGTTGCTGTTATACTGGGACACCCGCTATTCCTCAGATAAGCATGGAGCAGAATCTTAATTTTTTATCCTTACTTAATTCCAATACCACTTCCCAATCGAGCATCTCCTATTGTTTTTACGGCGTTTATTTTTTTATGTTTTATAAATTATATATTCCTTCTGTTTAATAAATACCTTCGGATAAAGTAATTAAATAACACTTTATAAAATTCTGAAACGCCCGCATACAACAGCCTACCTTTAACCAAAAAATATTTTACAAAAGGCTTTTCAATAGTATTACATTGGTTCTTTAGAACAATTTAACTACTTTTACGCATCAAAAAATCGTATCGATGAGTATTACAAAACACAATTGGACCAAAGACGAAATTATCGCAATATATAATAAACCTATGATGGATTTGCTTTACGAAGCAGCGTCTATTCACAGAGAACATCACGATCCTAACGTGGTTCAGGTTTCTACTTTACTTTCTATAAAAACAGGTGGATGTCCAGAGGATTGTGGCTATTGTCCACAAGCCGCAAGATATCATACTGAAATTGAAGGGAATGATTTAATGTCAGTTAGCCAAGTGAAAGCGCAAGCTTTGCGAGCAAAATCAAGTGGATCATCCCGTGTATGCATGGGAGCGGCTTGGAGAAATGTAAAAGATGGCCCTGAGTTTGACCAAGTTCTTGAAATGGTTCGTACCATCAACAAACTGGATATGGAAGTATGTTGTACCCTTGGGATGATTACGGAAAACCAAGCACATCGATTGGCAGAAGCTGGATTATATGCCTACAACCACAATTTAGATACCTCTGAAGAATATTACAAAGAAGTAATTTCAACCCGCGGATTTGAAGACCGTTTGCAAACCATCGAAAATGTTCGTAAAACAAATGTTACTGTTTGTAGCGGCGGAATAATCGGGATGGGAGAAAGTATCGAAGACAGAGCAGGAATGCTTGTAGCACTTTCTACGTTAAATCCACAACCGGAATCAGTGCCAATAAATGCCTTGGTAGCTGTTGAAGGAACTCCGATGGAAGAAGAAAAACCCGTTGAAATATGGGAAATGATCCGAATGGTTGCAACAACCAGAATCATCATGCCAGAAACTCAAGTACGTCTTTCTGCAGGTAGAATGAACATGAGCCGCGAAGGACAGGCCATGTGCTTTTTTGCTGGTGCCAATTCCATTTTTGCGGGAGATAAGTTATTGACAACTCCAAATCCTGATGTAAATGAAGACATGAAAATGTTTGAGATGTTAGGTTTAAATCCACAAAAACCATTCACAAAAGTTTCTCAACCACAAACTGTTGAAGCGGAAAATTCTCAATTTGCTCCATTAGGTGAAAAACCAAAATGGTCAAGACCAGGACACACTATCGAGAGAAATCTTGAAGCATCCGGTAAAGAAAAATAAACTGTATTTTGAATAAATATACAAAACCATCTTGGCTCACAAGATGGTTTTTTTATGCTACTTTCTCTAATAGATTATTTTCTTGGTAACTGATTGACCATTCTGCAGAAGTATTTTCACCAGCAAGACTTGATGTCCAACAAGCAAATTAAAAACTGAAAAATCAACATCATTTATCTCATTTTTTTGATATATTTCTCGTCCAGCTAAATTGTATATTGTAACCTCATCTATCGATTCTTTGGTTGAATTAATTTGTAACTTTTTGTCTTTACTCGATACAAAAATTGACTCTTCCGGATCGGCAAAATTGACAACGGACAAGCTTTTATCTACGTAGCGCAATATAAAACGATCATCAAATGTCCCGACAGTTGTATGAAAAGCATAACTCTCATTTGTTATATCAACAATACTATTATTCAATTTGTCCTCGATAAAAACATTTTGATTTGCCAGAAGACCATCCACATGATCAATTTTAATCCTGAAATCTCCTGCTATCTTAACTTTGAAACCTAATTTGATTTCATCGGTTTCATTAAATGGCAATGACCTTCCTTGAATTACTAAATTCTTATTTTGATTAATACTATAAAAATCTAAATAATCATTCCCATCAAAACTCTCTCCGTCAAAGGAACTATCAAAATCATTAGTCGCTCCAGATGCATATCCTATCAAAACTTGTTTGAAAGTACCTTCATTATTGTACAAATTCAACCAAATACGGTGTTTGTCAATCACATTTTTTTTCAATTTTTTAGTTGTACTTGATTTAAAAAAACTCGCGTTTTGCCCAACTACACGCATACTGTTGTTAAAAAAGACTGTCCCACCATCATTCACACTCGTTACAAAGAAAGCTTGACCAGCCGCTATTTTACCATCAGGAATTGTATTATTAACACCCAAATTTGTAGCTTTTGTTCCTGCTCCACCTAATAAATTATAAGAAGCATAATCATTTGATGCATATTCATTATTGGTAATTGGTGTATTATGTGTCCAAAAATATAGTGTCCCATCAATGATTTTTTCATTTAATTTCAAAAAGAGGTTCGCATCAATGGCAGATGGGTAAGGATTCCCTATGAGATTTGAAGTATCTGTTATACTTATAGGAACTGAGACCATCCCATTATTAGGAATTCCTGAAAAAACGCCTCCGTAAATAGCTGGAACTGTTGTTGAAAAACTTTGAGGACCTCTTATGATATATCCTTTACCGGACTCCATTACGGTTGTTGGTGATTCATTGCTCCATGAATCAGAAGCTGCATTAAAAGAAAAAAACTTATCTGATAATGTATCAGGAGAGACATCAACCAATCTTTGGCCAGAAACTGGGGAAGACCAGTAGGTATAATCAAATTTAACTATTGGAGTTGTTTCGCGTTTATAGACAACTAGTCCAGTATTTGTTATTTGATCCTCAGATTGAAAAAGTGAGGCATTATTTTCCAAAATTAATGTTCCTAAACCAGAATAATCAAAAACTAAACTCAACGTATTTCCATTTGGAACACCAACACTAATTCCTGAACTGATAGAACATGAACAAGCATTCACAGAATTTAAAACAGGATAATTCCCATTGAAAATAATTCTTTTTTCTGAAGAAGGCAAACCATTATTCCAGACTAAACCATCCCAAACAGAAGTATCTAAACACAAAAGCAACCGAGCAACCCGGTGTTTGGTCACACCTGAAACAGAGTTGAAATTGCCTGCAATCATCACTTTATTGTCCGGAGTAAAACACATGCTATACAGCGGACTGTTTAAATCAGCCGAGAAAGTACCATCAAAAGCACCAGCAGGCAAAAGTCGAATCATTCGCTTTACAGACATTCCGTTATAAGTTCCAGAGAAAGTTCCACCTACCAAAATCCGTTTGTCAGGTTGAATTAAAATAGCTCTGACATCTCCGTTACTAAAGCCCGTTCCAGTAGCAAAACCCGCATCTAAACTTCCATCAGAATTCAATCTCAGCAGTCGTTTTGCAGCAGATCCATTATAATTTAAAAAAGCACCTCCTATTACTAACTTTCCGTCTGATTGCTTCTCTATACAATACACATTTTTATCAAAACCTAATCCTGTAACAAAACCTGCATCAACGCTACCGTCTATGTTTAATCGCACGATACGATTGTGGATAACACCATTAAAAGTCAAGAATCGACCGCCTAACACTATTTTTCCATCGGACTGAACACTGACAGACTCGACAATTTGATCAGCCCCTAAACCACTAGTAAAGCTCGCATCAAGAGTTCCGTCTGAAAACAAGCGTGCTATCCTATTTACAGACACTCCGTTATACTTTGTAAAATTGCCTCCAACGATGATTTTGCCATCTGCTTGTGAGGCTACTCCATAAATTTGACTATTAAAACCCAAACCCGTATTAAAAGAAACATCAATAGAACCATCTGATAAAATTCTGGCAACCCTATTTACTAAAACCCCATTATAATTCAAAAAATTACCCGCTATTATAATTTTATTGTCTGGTTGGACAATCGCATTTTTAATTAATCCATCAGCGCCAGACCCAGAAACATTAAAGGTAGGATCAAGTGAACCGTCATTTAATAAACGTGCTATTTTTGGAGCGCTCAGCCCATTAAATTTAGAAAAATTACCAACCACAATCGTTTTAGTATCGGATAAAGAAATGACCTTATAAACGGAATTGTCAAAACCAACACCAGCCGTTAAATACCCAATATCTAAAGCCCCAAAAGCATCAATTTTTGCTAGCCTGCCTTGATTTTGGGAATCAAAAATAGAAAAAGAACCTCCAATATACGATGATCCGTCGGCTGCATTAGCAACATCCAGAACTGATGCAGAAAATGGGCCTGCACCAATATCAAATGTTGGGTCTAAAACTCCATTAGAGCTCAAACAAGTTAACCGATTTACATCTATTCCATTATAAGTCCCCGTAAAAGATCCTCCAACCATAATAGCTCCAACCGAATTTAATTTAATAACCTCAACGGCACCCGTATTAAATCCTAAACCTGAAACAAAACTGGCATCAACAGAACCATCTATATTTAGGCGAACTATTTTGTTTGCTGTAATTCCGTTATAGGTTACAAAATCCCCGCCTGCAATAATTTTCCCATCAGGTTGTAAAGCAAGAGCTGACACACTAGCACTAAAACCCGAGCCAATAACAAATGAAGCATCGGCACTCCCATCCGCATTTAATCTAATTATTTTACTGTTACTAATTCCATTGAAAGAATCAAATGAACCTGCTAAAATTATCTTACCATCAGGCTGAAGCTGGACTTCTTCTACTAATCCATTAGCGGCTAATCCTGTGATAAAGCCAGCATCTAAATTCCCGTTAGGTAAAATCCTGGCTACTCGATTAGCTGTAATTCCATTGTATTTCGTGAAGCTACCTACAATAACCACGCTTCCATTAGTTTGCAAAACTAATCCATATACTATTCCGCTACTAGCAGCTATTGATGTATTGAATGTAGTATCAATGGATCCATCACTATTCAATCGAATTAATCGGTTTGCATTTATGCCATTAAACGTTGTAAAAGAGCCTCCTAAAATTAATTTGCCGTCAGGCTGTATTAAAGAACAGTACACTTTACCATTAAAACTTGTACCTAAATTAAAAGAAGAATCTTTGGAACCGTCTTGAAATAACCTACATAAATACGGTGTCACTGCACCATTAAAATTCAAATAGTCACCTCCTACAATTAATTTCCCATCAGATTGAATTGATACGGTTCTGACGGTATTATCAAAACCATCTCCTAATACCCCATCATCATAGGTGTTAAAAGTGGCATCAACTCGCCCTTCTTGACAAGAAGCTGGATTAAAAATGGAAAGACTAAACACAACAACGAAGCAAAGAAGTTTTGATTTCAAATTTATGATGGATTTAAGATTTTTACCAATAATAATAACACACACTAATACAAGTGTTTACTAATTAAATATAAAAATATAGATAATCCCAATTCTACGCAATACCCACATTTAGTGATATTTAGCCTAAATTACCAAATTGTTTAAATTTTTTCCTTTTTTAACTCTATTTAAAAAAAATCCCATTCTGTTTTCATCAGAATGGGATTTAATAAAATTTTTAAAATACTATTTATTACTAATAACTAACTTTTTTAGCTACTACCTGACCATTAGTTAAGACAACTTTTACGATTACAATTTGATTCTTCAATGTAATATTTGAAGTACGGAATTCATTTACATCTTTAAGTGTTTCTTCAAATACTTTTTTACCCAATAAATCAAATATAGTAACCCGTTTTATCGTTTCGAATTCGGATTTAATTTTTAATTCGTTCTTCTCTTTAAAAACTACAATTGTTTTATCTTCACTTTCAAAATCACCCGTTCCAAGTGTTTTATCAGTGTAACGCAACACAAAACGCTCATTAAAAACTCCTTTCTCAGTTGTAAAATTATATGACGCTTCTTTTAAATTATGGATTACACCCAGCATTTTATCTTCAAGAAATACATTTTGAGCTGTAAAGAATCCATCTGTTTGAAAAATTGTTATAGTGAAGTTTCCTTTAATAGTTGTTTTATAACCCAACGGCACCTCATCACTTTGCAGAAATGGCAGCGCTCTTCCTTGAATTACAAAGTTTTTATCCTCGAGTATACTATAGAAATCAACAAATGTATTCCCATCAAAACTTATTCCGTCAAATGTTCTCTCATACTCATTTGTTGCTCCCGTTGCGTAGCCTATGAGTGTTTGTTTAAATGCACCTTCTGTATTTGAAAAATTCAACCACAGCCTGTTTTTATCAAAACTCACATTCTTTTTTGATTTTGAGTTAGACCTAAAGAATTGGGAATTAGTACTTCCTCCCAATCGCATTGTATTAGTAAAGTTAAGCGTTCCAAGTGCAATACTAGTTGCAAAAAAACCTTGACCAGAAGCAATTTCTCCCGCAGGAATTGTAGGCACTGGATTAACATCACTAGCTGCAGCGGTCCCAACTCCTCCTAATAAATTATAGGAAGCATAATCATCTGAATCATAAATATAATTAGAACCGCTTGGTGCTATGTCCGTATTATGTGTCCAAAAATATAGTGTTCCGTCTATAACGCCGTCATTATCTTGTAAAAACAAGTCTGCATCCAGTGCGGATGGATAAGGATTTCCAAGGAGATAGGAAGCGTCTGTTGCCAATATTTCAACTGGAATAGTTCCATTGTTTGGCTCACCAATAAAATTAGCACGATGTGTGCCTATTGGATTTGGCGCATAATTATTTTGTGGTCCACGAATAATGTATCCAACTCCTGGCTCCATTACTTTTGTTAACGAATTTTCTTGTATCCAATTATTGTTAACAGCGTTAAAAGAAAAATATTTATCCGCTAAAGTATTTGGTGATGTATTGTATAAAGTTTGTCCAGAAACAGGTGAAGTCCAATAGGTAAAATCAAATTTATCCACTGGCGTTACTGTTTCCCTTTGATAGGTTATAGCTCCCGAGTTTATAGTTGAGTCTTCATTTATTTGAACTAAGCTAGCGTTGTTTTCAAATTTCATTATTCCTCCAGAAACTTTTAATTCATTAGTCAAGGTCATTGTTTTTCCACTTGAAACAGTAACATTTCCTGATTTTACTTCACATGAACATGCAACTAAATCTATGGTTTGGTTATAATTTGCAGTAAAAATAAGTTTTTTATCACTATTTGGCAATCCATTTGACCACCCACCATTCCAAATAGTTTCTTGTAAAGGATCAATTTTTACTGCTTCCAGATTAGAAGAAGAACAACCACCAATTGATACTGAAAAATTATATGTGCCTGGTGCAAGTCCAGAAATAGTGGCTGAACTACCTGTGCCAGAAATTGTTGCTGTAGCAGTTCCACTTTGCGTCAAAGTCCAAGTCCCTACTGACGGCAAGTTATTTAAAATTACACTCGCTACAGGAACATTACAAGTTATCGGCGTAATTGTTCCTTGTGTTGGTATAGCTATAATTGCTGAACCAATGTTTATTGGAGAACTTAACGAACATCCTATTGCATCTGCATAATTCAAAATATATGTAGCCGAATCTAAACCGGTTCTATTTAAAGTGGTTGCACTATCTGTCCAAGATAAATCTAATATATTTACATCAATATAATGAGGTCCATTAATATTCTCCCAAAGATTTACAGTTCTAGAATATACTAAATTATTTGCACCATCGAAGAGTTCTAGTAACATGTTTTGACCTCTATTTTGACAACAATCCGATCTATTATAGATGCGCAGATAATCAATATTTTTTCCTGATTGAAGATCTACTTGTACCCATTCATTAATATTAGTTGAATTACTATGCCAAAAACTATATCCTACAGCATCTCCATCATTCACTTTTGCGGGTCCAAAAGTTCCTGGATCATTATTGTAAATAGAACTCGAAGTTGCAATAGCTCCGGTAGAGGAAAGCGCAACATTTGAACCTGTAAAAACTTCAAGTGCCTGAATTTCTTGCACTTGTTGCCAAGCATCAGCATTAACAAATTTCTGAGTTAATTTGATGTAACGTACATTTGTTAATCCTCCGAAAAGTGTCGGTGAAATTGAACCATCATTAGTTGTGGCGCAGGTTTCGTCAACCTTATTTGGAGTGATTGTTGGAGCGCTATTTACCGTTATTGCTACCGGAACTGAATAAACTTCTGCACAAGAACCACTTTGAACTACTGCTCTAAATTGCGTTGTTGCGCTCAATGAACCCGATGTATAGGTTGCAGCCGTATTTGCAATATCTGTCCAAGTTGAAAATGGACTTACAGCTGATTGCCATTTTGTAATTGTTCCTATGTGTCCTGCCAATGTTAAAACCGTACTATTTGTCCCTGAACAAACAGTTGTGCCTCCTGAAACTGTTCCTCCAACACTCGGTGGATTTACTGTTACAGTAGCCAATGATGAATTTGCTATTGAACATGAACCACTTTGCAAGACAGCTCTATAAGAAGTAGTAGTGCTTAAATTCGTTGCGGTTAATGTTGTGCCTATATTAGCAATGGCACTTCCTGCTGTAGCAAAATTATCTAATGATGATTCCCATCTCACAACTGCTCCTGTATGCCCTGCCAATGTTAAAATCGTACTATTTGCCCCTGAACAAACAGTGGTGCCTCCTGAAACTGTTCCTCCAACACTCGGTGGATTTACTGTTACCGCGGCAGATGATGAATTTACTATTGAACAAGAACCACTTTGCAAAACAGCTCTGTAAGAAGTAGTAGCGCTTAAATTAGTTACTGTCAATGTTGTGCTTGTATTAGCAATGGTACTTCCTGCTGTAGCAAAATTATCTAATGACGATTCCCATCTCACAACTGTTCCTGTATGCCCTGATAATGTTAAATTCGTACTATTTATCCCTGAACAAACCGTTACGCCTCCTGAAATAGTTCCTCCAACACTCGGTTGATCTACTGTTACAGTAGCCAATGATGAATTTGCTATTGAACATGAACCACTTTGCAAAACAGCTCTGTAAGAAGTAGTAGCGCTTAAATTAGTTACTGTCAATGTTGTGCTTGTATTAGCAATGGTACTTCCTGCTGTAGCAAAATTATCTAATGACGATTCCCATCTCACAACTGTTCCTGTATGCCCTGATAATGTTAAATTCGTACTATTTATCCCTGAACAAACCGTTACGCCTCCTGAAATAGTTCCTCCAACACTCGGTTGATCTACTGTTACAGTAGCCAATGATGAATTTGCTATTGAACATGAACCACTTTGCAAAACAGCTCTGTAAGAAGTAGTAGCGCTTAAATTAGTTACTGTCAATGTTGTGCTTGTATTAGCAATGGTACTTCCTGCTGTAGCAAAATTATCTAATGACGATTCCCATCTTACAACTGTTCCTGTATGCCCTGATAATGTTAAATTCGTACTATTTATCCCTGAACAAACCGTTACGCCTCCTGAAATAGTTCCTCCAACACTCGGTTGATCTACTGTTACAGTAGCCAATGATGAATTTGCTATTGAACATGAACCACTTTGCAAGACAGCTCTATAAGAAGTAGTAGTGCTTAAATTCGTTGCGGTTAATGTTGTGCCTATATTAGCAATGGCACTTCCTGCTGTAGCAAAATTATCTAATGACGATTCCCATCTCACAACTGCTCCTGTATGCCCTAATAATGTTAAAATCGTACTATTTGCCCCTGAACAAACAGTGGTGCCTCCTGAAACTGTTCCTCCAACACTCGGTGGATTTACTGTTATCGTCCCTGTTGCATTTACCGTGCCCGAACAACTTCCGGTTAACGGAATACTATAATTGAATGTCCCTGACTGTGTTGGTGTACCACTAATTGTTATAGTATTTGATGCCCAAGAGGCTGAAACGCCTATAGGTAAGCCCGTAGGCGCACCTATACTTGTAGTACCTGTAGTGGTATGAGTTATGGGTGTCATTAAGGTATTCTGACACAAAGTAGGACTTGAAGAAGCGATACTAGCTGCTTTATTAAACTGCATAGTAAATGTTTTACTTGCACTTACACATCCCCCAGAAGTTCTTACCGTTATAGTTCCTGTATAAGTTCCCGCAAGAACATTGGCTGGAATATCTAAAGTAATCGTTCCGCTTGATGCATTAGGCAAGCTCCTATTTGCAATATCAATTAAATATCCGTTTGGTGACCAAGTGATACTATAGCTATTAGGAGATCCTGTTGATGTGTAGACTAAACTTGCAGTTGATGTTCCAGTACATATTGGATTAGGACTTGTTGGGGTAATACTTACAGTATTTATTGGAGGAGTAGAAGCCACATTAAAACTACTACAAGAACTACTGGCACAACGATTAGTATAACGAGCAAAATAGGTTCCTGCCGCAGTTGGATTATATGTTGTTCCCGTGGCAAGTACTGTACCGCCACATGATCCTGAAAACCACTGTACATAAGTTCCTGGAATTGTCGATGCTGGCACAGACAGTGTGTTAGTGCATAATGATGTTATTACTGGAGCCGTAATAGGGCCACTTAAAATGGGCACAATTACGATGGTGGCATCTGAGTAAGCCCCTGAAGTTACTGTTCTTCTATAGTAAGTAGTCGCAGTGAGCGTTCCCGGTGTATAGTCTTTGGCATTACTTGTACCAGAAACCGTTATGTAAGTACCAGCGACACTTGTACTTTGTTCCCATAAATAATTATATGTCCCATTACCGCCAGTTGGTGTGGATCCTGTTATCACACCCACACTATTTCCTGAACAAATAGGCTCAGCATACGTTGCAATAATACTATATCTTTTTACTGTCCCTCCACATGGGTCAGTAAAAACACCATTAGTTGGAGCTATTGTAGCTATTGTATTTCCCAACAAACCAGTTGTTATTGCGCGACTGTTAACTGCATGACAACTCCCTATTGTGAAGTTAGGATACGAGCCGTTTGGAGTTCCATAACTAGCAAACTTAGTATTAATAAAAACAAATCCATTAGGGGCTGTTAGTGTTAATGGACCTGTATACTCTCCAACAGAAGCAAAAACATCGGCTGTAGAATTACTATAAGAGGCAAAATTATTATCAATAATAGCATTATTTGGAACAGTTATTCTACCGGTCCCTGAAAAAAACGTATTGTTAGTGCTGGTAGCTCCTGAGGTCGTAGTTCCCCATGTGCCACCAACTTGATTAGCAACATTCAATAGAAGTGCTCCTGTTGTATGCGTAGTTATTGCATTTAAATTAGCTTGAACTCCCGTCCCAATAGCAGTTATATTATCGATAACAGTGTTGGCTGCAAATGTTTTAACACCACTTCCTGAAAGAGTTAAGTTATTATAAGTCCCACTCATAACAGTCTGTCCAGCCCCATTGTATTGCACTGTTCCACCCCATATTTTGCCAGTAGGAATTGGTGTTGATGTCGTATTTTGGGTTTGTATTGTCCCGCCATTGGTTATTGTAGTAAGAGTTCCTAACAATTGATTAGTCCCGATATTCAATGTACAGCCTGCAGTTGTAATTAATACTCCGTTTACAGTTAATGCTCCACTAGCCGTTTGTGTTCCGCTAGTATTACTCAAGGTTAAATTGCTATAAGTACCCGCCATTATTACTTGACCTCCAGCAGGTCTATCATATTGAACTGTTCCAGACCAATTACGTCCTGTTGGCAATGGTGTTGCAGTTGCTTGTGTTCGAATTGTTCCTATGCCTGAAGTATTTAGAGCAGCTCCTGTCATAGCAAAAGCAGCCATATTTAAAGTAGTTGTTGCCGCAACATTTAAAACTCCACTTACTGAAAAATCAGAGCCAGCGGTTGTTGTGCCAGCGCTTACTGTCAAATTATTAAAAGAAGTAAATATTGATGTAGGTAAAGTATTTGTAGTGGTCATGTTTACCGTTCCTGTACTTGGAAACCAAGCATGACCTGCGTTTATTACATTAAATGCACCAACATTCATGATAGAATTTGAAGTCATTGTAACAGCACCTTGTCCAGGTGTTCCTGCAGAATTACCAAGAGTTAAACTACCTGCTGTAAGAGTTGATCCACTTATAAATGTTATAATTCCGTCTCGGTTTGCATTTCCAGCCCCACCTACTTGAACAAGTCCAGTTACTGTAAGTGTAGGATCAGTTATAGTTGTTGTTGAAAAAGTAAGTGTACCTGAATTATCTGCTGTTAACCCGCCTAATTGTAAACTTGCGCAAACTGCATTGTTAATATTGACACTAACTGTTCTACCTCTTTCAATTACAACAGCATCGGTTGCTAAAGGAACAGATGCTCCTGCTGCACCACCCGAAGTTGTGCTCCATGTAGAAGTACTATTCCAATTACCACTATTAACAGAAAATCGAGTATTTTGTGCACTTGTAAACGCAACCGTAAAAAAGAATGCAATTAGTAAAAGTAATTTTTTATTCATGTGGTATTATCGTTATATATCGTAACACTAAATTCAACAACTTCTTTCTTATTTTTTATCAAAAAAACAAAGAAATTATCTTGCATCGCAATATCGTTCCGTATTTTAAATAAAGCCCAATTTAATCGACAAAATACAAAATAATCTGTCAAAATACACTTTTCAGCCTAGCAAAATCTTTTGAAACTCACCTTGAAAACAAATTATTTCTTAGCCTGAACTTCCTCTACGACAACCTTTTTTGTTGAAAATTTAATTTCCTTTTTTATGATAAAAAACAACAAAAAATAAATTCATGTTTACCACTTGGATCACAATGGATTTAAAGCCTTATTTTTGAAATAAAATTGCGTATCTATTTTACAAATTGAAGCACAGAGAATCATTTTAAAATCAAAAAAATGAACCCAGTTTACTCTATAAAAGAAGCCATTAATAAAATAGAGCATTATTGCGCCTATCAGGAACGCTGTCACGAAGAAGTAGTTCAAAAATTAAGGAGCATGAAAATGGATTCTGATGAAATTGACACTATTTTAGTACATCTTATCAAAGATAATTTTCTGAATGAAAGCCGTTTTGCCTGCAGTTTCGCAAGAGGAAAACACCGCATCAAATTTTGGGGAAAAATCAGAATTGTAAACGAATTGAAATTTCGAAAAATAACACAATACAATATAAATCTGGCACTCAAAGAAATCTCAATAGAGGAGTATTTATCGACTTTTGATACCGTCGCAGAAAGACAATGGGAAACCATAAGCGAAACCAACAATCTGAAAAAAAGAAAAAAATTCTGTGATTATCTATTGCGCAAAGGATTCGAAAGCAATATAATTTATGAAAAGGTAAAAGAGTTGGAAAATTTAAAAGAAGAATAAAAAATCACAAACTCAAAAGCAAGCTCACCGCGTTTCCACCAAAACCAACAGCATTAATAAGTACTTTTTTAATGGGTTTTGTTTGTTTTTGTACTTCCGCAAAAGGAACTCCGATAAATCTATTGTGTTGCATCATCAGTATAGCGAGTTCCATACTCAATATTCCAGATGCGCCAAAAGTGTGACCAATTTTCCATTTATTGGTAGTCAATAAAGGAAGGCTTTCGCCAAAGATTTTTTCTATCGCTTTATATTCTGTCAAATCACCTTTTATGGTTCCCGGAGCATGCATGACAATTACATCAACTTCGGATAAATTGGTGTTTTGCAACGCCATTTTCATTGATTTTTGGAAACAAGTCGCTTCCGCCGAAATAGAAATACTATGTTCCAATATCTCTGTAGCATAACCAATTCCTTCAATGTAAGCTAATGCGTTTTCTTTTTTCCCAATTTCGAGACAACACACGCCTGCACCTTCGCCAAGAATCATGGTGTTTTGCTTTTTTTCTAAATCAAGTGCCCGATTCGGATATTGTTCTGTGTTATTCGAATAAATTTTCAAAGCGCGCATTTGTGAAATCGTAAAATCAGTTAAAGGCGCTTCACTACCACCAACAAGAAATTTATCAGCCATTCCTGCTCGAAGCCACGCCACCCCGTTTAAAACGGCATGTAAAGCAGTAGAACAAGTTATAGAATGTGAGATTTCAGGACCAGAACTTTGTAAATCATGGGCAACCCAAGAAGAAATATTTCCCAAAGTCGTCGTTGGTGAAGCCAAAGTTTGTGCTTTCCCAGTTTTTAAATAGTCCTGATAGTGTTTTTCAAATAAATCTGTTGCGCCACGAGAGGAACCAATGTTAATCCCAAAAATATCTTTGTGTGTCCAACCCGCATTGTTTATTGCTTTTCGCGAAGCAGCCATCGCATACAAAACTGACTTATCTAAAGACTTATATTTGTTATCTGACTCTTGTAAAGCATCCACAACTTCTTTTGAATCATTGTCCAACTTAGCAACGAAAGTTTTCTTATCGTCTAAAACATGTTCCGTAAAACAATGATTTTCATTAAGATAATTTTCCCAAATTATTTTTGAGTCAGCTCCCAAAGGTGAAATGGAAGCTATGGCGGTTATGGAGATTATTGTTGACAAGATAGTACTATTATTTTGCGGCAAAGGTCGCAAAGTTTTTCGAAAAATTGGCACACAATAGCACCTATGCTACTGACAAAAAAAGATTTTTATTTTTTCAATCTGTGGAAATCCGTTTAATCCGTTTAATCTGCGGCTAAAAAAACTAGAAATCAATTGTAGCTATCTATCTGCCAGGTTAATGGTAAAAAAATAGCACACGGATAACACGGATTTAGCTGATAAAGACGGATTTTTTAATCTTGGAGAATCCTTTTAATTTGTGGCTAAAAATCAAACTATTTCCAGCGCCTTTTCAACCACATGATATACTTTTTGTAATTGCTCATCCGTAATAACGTAAGGAGGCAAAATGTATACAATATTACCAACCGGACGCAAAATTACTCCGTTTTCGATAAAAAAATCATATAGTTTATTGCGCAAAGTTCCATAGTAACTGGCTGAACTTTCAGTTTTTATTTCCAAAGCAAAAATGACTCCGAGAACTCTTGTTGTTGTTACTTTTGGATGATTTTTCACGCGTTCTTCAAACTCCAAATGTCTGTGATTGACACGAACTACATTCGCTTGCATTTCATCGGTTTGCAACAAGTCTAAACTAGCCAAAGCTGCCGCACAACCTGTTGGATTTGCTGTAAAGGTGTGTCCATGAAACAACGCTTTATTAATGTCGTCATCATAAAAAGCATCAAATAAATCCTGCGTAAAAGTCGTAATTGCCATAGGAATAGTCCCTCCAGTTAATGCTTTGGACAAGCACATCATATCTGGTTTTTCCACCAAATAATCCGTTGCAAAAATTCTTCCGGTTTTCCCAAAGCCCGTCATCACTTCATCCGCAATGGTTAGGACATTATTCTCCTGACAAATTCGCATCAATTTATCTAACGATTCCGGTTCGTATATCACCATTCCTGCGGCTCCTTGAACCAATGGCTCAAAAATAAAACCCGCACAATTGTTGTTTTCTATAACTGATTGTAACGCATCATAACTTTCCTGCTCCTGTCCTTTCACCGGAACTGGAATCCGAACCACATCAATAAACATTCCTTGAAAAGCTTCTATAAAAAACGAGATTCCACTTGCTGCCATAGCGCCAAATGTGTCCCCGTGAAATGCATTTTCAAAAGCAATTATCGTAGTTCTCTTTTCTCCTTTATTGAAAAAATACTGCAAGGCAACTTTAATAGCGACTTCAACAGCCGTAGACCCATTATCAGAAAAGAATATTTTTTGTTGGTTTTTTGGTAAAATTTCCATCAACTTCTCAGCTACTAATATAGCAGGCTCATGTGTAAATCCACCAAACAACACGTGTTCTAATGTCGTGAGTTGTTTGTAAATCGCATTGGCTATAAACGTATTGGAATGCCCATAAGGATTTACCCACCAAGAAGCGATTGCATCAATGTATTCTTTATTGTTTTCATCCCATAGCAAAGCGCCTTTTCCTTTTTTAATGGCAATTGGTAACGCTGCAGTTTTGTGTTGGGTATACGGATGCCAAAGATATTGACCGTCTCTTTCTGTTAAATTCATTTTGCAAAGATAAAAGAAGCAAGCTACAAGAAGCGAGAAAAACATAAAAAACAAGTCTGAATTCTATCCTCTTGCTTCTTATTTTTTATAAAGTCAATAGCTGTTCCCGAAACAAATCAGCATATTCTTTGATTACATTTTGGTCAAAATAGGGTTCTTGCTCTATTCTTCCAACACATTTGATACCCGTTTTACTCAAGATTATTTTCTCTGTCGCTTTATTTTCATCTCCGGAGAAAACAATCCCTGCAACTACTATTTTTCTGTTTTGCAAGGCTTCAATCGTTAGCAAAGTATGATTGATACTACCCAAATAATGACGGGAAACCACAATCACTTTATATTCATTTTGGATTAAATCAATCACACAATCAGTACCATTTAATGGTACGAAAACACCTCCCGCTCCTTCAACAACCAAATGATTTTCTGTTTTGGGTTCAATAATTTTCTTTAAATCAATCACAATTCCGTCCAATTCAGCTGCAAGATGTGGGCTCGCCGGTGTGTTCAAAGCATAGCTATTGGGATGAATCACCGTTTTTTCATTGGACAAAAAAGATTTAACCTTATGGCTGTCGGAGTTTTGTAAATCGCCTGCTTGAACAGGTTTCCAATAATCAGCTTCTAAAGCTTCTGTTATAATGGCCGACGCGATGGTTTTACCAACATCGGTCCCAATTCCTGTTATAAATAGTTTCATAGATATTTGGCCACAGATGACACGGATTAAACGGATTTATATAGATTCTTTAATTTTTCCTATTGTTTGTAAAAATAAGTCTTTTAATTTCTGGTTTTTCTCCAAAGTTTAATAACAAACCTATTTCAATATTTGTAGCTTTTAAGTAATTTAAAGTTTGAACATAATGAGCCTTTACCAAAATGTCACAAGCCTTTAATTCTAAAATGATTACATCATTAATTAACAAATCAGCAAAAAAGTCACCAACAAGTTCATTTTTATAATACACTTTAATTTGCTTTTGAGGCTCCACTTTAAAACCTTGTGATTTTAATTCCAAATACATTGCGTTTTGATACACCTTTTCAAGAAAACCATAACCCAATTCATTGTAAACTTCGTAAAAAACTTTTAAAATAGATTCCGATAATTCTTTGTGCAAAATTTCAGTCATTATTACTGTTTAAAAATTAAAATCCGTTTAATCCGTGTTATCTGTGGCTAAAAACAAAAGTACTCAACAATCGCAAGACTTCAGAGATTTCCTCTTGTGAATTATAACTGTGCAAACAAAAACGCAGTCTTTCCTGGCCTTCTGGAACAGTTGGAGAAAGTATTGCTTTCACATCAAATCCTTTTTCCTGCAGTTGATTCGCGATAGTTTTTACTTTTTCATTTCCTGGAATAATGGCAGATTGTATCGCCGATTTGCTTCGAACAAAAAGTGGCTTTAAACCCAACAAATTCTTCTGCTGATTAAAAGAAATAATATTTTCTCTTAATTTTAAAATGGAATCCGAATCCTGTTTTAAATGCTGATAAGCAATCAAAATCGTTGCAACAGAATGTGGCGAAAGCCCTGTGGTATAAATAAAACTTCGGGCAAAATTTACTAAATAATCCCTTAACTCAACCGAACCTAAAATCGAGGCTCCATGACATCCCAAACCTTTTCCGAAAGTCATAATTCGGGCAAAAACGTGATCTTGCAAGCCCAGCATTTGAACAAATCCTTCGCCTGTTGAACCAAAAATTCCCAAAGCATGCGCTTCATCAACAACAAGATAACACTGGTGCTTAGTTGAAACCAAAATTAATTCTTCCAGATTTGGACAATCACCATCCATCGAAAAAACAGATTCAGTGACGATATAGATATTGGTATTTAGATTCCGTAAAATTAATTTTTCTAGGTCTTCAAAATCATTATGATTGAACTTGTAGGCTTTCGCATTCGACAGTTGAATTCCATCCCGAATAGAAGCATGACACAATTCATCATATAAAATCAAATCTCCTTTTTGTGGAACTGAGCCAAAGAATCCAAGATTAGCATCATACCCGGAATTGAAAATTAAAGCCGATTCCGATTTGTGAAACTTTGCAATAAAATCTTCAGTTTCTTGATATATTTTGTGGTTTCCAGATAATAATCGGGAACCGGTCGCACCGTTTTGACTGATTTCATTGGTAATTAAATACTGATGCGTTTCCTCAAAAATAATTTCTGATTGTGACAAACCCAAGTAATCATTGGAGGAAAAATCAATCTTTTTACTTGACAAAGGTAATTTTCGCAACGCATTACGCTGCTTTCGAATTTCAAGTTTTGCGGATAAATTTTCTGGAAAATGTTTCATAGTCCACAAAAATAAGCATCTTTTTTGGTTTATGGATTTTGGGAACTATTTGTTAGTTTTTCTATCAAATTTTAAAAATAAATAAAAGTCATTTCTTCAAAACGATATTCAACTTGCTCACCAAAAAAAACAATTCTATTACAAATTAACATTTGAATTAAAGCAATTAAAAAAATACTTATAATTTTTTCCGAAAACGGTTTCGATTTAGAAACTTCATAAAATTATGTTAAAAAAATCTTAAAATTAATATTGAAGATATTAACCTATGAAATAGTTTTCTACTTTCGACAAATATGAAACGAATTGCATCACTTTTTTTAATAGTAACGTTGTTCTATAACGCGATGGGATACTATCTTATGTTTGCTTATCAAGAAGAGCAAGCGTGGGTATCTTCTATGAAAAAAAACCATGACTCAGAGTTTCAAGTGATCAAATTGAATGCAACATTATACTCCTTTATCGAAGACACTGATTTTGAGTATGTGGATGAAGATGTGGTTATTAATAATAAGAGTTATCATATTTTCAAGAAAAGAATTCAAAACAACATACTAAGTCTATATTACCTGCGCAATTCACATCAAGATGCAATAAGTCAGGATTTAAAAGATATTGTTGACAATCAATTATTCAACGGATCTTCATCTAAAGAGTCTCCAGTTAAAAAACTCATGAAGTCTTTTCTTCAAGATTATATTCCCAGTAATGCTTATTGCGTAGATTTTTCTCCAAAAGCAATCCTACATTCAACTAAATCTATCATTATGCCAAACCAGGCGCTAGATTCCGGATACCTTTCTTTATCGTATTCACCACCCGATTTCGTTTAAATCTTCTTTCATTTTAGTGGAATCACTCGCTTTTATCTGGCATTTGTAAAGTCAAGATAATCATGATTGCTTTTTAGCTAAATCTATACATTTATCAAACCCTTTCGTTAGAAATTATGCCCTTTATAAATACAAAATAGCCTTTTGTATTTTAGAATTCATTTTTTGTGAATGATTTCATAGGCCTATTTTGAATTTCTATTCTGCTATATTTTGTATAACTAGCTTTCAGAATCATGAATTAGATTAATTTACAAATTCAAAATGGATTTATAAAACAGTTCTTTATTTCAAAGACAACCATTAATCTATCCATTTCGCCTTGTAAATCCAAAGAAATTTTTTGGCAAAAGCCAACAGTAAATCTTGTTTTTAAGCGACACTAACAATCAAACAACCATTATTATTTTTAACACCGACCTTCTTTTAGGAAGAAGTTGATGTTAACCTGCTTTATACAATTAACCATTATAAAAAACCAAAACTTGAAAAATTTATCCGTTATACAATCCGTTTGTATTTTTATCCTATTTCTTACAATTGCTTTTAACACCCAAAATATATCAGCACAAGGATGTGTCGCTATCAAAGGTAATGCGACAAGTTGCATGTCGATTCATGCTGACAGCACTACTGTTTCAGGATGGCAATTCGCCAGCAGCGGTCGTTATTTTAGATCATTCAGACACTTTTCTGGAACTGAGGAAAACAAAGACAGGTTAGTTCAAAAAACAGAAGTTATCAATTACACTTCAGTTTTCAATCTTTCATTGACCAGAATATTAAACAACCGCTGGTCTGTTATGGTCGATCTTCCTATTTCAAATAATGTTCGTTCTTCATTGTACGAACATGGATTGGTAAATGGTACTTACGTAAAAAGAGAACGTAACTCTACAAGCTCCTTTGGTATTGGCGATATTAGATTTGCAGCTTATAGATGGATGTTAGATCCAGCAAAAAGTACAAAAGGAAACATACAACTAGGATTAGGGATAAAATTACCAACCGGTGATTACAACTACAAAGATTATTATTACAATGTAGGTCCAAATGGATCAAAAGAATTGCGTCCGGTAGATCAATCCATCCAGTTAGGAGACGGCGGTACCGGATTTACATTTGAAGTAAACACCTTTTACAACTTCATAGAAAACTTTGGAGTTTACGGTAATTTCTATTACTTAATAAATCCACGTGAACAAAACGGCACACGTACCTATAGAGAAACATTAGCATCACGACTTGCTAACGAAGCGATTATGAGTGTGCCAGATCAATATATGTTTAGAGCGGGTTTTAATTATTCAGTAAATCAAATAAAAGGATTGTCTCTAGCCGCAGGCGCACGATTAGAAGGGATTCCGGTAAATGATCTTGTAGGCGGAAGTGGAGATTTCCGTCGTCCAGGTTATATCTGGTCTGTAGAACCTTCCGTAAACTATGAGTATAAAAAAGTAGTCTTGTTTGCATCGATACCGTTTGCAGTGGTTCGTAACCGTACGCAAAGTGTGACCGATAAAGAAAATTCTGTAACAACAGGAACTCATGTTCAGGGTGACGCGGCATTTGCTGATTATACCATTAACATTGGTAT
Source organism: Flavobacterium petrolei (assembly GCF_003314435.2). Lineage (GTDB taxonomy): Bacteria > Bacteroidota > Bacteroidia > Flavobacteriales > Flavobacteriaceae > Flavobacterium > Flavobacterium petrolei. The sequence continues at coordinate 1,151,072 of NZ_QNVY02000001.1, read as the reverse complement.
ATCAACCAGATTTTAAAATTAGTAGCAGTAGCAAAATAAAAACAATATATTTTTAAACAATAAAACACCAAACCATTAACCAAAAATCATTTATTAATGAAAAAATTTTATCTGAGTTGCCTGCTGTTGGCACCTTTATTTATAAATGCTCAAACAGAGATTGATGGAATTATGATGAGCAAAAACAATTTTTGTTTTGGAGCTGTATACCAACATAGCAGCTGGGACGAATATTGGGAAGGAACCTTTAAAAGAGAAAATCTTAATCTGGGTACTGTTTCTACAAAATCAATTACCTTAAATGGAAACTATGGTGTTTCTGATAATTTGAATATCATTTTCAGTCTTCCTTACGTAGAAACAAAAGCTTCTGCCGGAACAATGGAAGGTCAAAAAGGATTGCAAGATCTATCGTTAACGATAAAATACATGCCTTTCGAAAAAACAATTGGAAAAGCCACCTACTCTTTATATGTTTTGGGAGGACTTTCGGCTCCAGTTTCTGATTATTCAGCAGATTATTTACCCTTAAGCCTTGGTCTAAGAAGTAAGACTGCATCTTTACGATTGATGGGTGATTATCAAAGAGGTCGTTTTTTCACCACGCTATCTGGAGCGTATGTAAAAAGAGCCAATATAACCATTGACAGAGATTCCTATTATACAGACGAAATACATTACACCAATGAAGTGGATATGCCAGACGCTATTTCGGTAAACTACAGAATAGGCTATCGTTCCAATAGATTAATCGCCGAAGCAGTACTTGATAACTGGGTTACGCAATCTGGAGGATTTGACATTACAAAAAACAACATGCCCTTTCCAAGCAATACTATGAATGCATTAAAAGTAGGAGTAAATACTAAATACACGCTCAGAAAAATACCCGCATTATCTATTATTGGAGGATGCAATTTTGTTACACAAGGCAGAAATGTTGGACAATCAAACACCTTTTATGGTGGTTTATTTTATATCCTTAACTTAAAAAAAACAGTACAAGAAAATGAAAAATAAAATACAAAAAATAGCCTATAACAGTATTTTGGTTTTGTTTCTTACGTTGAACTATTCTTGTAGTGACGAGTTAACAGAACGCAACGAACAATTTCCTCAATTAAATCCGGCTAATACAGATGATTTAGCCGGAACTTGGAAAACATTTCTATTGACTGCCCCGGATGAATTCTCTTTAGACGCACCAATAGCAACTACCGCAGCTGCATTTACAAGAGAAATTAACGAAATAAAAAGTTATCAGGCAAGTGTAACGCCGGAACAGAAAAAAATAATAAAATACTGGAGTGCCGGAGGTGTTTTACGTTGGAATGAAATCATGCGAACATTAGTGGCTAGACACAATCGTCCGCCATATCAAAATGAAGACGGAACATATCCTGCACCATCTGCGGCAAGTCCATTTGCGAATCCTGAATTTCCTTTTTCAAATCCTCCATACGCAGCCAGAGCTTATGCTTATGTAAGTGCGGCGCAATACGATGCGATGATTGCAACTTGGCATTATAAAAAACTGTACAACAGAGCTGCACCTTTTACGGTTGATGCTACTTTACCGGTTTTAATTCCAAAAAGCACCTTACCTTCTTATCCGTCTGAAGATGCAGTTCTAGCAGGAGTTACAGTTGAATTATTAAAGTTATTATTCCCAACAGAAATTGCTTACATACAAGAAAAAGCAGAGGAACAAAAATTATATCGCATTATCAGTGGTGCCAATGTTCGAAGTGATGTTGATGCTGGAATTATTTTAGGCAGAAAAATTGCAGGCAAATTTATCGCCAGAGCAGCTTCTGATGGAACTGGAGCGGCTATAGGCAATCAAGCGCTTTGGACTCAACTGGAAAGTCAAACTGCTGCAACTGGAGAAACCCCTTGGAAATCATTAGATGTACCTGCAAGACCTCCAATGTTACCATTATTTGGAAAAGTAAAATCATTTTTAATGACTCCAGAAATGGTTGTTGCAAGTCGCCCAGTTCCACCGCCTTCTACAAAATCAGAGCAGTTTGCAAAAGAATTAGCTGAAGTAAAAAGATATGGACAAAATGCCACCAGAAAGAACATGCAAATCGTTACTTTTTGGGCTGATGGTGTAGGAACTTATACGCCACCCGGACACTGGAATGCAATTGCCTCAGAGACATTTGTAGCACTCAATTATAGTGAAGTACGATGGGCAAGAAATCTTGCTCTATTAAATATTGCTATGATGGACGCGGCTATCAGCTGTTGGGATGCTAAATACACGTACTTTAACCCAAGACCTTCACAAGTAGATCCGTCTATAAAAACATTGACAGGAACTCCTAATTTCCCTTCCTATGTATCAGGACACTCCACCTTCAGCGGTGCGGCTAGTGTCGTTTTATCTCATCTAGTTCCTGTAAAAGCACAAAGTTTTGTAGCTATGGCAAAAGAAGCTTCGGATTCTAGAATGTTTGGATGCATTCACTACAGAAGCGATTGTGAAAAAGGACTTGAACTAGGCGAAAAAGTAGGTGGTTTTGCTGTAGCAAGAGCTCTTATTGATGGTGCCGAATAACATAAAATAATTAAGTTGATAATTTGTTTTAATGGTTTGTTTTAAAAATTATTTATCAGCTCAAGCCTAACAGACGTTGGAAACCTGTTAGGCTTTTTTATAAAAACTAAAACTACTATACTATGAAAATACTATTTGAAGACTTATATTTTAGATTTAGTCACAAGATGGAGAAACACAGCATCAATATCATGCGTATTTCTCTCGGTGTTGTTTACATTTGGTTTGGTGGATTAAAAATTTTCGGTATGAGTCCCGCCGGCGAATTAGTAGAACAGACCGTTTATTGGTTTGAACCTGAAATATTCATTCCAATTCTTGGTATTTGTGAAGTACTTATAGGTCTTGGTTTACTTATAAAACGGCTCATTCCTTATACCATTGTATTGTTGTTAATGCATATGGCAGCTACATTTTTCCCTATTTTTATTCTAAAAACCATCTGTTTTGATGCTTTTCCTTACTGTCCTACTTTGGCTGGACAATACATTATCAAAAATCTCATCCTGATTTCTGGAGCACTTGTAATTGCATCAAAATATAATGAAAAGTATTATGCCAAAATGAATTTGAAATTAAATAAAAAATAAAATCTAAATGCATTTCAACCAATCAAAGATTTCCTAATTTTATAAGACAGTTAGTGCTATACCATTCATTAATCCGTGATTAATATAATCATATGAAAACTATACATTATAAAAGAGCGTCCACTATAGACGAACTGGAACAAATCAGAACCCTGCAATTACAAAATAACTCTCAGAATATAAGCTCTGAAGAAAAACTTCAAGAAGGATTTGTAACCGTGCAACACTCCGTTGCATTATTAAAACAAATGAATTCCGCTTGCGCACATATTATCGCCAAAGACAATGATATTTTAGTAGGTTTTGCATTAGTAATGCTTTCAAGCTTTAAAAACGAAATTGAAGTTCTAATTCCCATGTTTGAAAGAATCGATGAATTAGTACCAAAAGACAAAACCTATGTTGTTATGGGGCAAATATGCGTAAATAAAAACTATAGAAAACAGGGAATATTCCGTAATCTCTATCAGTTTTATAAAGAAGAATTACAACACAAATATGAGTATCTCGTAACCGAAATTGCAACTACAAATCCTCGTTCCATGAAGGCTCATGAATCCATTGGCTTTAAAGTCATCTGTATATATGAGGAAGATGGAATCGAGTGGAATATCATCCTTTGGGACTGGACATAAAAAAACCCCGCAAATTGCAAGGCTTTCATTTATATAATCGAAATTACTTTAGTCAACTAAAACAATAACTTTATTGTCTTTCATTTCAATTGTTCCTGAATTGATAGCAAGTGTATAATTTTGAGCATCCAACTTCGTGAATTTACTCGCCACTTCTTTTGCAAAAGCAAAGTTTGATGCTGTAATTTTTACTACACCTTTTTCTAAAATAGAAACAATTGGCGCGTGGTTATTCAAAATTTGGAAGCTTCCATCAACTCCTGGCAGTGTTACCGAAGTTACTTCTGCTGAAAACAATTTTGCTTCTGGTGAAACTATTTCTAATAACATAATTCTTTTTAGTTTAAAGTTTAAAGTTTAAAAGTTTAAAGTTACGAGTGAACCTTAAACTTTAAACTTTTAAACTTATTTTAAGCTTCCGCTAACATTTTTTCTCCAGCTTCGATAGCTTCTTCAATTGTACCTTTAAGGTTAAAAGCTGATTCAGGCAAGTGATCTAATTCACCGTCAATAATCATATTAAATCCTTTGATAGTATCTTTGATATCAACTAAAACTCCTTTTAACCCTGTAAATTGCTCAGCAACGTGGAAAGGTTGAGATAAGAAACGTTGTACACGACGCGCTCTTGAAACGGCTAATTTATCATCTTCTGATAATTCTTCCATACCAAGGATTGCGATGATATCTTGTAATTGTTTGTATTTTTGTAAAATCTCTTTCACTCTTTGTGCACAGTCATAATGCTCATCACCTAAGATTTGAGGAGTAAGGATTCTTGAAGTTGAATCCAATGGATCCACCGCAGGATAAATACCTAACTCAGCAATTTTACGAGACAATACAGTAGTAGCATCAAGGTGAGCAAAAGTTGTAGCCGGAGCCGGATCCGTTAAATCATCCGCAGGAACGTAAACCGCTTGTACAGATGTAATAGAACCTTTGTTTGTAGATGTGATACGTTCTTGCATAGCTCCCATTTCAGTTGCTAATGTTGGTTGGTATCCTACCGCAGATGGCATACGACCTAAAAGAGCCGAAACCTCAGAACCTGCTTGTGTAAAACGGAAGATATTATCCACGAAGAACAATACATCTTTCCCTTGATCAGTTCCTGCTCCATCACGGAAATATTCAGCGATAGACAATCCAGAAAGTGCTACACGAGCACGAGCTCCTGGAGGCTCATTCATTTGACCGAAAACGAAAGTAGCTTTAGACTCTCTCATTCCTGGTAAATCTACTTTAGATAAATCCCATCCTCCGTTTTCCATAGAGTGCATGAATTCATCCCCGTATTTTATAATTCCTGACTCTAACATCTCACGAAGTAAGTCATTCCCTTCACGCGTTCTTTCTCCTACTCCTGCGAATACAGAAAGTCCACCGTGACCTTTTGCAATATTGTTAATTAACTCCTGAATCAATACTGTTTTACCAACTCCAGCACCACCAAACAATCCAATTTTACCCCCTTTTGAGTAAGGCTCAATTAAATCGATTACTTTAATACCTGTGAATAAAACTTCAGAAGATGTAGATAAATCTTCGAATTTTGGAGCTGCTCTGTGAATTGACATTCCGTTTTCACCTGTTTTTGGCAATTCCGGTAAACCATCAATGGCATCTCCAATTACGTTAAACAAACGTCCGTAAACATCGGCACCAATTGGCATTTGGATAGGATTTCCTGTTCCAACTACTTCATAACCTCTACTCAAACCATCTGTTGAGTCCATCGAAATGGTACGTACTGTATTTTCACCAATGTGAGATTGTACTTCAAGCACTAACAAAGTACCGTCTTTTTTTGTGATTTCTAATGAATCATAAATTTTTGGAAGTTCAACATCCTTACCGTTGAAAACTACATCAACTACTGGTCCAATGATCTGGGCAACTTTTCCTATTACTTTCGACATTACTTATGTATTTATTAAATAGCTATTTAGGTTTATGAAATAGTTCCAATCGAAACGTATCGATTAAATGCTTTTTTCAGTGTGCAAAGATAATTTTTTAAAATATAAAATCAATTATTTTTTATAAAAAATGGATATTTTTACTTCCTACCGAAGAAAAGGCTTTAAAACAATCCAATAACAACAATATCCTCAAAAAAATAACCACCTGCATAAGCAGATGGTTATTCGTCATTATTTACTTTTAAATCTTATAAAGTAGCTGGATACAGTATTCGATACAAGCTTACATCTTTATTTTTGAAATTAGCTCCAAACTTTGCATTAATAGCGCCAGTAAACAAATTAGCTATGATAGCATACCCTCTTGGACTTGGATGCACTCCATCTAAAGAGAACATTCCACCCGTCACAAACGCTGAAGTAACTTTGTAGTTATTGTAGATTATACCTCCGTTTGCTAACTGATCCGTTACTCCTTTCAACTCGACAAATGCCAAACCTTTTGCATCCGCAACAGATTTTATAGTAGCATTGTAAGCATCTGTAGCAACTTTCACTTCAGCCACTTCAGCTTTAGTTAATACATGTACATCCTGCATTGGATATGTTACACCAAAAACATTCAATGGCGCAGGAACTCCTGCAGGTGCTGATGCAATAACAGTTTGAGCAGTAAGCACTACAAGATCTTCTTTTGTAGCTTGTCTTGCTTGACCAAAAACTTGACCATAAAAAGCTGCCGTTGGAGCTCCTAAAGTAGGCGTAAACGCAGCAGTTAATTGCGCAGATAGATTAGGTAAACTCTCATCAAGAATTAATAATGGGTTTGACGCAGTTGTAGACAATAATTCTATTCTCGATCCCGCACCAAATGCCGTTAAAGCTTGTTTCAAAGGACCGTATAACTGTGCATTCAAACCTTGTATAGTAGCAGTCCCTACAGCAACATTTCCACGACCTAAGACTGATGCAGTCAATGGATTAAATGGAACAGTTGTAAAATATGGCAAAGCAGTTACATAAGGTAAATTTGCCACAACACCTTTAGCACCTTTGGCCGTCATTGCATTAACGATACTGTTGTAAGCACCAGCAAACACCGCAGGATCTGTAATATCATTGCTTGCATAAGTCGCAGCATTCATATTACCCGTTTGATTTCTACCTGAACCTCCTGAAGTAGCATAACCTAATACATCATTTCCACCTATCCATAAAGAGAAAAAAGTAGGATCTTGAGCAACAGCATCAGCTACTACAGATGTTGTAGCCGATGTTGCAAATCTCGCAAAATACGGATTCGCCTGACCTGTAGCTACTCCAGCCACATTTCCATAACCCTGCGCAACTAAATGATAACTTTTTGCACCTGGAACACCTAGATTACTGAATGGACCTGCTAGTTTTGTAGTAACTTCTGTTGATGGTCTTCCTGTAACTAGAGCAGGCGCAACACCATTAAAAAATAAGCGCTGGTTTAAAATTACATTTCCACCAAATAATAAACCACCAACATTGTCAGCCATTAAAGGCGTCTTAAATTCTCCTCCACCCGTTAATGCAAATTGCTGTCCTATAATATTTGCATATGAACCTTTTTGCCCTTCAATAAACAAGGCATTGTCACTAAAACCCGCGGCATAAGAATCTCCTAATGCTACATATTTTGTTACTACTGCCAATCCCGCAGTTAAAGGCTGCCCATCAGATGAGTTAGCGTCAGCTATTACTTCATCTTCATTATTACACGCTACAAATGCCAATGAAGCAAATAGTAGCCATTTGAAATTTTTTATCATTGTTCTTTGATTTTAGTTTTAATAAAGTATTACGGGTTGATTGTCCAAGAAGCAAAATATTGTTGACCAATTAGACCAGCTCCTAATACTTGACCATATTCTTTACCTCCAATATTTGAAGCACCTATTTTTAAAGTTGATTTCAAAGAAGGGAAGTTATAATTTAATTGTGCATCTATAACTGTTGCCGCCTCAATGGTACCATCAGCAAAAGAAGACTGCCACAAATACTCACTGTTCCATCTACCACTCACATTAAATCCAAAATTAGGAAACAATTTTTCGTTACCAATAGATGCTTTTACACGGTGTTTTGGCGTATTAAAACCAGCCTCAAAACTAGGATCTTTAGATTGGTCAAATTTAAATTCAGCATAATTATAGTTTGCACCTATTTCAAAATCTTTGTATACTTTTCTAGACAATCCTATACCGAAACCTAATGATTCTATTTCTAAAGCAGTATTTGTGTACAATTGAAAAACTCTGGTATTTCCGTTTGCAAGTGCATGTATCGCTTGTTGACCCGCTACACTTGTCAGTCCGCCACCATCAACAGCAGTTCCATACAAAGGAGTTACTACATTTAAATTTCCAATAAAATTGTTATATACATTATAATAACCATTTAAATCTACCGAAGTTCTATTGATAAACGAACGATATCCTAATTCAATTGCTTTCACTTCTTCTGGCTTAACTAAACCAACGTTAGTTTTTTGCAACAAAGCTGGATTTCCTGCTGCCGCAAATGCTGCTGCAGAAGTAGCTGTATATGAATTGTTATAAGCATTTGTCCCATTAATTGTTACTGTACTTCCACCAGCAAAACCTTGACCTACTGTTCCATTTATTGGCAAAGTCTCTACAAATCGAGTCAAGTTATCAGGTGCTGACCCTAACAGAATCGCACTTCCAACGTTAAATCCAATGTATTGATCTTGTGTAGACGGGTTTCTAAAACCAGTTTGAAAAGATCCTCTGAAATTATGATTTTTCGCTTGTCCTGCAGAATAAACAGCAGAAACTCTAGGAGAATAATTCCCATCAAAGTTTTGCGCTTTGTCATAACGAAGTGAAGCTGTTAACTTCAAACGATCATCCATCATTTTTTTCATCACCTGTGTGTATGCTCCGTATTCATTATATTTGATAGGACCAGCAGCATCTGTATAAATACGACCAAATGAATTCAGCTGATATTCTCTGTAAGAACCTCCAACTTGAATTTCAGCAAATTTGATCAAATCTTTAAAATTATAATTGGCATCAGAGTGATAAATTCTTGAATTGTCAACCAACTTAGAACCAGTCAGAATACTTGCTTCATTTGTAACTTGGCTAAACGCGTTTTTGAACTCAGGAGTTCCTGGTAAAAATCTTCCAGTATCTGCTTTTGCTCTAGCTGCTCTGTGCGCATCTGCTGGCAACATACCACCTACTAATGTTGATTGCGCATATGTCGTACCATAATCTGTAAACCATTGTACATCTGACTTCCATTTACGATTTATATTGATCCCCGTAAACAACATGTCATAAGATTGACCTCCATCCTCTGTAGTTGTATATCCTCTCAAAAAGAAATTCTTTCCTTTAAATTCTAATTTATGCTGTTGCATAAAAAAGTTATTCAAATAATAACGGTTTGCACCTTGATATACTGTATTACCGTAACCAAATTTACTTTGAACAATTACTTCTAGTCTTTCGTCACCGAAAGGGCGAATATGTAATGACAGGTCAATTTTTGTGTTTGAAACTTTATTATCAGTTAAGTCCACCTCATTATAACCTGTTCTTGAAACTTTATCGCTAGGTAAAGTAGGCGCCCCAATAACTGTTGCCACTTCGTCACCATAAACATTGATTCCGTCATATCCATAATGAGTTCTATCTCTACCCGCTATCGTTTTATCATCATAATTCACAGCATGCCATTCAGTACCTCTCATGTAAGCAAAATTAGCTTTACCTGCAATGTATTTGTTGAATGCTTTGGCCATACGAACTCCATAATCTACATAATCATTTGTTCCAGCTGCTTTTTGGCTGGTTTGACCAAACTTAGCATACGCTCTAATACCTTCACTAGTAAATGGACTTTTACTTGTCATAAACAAAATTCCGTTAAAAGCGTTAGCACCATACAAAGCAGAAGAAGCTCCTGGTAACAACTCTACTGACTGAACATCAATTTCAGAGACACCTATTAAGTTTCCTAATACAAAGTTTAATAATGGCGAAGAGTTATCCATACCGTCTACTAATTGCATAAAACGAGTATTCGCCACAGTTGCAAAACCACGTGTGTTGATCGATTTAAACGACATACTAGAAGTATTCATTTGAACTTCTTTCATGTTTTCTAATCCATCATAAAAAGAAGGTGAGGCTGTTTTTTTAATTTCAGCAATACCCATTCTTTCAATAGTAACTGGCGACTCTAATACGCGCTCTGGCGTTCTTGAAGCAGAAACTACGATTTCATCTAGTTTATTCTCTTCATCCAATAACTTTACTGCAATTTTTTGACTAGCCGAAGAAACTGAAATTTTTTGAGATGTAAACCCGACACTTGAAACCTCAATAACAAAAGGTGGCTTTTTAGAAGATTGTAACGTAAATGAACCGTCAAAATCGGTTATCGTACCCGAAGAGTCTCCAACAATCTTAATGTTGGCTCCAGGAATAGGTTGGTTGTTACTGTCTGTAACAATACCTGAAATTGAATTTTGAGCGAAAGTTAGGCTACAAAAAAACAATGACAAAAAAAGTAAATACACTCTCATTGGGTTATAATTTGTTGGTTTATGAAGCCAAAGTACAAATATTTTTGATATTAATAAAAAAGTCCCAAATAAATTTCACATTCATCAGTTAATTTGCCCCATTTGCGCTTATTTCGTATTTATAATTAATTATTTAATGTTAAATTTTGTGTTGAAAAAACAGAATATCATTATGCATGCATATAAAAAATGCATTAATCACAAAATAATTATTAATTTTTAGATATTTGATAAAAGTGATAAAAGTACCCAAATTTATAATTTTTTTCACTTTTGGAGACTTTAAAAGCATCTGATAAAAATGATAATTTGACGCACAAAAAAAGCCTCGAAAGAAAACTTCCGAGGCTTTGTACTTATAAAGCAGTTAACTACTAATTATTCTACTGTCACTGATTTTGCAAGATTACGAGGCTGATCTACATTGCATCCGCGCATAACAGCAATATGATATGACAACAGTTGCAATGGTATAGTTGTGATCAACGGTGATAATGCATCCGAAGTTTCTGGAATTTCGATAACGTAGTCAGCCAATTCGCGCACTTGCGTATCTCCCTTGGTTACTACCGCTATAATTTTTCCACTTCTAGATTTTATTTCTTGAATATTACTTACAATTTTATCGTAATGCCCTTGTTTTGGTGCAATCACAACCACAGGCATGTGCTCATCAATTAATGCGATTGGTCCGTGTTTCATTTCTGCTGCAGGATATCCTTCGGCATGAATATAGGAAATCTCTTTTAATTTCAAAGCACCCTCAAGAGCCACTGGGAAATTATATCCTCTTCCCAAATACAAACAGTTAGGTGCATCTTTGAAAACTGCAGCAATTTCTTTTGCTCTGTCATTTGTTTCTAAAGCCTCTTTTACTTTTTCAGGAATAATTACTAATTCTTGCAAATAAGTATGAAAAAGAGAGTTTGACAAAGTTCCTTTGGCTTTAGCCAAACGCAACGCAATCATTGTCAAAACAGTTATTTGAGTTGTAAATGCTTTTGTTGATGCAACTCCTATTTCAGGCCCTGCATGAGTGTAAGCACCAGCATGAGTTTCTCTTGAAATAGAAGAACCTACTACGTTGCAAACTCCAAAAACAAATGCGCCACTTTCTTTAGCCAATTTTATCGCAGCCATTGTATCAGCTGTTTCTCCTGATTGAGAAATTGCAATAACAATATCTTTACTGTTTATAATTGGATTTCTATATCTAAATTCAGAAGCATATTCTACTTCAACAGGGATTCTTGCAAATTCCTCAAAAATATATTCAGCTACTAAACCTGCATGCCATGAGGTACCACAAGCAACAATTATAATTCTTTCAGCATTTAAGAACTTTTCTAAATTATCCTCAACACCTGCCATTTGAATTAAACCTTCATTTGCATGAAGTCTTCCACGATAGGTATCTTTGATAACGCTAGGTTGCTCATAAATTTCTTTAAGCATAAAATGATCGTAACCTCCTTTTTCAATTTGCTCCAAATTCATTTGAAGTTCCTGAATAGTAGGATTAACTAAAGAATCATCTTTAATTTTACGAACCTTCATTTGTTTATGCAGTCTAATATTAGCCATTTCACCATCTTCCAAGTAAATAGCATTTGAAGTATATTCAATAAATGGAGATGCATCTGAAGCTATAAAAAACTCTCCTTCACCAACACCTATTGCTAATGGGCTTCCTAAACGAGCAGCAACAATTTCATTTGGTGTTTTTTTATCAAAAACAGCAATCGCATACGCTCCTACTACTTGATTCAAAGCCACCTGAACTGCTTTTCCTAATTTTAAATTATCTTTTTTCTGTACTTCTTCAATAAGATTAATCAGCACTTCGGTATCTGTATCCGAATGAAAAATATATCCTCTTTTGATCAACTCTGCTTTTAAAGGAGCATAATTTTCAATAATTCCGTTGTGTACAATTGCTAAATCTCCTGAATTAGAAATATGTGGGTGCGAATTCACATCATTTGGAACACCGTGCGTAGCCCAACGTGTATGTCCTATTCCAATACTACCATTAGTTGTAATCTCTTTTGAAGCTCTTTCCTCAAGATCAGAAACTTTTCCTTTTGTTTTAGAAACCTTTAGGTTTTCACCATCAAATAACATGACACCAGCACTATCATAGCCTCTATATTCGAGTCTTTTTAATCCTTTAATTACAATAGGATAAGCTTCTCTATATCCAATATATCCAACAATTCCACACATAGTCTTTGTTTAATTAGGTTTTGTATAATAAATTTCAAGTTTTAATCTTTTCGCCTCGGCTACTGTAGATTTTCCGCTGTGTAAAACCGTCCCTAACGGATTCATAACCGAAGCTTTAGGCGCTTGACTAATATTCGCATTTGGAGTTTTTACTTTGTAAGATGTAATTACCCCAATATCTTCTGTAACCACAAGACCTAATTTAACATTAGTTGAATCTTTATTATTGATCAGATTCCGGATATGATTGGTGATTCTGATTTTATAAGTCAATCCCTTTTTACTAGTGGCGTCTTTTTTTATCATACCATCAAAAAATCCTTTTGATTTCTTTGCATCAACACTACTTGATGTTACATCTAAGTAATAATCTGTTATAGGTCGGCTGTTCTTAAAATCATACAAATAGATTCTTTGTGGTTCATAACTAGTAGCCATTGCAGCAGCATCAATATGAAAAACCAAATTAGCTTCATTCACCAATAATTTTTTGCCATCAACAGGATTTCTTAAATCATCCAACTCATCTGAAATCCCATTCGGACCAGTTAAAACACCATTAGCATCATACCCTTTCAAATCTTTTTTATCAAAAAGATCCAAAACCGCTATAGAACCTTCACCGCCTTTTAAGAATAATTTATCATCCCCTTCGGTTTGGTTTCCGGTATTTGCTAAGGCATCATAAGCACTTCCATTAACACTATAATCATTTTTCAACAAACTAACAGTATTACCTGTCATATTAAGAACTATTGTCTTTTTAACTCTAGTTGTAGCGCCACCAGTTGTTGAGGCTAAATCCTCCTTATATGTGATGGTTATTTTACCAGCTTTAAAATTCAACATTGCTAAATTTCCAGCGCTACTTCCTGATTTCTCCATTTTAAAATAAAGTCCTCTGAAGTAATTTTTAAAAACATCATTCGAGGCTAATTTACCTGAATTAACTGCGTCAAGGATTCTTGTTTTAAAATAATCTTTATTCAAATTTAATTGCATTCCCGGCGCTGTATACGTTGTCGTTTTAACACCTGTTACTGTATCGGTAGCGACTACAGGATGCTCAGCCGAATCAAAGAAAAATTCATCATTTTCAGCTTTGTTAGAACTATTATTCAAACGATCTGCAACCTTTAGATTATTGAAATCAGCATCTTGATCAGTGAAATATTTTTGAGCTTGTTGAAATCCTCCAACAGGATCTGCGTCTCTCATAAAATAACCAGATTCATAAACACTTAATTTCATTTTAGCTTTTTCCGGTCCGTAGATGGAATCTAAAACATATACGCGAGTTCCATCAGAATTAACTTTTAATTGCGTTACATCCGTGTAATAAGGAACTGTAAGAACAACACTTTCCACAAATAAATTTGTACTTACTGAGGTAATTAGCGCAGATAAAGTTAACTGAGTATTGAAATTTGCTGTTGTTTCACCAAAATTTGTACTGCTGTAGATCCCCAACGGATTTACTTCAAGATTATTGGATTGTATTGACCCTGTTTTTTGGTTATAACCCAATACACTATAAGTCTGCTTATTAAGATCAAAATTATTATCACCTATTAAATCTCCACCAATTTCATTATAATCTTTATCACAAGAATATAAAAAAACAACACTTACTACTAGAAGAATTTTCTTAAAAAAAGAATTATTGTACATATTTATTAAAAAAGTTTAATTTACAGAACCTCGTTTATATAGAAATTAGTATACGCTTCCGCGAATGCGTCTTTCGGTGCGAAAGGTAAAAAAGGTTTTCCTGAAGATTCTATAAATTTTGTTAAACTTGGAGAGAGGTTTTCTGAAGCAATAATCACAGCATCAGAATGTTTGACACTTGCCTTGATGATATTTTCGTAGTTAGGAACCTCAAGATCTGCTATCGCATCATCCGGAACTCCGTCAAATTTCACTTTATTGATCATTTCTTCGTTCAAAGTCCCTTCAAAAGACTGACTGTAGACTGAAGTAACAATTTTTGTTTCCGAAAATAAAGCTTCATTTTTATAAAAATGTTTCATGTAAATAGGCAACATTGCAGCCATCCATCCATGAACATGAATAATATCAGGAACCCAGTTGAGTTTTTTTACAGTTTCCACAACTCCTTTTGCAAAGAAAATGGCACGTTCATCATTATCAGGATACATCACACCTTCTTCATCGGCAAAAGTGGCTTTCCTTTTGAAATATTCATCATTATCAATAAAGTAAACTTGTATTCTCTCTTTTGGAATAGAAGCCACTTTTATAATTAATGGCATATCCAAGTCATTTACTACCAAATTCATCCCCGAAAGTCTAATTACCTCGTGCAATTGGTGTCTTCTCTCGTTAATATTTCCATACCTTGGCATAAAAATTCTTATCTGTCCGCCTTGATCATTAATCATTTTCGGAACGTCATAAGACATTAAAGAGACCTCGTTTTCAGCGAGATACGGCACCACTTCAGATGATACGTATAATATCCTCTTATCTTTCATATTGTAATTTACTTAATTTATTGGCAATAAAAACCATGCAAAATTACAAAAATTTATGCAGTTATTAACTAAAATAGTAAGTTTGCAATTAATTTTAATAATACTGCCATGCATATTTTCTACGGAAAAGCATCTTTAATGGACTATTTAAAACCTATAAAAACCATCCATTCCACTATTGGATTTGTTCCAACTATGGGTGCGTTACATCAAGGTCACCTGGCTTTAATGCAGAAATCATTGCTGGAAAACGACACCACCGTTGTCAGTATTTTTGTAAATCCTACTCAATTCAACAATCCGGAAGACTTGGCAAAATATCCTAGAACACTAGAGGAGGATGTAAAGAAACTCACCAATCTGAATCCAAACATTATCCTATATGCACCAACGGTTGAAGATATTTATGACGGAAAACCGGTTTCGGAACCGTTCGATTTCGACGGATTAGAAAACCAAATGGAAGGTAAATTCAGACCCGGACATTTTAATGGTGTGGGTACGATTGTAAAACGACTTTTTGAGATTATTGAACCCACTAATGCTTATTTTGGCGAGAAAGATTTTCAACAATTACAAATCGTAAAAAAAATGGTGGCTAAAAATCATTTAAAAGTAAATGTCATTGGCTGTCCTATTTATAGAGAAGCTAATGATCTTGCCATGAGCTCCAGAAATGAGCGTTTATCCGAGCAGGAAAGAGACGAAGCATCTATTATCTACAAAATTCTTAGCTCCGTAAAAGAGCAATTTTCGAAAAATAGCACCGCTAAAATTTCAGAATGGGTTCAAAAATCATTCGATAACAATCCTCATTTTACTTTAGAATATTTCACCATTGCTGATGAAGCCACGCTTTTATCGTGCAGTCGAAAAAATAAAAATAAAAAATACCGCGCTTTCATAGCCGTATTAGTCAACAATATACGTTTAATTGACACCATTTCACTAAATTAATTTACTTTTGTAGCATGCAAATTCAAGTATTAAAATCAAAAATTCACCGCGTTAAGGTAACCGGGGCCGATTTAAATTATATCGGATCCATAACTATTGATGAATCATTGTTAGAAGCTTCAAATATTATTGAAGGCGAAAAAGTTTCCATTGTAAACATCAACAATGGAGAACGTTTTGAAACTTATGCCATAAAAGGCGAAAAAAATTCAGGAACCATTACACTCAACGGTCCTGCAGCAAGAAAAGTTCAAAAAGACGACATCATCATCATCATATCCTACGCAACCCTAGAATTTGAGGAAGCTAAAACCTTCAAACCGTGGGTTATTTTCCCAAATGAAAACGACAATTCGTTGACTTAATTTCTGTTCGAATTAAACTAACAAACATTTTCTAGCTGCTGATTCTCTGATTTTGCATTTTAAAATCACAGAATCAGTGGCTAATTTTTTAAACGCTGATTCCTCCCTTGATATCAAAGCGCAATCTTAACATTTTCCGGTATCCATTTTCAAATATAAAGTAATAATGTTTATATTGCTTGCTCTTATATGGAGTATTCTATACTTTCTAAACCAAACCAATTCATGAAAAAACTAATACTCTTATTACTATTTTCTGTTTCCGTATTTTCACAAAAAACTGTGATTGCTTTTGATTCTCAAGTGCTTGGCGAAAGCAGAGAAATTACAATTGGACTCCCACCTTCCTTTGAAAAAAATCCAAATAAAAAATATCCAATTCTCGTTTTATTGGATGGAGACTACCTTTTTGATCCTTTTTACGGCGCTTTAAATTACGGTGCCTTTTGGGATGACTTACCGGAAACCATTATCGTTGGCATCAGTCAAAACAAGAACAACGAACGATATGACGACTGCAATTATGACGAAGCTGATGGCGTTCCTTCTGGAAAAGGTGCGAAATTTTTCGAATTCATTGGAGCGGAGTTATTGCCCTACATAGAAAAGAAATATCCTGTTGCTCCTTTCCGCATTATTGCCGGTCATGACACTACTGCTGGTTTTTTGAACTTTTTTCTGTACAAAGACAATCCTATTTTCAATGCCTATATTTCATTAAGTCCAGAACTTGCGCCTGATATGGAAAACCGTATTCCGGAGCAACTTTCAAAACTCAAACAACCTATTTTTTATTATCAGTCAAATGGTGATGGCGATGTAAAAAAACTTCAAACATCAATCAAGCAACTAGACACTAATATAAAACAGGTCACCAATCCGTTACTGAATTACAAGTTTGATAATTTCGCTGGAGCTTCTCATTATTCACTGGTTTTGTATTCGATTCCAAATGCTTTGTACCACTTTTTCGACACATACAAACCCATTTCTTCTACTGAATATTTAGAGAAAATTGCTGTCCTTCAATCCGGCTATGTGGATTACCTAACTAACAAATACGAAGTGTTAAATAAAAATTTAAGCTTAAAAATGCCCATTCGCGTCAATGATTTCAAAGCCATTGAAGCTGCAATTCTTAAAAACAAAGCGTATTCAGAATTGGATAAATTAGCGGAAATTGCTAATAAAAATTATCCAAAATCAATGCTTGCCGATTATGAATTAGGTTTAATGTATGAAAAAATGGGTGACATGAAAAAAGCAGCAAAACTATATCAAAATGCTTCTCAATTAGAAGAAATTGGCGACCTTACAAAAAATATGATGATGGAGAAATATGATGATATGATCAGTCAAACACCAAAAAAATAATGTCAAAAGTAAAAACAACTTTTTTTTGCCAAAACTGTGGCGCACAATATGCAAAATGGCAAGGACAATGTAATTCCTGTAAAGAATGGAATACTATTGCCGAAGAAATCATCCAAAAACCAGAAAAAACAGCTTGGAAAAGCGAAACTACTTCCAGCAGTAAAGCACCAAAACCGTTACGAATAAACGAAATTGATTCGGCTCAGGAAATCCGAATGGACACTACTGACAGTGAATTAAATCGCGTGTTGGGCGGCGGAATCGTTCCCGGCTCTTTAATTCTTTTAGGTGGCGAACCCGGCATTGGAAAAAGTACGCTACTACTGCAAATCTCTCTAAAGTTACCGTATAAAACTTTATATGTTTCGGGTGAAGAAAGCCAGAAACAAATAAAAATGCGTGCCGAAAGAATCACCCCCAGCGGAGACAATTGCTATATTCTTACCGAAACCAAAACCCAAAATATCTTCAAGCAAATTGAAGCCATCGAGCCGGAAATCGTGATTATCGATTCCATTCAAACCTTGCACACGGATTATATTGAATCCACTCCAGGAAGTATTTCTCAAATTAGAGAAACCACAGCCGAATTGATCAAATTTGCCAAAGAAACCAATATTCCCGTGATTCTGATTGGTCATATTACCAAAGACGGAAACATTGCAGGACCAAAAATCCTGGAACACATGGTCGACACCGTTTTACAATTTGAAGGAGACAGAAATCACGTGTACCGAATTTTACGTTCGTTAAAAAATCGTTTTGGTTCCACTGCCGAAATTGGTATTTATGAAATGCTCGGCAATGGTTTGCGCGAAGTTTCTAATCCATCCGAAATATTAATTTCGCATAAAGATGAAGAATTATCCGGAACCGCAATTGCCTCAACATTAGAAGGCATGCGCCCGTTGATGATTGAAATCCAAGCATTGGTAAGCACCGCAGTCTATGGAACACCGCAGCGAAGCACTACAGGTTATAATGCCAAAAGACTCAATATGATTCTGGCCGTTTTAGAGAAAAGAGCCGGTTTTAGGCTTGGCGCCAAAGACGTTTTCCTAAATGTAACCGGAGGAATTTCAGTAGATGATCCAGCGATAGATTTAGCTGTTGTTGCCGCCATTTTATCTTCGAATGAAGACATTGCAGTCAATAAAGATTTTTGTTTTGCAGGCGAAGTGGGACTTTCAGGAGAAATACGTCCGGTAAACCGCGTGGACCAACGCATTCAGGAAGCAGAAAAGTTAGGTTTTTCGACCATTTTTGTATCCAAATACAATAAAATTGCGTTGAAAAATACTGGAATAAAAATTCGATTAGTTGCCAAAATTGAAGATGTGGCGAGTGAACTGTTTGGATGATTCAAGCAGGAATAACCAAAAATATTTTAGCCTTTCCATAAATCTACTGTCACTAAAGATTAGGCTAGTAGGCGCATAAAACAGCAATTATAGCTTGGATTATTGCTTGTTTTATTAGCAGAAATACAATCGATGGACACGGTAAATTTTATTACCACTGGCTTTAAAAATTTATAGCTGACTTGCAATGACACAATAAATTATGCCCAAAGGACCTGAAAAAAATATCAAAAAAAAGCGTTGCATACCAAATTGCTCAATCTAAAAAAAGCGAAACTTCAAAAAGATAAAAAAGAAAAAGCAGCACGTTTGAAAACTTTGGTTTCAAAAATGAACTAGAAAAAAATAGGAACGAATCTCATAGCATATAAATTGAATTGTATTTGATTTCTGTTTTTATTTACCCGAAATTTGCAACACATACTCAAATACAAAACAAATGGAATTCGGTAGAATAATTATTTCAGAAACAGCAATGAACAGTGAAAATCTCCAAGATGTGATTCACTCTAATATTTCGGTAATCAACTTAATGCGTGAAGAAGGTGTAAACGATGATTTGATTCACGAAGATGCTATAATGAGTTATTATTTAGATTATTATACCTCACAATATACCGAAGGGAATTTTGCTCAATTTGTTTACAATTCGGGCTGGGATAAAGAACTGAACGAATTAATAGAAGAAGGTTTGGCATTGATTGGTGCTGAAAAGCATTTGGAATTGTTTCAGCAACAATCCAAAAAAGTAAAATTAATGAGCAGTGTAAAGCTCAATAAATTCTTGAAAGGGAAATTGGAAGGAGTAAATCCTATCAGAGATTTGCTCAACAACGACACTTTTTTCGAAATTGAAGAAAATCTGGTTACTTTGAATGCTACTTTTTTAAAAACCCATCCCGATTTTGAAGTCCTTTCTGTAGACGACATGTTTGCGTCCTTAGAAGAATTTGTGGGTCATGAGATTAAAAGAGAATAGCAGATTTATTTTTTAAACACATAGAAACATAGTTTTGAGTTTATTAAAAAGGCATTTCATTTTAGCTATAATGCATAGCTATGTGAAAATGAAATGCTATCAAATTCTTCACAGTCCTAATTTTTCTATGATTCTATATGTTTAAAAAAAGCCCAATGCATTTGAATTAGGATATTCTCCTTTTCCTCAAAACTTTGTCTTATAAGTCCCAAACATTTCCTTAAATTTGCTTCCATTATTATAAAAGTTAGCGTTAAAAAAATCAAGCTATGTTACAAATCGCATTTATTAGAGAGAATCAAGAAAAAGTAATCACCGCTTTGGCAAAGAGAAACATCGATGCTACAAGTGTTGTTGAAGAAGTGGTACAACTGGATGAAAAACGTCGCGCTACGCAAGTGGAGCTAGACAATATTTTATCCGAATCTAATAAATTATCCAAAGACATTGGTGAATTAATGAAAGCAGGTGAGAAATCTAAAGCCGCCATTCTAAAAGAAAAAACTGTTTTAAACAAAGAGAAAAGCAAAGCTTTAGCGGAAACGGCTGATGCACTTGCCGCTGAACTTTTGGAAAAATTATATACATTACCTAATCTTCCAGCTGATATTGTTCCTGTTGGAAAAACGCCAGAGGAAAACCTAAACGTTTTTGAGGAAGGTGAAATTCCAGTTTTGCACGAAGGAGCACAACCGCATTGGGAATTGGTGAAAAAATACGACATCATTGATTTTGAACTTGGAGTAAAAATCACTGGCGCAGGATTTCCGGTTTATAAAGGAAAGGGAGCGCGATTACAACGTGCCTTGATCAATTATTTCTTGGACAAAAATACCGCTGCCGGTTATAATGAAGTTCAAGTGCCACACATGGTAAACGAAGCATCTGCTTATGGAACGGGACAATTGCCAGACAAAGAAGGGCAAATGTACCATGATAAAACCGACGATTTGTACTTAATTCCAACGGCTGAGGTTCCAGTAACGAATTTGTTTCGTGACGTGATCTTAAACGAAAATGAATTACCAATTTTAACTACGGCTTACACGCCTTGTTTCCGTCGTGAGGCGGGTTCTTATGGTGCGCATGTACGTGGATTGAACCGTTTGCATCAATTTGACAAAGTAGAAATCGTTCGTGTAGAACATCCGGATAAATCATACGAAGCATTGGACGGAATGGTAGAACACGTGAAAAGTATTTTACAAGAATTGAAATTACCATACAGAATATTACGTCTTTGTGGTGGCGATATGGGATTCACATCGGCTTTGACATATGATTTCGAAGTATTTTCTACCGCGCAAGATCGTTGGTTAGAAATTAGTTCGGTTTCTAATTTTGAGACTTTTCAAGCAAATCGTTTGAAATTGCGTTTCAAAGACAAAGACGGAAAAAACCAATTGGCACACACCTTGAACGGAAGTTCATTGGCTTTGCCAAGAGTTTTGGCAGGAATTTTAGAAAATTACCAAACTCCGGAAGGAATTGTAATTCCTGAGGTTTTACGAGCGTATTGCGGATTTGATATTATAAACTAAAAATTTTAACATATAAGTCATGTCAGTTTTTGCAAAGTTTTAAATTTAGAGCAATGCAATTCTTATATGACTTATATGTTTAAAAAAAATTGATGTTTGACAAAACAAATTGCATGTAACAATGAAAAAACTCTTTCTACATATTACCCTGTTTTTTTCATTGGTTTGTTTTTCGCAAAACGAACAATTAGCGCAATACTATTATGACAAAGGTGATTTTGAAAAAGCAAAAATCAGCTATGAAGAATTGCTGAAAGAGATTCCGTTGAACTCCCAATATTTTTTAAGAATAATAGATTGTTCTCAGCAATTGCAACAGTTTGAAAGTGCCGAAAAAGCCCTTCAGCAACGACTTGAAAAACACAATCAAGGAAATCTTCTGGTGGAATTAGGGTATAATTTTCAGTTGCAAAAAAATGATGCCAAAGCCAAGATATACTACGAACAGGCTTTAGACCGGATCAAAAAAAATCCGAATGATGTCTACGGGATATCAAATTCTTTTGAGCGAAAAGTACTCCTCGAATACGCGCTGAAATCCTACCAAACCGCTTCGGCATTAGAACCGAATTTCAATTTCAATTATCAAATAGGATTGCTTTACGGTCAATTGTCTAATATGGAAATGATGATTTCCACTTTTCTGGATGAAGCGTTTGCGAATCCTCAAAACTCTATCAGAATCCAAAATCAGCTGGTTCGTTTTATGGTTGATGAAGGCGATGCGAATTTCAATGAGCTGTTGCGCAAAGCATTAATTATTAGAACCCAAAAAAACCAAGATGTTTTTTGGAATCATTATTTGAGTTGGTTTTATGTGCAGCAAAAAGAGTTCGAAAAAGCATTTATTCAGGAGAAAGCCATTTACAAACGCAATCCAGAATCACTTACTACTATCGTGAATTTAGGACAACTCGCCATTGATGAAGATAATGCTGAAGCAGCTAAAGAAATTTTGGGATTTGTATTGGAAAATACACAAGATTTAGAATTACTGATTCAAGCGAATTCGTATTTGATAACCATGAAAATTGAAAAAGCATCCGAAAATGACTTTGTAGCCATCAGTGCAGAATTAGACGGTTTGCTGAAACAATTTGAAATAAGTCCTTTTACCTTATCTTTGCAGCTGATTCAGGCGCATTTCACGGCATTTAATTTGAAAAAACCAGAAGAAGGAAAGGCAATAGTCAAGAGAGCGCTGGAATTGCAATTGAATGATTATCAGGTGGCCAATACCAAAATGGAACTGGCAGATATTCTGCTTTTCGAAGAAAAATTCAATCAAGCCTTGATCTATTATTCACAGATAGAATTGGATTTAAAGAATGATGTAATTGCGCATGAAGCCAGTTTGAAAGCCGCAAAAACGAGTTATTTCAAAACTGATTTTGCATGGGCATTGAAACAATTCAAGGAATTGAAATCAGCCAATACGCAGTTGATTGCCAATGATGCATTGGAATATTTTCTGTTGATAAACGACAACACTGCAGCTGATTCGACACAAACAGCTTTGAAACAGTTTGCCAAAGGAGATTATCTGTTGTATCAAAACAGGAATCAGGAAGCTATTGCGCAGTTTCAGTCTATTTTAAAAAATAGTAAAGGACAGGGCTCGAGAGCTATGCTCGAACAGGCGAAGCAAATAGAGGCTGTGACCTTATTGCGATTAGGGAAAATATACGAAAAGAAAGGCGATTTTGCTTTGGCTTTAAGCCAATACCAAATGATTATAGATCACCACAGCGACGGAATTTATATAGATGAAGCGTTGTATTTTTCGGCAGAAATATATAACAAGCAGTTGCTGCCTGAAAAAGCAAAACCATTATATGAAAAGGTATTGTTCAATCATCAGGACAGTATTTATTTTGTAGAAGCAAGAAAGAAATTCAGGCAGTTGCGAGGAGACACTAATTTATAAAAACTGATTACTTAGATTCTTGGATTTTTTGAAAAGTCTAATAATCTAATAATCTAACAATCAAAAAAAATGATATTATACAACGTTACCACAAACATACACGAAAGCGTTCACGATCAATGGATGATCTGGATGCAACACAAACACATTCCTGAAATTTTAGCAACGGGAAAATTCTCGTCTGCAAGAATGGTGCGGGTTTTAATTGAAGAGGAAATGGGCGGCGTAACGTATTCGGTTCAATACACAACGGACAGCAAAGAAACTTTGGAGAAATATTACCAGGAAGATGCACCAGGTTTTCGCGAAGAAGGATCAAAATTATTTGGAGATAAAATGCTGGCGTTTAGAACGGAATTAGAGCTGATTGCCGATTATTAGAGCCAATGCTAGGAACGAAGCAATCATATTCAGTTGCGAGAGTTCAGTTGGGAAATAATAAATCTTGAAGTCACAATTTGTGCTCTCCAATTATAAAAAATATAACTACGCTTTGTGCCTCAGTGCCTTCGTGGCAAAACAAAAAACATGGAAAAAGTAAAAGCCAAAAAACACCTCGGACAGCACTTCTTAAAAGACGAAAGCATTGCAAAAGACATTGCTGACACGTTAAACTTAGAAGGATATGATGATGTATTAGAGATAGGTCCGGGAATGGGAGTTTTGACAAAATATTTGTTGGATAAACCGGTGAATACCTACGTTATTGAAATCGATACCGAATCAGTGACGTATTTAGATGAAAATTATCCAAAATTAAAAGATAGAATCATTTCTAAAGATTTTTTGAGGTATGATATTAATGAAACTTTTGAAGGAAAACAATTTGCTATAATTGGTAATTTCCCGTATAATATTTCAACTCAAATTGTGTTTAGAACTTTGGAATACCGCGATCAGATTCCGGAATTTGCGGGGATGTTCCAGAAAGAAGTAGCGCAACGTATTTGTGAAAAAAAGGGAACAAAGGCGTATGGAATTCTATCGGTTTTAGTTCAGGCTTTTTATGATGCCGAATATTTATTCACGGTAGATGAAAATGTATTTATTCCGCCTCCAAAGGTAAAATCAGGAGTTTTACGTTTGCGCAGGAAGAAAGATTACAGTTTGCCTTGCGGCGAAAAATTGTTTTTTACCGTAGTGAAAACGGCTTTTCAACAACGACGCAAAACGTTACGAAACAGTTTGAAAACCTTAAATTTGTCGGATAGTTTGAGAGAAGATGAAATTTTTAATCTTCGACCAGAACAGTTAAATGTAGAACAGTTTATAGCACTCACCCAAAAAATAGAAGCCGATGGAGTTTAAAATCAGCAAAGAATTAATACAAGAATTAGAGCAACTCATTCAAAATAAAAACGACCAGCAACTGGAAGTATTATTGAATGACATGCACCATGCTGATATTGCTGAAATTCTTGATGAGCTTGATTTTAATGAAGCAACCTATATTTTTAAAGTTTTAGACAGTGAAAAAACCGCCGAAATCCTTCTGGAACTGGAAGATGATTTGCGGGAAAATATATTAAGCAGGCTTTCGCCAAAAGAGATTGCGGAAGAATTAGACGAGCTGGAAACCAATGATGCCGCCGATATTATTGCGGAGCTTTCGAAAGATTTAAAGGCCGAAGTAATATCCGAACTTCAGGATGTTGAGCACGCTAAAGATATTGTTGACTTGTTGCGGTATGATGAAGATACCGCAGGAGGAATCATGCACAAGGAATTGGTTAAGGTCAATGAAAATTGGAATGTCCTGACTTGTGTAAAAGAAATGCGCATTCAGGCCGAAAATATTTCCAGAGTCCATTCGATTTATGTTGTAGATGATGAAGATCGATTGAAAGGTCGCTTGTCACTCAAGGATTTATTGACCACTTCTTCCAGAACACCAGTTAGTGATGTTTACATTCGGAAATTGAACTCCGTAAAAGTAGACACAGAAGATGTTGAGGTGGCCCGAATCATGCAAAAATACGATTTAGAAGCTATTCCTGTCGTAGATGAAATGGGACGATTAGTAGGTCGAATAACTATTGATGACATTGTGGATGTAATCAAGGATGAAGCCGATGAGGATTACCAGTTGGCAGCAGGTATCTCGCAAGACGTTGAAGCGGATGACAGTATATTTGAACATACAAAAGCACGGCTGCCTTGGCTAGTTTTGGCTCTTTTGGGTGGTTTTATCTCCGTAAAAGTGCTCGGATTATTTGAAGGAGCAATGCTTCTGCACGGAAACTTATTCTTTTTCACACCGCTTATTGCTGCAATGGCAGGAAATGTTGGGGTGCAATCCTCTGCAATTATTGTACAGGGTTTGGCAAACAATACCTTGAGCGGATCCTTATTTAATAGATTGGTCAAAGAAGTGTCACTAAGTTTATTAAACGGACTGATTTTGGCTACGATATTATTTTTAGGAAGTCATTTTTTATTAAATGTCGAATTGATCATTGGGGTTATTGTTACTATAGCATTGATGTCGGTGATTATTATTGCTTCATTAATAGGAACTTTTGTTCCGTTATTGCTGGATAAATTTGGTATTGACCCCGCTTTGGCTACCGGACCGTTCATCACAACGAGCAATGATATTTGCGGAATTCTGATTTATTTTTCGATAGCAAAATTGATTCTGGGGTTTTAAGAGAGAGAAGAGAACAAAGAGAATAGAATAAAGAAGAAAGATAATAGAATATTGAGAGGGAATTCAACAACAAACTAATACAACTATAACTACACAACCAACACTTTTCCCTTACAGCTCCTTCTCTTTTGGAGAGGTCCCGAAGCTTCGGGAGGGGAGAGGAAAAACCACAACCAGCATGAAAGTACACATCATTGGCGGCGGAAACTTAGGTGTTTCTATCGCATTAGGATTATCAAAATTTTCACCAGAAAATCAAGTAACTATAACCCGGAGAAATACGTCCAGCATATTATATCTTGAAAAACTGGGTACTACGGTTTCTACAAATAACATTCATCAGATTCAGGAAGCCGATGTCATTATCTTAACCATAAAACCATACCAAGTAGATACCGTTTTAGCCGAAATCCTGCCTGAAATTTCCAATAAAATCATCGCTTCGGCCGTGAGTGGATTATCGATTGAAAATTTACAAAACAAAATCGGAACGGCTAATAGTGCGATCCGAATCATGCCCAATATTGCGGCACAATTTGGCGCATCAGCCACTTGTATTGCGTTTCACGAAAAAGACAAAGAGAAGGCACAACATGTAGTTGCTCTTTTTCAGAGTTTGGGAACCGCTCCTATTATTGACGAAAAACTGATGGATGCTGCAACTGTTCTTGCAGCTAGCGGAACTGCTTTTGCATTGCGATACATTCGCGCTTCGATGCAAGCCGGAATAGAAATAGGATTCGATTGGCAGACCGCTTTGGCAATTTCAGCACAAACCGTAAAAGGCGCTGCCGAAATGTTACTAGAAGAAAAAGTGCACCCGGAACAATTAATTGACCGTGTGACCACACCACAAGGCTGCACGATTGCGGGATTGAACGAAATGGAAATGCACGGATTCAGTTCGTCATTAATACGTGGAATCAAAACGTCCTTGAAACAAATCAAAGGATAAGTCTCTAGTTCCGTAAAATATTCATGATATAAGTTGCGCAAATGTCTCTGACTTTGCGCAATTTTTTTTACTTAAGCTTCGCAAATATTGATATTTGTTTACACAATCAAATAAATCTTATATTTAAAAAAAACTATCATGAAGAAACTACTCCTTTTTGCATTTATTTTAATTTCAAGTTATACCGTAAATGCCCAAAAAGACAAACAAAAACAAGTGCTAAGGCATGTCGTGATGTTTGGTTGGAAACCCGGAACCGATACAGCAGAAATTGACAAAGTGGTCACTGCTTTTGGAAATTTAGAACATAAAATTAAATTAATCAAAGCGTATGAATGGGGAATTAACAACAGTCCTGAAAACTTGAATAATGGTTTGACGCATTGTTTTACCCTAACATTTAGCAGTGAAGCGGATCGAGATGCGTATTTGATTCATCCGGATCACAAAGCTTTTGTGGCTGTTTTGAGTCCGGCACCGGATAAAGTTACCGTAGTGGATTATTGGGCTAGGAAGTAAACAGAAAGACACAATCCATATAATGGATTTAGTTTTTAAATAAAATTTGAACTAACATAAAAAGCTTCGTTTAATCTCTTAAACGAAGCTTTTTTATGAAATAGATTGAAGCTAAACTTTCTTGGATTGTTTTTTTGCTTTAGCGGGTTTCAAATTAAATTTTAACCATAAGAAACCGATAGTTCCCGCTATAAAGGAAGCAACCAAAATCGCAATTTTCGAATAAGTAATGACTTCTTCTCCGTCGTTTTTGAAGGCAAGCAATGTGATAAAAATAGACATCGTAAATCCTATTCCTCCCAGCATTCCTGCGCCTAGAATAGTGCTCCATTTTAGATCTCTTGGTAGCGTACCAATTCCTAAACTCACTGCAAGGAATGAAAACAACCAAATTCCTAATGGCTTTCCTACCACAAGACCTAACATAATTCCAATCGTGTTGGGGTGGTTCAATCCTTCATGCCAATCGGAGTTTATGGCAATACAGGTATTGGCTATGGCAAATAACGGAAGTATAAAAAACGCGACCGGATAATGTAAAAAATGCTGTAATCGATAGGAAGATGTCTTCTTGCCTCCGTCACCAAATGGAATTACAAAGGCTAATAATACTCCGGTTATAGTAGCGTGAACTCCTGAATTTAGCATGAAATACCACATTGCTGCACCACCAATTAAATAAGGAATAAGACTGTGCACTTTTCTTCGGTTCAGGATAAACAAACCACCCATAATGGCAAAAGCAATTAGCAAATTCAGATAAGCAATAGTGTCTGTATAAAATATGGCAATAACCATAATAGCGCCTAAATCATCAATTACGGCAAGCGCAGTCAAAAATACTTTAAGCGATGTAGGAACACGATTTCCTAAAAGGGACAAAATACCAATAGCAAAAGCAATATCTGTCGCCATTGGAATTCCGGCTCCATTTTGTGTGATGGTTCCAAAATTTAATAATAAAAAGATGCCTGCCGGAACAATCATTCCTCCAAAGGCACCAAAAATAGGCAATGCCGCGTTTTTTATACTGGATAATTCTCCTTGATACATTTCGCGTTCTAATTCTAAACCAATGAGTAGAAAGAAAATAGCCATTAAGCCGTCATTAATCCAGTGAGTAATGGAATGGTTTCCGATTTCAGTTCCCCAAAAAGCAATATATTCGGTTTGAAAAGATGAATTAGCCAATAGCATGGAAACTATGGTAACTAATAGTAATAGGAGTCCACCTGATTTTTCGCTTTCAAAAAAAGCTTTGAAGGTTTTTGTTAATTTCATTTTTTTGCTTTCTTTTATTACAAAACATAAGATTTATAATAAAAATTTATTAATCGCTAATTTACGATTTTACGACTTAATTTCCTCCAATAAATCAATAAACCGTAATTTTTTTGTTAATTTGAAAGATCAAAAACCGAACAATTATGGACATCAAAATCCTTCACATAGATAGCAATCATCCTGTACTTTGGGATCAGTTGCAACATTCCGGGTTTATAAATCACAGTGATTTTTCCTCTTCTAAAGAAGAAATCGAAGCCAAAATTCAAGATTACCAAGGAATTGTGATTCGAAGCCGCTTCAAGATTGACAAAGAATTTTTAGACAAAGCCGCTAATCTGCAATTCATTGCGCGTGTTGGAGCCGGACTAGAAAGTATTGATTGCGATTATGCGGCATCCAAAAACATTACGCTCATAGCTGCTCCCGAAGGAAATAGGAACGCAGTTGCCGAACATACTTTAGGGATGATTTTATCCCTTTTTAATAAATTGAACGAAGCTGATAGCGAGATACGAGCGGGACACTGGAATCGTGAAAGCAACCGCGGTCATGAACTGGACGGAAAAACAGTTGGGATTATC
Source organism: Flavobacterium petrolei (assembly GCF_003314435.2). GTDB lineage: Bacteria > Bacteroidota > Bacteroidia > Flavobacteriales > Flavobacteriaceae > Flavobacterium > Flavobacterium petrolei. The sequence goes on along the minus strand of NZ_QNVY02000001.1, from coordinate 1,121,545 downwards.
GGTTACGGAAACATGGGGAAATCATTTGCCAAAAAATTGCGTGGCTTTGATGTGGAAGTGCTTTGTTACGATATTCAGGAAAATGTGGGTGACGCTAATGCAAAACAGGTTTCTTTACATGAATTTCAGCAAAAAGTAGATGTAATAAGTTTGCATATTCCGTGGACTCCCGAAACGGATAAAATGGTTGACAGTGATTTCATCAATGGATTTACCAAACCTTTTTGGATTATCAATACGTCTCGCGGCAAGAATATTGTCACTGCCGATTTGGTTACGGCAATGCAATCCGGGAAAATTCTCGGAGCTGGATTGGATGTTCTGGAATATGAGAAATTGTCTTTCGAAACGCTTTTTAAAGACAAACACACACCGGAAGCTTTTCAATATTTATTGAAAGCAAAGAATGTGATTTTGACACCGCATATTGCCGGTTGGACATTCGAAAGCCATGAGCGATTGGCACAAGTAATCGTTGATAAAATAAAAGCAAAGTATTTTGCTTAAGCCAAAGTTGAAGCGCCGGAGCAACGCGTTACCGGGATTGGCGGTTTCTTTTTTAAATCAAAAAACCTTAAAGAATTGGTAGCTTGGTACGGAAAACATTTGGGTTTAAAAACGGATGATTATGGTTCTACTTTTTGGTGGAAAGATAAAGACGGAAATGACTGTTCTACCCAATGGTCGCCATTTGCGGAGGACACGACTTATTTTGCGCCAAGCGAAAAACAGTTCATGCAAAATTTCCGAGTACATGATTTACAAGATTTGTTAAAAAAATTATCTGATGAAGGTGTAACAATTGTGGGTGATGTGCAGACTTATGAGTATGGAAAATTTGGATGGGTTCTGGATAACGAAGGAAATAAAATAGAACTTTGGGAACCAATCGATAAAGCATTTCAATAATTTTTTTAGTAACTTAAAAACAAACCAATAACAATCAACCAATGGAAAATTTAAAACACGAAGAATGGAACAATCCGAGGCCTGTTCAACCAGATAATAAAAAAATTGCAGCAGGATTACTTGCTATTCTTTTAGGAGCTCTAGGGATTCATAAATTCCTGTTGGGTTATACAACAGAAGGGATAATATGGTTGGTAATTAGCCTTTTTACATGTGGAGTAGTAACAAGTATATTGGGACTTATTGAGGGTATAATATATTTAACAAAATCTGACGAAGAGTTTTACCAAACGTATCAAGTTGGTAAAAAAGCTTGGTTCTAAAACATAAAAAATCCCGATTGTATCGGGATTTTTTATTGTATCTATTTTTTTGCCAAGACTGTCACGAAATAGTTTTGTTCAAATTTGTAAAATCCGAGGTGACTATTTCAAATAATTTAGAAATTAATCTTCTTTATCTGCTAATTTTCGTTCCAGTTCTTTCTGAAACTCTTCCATTACAGGTTTCATGGTGCTTTCTGGAATATCAGCAATTCGAATGTACATCAATCCGTCAACGGCGTTATTAAAAAGCGGATCTACATTGAATGCTACCACTTTTGCATTCTGTTTGATGTATTTTTTAATCAAAACAGGCAAACGCAAACTTCCTGGCTCCAGTTCATCTATAATTTTATCAAACTTATTCAAATCAGATTCGGCTTCATCAAAAATGAAATCCTTATCGGCATCTTTTAGTTTTACTTTATACGCTTTCTTAGGGTGAATGTATTGCGCAATATAAGGATCATAATAATTGGACTTCATGAATTCAATCATCAGCGATTTAGAAAAATCTGAAAATTGATTGCTGATACTTACGCCACCCAATAAAAATTTATGTTCTGGATAACGCAATGTGGTGTGCATAATACCTTTCCAAAGCAGGAAAAGAGGCATTGGCTTCTGTTGGTATTCTTTGATGATAAAAGCACGACCCATTTCTATGGATTTATGCATCATATCATGTAATTCAGGCTCAAATCGGAACAAGTCGTTGAGGTAAAAACCATTTATACCGTATTTTGGATAAATTTCTGAACCCAATCCCATTCGGTACGCACCAGCAATTTTATTGGCTTCATTGTCCCATAAAAACAGGTGATGGTAATATTGATCGTGCTTGTCTAAATCAATGGATTCATTTGTTCCCTCGCCCACTTCTCTAAAAGTTATTTCTCTGAGGCGTCCTATTTCATGTAGGATATTTGGTATCTTCTTTGCTTCTGCGAGAAAAACTTCGTAATTTTTACTTTGTAAAAGGCGACAATCCGTAATTCGCAAAGCATCTACTTCTTTAGTCATTTTGTCTTGACTGGCAGCAGTTACAATAGTTTTTGGGCTTTTAGCAATTTTTAAAGTAGGCGTTGGCAAAAAAGGAATTTCTTTCTCGAAAGGATTGGCCAACATGTACGTTTTTTTCCTTAGAAACTCAGAGTACTCCTCTAAAGTGTTGTGCTCGTTTTGTTCGCTAACTGAAATTGGTTTTCCAATGCGCACTTTAATCACGCGTCGTTTCTGGCTAAATACTTCCGAAGGTAATTTTGCTGTTCTAAAAGTCCCGCTTATTTTAGAAAGCAAATAAAATAACCGACTGTTTTTTGCATGAAAATAAATAGGAACCACAGGGACTTGGGCTTTTCTGATTACTTTAATAGCGCCTTCTTCCCAAGGTTTATCCACCATTAATTTACCATCTTTGTACGTAGAAACTTCCCCGGCAGGAAACATTCCTAAAGGTTTACCGTCACTTAAATGGCGCAGTGTTTCTTTAATTCCCACTACGCTTGATTTTGCGTCCTTATGATTTTCAAAAGGATTTACCGGCATAATGTACTTCTTGAGCGGCTCAATACGGTGCAAAAGAAAATTGGCGATGATCTTGAAATTTGGTTCTCTTTCCAGCATCAATTTCAATAGCAAAACCCCATCAATTCCTCCCAATGGATGATTCGAAATGGTGATATAAGCGCCTTCTTTTGGTAAACGTTTTAAATCCTCTTCTGGAATTTCGAATTTTATTTGTAAATCATCAAGTATACCATTCAGGAAATCAACTTCTGTTAAATGTTTATTTCTATCGTATACTTTGTTTAACGTCGATATTTTTAGCACCTTCATCAGCATCCATCCGGAAAAAGTTCCCAGAACCCCGTACTTGTCTGCATTTATTGCTTTTGCAACTTCTTTCGCGGTTACTAAACCCATGTATTTTTTGTTTTTTTAGAGCAAGAAACAAAGATAGCAAAAAACTCCATTTTCTCTATTTTTCTCCATCAAACTTCTACTTTTTTGTTACATTTGAAACCCACATTCAACCAATATAATTTTTTCCGATAAAATAAAAAAGTGGGTTCCTGAGAATCGCAGGCAAAAAATAATTTTTCGGAAGAGATTCAAAATAATTTTTCATGAGAATAATTTCATACAACGTAAACGGAATCAGAGCAGCCATTTCAAAAGGATTTATCGACTGGTTGCAACACGCAAATCCCGATATTATTTGTCTTCAGGAAATTAAAGCAACCGAAGATCAAATCCCTGTCGATGATATTGCAAAAGCGGGTTATCCCTACCAATATTATTATTCAGCAACCAAAAAAGGGTACAGCGGCGTGGCGATTCTCTCTAAAATTAAACCTAACAATGTCGTTCACGGAACCGGAATTCACCACATGGATTTCGAAGGAAGAAATCTTCGAGCCGATTTTGATGGATTTTCAGTGATGAGTTTGTACCTGCCATCAGGCACAAATATTGATCGTTTAGACCATAAATTCACGTTCATGGACGATTTTCAGAATTATATTGACGAACTCAAAAAAGAAACGCCAAACCTGATTATCTGCGGGGATTACAACATTTGCCACGAGGCAATCGACATTCATGATCCCATCCGAAACAAAAATGTCTCCGGTTTTTTACCACAGGAAAGAACTTGGCTTGACGGATTTATGAAGTCCGGATTTGTGGATAGTTTTCGCCATTTCAACAGTGAGCCTCACCAATATACATGGTGGAGCTACCGCGCCGGAGCAAGAGGGAACAACAAGGGTTGGCGAATCGATTACAATTTAGTCAGCGATTCTTTAAAACATAAATTGAAAAGAGCCGTTATTTTATCAGATGCCGTGCATTCAGATCATTGCCCAATTTTAGTGGAAATAGAATAACGTTTTCAGGTGCTGTTTCACCTCTCATCCTAAAGACGAGATTACATTTTTTTCTCTCGTTAAACAAAATTAGAAAAGGATTTTTCCTTTTATCGGCGCTAGAGTATTTGACTACAATTTAAATTTTTGGGTTCAAAACAACATTAGAAACAACATAAATACCAACCAAATGATTAAAAGAGTTTCCATAGGATTATTAGTATTGGCGCTTTCAACTTCTTGCGTGTCCAAGAAAATATACAATGATTTAGAAAGTAAATATGCCGATTCCAAAAAAGAAAACCGAAGTTTAGCAGATGAAAATGCTGATTTGCTAAAAGCTAAAAACCAATTAGAATTAGACCGCGACGGTTTGAAAAATGATTTGAGTAAATCCAAAGCGGAATTGGATAAATTGAAAGCAGATTACGCCGCAGCGCAAAATAAATTTAAAGTCTTGCAGGATTCGTACGCCGCTTTAGAAAAAAATAGCGGTGATGCTTTGCAAAGCAACATGAAGAAAAATCGTGATTTGCTGGAGCAATTAGACGAAAAAGGAAAAGCATTGGCTTTAGAACAAGACCGATTAAGCAAAAGCGCACAACGTCTGCAAGAATTGGAAGATTTGATTGCTGCCAAAGAAGCTAGTATGAAAAAACTAAAAGAAACCTTGTCTAAAGCCTTGAACAGTTTTGAAGGAAAAGGGTTGACGGTAGAACAAAAAAACGGGAAAGTGTATGTTTCTATGGAGAACAAACTACTTTTCAATTCGGGAAGTTGGGCTGTAGGTTCCGAAGGGAAAAAAGCAGTTGTAGAATTAGCAAAGGTATTGGGTGACAACCCAGATATTTCGGTGCTTATAGAAGGTCATACGGATGATGATGCGTTTACAGCTTCAGGTCCAATTGCGGATAACTGGGATTTATCAACCAAAAGAGCGACAGCAATAGTTGCTATTTTGAGTGAGAACAAAAAAATCAATAAGCAAAATCTTACTGCGGCAGGAAGAGGAGAATTTTCGCCATTAACTAGCAATTCAACTGCAGATGGGAAAGCTAAAAACCGTAGAATCGAAATCATATTAACGCCAAGATTAGACGAAATTGCCGAAATGCTGAATGAGATAAATTAAAAAACAATTAAAGTTTCAAATCGAGAAAGGTTCAGAGTGTATGCTTTGGACCTTTTTTCTTTTACCGCAAATTCGCTAATTTTATCTTTTGATCGAAGGATTTTAAATTCGCAAATTAGCGGTTTATTTTTTTAAATATTCGGTTTAGTTCTAAATAAACGTTTCTCAATTTTCTGTTAACAGCAAATGCTAACGACAAACTAATTTTATCTTTGTTTACTAAAAATACAAAGCAACTTTCTTAATTATGAAATACACAACTTTACCGAATACTGATGTAAAAGTCAGCAAGATTTGCCTTGGAACGATGACTTTTGGAGAGCAAAACACCGAAGCTGATGGTCATGCCCAAATGGATTATGCTTTAGAAAATGGGGTTAATTTCTTTGATACTGCCGAAATGTATTCGGTTCCCGGGCGCGAGGAAACCTACGGAAGTACCGAGAAAATTCTTGGGACTTGGTTCAAAAAAACAGGAAAAAGAGAAGAAGTAGTTTTGGCATCCAAAATTGCCGGACCTAATCCAAATTTTGGCTACATGAGAGAAAAGTTAGATTTCTCACCAGCCAGTATCAAGTTTGCATTGGATAATAGTTTACAGCGCTTACAAACAGATTATATCGATTTGTACCAATTGCATTGGCCAGAACGCAAAACCAATTATTTTGGACAACGCGGTTTCAAAGTACAGGATGATGATTGGGAAGATAACATTCATAATGTTCTTGAAACATTAGACGGTTTTGTCAAAGAAGGAAAAATCAAACATATTGGACTTTCAAATGAAAATCCTTGGGGAATCATGCGTTTTCTGGAAGAGAGTAAATACAATAATTTGCCAAGAGTAAAAACGATTCAAAACCCATATTCATTGTTAAACAGACTTTTTGAAAACGGTTCTGCTGAAGTTTGCCTGAGAGAAAATGTAGGTTTATTGGCGTATTCGCCGATGGCTTTTGGGGTTTTGTCTGGAAAATTCCTAACTGGTGAAGCGCATCCAAATGCCAGAATCAAATTGTTTCCGCAGTATTCTCGATACAACAGCGCACAAAGTACTGAAGCTACACGATTGTATCAGGAGATAGCAAAAAAAAACGGACTGACTTTAACGGAATTGTCTTTGGCATTTATTGCACAACAGCCGTTTGTAACTAGCACAATTATTGGCGCAACAACATTGGAACAATTAAAAGAAAATATTGATACGATTCAAGTTACACTTTCGGATGAAATTCTAAAAGCGATTGATGAAGTACAAGCCGTGATTCCAGATCCGGCACCGTAAATAAAAATCCATTTTTTGTCATTCCTACAAAGGAGGAATCCCACTATGTGAGATTCCTCCTTTGTAGGAATGACAATTTCTATTTATAATTCCCAATTATTAAAGATCAAATTCCTCTTCAATTGATAAAGAATCTACTTTTATTAGCGTTGAATCTTGTACTTTGAATTTGATAAAAGATTTTGCAGGTCCTGAAATCAGTATGGGTAATGACTTGTAAATAGTGTCTTCAGGAGTCAAAAGTCCTCTTCGAAACATGATATTGGTCAAGAACGATTCTTGTTTTACAGCAAAATCTTTCAACATTCCCTGATCGTTAAACTGATACATGAATTTCTTAGGACTTGGAATAATTCGGGCGAGATACAAGCATTCGTTGAGCGATAATTCTAAAGGTGTTTTTTGGAAATAAAACTGACTTGCTTCACCAATTCCATATACATTTGGACCCCATTCGATAATATTAAAATACACTTCGAGCATGCGTTCCTTGCTTACAATCCGGTTATTTTCCAGAATGTAAACCAATAATATTTCCTCTAGTTTACGGGATACGGTTTTCTCCCGACTTAGAAAAGCATTTTTTACTAATTGCATGCTGATGGTACTAGCACCACGGGAGAACTTTTTGGTTCTGATGTTTTTCACGATGGATTGTTTGAATGCTTCGCTGATAAAACCACGGTGCGAAAAGAAAGAAGGATCTTCTGTTGTTAAAACCGACTTTCTTAAATACGGTGAAATTTGGTCTAAAGGCGTATAATTTGGATTGGCTGAACCAACTAAAACCGGTCGCTGCAATACATTTTTGATAAGTGCACGATATACAAATTCTCCATTGAGTTTATTCAGATTCGCTTCGCCGTATTTTGTAATTTTTAGATTTTCTTTCTTCAATTTACTGTCAAAAACCAGCTGATTGGTTTTGTTTTGGTTAAAAGCAAAATCCAGTTTGTAGTCGAAAGTACCTGTGGCTTCCATTCCCTGAAAGTGCGTAAATAAACCATCAGGAAGCGAAGTGATAAAATCCTGTGCTTTCATTTTTGGAATAGTTACTTTTAGTTTATAAATCGTGTCTTTTTCATTTTCGTACGCCAAGTAAGGGTGAAATTTAATTTTATTCAATTGAACCGTTGAGCTGCTGTCTATCGAAATAAAATCAGAACCCAATAAGAATCGGTAATCAAATTTGGCACTTTTTAGTAGTACATCTTTACTGGCAATTTTTGGATGATTGATTTTTAAATTGGCAATAGCTATAAATCCATCAATATGCAGTTCATCACCGTCTTTATCAATGTTTTGAATGTTCAATCGAATCGAGTCAAAGCTTGACTTCAGGTTGAAACGCTCGTCTAAATATGGCATTTGGATGGCGCCGGTATCAATATTTACGAAACGAATATCGACTTTTTTGTTTCTTGGATCGGCAAATCCTTTAATTTTCCATCGTTGTGAAATCGTATTGGTTTGAACTTTTATCGAAGTTTCGAGCTGTTTATTGACCAATCGCAGTTTTTGGAAATTGATGGTTGCCTTTTTTCCGTTATCATCGAGTCGGAAAGAAAGATTGTCTAGAATCATATCCGTTGGGACTAAATTCAGCGCTTTTGAGATTATTCTGTAGGCAAACTGAGCGTAATTTCTTTTCTCGTCGCGTATTTCTGTTTGATTGTCTTTTTTTAGAAATGCATCATAATTTCCCGACTTTCCTTTTTTTACTAACTGGACAAAACCATTTTGCATTTCTAGAGTTCCAAGTTGCAAGTCGCCGGTGATTAATTTCCATAAATTGACACTGGTTTTTAGTTTTTGAATTTTAAAAAGAGTGTCTGCATTTTTTGGAACCAGAATTATTTCGGTAAGATTCAAGCCCGATAATCCGTCAAAAGACGCTTTTTTTATTGAAAAAGTGCTGTTGTAATCCACCTCCATTTCATGTGATACCTTAGCGATGGTTTGTTGTAAAACGGCATCACGAAATATGTAAAAAGCAATAATCATGATGGCAAATAATACAAAAAGTATTTTCACAGCAAGGATTATTTTTTGTTTTCCGGTTCTCATAAATGATTTGGATACTTGATAAAATCTAAAATAAATGGAGTTTAGAATCTCGTGTATAAAGAAAAGCAAAAAAATACCAAAGGAAAGTTTTTTATAGTTTTCTTTAGAATTTTGATGAATAATATAATTTCGTTCGAATATAAACATAAAAAAACTACAACTTAAATAGTGCTGTAGTTTCTAAATTGTTTTGTTGTGGTCAATTAGCTTTTTGGCTTTGGTTCTTTGTATTCATAAGGATTGTAGAACCTACGCACTTTCTCCACAATTTGATTTAACGTCATTTTGTCTGCGGTTTCTACGGCTTTTAGTTTTCCGGGTTCAATTAAATGATCTTTCATTAATTTTTGTTCCAGTTTTGTTTTGGTTTGCGCCGGGCCAAAAACAATAAGTTCATCTGATTTTTTCACATACGAAAGAACAGATTTTATAAAATAATCCAGTTCTTGTTCTTTTCTGTTCTCAAATTTTTTGTCGCTATTGCCATGATGAACTCCTGAGAAAGTTCCTTTATTACCTTCGTCATTATGATGTACACTATTTTCAACCTCGGAATCTATTTCGGTAATTTTTTCTGTTTCACCATCAAGAGCAACAATTATTGCTTTTGAGGAATCTATCCAAATGCCAGTTTGTCTTTTCATGTCTTTGCTTTTTAAGTTAAAGTAGATTGTTTTTTCCTGTTTTATTGCAATAGAATCGCGCTTAGTTGACTTATTAAAACGTGTTCCGATTTATTTTTTCCTGAGAATGAAGAAGCTATGGCGTTAGCAGTTTTTAGAATTAGGGCATTAATTTCTGGAGTGAATAAGTGTAGATGTTCTTCCCTGAAAATTTTAAAGTCGGGCATGACTTGTTCCAATTCCCATTCATTGGCAACAAGCCAGTCAAAAACGATTTCGATTTCATAAGCAGCATCATCCCCAAATTCATTTGAACTATTTTCCAGCGGAAGCCATTCCGTTTTTATGATTTGTTTCAGTTTCTCGATTTCTTCTTTACGAATGGTTTTGTCTATAGCCGCAATAGAATAGAACACTTTGCCTAAGTGTTCGTATAAATGAGTCATAGTTTGGTGAGAGGATTTCATTTTATTTTCGTAAGACATTGTTAAACATAAAGTTACGAAAAATAATGAATCTCTTTCTTGATTTATTGTTTTTTATTTAAAATAAGAAACACATCAGTAGAATCTTGGAAACAAGAAAAGAGCTATTGTATTTTTGCCTCCAGAAATGACAACAAATTGTCTGTTTCCAGTTTTTGATTGGCGTATTTTAATTGGAGTTCAGAACCTTCGCCCATTCTATTGTAATACTCCAACGCTTTTTTTGCAAAGAAGCGTTTGTGAAAATCTGGAAGTTCAGGAACTTGAGGAAATTTTACATGAAAAAGCATTTCAAAATACGCTTGCCATTCCCTTTCATTTTTATCTTCAACCAAGTTTTCTTTTGTTTTTTGACTCACGTGAATCATTTCATGCATCAGCAAATTGAGCATTAAATGGAGTGGATATTCAAAAGTGTTTTCAGGGATGCGGATGATTTGAGGTTCGCCGAGAGCGCCTTCAGTGGTCATCAGGATAAATTCTGGTTTGGCTTTTTCTCTTAATTCAAACCCTTTGAAATTGGCGTTTTCTAAACCATATTCTTCAATTAAAAATTGGGCAGCAGCAATGGTTTCTCCAAGTTCATGAAAAGTATTGACGATTTGTAAGTGTTCTGGATACGATTTCATTTTTTCTGCTCAAAATTATGTGAATGGATTGTAAATAGGCTTCGAATTGTATTTTGAAGATCTACTGCAAATTTAGTGTGAAACAGGGAAGAATTGCAAAGTCATTTTTATCCACGGATTTACTTTCGCAATTCGCCATCGCTCATGTCAAATAGAATAGAGATTAATAAATGACAACATTTAACTGATATCAGATTCGTTACTAATCTTATTCTGATTCATTTTTGTAACCAAAGCTTTTAAACGTGCTGCTTTTTCTTTTTTTTCCTCCTGAAGTTTAGCCTTTTTCCGATTTAGCAGTTTGGTATGTAAAGCCTTATTTTTAGTGTTTTTTTCGGGTCCTTTTGCCATGATTACAATCTTCTTTAGTTTGTTTTGCAAAGATATAAAAAAGTAGATTTTTCAATGAAGAAGTATAAAATCAAGAGACTTCGTAAAGATGGGTTATACAATTTAACTACATACCTTTTACTCATATTATCTTATTCAATTAAATGCTTTTCTGATAATTTAGTTAAAATTGAAGTGAACCCAAATCCCATAGTTCCTCCAACTGCTCTTGTCCAACCTCTGACAAATATATCTTCAATACCATCGTCATTAAAATCAGCTCTAAATTGTTCAATAAATGAAGTTTCAAAACCTCCAAACTCCAAAGATATTTTATAAGGATAGGGATTGTTAATTTTAACGACACCTTGTCTAACTAAATCTCCAATAGATAGTCTATTTTGAATATATTGTGACAATTCTCTCTCAACATCCATAAGAATGCTAGGTGATAAATGATCTAACATATCTATTTCTAACCAGGGCTCACTAATAAATGACACTTTTGGCATTTTCGCTTTCTTTAAAGCTTCGATTAACTCTTCAAAGAATGTAAATGTTGAAGCTGATTTTATTGCATATGTTGAATAAGGATAAAACCCTTCATTTAACGCTTTTTTCCATTCATTTAGAGTAGAAACATTTATTTTTTCATTACTATAATTTACTAACTCTAAGGAGTTTTCATCATTTTGCATTAATAATTTATTATCTAATAATGTTGAAAAATCGGTATCAAGATAAAAAATATCATAAATTTTATCTATGAACTCTATCCCAAATGGTAATTTAATTTCTTTAATATTCCAATTTTGTTTTTCAGCTTCAATTAAGATTTTTTTTATATCTTTTTCACTAACAGTATTTAAAGAAAGCGCAGATTGTAATTTTGATAGAATTAGACCTTTGTTTTTATTTCTTTTTAACTTTTCAATTTCAACCTTAATTTTTAATTCTGCTTCATGAGTAATTGAAAGGTAAAACAGTGTTGTTGCCTTTGAAAAAAGATTATCACTTTTTCTATGATTACATTTACTGTGCGATGGCACCAAATTATATAGTTCATTTAAATTGAAATTTTTCTCTAAACCAAAGTCTTCTTTGATTTTTTCAAATTCTTCATCTTTTTGTAAAAGAGATTCAGGGATAATATGATCAATATGTAAATCTCCCCAATCTAATGATTGACTGCAATAAAAACAATTACTTCTATATGCTGTCCAAATTGCGCTTCTCGTTATATTATTAAATGTAGTTTTACTCATTTTGGCAGATATTATTTTAAGTCTTTATTAAAGCAGACAGCCTGCCAAACAACTTTTTTCAAATATAAAAATTAATCTTACAAAACACCCAATAGTACTAATTTTGAAATGAAATATTGTTATAATGTAGGATTCCCTAGCCCCGATAGCAGTGAAAATCCTTATTGTTTTTTCTTTAAAAACAATAAGATTGTAACGTATAGCGGGAAATAGCTTCAAATAAAAATTGGAATGCTTATTTTTGCACTCAATAAAATTGAATCATGATACAGAATCCAAAAAGATATACGATTACAGCGGCATTGCCGTATACGAACGGACCGATTCACATTGGTCATTTGGCGGGTGTTTATGTGCCTTCGGACATTTATTCCAGATATTTAAGATTGCAGGGAAGAGACGTTTTGTTTGTTTGCGGAAGTGACGAACACGGCGTGGCGATTTCGATGAAAGCCAAAAAAGAAGGCATTACGCCACAGGAAGTAATCGATAAATATGATGGAATCATTCGTAAATCGTTCTCTGATTTTGGAATTTCGTTTGATAATTATTCCAGAACTTCAGCTAAAATTCATCATGATACGGCTTCGGAATTTTTCAGAAAACTGTATGAACAAGGGGATTTTATTGAGGAAGTGACGGAACAATTGTATGATGCAAAAGCAGATCAGTTCCTCGCAGATCGTTTTGTGGTGGGAACTTGCCCAAAATGCGGCAACGAAGAAGCTTACGGTGATCAATGTGAAAAATGTGGTTCAACGCTGAATGCTACGGATTTGATTAATCCAAAATCGACAATCACCGGAGAAACTCCAATCATGAAATCAACAAAACACTGGTTTTTGCCTTTGGACCGTTATGAAGATTTCTTGAAAGAATGGATTCTCGTTGGACATAAAAACGACTGGAAACCGAATGTTTACGGACAAGTAAAATCGTGGATTGATGGCGGATTAGAGCCTCGTGCGGTAACTCGTGACTTGGATTGGGGTATTGATGTACCTGTTGAAGGTGCCGAAGGAAAAAAATTATACGTGTGGTTTGATGCGCCGATTGGCTACATTTCTTCCACCAAAGAATGGGCCTTGCGCGAAGGAAAAGATTGGGAACCGTATTGGAAAGATCAGGACACGAAACTAGTTCACTTCATTGGGAAAGACAATATTGTTTTCCATTGCATCATTTTCCCTGCGATGTTGAAAGCCGAAGGAAGTTATATTTTGCCGGACAATGTTCCTGCAAATGAGTTCTTGAACTTAGAAGGAAATAAATTGTCTACGTCTAAAAACTGGGCGGTTTGGCTGCACGAATATTTAGAAGAGTTTCCGAATCAGCAAGATGTTTTGCGTTATGCGTTGACATCGAATGCACCGGAAACGAAGGATAATGATTTTACCTGGAAAGATTTTCAGGCGAGAAATAACAATGAATTAGTAGCGATTTACGGGAATTTCATTAATCGTGTCGTGGTTTTAACCAATAAATATTACAACGGAATTGTACCACAACCGAACGAACTTTCAGAAGTGGACGAAGCGACTTTAACCGAATTGAAAGCCTATCCAGCTGTGATTTCAAGTTCCGTAGAGCGTTACAGATTTCGCGAAGCATTGAGCGAATTGATGAATGTGGCTCGTTTAGGAAATAAATATTTGGCTGACGAAGAGCCTTGGAAAGTAATCAAAGACAATCCAGAACGCGTGCAAACGCAAATGTATGTGGCGTTGCAAATTGCTGCTGCGTTGAGTTCACTTTGCGAACCATTCTTACCGTTTACAGCAAAAAAATTATCAAGAATTCTAAAAATAGAAAGTCCGTTGAACTGGAATACTATTGCTCAAAATTCTGATTTGATTCCGGCTGGACACCAAATTGGTGAAGCAGAATTATTGTTTGCTAAAATTGAAGACGAGGAAATCCAAAAACAAATAGACAAACTGGAAGCGACCAAAACTGCCAATAAAGCGGAGAATAAAGTAGCTGAGCCACAGAAAGAAGCGATTCAATTTGAGGATTTTGCCAAAATGGATATTCGCGTAGGAACAATACTGGAAGCCGAAAAAATGCCGAAAGCCAACAAGCTTTTGATTTTGAAAGTAGATACCGGAATTGATGTTCGCACCATAGTTTCTGGTATTGCCGAAAGTTTTAAACCAGAAGATATTATTGGTAAAAAAGTTACTGTTTTAGTGAATTTGGCTCCAAGAAACCTTCGTGGCGTAGAAAGTCAAGGAATGATTTTGATGACTACCAATGCTGAAGGGAAACTGGTTTTTGTAAATCCAGATACCGATGGTGTTGCAAATGGAGAGACAATCAATTAAGAAAATTATAAAATGAAAATAAAAAAACCGCAATTAGCTTTAATTGTTGGGATACTCTGCATTTCGATTTTTCCAATATTAATTAAACTTCGGTTAACTCCCGGACTAATTTCGGCTTTTTATAGAATGGCAATTGCAGTAACCTTGCTATTGCCGTATGTCATTATTACAAAAAAATTCAAGCTTCCAACTTTCAAAGTATTAATTCCTGCTATAATTTGCGGAATTTTATTTGCCTCAGATGTTGCCGTTTGGAATATTGCCATTCAAGAATCTAGCGCTACTCAGGCTTCACTGCTTACTAATTTATCACCGCTTTGGGTGGGCATTGGTTCATTTTTATTTTTAAAAACAAAACCCGCCACTAATTTTTGGATTGGAACTCTAATCTCATTATTCGGAATGATTATGCTGGTTGGTTTTCAGTTTTTCATCGAACTTAATTTTGACACTGCATTCCTGTTAGCCGTGTTATCGGGTATTTTATATGCCATTTACTTATTAATCAGTAAAAAAGTGCTTTCTAAAGTAGACGTGCTTTCATTTATGACCATCAGCCTAATCTCTTCAAGTCTATATTTAGGAATTCTCTGCTTAATACTAGAAGAACCTTTTTCCGGATTTTCTGATGCTGGTTGGCTGGTCTTGTTGATCCAGGCAGTAGTTTGCCAACTTTTAGCATGGTTATCGCTCAGTTATGCCACACAACACATGCGAGCTACAAGAGTATCTTTGAGTTTGCTCGGTCAAGCCGTTTTGACTGCTATTTTAGCTTGGTTATTTTTAGATGAAATAATTACACTGCAAATGATTATCGGAGGAATTATTTTACTTTTGGGAATCCGAATTACCTTTTATTCAAAAACAATTTCAATGAAAAAAATTTTTCAAAAACAGTAAAAGGTTAAAATAAAAACCTCAATTATTATCAAAATAAAATAAAAATGGAACTTAAAGTAATTGCTTTTGACGCCGATGATACCTTATGGATTAACGAAACGTATTTTGATGAAACCGAGAAGAAATTCTGTGGTTTAATGGAAGATTATTTGTCACATCAGGGAATTTCTAAAGAACTTTTTAAAGTCGAAATCGATAATTTAAAATTATACGGTTACGGAATCAAAGGCTACATTCTATCGATGATTGAAGCGGCTATGACTATTTCGAACAATACTCTTCCTATAGAAATCATCGAAAAAATCATTCAATACGGGAAAGAATTGCTGGAGAAACCTATTGTTTTACTGGAAGGTGTCGAAGAAACTTTAGAAGCTTTACATGGAAAATACAAATTAGTGGTTGCCACCAAAGGCGATTTATTAGACCAGCGACGTAAATTACACAATTCAGGTTTAGGTCATTATTTTCACCATATCGAAGTGATGTCAGACAAACAGGAAATTGATTATTCTGATTTAATAAAACGATTGGAAATACAACCTTCCGAATTTTTTATGATTGGTAATTCATTAAAATCGGATGTTTTACCCGTTTTAGCAATTGGCGGACATGCCGTTCATATTCCGTTTCATACGACTTGGGCACACGAAAAGATTGATCATAAAGTAGAGCACGAAAACTTCAGCGCTTTTGAAAAAATCACTGAAGTGCTACAAAAACTAAAATATTAAAGCCTATTTCTAACCTCTTTAATTAATATCGCTAGTATTAACAATGAAATAACCACAATTTTAACGTTAATATTTTTATACAATCTATAAAATAAATTGCTAAATGTTGCCAATAGCATTGATTCGCAGCTAATTTATAGAATTAAAACTAATTCTTACATAATTAACGGTTTAAGTTTTCATATCCTTGATTATGTTGTACTTTTGCATAAAATTTTAAAAAAAATAATGATGAAAAAAATCATACTTACGTTAGTTTTTGCTTCTGCAATGACAACTTTAAGTGCTCAAACTGAGACTGAAAAAACCACAGAAAACGACTATAACAAATGGTCTATTGAATTAGCAGGTGGTGTTAACAAAACACAAAGACCTATGACTGCTGGTTACTTTACATCTACACCAAGTCCTTATGTGGCTGATCTAGGAGTAAGATACATGTTTAATAATAAATTCGGTTTGAAAGCGGATTTTGGTTACAACAGTTTTGAAGGAAAAAACAATTCAGTTGATTTTGACACTAAATATTACAGAGCAGACATTCAAGCTGTGGCTAACTTAGGAAGAATCATGAATTTTGAAACTTGGACAAACACACTAGGTTTATTAGGTCATGCTGGTTTTGGTTTAGCTCAACTAGAAGATCAAAATTCTGCTTTGAAAGACAGAATGGGTAATTTCATGGCGGGTGTAACTGGTCAAATTAAATTATCTAACAGAATTGCTTTAACTGGAGATTTTACAACAATCTTAAATGCATCTCAAGATGCTGCTTTTGATGCTGCAAGTACTCCTGGTGCAAGAGGTTTTTCTGGAATTCTTTTTAATGGTACTGTAGGTGTAACTGTTTACTTAGGTAAAAACGAAAAACATGCTGACTGGGTAATTGATAATGGAAACGAAATCGATGCGATGAAAAAACAAATCGCTGATATCGAAACTTCAATGTTAGATACTGATAAAGATGGCGTTGCTGATTATTTAGATCAAGAACCAAACACTATTTCTGGTGTAATGGTTGATACTAAAGGAAAATCAATTGATTTAAACAACAATAATGTTCCTGACGAATTAGAAAGTTATTTATTGAAAACTTACGGAAGTAATACTGATAAATCTGCTATCTTAAGTAACAATGAATTGATTAGAAACTTAATCAATGGTGGTTATGTTGCTACTTATTTTGATTTCAACAAATCAACTCCAACAAATGTTTCTACTGAAGGTACTGATTTTATCTTAACGTATTTAAGAAATAATCCTACTGCTTCAGTTGATATTATTGGTCATGCTGACGAATTAGGAAGATCAGAATACAATGATAAATTGTCTACTGCTAGAGCAAACAGCGTTAAAAATGTATTAGTGAAAGCTAACGTTGACGCTTCAAGATTAAATGTAGTTGCAGCAGGTGAAGATTCTTCAGTTGAAAAAGATTCAGATGCAGCAAGAAAATTAGTTAGAAGAGTTACTTTCAGAGTAAAATAATTCTCCCTTAATATTCTCAAAAACCCTAAAGGAAATTTCTTTTAGGGTTTTTTTATGCCTTCTTATCCCGTCGAAAAACATTTTTCAGAAATCAATAAAAATAAAAGTTCCTCAAGAATGAATTTCTGATTAAGAAGATTAGCAGTACTTTTGAAAAACAAATAAAATTACGCATTTTGAAAACCCTTTTAGATATAGAAAATTGGCCTAGAAAAGAACATTTCCATTTTTTCAGACAATTTGAAGAACCATTCTTTGGTGCGACCGTAGATATAGATTGTACCAAAGCTTACGCAAATGCAAAAACACTGAACGCTTCTTTTTTTAGTTATTATTTACATAAAACATTAGTAGCAGTGAATACGATTGAATCGTTTCGCTATCGAATTTCTGATGACCAAATATATATTTGTGACCAAGTAAATGCCTCGGCAACTATTGGTCGGGAAGATGGTACATTTGGTTTTTCTTTGATTGAATACAATCCAGATTTTACTGTTTTTGCAACAAATACTTCAAATGAAATTGAACGTATTCAGTCCACAACCGGACTTTTTACCCGAACATTTAATGACGACAATGTCATTCACTTTTCGGCGATTCCGTGGCTCGACTTCACCTCATTATCGCATGCCAGAAGTTATACTTTTCCAGATAGCTGTCCGAAGATTTCGTTTGGAAAAATGAAAATTGCTGACAATGGAAAAAGAACCATTGCAATGTCTGTACATGTGCATCACGGATTAATGGATGGTTTTCATCTCGGACAATTTGTGGATTGTTTCCAAGAATTGATGAACCAATAAAGGCATCCAATTTTTGTTTAAAAAAAAGTCCCGGTTTGCAGTTTAATTATACTGCAAACCGGGACTTAACAATTAGAAACTATTTTTACTTTCCTAAAAGCATTATTTCGTTTACCACTACTTCCGTGATATACCGCTTTTCTCCGTTTTTATCATCATAACTTCTATGTGTCAGTTTTCCTTCAATTGCAACTTCCTTTCCTTTGGTAACATACTTTTCAATGATTTCAGCAGTTTTTCCCCAAGCCACCAATTTATGCCATTGGGTTTCTTCTACTTTTTCTCCTTTGTCGTTTTTGTAACTTTCATTTGTTGCTAATGTGAAATTGGCTAGTTTTTTCCCACCGTCAAATGATTTGATTTCTGGATCATTCCCAACGTGTCCGATTAACTGTACTTTGTTTCTTAATGTACTCATGGCGTATAATATTTAAATGTTAGTATATGTTTTGTTGAATTGCTATTTCAAATCAACACTGCAAAGATGCGATGACAATCAAAAACTATTCGGTTACTAACTATTTACTTTCGGTTGTAACTATTTGTAAGCGTTTGTAAATGGGAAAAAATCGTTATATTTGATAAAAATAAAATTTTTATGCAGGCCAAAATTAACAAAGTAGAGTTACGAAATCTGAAATTTGATGACTATAAAGAGTTAAAAAACTCAATGGTAGAATCGTATCCGGAAATGGTAGGTTCCTACTGGAGAGAACATCATATTGAAAAATTATTAAGCATTTTTCCAGAAGGTCAACTGGTAATTTTGGTAGATGGAAAAGTAGTTGGCTCTGCTTTGTCTCTAATTGTTGACGAAAGTTTAGTAGACAAAAACCACAATTACTCTGACATAACCGGAAAATATACCTTCTCTACCCACAACCCAAAAGGAGATGTGTTATACGGAATAGATGTTTTTATTCATCCAAATTATAGAGGACTGCGCCTTGGAAGACGATTGTACGACGCAAGAAAAGAATTGTGTGAACAATTGAATTTGAAAGCTATTGTTTTTGCAGGAAGAATTCCTAATTATGGACAACATGCAGAAACATTGACTCCAAAAAATTACATCGAAAAAGTAAAAAGAAAAGAGTTGCATGACCCTGTGCTTTCTTTTCAGTTGAGTAATGATTTTCACGTAATTCGGGTAATGAAAAACTATTTGGAAGGCGATTCAGATTCCAAAGAATTTGCCGTTTTACTGGAATGGAATAATATTTATTACGATGAAAGTCCCAAACTAATAAACCTCGCAAAAAGTGTCATACGATTAGGTCTCGTTCAATGGCAAATGCGTCAATTGAATAATCTGGAAGCTTTATTCGAACAATGCGAATTTTTTGTTGATGTTGTTTCAGGATACGGCAGTGATTTTGCTTTATTTCCGGAACTATTCACCGCTCCCTTGATGGCAGATTACAACCATTTATCTGAGGCCGAAGCCATACGAGAGTTAGCAAAACATACGGAACCTATCCACAAACGTTTCCAGGAGCTAGCTATTTCTTACAATATCAATATCATTACAGGAAGCATGCCGTATTTAGAAAACGGCACCTTATACAATGTTGGTTTTCTCTGCAAAAGAGACGGAACTTCTGAGATGTATGCCAAAATTCATGTTACTCCAAACGAAGTTCAGCATTGGGGAATGACGGGCGGCTCACAAATTAAGACATTTGACACCGATTGCGGAAAAATTGGCATCATGATTTGTTATGATGTTGAATTTCCAGAACTTTCCAGATTAATGGCAGATGAAGGAATGAACATTTTATTTGTTCCTTTCTTAACAGATACTCAAAATGCGTATACCCGAGTCAAACACTGCGCACAAGCTAGAGCGATAGAAAACGAGTGCTACGTAGCCATTGCTGGTTGTGTAGGTAATCTTCCAAAGGTGAACAACATGGATATTCAATATGCACAATCAGCAGTGTTTACACCTTCTGATTTTGCTTTTCCAAGTAACGGAATTAAAGCCGAAGCAACTCCAAATACGGAAATGACACTGATAGTCGATGTAGATTTAGACTTACTGAAAGAACTTCACGAGCATGGAAGTGTTCGAATTCTAAAAGACCGCAGAACTGACTTATACGACATCAAAAAAATAAATCCATGAACAAAACCTGCTTAGAGTGTGGAGAAAAGATTGTGGGCCGGGAAGACAAAAAGTTTTGCAGCGACGGTTGTCGTAACGCTTTCAACAATAAAATCAACAAGGACAGTACTAATTTTATGCGCAACATCAACAACAAGTTGCGTAAAAATTACCGCATTCTATCTGAGCTAAACACCGACGGGAAATCAAAAGCCACACGAGCAAAATTGTTAAGTAAAGGTTTTGATTTTGAATTTTTTACCAATATCCTCCAGACTAAAACAGGAAACACCTACTATTTCCTCTACGACCAAGGCTATATGGTTTTAGAAAATGATTTTTATATGTTGGTCAAAAAAGACATTTAATAACGCAAATCCCCAAATCTATATAACCTATCATGAAAAAAGATTATTTTTCAATTTTTGCCGGCTTATTCATCCTAACAATTCTGGGGATAATTTATATTACGATGATGCCGCAATGGACTTCGGATGATGAAGGTTCTCTTTCTGATTTTTCAACTAAAAGAGCCTTAAACCAAGTAGAAGCAATTTCGAAACAACCTCATTTTGTAGGTTCTGCAAATCATGAAGTAGTTGCAAATTATCTCGTAAAGGAGCTAAATAAGTTAGGATTACAAACTTCTATTCAGGAAGGGTATACGCTCAGCGATTGGGGAAATCTAGTTCAGTCCAAAAATATCTTGACCCGAATAAAAGGTTCCAATAGTTCCAAAGCATTGTTATTGCTTTCCCATTATGACAGTGCACCTCACTCCTACTCTCCGGGTGCCAGCGATGCGGGTTCTGGTGTAGCAACAATATTGGAAAGTGTCCGTGCTTTTTTATACAATAAAACGCCGCATAAAAACGATATTATTATTCTGTTTTCAGATGCTGAGGAATTAGGACTGAATGGTGCTGCACTTTTTGTAACCCAACATCAGTGGGCTAAAGAAATCGGCTTAGTTTTAAATTTTGAAGCACGCGGCTCATCCGGTCCCAGCTATATGTTGATGGAAACCAACAAAGGAAATGCGGGATTAGTAAAAGAGTTCGCTTCCGCAAAAGCGACTTTTCCAGTTTCTAATTCCTTAATGTACAGCATCTATAAAATGTTACCCAACGACACTGATTTGACCGTTTTCAGGGAACAAGGCAACATTCAAGGTTATAATTTTGCTTTTATAGATGACCATTTTAACTATCACACTTCCCAAGATGACATCCATCATTTAAACAAAAACACATTAGCACATCAAGGTTCTTATTTGATGCCGTTGCTAAAATATTTCTCAAACACAGATTTAAACACAACACAAGCCGGTGAAGATTACGTCTATTTTACCATTCCCTACACCTTTATAAGTTATCCTTTCAGTTGGGTTTTACTAATGGTGATAATAGCATTAGCACTCTTTATTTTCTTATTATTTTTAGGAAAAGCCAAGAGGATTTTATCATTCCGAGAAATTACAAGAGGATTTATTCCGTTTTTTGGTTCGCTGATTGTTACTGGATTAATTTCTTTTTTTGGTTGGAAAGCATTGCTAAAACTGTATCCACAATACAATGATTTGCTCAACGGATTTACCTATAACGGACATGCTTATATTGCCGCTTTTGTGCTTTTGGCTTTGGCGATAAGCATGCTGTTTTATCATTTGTTTTCAGAACGAAAAGTAACTATCAATCATTTTGTAGCACCATTATTTATTTGGATTGTGATTAATGGAGCTCTTGCTTTTAGTTTACAAGGAGCCGGATTTTTGATTATTCCAGTATACTTTGGTCTGATTATTTTTGGTGTTTTCATTGTAACTCAAAAATCAAATAAAATTTTAAATCTTTTTTTAAGCATTCCCGCTTTGATGATCATAGCACCTTTTATCCAAATGTTCCCAATAGGTTTAGGATTGAAAGTCCTGTTTGGAAGTGCTATCCTTACGGTGCTAACTTTTGGCCTATTATTGCCGGTTTTTGGGGCTTTCGCCAAAAAGGGAATCTGGTCCATACTGCTACTTTTGCTTTCCATTGGCTTTTTTGCGAAAGCACACTCCGAATCCGGTTACGAAGCTGGCAAAGCAAAATCAAACAGTTTATTGTATATCTACAATGCCGATACGGATCAAGCAAGTTGGGCAACGTATGACACCAATCTTGATTCCTGGACCAAAGGCTATTTGGGTGAAAACCCGAAAAACGCAACCAATTTGAACGAAATTCCTTTGTTCAGCAAATACAATTCTGGTTTTACGTACGCGGCGAATGCACCTAAAAAATACCTTCAGAAACCAAGTATTGAATTTCTGGAAGACCGAATCGTAGGCAATCAACGGTATTTGAAAATAAAAATTTCCCCAAATCGAAATGTTAATCGCTATGATATTTTTGCCAATGAAAAAATGGCTCTTCACAATTTCAAAGCTAATGGCGTGACAACATTAGGCCAAAAAAATTCACTTTATCAGCGAAAAGGCAAAAAGATATTGAGTTATTATGTGGTAGGAAATGCACCTTTAGAAATGCAGTTCAGCATGAATGTTTCAACAGTTTTAGATATGGAACTGTTAGAAAGTTCATTTGATTTGTTGTCAAACCCATTATTTAAAATCACAAAAAGAGAAAACTGGATGATGCCAACCCCGTTTGTTCTGAACGATGCAGTGGTCATTAGACAAAAAATAAAAGTGAGTCCGGTTGTTGTGAATACTTTTGATACTGCTGTAACAAATCCTATTGTAAAAGATAGTTTAACAGTTGCTAAAGACAGTTTGAAAGTCAATTAATTTTTCAAAAAATGACAAAAATTAGTATTCTAGGTTGCGGTTGGTTGGGTTTTCCTTTGGCGAAAGCCTTACTTTCAAAAGGATTTTCCGTGAAAGGTTCGACAACTTCTGATGAGAAAATAGCAATATTAAAAAATGCAGAAATTACACCTTTCTTAATTGCGCTTTCAGAAAATAAAACCACTGGAAACCTAACTGAATTTCTGGAAAATTCTAAAATTCTGATTATCGATGTTCCTCCAAAACTTCGCGGCTCGGGGACCGAAAATTTTGTTTCCAAAATTAGAAATGTAATTCCGTTTATAGAAAAATCATCTGTCGAAAAAGTGCTTTTCATTAGCTCAACATCGGTTTATAATGACGACGAGATTTTTGTTACTGAAGAAACAATCCCAAAACCGGATACGGAAAGCGGCAAACAATTACTGGAAACCGAACAGCTTTTGCAAAACAACAGCCATTTCAAAACAACGATTTTACGTTTTGGCGGCTTAATTGGCGAAGACCGTCATCCAATAAAATTCTTAGCTGGCCGTGAGAATTTAGACAATCCTGATGCACCCATTAACTTAATTCATCAAGACGATTGTATTGGAATAATTCTAAAAATTATTGAAGCGGATTATTGGAATGAAACCTTCAATGCGGTGGCTCCATCACATCCTTCGCGAGAACTATACTATACTCAAAAGGCTATGGATTTGAATTTGGCTTTACCAAAGTTTAATTCTGAACAAAATTCTGGTGGAAAAATAATTTTAAGTGCTCGTATTGAAAACGTTTTAAAGTATACTTTTACGAAACCAAATTTGTAACGTGAGAACTAAAATTAAGAATGCTGTTTCGTCGAAAGTTAGCGCCATTGGATTACCTATTTTGGCATTGTGCTGGGTCAGTTTTTTTTGGGGAACCACTTGGATTGCTTCAAAAGAAGGCGTAAAACACATGCCTGCTTTACAGCTTGTCGCTATCAGGCAATTTTTGGGAGGATTCCTTTATATTTCCTATTTTTTATATAAAAAAGCGCCTTGGCCTAAGGGAAAACAATGGAAAACAATTATCATTCTAAGCATTCTTAATTTTGTTCTAAGCAACGGATTAAGCACTTGGGGAGTAAAGTATATTAGTAGTGGTTTAGGAGCAATAATTGGCGCGTGCGTCCCTTTATGGATTGTGATCATTACTTTTTTCAGAGGCGAACGATTGTCCAGATTATCAGTTACGGGTTTGATTATCAGTTTTAGTGGCGTTTGCGTTATTTTTTACGACCATTTGAGTGATTTTTTGATTCCAAATTTCAGATTCGGAATAATTATTTCCATAATTTCTACATTGACATGGGCTTTTGGAACGTTGTACACGAAGAAGAAAGCGGCAACTTTTAATCCTTATTTTAGCTTAGGAATACAAATGTTCTTGTCCAGTATTTTAGTTTTTGCCTATACCGGCGCAACTGGAATATCTGTAAGTTTAAGTGAAATACCTGCGATTTCGTGGTGGTCTATTGGGTATTTAGTTGTTTTTGGTTCCATCCTTACTTTCATCGCCTTTATCTATGCACTTCAAAATCTTCCTGCTGAAATTAGCAGTGTTTATTCCTATATTAATCCCATTATTGCTGTGCTTCTGGGTGCTGTTATTTTTGGCGAAGTGCTTAATGCAGCCATTGCAATAGGCGGAAGCGTTACATTGTTTGGATTGTACTTAGTGAATTATTCATTGAGAAAAACACGAAAATGAGACAATTCTCTCAGAACTGATAGCAACAAATAAAAAACTAAAATTCATTTTTACAAATAGATAGCACCAAATTTTAGCCCCCTAAATCAAATTATATGTCTCTAGAAATTTTATTGGTAGATGACCACATTATGATAACTGACTGTTACAAAATGGCTTTAACAGATTTAGAAATAAGCACACGAATTACATCTGCTAATTCGCTAGAAAATGCCTATAAATTCATTTTTGATAATGGTCCAGATGTACGCATCGATTTAGTAATACTAGATTTAAGCATGCCTGAATACCCCGAAAAAAACATAGAAAATGGAGAAGATTTAGCAAAATTAATTCGAGTAAGACATCCTAAAACTAAAATTATTTTTATCACAGGTTATTGCAACATTATAAGATTAAATAGCATTATACATGATATAAATCCAGAAGGTTTGATTGAAAAATCAGATCTTGATTTTAGTTCAATCAGTATTATTTGTAATAAAATTATTGCTGGAGAAATATATAAGAGTGAAAGAGTAAAAAAAACAATTGAAGATTTTTCAACCAAAGAAATGTTTTTAGATACTATTGACAGACAGATTATAATTCTTATCAGTCAAAACACCAAAACGGTAAATATACCTGAGCTATTGAACTTGAGCTTGAGTGCTATTGAAAAAAGAAAAGCAAAAATAAAAATATATTTTGGTGTAGAAAAAGGAAGCGACGACGCTATTATTAGGAAAGCCAAAGAAATAGGATTTGTTTAAAGAATCTTTTTCCAAAACAATTTAGTCTTTAGATTGTAAAAAAAATATCCCATTCGACTGAACGAATGGGATATTTTTAGTTTTTTTTTAAAATGATTACCAGATTCTCACACGTTTTTCAGGTGCAATATACATGCCGTCAGTTGCTTGAATATCAAATGCTTTATAGAACGTATCTATGTTTTGCAAAGGAACATAAGCACGGTACATTCCTGGAGAATGCGGGTCTGTTTTCACTTGGTTTTTCAAGGCTTCATCACGCATTTTTGAACGCCAGATCGTCGACCAAGAAATAAAGAAACGTTGTTCTGGAGTATATCCGTCAATTAATCCCGGATTTCCATTTTCTTTTAAATACAATTGTAAACCATCATAAGCGGCATTTACTCCACCTAAATCTCCAATGTTCTCTCCCAATGTAAACTTACCATCTACAAAAGTTCCTGGAATTGGTTCCAAAGCGCTGTATTGAGCCGCAAGTGCACCAGTTAAAGCAGAGAATTGTTTCAAATCTTCAGCCGTCCACCAGTCTACTAGGTTTCCATCAGCATTATAACGGGAACCTGAATCATCAAAACCATGTGAAATTTCGTGACCGATAACCCCACCGATTCCACCATAATTTACCGCTTCATCCGCTTGATAATTATAAAAAGGCGGTTGCAAAATCGCTGCCGGGAATACAATTTCGTTATTTGAAGGATTGTAATAGGCATTTACCGTTTGTGGTGACATTCCCCATTTTTCTTTATCCACTGGTTTATTCAACTCGGCTAAGTTTTCCTCAAAACGCCATTTCGCCATGTTTTTTGAGTTTTCAAAATAGGTCCCACCTTCTTCCGGACTTTTAATCGTCAAGGCTGAATAGTCTTTCCATTTGTCAGGATATCCAATTTTAATTCTTGATTTATGCAATTTAGCAAGCGCGCTTACTTTTGTTTCTGCAGACATCCAAGATAAATTGTTGATTCTGTTTTCGAAAGCCAAGAAGATGTTTTTAATCATTTTCTCCGCTTTTACTTTGGCTTCAGCCGGAAATTTTTTCTCAACATATAATTTTCCTAACGCTTCTCCAACAGTTCCATTGATTGTTTGAAGTGCTCTTTCGTCACGTGGTCTCTGGCTTACAGCACCTGTTAACGTTTTTCCGTAAAACTCAAAGTTTGCGTTTTCAATTTCAGTAGACAATTGGCTTGAAGCTCTGTTCAACAAACTCCAACGCATGTATGCTTTCCAATCTTCCACTTTATTTTGTTTGAAAATAGTTTCTAGAGCGGTCATGTATTTAGGTTGTGATACGATTACGGTATCCACTTTTGTCAATCCAATTTTTGTGAAATAATTATTCCAGTTGATGGATGGAGTCAATTTACTCAATTCAGCCAATGTCATTGGGTTGTAGGACTTACGACGGTCTCTGCGTTCTACTCTGTCTAATCTTGGTTTAGACATGGCAATTTCAAGAGCCAGGATTTTATCAGCATTAGCTTTTGCAACAGCAGGCTTATCGCCCAAGTACTGCAACATTTTGGCAACGTGTAAAACATATTTAGCACGTTTCTCTTTAGAATCGGCATCTTCAGAAACATAATAATCTCTGTCTGGCAAACCTACACCTCCAGGGCCTAAGTTAATCACGTTTCTACTACTGTTTTTTGCATCAGTTCCTACACCAGCACCCATGAATCCAATACCACCGATAGGTTCCATTTCAATCAATAAAGCCTCTAAATCTTTGGCATTTTTAACCGCATCAATTTTTTTCAAGTACGGTTTCAAAGGCGCTATTCCTAACTTGTTTCTTCCTACAGTATCAAGAATAGATTTATAAAGATTAATCGCTTTTCCTTGATCTGTATTCGATTTATAGATTGGGTTTGTTGTGGCGTCTTTTAAAATTGCCAAAGCATCAGCATCTGTTCTTTGACGCAATTCGTCAAAACTACCCCAACGGGTTCTGTCAGCTGGAATCTCCGTATTGTTCAACCAAGTTCCATTCACATAGCGAAAGAAATCATTACTTGGTTTCACGTTTTTATCCATGTAATTCACATTGATTCCCGGTTCCTTAGCTGCAGGAGCGGTTTGCGCTTGACTCACCGCAAAGCCCATAATTGCGGGAATCACAAAAAGCAATTGCTTATTGCTGTTTTTCTTCATTTTTTTTAGTTATTAGTTAGTTTAACAAAGCTATTAATAAATAATTTGATTTTTAGTTAAAATCTATTATTTACGAATACATCTTTATTTGACGCAAAAACTTCTAAAAGGTTTAATCATAAAAGGCATTAATTTCATATCCTTATATTTCGAAGGAATCTATCTAAACTAAGTATTGTGTTAGGTCAAACGCATTAAAAATTGAACCACATAGAAACATAGAATTTAATTTTTGATTTAAATCTGTTCCGAACATTCGAAATTTAGGTGACATAGAAAAAAAGCCAATGCTTTTTTCTATTGTAAACTCTTATCTCCTTCAAAATTTATTTTTACAGGAATAAACACTATGTTTCTATGTGGTTTAAACTTTAATTATAATGCGTTTGACGTGAGTATTGTGTTAATTTGAATTAAAAACAAATCTCGTTTTCGTATTTTTGCATCAAAATAGCACTATGTCAGAGTTTTTTAAAAAATACCGTCTCTTTTTTGGGGTTTTCATTGTTCTTTCGGCAATCATTTTATCTTTATTTTATTCGGCTTTAAAGCCAAAAAAAACACTTCCCATTTTTAATCCCGCAGATGTAAATCCGGAATTAGTGGATAGCACGGTTCAGTATAAAAGCAAATACCATACGATTGCTGATTTTTCATTCATCAACCAAAACGGAAAAACCATCACCCAAAAAGATTACGAAGGCAAAATATATGTGGCTGATTTTTTCTTTACCACTTGCGGTTCCATTTGTCCAAAAATGACCACCAACTTATCCGATATCCAAAAAGCTTTCGCCAATAATCCAAAGGTAAAATTACTCTCTCACACTGTTTTTCCGGAAACAGACAGCGTTCCTGTTTTAAAAGCTTACGCAAAAAAACACCATGTTGATGATAACAAATGGAACTTAGTGACGGGAGATAAAAAAGAAATTTATACAATGGCCAGAAAATCCTATTTGGCCGTGAAACTTGGAAAACCAAGTGAACTTTATGACATGGTTCACACCGAAAATTTTGTTTTGGTCGACACCAAAAAAAGAGTTCGTGGCTTTTATGACGGCACCAACAAAGAGGACATGAAACGATTAATTGAAGACATCACTTTTTTGAGTAACGAATAAGAAGCATTTAAACGAACCCCAGTTTTTATAAAGATATTCGCTGTATTATCTGTTGGATTGATTTGTTTTAATTACCGTATAAATGTGATAATTATCATTTGTGTTTGTATTAAAATGTGTATTTTTGCAATCTTAATTCAATCTAAATAAGGTTTGCAAACAACGATACATTCTCTCAAAAAAGGCGAAAAAGCCATCATAAAAGACTTTGACATCGACACCGTTCCATTAAAATTATTGGAAATGGGTTGCTTGCCCGGCAATATGGTTGAATTACTTCAAATTGCTCCTTTTGGAGATCCTTTATATTTGAATATTAATGGTTCACATGTTGCAATTCGGGTGGAAACTGCAAAAGAAATTGAGGTTGACATTATAAAAACCAACTTATGGTAAGCAAACAAAACATCAATGTCGCTTTGATCGGGAATCCAAATGTGGGTAAAACTTCTGTTTTCAATCAGCTTACGGGTTTGAACCAACAAGTGGGGAATTATCCCGGAATTACCGTTGAAAAAAAAATTGGTTTCTGCAAATTACCCAATAATATAAAGGCAAATATTCTGGATTTACCCGGAACATACAGCCTGAATGCCAGTTCCATTGATGAAAATGTAGTCATTGAATTATTGCTAAACAAAAACGATAAATTATATCCTGACGTAGCCCTTGTTGTTACCGATGTGGAAAATTTAAAACGAAACTTACTTCTTTTTACCCAAATAAAAGATTTAGAAATTCCAACTATATTGGTCATCAATATGGCTGACAGAATGAAATTTAAAGGGATTACGCTGGATATTCCGTATCTTGAAGAGCACTTAAAAACTAAAATTGCATTAATCAGTTCCAGAAAAGGGTATGGAATTGATGAGTTGAAAAAGTTGATTGTCAGCTACCGAACTATTTCAAGTGAACCTTGCCTGAATGCCTCTGTAATTGATCCGGAATATTTCAACAGTTTGCGCAAAGCATTCCCCAATCAATTGCTTTATAAATTATGGTTGGTGATTACTCAAGACGTAAATTTCCTGAATTTAGAACGTAATGAAGTCCGAAGCTCGTTCACAAAATCGCACTCAGATTTAAAACGTCTGCAACAAAAAGAAACTATAAAACGCTACCAATTCATCAATGATGTTTTGAAAGTGGGACTAAAAATTGATTCCTCAGTTGCAAGAGACTACCGTAGCAAACTCGACCGCGTGCTAACTCATAAAGTTTGGGGATATGTCATTTTCTTTTTGATTTTGTTTGTTATTTTCCAATCTATTTTTGAATGGTCTAAAATTCCAATGGACTTCATCGATGCTTCTTTTGCGTCTTTGAGCACACATGCTGCCGAAGAACTGCCAGCCGGAGTTTTAACCAATTTAATTTCGCAGGGAATCATCCCGGGAATTGGCGGAATTTTGATTTTTATACCCCAAATTGCCTTCCTGTTTATGTTTATTTCGATACTGGAAGAAAGCGGATATATGAGCCGAGTGGTTTTCCTGATGGACAAAATCATGCGTAAATTTGGTTTATCGGGCAAAAGTGTGGTGCCACTTATTTCTGGTACCGCTTGTGCGATTCCGGCAATTATGGCTACCCGAAATATCGAAAACTGGAAAGAAAGATTAATTACGATTTTGGTAACTCCATTCACAACATGTTCTGCCAGATTACCTGTTTACGCTATCATTATTGCACTTGTAATTCCGGACAATCGTGTTTTTGGATTTCTGAACATGCAAGGAATGACTTTGATGTTGTTGTACCTTTTAGGTTTTGGAATGGCTATTTTCTCCGCTTACATTTTGAATAAAATTCTTAAAATCAAAGGAAAAACATACTTTGTAGTAGAAATGCCTAATTATAAATTACCGCTTTTCAAGAATGTGGGAATCAATGTGATCGAAAAAACAAAGGCTTTTATTTTTGGAGCCGGAAAAATCATTCTGGCTATTTCTATCGTTTTATGGTTCTTAGCTTCTTACGGACCCGGAGAAAAATTCAATAATGCCGAAAAAATTGTCATTGAGAATACGATAAACAATCCGTTGCCAGAAACCGAATTTGAAAATGCTGTCGCATCGCAAAAACTGGAAAACTCCTATATTGGAATCATGGGAAAAGCCATTGAACCTGCCATTTCACCATTGGGTTACGACTGGAAAATTGGAATTGCCATTATCAGTTCTTTTGCTGCCAGAGAAGTTTTTGTCGGAACATTAGCTACGATTTACAGCGTTGGAGGAAGCGATAATGAAGTTACCATCAAAAACAAAATGGCTGCCGAAATCAATCCCGTTACCGGAGAAAAGATTTTCAACTTTGCCTCTGGAATATCATTACTGTTGTTTTATGCTTTTGCCATGCAATGCGCCAGTACGTTAGCGGTTACTAAAAAAGAAACCAATTCCTGGAAATGGCCAGCAGGACAATTGATCTTCATGTCTGGATTTGCTTATGTTGTAGCTTTAATTGCATACCAAATCTTGAAATAAAACGTCGTTTATTAAATCAACAAACGTTAAATTTTACAATTTTTTTATTTTTAATTTGTCTAAATAAGATTTCGATTTTACCTTTGCATTCTAGATTTAATCTAAATAAAGATAAATGAAAAATGCCTTTTCGCTTGGAATATTCTTTCTTACGACAACCTTATTTGCACAAGAAATTGATAAAAATTTAAATGACACTGTCAAGACTTTATTGCCTGTGATTATCACAACAAAAATTCAAAGTCCAGAAAGAATGCCTGAAGTAAGAGAGAACGTCTTGTTTTCTGGTAAAAAAAACGAGGTTCTAAAACTTTCAAATATTAACGGAAACTTCACTACAAATAATTCTCGCGAAACTTTTTCTAGAGTTCCTGGAGTGAATATTTGGGAAAACGAAGGGTCAGGGATACAAATAAATGTAGGTGTAAGAGGGTTGAGTCCCAACAGAAGTTGGGAATTGAATACAAGACAAAATGGTTATGATATTTCATCAGACGTTTTTGGGTATCCAGAAGCATACTACAATCCACCACTTGAGGCAGTAGAAACGATCGAATTGATACGCGGAGGAGCTTCACTACAATTTGGACCTCAATTTGGAGGAATGTTAAACTATGTATTAAAAAGAGAGACAAAGAAAAAATTTACGTTTGAAACCCAAAACAGCGTAGGTAGTTATGGATTAATG
Organism: Flavobacterium petrolei; assembly: GCF_003314435.2. Lineage (GTDB taxonomy): Bacteria > Bacteroidota > Bacteroidia > Flavobacteriales > Flavobacteriaceae > Flavobacterium > Flavobacterium petrolei. Next base: position 1,089,521 of record NZ_QNVY02000001.1, on the reverse strand, counting down.
AGTTCATACAACGCAATAGGTGGAACACTAAAAAACTTTTCATATTATGTATACAACCATTCCAGAAGTGCTGATGGATGGAGACAAAACGGAGAATATACCGTCCGTAATACGCATGCTTTCTTAGAGTATCGTTTTAATACAAACACAAAAATCTCTGCAGAGTATACCAATATGGATTACGAGATGAAACAATCAGGAGGTTTGACGGATGTGCAATATGAACAAGACCCACAGCAATCCTCGCGCAATCGAAATTGGTTTGGAACACCTTGGAACGTTTTCTCGATTCAATTAGACACCAAGATCAATGAAAATTTAACGTCCAACACCAAATTATTTGGTCTTATTGGAGAGCGCAATAGCGTTGGGTTTACTGCCACTCCAAACGTTCCAGACGCCATAAACCCAACAACGGATAACTATGCAAACCGACGAGTAGATCGAGATTTTTACAAAAACTTTGGGGCAGAAAATAGAAATATTTTAAAATATAAATTGGGTTCAACCTCACACAACTTGGCTTTTGGAGCACGTGCTTACCAAGCAACAACTATTCGTAAACAAAGCGGAAATGGTACCACAGGAAGTGATTTTGACTTATCTGTAAGTAATGATTACCCTAGAAACATAAAATTCAAAACTGAAAACATTGCTTTTTTTGCTGAAAATCAGTTTAGAATTACGGAAAAATTTAGTGCAACACCAGGTGTGCGTTTTGAACATATAACCTCTAGTGGTGCAGGCTTATTTGCAGTAAACAATGGAGTTACTGTAAATTTTGACGCCGATCCTATCGTACGAAACAAAGCTTTATTTGGATTAGGTTTAGAATATAAATTTGCAAGCACAAATGTGTATGCTAATGTATCTCAGGCCTACAGACCGATACTTTTCTCTGATTTGACACCACCTGCAGTTACTGATGTGATTGATCCAAACTTAAAGGATGCAAGCGGATATAATGCTGATTTAGGATATAGAGGAAATATAAACAATTACATCAATTTTGACATTGGTTTATTTTACCTTGAATACAACAATCGTATTGGTGGAGTGAGACAGTTTACAAATAATGATCCATCACAAGGGACTTTTTTATACAGAACAAATTTAGGAACTACAGTAAACAAGGGGATCGAGAGCTTTTTTAACATCAATATTACACGTTTTCTAGAAGTTGATAAGCAAATAGGGAATGTAGACTTTTTTGCATCGATGAGTTTTATTGATAGTCGCTACACCGATTTTGAGACTTTTACAACAGCAGGATCTACCCCAAATACAGTTATTACAAGCTCAAACCTTGACGGAAAAAGAGTAGAAAATGCTCCGCGTTACATTCATAACTTTGGTCTTTCATGGGGAAAAAACAACATATCAACTACCCTGCAATACCGCTTAACAGGAAAAATATTTACAGATGCGAACAATACTACAACACCTTCTGCCAATGGAGTTACAGGATTGCTAGATAAATACAATGTATTTGACTTTTCATCAGAGTATAAATTCTTAGAAAAATACAACATTCGAGCAGGAATAAATAATGTTCTTGACGATGCTTACGCTACAAGACGTGCTTCCGGATATCCAGGACCAGGTATCTTACCAAGTGAAGGAAGAACATTTTACATTTCGGTGGGAGCCAAATTTTAAATAGATGTAGAAAGCTGTTTCTTAATCTGAAGTAAAACTTTAGAATTTACTTTGGAATCATGGCGCAGTTGTAAAACTTTGTCTTTAGTTTAACGCAAAAAAGCAACCTTTACGGGTTGCTTTTTCTTATATTTACAATATGGATATTCAAGAAATTTTAGCTTTTTTAGCACTCGGAATAGCACTGGCTTTTTTGATTAAAAAATTCTTTTTCAAAAAGAAAAAATCCGATAAAAACTGTGGCAGCGGTGATTGTGGTTGTAGCTAATCTTGTTTTAAGTAACCAATTTTCAGGTAATACTCTTCCGGATCAATCTTGCTTCCTTCTTTTGGATACGGCACCACACCAATGTTTTTTATCTTCTTTTGTTTTTCAGGCAGATATTTAGAGAACCACTTTTTATTGTCTTCTTCGTTTTTCATCGAAAACACCAAAGTCGTATCTTCAATCCATTTTGAATCTTTGTACACCGAAACAACAGCACTAGCTTCTCCCGCCCAAATACAAGTCACACCTTCAGGGCAACGAGAATCAGAAACAATTGCTTTTAAAACCAATTGAAATCCTTTTTGATTGGGACAGACTTTCTGCTTTATAGTTGTGTATTTAACTTTTTGTGATTCTGGGCTTTGCGCCAAAGCTACACTGCTGATCATCATAAAAAGGAATAGAATTGACTTTTTCATACATTATGTTTACAAGATTACTATATTCTTTTAAAAACACTAAGTTCCTAACTTAAAGCCACATCCAAGACCATCATCACAATAAATCCTCCAACGAAACCGAGCGTGGCAATATCCGTATTTTTATCCTGTTGTGTTTCCGGAATTACTTCTTCGACCACCACAAAAATCATCGCGCCTGCGGCAAAAGCCAAAGCGTATGGTAAAATTGGAGTGAAAAATGTGACTGCAAAAGCGCCTAAAACAGCGGCAACCGGCTCAACTAATGCAGAAGATTGTCCGTACATAAAACTTTTCCATCGGCTCATTCCCATTCTGCGCAACGGCATGGCAACAGCGATTCCTTCCGGAAAATTCTGAATTCCAATACCAATTGCTAACGTAACAGCGCCCGCGATGGAAGCTTCCGGAATACCAGCAGCAACACCACCAAACAGAACTCCAACCGCCAATCCTTCCGGAATATTGTGTAGTGTAATTGCCGAAACCAATAATGTGGTGCGTTGCCAAGGCGATTTGATTCCTTCGGTAACTTTAAAATTGATGTGCAAATGCGGCAACACTTTATCAATTCCGAAAATGAAAAGCGCACCAAGGAAAAAACCAAAAGCTGCAGGAATCACTTTTGCAAATCCTTCCCCGCCCGTCATCTCTATGGCTGGAGCCAATAAACTCCAAAAACTGGCCGCAACCATAACACCTCCCGTAAACCCGAGCATTCCGTCAAGAACCGTCCGATTCATGGTTTTAAACATAAAAACAAACGAAGCCCCTAAAGCCGTTAGGAACCAAGTAAACAAACTCGCATACAAAGCGGCTAATATTGGGTCGATACTCGTGAAATAATCTACTATAGATTGAAACATAATTATTTGATATATAAATTACTGGCTATTTTATTTGAAATGGTTATTTCTTTGGTTCCAACCCGAATTCTGAAAGAGGAATCAAAACTTTCCTTTTCGATAATTTCAATTTGGGAACCCAAAGCAATTTCCTGTTTGTCTAAATATTTTAAAAAATCAGAAGATGTATCTTTAACACCGACACAAATCCCGATTTGGTTTTTCTCGAATTCAGAAAGCAGTTGCTTTTCAACTTTTATAATTCGTCCATTAGCATCCGGAATAGGATCTCCATGTGGATCTTCGGTAGGATTTCCCAAAAAATCATCCAATTTATTGATCAGTTTTTCGGATTTGATGTGTTCCAATTGTTCCGCAATATCGTGTACCTCATCCCAAGAAAAATCTAGTTTCTCTACCAGAAAACATTCCCAAAGTCGGTGTTTTCTAACAATCATCTTCGCCGCTAATTTTCCTTTGTCAGTAAGGGAAACGCCTTGATATTTTACGTAATTGACTAAGTCTTTTTCGGAGAGTTTCTTGAGCATATCGGTAACGGATGATGCTTTGGTTTCCATTTTTTCAGCAATAGCATTAGTGCTAATATCTGCATCCGAAACGGAAGTAAGGTGGTAAATGGTCTTGAGATAATTTTCTTCTGAAAAGGTCATGTTCTGTTTTTTTGAATATTTTTTCCACATAACATATCATGCAGAAAAGAGTGATTGGAAACCAATTACAACAACAAATATAAACAAAAAAGAATACCAAAAATATATTTTTAGCCAAGTCTAAAATAAATTAGCAAACTATAAACAGTTAGGACACAATCCGGAAAGCGTAAAATTGACTTCTCTTACTGAGTAGTTGGGTGGCAATTTAAAGGTTGGTTCTACATTTTCAAGGCATGTAACCAAGTGACATTTCTCGCAACTAAAATGAATGTGATTATGGGTGTGTATAACATCATCATGCAGGTGATGGCAACTCGCATACTTGATGGTTCCGTCTAAATTTACTGTTTTATGAATCACATCCTCAGCAACCAAGCGATCTAAAACCCTATAAATCGTAACTCGATCACAAACATTTTGGCTTAACGCCTGAATTTCAGTATGCGATAAAGCAACTTCAGAATTTTTTATAATTTCTAAAATGGTTGTTTTGGCGGTTGTATTTCGAGTTGTTTTCATAATCAAATAAAATTAAACGCAACATTGTTGCGTTATAAATTATATTTCTATATTTGCAACACAATTGCATTAAGCAAATATAAAAGAAAATGAAGAAAACTACATCATTAAAAATGGATATTTTAGGGATTTCGAGTGCCGGATTATGCTTGCTCCATTGTTTAATTTTCCCTTTACTGTCAATACTCCCTTTAGGACTGTCTCACAATCCGTATATCGATTTAGCTTTTGCTACTGTTGGATTATGGGCGGTTTTAAACATTATAAAGAAAGCAAGTTTAATCGTTGTAGTATTGCTTTTAACTTCAATCACCCTAATCCTCCTGAGTGCGTTTATTGATATTTTTTTGGATTATCATACTAATTTATTAATCGTTGGTGGCATTGGAATGATTCTCGGGCATTTGATAAACTACAGCAATCATAAAAACACGCACTAATGAAAAAATTACCCGTAACCGTTTTATCCGGTTTCTTAGGAGCCGGAAAAACTACTTTGCTCAATCATATCCTACACAATAAAGAAGGTTTAAAAGTAGCTGTAATCGTAAACGATATGAGTGAGGTTAACATTGATGCCAATTTAGTAAAAGCAGAAAACACATTGTCTCGCACTGAAGAGCGGTTAATCGAAATGAGCAACGGCTGTATTTGCTGCACGCTGCGGGAAGATTTAATGATTGAGGTTGAGAAATTAGCCAAAGAAAACCGTTTTGATTATCTGCTGATTGAAAGCTCCGGAATCAGCGAACCGATTCCGGTAGCGCAAACTTTTTCATTTGTAAATGAAGAGGAAAACATTGATTTATCTCAATTTAGTTTTATTGATACAATGGTCACCGTGGTCGATGCCTTTAATTTCTTTAAAGATTTTGGCTCAGCCCAAACCCTTCAAGACCGAAAAGCATCAGATATTGAAAACGATAATCGAACAATTGTAAACCTGCTGGTCGATCAAGTAGAGTTTGCCAACGTTATTATTCTGAACAAAACCGATTTGGTTACCCAAAAAGAACTGGAAATTCTAAAAGCCTCCATTCAAAAATTAAATCCTGTTGCAACACTAATCACTTCCGTTCTAGGAAAAGTACCACCAAGCGCCATTTTAAACACCGGATTATTCAACTACGAAGAAGCCGAATCATCAGCCGGATGGATGCAGGAACTCGAAGGAATTCATACGCCTGAAACCGAAGAATATGGAATTTCATCTTTTGTTTTTCGAGACGAACGCCCCTTGCACCCACAACGTTTTTGGCAATTCCTGACAAAGTATTTTCCCCAAAACATCATCAGAAGTAAAGGACTTTGCTGGATTGCTTCCAGACCGGAGCAAGCCATCAACTGGAGTCAGGCCGGAGGATCTATGAAGGCTGAAGGCGCAGGCGTATGGTGGGCCAGCATGTCGCTGGGAGAACGCATGACTTTTAACAATTTTGTCGAAAACCAAGACATTATTGAGGAACGATGGACCGCTAATTTTGGGGACCGCTTAAACGAAATCGTATTCATAGGCCTGCAAATGGAGGAAAATTTGATTCGGAAACAACTAGAAAATTGCCTTTGCACCGCCGATGAAATTATGGATTTGCAAGATGGTTTTTTCTCCAGCAAAGATGCTTTTCCTATTGCTAGAGCATATCAAAACGACAAAGAAATAGCCGTTTTAAATAAAATATAATAGTTATAAATCCTGATCGTTTTGGTTAATTATTGGGTAATCAAGTGGTTCATTGTCATGATGAACCGCTTTTTTTTAATCATAAACCAAAATTATTTTACATAAATCAAATAATAATTTTTAGTTTTGTCTAAATTTAATTTAAGTATAATGAAAAAATTATGTGTGTTATTTATTTTTCTGATGTTTCACTTTGGCTACAGCCAAGAAAAAACGAGTCTTTCGGGATTTGTTTCATCAGAAAAAAAAGGAGTTTTGAAGGCTCATATTTTTTTAATTGGAACAAAATACGCCACCCAAACGGATAGTTTAGGAAAATACAGCATCGAGAATATTGCTGAGGGAAATTATAAAATACAAATTGTTGCAGAAGGTTTTCAAACTTTAAAAAAGAACATAACCGTCAAAAGTAATGAAAACAACATTCTGGATTTTGAACTTTCAAATACCGAAAACCAACTTAACGAAGTCGTGGTTTCGGGAACATTGAAGGCGGTAAAAAGATTAGAAAGCGCCGTTCCAGTAGAAGTTTATTCTCCAATATTCTTCAAGAAAAACCCAACGGCCAGTATTTATGAAGCCTTACAAAATGTAAATGGCGTACGACCGCAACTGAATTGTGGGGTTTGCAACACGGGCGACATCCACATTAATGGGTTGGAAGGTCCGTATACTTTGGTTTTAATCGACGGAATGCCCATCGTGAGCAGTTTATCTACGGTGTATGGATTATCCGGAATTCCAAATTCACTGGTGGAACGAATAGAAATTGTAAAAGGTCCCGCTTCTTCTTTATACGGCAGTGAAGCCGTGGGCGGTTTGATCAATATCATTACCAAAAATCCGATAAACGCTCCCCTATTCTCTGCTGATGTGTTTTCTACTTCTTGGTTGGAAACCAATGTTGATTTAGGAGTAAAGCTCAATGTTGGGAAGAAAGCCACGGCAATTTTAGGTTTAAATTATTTCAGCTACAATCAAAAAATTGACAACGATAACGACGGTTTTACCGATGTTTCCCTTTCGGACAGAGTTTCCCTTTTTCAAAAATGGACTTTCGACAGAAAAGAAAATCGATTGTTCACCATTGCGGCGCGGGGCGTTTATGAAGACCGTTTTGGCGGCGATGTGCGTTGGGAGAAAAAACACCGTGGCGGTGACGAAATCTATGGCGAAAGCATTTATACCAAACGAGCGGAATTGATTGGAAGTTACCAATTGCCATTTCAGGAAAAACTGATGCTTTCCTTTTCAGGAAATGTACATTTTCAAGACAGCCGATACGGCACGACGAGTTATATTGCGAATCAAAAGATTGGTTTTCTACAATTGACTTGGGACAAAAAAATAGGAAACCATGATTTACTTACCGGAATTGCCACCCGTTATAATTATTACGATGACAATACACCGGCAACTTCAAAACTGGGGGACAACAACCCGGAAAAGACCTGGTTACCGGGAATTTTTGTTCAAGACGAAATCACGTTTACAGAAAAACACAAGCTATTACTGGGAATGCGTTATGATTACAACTCGTTTCACGGAAGCATCTTAACACCAAGAATTGCTTATAAATGGAAATTGAACGACAATAATATCATACGTTTGAATGCAGGAACGGGTTTTAGAGTAGTCAATCTATTTACCGAAGACCATGCTGCTTTGACTGGCGCTCGTGAAATTGTAATTGCCAATAACCTGAAACCGGAACAATCCATAAATGCCAATTTGATTTATATCAAGAAGATAAATCTCGACAACGGAACTTTTATTGGAATTGAAACTTCCTTTTTCCATACGCGATTCAGTAATAAAATTGTGTCGGACTACGATACGAATCCCAACCAAATTATTTATGACAACATCAATGGTTATGCGATAAACCAAGGAATCAGTACCAATATTGATTTCAATTTTCCAAATGGATTAAAGATTATCACAGGCGCTTCTTTTCTTGACAACAAAAACGTTGAAAATGGCCGAAAAGAAACACCTTTTCTAACCGAAAAATTTACGGCAACCTGGAGTGTTTCGTATAAAATTCAAGCAATTGATTTGAATGTAGACTATACTGGAAATGTATACAGTCCGATGCAATTGCCTCTTTTAAGTGCTTTAGATCCTCGCGCTGCGGAATCGCCTTGGTACAGTTTGCAAAACATCCAATTCACGTATTCTGGTTTGAAAAACTTTGAATTCTATGCCGGAATTAAAAACCTACTGAACTTTTTGCCTAAACAAAACAATCCATTTTTGATTGCAAGAACCAATGATCCTTTTGAAAAAAATGTAACTTATGATACAAACGGTCAAGTGTTAGCAACACCCGAAAACCCTTATGGATTAACGTTTGACACGACTTATGTCTATGGGCCGAACCAAGGAATCAGAAGCTTTTTCGGCCTTCGCTATACTTTAAAATAATGAAAAAGAATCTTTATTTACTATTGTTATTATGCTGTGCGATTCCGGCTGGATTTGCGCAGTTGCATTCGGTTTCCTTCGAACAAATAGACAGTATACAAACAATCGAAAAGAGAAAAACGATTGTTTTCATTCAAACCGATTGGTGCCAATTTTGTCATGCGATGAAAAACACCACTTTCAAAAATGAGGAAATCATCATGGAGCTTAACAACACTTTTTATTTTGTTGATTTCAATGCCGAAGAAAAACGAACGGTAGTTTTCAATAAAACCACTTTTCAATTCAAACCCACAGGAAACAACTTCGGAACACATGAACTGGCAATCGCACTCGGAACAATAAATAAGCAATTGAACTTTCCTGTTTTGTGTGTTTTGAACAGTGGAAACGAGATTATTTTTCAGCACAGCGGGTACTTAAAACCAAAAGAATTAAAGCTGATTTTAGCCAAACTAAAAGAATAAAATTGTCTATTTTTGGGGAAATGTCAAATTCTCAAATGAAACACTACGATTATATTTTTACCGGCGCTGGATTATCGGCTTTGATGACCGTATATAAATTGGTACAATCCGGTAAATTTAAGGACAAGAGTATTTTGTTATTGGATGAAAACACTAAAAAAACCAACGACAGAACCTGGTGTTTTTGGAAAACAACCGATTCGGTTTGGGAACAATCTATTTCCAAGAAATGGGATTCGGCTTTGTTTGCCAATGAAGATTTTCGCAGGGATTTAGACTTGCAACCGTATCACTACAATATGGTCAAAGGACTGGATTTTTACAACCAGGTATTTGACTTGCTTTCGAAACAAGAAAATATCACTTTTATAAATGAAAAAGTCTTAGAAATCGAAGAATCTGAAACTATAATTCTGGTACAAACTGAAAAAGAGAGTTTTTCCTGTTCCAAACTTTTCAATAGCATTTACAACAAATACAAAGCAGAAAGCCAGACAAAATACCCCCTTTTACAACAGCATTTTATTGGTTGGTTTATCAAAAGCGAAAAGCCTATTTTCAATCAAGAACAAGCTACTTTCATGGATTTTTCGGTGGAACAAAAAGGAAACACCCGTTTTATGTATGTGTTACCCACATCAAAAACCGAAGCTTTACTGGAATACACCTTGTTTTCGCACCAGCATTTAAAAAAGGAAGAATACGAAAACGAAATCAAAAAGTACCTCAAAAACCTTGGGATTACGAACTATGAAATCGTCGAAAAAGAGCAAGGCAGTATTCCTATGACGTGTTATCCTTTTTGGAAAGCAAATACTAAAAACGTACTCAATATAGGAACTTCCGGCGGTTGGACAAAAGCCAGTACGGGTTATACTTTCAAAAATTCCGATAAAAAATCAAGTGAATTGGTTGCCTTTCTGCAAAGGGAAACTGACTTCACAAAATTTCATAGAAAGACAAAATTCTGGTTTTACGATTTACTTTTGTTAGACATTTTGGACCGAAAAAACGAATTGGGTTCCCACATTTTTTCTTCGATGTTCAAAAAAGGAAATCCAACCTTGATTTTTAAATTTCTGGACGAGGAAACTACTTTATACGAAGATATTCAAGTGATTTTAAAATGTCCAAAAATGCTATTTATAAAAGCTATTTTTCACGTGGCTTTAAAAGCAATGAAATAACAATCAAACTATAACAAAACTTTATAATTGAACTTCTATTCTTGATTGTAAACTTTGTAACTTTGCAACTCAAAATTAATATTGATTTAAAATAAAAAGATATGTATCCAGAAGAAATGGTAAAACCAATGCAAGCGGAATTAACAGCTGCAGGTTTTCAAGATTTACATAGTGCTGAAGCAGTAGAAAACGCAATGAAATTAGAAGGAACAACACTTGTAGTTGTGAATTCGGTTTGTGGTTGTGCTGCTAGAAACGCACGTCCAGGAGCAAAAATGAGTTTAGATGGCGCTAAAAAACCAGACCATTTAATCACTGTTTTTGCAGGAGTTGACAAAGACGCAGTTGATGCTGCAAGACAACACATGTTCCCTTTTCCTCCATCATCGCCAAGTATGGCTTTGTTCAAAAATGGAGAATTAGTACACATGCTAGAGCGTCACCACATTGAAGGTCGCCCAGCAGAATTAATTGCTGAGAACTTGAAAGACGCTTTCAACGAATATTGCTAATACATCCCAAAGCATAAAATTTAAAACCACGTCTCGGCGTGGTTTTTTTATTTGGAGCCACTTCCAGCTATTCGTTTCAATCTTTTTTCCCGCTAAAAAAGCGGATAAAAAAGGATTTCTCCCGAAGCTTCGGGACTATCTGGGCTAATTATTACAGAAAAACAAATAAAATCAATTCGATAATTTGTATATATTTGATTTAAATAACTTACACCATTCTATTTAAATAACTGCAATACCATAAAAAACACTAATGAAACTCAGCGAAATTATACAAAAAACACTACCATTTGGATACATATTCTTAGTTGCTCTTGGGATAATAAAAGAAAGTATTTATTATTATCAAGTAGGAATAAATATCTTGAAATATTCTAATATCATGGATGTCTTAATTAGTCCAATTGCTGACTTAACTTCGACACCTATAATTCTTTTGGGTTTTACTATTTTTATTCTTGTATTATACTCAGCAAGTTTTCTAATTTCCAAAAACTTCAATAAGGATTGGTTAAAGAAAAAAATTGGTTCCAAAAAACCTCTATCAGATATAACTGAAGAGGAAGTAAGAGCATATTTTGGTAAGTATTTTATCTCAATGTTTGCATTTGGTTTGTTGTGCTTTTTTTTAGGATTAGGGCTAGGAAGCGGAAGCAAAGTTGCGAGTAAAATTTCTAACAATGAATTGAAGTATGATTATGAAATAACTTTTGGCGATGGTCAAACTAAAGAAATATATTTAATTGGCTCAAACAGTTCTAATTATTTTTATGTGGAAAAAGGAAATAAAAATGTAAAAATATCTCCGGTAGGCGCAATCAAATCCGTAGAGATAACTACGAATAAAGTGCTAAATAAATAATCAATTGTTAAGAAAAACTATTTCTCCCTGCTCCCGAACGAATCCTTTCGTGTGTCTCTAAGCAGTAAATACGATTTTAGAGAACTAATACCTTCTATTTACCGCAACTACCCTAGCCCAGATTGCAGCGGCATCCTCTTGTTTCCGCTATCGCTGCAACAAGAGATATAGCGGAAAGCTGGAAAAGCTCCAAGAAAATGAAACCATTAAGGGATTAAGGAAAATTAAGCGTCTATTGTAATGATTACGAACCTTACTTCCTTCAAAACTTTGCTCCTCTGAACCTTTTTCCATACTTTTGCAAAAAATATATTTCTCAACTTAAAACTGTTTATAGCATGCAACTGTATAACACATTAAGCGCAGAGGAAAGAGCCATCATGATTGATGATGCCGGAAAACAACGTCTTACGCTGTCTTTCTATGCTTATGCGCAAATCTCAAATCCAACACAATTTCGTAACGAATTATTTCTGGCGTGGAACTCACTTGAAGTTTTGGGTCGAATTTATGTAGCCAGTGAGGGAATCAACGCCCAGCTATCATTGCCTGCTGATAATTTCTATGCGTTCAAAGATTCTATTGAAGTCTATGATTTCATGAAAGGAATCCGATTGAATATAGCCGTAGAACAAGACGATCACTCGTTCCTGAAACTGACGGTAAAAGTACGCGACAAGATTGTGGCGGATGGTTTGGTTGACGAAACTTTTGATGTGACCAATATTGGAATTCACTTAAAAGCCAAGGAATTCAATGAACTTCTAGAAGATCCAAATACGATTGTGGTCGATATGCGAAATCATTACGAAAGTGAAATTGGACATTTTACCAAAGCTATAAAACCAGATGTTGATACTTTTCGTGAAAGTTTACCAATCATAGAAGAACAACTTGCTGAACACAAACAAGACAAAAAACTATTGATGTATTGCACCGGAGGAATCCGTTGTGAGAAAGCCAGCGCTTATTTCAAACACAAAGGTTTTGAAAACGTATACCAACTGGAAGGCGGAATTATTGAATACACGCGCCAAGTAAAAGCTGAAGGATTAGAAAGTAAATTCATTGGAAAAAACTTCGTATTTGATCACCGCTTGGGCGAAAGAATCACAGACGATATTGTTTCGCAATGCCATCAATGTGGGGAACCTTGTGACGTGCATACGAATTGCGTGAATGAAGGTTGTCATTTGCTTTTTATCCAATGTGACTCATGCAAGGAAAAAATGGAAGGTTGCTGTTCAACAGAATGTGTGAGCGTGATTCACTTGCCGGAAGAAGAGCAAAAAGCCATTCGCAGAGGAATTAAAAACGGAAATAAGATTTTCAAAAAAGGAAAATCAGACGTTTTGACTTTCAAAAACAACGAAGAAACGCATAGTGTTTTTGTTGCTGAAAAACCATCCCGAAGCGCCGGGACTGCCGTTAAAAAAGAACCAAAAGTTAAGAAAGTCTATATCGGAAAAGGAACGCATTTTTTTCCAAAACCAAGTATTGGTCAATTTCTAATTGAAGAAAACGAAATCAAAATTGGCGATACGATTCTAATCAAAGGTTCCACAACCGGAGAACAAAAAGTAGTAATCGAACAAATGCTGGTGAACGATTTAGCACAAGAAAAAGCAGTTTCTGGAGATACTTGTACCTTCAAATTGCCATTCCGAATTCGACTATCTGATAAATTATATAAAGTTTTAGACTAATTTATCATGACCTCGAATAACAAAATAGAACTTATGGCTCCCGCCGGGAACTTTGAGTCGCTTCAAGCCGGATTAGATAATGGTGCAGATTCTATTTACTTTGGCGTAGAGCAATTGAACATGCGCGCTAGAGCCACCGTGAATTTCACCATGGACGATTTACCGGAAATTGCCAAACGTTGCGAAACTAAAAATGTTCGAAGTTATTTGACCTTGAACACCATAATTTACGACCACGATTTATCCGTCGTAAAAACACTATTAAACAAAGCCAAAGAAGCGAATATCACTGCAGTTATCGCTTCTGATCAAGCGGTTATCGCTATGGCTAGAGGCATTGGGATGGAAGTCCATATTTCGACTCAACTGAATGTGACCAACATTGAAACCATAAAATTCTACAGTTTATTTGCAGACACGATGGTTTTAAGTCGGGAATTGAGTTTACGCCAAGTAAAAAGCATCACCGCTCAAATCGAAAAAGAACAAATTAAAGGTCCAAACGGAAACTTAGTGGAGATTGAAATCTTTGGTCATGGCGCTTTGTGTATGGCAGTTTCAGGAAAATGCTATTTGAGTTTACATTCTAATAATTCCTCGGCAAATCGTGGTGCGTGCAAACAAAATTGCCGCAAAAAATACACGGTAATTGACCAGGAAACTGGTTTTGAAATCGAAGTCGATAACGAATATTTAATGTCTCCAAAAGATTTATGCACTTTAGATTTTCTGGACCAAGTCATTGATTCCGGTATTCAGGTGTTGAAAATTGAAGGCCGTGGCCGTGCTCCTGAATATGTTGCCACCGTGATCAAAACGTATCGGGAAGCGATTGACAGTTATTATGAAGGTTCGTTTTCTAAAGAAAAAGTAGTGGATTGGATAGAAGAGCTAAATACAGTTTACAATCGCGGTTTTTGGTCCGGTTATTATCTCGGACAAGAATTGGGAGAATGGAGTGATGTTTCCGGATCGATGGCAACACAGAAGAAAGTCTATGTGGGAAAAGGAACCCATTATTTCCCGAAAGCCAACATTGGTCAATTCAAAATTGAAGCGTACGACATCAAAATTGGAGATAAAATTCTGGTAACAGGACCAAGCACCGGAGCGCAGGAAATGATTATCGACGAAATGTTTGTCAATGATGTTACGGCTGACAAAGCCACCAAAGGCGATGATTGTACTTTAAAATTACCTTTCAGAATCCGGATGTCGGACAAATTATATAAAATTGTGGAAGCCTAATGGTTATTGTTACTTTACAAAGAGATAAATGTATTGGATGTAATTATTGCGTTGAAATGGCGCCGGTTCAATTTCAAATGTCTAAGAAAGACGGAAAATCAGTTTTGATTCATTCGCAAAATGCCAAAGGTTTTTTTACTTTAAAATCACACGACCACTCCATTGTTGAAAGTTGCGAATTGGCAGCAAAAGCCTGTCCGGTGAAAATAATTTCGGTGAAAGAAACTTAAGCTTTTAATTAAATATAGATTTATATCCAACCCATTACAATTTGATTTGTAGTGGGTTTTTTTATTAAAAATTTATGATTTATTGACACAAATAGGCGTTGTTCTGTAAAATTAAAAAATACTATCTTTACACATTAAACGTTTTAAGAACTTAAGTTGTGCTAGTCGCAACACTACATATAAGATTATGGCATGTACAAGTTGTTCAACTTCTGATGGTGGCGCACCTAAGGGTTGTAAAAATAATGGGACTTGCGGCACCGATAGCTGCAATAAATTAACGGTTTTCGATTGGCTTTCTAATATGAGTTTGCCTAATGGCGACGCCCCTTTTGACTGTGTTGAAGTACGTTTCAAGAACGGAAGAAAAGAGTTTTACCGCAATACAGAGAAATTAACGTTAAGCATGGGCGACATCGTTGCTACTGTTGCTTCTCCGGGTCATGATATTGGAATTGTTACTTTGACAGGAGAATTAGTTAAAATTCAAATGAAGAAAAAAGGAGCCAATCCTGCAAGCAATGAAATTCCGAAAATATATAGAAAAGCATCCCAAAAAGATATTGATATTTGGTCCGCAGCAAGAGATCGTGAAGAACCGATGAAGGTTCGCGCACGTGAACTGGCGATTGCTCAAAAACTGGAAATGAAAATTTCGGATATTGAATTTCAAGGTGATGGATCTAAAGCTACGTTTTATTACACAGCAAATGACCGTATTGACTTTCGTGCCTTAATAAAAGATTTCGCTAAAGAATTCAGTACTCGAATTGAGATGAAACAAGTAGGTTTCCGTCAGGAAGCAGCTCGTTTAGGCGGAATTGGTTCTTGCGGAAGAGAATTGTGTTGTTCTACTTGGCTGACGGATTTTAGAAGTGTAAACACCTCTGCGGCACGTTACCAACAACTGTCTTTGAACCCGCAAAAACTGGCTGGACAATGCGGAAAGTTAAAATGCTGCTTGAACTATGAGTTGGATACGTACATGGATGCTTTGAAACATTTCCCTGATTTCGAAACAAAATTAGTTACCGAAAAAGGAGATGCTATTTGCCAGAAACAAGATATTTTCAAAGGTTTAATGTGGTTTGCTTATACCAATAACTTCGCAAATTGGCATGTATTGAAAATTGATCAGGTCAAAGAAATTGTTGCTGAAAACAAACTAAAAAATAAAGTTTCTTCGTTAGAAGATTATGCTATTGAGTTAATTGTTGAGCCTGAGAAAAACTTCAATAATGCTATGGGGCAAGAAAGTCTAACACGTTTTGACCAACCCAAGGCAAAGAAAAAACCAAACAAAAAACGCAAACCTGCGGGAGAAAATGTAATTGTGGCTAACAATAATAAGCCTGCAAATAACAATAAACTTGCAAACAATAACAACAACAAACCTGCAAACAATAACCGCCAAGCTCCTGCTGATAAAAAACCTGCAGAGCCGAGAAAACCAATAATTATTACTAAAAATGTGGATAAAAAATAGCGCTTTACTGCTTTTGGTTGTAACCCTTTTTATTTCATGTGATAAAAAAAGGGTTTTTGATGAATATAAATCAGTTGGTAGTGCGTGGCACAAAGACAGTATTGTAACGTTTAATTTACCAGAATTAGATTCCACAAAACGATATAATCTATTTGTGAATTTGAGAGCCAATAACAATTATCAGTTCAATAATCTGTTTTTAATTGTGGCATTAGAATTACCAAATGGTTTTACAAAAGTGGACACCCTTGAATACCAAATGGCCGAAACGGACGGAACACTTTTAGGAAATGGTTTCTCAGATTTAAAAGAAAGCAAGCTCTTTTACAAAGAAAATGTAAGATTCAAATCAAAATACAAAGTCCATATCAAACAAGCGGTTAGAGAAAACGGTAAAATTCCGGGTGTAACAGCTTTAGATGGAATTACAGAGGTAGGTTTTAGAATAGAAAAAAAAGAATAAAATAGTATTATGGCTATCAAAAAAAATAATAATCAAGCAAAAGGTAATGTCAAAGATGTTGCACATTATCAAAGGAAATTTTGGAAAATCTTCTTTATAGGCTTGGGAGGCATCGGTTTGTTTTTCTTATTTGCTTCCTGGGGAATCTTCGGTTCAATGCCCTCCTTTGAAGACTTAGAAAATCCTGATTCTAATTTAGCTACCGAAATTATTTCGGCTGACGGAGTAGTTTTGGGTAAGTATTTTGAAAAAAACAGATCTCAATTAAAGTATTCCGATTTACCTAAAAATTTAGTTCAAGCTTTAATTGCTACTGAAGACGCTCGTTTTTATGAGCATTCTGGTATTGACGGCAGAGGAACTTTAAGAGCCATTTCCAGTTTAGGAACAAGCGGTGGAGCGAGTACTTTGACACAACAATTGGCCAAGCAATTATTCCACGGAGAAGGGTCTAAATTCCTGCCTTTTAGAATTGTACAAAAAATAAAAGAATGGATTATTGCCATTCGATTAGAAAGACAATACACTAAAAATGAAATCATTGCAATGTATTGTAACGTATATGATTTTGGAAATAATTCTGTTGGCGTAAGTTCAGCGGCAAAAACTTATTTCTCCAAAGAACCAAAGGATTTAACTATCAGCGAATCGGCAATATTAGTGGGAATGTTTAAAAATTCCGGTTTATACAATCCTATCAGGAACCCGCAAGGTGTAAAAAACCGTAGAAACGTCGTGCTTTTGCAAATGGAAAAAGGGAAAATCATTTCAAAAGAAGAGAAAGAAAGATTGCAAAGTTTACCAATTAAATTAAATTTCAAATTAGAAACACATAAAGACGGAACGGCTACGTATTTCAGAGAATATCTACGTGATTACATGAAAAAATGGGCTGAAGAAAATAAAAAACCGGACGGTTCTGATTATGATATTTATAAAGACGGTCTAAAAATTTATACCACGATTGATTCCAGAATGCAATTGCACGCTGAAGAAGCAGTTACTGCCCACATGGCAAACCTTCAAGAAGAGTTTTTTAGTCAATCTAAGGATAATAAAAACGCTCCTTTTGTCAATATTTCTTCTGTAGAAACACAACGCATTCTGAATCAGGCAATGAAATCATCTAACCGATGGGCTGTAATGAAATCAATGGATAAAAGCGAGGAAGAAATTATAAAATCGTTCAGCGAAAAAGCAAAAATGACCGTCTTTTCTTGGAAAGGAGAAAAAGATACCATCATGACACCGTTGGATTCTATTCGGTATTACAAACACTTTTTACAATCTGGTTTAATGGCAATGGAACCACAAACCGGTAATATAAAAGCTTGGGTTGGTGGTATCAACTACAAATATTTTCAATACGATCACGTAGGGCAAGGTGCCAGACAAGTAGGTTCGACTTTCAAACCATTTGTTTACGCAACTGCTATTGAGCAATTGAATATGTCTCCATGTGACTCTATTATTGACGGACCATTCGTAATCAGAAAAGGACGCCATCATGTTACCGAAGATTGGGAACCTAGAAATTCAGACAACAAATACAGAGGAATGGTTACCTTGAAAAGAGGTTTGGCAAATTCCATAAATACAATATCTGCAAAATTAATTGATAAAGTTGGACCGGAAGCCGTAATCGATTTAACCCATAAATTAGGCGTAAAATCCGAAATTGTAAACCAACCTTCCATTGCGTTAGGAGCTGTAGAAATAACCGTTGAAGATATGGTTGCAGCCTACAGTACTTTTGCCAATCAAGGTGTTTATATGAAACCTCAATTTATATCTAAAATTGAAGATAAAAGTGGTGTTATCATCTACGAACCAATACCTGAATCGCACGATGTTTTAAATAAAGACATTGCTTATGCAGTCATCAAATTACTGGAAGGTGTAACCGAAGGTGGTTCTGGAGACCGCTTGCGTACTACTGGTGGCGGTAACGGTGACAACCGCTGGACGGGTTATCCGTATTCATTTAAAAATCCTATTGCGGGAAAAACAGGTACTACTCAAAACCAATCTGATGGTTGGTTTATGGGAATGGTTCCTAATCTGGTAACTGGAGTTTGGGTAGGTTGCGAGGATCGTTCAGCCCGTTTCAAAAGCATTACTTATGGTCAGGGAGCCACAGCCGCTTTACCGGTTTGGGGTTATTTCATGAAATTGTGTTATGCTGATCCAGCCCTTAAAGTTTCTAAGGAAGGCTTTGAAAGACCAGCAAATCTTTCTATAAAAGTAGACTGTTACGTTCCTAAAAAGGTAATAGACACGACAGCCGTAGAGCAAGATACCGAAGAGTTTGAGTTGTAAAATTTTCATCTGGAGCTAATCCAGCTAACCGCTATATCTTTCTGATCCTGAAAAAATCAGGACCAGAAAGGATGTCGCTTTTATCTGGGCTAGGGCTTTGGTTCTCAAATTCAAATTCTGTTGTTCATAGTATTACAAACAGACTTACTTCTTCTTTAAATAAAATTCGACAAATAGCAACTCATTTTTATGATTAACAAAAAAGTAAATAACGTTCAGGAAGCCCTTCAAGGAATTGAAAACGGGATGACTATTATGCTTGGCGGTTTCGGATTATGTGGTATTCCAGAAAATTCCATCGCTGAATTAGTAAATAAAGAAACTACGAATTTAACGTGTATTTCAAACAATGCAGGTGTTGATGATTTTGGTCTTGGACTGCTTTTGCAAAAGCGCCAAATCAAAAAAATGATTTCTTCTTATGTAGGCGAAAATGCCGAATTTGAACGCCAAATGCTTTCAGGAGAACTCGAAGTGGATCTTATTCCTCAAGGAACTTTAGCAGAACGTTGTCGTGCGGCACAAGCAGGAATTCCCGCTTTTTTCACTCCAGCCGGTTACGGCACTGAAGTAGCCGAAGGGAAAGAAGTCCGCGAATTCAATGGAAAAATGCATGTTATGGAACACGCTTTTAACGCTGATTTTGCCATCGTAAAAGCATGGAAAGGTGACGAAGCCGGAAACCTAGTTTTCAAAGGAACTGCAAGAAACTTCAACCCTTGCATGGCCGGAGCAGCAAAAATAACCATCGCCGAAGTAGAAGAATTATTGCCTGCAGGAAGTTTAGATCCAAACGAAATTCATATTCCCGGAATACTTGTAAATAGAATTTTTCAAGGTGTGAAATATGAGAAAAGAATTGAACAAAGAACGGTTCGTGCAAAAAATTAAACAATTTAGCAATTTTCCAATATAACAATTAATAAAAAATGGATAAAGAGAATATTGTTGTCACTAAATCCATTGATTTTGCATTAGATATTATAGCTTTTTGTGAAATATTAGAAAATAAACGCAAATTTATTATTGCTAATCAACTATTAAAGTCAGGAACAAGTATAGGCGCTAATATTCATGAAGCACAAAATGCCGAAAGCAGAGCGGATTTTATTCATAAAATTAAGATTGCAGCCAAAGAACTAGAGGAAACAAAATACTGGCTTTTGCTTTGTGAAAAAGCATCCTCATATCCTTTTGATGAAAGCTTAAAAATTCAAATTAATGAATTAGGATTAATAGTTTACAAAATCCTAAGCACTAGTAAAAATAATAAGTAACAATTTTCAAAATTGATATATTGTTACATTCATAAATTGATACATTAAGAAATGGCTTTAGATAAAAATCAAATTGCAAAACGTATTGCGAAAGAGTTAAAACACAACTATTATGTGAATCTCGGAATCGGAATTCCAACATTAGTAGCTAATTATATTCCAGAAGGAATTGACGTTGAATTTCAGAGCGAAAACGGAATTCTCGGTATGGGTCCATTCCCTTTTGAAGGCGATGAAGATGCTGATTTAATCAACGCAGGAAAACAAACCATCACCACTTTGCCCGGAGCAAGTTTCTTTGACTCGGCATTCAGTTTTGGAATGATTCGCGGACAACATGTTGACTTAACAATCCTTGGCGCGATGGAAGTTGCCGAAAACGGTGATATTGCCAACTGGAAAATCCCTGGTAAAATGGTAAAAGGAATGGGAGGCGCAATGGACTTAGTGGCTTCTGCCGAGAATATTATTGTAGCCATGATGCACGTTAACAAAGCCGGAGAATCTAAGATACTTAAAAAATGTACGCTACCATTGACCGGCGTGGGTTGCGTTAAAAAAGTAGTAACAGAATTAGCCGTTTTAGAAATAACACCGCAAGGTTTCAAATTATTGGAACGTGCTCCAGGTGTAACCGTTGAACATATCATCGCTTCTACTGAAGCTGATTTAATTATTGAAGGCGAGATTCCGGAGATGGTTATTGATTAAAAATCATATATCAATAGTAAAGGCAACTCAAAAGAGTTGCCTTTTTTTGTTTATTTTAATAATAAGAAAGAATATAGTAATCTATTTTAACAAAAAAAATGAACATTTTTAAAAAAAGTGTGGTAAAACCGTAAAATTAAACTCCAATAAATAAATAATTTTACAATCTGAAATTAACCAAAACTATACCACATGAAAACAAAATTACTCGGAAAGATTGTGCTCTTCGCTTCCGTTTCTTTTCTCGCATTGGAAACAAATGCCCAAGAAATTGACAAAAATGTAAAGCAGAAAATCACAGATGAAAAAGGAGAACCTACTTTAATCCTTTTTAGCGAAAAGTCTATCTACAAGACTTCAGATTCTCAAAAAGTACTAAAAGAGCAATTAGGACTGAAAGAAAATTCAAATTTTTCAAAAGTTAAAACTGAAACAGACGACTTGGGTTTTCTGCATGAAAAATTTCAACTATTCCATAAAGGATTAAAAGTAGAATTTTCAACGTATTCATTGCATTCGAAAAAGTCAAAATTAGAATCGATGAATGGAGAGTTTTACCAACTGGAAGACGTTAACACCAATCCAGGTCTGACCTATGAACAAGCTCTTACTAAAGCAATTTCTCAAATTGGAGCAAAAGAATATCTTTGGGAAAAACCATTAGAAGCGGCTGCTATTGATTACACAAAACCTGCTGGTGAATTGGTTTTACTTCCAATGATGGATGACGACAAGTCTAGCAAAAAAAACAACGACATTCGATTAGTCTATAAATTTGACATTTACGCCACTAATCCGGTAAGTCGAGGTGATGTATATGTTGACGCTTTAACTGGAGAAATAGTATTCTATAATGCAACCATAAAGCACTTAGGCGAATACAGCCATGGAAACCATAACCTTGCTGAAAAATCAGATGGAAGAATAGAAAAGTCACTATTTGTTGCCGCAAATGCAGCAACTCGTTATAGCAGCGCACAAACCATTCAAACGGCATTGAGCGGTTCGTCTTATATTCTATCTGACAATACGCGTGGTAACGGAATAAACACTTTCAACATGAAAAAAGGAACCAGCTACACAGCAGCGGTTAACTTTACAGATGTTGATAATAACTGGACTGCAGCTGAATTTGACAATACAAACAAAGATAACGGTGCTCTTGATGCGCATTGGGGTGCAGAAAAAACATACGACTACTTTTCAGCCAAACATGCCAGAAACAGTTATGACAATGCTGGCGCCATCATAAAAAGTTATGTTCACTTTGATAATGCATATGACAATGCATACTGGAATGGAAGTGTAATGACGTATGGTGACGGAAGCGGAACGTACTTTGACATTCTAACTTCTCTGGACGTAGCAGCACATGAAATAGGACATGCAGTATGTGAAAAAACAGCAAATCTGGCCTATCAGAGAGAATCAGGAGCCATGAACGAAGGGTTTTCTGATATTTGGGGAGCTTGTGTTGAATATTTTGCAGCACCTGCAAAATCTACCTGGTTAATTGGTGAGGATATTGAAAGAAGATCTGGTAAAACAGCTTTGCGTTCGATGAGTAATCCAAAATTAGAAGGTCAACCTGACACCTATGGAGGAACAAACTGGAAAGTCATTAATTGTGGCACACCAACTCAAACAAATGATTATTGTGGTGTTCATACCAATAGCGGTGTTTTAAACCATTGGTTTTATATTTTATCTGTTGGGAAAACAGGAACAAATGACATTGGAAGTTCATACAATGTTATCGGAATTACTATCGATAAAGCAGCAAAAATTGCTTACAGACTAGAAAGCGTTTACCTATCGGCCAACTCCACTTTTGCGAATGCAAGAACATTTGGAATTCAATCAGCAATAGAGCTCTATGGAGCAGGTTCTGCCGAAGTAATTGCCACTACAAATGCATTTTACGCAGTAGGTGTTGGGGCCGCTTATTCCGGCTCCACCGATACAGTTGCACCAACAGCACCGGCTAACTTAACAGCTGCAGCAACAACTTCATCTTCTACAAATTTATCATGGACTGCTGCTACAGATAATGTTGCCGTTACCGGATATTCAATTTATAACGGAGCAACTTTGGTGACAACCGTAACAGGATTAACTTATTCTGCAACAGGATTATCGGCCAGCACTGCTTATACTTTCACCGTAAAAGCAAAAGATGCTGCCGGAAACTTATCTGTTGCAAGTAATGCCGTTGCTGTAACAACCAGTGCATCCACAATAACTTACTGTAATTCCACAAGCAATAACACTTCTGGTGAAAAAATTGCCAAACTAGTTTTAGGAACTATAAACAACACCTCAACTGGTACGGCGGGATACGAAAATTTCACTTCGCTTTCTACAAATTTGTCTAGAGGTTCTTCACAAGCTATCACGATTACACCATCCTGGACATCAACAGTTTATTCTGAAGGTTATGCTGTGTGGATAGATTACAACAAAAACGGATTATTTACAGATGCTGGAGAATTGGTGTTTTCAAAAGCAGCATCGAAAGTGACACCAGCAACGGGTACAATAACTATTCCTGCTACTGCGGCATTGGGACTAACAAGAATGAGAGTCTCTATGAAATATAACGGAATTCCAACTTCCTGCGAAACTCTAAGTTATGGTCAAGTTGAAGATTATAACGTCAATATCACGGCATCTTCAACTATTGAAACAACCGCACTAAGTATTGATAATGATGTTCTATCATTAAATTTATATCCAAACCCGGTAGAAAGCGTATTAAATGTTTCAATGAATGTTACAAATAAGGCAACTTACAGAATTTACAACATGATTGGACAAGAAATAAAAACTGGAAATCTTACAGAAAATGAGATTAATGTTTCTAATTTTAAATCTGGAGTATATATTTTTGAAGTAAAGGATGAGGAAAAAACAGTAACTAAAAAATTCCTTAAAAAATAATTCTCATTTATAGTAATAACAAAATGTTTTTAAAAGTAATGCCTCCAAAAGTTAGATACTAATTGGAGGCATTTTTTTGATAAACCACTTAAAGTTAAATGATAAATCTCTTTTACAAACAAGCTAAAATAACTTGAAAGACCTGAAATTCATCTCAAACAAACGGGGTATTACAATTTTACTTCTTTTCATCAAAATAATTATTCGTTCCCTTTGAAAATGTCCATCCCAAAAATTTATGGGATTCAAAAATTTAAAAAAAAGCTTAATAGGTCTAAAATTTATTTTATTCCTCTCCTTTAATTATTGACATATTCATGCCAAAATAATGAATCATTGACTGAAGTAACATAAAGCTTAGAAAATTGCACTTCATTAATCATTATTAGCACAAGCTAATATGTTAAAAAAACCAAGTCGCCACAAAAATCGCAGTAATCACACAGATTAAATCTACGACAAGCATGGTTCCTAGTGCATAACGTGTGTTTTTAATATTTACAGAACCAAAATAAACGGCTATCACATAAAAAGTACTTTCGGCACTACATTGAAAAATACTGCTCAATCTTGCCGTTAAGGAATCCGCTCCAAAAGTATTCATCGAGTCAATCAAAAACCCTCTTGATCCGGCAGAACTAAAAGGACGAAGTAACGCAACCGGTAAAGCATCCGTGATTTCCTTACTTACTCCCATATTAGAAAAAATGAAAGCGATCCAATTGCTAATAATTTCAAATAAACCACTGTTTCTAAATAAAGAAATAGCAACCAGCATTCCCAAAACATAAGGAAAAATAGTCACTCCCGTTTTCACACCATTATTGGCTCCCACTACAAAGCTTTCAAAAACTGTAGTAGATGCTTCAGTAAATTTTTTCTCATGAATAAAAGAAAAGATCAATGTAAAAGCAATGATTCCGATTAATATTAAAGCCGAAAGATTAGAAGTAAAATAGTTTTTTCCAATTAAATCCAAATGATTGACATACATCAACAAACCAACAATAGCAGCTATTAAAACCATCAATACAATAACCAGAGAAGCACTTTTGAAATTGATTCTTTGTTTGATTCCTACAATTAAAAAGGCGGCTATAGTACCAATAAAAGAAGTGATAATACATGGCAACATCACATCCGCTGGATTGCTGGCATTTGCCGCAGCGCGATATCCTATAATAGACGTAGCGATTAAAGTAAGTCCTGAAGCATGCAAACACATAAACATAATTTGCGCATCACTGGCTTTGTCTTTCTCTGGATTTATTTCTTGCAAACTCTCCATGGCTTTAAGACCAAAAGGAGTTGCGGCAGAATCTAATCCTAAGAAATTAGCGGCAAAATTCAAGGTCATGTATGAAATAGACGGATGGTTTTTCGGAATACTTGGAAACACTTTTACAAAAACAGGGCTTAATGCTTTCGCCAATTTTCCAGAGGCTCCGGAAATAATTAACAACTCCATCAATCCACAGAAAAAAGCCAAATAAGCCATCAGTGGAAGGACTAAATCCAGTAAAGTACTTTTACACGTTGGCAATAAACCATCTGATTTTTGAACACCACTGTAAATTTTTACGGTTTTGTTTTTAAAAACATAAGTTGTATCCGCATTTAGTGTATCACGATTAATAATCATGGTTTTTTCTGGTGCTTTCTTAATGCTGTCTTTTATAAAAGCAGGAAGTTCTTCGGCAAATCTCTCCGAAACCAGAATTGGATCATCTTTCTTTCCGTTCAAAACGTGGTCAATGGTATAACTGTCTCCAGAAAACAAACCAAACACTACAAATACAATTGCTGAAATAAAAATAACCAACCAGAATCTACTCAATACCATAATTTATAATTTTTGTAAATGTAATAAATCAATATCAATTGCAATAACAATGATATAATGCTTACACGTGAATAATCTCGTCCTCAATTAACAATTCTTCCCTGCGTAATCTCAGGAAAATTTGTGCCACGGCAATGGTATCTTTCTCGCAATAGGTTACTATTCTATCAATATCCTTGTCTACATAAAAAACATGTCCTACTTGACTGCCGTCGATATCGCCTTTAGGCGAAGGGATTCCAAGTACTTTACACATTAACTTTAAGGAAGTAAAATGTTTGTAATCGCCAAATTTCCACAATTCCAACGTATCCAAATGTGGGATTTCCCATGGTTTTTTTCCAAATAAGTTCAGCTTGTTCGGAATGGCGATTTGATTGATA
The DNA here is from genome assembly GCF_003314435.2 of Flavobacterium petrolei. Taxonomy (GTDB): domain Bacteria; phylum Bacteroidota; class Bacteroidia; order Flavobacteriales; family Flavobacteriaceae; genus Flavobacterium; species Flavobacterium petrolei. The sequence goes on along the minus strand of NZ_QNVY02000001.1, from coordinate 1,063,395 downwards.
ATCATTCGTCGGGCGAGGAACGGAATATCAAATTCCTTAGCATTATGACCACACAAAACATGTTGCGGCTGATTGAAATGATTGTTCAGGAGATTATTGAAATCCAACAATATTTTCTTTTCTTCTCCAAAGAAAGAAGTCACTCTAAAATTCCGAATATCGCCTTTGATGGTAAAATAACCTACCGAAATACAAACGATTTTACCAAACTCGGCCCAAATTCCCGCACGATCATAAAAATCCTCCGGCGTGTATTCGTCTTTGCGCTGGTATTGGGTTTTATGCTCCCAAAGGTCTTTCATTTCAGCATCTAATGCATTGAAATCTTCGGCTTCCGGAACAGTTTCTATGTCGAGAAACAGGATATTATTGAGGTTTATTTTTTCTATCATCAGCTAGATTTGTTAGATTTTTTGACTTCTTAGATTAAATACAAAACCTAAATTAGTAAAATTGATCGATTTTTTTGAATCTGAGACAATCTAAATTTCTAACAATCAAAGAAATCTAATGTGTCTAACCTTCTAAAAATCTAAGAAGTCTGTTTTTAAAATAGACTTTGTTGGTTCGTTGGATTCTCATGTTCTAATAACCATTTCTTTCGCCATAATCCACCTGCATAACCGGTCAATGAACCATCTGTTCCAATGACTCTGTGACAAGGAACAACAATCCAAAGCGGGTTTTTCCCATTAGCAGAAGCAACTGCTCGAATGGCTTTGACATCGCCCAGTTTTTTAGATAAATCCATATAACTACAGGTTTTCCCAAATGGAATTTCGAGCAATCCTTGCCAGACTTTTTGTTGGAATTCAGTTCCTTTTGGATTGAGTGTAAAGTCAAAATCAGTTCGTTTTCCTTCGAAATAATCATTAAGTTGCGTTACGGCTTCTTTCAAAACAGCAGGAATTGCAGTTGAAATTTCTCCTTTATCCGAAACTGAAATTACGGATATTCCATTTTCATCCCCAATGATTGTGGCAATTCCTAAAGGCGTTTTGATGTAAGCTGTTTCCATATTTTAAAGATAAAAAAATTAACCACATTGTTCCTAAAGAAGTAAAAAAGTTCAATAAGAAATAAAAATCAGAACGTTTTGAACATAAAAAAACCACTCGCAAAGACGAATGGTTCTTGTATTTTAGCCCCGATAGCAGCGACATCTCCCGATTTAGAAAAATAAGGCTTTTTAGCCGTAGTTTTTATTTATCGGGAATACAGCGAATAGCGGGATTAGCTCCTGATACTGAAACAAGTTCAGTGTAAATTATTTCAAATTTGAATATACGTAAGCTTCTAAAGCTTTCAATTCATCATCAGACATCGCTTTCGTAACCGCGAAGTTTGTTTTCATCACTTCATACTGGCTTGGGTCAACAATAGGTTCACCTTCGCCTTTTAAAAACGTTACGATACTTGCATTTTTATCTTTGTAAATCTTAGCAATGTCCTGCAGACTTGGCCCTATCACTTTCTTGTCTACTTGATGACAGGCAACACAATTTCCTTTTCCTTTAAAAATTTCCTCTCCTAATTCCTCTGGAGTTTGGGCAACTTCTTCGGTAGTGGTTGGGTATAAAGGTTCTTTTTTGACTTCTTCTTTTTTACAAGAAGCAAAGGCTAAAACGGCAAATAAAAACAACGTCTTTCTCATAATATTCTTTTTAATTTTAAGAATCTAAATCACTAAAAATTACCAACCAATATATTTGGGCGGCTGAATTTGATTCAAATTCAAATATACTAAAATTTGTGCTCTGTGATGGGTAACATGATCTTGCATCAAGTTGAGTATTTGCAATTTTGATTTTGGACCAGCAAAAAAATCTACTTTTTGGGATAATTCAGCATCATTGGTTTTTTGTACAAATGCTTTTGCTTTATCAAAAGAGGCTTTTATTTCTTGGATCATTTTCGCTTTTGAAAGTCCTTTTACCACTTCTTTTTTCACATATTTCTCTTCCGAAAAATGTGTTGTACCCAACCAATTCATGTTGTCTTGTATGTGAAATAATTGTTCTCTAAATGACATTTCACGTTCAGCAGGCTTGTAATCATATTTATCCTCCGGCATAGCTACTGCAACGGCTATTAAATAATCTTTGGAATTATCCCATTTCTCGATGAAAGTAGCAACTACCTCAACTTGTGCAAAAATGCTATTGGAAAGCAGTAAAACCGCTATTATTAAACATTTTTTCATGTTTATTTGTTTAAAAGTATTGCGGCTTCTTTGGCAAAATAAGTCGAAATCAAACTGGCTCCGGCGCGTTTGATACACATTAATTGTTCCATCATTATCTGATCATGATCCAACCAACCTCTTTCGGCAGCGGCTTTGATCATTGCATATTCACCCGAAACGTGGTAAACCGTTACTGGAACATTTACCGCGTTTTTAACTTCGCGAACGATGTCTAAATAGGCAATCCCTGGTTTTACCATAACCATATCAGCGCCTTCTTCCACGTCCCACAACGCTTCTTTGATAGCTTCGATGCGATTGGCATAATCCATTTGGTAAGTTTTTTTATCTTTTGGAATTTCAGTGGCGTCAACAGGAGCGCTGTCTAATGCATCACGGAATGGTCCGTAAAATGCAGAAGCATATTTTGCTGAATAACTCATGATTCCTACGTTATGAAAACCTGCAGCATCAAGACCTTCACGCAAACGCAATACGCGCCCGTCCATCATATCACTTGGCGCTACAAAGTCGGCACCGGCTTGCGCGTGAGAAACGGCCATTTTTACTAAGGCTGCGTTCGTCGAATCGTTTTCTACATCACCGTTTGCAATGATTCCGTCATGTCCATAAATAGAATAGGGATCCAAAGCTACGTCAGGCATTACAATCATTTCCGGACAAGCGGCTTTGATGGCACGAATGGCATTTTGCATTAATCCGTTTGGATTCCAAGCTTCATTTCCTTCGTTATCTTTTAAATTCTCACTTACTTTTACATAAATATTCACCGCACGAATTCCCAATGCAAATATTTCTTTCACTTCTTCTACCGTTAAATCTATCGAACGACGAAATATTCCTGGCATGGAAGGGATTTCTACTTTGTAGTTTTCACCTTCAGCAATAAACATAGGAAACATGAAATCCGCTGGACTCAAACTGGTTTCACGAACTAAACTACGGATAGATTCATTCGTTCTTAATCTTCTGCCTCTGTGTAATGGGAACATATGATTTTAGATTTTAGATTAGCGATTGCTGATTTATGATTTGAAAAGAAATGTTGATGACAGAAAATCTGAAATCAAAAATCGTTAATCATCAATCTGCAATCCAACTTTTTGGGGTTTCTAATACGTTTACTAATTTTTCTTCTTCGCTTCCAGGTTCAGCGTGATGGTCGTATACCCATTGCACATGTGGTGGTAAACTCATCAGGATACTTTCGATTCTTCCGTTAGTTTTTAGACCAAATAAAGTGCCTTTGTCATGAACCAAATTAAACTCGACATAACGACCGCGACGGATTTCCTGCCACGTTCTTTGTTCTGGAGTATACGGTAAGTTTTTTCGTTTTTCAACAATGGGAACATAAGCTTGCAGGAAACTATTTCCAACTTCGGTTACAAAGTTGTACCAATTTTGCATACTCATGTCATCTGTTGCTTTGCAATAATCGAAAAACAATCCACCAATTCCTCGTGCTTCATTGCGGTGAACGTTCCAGAAATAGGCATCACATTGTTTCTTATATTTTGGATAAAACTCCGGATTATGTTTGTCGCAAGCGGTTTTACAAGTTTGATGAAAATGAATTGCATCTTCTTCAAACAGATAATATGGGGTTAAATCCTGTCCGCCTCCAAACCATTGCTGGATTACATTTCCGTTCTCATCGTACATTTCGAAATAACGCCAATTGGCATGAACGGTTGGTGTCATTGGATTTTTCGGATGTAATACCAAACTCAATCCACAGGCAAAAAAATCAGCTTCGCCTACATTGAACATTTTCTGCATGGCTTCGGGCAATTTCCCGTGAACTGCCGAAATATTAACTCCGCCTTTTTCGAAAACCTTTCCGTTTTCTATCACGCGGGTTCTTCCGCCTCCGCCTTCCGGACGTTCCCAAAGGTCTTCTCGGAATTTGGCTTGACCTTCAACAGCTTCCAATCCTTTACAGATTTGGTCTTGAAGGTTTTGTATGTAGGTGTAAAATTGATTTTTCATTATAAATTTGCTTTGCAGCAACTAACTTATTAAATATTTCAAACGTAAACATCTTGCTTTCCTGCAAGGTTTCCAAAACCTTGTAGGTATAACTAGTGATGATATTCCTAATCTAACTTAGCTGTAAGGTTAAAAAAACCTTACAAGATTGAAACAATATTACTCAAATGTGTGTTTTTCAGTTAAAAAATAATTTTTTTGATTGTGACAAAAAACGAAATTTTCTATACCTCCAAACAGCTTCAACACTTCTTCTTTCTCTATTTTTGTTTCTTTAATGGAAATAAAAGCTTGATAGGAAGAATACTTATAATCCTGAAATTTTAAATCTAAATGATGCTTCGGATTCAAATGCACATATAGTATCAATTGTTTCAAATAATTTTCATCGTTTAGCTTTATCCTCTTAAAATGTTTTTCAAATAAGCTTCCGGTTCTGTCTATATGTTTATTAAAAGCTTTAGCATAAGAATTAAAAAAATTAGAAAATGCCTGTGTCACTATTTTCTCATCTTCATTTAATCGGATAATTAAATGAAAATGATTATCCATTAAGCAATATCCAAATATTGAGATTTTACCCAATAAATATTTTGAAAGTTGTTTTAAAAAGAAAATTTTGTTTTCATCATTTTCGAAAATAGGAGCACCATTAATTCCTTTATTGTAAATATGATAATAGCAATCTTTTTCTAAAACTTCTAATTTCATATTATACATTTTAAGTTGATCCTGCAAGGTTTTTTAACCTTGTAGGTATAAACCATGTCAGCAAAATTTTAAAAAACACCTACAAGGTTCAAAAAAAACCTTGCAGGAAATACAGTAAAATAAATATTACTGATTGTATTCCTTCACTGCATCAATAAACGCTTTCGCGTGATCCACAGGAATATTTGGTAAAATTCCGTGACCTAAATTCACGATGTATTTATCTTTTCCGAATTCATCGATCATTTCGTGTACCATTTTCTTAATCACCGGAATTGGAGACAACAATCTGGAAGGATCAAAATTTCCTTGTAACGTGATGTTTCCACCAGACAAGTATCTTGCATTTCTTGGAGAACAAGTCCAGTCAACACCTAATGCTGATGCTCTACTTTTCCCCATTTCGCCTAATGCGAACCAACATCCTTTTCCAAAAACAATTACCGGTGCATCATCTGCCAAAGCTTCAATGATTTGGTTGATGTATTTCCAAGAGAATTCTTGATAATCCACTGGAGATAACATTCCGCCCCAAGAGTCAAAAATTTGAACGGCATTTACTCCCGCTTTTACTTTTTCTTTTAGGTATAAAATAGTTGTATCTGTGATTTTTTGCAATAAAACGTGCGCTGCTTCTGGATGTTGGAAACAAAATCCCTTGGCCATATCAAAACTTTTAGAACCTTTCCCTTCCACTGCATAACACATAATTGTCCAAGGCGAACCTGCGAAACCAATTAACGGCACCTCATCATTCAACATTTCTTTGGTCAATTTGATAGCGTCAAAAACGTAACCTAATGTTTCATGAACATCTGGAACGATGACTTTCTCCACATCTTGAATTGTACGAATTGGATTTGGTAAATACGGACCAAAATTAGGTTTCATCTCTACTTCGATTCCCATTGCTTGAGGAATTACCAAAATATCCGAAAACAAAATCGCAGCATCCGGAGCAATTCTTCTTATTGGTTGTACCGTGATTTCAGCAGCTAATTCCGGTGTTTGACAACGCGTGAAAAAATCATATTTATCACGCAAAGCGATGAATTCCGGCAAATATCTTCCCGCTTGACGCATCATCCAAACTGGTGGACGTTGTACAGTTTCTCCTTTTAGTGCTCTTAAAAATAGGTCGTTCTTAATCATGTATTTTAATTTTAGCAGATTGCTAGATGCTTTCCGTTTTATAATATGCAATAACTTCCTCAATCACCTCTTCGATAGTTGGTGTTTCGGCAATTACTATGTTTTTAATTTTCTTTGTTTCTAATGCTGATGCAGTAGTAGTGCCTATGCAAAAACAAACTTCATTCTTGATTTTATTGTTTGTCAAATAACTTTCAACACCAGATGGACTAAAAAATAAAATTCCGTCAAAATTTTCCTGGTCTGATATTTTAAAAGGCGCAAGCGCTGTTTGATACACCTCGATTTCATTAAAAGTTATTCCTGCGCTTTTTAATGCTTCTGGCAACGTTTCTTTACGCAAATTTCCGCTCAAAAAAGTATAGCTTTCCTTATTGTAAATCAAAGTGATTATTTCAGCTAATTCAGATGCGTAATCCAAATAAACATCGACTGTAAAGCCATGCGACTCCAGTAACTCCTTGGTTTTAATACCTACGCAAAAAACAGGTTTCGTCTTTAAAACTTCCCAACCGTTTTGTTCTATCAAACTTAAAACAGCATTTTGGCTACTAAAAATCAAGTTATTGTTGATTGTTTTCAATTCAAAAAGGTTGTTTTTGATTTCGATGAAATCTTGTTCTAAAAGATCAAAATTAGCATCAATAAATAATTGCCTTTGTTCTGCCGACAATGTTTTGGTGGATAAAATGCTTGTTTGGCTCATTATTTTTTCAAATTAATTTTAATTGCTGTCATCAATTCTGCTCCGCCATTTTCTAAAATTTCTTTGGCACAATAAAAGCCTAATTTCTTCCATTCTTGCATCGGAACGGTTTTTTCAATTTCGATTTTTTGCTTTCCATCGATAGAAAACAGAACGCCTTTAAACAAAATATCATCTTCTACAAAAACTGCTAAAGCGCCTATTGGTGCCGTACAACCGCCTTCGAGTGTTTTTAAAAACTGTCTTTCGATATGTGTACATACTTCGGTATCAATATCGTTAAGTTCGTTTAGCGCTTGTCTGCAAAATTCATCATTTGCCATTGCAACAACAACCATAGCACCTTGAGCCGGCGCTGGAATCATCCAATCCAAATCGATATAATTAGAAGGTTTCAAGTTGATTCTCTCTAATCCTGCTGCCGCGAAAACCGCTCCGTTCCAATCGCTTTCCTGCAATTTCTTCATTCTCGTATTTACGTTTCCACGCAAATCCACTACTTTGTGATTGGGATATTTGTTCAGCCATTGTGCTTGACGACGCAAACTTCCTGTGGCAATTGTTCCTTCGCCATTAAGAAAATCAAGGTTTCCTTTGTGTACCAAAATATCCAACGTATTCGCTCTTTCCAGAACAGCCGCCTGAACAATTCCTATTGGCAAAGCCGTAGGAACATCTTTCATGGAATGCACCGCAATATCAACATCGCCATTTATCATGGCGATATCAAGCGTTTTAGTAAAAATTCCTGTGATTCCTAATTCGTAAAGTGGTTTGTCAAGGATGATATCTCCTTGTGATTTTACCGCTAAAATTTCGGTTTTATAGCCTAAATCATTTAGTTTTTTTTCGACGGTATGGGCTTGCCAAAGCGCGAGTTCGCTATCGCGAGTTCCTATTCGTATTGTTTTGCTCATTATCTTGTAGTCGCTCCTATTTTGAAAACTTTCTCAATCCATTCAATACTTTCATCTACCATAGTATCATCATCTTTCAAATGATTAGCGAAATGAGTCGTTATTTTTTGGATAATTCTGTTGCTGATAATCTCCGCTTGCTCTTCATTGAAATTTGAAATCTTTCTACTTTGGAAATCTAATTCAGATGTTTTTATCGCATTCAATTTTGCTTTCAAAGCATTGATTGTCGGTGCAAATTTTCTGCCTTTGGTCCAAGTTATAAACTCCTCTTTAATTTCTTCGATGATCGCCTCAGCAGCAGGAATGTGTTTTTTTCTATTTTCTAAAGTTTCGTCTGTTAGTTGTGACAAATAATCCATGTGAATCAAGGTAACACCATCAATTTCTTCCACATTTTCATCCACGTTTTTCGGAATCGATAAATCCAAAATCAACATTGGTTTTTTCAAATTCAGAATCGCTTTGTCAATAGTAGGGTTTTGTGCACCGGTCGCTACCACAACAACATCTGCTTTTTGTAGTTCCAAATGCAGTTCAGAATAATCTTTTACGATTAAATTTAACTTTCCGGCTAATTTCTCTGCTTTCTCTTTGGTTCTGTTGATTAGCGTAATATGTTCGTTTTTAGTATGTTTTACTAAATTTTCACACGTATTTCTACCAATTTTTCCGGTACCAAACAAGAGGATGTTTTTGTTTCCAATGTCTTGCACATTGTTGATAATATAGCGAACTGCGGCAAAAGAAACCGAAGTAGCGCCAGAACTAATTTCTGTATCTGTTTTTATTTTTTTACTAGCTTGGATAACTGCATTCACTAATCTTTCCATAAAAGCATTGGCTAAACCCAACGATTTTGACTGTGAAAAGGAATTTCTTATTTGTGCGATAATTTCAAAATCACCCAGAATCTGACTGTCTAAACCAGTTCCTACACGAAACATGTGGCTGATGGCTTCCTGATTCTTATAGACAAAACCTACCTTTTGAAACGCTTCAACAGAGCCTTGACTATTCTCGCAAATTAATTTGATTAATTGAAAGGGATGTTCCGCATAACCGTAAATTTCAGTACGGTTGCAGGTAGAAGTGACTATTAAACTCTCTATTCCTTCATTCTTAGCTTGTTCCAGCAAACGCGTTTTTGCAGCAGCGTCTAAACTAAACTTACCTCTAATCTCAGCATCTGCTTTTTTATAGCTCAATCCAACTGCGTAAAAATAGTGATGCTTTGATGTGTTATTGTTTTCCATATTTGCACTTTTCAAGAAAGTGGAACAAAATTATCATTATAGTTTTTATAAAAGTAACGCTAGAAGTTCTTTTTGTATCGCTTAGTGATTTTTTAATTCTAATGGCTTATTTTACGGTAAAAAAATCTATTTTTGTAGTGAAATCAAGTCGTTTGAATTAAACTATTTAGAGTTGTTCTAAATAAAAAGGTTTGATAATTATGATTTTCATATTAAAAAAACATCGCTATGGGTTCTCAGGAAATTATAAAAATTGAAGATGACTTTACGCTCATTCGCTTTCAGAATGACAGTACCATTGCCTTTCAAGCCCAGCGTGAAGTGAGCAGTGGATTGATTCAGTTTCATTTTGGATTAAAAGGAAATGCGAAGTTTATCTTCAATCAAGGGAATTATGCTTTGGAATTGAAAGAGGAAAAATCATTGCTTTTATACAACCCACAAAAGGAATTGCCATTAAATCTGGAATTAGCCCCAAATTCCTGGGTGATATCTGTGATTATATCTATTAAGAAGTTTCATGCTTTATTTTCGACAGAAGCGGATTATATTACTTTTTTAAGTGCTGATAATAAAGATAAAAAATATTATAACGAAGGAAATATAAGTCCATCGATGGCAATTGTTTTATCGCAACTATTCCATTACAGCTTGCATCCGTCGATAAAAAACCTGTATTACAAAGGAAAAGGATACGAATTATTGAGCCTATATTTCAATAGAACCGAAGATCCAAACGCAGAACAATGTCCGTTTTTAATAGACGAGGACAATGTAATAAAAATCAAAAAAGCCAAAGAAATCATCATTGCAAACATGGCCGAACCGCCAGGATTACAGGAATTAGCAGATGAAATAGGTTTGAATTTAAAGAAACTAAAAATGGGTTTCAAACAAATTTATGGCGATACGGTTTATGGGTTTCTATTTGACTACAAAATGGATTTCGCCCGAAAATTGCTCGACAGCGGTTCCTATAACGTAAATGAAGTAGGATTGAAAATTGGGTACAGCACAGGAAGTCATTTCATAGCGGCATTCAAAAAGAAATTTGCCACTACGCCCAAAAAATATTTGATGTCAATCAACCCAAATATGCCGTAAACAATTGATTTCTTATATTAAACAATAAATAAAAAATAGTTAATCACAATTTATAAAAAAGTAAGTTTAATTACTTTTGTACCAACAAAAAAAGACAACATGAAAGGTGTATTATTAGTTAATTTAGGTTCTCCGGAAAGTCCAACTGCTAAAGATGTAAAACCATATTTAGATGAATTTTTAATGGACAAATACGTAATTGACGTTCCGTTTTTGTTGCGAGCATTATTAGTTCGTGGAATAATTCTACAAACAAGACCTAAAAAATCAGCTGCCGCTTACGCAAAAATATGGTGGGACGAAGGTTCTCCATTGGTTGTTATTTCCAAAAGAATGCACGAAAAAGTACAAAAGCTAGTTGACGTTCCCGTTTCCTTAGCTATGCGTTACGGAAATCCGTCGTTATTATCTGGTTTACAAGAACTACATGACAAAGGCGTGAACGAAGTGCTGCTTTTCCCTTTGTATCCGCAACATGCAATGGCGTCTACGACCACAATATTAGAATTAGCTGAAGAACACCGTCAAAAATATTTCCCAGAAATGAAATTTACGATTGTTCCTGCTTTTTATAACAAACCTGATTATTTACAAAACCTTGCTGATTCAATCAAAGGACATTTAGAAGGTTATGATTACGATCATTTATTATTCTCCTACCACGGAATTCCGGAGCGTCACATTCGCAAGACAGATATCACCAAATCACATTGCAAAATTGACGGCTCTTGTTGCAACACGCCTTCGCCGGCACATGAATTTTGTTACCGTCACCAATGTTACGAAACGACCAAACAAGTGGTAAAATTACTGGGTATCCCAGAAGGAAAATACAGCCAGACTTTTCAATCGCGCTTGGCAGGAGATAAATGGCTAACACCATACACGGATGTAGAAGTGAACAAAATGCCTGAAAAGGGAATTAAAAATCTTGCTGTTGTAACGCCTGCTTTTGTATCGGATTGTTTGGAAACTTTGGAAGAAATTGCCATGGAAGCCAATCATGAATTTAAAGTTCACGGAGGAGAAAACTTCAAAGCAATTCCATGTTTGAATGACGGTGATGACTGGTGTAAAACCGTGAGCAACTGGATTTCAAATTGGTCGAACGCCTCTTCATCCATCAAAAAAGAAGTTAATTCCGAAAAAACTAATGCTTAAATGGCTGTTACCGCCGATGAGTTAGGAACTCAGGACATCAAAAAACTCTTGATAAAACAAGCAGTCCCGTCTTCTATTGGGATTTTATTCATGTCGGTTAATATTTTAATTGACACCATCTTTGTGGGTCAATGGATTGGTTCTTTAGCCATTGCGGCGGTAACTGTAGTTTTGCCCATCACCTTTTTGATTTCTTCTTTGGGAATGGCAATTGGTGTGGGCGGAGGTTCCGTACTTTCCAGAGCATTGGGAGCCAATCACAAGGAAAAAGCATTGCATACCTTTGGCAATCAAATCATGATGACTTTTTTATTAGCATCAGTTTTTGTGGTTTTTGGTCTTTTTTTTAGTGATGAAATGCTAATGCTTTTTGGTGCTAAAGGCGCTATTGTGAAACCCGCTAAAGAATTTTTTATTCCGATAATTATAAGTGTTCCGTTTTTGGCACTTTGCATGATGGGAAATAACGTAATCCGTGCAGAAGGCAAAGCCAAGTTCGCAATGGTCGCCATGATTATTCCTGCATTTGTCAATATTGCACTGGATATACTTTTTATTAAATACTTAGATTTAGGAATGTTTGGCGCTGCTTTGGCTACAGCCATATCTTATTTTACCTGTTTCTTGTTTGTGCTTTGGTTTTTTGTTTTCAAAAGCGAACTGCAATTAAAAATGAAGCATTTTAAATTTAAAATGCCCATTGTCAAAGAAATTTCTGAGCTGAGTTTCGTCACGTTTTCGAGACAAGGCGTCGTGAGCATTTTATCCATCATACTGAACCATACTTTATATACCTACGGTGGCGAACATTCCGTTGCGATTTATGGAATTATAAGCCGAATGCTGATGTTTGCCTTGTTTCCAATTCTGGGAATTACACAGGGATTTTTGCCAATTGCAGGATTCAATTATGGTGCGGGAAATTATTCAAGAGTGAAAGAAAGTGTACTGCTTTCAATAAAATATGCTGCCATTTTAGCCTCGCTGATTTTTGTGGTTATTCTAATTTTTGCCAAACCTATTGTTGCCGTTTTTACGACTGATCCACTCGTAATTGACCAAACTCCGGAAGCGTTGCGCTGGGTTTTTGCGGCTTCGCCAATTATTGCTGTTCAACTCATTGGTGCAGCTTATTTTCAAGCAGCAGGAAAAGCAAAAAAAGCTTTGCTTTTGACGCTAAGCAAACAAGGATTTTTCCTGATTCCGTTAGTGCTGATTCTACCAAATTTTTTAGGTATTTTTGGCGTATGGATTGCATTCCCAATCGCGGATGTTTTATCAACGATTTTAACTGGCTATTTTCTAAAAAAAGAAATGAACACAAAACTCATTCAAACTAACGATGGAATACTATAATTACCTTAAATCCTTACACCTCATCTTTGTAATCACATGGTTTGCAGGATTATTTTACATTGTGCGCTTATTCGTTTACCAAATAGAAGCAGCAGACAAGCCTTCGCCAGAGAAAGAAATTCTTCAAAAACAATACAAAATAATGACTTACCGTCTTTGGTACATTATCACTTGGCCGTCAGCAGTTTTAGCGAGTATTTTCGCTTTTTGGATGTTATTTTTCACGGATTTAGGGCAAGCGTGGTTAAAAATGCCATGGATGCACGTAAAACTTGGCTTCGTATTTGCATTGTATTTATACCATGCCAAATGCCAACAAATATTCAAGCAATTACAAAATGACGAGATAAAATACACTACAAATTTCATGAGATTGTGGAACGAAGGCGCAACAATTATCCTTTTTGCAGTGGTTTTTTTAGTAATTTTAAAAAATGCGGTCAATTGGATTTATGGTGTAATTGGAATCTTTCTCTTTTCCATTTTGATAATGCTTGGGTTTAAATTTTACAAAAGAATTAGAGAAAAAAAATAGTTTTATTTGCAGTTTCCAACCGAGACTGAAACTGAGACTGTAAACTAAAAAACATGTTCAAAAGCTTCAAAATAGCAATGCTTTCGTTACGAATCAGGATTTTCCTTTCGATGATCGTATTGATATTAATGGCTTCTGTGATATTGGCTTCGATTTCTATTATCCAATTTAAAAACGAAGCCAAAGAATACCACCAAGAACGTCTGGTCCGCAATGAAAATGCAGTAAAACAACACATTAACTTCATCCTTTCAACAACGACTTATCCGCTGACCTCGGGTAATCTGGACTTGATTTTTAAAGATAAAATTCACGAATTAGCCCACATTCACAACATCGAAATCAACATTTACAGTTTGGATGGAAAGTTGTTGAAATCCTCCAAGGAATCCTTTTCTGTTGATAAAGTAGCGCCTCCAATTCCAAAATATATTTTAAAGCTGGTTCGTTCCTCTATCGAAAAAAGATACGTGGACATCAAAACAATCGATGGCAAAAAGAACCGTTCTGCTTTCAGCCAAATTAAAGATGACAAGTTTAAACCACTAGGAATCTTAAACTTGCCTTATGTAGAAGATGACGGCTATTATGAAAACGAGCTCAAAAGTTTCTTGATTCGTCTTGGGCAAGTGTACACATTCATGCTTCTTATGGCTTTTGCCCTTGCCTATTTCCTGTCGTCGTACATTACAAAATCATTAAAGACCATTTCAGATAAGCTGAGTGAAACGAGTTTGAACCAAAAAAACGAGAAAATTGTTTTAGAAGCCAACAGTAAGGAAATAAATCTTTTGATAAAAGCGTACAACGGCATGGTGGATGAACTGGAAAAAAGCGCCATCAAATTAGCACAAAGTGAACGCGAAGAAGCTTGGCGCGAAATGGCGAAACAAGTGGCGCATGAGATCAAGAATCCGCTTACGCCAATGCGTTTAACGGTTCAGAGTTTTCAGCGAAAATTTGACCCGACTGATCCCAATGTAAAACAGAAAATGAACGACTACTCGGAAACGTTGATTCAACAAATTGACACCATGAGTGCGGTGGCTTCGGCTTTTTCAAACTTTGCATCGATGCCGGCACAACAAAATGAAACCTTGAATGTTGTGGCAGTTGTAGAGCTGGCCATGGATATTTTCAACGAGGATTACATTGAATTCCAAAGTGATTCTCCTGAGATTATTTCAAAAATTGACAGAACGCAACTCATACGGATTATCACTAATCTGGCTAAAAATGCCATTCAGTCCATTCCAGAACAACAAGAACATAAATCCGTTGTAGTTCGTATCAAAAAAGAAATAAACAATGTATTAATAACCGTTTCTGACAACGGAATTGGGATTCAGCCTAAAGATATTGACCGCATATTCGAACCTAAATTTACCACCAAAAGCAGCGGAATGGGTCTGGGCCTTGGAATAATAAAAAACATAATCGAAAATTATAAAGGAACGATTACCTTTGAAACTGAATTTGGAAAAGGAACTACTTTTACGGTTTCACTTCCAATAATTAACTCTTAAAATTACAATTATGAACTACGAAAATCTTTTAATTACAACCGAAAATAACATTGCTACGATTACCATCAATCGTCCTACAAAACTAAATGCGCTGAATGTTGCGACGATTTCTGATTTGAACAAAGCGTTTAAAAACTTAGGAAAAAATGATGAAATTCGTGTTATTATTTTAACGGGAAGCGGTGAAAAAGCGTTTGTAGCCGGTGCTGATATTTCAGAATTTGCTCATTTCTCGATTGAAGAAGGAACGCAATTAGCAGCAGAAGGGCAAGAAAAATTATTTGATTTCATAGAAAATTTAAAAACTCCAGTAATTGCCGCAGTCAATGGTTTTGCATTGGGTGGCGGACTAGAATTAGCGATGGCCTGTCATTTCAGAGTCGCTTCCGAAAATGCTAAAATGGGATTGCCTGAAGTTTCATTGGGCGTAATTCCAGGTTACGGAGGAACACAACGTTTGCCACAATTGATAGGAAAAGGACGCGCTATGGAAATGATTATGACAGCCAATATGGTAACGGCACAAGATGCATACAGAACCGGATTAGTGAATCACGTAGTTCCAGAAGCCGAACTTTTAGACTACTGTGTGAGTGTTGCCAATAAAATAATCAAGAACTCTCCGTATGCTATTGGTAAAGCCATAAAAGCTGTCAATGCTAATTTCAAAGAAGGAAAAAATGGGTATGAAGCAGAAATTAAAGCCTTCGGAAAATGCTTTGGAACAGAAGATTTCAAAGAAGGAACAACAGCTTTCTTAGAGAAAAGAAAAGCAGTATTTACTGGAAAATAATAACGAAAGAGAGCCACATTGGTTCTCTTTTTAGTTTATAAGTCATTATCCTTTAAAATAATCTTTCTTCAAAAACGGATTGTTTGATTTACAACACTTATTTTTGCAAACCCGTTTCGGAATATAACACATCATCTAAAAATCAACATATGTCCTTCCAACCTGTATTTGAACTTTTCTGGGAAAAGGTAAAAGAAAGCATCGAAAACCATACCTACGCTAAACTTACGCTTGCCAAAACCATTGGTGATACCGAATTGAAAAATATTTATGTGCGTCCCGTTTTACTGGAGAACGACGTATTTAGTCTTTCGGTTACGGCGCGTTACAAAACTGAAGAAGTAGAAAGTTTTCATACACTTGACGAAGCTTTTATTGTATTGGCTCCATATATGAATAACCCGTTTCTGACCGCTTTGCTATTCACGACAGAGAATGATATCACTTTTAAACTCAATAAAAAAAGAGTAGGAACCATTATTGAGCAAGCGCCCACTTTTAAAAACGCTTCGGATGTGATTCTTGAAATGAAAGCAAAAGGGATTTAAAAAACAAGACATTTTGTTGAACCCTTAACACTCTGTTTTTATAAATATCTGTTTTCATAAAGTCAATAAAATAAGGATATACTCTTTTTCAATTGTTTAATCTTTAAAAACAGCTATATTTATCTCGGATTTTAAATGAAATTAAGAAATAAAATTAGCGTAACCGATCCAAAGTAACTTTAAAATTTGCAATAACATTAAAAGTAAAAGACGAAAAAAGTAATAAAAAACGAAATTCCAATTGGTAGTGACGATGAGCCATTTTTAAATATAAATATAGGCAAACATCATTTATCTAAAATAATACTCCTAGAACTAAATCTTTATTACGTCAGTAAATAATGGTACGACATAGCAAAGAACCCTATTAAACATTTTGTCGACATAAATTTTTTGAAAACTTCACAGTTATAATTCTTATAGTATAGTAAGACATTGCGCAATCACAAAAAAACTAATTTAATCGGGAAAACAATTAGATCAAATTTAAATCGTTTCCAAGAAAAACATTTTATTTAACCTACATTATAAATTTATGGAAGAACCTAATTTTACTTACCTTAACAGCTTAACCGCAGGAGACAAAGCCTTTGAAGAAAAAATATTAAAAATTATAATAACCGAGTTCCCTGAAGAAAAAAATCTTTATTTAAATAATATCATTTTAAATAAATTAGATCAAGCTGCTAACAATGTTCATAAGATTAAACACAAAATTAGCCTTTTAGGACTTGAACAAAGTTATGGATTAGCATCTCAGCACGAATTAAATTTAATTAACGATAATAGTATTCTTCACGAAGATTTTACTGAAATATTGAATACCATAAATCGTTTTTTAAAAGAATTATAAAAATAGGATGATGTAAAATTTAATAGACATAAATTGAGTCTGTATTGCCTCATGAATTATGTTAATGCCAATAAAGTTGAGTATCATACGAACCTCAACAATTTAATATGTTAAAATTAAATTTAGGTTATTTATTACAAAATAAAAATCTTATTTATTTTATTTTTAAAATACTACTCAACCTATCCATTTAGCTTAGAAAACAAATTAGATAAAAATATTTTTTTTAAGTGCTTCCGCATAATTCCCGTTTCACTTCTAAAATATCAAAATTTAAGAAGATAAGACTTCTATTAATTAATAATTCACAAAAAATAAGACTAGAAAGTCTAAATAGTTACGCCGATAAATTAATTAAAAAACTATTTAAATAGTCTTCCTATTTCATCTAAATCAAAATCTCAAAAATTTAATTAGGACTATAAATGTATTTAAACGATTTTTTTTACTCTTAAACGATTTTTTTATTCTTTTTATATTGTTTTTTATATTAGATTTGAAAGTAAATAACGAATAATAATTTATTCTATTACTTTTATAAAACCAAACTTTTAGTTTTAACGATTTAAATTATATCTTAATTTAAATTTTTGAAGTTGATGAGCACTGATAACCTATTAAAATCTAAAATAATATGAAAATTGTAATTGTTGGTAGCGGATACGTAGGACTTGTAACTGGAGCATGCTTTTCCGAGGTGGGTATTGATGTTACGTGTGTAGACATAGATAGTAATAAAATAGATAACTTAAATAAAGGTATTATACCTATTTATGAACCAGGATTAGAAGACATGATCACCCGAAACATGAAAAAGGGAAGATTAAGTTTTACAACTAATATTGAAGCAGCCTTAAAAGAAGCTGAAGTTTTATTTATTTCCGTAGGGACTCCACCAGATGAAGATGGTAGTGCGGACTTAAAATATGTTCTTGCAGTTGCTAGAAATTGTGGAAAGTACATAAATGATTACTTATTAGTAGTTACAAAAAGCACGGTTCCTGTAGGTACCTCTCAAAAAGTAAAACAGGCATTGCAAGAAGAGCTGGATAAAAGAAATGTAAAAATACCATTTGACGTAGCCTCTAATCCTGAATTTTTAAAAGAAGGAGCTGCTATTGATGACTTTCTTAAACCGGATAGAATTGTAGTAGGATTGGAAAGTGAACGTGCAGAAGATTTGATGAAGAGTTTATACAAGCCCTTTACACTTAATGGTCATCCAGTAATTTTTATGGATATTATTTCCGCAGAAATGACAAAGTACGCAGCAAACGCCATGCTTGCTGCAAAAATTAGTTTTATAAATGACATAGCAAATCTTTGTGAAATTGTAGGAGCAGACATAAATAAAGTAAGAAAAGGCATTGGTTCAGACTCGCGCATTGGACATAAATTTATATATCCAGGTATTGGCTATGGTGGTTCTTGTTTTCCAAAAGATGTTCAGGCATTAATTAAAACAGCAAGTGAACACAATTATGAATTACGCGTACTCAAGGCGGTGGAAGCTGTTAATAATGACCAAAAATTAGTGCTTTTTAATAAAATTATGAAATATTTTAAAGCAGATGTCAAAGGAAAAACTATTGCACTTTGGGGTCTTTCTTTTAAACCACAAACAGATGATATGCGTGAAGCTCCTTCCTTATACATAGTAAAAAATCTATTAGAAGCTGGCGCAATAGTCAAAGCGTACGACCCAGTTGCCATTAACGAAGCTAAACATCACTTTGGGGACACTATTTCATATTGTGAAGATCAATACGAAACACTTATTGATGCAGACTGTTTAGCGATACTTACAGAATGGCCCGAATTTAAATTTCCCAATTTAAAAATTGTTCAAAAATTACTTAGTACGCCTGCAATTTTTGATGGCCGTAATATTTATGATAGAGAAGAAATGAAAGAAAGTGGTTTTGATTATTTCTGTATTGGTATAGATACATTAAGAGAAAGTGTAAAATTAAAATCTTAACTATGTCTCGTAAAAAAATACTTGTAACTGGAGGTGCTGGTTTTGTCGGTTCTCATTTATGTGAGCGTTTATTAAATGAAGGTAATGAGGTGTATTGTTTAGATAATTTTTTTACTGGACAAAAAGAAAACGTAATACACCTGCTAGAGAATCCTTATTTTGAACTCATCCGTCATGATGTCACTACGCCTTTCTTTATTGAAACTGATGAAATTTACAATTTAGCCTGTCCTGCTTCTCCCATACATTATCAGTATAACGCCATTAAAACAATGAAGACTTCTGTAATGGGAGCCATTAATATGTTAGGGCTTGCGAAACGTGTAAATGCTAAAATATTACAGGCATCTACCAGCGAGGTTTATGGAGACCCACTCGTTCATCCGCAGCCAGAATCCTATTGGGGGCACGTTAATCCAATAGGAGAACGAGCTTGTTATGATGAAGGAAAACGTTCAGCAGAGACCTTATTTATAAATTACCATAAACAGAACAACGTTAAAATAAAAATCATAAGAATATTCAATACTTACGGACCAAAAATGCATCCTAACGATGGGCGCGTAGTTTCGAATTTTATTGTTCAAGCTTTACAAAATCAAGATATAACTATTTACGGACAAGGTAATCAAACAAGAAGCTTTCAGTATGTTGATGACTTAATTGAAGGAATGATAAGGCTTATGAATTCAAAAGATAGTTTTACTGGACCTGTAAATGTTGGAAATCCAAATGAATTTACGATTCTTGAACTAGCTCAAAAAATAATAGGATTAACAGGATCCACATCAAAAATTATTTATCAACCCCTTCCATCAGACGATCCTATGCAAAGGCAACCCGATATTTCTTTAGCAAAAAAAGAACTGGACTGGTCTCCAAAGGTAAATCTTGATGAAGGTCTAATAAAAACTATAGCCTTTTTCAAATCAACCATTTAATTTAAAGAGAAAGCAAGTAATAATTTTTAATGCTGAAGAAAGAAATTATGAAGAAAAAAATATTAGTTTTAGATGATGAAGTAAGTATTTGCCTTTTGTTAGAAAACTTCCTTTCTAAGAGTTATGAAGTAGTGGCAATGAACGATGGATTAGAAGCTCTCCTATGGCTTGACAGCAACATTCCCGATCTAATTATTAGCGATATTCAAATGTCAAATATGGATGGCTACGAATTCTTAATAAAACTTCGCCAGCGTGGATTTACAAAGCACACACCATGCATCATGCTTTCAGGAAAATCAGAAAGTAAGGAACGAATTAAGTGTTATAAATTAGGTGCTCAAGACTATCTTACAAAACCTTTTAATCCGGAGGAATTAGATGAACTAGTCAAGAAAAACCTCTATCCTATTCACTATACCTTAGAATGGTAATGGCTTTTTTAGCTAACATAAAACCTAAATTAAAGACCTCGTTATTATGAATTCAATTTTTACTATTTCATACATTGGAACCACTCCAGAATATTTTGCTGCTGCAGAGCAAAGCAATAAATGGTGTAAAATTACTGTAGAAAGTAGTGTAAAAGTAGCTAATTACCTCAAAACTCGAAAGTATCCTGATGCCATTATTTGTGATTATAATTTACCTGGAAATAATGGAATGTTTCTTTTTGATTGGATACGGAAAAATAAGGAATTTGACAATATCCCTTTTATTCTTTTGTCAAAAGAATTCAATGTTGATCTTTACAAGTTAGCATTTAAAAAACAAATTGATGACTTTTATGTAACTTCAGTAACTCCACCACAAGATATTTTAAGCAGGGTAGAATTTCTTTGTATGAATAAAAAAAATTCAACGGTTAGTATACCTCAAAAAGCCCCTGAAGAAGCGTACAAAATGCCTCTATCTAAACGTATTTTTGATATTTTTGTTGCATCATCGGTACTTTTATTTGCATCCCCATTTTTGTTGGTAGTGATATTAGCTATAAGATTAGAATCAAAAGGAAAAGTGTATTACATTTCAAAAAGAGTCGGTCGCAAAACATTTGATTTTTATAAACTTAGATCAATGCGGACCGGTTCAGACGAATTGTTAAAAAAATTAGCGCAAGAAAAAAACCAATACAAAAAAGAAGAAACAATTTCGACAAATAATCCATTAGAAAAACCATGTCCAAAATGTAGTACATTGCTAGAAGGTGAATCATGTTCCCCATTAATGTATATTGACACCCACGTCATTTGCGATTATTGGTTTAATATTCAAAAGCAAGAATTGGCAAAAAGCAATTCAACTTTTGTTAAAATCGTTGATGACCCACGCGTTACAAAAGTTGGAAAATTCATTAGAAATACCAGTATCGATGAATTACCACAATTGATCAATGTCTTAAAAGGTGATATGTCTATTGTGGGCAACAGACCGCTACCTGTATATGAGGCAGAGTTAATAACCGGGGATGAAATATCAAAAAGATTTTTAGCACCCCCTGGCATCACTGGTTTGTGGCAGGTTGAATTACGAGGAAAGGGAGGAAACATGTCCGAAGAAGAAAGAATGCGACTTGACAATGAATATGCCGATCATTTTAAGGGAGACAATTATTCGTTTTGGTACGATATCAAACTTATTTTACGTACTATTCCAGCATTGCTTCAAAAAGGGTCAGTATAAAATAAAGGTTTACTTCTATTATAACATGAAACACATAGTACCACTACTCTTAATGCTGACCCTAACGGTGTTTTCGGTCAACGTTACAAAAGCACAATCATTAGAAAATGATAATCTAGAAGAAACTCAAATGCCTTCTCTAAAAGTGATTATAGACTCGGTTGTTAATCGCAACGCGATGCTAAAATTTAGAAATCAAAATATTGGTGTCAAAGAATCAACTTTAGCATCAGAACGTATTTATTGGACCCGAAATTTTGGAATTCAAGCTGAATCGAAATACGGAAATCTAAATAATTTTTCAACCAATTCGGATGCGACCGGTTCTACCACCGTTTTAACAAACACTTCACAGTTTAATTATACGGTGGGCTTATATCTTAAATTTCCCGTTTTTGATGTTATCAATAGAAAACACCAAGTAGGTCTAGCCAAAATTGAGCTTGATGCAGCGAGAAGTATGGCACAAGCACAAGAGGATGAGATAAGACAAACCGTTATAAAGATGTACCAAGATTTACTTTTAAAACAAAAAATTCTTAAAATCAAATCTAAAACTTTAGGAGACGGAAGAGTAAACATGCAAATGGTTGAAAAAGAATTTCGCAATGGTACAGTCCCTGTGGCAGAATATGTGAGAATCACCAGCATCGCCGCTAATGTAGAAGTAGATTATGAGTTTGCCAAATCTGAATTTATAACAGTGAAGAAACTTCTAGAAGACATGGCTGGCTTTACATTTTACCAATAAGCTCAAAATAAAAATATGAAAATAATTGATTTTATAAGATTGATATTAAGGCATTTGGCGATTTTAATTATTGTACCCTTCTTCCTAGCTATATTAGTGTTGGTTCTTACCATAAGACCAAATTTTGAATATTCATCTCAAACAGTGTTATATACAGGACTCGCTACAGGTTCTAGTATTGAAATGGATAAAACATTCAATTATTTTGCCACCAATATTGCTTTTGATAATTTAATCAATATTATTAATTCAAGAGAAACTCAAGAAGAAGTAGCGGTACGCTTATTGGCTACCCACCTCATGTTACCAGAAGCCAATCCAAAGTATATTTCAAAAAAATTGTTTGATGAGTTAAGATTAAAAGTTCCGAAGGACATTTACAACTACATTGCAAAGGGATCCAATACTAAAGGCTTGCAAACTGATACTGTGGCTGTCTATAATTCTCTACCTCCTGAAATAAACCGATACAACTACGAGAAAACAGTCAAACAGTTATTAACTTTAATGAAAAGTAGCAACGATAATTATATTTATGAATTGCTCAATTATGAAGATGACAAGCACTATTCACTAAAGGCATTATCAAGCATACAAGCCGCTCGTATCAATAGCAGCGATTTAGTTAAAATCAGCTATACCGTTGATGACCCGGGTATTTGCCAACAAACGCTTGAAATTTACAATGGAATCTGTATTAAGAATTATAAAAATATAAAAGAAAACAGATCTGATGCTGTAGTTAAATATTTTGAAGAACAATTACGTCAAGCTAATAGTAATTTAAAGATTGCTGAAGATAAGCTTCTTGAATTCAACAAATCCAATAATATAATCAACTATTATGAACAAAGTAAGGCGGTTGCAGTAGTAAAGGAAGATATGGAGGTTGATTATAAAAATAAGCAAGCACAACTAGCCGGAACAGACGCATCTACAAAAAGAATTGAAGAAAAACTAAATGTACAAGAATACATTCAAAATAAAACGTTCAAAATTCTTGAAAAAAAGAAATTATTAGGAGAAATTAATTATCAAATTGCATTTAACGAGGCCAGTCTAGATTCTAATGTTAATGAAACACTAATAGCTAAAATCAATTCCTTACAAAAACAAAGAGAATCTTTAAATAGTGAGATTAAAACAAGTGTTGATGAAATCTATAGTTATCAAAATTCAGTTGATGGCGTTCCATTAACTAAAGTGCTTCCCGACTGGATGAATAGTGTTGTTGAGTCTGAAAACCTTAAGGCCAAAATAAAGGTAATGGACAAACAAAATAAAGATTTTCAAGAACAATATGCTACTTATGCTCCAGCAGGCGCCACGATTAAACGATTAGAACGTGAAATTTCAGTTTCAGAGCAAGGCTATTTAGAATTGCTTCATGGCTTAAATTTAGCAAAACTAAAATTGCAAGACAATGAGATGTCTTCGAACATAAAATCTATTGATCCGCCATTTTATCCCTTATCTCCCAATCCTACTAAAAGAGGCATCCTAATTATTGCGGCGGCATTTGTAGGTGGAATTTTAACTTTAGGTGTCATTTTGTTAATGGAGTATTTTGATGACACAATAAAAAATGCGAGTAGAGCAAGCAAGCAAATAGGACTAAAATCATTAGGAATGATCCCTAAAATGGTATTAGACGCAGGAAATATCAACCTAGCTTTTATACAAAAAAGACTGATTGAGATAATTACTCAAAATATACTGCAATATTTTGGCACAAATACCTCTGATAAAAATGTAAAAACTATTGTTGTCTTTAGTACGCAAAAAATGGAAGGCAAGACCGTTTTAGCTGGCAATATTGCCAGAACATTGAAGCAAGAAGGTAAAAAAGTAGTATTGCTAAATTATGATAATAAACAGGAGACTATTAATCAGAAAAGAAAATATCCATTTATCAATAAAATTTTAGGGTATGCTGATCCACGAATAGATACTAATAATCCTTTTTTAGCTGAAGTTTCCAGTTATCTCGATACTTCAGAATACTTTGCTTATAAAATAAACAATCAATTTTATGAAGCAAAAACCTATTTAGACCTACTTAAACAAAACGACATTTCACTTAATTATACTCCAGATTTTGCCATCATTGAGTTGCCCGCTATAATATATAATAATTATCCAGCAGATTTAATGACACATGCAGATTTAGGTATTTTGGTATGTCGTTCTAATAGAGTATGGTCAGATGCTGATCAATCAGCCATGAATAACTTATTAGCTACTTCTGCATCAAAAATTAATGTTATCGTTAACGGAGTTAATATCAATGAAATTGAATCGGTTTTAGGAGATCTACCTAAGAAACGAAGCCAGTTTAGAAAAAAATTAAAATCGATGTTCAAATTTCAATTTTTCTCTAAAAACCAAATTTAATCAAGCTATAAATGAAAACACTCAAAAAAATAGTGAAAGAAGACAATTTCCTCTCATTATCAGGAAATGTTGTGATTGCTATT
This sequence comes from Flavobacterium petrolei, assembly GCF_003314435.2. Classification (GTDB taxonomy): domain Bacteria; phylum Bacteroidota; class Bacteroidia; order Flavobacteriales; family Flavobacteriaceae; genus Flavobacterium; species Flavobacterium petrolei. Next base: position 1,038,746 of record NZ_QNVY02000001.1, on the reverse strand, counting down.
TTAGGCATTGGTGGATTTGCTTTGCTTGCCAGAAGCTTATCATTGGAAGTATTTGGTGAGTGGGTTTTGTTTATGGCCGCCGGATCGTTTGTTGAAATGTTTCGATTTGGCATTACTAATACTGGTTTAATTCGGTATCTTTCTGGAGCTGATGCTGCATCGAGAGTTAAACTTATAGGTTCTAACGCTCTAATAAGCTTAGGCGCAACCCTTTTAGTAGCGGTACTATTGATCGTTTGTAAATTATTATTTCCTGAGGCAATTCAAAATTCGGGATATAATATGTTTTTCACCTGGTATCCTTTACTAGCCTTTTTAAATCTTCCTTGGAATATTGCATTAGTTGTACTTCAAGCCGATAGAAAGTATATGCAAATTTTAGCGTTGAAAGCAGTAAATAGCGGGTGCTTCTTTTTAATAATATTAGTCCATTTTTTGATTTTAAATTTAAGCCTAAACCAGTTAGTTATAGGCTTACTTATCGTAAATTCGGGTACATCCATAGTAAGTTTTATGTTAGATTGGGATGGTATACTTCTTATTAATAAAGCTAGTATAGAAACGAATAAAACTTTATTGCATTTTGGCAAATACACCACCTTTACTCTTATAGGAACCAATTTATTACGAAGTGTAGATACGCTAATTATCAGTTTAAGTCCTTTGGGTAGCGCCGCTGTTGCTCTTTACAGCATTCCTTTAAAGCTTACTGAGTTGCAACAAATCCCTTTGCGTAGTTTTGTTGCTACGGCTTTTCCTAAGATGTCAAAAGCTAGTTTACACCATCAAATTGATGAAGTAAAAAGCTTATTTTATACCTATTCAGGGGCTTTAACGTATCTTTTTGTGGGGATAAGTTTAGTCACATTTGTATTTGCTGAATTCTTTGTAATTGTCATAAGTGGTCACCAATATTTAAAAACGGATCCAATAACAGGGTTTAATGTTGTTGCTATTGTTAGAGTTTTTTCCATCTATGGATTATTACTGCCTATAGACAGGATGACAGGCGTTGGTTTAGACAGTATTAATAAACCTAAAATTAATGCCATTAAAGTTTTTGTTATGGTACTGGCAAATGTAATTGGAGATTTAGTCGCTATATTTATATTTAAATCTTTAATTCTAGTAGCCATAGCCTCCATCATTTTCACTATTCTTGGAATTTGGATGGGCATGTACTTTCTCGATAAGGAGTTATCCTTATCATACAAAGCAATTTTCACCAAAGGTGTAGTATTTTATATCTCACTATTTAATAAACTGACACATAATCGATACGAAAGTTGTGTCAAAATAGAAAAACACTAATAAGCAATGAGTGCGCACAATAACATAAATCCCTTTGAAAACTATTCAGGATCAATGAATTTATCCAAACCTGGGTATTTACTGTTGCTTTTTGCTTTGCTTTCAATCGTTGGACTGCTCGTAGTCAAGCTTGGGATCTTAGGGATTATTTTAGTGCTTGCACTACTAATTGGATCTGTATTTTTATATTATTTATTCTGTTATCCAATAATTGGTTTTTATACTGCCATCGCTTTAAATTTTCTCCTATTAGGCATTGGAAGATATATAAAAGGGCTTCCGCTAGGGTTTGGAATAGACGGGATACTTGTTTTGACCTACATTGCACTATTCATGAATAAGTTCAAGGAGAAGATAAACTGGACTCCTGCAAAAAAGGATATTACATTCCTCTGTATTCTATGGTTTGGATATTCCCTTTTTGAAATCATTAATCCAGAAGCCAGAAGCATACAAGCATGGATTTCAGGGCGAGGTATTGCTTTCTACCCTTTACTTTTTGTTCCCCTAACGCTGCTGTTTATAGACACAAACAAAAAGCTAGAAGCATTTTTATATGTCTGGGCTTTTTTTTCCATCCTAGGTACGCTTAAAGGAATTATGCAAATGACGATGGGCGTTGATTTCGCAGAACAAGAATGGCTAAACGAAGGAAGTTACAAAACACATATACTCTTTGGAAAATTAAGAGTATTTTCATTTTATAGCGATGCAGGACAATTTGGAGCTAATCAAGGCTATAGTGGTGTTGTGTTTTTGATATATGCTATGTCTCAAAGCAAATCACTATCTAAGTTCTTTTTCATTTTTGTTGGACTTTTAGGAATCTATGGTATGGTTATCTCTGGTACTAGAGGTGCTCTAAGTGTACCTATAGTTGGATTTATGACCTATTTTGTGTTAAGTAAAAACATAAAGGTGATTATCATAGGGGTAACATTTTTAATGCTTCTTTTTGTTTTCTTTAAATACACCACCATCGCCCAAGGAAATGCGCAAGTACGAAGGATGCGAACGGCTTTTGATCCTAATGATGCCTCCTTACAAGTACGGATTGATAACCAAAAAATACTTAAAAGCTACTTATCATCAAGGCCATTTGGAGGAGGAATTGGTCATGGAGGTACAAAAGCGCAAAAATATTTGCCGAATGCTTTCCTTTCTAATGTCGCGACTGATAGCTGGTACGTTTTGATTTGGGTAGAAGAAGGAATTGTGGGCTTATTACTTCATTTAGGAATCCTCTTTTATGTAATGATCAAAGCGAGTCTCATTGTTATGTTTAAGATAAAAGATCCCATTTTAAAATATAAAATATCAGCACTAATAGCAGGAATGGCCGGAATCATGGTAGCCTCCTATGGAAATGCCGTTTTGGGGCAAATGCCAACTGCGCTTTTAATTTATGCAACTATGGCTATAATTTTAAATACTGAAGTACTTGAAAAGGAAAATGAGTTAAATCAAAACCTATTGAACGAATCATAACACAAACAAACTGCTAAAACTGACTAAGCACTCTTAAACCGAAAACTATGAATTACAGAAATATAAAAAATTTAAATGATATCATACTTCAAAAATTAAGTATAATTCCTCGTGATTTTGATCTAATTGTTGGTGTACCAAGAAGCGGAATGTTACCTGCTAATTTATTATCCTTATACCTCAACAGGCCTTATACTGATATCGATTCGTTTTTGAATGGGCACATCTACAAAGCGGGAGCCAGAAGTCAGTTTTTTGATTCTGGCGAACATAAAAAAGTGTTGGTAGTCGATGACAGCATCGCTTCTGGTTCTGCCATGATAGAGGTTAAAGAAACGCTAAAGCATCTGGAAGATAAATTTGATATAAAATATTGCGCAATCTATGTGATTCCTGGTAAGGAAAAAATGGTAGACTATTATTTTGAAATAGTGCCCTTACCAAGGTATTTTCAGTGGAATATACTCAATCATACCACCTTGGAGAAAGCTTGTTTTGATATAGATGGCGTGCTGTGCCCAGACCCGTTACCAGAACAAAATGATGACGGAGAAAAGTACACTGATTTCATATTAAATGCACCACCTCTATTTATTCCAGGAAGTAAAATAGGAACTATTGTTACCTCTCGTTTAGAAAAATATAGGAAAGAAACAGAAATTTGGTTAGAAGCGAACAACATCAAATATAATGATTTGGTAATGCTTGATTTACCAAATATGGAGGCTAGACAACGTGCCAATAATCATGGCGATCATAAAGCGAAAGCCTATCTGTCTAAACCTTATGTTTTGTTTATAGAAAGTGAATTAATTCAAGCCATTGAGATTAATAGAATATCAAAAAAACCCGTATTGTGTACCGCTAATTTTGAAATGATTTTCGAATCAGAGTCTTTTATGTACAATCTAAAAAGTGGAAAACACCTACCCTTTTTAAGAGAATACGCGTTAAAGATTAGAAACAAAATAAGAAATTTAAGATAGAATTTAATCAATCTTAGGCATTACCCCATTACTAATAAATATATATTATGCTAGTATTAAACATTATACAAATTATTATATTAACCCTTCTCGGTTTAGCGACTTTATATATTTTAGTATTTTCAATAGCAAGTTTACTTTATAAACAAAAAAAATATGTTGATAATGGGAATATAAAAAAAATTGCTGTGCTTATTCCTGGATACAAAGAAGATGGAGTAATTCTTGATGTGGCAAATATAGCTTTACAACAAGACTATCCTTCAGATCGATATGATGTTGTTATCATTGCCGATTCTTTCCAACAAGAAACGTTAAACACCCTAAAAACCCTGCCGATACAATTAATTGAGGTGAGTTTTGACAAAAGCACCAAATCAAAAGCTTTAAATAAAGCCATGGCTACTCTTGAGAGAGAGTATGATATTGCTGTAGTTTTGGATGCAGATAATGTGATGGAAACTGATTTTTTAAAGAAAATTAATGCCGCTTTCGAATATGATATTATTGCGGTTCAAGGTCATAGAACTGCAAAAAACACCAATAACTCTTGGGCAGTACTCGATGCTATTAGCGAAGAAATAAATAATAATATTTTCAGAAAAGGACACAGAGTATTAGGGCTTTCATCAGCAATAATTGGCTCTGGAATGGCTTTTAGATACAATTATTTCAAAACACTTATGTCTACTGTAACTGCAGTTGGAGGCTTTGATAAAGAGATCGAATTAAAAATGCTAAAAGAAGGCCGTAAGATCGTTTACCTCGATGACGCTCTTGTTTATGATGAAAAAATTCAAAAATCGGAGGTGTTTGGCAACCAACGCCGCAGATGGCTTTCTGCACAATTGCATTATTTCAAGAAAGATATTGTAAGTGCCTTTAAAAATTTAATCCTTAAAGGCAATATCGATTATTTTGACAAGGCTATCCAATTTATCCAACCGCCCAGAATATTATTATTAGGTGCTGTTATGCTTTGTAGCTTCTGTTTTATATTAACGAATTACTTTTTGGATAATCCGGTACCTCTAACCAATTATTGGGTCTTATTAGCTGTAGCCTGTGTATTGTCTTTTGTATTTTCGGTGCCAAAATCATTTTATAATTTAAAAACATTGAATGCTTTAGCTCGTTTACCAAAAGGAATGTTGATGATGTTATTGTCTCTCCTTAAAATAAAAGGAGCCAATAAAACATTCATTCATACGCAACATACATCGAATTCAGAAGAGATAAATTCAAAATAATTTCATAGAAAAGCCTCAAAAATAAAGAATGAAAAATAAAGAATGAAAAATAAAGAGATAGAAAAATTAGAGTCCCTTCGTGGCTTTTGCGCACTCTATGTAGTGCTTTTTCATCTGCTCCCTCAAAAAATATTTCTTTTAGGTCTAAATATTGGACTTCTTTTTCGCTTTGGTTCAGAGGCAGTCATTATGTTTTTTATCTTAAGTGGTTTTGTTATCAAGTATTCATGGGAAAAATCAACAGATAAATCATTTAAAAATTATTTTTTAAAACGTCTTTTAAGAATTTATATCCCACTCTTTTTTATATTCTTATTGGCCTATGGTATAAAAAGTTATAAAGAAAGTGGCTTGGCTGATCCAGATTGGAGTACTCTTTTAGGCAATATTTTTATGCTCCAAGATGTCATTTCGCTAAAGCCAAATGTTATTTCTGCGGTTTATATGGGAAATGGTGTGCTTTGGTCCTTGTCCTATGAGTGGTGGTTTTACATGACTTTTATCGTTTTAGCTAAAAAAATAGCACCCGCTAAAATTAATTCTTGGGTTACAATGATTACTATTATAGCTACCATATCCTATCTTATTTACCCCTTTTTCTTGAACAGGATACTAATGTATTTTGCTATTTGGTGGGTAGGTGTCCAATTCGCAGAAATTTATCTAAAAAGAGGTGTTTACAGCTTTAAAACAATTGCAATGCAGACTTACCTTCTACTAACAATAATAGGGCTTTTAGGAATCAATTTCTACCTAAACTTTGGATATACTAAGGTGTACGACTACCCTTTGGTGGCTTATCCTTTTATTGAATTAAGAAATTTTGTTTTTGCCTTCTTGGCAATACTTGGTGCTATTATTTGGAACAATTTCAATTGGTTTGGTTTTAATGCGGTGTTCGGAATATTTAAGTATTTAGCACCCTTCTCCTATGTTGTCTATATATCTCACCATTACCTAGTTATAGAAGCAACTTATTTAAATTTTCTAAATAATAAGATCTTAGAATATGTACTCTACATTATTTTGATGTTTACGTTTTCATATCTAATAGAAGTCATAATATATCCTAAAATTAAAAATAGTCTTATGAGTCATTTTTTAAATCAACCGATAAAAAAATAATATTATGAAAATAGGTATTGAAGGACAAAGACTTTTTCGAAAAAAGAAACATGGTATGGATATGGTTGCTTTAGAGCTAATAAAGAACCTCCAAGATTTAGACCATGAAAATGAATATTACATTTTTGTAAAACCAGATGAAGATCGATTAGCCCTTAAAGAAACGGCTAACTTTAAAATCATTGAATTAAAAGGCAGCCCATATCCTATTTGGGAACAATTAGCATTACCACAGGCCGCACTAAAATATGGTTGTGACATCTTGCATTGTACCAGTAATACAGCACCTTTTTTTTTAAAAACACCATTAATAACTATTTTACATGATATCATTTACATGGAAAGCAGCTATTTAACCATTTTAAAAAGTAGTGCAAGTACGTATCAAAAATTTGGAAATATATATAGAAAATTAGTTGTACCACGCGTCGTAAAAAACAGTGAAAAAGTAATTACAGTATCTCATTTTGAGAAAAACCGTATTGGTGAATTCTTCAAAATCAAAGGTGATGGTAAACTTGACGCCATTTACAATGGTGTAAGCGAACATTTCAAGCCCGTTACGGACACTCAAGAGCTAAAACGAATCAAAGAAAAATATAAATTACCCGATAATTATTTCTTTTTTCTTGGAAATACAGACCCTAAAAAAAATACAAAAGGAACGTTAAAAGCATTTTCAGACTTTTTAAAGCAAACAAAATCCAACCACAAATTGGTTATGCTTGATTATGATAAAATAGAACTGAATAAATTATTAGTTGAGATTGATGACACCGCTCTTATTAGTCATATCGTATTAACAGGATACGTCACCAATACCGATTTACCCGCTATATATTCGCAATGCGATGTTTTTTTATATCCTTCGCTAAGGGAAAGTTTTGGAATTCCTATGCTGGAAGCGATGTCTTGTAATGTTCCCGTCATTACATCAAACACCTCATCAATGCCTGAGATTGCAGCTGATGCAGCCCACATTATAAACCCATTACATCCTGAAGAGATTACCCAAGGCCTTATTGAAATTTTAAATAATGATGGGTATAGAAAATCACTTTGCGATAAAGGCTTAGAAAGAAGTAAACAATTTTCTTGGAGAAATATGGCAAAAGAGTATCTCAAGCTATATGAATTAATTCATGCTGAACATTCTAAAAAATAATAAATCATGATTGAAGGGAAAAACATCATTTGTATATCACAAACCACTTGGCATGGCGAATTCACCAAGTCTACAGTTCAATTGTTGTCACTTTTAGCAGAAAAGAATACAATTGTTTTTGTAGAATATCCTTTTACTGTCAAAGATGTTATCTTTTCAGTTCTAGGAAAACAAAAAGCACAAGTGTCTCGAATGCTGGGCTTTAAAAAAAGAATAAAAGACGAGAAAACAGATACCGGAGCCATTGTAAAACATTTAGTAATGCCACCTGTATTGCCAGTTGACTTTATTGGGAACGAATCTGTTTTTAGAAAAGTATTTAGAATCAATACATTTATTTATAAAAACCAACTCCGTCAAACGATTAAGAAGTTAAAATTAGATAACCCCATAATTATTACGGCCTATAATCCCATGTACGGCCTACCCATGATTAATAACTTAAATGAATTTTTAACTATTTACTACTGTTATGATGGTATGGATACACAGAGGCATAATTCAAGAATTTACAACATTGAAAAACAATTTTGCAAAGAAGTAGATTGCATTATAACTACTTCCGATTATCTAAATTCTGAAAAGAAAAAACTGAACCCTAACAGTTTTGTAGTTAAAAATGGAGTTGATTTTAAGTTATTTGCACCTCATTCAAAAAACGCGGTTTCAAGTATCGCAACTGTAAAAAAGGTAGGATACATTGGAACCTTAGATTTTCGATTTGATATCGCTATTATGGAATATGCCATCAAAGAATTACCTCATGTACTCTTTGAGTTTACAGGATATTTATTAAACCATGACATTCAAGACCGTTTGTCTCAATATAAAAATGTAGCATTTTTTAAATCAGTACAAGCACATGAAGTCCCTCAATTACTGGCCAAATATGATTTGGGAATCATTCCTTATAAAATGAATGAAGTGAACAAAAATATCTATCCATTAAAAATTAATGAATATTTAGCGGTTGGTGTCCCTGTGGTTATGACAGCTTTTGCGAATTTAAGTGATTTTAAATCGATAGTAAAAACTGCCGAAACCAAGGAACTTTTTAAAGGATCTATTGAAAATGAATTAAAAAACGATACAAACGAACTAATTAATGAACGAATTGAATTTGCCAAACTTAATTCGTGGGAGAGCAGAGCGATAGCGTTTAGCGACATTATTGAAAAATCAAGCAAAGTGAAAAGCAAAAACTCAAATTAAAACCATAAAAATAAAAAAACTATGATTGCATTAAAAATTATATTTTGGATATTATTATTCATAATAATCTATACCTATGTAGGATACGGTATTCTTTTGTTTACAATCATTAAAATAAAACGGTTTTTTAATATTGGTACTAAGACAAAAATAGATCTAACTTATGAACCAGATGTAACGTTATTTATCACAGCCTATAATGAAAAGGACTATGTAGCCGCAAAAATGAAAAACTCCTTCGAACTGGAGTATCCTAAAGAAAAATTAAATATTATCTGGGTTACAGACGGTTCAGATGATGGAACACCAGACCTACTAAAAGGGTATCCTAATACGACAGTACACCATGTACCGGAAAGAAATGGCAAAATTGGTGCTATGAATAGAGGTATGGCATTTGTAAAAACACCAATTGTAATTTTTAGTGATGCGAACACATACCTTGGAAAACAATCTATAAGACGTATTGTTAATCTATTTAGTATCGATAAAGTTGGATGTGTTTCTGGCGAAAAACGAATTATTGATAAAGAAAGTGACGTGGCTGCTGGGGCAGGCGAAGGAATCTATTGGAAATATGAATCGGCCCTAAAAAAATGGGATGCTGAACTATATTCTGTTGTTGGAGCTGCTGGAGAACTTTTTGCAATTAGAACGGAATTATATCGTCCTGTTGAAAAAGACACTATACTTGACGACTTTATTATATCGTTACGAGTCGCTCAAGAAGGCTACACCATTCAATATGATCCTGAAGCCTATGCTATAGAAACAGCCTCAGCTAATGTAAAAGAAGAGTTTAAGCGAAAAATTAGAATCTCTGCTGGAGGCATTCAATCTATCGTAAGACTGCGTTCATTATTAAATTTTTTTAAATATGGAACGCTTTCATTTCAGTATATTTCTCATCGAGTTTTACGTTGGAGTATAACACCATTATGTCTCATATTATTAATACCAGTTTTAACAATTTTAGCAGCTAATGAAGGGTTTTTATCTTTAGGTTTATTTTCAATACTGTTTTGGTCACAACTTATATTTTATGCGGCAGCATTATTAGGTTGGTTTTTGGAGAATAGAGAGACTAGCGTAAAAATTCTGTTTGTACCATATTACTTTTTTATAATGAATTTATCTGTGGTATTAGGCTTTTTCAGATACATAAAAAAATCCCAATCGGTTAATTGGGAACGCTCCAAAAGAGCAAGTTAAATTATTTATATTTTAGTATACTATCACTTCGGCACAGAGAAGCTTACACATACCTTACTCATTAAACAACATCTGTCTAGTTAATTATTCATGAAAAAAATAAGATTATTATTGTTTGGTTTATTGATGCTGTTTCTGGTAATAGCAGCAACGAGATATTTTGTTAGAATACCTTCTTATACTATTAAAACTACTGGTAAATTATACATCGTTAGTAAAATTAGTAGAGATATTAAGGTTTTTGATTTATATAACGGTAAAGAAATAGCAGAAATTCCTATTGATATAGAATCACATCAAGCAGCTACATTAGCAGGGCAAAATAAAATTGTAGTTACAAATTATGGAACAATTAACACCGATGGGAATGTTATTAAAGTTATAAATACAAAAACTAACATAATTGAAAAAACAATACATTTAAAAGGAAACACAAGATCAAACGGTATTGTATCTTTTACCGAACCCAATAAAGTGATTATTATTGATTACAGTAATAATAATTTATCAATATTAGATATTGAAAACGATACTATTGAGAAGCAAATACGAACTAAACAAAAAATGAGTAATCTCGTAGTTCTCCACCCTAATAAAGCAATAGCATATGTAACAAACAAAAAATCAAATTCGGTTAGTGTTATTGAGCTTAATAAAAATAAAGTTATTAAAATTATCCCTTGTGGATTGGGAACCGAAAGTCTTGATATTACTCCCGATGGTTCAGAAGTTTGGGTTACAAATACAAAAGATAATTCAATTACTATTATAAATACTTCAAATTATGAAGTTACAAATACCTTAATGACAGGTGGCGAACCTTTAAAACTTAAATTTTCAATTGATGGAAAATACTGTTTAGTATGTAATACTAATGATGGAACTATTTCTATTTTTAGTCAAAAATCAAAAAAGAAAATTAAAACTATTCAGATCCATGGCAAAACAACCATCCTTGAAAGAATATTATATCATACCCCTCGCCCAGAAAATATTTTAATGCACCCAAATGGCTTATATGCTTTTGTAGCAAATTCCAATGCTAATAAAATTGAAGTAATTGATATGAAAACTTTTACCGTTGTCAGCACAATTGGAACCGGAAAAGTTCCTGATGCAATGGTATTTATAAAATAAAACATATCTGAACTTAACACTAATCGCTTTTTTTAAAACCATCCCTCTTTAACAAGCAACCATTCGACGATATCTGTTAACTAATTTAAAAATAAACGATTTACAGCGGAAGTATTTAATAAATTAGGCGACTACTATTTTACTATACCACAACCAAAAAAAAATAAGTATAAAAATCTCTTTTTATAAAATCACTATGTAATATTGCGTTTTTTTAAAAATTATAAAAAAGTAAAAAGACCTATTTTACAGATAAAATTAGGCCTTACACTATTTGCTAAATTACATAATAATCAACGTATTATAAGTATTCCCGAAATCGAAAATTAAAAAAAGATACTACATTCCTATCACCTGCTTATTTCTCCCCTTCCCATTCCGCATAAAATTGCACCAAAAATCCTTCCATGTAACGGTGTCTTTCTTGTGCAATTTGTTTTCCGGTTTGGGTATTCATCTTATCTTTTAAGAGTAATAACTTTTCGTAAAAATGATTAAGCGTTGGAGAATCATTCTTTTTGTATTCTTCCTTTGTCATACTGGAATTTGGAGCGATATTAGGGTCGTATAGAACTCTATTTTTAAATCCGCCATAATTGAATGTTCTGGCAATTCCAATGGCACCAATCGCATCTAAACGGTCTGCGTCCTGAACCACATCTAATTCTATGGAGGAGAATTTCTTTTCGAAATTACCGCCTTTGTAGGAGATGTTTTCAATGATATTCACCACATGAGTGATAATCTCCTCATCAACATTTTCTGATTCTAAAAATTCTCGGGCAATTCTTGGGCCAACGGTTTCATCGCCGTCGTGAAACTTACTGTCGGCAATATCATGAAGCAAAGCACCTAATTGAACTATTCCACTGTTACAAACTTCATTTTTTGAAATTAGAAGAGCATTTTTAAAAACTCTTTCGATATGGAACCAGTCGTGTCCGCCTTCGGCATTTTCTAATTTTTCTTTTACAAAAAGAATCGTTTTGTCTATTAAATCAGGGTTTATCATTGTTTATTATATTTTAAAAAAAATGTTGAATTTCAAAGTTTTCCAACTTCAAAATCCAACATTTCAATTCTTTATTTAGAACTCAAAAATCTATCGTACTAAAGCTGGCTCAACCCATTTGAAGATATGTGATTCTTGTGGAATGACTAATCTTTCAGATATTTTCGCCATTCTACCCGGTAATTTCATCAAATAATCACGGGCTTTTTCTGCTTCATCTGTCAAACCGGAAATCTTATCAATTTCCCATTTGTCAATTAATTTTTGCATAATATCCACATAATCAGCTGCAGTATAAACCCCAATTCGTTGTGCCGAATCAGAAAACTGTTCGAAAGCAGTGCTAATTTTTTCACCGGATTCTCTCAAGAAATGTGCCGGCATAACGATTTTTGCTTTCATCATGTATTGGAACGCAAGCATCATTTCACTTGGATCAATCTGGAAAATTCGGTTTACAAATTCGCTGTACGCATGATGATGGCGCATTTCGTCACCAGCAATCATTTTACACATTTTAGATAACTTGTTATCCCCATATTTCTTCGCCATTTGCGCTACCCTGTTGTGTGAAACGTATGTCGCTAATTCTTGAAAACTAGTGTACACAAAGTTTTTGTATGGATCTCTTCCGGTTCCAATATCAAAACCGTCGTTGATAAGGTGCTGCGTTGTCATTTCTACTTCGCGCATGTTTACACGACCCGATAAATACAAATACTTGTTCAGTAAATCACCGTGACGATTTTCCTCACCAGTCCATTGTCTAATCCATTTAGACCATCCATTTCTTTCTACGTTATCAATTCCTTCTACGTCCATTAACCAGGATTCGTAGGTTGGTAAAGCTTCCTCAGTGATGGTATCTCCTACTAACGTTACCCAGAAATCATACGGTAATTCTTTTGCAATTTCACGTAATTCTTTGACCTCATCAAAAAAAGTATCGCTTTGGGAATTAGGCAAAAAATCAGTTGGTTGCCATATTTTCTCCACTGGAATTAGATACTGATCGACAAAGCTGTCTACGTTTTTTTCCAAAAACTGCATTACTTCTAATCGAATGTTTTTTATTGACATTATATATAAATTAAATTTTTATTCCTTGAACTACTGCTGTTTCTGTTTTTTCCATTAAATCAGCAAAATCATAATCCTTAACCGCTAAAGGTTTATGTACTACAAAGGTAAGGCGATTTCCTAAACCTAATGGGAAAAAACCGTATTTAACTATTTTCCAAGAGTTGTTTATACTTACTGGAACCACATATGCCGAAGGTGCGTTCTTGCATAAAATTTTAAGACCAGTTTGCGAGAACTCTTTTGGTTTTCCCGTCTTGCTTCGTGTTCCTTCCGGAAAAATAACTGCCGAACGATTGTGTTTTTCAATATATTCTCCTAAACCTTTGATGGCCGGAATGGCTTGTTTGGGATCTTTTCGATCAATAAGAACAGAACCTCCGTGACGTAAATTAAAAGACACACTTGGGATTCCTTTTCCTAATTCTATTTTACTGACAAATTTACAATGAAAACGGCGGAAAAACCAAATCATCGCAATAATATCATACATACTTTGATGATTGGACACAAAAATTAAAGGAACATTTTTTGGAATGCTTTCTCTGTTTTCAAATTTATATGTTGTCCCCAAAAGATTCGTGCATCTCAATAAGAAAAAATTCAAATAATCGACACTTATTTTATGGGCTTGATAGCCAAAAACATGGAAGCAAACCCATTGTATCGGGTGAAAAATAACCAAAGTAAGACCGAAACATAAATAATAAATTACGGAAATGGGATACGAAATCAGTTTTTGCATGCTTTAAAAATTTGCCGTAAAAGTAAGAAATATATTTTTAGCGGTATTTAAATCCGAAACAATATACAGGCTCAACGTTTAATCGTAACTTTGCCAGTCAAAATCTAAGAATTTTTTCTATTAAAATGAACTTCACTTACCCAAAAAACGAAAAGCTAAAAAGTAAAATCACCATTGGATTATTGTTTACCGAAGGGAAATCAGTATCTAAATATCCGTTGCGATTGGTTTATAAAGCCGGTTCTTTGAACGAAAGTGAAAAAATAAAAATGGGTGTTTCTGTTTCCAAAAAGAATTTTAAGAAAGCCGTAGACCGCAATTATTTCAAACGGGTACTGCGCGAAACCTATCGCCTGAACAAACACCTTTTGATTGACAATCTGGACCAACCATATTCCTTTATGTTTTTTTACCAAACTAAAGACCGCTTGACATACGAGGAAATTAATACTAAAACCATTCAGTTGTTTGAGAAGTTTATTGCTCAAAACATTAAAAAACCAGCATCAGAAAGCGATTCTAATTCTGAAATTTAAATATTTGACCGATTATAAATTGAACAAAGTTATCTTTAGATTCCGCTATACATCATTATTTGGTGATTTATTGTTATTTTAGTGACTTCAAAATTAGTTAATTAAACCTATGAACTTCTTCAAAAAAAAATTCATAATTCCCGTTGTCGCTTCGGCATTTCTGTTTATTGGAACCAGTTTCAAAGATGATTTTTTCGAAATCGCCAAGCAAATCGAGATATTCACCACACTTTTCAAGGAACTGAATCGCAATTATGTCGATGAAACCAATCCTGGTGAACTAATGGACAAAGCCATTAAAGGAATGTTGGCTAATTTAGACCCTTACACCGTGTATTTTAACGAGCAGGATGTGGTGCGATTCAAAATAAACAACACCGGGGAATATACCGGAATAGGCGCTTTACTGACTCGGAAAGAAGACAAATTAATCGTCAAGGAACCTTATAAAGATTTTCCTGCCGACAAAGCAGGTTTAAAGGCCGGAGATGAAATTATTCAGGTGGGCGATGTACTTTTGTATGATTTTAAAGATGAAGCTTCTCAGCTTTTTAAAGGTACTAAAAACACGAAAATTGACGTCAAATACATTCGTCAGGGAAAAGTAAATACAACACAGATTATTCTGGACGAAGTCGAAATCAAATCAGTTCCCTTTTTCGCAAAAATAGACGACAAAACGGGTTACATCGTATTGTCACATTTTAACAAAAAAGCATCCTTGGAAACCAAAGAAGCTTTGGAACAACTCAAAAAAGAAGGTGCGGAACGCATTATACTAGATGTACGAGATAATCCGGGCGGACTTTTGAATGAAGCCGTAAATGTTTGTAATTTATTTGTTCCAAAAAATGAGATTATCGTTACTACAAAATCAAAAATAGAGAAACACAACAGCACCTACAAAACAACCAAAGATCCTGTAGATACTGAAATTCCTTTGATTATTCTTGTTAACGGCCGTAGTGCTTCGGCATCAGAAATCGTCGCTGGCGCACTTCAGGATTTAGATCGCGCTGTGGTGGTGGGAAGCCGCAGTTTTGGAAAAGGACTCGTGCAAAGACCGGTAGACTTAACGTTTGGAACGCAGCTAAAAGTAACTATTTCCCGTTATTACACGCCGTCTGGAAGATGCATTCAAGCTTTGGATTACTCTCGAAAAGACAAAAATGGAATGGCAATAAAAACAGAAGAGAAGAATTTCAATGCTTTTAAAACTAGAAAAGGAAGAACCGTTTATGATGGTGGAGGAATTCAGCCGGATGTGGAAATGGAAGAAACAAAATCTAGTCCAATTACGAATGCTTTGCTTCGCAACGACGGGATATTCAACTATGCCACGGCGTATTATTATAAAAATCCGAATTTAGGAAATAAGATTCCGGTTATATCGGATACAGATTATTTAGATTTCAAACAGTCCTTGAAAGTGCAAAAATTCTCGTTTGACACGGAAACGGAACTGGCATTGAAAAACACTTTGGCTGTAGCCAAAAAAGAAAAACTGGATGAATCAATTCAGGCAGAATACCAACAATTGTTAGCCGCACTGCAGAAAAGTGAAAATACTTTATTGGACAAAAACCAAAAAGAAATCAAAAACCTAATGGTCGATGAAATCATCAAACGCTATCAATATCAGGAAGGATTGTTTCACTATTACACCAAAAACAACTCTGAAATTAAGAGATCAGTAAGTATTTTGAATAACGCAGACTATAAAACAATTTTGAAAATGTAAATTAATTGCGTTGCATCTCAATATGTGGAATATCGTCTTCCAGATACATTTCACTCGTTTGCACGAAACCATGGCTTTCATAGAATTTTTTCAGATACAACTGTGCTCCTATAGTGATTTCGCTTTCGCCAAAATGATGTGCAATTCCGGCAATTGATTCCCGCATTAAGTCATGCCCCCATTTTCTGTCTCGGTAATTTGCATCAACCGTTACTCGGCCAATTGAGGCATTGTCAAAACTGATTCCCGGCTTGAAAAGTCTGGAATGTGCGACAATTTTACCTTCAAATTCTCCAATAAGATGCAAAGCCACTTTGTCCTTTCCATCAAGATCGAGGTAAACACAGTTTTGTTCCACCACGAAAATCTCGCTTCTCAAACGCAGTAAATCGTATAATTCGTGAACAGAAAGTGCGTCAAACGCCTTTATTTTCCATTGTATTGCCATGCCTTTTGTATGTTTTTTAGAATGCAAATAAAAGAAATTTAAGATTACCTTTTTGCAACAACAACTGATTTTATAATGGATTCCAATTCATGCATCAAATCTCGTTTGTCTTTTGAAGGCGCGTAACAAAATCCTTCTAAAACTAAAATTCGGTTATAATCGGCATCTATGATAGCATAATTGATGAAAGGTCCAGACATAAAATCATTGTTCAACTGCCAGGTTCCCTTAGTTTCAAAGGTTTCTTTCCCATCCAGATTAATCTTAAAAAGGTACGGTGCATACGCCTCTTCAGTAATCATATTCGTCTCCGGTTCCTTTCCGCTAATGTATAATTTCCCAATGGAATCGCGCATTTTGATAATACCGGAAATTAAATCAGCCTCTTTTTTTATTGTGTTTAAGGGAACCTGATAAATTAAAAGGCTGGTATTTCCGCCGATGAGTTCCTTCTTTAGCCACATAAAATTGCTTTTTTGAAGCACATAAGCGTAACCGGACGGAATTTGTAATGAAACATGGAATTTATTTTCAATTACTTTAGGATCTATTAATGACTGCCTGTTTATTCTTTGACTTTCGGCTATTTCAGATTCTTTGATTATCTGAATCATTTGGGGAGCATTTTTTTCGATGCAATCGATAATATCTGTTGCTGTTTTACCCGATATATGAAATACGTTTTGAGGTGATGCGTATTGATTTTTTCGGATTTCGAACTTGTTTTCTTCCGCTTTTTTGACCACAATAATCGCTCTGGTATCCGTCATAAATCCTTCTAAAAGCTTGACTGGATATTGATTGATGTTGAATAAAGGTTCTTCTTGAGGCAAACCTATCACTGGCGATGCAAATTTGTTTCGGATGCTGTCCCCAATATCTCCATTCCACAACTGATCATCAATAATTACCGAAATAGTGTTGATTTTACCGGTCGTTTTACGCGGTAAATGATCATTTTCTTTTTTACAGGAAAACAATAGTAGCGCAACGAAAAGAAATAAAAAATGGGCTTTTTTCATTATAATTCAATTATAAAATAAAACCCAAATTTATAGAAGTTTCTTCTATTATCCGTTAATTTTTAACTTCATTCCGGGTTTAATATCTTCACTGCGAATACCATTCCATTTTTTTAAGTCGGAAATGGTTACACCAGGGTGCTTTTTTGCGATACTAAACAAAGAGTCTCCTTTTTTAACATAATAATCAGCGCTGAATTTTTTAGCTGCTGAACTTGCATTTGATTTACTCTTGAAGGAATTAACGGTTGCTTTATCCGTGACAATCGCAAGTTCATCTTTGGCAACAATTAATGTTTTACCAATAGTAATCGTGTTGTCAGGTAAATTATTCCATTGTTTCAAATCAACGACTGAAGCCCCGAATTTACTAGCAATATTGCCTAAATTATCTCCCTTCAAAACCACATATTCAATGTCTTTTCTTTCCGGATTTAAAGTCAGCTCTTTCTTAGAATCCAACACAGTTTTGGCAATTTGTAATGACGTTCCGTAGTGTACCGTATCATTTGAAAGTCCATTCCATTCTTGAATTTCGGCAACCGTCACTTCGTATTTTTCAGCAATACTTCCCAAGTTGTCTCCTTTTTGAACCACATAAAGTGTAGCGGAATCCGTTGTTAATGGTCCTGAATTAGTATTTATTTTTTCTTCTTTACCGCTTTTTGATTCAGAAGCCAATAAAGACTTGTTTTTTGAGACTACGGCATCAACCTTCGGTTCTTCCTTGATTGATCGAGCAACACTCTGGCTTGTTATAATTTTCAGGCTTTTTCCATAAGCAAGAGTATTACTTTTCAGGTTGTTCCATTTCTTGATTTCGGAAATAGAAACATCGTATTTATTGGCTACAGCCGATAAATTGTCGCCTCGTTTTACTTTATAATAAGAAGCTTTAGGCTGTATTGTGCGCTGAATCGTATAACTGGAAGTATCCTTTTCTACTATTGCTTTTGATACTTGAAAGGGTCTTTCGCGTTGGTCCAATTCATATTGTGTATACGCATAAATTTGATCTTCATTAGACGCAAAAACAGCAATTTTTTCTTGAGGTAATCTCAAATAATGATTTTGGTCGTGATAAAACGGAATCACATTCAGTTTATACGATGGATTTAAAACTTGCAATTGAACTACGGGAACATCCAACAAATCAGATATTTGCTTGAAAGTCATTTGCTTCTTAATCATTATGGTGTCCGTGGCAAAATGTTTGATTGCTGCTCTATTAGGAACAATACCGTGTTCTTTATGGTATTCATAAATGTACATCGTTGCTAGGAAAGCCGGAACATATCCCTGTGTTTCTTTAGGAAGATTTTTTCTGATGTTCCAATAATTTTGCTGACCGCCGGAGCGTCTGATTGCTTTTGAAACATTCCCAGGGCCTGAATTATAGGAGGCCAAAACCAAATCCCAGTCACCAAATATTCGATACATATTAGTCATGTATTGGGCAGCTGCTTCACTGGCTTTCAAAGGATCACTGCGTTCATCCACATAGGAATCAATCTTTAATCCATATTGTTTTCCGGTTTGATACATAAATTGCCACAATCCGGTTGCCCCCATTTTAGAGACTGCTTTAGGATTTAAAGCGGATTCTACTATAGCTAAATATTTTATTTCCAATGGGACATTTTGTTTGGCTAAAGCCTCTTCAAAAACAGGAAAATAATACTCTGAAACCGCCATTAAACGTTCAAAAGATTTTTTTCGATTCTTCAAAAATGATTTGATGATGTTTTCTAATCCTTGATTGTATTCAATATTGAAAGGCGATTTCGCATCCATTGCAGCCAATCTTTCTTTGAGAAGTTCGGTTGATAATTCGTACTCAATTTTCTCATCGATATTAACATTTTTAATATCATCCGAAATGGTGTTGTACAAATCTAAATTAGTCAATTCCTTCATCCACAAACTATCTACGCAAGCGGATAAATCGTCTTTTACGAACGTTTTTTTGATGGAATCTAAGTAGGATAATTTTGTTTCGAATCTTGAAATTTCTTTATTTTCAAAACTTTCTTGAGCAAACAATTGCGACGATAACAGCAGCAAAAGTGATAATGTGGTATTTTTTATATTCATATTTTTACGATCAAAGACCTATATTACAAATGATTACAAAGCTTGTTTTTACAAACTTAATAGGTTTAAACTAAAAATTTCTATAAATATTGTTAAAAATGCAATCTTTGATTCATTTGCGAATAATTTTCGTTGTTTTGAAAGGCAAAACCACTTTAAAAAATCAAATTCTGAAATTTCACAAAAAAACCTCAGCAATAAGTACTATCGCTAAGGTTTTCTTTTTAATCCTGATTCCGTTTTTTTGCTTTTTAATTAGTACCAATAAAACGGTTTATAATGATTTTTCAATACAAGTTTTAGTCTAAAATAGCTGCAATTCCAGGCAAAGTTCTACCTTCCAGCATTTCCAGCATCGCTCCTCCACCGGTAGAAACGTAGCTAACTTTATCTTCCAATCCAAATTGTTTTACTGCCGCTACTGAATCACCTCCACCAACAAGAGAGAACGCTCCATTTGCAGTAGATTCTGCAATAAAGTTACCCAAAGCAATGGTTCCGTTGGCAAAATTTTCCATTTCAAAAACACCTAATGGTCCGTTCCAAAGAATCGTTTTAGATTCCATGATTACTTTTTTGAAGTTTTCCAATGATTTTGGACCTGCATCCAAACCTTGCCAACCGTCAGGAATTTCTTTTACATCAACGATTTTTGTTTCGGCATCATTTGAAAATGCATTTGCCGCTACAACATCAACAGGAATATGAATTTGAACCCCTTTTTCTTTAGCCAAACGCAAAATTTCCAAAGCTAATTCTTGCTTGTCATCTTCACAGATAGAATCGCCAATTTTACCGCCTAATGCTTTCACAAACGTAAAGGTCATTCCTCCACCAATAATCATGTGGTCAACTTTATCCAGAATATTCTCGATAACGGTTATTTTAGAAGACACTTTAGATCCACCAAGAACTGCTGTTACCGGTTTTTCACTGTTTTTCAAAACTTTGTTCAAGCTTTCAATTTCTTTGGCCAATAACAATCCAAAACATTTCTCCGTTGGGAAAAACTGTGCAATAATTGTAGTTGAAGCATGCGCTCTGTGTGCTGTTCCAAAAGCATCGTTTACATAAATATCACCAAGTGACGCTAATTCTTTTGCAAAAGCAACATCACCCGCTTCTTCTTCGCCATGAAAACGTAAATTTTCCAATAATAAAACTTGCCCAGCCTCCAATTTTTCAGCAGCTGCTTTAGCATCTGGACCAACGCAATCAGAAACAAATTGAACAGGTACACCAAGAACTTCTGAAGTTGTTTTTAGTATGTGTTTCAAAGAATATTTTTCTTCCACTCCTTTTGGTCGGCCTAAATGCGACATCAAAATCACACTTCCGCCTTGAGCAAGAATGGCGTCAATAGTAGGTTTTGCCGCTTCGATACGAGTAGCATCCGTTACATTGAAATTTTCGTCCAAAGGCACATTAAAATCAACACGAATTATGGCTTTTTTATTTGCAAAATTGAAATCACTTAACGTTTTCATCAGTCTATTTTTTAGTTTGTTTTTTTTGAAAGAGTAACAAATATAGAACTTTTTAAGTAGTATTAAATTAGAGAAAACCATATAAAATCAATTTTCAGCAACGAAAACGATGTAAATTATAAAAAGCTACATTCGATTTTATAAATATCTTTAATGCACCCAGAGTATCAAAAAACGCTTCAAAAACTCATTTAAAGGCTTTTTAAGGAATTTAAAATGCAAAACAAAGAGAATAAGTTGCTTTGTACTTTATGTCTTTCATGAGTTGTAAAGTATTCCATTATCAGTTCCCGCAGTCGAGAACTATTATGACCTCTCGACTGCGCTCGATTTCAAAAAAAATCATTACAAATTAATGGTATACGGATGTTAAACGGTTTTAAACAAAAAATCCGACACGCTGGAAAAACGTATCGGATATATTCTTAAAAAAGAAGGTTCTTAGTCGTGAACCGGACTTTGAGTACAAGGACAGTCACTGATTCCCTGAAGAAAATCCAATCCTATCGTAACCACATGTGTTCCTGAATTGTATGCCGAAAGCTCGTTAAGAGTCACCTGATAGGAATACCCAAAATAGAAATTAGACTTCTTAAAACCAACCATTGGCCCTACATTTAGTGGCTTTCCTATTTGATCATTCAAAAATCGATACGATATTCCACCCCAGTAGTAATCATCATAACGATTATATTTTCGGTACTTAATATTGATATCGGTACTGGAACGTCTGTCACTGGCAAACAATTGATAGTAAACTGATGGTTCAATCTCTGCTCTATTATTACCGCTGTTTCTAAAAACATATCCGGAATACACCTGATAGTTTCTCAAAAGACTAGGTTCTATACCGCTAAAATTGTCAATGTCTTTATCTAAAATATTACTGGCATTGAAACTTAAATAAAAACTTTTGTTTCTGTAGAGTAGTCCAACATCAAAGTTATTATTCGAAATAAACCTGTTATTAGTAATTGCAGGATCGAAATCTATAGGATCGAGTGCATTTACATCAATCTTAAAATTATTGATATTGTATGAAATACCAAAAGATAAGTATTGTTTAGAATAATAATCCAGAATGATGTGATGGGCAAATGAAGCCTTGGCACCGGTTTGTCTGGTATTCCCATTTTTATCATTGTAGAGCGATACACCTACTCCAGATTGATCTGCAATCCTAAAATCTGCGTAGACAGACTGATTGTTCGGAGCGTCTTTGATACCTACCCATTGGGTCAATCCGTTAGCTCTGATTCTAAGGTTATCTCCTATCCCGGCAAATGTGGGTGAAATAACAAAAGGATTGTCCGCTAAGTATTGTGTAAAAACGGGCAAATTTAGCTCCTGACTGTAACTCGAAGCTACAGTCAAGAGAAAAAATGATACTATAATTTTTTTCATTTTAATAATTTTATTTTGAGATAACATAAGCCCTTCCGTTTACCATTATCTGTACAATGTGAAATGTCCAACAAATTCACGTGCATCTTTCACATCTCTGATTTTAATGACGTACCAGTAATCCCCTGAAGGTAATTCGGTACCATTGTATTTACCGTCCCAAAATTGACCTTCTCTGTAAGAACCTAATTTTCTACCGTATCTGTCAAATACATCATATACTAAATCCTTATAGTTAATCGTATTGGTAGGTGCCCAAGTATCATTATTACCATCTCCATTTGGTGTAAATACATTTGGAATTTTGATATCAATAAACTCAAAATATCGGGTAGCCGTTGCCGTACATCCATTTACATCTGTAACAGTTACTGTATAATCTCCAGATTTGTAAATAATAAAGTTACTTTTATTACCGTACGATTCTCCGTCTAACGTGTATTGGTAATTTCCACCACCACCTGTGGCAGTAGCTACAATTTCGTTTAAGCCACCATCCGCAAGGGTCAATGTTAATGGATCTACTTGTAAAACGTCAAATACAACTTGTTTGATACATCCGTTAGTATGTCTTACGTCTATCGTGTGTCGTCCTGCCATTAAATTAGTAAACACATTACTGGCTTGGAACGTTGTTGATCCATCTAATGCATAATCTAGATCCGCTGGCAAGTTACTGGCATCTACCGTAACTGTTACGGAGTTGCTGGCACTATTATTAACACAATCGTAATTTACAGTCGCCTTTGGGTTTAATGTCACCGCTTCTCCTAAAATCACGGTATGTTCCGAGGTACAATTATTAGTATCACGAACATAAACAATATGCTCACTTCCTGATAGATTAGCAAAATCAAATTGCGTTTGACCAACGATTCCCAGAGTGTATGTTCCGTTTACATCATCAAGACTTACGCTGTAAGGAGCGCTTCCTCCTGTAATATTGATACTAAATGCACCATCAGCATCACCCGCGCATACTTCCGGAATCTCTGTACCCGGAATGGTAGTCACGATAATAGAATTTGGCTCAGTAATAATTACTCCAGTTGTGTATATATAGCAACCGTTCTCATCCTGAACAATATAATCATAGCTACCCGGTTTTAAATTATCAAAAACATTAGACTCAAAAAACTGGTTTAAATCCGGTGAAATGGCATATTTTATAATTCCTGTTCCACCAGAAGCCGTTATCACAATTTTTCCGTCGCCTTCACCTGCACAAGTAATATTAGTCACTGCATGACTTTCTGTAAGAGGGAAATCCGGTTCTGTGATGACCACTGGAACTACAGTTCGTGCCTCACAATCCATACTGACTACATTTACCAGATACGATCCTGCCGGAAGATTTGTGAAATTCCCTGGAGAAGTTTGCACCGGTGTAAATGACAATGCGTTACCTGCGCCATCTAATAATGTGTAAACATAATTGCCTAAACCACCTTGCGCCGTAGCAACAATGACTCCTGAATCATCTCCTTTACAGTTGATGACTGCATTTTGAATATTTACATCAATCACTAAAGCAGGAACTGTATCAATCGTGATGTCATTTGATATAAAACTTTCACATCCATTGATATCTCTAATGTAATAATTGTAGGTTCCTACCGGCACAGAGAATGTAGCAGTATTACCTGTCATCGCTATAACCGTTCCAAAGGTTGAAGTTGTGCTGTACTCATATGGTGCAGTTCCTCCTGAAGCAGTTAACGTAAGTGTAGCATCTACATCGCATGAAATGGCTGTGGCCAATGCTAAGCTTGCTGTTACTTTTGCAGGCTCAGTAATGAAGATAGCAGCTGATAATGCAGAACAAGTCCAAGAATCAGATACTTGTACCTGATAACTTCCTGCGCCTAAATTTGTAAATGTATTAGATACTTGCGGACCATCAGTAGTTACTGTACCGTTATTGTAAGTAGTTACTAAACTGTATAAATAATTGCCTGATCCACCTGTAGGTATTCCCGCAGTAATCGTAGCGCTCGTATCACCAAAACAACTTACCAATGTTGTACTAGGCGTTGCAGTGGCAACAATTGGAGTAGGATTTGCCAACGTAACCGTTACAAAATCCACACAACCTTTACTGTCTCTTACATTTATCGTGTAGGTTCCTGCTGTCAAACCTGTAAACTGTGTTTGAGCTGAATACTGTACGTTTTGCGCAGCAGTTGGTGCCACTAATTCATATGCATACGCACCTGGCCATCCGCCAGCAGCCGTTACTGAAATTGTTCCGTCGTTATTACCGGTAACACACGTAATTTCGGTATGGGTTTCCGTAATATCCAGTGCTTCTGTAGGACCTGTAATCGTAAAGTTTTTAGACACCGTACAAGAAGGCGACTGCGATAACGTTGCCGTTATGGTGTAAGTCCCTGCAGCCAAACCTGAAATAGTGATTGGTCCAGCATTTGTTGAAGTTCCTCCAGGAAATGCATTTCCTAAAGCATCTTGTAAAGTATACGTAAATGCTCCTGCATCATCTCCGTTAACCGGAGCCGTTGTAATCAAACGATCTACAAAAGTGACATTCACACTTCCGTTAGTATCAGAGAAACAAGTCACATCCACAACGGTATCAATGGTAAGGTCGAAAGTATTTGGTTCGTTTACATAGTGTACACCGATGATTTCACAATTGGTATCTAAATTTTTAACCGTGATTATATAATTTCCTACTGGCAAATCAACAAAATTAGCACTAGGAATCGTCACTATCTGATCATCAGTATAAAAAGAACCGTAAGTAGGAATCGTACCTGTAGCCGTATCATAGATCACATCCTGAACCGTAAACTGCAAGTTGGCAGGTGTACCACCAATTGAGTTAACCGAAACCGTAATATCCTCAAGGTTATTACACGTTATTGCTTGGTCTATCACCACATTTACTTTGTCTAAAGCAATATAAGGATCAATTGTAATTGCAGCTGTAGTAGTACCAATACATCCTTTATCATCATATACATTCACGATATAAGAACCTCCGGTTAAGTCGGCTTCAGTGTACACATTGCTGGCACCAAATTGAACTTGTGTATTTGTTGTTGTTCCAACTTTGATAAACTCATAATTCAAATATATATTTGAACCTCCTGTTACTCCTGTTACCGTAATGGTAGCTAAGTTCCCTGTATTGTCTGTTGTACAACCGAACTGTACTGGAACTATAGCTGGTACTAGAATTGGATCTGGCTGAGTAACAACAATGGTTTTAGTATCATCACAATCTCTTGCAGAAATTACTACTACAGTATATCCAACGCTGTCAGAAGCTTCCAATCCACTGAATAAAGGTGAAGGTTGTGGTCCCAAATTTACAGGTGCTCCTGTAATTGACGTTCCTGTTAATGTATACGTATAAACTGGATTATCATTTACGCCTAGTGTTGGAGTATCCATAGTAGCTGTAATCGTACCATCAAATCCTCCGTTACAAGTTACTGGGGTTGAAGCTAAATCAAAACCGGTGATAAGCGTCGCTACTTGTAAATCAATATCGACATAAACTTCACACAATGTAGTAGTGTCACGAACAGTAATCCTATGAGGACCAGAGGCCAAATTAGAGAACGAAGTTACTAAAGCAAATGCACCTCCATCAATTTTATACATATAATTTCCTGAACCACCAGTACTACTAACTGACACTTCCCCGTCATTCGTTGCACAAGAAACTGGTGTAGTAACCGTTGGCGTTAAAATAAGTGGTTGACGAATCACCACTAATGCTGGTACTGTTGTTGGACAACCGTTAGCATCTTTCACAGTTACATCATAACTGCCTGGAGCGTTGACTACAAAAGTTGGACTCGATTGGAAACCACCACCAATGCTATATTCAAATAGACCAACTCCTGTTGGAGCATTGATCGTAAATGTATACGTTCCATTTATTGGATCTGGACATTCGCTGAATGGTGCAACGGTAATGTTTGATGGATTTAAATCTAAATTAATAGTTTGTGGTTTATCAATTGAACAACCATTCGCATCCATCACATACACATCCCAGACCATATTGGCTCCACTGTTTGTATCTACGGTAAGTAAATTACTTAATCCAAAAGCAGTTGACGCCGGTGCTGAAGAAGGACTTTGAAGCACCGCATATTTATACGTTGGTGTTCCTCCTGTAGCTAGAACTGTAATCGTAGCTTCATCATTATTACAATTAATATTCGTTGCAGTAGCTGTAAAATCTAAAGCAAGTACAGGTTGACTAATGGTAACATCAGCTGATTGCTGACAACCAGTAATATCATCCGTTACTGTAATCGTGTATGTATTGGGTACTAAATTAGAAAGAGAAACTTGATTTGCAATCTGTGTGAACGAAACAGTTGGATTAATTGACGTTGAGAAAGTACCTCCAAAATTAGCCACATCAAAAGTAGCCGAACCATTACCTGCATTAAAACAAGTCACATCCGTAGTAGCCGAGGCCGCCACCGTGATGTTTGTAACTGGATCAACCGTAAACGACTCTTGATAGGTACAACCGTTAGCATCGGTTATTTGGAATACGTAAGTGTCAGGCGCTAATCCAGTGAATGCAGGATCATTACCATTGTCTATAATAGCTGCTATAGGCGAAATAATTTGATACGTAAATGGAGCAACACCATTTTGCGGGTTACTAATTGTTACCGTACTTGTTACATCTCCTAAACCTTGCGGCACACAATAAATTGGAGTGCCTGCAATATCCATATTTGTTGGTGGATCTAATGGGGCAATAACTATAGACTGCATAGCCGATTCACAACCATTAGCATCTTTTACGATTATTTCATAAGTGCCAGCAATTACATTGGTAATACTGTTGCTAAAGGAATAAATAGCTCCATTATCAAAACTATATTCAAATCCTCCTGCTCCGCCAGATGCAGTAACAATAATCGCTGCTCCATTTGGTATGTTTCCAGTTCCACAAGTCAATGGAGTAACCGCAATTGTAGGAACTCCAAGTGCAGTTGGATCTACTACAGAAGCATCAACTGTAAATTCACAATCGTTAGTGTCTTTTACATAATAGGTAACCGCACCTTCTAAGGCTGTTTGTGTAAAAATATTTGAAGAAGAATAAACCCCTGCCAAACCTTTTTTGTACTCATAATTGCCTGTTCCTCCAGTAGCATTTATCTCCACATTGGCGCTGTCACCAACACATAGAGGAATGTTAACTGTTGCTGTAGGAGCAATTGGAACTAACGGATCAATAGTAAATGTTGCAGTTGCGGTACACGCACCATCATTTACTTCAAAAGTATAATTTCCTGCATCTAAACCGGTAAAAATTCCAGTAGTTGCACCTGTCGTATTACCAACTGAACCAGCAGTAATGGTATAGGTATAACTACCCGCTCCTGCTCCGCCTAACGCTTCAACCTTAACAGCTGCATTTGGTGTAGGCAAGTTACAATCTAATGCTTTATCCAAAGAAGGAGAAAGTTGCAACTGAGGACGTACAACATAATCTACAAAAGCCTCACAACCATTACCATCTTTGATGAACAATCTATAAGTATCTGCAGCATTGAACGTAAAAATTGCTCCATTTTGGTAGGCTATAGTACCTGAACTAGTACTTGGTACTACTTTATAAGTTGCAGGTAAAATAGTAGCTGAAGATACCGTAGATAAATCTATAGTAAATGGTGTACCATTATAACAAATAGTCGCTGGAAGTGCAATTGTTGGTGGCGCATCTTGTAGTAAGATAACATCATCGGATTGAATACAGCCATACGCATCTTTAGCATACACATAATACGTTATACCTGTTAATGAACCTGGTCTATTAAACGTGTTACCTGAAACCCAGTTAGTGTCTGTAGCTAATGGTGGAACAGCCGATGCAGTTACTTGATAGGTGTAAGGCCCTGTACCATTTTCAGCTAGTGCTGTAATAATACCATTATCTGTACAGTTAGAATTTTTTATAATTGTTCCAGTAACAGTAAGTATTACTGGTGACTCCAAAATATTAAAATTAATAGACGCTATACTACAACCTACATTTGGTCCAGCAGTTTCTCGAACTAGAATATAATAGCTTCCAACAGGAAGTAATGAAACTCCAAAATCAGTGATTAATAATGTTCCACCGGCAGCAATTGTACCTGTACCGTTTGCACCTGTGATTAATATATTTGTAAAGGCTTCATATATTTGATAAGATACATTTACAGAAGATGTATAGGTGTTATTAATATCAAAATTTACACTTCCGTTGGTATCACCTGTACACCTGATGTTATTGCCTAGAACATTAGTAACCGTAAGCAGAGTATTTGTTGGAACAGCTGTTGCAGCTGTTTCATAGTAATAACATAAAGTGGCTGCATCATATACAATAAATGTATAGGTTACGCCTGGAAGTAATCCTGTGAAAATAGTTCCTTTTGTTCCGGCAGGGTTTTCACCTTGCCATCCATCAGTACCATCAGCTGTGAATACTTGACCTGGGCCTCTGTAAATATTAAAATGGAAAGGTCCTGAACTAACCAATGAACCAAGTACTGCGATATTAGCCGTACCTCCAAGGGTACAATCAGCTGTTGTATTGATAACAATATCTAAATCTTTTGGATCAGATGCAACTTTTACATCATTTTCAATAACAGTACATCCATTAGCATCCACAACTCTAATTTGATACAATCCAAAATCAACAATATCAAATGTTGAGGAAATATTACCTGGATTAGGCTCAGATTCATTATATCCATTAATTCCTGTTACATAATACGTATAGGGTGCAGTTCCACCTGAACCACCAACTGTACTTACGCCATCTGTAATCATATCAATAATAATAGAGCCTTTGGATGTTCCGGGAAAACCTGGGTTACATTGTATAGGTACTACAGTTTTTACAATTACCATTGGAGTTGGCTCCGTAATAGTAATCGATCCCGTATCAGTACAACCTTTTGCGTCTCTAATCGTTACCGTATAAGTACCCGCTGAAAGTCCAGTAAACGTATCCGAATTTTGGAAAGTAGTTCCATCAATACTGAATTGGAAAGGAGCCAAACCAAGTGATGAGTTATAAATAGCTTTGATCGCTCCAGTATCGTCACCGTTACAATTAATAGTTGCTGTTTGAGTTACACTAGTTATATCTGGATCAACTTTTGCGGTTACCGCAATAGCCGTTGTAGTTGTATAGGTACAACCTGTAGCAGTATCAGTCACGGTAAAGGTATAATTACCAGGAACACTTGTGGTAAATACACCTGTAGTTGCTCCAGTTACATTTGATGTTTCTGATGCAGGTGTTGTAATAGCATAAGTAAATGACCCTGATCCTCCGCTTGGAGTTACAGTAATTTTTGCTGGTTCATCACCTATAACACACGTAATGTCTTTGTTTAAAACCGCATTCAAGGTTAATTGTGGGGCTACCACAACGGTATTGCTTGAGACAATACAACCGTTTCCATCTTTCATTCTGATGGTATAAGAACCTGATGCTGTAATGGTAAAACTAGTCCCTGCTTGAAATGCACCTCCGTTTAAACTGTAGGTAATAGGCGTTACAATTCCTGCTAATGGAGTTGTGTTATTCGCTGTAATAGTAAAAGTCCCTACTCCTAAACACTGTCCTGTGGCTGAAGCAGTAATGGTTGGTGTTGGATCAGTAGCAATAACTACATCTAATTTTACGGTACATCCTTTACTATCTTTTACCCAAACATCCCAATTCAAGTTAGTTGCTGGATTCAAGTTAGCAATTGCACTAGCAGTATAATTAGCTGCAGATGGGGCTACACCATCCTGCATGAAAGCATACGTATAACTTGGTGTTCCGTTATTAGCCAAAACTTCCACTCTAGCCTTAGCTACATTACAATTCGCATTTTTATTCGACACTAAACTTAATCCTAAAGCCGCTGTTGGTTGTGAAATAGTAACAGATTTAAAATCGGTACAACCTGTTGTATTATCAGTAACACTAAAATTATAATTTCCGTCTGCAAGACCCGTAATAGTATAAACATCATTCACAATTGCGATTTGAGCTGGCGGAATGACAGGAGAAGTTACCACTGTATAACTTCCTGGACCTCCACTAGAATTTGAAACGGTAAATCGTGCAGAACCAGTAGGGATTCCAAAACAATCCACATCGGTCAATTTAGTCGCAGTAACTGCAATTGGGGTTAGTGCTGGTACGTTATGAGATTTGATCGCAAAACAACCATTGTCATCCGTAACTTTAAACACATAAGTACCAGCAGTTAATCCTGTAAAGATTCCAGTAGTTGCACCTGAAGTATTAATTTCTGGTCCTGAGATAATCACATATGTTAAAGGTAATGCACCATTTGCAGTTGTTACCGTTACTTCAGACGTTTGTCTTAAAACTGGAAAACAGTAAATGTCAGTATGAGCGATTGTAGTTATCGTTGGTGGGTTCAGTTTATCCAAAATTATACTACCTGTAGTAACACAATTACTACCATCTCTTACTGCGTAATTGATGGTTTGATCGGATCCATTATCGTTTACGATAAGTGTATTGGTGTTAGTAAAACTACCTCCATTAAAACTGTATTTATATGGAGTAGTTCCCGTTGTAGGTACATCAATAGTTACCGTTGCGGTTTGTTTAGTATTAGTAGCACTACAAGAAAAAGTTGTCGCCGAAGCTGAAACTATTAAAGCTGTAGGATTCACAATCGAAACTTGAACTTCTGCGGAAGGACACCCTTTACTATCAATTACTATAACATAATACACTCCTGCAGCCAAACCAGTAAATTTATTCGTGGTTTGAGGAGTACCATAAGTGGCATCAGTACTTAATCTAATGGCATAGGTATAGGCACTTGTGAAACCAGCCGAAGCCGTTACAGTAATGGTTCCGTCGTTGGCATTGTTACAAGTAATATCTGTTCTGCTTGGGCTAGCCACTGGAGTGGTTTTTGCCGTTACGGTAATAATATTACTGTTAGCCGTACAGCCTTTGCTATCCGTTACAGTAAACACATACGTACCGTGAGTAGTTGCAGTATAAGGGAATGTAGCGGCAGTTGCAGCACCACCATTATGAGCAACAATATAGGTATATGGTCCTCCATTGCCATTAGTAACCACTGGAGTATCAATAGTAGCATCAACTAAACAAGTTAAATCATTGATTAAAATTACATTGAAAGCAATTTGTGGGGCAATAACGACATTAGAAATAGTAGATGTACAATTGTTGCTGTCGGTTACCAAAATGGTATGTGTGCCAGGTGTTACATTGGCAAAGGAGTATGAAGTCAAAGCGGAACTAATAGCTGCATTTCCATCTAGTTTATAAGTAAACGGTCCAGTCCCACCGGTAACGGTTACATCTAGAGTTGCTGGATTAGCGGTCGTGTAGCAATAATCAGTTGTAGTAGCTAAAGTCGCCGTCAATGCCGGTGGAGCTGTTACATTTACCACAACTCCAACAGGATTTGTACAACCATTAGCATCACGAACAAAAACAGTATAACTTCCTGCCGGTACATTAGTGAAATTAGCATTGTTATTGAAACCGGTAACTACTGTTGTTCCATCTGATTGATACAACGCATACTGATACGCAGGTGTTCCACCTCCGCCAACTGCGGTGATAGTAGCTCCGGTAGTACAAGTAGCAAGTGTTGTGATCGAGGCATTAGCTGTTACTGCAGTAGGAGTTGAAATAGTAACATCAAACGGTTTACTACAAGATGCTACTGAAGAACCTACAGGACGAACGATTACTTTATACAACGCTCCTGCCAAATTGGAGATCGTTACTGGTGACGTAAATAAAGCAGCACTCCAATTCGTTCCGTTATCAATAGAATATTGAAATCCTTTCGTTGCATCAATATTAGTAGCGCTAATAGTGATTTCACCATTAGTTAAACCGTTACACGTTACATTTTTGCTGCCTGCAATTTGTGCAGTAAATGCTTTTCCCGTTGGAACTACTACCGTGAAATCTTTGGTTGTAATACATGATTTTGGAAGTTGAAAAACATTGATATCATCAATAACAACATCGTTTCCGCTAGTTGCAATACTTTTTGAACGTATAACAAAATTTAAATTGGTGTTATTTAATGGATTAAGTGTCAAAGAATAATTAATCCAGTCTGGATTTGTTTTTTTAACTGTTTTTGGAATCTTATTAGTAGACTGAGAAGCAATTACAACACCTGCTCCATTCACCAATTGAAAAAGCAATTCTGGATCTTCCTGACTATTCACTAATTCTAATAAGTTCATAGCATAAACTGATACCGAAACGGGTTGGTTTTGTATAATATCTTTGATTGGTTTACTGTACAGCACACCATCGGCTCCTGCGAATCCACCAATGTTAACGGCAAGAAATCTCCCTTTTGCAACAGTTGCATTAGAAGTATGATCTCTAGCAGCTACCCAAGGTGTAAAAGGAGAGACAATTCGAGCTGTTACAGAGTAATCCCCATCATTAATTTGTATACTTGACCTACATTGGGTAGCAGTAACTTGTCTTTCAAAACAATACGCACTATTCATTCCTGGAGAGGTTACATCCTCACCAACACCAAAATCCTCTTTTAATAAATTACTGAAAGTAGGTACAGTTCCCACCTTATATTCTACTCGGACTGCATGTGTACCAGGTGTAACGTTTATGAAAACATTACTGGGTACATTTGTGTTTTTTGTCCCGTCTAAGTAATAATCATACGTATAGGATGTACCTCCAGGATTGTTGATGGTCACTGTGCTGGTTGCAGTACCATCGCAATTGAAATCTACAGGCGTATCTACCTTGATTTCTGGCGCTACTGGTTCTGGATCTACAATTACTTGGGCACTGAAAACACACTTATTCAAATCTCTTACATATAGCGTATACGTTCCTGGTGCTTTAAATGCATCATTAACCGTAGTCCAATCGGACGGATTCGCTGGATTACCAAAATTATATTGGTAAGGCGCGACACCTCCTTGCGGATTGGTGATACGTACTTTGCCTTCGCGCAAAGGACCACAGCCAGCTAATTCAGATACCCCCATTGAGGCGGTAACAGCTGCTGCAGGTTCGGTAATAATAATATCAGGTTGGGTCTCGAAACAATCTACTCCGCTTAAAGTATATTTTAAAATTGGTTTATAGGTGCCTGGGGCTAAGCTAGAAAACGTCCCATTGGTCACATACGGTGTTGCTCCATTATCAATACTATACGCCAAGGTGTAGCCATTGGCATTGGTCACATTAAATTTGATTTCTCCCGAGTTAGATCCGTAACAATTTATATTGGTACTGGTTGTATTGTAAACGGGTTTCGGGATAGGATTTACTGTAAGTGTTGGAATGGTATAAAGACAGTTATTTTTATCTACTACCCTAATACTATAAGAACCGCCGGGTGCTGTTACTGCAATGATCTCACTGGTAACAAATGGCGCTCCATTTACTGAATAATTGTAAGGAGATGTTCCACCCTGAGGAGTAACCGTTATTTCACCATCAGTACATGTTAATGATTTCGTTACTGCAGCTTGTGCTGTCAACGGGGTAAGTGTATCTATTGTTATTTGTTGTTTTCTAGAACAGCCATCTTGGGTAATTGCCTCTACATCATATATACCTGAACTCAAGTTAAAAAAAGTAAATTGATTTCCCAACTGTAATCCTGAAGTATTGATAGGTGTTGTACCGCCCGTTGCATAGATATTGAACGTATACTGTGGTTCTACGTCATTTGCAACTACAAGAATATTTCCTTTGTCACCAAAACAAAGTGGCTGGGATGCGTTTGCCGTCAATGTAAAGTTTCTGGCTCTTATCGAAACATCTTTTACTGTGAAAACGCAAGGATTAGTTGCTATACCAACTTGTCTCACATAAACAGTATAGGTGTTTTGAGTTGTAATATTAAATGTATTTGAAGACTGATAATTAGTTCCATTGATACTGTATTCATATCCTGATGATGGAACATTATTAACCGTGATTTTTCCAGGAGTGGTGCATACAATATCCCTTTTGTCTACAGTTGGGTTTAAAACATTTTGATATACGTTAAAATAGTACCTGTTAAAACAACCTCCTGCATAATTTATGGTTACTCTAAACTGACCTGCTGTATTGGCTAAGAACGATTGTCCATTTGGTCCTGCCGAAGTCCATGAACAGCTCAGGGCTTCATTTGCACACAAATCAGATAGTCCTACAGGAGTTGCGCAAGTGGTTGTTTCCCAAACTATACTCGTGGCGCCTGTGATACCCGTATTAATTAATTGAGAATCATTTAAACCACAAAGAAATATTTTTGGTAATTCTTTTCCATTATTGGGACAAACCACAATACTTCCATCGGGTTCTTTGTTGTCAGCATAAGCACTTACTGGATTGGTTGTAGTTCCTCCAAAAGTAGCTACAGTGATTTCTTCATTGTAATCCGTGCATGGTTTGTTCCCTACACCAAAAATTTTATAAACACCTGGTTGAGTCACCGTAACTGTTTGTCCAGTTGCGGTAAAACCGAAAGGACCAGTCCAACTGTAACTAGCATATCCATCTGAAGCTGAGATAGTAGCACTGGCTCCACATAAAACTTCATTTTTAGTAAACTTACAATCTTTTACACCCACCAAAAAATTTGTCGCTTGCGGACTGCCTAGATTACATGCTGTAAAGGAGGAAAGGCTTGGATCATCTGTAATTTGAGTAGGATTTGTGATTCCTCTATAAGTAGCGTAAGCTGTGTTTTGGATAATATTTTCACAGGCATCACTTAGATCATTACAGGTAGGAACTACTTTAACTTTTAATCGTATTTCGTATCTTACAAAGGGTGGTCCCGGAGTTAAATTCTTTTTTACTAAATTATCCGGAATGTTAAAAATTATTGTTCTGGTGGTTGCATTATAAGAATGCGTAACGCCAGTAGGTAAAGATGCTAAATCAATATCCGTTGGATAATTAAAAACAATATTTTTAGGTAAAATATCTTTTATTGTAAAACCTGTCGCATCATCGTTCCCTTGATTTTCAAAACCGATAATATAGTTTAATGCTTCTCCAAGAATAACGTCTTTATTACTTGCATCTAGACCTGCTTCATCTTTTACTTCTTTAGTCAGTAAAATAGCGGGCTCAATAATGTCAACAGCAAAAGTCGTAAGAAAGGCTCCGTAGCCATCTCCTGTAGTGGTAAGTCGCAAGGTACCTTGTGTTTCACCATTGGGAATTACTGCATTTAATGCATTTGGAATATCTAAAACATCAATATCATAACCAATTGTATTTTTACTTTTCGGGACCCTATTGGTGACATGATTGTTTAGAAAAGTTATTGTGGAATTAAAAAAATTATCATTTCCGTCCGTTGGATAATTAGGGCCACTTGGATTTAATGTATTAGAAACTTTTGTAAATAAAGCAGCAGGATTTGCTGGTGGCGGTGGACCCGAGCGAAACTGAAAACTATCGTTTTTGATTCCCAAATCACCTTCAAGTGCAGCTACACCAATTCTTGCATTTACAGGAAAAGGGGCTGGTAAAGTTTTGAAACCTGATACCGGTATATTTAATGTAACGGTGCTTTGAACACCAGCATAACCATCAAAAACAGAAATAAATTTACTTGGCATAGTTGGGCTTTCATAGATAACAACCAATGTCCATCCACCTGCTCCACCACCGTTTCTTCTGCCTAGAGTAGCTCTAAGGTTTGCAACAACATAAGTCCCGTCGGCATTTGTTAAATTAGAAAGCAGGCTTGTTACATTTTTATAACAAATAATTGGAGAATCTTTGAATGAATTGTTGATATTTACGGGGTCATATCCATCGTAAATAATTTGATCTTCATCCCCTACTGGATCCGCAGAATTATCTGCTACTAAATCAACATAAGCCCCACCAGGAACCTTAAATTTTACTTGATTCCAATCATTTTTCCTTTGTGTCCCAACAAAATCTTTTGTAGCATCTGTACCTCTATCATTAGGATAAATAGAAGTCCAATACAATCCCGCAAAAACAATTTTTTTACAGCTATTGTTAATTAATAAGTTAGCCGAACTTGAACTAAAAGTGCTGTTATCAGCATCAATATCTATATATTCAACGTTCGATGCGTTATTACTCGCTGCTCCATCATAATCTGCATTTGCCTGAGCAGTTAAAACAGTTTGATTTGTTATAGTGCCATTTGGATCTCCTGCCGGACTAAATATTGGTAATGTTGTGGTTCCTCCGATTATACTATTACCAATTAATAAAACATCACCCTTTACCTTAATATTGCCCCCCGTTAATCTTGGTGCAAAAGGCGTTTTTATCTGCCCATACGATGTTTGCCCAATTAAAATTGAAAAGGCAAACAATAAAATTAGTTGCAAAGCAAATCCTCTTTGAACCTTCTTAGCATTTGCAATGTGAGGTGTTGCATCCTTTCGGGACAATAAAAATGATTTTATGAAAATAATCGCAGTATTAACTAAAGATACTCTTTTTAAAAAAGTAGTTTTTTTCATGGTATTAGTTTATTTGGGTACTTGCTTGATTCTCATTCAAAAAAAGGGAATTTCTTCCAAGCAAATTATATGGTATTTAAAAATTTTTATTATTGCTATTTAATTAAACGTAACACTCCTTCATTCCCTTTCTAATTAGAAATTGCGGAATCATCTTTAATGGCAAATACTATCCTAAAACAAGTTTAGAATAGTACCAGACCCAATTCATAATTTATGATAACACATTATTTGATATTGCTTTTATTCCTATATGCCGTATTAAAGGCCTAAACGTTCTATTTTGTTGTTAATTCTCTACGCGCACCAGAACCATTTTTCCGTTATAAGGCTTACTACCACGGGATTCCAGTGTTCTAGTTGCTTCTTGTAAATTGTCGAATTTATCCGAATAGATGAAATAATTCGTTGATTTAACATCGTAGAAAAAATTAATTTTTGGCTCTCCCGAAGCTACTGTTTTGGTAACAAAAGAATCTCTTTTGGCAACGTCAGCATGAACTGCAAGCACTAAATAATATCCAGTTTCTACGTTTTTAATGTTCTTAATAATTTGCATATTCATCTGCTCATTACCATAATCAAAATCTTCTGGTTTAAGTTTTGTTGTGCTAACTTTTGTTGTTTCTTTAATACGTTTCAACGTCTCTTGATCTTTCTGATACCTGCTGTCCTCATTTTCAAAGTTGGCACGTTTTATTCGACGTTTCTTCTCTATTTCCGTTTCAATTTTAATTTTCTCTAATGACGTAATTAAATTAGTATTGGATTGTTCCGCTTTTAGTTGTTCCGCTTTCAACATGTCTATCGTTTTCAAATAGCTTTGTGTGAGTGCATCCTCTTTGTTTGGTACTTTTTTAATACGCTCTTCGTATAAGTTTTTAAACGTGCTCAGCAATTGATTTTGGCTTTTATTAACCTGGTCAATTTCTGATTTTAAAGATTCCAATGCGCTATTTTCAGCGGAAACACTCTTAAATTCTTTTGGAGCACTTGCAATTCCTTTATCACTTAAATCATTTTCCGTTTTTAAGTCTTTCAGTTCTTTTTCTTTTTGATTCACTTTTTCATTCAACTGATTTAATAATTGTAGCTGTGTCTTTCTGGCATTATCTAATGTTTCAGCTACATTATCCATCGTTTTTGCATTCTCATCCTTCGGTTTTGCTTTGGCTTTTGCATCGGCAGCTAATCTCGCATCGGCATCAGATTTGGCTTTAGCATCAGCGGCCAATTTAGCAGTTTCTGCATCTAATTTCGCTTTGGCATCAGCAGCTAATTTCGCATCAGCGTCAGCTTTTGCTTTAGCATCAGCGGCTAATTTAGCATCGGCGTCAGCTTTGGCTTTGGCATCGGCAGCTAATTTTACTTTTACATCGTTGTCAGCTTTCGCTTTAGCATCAGCGGCAAGTTTAGCAGTTTCTGCATCTAGTTTTGCTTTAGCATCGGTAGCTAATTTCGCATCGGCGTCAGCTTTGGCTTTGGCATCGGCGGCAAGTTTAGCAGTTTCTGCATCTAGTTTTACTTTAGCATCAGCGGCTAATTTAGCATCGACGTCAGCTTTGGCTTTGGCATCAGCAGCTAATTTTGCTTTGGCATCGGCGTCAGTTTTCGCTTTAGTATCAGCGGCCAATTTAGCCATTTCTGCATCTAGTTTGGCTTTGGCATCAGTGGCTAATTTCGCATCGTTGTCAGCTTTAGCTTTAGTATCAGCAGCAAGTCTAGCAGTTTCTGCATCTAGTTTTGCTTTAGCATCGGTAGCTAATTTCGCATCGGCGTCAGCTTTCGCTTTAGTATCAGCGGCCAATTTAGCAGTTTCTGCATCTTGTTTCGCTTTAGTATCGGCAGCTAATTTTGCTTTGGCATCGGCATCAGCTTTCGCTTTGGTATCAGCAGCAAGTCTAGCAGTTTCTGCATCTAGTTTTGCTTTGGCATCAGCAGCTAATTTCGCATCGGCGTCAGCTTTAGCTTTAGCATCAGCAGCAAGTCTAGCCCTTTCTGCATCTTGTTTCGCTTTAGCATCGGCAGCTAATTTTGCTTTGGCATCGGCGTCAGCTTTCGCTTTAGTATCAGCAGCAAGTCTAGCAGTTTCTGCATCTAGTTTTGCTTTGGCATCAGCAGCTAATTTTGCATCGGCGTCAGCTTTCGCTTTAGCATCAGCGGCAAGTTTAGCCTTTTCTGCATCTAGTTTTGCTTTGGTATCGGCGGCTAATTTTGCTTTAGCATCGGCGGCCAATTTAGCCCTTTCTGCATCTAGTTTCGTTTTGGCATCAGCAGCTAATTTTGCTTTGGCAACCGCGTCAGCTTTCGCCTTAGCGTCAGTAGCTAATTTTGTTTTTGCATCCGTTGCGGTTACTGGTTGTGTTTTTGGCACCACTGGTTTAGGAGCAGTAGTTATTTTGGCATCAGCTATAGCTTTTGCTTTGGCGGCAGCATCTGCAGCAATTTTCTCTCTTTTTAATCGATTGGCTTCCAATAGTGCTTTTGACTTAGCCGCACTCTCTAATCTGGTTTGTGCAATGGCATCGGAAGTCGCCTTTGCATCGGCAAGTACTTTTTCTTTGGCTGCTTTAATTTCATTTTCTTTTTGAATCTCAGCAGTCGATTTAGGTTTGGCTTGAACAACTGCTTTTGGGGGAGCGACTTTTCGAGTTTCTATTGCAGGTATGATAGCTCCTTCTTCTTCATCATCATCATTATAATCTCCCTTAAATTTATAAGCCAAGACTATTTCATGGGAGGGTCCAAACTGTGTAAAACTCCCTACTGTTTTTTCGTAATTATATTCTAACGCTATTCTAGAAGTTAGGTTGAGTCCTAAACCTGCTGAAACGCCATGGAAACTGTTATAACCGGCTTGTACCCAAATCCCTTTAGGAATACTGAACATCATTAGTCCGGAAACAATTGTTTGATCTTTTTTACTTTCAGCTCTTACTAGTCCAGAAAACTTACTTTTATCAAAAAAACCATAAGTGTCTACAAAACCGGTATACATTACATGTGCTTGAATACTCCGTTCCGGGTCATCTTGGACCATTTGGGAAGTTTGAAGATTATACAATACGGCATTCTTGATGGCTAAACCAAAATCAAAAAAAGCAGTCCCATAATTTATACCAGGACTTAGAGTAATTAAAGAGTTTGAGGGTATTGTTTCCAGCGAAGGATCAGGATAATTTGTTACTACTTTTCCAGTGTTGATACCACTTTTATAAAAACCTAAATTAACTCCAAAAGTCAAGTTGCTGTCTTGGTCCAAATACACATTTTGTGCAAAATTTGCAATTCCTCCAAAAGTAGTCAACACTCCATAATTCTGTTGAAAAAGTCCTAATGAAATCCCTTGATTTTCTCTAAATCGACCGGAATAACTAATTAAATACGTTTGTGGGGCATCTTCAAATTGTACCCATTCTCGTTTGTTGAAAATACTGATATACGAATTTTGTTCTCTGGCAAAACTAAAAGCTGGATTTAAAAGGAACTTGTTGAATTTGAGGGAATTTCTTACTGGAATATTAAACGAAGTCACTCCAACTTCTTGAGAATGAAGTACTTGAAGCAAACAGAAAAAAAACACAACGCTTAAAAAGATATTTTTCATGTTACTTGACTACCGTTATAGAACCTTTTTTTACTTTATTGTCTTGCGTAGTAATTATGTAATAATAAATTGGGTTAACTGATTTAAAATCAAGCGCATTTTCCGGCCAATTATTTTGATAATTATTTGTTTGTAAGGCTATTTCCCCTCTTGAATTTAACAATAATATTTCGGTATTTGTCCCACTTACATACTCTTGTGGCAAGATCCAAGTGTCATTGATTCCATCATTGTTGGGACTGATTAGATTTGGAATCTTAGTAATGTTTGGATCAACAAAAGGAAAGTTTATTACAAAAGGTAATTCTTTTTTGGATATACATCCCGTAGTTTGTGTAATAGTAAGAGAATAAGCTCCTTGCTCAGTAACATCTAAAGTATTTGAAACTGCTGCTGAAATTAAGGTGTTATTAAAGAACCATTCAAATTTAGGATTGCTAGCATCTGTGGTGGCAATGATGGTTTTAGTATCTCCTTCATTTATTATTGTTGTACTCGATACATTCAAAGAACCAGTAAAGGGTACATCTTGTAAGTTTATGGAAGCAGTTGAGGAACAGCCTCCAAAATCAACTTTTACCGAATATTTTCCTGCTGTGCTAGTTTGATATTGTTGACTTGTTGCCCCTGAAATTGCAACATCATTATTAAACCACTGATAGGAGTTTCCCGCTTGTGTGCTAAGTGTTGTTGGACCATCCGAAGGACAGAAAGGATTACCTTTACTAGAGGTTATTATTGCAGATGCACCTAATGCTTCTCCTACAGTTACTCTGTTTGAATAAGAATCTGAAGTACAAGTACCATAATTAGTCTCTACATAATAGCGCCCTGGCTGGTTCACCGTTAAACTTGCTGTAGTAGCTATAGGAACTAAGCTAGGCTCTTTAAACCATTTATAGGTAAGTGAAGGATATTTTAAAGGAGAGTCATTGGTTCCCGTTCCAGGATTATCTATCGTTAATAAATACGAGCCACCAGTACAGTAAGTGGCCGTTGAATTGAAATTATTAATAGAAAATTGTGAGTCTTGAATTTTATAATACGCTGCAAAAACATTTGACACTGGGCTAATTGAAGCTGGTGAAGTACTCCTAACTCTTATTTTATAACTTTCTCCTCCAATACTGGTAGGAACTGAAAAAATAAATGTCCTTGAAGTAGGTGTTGCTGTTAATGGTTTTTCTGTGGCACTAAGAGTGAATGGTACAGCGAAAGTACCTGAAGCATCCGAAAGTTCTAAAATAAACTGATTGGAGGGATCTAAAGAACCCGAGGGGCTAAAGGAAAAACTAACTTCGAATTTATTAAAATCAGAATTCGCACATACTTGAGTAAAACCAATAGCTGGTTTATTAATAGTTACTTGTGCATATAAATAAAAAATTGCCGGTAAGAACAGTAATAAAAAAACAATATTATATTTATTTAAAATGGTAGTAAAGCTACATTTCATAATTAATTTTTTGTCTGTTTTGGTCTTAAAATTGTCCGATGTACACCGGTAGTTTTTATTTAGATGCAGTAATTTTTGATAATTGTAAACGGTAATCCGGTTTTTTGTCGTTTGAAAAATCGATGAATGTCTCTGAGTTATTTCCTTTAGAATACACATTAAAAAATACACTTTGACCATACCAATTTTCTAAGTCTTCGTTATTGGTATTGTATTCCGTGAATATATTCCCATTACAATTATTGAAATACATAGCTTCGAATTGCAATTTCTTCAAATTCTTATCATTAATTTCAATTTTATTATCCAATAAAACTGCAGGGTTAAACCCCGATATCACGCTTTTCTTAAATATAAGGGATGCATTTTCTCCAACATAGACTGCTGATTTTATTAATCCTGCTTGAATATCTGCTTTCAAATTTTCACTATCATTAACCATTGTTAGGTTTGTAGCCGTGACAACAGTTAATTTTTTCGAAAAATCAGTTTCTTCTTTTCTTTCATAACCCAAAACCTCAACACATCTCGAGTCAGAATCACTAGAAACATAAGAAGATCTAATTGCTAATGAATTATCAATTCTACATTGTGCACCTTGAGTGAACTTAAAGTCATCTTTTTTTGATCTAAGAGAAACCATTTTACTCATGTTAAGTTCTCCGCCAAAAATATCAAAAGAATTTCCTCCACAATAACTGACCATTACGTTTTCGACAATCGTTTTAGAACCTAAACCGGCTAATAATAATCCACTAAAATTATTACCTCCTTTAATTCTTTTTCCGGCAAATTCTATTCGAACATATCTAATAATACCAGAAGAACTAATAGAATTAGTTCCACCATAGTTGTTAAAGTTAGGGTCAAGCTCTAAATTTAATGAAGAGTAGTTTCCAAATTTATTAATGGGAGCATCACCTAATATAATAATCCCTCCCCAATCACCTGCTTTTTTAGAACTTGTATTTGAAGTAAATACAATTGGATCTGTCTCTAAACCATCCGCGATTAGTGTAGCTCCCTTTGTAATAATTAAAGCGCCCTTTGATTCAAAGTCACCTATTATTTTTGTCCCGGGTTCAATTGTTAAAACTGCATTGTTAGTAACATAAACATCTCCTTGTAAAACATAAATATTTCTTTTCAATAGCTTTGTGTTCACTGAGATGCTTCCGGCTAATATTTGATTTGCATCGCCATAATCAATAGTATTAGGTTTGAATTCGGTCCAGTTATTTAGCCAGTTACTCGAACCAAATATGCCTTTTTCTTGTTGCGCATTAACATTACAAACTACTAAAAGAAGGATCAATATTATTTTGGTTATGTTTTTCATTGAAATAAGTTATAAATAATTCGTAACATATCACTATGTAACTAAATTAGGATTAAAAAAACCAAATATCCTTTAACTTCAAAATCATGTAGATTAAAATCTACATGATTTTGAAATGTGTTGCCTTAAAACAATACATAGAACAAACAAAAATTTCTCTAATAAGGATATTAAAGCTCATTAAATACATGAAGTTCTTTCAATGTATTTTGATAAAATAAAATTGATGCTATTAAGTTACTTTTATCCGAATAGGGCATCATCTTCCTTTGAAAGTCTACTGTCGTTGTAAGAAAATTTGAAGTACTTTCAGACTGTAAATCTAAGGACTTTCTATGTTCAGCATCGTCTGGAATTCCTAAATCTGCCATTGTTATTCCTGGTTTTGTAGCAAGTGCAACATACGGTAAAATTTTAACTAGAACCTTGATACGCTCTATATATAATTCAAGTAGCTCCCCCTTTTGCATCCCATTCAATTCTTTTTGATCATAATATTGTCTTATAGACGCAGTAGTACTAATGATACTTTTTGGTAAATTTTTGTTTTGAGCTGATACACTTCCCGCTACTAACAAAAAAAACAGACTGAAGAAAATAATTTTTCCTTTCATAGCTTTATTATAAAATTATTAATAAAACTCAAAAATATACAAATATTTTGAATTCACAACTTTTAGATACCATTTTAAGCTAAAATATAGTTTAATAAAAACATAAAAATTTATTAAAAAACAACATTTATCATTAATTATGTTTAAAATAATCATTGCTGACTCCTAATTTTAATGT
Organism: Flavobacterium petrolei; assembly: GCF_003314435.2. Lineage (GTDB taxonomy): Bacteria > Bacteroidota > Bacteroidia > Flavobacteriales > Flavobacteriaceae > Flavobacterium > Flavobacterium petrolei. Next base: position 994,568 of record NZ_QNVY02000001.1, on the reverse strand, counting down.
ATTAAAGAATTATTTTAGTAAGACAAATACTAATGATAAATCTGTTGTTAAGAAATATGAGCCGAAAAAAACACGGTGAACCAAACGGACAATTACATTTCTTTACAAAACTATTGGACATAAACTTTGCCTGCTAAAATTTTAGACTAAACCATTTTCTGCTATCTTTGCTTCATGCAATTTTCAGAAATTTTAGGACAAGAACACATCAAAAGTCATTTGACAAAAAGTGCTGATTTGGGCCGAATTCCACATGCACAATTATTTGTTGGTCCCGAAGGAAGCGGTACCTTACCTATGGCGATTGCTTATGCACAATACATTATCTGCAGCAATCAAAACGCCGAAAACACCGGTTCAAATGAAGCGTGCAACATCAAATTCCAGAAAACTTCGCATCCGGATTTGCATTTTATTTATCCTACGGTCAACACCGATGAAGTAAAAACGAAACCAAAAAGCATTGATTTTATCACGGAATGGCGCCAGTTTTTAGAACATAATCCGTACGGAAGTTTGTTTGATTGGTACCAAATGCTGGGTGTGAAAAATAAACAAGGCGAAATCAGGGTTGATGATGCTCAGGAAATCTTGAAATCCTTAGCTTTGAAATCTTATGAAGGCGGATACAAAATAATGATCATTTGGATGGCCGATAAGTTGAATATCGCCGCATCTAATAAACTGCTGAAATTATTGGAAGAACCTACGGACAGAACTGTTTTTATCTTGATTTCAGAAAACGAAGAAGATATTATTCAAACCATTCGTTCCCGATGCCAAGTATTACATTTTAATGGATTGAGCGAAAAAGTAATCTCGGAAGCTTTGGTTTCAAAAGAAAATATAGAATCTAAAACCGCTGTAAAAATAGCGCATCAGGCACAAGGAAATTTCAACAAAGCATTGCAGTTACTACAACCGGACAGCGAATCCGTTTTTTTTGAAAAATGGTTTGTTGATTGGGTTCGGGCTGCTTTTAGAGCAAAAGGAAACGCAGCAGCTATTCAGGATTTGATTCAATGGAGCGAGCAAATTGCCGCTTTAGGAAGAGAAACTCAGAAGAAATTTTTACATTTTTGCATCGACATGTTTCGTCAGGCATTGCTGCTGAATTACCAAACGCCAAGTTTAGTTTACATGGAACCGCAAGTAGAAAAGTTCAAACTGGAGAATTTTGCGCCTTTCGTAAATGGTAATAATATCAACGATATTTTCAAAGAACTTTCTGAAGCCATGTATCATATAGAACGCAACGGAAATGCCAAAATTATTCTCACCGATCTATCCATAAAACTAACCCGATTAATTCATAAAAAATAAAAACATGAACAACATTACTTCTATCTTAATTTTAATTTTCCTGGCCATCACTTTCCTGCAGTCCGGTTACGACAAACTGTTTTATTGGAAAGACAATGTAGACTGGTTAAAAGGCCATTTTGCCAAAACACCACTAAAAAACCAAGTGCCATTGGCCTTACTAAACATTCTTATTTTGGAATTAATTTCCGGGATTTTATGTGTGGTGGGTTGTATCGAATTATTTGTGAACAACGGAAGAATATTTGGTTTCTACGGAGCCGTTTTCTCGTGTATCACGTTATTGATGTTGCTTTTTGGACAGCGATTGGCCAAAGATTATGATGGCGCCAGAACAATTGTCATCTATTTTATCCCAGCAATATTGGCCGTTTATTGGTTAAATTAATATTGCAACTTACTATTTTGAATAACAACAATTCTCTTTTTATATAAAAAAAATGACTCCAAAACATCCTTCAGAATCCCTGACAACATTAACCGATTTAGTTTTGCCAAGCGAGACCAATCCTTTGAACAATCTTTTTGGAGGAGAACTATTAGCCCGTATGGATCGCGCAGCAAGTATTGCGGCAAGAAGACATTCCCGAAGAATTGTGGTGACTGCATCCGTAAATCACGTGGCGTTCAACAGAGCCATTCCACTAGGAAGTGTAGTGACTGTTGAGGCTAAAGTTTCCAGAGCTTTCAAGAGTTCGATGGAAATATACATTGACATTTGGGTCGAAGACCGAGAATCTGGTAACAAAACCAAAGCCAATGAAGCAATTTACACTTTTGTAGCAGTGGATGATACCGGAAGACCCGTTGAAGTACCCCAAATTCTACCGGAAACCGAATTGGAAAAACAACGTTTTGAAGCTGCATTGCGACGCAAACAGTTGAGTTTAGTTTTAGCCGGAAAAATGAATCCGCATGACGCAACCGAATTAAAAGCGTTGTTCACTTAATACCCATAATTGACTTGTAATTTTAAATTCAAAATAGATTTAAAATATTCTTGAAAGAGAAATATTTAATTAAAAAAAGAAGTATTTTTACAAAACAAATGTTCAGTTTACAAATGAAATTTATAGGATAATTAGTCATCCTGTCAGTTTCTTACCGTTATAAAATAATACAAATAGATGAAAGAAAAGGTAAAAGAGAAGATGAGTACAGAGAAAGAATCCAAATTAAAAGCGCTGCAACTAACGCTTGACAAATTAGACAAAACCTACGGAAAAGGGACAGTAATGAAAATGGGCGACAAAGCCATTGAGGAAGTAGAAACCATTTCTTCCGGGTCTTTAGGAATCGATTTGGCATTAGGAGTTGGCGGTTATCCAAGAGGTAGAATTATTGAAATATATGGTCCGGAATCTTCTGGAAAAACCACGTTGACACTTCACGCTATTGCTGAAGCTCAAAAAGCAGGTGGAATTGCTGCTTTTATTGATGCAGAACACGCTTTCGATAGAAATTACGCTGAGAAATTAGGGGTAGATATCGAAAACTTAATCATCTCACAACCAGACAACGGAGAACAAGCTTTAGAAATTGCTGAGAACTTAATTCGTTCCGGAGCAATTGACATTGTTGTAATTGACTCGGTTGCTGCGTTGACGCCAAAAAGTGAAATTGAAGGTGAAATGGGAGATTCTAAAATGGGGTTACACGCCCGTTTGATGTCTCAAGCACTGCGTAAATTGACAGGAACGATCAGCAAAACGCATTGTACCGTTTTCTTTATCAATCAATTGAGAGAGAAAATTGGAGTAATGTTCGGAAATCCAGAAACTACTACGGGTGGAAATGCATTGAAATTTTACGCTTCGGTACGTTTAGATATCCGTCGTTCTACACAAATTAAAGATGGTGACAACGTCCTTGGAAACAGAACCAAAGTAAAAGTGGTAAAAAACAAAGTGGCTCCGCCATTTAAAATCGCTGAATTTGACATCATGTATGGTGAAGGAATTTCAAAAACAGGAGAGATTTTAGATCTTGCCGTTGAATTTGAAATCATCAAAAAAGCAGGATCTTGGTTCAGTTATGGTGAAACCAAATTAGGACAAGGTCGTGATGCTGTTAAGTCTTTAATCAAAGACAATCCAGAACTCGCTGATGAACTTGAAGTGAAAATAAAAGCTAGAATAAAAGAACTAGCAGAAGCATAAATACTAAAACCCGTCTCGTACCTAAAAAGTCAGACGGGTTTTTTCATTTTTACACGCAACCTTTTGTTGAAATTTTTATCTTTTAGAAAACAGCTTAGAATTCAATTAAGAAGCTGAATTGTTTAAATTTAAAAAATTAAGAAATGAAAAAAATTGCGCTTTTTATTCTGCTCATAACAACCTTGACCGGATGTTCAATTGATAATGATAATCAAGATTCTTATAGCTTTGAAGTGTTGCCTGTAGATAGCTATACGTTACCCGAAAAATTCATATTGGGAAACACCTATGAGATAAAAGTAAAGTATACAAGACCTTCCGAATGCCATTTTTTCCAAGGGATATACTATGATAAAAATTTAAATATAAGAACCATAGGAATTCAAACGGCAGTGAATACTAATCAAGTGTGTACACAACAAATTCCAGCACCATCCGAGGTTTCTTTTAACTTTTATGTAACCAATACCGGTTCCTATATTTTTAAATTTTACAAAGGAAAAGATACTGATGGAAAAAACCTTTTTGAGGAAGTGGAAGTTCCTGTAGTCAACTAACGAATAGTATAAAATCTGTGGGATTAGACCAAATAATTGCGGACTGTAAAAGAAATTACCCTAAAGCTCAGGAACAATTGTACCAGTTGTTTTCTAAAAAGTTTTTTGGGGTATGTTTAAAGTATTCCAGTAATTATGCGGATGCCCAAGACAACTTACAGGATGGATTTTTAATCATCTTCAAAAAAATCGAACAGTTTAGCGGTAAAGGGTCTTTCGAAGGCTGGGCCAAAAGAATAATGATCAATAATGCGCTTCAGAAGTACAAAGGAATTCGGTTCATGGAGATTATAAATGACAATATTCCTGAGGAAGAAGTCGAAATTGAAGACGAGAATATTTCTATTGACTATTTGATGCAAATTATTCAAGAATTACCCAATCAATACCGATTGGTTTTTAATCTCTATGTTCTTGATGATTATTCCCACAAAGAAATAGCAGAAATGCTTACCATTAGTACAGGAACAACAAAATCAAATCTTGCCAGAGCTCGGATGATATTAAAAGAGAAAATAGAAGCATATACCAGAATCGAAATAAAGTCATTTGCAAAATGAACCATAAAAAAAATATAGACCGGTTTTTTCAAGAACGATTCAAAGATTTTGAAATGTCTCCCAATGAACAAGTTTGGGGAAATATCCAAACTGAATTAAAAAAAGAGAAGAAAGAGCGAAAAGTTATTCCTTTTTGGATAAAATTCCCAGGAATTGCAGCGGCTTTCCTATTGGGTATATTTGCTTTGAACAGTCTTTTGAATAACAATCCAGATAGTCAAAACGGTATTGTTGTATCGCCAGAAATTTTAAAAAGTTCTACAGAAAGTAGGGAATCTATTATTGAAAATAAAAGTAACCCATTAGAAATTAAAAATGCTAGTTCAGTTGTTGTGAACAGTACTAAAACGGAACAAAAAGATGGAAAAGAATCTACATCCAAAAATCAACCTGAGATCCATTCGAATAAGAAGAAAACTCAAGCTAATACTGTTGTTTATTTACAAAAAAATCATCCTTCGGTAAAACAAGAAACAACAAACAGCACGGAACTTTCGACTAAAGTGATTATCGCTGAAACGAATAATGCATCAAATCGTACCTTGGAAAAAAAACGTTTAAACGAGACTGAAAACACTAAAATTGCTGCGACAGATGCTAAAGAACAGTCATTAAATACAGTTGAATCGCCAAACGAATTAGAAGAAATCCTCAAAAAGAAAAAAGAAGGAAAAGAAGAAGTTGTTGTTCTTAGTTCAAAAAACAGGTGGCAAATTACTCCAAATGTTGCTGCTGTATATTTGAATTCGAATTCAGGAGGTTCCGCTATTGACCCAAAATTTTCAGAAAATCAAAAAACGGCCGATAACAGCTTAAGTTTTGGTGTTGGGGTAAATTATGCTGTTTCTAAAAAAGTGACCTTACGAAGCGGAATTAACAAGCTCTCGCTGGGATATAATACGAATAACGTAATGTACTCGACAGGACTGGCAAACAATAACCTGGCGAATATTAAATATACGTCAACTTCGTTAATAGAGATAAAAAACGAATCGAATTTGAATATGTTGTCCCTATTTGAAATCAACTTACAAAAAACAACTACAGGAACTATCAATCAAAAAATGGGGTACTATGAAGTTCCACTTGAAGTTTCCTACGCTGTTTTGGATAAAAAATTTGGAATTAACCTTATAGGCGGGGTAAGTACATTATTTCTTAACCAGAATAAAATTTCGCTAGTTTCCTCTGAAACTAAAATTACATTAGGAGAGGCACGTAATTTGAATCAAATTAATTTCAGCACTAATGTTGGCGTTGGTTTTCAATACCAAATCATGAAATCATTTAAAATAAATTTTGAACCAATGCTGAAATACCAGATAAACACGTTTTCAAGCAATTCAGGTAACTTCAAACCCATCTTCGTTGGGTTATATTCTGGAATCAGTTACAGTTTTTAATGACATCAGCATCAAAAGCTATAAGTTGATTGTATATTATTTCACGAACCTCTTCGCGAACTTCCTTGCGATCAACACCTTTTTTTCCTGAAGTCTCTATGTGAGAATGCATTTTGACACGCATAATTCCTGGGCTTCCGCTAAAAAAAGTATAGGAGAATCTTTTTTTATTATCGGCAAAAGTAATAGGGACAATAGGAATTTCATGTTCTATCGCCAATCGAAAAGCACCGTCTTTGAAAGTATCCAACAGCACCGATTCATCATCCGGAACACCACCCTCAGGGAAAATACAAATGCTTAATCCTTGATTGATTCTTTTTTGAGCGCGGTTAAAAACTTCCATTCTGCTCTTTGAAGAGCTTCTGTCCACTAAAATACATGTTCTTTTATAGAAAAAACCGAATAAAGGAATTTTTGATAGTTCTTTTTTACCCACAAAAACAAACGGATTTCTGGTAAGGGCAAGCATCAGCATAATATCAGCCATAGAAGTGTGATTGGCAACAATCATGTAACTTTTTTTGTATTCCATTTCTTGGCTTTTGTCTATTTTATAATAAAATCCCATCCCAAAAAGAATGAATTTTGCCCAAATACGAGCCATCTTAAAAAAATAAGGATAACCGCTTTCCGTCAAAATAGACAACACCAGAAAAGGAAACATCACCAATATAGGAATTGCCATCAAAATATAGAACCAAATGCGCCACAGTACCCAAAAAATAATTTTCAATCCTCTCATAGGTTCAAAAGTAAGAAATCAGATGTTATGATGCTCAAAAAAAATTCTTACTTTTTTAACATGTGAGTCATCTAAGTTTTTATTTACTGGCCAATTATAAACTGCTCTTTTAACCATCACCATATTAAAGACTTAAACGACTTATATGATGAAAATAAAGAAGAGATACGATTTACAGAAGTTCATTTTTAAAATTTACGATTTTGCGGTAAAAAATAAAAAACTTTGCGAACTTTGCGCTTAAGAAAAAAGAAATAATGGCAAAAATACTTACAGGCGTTCAAAGTACCGGAACACCGCATTTAGGAAACTTACTTGGCGCAATCATTCCCGCAATAGCATTATCAAATAAACCGGAAAACGAATCGTTTCTTTTCATTGCCGATTTGCATTCGATAACGCAAATAAAAAACGGTGAAACCTTACGAACCAATACCTACAGTACCGCTGCAGCTTGGCTTGCTTGTGGTTTGAATGTGGATAAAGTAGTTTTCTACAGACAATCAGACGTACCACAAACAGCGGAATTATCCTGGTATTTGAGTTGTTTTTTCCCTTTTCAACGCCTGACATTAGCGCATTCTTTCAAAGACAAAGCCGATAGACTGGAAGATGTCAATGCCGGTTTGTTTACGTATCCGATGCTGATGGCTGCCGATATTTTATTATACGATGCAGAGTTAGTTCCCGTAGGGAAAGACCAATTGCAACATGTTGAAATTACTCGTGATGTAGCCTCGCGTTTCAATCACCAAATGGGAGAAACTTTTGTACTTCCCGAAGCCAAAATTCAGGAAGACAGCATGTTGATTCCAGGAACCAACGGTGGAAAAATGAGTAAATCAGCCAATAATATTATCAATATATTCTTGGATGACAAAGCGTTGCGCAAACAAGTCATGAGTATTGAAACCGACAGCACGCCACTGGAAGATCCTAAAAATCCAGATACTTGTAATGCTTTTGCTATTTATGCTTTACTAGCCAATGAAGAACAAATCATGGCTATGAAAACCAATTACCTTGGTGGAAATTACGGTTACGGCCACGCCAAACAAGCGTTGTTTGAGTTGATTTGTGAAACTTTCAAAACTGAAAGAGAGAAATACAATTACTACATCAATAATCTACCTGAAGTGGATGCTTTACTAAAAAAAGGTGCCGAAAAAGCTACTGCTATTGCCAATGGAGTTCTAGCAAGAGTGAGAGAGAAATTAGGATTTGAAATTCTTTAATTTTTCATATAAATACAAAATCTCTTTAATAAAAACGCGCTTTTATTAAAGAGATTTTATGTAAAACAATATTATTTATACGATTAAGAGGATATTAAGCTTATATTTCAACTAAAGAACTATTAGTCTGTTTTTTAACGCCTAAAATCCAAATTTCTTGTTTATATTTTCCGTTCACTTTACTAGCATATAAATTAAAGGCTGATTTATAAGTTTTATTTTTACTAATATAAACATACCTAAGGTTATTCTTTGGATTAACAAAGGAATAGGATTGAACTCCTTTAGCTTTTAATTTTTTCATAAATTTAGTAGCGTTAGAAGGTACTTGAAATACACCAGCTACTAAATAATAATCTTTATTGAATGAAGCCCTTTTATAGCTTAAATTGTTGTTTGCGTTTTTTGACGAAATTTTAACTTCAGCACTATTTTCGCTTTTGACAAAATCATTTTTTGGAGCTACATTTACTGTTTCAGCAACGGTTGATTCTTGAACAACTGCAACTTCTTTTTTGCTCAAATTTAATTCTACATGATGCGTTTTTTGATTTGCTTCAACATAAAATTCTTTATGTTGTTTTAACTCTTCAGGAGAATTAACCTCAATAGGAGGAGTAACTTCAACAATAAAAGCATTAAAGAAAACAAAATAACGGTCTCCGAATGTTTTAAAGTTTAGAGTCGCTCCATTTGAATTATTCTCAATAATAGAATTATTTGGGTTTTGAATGGACATAATAAAAGAATCATAGCCCAATGTATTATTACTATTAGGAATTCTATCAGAAAAAATATTATTATCTAACGTAATTGAACTATTAAAAATATTCACATTATCTCTATTTGTATCCGATAATTTAGAAAAATCTAATGCATTTTCAGATTTAAAGGAAAGCTGATCGCCTCCTAGGTTAAAATCCCCCTCTAATGCGGCACAGGCAACTTTAGCGTTTATCTTACCAACGGCTAAGGTTTGAAATCCTGAAAAATTAATATCAACTGGCGTTTTTGTCACCCCTGCAAACCCGTCATAAGTGGCAATAAATTTACCCGACATGCTTGTATCTTCGTATATAAAAAATATTGACCACCCTGCAGAAACACCTCCACTTACCACACCAACCGTTGATCTAATATTTGCAACGGTGTACGTTCCCAGTGGCGAACTTGATTTTTTTACTAAATCTGTAATATCAGCATACATCGCATAAGGCGCGCTTTCACTAAAATTAGAATCCTTCACTCCATCAAAAATTAAATTTCCATGAATTTCATTATATTGATTTTCATTAGGTAACTTAATCTTGATTTTATCAAAAGATTCTCTTGTGGTATCGCTTGCTGTAAAAATATTAATTCCAGTTCTTTTAGAACTTTTGGTTGTATAAGTTGCTGACCAGTATAATCCAGCATAAAGTATTTTTTTTTGCTCTGGTTTATCTAAAATTAATTTTGCACTGCTAGATGAAAATGTTGTTTTATCAGTATCAATGTCAATATACTGCATATCAAACTCATCATTTAATTTTGTTTTTGAATCTATTTTATTGTAGGGAGTATTTGGGCTGTTCAAAAATTCTTGTCTATTAACTATGTTATTGGCAATCATTGTCATATCACCTTTAACATATATTTGACGACGCACCGAAAAAGGCACAGCTACTTGGCTAAATATTTCAAAAGAAATAAAAAAAAATAGTGAAAGGGGAATAAATTTTATATTCATTTAAAACAATTTTAATTTTACATAATCAATCAAAAACTATTAAAATATATTAATAATTTCACAATATTAACAATTATTTATTAATAAACAATGGGCTTTTGTTAATAAGTTTATTTAAAATATTTAGTAATTTTGATTTTTTAGTTATTCTTAATATTCTTTAGGCAATATTATTGATAACATTTCAATTATATCGCCTCAAACAATTTCCCCGGCAAAGGTCGTATCACGCCTTTCAATTCCATATTCAACAGCATTCCTGAGATTTTATAAATAGGGAAATCACAGCGCAAAGCAATAATATCCATCAGTTCTTTTCCGGTTTTAAGGAGGTAATCGTATACTTTTTGTTCGTCATCATCTAAGCTTACAAACAATTGTTTCTGTACGGGTTTGGATTCCTTCTGAATATCCCAATTCAAGATATAAATCAAATCCGCAGCACTGGTCAAGAGGTTTGCTTTTTGGGTTTTTATCAGGTTGTTGCAGCCCTGACTGTATTTATCCGTAACACGTCCTGGAACCGCGAAAACATCACGATTGTAGTCATTCGCCATGTTCGCTGTGATTAACGATCCGCCTCTATCTGCTGACTCAATTACGATGGTCGCTTCAGACATTCCAGCAACGATTCGGTTTCTTTTTACGAAATTTTCTTTATCTGGATTCGAAGAACTCCAAAACTCGGTCATGAAACCACCGTTTTCCTCAACTTTTGACACAAATTTTTTATGGGTTTTCGGATAAATTTGGTTCAAACCATGCGCCACCACACCTATCGTCTGTAAATTATGTTCCATTGCCAGTTGATGTGCGACAATATCGACACCATAAGCAAAACCACTTACAATTATAGGATCTAACGGAGCCAAATCTTCGATCAGTTTTCTGCAAAATTCAGTTCCGTACGAGGTAATTTGGCGCGTTCCAACAATGCTGATTATTCTTCTATTTTTTAAATTGATATTTCCCGAAGTGAATAATAAAAGTGGTCCATCAATACAATGTTTCAATCGTTCCGGATAGTCTTCGTCCTGAAAATAAACCGCATTGATTTCATTCGCTTTTATAAATTCCAGTTCCTGAGTTGCTTTTTCGAAAACAGATTTGTCTCTCAAATTTTTCAGCAAAACAGACCCTACTCCATCAATAGCAGCAAGTTGGGATGCTTTAGTATTAAAAACCGCTTCCGCAGTTCCAAAATGAGTCAGCAGTTTTTTGGCCATTATGTCGCCCACGCCTTCTATTCTTTGCAATGCCAATAAATAAAATAAATCCTGCTCTTTCATATGTAGATAATACTTGTTTTTATTGGAATATGGAATACGCCAGTTTAAAAAAAATCTTTATTTATGTTTGTATAACGATTAAACATGTCTATTTCATGCTAATTATTTGAGAGTGAAATGTATAAATTTTTATGCGGATTGTTAATAAAAATTGTGAATAAAATTTTGATAACTATTTTGGTTGTATAACTTTGTAAGTATGAAAATCGAACTATACATCGCGCAGCTATTATACCGTTATCAATGTGTTACCGTTCCTGGTTTCGGAGCTTTTTTAACCGAAACCCAATCGGCTAAACTAAACGAAAGTACAAATTCATTTTCTCCTCCCAAAAAAATGATTGCTTTCAATGCAAATTTGAAAAATAATGATGGTTTATTAGCCAATCATATCGCTTTAGCAGAGAAAACTTCATATGAATATGCCGTAAGTAAAATTCAATACGAGGTATTTAATTGGAAAAAAGCATTTGAAGAAAACAAACTTATTTCTATAAAGAATGTTGGTGATCTTCGTTTGAACGCAGATAAAAACATTGTTTTCACTCCGTACGACCAAACGAATTATTTAACCAGTTCTTTTGGATTAGCTCCTTTTGTTTCACCACTTGTAAAAAGAGAAATCTTCGAAAAAGAAGTGGAAGCAATTGAAGAAATAGCAACCATCACAATGGTTCCTGAACAAACCAGAACCGTAAATCCATATTTAAAATACGCTGCTATTTTTGTATTAGGATTAGGAATTGTAGGCAGTGTGGGTTATCCAATGTATCAAAACCAAATTGCCTCAGAAACAATCCTTGTTGAAACTGCTGTTCAAAAACAAGTTCAAAATAAAATTCAGGAAGCTACTTTCTTTATCGAAAGCCCGGTTCCTGCAGTAACACTCTCTGTAAAATCCAATAAGGAAATGAAAATGCCGTATCACATTATGGCTGGAGTGTACCGAGAAGAGAAAAATGCCAACAAAACGTTGCGAATTTTAAATCGCTTAGGATATGATGCCAAACGGATCGCTCCCAATAAAAACGGTTTTTTTCCAGTTTTGTATGGCAGTTATGCCACGTTTGCTGAAGCAGAAAAAGCAAAAAAAGAAATCAATGAAAAACACAATCCCGAAGCTTGGATACTGATTCAATCACTATAAAAACCAAAACCCTATTCTTATCGAATAGGGTTTTTTAGTTTTAGCACTTTGTTGTTTTTAATTTAAACTTGCTTTGTACATTCTCGCTTCTTCCCAAGAGAATTTATGACCGTGTTTTTCCATCATAGTATTCAGTGATTCTTCTTTATATCCGGCAAAAGCAGTTGCTAAATCCTGCATTTTATGTTCCGGTAAAACTTCCGAAATAGATACCGCTTTGGTTTGTATCAACTTCACAAAATGGGAGTAAATCGTTTGTTTCGTCAACACTCTGATTGTAGCAATATCTTCAATTGATTTCTTTTCTACCCACAAATCGTAGGTTTCCTGAACTGTTGATTTTTTAGGCACTGCAATTTTGGATTTTTTCGCAGTATAGCGCTCCACATCCCTATCGTCTTCAATCAGCGTAATATTTAATTCCTTGAACTGATTTTGTATGGCTTCCGTTTTTCGGATGATGTAATTTTTTATGTCTGAAGACGTCAATTTCTCTTTCGAAATGGTTTCTCCTGCAACAACTGTTTCAATCAATAATTTGGCCTTCATTAAGCGCAAAACGGCTTTGGTTTGCAACTCTTCCAGTACTATTAATTCATCATAAAATGCTTTTACTTTTTTTATGCGCTTTACTTCCTCGATTTTCCAAAGGATTTCAAAAACCAAATCGTCCATTGGCTTTAGGAAATAACTGAAAGCGGCTTGAATGCGTTCCGATACATGATTCAAATCGACTGTTTCCTGACCAAAAAGCTTATTCAATTGTGAAATGAATTTTTTGGATGGATCCAAAAGCTGTTCGATGACTTCCGTTTGTTTTTTGGCCCAAACCGCATGTTTGGATTTCTCCGATATTTCTGATTTTTCGTTATAACTGAATTTATGATTGCGCCATTCCTGAGCCAAATCATTCCAATCGAACGTGTTTATCAGATAGTTATGGATGAAATTTTTGGTTTCAAAATGCAAGGCATTCTCTAAAAAAGAATCCGAAGCTTTGTTCAACGAATAATCCATCACATCCTGATCATTTGAAATGCCGTTCATGCGCAGCGGAGAAAGCAAAATAAGCCCTTCTAATGAGCGTAAACGAGATAATGCGACATAAGCTTGTCCAGGAAGAAAAACTTGCGAAACATCGAGCGCAGCTTTATCAAATGTCAATCCCTGGCTTTTATGAACTGTAATTGCCCACGCCAATTTGATGGGATAATGCACAAAAGTGCCTAAAACCTCTTCTTCAATTTCCTTCGTGGTTTCGTCTACTTTGTAGCGAATGTTTTGCCATTCGTATTTTTCGACTTCTATGGTTTTGTTTTCTTCGGGAAAATGAACCAGGATTTCCTGATTCGAAAGCAATTTGATAACGCCCATTTTTCCGTTGAAATAATGCTTATCAAATGATAAATCATTTTTTACAAACATAATTTGAGCACCCACTTTCAACTGTAGTTGTTGTTCCACGGGGAATATCTTGTCCGGAAAATCTCCTGTTATATCAGGTTTATAAACCACTAACTTTCCTTCTAAGTCCTCCAATGCCTGCGCATTCATCGAATCGGCTTTGTTGTTGTGCGTGGTTAATGTGATATAGCCTTTGTTTGCTTTTAAATCAAAATCAGGTTTTACGTATTGGTTTAACGTTTGAATATCTTGCTGGGAAATCTGGTTGTTGCGCAGATTATTCAAAACAGAAATAAACGTATCATCAGTCTGGCGAAAAATCTTAGACAATTCAATGTATAAAGGCGGATGTTGCTGCACAACGTGTGAATGGAAAAAGAATTTTCCTTTATAATAGGTTTTCAGCGTTCTCCATTCTTCATCCCGAATTACAGGTGGCAACTGCAACAAATCTCCAATATACAAGACTTGGACACCACCAAAAGCAGTACTTTTCTTGCGTACCGTTTGCATCATATAATCCATAGCGTCCAATAAATCCGCACGAAGCATACTGACTTCATCTATAATCAACAACTCCATATTACGAATCACTGATTTCTTCAAACCGCTCATTTTGAAATGCCTGCGCAAAGTAGCTTTGGTTTCAAATTTGGTGCTTTCGGAAAATTGAGGTGATGAATTATCCGGAATAAATCCTCCAAACGGCAACTGAAACATCGAATGAATGGTAACACCGCCAGCATTTAGCGCGGCAATTCCTGTTGGAGCCACAACAACTGTGTTCTTGTGCGTGGTTTGGATAATTTCCCGTAAAAGGGTGGTTTTTCCCGTTCCTGCTTTCCCGGTAAGAAAAACAGATCGATGCGTTTGATTGATGAATCGTAAGGTGTAAGCGGCGGCTTCTGAAATGGTTTGCATTAGGCGTGTATATATAAAGCTAAAGTATTGAAAATTACGAATACTATTTTAATATTGGAAAACATTTATGTTAGTAATTCCAATATTTTTTAGCCACGATAGTAGCGGAAATCCTCGAAATTTAGAAAGTGATTTTTTCCTGGCCGGAAAGGAGCGACCAACGGAAGCTCCTTTTGTGGGTTAGAAATACACTTGATAAACGAGAGATTACTTCACTATACTTTCATTTTAATTGGAGTTCAGTGAACTACGTTTACAGCGGATGGCGGGAAATAGCTTCAAAAAAAATGCCTTCAATCTAAAGCTAGACGAAGGCAATTTTTTGAATTAATATAAAAAAATTATTTTTTAACTTCTGCTTTTTCTTCCGTTTTAGCAGGTGCTTTGTATTTGTCGTTCAAGGCTTTGATAATTTCTTTTGTGATATCAAATTTATCTTCAGCATATAGAATTGAAGCCGCGTCACCTGTACCGTAGATGTACGCATATCCTTTTTCTTTACCGTATGCTTTGATGAATTTTTTCACGCCGCTTACTAAAGAATCCATTTCTTTTCCACTCTCCACTTGCAATTCCTGAGACAATGCTTGTTGTGCGTAACTTAATTGTTGTTCTTTCTTTTGTAATTCAGCACCTTTTTGTTGTGCCCATGCTTGACCGTTTGCTTGTGCTTGAGTTTGAAAACTTGCAGCTTCTTGTTTGAAACGATTAATTTCAGCTTCTAGTTGTCTTCCTTTTTCTTCTGCTTTTGTTTTATATTTTGCTTCAAGGTCTTTTGCCTCTGTATATTCTTTCATTAATTCAGAAGTGTCTACGTAAGCTGTTTTTACTTCTTTAGCTGCTTCGGCTGGTTTGTTACAAGCAACAATTGAAATTGATAACGCGATAATTAATAATGCTTTTTTCATTTTGATAAATTTCTAGTTTTGAGTATTGGTGACAAAAATATAAAAAAATAGATAGCATTGACATAAAGTTTAAAAAATGCTACTTTTTTATGATATAGGATTTTATTATTATGATTAATGAATGTATAATTTATGACTATTAAAAAAAGGCTTCATATCTTTTAATTAAGAGAATTAGTTTTAAAATCTAATAATAACACTCGATTTAGCCAAAAAATGCGCTTAAATACGCTTAAAATGATTTTTACTTGTTTTTCAAGATGTAAATGTGTGAAGAATACTCGAAATTCTTCTTCGCTTTCCAATTCGACTGCAAACCGATGAAAAACGCTTTTGCATAATTCATTTTACCGGTTTTGTATTTTTCAGAAAGTAAGCTCACGTAAAAAGAGTCAAATTTCATAGGAAGTACTTTTACCAATTTCATTTCTTCTTTTTCGAAAAGAATTTTTATTGCTGTTTTAGAAAAATGCCAAAAATGAATTGGCACATCATAAGCGGCCCAAAACTTTCCGTAATGTTTTGCGTCGAAAGATTTGAAATTTGGAACAGCAATAATTAAAGTTCCGTTTGGTTTTAGTAATCGTTTCAATTCTTTGATTTGGTTTTCCAAATTTGGAACGTGTTCCAAGACATGCCACATCGAAATCACATCAAAAGAATGATTTTCTAATTCGCTGGTTTCGCTAACAAATGAAACACCTTTCTTTTTTGCAATCGCTTTTGCTTTTTCACTTGGCTCCACTCCTATCGTATGCCAACCGTTTTCTTTGGCCACAGATAAAAAATCTCCTGTTCCGGCACCAATGTCTAAAATGCTTCCTTTATTTGGCTGCAACGAATTGATTAAATTCAATTTATTTTTAAGCGCAATGGTTTTTACAAAATGATATGCTTTTTCAAATAAAGACCTTTTGCTATCCGTGTGCGAAATATAATCCACACTTTCGTAATACTTTCCTAAATTTTCTAAACTGGGTTGCGGTGTCGTAATCAGCATGTCCAATTTATCATCATGATACAAATCGAAAATTTCCTGAGAAACAGAATAATCTTTAACGGTTAAAAAAGGCTGTTGTTTTGAAATGTCCATTAATTAATAGTGCTTTTATATTTTAATTTTAAACTAAACCCTGAAAACACCAAAGGATGCTTTCAGGGCTAAATTATTTATTTTTGTGATTCTTCAATTATATCAAGGCTTCACAACGTAGTTTCACGTGGAACAAATTGATTTAAGAATAAAGATTAACGATTTCTGATTCCAGATTTAAATCAAAAATCGTTAATCCAATATCTGCAATCTTAAATCTTATCGTCCCATGTAAATCAACAACACCGAAACATCACTTGGCGAAACGCCACTGATTCTTGATGCTTGAGAAATAGTTACAGGACGAATCTTACTTAATTTTTGTTTTGCCTCAATAGACATGGACTTGATTTTTTCATAGTCAAAATTCTCAGGGATTTTCACATCTTCCAATCGAAGCAATTTATCAGCATTGTTTCTTTCTTTTTCGATATAACCAGAATACTTCACTTGAATTTCTGCTTGCTCTAAAATTTCTTGGTCCAAATCATTCTCTGCAACATAAGTTGCAACCTTATCGAATTTCATGATGTCTTCTAAATCAATTTGCGGACGAGAGAATACTTTGAACATTTTATCCCCTTGCGTAATCAATGCTGTTGCTTTTGATTGCAAAATAGGATTTGCTTCTGCAACCGATACACTCGTTTCTTTGAAGAAAGCCACCATTTTTTCAGATTCATTTAATTTGTGTTCCATTCTGCGCAAACGCGCTTCTGAAGCCAAACCTATTTCATGTGACATCGGCGTCAATCTGAAATCGGCATTATCCTGACGCAACAACGTTCTGTATTCTGCACGAGACGTAAACATTCTATATGGTTCTTCCGTTCCTTTCGTAATTAAATCATCAATCAAAACTCCAATATACGCTTCGTCTCTTTTTAAAATTAACGGCGCTTTTTCATGTACTTTTAAATGCGCATTTATTCCAGCCATCAATCCTTGAGAAGCAGCTTCTTCATATCCGGTAGTTCCGTTTATTTGTCCTGCGAAATACAAACCTTCAATTAATTTTGTTTCCAAAGTATGTTTCAATTGTGTCGGCGGGAAATAATCATATTCGATTGCATAGCCCGGACGAAAGAATTTCACTTTCTCAAATCCCGCAACAGAACTCAACGCTTTAAATTGAATATCTTCAGGAAGCGATGTAGAAAATCCGTTTACATAAACCTCACACGTATTCCATCCTTCTGGCTCCACAAATAATTGGTGTCTTTCTTTATCAGCAAAACGATTAATTTTATCTTCAATCGAAGGGCAATATCTTGGCCCTAGACTTTTTATTCTTCCGTTAAACATTGGCGAACGATCAAAACCTTCTCTTAAAATATCGTGAACATCTAGAGAAGTATACGTCATGTGACAAGACCGCTGATGAACCAACGGAGAAGTAACATCCGAATAAGAGAACTTATCCGGTTTAGCATCTCCTTTTTCTTCATTCATTTTCGAGTAATCTAACGAACGTCCATCTACTCTTGGAGGCGTTCCCGTTTTCATTCGACCCGATTCAAAACCGGCAGCAACTAAATCTTCTGTGATTCCATGTGCAGCACTCTCACCTGCTCTTCCTCCGCCAAATTGTTTTTCGCCAATATGAATCAAACCATTCAGGAAAGTTCCATTGGTCAACACAACCGATTTAGAACGAATCTCCACTCCAAGCGAAGTTCGGATTCCTTTTATTTTTCCGTTTTCAATAATCAAACCTTTAACCATTTCTTGATAAAAATCAAGATTTGGAGTTCCTTCCAACATCATTCTCCACTCCTCAGCAAAACGCATACGGTCACTTTGAACACGCGGCGACCACATGGCAGGACCTTTGGATTTATTTAGCATCTTGAACTGGATTGCAGTTCTGTCCGAAACAATTCCCGAGTATCCTCCAAGCGCATCAATCTCACGCACAATTTGTCCTTTGGCAATTCCGCCCATCGCTGGGTTGCATGACATCTGGGCAATATTCTGCAAACTCATTGTTACCAATAAGGTTTTTGAACCCAGATTTGCGGCAGCGGCAGCAGCTTCTGAACCTGCATGCCCTGCACCCACAACGATTACATCATATTCATTTAGAAACATCTTCTTTTATAATTTAATCCTTGTTCAGGATTGTAATTTTGAAATCTATATTTTGTTCCACGTGAAACATTACAAACTTGTTTTTAAAATCAATATTAAATGTTCCACGTGAAACACTTTGGGTTTAAAAACAAAAACAACACTATTGTTCCACGTGAAACATAGCTATTTTTTCATCCTCTTTAGAGCGCATTAAAAGCTCATTGGCTTCACCTTTATCCTTGTAACCGCAGTAATGTAAAATACCGTGAACCAATACTCGCTTTAATTCGTCTTCAAAAGAAACATTAAAGTCAGTAGCATTGTCTTTTACTCTTTCGATAGAAACAAAAATATCTCCATGCAGTTCATTACCCATAGAATAATCAAAGCTGATAATGTCCGTTAACGTATCGTGATCGAGATACTCCACATTAATTTTATGCAAATACTCATCATCACAAAAGATATAATTTATCTCTCCTTCCTTCTTGTTTTCCGAGGTAATAACATTTCCCAACCAAGTAGCTGTAGCTTCTTCGTTGTCTAAATTAAAGTCGGTTTCGTAATTAAAATTGATCATTTTTTATTAAAATATTCTTGAACCTTTTGATTAAAATTCGAGCGCAAAGGTAAGGATTGTCTATTTAATATTTCTATGCTATTTAAATAATCTAATAAAGCAGCTGGCAGCGCATTAGATTGATTATTAAATTCCTTTTTATTAGTTTCAGATTGGCGTTTATTTTCCTCTCCTTGTTGCTGAATGGCAGAATTCAATTTCAACAATTCCTGTTTTACATTTAAAATCTTTTGAAGTGTTTCGTTCTTAAAACCGTTGTTCAACAATTGCTTTTCAATTTGCTTCATTTGTTCCAAAGCGCTTTGTCCATTTCCACCCAATCCTTGTTTGTTCAATTCGTTTTGCAATGCTTCACGTAATTGTTTTTGCCCTTTATAAATTTCCATAATAGCCTGTGCATCGCCTTCACCACCCTCACCGTCTTGACCTGATTCACTTGGCTTACCTTGCTTGCCATTTTGTCCCTTTTGACCTTCACCAGGCTTCTCGCCTTTCTCCATTCCGTCTTTCATTTTCTCGCCAAGACCTTCTTGCTTTCTAATAATATCAGGCAATTGCATTCCTTGTCCTTGACCTGGTTTAGGTTTACCAGACCCCATTCCTGACATTTGCATTTGCATATTGTTAAGCATATCACTTAGGAAATCTGCTAATTTGTTAGCCGCAGAAATGGTATATTGTTGATGCGACAAACCTTTTGGAACTTGGGCATCTGTTAAAATAGACAAAGACTTATCTACATTGTAAACTACATTGCCAATTTCTTTAGTAATATCCTCCGCAATTTTAGGATTGCGCAACGACATCGCAAACAAACTATCATCAACATGCTTGAACTGTTGTTTTAAATCCTGTTGGACTTTGATGTTTTTATTGAACGCCGGAAATCCTGATTTATGCTTTTTAAATTGGTTCATCAAGTCTTCTTGGGATAAAGAAAATGCTAATAGGTTGTCCAAGATTTGTCTTAACATGGCAACATCTTCCTCCAGCTGTTCCATCTCACCTTGCTCCAAAGTTTGCTCCATTTTTTGCGCCATCTCATTCATCTTTTTAGATGCGCTTTTTTGATTTGGCTTAGCTTTATCTTTTTTGTCCTTCTTCAATTCCTCAGAGGCTTTCTTTAAATCTTCATCAATACTTTTCTCTTTAGCATCGTCTTTAGGTAAATCCAAAGGTGATTTTAATTCCTTGTTTTCTTTATCCAAATCATTTAAATCTTCTTGGATTTTGTCGAACTCAGTATTAATATCTTCTTGCTTATCTAGTTTGTTTTCCTTTTCATCATTAGACAACTTATCTTGCTTCTCAGAAAGCTTGTCCAATTTGTCTCCTAATTGTTCCGCTTTCTTTTCTACATAAAACCTCTTTGTCAACTCTACTAATTGTTCTAAATTCTTAGTTTGGTTTTTACTGTTTTGTTTGAATTTATCCAACTTAGTCAACAACTCTTCATTCTGAATTTTATCGTTTAGTTCTTTCAATTCATCTAAAAGTTTCTGGTTTTTTTCCAATTCCTTTTCCGCTTTGTCCATTCGTTTTTGAAGTTCCTCTTTCATTTCATCCTTCTTATCGGTTTTGAATTGCTCCAAATTATCGTTCATTTTTTTAGTAAATTCCTTCATCATCTCATCCTGTTTCATTTGAAGTTTGATGAAATCATTTACTTTTTGCTGATCTTTGAAATCCAGATTTTCTTTTTCTTTTCCGGTTTTTTGCAACTTCTCCATTTCAGAAATTTGCTTATCCTGGTTTTTTAAAGACTTCTCTAAACTATTGATGTTGTCATTTTGCTGCTGCAAAATTTGATCTTCTTTTTCTTCATCTGTCAAAACACGATTCGAGAAAACAGAAGACTTCGTACTTTTGAAATTATGCAACGCATCATTATCAAAAACTTCAAAATAATAATCATAAGATACACCTTGCTCTACCGGAAGATTACTTGGAAACGAAAACACGAATTGATCAAAAGCACTTTTCTTAATAGCAATTGTTCCACGTTTAGCAGTTTGTGGCTTCTCTCTTTCGTAATAAACAATCTGAAGTTTAGACAAACCATTATCATCAGAGATTTGACCTAAAACATAGTTCTTAGCCACCCTCAAACTGTCCGGTGCATTGTTTACATTGATTGTTGGGAACTGATCTTTGACAATAGTAAGCTGATAATTGAGTTTTTCGTAGTTTTTTATCTTCTCATTTGAAGTAAGAATTTGATAATCTGTGTTTTGAACTATATTTTTTGATAAAACAAAGGTATTTTCTGTTTTCGAAAAAGTAGCTTTCGAGATTCCATCCATCCACACTACATTTTGTGTGGCTTGTGTGTTCATTTTCCAAGTCACACGTGTTCCTTCGGGAATAACAGCATTTCCTGTTCCTTTGATAGTTTCTGATTTTTTATTCAAATACGAAGGATAGTTCAACTGCATTTCAAAATTAGCAATCGATGGAACAGTTATCACTTTCAATTCATAATCTGGAGAAGAAATAGCATTTCCCTCCACGTGGAACAAAATATTTTCTGAAGGCTTTGCCATCTTAAATTGAAACTCTCCTGCTTTAGTCGATTCCATAAAATAACTTTCATCATCAATAAAAATCATCGCATTCTCAGGAACTATTTTTCCTTCTGTTTTAATGCGAAGTATAAAATCCTTTCCTTGTTCAGTTTGTAAATTCGAATTAAGAACTACAAATTTAAATGGAGCAGGTGGCAAAAAAGTCGAATTGAAGTGCACTACTCTATTCAAACTTTGAGAAATCATATTGCTGTTTCCGGAGAAGTAAAAGAAAGCAAATAACGATATTGGAATTAAAGCTAAAGGAAAATATTTCCTGTTAACATTATAGTTTATGGCGTTCCCAAAAGGGATTGGTTGCAGCGCATAGGCTTTTTGTTCAATCGAGGCAGCTAATAATTCCGATTTGATTTGATGTTCGTTCGGATTTGATAATTGTAAAAAGTTAGTAAGTTTGTCACTATCTTCCGTAAAATGATTTCCAATAATTGCCGAAGCCTGATTGTAATCGATTCCTCTTTGAAGTTTGAATAATTTAAAAATTGGAAACAAAATAAAACGAAACAACAAATACACTTCTACTCCAACAAAAGTCCAAAATAAAATGGTTCTTCCCATAGGCTTAAGCCAAAGAAAATATTCAACAAAAAGCGTAAATAGGAAATACAACAATCCTAAACCGATAAAGAGAATAGTTCCCCGTATCAATTCGTTGGTGTAAAACTTTCTGATGAAAGCTTCTAATTTTTGATAAATAAATTGCTGAGTTTCCAAAATTTATGCTATGTTTTTGTAACCAATAAAAGTAACAATTTATATGAATAAAGAAATGTTAAAAATCATCAAACTCATTAATCTTACATTATCTCATTTTCAGATAATAACAAGAGAAATCGAATTTGTATCTTCGCAAAAAATTTACAGCAATGTTTAAACAAGTTCGGGTGCGTTTTGCACCAAGTCCAACTGGACCTTTACATATTGGCGGAGTTCGTACCGCATTATTCAATTATTTGTTTGCCAAAAAAAACAATGGTGTTTTCTTCCTGAGGATTGAAGATACGGATCAAAATCGTTTTGTTCCGGGTGCCGAAGAATATATCATCGAAGCACTGGAATGGTTAGGAATTGCGCCAGATGAGACTATTGGTAAAAATGAAAAATTTGGTCCATACCGTCAAAGCGAAAGAAAAGATTTGTACCAACAATATGCTGCTGAATTAATCAATTCCGGAAATGCCTATTATGCTTTTGATACAGCAGAAGCTTTGGATGCAGCACGAAAATTAGAAGAAGAACAAGGAAAAACATTTATTTACAATCATACCAACAGAGAAAAACTGGACACTTCGTTAGTGATTTCTGCAGATGAAACTGCTAAAAGAATTGCTGCTGGAGAACATTATGTCATCCGTTTTAAAACTCCGGTGAATGAAACGCTTCATTTGCATGACATTATTCGTGGTGATGTAAAGTTTGAAACGAATCTTTTAGATGATAAGGTATTGTTCAAGAGTGACGGAATGCCAACGTATCATTTGGCTAATATTGTGGATGATCATTTAATGGAAACATCACACGTAATTCGTGGTGAAGAATGGTTACCATCAATGCCTTTACACGTTTTATTGTACCGAGCATTTGGTTGGGATGCACCGGAATTTGCACATTTACCATTGATTATGAAACCTATTGGTAACGGAAAATTATCCAAACGTGACGGTGACAAGATGGGATTTCCTGTATTTCCATTGGATTGGAAAACCGCAGAAGGCGTTTCATCAGGTTACAGAGAAAAAGGATTTTTCCCGGAAGCCGTAATCAACTTTTTAGCCTTATTAGGTTGGAATGACGGAACGGATAAAGAATTATTCACGCTGGAAGAATTAGTGGCAGCATTTGACTTGAACAGAGTTCATAAATCCGGAGCTAAATTTGATCCGGAAAAAAACAAATGGTTTAATCACCAATATTTAATCAAGCAAGAAGATGCAACTTTGGCGAAAGCCTATGCTCCTATTTTGGTAGAAAAAGGGTTTTCTGTTAATGAAAGTGTCTTAACAAAAGTGGTTTCTTTGATCAAAGAACGCGCGCATTTTGTTTCTGAATTTTGGGAAATGAGTGATTTTTTCTTTGTCGCTCCAACTTCGTATGATGAAAAAGCAAGCAAAAATTGGAAAGTAGAAACTCCGGCATTAATGCAAGAATTAATTTCTGTAGTAGAAGAAATCACCGATTTCACATCTATGAATATTGAAACTATTGTCAAAGACTGGATGACGAAAAACGAAATTGGAATGGGAAAAGTAATGCAACCATTTCGTTTGAGTTTGGTTGGCGCACTGAAAGGTCCTCACCTATTTGATATTGTTGAAGTAATTGGAAAAGTCGAAACGATTAAGAGAATTCAAAAAGCAATAGCTACTTTGTAACCTCACAAAAAAATTATTTAACGAAAGGTATCTAATTCATAATTTAAGACTTATAAATTAGATGCCTTTCCTTTTATGTCACCTAAAATTTATCTATTAAAAAAAGTAATACGAAGTAACTAAACATTTTAATTTGTAAATTGTGAGATAATTTTTAACTAAAAATAAAAACATTATGAACATTGCTTTAATTATCCTACTGGTTTTTGGGTTTTTCATTTTACTTTCTTCTTTTTTTACGGTCAAACAGCAAACAGCTGTTGTTGTAGAGCGTTTCGGAAAATTTTTAAGTATCAGACAATCTGGTTTACATTTGAAAATTCCATTAATTGACAGAATTGCAGGACGTGTGAATCTAAAAATTCAACAATTAGATGTTATCATTGAAACAAAAACAAAAGACAACGTTTTTGTGAAGCTAAAAGTTTCAGTTCAGTTTATGGTTATCAAAGAAACCGTTTATGACGCTTTTTATAAACTGGAATATCCACACGATCAAATCACTTCTTATGTATTTGATGTCGTTCGTGCTGAAGTTCCAAAACTAAAACTGGACGATGTATTTGAAAGAAAAGACGATATTGCCATTGCTGTAAAAAGAGAATTGAACGAAGCCATGACTACTTATGGTTACACAATAATCAATACTTTAGTAACGGATATCGATCCTGATATTCAAGTAAAAAATGCGATGAACAGAATAAATGCTGCCGACAGAGAAAAAACTGTTGCTGAATTTGAAGCTGAAGCATCCAGAATTCGAATTGTAGCCAAAGCGGAAGCAGAAGCAGAAAGCAAGCGTTTACAAGGACAAGGAATTGCGAACCAAAGAAGAGAAATTGCAAAAGGTTTAGTAGAAAGTGTAGATGTTTTGAACAGAGTTGGAATTAATTCTCAGGAAGCTTCAGCATTGATTGTAGTAACCCAGCATTATGATACGCTGCAAGCTATTGGTGCTGATGCAAATTCAAATCTAATTTTATTGCCTAATTCTCCGCAAGCTGGAAGTGATATGCTCAACAATATGATTGCTTCGTTCAGTGCTTCCAATCAAGTGGGTGAATTGATGAAAAAGAGAAATGGAAAAGGAACTTCCAGAAGAGAAAAAGACATAGAAATACCTGAAAGACCGGAAGCTCCAGAAACACCGGAAACAGAAGAATAACTACTTAAATCATAAAAAAAGAGGCTTAAACGCCTCTTTTTCTTTTTGCAAACCAATTTTTTATAAACGGTATTGCTTTATTAAGTATGAATGGTGCTGCTGTTGAAACGATTGCTCCATAAGGAATTACAGAACTATACGATCCTATTAAATCGCTTACAATATTTTGAGGTGTAAAGCTTTCTTTAGTTTTCTTTACTCCAAAAACCAATTTTTGATAACTGAGTTCTTTTTCAATCTTAAAAATTTCAAGTTCTCTATCAATTTGAGCGTATGAAGAATATTTTTTTGTTTCCATAATTTAGTCGTTAAAAAATATTTCAGAAAATTTCTCTAATATTGGTCCTTCTACAATTTTATCTTTTATTAAAAATAATAGACTGGTTATCAAAAGATATATTCCTCCAATTATTAAAAATCCCAATGGATAACTATCTAAATATTTACCAATTGCCATTGCTCCTGCTATTGAACAAAACAATAAAACCATACTAAAACACAAAAAAATCAATGCAAACTTAAGAATCATGGTCGTAGATTTCATTGCTACTTTGAAACCCCATAATTTATAATAAGCCACATTACTCTGGATATACCCTTGTATTTGTTCTTGAATATCCTCCGTATTTTCTTTTAATTCCTCAAAAGCCATAATTTTATTTTAAATGTTTAGATAATCAAAAAAAATTATTTTTGAAATTTAGCGTTCTGTCTTTTTAACTCCGCTAATTTATCTTCTAAAAAAGAAATAACTTCTTCCGTTTTATGACTCATGTTTGAAACTAAATCTTCATAAGAATCTTCCAAGTCAAATTTAGCAGTTGTCAATTTATCATTTAACTGTGAAGATACCGTATCAAACTTATTTTGAAGATCATTTTTAGCATCATCAAAACCATCTTTTAATTTACCTCTGGTTTTTGATCCTTTATCCGGTGCATATAAAATTCCTAATCCAGCCCCAATTGCTACTCCTGCTAAAACAGCTAATAATGTATTCCCTGTATTATTCGACATAATTCTAAATTTTAAAAGTTTGCTTCATAAAGATACGGATTTATTAACAACAACCCGTTAACAACTCGTTAAAGTGTAATTTTACAAGACAAAAAGCAAATAAAAGCGAACTGTTCAACGTTTATTTAAATTCTATATTGATTGTCGTTCGTTTTAAAAATCCCTCTTAAAATCAATTTATGGACGTCGTTTTCGATTGAAAAAAAATATTAAAAAAAGTATATTTATAAGAAATTACAATAATAAGAAAAGCTCTCTAAGAAGAGAGCTTTTAATTGATAAAATCTATTTAAAAAAAGAATCTTATATTTTAAGATCATTTAATAATTGTAGCACTTTTTCGTTTTTCTCGTTCGTTTTTAATTCTGAAAGTTGTGCTTCAAAAAGATTGAAATTACTCAAATCATTTTGCAAATTTTCAATTGCTAAAATTCGAACGGCTGCCATTTGACTTTTCAATGACATCGTATATAATTTTGTCAAAGCTTCTTCTTCGATATCTTTTACCTGTACTTTATCAGAATGATGCAAAATCAAATTAGAAAATAACAACGAGTTATTATCATTTTTAATACTTTTGACAATAGTTTGGATAATTAAACTGTAATTATCAATACTTTTTATATTATCAACAACGCTTTTCAAGATTAAATTGGCACTGTTTTCATCTTTTTCTTTTACATATTTATTGATTTCTTTTTGCGTATTCATCAATAAATTTTCTTCTTTTTTACCTTTTTCTTCCCAAGCATCTTTCAATCCAACAGTTTTATTAAAGACAATTTTGCCTTCAGCCGTATCTTTATCCACATTGAAATAACCCAAACGCTGAAACTGGAATTTCTCTCCAGATTGAACCGTTGCCAAACTTGGTTCTACAAATCCTTTTACAATTTGTAACGAACTAGGATTCATAAATTCTAAGAAATTTTTCTCTTTATGACTGTCTGGCGCTTCATCAATAAACAAACGATCGTAGAGACGAACTTCAGCTTCTAAAGCATGTTGTATCGAAACCCAATGCAAGGTTCCGGCCACTTTACGTTGACTAGCTTCACTCCCACTTCCGCTTCTGCTGTATTCATCATACGTTACATGAATCTCTGTAATATTCCCAGCAGCATCTTTTATAACACTTTCTCCTTTAATGATATAAGCATTTTTTAGACGTACTTCTCTTCCTAAACTCAATCGAAAAAATTTAGCCGGAGCATCTTCTAAAAAGTCTTCTCTTTCAATAAATAATTCTCTAGAAAAAGGAACTTTTCTAAATCCTGCGCTTTCGTCTTCCTGATTATTTTCGGCTTCTAACCATTCTTCTTTATCTTCCGGATAATTAGTGATTACCAATTTTATTGGATCTAAAACAGCCATTACTCTAGGAGCCGTTTTATTCAAATCTTCGCGCAAGCAAAATTCCAAAAGTGAAAAATCAATTATATTTTCTCTTTTGGCAACACCAATAATATCACAAAATTTACGAATAGAATTCGCTGTGTACCCTCTTCTTCTCAATCCTGAAATCGTCGGCATTCTGGGATCATCCCAACCATTTACTATATTTTCCTGTACTAATTGCAACAGTTTTCGCTTGCTCATTACGGTGTAATTCAAGTTCAAACGCGCGAATTCATATTGATGTGGTTTTACTTTTGAGTCATCATAAATTTGGTCCAAAAACCAGTTGTATAATTCTCTGTGCATTACAAATTCTAACGTACAAATAGAATGTGAAATTTGCTCTATATAATCACTTTCTCCATGTGCAAAATCATACATGGGATATATTTTCCAATCGTCTCCGGTTCTATGATGATGACGGTGCAAAATACGGTACATTAATGGATCACGCATCAACATATTAGTTGAAGTCATATCAATTTTTGCACGCAAAACATGGCTTCCTTCTGGGAAATCACCGTTTTTCATTCCTTCAAACAAAGTCAAATTTTCTTCAACCGAACGGTTTCTGTAAGGTCCATCCACTCCCGGTTGCGTAGGCGTACCTTTTTGAGATGCCATATTTTCTGACGATTGACTATCAATGTACGCTTTACCGTTTTTAATCATTTTTACAGCCCAACCGTATAATTGCTGGAAGTAATCAGAAGCATAGCGTTCTTCGGCCCAATTGAAACCCAACCATTGCAAATCTTCTTTGATTGCATCTACATATTCTTGCTCTTCTTTGGCAGGGTTTGTATCGTCAAAACGCAAATTAACTGGCGCATTGTACTTTAAACCTAATCCAAAATTCAAACAAATTGATTTGGCGTGGCCAATATGCAAATAACCATTCGGTTCTGGTGGAAAACGGAAACGTAATTTATCTTGAGGAAAACCGTTTGATAAACTGTCTTCAATGATTTGTTCTATAAAATGGAGTGATTTTTCTTCAGTTGACATTTTTTTGTTTTATTTTAGCAAAGGTAAAAAAGTTTAAGGTTTAATGTTTAATGTTTCCATAGAAACCTATGAAAAGTTAGTAATTCCGCTTTAAACTTTACACTTTAAACAAAAAATAAAATAATGGGAATCATAAAACTTAAAAATATTAGAACGTACTCCTACCATGGTTGTTTAATCGAGGAAGGAAAAATAGGATCAGACTATACGGTAAACTTAGAGGTGAAAACTGATTTGAGAAAATCCAGTATTTCTGATAATTTGAAAGATACTGTTGATTATGTGCTCTTAAATAGTATAGTTGTAGAAGAAATGGCGATTCGTTCTGACTTATTAGAACATGTGGCACACCGCATTTTGACGAGAATATTTGAAGAAATTCCTGAAATATCCAGAATTATTGTAGCGGTTTCTAAACTAAATCCTCCTATTGGCGGTGATGTTGAAGCAGTTACTATTGAATTAGAAGAATATAGAAGTTAGATTAAAAATATTTTTTAAAACTTTTAAACTTTAAACTTTTAAACTCTAAACTTTTTGAGTACTTTTGCCATCCATTCAATTATGGCGTCGTGGCCGAGTGGCTAGGCTGGGCTCTGCAAAAGCTCCTACTCCGGTTCGAATCCGGACGATGCCTCTAAAACCTTCAAAGTAATTTGGAGGTTTTTTTTATGTCAAATTTTTAGGAAAAATTAAATAAAGTTATGGTTCAAATCCGGATAATATTCTAAAACCTTAAAGCAATTTGGAGGTTTTTTTTATGTCTAATTTTTAGAAAAAATTAAATAAAGTTAGAGTTCGAATCCGTCCCAAAGCTTCGGGAGATGCCTCTTAAAGAGATACAGAAATGTGTCTCTTTTTTTTATGTCAAATTTTTAAGAAAAATTAAATAAAGTTATGGTTAAAATCCGGATAATATTCTAAAACCTTAAAAGCAATTTGGAGGTTTTTTTTATGTCTAATTTTCAGGGAAAATTAAGTGTTAAGTCTTAATTAGATTAAATTCTTAATGGTTTAAAAAACTTAAATGACTTACATGTTTAAATAAAAAAAGCCCTGAATCTAATTAATTTAGAGTCAAGGCCTTTTCTATTTTATAAAAATTAAAAACTAGATTTATTCAATCTTTTCAAATGCTTTTTTTACCATTTCTTTTTCTTCTGGGAACCAACCTTGAGTGATTAAAACCATCCCAAAAACCATCATTACAATACTGATTCCTTTTTTAATTTTTAGAATATTTACTGGTGTTAGTTTTGTTTTTAATTGCTTCGCTAAAAGAATTTTGATACAATCTACAAACAAATAAGTTCCAATAACTGCAATAAAAAAAGTAATCATTCTAGGTGTTTGCATTTCTAGTTTTGGTCCAACAGAAATAATGATTGCCAGCCAAAAACCCAATACACCAATATTGATAATATTCAACAAAAAACCTTTTATGAAAAGGCTTATATAGTTTTTTTTGACAATTTCCTTGTCGATAATGTCCGTATTGATTTTCTGTTCTTTTTTTAACTGTATGAAAGAAATTATACCATAAGCTAACATTAATACTCCACCGAAAATAAAAAGAGCCGGTTGATCTTTTAAACTTTGAATCAATCGGTAACTTCCTAAATATGCAATTCCAATAAAAACAATATCCCCTAAAATAACTCCTAAATCAAATACTAAAGCCGCTCTAAATCCTTTTATAATACTTGTTTCCAGTAAAATAAAAAAAACAGGACCAATCATAAAACTCAAGAAAATTCCCCACGGAATACCAGCTAAAATGTCGTTTATCATTAAAAATTTAAATTTATTACGCTAAAATCTAAACCAAAGTACTAATTTTTTTCTAAAATCGTACCGCCAATGAATACTTCCTTGTTAATTTGTTTAGGTTTACCGTAGATAAATATAGAGCCACCAGCACGAACTTTTGCATCAACTAATGTAGAAGCATGAATTTCAGATTTTCCGCCAGCAGCAACGCTTATTGTAGTTTGTGAAGTCTCTAAATCCTTAGCATTTAAAATTCCGCCCGAGGTAATTACAACATCTTGATTTTTCGCTTTTCCTGATAAAGTAACTATTCCACCGGCATTCGCTTTGATGTTTACTTTGTCAACATCTATTTCTAATTTTATTTCTCCTCCAGATTTTGCATTCAAATCTAAGCTTGTTTGTTTGAAATCTTTTTCGCTTGAAACATAACTTCCCTCACTGACTGCAATGCTTTCCAGGTTTTTAAAATATAGTTTAACAATAATATCATCTCCGGATAATAATTGAGGAAATGGCATTCTGATTTTTAATTCTCCATTTTTATTAACCGTTTCCACTTCGTCAGCGCGTGCTCCGGTTACTACAATTTTGTTTTCTGAAGCTTCAATTAATTTGACATTGATTTTATCAAAAACTTTAACTTCATCAAAATCTCCTAAGTTTCTGGTTACTTGAGAGTTTGTAAATTGACTTAAAAATACAAAAGCAATAATCACTAATCTTTTCATTTTTTTTTTATTTTAAAGGTTCTTCAATTCTTCTTAAAAAATTAAAATCCAGTTGTTTTTTAACTAAATCGGCATTTTTTACTTTAACGTAAATTTCGTCTCCTAATTGTAATAATTTACCAGAAGTTGCGCCGGTTAGTGCATATTGTTTTTCGTCAAAAGTGTAATAATCATCTTTTATATCTCTGATTCTACACATTCCTTCACATTTATTCTCGATGATTTCAACATAAATTCCCCACTCTGTCACACCAGAAATAACTCCCAAAAATTCCTCATCCTGATGATCTTGCATGTATTTTACCTGCATATATTTGATAGAATCACGTTCTGCATTGGTTGCCAAACCTTCCATTGTTGACGAATGCAAACATTTTGTTTCATATGTTTCTTCATCAACAGATTTTCCTCCATCCAGATAATGCTGCAACAATCGATGCACCATTACATCGGGATAACGACGAATTGGTGAGGTAAAATGCGAATAATAATCAAAAGCTAAACCGTAATGTCCTATGTTATCCGTAGAATATTTGGCTTTACTCATACTTCTAATCGCAAGCGTATCAATTAAATTCTGTTCTTTTTTACCATTTACATCTTCCATTAATTTATTCAAAGCTTGTGAAATAGAACCTTGTTTAAAATCAATTTTATGTCCGAACTTGGCAATAACAGCTTGCATCGCAAAAAGTTTATCCTCATTTGGCTCATCGTGAATTCTATAAATGAACGTCTTTTTTTGTTTTCCAATGTACTCCGCTACTTTTCTATTGGCCAAAAGCATGAATTCTTCAATCAGATGATTAGCATCTTTCGAAACTTTAAAATAAACGCCTTGAGGTTCGCCGGCTTCATCTAAATTGAACTTCACTTCTACTTTATCAAAAGAAATCGCTCCTTCAGCCATTCTTCTTTTTCTAAGAATTTTAGCTAATTCATCCATTTTTAGCGTCGCAGCAACAATTGCTGCTGAAACTTGATAGGAACTTCCTGTAATCGAAATTTCTTCTGGAATCACATCATCTTTGGTTTCTATGATATATTGCGCTTCTTCGTAAGCAAAACGCTGATCAGAATAAATTACTGTTCTTCCAAACCATTGATTCACTACTTGAGATGTTTCAGTTATTTCGAATATGGCCGAAAACGTATATTTTTCTTCATTTGGACGTAATGAACACGCAAAATTGGATAAAACTTCGGGCAACATTGGCACTACTCTATCCACTAAATAAACCGAAGTTGCTCTTTGATACGCTTCATCATCCAGGATTGTTCCTTCTTGAAGATAATGCGAAACATCGGCAATGTGAATACCAATTTCGTAATTACCATTTTCTAGTTTTTTGAATGAAAGTGCATCATCAAAATCCTTCGCATCTTTTGGATCAATGGTAAAAGTCAACGTATCTCGCATGTCGCGACGTTTGGCAATTTCATCTTCTTCTATCGAAGTATCAATTTTTTGTGCAAACGTTTCCACTTCAATAGGAAATTCTGATGGCAAACCGTATTCAGCAAGAATTGCATGAATTTCTGTATCGTGCTCTCCTGGTTTCCCTAAAACTTTTATTACAGAACCAAAAGGACTATCAGCTCTGGCTGGCCAATCTTCGATATGAACCAAAACTACATCACCCTGCTCCGCCTCGCCTATTTTATCCTTTGGAATAAAAATATCAGTGTACATTTTTGGATTTGCTGTAGAAACAAAAGCAAAATTAGCTTGAATGTCAATAACACCAACAAAATCAGTTTTATGTCTTTCAAGGACTTCAATTACTTCACCTTCTGGTCTTTTTCCTTTTCTACGATTGTAAACATAAACCTTGACAATATCTTTGTCTAAAGCGTGGTTTAGGTTATTTGTAGGAATAAAGACATCTTCTTCCATATCAGGACAAACAAAATAAGCTGTTTTACGTCCTGTCATGTCTATCTTACCTTCGTAATACTCTTTACTTTCAGCTTTCACTAAGTATTTACCTGGTTCTGACTCTATAATTTTATTTTGCGAAGCCAGAATCTTCAAATCTTTGATAATTTGATTTCTGCTTTCGGTATCGTCAAGCTCTAGCTTTGCTCCTATTTGTTTGTAGTTGAATGCTTTATTAGCACTTTGCGATAATATTTTTATAATTTTTTCAGAGAAATCTTTCCCTTTTTTTATCGGCTTTCTTAATCTTTTACTCATAAATCTGTTCTTAAAAGTCTAAAATTACAAAATACTAAACTGTTATCAGTACAGAGTGCACAGTTTTAAAGAAAATATAACTTTACAGAATAGTTGTATCTTTATAAAAAGTATCAAAAATGGAAGAATTTCAAACCATTGCAATTTTCAATTATTCCCATGAAATTGTAGTTATAAAGCATTTG
This sequence comes from Flavobacterium petrolei, assembly GCF_003314435.2. Classification (GTDB taxonomy): domain Bacteria; phylum Bacteroidota; class Bacteroidia; order Flavobacteriales; family Flavobacteriaceae; genus Flavobacterium; species Flavobacterium petrolei. The sequence continues at coordinate 961,014 of NZ_QNVY02000001.1, read as the reverse complement.
CTGGAGCAGGAAGAGATTAACTATTTTTTTGAAAACGAAACATTGGTTTCCATCGATCCTTTTGGCAGTTTCGCCTACGGTGGAATCAAACTCAAAATTCATTTCAACGATTTTGAAAAAGTTCAGGAACTGTTAGACAACTTGAACAACAAATTGAAAATTGTTTGAAACTGAAATCAATCTAAAATCAATTTTTTGAGTTTGAATTTTTTGAAAGTTGTCAACATATATTTAAATAAACAAAAAGAAAATTTAAATTTAAAATCTTTCTTGGTTGTTATTATAGCTTGTTAATAGTGGCAATAAATTTATTTTAAAATGCATTGAAATCAAGTTTTAGGATGTTATTGGGAGTTATCAACATACTTATTTTAGGATAAAGTATTAGTTTTAAAGTGTTTTTAGATTTTAATTAACAATGGTTGATAACAGAAAAACTATTGGTTTTGTAAATAACTCACACTACCGTTTTTTGTTGATAACCTACTTTTTAATATTGATAACTATTCTAAAAATTCATCAAACTAAATTAGGATTTAAAAACTGGGTTTTGGATTACTTTTTTTTTCGATACAACCAAAAAATAGTTCTTATTTTCTATCCAAAGTTATGAACATAGTGTGTTAATTTAAAGTTAACTGAATATCAAGCAATTGCGTTTTGCTATTAACAATGCAAATTTTTAACATTTATAATATAAATTTTTCACTGATTTACAGCTAATTATACATTTAAAAGAATTGTTGATAACTGCTAAATAAATCATAATCTGATAGTTACAATATGAATTCTTGTATGTAGTTTTGATGAGGCATTTGAATTGAAATTATCAAATAAAGAAGCCTTAATTAATTCATCAGAATAGATTACTTTATTTAAATTTGCAGCACACAACTTAATACATATAATATGAAAATCTCCATAGGAAACGATCACGCAGGACCGGATTACAAAAAAGCAATTGTTGAAATGCTGCAAGCAAAAGGACATGAAGTAACGAATTACGGAACCGATTCAGCAGGAAGCGTGGATTATCCTGATTTTGGACGTCCTGTTGCCACAGATGTTTCTGAAGGAAAAGCTGATTTTGGAATTATTATTTGCGGAAGCGGAAACGGAATTTCAATGACGGCGAATAAACAATCTAAAGTTCGTGCGGCTTTATGCTGGATGAAAGAAATTGCAGTTTTGGCACGTCAGCATAATGATGCGAACATTATTAGTATTCCTGCTCGTTTTACTTCGATTCCACAAGCAGTAGAAATGGTAGAAGTATTTTTAAACACTGAATTTGAAGGTGGAAGACACCAAAATAGAGTAGATAAAATTTCTTGTTAGTACTCTATTATTCCAGAATAAAAAAGTACCAAAAGGATTAAAATTTGGATTACTATAATTCCGTAAAACCTCAAAAGGAAGCTTTCTTTTGAGGTTTTATGTCTAAAGAAAAGCATGGCTAACCCGGAACCAATTGTTCCGCCCAGAATACTTGTAAGCAATAAATTACGTTCAGAAATGCGCCTTTTTTGCTGAATGGCCAGCCGTTTGTCAACTCCTATTATTGAAAAAGCAACTAAATTAATAAGTGGAAAATACCAGAATAAAAAAGACATAAATAAGGAGTTTTGACTCAAAGGTAGTACTTTAGCATGTATAAAAACTAACAAAATAATGATGCTAATTTAGAAGAAATAGAATCTAATTTGTTAAAAACGAGGATTGTTGAAGTAAATTGCTATTGTCATATGGCTTATTAATAAGAGATATTATTTAAAATATTTGAAATGAAAGATTTAACAAATTCACAGATAGACCGAAAAAATGTACTGAATAACAATATGGCTATCAAAGAAATATATAACCAATTAGGTTTTACGGGAATATATTTCGAGAATAAATACAGATTTACACTCAATCAGGTTGCTAAATTTTATGAAGTTGATACCAGAACAATTGAACGTATTTTACAAGATAACAATCATGAGTTACAAGATGCAGGGTATGAAATTTTTAGAGGGGTTAAACTCAAAATGTTTAAAGACTTCATAAATCAACTGACCGACATTGATGTCGGCCAGTTAATGCCAGATAATGACAATGAATTGGTTGGAAAAAGAGCTACAAGTTTATCAGTATTTACTTTTAAAACTTTACTTAACATAGGTATGCTATTACAAACTTCAGAAAAGGCCAAAGAAGTCAGAACATTTATGTTAAATGTTGTAATAGATGTATTAAATAAAAAATTGGGAGGTTCTACCAAATTCATTAATCAAAGAGAAGAAGAATTTGTCCCTGCCGCTATAAGAGAAATAAATTATAGAAAAGAATTTACTAATGCGGTTGATTTATGTATTACAAGCAATAAGTTTAAATATGGGCAATTAACGGACAAAATATATAAAAGTATTTTCAAAGAAAACGCTAAAGAGTATCGTAAAGTTCTTGATTTGAAAACTAAAGAAAGTGTGAGAGCAACAATGTATTCTGAGGTATTAGATTTAATATCAAGTTATGAAAATGGTTTTGCAGAATTTTTAAAAGATCAATTTGAGCTTAATAAAAAACAATTCTCTTTATCAGAAGCCCATGAAGTATTCTCTAATTTCGAAAAACTAACCAATAAAATTTATGAACCATTAAGAGAAAAAGCAAGAAGCTTGATGGCAAGCAGAGATATGGCTTTTAGAGATGCTTTACATGAAAAATTAAAAGATTATGTAAGTACAGTAAGTACAGAAGATTTCAATAAATTTTTAGGGGAGAAAAGTCAAGCATTGGAGGAAAGATTAAAAGAAAATATTGATGTGTTCAAAAGACTAAAAGACCGCTAGTTATGGAGTACTTTTATTTTGATATGACACATGCCGTTAAAGAACAAGATTTTATTATTGAAAATAGTGGAGGTAAAAAAGGAATCATAAATATTGGTTTAGTTGACAGTGTTTTAGAACACATTAAAAATGATTGGTATTATCCGGAATTTGAAAATAAAGTTTGTCATTTATTTTATTCGATAAATAAAAATCATGCCTTTGAAGATGGAAATAAAAGAACATCTATTGTTTTGACTTCCTATTTTTTAGAGATAAATGGATTTGATTTCAAAGTAAGTTACTTTATCAGAGAAATGGAAAACATTGCAGTTCACGTCGCTGATAATAGAATTGATAAAAATTTATTACAAGAAATTATTACATCGATTCTTTATGAAAATGACTATGATGAAGAACTTCAATTAAAAATAGTAAATGCAATATATCTAGAAGAGAGCAACCAAGAAGAAACGGAATTTTAAATACCTATTTAGGATAATAATAAAGAATCCTAATAAAAGAATTAACACATAATGACTAATATACAATTCATATCAAAAGGCGTTGCTACAGCAGCAATTAACATTCAAAATACCGTTCAATTATTACAGGAAGATTGTACAATTCCGTTTATTTCTAGGTATCGAAAAGATAAAACGGGTAATCTTGATGAAGTTTTTATTGAGCAAATTGCCAAATTTCAAAAAGAATACGAAGTGATTGTAAAACGCAAAGAAGCGATTTTAAAATCGATTCAGGAACAAAATGCACTTAGCCCAGAATTAGAAAAAAAAATCCAGCAAAGTTTCGATTTACAGGAATTGGAGGATTTTTATCTGCCTTTTAAAAAGAAGAAAAAAACTAAAGCTGATACAGCCCGAGAAAACGGATTGGAACCGCTAGCCAAAATTATTATGGCGCAAAATAATGATGATGTCGATTTTATTTCGACAAAATATTTGAACGAAAATATCATCAATGAAGATGCAGCATTGCAAGGCGCCAGAGATATTATTGCTGAATGGATTAATGAAAATATTTATGTTCGAAAGCAACTCCGACGATTGTACGAACGCAAAGCAACGATTACAACTAAAGTAGTAAAAACGAAGAAAGACGACGAAGCGGCGCAGAAATTCAGTCAATATTTCGATTGGACAGAACCGTTGACTAAAGCACCTTCCCATCGATTATTAGCGATGCTTCGCGCAGAAAATGAAGGCTTTATCAAGTTTAAAGTAGAAGTTGATATCGATGAAGCGTATGATATTATTGATGCATTAGTTTTAAAAAGCCAAAATAAAACCACGCCACACGTTCAATTAGCCATCGAAGATTCGTATAAAAGATTGCTGAATCCAGCTATTTCAAACGAAGCTTTGCAGGAGGCTAAAGCCAAGGCTGATGCCAATTCTATTCAGGTTTTTGCGAACAATTTGGGACAATTATTGTTAGCACCGCCTTTGGGTGAAAAACGAATTCTGGCCATTGATCCAGGATTTAGAAGCGGATGTAAAATTGTTTGTTTGGACGAAAAAGGAGATTTATTGTATAACGAAACCATTTATCCACATGCGCCTCAAAAAGAGGAAGCGATGGCGATGAAAAAAATTCGTTCGATGGTCAATTCCTATAAAATTGATGCAATTTCCATCGGAAATGGAACGGCTTCGAGAGAAACCGAATTCTTTATCAAGAAAATCACTTTTGATAAGCCGGTTCAGGTTTTTATCGTTTCAGAAGCGGGAGCATCGGTGTATTCAGCTTCAAAAATTGCCAGAGACGAATTCCCTAATTATGATGTGACGGTTCGAGGTTCGGTTTCTATCGGAAGACGATTGAGTGATCCTTTGGCTGAGTTGGTAAAAATTGACCCGAAAGCCATTGGCGTAGGCCAATACCAACACGATGTAGACCAAACCAAACTCAAAGAAGAATTAGACAATACAGTAATTCGTTGCGTGAATTCAGTTGGAATAAACATTAATACGGCGAGTAAACATTTACTGAGTTATGTGAGCGGAATAGGAGAGAAGCTGGCTGAAAACATAGTTCAATACCGCTCAGAAAATGGCCCTTTTCAAGATCGAAAACAATTAAAAAAAGTCTCTCGTTTGGGTGAAAAAGCCTACCAACAAGGTGTTGCTTTTATCCGAATTTCGAATGCTAAAAACCCGTTGGATAATTCAGCAGTACATCCTGAAGCCTATGGAATCGTAGAGAAAATGGCAAAAGACTTGAAATTGACGGTGCATGATTTGATTGCTAATAAAGAAAAAACAGCTTTGATACAGCCAGAAAAGTACATTACTCCAGAAATAGGTTTATTGGGATTGAAAGACATTATCAAAGAGCTCGAAAAACCAGGATTAGATCCTAGAAAATCAGCTCAAGTATTTGAATTTGACCCGAATGTAAAAACGATAAAAGATGTAAAAACAGGAATGGTTTTGCCTGGAATTGTCAATAACATTACCAATTTTGGTTGTTTTGTGGATATTGGAGTCAAAGAAAGTGGCTTGGTTCATATCTCACAACTCAAAGCAGGATTTGTAAGTGATGTAAATGAAGTAGTGAAATTGCACCAACATGTTCAGGTCAAAGTAACTGAGGTCGATGAAGATAGAAAACGAATTCAGTTGACGATGATCATTTAAACAAAAAAAAGGCTTTTCAAATTATGAAAAGCCTTTTTTTTATTTTGTTTCTTCTTCTTTTTTATCAGCTGGCTGACCGTCTTTGGCTGCGTTTTTGAATTCTTTGATTCCGCTTCCTAAACCTTTCATAAGTTCCGGGATTTTTTTACCACCAAAAAGTAATAAAACAATCGCTAATATAACGAGGATTTCTGTAACACCTAATCTTCCCATGATAGAATAATTTATTGCCGAAGCAAATTTGTAATAAACTTGAAAGCAAAGGTATATAGAATTAGTTTACGGAAATTCATTTTGACGCATTTATTTGGTTTCAACTGCGTTAAAAATTTATTAAAAATTAATTGTGGTTTGCAATAATCAAGAAAAACAAGGCAATACAAGCAACGACATTAATTGTTATATTTGTTCAATAATCAATTTATATGTCCAAGAAAAGACAAAAACGAAAAAAAATCAAAGAAAAACTATTCAATAAACGACGTTTAATCATACTAAACGAAGATACTTTTGAAGAAACTTTTTCGTTGAAACTTACTTTAATGAACGTTTTTGTGGTAGCAACTTTAGGAGCAATAATTATTACATTTGTTACCACTTTTATTATTGCTTTCACTCCTTTACGAGAATTTATACCGGGCTATTCTTCTTCAAAATTAAAGAAAGAGGCCATGGAACTGGCTTTAAAATCAGATTCTTTGTCAAAAGCTTTGAAGAGAAATGAAGCGTATATCAAATCTATTCAGAAAGTGTTGACAGGAGAATTAGAATATGCAAAATTCAATAAAGACTCGATATTGGAAGCAGCAGATGAAATTAGTACACCAGTTGATTTATCTCCCTCCAAACAGGAACTGGAATTGCGGGAACAAGTAGCAAAAGAAGAGAAAAATTCGCTTTCTAAAAAATCAAAAAAAGAGTAAAAAAACAGACTTTTATCTTTTAAAGAACAAAAATAAAAATGTCAATAAAATCAATTGCAGCCAAAATATTTGCACAAAAAATATACAAGAAAACACAACTTTGGGCCAATAATCCTGTTGAAACTCAAAAGAAGGTTTTACAAAAATTAATCAAAGATGCGAAGCAAACACAATTTGGTATCGACCATCATTTTGACCAAATAAAAAATGAGAAGGATTTTGCCAAACAAGTTCCAGTTCGTGATTATGAAGCGTTAAAACCGTATGTGGATAAGGTGGTAAAAGGGGAGGAAAACGTCCTATGGAAAGGAAAACCGCTCTATTTTGCCAAGACTTCCGGAACGACTTCCGGAGCCAAATATATTCCGCTAACTAAGGAATCGATGCCGTATCATATTGAGGCTGCTCGCAATGCGATTCTGCATTATATTCATGAAACTGGAAAAGCTGATTTTGTTGACGGGAAAATGATTTTCTTACAAGGAAGTCCCATTTTAGAAGAAAAAAATGGCGTTAAATTAGGGCGATTGTCTGGAATTGTGGCGCATTTTGTTCCAAAATACCTTCAAAAAAACAGAATGCCTTCTTGGGAGACCAACTGTATCGAGGATTGGGAAACCAAAGTAAATGCGATTGTCGAGGAAACTTATAACGAAAATATGGCTGTAATTTCCGGGATTCCATCTTGGGTGCAAATGTATTTTGAAAAATTGCATCAAAAGGGAGGCAAGCCGGTGGGAGAAATCTTCAAAAATTTCAATTTGTTTATTTATGGCGGCGTCAATTATGAACCGTATCGCGCCAAATTTGAAAATCTTATTGGACGAAAAGTAGATAGTATTGAGTTATTTCCGGCTTCGGAAGGATTTTTTGCATATCAGGATTCGCAAAAGGAAAAAGGAATGTTACTGCTTTTGAACTCTGGAATTTTTTATGAATTTATAAAATCGGATGAATTTTATAGTCAAAATCCAAAACGATATACGATTGGCGAAGTGGAATTGGGAGTGAATTATGTTTTGATAATTTCTACCAATGCGGGACTTTGGGGCTATAATATTGGCGATACGGTTCAGTTTACCAGTTTAAAACCGTACCGAATAATTGTCTCGGGAAGAATCAAGCATTATATTTCGGCTTTTGGAGAACATGTAATTGGGAAAGAAGTGGAAAGTGCGCTACAGGAAGCAATTATTGGAACTACAATCCGAATCAATGAATTTACGGTGGCGCCGCAAATCAATCCCGCAGCAGGATTACCGTATCACGAATGGTTTATTGAATTTGAAAACGAACCGGAAGACAGCGTATCTTTTGCGGAAGCGTTAGACAATGCCATGCGAAAACAAAACATGTATTATGATGATTTGATTGTGGGCAAAGTGTTGCAAAAAGTGGTAGTTACCAAAGTGGTTAAAAACGGTTTTCAGGACTATATGAAATCGATTGGAAAACTGGGCGGTCAAAATAAAATCCCTAGACTTTCGAATGATAGAAATATAGTGGATTTGTTAAAAAGTAAATAAATGTCTTACCTTTGAAGGTTAGAAAATAAGTAGAAAATGAAAGAAACAAAAAATATATCTCGCTCCAGAGCGCAAGAATCATCGGCAGCAATTGAAAAAATGTACATCACGATGCGTCACCTTTTTAACAGGGGATTTTACAAACCTATGGGAATTTCAGGCGATACCTTGCGCGAAGCATTATTAGCATTGCGACCAGAAATTTATGGAAATATTGCTGAAGAAAAAGTAGAATTGAACGGACTTTTATATGTAATTGAACGTCTTCCGGTAGGAATTGAAGAATGTCGATTTATCAATTTAACATCCGATGAAGGGTATTCTAAATCGCATTTTCAGGCGATTGTACCGCCAAAAAGACGTCGTAATTGTTACCGTATCGATGAGGAGCAAATGAATGTGGAGATTACAAGAGGACGTTCGGATATTTATGATATTCTGACGCATTTGACCTTTATATTTATTGAATCACACAAAATTAGAAACAGAGTTTTACTGGATGATGCTGGTGAGGTTTCCCGCGATTGGTTCAAACTGGAACAAGCGGTTTCTCAAAAGAAGAAACTGACTTTGGTAGAAAAAGAGAAAGCTATTTCGCACGCTGCCAATATTCTGGGAAGAACATTTGAAGAAGTATTGGATATTTATGACGCTTTTGGTTCAGCTGCTGCGCCAGATCGTTTCTTGCATGTTATCTTTTGGTTGGGGAAACTTGCCATCGAAGAAATTGTAGATGATAATAAGCGAACAATCACTTTCAGTCCTATTTTGAGAGAACGATTGGGACACCATATCCACGGCGAAATTTGGGCTACTAACATTAAGGAGGTTTTGAAAGAAAACCAACTTTTAGACCGTCCAATTCACGTAATCAGTGCGAACATGCACAGTGTGATGAATTCTATTTTTGCAACGGAAGTTTTGAAAACCAAGTTCAAAGACAAATCTGATTTCTTTATTTATGAAGAATTGAGTAAGTCCGGTGCCAATGCGGTTCGAAACCAAGTGGAAGAAGTTGCGTTGAAATGCGGAATGATTTCGTTGCCGGATACATCAGGAACAAATATCGACGTACAGATTTTTGATACCGCAAAAATTGATTGGGCAAAAACATCTTTTCCTAAAGCAAATATCGGTGACAAAGAACCAGTATTGATTGTTATGGATTATGCGTTTGGAGAACAAGCGTATGAAACCATTGATGAGCTGTTGAAACCGTTTAAAAAAGACATTTTATTGAATGTGGAATCAGTTTCTATCATGGGAAAAGCTGGAATTCTGGAAGGTGGAAAAGGAGATATCATGATTCCAAATGCGCACATCAATGAAGGAACGGCGGATAATTATTTTTTCGAAAATGAATTGACTGCTGATATGTTTGAAGGAAATGACATTGCTGTTTTTGCCGGACCAATGGTTACCGTTTTGGGAACTTCACTGCAAAACCGAGATTTATTGAAGTTTTTCCATGAGTCGACTTGGGGAATTATAGGATTGGAAATGGAAGGTTCTTATTACCAAAAAGCGATTCAATCCGCTTCTAAAATCAGAAAAAGTGTTCCTCATGATGTGAAGGTTAGATATGCGTATTATGCATCGGATAATCCTTTGGAAACCGGAAGCACATTAGCTTCAGGAGGATTGGGAACAACAGGTGTAAAACCTACCTATTTGATTACGATTAAGATATTGGAACAAATTTTCAACGTAAAATAAAAAGATAGGATGAACACTAACCAACCCAATAACCAAGAGGATCAAGAAATTGATTTGAATCACGTTTCAAAAAAAATAGGAAGTTTTTTTGATGGGATTGCCTCCTCAATTTTTAAAGGAATTCAGTTTTTTATTCGCAATGCAATACTAGTTTCTGTTCTGGTTCTTGTTGGATTTGGTTTGGGTTTTTATTTAGACAAGACACAAAAAAGTTATGACAATTTAATTATTGTTCAGCCTAATTTTGGTAGTGTTGATTATTTGTACTCAAAAGTTGATTTGATTGAATCAAAAATTAAATCAAGAGATACTGTATTCTTGAAAAATGTTGTTGGGATTTTGCGACCCAAACGTTTAAATAAAATACAAATCAAGCCCATTGCTGATGTATACAATTTTATTAGAAATACACCAGAAAATTTTGAGTTAATCAAGTTAATGGCAGACAATGGCGATATCAAAAAAATTATTGAGGATAATGTGACTAGTAAAAACTACTCTTACCACACCATTTCTTTTGTAACAGATCGCGCAGTTGTTGATAAAGAAATGACTGAGCCACTTTTACGTTTTCTTAATGAATCCGATCATTATAAAAAAATTCAAGTGGCAAGTTTAAAGAATATTGAGGTCAAAATGAAGCAAAATGACACAATTATCTCTCAAATAAACAATGTATTAGGTTCTTTTTCAACTGCTGCAAATGCTTCTCAAAAAAGTGATAAGTTAGTGTATTACAATGAAAATACTCAGCTCAATGATATTATTAAAACAAAAGATCAATTGGTTGTAGAACAAGGAATACACCAAATCAATCTCTTAGGAAGTGATAAGATTATAAAAGACATTAGCACAACGACAAACATAAAAAAAACAGGTTTGCTTCATGGAAACAGAAAGATAGCACTGCCATTATTATTTATTATACTTTATGTTTTAGTCCATTCTTTCATAGTATTTTATAAAAAGCAATCATTAATTGCAAACGAAAGCAAATAGTGTTTTTATGGAGGTAATGGATTATTTAAAAGAGTAAATTAATAGTTAAATAGCTGGTATTTTGTAAAGGTTTTAAAAAGCAACAATGCCAAAAACTTTAAAAAAATGAAAAAAAAAATATTTTTTGCATGCTTGATTTTATCAATAGTATTTAGTTCTTGTAAAAAAGAAGAGATCAAAACAGTAGTAAATCCCGCTGAGGTTGAAACGAATAAAAACAGCTTTAAAATCACCTTGACTGCCACAGTTAGGGAAGATGATAATTTTCAGATGTATTATAGTCAAGATGACTACGAAGCTCCTTATCAAGAAGACAATTCGGTTTGGGTTGCTGTAAAAGCTAGTGATAAGCCCCAAGATATTGTTTTTATCCTGCCCCAAGATGTAATTCCAAATTACATAAGAATTGATTTTGGAACCAATGAGAAGCAAAAAGAGATCAGTATTCAAAACTTTAAAATGAATTATTTTAGCAAAATTTTTGAAGCTAAAGACTCCTTGTTCTTCGACTATTTTATTCCAAATGATTGCGTTAAAATTTTGGAAAAAAACAAATCAGTTGTTCAAAATATTCAGTCTGAAGACGGAAGATACGATCCATTATTTTATTCAGAAAAAGCACTTTATGATCAGATTCAATTGCTTATTAAATAACCGATTTTAAAGTTATATGGAGTCACAGTTTGTGGCTCTTTTTTTTGGATTAATGAAGCGTAGGTTTGGTTTAAAAATGAATTTGAAACAAGAATTACACTCCATATATTATATTTGTAATAAATCACATCATCTTGTTTAAATCAATAGGTCTACAGGTATTGAAAAATAGTAGAATTAAAAACGGTACTATTTATGGAATTGGTCAAATTGTAAATTTGATTAGTCCGCTTGTGGTCATGCCTTATTTGGTAGCGATTTGCGAAAAAGAAGGGCTAGGAAAAATTGGCGTTGGTTTTTCCTTTGCTTTAATATTTAATGTTTTGGTAGATTATGGTTCTTATATCAATGGGACCAAAGCTATTGCAATTACTAGAAACAACCTTGAAGTTATCAATCAAAAAATAGTTTCGATCTATGTAATGAAATTTTTTTTGCTTGTCATTTTACTTTTTGCTGCTTTTTTTTTGATTTGGTTTGTTCCTTTTTTTAACCAGGAACAAATGGTTTTCTTTTTTAGTTTGTCGTATGTATTGGGCCAAGTTATTAACCCTACCTGGGTTTTTCAAGGATTAGAAAATTACAAATGGATTTCATTTATTAATATTGTATCCAAACTAATTTATGTAGTGGGTGTATTTACTTTTATCAATACTAAGGACGATTACAAGTATGTCAACGCTTATTTGGGTCTCGGATTAATTGTCTCTAGCAGCATAGGCTTACTTTATTTGATAAAAAAATACAATTTACGGTTTTATTCTACTGTTTCTAAAGATGCTTTAGTGTTATTGAGGCAAGAGTTTTCTTTAACAATATCCCAGTTATTTTTGTCTTTTTATCAATATCTTCCCATAATGATTATTAGTTATCTGGGAGGAAATGTAATGGCAGGACAGTATAGAATTATAGATCAAATTGTAATGATTTTTAGGACTTATTTACAAATGTTCTTTAATTTTATTTATGCTGATGTTTGTTTGCAAATACATAAAAATCTTAAACATGGCATTACACATTGGTTGCGGTATTACGGTCTTAATTATGCGGTAGTGGTATTGTTAGTAATTGTTGCATTTGTGTGTACTAAGCCTATTTTATTGTTTTTTAATATTGGTTCAGATGAATTGGTTCAGATGAATGTTTTTTTTAAAACAGGTTTGATAATTCCATTGTTTATGGCTGTTTCCATTGCTTTAAAACAATTGCTTTTTGCTTTGGATAAAAATAAAGAATATATAAACATAACCATTGGATCATCTGTTTTTAGCATGCTTGTTTTTTTTATATTTATTAAAAATGTGGGACTTCAAGGCGCTTTTTTAGCCACGATTTTCATTGAAATAGTAGTGATTGTTTTATATTGTATTGTTTTGAAACCACTAATTAGATTGAAAAAATAATGATGAATTTTACAATTTATAAAAGTTTCCCGTACCAAATTTTATTCTTATTATGCATAGGAGTTTCGTTGTTTGCAAACTATGAACTTACTTTTACAGTATGGTTTTTAACTTTATTGGTTACCATAAAAAGAAAATATTCTGTTACCATAGTAAAATATTGCTCGATCTTCCTAGCTATACTTTTAGTTGCAACTGTCTCTACCTTCTCTAGTAAAACGACTCTTTTTTTATTTATTAGAGACTTTACATACCTTATAAAACCTATTTTAGGATTACTAGTGGGCTATCAGCTTTGTAGGTTTAGCAGTAAGTTAGCATTAAAGGTTTTTATCTATACAGGTCTAGCTATTTCAATACTACATTTGGTGACCTTATTTTTCACCATAATCCAATTTAGAACGCTAAGTGTTAATTTTTTGAGGCAGCAGGGCGGTTATTTTAGTGATTATGAAATCTATGTTTTAATTGTCCTTATTTTTTATAAAAATTTAAAAATCGAAATTTCAAAGAAACAAAGAACGGTTTTATTACTTGTGATAGGTTTGTCTAGTTTTTTATATCTAGCCAGAACGAATTTGATTCAGTTTATCATTTTATATATGGGTCTAAAAGGATATTTAGTGTACAGTCACAAATCTTTAAAAGTTATTTTGTCTGTACTTTTATTCACAATTGTAGGCTACACAGCCATTGTTTACTTAAATCCAAAACGAGAAGGCAAGGGGATTGAAGCTTTTTTATACAAAATAAAAATTGCTCCCGAAGAGGCCTTTAAAACACGAATTAATAAGGATGACTGGAAAGATTTTAATGATAATTACCGGTCTTTTGAAAATATTATTACTGTAAAACAAGTTTCAAACAAGGGTACTCGTGCAATATTGTTTGGGGAAGGGTTGGGGTCAACATTAAATATTGGTCGAAAAATATTAACAAATGACAATGAGTACGTTCAATACATACCGATTGTTCATAACGGGTACATGACTGTTTTCTTAAAATCGGGGCTACTGGGAGTTATTTTGCTACTAGTTTTCTTGATTCATTTGTACAGACAAAAGAAATCTAATATTGAGGCCGTACAAGCTATAAATTATTTATTATTGGGTTCCAGTGTTTTTTTGATCGTATCTAATTGGGTTTTTTTAGGTTTGTATTTAAAATTAGATAACAAATCAATTATAATAGGATTTTTAATTGCATTAAGAGAAGTCATGTTAAGAGAGTGTAAAAGTCAAAAAAGCAGTTTAAATGAATATTAAAAACACAACCAACATCTTTGTTGACTGTCATGTTTTTGATAGCGGTTTTCAAGGGACTAGAACGTATATTCAAGGTCTTTACACGGCATTGATGCAGTATCAAGATCTACATTTCTTTTTGGGTTCCAATAATCCAAAATCCTTACAAACTATTTTTGGAAATCACCCTAACGTGACGTACGTGCAATACCAGTTCCAAAATAAATACTTGAGACTTCTTATTGATATTCCTAATATTATTAAAAAAAACAAAATTGACTTTGCGCATTTTCAATACACGGTGTCACCCATAAAAAGATGCAAATATATCGTGACAACGCATGATGTATTGTTTATTGATTTTCCAAAATATTTTTCGTTTTTTAGTAGATTTATCAATACCATTTTATACCAACAAAGCGCTAAATGGGCAGATATTAAACTCACGGTATCTGAATATTCTAAACAAAAATTACAGCAACATTTTGGACTTTCAGATTATGTAGTAACGCCAAATGCAGTTGACGGTGCTTTTTTTGAAACCTATACTAAGGAGCAAGTCAAAGTTCGAGTTGCAAATGAATTTTCATTGAACGATTACATAATTTATGTAAGCCGGTGGGAACCCAGAAAAAATCATCAAATGGTGTTGAAAGCTTTTGTAGACTTGGAATTGTATAAAAAACACCAACTTCTTTTTTTAGGTAACGAAAGCATTTTTAATCCGGAGTATCAGGAAATATTTGATGGATTAACTCTTGAGGTAAAAAATAAAATAACAACCATTAAAAACACTGATTTTCAAACGATGTTGTTGCTATTAAGAGGAGCAAATGCATCTGTTTATCCATCATTTGCTGAGGGGTTTGGTATTCCTCCATTAGAATCAGTGGCAGCAAAAATCCCTACAATCTGTTCTGATAAAACGGCTATGTCTGATTTTATTTTTTTTAGGGAATTTTATTTTGATCCCTCCAAGCAGAAGGAATTCAATCAGAAATTGCTTTATATTCTTGAAAACAATACAACCACAGAATTTGAAAAAATGGCGCATTCCATTAAAGAAATTTACAACTGGGAACACACTGCAACAGTTGTTTATGAACTCCTAAAACAGCATACAAATCAATCCAGATTTTATTGATTTTTTGCGGTGCCACTACCAAATAATTTATTTTTTGTTTTGACTAAAAAATTATAATTCTTAGCAAATTGTTTCTTTAAAAAGGAGGCATCATCTTTAGGAAACCAGTCGGTTGTTCTTTGTTTTTCAATTTGGCAGATATGATTTTGATATGCATATGTTGCAATTGATGTTCTAAAATGCCCTTCAGGAAAATTTGTTAAATCATATCCATGCAGCGTGTAAGGTGCACATTGCTGAATAACAAAACGATTAAAGGGAACATCCAGCTCAGCTTCTTCTCCAGTTCTTAGATCTTTTATTTTTAATTCACCCTTGTGCTCTTTTTTCCAGTCTTTGTTGAGGTATAATAACAGGTTTAATTCACGGTACCAGTTGTTGTGAATGGGATGGTAATTAAAGTCCAGATGCATGTCTAAAAAGCTGTTTTTCTTTCCTTGATGCAAGCCTCCACCGTGATTTTTTGGATCAACAAAAATGGATTTTGATGTGATATAGGATAATATTTTATTGAACCTTTCAGAGGATAAGTCGTCATACAGTTCATGCAATTCAGGGCTTAATACTTTATAATTTGATTTTTCAAATTTATTATTTGCAAATGCATAATCCCGACTTTTATTATGAAGTTCTGGAATGCTACCATAAGCTTTTATTAGTTTTTCCTCTTCACAAAATTGATCAATTATTAAGTGCGGAAACGGTTTAGCGGTTAGATACGCTAAGCGTAGTTGCTCTAAATTATGTTCTAAATTTTCAAAATTGATCATAAACAGCTTTGTAAGGTAATTTTAAACAAAAATAACTATTAATATATCGATTTAATTAGATTAGATTTAAATTTTCACCTTCAATTCCAGTATTTGAGTGTTTAAAACTTTTAAAATCAGTATTTTTGGAAATTGATTAAAAATAATGAAATGAAAATTGCAATTCTCGGTACTAGAGGAATTCCTAACAATTATGGTGGTTTTGAGCAATTTGCCGAAATTTTTGCAGTTTATCTCGCCCAGCAAAATCACGAAATTTATGTTTACAATACTCACGATCACATTTTTAAAGGAAAAATGTTTCAAGGAGCTCATATTATTCACAAGTACAATCCAGAACATAAAATAGGTACGGCAGGGCAGTTTTTCTATGATTTGAATTGTATTCTTGACTCCAGGAAAAGAAAATTTGATATTATTCTGCAATTAGGGTACACCAGTAATTCCATTTGGTCTTTTCTTTTGCCAAAAAAAGCTGTTATTATTACAAATATGGATGGGCTGGAGTGGAAGAGAACTAAATATTCTAATAAAACCCAAAGATTTTTGCAATTTGCAGAGAAGAGAGCTGTAAAAAGCAGTGATTTTTTAATAGCAGATTCCCTAGGAATACAAAAATATCTTAAAGAAAAGTACAACAAAGAGTCTTCATATATAGCGTATGGCGCAGCACCATTCTTGAACCCAAATGAGGAGTTGCTTTTACCCTACAACTTAGATAGTAATGCCTATGACTTATTGATAGCTCGGTTTGAACCTGAAAACAATATAGAAATGATTCTGGAAGGAGTTGCTGCTTCACAAAATGATAGACCGATAGTTGTTGTGGGTAATAGCAACAATAGTTTTGGTAATTATTTAAAACAAAAGTTTAAAGACAATCCTAGAATACGTTTTATAGGTGGAGTTTATAACAAAGAACATTTAGATAATCTTAGGTTTTTTTCATCGCTTTATTTTCATGGTCATTCCGTGGGTGGTACTAATCCATCTTTGCTTGAGGCAATGGCTGCAAAAGCATTGCTTGTGGCGCATAAAAATGAATTTAATCAAGCCATTTTAAAAGAGAACGCTTTTTATTTTTCGAATGCTAAAGAGGTTCAAAAACTAAGAGAAACAGTCCATAAGAACCGTCACGAACAAATTGTTCAAGATAACTTTAGGACGATAATTCAGGAATTTAATTGGAACAAAATAAATGAATCTTACCTTACCTTATTCAAAAAAAGCCTTCAATAAAATTGAAGAATTGTGGCAAAATCAAACAGTTTTGGTTTATCTTTTAGCTGCAATGCTCATTACGCTTCCGCTGAAACACAACATCGGAAGCATGACTTGTATTATTTTTTTACTGGTTTGTTTTTCTAAGGCTAAAAAAGCTAATTTTTCAATTTCAAAAGTTGAAATACTTCCCATAATCCTCTATGTATTGATGATGCTTTCCTTATTATGGACTATTGACATGCGCACCACAACCGCTGGACTACAAAAAGAAATATTGGTTTTATTAATGCCCATTGCTTTTTGTTTTTTACCAAATTTAAACCAAGACCTCAAAAATCGGGTTTTTAAAATTTTCAGTTATTCAATGGTATTTTTTGCCTTGTTTTGTTTAGCTAAAGCAGTGTTTAAATTTATAAATTCAGGAGATGCCAGTGTGTTTTTTTACCATGAATTGGTTACCGCTAGCCTCAATGCAATCTATGTTTCGGGGTTTGCCTCTTTTGGGATGTTCTATTTTTTGGTCCAAAAAAACAAAACAATTTCTGATCAATTAGCATTATTAACTCTAGTTGTTTTTGTGTTTTTATTGTCTTCAAAAAATATTATAATTTGTGATTTTATTTTGGTCGTGGTGTATCTTTTCTTTTTTTCTGCGTTTTCTAGAAAAATAAAAACAGTAATATTTGTAGCCATTCTTTTGATTATAACAACTTTTATAGCATCAATAAAACCCATTAGAGACCGGTTTATAATTGAGTTTCAAACGGTACTGGTTGATGGCTCCTTAAAAGAAGGATCTGAGGCAACTAAAAATTCTGTCTACAGCATTAGTTTAAAACAAGCTTGGAACCAAGACCAGTTTCAGAAGAATGATTTTTTTCCAGGGGCTGCTTTTCGAGTTTATCAAACGAGGATTTTTATAGAAATGCTTCAAGAAGAAAGCATTTTTTTCACGGGATTCGGGTTAGACGCAGCTCAAACTAAAATTCAAGAAAAAGTTAAAGAATACCATTTACATGAGAGTTATGGTGTGTATAATTTCCACAATGAATATGTTCAACTGTTTTCTGAACTTGGTTTTTTTGGTTTTTTAATTCTGGTTAGTATGTTGTTTATCTCCATTAGAAACGGAATTAGAAATAAAGATTTTGTGCATATCGCTTTTTCGGTAACAATGATAGTGTTATTTTTGACCGAATCCTTTTTGAGTAGACAAAGAGGAATAATTTTTTTTATTGTTATTTACTGTCTGTTAAACAAGGTAAATCAGAATAAAGAACAGAACTTATTGCAATGAAAAGAATACTTATCACCGGAGCCGCAGGATTTTTAGGATCACATCTTTGTGACCGTTTCATAAAAGAAGGTTACTATGTTATTGGGATGGACAATCTCATTACGGGAGATTTAAAAAACATTGAGCATCTTTTCAAACTAGAGCAGTTTGAATTTTACCATCATGACATCACCAAGTTCGTGCATGTCCCAGGGGATTTAGACTACATTTTACATTTTGCTTCGCCAGCAAGTCCTATTGATTATCTTAAAATTCCTATTCAAACACTTAAAGTAGGCTCACTTGGCACCCATAATTTATTGGGTTTAGCCAGGGTTAAAAAAGCCAGAATCCTTATTGCATCAACTTCTGAAGTGTATGGAGATCCATTGGTTCATCCACAAACCGAGGAATATTATGGAAATGTAAATACCATCGGACCAAGAGGCGTTTATGACGAAGCCAAACGTTTTCAAGAATCTATAACTATGGCCTATCATACTTTTCATGGTGTAGAAACTAGGATTGTTAGAATTTTTAATACGTACGGACCTAGAATGAGACTCAATGATGGCCGCGTTATTCCAGCTTTTATTGGTCAAGCTATTCGAGGTGAGGACTTAACTATTTTTGGAGATGGATCACAAACCCGATCTTTTTGTTATGTAGATGACCAAGTTGAGGGAATTTTTAGGTTGTTGCACTCTGATTATGTATATCCAGTTAACATCGGAAACCCGGATGAAATAACCATCAAGGATTTTGCAGAAGAAATCATCAAACTTACTGGAACCAATCAAAAAGTAGTGTATCACCCTTTACCAATAAACGATCCATTACAACGACAACCAGATATCACAAAAGCTAAAGAGTTACTAGGTTGGGAAGCCAAAGTTGGCCGTGCCGAAGGAATGAAAATCACGTATGAATATTTTAAATCTTTATCTAAGGAAGAACTGTCCAAAGAGGAGCACAAGGATTTTTCTAAATATATTTTTTAAAGATGTGGTATCCTTTCATTCTACACGCAAATAGAATGGCTTAAAAGAATATTTCGTATTTTTAAAACGTACCCATACAAGTATGATTACAGGCCATTTTAATTTGTAATACTGTGAAAACAAAAACAGGAAGATATTCTGGTTATATTCGTCCATTTTCATTTGCCATTGATTTGTTAGTAATCAATGTCTTATTATTGTATATGACTGATTTTCCTGTGAAAACACCTTTTTATTTTGTTTTCATAAGTATTAGCTGGTTTGTGATTGCTGCTAACTTAGGTTTTTATGAAGTTTACAGGTATACTAAAGTTATTTCTATATTAAACTGCGCCTTAAAACAAGGCACATTATTTACTCTTTTTTGTCTTGCCTTAGCGTTTTATGAATCCTATAATTCAAGTTTTCAAAGTATTGGGTATTTTACTATGCTATCTTTATTAATTATTTTAATTGTTAAACTGTCTATTTATTATTTTTTAAAAAAATACAGGTTATTATATGGTGGAAACTTTAGAAAAGTAATTCTGATAGGCAATGTAAAAAGTACGGATCCTTTACAACAATTTTTTACAGAGAATCCAGATTATGGGTACAAACTAGAGCGTGTTTTTGAATTAGAAAATAATAAATCTAGAGCCCTCGAGGAAAGTTTTGATTATGTACTGGAGCATCAAATAGATGAATTGTATTGTTCTATGAGTGACTTAAATCAAAACCAAATTAATGAGATTGTTTTTTTTGCAGATAATAATTTAAAGACTTTGAAGTTTATTCCTAGTGAAAAGCAAATTCTTTCTCACAATTTTACTTTTGAATATTACAATTATATTCCTGTAATATCACTACGTAATATTTTACTTGATGACACCTTAAACAAGGTGATTAAGCGCGTTTTTGATATTGTTTTTTCATTACTAATTATTTTAGGAGTGCTCTCATGGTTAACTCCCATACTAGCTGTATTTATCAAATTTGAGTCAAAAGGGCCTTTATTTTTTATCCAAAAAAGAAATGGACTAAATTACAAAGAATTCTTTTGTTACAAGTTTAGATCTATGGAACTTAATGATGAAGCCCACTTGAATCAAGTATCAAAAAACGATAATAGAGTTACTACAATAGGTCGTTTTATAAGAAAAACAAGTATTGATGAATTGCCACAATTTTTCAATGTTTTAATGGGCGAAATGTCTGTTGTAGGACCTAGACCCCATATGGTAAGTCATACTAGAATGTATGCACTTACAGTAGATAAATTTATGGTGCGCCATTTTATAAAACCAGGCATAACAGGACTAGCGCAAACAAAAGGTTTTAGGGGCGAGGTAGAGGCGGATGAGGACATTATTAACAGAGTAAAATATGATATTTTCTACATGGAAAATTGGTCTTTAATTTTAGATTTAAAAATAATTTTCCAAACGGTTATCAATATTTTTAAAGGAGAAGAAAAAGCCTACTAGAAAACATTTTGTCGAATTAAATCTTCTATTTGTGTATTAAGATTAAACGAAGTTTGAACGTCATTAAAAATTCGTTTTTTCATTAAATCCAATTCTGCTTTTTGAATATTTGAAATGGTTTGCAGTTTCTCGTTCAAATCATCATAGTTTCCTACTTTGGCTACCCAGCCTAAATTATGCTTTTCAGTTATGGTTTCACCTTCACCACCACCAAAGTATAAAACTGGAAATCCCAATGCGCCATACTCAAAAATTTTAGAAGGAACAGAACCATAAATTCTGTTCTTCAAAGGAACTATTGTGATATCAAACGATTTTATTTTTTCGTGTAAAGCTTTACGTTCTAACATTCCATAAAAGAAAACTTTCTTATCTGCTCTGGAATGAATCAGCGCTTCTATTTGTTTTTTTTCAGCACCATCACCAAATAGGTGTAACTCGATATTTAAGCCCTCTAAATTGATTTTTTGACACATTTCTAAGACTCCTTGCGCCACACCAAAAAGACCGGCATAGAATATTTTAACAGGTTCGTTTTCTCGGGTTTCCAAATCCATTTCAACCGTTTTATGGTCCGGAAAATTGCGATATAAAAAACATTTTTTTTCAGGGGAAATGGATTGTAGATGAGTAATAATTTCGTTGGATTGGCCTAAAATTAAACTTGCTTTTTTGTAGATAAAACGTTCTAAAAATAAAGATACACGATGTGAAAATGAATTGGCTTTTAAAGCATTTAATTCAATGGCAGCCAATGGCCATAAATCAGAAACATTCAGAATAATTTTTTTTCGCTTCAGTGAAAGAACAAAAACTGAAATAAACGAAAGCAGTAACGGCGGGGATTGCACCACTACTTTTTGTGGTGTTTTTTGAAACAATAAGTAAAGAAATAAGCCCAAAGAAAAGGATAAAACCGATAGCAGTCTTTTGATTATATTTTTACTGTTGCTTGGATAAATCCAAAGACGTTTTACAAGAATATTTTGTAGATTTTCAGTAACAAAAAACTTGCCTTTGTATTCCGGAAACAGTTCGCCTTTGGGATAATTACCTAAAGGACAAATTACAGACACTGTATAATTATTTTGATATAATTTCAAAGCCAGCTGCTCGATTCTATTTGCAGCAGCACCTTTCTCAGGCGGATAATAATTTGATATGATGAGGATTTCTTCCATTATTTTTTTGAAAGTAAAATATCAATTATTCGTTCAGAAGCGTTACCGTCCCAAAGTTCAGGAATTCCTGCTTTTCGAGGACCATTTTGAAGAAATTCTCCAAACATTTTATTTAGATTATAAATCGATGTGCCAACTAAAGTATTCGTGCCTATGGTTTCCGTTTCAGGTCTTTCAGTATTGTTTCGCATGGTAAAACAGGGAATTCCTAAAACCGTAGTTTCTTCTGAAATTCCACCAGAATCTGTAATGACAGCAAAACTGTTTTTAATCAAAAACATAAAATTCAAATACCCTTGTGGTTCAACAAATACGATGTTTTTTAAGTTCAAATTAGTTTCACCTAAAATCGCTTTTGTTCTCGGATGAATAGTGAAAATCACTTTTTTATCACCAACCATTTTATCAATTCCTTGCAAAAGTTGAATCAATGATTGCTCTTCATCTACATTCGAAGGACGGTGTAAAGTCAAAATGATGTAATTCTTGGTTTCTAAACTGAATTCATTCCAAAAAATTGGTGCTGAAATGCGATCTAGGTTTTGATACAAAGTGTCTATCATTACATTTCCAATAAAATGAATATTAGAAGAATCTGCCCCATATTTCAATAAATTTTCTCCTGCCCAAATTGAGGTTGTAAAAAAATAATCGGTTATACTATCCGTAACAATTCGATTGATTTCCTCGGGCATTGTCATATCACCTGAGCGTATACCAGCCTCTACATGAATTACTTTGATATTTAATTTTTTTGCAACAATCGCACAGGCCATAGTCGAGTTGACATCGCCAACCACCAAAACTAAATCACATGGATTTTGCAGTAATTCTGGTTCAAAAGCAACCATTATTGCAGCAGTTTGTACTGATTGTGAGCCGCTTTTCACCTCTAAATTTACATTCGGCTCAGGAATATTTAATTCTTCAAAAAATGTATCGCTGAGGTTTTTGTCATAATGTTGTCCAGTATGCACCAATCGATAGGATATTTTCGCACCTTCGGCTTGTTTTTTCTCTATCGCTTTGATAATGGGGGCGATTTTTATAAAATTGGGTCTTGCACCAGCAACTATTGTGATTTTCATAATGTTATTTTACAAATGAAACAAATTGTTTTAATTTTCCGCTTTTGTTTCGTTCTAATTTTTCTTTTTTATGGAAAATGAACACCAAATCATTTTCTAAATAAAGTGTTATCGCTTTTTCAATTTTTTCAATTTGTGCCAAATTTAATTCGGTTTCGCCCACATATTCAATTTCAAAAGTATCTATTTTGGTTTGTTTTATCACAAATTCTTTCACGTTTCCGTCGTCTTCGATGATGCTTTTTGTCACATAATAAAAGGTAAGTCCAGGTGATTTTTTCCCGCTGGGTAAAATGGCAACATCATTGGTCCGGCCTATTAATTTTTTGAGAATCGGTTTTTGTAACGTGCTTTTTTCATCCAGAATTCCAATATCACCAATGTCATATCGTATGAACGGATGTGCTTTATTGAACAAAGAAGTTATGACGATTCGGCCAGAAGTACCATTTGGAACTGCTTTATTATTTTCGTCCAAAATTTCCACAAACAGCGTTTCCGAATTGACTTGCCATTCCCCTGCCTTATTTTGAAAAGCAATCAAATCCAATTCCGAAGTGCCGTATTCATTGACAATAGGAATGCCAAACTGTTTTTCAAAAAGTAGTTTGTCTTCTTCAAAAAGCATTTCAGAAGTTACCATACATACTTTCAAAGTAGGACAAATTGTGGTTAATACGATGTTTCTCTTTTGTAAAAATTTAGCAAATAAAACAATGGAACTCGTGTAACCATTGATGTAATCGAATTTTTTAGTTCGAAAATGATTCAAAAAACCTTCTAAAACTTCATCCGACAAATCGAAAATAGAGAACCGAAATCGATGGCTCAAAAAATCCTTTAACCGTTCTTTTTTGTTTCCAATAAAATCCATTGGAATACCATAAAAACGCGCTTGGTAGGAAGTATTAAAATCGATCCCATACCAACCAAAACGGAATATGTTTGAAGCCCAAGTCAACGCATGACAGTATTTATC
Source organism: Flavobacterium petrolei (assembly GCF_003314435.2). Lineage (GTDB taxonomy): Bacteria > Bacteroidota > Bacteroidia > Flavobacteriales > Flavobacteriaceae > Flavobacterium > Flavobacterium petrolei. The sequence goes on along the minus strand of NZ_QNVY02000001.1, from coordinate 936,947 downwards.
TTTGGCAAAAATAAAAGGAGTCCCGCTGGAACCAGACGTTTTATTGACGTAACTGTTTTTAGCGGAATAGCCTTCTGAAAGCCTTTCCAATAATGGTTTTTGTAAATTTTTCTTATTTAAAACGGGTAAATCTTCCCAGTTTGTAAAAGTTGTAATACCGACTAAATCTTTGTAAAAAGGATTGTTTTGCAAATGAAAATCGACAATTTCCACTTTTTTGTTTTCAACGAAAACTTCATGTTCTTTTTCAGAAAAGGCTACAATTTTCCGCAATTCGGCTTTAGCTTCCTTCATTGGGAAGCCATTTATTTGTAGCGATAAGTCGAATAGTCGAAACATTTTAAAGGTATATTCCATCAAAAATAATATTTACCAACAACTAATGATGGAGAACCAACAACTTTTTGAAATTTAATTATTTTTTAAGTTCAAAAGCAATTATTTTTGCACCACAACTAAACACAACTACACATGACAATTTTACTACTAGGTTCGGGCGGAAGAGAACATGCTTTTGCATGGAAAATGATTCAAAGTCCGCTTTGTGACACACTTTTTGTAGCTCCGGGAAATGCAGGAACGGCTTCTATAGCTACTAATGTTGCTATCAGTCCAACTGATTTTGAAGCTATAAAAACGTTTGTTATCCAGGAAAAAGTAGCAATGGTTGTCGTAGGACCAGAAGATCCTTTAGTAAAAGGGATTTATGATTTCTTTCTGAACGATGCCGCATTAAGTCATATTCCTGTTATCGGTCCTTCAAAAATGGGTGCGCAACTAGAAGGAAGTAAAGAATTTGCTAAAGAATTTTTAATCAAACATAACATTCCAACCGCTGCTTACGATAGTTTTACTATTGAAACAGTAGAAAAAGGATGTGAGTTTCTGGAAACATTGCAACCGCCGTATGTTTTGAAAGCTGATGGTTTAGCCGCAGGAAAAGGGGTGTTAATTATTCAGGATTTGGCAGAAGCCAAAGAAGAATTAAGAAACATGTTGGTGCATCAAAAATTTGGTGACGCCAGTTCTAAAGTGGTTATCGAAGAGTTCCTGGACGGAATAGAATTAAGCTGTTTTGTTCTTACGGATGGAAAAAATTATAAAATATTGCCAACGGCTAAAGATTACAAACGTATTGGCGAAGGTGATACAGGTTTAAATACAGGCGGAATGGGAGCAGTTTCTCCAGTTCCTTATGTTGATGCTGTTTTGATGGAAAAAATTGAAACACGCATTGTAAAACCTACAATTGATGGTTTTCAAAAAGACGGAATTCCGTACAAAGGATTTGTTTTCATTGGATTGATTAATGTGAAAAACGAGCCAATCGTAATTGAATACAATGTGAGAATGGGTGATCCGGAAACCGAAGTGGTTATACCAAGATTGAAAACGGATTTAGTGGAATTATTTTTGGCTGTAGCCAATGAAAAACTGGACGAAATCAATCTGGAAATTGACGAAAGAAGTGCGACTACCATTATGGTTGTTTCTGGGGGATATCCAGAAGATTTTGAAAAAGGAAAAGTAATTTCAGGATTAGAAACTATTGAGGATTCTATTGTTTTTCACGCAGGAACAAAATTAGAAAATGGAAATGTTGTTTCTAATGGCGGAAGGGTTTTAACCGTAACTTCGTATGGAAATGATTTCGAAGAGGCCATAAAAAAATCTTACCAAAACATAGATAAACTACATTTTGATAAGATGTATTTTAGAAAAGATATTGGAAACGACTTAAAATAGTTTCCAATTATCGTTCACTTTTTTTTAATTCTTATTTTAAGAAAGAGTGAGCGGTAGTATCTTGCTTCTCAGTTCCAGCGTCTTCAAAAATTTTCAATTGTTTAATCCAGTATACCATTGCCGAAGCGCAAATAATCATGAAAATCCAATTGATTGTATTAGCCGCAAACCAAGATGACAGCTCTAATGAACGTAAAAAGTCTAGAGGAGCAAATAAAATATTTACAAATAAGTATTCTATTCCTTCGAAAAATGATTTCATAATGTATAAGATTAATTTATTAATTGTCTTAAGGAACTTGGAATCTTAAAAAAGAGTATCTTTTTTGAACTTGGAGAGTTTCCTTTTTAAACAAGTACTATATTTACAACCACAAAAGTATAAAATATCCTTATGATAACAAGTGTTTTTAAAAAATCTACACCATTAAATTTTGCATTGGTCGTTATTTTAATGCTAGTTTTCTTTTTAATGTATCAAATTCAAGATTTATCTTGGTTCAGTTCTGCTTTTTTAATTTTTAAAAAAGCAACAACATTTATTATTTTGTTGGCATCGGTTTTCTTAATTGACTTTATTGCCCGCAGAAATGCACTTAGTAAAGACAGTAGTTATACGATTCTTTTCTACTTTTTATTTTTACTTTTTTTTCCTTCGGTACTGGATAATACAAATTTAATTATTTCTAATTTTTTTATTTTATTAGCGCTTCGAAGGTTAATTTCTTTACAATCGCTGAAAGCGTCCAAAGAAAAAATATTTGATGCTTCATTATGGATTTTTCTGGCTTCTTTATTTCATTTTTGGAGTATAATCTTTATTGTATTGGTTTTTATATCCATAATATTTCACGTTGCCAGAGATTATAGAAATTGGATACTACCTTTTATTGCTTTTTTTATAGCTATAATTATGTTTATGCTTTTTGCAACAGTATTTAATTTAAATGTTGTTGAATACATTCTGAAAAGTGTAAAAATAAATTTTAACATTGATTATTTTACAAATAGTTATCAAAATGGTGCTTTGTCTATTTACGCGACCGTAGCTTTATTTTTTGTAATTTCTATGTTTGCCACATTGTCAAGCCGACCACAATTGTTACATACTTCATACAAAAAAATCATTGCTTCTTTTTTTATCGGCGTACTTATTTATGTAATTTCTGCTAATAAAAGTAATGATTTATTAGTGTTTACATTTGCGCCTTTGGCCACGATGGCCACTAGTCATATCGAAGTACCACAACTTAAATTAAAACAGGAAATGGTACTTTTTGTGCTAATTGCCTGCAGCCTTTTTGCTTTTTTTAGTCAATTATAGTTTCTCACCATAGGCTAAATCACCTGCATCACCCAAACCAGGAACAATGTAACTGTGTTCATTGAGCTTTTCATCTAAAGAAGCAACCCAAAGATGACAGTTTTCAGGCAAGTATTCTTCTAAATGCGCAATGCCTTCCGGGGCAGCAATCACAACGGCAATATGTATTTCTTTTGGCGTTCCTCTTTCCATTAATTTATTATACACCGCAACTATGGACTGACCAGTAGCAAGCATGGGATCAACTAGCACTAAATTTTTTCCGTTGATATCAGCAAGAGCTTGGTATTGCACTAAAATATCAAAGTAATCGTCATTATTGGGATGATGTCTAAAGGCAGAAACAAAACCATTTTCGGCGCTGTCAAAATAATTTAGAAAACCCAAATGCAATGGCAATCCGGCTCTCAGAATAGAACACAAAACCAATTGATCTTTGATCTCAGTCGTATTTTTAATGCCTAACGGTGTTTGGATTTCAATAGGCGCGTAATGCAGTTCTTTACTTAATTCATACGCCATTATTTCACCAATACGTTCAATATTTCTTCGGAAACGCATGCTGTCATTGTGAACATTCACATTTCGTATCTGCCCCAAAAAATGATTTAGGACACTGTTTCCTTCCGATAAATAATGAATTTGCATGGTTGTGTTTTTGTAATTAAACTTCTAGTTATTTTTTTATGGTATAAAAGTATAAAAAGTATCTTTGTCTTTTAATATATAAAGATATGTTTTCAAAACTAGCGTACTCCGTATTCGAACAAAGTATCAAGGATTATCATCAATTTGATAATGTTGATCAACCTATAAACAATCCTTTTCCGAAGGATAAATTTGAACATTTGTTGTATCACAAAAACTGGATTGACACCGTTCAATGGCATTTTGAGGATATTATCCGTGATCCAAATATTGATCCTGTTGCAGCTTTAACTTTGAAAAGAAGAATCGATGCATCTAATCAGGAACGTACGGATATGGTGGAATATATTGACAGTTATTTTCTTCAAAAATACAGTCATGTTGTGGTAAAAGACCACGCAAAAATTAATTCAGAAAGTCCGGCTTGGGCTTTTGACCGATTGTCGATTTTAGCATTGAAAATTTTTCACATGCAAGAAGAAGCTAATCGTGCAGAGGCTTCACAAGAGCATAGAGATAAATGTCAGGCGAAGTTAAATATTTTATTGGAACAAAGAACAGACTTGTCAACGGCGATTGATGATTTATTAACAGACATTGAAAACGGCGATAAATTCATGAAAGTGTACAAACAAATGAAAATGTACAACGATGATGATTTGAATCCTGTTTTGTACCAAAACAAGAAGTAAAAGATATTTTGAACATTAATTAATTGTCCAAAAAAATCCAACATATAGCCGTCATGAGACTTTCAGCAATGGGAGATGTCGCCATGACGGTTCCTGTTTTACGCGCTTTTGTAAAACAGCATCCACAAGTTAAAATCACGGTTATTTCCAGACCGTTTTTCAAACCTTTTTTTGAAGGAATTCCGAATCTTTCTTTTTTTGCTTTCGATGAAAAAGAACGGCACAAAGGATTTCTGGGGTTGTTGCGTTTGTTCCAAGATTTAAAAGGTTTACAAATTGATGCTTTTACCGATTTACATAACGTTTTGCGTTCTAAAATCATCCGAAACCTTTTTGCTTTAAGCGGAAAAAAAACAGCTTCGGTTGATAAAGGAAGAGCAGAAAAAAAAGCCTTGACCCAACCTGAAAATAAAGTGTTCCAGCAATTGCCAACGATGTTTGAAAGACATGCCAAAGTATTTGAACAACTTGGTTTTACTGTTGATTTATCGCAGGCAGTTTTTCTTGAAAAAGCAGTTTTGAGCCCGGAAATTTTAACTATAATTGGAACAAATCATCAAAAACTGATAGGTATAGCTCCTTTTGCGCAATACGATTCTAAAGTGTATCCGTTGGATTTAATGCAACAAGTAATAGATAACTTGGCTTTGGATACAAACAATACCATTTTACTTTTTGGAGGAGGAAAAAAGGAAATCGAAATCCTGGATTTCCTTGCTGCTAATAAAGAAAACGTCATCAATATGGCGGGGAAAATTAAGTTTCACCAGGAATTACAACTCATTAGTAATCTTGATGTAATGCTTTCCATGGATTCCGGAAACGCACATATTGCAGCTATGCTTGGTGTAAAAGTCATCACGCTTTGGGGCGCGACACACCCTTATGCGGGATTTTCTCCCTTTAATCAACCAATGGAAAATGCTTTGGTATCGGATAGAAATCAGTTTCCTAAACTACCAACTTCGGTTTATGGGAACAAAAAAGTAGCTGGTTATGAAGATGCCATGCGAACGATTACCGTTGATGCAATTCTTAAGGCACTTTAACGGTAGGTTATACATCTAGAACTTATTATACATTTTTTATTTTTAAAGTAATTTTCATATAATGAGAATTTTAACACATTTATAACATTAACGCATAATTGTGTAGTGAGAAAAATACTATTTTTGATTCTGATCTGTTCAGCTTAAACCGTAAAGTAAAGACTAAATAAAAATGTTTATTTGCTAGTTCAACTTTTTGGAAATACTTTGAAATGTTCCATTAACAAAAATATAAAATCATTTATGTCAAAAATTACGGTAACAATTGCAATTTTGTTGATTTTCTCCTTTTCTGCTTTTTCGCAAAAAAATAAACTTTCAGGTGTTTTGACCGCTGGAAGTGAAAAACCCCCCATTCACAATTCAGTTGTTGCTTTATTAACTCCAATAGACTCTGTTTTATACCAATTTACCCGATCGGATAAAGAAGGGAAATTTATCCTTAATAATATAAAACCAGGCAATTACATATTAATGACTTCACACAGTCAATATGCGGATTATTTAGATGAAATTACCGTGACTTCAACTGATAAAGACTTAGTATCCATTGCTTTAATGAGCAAAATGGAGTTGCTGCGAGAGGTGATTATAAAAACGGGATCTATCAAAATTAAAGGTGATACAACTAGTTATAGGGCAAGTGATTTCAAAGTTGATGCCAATGCCAATGTTGAAGAATTACTAAAAAAATTGCCGGGAATACAAGTAGATAAAAATGGAACTATCAAAGCGATGGGCGAAACAGTAGAAAGAGTACTGGTAGATGGCGAAGAATTTTTTGGGGATGATCCTGGAATGGCTGTAAAAAACTTACGTGCCGATGCTATAAAAGAAGTACAGGTTTTTGATAAGAAAAGCGATCAAGCTGAGTTTACAGGAATAGATGATGGCGATTCTAAAAAAACAATAAATCTGAGATTAAAAGAGGATAAAAAGAAAGGTTATTTTGGTAAAATTGATGGAGCAAACCAACCCGTTACCGATGCGGATTCCAGATACAATAGCAATATCATGGTGAGTAGTTTCAAAGGAAAAAGAAAGCTTTCGGCATTCTTATTAAATGGAAATACGGGTCAGGATGGATTAAGTTGGCAGGACAGTGACAAATTTGGAGGAGGAGACGGGAATGTGAGTATGAGCATGGATGATGATGGAAATGTAAATTACGAATGGACCGGCGGCGATAATGATGATGAACCTTATGTAGACACTCAAAATGGTTTTATAAAAAACACCAATGCAGGATTGCAATACAGCAATAAATGGAACGACAAACATTCCTTAAATTTATCACCCAAATACAATAAACAAAGCTACCAAAACAATAGTAGCAGAAATACGCAAACTCAGGTAGGCGATACACAATTGAATGAAAATAGAGCAACTACAAGTCATGTAAATAGAGATAATTTTAAGCTTAATACGGTTTATGATGTGAAAATAGATTCTGTAAACACCCTGAAATTTACCACTAAAACTAATTTTTACAATACTGAAAGTGATGAATTTACGACCGGAAATACCACTGGAAGCGATGGATTGTTAAGGAACAAACAGGAACGTTTATTTACCACAAAATCAGATAAGGAATCCTTGTCCGCGAGTGCTTTGTTTAAACATAAATTTGTAAAACCACGCAGAACGCTTTCTATCAATAGTAGTTGGAGTACATTGAATACAAATGCTAATAATTTTTTAAAATCTTCGAATGAGAGTTATGAAGGAGGCGATTTTGCTTTTAGTAATGAGGTAGATCAAAATAAAATCGGGGATAAAACCAATCAAAATCTTGCTTTGAATGTGGCCTATACAGAGCCTATAGGAAAGAAACTGGCTTTGCAATTATCCTATCAAATTACGCACAATACAGGTAATAGCAACTTTGTGACTTATGATTTTTCAGATCTGACAGGCAAGTATGATGTTATGGTCGATTCCCTTTCAAACCAATTCAAGCAAAACATAACAACAAACAAACCAGTTATTAAATTAAGTTATAATGCTAAAAAGATAAATTATAGTTTTGGTAGTGGTTTTGGTTTCACGTCATTTAATTTACAAGATCAAACTTTAAATAAGGAATACAATCGCAGTTTTACAAATTTTTTCCCAACTGCAAATTTTTCTTACAAGTACAAAAGTAACAGCAATTTGAGAGTGAATTATCAAGGTGCTACAAAACAGCCTACTATTGACCAATTACAACCGTTACGAAACAATCAAGATTTTTTTAACCAATTAGTAGGAAATCCAGATTTAAAGCAATCTTTTACAAACAGTATCAATGTTTCTAATAATAGTTACAGCATTTTAACCGAGACGAATTTTTATCAAAGAATTTCTTTTAGAACAACATCAAATTTGATTTCTTTCAATAGAGATATTGACCCAGAAAGCGCAAAAACAATTACAACACCTATAAATACTAACGGTAATTTTTCAGCCAATTTGTACATGGGTTACGGGTTTAAAGTCAAAAAAATAAACATGTATGTTAATCTTAGTCCTTCAGTAAATTACAATAAATCGGTCAATAGCATCAATAAGCAAATCAATAACTCGAATATTTTAAGTTCTAATTTTTCTGTTTATTTGAATAAATCCAAAGAAAAGAAATACGATATCAATCTAAGTAATACTTTCTCAAACAGCCGTAACAGTACTTCTCAAAACAATGAAGTAAAATCATTTAATACCAATAATCTAGGTTTAGACGTTGCCGTTTATTTTAGAGAAAAATGGAAATTATCAACGGATTATAATTTATATTCTCGCCAAAAAACGGTTGATTTTCAAACCAATCTTACCAATCAATTGTGGAATGCCAGGTTCCAACGTACCTTTAAGAACGATGAGTTTACGGCTTATGTAATGGTGCGAGACATTTTGAATCAAAACATAGGTATTAGTAGATTTGTTTATGAAAATACAATTGGCGAAGAGCGAAATGACAGACTTCGACGCTATGCTATGATAGGTTTTACATGGAATTTTAAAAATAAAAACGGCATCGAAAAAAAATAAAGAAGCCCGTATAGGAATTGTAATTCAGCATCGAAAACGTCAATATTTTTAAAATAAACCACCCCACTAATTTAAAATACAACCCAATGAAATCAATATATTTTTACATCACATTATTTGTTTTTACCACAGGATCCTATGCACAGCAATTTGTAGATAAGGCTGTAATTGAGTATGAAGTGAACACCAATCTCAAAAAAACAATGAGCAATGACAGTTGGGATGAAATGATGAAGGAAAACTTATCCGACTTAAAAATATCGTATTTCACTTATACTTTTGAAAATAATAAAAGTGTATATAAGTTCGACAGATGGAGTCCAAAAACAAGAATACCAAAACATGAGAAAGAAGCTGACGAAGAAAACACCTGGTTCTTTGATTTTACAGCGCAAAAAATGAACGTACAAAAACAAATTGTGGGTACTAATTTTGTAATTGCAGATAGTATTCCCAACATTGAATGGAAAATCACAAACGAGCGCCGAGAAATAGCGGGCTATAATTGCCGAAAAGCGGTTGGAAAAATATTTGATGATGTTTATGTTTTTGCTTTTTATACAGACGACATAACCATTACTGGCGGTCCATGTAGTATAAATGGTTTACCAGGTATGATTTTAGGACTTTCAATACCTAGATTGTATACGTCATATATAGCAACTAAAATAGATTTAAAAATCAAAGATAGCGCTGTAATTAAGCCTATTACAGCTAAAAAAACTTATGATTTTAAAGAACTAAAAACATTAATAGAAGAAAAAACAAAGGACTGGTATACCTACGGAGAGGACAAGGAAGAGAATAAAAGACAAAAAAATATGTTCTTGTGGAATGCTTTTTTGTAAATGGAATGACCAGATTTTATAAATATTAAAAATTCCAAATTCCAACATTTAAGGCTGGAATTTGGAATTTTGATATTAGATATTTACCTCTTAAACATCATCATAATCTACATAAATAGTCTCTGATGTTGGATGTGCCTGACAAGTAAGAATAAGTCCATCGGCGATTTCTTTATCGGTAAGGATGGAGTTTTTAGTCATTTCGGCAGTTCCAGAGATAACGCGAGCCAGACAGCTGCTGCAGATTCCACCTTGGCACGAATACGGAGCATCAATGCCTTGTTTTAAAGCGGCATCAAGAACGGTTTGTTTTTGTGACATTTCGAAAGTTGTTTCCTCGTCATCCACCATGATGGTGATTTTTGAATGGCCGCCTAACGATTTTTCTATTTTATTTTCTTTGGTTGAAGAAGCAAATAATTCGAATTTAATATTAGATTCTTTTACATTATGTTCTTTTAAAACTCCTGAAACGATATTGATCATTTCTTCTGGTCCACACAAATAGAACTTATCAAATTCCAATTCCTTGTGTTTGTTATTCAGAACAAAATTCACTGTCGATTTTTCAATTCGCCCAAACAAAGCAGGTTCCACTTTGGCTTGACTGTATACGTAATGTACAAAAAGGCGTCCTACATATTGCAATTGCAAATCGTGTAATTCTTGGTGAAAGATGGTTTCTTCTGGCGTTTTGTTTCCGTAAACCAATACAAAAGAACTCTTTGGTTCGTTTTTCAATACTGTTTTTAGGATAGACATCACGGGTGTGATTCCGCTACCGGCAGCAAAAGCCGCGTAGTTTTTTTGTCGGTCCGCTTGCGGTTCAAAAGTGAATTTTCCTTCCGGTTTTCCCACTTCAAGAACATCGCCCGCTTTGAGTTTTGTGTTAGCAAATTGCGAGAAAGCACCGTTTGCGACCGCTTTCACAGCAATGCGTAATTCCCCGCTGTCAGGAGCTGAGCATATAGAATACGCACGACGAATTTCTTCACCGTCTAAGGTTAATTTTAGATTGACATATTGACCGGCAACAAAAGTATAATTCGCTTTTAATTCCTCAGGTACGTTAAAAAGTATGGAAACAGCGTCTTTGGTTTCGCGTTTTACTTCTTTTATGATTAATTTCAGGAAGGATGACATGATATTTTTTTTGCAAAAGTAGGAAATGGCAAATAAATGGAGATTAAAAATAAGTGTTTTTTTATATTTGATGTAACGTTTTCTTATTTTCATGTACCTACAGTAAAACCAAAATAACCAAACTATGATTCAAAAATTCCTCTATCTCGAATGGAAAGCATTTTTTAGGTCAGCTTCCTTCGCAACTAATTTGGCTTTGAAAATCCTGATGGGTTTTGTCGCCGTTTATTTCATTTTAATTTTCTTAGCATTAGGAGTCGGAGCTTTTTATATTCTGAAGAAAATGAATCTGGACCCAATTGTTACCGTAAATCAATTCATGATTTACTATGTATTGATGGATTTAATTATCCGATTGCTGTTGCAAAAAATCCCGGTGATGAACATCCGCCCGATGTTAATTTTTCCCATAAAAAAATCGACAATTGTTCATTTCTCATTAGGAAAAACCGTTTTGTCCTTCTTCAATTTGGTGCACGCTTTTTTCCTGATTCCGTTTTGTGTTGTTTTGATTATCGAAGGCTATGATGTACTTTCAGTAGTGCTTTGGTACAGTGCCATTTTTTCTTTATTATTCATCAACAATTTTCTGAATATTCTACTCAATAACAAGGATAATTTATTCGCCATTTTCTTAGTAATCGCAGCTGTTTTAGGAGGATTACATTATTACGGACTCTTTAATATCACGGAAATTACAGCGCCATTTTTCAATGCTATTTTCAATACGTATTGGGCTTTTGCCATTCCAGTATTAGCTTTAATCGCGATATATTATGTTACTTTTCAGTATTTCAAAAAGAATTTATACCTCGATGCGGGATTGTCAAACAAACACGACGTTGCCAAAACGGAGGAGCTGACTTGGTTAAACCAATTTGGAACCATAGGAACCTTCTTAAAAAACGACATCAAATTAATCAAAAGAAACAAACGATCTAAAACCACTGTTGGATTGAGCGTCATGTTCCTTTTATATGGGCTTCTTTTCTTTACTAGTAGTATTGAAGCTTATAATAATCCTTTAATGCACATTTTGGGCGGGATTATAGTTTCGGGTGGATTCTTAATTACTTTCGGACAATTTGTGCCGAGTTGGGACAGCGCTTATTACCAGTTGATGATGACACAAAACATTCCGTACAAAGGCTATTTGAGTTCTAAATGGTGGCTGATGGTAATTGCTACAATTGTAACCACAACCATAGCGTCATTCTATCTCTATTTAGGGGTTCATGTTTATTTAACCATTGTCGTGGGTGCGATTTATAACATTGGAGTCAATTCTCATTTGGTTTTATTGGGTGGAGCATATACTAAAACACCAATCGATTTGAGTTCCGGGAAAGGCGCTTTTGGTGACAAAAAAGCATTCAATATAAAAACGATGTTGATTTCTATTCCACAGTTGGCTTTGCCCGTTTTACTGTATTGGCTGGGTTCAAAATATGCAAATCCAAATGTAGGCTTAGCGCTGGTAGCAGGTACAGGAGTGATTGGATTTGCATTCAAAGAGAAAGCATTTTCCGTGATTGAAAAAATCTATAAATCAGAGAAATACGCGACCATTGCGGCTTACAAACAAAAAGGATAATCCAGCGATTAACTAAATCAACAAATAACCGAATAAACTTTTTCAAAAATGATACAAGTAAATAACCTTTCGAAAACATACAACGGAACAACCGTATTAAAAATAGATTCTTTAGAAATAAAAAAAGGCGAAAGCTTTGGATTAGTAGGCAATAACGGTGCTGGGAAAACCACTTTTTTCAGCCTATTATTGGATTTAATCCAGCCGTCCACGGGAAATATCATCAACAATGACATTCAGGTAAACACCAGTGAAAACTGGAAGCCGTTCACCGCTTCTTTCTTGGACGAGAGTTTCTTAATTGGCTACTTAACGCCCGAAGAATATTTCTATTTCATTGGCGATTTACGCGGACAAAACAAAGCCGATGTCGATGCTTTATTGGCCACACACGAAGAATTTTTCAATGGAGAAATCCTTAAAAACAAGAAATATTTGCGCGATTTATCCAAAGGAAACCAGAAAAAAGTAGGTATCATCGCTACCTTAATCGGGAATCCGGAGGTTATTATTCTGGACGAACCGTTTGCTAATTTAGACCCAACCACACAATTCCGATTAAAAAAAATTATAAAGGATTTAGCTGATAATCCGGAAGTAACCGTACTGGTTTCCAGCCACGATTTGCTGCACACCGTTGAGGTAAGTGACAGGATTGTCGCGCTGCACAAAGGCGAAGTGGTCAAAGATATTCAAACTTCTCAAGAGACTTTACAGGAATTAGAACTGTTTTTTGCGGTTTAAAATTTACGCAACAGACTCAGACAAAATTTTACCGCTAATTTGCGAATTGTATACTCCAATGCGTTTATACAATTTGTTAATTAGCGGTTTTCTTATGGCGTAACCCTGCGTCTCGTCCCAAAAGACGAGACTTCAGGTCGGGCTGTGCGCTATATCTTTATTTTCTTAAAGAAAGAAAATAAAGGATGCCGTTTCCATCCCTTACGCACAGGCGGATTACCACAATATGATGTCATAATTTTCACGATAGCAAAAAGAAATGTATTTTTACCAGTGCATATACTAAAAAGTATATTTAATAGTTAATTGATAAAAACGTTTTCCATTGAAAATCAATATATTTAAACCATTATCCTTCATATTATTTTTTGCTTTTTTGGTAGCCTGTTCTACTAAAAAAGACACCTTTATGGCTAGGAATTCACATGCTTTAAGCACCAAATATAATATTTTATACAACGGTCAAGTAGGCTTGGATAAGGGAGTTTTGGCGGTAAATGCCAACAGCGATGATGATTTCTGGCAACTTTTGCCGGTTGAAAAAATGCAAATCTTAGAAGATGTCACTTCCACTTCAAAACCTAAAAATACTGATTTTGAATTAGCAGAAACCAAAGCGACCAAAGCCATCCAAAAACATTCCATGAATATTGGCGGCAGAGAGAAAAACAGTCAAATTGATGAAGCCTATCTGATGCTTGGAAAAGCTAGATATTATGACCAACGATTTGTTCCCGCGCTCGATGCGTTCAATTATATTCTGTACAAATACCCCAACAGCAGCCGAATTTATGAAGCCAAAATTTGGCGAGAGAAAACCAACATGCGTTTGGGAAATGATGCTTTGGTCATAAAAAACATCAGTAAATTATTAGAAGATCACGACGTAAAAAAACAAGTTTTTGCAGATGCAAACGCACTTTTGGCAGCTTCTTTTTTAAACATGGAGGAGAAAGACAGTGCAGTTGCTAAGATAAAACTCGCCATCGAATTCACCAAAGTAAATCAGGAAAGAGCCCGTTACCGTTTTGTTTTGGGACAACTGTATCAAGAATTGGGATACAAGGACAGTGCTGTTATTTCCTATCAATCCGTGATTGACATGAACCGAAAAGCGGAGCGTAGATTTGTCATTCAAGCACATGCTAAAAAAGCGGAGTTGTTTGATTATCAATTGGGAGATTCAGTTTCCTTTGTAAAAACATTCAATAAATTGATTCAAGACCGGGAAAACCGTCCCTACAAAGATTTGATTTTTCATCAAATGGGGGTATTTCACGACAAACAAAACAATCAGAAAACAGCTTTGAATTTTTACAATGCATCGTTACGAACGAATTCAAAAGATACCTATTTAGTAGCGTCAAATTATAGAAATTTAGGAAACATGTATTTTAGAAATACGGAATATTCTGCGGCAGCAAAATACTATGACAGTACTTTGGTTAAACTGAATAACAAAACAAGAGAATTTGTAAAAATCCAAAAAATAAGAAGTAACCTCGATGAGGTAATTTTGTATGAAGCGCTGGCTAAGAGAAACGACAGTATTCTAAATGTGGTTGCGATGAATCCTACAGATCGTTCGGCTTATTATGAAAAATACATTACTAAATTAAAGGAACAAGATGAGGCGAAAAGGCTTTTAGACGAAAAAAATAAAGCCAAACAGGAAAACATGAACAGGAACAATTCGATTAGTTCGATAGATCCTGTTTCCGGTCGAGATCCCACAAAATCAGTTCGAAAATCACCCATGGCTCCGCCTACTATTGCCAGTGCAGCTTCTCAATCAGCAGCGGGTAGTTTCTATTTTTATAATCCTACAACGGTTGCTTTTGGAAAAGTAGAATTCAAAAAAAATTGGGGAGAAAGAACTTTAAATGGCAACTGGAGAATCGCATCGGCAAATGCAAATACAACTGTAGTCGATTCTTTGAGTGTAAATAAACAAACTGTTGGAACGGAAGCGAACCCGAATAAAATAGTGGAGCAATACACGACTGATTATTACCTGAAACAACTTCCAACCGCCCAAATAGAATTGGACAGTATCAACAAAGAACGTAATTTGGCCTATTACCAATTGGGAATTATTTACAAGGAAAAATTCAAGGAAAATGATTTGGCTATCGCTAAATTAGAACAATTATTAAACAACAATCCTGAAGAAAAACTGGTTCTTCCGGCAATGTATAATTTGTATAAATTATATCAAATTACCGATATAAATAAAGCAGCAGCGATAAAAAATAAGATCTCAACGCAATTTCCGGATTCTCGCTACGCACAAATAATTAATAATACAAATCCAAGCGGAACTTCTCAAAACGAAACACCGGAAAGTGTTTATAATAAATGGTATAAAGCATTTCAGCAAGAACAGTTTGTTAGTGTGTTGGAAAATTCAGACGCTTTGATAAATCAGTTTTCAGGCGAGGAAATTGTATCTAAATTTGAGTTGCTTAAAGCAAATACCATTGGTAAACTAAAAGGAGTAACCGCCTACAAAAATGCATTGCAAGTGGTGGCGGATAATTATCCAAATAGTGAAGAAGGTAAAAATGCGCAAGTTATTCTGACCGAACAAATTCCTTTTTTAGAGAAAATGGAATTTAATACAGTGGAAACCAATAATTGGAAAATTCTATATACAGTAGGTAAAAAGGAAGATAATGATACAAAAGCTTTGGAAGAAAAAATAAAGAAGTTTATTAAAGAAAATAACTTTCAGGAGCTATCGTACTCTTACGATTTTTATAATGAGAAAGAAAGTTTTATTACCATTCATGGTTTAAATTCAGCAGCTTTTGCAAATAATATTGTTGCAAAGATTCAAGCTGATAAGTCCCTTGAAAGTAATCAGACCTCAATTGTGGTTTCTAATCAAAATTATAAAGTAATCCAGATTAAGAAAAGCCTTGACGCATATATAGCACTAAAAAGATAATAACTATGTTTGATAAAAAACAAAAATCCTACACTGATCTTTTGGGAAAAACCAATCGAATCGTGGAAGGGACTACCATAAAAGGCGATATCATTTCGCAAGCTGATTTTAGATTGGATGGAAATTTAATCGGTAATTTTCAGTCTGGAGGAAAAATTGTCATTGGACCGGCAGGAAGTGTCGTTGGTGATATTGTATGCAAAAATGCGGATATCGAAGGAAAATTTGAAGGAAAAATTGAAGTTACAGAAGTCCTTAATGTAAAAGCGAAGGCCATCATTCATGGCGAAGTGTCTGTAGGGAAATTATCGGTGGAGCCAGGTGCTGATTTCACTGCTTCTTGTACGATGAAAACAAATATTAAAAATCAAAACTTGAATAATGGACAGTAAAACTCCAAATAAAAACAATTTCAATAAATGGTTGGTATTTTTGGGGATTCCGTTCCAAATGGGAGTTGTCATTTTCGCATTTACTTATTTTGGGATGTGGCTGGATGAAAAATATTCAGACGAATCCTCTTCTTTTTACACTATTATATTATCGTTATTGTCTGTTTTTATAGCACTTTATAACGTAATTCGCCAAGTTAAAAATATTAATAATAATAACGAATGATCAATTTTTTCTCGTTTCTGAAGTATTTAGTGCCCTTCACACTACTCTTATTTTTTGCTCAATATTATGGTTCATCGGCCTTCAGTCAAGATCATGATTTCTTTTATGCTACATGGAGTATTTACCTTTTCTTGTTTGGAACCACACTTTTAATATATGTATTGCTACTGTTTGTAAATGCCAATTTTCCGGATTTCACTGGTTTTGCTTTTCTGGGAACCACTTTCGTGAAAATGATGGCAGCTGTTGTTTTTTTGCTTCCATTGATTCAATCAGAAGGTCGAGAAACTAATTTGGATATTGCGGCTTTTTTCATCCCTTATTTCCTATTTTTGCTTTTTGAAACAGTTTTTTCGGTACGATTAATAAATAAAAGATAAGTTGCTTGAAAATAATGCAATGCGATTGTAAAATTCATTTTTTAAAATCATCATTATAATTTTCAATTTTGAATTAAATATGTACCTTTGCAAAAAATTTTAAAAACGTAAAATCAGATACACAATTAATAATGGTAATTTCAAAAAAATCACTTCAATTCCTGTTAGTTACTTTTCTAGCGTGTATGCCGTTGGTTACTTTCGCAAATCCAACCGCGGATAGTCTTCAAAATCACACTGAAAACGCTGCTCCAGCTGCAGAAGCACATGGAGAAACAGGTCATTCTGCTGAAAAAGAATTCAATGCCACGGAATTGATTAATGATCACATTGGAGATTCTCATGAATTCCACATTGCGGATTATGATGGTCATCCTATTACGTTTTATCTTCCTGTGATATTGTGGACAAACAACGGATTGGAAATGTTCTCTTCTGAACAATTTCACCATGATAATGAAGGACACCATATTATTGATGTGAACGGTCAGAAATTAGTTCGTTTCAATGAGGTTATCTTTTACGCAGATAAATTTGAAACCTTAACAGAAGACCAAAGAAAAAACGGTGCTTTCGCGTTTGACGCCAGACCACTTGATTTTTCAATCACTAAGAATGTTTTCTCGATGTTGATGTCAGCTCTTGTATTGTTCTTTTTGTTTCTTGCAGTTGCACGTTCTTACAATAAAAATAAATTGGCGCCAAAAGGAATCGCTGGATTTCTAGAGCCATTAGTAATATTCGTTAGAGATGAAATTGCTATACCTAATATTGGAACAAAAAAATACGCGAAATACATGCCGTATTTATTGACTATATTTTTCTTTATCTGGATTAACAACCTTATTGGATTGATTCCTTTTTTCCCTTTCAGTTCAAACCTTACCGGAAATATCTTCTTTACATTTGTATTAGCATTGATTACTTTTATTGTAACTTCTTTCAGTGCCAACAAAGATTATTGGAAACATATTTTTATGCCTCCAGTTCCTAAAGCATTGTATCCTATTATGATTCCTGTAGAAATTATCGGAATGTTGACAAAACCTTTTGCATTAATGATTCGTTTATTCGCAAACATTACTGCAGGACATATTATCATCTTGAGTTTAGTCTCATTGATTTTTATATTCAAAACAGTAGCCGTTGCACCTATTTCTGGAGCTTTCGTAGTGTTCATGAGTGTACTTGAAATGTTGGTTGCGGCGTTGCAGGCTTATATCTTCACGTTGTTGACAGCATTGTTTATTGGTCAGGCTGTAGAAGAGCATGATCATCATTAAAATGTGTTTTATTAATTATTAACTATATTAAATTTAGTATTATGGTATTAGCTGGAATCGGAGCTGGATTAGCTGTTATTGGTGCAGGTCTAGGTATTGGAAAAATTGGTGGTTCTGCAATGGACGCTATTGCTCGTCAACCTGAGGCTGCTGGAAAAATCCAGACTGCTATGATTATTGCTGCTGCACTTATTGAAGGTGTTGCACTTTTCGCAGTAGTTGTTGCGTTGATCACAAACGCATAATTAAAGCTTAAAACTTCCTGATACGGTTGGTATCAGGGAGTTTTTATTTCTAAAACAAACTTTTAAATATAAATATATGAATTTTACAGCACCGGAGAGTTTAATTTTTTGGACCTCTATTATCTTTTTAGTTTTCTTCATCCTTTTAAGAAAATTTGCTTGGAAACCAATTCTTGGCGCAGTAAAAGGTAGAGAAGATTCAATCAATGAAGCGTTATCTTCAGCAGAAACTGCTCGTAGAGAAATGCAAAATCTTACTGCAGAAAACGAACGTATTCTTCAGGAAGCAAGATTAGAGCGTGACTCTTTATTAAAGGAAGCGCGTGAAATGAGAGAAAAAATGATTGCTGATTCTAAAGCTGATGCACAAGCAGAAGGCGCAAGAATGATTGAGCAAGCTAAAACAGCTATCTTAGCAGAAAAAAATGCAGCTATGGCTGAATTGAAATCACAAGTTTCTTCATTGTCATTGAGTATCGCTGAGAAAGTATTAAAAGATGAATTATCTAACAAAGAAGCTCAAACTAAATTGATTGAGAATATGTTAGGTGACGTTAAATTGAACTAATTATGGCAAGTACAAGAGCAGCAATTCGTTATGCAAAAGCAATTTTGGACTTAGCAAACTCAAAAAATGTTGCCGAAGCAGTAAGCAGTGATATGAAAACTATTGCTACCACTATTAATGGGAATTTAGAATTGAGTACTTTTATTCAGAACCCTACCATTAAAGTTGCGGTGAAAGAAAATGCATTGTTAGAAATTTTTGCAGGTATCAATGGCGTAACTCAAGGGTTGTTTCATTTGTTATTTGAAAACAAAAGATTCGAAATATTAGGTGCAATTGCTACTGAATATGGTAAATTATCTGACTTAGCAAATGGGATTGAGTTAGCGCAAGTGACTACAGCTGTTCCTATGGATTCAATTTTAGAAGCTAAAGTTTTAGCAAAAATTGCTACGCTTTCAGATAAGAAAATAACATTAGAAAATATAGTAGACCCTGCAATTATTGGAGGTTTTATTTTGAGAATAGGTGATAAGCAATACAATGCTTCAGTTGCCAATAGATTACAAGTATTAAAAAGAGAGTTAATCAACTAAATTCTAACAATGAAAAAAATTCTATTTTTATTTATTTTAAGTACATCGTTATTTTCTTTTGGTCAGAAAATAAAAGAAGATGATGATCAGATTTTATTTGATAATGTTGCAGTAGCGAAAGTTGAAAAGGACAAAGCAGGTACGCAATTTAAATATACTTCAATTAATAATGCCAATGCTATCATTGCAACCTTGAAGACACATAAAATTGATGCCCAAAATTCTAAAAGTTGGTTAGTTGTTACAAATCTGGATGGTACAAAAACTACAGAAGTAGATTTTGCTCTAATGTCTTTTACATTGAATTATAAAAAAGCTGTTGCAGAAATCCTTGCTAAAAAGTACAATATTTTAACGTCTAACGGTGTGGAGAATCTGGATGCTTTTTTTGCTGAAGAACGTCCAAGTATTTCAGCAGAGATTGAAAAATTGAAGGAAGCTGCTAAAGTTATTGAGAAAGACTTAGCTACTATGAACTATCAGGTTTTTCGTAAAGACAAATTGATTTTTTCTGGAGTAGTACCTAAAGATGCTTTTACAGAGAAATATAGTGCAGAACAAAACAAAGAATTTATGTCAAGAGTTGTTGCAAAATATGATGTTTCTATGAAACAGAATGCATCGCCAACTCCGGTTTTAAATGTTGAAATCGCATCATTGAGTGGTAGAGTATTAGTTCAAGCTGTTGAGAGAGGCGGTAAAATGGTAGTAGCATTAGTTGAATCTGATAAAACTTTTACTTATGTTCCAACTGCAAAAATCAATAATGCGGATTTAGCTTCTTCTGAAAGTTTTGTAAAAGAATTAGTTGATATAACCTATTTGAATGGGCAAAAATATATGACTTTGATGGAGGCGGAAGTTCTTTTAGGAGCAAGACAAGCTGATAAAATGGCTAAATTTGATGCCGCTAAATTAAACTCATCTAATATTTATGATAAAATTGGGTATGCAATTGATCCAAAAGGAGAGAAATTAGAAGGGACACTTTCAATTGATTTCGAAAAAATTGTAATGAGCAGTTCATCTAATGGAATGGTTGATTTAGATGGTGTTGGAAAAATATTAAAAGTTTTAGCCAAAAACGAAAAAGGTGATCTAAGATATTACAATTATAAAGCAAAAGAGAATGTACTTTTTAGTATCATTAATGATGATAAGTCAGAGACAAAGTATAGAGCTTTATTGGTAAAAGTTGAAGAGGTTGCTGCACCAAAAGATAATTCTGCACTTGATTTAGGTGCCATGGCTGGAATTTCTCTAGCTACAGCTTCATGGAAATATTTTAAAGAAGTACAAATTACAGATAAGATGAGTATTTATCAAGATATACCTTCAAATTCATATGTAATTAAAATACCAGCTCAAGAGAAAGGTTTTCAAATTTTGATTAAAAAAGGTAAAGAAGAAAAGTTTTACAGCAAATTAAAAGAATATATAGGAGAAACTATATCTAGTAGCGACATAGAAAAGATTGATTACAGTAACGTTAATGGTTTAAAAGATTTAGTTGATTTATATTCTAAATCAATATAAAAAAATAGGTAAAAATAATTATTATGGCGGAAATTAAACCTGCTGAAATTTCAGCAATATTAAGAAAGCAAGTAGAAGGTTTTGAATCTGGTGCTACACTAGAAGAAGTAGGAACCGTACTTCAAGTTGGAGATGGTATTGCTCGTATTTACGGGCTTTCTAATGTTCAATATGGAGAGTTAGTTGAATTTGACAATGGATTAGAAGCTATTGTTTTGAATCTTGAAGAAGACAATGTAGGTGTGGTACTTTTAGGACCATCTACAGGAATAAAAGAAGGTTCAACTGCAAAAAGAACACAACGTATTGCTTCTCTTAAAGTGGGAGAACAAATGGTAGGTCGTGTAGTAAACACACTTGGTTTTCCAATTGATGGAAAAGGACCAATCGGTGGAGATTTATACGAGATGCCTTTAGAAAGAAAAGCACCTGGAGTTATCTTCCGTCAGCCCGTTACTGAACCATTACAAACAGGTATCAAAGCAGTAGATGCAATGATTCCAGTAGGTCGTGGACAACGTGAGCTAGTTATTGGTGACCGTCAAACAGGTAAATCAACTGTTTGTATCGATACTATCTTAAACCAAAAAGAATTTTACGATGCAGGAAAACCTGTATTTTGTATCTATGTAGCTATTGGACAAAAGGCTTCTACTGTAGCAGGAATTGCTAAAATGTTAGAAGAAAAAGGTGCAATGGCGTATACTGTTATCGTTGCTGCAAACGCATCTGATCCAGCTCCAATGCAAGTATATGCTCCTTTCGCAGGTGCTGCAATTGGAGAATATTTTAGAGATTCAGGTCGTCCAGCTTTAATTGTTTATGATGATTTATCTAAACAAGCTGTTGCATACCGTGAGGTTTCTCTTTTATTAAGAAGACCACCGGGACGTGAAGCATATCCTGGAGATGTTTTTTACTTGCACAGTCGTTTATTAGAACGTGCTTGTAAAGTAATTGCTGATGATGGAATTGCTAGAAATATGAATGATTTACCAGATTCATTGAAATCAATTGTAAAAGGTGGTGGTTCTCTTACTGCTTTACCAATTATTGAAACTCAAGCTGGTGACGTTTCTGCATATATCCCAACAAACGTAATTTCGATTACAGATGGTCAAATTTTCTTGGATGGAGATTTGTTTAACTCTGGTGTTCGTCCGGCAATCAACGTAGGTATTTCGGTATCTCGTGTTGGAGGAAATGCACAAATTAAATCAATGAAAAAAGTAGCAGGTACTTTGAAACTGGATCAAGCACAATTCCGTGAGTTGGAAGCGTTTGCTAAATTTGGTTCTGATTTAGATGCAGTTACTTTAAACGTAATTGAAAAAGGAAAAAGAAACGTTGAAATCTTGAAACAAGGTTTAAACGATCCATATACTGTTGAAGATCAAGTTGCGATTATCTATGCTGGTTCTAAAAACTTATTGAGAAATGTTCCTGTGAACAAAGTAAGAGAATTTGAGAAAGATTTCTTGGAATTCTTAAACAACAAACACAGAGCTACTCTTGATGCGTTGAAAGCAGGAAAATTAACAGACGAAATTACAGATGTAATCGAAACTGTAGCAAAAGAATTATCAGCAAAATATAACTAAAAAAGTTTTAAATTTTAAGTAGTAAGTAGTAAGGTTTTCTTTATTACTTATTATTTAAAAATTACTACTTAATACTTACAAAACAATGGCAAATTTAAAGGAAATCCGTAATAGAATTACTTCCGTTTCATCGACGATGCAAATTACATCGGCAATGAAAATGGTTTCTGCAGCAAAGCTAAAGAAAGCACAAGATGCAATCACAGCAATGCGCCCTTATGCCGAAAAATTAACGGAATTATTGCAAAATCTTTCTGCTACACTCGAAGGTGATGCTGGTGGTGAATATACGACACAACGCGAAATCAAGAAAGTATTACTTGTTGTAGTAACTTCTAACAGAGGTTTGGCAGGTGCTTTTAATACGAATGCAATCAAAGAAGCTAAAAGCCGTGCTGAATTTTACGCAGGGAAACAAGTTGATATTTTTGCTATTGGTAAAAAAGGAAATGATGTTTTAAGCAAAACATTATCGGTTGTAGACAATCAAAGTACTGTTTTTGATGATTTGACTTTTGATAATGTGGCCAAAATTGCCGATTCACTAATGGAGAAATTCGTTGCCGGTGAATACGATAAAATTGAGTTGATTTACAACCAATTTAAAAATGCAGCTACACAAATCATTCAAACAGAACAATTTTTGCCCTTAGCGTCCCTAAAATCTGATCTTACGGTTAATCCTGGAGATTATATTTTTGAACCTTCAAAAGAGGAAATTGTGTTAACATTGATTCCAAAATCATTGAAAACACAGTTGTATAAAGGGATTCGTGATTCATTTGCTTCAGAGCACGGAGCGCGTATGACTGCGATGCACAAAGCAACTGACAATGCAACCGAATTGAGAAATCAATTGAAATTAACATACAACAAAGCACGTCAAGCTGCTATTACTAACGAAATCTTGGAGATTGTTGGTGGAGCAGAAGCGTTGAATGGGTAATATAGTATTGATTCAAAATATATTCTAAGAGCCAACACCTGTTGGCTCTTTTTTTGTTTAATTTTATAGTTTAAAATAATTCCTTAAAGAATGAATTTAGAAATTAGAGAACTCACCACAAAACAAGAAATGCTGTCGCAATATCCTGTCATGCAACATCTATATAGCAATTTTACTTTAGAAAAATACGATTCCTATCTTACGGAAATGATTCTGCATAATTACATACAAATCGCCGTTTTTGAAAAGGAGGTTTGTGTTGGACTCTCAGGATTGTGGTCAGGTATTAAACTATGGTCTGGTAAATATATGGAAATCGACAACTTTATTGTGCATCCGGAGCATCGTAAAAAAGGCATTGGCAAAATGATGACGGATTATGTTGATGCTAAAGCAAAAGAACTGGGCTGTACCATGATTGTGCTAGATGCTTTTACCGGCAACTTTACCGCACATCGCTTTTATTACAACCAAGGGTATGTACCAAAAGGATTTCATTTTCTTAAGATTTTGAATGAAGAAGGATTAAGTTAAATCTAAAGTTATGAAAGGATATAAAAAAATTAGTTTCGTATTGATTACTGCTATCAGCCTTACTTTTTGTGCTATGAAACACGAACTTCAAACGGAATTTCCTCAAGAAATACAATCAGTATTCTACCAAAAAGTCAAAAAAGGTACGGAAAGCAGCGTGATCAATTTTTATATCGAATTCAAAAAACCGCTTGCGGCAAACATCAAACTGGAAAAAATCTACTTTCACAATCAAGAATCTCTAGTTCAGGAAATTACACCAAAAGACTTTAAATCTTCATTTTTACAAAGTATTAAAAAAGAAGATTTGATTATGGATAAAAATCCTGCCAAAGAATATGGCAATAAAGCACCGGTCGTTCATAAATCTAAATTTGATTTAAAATCCAATGAAGCAGTTTTGGAATATACGAAAAACGGTAAAACCCTTTTTTATAAAATATCGAATGTCCTAGAAAAACCCTTGCGATAATTTTTTGCAATTGAAAAGCTTTTGTAATTGATTTTTCTCTTTCAAAACAAACATTCACTTCATCGGTTTAAACCAAAGAATTAGTTATTTTTGTTTCCTTAATTTTAATAAAAACACCATTTTGGGATTATATAAAAATCTTTTTAAACAGACCGCCATTTATGGATTAGCAACGGTTGTGCCGCGAATGTTCAGTTTTTTTTTGGTGCCCTTATACACGGATTTACTTCCAAAAGCAGAATATGGGAAGGTTTCCATCATTTTTGCCGGCATGATTTTCTTCAATGTCATTCTTTCTTACGGAATGGAAACCGCTTTTTTCAGGTTTTATAACAAAGAAACTAATAAGAATTCGGTAGTTGAAACTACGTCCGTTTCCATTTTTTGGACTTCCATTGCGTTCTTATTCTTAGCCTTATTATTCCGAAATACTATATCCAGTTGGGCTGAAATAGACGAACAATACATTAGTTACACTATTTGGATTTTAGTGCTTGATGCCTTGGTAATTATTCCATTTTCTAAATTAAGAGTCAATCAGCAACCCATAAAATACGCCATAATCAAAATAGGAAATGTAGCCGTCAATTTGTTTCTGAGCCTTTTCTTTTTGAGTTATTTACCCGCGATTGCAAAATCAAATCCTGACAGTATTTTACGTTCTTTATACTTGGAAGATTTTCAAATAGGCTATATTTTTGTGTCCAATATTGTTGCCAGCTTGCTGACATTTATACTGCTGTCACCCAATTATTTCAAACTCAAATGGCATTTTGATTATTCGCTGTGGAAACGCATGATGCAGTACGGAATGCCAATTATGGTTGCCGGAATTGCATTTGCCATCAACGAACAGTTCGACAAAATACTTTTAGGCTATTTATTGCCACCAGATATTGCCGCCGCCGAAGTAGGAGTGTATTCCGCTTGTTACAAGCTTGGGTTGTTCATGGTTTTGTATCGTACGGCATATACGCTAGGAATTGAGCCTTTCTTTTTTAGTCACTCGGATAATAAAAACGCACCACAAACGTATGCTACAATTACCAAATATTTTGTGATTTTTGGGTCTTTTATATTACTGTCCGTCATCGTTTTTGCGGATGTATTAAAAGTCATTATGATTCGGGATGAGTCCTATTGGGAAGCCATGAAAGTAGTACCGCTGATTATTCTTGCCAACTTTTTCTTAGGCATTTACACCAATCTTTCCGTTTGGTACAAACTAATAGATAAAACCCATGTTGGTGCCTATATTTCTATCGTGGGAGCCATAATTACACTGGTGTTAAATTACTTGCTGATCCCAACAATGAGTTATTACGGCTCGGCAATCGCCACTATTGCAGCGTACGGAAGCATGATGACCATCTCCTATTATTTTGGGAATAAGTATTATCCTATTCCGTATGACACCAATAAAATACTTATGTATTTACTGATTTCAGTAGGATTTTCGGCAGTTTCTTTTTATGGTTTCAGGGAGAATTATTACGTAGGAATCACGTTATTACTGGTGTTTATGTATTTTATATACCACAATGAAAAAGAATTATTAATCAAAATGTTGAATCGAAAAAAGAATTAGAATCTAGTTTTTAGGAGCTATTTCCTGCTTTTTGCTGTATCTTTTCTTTTTTATAGAAAAAAAGAAAAGGATGCCGCTTCAATCAGGGCTAAAAAATCGAAAACAGTAAAAAAGAATATGTAAGTACAAGTCATAACTTGTCCCTCCTATATTCCTATTTTTAAATAAAAAACAATGACAATAAACATCATCAATAAATCACAACATGCCTTGCCTAACTATGAAACCATAGCCTCGGCAGGAATGGACTTACGAGCCAACTTATCGGAATCCATAACACTAAAACCACTGGAAAGAGCCATCGTAAAAACAGGTCTTTTTATCGAATTGCCAATTGGTTTCGAAGCGCAAGTTCGTCCAAGAAGCGGTCTGGCGGCTAAAAACGGAATTACGGTACTGAATGCTCCCGGAACAGTAGATGCCGATTATCGTGGCGAAATTGGAGTTATTTTAGTAAATTTATCCAATGAAGATTTCGTGATCCAAAACGGAGAACGCATTGCCCAACTCATCATCGCAAAACACGAACGTGCGGAGTGGATTGAAGTTCAGGAACTGACAGAAACTTCCAGAGGAGAAGGTGGTTTTGGAAGTACTGGAGTGAAATAAATTTAATAATTTAAAGATTGAAAAATTTAAAGATTTGTGATAATTTTTAAATTTTTCGATCGTTTAATCTTTCAATAAAAAAAAACATGAAAATAATTGTCCCAATGGCCGGCCGTGGCTCACGCCTTCGCCCACATACATTAACCATTCCTAAACCATTAATTCCTATCGCCGGAAAACCAATCGTTCATCGCTTGGTAGAGGATATTGCCGGTGTTTTGAATCAAGATATTGAAGAAGTAGCTTTTATTATTCATGAAACATTTGGCAAAAAAGTTGAAGAAGAACTACTTGCTATCGCGCAAAAACTAGGCGCCAAAGGAACTATTTATTACCAAAACGAAGCTTTAGGAACCGGTCACGCCATTATGTGTGCTAAAGATTCTTTGAGCGGACCAGCAGTTATCGCTTATGCCGATACGTTAATTCGTGCAGATTTCGATTTAGACCAAAATGCCGACAGCGTGATTTGGGTAAAACAAGTGGATGAACCCGAAGCTTTTGGTGTTGTAAAACTGAATGAAGCGAATGAAATAGTAGAATTAGTAGAGAAACCGGCAACTTTTGTATCCGATCTTGCCGTAATTGGAATCTATTATTTTAAAGATGTTGCCGTGCTGAAAAATGAACTGCAATTAGTATTAGATAACAATATTATCCACGGTGGCGAATACCAGATAAATGACGGTATCAAACAAATGATGGCCAAAGGCATGAAATTTGTTCCCGGTAAAGTGGACGAATGGATGGATTGTGGCAACAAGAATGTAACTGTGGAAACCAATTCTAGAATGTTAGGATTCTTGCATAATGATGGGGAACATTTGGTGGATTTTGATGTCAAATTAGAGAATTCGACTATTATTCCGCCTTGTTATATTGGTAAAAATGTAGTTCTGACAAACGCAACTGTTGGTCCTAATGTATCTTTAGGAGACGGATGTCATGTTTCAAACAGTACGATACAAAACAGTTTGGTGCAAACGCATTCTCATATTAAAAATGCGAATTTGGACAATGCGATGATCGGGAATCACGCTAGTTTTGATGGAAATTTCACTAGTATTAGTATTGGAGATTATTCGGTATTGGAGTAAAAGGATTCAATTAATGCACTAAGCAATAAGAATAAAACAATGTTGCATTTTTTTTACCATATAAGTCATGTAAGTTTAAGTTTCAATTGTGTTAGCCGTATGTAACTTAAACAATCATAAGGTCATTTAAGGTTTAATTCTTGTATGACTTATATATTAAATATTTCACTCATTTTTTAGTATGACATTAAATAGGTCCAACTACTTTAATGCTATAATCAAAAATAAAAGTATTTAATTTTAAACATACGAGTCTTGTAAGGCTATGTGGCTTCGCTTAAATGAACTATTAGTTTTACTTGAATTAATTCAAAACTTATATGACTAATATGTTTAAACAAGTATGCGACGAAAGTTATTATTTGTAATGTTAAGTGGTATTATATAATAAAGATTCAGGATTAAAAATACAGCATGAAAAAAAGCGCTTTCATAATTTTTTTTCTCGTTTTGCAATGCAATTCGGCCTTGCTGTGGGCGCAAACGGAGCCCGAAGAAATCAAGCTTGATACCGATCAGTTTCAGGAACTTTTTTATGAATCCTTACTTCAAAAAGGCATTGAAAATTATGATAAAGCGATAGTAGCATTGGATAAAGCCAATAAACTAAAACCTAATGATGCAAGCGTTTACTATGAATTGGGAAAGAATTATTTAGCATTAAAAGAATATAAAAGCGCCTATAATTATTTTGAAAA
Source organism: Flavobacterium petrolei (assembly GCF_003314435.2). GTDB lineage: Bacteria > Bacteroidota > Bacteroidia > Flavobacteriales > Flavobacteriaceae > Flavobacterium > Flavobacterium petrolei. The sequence continues at coordinate 908,471 of NZ_QNVY02000001.1, read as the reverse complement.
CGCCACTAAGATTGATCCTAAAAACAAATGGTTTTGGATCGGAATGTATGATGTGAGTTACGATACTAAAAATTTCACTCAGGGAATTGCCGTTATCAATAAGTTGATTGAATTTGATCCAAAATACAAAGAAGATTTGACCTCACTTTATATGGGGACCAATCAGTTTGAGAAAGCTTTGGCGTTAATTCAGGAACTCAATGAAACTATTGGAAAAACAGATAGAAGGGAATTATACAAAAGCCAAATCTTGTCCGAAGGGAAGTTTCAAAACAACGAAATTTCGAATCTGGAAGGATTGATTGTTAAAAACCCGCAAGAAGAGTCTAATTATATCAGTTTAATATTTTTGTATTCGAAAAATAATGAAGAAACAAAAGCTTTTGAAACCGTCAAAAAACTAGAAAAAGCAATTCCAGATTCGGAGTGGGCGCAAGTGAGTTTATTCAAGAATTATTTAGATTCAAATGACGCACCAAAAGCTATAAAAGCAATGAATATTGTTTTGGCTAGTGCCAAAATAGATTCAAAAATTAAACATCGGATTCTAAATGAATTTTTGATTTTCTCTGATAAGAATCCGCAATATTCGCCTGATTTAGAAAAAGCCGTTGGTTATTTCGAAAATGACAAATCGGTTGATGTTGCGAAAGAAATTGGAAAATTTTTTCACGCTAAAAAACAATGGGAAAAAGCCATTATTTATTATGAAAAATCCGTTAGTAATGGAGTAGGCGATGTTATTGAAACGCATTTACTTTTGCTTCAAGCGCTTACTGAGCGTAAACAATTTGATCTGGTAGCCAAGAAAGCTCTGGAACTAGTAGAGACTTTTCCAACGCAGCCTCAGTTTTATTATTATGTTGGTTTGGCTAACAATCAGCTGCAGCAATTTAAAAAAGCGAAGGATTTTTTAGAAATGGGCATGGATTATGTAGTGGAGAATAAGGAATTGGAAATAAATTTCAATATCCAAATTGGAGAAGCGTATAATGGTTTGGGAGATTTCAAGAAAAAAGACTTGTTTTTTGCTAAAGCCAATCAATTATTAAAAGAAAAAAAATGATCAAAAAAATTTCAATACTAGTACTGCTTACTGTTTTTATGGTTTCTTGTAAATCGAAAGCCATTGCAGTTTCGGCCAGTAATCAGCCAGTTGCAGCGGCAGAAAAAATGTCGGCCAAAAAAATAATAGAAAATCATTACAACAATAAAAATGAATTTTCTACATTATATATTAAGTCAAGTGCCCGTTATGCCGATGATAAACAAACGCAAAATGTTACTGCTGAAATCAAAATCAAGAAAGATGAACAGATTTTGGTAAGCATTCGTTTTCTGGGAATTACAATGGCAAAAGCATTAATCACTCCTAAAACAGTGAGCTATTACGAAAAGATAAACGGGAAATATTTTGAAGGTGATTTCAGTAGCTTAAGCCAATGGTTAGGAACGGATTTAGATTACAATAAAATCCAGAACATGTTGTTAGGTCAGGCAATTGATGATTTGACCAAAGGGAAATATTTGGAAACGTTATTGGAACAAACGTATCGATTGGATGATACATCGAATAAGAATACAAAAAAATCATTCTTTTTGGATTCCGATAAATTTTTAGTTCAAAAACAAGAAATCACGCAAACTGCCGAAGAGCGAATGATCAAAGTAGCTTACGCTGACAACAAAGTGTATAATGAAGCTGTTTTGCCTACTAGCGTTTTAATCAATACGTTTCAGAAGAAAGGAAACACCGAAATTAATCTGGAATACAACTCGGTAACTTTCAATGAAGAACTTTCTTTTCCTTATAGTGTTCCAAATGGGTACAAAAGAATTATAATTAAGTAAATTAGCAAAAATATTTTTCCGATATGCCAAAATTTCTCCTAAGCCTAATTTTTATCTGTATGACTTCATTACTGTGGAGTCAGGAATCACAACAAGAAAAATTAGAAGAACGTAAAGCTCAAATTCAAAAAGAAATTAGAGAAAATGAAAAGTTATTACAATCTGTAAAGAAAAAAGAAAAATCTGCTGTCAATGTAGTAATCATTCAAAGCACTAAAATAAAGCTTAAAGAAAAATTAATAAACACGACTGAAAAGCAAACCAAATTGCTGAGTAATGACATGTATATTAATCAAGTTCAGATTAATAAATTGAAGAAAGAATTGGCAGAACTGAAGGAGGATTATGCCGAAATGATTGTCAAATCGTATAAAAGTCGTTCATCGGAAAGTAGAGCGATGTTTTTATTATCATCTGAAAATTTTTTACAGGCGTACAAAAGAGCGCAGTATATGAAACAATATACCGGTTACCGCAAAATGCAGGGTGAAGAAATAAAAACGAAGTCTAATAAGCTTACTGATTTCAATCAAAAACTGAATGTACAAAAAACAGCAAAACAAAAACTGATTGCTGAAAATGAAAAAGAGCGCTTATCACTCGAAAAAGAGAAAAAGGAGCAATTGAAGTTAGTAAACGTTATCCAAAAAGACAAAAAGAAGATAGCCCAAGAAATCAAGAAAAAACAGCAGGAATACAGAACGATTGACAGACAAATCAATAAATTGATTCGGGAAGCAATTGCTGCAGCCAATAGAAAAGCGGCCTTAGAAAAAGCGAAAGCCAATCCAAGTGCGCCTGTTTCAAGAGCTGCCGTTTCATCGTCCAAAATTGAGTTGACGCCTGAATCAAAAATTATTGCAGATAATTTTAGAGCTAACAGAGGAAGATTGCCTTATCCGGTTGAAAAAGGATATGTGTCATTAGGATACGGAAACCAAACGCATCCTTTATTTAATACGATAACCGTACACAATAGTGGTGTGGAAATTACTACTGATAAAGGCGCAAGTGCCAGAGCCGTTTTTGGCGGAGAAGTAACCAGTGTTATTGTATTGTCACCCGTAAACAAAGCGGTAATGATACAACATGGAGATTACTTCACAGTATATCAGAATTTAAGTTCAGTAAATGTAAGTAAAGGGGATAAAGTAAGTATCAAGCAAAGTTTGGGGAAAGTAAGAACCAATGGGGAAACAGGAAAAACGATCATTAAATTCCTAATCCTCCAGAATACGACTTATAACAATCCTGAGGGTTGGTTGTCTCCGAGATAACGAAAGTTACATTATAAATGAAAAAGCACTATTATATTCCTTGGAATACGATAGTGCTTTTTTTATGGCTGTAATTTGTAGTTAATAAACTCATTAGAACTAAACTCATCGAAGGTTTCATAAAAACCTTTTCATCTGTTGTATTGCTAATTAATAGTTCGTGGCATTGATTTTATTGGATAAAAAATCAAAATTAGAAGCTTTTTAATTTGCTATTCTGTTTTATTAAAAGAAGAGTTTATGGATTTCATCATCCCTTCAGTAGACCAAGTTCCGGAAACAATAATACGCCTAATGGTATATAATGGATCTACAGGATCTCTTTTGGTAGACAAGATATAAGCCATTTCATAACCACTTTTCTTAATTTCAGGAATTGCAGCCGTATTCCATAAACCAAACGGATACGCAAAATCGGTTACCGGTTTCCCTATAATATCTTCCAGTTTTGCTTTTGGTTTGACTAATTGTGTATTCCAGTCGTCGCCAGCATATTTTGTGACCATATGATGATCCCAAGTATGCGCACCTACCACATGCCCGTCGTCAGATAAGCTTTTAATTTGCTCTTTGCTCATATATCCCGGTCGGTTAATAGAAACAGTCATGATGAAAAACACGCCTTTAAAACCGTATTTTTTCATCTCGGCTGCGCCAATGCTGAATTGTTCTTCTCGCGTATCATCAAAGGTAATCATTACTGGATTTGAAGGCAACGGTACATCATATGCGAGATAGTCGTTCAATTGATTGGGTAAAATACTATGATAACCGGCATCAGATAAGGCTTTCATTTGCTGTGCAAAATTTGATGGTGAAACCGTATATGTTTTTGTCATTTCACCATCACCCGCTTTCAATTCTTTAATATTATGATAACATAAAATGGGAACTTCTTTTTTCGAAAGAATGGTTGCGGCATCAGCAGCTACTTTTTTTGGTGCTACAACTTTTGCGGGAGTAACAACAAGCGGAACTTCCGGAACTATTTTACGGGGTTCAGATTTACAGCTTACCATTAAAAATAGTCCAACGAAAACGGAATAAAAAATATTTTTCATGAATTCAATGGTAAATTATTGGTATTGAATGTAAATAGGTTTTGGAGTAAATTTCACTAATTCTTCTGGGCTGTACATTTTCCAGTCGTTTTTATTGTCATTTTTATAGAATAATTTAAAACCGGCAAATTGTACAGGTTCTCTATAAATATAACTTACGTAAGAATCTTTTTTTAATACTTTACTTCCAAAGCCATCCATATCCATAACGATTTGAACTTCGGGAACGGTTTTGATGTCTTTATAATTTTTGACCATTCCTTGTGTAAAACGGTGTATTACTAACACTTTTGGAGTCAGTTTATTTTTGCGCACAATATCTGCCAAAATAGTAATCGCGTCGTTAATATCCGCTGCCGTAAAATGCCCAATTTTAGAACCTGGACGCTCTCCGTTTTTCATCGAAAATTCAGGGTCAATTCCAAGGTGTACATTTGGCATAGAGAGATATTTTTCTAATTCCGCCACTTCAGATTTAACCGTACTGTGACCTACTTGAATATCTAAAAACACTAATGCATTGATGGGTTTTGCCCAGCTAATCACAGTGTCAATTTGTTTAAAAGGCATTCGTAAGCGGTGCATATTGTTTTTCCCCGGAGCACCTTGAGCAGTAACAGCAATGTAATGCAAGGCAGGAATTGCTTTAACAGTAGAATCTGCTGCCTGCCATTTAGCTACTTCGCCTTGCAGTTTTGCCAGCATTTCTTTTCTAGGGAGTTCGCCTAGAATCCCCATTCTAGTGGAATATAAATTTCCGTAATACGCAATAATTCTATTGTATGGTAATAACGCTCCCGGCAAAGGATAGGGCGCTTTTACAGGCCATCTTCCGGTAGTGTCATTGTTGCTTAAGGCAATCATTCTTTTGTTAAAATCAACAGTGTCAATTGTCAGAGTAGGCGTTTTTTCTTTAATGACGGTTTTTACAGTGTCTGATTTTTCTGTAGCGGTTACACCATCTGCCGCTTTTCCTTTTTCACAGGAAATGGTCATAAGCAGTAATGGAAGTGCAAGTAATGCAATAGCTGATTTTTTCATATATTAATTCTAATTTTTTTAATGTAAAGATAAAGTATTTTAGAAGCGAGAAGTCATTTAGAATTGTGTTTCAAAGCCTATTTATTACATAATTTACGGGTTCTAGTTTCAAATTTCTTCTAATTCAATATTCAAACGAAATCTATTTCATATAATTGTAAGGTCGTGATTATAATTAAAAAAAACAGTTTGCTTTGGTCACAATTTCAGAATAACTTTTGGAAATAAAAAGAAAAGGCTAACTTTATAAACGCTTTTATTCATTCAAATACTCAAACAATTGTTCAAAAATCCCATTACTTTTCTTCTTTTTCTATGTTGTGCAACTGCTGTTTTTTGCCAAGTAAAAAAAGATACCATTGCTCTTTCAGAAGTCACGTTGAAAGGTTCACCAATCAAAAATATACTTCAAAATGTTGCGGCATCCGTTTCAGTGATTACTACTGCTGACATCAATAAAAGTGACGGAATTATATTGACTCCGGTTCTAAACAAAATTCCCGGTGTGACCATGCAACAAGGTGCTTTGAACACCAACAGGATAACGATTCGTGGCATTGGCGCGCGATCTCAGTATGGAACCAATAAGATAAAAGCCTATTTTGATGGGATTCCATTAACTTCGGGTGAAGGTGAAACTACGATTGACGATATTGATTTGGCAGCAATTGAAAAAATAGAAATCATAAAAGGACCAAATTCCACTAGTTTTGGATCTGGTTTGGGTGGTGTGATTCAGCTGTTTTCAAGAGAAACTCCATTGCTGGAATCGTTTGGGAAATCAACAGTCACTTTAGGGAGTTATGGGTTGTTGCAAAGCCGAATTTCCGCAGGATACAGTGATTCCAAAACGAATGTATTCACCAGTTATACAGATTTAGAAAGCGATGGGTTTAGAGCCAATAGTTCCTATAACAGAAAATCATTTAACCTGCACGGCAAACAAAAAATTGGTTCCAAAGGTAATTTATCATTTTTGGGAACGTTCACCCGATTGAAAGCTTATATCCCAAGTTCTATCAATGAGACGGATTTAAAAAACAATCCAGAGAAGGCAGCCGCTACTTGGGCAGCCGCACAAGGTTTTGAGTCGTTTGATAAATTCATGTTAGGATTAGGATACGATCATCAATTATCTAAAAAATGGTCCATACAAACCAGTGTTTTTTCTAATTTTAAAGATGCTTATGAGCCCAGACCGTTTGATATTTTGGATGAAAATATAAGTTCGGCGGGTTTTCGTTCCAATGTAAATTATAAAGACCAATTGTTTTCTTTGCCGTTTGAACTAAGTTTTGGCACCGAGTTATTAACAGAAAAATACGAGTATTCCCTTTTTGAAAATTTGTACCAATCGAAACCGGGTCAGGGAAGTATTCAAGGTGATGAATTCAGTGGCATCAAACAAAACCGAAATTATAGCAACTACTTTTTACAAATGGAACTTTGGATTTCCAAAAAGATGCACTTGGAAACTGGAGTGGCATTAAACACAACCAAATATTCGTTAGAAGATGTTTTCGAAAATAATTCTGGTGGTCAAAAAAAGCCATTTACTTTTGGAAATGTTTGGTCGCCAAGAGTTGGTTTGTCCTATAAAGTAAGGAATGGGAAAAATATATTTACGTCCGTCAGCAAAGGATTTTCGGTTCCTTCAGTTGCAGAAACATTAACCCCCGAAGGTCAAATAAATACCAATTTGAAACCAGAAATAGGTTGGAATTATGAATTGGGTTTCAAAGGAAACTGGCTTAAAAATAAAGTATACACGGAAGTAACGTTTTATACCACACAAATTGAAAATTTACTAGTGGCACGACGCACCGCCGATGACCAATTTGTAGGCATTAATGCAGGCAGTAATTCACATTCGGGTTCTGAATTCTTGGTTAATTACAAACTTTTGGAACTAACACATTTTCAAATTACACCTTATTTTTCAGGAGCGGTTAATAACTTTAAATTCAAAGAATTCTTGGATGGTGACGCGGATTATTCGGGAAACCAATTGACTGGTGTTCCCGAAAAGCAATTTAATTTTGGAGTAGATTTAAACACAAAAAACGGATTTAGTGTAAACACGTCTTTCCGAACGATGGGTAAAATTCCGTTAAACGATTCCAATACAAAATACAGTGAGCGGTATTCGTTGCTTGATATAAAAACGACCTATGTTTTTACGATTCTTAAAATCTTGAAAACAGAGCTGAATGCCGGAATTAATAACGCTTTAGACACCAAATATGCGGCTAATATTTTGCCTAATGCAGTTGGTTTTGGCGCTGCTGCTCCGCGTTATTTTTATCCGGGAAATCCAGTCAATTATTACGGTGGTTTTTCAGTAGCGTATGTTTTTTAGATAGAAATCCTAAGTCCACATTTTATTTTTTTATGGCAGCGACTTCTTTCTCGGTAACGACTTTCGTTTGTTTATTGCTCCAAGAAGTCATGATGTAATTCATTACATCAGCCACTTCCTGATCCGTAAGTCCCATGGGAGGCATGATGTTGTTGTACTTTATTTTATTGACAACAATTTCGCCACTTTGTCCAAATTTTACCGCAGCAATACTTTGATTTCTTTTGGTTTTTAACCAGTCAGAACCATCAAGAGGAGGGAAGTTCTTAGTGTCTCCTTTGCCATTTGCACCATGACATTGCATGCAAAAATCAGCATATATTTCTTTTCCAGGAGACTGCAGTTTTGAAACAGCAGCGGTTTCGGTATTCAAGTCAATATAGTTGTCTGCGGAAAATGGGTTTTCGAAAGAGAAGCTTCCCAATACAAACACACCAAATCCCCAAAATAATTTCGTTGTCAACATCAGTTAGTTCGGTATAATTTTTACGATTCCTTTTCCTTCAACGCCCATATAAATATAGCCATCCGGGCCTTGCACAACATTACGTACGCGACCAATATCAGTAGCAATTTTTTGTCTGCCAATAACTTCATTGCCTTTCAACTTTAGCAATTCAAGGTATTGGAATTTCAAAGAACCTACCAATAAATGTCCTTTCCAGTCGGGATATTTATCACCGGTTACAAAAGTCATTCCGCTTGGTGCGATAGACGGCAACCAATAATAAATAGGTTTTTCAATGCCTGGTTTGTCGTTTTCTTTACTAATTGTTGTTCCGTCATAATCGATTCCATAGGTAACCACTGGCCATCCATAATTAGCTCCTTTTTTTATGATATTGATTTCATCTCCACCTTGAGGTCCGTGTTCATGTGCCCAAATTTCCCCTGTTAATGGGTTTTTTGCAATTCCTTGCGGATTGCGATTCCCGTAGGTATAAATCGCTTCTTTTGCGCCAGTCTGACCCACAAAAGGATTGTCTTTAGGAATACTTCCATCATCATTTAATCGGTATATTTTCCCGCCATCGCGTTTAGTGTCTTGTGGATTTACAAAATGTTCGCCACGTTCACCAACAGAAAAATACAAATAGCCATCGTTGTCAAATACAATTCGGGAGCCAAAATGCTGTCCTTTTGTAGTGTTCGGAGTCGCTTTGTAAAGTGATTCGATTTGTGTGAGACTTCCGTCCAATAATTTGGCTCGAATGAGTTTTGTGTTGCCGCCGTTTCCTTCACCTTCATCTGAAGCAAAAGTCATATAAATCCAGCCATTTTTAGCATAATTAGGATGTAAAACGATGTCTAGCAATCCGCCTTGTCCACGAGAATATACTTTGGGAACATTTTTTATTTCGGTTTTTGCTCCGTTTTTGACGTGATACAGAATACCACTTTTTTCGGTAACTAACATGCTGCCGTCTGGCAACCAAGTCATACCCCAAGGGATAGCAATATCGGAGGCCACGGTTTCGAGTGTATAGTTTTTTACTTCATCTTTAATAGGAATGTCATTGGATTTTACCTGAGCATCACAACTGAAAGAAAGAAGAGATATAATTGAAAGAGAAACTAATGTGATTTTTTTCATGAGTTTGGTTTTTGAGTCTTTGTAAGACATAAATCTTTTTTAAAGGTAGTAAAAGAGGATTTAAATATTCAATTCAGTATTTATTTTTACTTAGAATTAACAAAATGAAAGGAGGGAATCCTTCTTTTTAGAATCGTATTTTAAATTATAATTTTAGAATTAGACATAAAAAACCCCCAAAATAGTGTCTAACTTTTTGGGGGCAGTCTATTTCAAGGTGGTTTAATTGTAATTTACTTATTTCTTAACGCTGTAGTTGGCAGTTCTGGCGTCTTTGATTATCCCTTTCCAGTTTAATCCAAAACCAAAATCATACACATTTCCATCAGCATCCTTATACGGAATCATGTCGTGAGGAACGTCTTCCAGTTGTTTTTCAACGGTTGACATATTCAACGGCATTTGTAAAGGCAGTAATCCGGAAGGTTCTGTTTTACCAGAGACAATATCTAGCAAAGCTTCTACTTGTACGCCAAATTCTCCCACGATGGCATCAACCTCTTTTTCAAATTCTCCAAAAACCATCGGATTAGAAATATTCACAGTAACTAAAACTGGCTTTCCATTCATCGCTTTCTTCGTTTCCAGAATGGTGTTTAAATCTGGATATGAATTTGATTTTGACGTTTTATTCAAATACGAACGGTTCGTAATGGTTGGGTCAATTTCAGGGTCTCCAGCTGCAATACTTTGCGCTCTGGCATCGACTGCGATATAATCTTTTAATTGCAAACTGATTGGCACATATCCATTTCCGCCGGCTTCTCTGTCGGCTCTGCTGTATCCGCCACTTATCGGGCTTTTGATAAATACAATCGCAAAATCCGCTTTAGCAGGATCTTCCGTTACGGTATAATATTTTTTAATTAACTCTAAATTAACCGGATATTCAATTTTTTCAGGAGATGGCTGACCAAAAAAGTTGATTCCTGCCGGAGTAACTCTCTTTGGAATATAAACCGTCTTTCCTTTTGCAATTGGCAACGTTTTATTTTGGTTTTTAATCAGCACAACCGACTTCAACTGCGCATCGTATCCAGCTTTCATAAACTCCGGTTTTCCCACAATAGCTTTGGTCTCATTAGGATCTAAATAGGCATTTTCGAATAATCCTACTCGGAATATATTCAAAAGCAAACGAACTGCTGATTGCTCAAAACGCTTGCGCATGAATGGTTCACCGTGTTCTTTTATCCCCATTTGATATGCTTCAAGTACTGGATTAATGTCATTATTGCCACCAAATTGATCCACTCCCGCCATTAGGACTTTATAATGTCTTTCGGCCACACTTAATTTTTCAACACCCCAAGATTTACCCGAAAAAACATCCGGTTTAGCTCCTTCATCTGCAGTAATCAACCAATCGGTACAAACCACTCCTTCATACCCGTATTGGTCTCGTAATAAATCGGTAATAATGTATTTACTGAATCCGTTACCTACATTCTCCCCATATTTTTTATCCTGACCATACGAAATGGTGTAATACGGCATCACTGCGGAGGCTTTTTTAGTAGCTCCCTTTAATTGAAAAGCGCCTTCAGTAAAGGGTTTCAAATGGGTTTCGAAATTATTTCCCGGATATACTGCAAATTTTCCATACGCAAAATGTCCATCACGACCTCCTTCTTCCGGACCACCACTTGGCCAGTGTTTAATCATTGCATTGACACTTTGATTTCCCCATCCTTCATACGCATTAATCGATTTTGGAGATGTTTGAAACCCGTCTACATAAGCTCTTGCCATATCAGTTGCGAGTTTTGGGTCTTCGCCAAAAGTACCCACAAAACGATTCCATCTTGGTTCTGTTGCCAAATCAATTTGTGGTGATAGCGCTGTGGTGATTCCCATCGCTCTATATTCTTTGGCAGCAATTGCGCCAAATTGTTCCGTGATAGCAGCATCAAAAGTAGCGGCTAGTCCTAATTCTTCTGGCCATTGTGAGATAGCGCCACCAGAACCCGCATTGTATTCAGCATCTTTATTGGCACCGTTTCGTGGATCAGAACTGTTGTTAGACGGAATTCCCATTCCTATACCTTCAACTAAAGCTTGTATATTATTATTCCAAGTAGCAGCAACCTTTGGACTTTCAACAGAAGTCATCAACACATGACGTAAATTGTCTTTAGTTAAAAATGCAACTTGCTGGTCAGACAAATCAGATGACTTTGCACCACTTTTTGAAAATGGTTTTCCGTTGTAAGTTCCAGTAAACATTCCTGCTTCTTGAGCTGGAATAGCTTGGTGCCTGCTGTACAACATTAATCCGGCCATTTGTTCCACTGTCATTTTAGAGGCAAGATCTTTGGCACGTTCTACTACCGGTTTTCTCCAATCTTCATAAATATCTAACTTGCCGTTTTTGTTTAAATCTTTAAAAGCCAAACCATCAACTTGTATGATTTTAATTCCTGATTTTGGCGAATAGCCTAATGTTTGACCTCCTTTATTTTGTATAATAGTATGAGATTCTTTAGTGGTTTCGGTCCATTTGGATTGTGCCTTCAATGATACAGCTAGTAACAATAAAGACGGGAGGAGGAAGATTTTTGATTTCATGATGGTTTATTTATCAGTGTAATAGCATTTTATAGTTTCCAAATGTAAAAAATAAATGTGTTATTTCGACACATTGAAAAATTATTTTTAGGTTATTCCAATATGGTTTAAATACCACATTAATTATTGCCTCTCATAGCTTAATTATGTTGGTGATTTGCTATTATTGTTTAACTTTGCACTTGTTTTATTAAACAAAAAATATTTTTTCAATTGATATCTACATAAAATTGTAAAAAGCGTTTTGTTTATGAAGTAGGGTTAAGATAGAAAAGTGTTGATTAAATAAACATTTTTGTACCAATAGAAATATTACAAATAATATAGAATAGGTATTAATTTACTCCTTTTGAAAATTAATTATCTTGAATTAAAAGAAAAAGTAAATGGAAAATAAAAAACCAGATAATGTTGTATACACAGTCGAAGCAGGATATAATGCCAATGTTTTGCCTTACGCAACTGGAGTTGGAGCACCCGTAATTAGAGTTGACGATGTGGTTTCCTGGAAAAGCAGAGGGATTGATAATGTGAATAAAGAGCTAGGGAATAAATTTAATGAACTCAAGCTTCAATATGAAAAGTTAATGCAAGAATACGAATGGAACGAATTAGTATACAGCGCTAAATTTTCATTTGAACCCGTTATTGGCGAAATCTATCATTTGTACAGAGATGCTGAAGGCGTAAACTTTCTTTCGTTGATAGGTCCGAACGAATGGAATAAAGAACATATTGGTACTTTTAAACTCAACAGTGATAAAAAATGGATTCTCCTGAATGTAGTTGATTCGCAGCTGTACTAATCTAAAATAATCAAGATAATTTGGAGATAGAGCGTTTCTTTATATTTCTAAAAACAGAATAGTTTTCTAAAAATGGCATTGAACTCATCGTGTTGTTTTCTTTGTATTTTACGTATGATTTTTAATTTTTGTATTCAAGATTGGCAATAAATCCTAATCGTTCTTTTTTAATTGTATTTTTATCCAGGCATTAAACAAAGGAACTATGGAAGAAATTTTAAGACAACAAATTGAGAAAATTGTACCATTAACAGATGATGAATTTCGATTAGTGCTGTCTCACTTTTCGGTTGGTAACTATAAAAAACATCAATATATTGTTCAGCAGGAAAATCCTGTTCCGTATGTTCATTTTGTTGTAAAAGGGCTGCTGAAATCATTTTACATCGACAAATCGGGAAAGAGTCATATTTTGCAATTTGCAATGGAAGATTGGTGGATTACAGACAATCAAGGATTTTATAAGGAAGAAAACGCCACACTCAATATCGATTGCTTGGAAGACGCGCAAACCTATTATATTACGCTGGAAAATAGAGATCAACTCTGTGTAGCATTACTCAAAATGGAATTCTTCTTTTTGCAAAAAATGACGGCCGGAAATATTGCTCTTCAAAACCGCATTTTATCGTTGATGAGCAAAAATTCAGAAGAACGATACATTCAATTTATCCAATTATATCCGGATTTAATTCATCGCATTCCTAAAACTTTAATAGCATCGTATCTTGGTATTTCAAGAGAAACATTGAGTCGTTTATCGCATTGATGTGATATAGGTCACAAATTATCTGTGACGTATGTCCTTTATAATCCATGGAATGTTTTAGAATTTTGTACTTGATAAAATTTTAAAACAGAAATATGGAAAATATAGCACTAGTTGTTGGAGCAACCGGAATAACGGGTAGCAATCTCGCAGAAAAACTTATTGCTAAAGGGTGGACGACTTTCGGGTTAGCCAGAAATCCACGAAAAGATATAGAGAACCTTCAGCCTGTTGCTGCAGATCTTTTGGATTTGCAGAATTTAAAAACAGCTTTAAAAGACATTTCTCCCACTCACATTTACATTACAACTTGGATGCGTCAGGATTCTGAAGCCGAAAACATTCGGGTAAATAGCTTGATGATAAGGAACCTTCTCGAGGCATTATCTCCAAAAAATTCAGTGCAACACGTAGCACTTGTTACAGGATTGAAACATTATCTTGGACCGTTTGAGGCTTACGCCAAAGAAGGATTTTTGCCCGAAACTCCACTTAGGGAAGAGCAGCCGCGTCTTGATTTAGAGAATTTTTATTATGCTCAGGAAGATGAGGTCTATGCTGCTGCAGCCCGAGATGGTTTTACATGGAGCATCCACCGCCCGCACACGGTTATAGGAAAAGCAGTAGGCAACTTAATGAATCTTGGTACGACGCTCGCTGTATTTGCCAGCATTTGTAAAGAAACAGGCAAGCCATTTCAGTGGCCGGGTTCAGCAGCACAATGGAATGGACTTTCGGATGTTACGGATGCCAGAGTTTTGGCAGAACATTTAATATGGGCTTCCACTACTGCTGCGGCTCGTAACGAAGCATTCAACGTGGTCAATGGAGATTTTTTTCGTTGGAAATGGCTTTGGAACAAATTAGCGGAATCGTTCGGGATAGAGGCAATAGGTTTTGATGGTACGATTCATCCTCTTGAGGAACAAATGATACAAGAAGCTCCGGTCTGGAAAAATATGGCTACAAAACATGCTCTTGACGAGTCTGATTTAAACAAGCTGGCTTCTCCTTGGCATACGGATCTTGATTTAGGACGCCCGATAGAAGTGATGACGGATATGTCTAAAAGTCGCAAACTTGGTTTCCCTGTTTTTCAAAGTACTGAAGATTCCTTTCACGATTTGTTTGAACAGCTTCGCGCGGACCGATTGATTCCTTAGTTATCTTAAGTAGTCTGAAAGAAATAAAAAAAGAGGATTCAAAACGTACTGTTTTGAATCCTCTTTTTTATTTCTTGTAAACGTGAATGTGCAAAGTTGGTTTAATAACTTCCTACCAATTATATTACTTTCACTACCGCCTTAAAACAAAAAAGACCTTACATTGCTGTAAAGTCTTTTTAAAAAGCTCCCTCTCTTGGGCTCGAACCAAGGACCCTCTGATTAACAGTCAGTCTCATATTCGTTGTATTTCTTAGTTTTTACTAACAAATAGTAGTGAAACAACTTATTAGCTAGCCTATGATTTATCATTTTTTAGCATTTTTTCACACTTTTTATTTTAAATGTTTAACCTATGTTTGACCTGAATAAATATGATGATTATAAAAATTTGCCTTAAACTCAACTTCTATAAATTCATATTTTTAATATTTTTCACTAGAATTAAAGATACGTTTATTATCTAATATAACATCAAATTTAATTTCAAGTATTGACCTATAGTCATAGTAGAGATACAGGGTTACTACAATAAGTACTATAATGATAATTTTATTATAGGTTTTCAAATTTGGTTTTAGCAATGACATAATACCTAAAGACATTAGGATTGTTGCAAAGAAATAATACCATAGCATTAAAAATGCAAATATTATGTTTAATGCAAAATAAAGAATTGGCAGCCCAAAGCAAATAGACAAGTACACATAGATAACATTAACTGTTTTAAGTTTTATTTTATCAGAGAATGCATTTAGTAAAAAGAACACTAGTACAACTAAGGATACTGAAGCTAAAAACAAATATAAGTATTCCATCATTGATTAATTATTTTATGTATTCTAAAAACTTGATTATGTGGCTACAAAACAAATCACTTTTGACATCACTAAGAGGTAATCAAAGTGTTTAAATTTGAAAAAATCCTAAATAATTATTTAATGCCTTGCATACTTCTTATTGAAGCATCATTATTATAGTTTTTAGAATCTTGCAATACTTTTAGTTGCATGGGAGTTAATTTTTTCTTTTGAACATTTTGTTGTTTTTGTGGCAATACTTTTTTTACTACATTATCTTTTATAATTATACTATTCAAAAATTCATGAATATCATTATTCCAATATTCCTCTTCAGTAACTCTGTAGCTTATTGTAAAACGAATCAAATAAGTTTTATCCATAAAGGTCAATGTTCTATCTAATATTTCAGGATCTTGGTTTATTTTACTGATGCATTCGAAATCAATAAAGTTTTTGTTTTTCAAATTTATTTTGGATACTGAGGATGTTTTCAGGACTTGTGTATTTGGCATTTTTTCTATTGTTGACGTAAAATATGTGCCAAGTTTGCCTAAAAATTCTTTAGAGTATTCTCTAGTTTTTTGATTGGTGTCAAAATTCCCGTATTCAATTTTAACTAATATCCTTGAATACAATTTAATTTTGTTAGATATATCATTCATTCCTTTAGGTTGAAGAATATATTGTGATTTAGAACCTTTAAAATCTAACTCCTTTAATATTTTGTCTTTGTCTTCATTTATTTTAGAATTTGTTCTTAGTTCGTATTTTTCTGGAATTTGGAACTCTAATAAGTTCCCGTATTTAATGGTATTACTTTCTTGTGCTACAAGGATATGGGCAAAGAAGAGGGCGGTACTTAATAATAGACTTTTCATTTTTATATAAGATTGATTTTTCAAAGTAATTTATTTTCTATATCATTCCCTTACGGATTTCCTCATTGTGGTAAAATAAACGCTTAGTTGTCTTTTATGATAACCAGAACAATCAAATATAGTTCAAATTTTGACTTATCGTAAAAGATAATTAAAATTTGGAAGAGTCACTACAAATAAAGGTTGGTAAGCGTATTCAGGAAATTAGAGTTGAGAAAAATATATCTCAACAAGATTTGGCTGCTAGGTGCAACTTTGAAAAAAGTAATATGTCCAGATTAGAAGCAGGTAGAGCCAATGCTACGCTATCTACATTGGAAGTAGTGGCTAAAGCTTTAAATGTAAATATTGCTGATTTTTTTAAATTCTAATCATCATCTTTACCCACAAATTCTAGTTCTTTATCAAGAAGATATAACATTAATAGAGCCTTATCATTTATCCCTTTTATACTAATCAAATAGTCTATAAGTCTGTAAACGTATAGATCCTTGATTATTATCCGAGGAACAATAGCTACAGGTTTTTCAAACTTTTCGCAGTTGTAATCTAAGTTTTCACAAAAATCTAAATTTCTAAAACAGGTACATTTAGATAACTCACAAGTAACCTTATCGGGAAAGAGTAAAGCCAAATTAAACTTTTTGGTGATTAAGTCATTCTGTTCTATAGAATTCCAATCCCATTTGTCTCTGTATTTTTCCAATAGAGGATAACTCCATTTAATTTTTGAATTGTATGATAGTATGTTAAAATCTAATTTGTCATTGTAGAATTCAATATCATCATCTGTAAATGTATATAGTTCTGCAATACTATCTTTTAAGAATTGCATTCTTACTTCTCTTGGGAAATTTAAATATTTTTTGAACTTATCCATTT
Organism: Flavobacterium petrolei; assembly: GCF_003314435.2. Lineage (GTDB taxonomy): Bacteria > Bacteroidota > Bacteroidia > Flavobacteriales > Flavobacteriaceae > Flavobacterium > Flavobacterium petrolei. The sequence goes on along the minus strand of NZ_QNVY02000001.1, from coordinate 891,419 downwards.
AAAAAAATAATGTTGTATTAAGCAGCAAATTAATGAAAACGCTATTAATAGTAATCGGTAAAAAAGTAAATATTGGAAATTTAGCTATTTTAAGGTGTGTGTTTAGTAGTTTACTCTTTCAGGTTAACATTCCTTCACTCGAAAAACTATAAAAAATATTCTTAGTAATGATTAAGTGGTCTATTAAAGTAATATCAAGTAAATCAGAACATTTTTTAATTTTCTTTGTTAAGCTAATATCAGCATCACTTGGTTTTGTATTGCCAGATGGGTGGTTATGAGAGACAATTATACCACAGGCATTACACTTGAGAGCTACTGCAAATAATAATCTTACATCTACTACAGTTCCTGTAATTCCACCTTTGGACAAAGAGTAAATACCCAAAGCTTCATTTGCTCTGTTAAGTAAAATAACTTTGAACTCTTCCTGAAGTTCGAGTGTACCTAGATCCCAAGAATTTATTAAGAACTCGTAAGCTGTTTGCACAGAATTAATCTTCTCTTTTTGAGTATTTTGTGTAGAGTAGTAAACCTGTATCTCTGCTAATTCATTTATTGGATTGGTATTTGTCATAATTTAGGGGTATTTAGAAAATTTGAAAATAAATTAAATATCCTCTATACATTTTAACCATCTAGGTTTGCATGAATAGAGGATATTTTAGATGAAATTAATGTTGCAATTGACCATTGCTTGAAAAAGAGTTTTCGTCTTGCCTGTCTTTCATAACATCATTAAATGACAATTTGCTCATTTCAACTTTGGGTGTAGTTGCTTTTTCTTCTTCAACATATTCAAATCTATGGGTTAAGGTGATAACCTCTCCAGTATCTTTGATTACGTATTCATAAGCTTCACATTCCACTTTCTCCACCTTTCCAGGTAATTCAGTTCCTATTAATGCCTGACAAGTCAGTTCGTCAAAAGTTGAAGATATTGAAGCTTTTCTAGCTGTAACATAGAATTTACCTGTTTCTTTGGATTTAACCATTTCAATTCCACCTTGAAGTTCGAGTACAAAGAATTCTTTCCCGTCCTCTGTTTCTCTTTTTTTGTAGTTAATAATTCTTACCATTTTCTTGATTTTTTTTGAGTTAAACATTTTAGCATTCAAACACATAAACCTGTAGATTTAAATACAGCTATCAACTTGTATCTTATATCTACGGGAATAAATTTTTGATATGCTAGTGCTGGGTGGGGGTATTGAGTTGGGGTTAGTTAGGAGGGGGAGTGTTGTCAGGGTGGTTTAAACGAAGATAAATTTGAGTCCCAAAAAATCTAAAAAAAAATTATAAAAATATGTAGGTTTTTTTTTATTACTTTTAAACAATTAATATTTGAACTTTATGCCCTTATTTCAGAATTCAGTAGTCACAAAATATCTTCAATCCCAGAATAAAAGCAATTTAGCAAATCAATGGAATTTGTTTAGAAATCATTTTCTGAATCCCAAAGTTCAAGAAGATATTAAAGGTTTAAAAGAAGAGCAATACCAAGGAGAATTTCTAGAAGATTTGTTTGTGAAAATCTTAGGCTATACTAAACCTGCATCCTCTTCAGAAACAAAATTTAATCTTACTACAGAATATAAAAATGTAAAAGACAGCAAGAAAGCTGATGGTGCTATTATAGTAAATGATACTGTAAAAGCAGTAATTGAATTAAAGGGAACAAACACTACTGATTTAGGGAAAATTGAATCTCAGGCTTTTGGTTATAAAAATAATCAACCAGACTGTGTGTATGTAATTACCTCTAATTTTGAAAAGCTTCGTTTTTACATTGACAATGCTATTGAGCATATAGAATTTAATCTGTTTACACTAAATCAGAAGGAATTTGAGCTACTCTATTTGTGCTTGGCTTATGATAATATAGAAAAAAATATTCCTAAAAGAATAAAAGAAGAATCTGTAAGTCAGGAAGATATAATCACTAAAAAACTATATAAGGATTACTCTTTATTTAAGAGAGAGTTACACCAAAATCTAGTTGCATTAAATCCGCAATATGAACCTTTAGAACTCTTCCAAAAATCTCAAAAACTGTTAGATAGATTTCTTTTTGTATTCTTTGCAGAAGACAGACAATTGTTACCTACTAATTTAATCTTCAGGATTAATAAAGAGTGGCAACAATTAAGGCAAATGCGTATTGAAGTTTCTTTATATGACAGGTATAAAATATATTTTGAAGATCTAAATACAGGAGCAAAAGTTTCTTTACCTGCATTTCATGAAACTGCTATACAGCAGAAAGAAGAGTATCAAATTTTCGCTTATAATGGTGGATTATTTAAGGAAGATGAAATACTAAACTCCCTAAAAATAGATGATGGTATATTGTTTAAATACACTGAAAATTTAAGTAATTATGATTTTGCCAGTGAAGTAGATGTAAATATTCTGGGACATATTTTTGAAAATTCTCTCAATGATTTAGATGAAGTAAAAGCCCAACTTGAAGGACAGGAAATTGATAAAACAAAAACTAGAAGAAAAAAAGACGGAGTTTTTTATACCCCAAAATACATTACCAAATATATAGTTGACAATACCGTTGGGAAATTGTGTTCAGAAAAGAAAGTAGAGCTTAACATTATAGAAGAAGACTACTTTACAGATAAAAAACGCCAAAAGAAAACTATAAAAATACTTGTAGATAAACTTAGTGAATATAGAGATTGGTTATTGCAGCTTACCATTTGTGATCCAGCTTGTGGCTCAGGAGCTTTCCTGAACCAAGCTTTGGATTTCCTGATTACTGAACATAGGTACATTGACGAACTGCAGGCCAAGTTGTTTGGAGATGCAATGATTTTGAGTGATGTTGAGAAAAGCATTTTAGAAAACAATCTTTTTGGAGTTGACTTAAATGAAGAAAGTGTAGAAATTGCTAAGTTGTCTTTATGGTTAAGAACTGCACAACCCAATAGAAAACTAAATGATTTGAATAGCAATATTAAATGTGGTAACTCTTTAATAGAAGATGTTGAAGTTGCAGGAGACAAAGCTTTTAATTGGGAGGTTGCCTTTCCTAAAATATTTGAAAAAGGAGGTTTTGATGTAATTATTGGGAACCCACCTTATGTAAGACAAGAATTATTCAAAGACATTAAACCTTATTTAGAAAAAAACTACAAATGTTATAATAGTGTTGCAGATTTATATACTTATTTTATCGAAAAAGGAATTAGGTTAATAAATCAAAATGGTCTTTTCTCTTTTATTCTTCCAAACAAGTTTTTAAAAGCAACTTATGGTAAAGAAATCAGAAATGTTATTAAACAGGATACAAACTTAGAATTACTTTTTGATTTTGATGATTATCCCGTTTTTGATGATGCTACGACCTATCCAATTATCTATGTTTTAAATAAAAATAAAAATTATTCTAAGGACTATTTTATTTACTCAGAAATTAATAAAAAAGAAACATCAAGTGACCCATTAAATTTATTAAAACAGAAATCAGTAAAGGTAAATTATACTTCTTTTCAGGAAGATAGTTGGCAATTTCAAGATAGTAGTAATAGTAATTTGTTAGATAAATTAAAAAATAATTCAACTACTTTAAAAGAAATTGTAAATAACAAAATTTTTAGAGGTGTTTCAACTGGTAAAAATGAAGTGTTCATCATTAATAAAAATACTGCGGATAATTTAATCAATGCAAAAAATAGATCTTTCATCAGAAAAATTGTGACTGGTAAAGAAGTTAAAAGAAATAATCTCTCTTTTGATGATTTGTATTTACTTTATATTCCATGGGAGTATGATTTAGAATATGAAGAGAATATTAAAAATTATTTACTTAAAAATAAAGAGTTGCTTTCGAATAGACCAGAGGTAAAAGAAGGTAGGTTTAATTGGTGGTGTTTAAGTAGATATGGAAGTAAAAATGCTGAATTTTTGTTTAAACCGAAAATAATATATCCAAGGATTAATAATCAATGTAATTTCTATTTTGATTCTACAGGAGAGTATTCTCTTTCAGATAATAATTTTTTTATTTCTACTGAGTTGAAATATATTTTACCAATTTTAAACTCTAAGCTCACTTATTTTTATTTAAAATCTATTGCATCTACTCTGCAAGGGGGGTATTTAGATTTTAGAAGACCATATATTGAAACAATACCAATTAAAATCCCTGCAGATATTTCAAAATATGAAGAAAATTCAAATTTTTTAATTGATAAAAATAATCATTTTCAAGAGGTTTTACAAAAATTCCAAAGAACCGTTAAGAGGAAATTTGAGTTAGAGGATTTGCCAAAGAAACTACAGGATTGGTACTTATTGTCTTATTCAGACTTCATCAAAGAACTTGGTAAAAAGAAAGTAAAACTGTCTTTGTCTCAAGAAGCAGAATGGGAAGATTACTTTATAGAAGAATCAAAAAAAGCATTAGAGTTAAAAGCCACAATTGATGAAACTGATAAAGCTATTGATAAGATGGTGTATGATTTGTATGGGTTAAGTGAAGAGGAAATATCAATTGTAGAAAATAGTTAGATATGAAGTTTATACCCCCATTGGAAATAGCGTCTAAAATAATGACCTTAATAGATGATGCAGAAAAAAACCTAATCATTGTTTCTCCTTATGTTGAAATGACTAATTGGGAAAAAATGAAAAAATGTTTATCAAAATCTTTAAAAAAAGGTATTAACATTAATTTCATTATTCGGAAAAATGCAAAAAATAATGACTTACTTAGTTTAAGGCAGTTAAACATTCAGCCTTTATTAGTTCAAGACCTACATGCAAAAGTTTATATAAATGATAATTATGCAATAGTAACTTCTCTCAATATAACACACTATTCTGATATAAACTCAATTGACATCGCTTATCAAACTGAAAACGAAGCAGAAAGAACTGAATTAGTTAAATATGTAAATAAGTACATTGTAAATGTTAAATCAAAAGAGGAAAAAGTCACGCCTGTAGAAATAAACACTAAACACTTAGTCTCAGGAAAAACCAATTTAGTCAGGTTACAACACCGCAGCTTAAGAGAGGATATAGAATTAAGTGAATTTGAAGTTGACAAATCACACCAAATATTCTCATCTTATTTTTCATATTCTAATATTAAAATGAGTTCAACTTATTTATTTTGTGGGGATGTATTACCATTTTGTGATGTAATGATTGATTGCAAATATGTCATTAAAATCAAAAAAAGTAGACCAGATTGCGAGATGATTTTAAAAAAGATTGAGGAGATAAATTTCAACTTATTTTATAAATATGATTTTGAACTCTTAACTTCACATTCATCATTTTATTATCTTGATTTTCTTCCTCAGGGTAAATTTGAGATTACTAAATTAGTTAATGATTATATTGAAATAACTAATACTATTTTAAAAAGTGATTTTATTAAAGTGCTTAAAGTTAGAGATAAAAATAGGGTATGGATTTGATTATTATGTGTTTACTAAAGAGGAAATTATAAACAGTTCAAAAAAAATTAAATATCATGCCGAATTCTATAAGATTTGTTAATAACACAGGAAGTGAAGATCCATATGTGAAACCTACATTTGAAAAAATTGTCCAAAACTGTAAAGAGTTAAATGATTTTTTTGATGATAAAGTTTTTGAACCATTTATGATATATGATGTTTATCATTCTCAGTGCAAGAATTATTTCCCAAATATTGATGTGTCTATTGATTACAGGGTAACAATAATATTCAATTTTTCTGAGACTCAACTTGAAGAAATATCTGAATTATTTGTAAAAAAGCAATGTGAGTTTATGTATAAAGGCTGTAAATTTTATTGGCATAAAAAAGGCAAAATGGCTCACATTTATTTGCACAATACAAAACCTTTTTTTATTTCAAATAGAATTGAAAAATTAAATTTATTTAAAAAAACATTGGAATTATTCTATAAAGATCTAGGATTAAAGCATTAAAAAAATAGCAGATAACTAATTTCCAAACAAAACTTGGAGTTAGGTACATAAAATTAGAAATAATTATGAATATAGAAAGCTTCGAGAAATGGTTAGTTGAAGAAGATAATAAAGCAACTAGCACTGCATATAATTATAAAACCGCAATTCCATATTTAGAGAAACACTATAATGAGATTAAAGATCTCAATATTAATTTATTTGATTTAAATATTAATGATCTTGAGAATGTTGTTGTTGATTATGGGCGTGAGGGCAAATACTCTGAGATTGGGGATATTTCTAGTGGCACCTACAGAAACGCCATGAATGCATTATTGAGATATAAAAAAGAGCAACCTGAAAAGTTAGACTCTATAATCCAGCCAAAAGATATTTTACCTGAATTAGACAAAAAAAAGCTTTCAGAATATTGGGTAAAATATAAAGAATATTTCAAAAAGCCAGCAAAAGAACATCAGGAGAAATACAAATGGAATGTTCTTAAACAAGTCTATGAGAAATGGAAGTGGAATGTTGAAGACAAAGCAGAAATGTTTAAAAAAGCATTTGAAGTTGAAGGTTCTAAAAACCTATGGCTAAGTGGTAATTTTTTTCCAATTGAACATACTAATTGGATGTTTGAAAAATTTAGAAGCGAAACTATTGAGATTTTCAATACCTTATTCAACGAAGAATTACCCTTAACTGAAAGGATCAAAGCATTTATTGATTTTTATAATTTAAAACTACCTGAATTACAAAAGTTTGTACCTAACAAAAAACTGAATTATCATAGTCACAAGGATTTAAGAGCAATTGGGTTGTATCTATCTTTACAATATCCTGAAAAATATTTTTTATATAAACACTCAATGGTTAAGGCATTTTGTGAAAAACTAAACATTCCAAGTATAAAGCCAGGTGAGAAAGAAAATTTTGTAAAATTTATAGGTATTGCAAATGATGTTCTGGATTTCATAAAACAAGATGCAAGTTTTATTGAAGAGTATAGAATCTTCACATCTGAAAGCAACAACTATCAAGATGACAGTTTACATTTATTAGTGCAAGATTTTATATATACTGTTGCATCTCACTTTGACGCTAATGATGTTTTAAAATTTAAGGAGATTATAGAAGAATTAAAAGATTTAATTTTATTAGAAGACTCTCCAATTGAAAACTATAAATTTAGAGATACCGCTCCTGATTTTGTTTGGATACTAGATAATGACAATATTAATGATGTAAATGCCCATTATGAAATTTATAAAATTCCTAAAACTAAAACCCTAACTATAAACATACATTTTGAATCTAAAAATAAATCAGAAAATGATTTTTTTGAAAAAAATATTCAATTGCCAGATGACTCTGAATGGTTTAAATGGGAAAAATCTAGAAGTATAAGGCTGAAAGAAAGATACGACCTTGATTCTGAAAATATAGTTGATGAACTATTTGATGGATTAATTCAGTTTGAAGCCTCTGCTGGGGAGTTAGTTAGAAAAGCTATATCAAATAAGTCATTAATTGTTAACACTAATCCCGAAAACAAAACAAAAATGAAATTCCCTTTAAATCAAATTTTATACGGTGCTCCAGGAACAGGAAAAACATTTAAAACAAAAGAACTAGCTGTTGAAATAATTACAGGAAACAAGATTAAAGATAGAGAAGAGCTTACTAAAGTTTATAATGAACTGAAAGAAAACAATCAGATTAATTTTACCACTTTTCACCAAAGTATTAGTTATGAAGACTTTGTTGAGGGGATTAAACCTGTTATGGACAACATAGATTCATCTAATATCCAATATGAAATTAAGAAAGGTATTTTTAAAGAAATGTGTTCAACAGCTCAAGAAAAAAATGCTAATAATTTTGAAGATTGTTATTCTAAATTAATAGAAGAACTAATTGGAGTTGAAACCTTAGAACTTGAGACACCTAAAGGATATAAATTTTCTATTTCTTTAAACAGAAATAATAACCTATCACTTCATACAGGTGCTAATAAGTTAAAACAAGGTACGTTAACCAAGGAGAATATTCTTAAACAACTAAATGGAGAAGATAAGTTTGATGGTTGGGAAGGCTATTTTAATGGTGTAATTGATTATTTGAAAGTAAAATATAATTTTTCTATAGAACATTCTAAAAATCAGCAACAGAAGTATGTATTAATTATAGATGAAATAAATAGGGGTAACATTTCTGCTATATTTGGAGAGCTTATAACATTAATAGAAGAGGATAAAAGGAAAGGAATTCTAAAACCAAATACAGAAGTTTTAGAAGTTGAATTACCATATTCCAGAGATAAGTTTTCTGTTCCGGATAACCTTTATATCATTGGAACAATGAATACTGCTGATAGAAGTGTAGAATCATTAGACACAGCTTTAAGGAGACGATTTTCATTTGTAGAAATGCAACCTAATTTAGATGTATTAAAAGATGAACACAATACAAATGGTGTTATTTCTATTGATGGCAGTATGATAGATATGATTAAAATGTTAGAAAAAATTAATAAAAGGATTGAAATTTTAATAGATAAAGACCACAAAATAGGGCATTCTTTTTTCATAAATATTTTGACTTTTGAAGATCTGCAATTAGTTTTTAAGGATAAAATCATTCCCTTATTAGAGGAATATTTCTTTGGAGATTTCGGTAAAATAGGTTTAGTTTTAGGAGAACATTTTATCAAAAACACTAATACTGATAAGACAGATATTTTTGCAAAGTTTGATGATTATGAGGATAGAAGTCTATTAACTGACAAGCTTGTTTATGAGATTAAAAACCCTATGAATTTAGGAGCAGAACATTTCATTTCAATTTATGAGTAATAAAAATTTTATACAAGTTTTTGAATATCAGAAATTGAGATTAGGTGATGTAAAATTCCCTGATTTTGAGGAAAGGCATTTTGATGCTTTAACCAAATACAATGAAAAGAACCAGAGTAAATATTATACTGTAATTCATAAAGGGGTTCAGTTTAATAGTTATGTAGGCGTAATTCAGATAGGAGGTCTAACTATTGAGATATTACCTAAAGCTGACAATGATAATTCAAATTCAGAAGAACAGAAGAAAAAGTGGCAAGGTGTACTTTTAAATATGCTTCGGATTTGTAAAAACATTACAGTTGACAATGTATCTGAAACCAATTTAAGCAAAAGATACAATTCAATTTTAGAAGTATATTTTGAAATGTACTTAAATGAAGTAGAAAGCTTAATAAAGAGAGGGTTAATTAAAAAATATAGAAGAGTTCAAAGCAATCAATTAGCTCTTAGAGGAAAATTGTTGTTTTCACAGAACATTCAAAAGAACATAGTTCATAAGGAATATTTTTATTGTGAGCACCAAATTTATGACAAAGAACATTTACTTCATCATATACTATTAAAAGGATTAAAGGTTTTAGATTCACTTGTAAGCAATCATTTAAAAGATAAACTAAACAGGTTGTTATTTGAATTCTATGATTATAAAGAAATCAATATCAATGCAAAACATTTTGATAAGATCAATTTAGACAGAAAGTCATTGCCTTATCATAAAGCTGTAGATATAGCGAAAATGCTAATCCTAAATTACTCTCCTAATTTGAATTCAGGAAATGACAATATGCTCACGCTTTTGTTTGACATGAATAAACTTTGGGAAGAATACATTTATAGAATTTTGCATAAACATAAGCCAGATGGGTATAGTGTTAATTTCCAAAATAAAACAGGTTTTTGGGAACACAAAACCATTAGACCTGATATAGTTATAACCTCTGATATAAAAGAAATATTTGTCATAGACACTAAATGGAAAATAGTGGATTCTAGAAGCCCTTCTGATGATGATTTAAAGCAAATGTTTACCTATAACCTACATTGGGAGGCAGAAAAGAGTATGTTGCTATATCCAAAAGTAAACCAAGAGGATAGTAAGTTTGGAGTTTATCACTTTGATGGATTAAAAAAGAAGTGTAAGTTAGGTTTTGTTGGTGTTTTAGAGAATAATTGTTTGAGAAGTAGTGAGAGAACTGCCGATGAAATATATAGTAAACTAAAAGTTGATAAGTTGCTATTAGTTTTATAAATTGCTGCAACAAGAATCAAGACTTAACTTAAATTAAAAAAAATAATTGGAAAATTTCATCAAAAGAGAATTAGCATTTAAGAGATATTGGTTGAAGAAAATGACTAAATACTGTGAATCTGTAATAGAAAAAAATAACGTTGGATATAAAAATGTTGAAGTAAGAGAAGTTTATTATTTCGATAAAGAATCACGTAAACCATTACTATGGGAAAACAGTGGAGATCCTTATGTATTGATTAGCTTCTATGCAATAAGTAAAAAGAAACTTGACGCAGCCGTTAAAGACTTCAAAAATGGAGATTACAGTAAATTACAAGCATGTAATATATTCTTAAGAATGTCTCCTAAAGATGCTAAACATATTTTCCCTGGAACAAAAGGAGTTCTAGCTTGCGAGTATTTCGAAGATGATTTAACAGGATACTCATTTCATTTAAAATAAATTCTACTCTATGAATGGTTTTTTAAGTTCAGCATTGATAAACGTGAAAGACAATGGCAGAAAATAAAAAATGATCATATTGCAAATATTACTTATTCCGGGAAAATTACTTATATTGAAATTAAGAACAAAAAAACCTGAATAAATCAGGCTTTTTTGTTACTTTCTGGTTTTAAGAAAACTATTAATTACATCCGCAGCAAACTCGTAGAAAGCACTTCCGTCTCCTTTAACATCATTTTTTCCTGGTTTATACCTCTTGTCATTCCAAGCTTTCCATCCTTGTACTTTTACTTTTTTATTGTTGCTTTTCCACCTTAGTCCGTCTAGAAATCCCATGTTTTTATGTTTAAGTTAATATTATTGCTTTTTAAAAAAAATTAAGAATAAATAAATAGCGCTTTGCGATTCTGTGCCTTCATTAACACTTCTGATATTTATTTTAAATGTTGGAATTCAACGTCATTATTTTCGAAAACAGTAACTTTCCATCTATCTTTAAGTGCATCCGTTAACGGATCTCCCGCCACTTCCACTTTTTCTATTGGAGAACCTAAATAATATTTGTCTACAATATCATGAACATCATCCTTAGTAACAATTGTTCTATTAAATGAAAGATTTTTTTTTGGAATTACCATAGATTCAGATGGGATCCAATGAAAAGGTAATGTTATAAAACATATAAATATTAAAAAAAAAGCGATTCTCTTAAGGCTATTATTCGTAATGAAATTTAATTAAAATCTAATTTGTTTTGTTTTTCACTCAACCATAAAATTACAGTAATTTCTTCTATAAACAATAAAATATATTCTAGATAATATTCATCTAAAGTTATTATATAGGGTGCTCCAGAAAAAGCAGTACTTTATAAAAAAAAATGGAAGCAAGCACGCAACTTTTTCATCTTAGGGTAAGAAAATTTGTTACTATAACAAAATATTTAACTCTTTCTTCTCTTTTAATCTACTTAAAAAGCCAACCTCTAACTAAAGAGGTTGGCTAGTCTTAACTCAAAAACTAAGAATAGTTTGAACTACCACTTAATGCATTTGAGATGCAATCAATAAACCAATGTAATAGTGGTTGGAGTTAAATACATAATCGCGGATAGTTAAAATAAACCTTGGAATTGGTGGTTTAATTGCACATAAGCTCATTAGAAGATAAAGTTTGGATATGGTATTTTTCAGCAAAACTAACTGATAATAAATATAAAACTGGTAGATATATATACCTATTATTCTAATAAATGTGATGGAAGCTTTAAAGGGATTGTCACTAATTGTAAAAAGAAAATTTGAAATAGGTTTCTACTTTATATTGATTGTTTTCTTCTGAAATGCTGCGAAGATAAAGAGAACTATTATTGATGACATTATTGTTCCTAAAGCACTAAATATATCAAATACCCAAAGATATGGAGTGGCTAATAAAATCGCAGTAAAAAACATATCTTTAAAATCAATTTCTTTTACGTTTTTCTTAAATAATAATTCACGTATCGCATTTAAAATTACAATACTTACCAAAAAACTTGTTATTGAGAAAACTATTTTTTGAAGAATAGTTTGAAGAAAGAATATTTGGAATTCTAAAAAAGGTATTATTATCAAGCCAAGTAAAAAGGTGTAGTAAAAAAAATTAATAAAATAGAAAAAATAGGTTTTCCATTTATTAACATTGTTTGATGTTTTTATGTACGTAAAATTTAAATTTATTATATTTTCATTTGATAGTACTAGTAGATTACCATCTATGGACTTTTTAAAAACCTTTTTATCTTTAAAGTCCTTATGCAAATGGTAAACATTTTCACCCTTCTTAATTGATTTCTCTATAGATTTAATTTTAGATTTGTTTTCTTTTATATTTTCAATTGATATAAATTTTGAGCAATTTGAAATTATTATGTTTTCTAGTTTATTATCTTTATCTATAACGAAATTATGTAGTATTCCTCTATAAAGTTCTTCTTTATTATTGCTTTTAGTTAGTACATCAACATAAGTGGTATGAACATCCCCAAATTTTTTAGAAACACCATTCGCTTTATAAGCTTGAGCTAAATATTCCCAATTATTACTAAATTTTAAAATGGAAATCCAAGAATCTAGGGAAAAAACTCTTATTGTTCTAAAAAGCAAATAACCCAAAAAACCAGAAATCACATAAATCGCTAGAATTAAAATCACAAAATCATGCATGTCATTTTTTGTGCTGAATGCTTGAGGAAATTTATTTTGTGAAAGAGACTGAAAAACCTCTATAATTTTTTCAAAACTTATATTATTTAGGAGTTGAAGATCAAAATATTCTTCAATTGAATAAAAAAGTAAACCTACTGTTAACATACAGACGACACTTGAGAGAAGTATCCAAAGAAATCTTTCTAAAAGATTTCCTTGCTCAAATTGATTGCCAAATTTTCCTGAAAAATAAAATTTTCTAAATAAAATACCGGGAAATAAAAAAACGATTATATATATAATCGTGTTAAGAGCTATATTAAAATTCAAATTTATTCAATTGAGATTACTACGTGTTTATTGTCAGATAGTAAAATTTCTTTGTTTTTAATATCTCGATGCTTTTGTAAAAATTCTACTGCATTATTGAAGTTTTCTTTATCCACAGGATTATCCATAATCCTATAGATTTCTGGACTAACAAAATTAGATTCATTCTCAGTTTTCAAATTAAGAATGTTGAATATTTTTAATATCGCGTCTTCAACTTTATAAGGAAAATTTTTGCTTACCTTTAAAATATTTGTAGTAGACATCTTTTTAAGATTTAAATTAGTATTTATTTAAGCAAACCTAATGTAAATATAACCAAATTGAATTATATATTTTATAAAAAAAATCAAATCAAAAATAATATTTTAAAAAACCCCTTGTTTTATGGTTTAAAACAAGGGGCGTATTTAACTCAAAAACCAAGAATAGTTGGTAGAACTATTACTTAGTGCTTTTGAGACACCTTCGGAAAAATTGAAGGCATTCACTCCTCTCTCAAGGAAAGTGTCAACATAGGAAGTCTTGTTACTTCCTGTAAGCAGATTGTAGAACTCCCACATACTTATATTACCATTAGCATTTCTACAAAAGCTTTCATCTTGGTAGTAGTCTTTAACCACGGTATTAATATGTCCATCATTCAAGAGTAACTCAGGGATTAGAGCCTTTTCCTTTTTTGGCAAGTAATTATATAACCTAGCTTTACCAATAATTTGAGCAAATTGACTCTCAGAAAGTGAATTGTTCAGTAAGTTTTTCATAGAGTTTAAATGCTGAGTTGCATTATAGCCTTGTATCACTTGAAGTATTTTATCTTCTAGATCTATATAACTCATTGCTCTAATCTCACTCTGAAAACCATCTGTAGAAACACATAGATTACAGCATACCATATTTTGAAAACCTATAAATAATTTGAATTTTTCATAAGTCTTCTTGTTATACAGGTTCTCTAGGTTGTAACTTCTAACACCTCCTATTGTAAGCGATAACTTGTTGCCATTTATAGTTTCTGTAATACCTGGAATCCTTATAATAAAAGCCATTCTCTCAAAATATGAAGTTCGTTGATGCTCTTGCAAATCTTTGGCAGCAATATGCAATGCATCAGGAGTTCTTCCCTTAATTTGGTGACTTACCCTAATTTCAGGAGTATCCAGGTTTTCATTTGGGAATATCTTGCCAATAGCTGATAGTGCAGTTTCTATAAATTCCTGATGACTTAAGGTAATTTCGTTGTCCTTTGTGAAGACGGGTATAACACACTTTTCTTTTAAATGAAAAAGGCTAACCTCCTCTGTGTTAGCCTCTATAAAAGGTGATTTTTGTAAAGTATTTGTAGATTCATGTAAACCTAGATCCTTTATACCATCAAGGATTACCGGTAAATGTAAAACTTGTTTATCTTCTCCCAAATTTGTACTTCTATTTTCTAAATTAGATTCAAGAAAAGAAGTATCTGTGAGTATTTGTGAAGTTTCACTTAAACCTGGAGATGTTATATGTTTAAAGACTCCAGGTAAATGTGAAAGAGTCTCCTCATTTCTGATTTTAGTGAGTTCCATTTCCATTTGATGAGATATTTGCGGTTAATTCTTGTAAAAGTTTTTTCTTGGCTATGAATTCTTGTTCAATAGTTTTAGCCATTTCTAGGTTATTGTTAAAAAGGATTGTTAGCTCTGACAGGTTATTACATTCAGTCACCTTAACCTGTAGCTCTCCCTTAGTCATGTTGCTGTTGCACCAGTCCAATATTTTCTTTCCTGTGTTAGAATTAATAACAAACTGAGGTTTGCCCTCAAACAAATTTGTCCTGTCCTTTGATGCTGTTGCAAAGTGTTTATAATCAATATCAAATACAATTGTAAATTCATAGCTGATCTCATCCCTTTGAATGGCTTTTAGCCCTACTTTTTCGGGAACCATTTTTCCGTTTTTCTCACTCAAGACATAATCTTGTTTAACTCTCATGGTACAGATAATATGAATGTCACTTTGAAGTATTTTTTCAACAAATGCTTTTTGTCTTGGAGTTATCTTGTTCCAATTTGTGAATGAGTTTCCTGTAAGGGAAGCATGGTAATCCAGTAGAAAATCCCAACAATGAGAAATACTATCTAAAATTATTACTTCCATCCCTGACTTAATGCATAAGTCTATTGCCTCAATATATCTTTCAGGAGAATGAGGAGACTCTAGGTTTAGAACATTGTAGCTACCTATATGAGCATAAAGATTACTTGAGCCCGCTTCTGTATCTATAACAGCAACTTTAGATAGGTTTCCATTGGTTAAACCTTGAGCTAATAATAAAGCACTATAACTCTTTCCTGCTCCTGATGGAGCCTGTAAAGCCATTTTTATTTTGGCTTTACTTCTTTCTGATTTTTTTAATTCCATGATTTATAATTTTAAAGGGTTGTATTTATCTTATTTAAGATTGAAGTGAAATAAGGTCTGCTAAGCAGAAGCCTTTATTTTCTGCATTATAAATAGGTGAGGGTTCTTGTAATAGCTTTTCATTAGCATCATCAATAATGTTGTTGTCAAAGTCTTTTAAATAAGCAGTCGTTATCCCAACATTTTGATGTCCCATTGATTGGCTTATCATATCTATAGAAACTCCAGATTCTTTAAGATTAGTAGCGTAACTATGTCTTGCAACATAGCTTGTAACGGTGCTTTCTATCTCCTGTATTTCAGCAATTTTTTTTAAGTCACTATTAAACTTCTTCAGTGTCTTAGCTTTTCTATTCTCAATTTGAATAGGTGTTAAGCCTTCCTTTAATAGTATAGGAAATACATAGTCAGTATTGGTGTTTATGTGCTTGTATTCTTCCAGAATGATTCTAACAGGTTCTAGAATTTTTACACTGAAATTACCTTTTGTTTTAGAGCGAGTATAAACAATTCTTCCATTTTGTACATTACTCCATCTTAACTTCATAATATCAAAGAAGTTTATTCCAGAGGTGTAATAAGAAAACAAGAATAGTTTTTTTGACTCTGCTAAATGTGGATACTTGAAATCGTCTAAATCTTCAATTTTTCGAATTTCAGCTCTTGTTAGAGCTTTTTTTATTCCGGAACCTTTTAATTTGGAAACTTTGTAAGCTTTAAATGGATAGTGCTTTTCATCTACTATACCTCTTTTAATTGCATCGTTATACAATGCTCTCAATTCTCTCATTCTTACTCCTATTCCACCATCTTTGCTTCCAGTAGCTCTTAAATGGGTTTCGTATTTGTCAAGCATTTCAACAGAAATGTCCCTAAATTTCAATTGATTGTTTTTAGCAAACTTGTAGAAGGAATTCATAGTGTCTAAATAGGCTCTTGCATTTCCGGTTCTTCCAGCTTTGTTTAAATCAGCAATCTTATCTTCCCAAAATGTTCTTACAGATGTATTACTGTCTTTTTTACCTCTAAATTTGTTTTCAAATTGGGTAAGGGTAAAGTCAATTTCTTCAATATTGAATTCATCAATTACTTTTAATGCTTTTTCTTTTAGCTTTAGAAGTACTCTGTTTCTTTGGACATAGTTTGGATGAATTTTTTTAAATTGTGCATTAGCTTCATCCCAATCTTTCTTTATGCATTCCATACCTAAAGAAATCATTTTAGGTTTTCTGTCTTTTATGATTTTAAGAACTATTGGAAATAATCCCTCTTTTGATGCTTTATCTCTTAATAATATTTTTATACTTGCCATTTTTTTATTTTTTCGTAATGTGACAAATTCCCTATATACAAAGTGTAGAATTTGTCACATTCTGGATTAATGATTAATTAGGTAAATGAATTTTTGGATTAGCAATTTTCGCAGATAAATCTTTGTGTTTAACAGATCATTCTTTTCAAGAAGTCTTTCAAATTCTTTTCTATGTCTAGATTTGGTTTGCTGATGCTTACCTTTGATTTCCTCAGTCCAAAATATTGGGTTGGTATATCTGCTCAACTTATCATAGTCATTTTTTTCTACGATAGTAGTCTCATTAAAATCATCCACTATTGTTAACTCGTCAAATCTTTTAAGTAAGTACACAAAAAGTTTTCTTAGGTTTTCTTTGGATTTTAAGTCTTCAAGATTATATACCCCAAGAGCATGAAATTCTTTAGCTTTAATAAATTTGATTTCAAATCTCAAGATATTTTCATCTAATCCAAACTGTTTTCCTTTGTCATAAACCTTTATAAAGTAATTATTGTGAGAGAACTGTTTTAGTTCTCCTTTGCCACGATAATCATTATTAGAACCTCCTTTTAGCTTATGCATTAAGAAATTACGTCTTACAACTACTTCTGGCAATTTATCTATTGCAATGTTAATCCCAAATTCTAACTGAGTCAGTTTTGTAGAATTTGCATCTACTATTTTTTTTGACAAAAAATCAATGGTGTCACATATAGTTGAATAACTAAAGTTGTTATGATTTTGCTTATCTCCAGTAGCGTTGAAATTGTGCAGTTTATGCAATGAGTTTTTTACATATCCTGAATTTTTAGAAATACCTACATCCATTGAACCGACATTAGTTGTATACGGATATTTAATTTCCCCTGTAAAATATTCCATAACTGTATTAACTGTAGCAAAATTTCCTGGGGTTAAGACAGATTTTTCTAATCTAAATTTGTCTCTATAGTATAACCTTACAAAATCTATCATGACCTAGATTTTTTAGTTCTTCCCAAGTAATTTTCTACTTCTAAATCACACTCGTTAACTGAGCTTACTTTACTATTGAGAACCCAACTATCAAGCTCAGTTCTGCAGAAATATATCTTTTTGCCTCCTGGTACATAAAAACATATTTCCTTATTGCTTGTCATTTTATAAAGACAAGATTTTGATAATTGCAGATACGCTGCCGCTTCTTCAAGAGACAAAATCTCTTTACTTAAAATGAACTGTCTTTCAATTAAGACTTCTAATTTTTCTAATTTTTTTAGGATATTTTCCATTACTGTTTAGGTTATGGATATGCGCATATCTCTGTTATTATTGAAGCAAATTACGCGCATAAAAAAAACCTCATTTCAAAAGTGTAATGAGGGTGTAAGCTAAAGTGTAAGGTAAAATGTAAGGTTATTTCAAATACTGTTTTTTTAACAAGTTAACCTCGTTTTGAATATCAACTATGTTTGTGTTTTTTGGATCTTTATTTCTAGATAAAGCAGCATATAGGTCATTGCTTTTTAAAAGTTTACCTTGTTTATTCAAAAACAATTTACTTTTCTCTATTGAAACAGAATTAAAATTTTCAAAAAACGGTTCAATTTCTTTTAGAAAGGAAGCGACTATTAAATTAGGTTTAGTAAAGATCACTTTACTTGTAGGTTCTGGATTAGCTGATGTAAACACATCAAAAAACATTTCTTCAGAAATTTCATCACCATCTATTAAATATAAGCTTGTTGCAAAATCATAAAGTTTCTCAAAAAAAGAAGTTGTAATTTCTGTTTTGACCTGAAAAAAAGAAAATATTCTATCTGGATTTTTAGTAAGTTTTCTAAAAACTTTATGAGTTAATTGGTAATGAGCGTATTTGATATTAATGTCAGAAATAATGCCAATAAGGTCATCTCTTATTTCAGGATAGACGTTGCTCATATCTGCATCATATTTTTCTACTAAAGAATTTAATATATTTAATTGTAGAATAAGAAACTTTTTAACTTCAGTTTCCTCCATTTTAATAATTGAGTTACTTAGTGTTTCAAAAGCTTGTTTATTATTAAATTTCAAAACCTTTAGCATGTATTGCTCAATATGAATTTGATCACCATAATCATCTTTTTTTAACCATGCTTCATAGATGAATTCTGAGTTTAGTTCTTGAATGAACTTATAATCTCTGGTATAAATGGTTTGGATATAAAATGAGTCATGAATATTTTTTATTCCGTTATGAAATATTAAATCTTCATAAAATTTAAAAGGAAACAAAGCATTTCCTAATTTGAAGAATCGTTGAGTGTTTTTAACCAGTTCCTTAAGCTCTAGGTATTCTGGATAGGATGTTTTTGCAAAATCTAGAACTCTTTCGTATTCCGATTTAATTATTGGAGAGTAATTACTCTCTTTTGAGTTTGCTATTTTGTTGCCAAATACTTCAAGCTTTTCTAATATTGACAAAATATAATTCTCAAAGTCTTCTACTTCGCCAGAAGCTTTGTCAGAAATCAATCTAATGAGTTTGTTACTTTCATTTCTTAAGGCTGTACTAAAGAATGTGTTTTCGTCTACGATGTCTTCAGTAGGCTCTGTTTTACGCTGGGCTAATATAATTTCAATCCCATCTTCAAATAAGACAGAATGAAAAACTTCTAAAGGGTTATTGGAGTCAAGGGAAATAAAATCTTTCATTTCGATAGAAAAAAAATTAACATAGGTAAAGAAAAGAAAAAGAAATTGTTTGACCTATGTTTAACCTGTAAAAACAAAAAAGCCTTTACATCTCTGTAAAGGCTTTCTGCAATTAGCTCCCTCTCTTGGGCTCGAACCAAGGACCCTCTGATTAACAGTCAGATGCTCTAACCAACTGAGCTAAGAAGGAAACTGTATATTTTTATTCTGGTGTGAATGAACGTTTTTAATTGCTTTATTGTGATGTTTGTTTCAGTTGTAAAGCGGTGCAAAGATAGGCTATCATTTGGTTTGTGCAAATAAAAATCAAACTTTTTTTTATTTTTTTTACTTCCCTACAATTGCCTTGTAAATGTCATTTCCGTTAGCAAATAGTAACAGTGTTATAAGTAATACGAAACCAACCATTTGCGCATTCTCTAGGAATTTGTCACTTGGTTTTTTACCGCTGATAATTTCATACAATAAAAACATTACGTGTCCACCATCAAGTGCCGGAATAGGCAATAAGTTCATTACACCAAGCATAATCGATAATAATGCGGTGATGTTCCAGAAAACTTGCCAGCTCCAAGTATTAGGAAAAATGTCGAATATGGCCTTAAAACCACCCACTGATTTATATGCACCCGTACTTGGACTGAAAATCATTTTCAATTGTTTTCCGTATCCTACTAATTGATCTTTTCCTCTGGTAATCCCAACCGGAATAGATTCCATCAAGCTGAATTCCTGTTTGCTTACTTTGTAATAGCCCAGTTTTTCAAGTAACGCCATACTTAATTGTCCAACACCAATTCCTAATTTTCCATCATTAGTAACCATAACAGGTACTTTTATTTCTTTCTCGTCTCTTAAAATAGTTGCTGCAATCGTTTTGTTTTTGTTGCTTTCCAAAACCACTTTAGCTTGGTCAAAATATTTTGTCGGTTGCCCGTTCAATGCAAGAATAATATCTTTTGGTTGCAGCGCAGTGTTTTTTGATCCAGGGGTAACAGCTCCCACTACAAATGGCATTCTGATATCCAGCAACACACTTTTTTCATGTTTTGATAATTGATCCACAAAATCATTTGGCATTTTGATCGCTTGTTCTGTCCCATTTCTTACAATAAGCACTTTTTTTGCCATGATAACTTTCATGGTAAGATCATTGTCAAATTTGACTATTTTTTCACCATCCACAGAAACTATATGATCTCCAGTTTGGAAACCCACTTTTTGCATCGCTTTGTTTTCTACTAACAAACCGTCTTTCAAATCTTCATTAGCAATATAAGTATCACCATAAGCAAATGCCATTCCGATATAAATGATAAACGCCAAAATAAAATTCACCGTAACACCACCGAACATAATAATTAAACGTTGCCAAGCCGGTTTAGAACGAAATTCCCATGGTTGTGGAGGCAAAGCCATTTGTTCTTTGTCCATGCTTTCGTCAATCATTCCGGAAATTTTTACATATCCGCCCAAAGGCAACCAACCGATACCATATTCGGTTTCGCCAATTTTCTTTTTGATAAGGGAATATTTAACGTCAAAAAATAAGTAGAATTTTTCGACTCTGGTTTTAAACAGTTTAGCAGGAATAAAATGTCCTAATTCGTGAAGTATAATAAGTAATGATAAGCTCAATAAAAATTGAGAAAGCTTGATAACTATGTCCATTTTTTAATTTTAGTTCTTTTATAACTCACAAAAGTAAGGTTTTCTATTTGTTTATTTTACAATAATTGTTCCATACCATTTTAAAAGTTTGTTAATTAATGTAAATTGAATTCTAAGTTTGAGTTGTGAATCTTAACTTTACTTTTTTGAAATGAGTATTTCTTGTTTCTTTCACTTTTAAAATAAAGATATGTCTTCAAAATTATTTTCTCCACTCACAATAAAAAGCATCACGCTAAAAAATAGAATTGCTATTTCACCAATGTGCCAATATTCGGCCCAAGATGGCTTTGCCAATGATTGGCATCTTGTACATCTTGGAAGTCGCGCCAGCGGTGGAGCAGGATTAATCATTCAGGAAGCAACTTCAGTTTCTCCCGAAGGCCGAATTTCTCCCGAAGATTTAGGACTTTGGAAAGACGAGCAAATCGAAAAAATGCAGCAGATTAATCAATTTATTATTGGTCAGAAATCGGTTCCCGGAATCCAATTGGCTCATGCCGGAAGAAAAGCAAGTGCCGCATCACCTTGGAACGGAGGCCGAAAACTAGACGCAACACAAGGAGGCTGGGATACCGTGGCGCCAAGTTCCGTTGCGTATCATCATACTGAAAACGCTCCTATTGCATTAGACGAAGCGGGAATTCAAAAAGTAATTTCCGACTTTAAATCAGCCACTAAAAGAGCCGTACAAGCCGGTTTTCAGGTAATGGAAATTCATGCGGCGCACGGGTATTTGTTGCATCAGTTTCTTTCGCCTTTGTCTAATTTTAGAACCGATGCTTATGGTGGAAGTTTCGAAAACCGAATCCGTTTAACACTCGAAGTCGTGGATGCAGTTCAATCAGAATGGCCGGAAAACCTGCCTTTATTTGTTAGAATTTCTGCTACAGACTGGGCAGAAGGCGGATGGAATGCTGAAGAATCTGTAAAGCTGTCAAAAATACTAAAAGAAAAAGGAGTGGATTTAATAGATGTTTCTTCGGGAGGATTAGTGTCACACCAAAAAATTCCGTTGGGACCAAATTATCAAGTTCCTTTTGCGGAAAGTATAAAAAATGAAACTGGAATCCTGACTGGAGCAGTAGGTTTGATTACAGAAGCTGCTCAAGCCGAGGAAATTGTCGCCTCAGGAAAAGCGGATTTAGTGTTATTTGCTAGAGAATCCCTTAGAAATCCGAGTCTGGGATTGACATTTGCCCATGATTTAAATGCGGAAATCGAATGGCCAAAACAATACGAAAGAGCCAAAAAGTAAGATTTTGATTTTGAAACATATAAGTCATGTAAGTTTTTTTTTAAGATTTCTTAGATGACTTATTTGTTTAAATTTTGAAACATATAAGTCATGTAAGTTTTACTTTTAAAAATTATAAAACAACTATATAAAAATATTCCAATTCTTATATGAACTTATATGCCTTATATGTTAAATAAATAGGTTTTAGTCTCTATTTTTGAAAGAAAATAAATGACAAAAACTTCACGACTTATTTACTTTTTAAAAACTTACATGACTTTTATGTTTAAAAAAAAAAGTATGATTCTCTATTTTTGAAAGAAAATAAATGACAAAAACTTCACTACTTATTTAATTTTTAAAAACTTATGTGGCTTATATGTTTAAAAAACACACGCCACTAATTTGAAAAATAATACCATGCAAAAAATAAAAACAGCTTTACTTTCCTACGGCATGTCCGGGAAAGTATTTCATGCTCCTTTTTTAAACTTTCATCCGGGATTTGAACTTCTTGGTTCTTGGGAGCGAAGCAAAAAATTAATCCACCAAGATTTTCCTGCGGTAAAAAGTTACGCTTCAATAGATGAGTTGTTGGAAGATGATGTTGATTTAGTTATCGTAAATACGCCGGTGGAAACGCATTATGAATATGCAAAACAAGTCCTTTTGGCAGGAAAACATGCTATTGTCGAAAAAGCTTTTACCACAACGGTTGCCCAAGCGCAGGAATTAGCGGCTTTGGCCAAAGAAAAAGGATTGAAACTAGCCGTTTTCCAAAACAGAAGATGGGACAGCGATTTCAAAACCGTCCAAAAAATTATTTCTGATAAAGTATTAGGTGACATCGTGGAAGCCGAATTCCATTTCGACCGCTACAATCCACTTTTAAGTCCGAAACAACACAAAGAAACCGTTAATTCCGGTGCTGGAATTCTGAAGGATTTGGGACCGCATTTAATAGATCAAGCCTTGTGTTTGTTTGGTTTGCCACAATCTGTTTTTGCGGATATACGCATCACACGAGAACATTCTTTGGTAGATGATTATATTGATATTTTATTGTATTACTCCACTTTCCGTGTCCGACTCAAAGCAGGATTTTTTGTTCGGGAAGCGATTCCAGCCTTTGTTATTCATGGTAAGAAAGGTTCTTTCCTGAAACCGCGTGGTGATGTTCAGGAAGACGAATTGAAATTAGGAAATAAACCAAATTTAGAAACGTGGGGAACGGAATCCATTGAAAAACGGGGACTTTTGCACACTGAAATTAATGGTGAAATTGTTCAGGAAATTATCCCCACACTTCAAGGGAATTACTACGACTTTTTTGACGGAGTTTATCATTCGATTATAAATGACGTTATAGAACCGGTGACGGCTCAAGAAGGTGTTCAGGTTATGCAAATTATTGAAGCTGCAATCCAAAGCAATGCCCAGAAAAAAGTAATTGACCTGTAAAATCTACCGCGAATTCGCTAATTTATATACTTTTTTAAAAATTAGCGAATTCGCGATATTTACTTTTTATAAACAATAACGTTGTATTTTTCCTTAAATGTGTTGTTTTGACACAACCAATGATTGCTTTTTGTAATTTTGACCCATTAAATACTAAAATAAATCACTTTGATAGATTTAAACTTTTTAGGAAGGTCAAAAACGAAAGCCAAACTCAAGAAAACATACACAGAAGCCAAGGTTTCTTATTTGAACCGAATCCGTTGGGCGGTTTCCATGTTCTACTTTGGGATGGGTCTGTGTTTTGCCACTTGGGCCAGCCGAATACCGGATATCAAAACGACTTTGAACCTTAGCGAAGGAGATTTAGGAAGTATTTTATTCGCTTTGCCATTAGGACAACTAGTAGTAATGCCTTTTTCTGGAAAATTAGTCACTCGTTTTGGAAGCCACAGAATTTTGATATTTGCCCTTTCACTATATGTTTTTAGCATGACAAATTTAGGTTTGGCTGTTGCGGCTTGGCAATTGTCGTTGGGATTATTCGTATTTGGAATCTTTGGAAATCTATCTAATATCGCTGTAAACACACAAGGCGTTTACACCGAAGTGCTTTTCAAAAAAACTATAATGTCCTCCTTTCATGGGATGTGGAGTTTTGCAGGATTCATGGGAGCATTAGTAGGATTAGGAATGCTGGCTTTTGAGTTAACGCCTTACATTCACTTTCTCATTGTGGCCGGAATCGTATTTTTGATGATGGCTTTCAACTATAAATTTTTAATAAAAGCCAAAGAAACCGTACAAACCGAAAAGAAAAAATTATTCTCAAAACCGGACAGTGCGCTGATTTGGTTGGGAATAATCGGGTTTTGTTGCATGGCAAGCGAAGGCGTCATGTTCGACTGGAGCGGTGTTTATTTCAAAGATGTCATCAAAGCGCCCGGACCATTAGTGATTTTGGGATACACTTCTTTTATGATTATGATGGCCGGCGGAAGATTCTTAGGAGACGGTCTGATAGGTAAATTTGGTCGAAAAACCGTCTTACAAATCAGCGGAATCATGATATCAGCCGGACTTTTTACAGCAGTATTCTTCCCATTTGTCATTCCCGCAACCATCGCGTTTATGTTTGTTGGATTGGGAGTTTCCACCATAGTTCCTACAGTTTACAGTGTGGCCGGAAAAACCCCAAATGTATCGCCAAGCGTAGCCTTAACCACGGTTTCCAGCGTCAGTTTTCTGGGTTTTCTCATGGGTCCGCCAATCATCGGATACATCGCGGAGCTGTCAAGCCTTAGATTTTCATTCGCATTTATCGGCGTTTTTGGGATTCTTATCGCCATAATGGTGTCCCGAATCAAAGCAATAGAATAACTATAAATTTTTAGGAGCACAACATTTCGTTTCCATAAAAACAAACTGTCCCGCTGTTCGCAGTATCCACGCCCAAAAGCGTGGGATACTTGCTGCCATCGGGGCTACTGAATTCGTTTTAATTATCTAAGAACTTTCCCAAAAAAAGGACTCACTAAAAATAATTTCATTGAAAATCAATATGTTAGTATTTTTTTTATACATTTAACATTATAATTCTTTCATAGATTATTTTTATTTGATACTGCATGCAAAATACCACTTAGTCAGCATTATCGTTTTTAAGGTTTATACCACTTTTTCCAAAATTCACTTTTAATTATTTAGCGTTATCCCATTTCGGATTACGTTTTCAATGTTTTTAGTTCAACCGTTGCAATTCATTGTAGCGGTTGAACTTATTATCACAATTCCCGCTTTTTATACTGTAACCTCATCATCTAAATCTATGAGTAAATTTTACGTTGCATTCTTCTTTATGGTTCATATTGGATGTAGTATTGCACAAAACAGTACGGGTTTTTTTGGAAAAGTCGTGGATTCCAAAACCCAAAATCCATTAGGTTTTGTCGTCGTCAGTGTTCAAAATACGACTTTAATGCAACTCACAAAAGAGGATGGTAATTTTAATTTTGATTCAGTTCCCACAGGAAATATATTGCTTCTGGTACACAGTCAGGGTTTCAAAGATGGCTTGTATCCCGTTGAAATTACCGAAGGACAAATGCTGGATTTGGGAACCATAACTTTAGAAGAAGACCAATCCACGGAACAGCAAAACAGCATCATCACACTTATCGAAAGCGATTTTGGCGAGGACAACAGCAGTTCCGAAAGTACTTCCGGACTTTTACAATCTTCCAGGGATGCTTTCTTGCAAGCCGCTGCTTTCAACTGGGGACAAGCTCGTTTTAGAGTTCGTGGATTAGACAGCGAACATTCCACGATGATGATTAATGGCGTTTCCATGAATAAAATTTATGACGGAAGACCACAATGGGGCGAATGGGGCGGATTGAATGATGCACTCCGCAATCAGGAATTCACCCTGGGAACCGCTCCTTCGGATTATACATTTGGAGGTATTTTAGGAACACAGGAAATTAACACGCGGGCTTCCATTTACAGACCTGGTTCCCGAATCTCATTTTCATCAACCAATACCAATTACAGTTGGCGCACCATGGCAACGCATGCTTCCGGCATGAATTCCCGCGGTTGGGCTTTTGTAGTTTCGGCAGGAAAGCGCTGGGCGCAGGAAGGCTATTTTGAAGGGACAAGTTATGATGCGAATTCCTTTTTTATAAGTCTCGAAAAAAAGTTGAGCGAGAAGCATTCCTTGAATTTGACCGCGCTTTACACGCCGAATTCCAGAGCCAAAAATTCGCCAAACACCGCCGAAGTTACGCAGCTGACAAACGTAAAATACAATTCGTATTGGGGTTTTCAGGGCGGTGAAAAAAGAAATGCCCGCATAAAAACCATTGAAGAACCCATGATGATGCTGAATCACTATTTTAAAATCAATGATAAAATTAACCTGAATTCGAGTGTGATGTATCAATTTGGGAAAATTGCCAACAGCAACATCGATTATCAAAATGCGAATAGTCCGGACCCAACGTATTACAGAAAAATGCCCAGTTATTACAGCTCGCTTTATGCACCGGACAACGGAGAATTTTCGGGAGCATTCACTCCAGATTATGAAAATGCGGAAAAAAGCAAAGTGGCATTTTTAGCAAATCCTCAAATTGATTGGGCGGCATTGTACCAAGCCAATCAAAATCCAATTTTGGATGCTAATGGAACAATTACGGGCTACGAACCTACAAAAAGTAAGTACGTTTTGTATGAAGATCAAGTGGAAGATGAAACGGCGGTGGCCACAACAAATCTGAGCGCGCAACTCTCAGAAAATGTTTTTTTGAATGCCGGAGCATCTTTCAAAAAACTAAAATCGCACAATTCACAAAAATTGTTGGATTTGCTTGGCGGTTCTTATTTTGAAGATATTGATGCTTTTTATAGCGGAAATCAATCGCAATCTGATTTGAATAATCCAGACCGTCAAGTAGTCGTTGGCGATACATACGGATACAACTATAATTATTTCGCCAATACTTTAGAAGCGTTTACCCAATTCAAATTCACCTACAACAAAGTAGATTTTTATCTGGCTCAAAATTTTTCAACCGCAAATTATCAAAGAGAAGGTTTGTACAAAAACGGAATCTATGAAACCAATTCCTTCGGGAAAAGTGAGAAAGTTGCGTTTGAAAACTTTGGCTTCAAAGCCGGATTCAATTTGAAAATCTCCGGTAAGCAGTTGATGACTTTCAATGCGGCACATTTAACTAAAGCACCTTCTTTAAAAAATACGTTTGCAAATTCCCGATTGAATAATACAATTGTAGATGGAATCGAAAGTGAGAACATCAGCAGTTTGGACGCTAGTTATGTTTATCGGTCTCCAAAACTGAAAGCCCGACTGACAGCCTATTATTCCCTAATTAAAAATGCGACTCAAATTTCCTTCTTTTATGCCGAAGGAATTTTTGATGATGGCTCAGGATATTTAAACACCGATGCTTTTGTAAGCCAAACATTAACAAAATTGAACAAGAAGAATATAGGTGTCGAATTTAGTTTGGAATATCAATTGACACAAACATTTAAAACCACTTTTTCAGCTGCTTTTGGTGAATATACGTATGACAGTAATCCAAAGGTGACGTTGACAAACGATGCCGAAGCAACTCCAGAAAATACCAGTCCGGTTTTTGATTTTGGAACGGCTTCCCTCAAAAATTACAAGCAAGCGGGAATGCCACAACGCGCATACTCCGTGGGAATTGAATATCGAGATCCTAAATATTGGTGGATTAGCGCCAATGTAAACTACCTCACCAACAATTATATTGATATTTCACCCATTTCCAGAACCGAAATATTTTATAAGAATCCCGCAAGCGGTTTCAATTTTCCGGAGGCGACGGAAGAAAGAGCCGCAGTATTTTTAAAACAAGAAGAATTTGATCCTACAATGTTGCTCAATCTCGTGGGTGGAAAGTCATGGCGAATTTATGGAAAGAATGTTGGCGTTTTTGCCAGCATCAATAATGTGCTTGATGTTACCTATAAAACGGGTGGATACGAACAAGCCCGAAATGCGAATTTCAGGCAAATTAATCAAGATATTTCCAGTGGTACGCCTTCTTTTGGACCAAAATATTTCTACGGATACGGCAGAACGTATTTCGTGAATCTTTATATCAATCTATAAATTAAAGTATATGAAATCAAAATTCTACAAACCGTTTTCATTGTTGTTATTGACAATCACATTTGGTAGTTGCGTGACAGATGAGGTTGTGGCTCCAAAACTAGTTTGTACGCAGCCGGATTTAGTTATAAATAAATCAGTTAGCGAAGTTCATGCGGTTGCTAATGCCATTGTAACACAATACAAATACGATGATGTCATCGAGGCGTATGTAGTTTCCAGCGATGAATCGGGGAATTTTTTCAAGTCGATTTCCTTTCAGACTTTGGCAACAGCCACTACACCAGCCATTGGATTTAGCGTTCCCGTGGATGCTACAAACTTGTATATTGATTACAGGTTAGGCAATAAAGTATACATCAAGTTGAAAGACCAATACACGGATATTTCATTCGGCGGAATGCGTATCGGAAGCATTTTTGTGAATTCCTATAATGAAGGCGGAGTAGGGCGGCTTTCGCAAAATGAGTATAAAGAAGTGTTGAATGCGTCGTGTACGAATGTCAAAGAGGAGGCTTTAGTTCGCTCGTTAACCATGTCGGAACTGCTAAATGATTCTAATTTGAATACATTGGTTGAGTTGTCTGATGTTCAGTTTTCAGCTGCTGCAGTAGGGCGTCATTATTTTGAGGAAACTAATAATGTGGGGGGTGCGACGAACTGGGGTTTGATGGATAGATTAGGCAATCAAGTGTATTTTAGAACGAGTAGTTTTTCTGATTTTGCAACTAAAATAGTTCCCAATGGAAGCGGAAAAGTAAGAGGAATTTTGACGAAATATGGAACTGATTACCAATTATTACCCCGTTCCGAAAAAGATGTCGTGATGACCGGAATCAGAGCAGTTCCTTTTTTCTCTGAAGATTTTGAAAAAGTTGTCGATAAGTCGAATTTGAGTCTTCCCGGTTGGGCAAACATGGTCCAAAAAGGAACGCTTTTCTGGAAAGGCACAGTGTATTCCGGAAACGGGTATGCCGAGTTTGCCATTAGTGGAACCAAAGTCGTTTCGAATATTGCTTGGTTGATTTCGCCAAAAATTGACATGGATGTTCATACGAAAGAAGTCCTGACTTTTAGAAGCGCTCAGCATCATTTAGATGTCGATTCACCATTAAATTCTCTTGAAGTTTATGTTTCCAGTAATTTTGACGGATTGAATTTTGCTGCTGCGACTTGGACTCCATTGGTGGTTAATTTACCCAAACAAGCCACGCCTTGGTATCAATTTATAGGAAGTGGCGCCGCAGATTTATCTTCGTACAAAGGCAAAATCAATATTGCTTTTAAATATACCGGTTCCGGCAAAAATCTGGCTCTGGATGGTGCTTTTCAAGTAGATGATGTTCAAGTTTTTGGTGATAAATGATTTTTATAAAAGGCTTTGCTTGAATTACTATATTTGCAG
This sequence comes from Flavobacterium petrolei, assembly GCF_003314435.2. Classification (GTDB taxonomy): domain Bacteria; phylum Bacteroidota; class Bacteroidia; order Flavobacteriales; family Flavobacteriaceae; genus Flavobacterium; species Flavobacterium petrolei. Next base: position 861,603 of record NZ_QNVY02000001.1, on the reverse strand, counting down.
CCTTAACATTAAAATTAAATTATGAAATCTACCTTATTAGCCCTAATTTCTTTATTATTTGTTTCTTGTTTATCAGATAACGAATCATCTAAACCTGTTGATTACACGGTGCAAAACGAAAAAGAAATCGTGGATTACATTGCCAAAAATAAATTGACTGCTACAAAAACCGATTCAGGTTTGTATTATGTTATTAATGAAGCGGGAACTGGCGCTCAACCAACAGCTTCATCTAATGTTACAGTGGCATACAAAGGATATTTTACGAATGGAAATATTTTTGATCAAAGTAAACCAGAAGGAATTTCCTTTGGTTTGAACCAAGTGATAAAAGGATGGACAGAAGGTATTCCTTATTTTAAAGAAGGTGGAAACGGGGTTCTTTTAATTCCTTCTCATTTAGGGTATGGAAGCAATGGTAGCGGGCCGATTCCAGGAGGATCTGTACTTGTTTTCGATGTCAAACTGATTAAAGTAAATTAAGATTTATTGGTCAGCTATCATTAAAAATTTTAAAGTCTGTCCTATCAGAAACAGGAGTTATCTATTTGTTTAGATTGCTCCTGTTTTTTTGATAATAGATACACCTAAACGGATTGTATTCAAATTGAAGAATATATTTGGAGTAAAAATTTTATACTTTGATTGGTTTTTGTATTTTGGCAATTCCAAAAAGATATAGATACCGAATGAAAACCTACTTTATTGCCCTATTTATTATCTCCTTCCCTTTTTTGGCACAAAGCCAAATTACAGAAAATTCAGTCAATTTAAAGCAAATTAATATTGTAAAGACTAATTTTCGAAACTTAAAAAGTGGTGAGATTATAAATAAAACCATTTTGTTTAAGGACGGAAAATTACAGTCCATTAAAACGTCTGACGTCATTCAAAGTTTTTTTTATAATCCAAAAGAATTATTGGATATGACAGTAAAAGAACGACAAGGAAGTAACTGGAAAGAGGTTGTAAATTACGCTTATAATAAAGAGGATCAATTGGTAAAGTTTACCAAGAAATACGAGGAAGGCGGAGAACTGGTCACTAAAACAGTTACGATAACTTATGAAGGATCAAGAATAAAAGCAGTAACTAAAAAAAGTAACAGTCATCAAACCCTGATTGAAGATATTGAATATGTTGTTGAAAATGGTCTTGTATCCAGACGTTCTTCTAGGGATCGAAATCAACAAATAGTTAATAAAATAGAGTATGTGTATTTCAAAGACAATATTATCAGACATAAAGGATTGATTGGTGACAAATCAATAAAGAACTATACTTTTGATGATAAAAACTCTGCTGATTTATTAATAGTAAAAAACATTTTTGGTCAAAATTATAAAACGATTGTGCCATTAGTTTCTTTTCATGAAGATGAATTTGATTTTGAATCAATATCTAATAATAATGAATTAAGTTTTGCCTCTACTGCAGTAAATGCTATTGGTAAAAGCAGAAAATACAAATACAATAATTTAAACTATCCGGTATCCTGTTCCCTTGTAGAAGAAAATGGGATAGTAAAAACGGAGTTTAATTATTTATACGAATAATAGAAAGTCAATGTAAAATCCTGTTTTTCTTTAAGTATTTTTTTATGATATAATGTAATTTATGAATTTTTAGAAAATAAAAAGGCTGTCTATTTAGACAGCCTTTTTTTAGTTAGTTACTTTTTGATTTCAACGATGCTTATCGCATAACCTCCACCCGGAGCACTAAGTTGTGCTAGTTTTGATTTGTTGGTTACCGTCATTTTACGAATCGTATAGGCTTGTGGATTGGTTTTATAATGTGCATCTTTTGCATCAGCATAAATGGTTGCTTCATATTTTTTTCCTTTTTCCAAGAAATCAAATTTGATTGTTGAGGTGCGAGAAGTATCGCCATTGACATTACCGATGAACCAATTGTTAGTCACTTTTGCTTTACGCGCAACGGTAACATATTGACCCGGTTCTGCTTCAAGGTATTTACTGTCCGACCAATCTACCGCTACATCTTTGATAAACTGAAAAGCATCTGGAAAGCGGTCATAATTTTCTGGAGTATCAGCTGCCATTTGCAGTGGGCTGTACATCGTTACATACAATGCCAGTTGATTTGCAATCGTACTGTTTACATGGGAATTGTTGTCCTTGTTCATTTTACTCAAATCCATTTCAAAAATTCCAGGAGTATAATCCATCGGTCCGCCCACTAAACGTGTAAAAGGCAACACAGTCACATGATTTGGTTTTGATCCGCCAAAAGACTGATATTCGGTTCCTCTTGCCGCTTCGTTACCAATTAGGTTCGGGTAGGTTCTTGCAATTCCTGTAGGACGAACTGCCTCGTGAGCATTCACCATAATTTTATAATCAGCAGCTTTCTCTATTGCGAATTGATAGTGATTATTCATAAATTGGTTGTAATGATTTCCACCATTTTCAATGATAGAACCTACATAACCACTTTTTACAGCATCGTATCCATTGTCTTTCATAAACTGATACGCTTTATCCATGTGGCGTTCGTAGTTACGTACTGAACCCGAAGTTTCATGGTGCATCATCATTTTAACGCCTTTTGATTTGGCATATTCATGCAATCCTTTGACATCAAAATCCGGATACGGAGTCAGAAAATCAAAAACATAATCTTTAGAATGACCAAACCAATCTTCCCAACCTTCGTTCCAGCCTTCGACCAAAACCGCATCGAAGCCGTGTTTCGCTGCAAAATCAATATATTTTTTCACATTGGCGTTATTGGCACCATGTTTTCCATTAGGCTTCGCTTTTGAAAAATCAGTTACGCCAAGTTGTACCGTAGGAAATTCATCCGTGTACGCCCAAGAACTTTTTCCGGTGATCATTTCCCACCAAACACCTACGTATTTAACTGGTTTTATCCATGATGTATCTTCAATTTTGTTAGGGTCGTTCAAGTTCAATGTCATTTTTGAAGCTAGAATTTCTCTTGCGTCATCACTAGCAATTATGGTACGCCAAGGTGAATGATGTGGAGCCTGCATATATCCTTTGTCTCCTTTTGCATCTGGTGTCAACCAAGATTCGAAAACCATAGTTTTATCATCCAGATTCAAATGCATGCAAGAATAATCGATTAATGCAGCTTCGTGTAAATTGATATACAATCCGTCCGCTGTTTTTAGCATTAGCGAAGTCTGAACTCCTGTCAAAGAAAAAGAAGTTTGCGAAACATTTGCAGTTTTTGCTTTTTCAGCCAATCCTCTGATTTCTGATAATTTTGAGGTAGTGTAATCATATTCTTGGGTATCATAATCGCCAGGAATCCAAAATGCGGTATGATCGCCTGTCATGGCAAACTGTGTTCTTTCTTCTTTGATTACAAAATAAGTAAGGTTTTTTTGCGAAGGGAATTCATAACGAAATCCTAGACCATCGTCAAACAAACGGAAACGAATCACAATCTGTCTTTCGGTTTCTTTTTGATTTAAGGTTACTGCTAATTCGTTATAATGATTGCGAATGGAGGCTACTTCTCCCCAAACTGGTTTCCAGTTTTCATCAAAAGTTGTCGCTTTCGAGTCAATAATAGTAAAGTCATTTAACAACGATTTTTTGTCATTTTTTAACTCTAGACCCAATTTACTTGGTTTTACAACTGCTTTATTTTTGTAATTTAAACTGTAACTTGGAGTTCCGTCATTTTGTAAGGAGAACTCCATCACAAATTTTCCATTTGGTGATTTTAACTGCTGCGATTGCGCAGGGTTAAAAAACGCGAGCCACATTAGGGCTGTAAAAAGAAATTGTTTCATTTTTTAAATAGAATTTGATAAATTAATTTTTCAGGTTTGTTAATAGATTATGATTTTCACGAAATCGATTTATTGAAAAACCCAAAGTTTTCCAGATTTCGAAAAGGTAAAAGTAAACGCTTTACACACTACATATTTTTGTCATCATAAAAAAGTAGATTTAATTTCTAATTTTTAAATGCAAGATACTGAATAACTGTTTATTATGTAAATTTAGTATTTAAAAAAAGTGGTGGATTTATAATAAAAAAATGGTCTTTGAGATTGTTTTAATCGCAAAGACCTTCTTGAAAAACAGCATTTTTCTATTTTAGATTGGTTCCAATCCGCATTACCTTAGCTTCAAAATCTTCTCGTGGACCTGCTGCTTTGTTTTTGAGTTGCGAACGATAATTGTAAATCGTGGATACCGAATACCGAAGGAAAGTCGAAATTTTTGCGCTGTCCTTAATACCCAAACGAATCAGTGCAAAGATTCGTAGTTCCGTATTTAGTAGTTCACCTTCCTTCAATTGTATGGCTTCTTCATCAATCAATAAAGCGCTGAATTCTGGTATGAAATTAGGAAAGAGTTGCAGGAATGTCTTGTCGAAATTTGTGAGAAATGCAGCAAGCTCATTTTCGACAAATTGTTTTGATTTTACAGCACTGATCAGGTCATTCATTTTTCCTGTTGTTGCCATCACATTCAGTTTTCGGCGGTATTCGTCTAATTTTCCGATGTAGTCTGAACACTGATCCATGTAACGACCAATGTATATTTCTTTCAAAAGATTGGCTTCGGTCAGCGTATAATTCGTCTCATTCAATTTTTCATTGAAAGTATTTAGTTCCCTATTCAACTCCGAAAGCTTGCTGTTTGCTAAACTTAAATCCTGCTTAGCTTTAGACAATTTTTTCATTTGCTTAAAAAGTAAAAAAAGCACCGCCAACAAGAACACGGATAAGATACTCGCACTTATTAAAAACAGTACCAACTGAAATCGATTAGTTTCATTTTGTTTTTGATACGCCTCGTTGATAATAGGCAGCATCTTCGATATTTCGTAGGTTCGTAAGCGTGCATTACAAAAAAGAGCATCTTCAAGCGAGCGTTTTATGTATTTGTAAGCGCGGTCAATATCCCCGTTTTCATACATTAGAAAAGCCAAGGAACGCAACGAAATGTATTCTTTTTTGGCCAATTGCAAATCGGAAATAGCCGAAATAGTCAACCAATTTTTCTCCTGCTCAGCATCTTTTTTTTGGCGATACGCCTGTGAAATAATGTAGGCAATAACCGCTCGATCATCACTGTTGTGAGCGATATTCGGGAAATAGTTCAGTAATAAAGTCAGTGTTTCTTTGTGTTTTCCAGCATCAAGAAGTGAACTGGATTTCGACATAATATAGGCGCTTGATTGCGGTTTGTAATAATTTAAAGAGGAATCACGGTACTTTTTTGTTAAAACAATATACTTCTTTTTTTCCTGAAGCGAAGCCGCATAATCAGACATATAGCCATAAACGACGCTATTTACGGTGAAATAATAGCCTTTTAGTTCGGGTGAAGTATTGATGTTGATTCGATTAAGAATATCGGTTGCTTCCTTGTACATTCCTAATGTTCCCATGATGGAAGCTAGATTTAATCGGGCATGATTTAGCTTTTCAATGTCATTTAGTTTTTCGGCTATTTGAAAACTCTTTCGAGCGTAAATCAACGCTGAATCGGATTGATACGATTTATATTCCGCATACAACTTTCCGTAAACATCATATTTTTGAATATCGGACGAAGTAGAAAGCAGCAGTTCTTTGAGTTTGTTGATTTGAATCTCTTTTTTATCTGAATACAATTGGTAATCAGCAACTGTTCGATCCAATTCCTGCAATAATTGTTCAGAATTATTTTGGGCAAAAAGAAAAACAGGAAGCAAGAATGCAATAAGTACTGTCAAAAAGCGATTCATTCAAATGGTATTAAATTGCTGTAAAAATAATTAAAAATCCAATGGAACTTCAAAAGTAAGGTTTGCAAAAGCAAGAGTTTTTAAAATAACCGCAAATTTGCTAATTTCTTTTCGATAAACTTTTAGACACTAATTATCCGAACATTGACTAATTTTTTTAAAAGTAAAGATTAAATCGTGGAAAAATCTTTCTTCAGTCTAATATGTCGTTCGACCAAAATACTATCATTATTCACACGTTATGTTTTTTTATAAACCCAGAACTCAATAAGTCCCTTACAAATCATTAAATTTGTAACTTATTCAAAAATATGTTAGAAAAAGAAGTAATAAATTTCGAAAAAACGGCTATAGTTGGTATTGTAACTCAAAACCAAAGTGAAGAGAAACTACGCGAATATCTTGACGAATTGGAGTTTTTGACTTTTACCGCAGGAGGCCAAGTGGTGAAACGTTTTTCGCAAAAAATGGAACGTCCTAATCCTAAAACTTTTGTAGGAACTGGAAAAATTGAAGAGATTCATCTTTTTGTAAAAGAAAATGATATATCTACTTTGGTATTTGATGATGAATTATCGCCTTCACAGCAAAAAAATATATCTAAAATCATTACAGAATGTAAAATTCTGGACAGAACGCACCTTATCCTGGATATTTTTGCGCAACGTGCCGAAACTTCGTATGCAAGAACGCAGGTAGAATTAGCACAATGTATCTATATGTTGCCTCGATTATCGGGATTGTGGACACACCTTGAACGTCAAAAAGGGGGAATTGGAATGCGTGGACCTGGAGAAACAGAGATTGAAACCGACAGACGTATTGTACGAGATAGAATCGCTTTATTGAAAGATAAAATCAAAGCAATCGACAAGCAAATGGGAACGCAAAGAGGCAATCGCGGTTCCATGGTACGCGTGGCTTTGGTTGGGTATACTAATGTGGGGAAATCGACTTTGATGAATGCCGTTGGGAAAAGTGACGTTTTTGTAGAGAACAAACTTTTTGCAACTTTGGATACGACCGTTCGAAAAGTAGTTATCAAAAACCTGCCTTTCCTGCTTTCGGATACCGTAGGATTCATCAGGAAATTGCCAACACAACTGGTTGATTCTTTCAAAAGTACGCTGGATGAGGTTCGCGAAGCGGATTTGCTATTGCACGTAGTTGATATTTCGCATCCGGAATTTGAAGATCATATTGCATCCGTAAACCAAACGTTATTGGACATCAAGGCAAATGACAAACCCGTTATTATGGTTTTCAACAAAATCGATGCGTATAAGCATTTGACTATTGATGAAGATGATTTAATGACCGAGAAAACGCCAAGACATTACACGCTGGAAGAATGGAAAGCGACTTGGATGAGCAGAGTTGGAGAGCAAAATGCGTTATTCATTTCGGCTACCGAGAAAGAAAATTTTGAGGAATTCAGAGAACGCGTTTACGAAGCCGTAAGACAAATTCACATCACCCGTTTTCCGTACAATAAATTTTTATATCCGGATTATAAAGACGCGGTGGAGAAAGAAGACAAAGACGAAGAAGAAAACGAATAATTTTCAATTTATAGAATACATAGCTATCAGTTCGAGTGCAGTCGAGAACAGAGCTAGTTCGCTAACAGAATCCCTTTTGATATTTTCAAGAGGGATTTTTTTTGGGCATGTCCCAGCTTTCTCTGCGTTACAGCTGCGTCAGGATCCCGAGGCTTCGGGACGCTATAATCTCCCGAAGAAAAATCGGGAGGATTTCTGCTGCCATCCTTCATGCGGATTAACGATAACGATAATTTACAAATAAAAAGTCCAATTGATGATTTGTAAGATAATTATTAAAGTGTATATTTGAAAGTAATACGCTATGCAGTAGCGCCTATCCACCCAAAATGAGATGTATATGCGTTATTTTGTAGCGCCTATATACAAGTTACAAGCAATTATTTCAAAAATACTGCTAAAAGAAAATATAGAAATGAAATGAATAATATATTGCTTAACTAAACAATAAAAAAAGTAAAACCTCGCCTTTGGCGTGGTTATTTAATTAATTTTAAAATTAACACTCAAAAAACAAAGAATATGAAAAATTTAATTTTAATTCTTTTCACTACATTTAGTTTAAGCTGTTGCAACAAAGACGAAGACAAAACACCCATTGAACAATTACCTCAAGCAACAACTACTGGAGCCAATACTGCGGGTTGCTTGGTAGATGGAGAAGTCTTTTTGCCTAAAGGCACAAGTTTAGGCGGTCCAATTTTAAGTTGTTTTTACCAACAAAATCAATATGGTTACCATTTGGGATTGAGTATAGTTAATAAAACTTTTGATATTGATAAAGTAATTAATATTGCAGCTAATCCAACTCAATTAGTCGAAAATATGACTTATGGTCTCATAGATAGTAAGGAAAATGGTGTTAGTTATATTTCAAACTTTGGAGAATACACTATTTATAGTAACGTTAGCCAGCCTATTAGTTTTGAAACTACAAATACAGTTACAGGCGAATTAAAAATAACAAAACTAAACACACAACAGCGAATAATATCAGGAACTTTTTGGTACGATGCCATTAATCCACAAGGGGAAATCGTAAAAATAAGAGAAGGACGTTTCGATATGCATTATGTAAACTAACAAATTTTAAACTACGCAATAATGGATTCAAGTTAATTTCAACTTGGAATATAAAAAATAATAACTGCTTGTAACAGCTGTTTTGAGCTAGCTGGAATTTAGTGGAATTACCGTTTCGCATCAAGTTTTCGTTAAGCCGAAAATAGAGCGATTACGCACTTCCAGCCATCTCAAAGCAGCGAAACGTTGGTAGATATTTTATAACAAAACTAAAAAAAAGACCTTATGAAAGAAGAATACAATCAATTTGAATTACATTATTTTTTCTCTGATAACTCACACGGATTTGATGCAATTGTTAGAAATGAATGTGAAAAAGAATTATTGTATTTATTTGAAGAAGTCAGTCAAGATCTTGAAATAAAAATATTAATTGAAGCAAAACCTCCACAAAATGGAGGCTTTATAGAAGTTTGGGAATTTATTGGTGCAAATAAAGAAATGATAACTTTATTAGTTTCTATATTAACTTTTATTGTATCACGAATTCCAGTACAAAACAAAAAACTAACACAACTTCAAATTGAAAATCTCGAATTAGACAATCAGCTAAAGAAAGCAGAATTAAATAAACTTGGCATAAAAAACATTACTGAAATCGATGAAAATTTGAAAAATAAAATAATTGAATTTTTAATTAAGAATTATAAAATATTTTGGAGACGTTCAAATTTTTTCAAGAAAATAACTCAATATAAAAGAATAAAAAAAATCACTATAAACAAACAATTTAATTACAAAACAACTTCTGAACCAGAAACTTTAAGATTAGGAGAATTTGAACAATTCATTTTATTTGACGAAAATATTCCTGATATCAAAGGTCAAATAGAAACAATAGACTTAATATCATCTGCTTTAAAACAAGGTAAGTTTAAATGGAAAGGTTTTTTGAATAGTCAAATAATTGACTTTGAGATGCAAGACGAAAGTTTTAAACAACACGTTTTTCAAGGTGATATAAAACATAATAACAAAGTAAAACTAAATGTTGAACTTAATTATTCAAGAAAAATTGACGATACAGGAAGAATAAAAATTACTAAATATTATGTTCCAAAAGTGAAAAGTTATTTTATTGATAATTTGGAATTTAAACTCTAAAAAAATAGCATATGACACACGTGTGTGGCTATTGCGGAATTTACTGGAAATATCGTTTTGCATCAAGTTTTCGTTAAAACCACTAGCGCTCGTTTGTCCCCCACTAGAGCTCGTTTGTCCATATTCTCTGGTGCTCGTTTGCAACGAGTACCTACTTAAATTAAGAAACAAATTATAGCGTTTGCAACGCGGATCGCTAAAACCGGAATTCCTTTAAAGGAGTATACGATTGTTTTATAGTAGCGTTTCTTAAAATCAATATTTGAAAAAAATGTCCGAGAATTACAAAGTTATCGATAGTACAGTGCCTACTTTTATTACTATAACAGTTGTAGACTGGGTAGATTTATTTGTACGACCTAATTATTGTACTATTTTAGATGAATCTTTAAATTATTGTATCAAGGAAAAAGGATTGAGTGTGCATGCTTATGTATATATGACTAGTCATATTCATTTAATTGTAACAGCATTTGATGGTGAATTACAAGGTGTTATTCGGGATTTTAAAAAATTTACATCGAAAAAACTAATAGAAGCCATAAAAGAACACCCTGAGAGCAGGCGAGAATGGCTGTTACGGAAATTTAGTTTTGAAGCTCAAAAATCAGGAAGAGCTAAAAATTATAAAGTATGGCAAGATGGTTTTCATCCCGCTATATTGGATACTTTGGAAAAAATAGAACAGCGTCTAAACTATATTCATTATAATCCTGTTGAAGCCGAAATTGTTTTTCATGAAAGAGATTATGTAAACAGTAGTTATAGAAATTATGAAGAAGACAATACTGTTTTTTGTAATGTAAATGTCGAACCTTTATGGTAATCTGTTTATATTAAACGCGTTGCAAACGCTTTATTTAGTTCACACAAGTAAGTAGGTACTCGTTGCAAACGAGCACCAGAGTACAGAGACACTACAGAACAAAAAAAAAAGACCTTTAGAAATTTCTAAAGGTCTTTTTTATAAAAAGTATTTTCCTAAAAACCGTAATTAACACCTAATCCAAATACTTCTCTAACCTGAACGGCTTGAATCGAATTGTCATCATAAATGGCTTGTAAAGCTACGTTAGCCGACAAGTATTTGTTGATTTTCATGATGACATTCATTTGGTAATCGATATCAACGTTTTGAGGATTGTCTAAATAATTGGAATATAAATTCAATCGGTTTTCTACAGATACATTTGTCATGATATTGAATTTATAGTATGCCGTAATACTGGCTCCAAACTCAAATCGAGTAGAATCGCCTTGCAATACTCCAAAAGAAGGCCCCAATTCAGTAAAATGAGGGTGAACAACAACTAGTTTTGCAGTCGCTGGAGAAAAATTGACACTCAAATTATTGCTTTTTTTCCACAGCATTCCTGGTCCCAACTGGAAATATGCCGGAGAGAAAAAATGCGATATTTTATCGTCATTTTTGTCTAATCCAGTGTCCATTTGAGTCTTGAAATTAAAAAACATCGAATAGTACCACTGTCCTTTGGCTTTCTTTCCCCAAAGGGAATTCAGTTCCAAACGATCGTCTGTTTTTGCGGTTTTTTCGTCTCCTTTTATTTTGGTTAAACCATACGCTAAAATAAATTTGTTATCCCAAACGATATCTTCCTTTTTATAATTGAAGTCATAATTCAGTCCAAAATTCCCAGCAATATTCGAAGTTCCACCACCCAGCCATTGCTTATTATAAGCCGATTGATTAAAAAGCAGTGAGATGTTTCCTTTTTTGGTCCAATACTTAATCGTGTCTGTTGCTGTTTCTTGGGCGGTTACAGAAAGTATGGTGAAAATAAATACGAAAGAAATAGCTATTTTTTTCATGACTTTATATTTTTAGTGCTACAATAAAAGTAAAAAAAAATTACAATAAATTAACCTTTCTTTGAAGCTTTGTACAACGGCACAGCTGAGCAGGCCTCGCCATACATAATACTTCGGGCAAAAGGTTGTAAATAATGTGCTGCAAGTACATAAGCCCGCATTGGAACCGGTTTTCTGGAGCATCCTTTTATAATAACAGGCTTATTTTCATAAACCGAATAGTCAATTTTAGGCAATAATTCCTCATAGAGTGAAGCGTCTAAATCTTCTAAAGTTCCATTGATGATTTTCTTGGCAAATGGCGCTAATTGAATGGCAACCAAAATAGAAGCCCACGCTGGAACAATAGCATCGGTACTGCAATGAATAGCTACATATTGATCTTGGTATTGTAACCAATCGTGATTTTTCAATTCCTCTCTAAAGTCTTTTTCTTTCAATAAAAAACCTTCCAAAAGCCATTGCGAAATGTCAATTTGCGCACGAATCCCCTTTGGATAATAATCTTCGAGATCGAAAACTTCCAAAACACTATTCGCAACTTTATTTATTATTTCATCTTCCATACTATTTTTTTATAGATAGCCTTCAGCCTGCAGTGTGAACAGTTGGGCATATAATTTTTTATTTTCCATTAACTCATTATGCGTTCCTGATTCTAAGATCTTACCTTCTTGTAAGACTAAAATACGGTCTGCCTGTCTCACAGTGCTAAATCTATGAGAGATTATTACACTGGTTTTATCTTTTATTAATCCTATAAATCGTTCAAAAACTTCGCTTTCAGCTTTGGCATCCAGTGCCGATGTGGGCTCGTCTAGAATCATAACCTCAGCGTTTTTCATGTAAGCCCGCGCCAATGCAATTTTTTGCCATTGTCCTCCGGATAGTTCCTGACCTTTGGCAAATCGTTTTCCTAGTTGTTGATCGTAGCCATACTTTAATTCAGAGACAACTTCGTTGGCCAAACTCAATTCAGCCGCTTTTTGTATTCGTTCGTAATCATTAATTTCATCAATTTTGCCGATGGCGATATTTTCTTTCACTGAAAATTCATACTTGAAAAAATCCTGAAAAAGGACTCCAAAATATTCCTGGTAATTGGCCTTATTATATCGATTTATATTTATGCCGTCAAGCAAAATTTCACCCGATGTTGGCTCGTAAAACCGAAGCAGTAATTTAGTAAGTGTTGTTTTTCCAGCACCATTCTGCCCAACGAATGCTATTTTTTCTCCAGCTTTTATAACAAAACTAATGTCTTTTACTATTTGATTATCAGATTCCGGATAAGCAAAATAGACGTTTTTAAATTCAAATCCGATTTTGATTTTTTCTGGCAACGGAACCTCCTTTTCATTTTTATCTTCGGACGGAATGTCAAGAAAATCAAAATAATCTTTCAGATATAAAGAGCTTTCGGATATCCGAGTAAATTTCGAAAAAAAATCTCGCAGACTACTCATTAAACGATTGAAACTCCCGGATAAAAAAGTTAATTCACCAAGTGTAATTCCGCCCGAAAGAACTCTGTAAATTATAAAAACATATGCTGCATAATAACTAATTGATCCTAAAACATTAAATAAAAACCCATAACTGGAACGTTTTACAACGAGCGATTTATTTAATTTAAAATAGCGCGTTGCAAGGGTTTCAAATCTTTCGACCAGAAAGCTAGTTAATCCAAAAAGCTTAATTTCCTTTGCCGTTTTATCATTAGCGCCAATAAATCTAAGGTAATCCAATTCCCTTCTTTCGGAAGTCCAGCTTCTAGCCAGCGAATATTGTTGTTGACTGAAACGTACTTCGTTAATAAAAGACGGAAAAATGCTTAAAACTAATAAGACAATTAAATAAGGTTCAAAATAAATCAATCCTATTACAAGCGAAAAGATAGAAATAGTAGTTTGCGCCTGACCTAAAACATTCGACATTAAATCGACACGACCTGCCGTTTGCGTTCTTGCTCGGTCAAGCTTGTCGTAAAATTCAGAATTTTCTAGCAGACTAATATCGATTTCATTAGTCTTTTTGATAATTTTAATCGAACTATTGATATTGTACTGATCTCCAAGAATTCCATCGGTAAGTGAAATTGCCCGACCTACCAAATCAGATAACACGACGAGTATAAACTCTATTGCTACAGAATGCCATAGCGCAGAATAATCCTTTTCGCCGTGTGTTGTAATTTGTATGATGGCATCAAAAATGAGTTTTCCAACCCATAAAATTGCAACGGGCAACAAAGCCGCAACGATTCTGCAAAAAGCTGATGTCAAGAATAACGTTTTGTTAGTACGCCAAATTTCTTTGAAAAAGCGGGGTATAAAAAAAAGCGAATCAAAAGAAGATTTTAGTCCAATTTTTTGATCGTTTAAAGATTTGGGTTGAGTCCGCGCCATTTTAAAGCATTCCCAATTCTAATTTTGCTTCCTCGCTCATTAAATCTTTACTCCAAGGCGGATCAAAAGTAATTTCTACTTCCGCATCTTTTACATTCTCTAATGATTTTACTTTTTCTTCCACTTCTCTTGGTAAACTTTCTGCAACCGGGCAGTTTGGAGAGGTAAGTGTCATCAGGATTTTCACTTCATAATCTGTATTAACCATCACGTCATAAATCAATCCTAATTCGTAAATATCTACAGGAATCTCCGGATCGTAAATGGTCTTTAATATTTTTACGATTGATTCTCCTAATTCAGTGGTGTCTATTTCTTGTGTCATAATTTTGTCTGTTTTTTAAACACATAAGTCATATAAGTTTCTCTTTTTAAAGAAGATATAAGTATGTGTAAGTTTTATTTTAGTTTTTAATATTTTTAAAACATATAGGTCATGTAAGTTTCTTTGTTCAAAGTAAAACATTCATCTAATTTGCTTATATGACTTATATGTTTAATTTTTTTTAGTCTTCAAGCCGCCTATATAATTCATTCACCATTGTTTTTTGACCTTCGTAGAAAATATTTTTCACATTAAAATTAATCAATAAACCAATTGGCGCATTTAATAAATTCATATAAGTAAGTAATTGTGCTTCATAAATCGGGTTTATTTCACTTACCGATTTTAATTCAACAACAAGAGCATTTTCTATAAATAAATCACATCGCAATTTAGATTCTAATTCATGTCCTTTATATTTTAAAGGGACCAGTAATTCAGAAGAATAATTTATTTTCCGTAATTCTAATTCTTTTTTTAGGCATTGATGATAAACACATTCCAGTAGACCCGGACCTATACTTTTATGAACTTCAATTGCTGCTCCATTAACCTGATACACTAAATCTTTTAGATAACTCCTCGTTATGTTTATAGTCATCAGCTTAAGTTGGTAAAGTTAGTGTATGTTAATTTGAATTAAAAAAACTGATATGACTTATATGTTTGAAATCAATTCTGTGCATTGAACGCCAAAGCATACATTTTTATATTTTTTATCATCGATACCAATCCGTTAGCTCGCGTTGGTGATAAATGTTCTTTCAAACCTATTTCGTCAATAAAATTCATGTCGGCTTCGAGAATATCAGATGCTTTTTGATTGGAAAAAGTCCGAATTAATATCGCAATAATACCTTTGGTCAAAATGGCGTCACTGTCGGCAGTGAAAACAATTTTATCATCCGTTTGTTCCCCCTGCAACCATACTTTTGACTGGCAGCCTTTAATCAGATTGTTTTCGGTTTTGAATTCTTCTTTTATCAAAGGAAGTTTTTTTCCTAATTCGATGATGTATTCATAACGCTCCATCCAGTCGTCAAACATGGAGAACTCATCAACAATTTCCTCTTGTATCTCTTTAATTTTCATACTATGCTGAATTTATTTCAGTTTTATTCTTTAGCTAATGAAGTTATCGCATTCACTAATTTCTTAATTTCATTTGGTGGAAAACCATGATCAAAACTATTCGTTTCATAGGCTTTATCTTTGAAGGTGATTTTCAAATTGGCAATAGCCGCACCGTCATAAAAACGTTTTTCGGTTGGCGCTTTTAATTTGGATAAACTATCCAATTCCACCTTTTTAAAAAAATCCACTAATTCTTTCCAGTCGGCATCCGAAATTTTTGTTGGTACCGGTTTATCATTTCCGTCTCTGTCTTTTGAAACCGTCAGCATCTGATTTTTCACTGTTATTTTTTGATAAAAACCTCTAGTGTTGGCTGTGTATTCAATAACAGCGGTTTCAATATCTTGAGCTTTGGCGCTATCGCAACCGTTGCCCAGAAAAATAGTCAGAAATAGTAAGGATAGAATTTTCATGTGTTGATATTTTTAATTTTTTTTAGGACAACATGAGTTGCGCTTTTTTAATAGCTTCAACCATAACATCAATTTCTTCTTTGGTATTATAAAAAGCAAATGATGCTCGTATAGTTCCCGGAATATTAAAGAAATTCATAATGGGTTGGGCGCAATGATGGCCTGTTCGTACTGCTATTCCTAATTTGTCAATTATGGTGCCAATATCGTACGGATGAATACCTTCAATGTTAAACGAAATTACGGAAGTTTTTTCTTTGGCGGTGCCAAAAATCTTTAAACCTTCAATTTCCAATAATCGTTTCGTTCCGTATTCCAGTAATTCTTTTTCTTGTTGTTGAATGTTGTCAAAACCAACTTCATTCATATAATCAACGGCAGTTCCCAGAACGATTCCTCCAGCAATATTTGGTGTTCCGGCTTCAAATTTATGGGGCAGTTCAGCATAAGTAGTTTTCTCGAAAGTCACTTCCTTAATCATTTCGCCTCCACCTTGATATGGCGGTAATTTATTTAACCACGCTTCTTTTCCGTATAAAATTCCGGTTCCTGTTGGTCCACATATTTTATGTCCTGAAAAAACATAAAAATCACAATCCAATTCCTGAACATCTGGTTTCAAGTGTGGAACAGCTTGCGCTCCGTCAATCAAAATCGCCGCTCCAACTTCATGTGCTTTGTCAATCATATATTTAATTGGATTGACAGTTCCAAGAGCATTCGAAATATGATTTACGGTAACAACTTTGGTTTTATCCGAAAGTAATTTGTCATACTCTGACATAATCAATTCGCCATCAAGATTCATTGGGATAACTCGCAAAGTCGCTCCCGTTTTCTCGCACAACATTTGCCAAGGCACAATATTGCTGTGGTGTTCCAATGCCGAAACTAAAACTTCATCACCTGGTTTCAAAATCGAAGCAAATCCATTAGTAACTAAATTGATTCCATGCGTTGTTCCCGAAGTAAAAAGTACTTCATGGGCAAATTTTGCATTGATATGACTTTGAAGTTTACCGCGTGAAATCTCGTACGCATCAGTTGCTAATTGACTTAACGTGTGAACGCCACGATGAATATTAGCGTTGATTTCCTGATAATATTTTGAAATCGCATCAATCACCACTTGTGGTTTTTGCGAAGTGGCTCCGTTGTCGAAATAAACCAATGGTTTTCCGTTTACTTTTTGTGAAAGAATAGGGAAGTCGGCTCTAATTTTATTAATGTTTAACATTTTGTCGGCTTGTTTTTTTAATGTTTTTATGGGTCAAATTGATTGCCAATATTCAACATTTTTTTGACAGACTAAGTTGAAATTAGCCTTTCATTATTTAGAATTTTTCTAAATACAAAAGTAGTGAAATTGGAATTAATTTTTAGCAAACACTTGTTAATAAAACTTGATTTTCTCAATTCGGTATTGGTTCAAAAATGTGGTTCTTTTTTATTAAATTGCTTCAAATTAGTTTTCTATGAAAAAATTATTCAAGTTCGTTGGTTTTGCTTCTTTTATCGGAATCTTTTATGTTGGGTTCACTACTTATCCAAAACTGGATTTAATTTCTGGCTTTTCAGCCAAAAGTATCGCTTCGGGTCATTTTATTGATAATCGTTCGCAAGAAATGATTGAGAAAGGCGACAATGATATTGACATGATTGATTTGGCCAAAAACAAAATTGAAGATGCCGGAAAGTTTGCCGTTGCTTCGGTTTATGGTTTGAAAGAACGAAAAGCAATTTACCGTGAAGGTTTGGGAGCGACTTTAATCAACGATGATTTTGATGTTTCAAAACCGTATTTGGTTCCCAAAAGAACAAAATTGAATAACAATTTACCTTTTCCGTATGGAAATAATGAACCTAAAGACACCATTTTTGCTAATGTTGATTATACTAAATTGAATGCGGCTGTCGCCAATGCTTTTGATGCAAAAGGAGAATTGAAAAAGAGAACGCGTTCCCTATTGGTGATTTATAAGGACAAAATCATAGCCGAAAAGTATGATACCGGTTTTGATAAAAACAGTAGAATATTAGGCTGGTCCATGACCAAAAGCATTACCAGCGCTATGTTTGGAATTTTGGAGAAACAAAGGAAATTTGATATTGATGATCCTGCGCCAATTAAGGAATGGCAAAATGATGAACGTAAAATTATCACCACAAATGATTTGCTGCACATGAATTCCGGTTTAGAGTGGGAAGAGAAATACGATAAAATTTGTGATGCAACTCAAATGCTTTTTCAAGCCGAAGATATGACTCGCGTACAATTAGAAAAACCGGCGGAATCTAAACCCAATATGCGGTGGAATTATTCTTCGGGAACCACGAATTTACTTTCAGGGATTTTGCGCAAGCAGTTCAAAACACCTCAAGAATATTTAGATTTTTGGTATACAGATTTAATAGATAAAATCGGAATGAATTCTATGGTTATCGAAACAGATATGGTGGGGAATTACGTAGGTTCATCCTACGGTTGGGCTACAACGAGAGATTGGTCTAAATTTGGGTTGTTGTATTTGCACAAAGGAAACTGGAATGGAGAACAAATTTTCAACGAAAGTTGGGCAAAATATACCGCAACTCCTACGAATACTTCTAACGGAAGATATGGCGGACACTTTTGGCTCAATGCCGGCGGACATTTTCCCGATGTTCCAACAGATATGTACTACTGCAGCGGTTTTCAAGGGCAAATGGTAGCGATTATTCCGTCACTTGATTTAGTGATTGTTCGAATGGGCTTGAAGGAAGAGTCTAATTTTGATTTTAATGGAATGTTGAAAGGGATTATTGAAAGTGTGAAGAAATAATCATATTAATAAAAAACCTTGTCATATTAAAAAACCCTGTCAGAGTTCAAAACTCTGACAGGGTTGCTATTTAACTTCTTGAATTGGATTACAAATCAAATCCCAATTTCACGCCTAATTTTGTAGCGATAATTTTGGTGATGCGTTGTTTTAATTCTGGTATTTTGATGTTTTCAATAACGGCATTCGAGAACGCATACATCAATAACGCTTTGGCTTCTTTTTTAGGAATTCCGCGTTGCTGCATGTAGAACATTGCGGTTTCGTCTAATTGTCCAACGGTACAACCGTGAGAACATTTTACGTCATCGGCAAAGATCTCCAATTGTGGTTTTGCATTTATTGTCGCTTTGTCGCTCAATAAAATATTGTTACTTTTTTGGAACGCATTTGTTTTTTGAGCGTCTTTTTCTACATAGACTTTTCCGTTGAAAACTCCCGTAGAACGATCAGAATAGATTCCTTTATAATCTTGGAAACTTTCGCAATTTGGAGCCGCATGTTTCACTAAAGTATAATGATCTACGTGTTGTTTTTCACCAATAATCGTGATTCCGTTTAATGTACTTGTCAATCGTTCCCCAAAGTGATAAAAGTTCAAGTTGTTTCTCGTTAAGTTTCCTCCAAAAGAGAAGGTATGAACCGAAACGTGACTTTCTTTTTGTTGAGAAACGTACGTATTATCTATTAAATTCGCTTCAAGCGTATCGTTTTGAATTTTATAATAATCAACGATAGCACGTTTTTGAGCAAAAATCTCGGTAACAGAATTCGTTAAAACCGGATTTTCGTTTAAACTTTGATGACGCTCAATAATTTGAACATGAGAATTCTCCCCAACAATCACTAAGTTTCTCGGCTGAACTAAAAGAGCTGCTTCATTTCCTGTTGAGAAATACATAATCTCAATAGGTTTGTCGGCCACTTTACTTTTCGGAATGTTGATATACGCTCCTTCAATAGCAAAAGCCGTATTCAAGGAAGTCAGACTTTCGTCTTTGTTGGCAATTTGGTTAAAATAAGTATCAATAACCATTTTGTATTTTGGTTTGGTCAATGCCGATGACATCAAGCAAACATCAATTCCTTCGTGTGTGGTTGACGATAAATGCGAACTGAAAACGCCATCAATAAACACTACTTTATAGGTGTCTATTTCGTGTAAAAAGTATTTTTTTACATGGTTGAATTCAACTGCATTTTCTTGTTTTGGAAAAACGGTAAAGTCATTTTTTAAGATGGCATTTAGCGAAGTATATTTCCAAGCTTCGTCTTTTTTGGTTGGGAAACCTTTATTTTCAAAGTTTTTTATGGCGGCGGTTCTCACGTCATGAAGTTCAGAGTGAACATCCACACGCTCTTCGAAAGCCATAAAAGACGATAGTAATTTTTCTTTTAATTCCATTTTTATATTGTTTAAAGTTTAAGGTTTAAAAGTTTAAAGTTATCTCGAGGCAACTTTAAACTTTAAACTTCAAACAAAATTTTAAGCTTCTTGTTCTTGTTTAATCCAGTCGTATCCTTTTTCTTCCAGTTCGTGTGCTAGTTCTTTTCCACCGGATTTTACAATTTTTCCGTTGTATAATACGTGAACGAAATCAGGAACGATATAGTCTAATAAACGTTGGTAGTGTGTGATTACTACGATGGCGTTTTTGTCGCTTTTTAGTTTGTTAACACCATTGGCAACAATTCGTAACGCATCAATATCCAGTCCAGAATCGGTTTCATCAAGAATAGCCAATTTTGGTTCTAACATCGCCATTTGGAAAATTTCGTTACGTTTTTTCTCTCCACCAGAAAAACCTTCGTTTAGAGAACGAGACAAAAATTTACGATCGATTTCTAATAATTCTGATTTTTCACGAATCACTTTTAGCATTTCATTTGCAGGCATTTCTTCCTGACCGTTTGCTTTACGTGTTTCGTTGATAGCAGTTCTCATGAAGTTGGTAACTGAAACTCCCGGAATTTCAACTGGATATTGGAACGAAAGAAAAACACCTTTATGTGCTCTTTCTTCTGGTGCCAATTCGGATAGGTCTTCACCATCTAAAGAGATTTCACCTGCAGTTACTTCGTAGTTTTCGTTTCCTGCAATGATAGACGCAAGAGTACTTTTCCCAGCACCGTTTGGTCCCATAATCGCATGAATTTCTCCCGCTTTTACTTCAAGGTTAATCCCTTTTAATATTTCTTTGTCCCCAATTGAGGCGTGTAAATTTTTTATTGATAACATGTTTCTATTTTTAAACCATTAAGGTATTAAGATTCATTAAGTTTTGTGTTGCAATTAGAGATTACCCTACACTTCCTTCTAACGAAATTTCTAATAATTTTTGTGCTTCTACGGCGAATTCCATTGGTAATTTATTCAATACATCTTTACTGAAACCGTTTACGATTAAAGCAATAGCTTTTTCGGTTGGAATTCCACGTTGGTTGCAATAGAAAACTTGGTCTTCGCCAATTTTACTTGTCGTAGCTTCATGTTCTATTTTTGCCGATGGATTTTTACTTTCGATGTAAGGGAAAGTATGCGCACCACAATTGTTCCCCATTAATAAGGAATCACATTGAGAAAAGTTTCTCGCGTTATCTGCGTTTGGTGAAATGCGGACCAAACCACGGTAACTGTTTTGTGATCTTCCAGCAGAAATTCCTTTAGAAATAATGGTCGATTTAGTGTTTTTACCTAAATGGATCATTTTTGTTCCCGTATCGGCTTGTTGGAAATTATTGGTCACCGCAATCGAATAAAATTCTCCTGTTGAATTATCTCCTTTTAATATAACAGAAGGATATTTCCAAGTTATCGCTGAACCTGTTTCCACTTGTGTCCATGAAATTTTTGCGTTTTTCTCGCAGATTCCTCTTTTAGTTACAAAGTTGAAAACGCCACCTTTTCCTTCTTTGTTTCCAGGATACCAGTTTTGTACTGTCGAATATTTGATTTCGGCATCGTCCAAAGCGATTAGTTCCACTACAGCAGCGTGCAATTGATTTTCATCACGACTTGGAGCCGTACAACCTTCTAAATACGAAACATAACTGCCTTCGTCAGCAACTAATAAGGTTCTTTCGAATTGTCCCGTTCCTGCCTGATTGATTCTGAAATAAGTTGAAAGTTCCATTGGGCAACGAACGCCTTTTGGAAT
The DNA here is from genome assembly GCF_003314435.2 of Flavobacterium petrolei. Taxonomy (GTDB): domain Bacteria; phylum Bacteroidota; class Bacteroidia; order Flavobacteriales; family Flavobacteriaceae; genus Flavobacterium; species Flavobacterium petrolei. Next base: position 840,022 of record NZ_QNVY02000001.1, on the reverse strand, counting down.
ATAACAGAACGAACCATCAGAGAAAACTGCCGAATTTAGCGCCGCATAAAAGTTGTCTTTTTGCGGTACAACTGTTCCTAAATATTTACGAACTAATTCTGGATGCTCTTTGATGGCTTCAGAAATACTCATGAAGATAATTCCTTTTTCGCCTAATGTTTTCTTGAATGTAGTCGCTACTGAAACTGAATCGACCACGATATCCATCGCAACATTATTCATCATTTTTTGCTCATCGACAGAGATACCTAACTTTTTGTACATTTCTAAAAGTTCCGGATCTACATCGTCCAATGTTTTATTGGGATCTACCGCTTTTGGCGCTGAATAATAGGAAATCGCCTGAAAATCAGGTTTAGTGTAATGCACATTTGCCCATTCTGGCTCTGTCATTTGCTCCCAAGCACGAAAAGCCTCCAGACGCCAATCGGTCATCCATTGTGGCTCTCCTTTTTTGTGCGAAATAGCGCGAACGATATCTTCATTTAAACCAATAGGAAACGTTTCCGATTCTAATTCGGTGTAAAATCCGTATTCGTATTCTTTAGTTTCGAGTTCGATTTTTAAGTCGTCTTCTGTATATTTGCTCATTCTGATTTAAAGATTTAAAGATTTAAAAATTCAAAAATTGAATATTAAACTTTATTATTGATGTCTAAATATTAAAGAGAGAAACTCTCTCCACAACCACATGTTCTATTGGCATTTGGATTATTGAAAACAAACCCTTTACCATTAATTCCTCCTGAGAATTCTAATATTGTCCCGGCTAAGTACAGAAAAGATTTTTTTTCAACAGCGATAGTGATATCGTTGTCTACAAAAATTTTATCGTCGTCGCTTTTTGTTTTATCAAATTTTAAATCATAAGACAATCCAGAACATCCGCCGCTTTTTACACCCACTCTCACGTAGTCGATTGCAGCGTCAAAACCATCATCTTGCATTAAATCGATGATTTTTTTTCTTGCTGTGTCAGAAACTTTTATCATAGCTTATATTGATTTTGTCTAAATTAAGGACAAAGATAGTGCATAAAAATCTTTTTCCATAATTGATAACATTTTTATAACCAATGTAAAAATAGAAAAAAGCTATTTGAAACATTAAAAAGCATTTGAATTCCCTAACTTTGAAACCTCTCAAAAAACAGAAAAACCATGAAACTATATCCCATTGAAACCGGAAATTTTAAATTGGATGGCGGCGCAATGTTTGGCGTGGTGCCAAAAACCATTTGGAACAAAACCAATCCAGCCGATGAAAACAATTTGATTGATATTGCGGCACGCTGTTTATTGATTGAAGACGGCAACCGATTGATTTTGATTGATACGGGAATGGGTAATAAGCAATCTGAGAAATTTTTTGGGTATTATTCGCTTTGGGGAACACATTCCATGGATAAATCGTTGGCTAAATATGGTTTTCATCGCGATGATATTACGGATGTTTTTATGACGCATTTGCATTTTGACCATTGTGGTGGAAGCGTACAATGGAATAAAGAGAAAACAGGATACGAACCGGCTTTTAAAAATGCTAAATTCTGGTCTAATGAAAATCACTGGGAATGGGCAACAAAGCCAAATCCCAGAGAAAAAGCATCGTTTTTATCCGAAAATATTTTGCCGATGCAGGAAAGCGGACAGCTGAATTTCATTCAAAGACCCGAAGGTGATTTTCTCGCAACATCGGAATTGGGTTTTGGCATTTTCTTTGCTGATGGACACACCGAAAAGCAAATGATTCCGCACATTAAATATAAGGACAAAACAATCGTTTTTTGCGCTGATTTATTGGCAACAGCTGGTCATATTCCTATTCCGTATGTAATGGGATATGATACCAGGCCTTTATTAACTATGCCAGAAAAAGAAAAATTCATGAATGCTGCGGCAGATAATAATTATTATTTGTTCTTGGAACACGACGCACACAATGAAATCATAACCGTACAAAAAACGGAGAAAGGCGTTCGCTTGTCAGAAGTTTTTACGTGCGAACAAATCTTAACATAGTGTTAATCATAACGCCTTTTATAACAAAAAAAATTATTTTAGACAAATATTTAAAAATCAACAAAAACATTTTCAATGAATACCATTAAACCCATTTACATTTCTGCTTTTGCACTTTTAGCATTGGTAGGATGTGGCGCTTCAAAACAAGTTTCAAATACTACTAATTCTGGACTGGTTGCCATAAGCGCCCCTTTGAACATTACAAAAAAATCGGCTATTACTGAAAACGATTTGAAGCGTTGGAGTCATTTAGACATTGTAACCGATACTATTCCTGGAATGAGTGTTGATAAGGCTTACGCCGAATTATTAAAAGGTAAAACTGGCGTTCCAGTTATTGTTGGGATTGTTGATTCGGGTGTAGATATCGAACACGAGGATTTGAAATCCGTACTTTGGACTAATAAGAAGGAAATTGCCGGAAACGGAATTGACGATGACAAAAACGGATTTATCGATGATATTCACGGATGGAATTTTCTTGGAGACAGTACTAAAGAAAACTTGGAATACGAAAGAATCATCAAAGATAAAACTTTAGTTGATGACGCTACATATCAAGCGGCGAAAGCATTAAATGATAAAAAAGTGGCTGATGCGACTGCTGGAAAAACGCGTTCAGAGCAAATGCTAGAAACTATTGCTGCAGGTGATGCTGTTTTAGTCAAACATTTTGGCAAACCTGTTTATACAATCGAAGAGGTAAATGCAATTGTTTCGCAAGAACCGGCAACACAAAAAAGTAAAGCGGCTATGCAACAAATGCTTTCTTATGGATTGCCAATAGCGGAACTAAAAGTTGCTGTTCAAAAACAATTAGAAGAGCAGGTTGCCCTTATAAACGGAGACAATCTGAAAACAGATTACCGTAAAGTGGTAGGAGATAATCCAAATGACATTACCGATACTAAGTACGGAAACAACAATGTGATGGGGCCAGACAAGAACGAAATTCTTCATGGAACGCACGTTGCCGGAATTGTTGCTCAAAGCAGAAACAACGTATTAGGTGGAGATGGTGTTGCAAACAACGTTCAGATTCTTACCGTTCGTGCAGTGCCAGACGGTGATGAGTATGATAAAGATATTGCACTTGGAATTCGTTACGCTGTTGATAATGGTGCCAAAGTAATCAACGGAAGTTTTGGAAAAAGTTTTTCTCCACACAAGCAATGGGTTTATGATGCTATAAAATATGCTGAGAAAAAAGATGTATTAATCGTTCACGCAGCTGGTAATGATGCAAAAGACATTGACTTTGCTGAAAATTTTCCTAATGATTCTGAAGATAAAGTAACAGAGTTTGCTGATAATTTAATCACAATTGGTGCTTTGAATTTTGAATACGGAAATAAAGTTGTGGCTCGTTTTTCTAACATTGGAAAAATTAATGTGGACGTTTTTGCTCCTGGAGTAAAAATCTACGCAACAACTCCAAACAATACTTATAAATATTTACAAGGAACTTCAATGGCTGCGCCAAATGCTGCCGGAGTTGCTGCATTAATCCGTTCGTATTATCCGAAATTATCTGCTCAACAAGTGAAGCATATTTTGATGGATTCAGGAATTGCCATTTCAACAGATGTTATTGTTGGTGGAAAAGCAAATGATACGCGTTCTTTTACTACTCTTTCTAAATCAGGAAAAATAGTAAATGCGTACAACGCTTTACTGATGGCTGAAAAAATGTCTAAATAATATTTAAACAATTCATTATATGGAAGGACAATTTGTCCTTCCATTTTTATTTAAATCAAATATGAAAAAACTACTTTTATTCTCTTTTGTCACTTTGAGTTTCGGAACTGTTTTTGCCCAAAACACTTCATATTGGCAACAGCATGTCGATTACAAAATGGATGTTTCCATGGATGTAAAAACATACCAATACAAAGGAAAACAAGAATTGGTTTACACCAATAATTCTCCTGATACTTTGAGAAAAGTATATTATCACTTGTTTAATAATGCTTTTCAACCTGGAAGCGAAATGGATGCAAGAATCCAAAGCATCAAAGATCCAGATGGCAGAATGGTCACCAAAGTAAAAGTTGGTGATAAAGAAGTCAAAGAAAGCCGCATTAAAAATTTGAAACCAAATGAAATTGGTTACTTACGAATTTCTAATTTCAAACAAGACGGAGCAGTTGCTAATGCAAAAGACATTGGGACTATTCTTGAAGTAACTTTGGCTAAGCCAATATTACCCAATTCCAAAACTACATTCACCTTAGATTTTGATGGCCAGGTTCCTATTCAGATTCGTCGTTCCGGAAGAAATAATGCCGAAGGCGTAGAATTATCAATGGCGCAATGGTATCCAAAACTTGCCGAATTTGATTTTGAAGGTTGGCATGCGGATCCGTATATCGCTAGAGAATTTCATGGCGTTTGGGGAAATTTTGACGTAAATATTACTATTGATAAAGATTATGTTTTAGGTGGTACCGGTTATTTACAAAACAAAAACGAAATTGGTCACGGTTACCAAGATCAAGGTATTGTTGTGTCTGTTCCAAAGAAAACAAAAACATTGACTTGGCATTTTAATGCACCAATGGTTCATGATTTTACTTGGGCTGCTGATAAGAATTACATTCATGATATTGCAAAAGGCCCAAATGGAGTTGATATCCATTTCTTGTACAAAAACAATCCAAAATTTGTACAAAACTGGAAAGATCTGCAGCCAAAAACGGTTCAACTGATGGAGATTTACAATAAAACTGTTGGCGATTATCCGTACAAACAATACTCTGTAATTCAAGGTGGTGATGGCGGAATGGAATATGCCATGTGTACGTTGATTTTAGGACAAGGAAGTTTTGATGGATTATTAGGCGTAACCGCTCACGAAATGGCGCACTCTTGGTTCCAGCATGTATTGGCTTCCAATGAATCAAAACACGGATGGATGGATGAAGGATTTACATCGTTCCTGGAAGATTTTGGACTGAATGAAATTGCCGATAAAAAAGTAGAAAACCCATTTACAGGAGCGTATGCTGGATATTTTTCAATGGTAAATTCAGGTAAAGAATTACCACAAGGAACACATGCGGATCGTTTTGACGAAAATAGAGTGTACAGCATTTCTTCATATAGTAAAGGAGAGCTTTTCCTGACACAATTGATGTATTTGATAGGAAAAGAAAATCTGATGAAAACTTTAAAAAAGTATTACAGCGATTTTAAATTCAAACATCCTACGCCAAATGATATCAAAAGATCTGCCGAAAGAATTACGGGAGCAAATCTGGATTGGTATTTGACGGATTGGACACAAACCACAAATACTATTGATTATGCAATCAATGATGTAAAAGAAAATGCAGATAAAACAACGGTTACTTTAGGAAGAATAGGCAGAATGCCAATGCCAATTGATTTGTTAGTGGAGTACACAGATGGAACAACAGAAAGTTTCTACATCCCGTTGCGCATGATGAGTTTTGAAAAAGAAAATCCGAATCCTGCTATAAAAAGAACGGTTTTGGGTGATTGGGCTTGGGCGTACCCAACTTTTGAATTCAACATTGCTAAATCAAAAGCTTCCATCAAGAAAATAACTATTGATCCAAGTGGGTTAATGGCTGATATCAAGAAGGAAAACAATACCTACGAATTAAAGTAATATTTTAAAGCCCTGAAAAGGGCTTTTTTTATGCTATTTAACGAAATATTGGCGTTAGGAAATTATCTTCTGAATTTAAAATATTCTTCTAAAGTATGTTTCTTATTTTTCAACATTTCAGAAACAAGTTCCATTCCAATAACTGAAAATGTGATGCCGTTTCCGCCAAAGCCCAAAACAAAATAAGCGCTAGGAAAATTGGGATGTTTTCCAATGTAAGGTAGGCCATCTTTGGTCTCTCCAAAAGTACCCGCCCAAACAAAATCCATTCTGAAATCATAATCAGGTAGAATTTTCTTCAGATATTTAGTCAATTTATCGGACTTTTCGTTGAGTAGTGAATCTCTTTTTGCAGCGTCTACAAAATCTTCATCTTCTCCGCCAATAAGCAATCGGTTGTCATCCGTGGTTCGCATATACATGTAAGGCTCTGCCGTATTCCAAAAAAGAGTGTCGTTAAGATATGATTGATCATCCTCAAAACGTTCTCCCACGATGGCGTAAGTAGAAAGTAATTTTACAAATTTGTCTTTAATGATTTCGGTACTTTCAAAACCGTTGCAGTAAATTATTTTTTTTGCAGTGATGGTAGTTCCATGTTCCGTTAGAACGGTGACGCCATTTTGTTTGTAAGTAACTTTTTTGATGTCGGTTTTATCGAAAATCTGCAATCCTTTTTTATGATTGTATGCTAGAATATCATGGGCTAATCGGAAAGCATCTATACTGCCGCCTTGTTCCGATAAGATTCCACCATGCGAATGCTTGATATGAAATTTTTTATCAATTTCATCGGCTTCGAGCCATTTTACAGGCATTCCAATCTTTTTTCGAGCTTCGAATTCTTTTTTTAGCCAACCAACATCTTTCTTTAAAGCGGCAAAATAAAGCGATTCTTTTTTCTTAAATCCACAATCCGATTTTACTTGTTGTACTATTTTCTTCAAATCATCAATCGATTTATAGCATGCCCAATAACTGTCAACGGCAGCTTTTTCGCCAATCAAATCAATAAGTTGGTGCAAAGGCACGTCAATTTCATATTGTAACATGGATGTCGTAGCCGATGTGCTTCCATGACCAATTTCTCTGCGATCGATCAGTACGGTTTTGTAACCATCCGCAATACATTGATGCGCTATAAGACTGCCAGTTATTCCGCCTCCTACAATTAGAATTTCTGTATCCAGATTTTCTCTTAATGACGGATACGAGTTGATGATTCCGTTTTTTACCAACCAAAAAGGTTCACTTGATTTTAGTTTCATGGCGCTCAGGTTTTTATCAAATTTAGTTAAAAAAAATAATTTTTAAAAAAAATCGGGTTTCAAAAAACTAGATTTTCACCCTAATTTTTTAAAACCCGAATATTATATAAATAAAAGTATTATACTTTTTCGGCACTCAAATTTTTCAACATATCCACTGTCATCGTTTCCAAATCAAATTCATGTTTCCATCCCCAGTCCTTTCTGGCTGCAGCGTCATCAATACTTGCTGGCCAACTGTCTGCTATTTTTTGACGGAAATCCGGCTCATAAGTGATGGTAAATTCAGGAATGTGTTTTTTGATTTCGGCAGCAATCTCCGTTGGTGTAAAGCTCATTGCAGCTAAATTATACGAGGAATGAATTTTTATTTGGTCAGCCGGCGCTTGCATAATTTGGATAGTCGCAGCAATGGCATCGTCCATATACATCATCGGCATTTTAGTTTCTGAGGATAAAAAACATTCGTATTTTTTGTCCGAAAGTGCTTTGTGAAAAATGTCTACTGCATAATCCGTAGTCCCGCCACCAGGAGGCGATGACCAACTGATTAAACCTGGATAACGGATGCTTCTTACATCTACACCAAAAATATTATGGTAGTATTCACACCATCTTTCTCCCGCTTGTTTGCTGATTCCGTACACCGTTGAAGGCTCCATAATCGTGTATTGCGGGGTATTTTCTTTCGGAGTTGTTGGTCCAAAAACCGCAATACTCGAAGGCCAGAATATTTTTTTTATTTTTCCGGCTTTCGCCAAATTCAAAACGTGAAACAACGAATTCATATTCAAGTCCCAAGCAAATGCAGGATTTTTTTCCGCCGTTGCTGATAACAATGCAGCCATCAAATACACTTCGTCGATTTGGTGTACCTCTACCAAATGTTCAATTTGATTAAAATCCAAAGCGTTCACGACTTCAAATGGACCAGAATTCACCACATCAATATTTAACTTTCTGATATCCGAAGCGATTACATTTTCGGTTCCATATATTTTTCGCAACTTTTGGGTAAGCTCTGTTCCTATTTGGCCACAAGCGCCAATAATCAATATTTTTGTACTCATTTTTGTCTGTTTTGAAAAACAAAGATAACGTTTTCGTAAATAACACAACTTTGATGAAAATGATTGTAAAAATCTTAAAACAGTACCTAAAAATATGTTGAATTTCTTAATTTATCATGTTTTTTAATAGAAAAATCAGTGTGGCAATATTAGATTGTTATTCCAATACTGGAATTCATTATTGTAAATTTACTTTGTAACTTTGCACCTAAATTAATGGAAATTTTTAAAGGGTCATAATTACTTCTTTTTTAAAAAATTACAACTGTATTTGAATTACTTTCATCCATTAAAAAATGATAAATTGACGCACATGAAATATAAAATAGCCGTTTTGTTCTCTCTGGTTCTTGTTTTGTTCTCTTGTAAAGATGACGATCAAAAACGTATTGCGGAAAATAAAAAAGAGAAACAAAAAAAAGAAGTCATATTCGCAAACATACAGAAAGGTTGGGTTTTATATGATGAGCCATTAACCGAAGCGGGTGAAAAAAGCATTGCATCTTGGAATGAATGGCGTATGTTTTTGGCTGAATTAGCGCAAAAACCTAAAAAAAGGATCGAAGCTTTTCAGCAAAAATCAAAAGCGCTTTCGAAAAAAGTGCTGGCTTTGAACGACAATATTCCTTATGAATACAACAAACCTCAAATAAAAAGCAGGATTTCCACGTTGATTACTAAAGTTAGATTGCTGGATTTATTCATTCATTTGGATAATATTCCTGATAAAAAAGTGACGTTGTTAGTTTCAGAAATCAACTTGGAATTAGTCTCGCTACAAAGACAAATGGACAAAATTGTGGAGAAAAGTAAAATTCCGCTTGAGGAAGGAGAATCTGATTTGTTGAAAATGATGGATACTTCTAGAGCCATTCCCAATACACCTATAATCGACCCAAATATTCCACGCGTTGAGTAAAAAAATCTTATACAACACCTACGATAATTCGCCAAAAACCCAGCAAATAGTTGCGCGGTTATTAGAAAATAATCAAGTAAAAATGCAGCTTTCGGGACTTTTGGGTTCTGCAGTTTCGTTTGTAATTCGTTCTGTATTTAAACAATCGGAGCTTCCTTTTTTAGTTATTTTAAACAATAAAGAAGAAGCGGCGTATTACTTGAACGATTTGGAACAGATGATTGGGGAGCAAGATGTGCTCTTTTATCCCGGTTCATTTCGTCGCCCGTACGAAATAGAAGATACGGACAACGCGAATGTTTTGCTTCGCGCCGAAGTGCTAAACCGAATCAATTCCCGCAAGAAACCGGCTATTATTGTTACCTATCCCGAAGCGCTTTTCGAGAAAGTAGTAACCCGAAAAGAATTGGACAAAAACACGTTGAAAGTTGCTGTTGGGGATAAGATTTCCATCGACTTTATCAATGAAGTTTTGTTCGAATACGAATTCAAAAGAGTCGATTTCATTACGGAACCCGGAGAATTTTCGGTTCGTGGAGGAATTGTCGATGTATTTTCGTTTTCGAATGATAATCCGTACCGAATTGAGTTTTTTGGAGATGAAGTAGAGAGCATCCGTACGTTTGATGTTGCCACGCAATTGTCTATCGAAACGCAAAAAAAGATTACAATAATCCCAAATGTGGAAAACAAAGTTTTTCAGGAAAACCGAGAAAGTTTCTTAGATTATATTTCGGAGAAAACAGTGATTTTCATTCAAAATACCGAAGATTTTTTATTGCAATTGGATAAACAATTTGGCAAAGCCGAAGAAGCTTTCGCAAAATTGTCGCAGGAAATAAAACGTTCTACGCCAGAACAATTGTTTTTGAATCAAGCAGCATTTATAAAAAGAGCGTTGGATTTTTCGATTGTGGAATTGAGTTCGAAAGCTATTTTTAGAACCACTAAAAAATTCGAATTTCACATTCAGCCACAACCGTCTTTCAACAAACAATTTGATTTGTTATTGAATAATCTGAACGAAAATCATTTTAACGGCTACAAAAACTATTTGTTTTGTTCGAATGAAGCTCAGGCAAAACGATTTCATGATATTTTTGAAACCTTGGACGAGGCGAATTCAGAGAATATCCGCAAGCAATACAACACCATTGTTTTGCCTTTGTACCAAGGATTTATTGATGAAGAAAATCAAATAACATGTTACACCGATCATCAAATTTTTGAACGCTACCATAAATTCAATATTAAAAACGGCTATTCGAAAAAGCAGAATATCACCTTAAAAGAACTGACCACACTTTCGGTTGGGGATTATGTGACGCACATTGATCACGGAATTGGACGTTTTGGAGGTTTACAAAAAATACAAGTCGAAGGCAAAACACAAGAGGCCATCAAGCTCGTTTATGCCGATAATGATATTGTGTATGTGAGTATTCATTCGCTGCACAAAATTTCAAAATACAACGGAAAAGACGGAACGCCACCCAAAATTTACAAATTGGGTTCGAATGCCTGGAAGATTTTAAAACAAAAAACAAAGGCACGGGTCAAACATATTGCATTCAATTTGATTCAATTGTATGCCAAAAGAAGACTCGAAAAAGGATTCCAGTTTGCGCCGGACAGTTATTTACAAAACGAACTGGAAAGCTCGTTTATTTACGAAGATACGCCGGACCAAACCAAATCTACGGCAGAGGTAAAAGCCGATATGGAAAGCGACCGTCCGATGGATCGCTTGGTTTGTGGAGATGTAGGTTTTGGAAAAACGGAAGTTGCCATTCGTGCAGCTTTCAAAGCTGTGGATAACAGCAAACAAGTTGCGATTTTAGTTCCAACAACTATTTTGGCCTACCAACATTATAGAACGTTTACAGAACGATTGAAAGATATGCCGGTTTCTGTTGGGTATTTAAACCGTTTTAGAACCGCCAAACAGAAAGCAGAAACCTTAAAATTATTAGCCGAAGGGAAACTTGATATTGTGATTGGAACCCATCAATTGGTCAACAAAAATGTTGTCTTTAAAGATCTTGGACTATTGATTGTGGATGAGGAGCAAAAATTTGGTGTCAACGTAAAAGACAAACTTAAAACGATTGCCGCGAATGTTGATACGCTAACTTTAACGGCAACGCCAATTCCGAGAACCTTGCAGTTTTCACTAATGGCAGCGCGTGATTTATCAGTGATTACAACGCCTCCGCCCAATCGTTATCCTATAGAAACGAATGTAGTTGGTTTTAGTGAAGAGGTTATTCGGGATGCGATTTCGTATGAAATTCAGCGTAACGGACAGGTTTTCTTTATCAATAATCGAATAGAAAATATCAAGGAAGTAGCCGGAATGATTCAGCGTTTGGTGCCAAATGCCAGAGTTGGAATTGGTCACGGCCAAATGGATGGAAAAAAACTCGAGGAATTGATGTTGGCTTTCATGAATGGAGAATTTGATGTTTTGGTGGCAACCACAATTATCGAAAGCGGATTAGACGTTCCTAATGCAAATACGATTTTTATCAACAATGCGAATAATTTTGGATTGTCTGATTTGCATCAAATGCGCGGTAGAGTAGGGCGTAGCAACAAGAAAGCGTTTTGTTATTTTATTTGTCCACCGTATTCAGCCATGACAGATGATGCCAGAAAACGAATTCAGGCTTTGGAACAATTCAGCGACTTGGGAAGCGGATTCAACATTGCGATGAAGGATTTAGAGATTCGTGGTGCCGGAGATTTATTAGGTGGCGAACAAAGTGGTTTCATCAACGAAATCGGTTTTGATACGTACCAAAAAATCATGAACGAAGCCATTGACGAATTGAAAGAAAATGAATTCAAGGATTTATATCCGGAGGAAAACAATTTGGAAACTAAAGAATATGTCAAAGACCTGCAAATCGATACTGATTTTGAGTTGTTGTTTTCGGATGAATATATCAATAATGTTTCTGAACGATTGAGTTTGTATAATGAATTAGGCGCAGTCAAAAACGAAGAAGAATTGATTGTTTTCCAAAATAAATTGATTGACCGTTTTGGACCAATGCCGCCACGAGCCAAAGCATTAATGAATAGTATTCGAATCAAATGGATTGCAACCCGAATTGGAATCGAAAAATTAGTGATGAAGCAAGGCAAGATGATTGGTTATTTTATCTCGGATCAACAATCCGATTATTACCAATCGAAACGTTTTCAGGATGTGTTACAATTTGTGCAAAAACACAGTTCTATTTGTAAAATGAAAGAAAAACAAACGCCAGCTGGATTGCGATTGCTCTTGACTTTTGACAATGTGAAGAATACCAGAACAGCATTGGAATTGATGGAGCTATTGGGTGGGGAATAAATAAAAAAGCTTCCAGTCTTAGTAGGCTGGAAGCTTTAAAATTATAGAATATGAGATTTCTAATTTTTCAAGTCTTTAATCACTTTAAAAGCAACATCAACTTGTTCTTCACTCACTAAGATAGTAAATTCATTAGAAGTCGAAATTACTTCGTTTATGATAATTCCTTCCCAGGCCAAACGTTGAAAAATGAAATAGTAAATTCCAGGAACGACAATGTTTTCTTTGGGCAATTTTACCGTAATCGAAGCTAGGTTATCTAGTTTTTGAATAAGTTTTTCAGTAGCAAAATGCTTGTCTACTAAATGATTGATACTGTTGCTAACCACAATGTTGGTTTCGTTCACTCCTCTGGATGAAGTGTAAAAAATATCCGGTAGCGTATTGATATCTGTAATTAAATCGGCTTGTTTATTCAAAACGGTGTCGGATGCAGCAAAAGTATAATCCGTCAAGGCAGAACGAACCGTGATTTCCCCAATGTTTTTGATGACTTTGTTAATCTTATGATTTAACCTGAAATCCAGTTCTTCTGTTAGTCTTTTTAAAGCCATAACAACTGCACCTTGTTTTACTTCCTTGCCAAATTCACTTTCTAATTCGGTCATTATGTTTCGGGATAATGAGGTCAGATTGATGATACCTAATGATAATGCATTTAGTAAAAAAGGCTTTGTTTTGATGTAGTTTTCTACAATGGAAGAAACAGTTTTCATGATGTAATTTTTTTTAGTTGGTTGTTATTATACGCGTAGTTAGTGTGTAAATATGACGCAAATATAAATAAAAAACAATTTGTTACAAATATAACATTCAAAAAATCAATTAAAAATGATAAAAAGCATCGATAAGGTGCTCAATTACAAAAGATTTCCCTTCTTTATGGATAGCTATTATGTCAAAACGGACTTCAATATCTAAATTTCTTTCGTTGACAAAAGCGTCCACGGCCTTTACAAGTAGCTGAATTTTTTTTGGTTTTACAAAATCCTGAGGCAAGCCAAATTCTAATGAAGAACGTGTTTTGACTTCAATAACGGCAAGTGTATTTTCTTTTTGGGCGAGAATGTCTATTTCGGCTTTTTGGAATGTCCAGTTGGTTTCTAAAATAGCGTAGCCGTCTTTTTGTAGAAATTCGACCGCCATTTCTTCTCCAAGTTTTCCGAGTTCGTTGTGTTCCGCCATTCAAAAAATTTGTTTTAAGTTTAGGTTGTAAAGTTTTTAAACTTCTGCAATCTTAAATCGAATTGTCTTTATTCAAAAACCAGCGTACTGCATTTTTCATTGACATTAATCGTCACATTATTTCCTAAAATCAATGCTCTATTGTCTTGAATATGTCCGGCAGGGAAATTGTACAAGACGGGAATATTGTATTTTTTGGTAACATCCTCGATAATTTCTATGGCATTTTTACCCCACGGAATGTCATTGTCTTTCATTTTTGTCATCGAACCCACAACAATTCCTTTGATACTTTCCAAACAGCCATTTCGTTTCAAGTTCATCATCATGCGGTCAATATGGTACAAATATTCGTCTAAATCTTCTATAAACAATATTTTATCAGTACAATCAATCGCGGATGGGGAACCGAACAAACTGTATAGAATCGATAAATTTCCGCCCACTAATTCTCCGGTGGCTTTTCCGGGTCTGTTCATCAGAAAAGGATCTATTTCGTAAGACAATTTTTCGCCAAATAACGCAATGCGCATGGTTTCTATGGCTTGAGGAGTTGCTCTGGGAGCCGTTATCGGCATGATTCCGTGAATGGATTTGTAACCCATTGTATTCAAATGATTGTGTAAAACAGTCACATCACTGAAACCAACAATCCATTTCGGATTTTTTTTAAACGCAGTAAAATCTAATAAATCAATCATTCGTACAGTTCCGTATCCGCCTTTTACACACCAGATGGCTTTGATGTTTGGATTGTCCAGTTGCTGCTGAAAATCGGCGGCACGTTGTTCGTCGGTTCCGGCTAATTGGTCATTATCTAAACCTATCGTACTTCCAATGACTACTTCCAAACCCCAACTTTTCAATAAAGCAATAGCGGGTTTCAAGTTGTCATCTGTATTTTTTCTGGCTGTTGCCAAAATTGCTACGGTATCTCCTTTTTGTAAACTAGGCGGTGTAATCATGTTATATTGGGCTTGGCTGTTGAAAGATTGTAAAACAAAAATAAGCAATAGAAATTGATATAATATAGGACGGCGTGGAGAAAAAGTTAATCGGTATTTGTTCATGCTGGAATGCTTTTCTGAAAAAATTCTAGTGGTAAGGTTTTTAAATGATTAAAACAAAGATAGACAATTAGAAAATAATTTTAAGTTCAGGTTCAAATGACTATTTTTACAATAAGCTGATTTTAAAAACAAAATCTAATTAACAACTGGAAATAAATAATACTTATGAGAATTACCCACTGGATTCCTATTCTTTTTTTATTTTTTCCGTTTGCAAAATCTACTGCACAACAAAAAAAATACGTCATTCATACCGTTGCGTTTTATAATTTCGAAAACCTTTTTGACACCATAAACGATCCGGATACTTTTGATGAAGAATGGACGCCAACAGGTTTGCAACGCTGGACGTATGATAAATATGAAAAGAAATTAGTGAACTTAGCCCGCGTTTTATCTGAAATAGGTTCAGCTGAAAATACCGATTCGCCTACATTTATTGGCGGATGCGAGATAGAAAATAGAGGCGTTTTGGAAGATTTAGTCAAACAACCCAAATTAATCGAGAAAGATTACGGAATCATCCATTTTGATTCGCCTGATAAAAGAGGAATCGATGTGGCGCTGTTGTATCAGAAAAAGAAATTTCAGCCCACAAGTTACAGCAATATTCCGTTGTACATTTATAAACAAAGCGGAAATACGAATGAAAGTTCCAAAGTAAGTTCTGAAGAAAAAACAGATGATGAATTGCAAATAAGCACCAAAAATTATCGGGTTTATACGCGAGATCAACTTTTGGTAACGGGATTTCTCGATGGTGAGGAAATCAATATAATCGTCAATCACTGGCCGTCACGCTCAGGCGGCGAGAAAAAATCTAGTCCATTTCGCGAGGCCGCCGGCGCATTAAACCGAAAAATAATAGACTCTTTACAACGGATAAATCCAAACGCAAAAGTGATTACGTTGGGTGATTTGAATGACGGACCGTATAATAAAAGCGTCAGAATTGGGCTTGGCGCCAAAGCAAAAAAGGCAGATGTGCTTCCGTTTGGAATTTACAATCCATTCGAAGAAATGGCCAAAAGGGGATTTGGAACCATCGCATTTCGGGATGCTTGGGATATTTTTGACCAAATAATGGTTTCCGAAACCTTGCTGCAAACGGATTATTCCAGCTTTCGATATTGGAAAGCAGGAATTTACAACAAGTCATTCTTGATACAAAATAGCGGACAATACAAAGGATATCCGTTGCGGCATTCCACCACCGAAATAGGATTCAGCGACCATTTTCCGGTCTATATTTATTTGATTAAGGAAAAAAAATAACGTTTTAATATTTCATAACTTTACAATTAAAATAAAAATCATGGCAATAGCAAAACCTTTCAACCTCAATAAATGGATTGACGAAAACCGTCATCTGCTCAAACCGCCCGTTGGTAACAAGAACTTATATACAGAATCCGGTGATTATATCGTTATGGTTGTTGCGGGTCCAAACGCTAGAAAAGACTATCATTACAACGAAACCGAAGAGTTATTTTACCAACTTGAAGGCTCCATAAAAGTGATTGTTCAGGAAGACGGCGAGCGCAAAGAAATGGAATTGCATCCCGGTGATATGTATCTTAATCCCGCAAAAATTCCGCATTCTCCAGTTCGTTCCGAAGGTTCTATTGGGCTTGTCATCGAACGAAAAAGAGCCGGACAAGGATTTACAGACGGCTTGCTTTGGTTTTGCGATACTTGTAATCATAAGCTTCACGAAGTCTATTTTGAACTGCATAATATCGAGAAAGATTTCTTGCCTCATTTCGAACATTTCTACAATTCGGAACGCTTGAGAACCTGCGAAAAATGCGGAACTGTAATGGAAACTGACCCTCGATTTGTTGCCAAAAAATAATTTTCAGGAGCTCATCCTGCTATACGCTGTATCTTTGTCTCTTAAAAAACGAGACCTATAAAGGATGCCGCTTCTATCAGGGCTAAAAAATGAAAATATAAGTAGTAACGTTTACTATTTAACCTTAAATCAATATATTTGTAAAAAAATATAACAATTTTTAATAAAAAAGTTACAATGATAACAATAGCAGATCAATTCGGAATGAAGGAAGCATTGGCGCAATTGGGTGTAAAAGCCATAAATGAAGGAACATCAACCGGGATAAACCATTTTTCAAACGGGGAAATTCTTGAAAGTTATTCACCAGTTGACGGTCAGCTTATCGGTACTGTAAAAACAACTACGGCTGCTGATTATGAAAAAGTAATGCAAACCGCTACCGAAGCTTTTAAAACTTTCAAAGTGATGCCTGCGCCACAACGTGGTGAAATCGTGCGTCAGTTTGGTGACAAATTACGTAAAAATAAAGAAGCTTTAGGCAAGTTAGTTTCCTACGAAATGGGAAAATCATTGCAAGAAGGATATGGCGAAGTTCAGGAAATGATAGACATCTGTGATTTTGCAGTGGGATTGTCGCGTCAATTACACGGATTAACAATGCACTCCGAACGTCCGGGACACAGAATGTATGAGCAATACCACCCAATGGGAGTTGTTGGAATTATTTCTGCCTTTAATTTTCCAGTTGCCGTTTGGGCTTGGAACACGGCTTTAGCCTGGATTTGTGGCGATGTTTGTGTTTGGAAACCATCTGAAAAAACACCACTTTGTGGAATTGCCTGTCAAAATATCATTGCCGAAGTAATCAAAGAAAATAACCTTCCGGAAGGAATTTCCTGTTTGATAAATGGAGATTACAAAGTGGGTGAAATGATGACTAACGACAAGCGTGTGCCATTGATTTCTGCAACGGGTTCTACTCGTATGGGGAAAATTGTTGCGCAAGCAGTTGCAGGTCGTCTTGGAAAATCATTATTAGAATTAGGCGGAAACAACGCCATCATTGTAACTCCGGATGCTGATATTAAAATGACAGTTATTGGTGCTGTTTTTGGTGCGGTAGGAACGGCAGGACAACGTTGTACATCAACACGTCGTTTGATTATTCACGAAAGTATTTATGATAAAGTTAAAGATGCAATTGTATCAGCTTACAAACAATTACGTATTGGAAATCCTTTGGATGAAAATAACCATGTAGGTCCTGTAATTGATAAGCATGCTGTGGAAATGTACAATAAAGCATTAGAGAAAGTTGTTGCCGAAGGCGGGAAAATCCTCGTGGAAGGTGGCGTACTTTCTGGTGAAGGATTTGAAAGTGGTTGCTACGTAAAACCAGCAATTGCAGAAGCTGAAAATTCTTTCGAAATCGTGCAACACGAAACCTTTGCACCTGTTTTATATTTATTGAAATATTCTGGAACTGTTGAGAATGCTATCGCAATTCAAAACGGAGTGGCACAAGGTCTATCATCTGCTATTATGACAAACAATTTGCGTGAAGCAGAACTTTTCCTATCCGTTGTAGGTTCTGATTGTGGAATTGCAAATGTAAACATAGGAACTTCCGGTGCAGAAATTGGAGGTGCTTTTGGTGGTGAAAAAGAAACTGGTGGCGGAAGAGAATCAGGTTCTGATGCTTGGAAAGTATATATGAGAAGACAAACGAATACCATTAATTACACAACAAGTCTACCCTTGGCACAAGGGATTAAATTTGATTTGTAGGACTAAAATAAAATAAACTAAAAAAGGCAATTTGAATAGTTCAAATTGCCTTTTTTTATTTCAAATTGCTTCGAGAATTGTTGTGAAAAGTGTTTTACAAATTGAAAGAAGCACCAATATTAAACGTGAATTGGTTGTTCAATTTATCAAAACCTATTGGATTTGTTTTGTAACTGGCAATTGGAATTCCAGCTTCGGTGAATATACCAAAACCTTCTGTAAAGAAATAACGGAAACCTAAATGTGCACCAAAATTTCTTAAACCTAAATCCAATCCTGGGTAAATATCCATTTTTGGATCTAATTCAAAAACATTTCCCAAGTTTGCATTGAATCGTCCTTTAATATCTACTCTATCTCCAAAATCAGGTTTGTTTCCTAAATCATCATTAGAAACGGATAGCAAATAAGAAGTGACAAATCCGAATGACATGTTTTCTCCAACACCAAAATCAGAAGAAACACGAATTCCTGATCCTCCGTTTTGAAGGTTAGCTCCAACATCAAATTTAACGTCGCCTTTTCCTTTGAAAGCCTGCGCATTAATCAAACCAACAGTCAATAGCAATAGTAATGTAATAATCTTTTTCATATGAAGATAATATTTGTTTTTTAATGGAATATAGAATTCGCATAGCTTCATTGGTGTTTGCGACCAATTTTCGGTTATGCTCATTTCATACTCTTATTTTTTTTAGTGGCGCAAAAGTAATTCAATAAAATCTAATTTCTTCCCTTCTCATCAAAATACAATTGGTTCAAAGGTTCGCTTTGCCAAAATTCCTTACTGTCAACATCCATAATAGTTAATGGTCCTTTGAAAGCCGCTCCGGTATCTACGTTCCAAACATTTGCCTTTTGTACGGGCGTGGTTTCACCTATTCGGGTTACGGGCGTGTGACCAATGTAGATTTCTTCGTATAAAGTAAAACGTTTTGGATAAAACGGGTGGTCAATTTTCATTGTTGTGTCTAATGCCAATGCGGTTTCCCATAAGGTTCTATCCCAATAAAAAAGGCCGGGAAAATATTCGAAATCGACACCATTCATATTGGTAAAACCAGCATGAACATACAAACGACGCTGCTCGTCCAGATGAAAATTAGCCAATGATTTTAGGAATTCAATGTGTTTTTGCTTTGTTTCTGCGCTAACAGATTCGTAGGCCAAAACCGTCGCTTCCCCGCCATGTTTGTACCACAACAGATTGTCTTTGCTTTCATCAAGCCATTCCAGCAGTAAATCATCGTGGTTTCCGCGAATGCAAATACAATTTTGTTTGGTTTGTAAATCAATTATAAAATCAAGTACCTGAGGGGATTGGCTCCAGCCATCAACGTAATCTCCCAGAAAAATCAGGGTATCTTTTTTAGTAACTTTGGCTCTTTCCATAATTTGGTGTAGCGCTCGCAAACCACCATGGATATCGCCTATAACAAGTGTTCTCATGTACTGTTTTTCTTTTTATTAATGTAAAAATAGCAGAAAATGAATACTATTTTTCAAGTCATAAAATTAGGTAAAAGTGCGATGAACCAAGCTTTTTTAGTTTATTTTTTTAAAAAAATTAAAGAATTCGTGTTATAACGTGAAATTGAAATATCACTGTTTTAGGTGATTGTTTTATTTAATTTTTCGGATTAGTTTTACAAAAAAACTTAAACTTTTTTCAAATGAGTACACTTATTACGTTATCATTGCTGTTAGCTAAAATGATTTGTCAATTTCTAAAAGAATTGATGGCTTTTATTTAATAAAAAAGCTACTAAATTTGTTTCAAAATTACTTTTTAATCAGATGAATGCTTAAAATTTACTTACAAATACTGGTTTTTTTCCTTTTATTAAGTTGTGCGACTAATAAAAACGTAACTATTGAAAAAGTCAATAACCAAGAATTTGAAATCAAGTCAGATAGCGCTAATTGGCTGGATTCTTCCAGAAACAGATTAATTCCGGTAGCGTTTTGTTTACCAATTGTAAATGATAAAATTTCAAATCAACAATTGGTAATAATCAGTCATGGATATGGAGAAAATAAGCCTTTCGCAAATAAATCATATTCATACTTAACGGAAAAGTTAGGATCCAAAGGCTATTATGTAGTCAGTATTCAGCATGAATTACCAACGGATGATTTGTTGCCTTTGACGGGAATCCCCCAAATTGTGCGACGATCAAATTGGGAAAGAGGAGTAGAGAATATCCTGTTTGTTCTGAATGAATTGAAAAAAATAAAACCAGAATTGGATTTCAAGCATGTAAACCTAATTGGACATTCCAATGGAGGTGATATGACGGTTTTTTTTGCTCATAAATATCCAAAATTAGTTGATAAAATAATTTCGTTAGACAACCGTAGAATGGAATTGCCCAGAACTTCTACGCCTAAAATTTACTCGCTTCGCTCCAGTGACCAACCTGCAGATGAAGGAGTTTTACCTACTGTTACAGATCAAGAAAAGTTTGGAATAAAAATTATTAAACTCCCAAACACCATTCATAATGACATGAATAACAGAGGAAATAAAAGACAAAAAAGAGAAATTAATGCTTATGTATTGGGCTTTCTTAAAGAATGAAATCTATAATAAAATTATAGCTACTGCACATCATATTTCATCTTTCTCAAAATTCGCAGCGCTTCTTTAAATGATAAATACACTTGGTTGAAAGGTTTCAACAGTATTTTTGCATCAATCAGTTTTTGCTTAGCTTCTTCGAAACCGTTGAGGTAACAAATCATAAAAGTAGAAGGTAAATTCTCTAAATCTTTATGCTCTCTTTCGGATAACGAAAGCCCTTTTTGAAGTTTTATCAGTAAAGCAATATTGGCATTGTAAATGTGAAATAACATTTTCTTGTTGAATTCCGGCGGCTGAAAAAGCATCTCTCTTTCAATTTTATAATAGCCATTATCATGAAAATGAATCGTCTGTTTTTCTAAAGGATAATAACTCGTTTTATCATTTAAACCCAAAGGAACATATTCAATAATGGTAAAAGTATCTTCATCAAAAGTAATTTCGACCACATCTTGAGCCGAGTAAAAAAGCTTGATTTGTTCGTTTATCAATTCGATATCTACGCGTGATAAATACGTTTTCTCACGAGATTTTTTGGCAATTCCAGCCCAGCAAATCACAAATAATTCTTTGAATACTTTATACTTTGGCGCCATATCCTTGTGGCGAAAATTCATGAAATCAATAACGCCATCGAGTGTATATTCGATGCTGTTTCTTGAGTTATTTTCGATTCCAATTACGGTTTCCGTATTCTGGTAATTTTTTTCAATTTCGCCTTCAACCGGCATCGTGTTACTGCCTCGCCGTATAAAAATACTGTTGGCAGGAATCGTGTGAATTCCTTTTTTGAAATGGGAAGTTTTGCTTTTTGGCTTGACTGTCACCAATCCGATAACTTTATCTTTCGGCAAGTTTGGGAAAGGCACATTTTCATACTGAATTTTCGGAGGATTCTCCAGATAGGCATTCACTAAATTCTGAATCCGACTGTCGTCAAAAAAATCATCGCCCACGATAGTATTGTCTTGGTCTTCAACACCCACGACGATATAGGAATTGTTTGTAGGATTCGAATTAGACAGTGCACAAATGTGTTTTAAAAATTTTGCTTTTCCTTCCCGAGTATGCAAATTCAACTGGCGCTTTTTGTCATAAAAACTACTCTCATCATTGTGAGCAAGCAGGTTTTTGATAAGAATGCGTTTGTTGATCATACACTTAGATTTTTAGATTTCTTAGACAATTGGATTTATAGATTCTCTAAATAATCTATAAATCCAACAATCTAAAAATCAATTTTAAATATCTCTTTTTAAAATAGTAGCTGCGGCTTGCGCTGTTGGCAAAACTAACAAATCGGCAATATTTACATGGTATGGTCTGGAAACTACAAAGTGAATAATATCAGCGATATCTTCTGGATGTAAAGGTTCAAAACCTTTGTAAACATTAGCGGCTTTCTCCGTATCGCCTTTAAAACGTACTTCGCTGAATTCGGTTTCTACGGCACCGGGATGAATGGCACCCACGCGAATTCCGTAAGGATTCAAGTCCATCCTCATGGCTTGGCTCAAGGCGTCAACGGCATGTTTGGAAGCGCAATACACGTTGCCGTTTGGATAAACTTCTTTTCCGGCTATGGAACCAATGTTGATAATGTGACCTGATTTTCGTTCGATCATTTGTGGGATAATTGCTTTCGAAACATACAAAAGACCTTTGACATTGATGTCAATCATGGCGTCCCAATCGTCTAAATCCCCGTTTTGAATGGGATCTAAACCATGTGCATTTCCGGCATTATTAATCAAAACATCAATTGTGGAAAAAGCTTCCGGGATGGAATTGATGCTTTCAAAAACCGCTTTTTTGTCGCGAACATCAAAGGACAAAGTATGCACTTCAGTAAAATCCGAAAGTTCTTTTTCAAGAGCCTCTAATCGGTCTTCACGGCGTCCGCAAAGAATAATTTTATAGTTGTTTTTAGCTAATATTTGTGCTGTTGCTTTACCAATTCCGCTGGTTGCTCCGGTCACTAAGGCTGTTTTAGTCATGATTTTTTTTCTGTTTTTGATTCTAAAGTTACTGAACTGGACACTATTCCTAGGCTACATCATTCCCCATGCTTTCGGTCCAAATGGCAAACCAATCTTCTTTGTCTAATTCTAATTCTACTGCTTTCATCAATGATTGAATTCGGGCCACATTTACGGTTCCTGCGATAGGAATTACTTGCGCCGGATGTTTTAAAATCCATGAAAGTAAAATTGAATCCGACCCCAAATGGTATTTTGAAACCAAGGTCGCCAGTAATTTTTTCAATCGTCTGGTTTGTGGAATATCTTTTCTAAAAACAGATCCCAGCGGATTCCATGACATAGGTCGAATGTTATTGGCTTGCATATAATCAAAACTTCCGTCCACCATTGGTTCGAAATTCGTTGCCGAAAATTGCACTTGATTGTATAAAACTTCTGTTTTTTGACTAATTAATTCTGTTTGTGAAGACGTAAAATTAGAAAGTCCAAAATCGATAATTTTTCCGTCTGATTTTAGTTTTAGAACCGCCTCGGCAATTTCATCCGCCTGCATCAAGGGACTTGGTCTGTGGAGTAAAAGAACATCCAAATAATCCGTCTGTAAATTTTTTAAGGAATTCTCAACGGACCATATAATGTACTCTTTAGAATACTCGTAATGTTTAATTTTATTGTCTCGGTTTCCGGTTACCATTTGGATACCACACTTCGAAATCAATTGTAATTTTTCTCTCGGAATTTTGCTGGAAGCGAACGCTTTTCCAAAGTCGGTTTCGGTGGTGTAATCTCCGTATATATCGGCATGGTCAAAGGTGCTGATTTTGTTTTCTAAACACACATTAATCATGTTTTCCATTTCTTTGGTATTGAGATTTTTATCCCAAATTCCCCAATTCATTACACCCGCTACAATGGGTGATAATTTTGTTTTGCTCATGGTTTTTATTTTTTATTGAAATGCGTAAATCTTGTAATTCAAGGTATATTTTTCAAAGTTCTTAAAAATATAAAAATTGTATCACAATTAGTCCTTAAAATTAGAGGTTTTATTGAAGTTTTAACCATTTATTAACATCTTACTTCTAAAAAAAAATTCAATTTGCACCTTCAAAACGAAGGCATTAAATTCAAGGTTTTAAAAATAATAAAATGGAAGAAAATACGGCGACTTTAGACATCAGAGCAATCAATGAAAAAATCGAAAGAGAGAGTGCATTTATAGACCTTCTCACAATGGAAATGAACAAGGTTATTGTGGGTCAAAAGCACATGGTGGAGCGTTTGTTAATTGGACTTTTGGGTCAAGGGCATATTTTATTGGAAGGTGTTCCAGGATTAGCAAAAACTTTAGCGATAAACACCCTTTCGCAAGCCGTTCAGGGATCTTTCAGCAGAATTCAATTTACACCGGATTTATTGCCAGCCGATGTTGTGGGAACAATGATTTACAACATTAAGGCTAATGAATTCTCCATAAAAAAAGGACCAATCTTCGCTAATTTCGTCCTTGCCGATGAGATTAACCGTGCTCCTGCCAAAGTGCAATCGGCATTACTGGAAGCGATGCAGGAAAAGCAAGTGACTATTGGAGATACTACTTTCAAATTAGACAGACCATTTTTGGTTTTGGCTACTCAAAATCCAATTGAACAAGAAGGAACGTATCAATTACCTGAAGCTCAGGTCGATCGTTTCATGTTGAAAACGGTTATTGATTATCCAAAAATGGAAGATGAACGTTTAGTAATACGTCAAAATCTAAAAGGGAGTTATGAAAAAGTAAATGCTGTAGTTTCTGTGGAACAAATTTTACGCGCTCAAGAAGCAGTTCGTGAGGTTTACATGGATGAAAAAATAGAAAAATACATACTTGATATCATTTTTGCCACGCGTTATCCAGAGAAATATAAATTGGCTGATTTAAAACCATTAATCAGTTTTGGAGCGTCACCACGTGGAAGTATCAATTTGGCGACTGCCGCAAAATGCTACGCTTTTATCAAACGTCGTGGTTATGTAATTCCAGAGGATGTTCGTGCGGTAGTTCATGATGTATTGCGTCACAGAATTGGAGTTACTTATGAAGCGGAAGCCGAAAATATTACTTCAGTAGACATCATCAACAAAATCGTAAACGAAGTAGAAGTACCTTAAAGTTTGTTTAAGGTTTAAAGTTTCAAGTTGTTGGATTAAGAACTTGGAACGTTAAACTTTTAAACTTTAAACAAATTAAAAATGGATACAAAAGACCTCTTAAAAAAAGTCCGAAAAATAGAAATTAAAACCCGAAGATTGAGCGATCACATCTTTTCGGGAGAGTATCATACGTCTTTTAAAGGACGTGGAATGACGTTCAGTGAAGTGCGTCAATACCAGTATGGAGACGATATTCGTGCGATTGATTGGAATGTAACCGCACGTTACAACGAAGCGCACGTAAAGGTTTTTGAAGAAGAACGTGAATTGACCATGATGTTAATGGTCGATATTTCAGGTTCAGAAAGTTTTGGTTCAAAAAACCAATTCAAGAAAGATATTGTTACGGAGATCGCTGCAACGATGGCTTTTTCAGCAACTCAAAACAACGATAAAATAGGTTTGATTTTGTTTTCCGATGAAATCGAATTGTACATTCCGCCAAAAAAAGGAAGATCACACGTACTTCGAATCATTCGAGAATTAATAGAATTTCAGCCTAAAAGCCGTAAAACAGATATTGCTCAAGCCTTAAAATTTTTATCGGGAACTCAAAAAAAGAAAGCGATTGTGTTTGTGATTTCTGATTTCATGTCGGAAGATTATGAGCACACATTAAAAATTGCTGCAAAAAAACACGATATAACCGGGATTCGCGTGTACGACATTCGAGAAGAAAAAATGCCGGATTTAGGTATGGTTTCTATGCTTGATGCTGAAACCGGAGCTGTCGAATTGATAAATACCGGTTCTAAAGCAGTGCGAATGAATTATGAAAAACAGTACCGCGACAAAGTCAATTATTTTAAAGAAACATTTAGCAAATCAGGGTCCGGTGTTGTAAACACAAGAGTTGATGAAAGTTATGTGACGAAATTATTAAGTTATTTCAAATCGAGATGATGATTTCAGATTTTTGATTAACGATTTTTGATTTCAGATTTTGTAGAAGTGGAAAATGGATTTTAGATTGGTAAAATAAAAATATAAATTTAATAAGTGAACAAGCAAGAATTAGAAAATAGATTGATAGATTTTGCAGCAACAATAATAATCGTTGCAAGCAAATTTGAAAAAAACTATGCTGGAAATCATCTTGCTGGGCAAATAATTAGATCTGGAACTTCTCCTGCTTTAAATTATGGAGAGGCACAAAGTGCAGAAAGCAGTAAAGATTTTATTCATAAAATGGGCATTTGTTTAAAAGAGTTAAGAGAAAGCTTTGTTTGTTTAAAAATTATTGAAAAATCAAGTTTAACGTCCGATTTAACAAATCTAACTATTGCAAAAACTGAGGCTAATGAGCTAATTTCTATTTTCGTATCAAGTATTAAAACAGCTAAAACAAATCTGAAATAAATTTAGATTTTTGATGAAAAACGAATCGAAGTTTCTGGGTCAAATCTGAAATCAAAAATCGTTAATCTTCAATCAAAAATCGAAAGAGGTTCAATAATAAAAGATGAAAAAACAATTATACCTACTACTACTATTGCTGCTTTCGACTGCGGTTTTTGCACAACAAAAGCAAGTAGTCACAAGTATTGACACTACTAAAAATGAAATTGGTGCGGAATTTAAACTGTCCATAAAAACTACTGTTGATACTTCGTCTAAAGTGATTTTTCCGAAATTGAAAAACTTTGGAGCTTTAGAGGTGATTCAGTCGTATCCTATTGATACTGTCAAAATGGACGGCCGTTATGAATTAATTAAAAAATACGGTTTAACCCAATTTGATTCCGGTAGATATGTTGTTCCAAGTATCAAGATTTTTATTGACAGCAAACCGTTTTTGACGGATTCACTTTTGGTTGAAGTGGCAAATGTTCAAGTGGATACTTTGAAACAAAAAATGTTCGACATCAAGGACATTGCTCCAGCGGATAACCCAATTGGAGACTGGTGGAAATACCTGTTGATTATTGCTTTGATTGTAGGTATTGGAGCTTTTATTTATTGGTTTATTAAAAAACGCCAAGAAAAGAAACTACAGGAAGAAATTTATAAAACTCCAATCGAGAAAGCGACTACTTTGCTGGATACTTTAGAGAAAAAGGAACTTTGGCAAAAAGGAGAAGTCAAAGCCTATTATAGTGAATTGACTGATATCGCAAGAAATTATATCGAAGAAGCAATTGAAATTCCGGCTATGGAAAGTACGACTTCAGAATTGATTCAAGGACTTAGAGCAGCTTCTGTCAAAAAGAAAATGACACTTTCGCAGGAAATAATCGAAAATTTGGAGCGTGTTTTAAAACAAGCCGATTTAGTAAAATTTGCCAAGTCAAAACCATTGGATTTTGAAATCACAGAAGACCGAAATAAGATTCAAAAAGCAATTCTTACATTAGACAATTCAATTCCTGTGGAAATTCCGGTAGAGGAAGACATGTTGTTGAATGAAGCGCAAAGACAAAAACAAATCCAAATTCAATTGCGCAAACAAAGGAACAAACGTATCGTAACTGCGGTGGCTTCGGTTGTTTTTTTATTGGCAGCGACCACGACTTTTTTCATTGTTACCAAAGGTTTTGATTATGTAAAAGACAATATTATTGGTCATCCCACAAAAGAATTATTGGAAGGTGAATGGGTAAAAAGTGAGTACGGAAATCCTGGAATTATCATTGAAACACCAAAAGTGCTTAAGAGAGTAGATTTGACAAAAACACTCCCTAAAAACGGAATGGCTTTGATCAAAGAAATGCAGTCCTTTGCTTATGGAAGTCTTTTAGACCGTTTTTATGTGATGGTGTCTACACTAAAATTCAAAGCGGAAACTCAAATTGATTTAGCAAAATCTATGGATGGCGCGCTGCAATCACTTGAAGCGCAAGGAGCTCAAAACATGATTGTAAAACAAGAAGATTTTGAAACTAATGAAGGAGTCAAAGGATTGAAAGCCTACGGAACGTTCTCCCAAATTGATAGTGACAATAAGACTACTGCAAAAATGTATTATGAAGCTATATTGTTCAGTCAAGAAGGCGGATTGCAACAGATTTTAATTTTTCATGAAGAAGGAGATAAGTATGGCAACGAAATATCGGAACGCGTTTTGAATGCTGTCGAATTAAAACAAGCAAGTAAATAATGGACAAAATAACATTTTTAAACCCAGAATTTTTTTGGTTGTTTCTGCTGATTCCAGTTGTAATTGTCTGGTTCATGCGAAAAAAGAACCATCAATCAGCCACGTTAAAAATAAGCTCGTTAGAAGGATTTAAAGGAACAGGATCGTATTTGACCAAGTTAAAACCGATGTTGAATGTGCTTCGGGTTTTGGCTTTATGCTCTTTGATTGTAGCCATGGCAAGGCCAAGAACGGTCGATGTGAGTAATAAAACTAAAACTACAAAAGGGATTGATATCGTCATGGCGATAGACGTTTCCGGAAGTATGCTGGCCAAGGATTTGAAACCGAACAGAATGGAAGCCCTGAAAAGAGTGGCCGCTGATTTTGTTGAAGAACGACCAAATGACAGGATTGGACTTGTGGTTTATGCCTCTGAAGCGTACACAAAAACGCCGGTAACCAGTGATAAAGCGGTTATTCTGGATGCTATCAACAGCATTAAATACGACAATGTTTTACAAGACGGAACCGGAATAGGAATGGGATTAGCGACTGCTGTGAATAGATTGAAAGACAGTCAGGCAAAAAGCAAGGTGATTATTCTTTTGACTGATGGTGTGAATAATGCTGGATTTATCGAGCCGGAAACGGCATCTGATATTGCTAAACAATACGGAATCAAAGTGTATACCGTTGGAATTGGAACTAATGGAATGGCCATGTTTCCTTATGCTATCGCGCCAAATGGGAAGTTTTTGTTCCAAATGATGAAAGTGGAAATTGACGAGCAGTTGATGAAAAATATTGCCAGAAAAACAGACGGTAAATATTTCAGAGCTACAAGCAACAGCAAATTAGCCGAGATTTATGCTTCAATCAATAAACTGGAAACCACTGAAATCGAAGAATTAAAATTCTATGATTATGATGAAAAATTCAGACCTTTTATATGGTTCGCCGGTTTTTTATTATTGGTAGAAGTAGGATTAAGGAATACGGTTTTTAAAAGCTTTATATAATGACAGTCGCAAACTGAAAACTGTGACTGAAAACTGCGACTAAAATTAAAAAAATGGAATTAGACGAAAAAAAATATTTATATCTTCTCTTTATACTGCCCTTGGTGGTGTTGGTTTTTCTGTTCAATTTATATTGGAAAAGAAAAAAACAACGCGAGTTTGGCGATTTAGAAATGGTAAAAAAACTGAGTCCGGAAAGTTCCGTTTTTAAACCCGTTTTGAAAGTATCAGTTTTGATTTTGGCTTTACTTGGACTCATTCTTGGTTTGGTAAATCCAAAGATTGGAACCAAAATGGAAACTGTGAAACGAGAAGGAATCGACATTGTTTTTGCTATTGATGTCTCCAAAAGTATGCTGTCTGAAGACGTAGCGCCAAACCGATTGGATAAAAGCAAGCAAATTGTTTCGCAAATTATCAATCAATTGGGGAGCGATAGAATAGGAATTGTGGCTTATGCAGGAAGTGCTTTCCCAGTATTACCCATCACTACGGATTATAGCGTAGCCAAAATGTTTCTACAAAGCATGAATACTGATATGGTTTCCTCCGTAGGAACATCATTCAACGAGGCTATCAAATTATCGTCAACGTATTTTGATGATAAAAAAACGAGTAAGCTATTGATTATGATTTCGGATGGTGAAGACCATAACGAAGGTGCTGATGAAGCCGCCGAAGAAGCAAATAAACTTGGAATTAAAATTATTACAATTGGTGTTGGAACTGAAAAAGGAGGTACGATTCCATTAAAAAGAAATGGAATTGTCGAAGGTTTCAAGAAAGACAATAACAACGAAGTAGTGATAACAAAATTGGTTCCGGAAAGTCTGACAGCCATTGCAAAAGCCACAAAAGGAGGCTATGTAAATGGTAATAATACTAAAGAAGTACTGGAATATGTTAAGAATGCTTTGAATAATATTCAAAAAACCGAGTTTGAAGCGACCGAAATGGCAGATTTTCAATCGCAATTTCAATGGTTCTTGGGTTTTGCCTTTTTGCTGTTATTTGTTGATGTATTTCTATTGGAAAGAAAAACAAGTTGGGTTAAAAAGTTGGATTTATTTAACGAGAATAAATAATTATTTCTAGAAGTTTTTGAAGCCTTCTGGATTTATAGATACAATAAATGAAAAGATTTAAAATTATCATAATTGCCTTTTTAATCGTTGCTTTCTCCGGAACAGCCGGATTGCATGCGCAACAAAAAGATAGAATTTTGCCCAAAGGAAACCAAGATTATGCGGATAATAAATTTGTGGATGCGGAGGCTAATTACCGAATTTCGGATTCAAAATTCCCTAATAAAGCAGCTGCGCCTTTTAACCTTGGAAATAGTATTTACAAGCAAAAACAATCTTCTGAAGCCAAGTTTGCTTACGCCAAAGCATTAAAAAATTCGAAAACTAGACCTCAGAAACACCGTGCTTTTCATAATCTTGGGAATGTATTCATGAATGAAAAAGATTATACGCAAGCAGTAGAAGCATATAAAAATGCCTTGCGCAATGATCCAACTGATGAGGAAACCCGATATAATTATGCTTTGGCCAAAAAAATGCTAAAAGATAATCCACCGAAGGACGATAAGAAAAAAGACGAGAAGAAAGATCAGGAAAAGAAAGACGATAAAAAGGACGACAAGAAAGACGGCGAAAAAGACAAAAAGGACGATAAAGAAAAAGATAAAAAAGACGATAAAGGCGATCAGGACAAACAAAATAAAGACCCGAAACCCAACGATAAGGGAGAACCAAAACCTGCTCCGGGAGGAATTTCTAAGGAACGTTTAGAGAATCTTTTGGATGCCGTAAATAAAGAAGAAAAGAAGATTCAGGACAAAGTGAATGCCCAAAAAGTAAAAGGAAAACCAGTTAAAACGGAGAAGGATTGGTAATTCAATTAGAGAGTTTGAAAATGAAAAAATATATAGCGGCGATTGTTTTATTGGTTTGTAGCACACTCAGCGCTCAGGTTCAGTTTGAGGCCAGAGTGAGCAAAACTACGCTGGGCTTGAATGAAAGACTGCGTATTGATTTTATGATGAATGTAGATGGTGATAATTTTGTTCAGCCGTCTTTTGATGGTTTCCGAATTATAGCCGGACCAAGTCAGCAGGTAAGTCAATCGTGGGTAAACGGAAGAAGCTCTTTTGAAAAAGCGTATTCTTATTTTCTGACACCTAATCAAAAAGGGACATTCATAATCAAACCGGCGGCTATCGAGTACAACGGTCAAATTTACAAAACGGCACCTGTAAAAATCATTGTGACCGCTGCCACAGAACAGCCTAGAGATCCAAACGATACTCAAATGTCTGGGGATGAAAACCTGTATCTGGTTGCTGATGTTTCTAAAACAAATCCATACATCAACGAACCCATTACTGTAGTTTATAAATTGTATTTTGGTAACATTGGAATTTCAAATCTTGGAGAATCAAGTAAGCCTAAGTACAATGATTTTTGGAGCCAAAATATCGAGATCAAACAACCTGTGGCCGAGGAAGGAATTTTTAAAGGCCAGAATTTCAGGTTTATTGTGCTGAAAAAAGTAGTGCTATATCCGCAAAAATCGGGCAGACTTAAAATAGAGCCATTGTCATTATCGGTAGAT
This sequence comes from Flavobacterium petrolei, assembly GCF_003314435.2. Lineage (GTDB taxonomy): Bacteria > Bacteroidota > Bacteroidia > Flavobacteriales > Flavobacteriaceae > Flavobacterium > Flavobacterium petrolei. The sequence continues at coordinate 808,423 of NZ_QNVY02000001.1, read as the reverse complement.
GTGCAATTACCAACCAATCGTAGGGATATGTTTGGTCGTATGATGCTTACAGAAACTACTAAACGTGTTTCGGCTGGAGCCAAAACCATTAACGTTAAGCCATTACCTGAGGCAGGAAAACCAGATGATTTTAGCGGTGCGGTTGGAGATTTTGATTTTAAAGTTACTCCATCAAAGACTAATTTGAAACATGGAGAAAGCCTTGATCTGGTTGTAAGTGTAACAGGAAAAGGAAATTTAAAACTATTCAGTTTGCCAAAGCCCGTAGTGCCAAATGCACTGGAAATGTACGATGCCGTTCACAGCGAAGATATCAGTACACCACTTTCTGGAATGGCTGGAAAATCTTCGGACAGTTACGCAATAATTCCGCAATATAGAGGGAATTATCCGGTCAAACCAATGCAGTTTTCTTATTTTGATTTGAGTTCCGGAACCTACAAAACGCTGCGTTCTCCGCAAATTATGATTAATGTTTTGGATGGTCCTACACCGGCTGATTCTACTGCAACAGGTAGAAATAAGAATAAAATTGCAGCTGTAGAGGAATTTAAAACGATCAAGTCAAAAACCAATCTTGCTACCATTGACGATGAGGATTTCTTTGGGTCGAATTTGTTTATTGGATTGTTATTGCTTCCTTTTTTACTGGTGCCAATAATTGTGTTATTCAAAAAGAAGAAAGAAGCTATGGATGGTGATATTTCCGGAAACAGAATCCGAATGAATAACAAATTGGCCAAGAAATATTTATCAGAAGCTAAGAAACAAATCAATAACAAAGAACTGTTTTACATTGCGCTGGAAAAAGCGATGCATAATTTCCTGAAAGCGAAATTACACATTGAAACTTCAGAAATGAGCAAGGATAATATTCAGGAATTATTGTTGTCCCGAAATGCAAAACCAGAAGCTGTAAATGATTTTATTGCGCTAACTGAAAATTGTGAAGTGGCGCGTTATGCACCTTCGTCAAGTGTTACGATACAACAGGATTTTGATAAAGCAGTATTTATCATCTCTGAATTAGAAAAACAAATTGCTTAATAAAATTAATTTTTGAGTAAATAGACTTTGCGCCTTTGTGACTTCATGGCAAAAAAACATAATAATGAAAAACATACTATACATATTATTACTTTCAACCCAGATTTTCTTTGCCCAAAACGGCTTCGAAAAAGGGAATGCCTACTATGCAAAAGGAAAGTACACTGAAGCCGTGACAGCTTATGAAAGTGTTTTAAAAGAGAATAAACAGTCCTCGGAATTGTATTTTAATTTGGGAAATGCGTATTATAAATTGAATGAGGTAGCGCCTTCGATTTACTATTATGAAAAAGCATTGGTGCTGAATCCAAAGGATAAGGAAAGCATAAACAACTTGAAATTCGCTCAAAAAAGAACTATTGATGAGATTAAAGTAATTCCAAAAGTGGGTTTTGGAAAGTTACTTCGGGATTTCACCGGAATTTATCATTTCAATACTTGGGGATGGATTTCTGTAGGGCTGGCGACGTTTTTTTTATTGTTTTTTATTGGATATTATTTTTCACAAAGAACACTTTCTAAACGTATTTTCTTCTTTGGAATGTTTGCAGTATTTATTTTGATGGTCATTACTTTATCTGCTGCAATTATGGAGAAAAGTCATTTTGATACAGAAAAGCCAGCCATAATTTTTGCCGAAAGAACGAATATGAAGTCGGAACCCAGAGATGGTGGTAAGCCATTATTAGTATTGCATGAAGGAACAAAAGTGTTTGTTTTTGAAACCATTGGAAAATGGAAAAAAATACAACTGACTGATGGAACCGAAGGATGGATTGAAACTAGTACGATTAAGGAAGTGAAATAATAATATTCACGGTAAATTTTGCTTACTTTTTCTTCAAACTACTGTACCATTCCTTTAGTGACGGATACATATAACCCGCTGTTTTTTGGATTGGATTGTAAAAAAGAGAATGGTCTAAAGTTTCTTTTTTGGCTAAAATATTATTGTAATTTATTTTTTCGAAAACTGCAAAGACAATACTGATAATCAAAACTGTTTTGAGCACTCGGAAAAAACCGCCGCCCAGCTTATTCAACCAGCCTAAAAAAGCAAAATCAGCAATTCCAGTCAGGAACTTTCCTAAAATTGTTACTAGTACAACCACAGCAATAAACGTCAGTATAAAGGCAACAACTTGAATAGTATTGGGATTCCATTTTACATATCCCATTAAAATGTCCCTGATAAAGGAAGAGAATTTTACAGCAAAATAAATTCCCGCCAATAGCGAAACCAAAGACGCTAATTCCACAAAAAGTCCGTTTTTCAATCCTTTATAAAAAGCAAAAGCAAGTAGTACACCTAAAATAATATCTAAAAACCCCATGATAATTCATTAAAAAATAGAAACGCAAATATAAATGAATTGTTCTTTACCATTGCCAATTTTCAAGTTCTTATCTTTGCCAAAATAATTTTTATGAGCGAGGATTTCATAATTCATAACTCATAATTCATAATTCAAAAAAATGTCAAGAGACACACAACTTAAAGAACGCTGGGAACAGCTTGTCAATATACTTTCCAAGCAATTTTCGCAAGGTGAAGATTTAGATTTAGACGCCATTATTTATTTAATCGGGGTGCAGGAACTGGGAAAAGTCCATAATGAGTTTAAAAAAGACGAAAAATTAAACCTGATGCACATCGCAATTTGCCGTTTATTAGAGCCGTATGGTTTTTATGAATTCGAATTTTTTGATGAAGACGGATGGCCACATTATAAAGTAAAAGAGGAATTACCACCGCTAAAAGCTGGAGAACAATCGGTTTTGATGAAAGAAGCAATAGTGAATTACTTCTTGGAACGAGAGGTAATAAAATAGCTAATTTAAACAACATTGTTAGTTTTAAATGTAATACAACAAACTTGAAACTTTAAATGTGAAACTTGGAACAAATTTCTTAAATTTGCACTCTCAATTACGGAATGAAAATGATAGATAAGATAAAAGAATATATTGGCGAAGCACAGGCTTTTTCAACGCAAAATACAGCAGAATTAGAAACTTTCCGAATTAAATTTTTAGGAAGCAAAGGACTTTTGAAAGAGCTTTTCGCTGAATTTAAAAATGTTCCTAACGACCAAAAAAAGGAATTCGGACAGGTAATAAACCTGCTTAAAACTTCTGCCGAAGAAAAAGTAAAATCCATTCAGGAAGCTCTAGAAAGTAAAGAAGAAAGTAAAGGGTTTTATGGGGATTTGACCCGTTCTGCGGAACCAATGATTATTGGCTCTCGTCACCCTATTTCATTGGTTAAAAACCAAATTATAGATATCTTTTCTACCATAGGTTTCAATGTTTCCGAAGGTCCGGAAATTGAAGATGACTGGCATAATTTCACTGCATTGAACTTACCGGAATACCACCCTGCACGTGATATGCAAGACACGTTTTTTATTCAGACCAATCCTGATATTTTATTGCGTACACACACTTCATCGGTACAAGTGCGGTATATGGAAAATAATAAACCGCCAATCCGTACCATTTCTCCGGGACGCGTATTTCGTAATGAGGCTGTTTCCTCCCGTTCACACTGTATTTTCCACCAAGTGGAAGGATTGTACATTGATAAAGACGTTTCTTTTGCCGACTTAAAGCAAACGCTTTTGTATTTCACCAAAGAGATGTTTGGAAAATCAAAAATCCGTTTACGTCCGTCTTATTTCCCGTTTACAGAGCCAAGTGCTGAAATCGATATTTATTGGGGCTTAAAAACCGAAACTGATTATCGTATTACCAAAGGAACCGGTTGGTTAGAAATTGGTGGTTGCGGTATGGTAGATCCTAATGTATTAAAAAACTGTAACATCAGTCCGGAAGAATATACTGGTTTTGCGTTCGGAATGGGAATCGAAAGAATTGCCATGTTACTGTATCAAATCGGAGACATTCGTATGTTCTATGAAAATGACGTTCGTTTCTTGGAGCAATTCAAATCCTCAATTTAGTCAAAAGTTATAAAGTCATAAAGACGAAAGAAATTCCTGTTTTAGATTTTCCTCGACTTTATGATCTTTGACATTAAGAATAACTTATGAAAAAAGACATCATCATACCCGAAGTAGAAAACGTATTTTTTGCGGCAGTCCAAGAATGGAGTGACGATTTCATGGAAAAAGTTTGGTACGCTTATTTAGTCAATGATAGCGATTTCTTAATCGAAAGTGTTATGGTGGTTTCTAAAGCTTTTGGAACAATCGATGGCGAAATGAAAAAAACATCACTTTTGCGTCACGCTTTTGTTGCCGTTCCTGCAGTTTCTGTGGTGAAAGTTGAAATGATTGAAAAAAGTGTTCTAGCGCTCAACAATGAGTTCATGCTTACGTTTTTCATGGATGGAAAATTATACGATAAAAAGTTTATTTTCAAAGCAAATTCCATAAATGAAACGGAAGTTGAAGAAGTACCAATTTTATTTGTTGACGGCGTTATCGTGAGATAAGCTAGTATTACTTTCTCTTTTTATTTTCTTCTTACAACTAAAATAGCTGACCACAAATATCCCTGCAGCAACAAATAATAACATTCGGGATAGATTCTTTTTGGACAAAAACGCATCTTCAAAAGACATTTCGAAAAGGTCAAATCGAGTCGTGATGAAAGAAGCCATAAATCCCCAAATCGACCCACATTTAAGTTGAAATTTTCATTTTCCGCTTATAAAAGGATTTATGGGTTTTGTTGTTTAACTTTTGATTTCCAGGTAAAATAGCCCAAAACAAATATGCCGACCAATATATAAGCGGCTGCGCGAATATAAAAATTTGGCGTAGCAACCTGTTCCGAAAAAGGGATTTCTTTGATATCAAACAATACATTGAAAACCGTCATAAATACACCCCAAATCCCGCCAGTTTTAACCTGGTATTTCCATCTTTCGCTCATGAAGTGATTGTGTTTAGTTGTTATTTGAAGCTGAATTAATCCAGTTTATCAGTCAGTTTTTTAAAAACAGCTTTAGCTTCCTGACCTTCGTATAAAATACTGTAAACAGCATCAATAATTGGCGTTTTGGCACCATACGCCTGATTGAGTTTATAAGCGCTTTTTGCGGCATAATATCCCTCGGCAACCATACTCATTTCCATCATTGCTGATTTCACAGTGTAACCTTTACCAATCATATTTCCGAACATTCTGTTTCTGGAGAATATAGAATAACCCGTAACCAATAAATCGCCTAAGTAGGCAGAATCATTGATGTTTCTTTTCATTTTGTGGACTTTTTTGATGAATTTCTTCATCTCACGAATTCCGTTACTCATTAATACTGATTGGAAATTATCGCCATAACCAAGACCATGAGCCATTCCTGCTGCAATTGCATAAATGTTCTTTAGCATCGCTGCGTATTCCGTTCCAATAATGTCGTCTGTAATTTTAGTTTTGATGTAATTTCCAGATAGATTTTTAGCTACGGCTTTAGCTTTGTCTGGATCGCCACACGCAATGGTAAGGTAAGAAAGACGCTCCATTGCTACCTCTTCTGCATGGCAAGGGCCAGTAATCACACCAATATTGTAATAAGGAATGTCATATTTTACATGGAAATGTTCGCCTACAATTAAGCTTGTTTCTGGAACAATACCTTTAATTGCTGAGAAAATGATTTTATCTTTTAGAGAAACGGTCAATTTTGCTAATTCACCATCCAAAAAAGCAGATGGAATAGCAAAAATTATGTAATCTGCATACGCAACAGCTTCATTGATGTCGCTAGTAAGTTTCAGTTTATTGATGTCGAATTCTACAGAACTCAAATAGTTTGGATTGTGTTTGTATGCTTTAATGTGTTCAATAGCAGCTTCATTACGCATATACCATGAAATCTCGGTAAGATTTACACATAACATTTTTGCTATCGCTGTCGCCCAACTTCCACCACCTATTACTGCGAATTTTATATTTTCAGCCATTTTTTTATTGTATTTAATCAAAAGTACTTAAAAAACCATCAATTAAGCAAATTAAATTATGTCCAGAAACATACTGTTAGTCTGGGTTTATGGAGTTGTTATCTTAATTTTTTATAATTAAAACATGTATTTTTGATTTTACACACAATATAATTATATTGTTTTCGTTATTAATGTTTATTGTTTAGAAAATTAACAAAAAATGCGGATTGAATTAGTTAGTTATATTTTAGAATTTTAAAAGGCGTTCCCAAAAATGAGAACGCCTTTTTATTTAAACCAAGGTAATCGGTATTAAGTTATTTTAATTAATAACTCATTTCGACGATAGATTTCACCTTTTCTAAAGTGATATTTTGTTTTTCGCCTAACCCTAACCAACCTCTTTCTTTAAAACGATCTACTATAAAATCAGCTGTTTTATCATAATCTTTGGTATAATCAGATAATTTAGTGTCCATTCCCATCGTGTGGAAAAATTCAACAGTTTTGTTGATGGCTTCGTTTGCGATTTCATCCTCAGTTCCAGTTAAATTGAAAATACGTTTTCCGTATTGTGCCAATTTTCCTTTTTTGGTTTCAAACATTACTCGGTATAAATTTGGACCCACAACTGCCAATGTTCTGGCATGATCAATTCCATATAAAGCTGTTAATTCGTGCCCAATCATGTGTGTTGCCCAATCCGAAGGAACTCCTTTTTGGATTAATCCATTAAGCGCCATCGTACAACTCCACATAAAGTTAGATGCTAAAGCGTAATCTTTTGGATTTTCAACAACTTCTGGACCTACTTGAATCAAAGTTTGTAAAATACCTTCGGCAATTCTATCTTGAAGATATCCTTCGTGCGGATACGTTAAGTATTGTTCTAAAACATGGGTGTAAGCATCTACAACTCCGTTTTGCAATTGTCTTTTTGGCAAAGATTCAATTACGGTTGGATCGCATATAGAAAATTTTGGAAACAATGCGCTACCACCAAAGGATAATTTTTCCTGCGTAGATTGAATAGTGACAACTCCGCCAGAATTCATTTCACTTCCTGTTGCCGGTAAAGTCAATATAGTTCCAAAAGGAATAATTTTAGATACATCTTTAGTTAATACTCGTTTTTGAAGAATATCAATAGGGTTTCCGTCAAAGTTTACAGCTGCAGAAATGAATTTTACTCCATCGATTACAGAACCTCCACCAACGGCAAGGATAAAATCTATGTTTTGTTCCTTGATAATCGCAACGGCTTTCATTAATGTTTCAAAATGTGGATTTGGTTCAATTCCTGCAAATTCTACGATTTCAAACGCTTTTAGATTATTGATTACCTGCTCGTGAATTCCATTTTTGAAAATACTTCCACCGCCATACGCCAAAAGGATTTTTGCTCCTTGTGGCACTAACGTGGATAGTTTTTCAATTTGTCCTTTTCCAAAAACTAAATTGGTAGGATTGTATAATTCGAAATTTAACATCTTCTTATTTTTTTGAATTCAATTGGTTTAATAATTTTTCCGCAACTAGTTTCGACGAAGCTGGATTTTGACCAGTAATCAAAAGACCATCTTCTACAGCATACGGCTGCCAATCCCCAATTTTTGAATAAGTTGCACCATTAGCCTGCAACGCATCTTCTAGTAAAAATGGCACTACATTCGTTAATCCCACCGCTTCTTCTTCGGTATTTGAAAATCCGGTTACTTTTTTACCTTTAACTAAAAATTCCCCATTTACTTTTACGTTTTTCAACACTGCTGGTGAATGACATACAAACGCAACAGGCTTATTATTCGTGTAAAAAGATTCAATTAAAGCACTTGAAGTTGAATCCGTTGCCAAATCCCACAATGGACCATGACCTCCAGGATAAAATACAGCATCATAATCAGCTTGTTTAACATCAGCCAGTTTGTGTGTTTTACTTAGTTTAGCTTGTAGCTCGGTATCTTTATCAAATCTTTTAGTGTCTTCAGTTGCTGAAGATGGATCTGAACTTTTTGGGTCTATTGGTGGCTGTCCTCCCAGGGGCGATGCAATATCAATGAACACACCTTTATCTGCTAACTCATAATAAGGAGCAGCAAATTCTTCAATCCAAAATCCTGTTTTTTCTCCTGTGTTCCCTAATTCACTATGACTAGTTAGAACGAATAATACTTTTTTCATACCTTTTTTATTTTGTGCAGTTGCTGTAATACAACTTGCGGTTAATGCTATAATGGCAAATAATGCTATTTTTTTCATCTTTAATTTTATTTGTACAAATTTAAGGCGAATATGTTATTAGTAAAAATAATTTAAATTATGTTTGTGATAAATATATTTATATCATGGTCAATCTAGAATGGTATCGAACGTTTAAATCGGTTTATAAAAACGGTAATTTTTCATTGGCTGCCAAAGAATTATTTATCAGTCAACCTGCTGTTAGTCAGCAAATGTCCATGTTGGAAGCCCATGTAGGATATAAACTTTTCAATCGAAAGTCTAAAGGAGTCGAACCAACGGATTACGCTAAGTTACTCAATAATTTAATCATTGAAGCATTGGACCGATTGGAAAATGTGGAAAATGGTTTTCGTGCCAAAGCGTTCAATGCCAATCGATTAATTTCCATTGGGATTTCAAAGCATCTGATGCGAAGTTTGGGAAGCGTTTTGGTTTCCAAATTTGATTTTATCGATTTTAGCTTTCATGAAAATGATGCGCTTTTTGAATTGGTTGATTCTAAAAAACTTGATTTTGCAGTCGTCACCAAACAATATGACACTTTTGACACCATTCAGAAAAAGGTTGGCGAAATTAAACAAGTGATTGTAGGTTCTAACAGTATCGATGCTTCCGAGCTGAAATCTAGTATTAAAACAAAGGATTTCTCTGCAACGGAACAGTGGTTAAACGACCAAAAATGGTTCAGCCACAATGCGCAAATTCCACATATCAAATTATTTTGGTTGCATGTTTTTAATAAAAAAAGACCTTCGATGATTCCTAATTATATCATTCCATCCGAATATGAAATGCTGGAAATAATTTCCCAAAACACCGGAATAGCGGTTGTTTGGGATTGCAATGCGAGAAGTTTAATCGAAGAAAATAAAATCCAATTATTGTGGAACAGTAAGCAAATGCCAAGTACAGAAGTCTTCGTCTTATCCGGTAAAAACGATAATTTGAGTATGATTTTTGAAAATATTCAATTGGAATTGAAAAAGGTTTTGGGATAGTTACTTTTTATAAAAATTATTGTGATCAATGTATTCCCAAACTTTTGCAGCCAATAACGGCTGCACATTTTTCCCGTTCTTGATATTGTCCCGAATAAATGTAGACGATATCTCAACAACGGGAGCATCAATCATGTGAATTTTTGTCGCGAATTTTTGTAAAATTTTTAAATCCAAATTGTCCGAGTCGGTTGAAATTGCTTCTTCAGCAGAACCTTTGGTCTCGAGTCTTGGATAAACATAAATATCATGGTTTTCGAGAATCACTTCGTAGTTTTTCCATTTGTGCAAAGATTTTAAATTGTCTTCGCCCATGATTAATGAGAACTCGTATTTTGGATATTTTTCTTCTAAATGAACTAACGTATTCACGGTATAATTTGGCTGGGACAATTTGAACTCAATATCCGAAGGTTTTATTTTGGGAAAATCCTCGGTGGCAAGATGCACCATTTGCAGTCTATGGTAATCATCTAGTAAAGTACTTTTTTTCTTCAAAGGATTGTGTGGCGTAACCACCATCCAGATTTGGTCTAAATCAGAATGTTCCGCCATGTGATTGGCAATGATGAGATGCCCAACATGAATGGGATTAAACGTTCCAAAATAAAGACCTATTTTCATTGACTTAGTGACTAGTGATTAGTAAAAAGTAATTAGTTTTTGAGGGTTTTTGAGAAAGCATTAATCATTTTGGATTCTTCCTCAATTTGACTTAAGATTTCTGTATACAAAGTCTTACTTGTTATAAAACCAAGTTCATTAGCAATTAGTAACTGAGTTTCAATTTCAAATAATGAGCCTCTTGAAATATCTAAAAAATGGCTGAATGATTTATCCGTATTTCTTCCATAGCCTTCAGCAATATTCGAAGGAATAGATACTGAAGCTCTTTTTATCTGACTTGATAGAGCATATAATTCTTCTTGAGGAAATGATTTTACTAATTGATAAACTAAACAGACTATTTTAATCCCTTTTTGCCAAATCAATAAATCTTTGTATGATTTTATCTCACCCATTTTTAAGCTAATTACTAGTAACTTTTTACTAATTACTATTTTTTCACATAATTCTTTACCAATTGATACGCTTCTTCAAGAGCTATAGGCAAATCGTAGTTTTTTATAATCACATCAAATTGTGGTGCTGTTGCCAGTTCTACAGAGGCTTTAGCGATACGCATGTTGATTTTGTCATCACTTTCGGTAGAGCGTTCCTTTAGTCGTCTTTTTAGTTCATCCACGCTTGGAGGTTTCACGAAAACAGCTAAAGTTTCTTCTGGGAATTTATGTTTGATGCGCAATCCGCCGGATACATCAATATCAAAAATCACATTTTTTCCTTTGGCCCAAATACGTTCCACTTCACTTTTTAGCGTTCCGTAGAAATTATCGCGATAGACTTCTTCCCATTCCAGAAAGTCTTCGTTTTTGATGTGTTTTTTAAATTCTTCGGTAGACATGAAATAATAATCTTTTCCACTTACTTCTTCGCCTCTTGGTGCGCGGGAAGCTGCGGAAATAGAAAATTCAAGATTCAAATCTTCTTTGCTTAATAAATGTCTAACGATAGTAGTTTTCCCTGATCCCGAAGGTGCTGAGAATACGATTAATTTTCCTCCTGTGCTCATTTTATGCTGAATTTATTTCAGTATCTGTTTATGTTTTCCTGCAAGGTTTTATAAACCTTGTAGGTATGTTGTAAAATTAATAAACCTGCAAAATTATATAACTTTGCAGGTTAATAATTACAATACGTTTAATACTTGTTCTTTAATTTTTTCCAATTCGTCTTTCATCTGAACGACTAATTTTTGCATTTGTGCGTGATTGGATTTAGAACCCATCGTATTGATTTCACGTCCCATTTCTTGGGTGATGAAACCTAATTTTCTACCGTTAGCTTCGGTTCCGTTGATGGTTTCCAGGAAATAATCCAGGTGATTCGTCAAACGTACTTTTTCTTCGGTGATGTCTAATTTCTCTAAATAATAAATCAATTCTTGCTCGAAACGATTTTCATCTACATTCACTTTTAATTCTGAGATTGCAGTTTGTAAACGGTCTTTTATTGCCTGAACGCGTTCTGGATCAAGTGCCAAAGCTTCGGTCATGTATTGACGAATATTGCCAATTCGCAATTGAAATTCTTTTTCAAGAGACATTCCTTCATCTTTTCTAAAATTCAGGATGTTTTGCAACGCTTCTTCGATAACGGTTTGGATTTGTACCCAGTCGTTTTCATCGATTTCATCGCGTTCTATTTTCATGGTGTCCGGCATGCGAATTGCCATTTTCATTAGTTCGGTTTCATCAGCATCAGCATATACTTCTCTCAATTGGTTGATGTATGCTTTTACAATCGGCACGTTCACTTTAGTAGAAGTTTGTTCCGCGGTACTTTCGATAAAAATAGAAAAATCTACTTTTCCTCTTTCCAGTTTTAGTGCAATTTGGTTGCGTAAACCCAATTCCATTTCGCGGTACAGCGAAGGCATTCTCACATTCAAATCCAAACCTTTACTGTTTAAAGATTTTACTTCGACCGTGATTTTTTTGGTTGATAATTGCAAAGTCGCTTTACCAAAACCTGTCATTGATTGTATCATATAGTTGTATAAAAGAGGTCAAAGATAATAAAAAAGTGGTCAGCGGTCATTTTTTCAGCTTTTCACAGGAATTTAAAAAATTATTCTTTAAATCTTACATATTTTGTAACAACTCCACTTGAATATTTTATGAACATTATATCATTTTTAAAGCTAACTTTCCCAGTAAATGTATAGTCAGAATAGTAGATTTTTATAACATTATTATTAAAAGTGTATTTGTAAGTTGCAAAATCATCAACATAATAAATTGTTTTGTCTTTTATTTCAAATGTTGCATTTTCAGTTGATTTATCAGTCCAAATACCTATAATAGGATTTTTGTCTTTTTGTTGAAAAGATAAAAGAAATAAAACTGAAATTAATAGTAATGTTACTCTAATTTTCATCCTTGTTCTTTTTCTGTGTTACCAAATAAACGCCGACAAATATCAAAACTGCCGAACCAATTTTCACCAAACTCAATTCGTCTTTGCCCAGGCTTATCGCAAAAATAGTGGCGAATAGCGGTTGTAAATAAATAAAAACGGCTACCGTAGTTGGTTTTAATTCTTTCATCGAAAGCAAATTCAGCAAATACGTCAGGAAAGTCGAAAAAATCACGACAAATCCTATTTTCCAGCAAATATCCACGGGGACTAAAGCCCATTCAACAGTTTGAAATTGGCGCCAGCCAAAAGGCAAAACCATAATAAAACCGAATAAATAAATCCATTTTACAAACGTAAAGGCATTGTATTTGTCCATTAATTTCTTGACGATAATCAGGTAAAATCCATAGGAAATGGCGTTGACCAAAACCAGAAAATTTCCCAAACCGGCATTTGTGGCACTGCCAATGGATTTTCCGTACAGAATAAGAAAAGCAGTTCCTATCAGACCAAGGATAATCCCAAAAACCATTCGTTTTTGCATGCGTTCCTTCATTATAATGGCTGAAAGCGTCAAAACAATCATGGGTGTCGAAACCATAATTACTGCTGCGCTAATAGGAGAAGTAAGGCTTAATCCTTTGAAAAATGTAAGCATATTAAACGCCACACCAAAGAAAGCAGCCGCAATTATTCTAGGGAAATCAGTGAATGCAATTTTTTCCTTTGGCATAAAAAGCCAAACTAGCCAAAACAATAGCACCGAACCGCCTACGCGTAACAAGATGAAACCATAGGCGTCAATATACAACGGCATGACGTCTTTGGCGATGGTAAACGTGACACCGTAAATTATGGAAACAATTGTGGCGCCAATTAGTGCAAGATTTCTTTTGGACATTATACCAAAGCTTTCATTACCTGCAACATATTTTGTTGGGTATTGCCAATATAAATTTTGTCTTTTATAATAAAAACGGGACGACTCAAAAAGGTGTAATGTTCCAAAATGTACTTTTTGTAATCGTCTTCGGTCAAAGATTTATTTTTTAAATCCATCGATTTGTACAACTGTGCTTTTTTGCTGAAAAGTGCTTCGTAACTGCCGGAAAGCTCACGCATTTTTTCTAATTCGGCAACAGTAATTGGATCTTGTTTGATGTCGTGAAATTTAAAATCATGTTCTTTCGGTAATGATTTTATAATTTTTCTGCAGGTGTCGCAAGAAGCGAGATAGTATATTATGTCCATGTAAATAGCGATTTCTTTGTGCAAAGAAAATTCATTTGACACGGAAAATGATTATTTTTATCAAAAAAATAAAAAATGAATCAATTATTCGACGTCAGCACTACAAGCAGAAATATGGTTTCAAAATTTCTATCGGGATACAATCTGGACCAACTCAACACGATTCCGGAAGGATTTAGCAATAATTTGATTTGGAACATCGGTCACATTATCGTCTCACAACAACTATTAGTTTACAAACTTTCTGGTTTGCCAATGATGGTTTCTGATGAATTAGTCGAGAAATACAAAAAGGGAACCAAGCCGGAACACATCGTGACTCAAGCCGAAGTGGACGAAATCAAATCGTTATTGTTTGAAACTATACAACAAACCAAAGTGGATTATGACTATCAAATTTTCAAAAACTACATGGAATATACCACATCAACAGGCAATCACGTTTTACGAAATGCCGAGGATGCCATGGCTTTCAGTAATTTCCATGAAGGGCTTCACATTGGGATTATGATGAGTATTAGAAAGTTTATTTAGGATTTATACCTATAAATATTGGGAGCTTAATCCCGCTATTCGCTCCTATCTTTTCCTTTTTAAAGAAAAAAGGAAAAGGATATCCGCTTCTATCGGGGCTAGCGAATCGTTAAAAAACACTATTTGGTCTTTAAAAAATGTAGCATTTTTTAAAGACCATTTATTATTTAACCGCCAAATAATCATTCACTTCAGTGTACGGTAATAATAATTCTTTTGGTCCGTCAGCATACGATGCAGCTTCGTAGGAATTATAATAAAGCAACAATCCTTTATCGGTGTAAAATATATTTTGGGGTAACTGGAATTTCTCTTTCTCAAACATCAATCCGGTTGCATTGATGGATTTGTTTGAAGGGATTTTATATTTTGCCCTGAATTTTTTTTCGGCGAAAGCCTTAAAAGCTGCTTTATCATTGAATAATTCATCATTCGAGATTGATTTTCCGGTGTTTGGGTCAAAAAGCAGGGAGCGCAATCCTTGGTATCCGTGAGCACCACCAGTATAGGTGTAATGTTTGATTTCAATATTCAATACAGCATCGGATTGGTATTTTACATTTCCTTCAATGTCAGCTTCCCAACCAAATTTATCATTGGGAAATTCTTTCTGAAGTTTCTCGTAGGAATCAATAAAGGAAGCTAGTAAACCATTATAATCAGTTGCTGTATAAGGCTTTTCGCCAAAATAAATAATCTCTTTCATTACTGAAAATACTTTTTTATTAATGCTATCCGCTACAACCGGGACGGCATTTGCAACGGGTATTTTCACACTAATAGATGGACAATTTTCTTTGCAGGGCATTGTTGTTTTTTTCTGAAAAGATTCCTCTTCAAAAACCAATTCATTGGAACATTGCGCAGCCGAAAAAAGCAGTAAAGTGTAAATAATAAAGTGTTTCATCTCAAAATTGTTAATTAAATACAAAGGTATCAACTTGTGGCTTGGTTAAAATAAATTAAAGGGTAAATTTGTGAAACAATTTTGCATTAAAAATTCAACTTATGAAATTCAATACTAAAGTCATTCACGGTGGACAGCACCACGATCCAAGCACAGGAGCAGTTATGCCTCCGGTATATCAAACCTCAACTTTTGTACAAACGAGTCCTGGGCAACCTATAAATCCAGATTATGAATACAGTAGAGCTGCAAATCCTACCCGAAGCGCGCTTGAAAACGCTTTGGCAAGTATTGAAAATGGAACAAGAGGATTGGCTTTTTCGTCAGGATTAGCGGCTACAGACTGTGTTTTGCGTTCTTTTAAATCTGGGGATGAAATCATTGCGATGGACGATTTATACGGCGGAACCTACAGAATGTTTACCCGTATTTATAAAGATTCCGGGATAAAATTCCATTTTGTGGATATGAATGACATCGAAAAATTTAAGTCATTAATCAATGAAAATACAAAACTGGTTTGGGTAGAAACACCAACAAACCCTTTGATGAAACTAGCCGATATTCAAGAAATCGCAAAAATCACTAAAGAAAAGAAAATTCTTTTTGCGGTTGATAATACTTTTGCAACTCCTTATTTGCAAAAACCATTGGATTTAGGAGCTGATATTGTTATGCATTCGGCGACTAAATATTTGGGAGGCCATTCTGATGTTATTGCCGGGGCTTTGATTGTAAAAGATGAAGCGTTGGGAGAACAATTGCATTTTCAACAATTTGCGACAGGAGCAACATTGGGACCAATGGATAGTTTCTTAGTGCTGAGAGGAATTAAAACCTTGCATTTGCGCGTGGAAAGACATTGTGAAAATGGAGGAAAAGTGGTGGAGTTTTTGAACAGTCATCCAAAAGTGAAAACGGTTTATTATCCGGGATTACCAAGCCATCCGTATCACGAAATTGCCAAAAAACAAATGAGTGGTTTTGGTGGAATGGTTTCATTTACTTTTGTTTCGGGCAAAAAAGAAGATGCAATTGACTTTCTGGAGAAATTAAAAGTTTTCACACTGGCTGAATCTTTAGGCGGAGTAGAGTCATTAGCAAATCATCCTGCTCTGATGACGCATGCTTCCATTCCGGAAGACAAGCGCAAGGAAGTTGGAATTACAGATGATTTGGTTCGATTAAGCGTAGGTATTGAAGATGCTGAAGATTTAATAGAAGATTTGAAACAAGCATTGGCATAACTGAATATCTTAAATAAAAAAAGCTTCAATACTATCCCGACACTTCGGATTAAAATTGGAGCTTTTGCTTTTTATATCAATTGTTTAAATACTATTATAAGTAATAAATATAGCCCACATTAAACCAAACCAACCAGTCGTTTGCTTTATTCTCTTTGTAAATCTCCGGATTAGGATTTAAACCATCTACCCAGTTCGAAAAGAAATATTGAAATCTTAAGTCGACCATTAAATCCGATATAGGTGTTAATTTATAACGGGTTCCTACACTGGAAACAACGGACCAAACGGTACCGCTCTCCGTTGAAAATCCATAAGGACGACCGTCTGTTGGAGTTAGATATTTTGGAAACGTTGTCAAAGGAGTTCCTAACGGACCCAAAGTGGAGGAGGCTTCGGCATTGTAATAGCTAAATTGTCCGCCAAGACTGATAAATGGACCTAAGCTACCTGTTCTTGCTGTGAAATCACGAATGCTCCACGGAGAAAATTCCAGTTGCATGCCAAGATTAGTTATTGCAGTGCTCCCAGTCATTGCTTTCAATTGCTCTTTTCCTAGCGAAGGTTTTCCTTCAACATATTCTCCAAAATGCTCTAATTTAGTTTTATTGTAAGATAGTTCAGATCGAAGTTTGAAGTGGTCATTAAAATAAGTCCTCGAAGTATAATTATAATCGGAATCATAAGTAAAATTTAGGTAATGAATAAGACCAATCCCAATTCCAGTGTTTCCGGCATTTGTAGAAAAATCATATCGTTCACCATAATCCGACTGAAAAGCTATTGGCCCGGCAATGATTCCAACCTCATGCGAAAACCCGTCGAATTGTGCATTTGAACTGTTAGAAAACCCAATAAAAATTAGTAAAAGTGGTATTATTTGTTTGATCATTAGGGTATAAAATTTTCAAATCCTTACAAATATATAAAAACATCATTCATTTTTTTAAATAAACTAAAATTAAAAATAAGCAGACAAATTCTTATTTACTTACGAAAGTGGTAGTCTTTAGGTTTAAAAGTGTCTATCTTAAACATAATTGTTTGTGAATGGATAATAAAAAGATAATTCTATTGATAAATTCAAAAAACTGAGTCCGAATATTTTTATAAAATGTATCTTTGTAAATTATAACGAAATCGTTTTCTTAATTAATTATTTATAATCTATGTTACTAAAAATAAATGATTTTATGGCTCAAGTTGAAGCCAAGAATCCAAATGAACCTGAATTTATTCAAGCTGTTAGGGAATTTGCAGAAACTGTAATTCCATTTATTGCAGAGCAAAAAAAATACGATGGTAAAAATTTGCTTCTTCGAATAGCTGAACCGGAGCGTTCGATTATATTTCGTGTTCCTTGGGTTGATGATTTAGGAGAAATTCAGGTAAATAGAGGTTTCAGAATTCAAATGAATTCAGCAATTGGACCTTACAAAGGTGGAATCCGTTTTCATCATACTGTAAATTTATCCGTGCTTAAATTTTTAGCATTCGAACAAGTATTCAAAAACAGTTTAACCACTTTGCCAATGGGCGGAGGAAAAGGAGGATCTGATTTTGATCCACAAGGAAAATCTGATGGTGAAGTAATGCGTTTCTGTCAGTCTTTCATGACTGAATTGTGCAGACACATCGGGCCACAATTAGACGTTCCTGCAGGAGATATTGGTGTTGGTGCAAGAGAAATTGGTTATTTATTTGGTCAATACAAAAGAATCAAAAACGAATTTACTGGAGTCCTAACTGGAAAAGGATTGGCTTACGGAGGATCATTGATCAGACCAGAAGCTACGGGTTACGGAGTAGTTTATTTTGCGGAACAGATGTTGAAAACTATTGGTCAAAGTATTAATGGTAAAACAGTTTCTATTTCTGGATTTGGTAATGTTGCTTGGGGAGTTGCTTTGAAAGTAAATGATCTTGGTGGAAAAGTAGTTACTATTTCAGGTCCTGATGGTTATATTTATGACGAAGAAGGAATTTCTGGAGACAAAATTGACTTCATGCTTGAAATGAGAGCAAGAGGTGATAATAGAGCCGAAGCTTATTTAGAAAAATATCCAAAAGCTCAATTCCACAGAGGGAAAAGTGTTTGGGAAGTGAAAGTTGATGTGGCAATACCTTGTGCTACTCAAAATGAGTTGAACGAGGAAGATGCTAAAAAATTAATTGCAAACGGTGTTATTTGTGTAACAGAAGCAGCAAATATGCCATGTACATTAGAAGCAATCAAACAATTCTTGAAAGCTAAAGTTCTTTTTGCGCCAGGAAAAGCAGCAAATGCTGGTGGTGTAGCAGCGTCAGGATTAGAGATGACTCAAAACTCTATTCGTTTGAACTGGACAAGTGAAGAAGTAGATACAAGACTTAAGGAGATTATGGTTGGAATTCACAATCAATGTAAAAAATATGGTACAGACGAGGAAGGTTATGTGAACTACGTAAAAGGAGCAAACATTGCCGGATTTGTTAAAGTTGCTGATGCTATGCTGGCTCAAGGAGTGGTGTAAATCAGGTTAATTATAATTTAAAATGCCTTCTGCCGATGTTATTGGTCGAAGGCATTTTTTTTATGTAACAAAATGCTAAGACTTCCGTTTGTTCTATATTTGTAAACCAATAGTCATACAAATAATGAAAAAGAGCGTTTTATATTTTTTGCTTCTGCTTTGTGTACAAATGGGTTTTGCCCAAAGCGATTTGTCATGGCAGGGTTATTTCTCTTACAACGAAATTAAAGATGTCTCTGAAGCTGCAAACGCTGTTTTTGCCGCGTCAGAAAACGCATTATTTTCTAAAAACGTAACAACAAACCTAATCAAAACCACCAATACTATTGACGGACTTTCAGGGCAAACTATTTCATCTTTATACCACAGCACAACATTCAACAAAACAATTTTAGGATACGAAAACGGGCTGATATTGGTAATTAATCAGGCAGATGGAACCATATTGAATGTGGTCGATATCATCAATAAACAACTGCCCGCAAATTTAAAAAAAATCAATCACTTCATGGAATTTGAAGGTATTGCTTATGTTTCTTGCGATTTTGGAATCGTCCAATTTAATATAGCGACCATGCTTTTTGGGGATACCTATTTTATAGGTGATAATGGAGCCGAAATTATTGTGAATCAAACCACAGTTTTTAATGGGTTTATTTATGCCGCCACCAATAATGGAATTAGAAGAGCTGCAATTGCTAATGAAAACCGTATCGATTTTAATCAATGGACAACGGTTGCTGCTGGAAACTGGTCTGGAATAACCGCTTTCGGGACTGATTTGTATGCTGTGGATAGTTTTGGTAATGTTCAAAAGCTTTCTACCACATCAAGTTCTTTTACAGGATTTACTCAGCTTCCCCAGCGTTCAGTAGATCTGCGAGCAACGACAGATTATTTGATACTAACGACTTTGAATAGTATTTATATTTACAGCAATCAAATGGTTTTGGTGCGCCAAATAAATACGAATCAGATTCCGGAAAGTAATCTGGGTTTTACCTGCGCGACTATAATAGGAGATGCAGTTTTAATTGGAACAAAAGAAAACGGATTAATTACGACTTCACTTGCTTCGGCCGTAACCTTTGAAAATAGTACTCCTATCGGTCCGGCACGAAACAATATATTTTCGTTGCAGGTTACGCCAAATGTTCTTTGGGGGGTTTATGGAGATTATACCGCTGGTTACAATCCATATCCGCTAGACAGTTACGGTATCAGTAAATTTAACGAGAAAGGATGGCTGAATATTCCCTACGAGAAAGTTTTGGGAGCACAATCAATGACCAGAATTGCAATTAATCCAAGCAATGAAAACGAGGTTTATGCAAGTTCTTTTTTTTCGGGATTATTAAAAATAGAAAATGACGAACCTAAAATATTGTACAATCAAACCAATAGTGGTTTAGAATCTTTGACTTTTGTGGGTCCTGATTATGTAGATATACGGGTTAACGGATCGGCATTTGACAAATCTGGAAATCTTTGGGTTACCAACAGTCGTATAAAAAACGGATTGAAAGTATTGAAACCGGGTGGTCAATGGCAAAGTTATGCGATGGATAATATCTTAGATTCTGCTATTGACAATAATTTTGGAACAATGGCCATCGATAAAAATGGAACCAAATGGCTTTCTACCAGTGAAGATGGAGTGATTGGTTTTAATGAAACTAATAATAAATTCAAAAAAATAACATCAGGACCGGATACCGGGAATTTGCCAATTTCAAATGTGAGAGTGGTTGCGGTAGACACCAGAAATCAATTGTGGATAGGAACTACAAAAGGTTTACGGGTTTTGCCCAATGTCAGCAGTTTTCAGTCAGAGGAGCAAATGACGGCAAATCCGATAATTATTTTAGAAGATAACTTAGCGCAGGAATTATTGTTTGAACAATTTATCACTGATATTGCTGTCGATGGTGCCAATAATAAATGGATTGGCACGGCGGATTCCGGTTTGTTTTTGGTGTCGCCAAACGGCCAAGAAACCAAATATCATTTTACAATAAATAATTCACCGCTGCCCAGCAATGTTGTTAATGACGTCGATATCAATAGCGTTACGGGCGAAGTTTTTATCGCTACCGCCAAAGGTTTGGTTTCTTTCAAAGGAGTTTCGACTGCTGCCAATGATGATCTAAGCAATGCTTACGTGTATCCAAATCCTGTGCGTCCGGAGTACCAGGGAACCGTAAAAATTGCCGGATTATTGGATAGAGCGAATGTTAAAATTACTGATATCGGTGGTAATTTAGTTTATGAAACCACTTCTGAAGGCGGAACAATAGAATGGGATACGACTGCTTTTGGAAAATACAAAGTTGCTTCCGGTGTATATATGATTTTTATTTCGGCACAAGACGGAGTAGAAACCAAAGTTAAAAAAGTAATGATAATAAGGTAATTTGTTTTTGGTTTTGAGTTTGGTTTGTATTTACAATCTGAAACTTTAAACTTTAAACTTTAAACAAAAAAATTGTGCAAGTCAAAACCAAAGCCATCGTCCTTTCGTCATTAAAATTTCAGGAAAAAAGCTTGATTGTCAAATGCTTCACGTTGTCGCATGGTTTGAAATCGTATTTCGTTCGCGATGCTTTTTCGAGCCGAAAAGCGAATCAGAAAATCGCTTATTTTCAGCCGTTGACCATTCTCGAAATTGAAGCGGTTCATAAAAATAAAGGGACTTTAGAAAATTTCAAAGAGATAAAAATTGCAACTCCTTTTCATTCGATTCATTCGGATATTTATAAGAGTACGATTGTGATGTTCATTTCAGAAATGTTGCATCATTCTATTCACGAAGAAGAAACGAATGAGCATTTGTTTACCTTTCTGGAAACCGCTTTGCATTGGCTCGATAATCACGATGAAATTGCTAATTTTCATTTGATTCTATTATTAGAAACTACAAAATATTTGGGCTTTTATCCTGATACTTCGGATATGGACATGCCTTTTTTCGAAATGAACGAAGGTATTTTTACGGCTTTTCATGCTGTCAGTTCACTTACGGAGCATGAAAGTAATTTGTTTAAAAAACTGATTGACTTGAAATTCGATAACAATCAGAAAATATTCCATGTCATCGAAAGGCAAATCGTTTTGAAGATACTGATTGATTACTACAGTTTTCATTTGGATGGCTTTAAAAAACCAAAATCATTAGACGTATTGAAAGAAGTTTTTTCATAGGACAAAAAAAATTTATTCATAATTTAATTTTGTATTAAAAAGTAAAGTATATTTGTCTTTAAATCAAGTTTGTTTTTCTTTATGGAAAGTAAGCTTTAACCAATTAACTTTATGGAACCAAAAGCAAAACAAGAAGGAGAAATTGAAAAAATTAATAAGTTTACAGGTTACCAGTTGCCTAATAAATTTAAAATTGTCGGTTTGGTGTTATTTATTGCTTCGGTTTTATCAATTATTACGTCTCTTAAGCTCTATATGCTAGATGTAAAATACCACGAATTATTTGAAAGAATCGCTTTGTCGAGTTCGGTTATAGGATTACTAATAATTTCAATTTCAAGAGAGAAAATAGAAGATGAGTTAATTGGAAAAATCCGAATGCAATCCTATAATTATGCAGTAATAGTGACAGTATTAGTCTATTTAACATTACCATTTATTCACTTTACCATTGAGTCAATTTTGTCATCAATGCCTAAAATAGAAGGTAGTAAGGACGTTGCTGTTTTAGCACTTTTACTAACTATTCAAATCCTTACTTTCCGCAAGTTAAAAAAAGCGTACAATGAAGAATAGACTAAAAATAGAACGCGCCATTTTGAATATTACCCAAGAGGAATTAGCAGAAAGAATAGGTGTTTCCAGGCAAACGATAAATTCAATTGAAACCAATCGCTTTGTGCCATCAACAGTTCTGGCGTTAAAATTATCAAGGTTGTTTGGAAAACCAGTCAATGATTTTTTTGAGCTGGATGATGATGACAAATAAGGGTTAAATACTTCAAATTCCTAAGAAATTCTATTGAATACAAAGTCATTAAAAACAATTATACTTTACAAGATTCAGTAGGAATTAAAATTCAAAAAGCCAAAATCGCTTAACGTTTCAAAAGAAGTTTTTGCTTAAAATAGAATGTTGTCGGACTTATTATGATTTTTATCGAATTCTCTAATCAATTTTGTCTATTTTCTCTCATCTTTTCTTTCTTTTATTCAAAATTCCTTACTTTCGCACCTCGATTTAGAAAAGGATAAAATGAGCACAAAATTTACTGAATACAAAGGACTTGACTTACCAACTGTGGCGTCAGAAGTTCTGGATTTTTGGAAGAAAGAAAATATATTCGAGAAAAGCGTAACCACTCGTGAAGGAAACCCACCATTCGTGTTTTTTGAAGGGCCGCCTTCGGCAAATGGATTACCGGGAATTCACCACGTAATGGCGCGTGCAATTAAAGATATTTTTTGCAGATATAAAACTCAAAAAGGGTTCCAAGTAAAGCGTAAAGCAGGCTGGGACACCCACGGTTTACCTGTGGAATTAGGTACCGAAAAAGAATTAGGAATCACCAAAGAAGATATTGGAAAAACCATTTCCATCGAAGAATATAACGAAGCGTGTAAAAAAACCGTGATGCGTTATACGGATGTATGGAATGATTTGACTGAAAAAATGGGTTATTGGGTCGATATGGAAGATCCGTATGTGACGTACAAATCCAAATATATGGAAACGGTTTGGTGGATTTTGAAACAAATTTACAACAAGGATTTGATGTACAAAGGCTACACAATCCAACCGTATTCTCCAAAAGCAGGAACAGGATTATCGTCTCATGAAGTAAACCAACCGGGAAGTTATCGTGATGTAACTGACACAACAGTTGTAGCACAATTTAAAGTAATTGATGCACACAAAGAGTTGTTGTTCTCAAAGTTTTACGATTACATCAGTTCTAATAATTTACTGCATTATAAGTTAGAAGCGTTGGATTTAGACGAAATCTTTATTCTAGCTTGGACTACTACACCTTGGACATTGCCAAGTAATACGGCTTTAACTGTAGGTCCAAAAATCGAATACGCTTTAGTAAAAACATTCAATCAATATACGTTCCGTCCAGCAACATTGATTTTGGCTAAGAATTTAGTTGGAAAACAATTCGGGAAAGGATTCTTTGAAAGTAATGAACTTGCTGATTTTGAAAATTTCAAAGAAGGCGACAAGAAAATCCCATATCAGGTTTTGGCGGAATGCAAAGGAGCTGATTTAGTTGATATTCGTTATGAACAATTAATGCCTTTAGTACTTCCATATCAAAATGCTGAAAATGCTTTCAGAGTAATTTCAGGAGATTTTGTAACTACCGAAGATGGAACAGGAATTGTGCATACATCGCCTACTTTTGGTGCTGATGATGCAAAAGTAGCCAAAGAAGCTACGCCTGAAATTCCGCCGATGTTGGTTCTTGACGAAAATGGAACTCCGGTTCCGTTAGTAGATTTACAAGGAAAATTCACTTCGCACGTGGGAGAATATGCTGGTAAATATGTGAAAAATGAGTATTATAACGAAGGTGAAGCACCAGAACGTTCGGTAGACGTTGAAATCGCCATCCGATTAAAAGAAGAAAACAGAGCATTTAAAGTAGAGAAGTATGTTCACAGTTATCCACATTGCTGGAGAACGGACAAGCCAATTTTATATTATCCTTTGGATTCTTGGTTTATAAAAATTTCTGAAGTTAAAGACAGAATGTTTGACTTGAACGAAACCATCAACTGGAAGCCAAAAGCAACTGGAGAAGGACGTTTTGGAAATTGGTTGAAAAATGCCAATGACTGGAATTTATCCCGTTCAAGATTCTGGGGGATTCCGTTACCAATTTGGAGAACCGAGGACAAACAAGAAGAAATCTTAATAGGTTCTGTTGAAGAATTATACAACGAAATTGAAAAATCTATCGCTGCAGGTTTCCAAAAAGAAAATCCTTTCAAAGGTTTCGAAATTGGAAATATGGCGGAATCAAATTACGATTTAGTTGATTTGCATAAAAATGTAGTCGATGAAATCACGTTGGTTTCTGCTTCTGGCAAACCAATGACGCGTGAAGCGGACTTAATTGACGTTTGGTTTGATTCCGGTTCTATGCCGTATGCGCAATGGCATTATCCTTTTGAAAACAAAGATAAAATTGACGAAAATAAAGACTTTCCAGCGGATTTCATTGCAGAAGGAGTGGATCAGACTCGTGGTTGGTTTTATACGTTGCACGCCATTGGAACATTAGTTTTCGACAAAGTAGCTTATAAAAATGTAGTTTCAAACGGATTGGTTTTAGACAAAAACGGACAAAAAATGTCCAAACGTTTAGGAAATGCAGCAGATCCATTTGAAACATTAAAAGAATACGGTCCAGATGCGACGCGTTGGTATATGATATCGAATGCGAATCCTTGGGACAACTTGAAATTTGACTTAGAAGGAATTGCTGAGGTTCGCCGTAAATTCTTTGGAACTTTATACAACACGTATTCGTTCTTTAGTTTATACGCTAATATTGATGGTTTCAAATTTGAAGAAGCGGAGATTCCGTTAAACGAAAGACCGGAAATTGACCAATGGATCATGTCAGAATTGAATACTTTGATCAAAGAAGTAGATGGTTTTTATGCGGATTATGAGCCAACGAAAGCAGCTCGAGCGATTTCAGAATTTGTACAGGAAAACTTAAGTAACTGGTACGTTCGTTTGTGCAGAAGACGCTTCTGGAAAGGGGAATATGCGCAGGATAAAATCGCTGCTTATCAAACTTTATATACCTGTTTGTTGACCATAAGTAAACTGGGTGCGCCTATCGCTCCGTTCTTTATGGACAAACTTTACAGAGATTTAACTTTAGCAACACAGTCGGAAAAATATGACAGTGTACATTTGGCGGAGTTTCCAATTTCGGTTGACAACTATGTTAATAAAATGTTAGAGAGCAAAATGCAGAAAGCACAAACCATTTCATCATTGGTTTTATCACTCCGAAAAAAGGAAATGATAAAGGTGCGTCAACCCTTGCAGAAGGTAATGATTCCAGTACTTGACGACAATCAAAGGGCTGAAATTGAAGCTGTTTCCGACCTTATAAAAGCAGAGGTTAACGTGAAAGAAATCGTACTTTTGGATGATGCTTCCGGTGTTTTGGTGAAACAAATTAAGCCTAATTTTAAGGCACTCGGACCCCGTTTTGGGAAGGATATGGGATTGATTTCTAAGGAAATACAAGGGTTTTCAAAAGAACAAATCAGCCAATTGGACAAGGAAGGAAGTCTGAATATTGTTATTGCAGGAAATAACGTAATTTTAACTTTAGAAGATGTAGAAATTACATCACAGGATATTGAAGGTTGGTTGGTAGCCAACTCAAACGGAATAACGGTTGCACTGGATATTACAATTTCACCAGCATTAAAACAAGAAGGAATTGCCAGAGAATTAGTAAATAGAATTCAGAATATCCGTAAAGATTCCGGATTTGAAGTTACTGATAAAATTAAAGTTCAATTGAAGAGAAACGGAATTTTAGAAGAGGCTATTCTTGAAAATGAAGCGTATATAAAATCAGAAACATTAACCAGTGATTTGGTTTTTGTAGATGATTTAGAAAACGGAACAGAAATTGAATTTGACGATATAAAAACAATGATTTTAATTTCAAAATAATACAAAATGGTAGATGAAGCAACAAGGTACTCTGACGCTGATTTAGCAGAGTTCAAAGAAATAATCTTGAACAAAATTCAAAAAGCACAAGCTGATTTAGATCTGATAAAAAGTGCGTACATGAATGATTTGAATAACGGAACTGATGATACTTCGCCTACCTTTAAAGCATTTGAAGAGGGAAGCGAAACAATGTCTAAAGAAGCGAATTCTCAACTGGCAATACGTCAGGAAAAGTTTATTCGTGATTTGAAAAATGCACTTTTCCGTGTAGAAAATAAAACTTATGGTGTATGTAAAGTTACAGGCAAACTAATTGGGAAAGAAAGATTAAAAATCGTTCCTCATGCAACAATGAGTATTGAGGCAAAGAATTTGCAACGATAAACTACTTGTTGTGTAATATTTAACGCTCCTAATGGAGCGTTTTTTTTGATTAAATTGTTATTTTTGCGCCATTAAAATTTATAAAATGTCATTACGAAAAGCGTATCTCCTTATTTTTATCTTATTGCTTGTTGATCAAGTTTCTAAAATATACATTAAAACTAATTTTATATTAGGCGAAGAAGTTGAAGTATTCAAATGGTTCAAAATTCTTTTTATAGAAAATGAAGGAATGGCTTGGGGGACTGAAATTCCGGGTGCGTACGGAAAATTATTTCTAACCCTTTTTAGATTGGTTGCTGTAGGTGGAATTGGATATTGGTTGTGGGATTCTGTAGAAAGAAAACACAGTTCTAATTATTTGATTGTTGCTATTTCACTGATTTTGGCCGGTGCTTTCGGAAATATTATTGATTCTGTTTTTTATGGGGTGATATTTGACGACAGTCAACAACAATTAGCTACTTTATTCTCAGATCAGCCTTATGGAACTTGGTTTCACGGAAAAGTAGTGGATATGTTTTATTTTCCTTTTTGGCATGGAAATCTACCAAGTTGGTTGCCAATTTGGGGCGGAAAAGAATTTACTTTTTTCAATGCAATTTTCAACATTGCCGATATGGCGATTTCTACCGGAGTTGGAATTTTGATTTTCTTTAATAAAAAAGCCTTTCATCACGATTAGATTCAACGTTTTTTGCAACATACAAAAAAGACCTGTTCATGATTTGAACAGGTCTTTTTGCATAATTAGTTTTTGTTGTGTCCCGGTGCATATCGTTTTGCACTTTTTCCACCATATATTTTTTTAGCTTGTCCTGGAGGAAGTTTTTTAGCTTTATAGGAAGATCTGCTGGTTCCGGTTTGAATGCTGCAATTTGAAAATGAAACTGCGAATAAAATAACCATAACGCTTACTGCAAATCTTGAATTTTTGAATGTTCTCATAAATTATTTTGGATTGTATTTGCTGCGAAAGTACGCATTCCAAATTAAAACGAGTGAATTGAATTCGGAGTCACGCAATAATCCAGTTGTATATCGCCTTCAAAAACATCTTCAATAACTTCTTCAGGTTCGAAGAAACACAGTCCAATTTTGATTACATCCGGTTTGCATTCCGATAAAAATTTATCGTAAAACCCTTTGCCGTAACCCACGCGATGCCCTTTTTTATCGAAAGCCAAAAGCGGAACAAAAACTACATCAATCTTATTTGAGGGAACTTCAATACCATCTACAGGTTCTGGAATGTTGTATTCATTTTTCTTGATTTTAGTGTTGTCCGTCAATAGGAAATGCGTCATGTTTCGGGTTGCAAAATCAGCTTTGGAAACAATAATTTCTTTGTCTTTTCCGGATAATATGTGAAGAATAAACTCGGTATTGACTTCTTTTTGTTCAGATATGGGAAGGAAAATATGAAAATAGGTTTTTTTCCAAAGCGGAATTGTCAGTATTTTATTGGCTACAGCCAAACTCATTTCTTCCACTTCATTTTCGGAAAGTGAATTCCGTAGGGCTTTGTATTTTTGTCGTAACGCAGTTTTGTTCATTTTAAATATTTTATTCTCCTTCTTCTCCAAGAGCATTCGACAAATGATAAATAGCATCTCCTTCATAGACAATTGGGGAATGATTGGCATTGATGATATAGCCATCGTTTGGCGCTTTTACTTTTCTTTCAAATTTTCCGTACGGATCCGTTATGGTGGCAAGAATAGTTCCTTTTTTTACAAATTTCCCAATAGTATCGTAATCATGTAATAATCCGGAACATTTGGCGCGTATCCAGCCAGATTTTTCAATATAAATGGTGTTGGATTTTTGTTGTACCGCAGTATGTTTTAAATCTAGCATATCAAGATGTTTAAGCAGACGCTTTGCTCCATTTATGCCTTCCTCGGCGATATCATTGTTGATATCTAATGATTTTCCGCCTTCAAAAAGCAACATTTTGACATCCATTCTTTCACTGGAACTCCTAAAAGAGCCCATTATATTTCTGGAATATAAGGTGAAAGGTGCATTAAAAACATCGGCAAGAATTTTTAAATCAGCATTATTATGTGCTATTCTAATTTGTGGTGCGTTGAAACGACTCGCTCCACCGGCATGAAAATCGACGGCATATTCTACCAATGGCATGATTTCAGCTAAAATATGAAATGCAAATCGGCTGGCCAAAGAACCGGTTTTACTTCCGGGAAAAACGCGATTTAAATCCCGACCGTCTGGAAATTCTCGTGATTTATTGACGAATCCGTATACGTTTATTATTGGAATACAAATGATTGTACCTCTTTTTGGCTTGTTTATTTTTTTGTAAATGAGCTGGCGTACGATTTCGACTCCATTGATTTCGTCACCATGAATTCCCGCCGAGAAAAGAACAACGGGACCTTCAAACTTGGAGCGTCGCACGATAATAGGGATGTTCAGTTTTGTGGTGGTGTGCAGTCTCGCAATTTCGACATTGATAGTTTTGCTTTCGCCCGGATTTATGCTTTCGCCAAAAAGAACAATAGGTGTGGTATTAATTTTCATCATAGGTTCTTGAAAGCATAAAAATAAGGATAATAACGAATTAGAAACTAAAATTCCGATAAAATTTTCCTCAGTAAGATTTCAAGAACATTGATTTGTATTTGGGGATTTTTGAGATTAACTTTGTTACATGAATCCAACAACTTTAGCCCTACAAATCCAAACCTTGCCTGATAATCCCGGCGTATACCAATATTACGACAAAGAAGGGAAAATTTTGTATGTGGGCAAAGCCAAAAATCTTAAAAAGCGAGTTTCTTCTTATTTCAATAAAATTCATGATACGGCTAAAACCAATGTGCTTGTAAAGAAAATTGTCACAATAAAACACATTGTTGTCCCTACGGAGACCGATGCGCTTTTATTAGAAAATAACCTTATAAAAACCCTGCAGCCACGTTATAATGTATTGTTGCGGGATGATAAAAGTTATCCGTGGTTGTGTATCAAGAAAGAACCTTTTTCGCGCATTTTTGCAACCCGCAGAATGGTCAAAGATGGGTCGGAATATTTTGGTCCTTACACCAGTTTTAAGACCGTAAGTACTATTTTAGAGCTGATCAAAGAACTGTATCCGCTACGAACTTGCAATTTTGATTTGAGTAAAAGCAATATTGAAAGCGGTAAATTTAAGGTTTGTCTTGAATATCATATTGGTAATTGTATGGGGCCTTGTGAAGGTTATGAAACTTTGGAGAATTACCAAAAACAAGTAGATGCTATTCGCGAAATCCTGAAAGGAAATTTCAAAGAGAGCATGAAAGATTTTAAACGTGTTATGACCAGTTTAGCTGCTGACATGCATTTTGAAGAAGCGCAAAAAATAAAGGAAAAAATTGAGATTTTAGAGAATTACCAATCGCGATCCACGATTGTAAATCCAAAAATCACCAATATTGATGTGTTTTCGATTGTTTCAGATGAAAGCGCGGCGTATGTGAATTTCCTGCAAATTTCTCACGGCTCGATTATTCGTTCTCATACGATGGAAATCAAAAAGAAACTCGACGAAACGGATGAAGAGTTATTAGAATTGGCGATTATTGAACTGCGAGAGCGTTTTCATTTGCTGTCCAGAGAAGTTATTGTTCCGTTTCATGTGGACTTGGGAGAGAATATAAAAATCACCGTTCCGCAACTAGGCGATAAAAAGCAAATTTTGGATTTGTCAATCCGAAACGCTAAGTTTTACCGAATTGAACAACTCAAACAATTGCAAATTGTAGATCCGGATCGCCATACGAAACGAATTATGGCTCAAATGCAAAAAGATTTGCGATTGCCGGTCGAGCCAAGACACATCGAATGTTTTGATAACTCAAATATTCAAGGAACAAATCCTGTGGCAGCTTGTGTGGTTTTTAAAGATGGGAAACCCAGCAAAAAAGATTACCGCCATTTTAATATAAAAACGGTCGAAGGGCCCGATGATTTTGCTTCGATGACCGAAGTGGTTTACAGAAGATACAAACGATTGCTTGATGAAAATCAACCGTTGCCGAATTTAATCATTATTGATGGTGGAAAAGGACAATTATCATCGGCACTGAAAAGTATTGATGAATTAGGGCTTCGAGGAAAAATTGCCATAATTGGTATTGCCAAAAGACTGGAAGAGCTGTTTTATCCGGGAGATTCTATTCCGTTGTATTTAGATAAAAAATCTGAAACACTGAAAATTATCCAGCAATTGCGAAACGAAGCGCACCGTTTTGGGATTACGCATCACCGGGACAAAAGGAGTAAAGCAGCGCTGAATTCTTCGATAGAAAGCATTCCCGGCATTGGAGAAAAAACAATGCTGACTTTGATTCAACACTTCAAAAGTGTTAAAAGATTGAAATTAGCGACAGAAAAAGAAATTTCGGACGTTATAGGTGTATCAAAAGCCAAAAAAATTACCGAATTTTACAAGGCAACAAAAGAAAATTAACACCATCAGATTCTATTACGGAACAAATTGCTGCTTATGAAAAAAATCGTACTATTATTCATTGTTTTTATCAGTTTGACCGTGTTTTCGCAAGAGCAAAAAAGACCTAAAATAGGTTTGGTTTTAAGTGGTGGTGGTGCAAAAGGTTTTGCTCATATTGGAGTTTTGAAAGTATTAGAGGAAGCTGGTGTCAAGATTGATTACATTGGCGGAACCAGTATGGGTGCGGTTATTGGCGGCCTTTACGCTTCTGGATATAATGCAACTCAAATTGATTCTATTTTTCAATCGACAAATTTCAGTGAATTAATCAACGATTTTATTCCCAGATCATCTAAAAATTTTTACGAAAGAAGAAATGACGAGTTATATGCGCTGGTTTTACCATTTAATAAAATGAAAATTGGAATTCCCGAAGCCTTGTCTAAAGGAATGTACAATTATAATTTATTGACTAGGATTACTAGAAACGTAAGGCATATCAAAGATTTCAATAAGCTTCCGATTCCTTTTTTATGTATTGGTACTAATATTGAAACCGGAGAAGAAGTGCTGTTGAATAAAGGGAATTTGGCGCAGGCCATGATTGCAAGTTCAGCATTTCCTTCTTTGTTTTCTCCTGTGGAAATTGATGGGAAAATTTTGGTAGATGGTGGCGTTGTGAATAATTACCCAATTGAAGAGGTTCGGAAATTAGGTGCTGATATCATAATAGGTGTTGATGTTCAGGATGGATTATTGGATCGAACACAACTTAAAGATGCAACTAAAATTTTAGTCCAAATAACCAGTCTTCAGTCTATCGAAAGAATGAAGAAGAATATATCCAACACTGATATTTATATAAAACCAGACATTTCTCAATACGGCGTGGTTTCTTTTGATAAGGGAGATGAAATTATAAGAAAAGGAGAAGAAGCAACATTTGCTGTTTATGAACAATTGAAAAATATTGTGGATATGTCTGATCCATATCACAAACCAAAGATGGAGTTAAGGTCAGACAGCCTGCAAATCAGAGCGATAAACAGCAACGAATTAGATAATTATACTAAAGAGTATGTTGTTGGGAAATTAAAATTTAAACCTGGAGCAAAAACCTGTTATGATGATTTGTTAAAGGGAATTAATAATATTAATGCAACTAAAAATTTCAGCTCCATTTCGTATTCATTGGAAGCAAACAAGCAAGATGTTGATTTGAATATTAATCTGAGAGAGAATCCGACAAAAACATATTTGAAATTTGGATTGCACTATGATAATTTGTTCAAAAGTGGTGTTTTAGTGAATTTGACGCGTAAAAAAGCAATTTTTAAAAATGATGTAGCTTCATTTGATATTGTTTTAGGTGATAATATCAGGTATAATCTTGATTACTATATTGAAAACGGATTCAATTTGAGTTTTGGTTTCAAATCACACTATAACCAATTCAATAGAAACGTAGCCAAAGGAATAAGCAGTACAACGCTCAATAATCCGGATATAAATTCTCTGAATGTGGACTTTACGGACATTACAAATCAGGCGTATTTCCAGTCTTTATTTGTTCAGAAATTCTTGATAGGCGGCGGTGTAGAACTTAAATATTTAAAGATAAAATCAGAAACACTTGCTACTGTTGACCCAATAATTGACAACAGTAATTATTTTAGTCTTTTTGGGTACATGAAATACGATTCATTTGATAATAAATATTTCCCTAAAAAAGGATGGTATTTCACAGGTGATGTTCAATCGTATTTATTGTCGTCCAATTATACAGGTGATTTCAAACCGTATTCCATTGCCAAAGGAGATTTTGGAGTTGCAGCAACTTTGTTTAAAAACGCCACTGTAAAATTTCAAACCGATGCCGGATTTTCTTTTGGTCAGGAAAGTGTTGCCTTTTTTAATTTTGTTTTAGGAGGGTATGGATTTAATCCGTTGAATAATTTTAAATATTTATACGGGTACGATTATTTGAGCGTGGCAGCCAATAGTTATATAAAATCAACGGGAACGCTAGATTATGAGTTTTTGAAGAAAAACCACGTCAATTTTTCAGCAAATTTTGCTAATATTGGAGATCGGATTTTTGAATCAGTGGATTGGGTTTCGATTCCGAAATATTCTGGTTATGCCGTTGGATATGGTTTAGAAACAGTGATTGGACCCATAGAAATAAAATATTCTTGGTCTCCAGAACAGCCCAAAGGATTTACATGGTTTAGTATTGGGTTTTTGTTTTAATTATAATTTATTTCAATAATAATTCCGATATTTGTTATAATGAAAACAAAATGGCTAGGTTTATTAGAGTATCTTCAATTCCTTATCAAGAGAAATCCTGAGTAAGTATTCTTTTTTTTGATTTATCATAGCACATTATAAAGTAATCTCAACTTTAATTTGTTACACTTTTAAACAAAAAAATCATGCCTTTATACCATAAATTGGGGAGTTTTCCTCAAAAAAGACACACACAATTCGAAAAACCAACGGGTGGTTTGTATTACGAACAACTCTTTGGAACAGAAGGTTTTCACGGTCATTCGTCATTGTTATATCACGTTCACAGGCCTACGCAAGTCAAGGAAATTCTAAAATCCTATTCAGTAGAGCCCAAAATTGCTATTGGAAAAAACATCAAATCATTATTACTGAAAGGCTTTGAGCTAAAACCAGAAGACGATTTTTTGGACAGCCGCAAAGCTATGTTGGTCAACAAAGATTGTACGATAGGATTAGCCGCGCCAAGGCAATCATTACGTAACTATTTCTATAAAAATGCCGATGCCGATGAAATGATTTTCATCCATAAAGGAAAAGGAAAATTGCGTACCATGATGGGAAATATTCCTTTCGAATATGGCGATTACTTAATTATTCCTCGCGGAATGATTTACCAAATTGATTTTGAAACTTCGGAAAACAGATTGTTTTACGTTGAATCATTTGCGCCTTTTTATACACCAAAACGCTATAAAAACGAATCAGGGCAACATTTAGAACATTCGCCGTTTTGCGAGCGTGATTTTATTTTGCCAAACGAGTTAGAAACGCACGATGAAAAAGGCGATTTTCTAATTAAAATCAAGAAAGAAGGAATGATGCATGAAGTCGTTTACGCCACGCATCCCTTTGATGTTGTGGGTTGGGACGGTTATAATTTCCCTTACGGATTCAGCATTCATAATTTTGAACCTATAACGGGTCGCGTACACCAGCCGCCACCGGTCCATCAAACCTTCGAAACGGCAACATTCGTCGTTTGTTCGTTCTGTCCGCGACTGTACGATTACCACCCAAAAGCCATTCCAGCGCCTTACAATCACAGTAATATTGATAGTGATGAGGTTTTGTATTATGTAGATGGCGATTTCATGAGCCGTAATAATATCGAGCAAGGTCACATTACATTACACCCAAAAGGCATTCCACACGGACCCGCACCGGGAGCCATGGAACGCAGTATAGGTCATACAGAAACCCATGAATTAGCCGTAATGGTCGATACCTTTCGCCCTTTAATGGTAACTGAAGAAGCGATGGGATTAGATGATGGTCAGTACTATAAATCTTGGGTAGAGTAATAAGGAGCTATTTCCTGCTGTACGCTTTATCTTTTTCTGGTCTCGTTAAAAAAACGAGACCAGAAAAGGTAATTGCGAGAGCAATTCGACCATCAGGGCTAGGGCTTTAGAATAAACAACAACATAATTTTAAATTAATACATCCGTGTACATCAGTTTAATCCGCGTCATCCGTGTTCTAAAACTAGAAGTACCGAATCAAAAAATAAATACCATGTCAAAAGAACTTAAATCAGTAGAATACGGGCTAGAAAAAATATTTGAAGGAGCACAAGATTTCCTGCCTTTACTAGGAACCGATTACGTAGAATTCTACGTAGGAAACGCAAAACAATCTGCACATTATTATAAAACCGCTTTTGGTTACCAGTCTTTGGCGTATGCCGGACTAGAAACCGGAGTACGAGACAGAACATCGTATGTGCTGAAACAAGATAAGATCCGCATTGTATTGACCACGCCATTAACACAGGATTCTCCAATTCATGAACATTTGAGAAAACATGGTGACGGGGTGAAAGTAGCTGCTCTATGGGTAGAAGATGCTACTGGTGCTTACGAAGAAACTATCAAACGTGGAGCGCGCTCTTTTATGGAGCCAACCGTAGAGAAAGATGAGTTTGGAGAAGTAGTGCGTTCCGGAATTTACACGTACGGAGAAACCGTTCATATTTTTGTAGAACGCAAAAACTACAAAGGTGTTTTCTTACCAGGATACAAAGAATGGAAATCGGATTACAATCCGGAGCCAACAGGATTAAAATACATAGACCACATGGTGGGAAATGTGGGTTGGAACGAAATGAATACTTGGGTTAAGTTCTATGAAGAAGTAATGGGATTTGTGAATTTCCTTTCTTTTGATGACAAACAAATCAATACGGAATATTCGGCGTTGATGAGTAAAGTAATGTCAAACGGAAACGGAAGAATCAAATTTCCAATCAACGAACCTGCCGAAGGAAAGAAAAAATCACAAATCGAGGAATATCTGGACTTTTATGGCGGACCTGGAATTCAGCATATCGCAATTGCAACGGAAGATATTATCAAAACGGTATCGCAATTGAAAGCCAGAGGAATCGAATTCTTATCCGCTCCTCCGCATACGTATTATGAAGCAATTCCGGAGCGATTGGGCGATCACATGAAAATGATGAAAGAAGATTTAAACGAAATCGAGAAACTCGCCATTATGGTTGATGCCGATGAAGAAGGATATTTATTGCAAATTTTCACTAAACCAGTACAAGACAGACCAACCTTGTTTTTTGAAATTATTCAAAGAATGGGAGCTAAAGGCTTTGGTGCGGGAAACTTTAAAGCGCTATTTGAATCAATTGAGCGAGAACAGCAATTGCGAGGAACGCTATAGAAACGTGTTATTTTTACATATTATGAAAAAATAACCGATGAACAGCATATTTTTTTGCAAATGTTGTGTTAAACTTTATTTTTAGAAAGAATAACTGAATTTGTTAGCTACCTTTGCACTCGCAAAAAGGGAAGGGGTGGTTTCCTTCCTGATTTCATATAAATTTCATAGTTTATAGTTTTTTGGTTAGTTAATAGCATAAAAACTCAGTCATTATTTGACTGAGTTTTTTTGTTTTGATATATTTGGAACAAATTTTGCTAATACAGTCAATAAATTGACAAAATAAGTAATGAAAAAATTAATCTTATTCTTTGTATTGCTTATAACGGTAAGCTTTAATTCTCCTCAGGAAGACGCTTATGGTGTGGGAGAATATTTTAAATTCAGAATCCATTACGGAATAGTGAATGCAGGTTATGCCACATTAGAAGTAAAAGATGCCACGTTCAACAATAAAAAAACTTTTCACGTCGTTGGGAGAGGATACACCACGGGTATGTCGCGTTTTTTCTTCAAAGTAGATGACTTGTACGAAAGTTATATTGACAAGGAAACTAGAAATCCATACCAGTTTGTTCGAAAAATTGACGAAGGCGGATATACAAAAAACCAAGAAGGTTTTTTTAATCAGTCTGTTAATAAAGTTGTTGTAAAGGATTACAAACATAAAACTGAAAAAACACTTTACGTCCCAAAAAACACACAGGATATTCTGTCTACATTTTATTATTTAAGGAATCACCCTAATATTGATAAGTTAAAAATTGGGGAATCAGTGGCAATAGACATGTTTTTTGATGATGAAACTACTAAATTCAAGCTAAAGTTTATGGGGAGAGAAAATATAACCACTAAATTTGGCGTTGTTCCAGCAATGATTTTTAGACCTTTAGTACAATCAGGACGTGTGTTTAAAGAGCAGGAGAGTCTTACAGTTTGGATTTCGGATGATGATAATAAAGTACCACTTAGAATAAAAGCGAGTTTGGCGGTGGGATCAATAAAGGCAGATATAGAAGCGTATAAAGGTTTGAAAAATCCTTTTAAAACAAAAAAATAATGAGCAATAACGACAATTCAGAAGCTATTTTAAAAGAAATTGAGCTTAAATATGAAGCAATAAATCAAAAAACGGAGACGCAGCTAGAAGGGTTATTGTGGTCAAAACCAATCACATATTGGGATTATATTCAAACAGATGCTTTGTTGAATCTGCAAATTCAAAGAACGACGCTTCCTGACGAAATGGTTTTTATCATGTATCATCAGGTTAACGAATTGATATTTAAAATGATACTTTGGGAGATGAGACAAATTTCCTATTGTGAAAACATTAATACAGTTTTTTTCACGGAGCGATTAATGCGAATCAGTCGTTATTTTGATATGTTGACTACCTCTTTCAGTATTATGGGAGATGGAATGGAAGTGGACCAATATATGAAATTTAGAAATACACTGACACCTGCCAGTGGTTTTCAAAGCGCTCAATACCGCCTAATAGAATTTTCTTCTACTGATCTAATAAACCTGATTGATCACCGTTATAGAGATACAATAGACAGAAATACACCGTATGAATTTGCATTGGAACATCTGTATTGGCAAGCCGCGGGGAAAGATTATCATACTGGAAAGAAATCTTTTTTACTGGAGGAATTTGAAAAAAAATACAAGAAGGAATTCCTAGCGCACATGGAGGAATACAACACCATAAATATTTGGCAAAAATTTAAGCAACTGCCGGAATTAGATCAAAAAAATCCCGAATTAGTTCAAGCGATGCGTCATTATGACCATACGGTGAATATTACTTGGGTAATGCAACATTTGAATACAGCAAAAAAATATATTGATCAAAGCGGTAAAGGAGATGGCGAAGCTACTGGTGGAAGTGACTGGAAAAAATACATGCATCCTAAATATCAAAGAAGAATTTTCTTCCCGGAATTGTGGAGTAGCCATGAATTAGAAAATTGGGGAGTAGAAATGTAAGTTGAATTAAAAAACACAGTTTGAAAAAAATATTTATAGTCATAATAGCATTATTTTCTTTAGTATCATGTAAAAAAACGGAGGAAATAGTTCCCGAAAAAGTAGTAAAACTTGTTCCTAAAAAAAGTGAATTTGGGTTTGTTCTTGCGGATTTTAATATAGTTAATGACACTGTAAAAAGGGGAGATACTTTTGGAACTTTATTAGAAGAACAAAATATAGGAGATCGCCAAGTATATGATATTATTGCAAAAGTAAGAGACAGCTTTAATGTGAGAAGTATCAGGATAAATAAGCCTTTTACAATGCTTCGGTCCAAAAACAAGAAGCATGAATTACAGGTTTTTATTTATCAACCGGATAATTTAAGTTATTACGTAGTTGATTTCCGAGATACAGCAATTGTTGTTTATAAAAAGATAAAACCCATTACCATCAAGCGACGTACTATTGGTGGAGTTTTAAAAGAATCATTATCCGAAACTTTGGGCAACGCCAAGATTGAAGGTGTTTTGGCTAGTAAAATAGCTAAAATTTACGCCTATTCTATTGATTTTATGAAACTCAAAAAAGGCGATCGTTTTGCAATAACGTTTACAGAGCGCTTTATAAATGACTCAGTTTATGATGGAGTGGAGGAACTCGAAGCTTCTTTTTTTGAGTACCGAGGAAAAATTATTTACGCATTTCCTTTTGCTCAAAATCCCAATTCAGATAAAATAGAATACTACGATGAGCAAGGAAAAACACTTAAAAATTTCTTTTTAAAATCGCCCATAAAATTCAGCAGAATATCTTCTCGGTTTTCATCAAGTCGTTTTCATCCGGTTCAACACCGATGGAAAGCGCACAAAGGAACGGATTATGCAGCGCCACGCGGAACTCCTATTACTGTAACCGCTGGAGGTGTTGTAGAGCAAAGTGGTTTTACGGCCGGAAACGGAAATTTTGTAAAAGTAAAACACAATGGAACTTATTCTACACAATACCTGCACATGTCAAAAATCTTAGTGAGACGCGGACAGCGTGTTACTCAAGGGCAAGTTATTGGTTTGGTAGGAAGTACAGGTCTCGCAACAGGGCCGCATGTATGTTATCGTTTCTGGAAAAACGGAAAGCAAGTGGATGCGCTAAGGCTAAAATTACCTACTGGCGAGCCTATGACCGGAAGCAATAAAAGCCGTTTTCTTGCACAAATAACGCCTTTGAAGTTTGAGTTAGATAGTATTGCTAATTTGTAACCTGACAATTTTTTAAAGTATTGTTACGCTGATAA
Source organism: Flavobacterium petrolei (assembly GCF_003314435.2). Taxonomy (GTDB): domain Bacteria; phylum Bacteroidota; class Bacteroidia; order Flavobacteriales; family Flavobacteriaceae; genus Flavobacterium; species Flavobacterium petrolei. Next base: position 768,997 of record NZ_QNVY02000001.1, on the reverse strand, counting down.
AAAGGAATTACCTAATGGTATTTCACAACAGCACAATTCAATGGTTTTAAGGCTAAATTGTTATATAAATCAAAACCCATTTTCCATTAAAACAAATTTGAGTATTTTTGTCCCAATTTTAACAATACTACAAATCCTTTATAATGGCTTTAAATACTATAAACCCAACAGAAACAAATGCTTGGAAGAAACTTGAATTGCATTACAACGAAATGCAAAAAGCTTCGATGCAAGAATTATTTCAATTGGATCCTTCGAGAGCGAACACATTTAATTTACAGTGGAATGATTTTTTAATAGATTATTCTAAAAACATTATCAATACGGATACGATTCAGTTGTTGTTAGAATTGGCTGATGAAGTTGGGCTTAAAAGCGCCATTGCTGATTATTTTGAAGGAGCAATAATTAATCAAACAGAAAATAGAGCGGTACTTCATACAGCATTACGTGCCAGTCAGTCTGCAGTTGTTAAAGTGGAAGGAATTGATGTGATTCCTGAAATTTATGAAGTAAAAAATAAAATAAAAGCATTTACGAACGAGGTTACTTCTGGGGAAAGAACAGGTTTTACCGGCAAAGCATTTACGGATGTAGTTAATATTGGTATTGGAGGTTCTGATTTAGGTCCCGCGATGGCAGTTGAGGCGTTGCAATTCTATAAAAATCATCTTAATGTTCATTTTGTTTCAAATGTGGACGGTGATCATGTTAATGAGATTATAAAAAAGCTAAATCCGGAAACTACTTTATTTGTAATTGTTTCCAAGACATTCACCACACAAGAAACGTTGACTAATTCTGAAACAATCAGAAAATGGTTTTTGTCAAAAGACTTTGGCACAACACAAGAAGATATTGCTAAACATTTTGTCGCAGTTTCGACTAATATTCAAAAAGTAACTGAGTTTGGAATTAACCCGGACAATGTTTTCCCAATGTGGGATTGGGTTGGCGGAAGATTCTCTTTGTGGAGTGCTGTTGGACTTACGATAAGTTTAGCTGTTGGATACGACAACTTTGATGAATTACTACAAGGAGCTAGTGAAATGGACGAGCATTTCAAGACGGAAGAATTTGATAAAAACATGCCCGTTATCTTAGCATTATTGAGTATCTGGTACAATAATTTTTTTGGTGCTGAAAGTGAAGCCTTGATTCCGTACACACAATATTTACAAAAATTAGCGCCTTACTTGCAACAAGGAACTATGGAAAGTAATGGTAAAAGTGTTGGACGAGATGGGAAGCCAGTAAATTATCAAACGGGAACTATTATTTGGGGAGAACCAGGAACGAATGCACAACACGCTTTTTTTCAGTTAATTCATCAGGGAACAAAATTGATTCCTGCAGATTTTATTGGATTCATAACTCCTTTATATGGAGACAATGATCATCATGATAAATTGATGTCTAACTTTTTTGCTCAGACAGAAGCTTTGATGCATGGAAAATCAGAAGAGCAAGTTCAAGCCGAATTTGATAAACAAGGTGTTTCAGAGGAAAAAGCTAAATTTCTTTTACCATTTAAAGTTTTCTCAGGGAATAAGCCAACGAATACTATTTTAATCCAAAAGTTGTCACCAAAAACGTTAGGTTCATTGATTGCTATGTATGAGCATAAGATTTTTGTGCAAGGTGTTATTTGGAATATTTTTAGTTTTGATCAGTGGGGAGTTGAGTTGGGAAAACAATTAGCAAACTCTATTTTGGATGAAATTAATACAAAAACGGTTAATAGTCATGACAGTTCCACAACTTTTTTGCTAAATCATTTTTTGTTAAATAAGTAGTATTGATTTTTGAAATTAATACTTAAAATTTTATGAATTTTTCATAAGATTTCGATTTTACTCCTCTTTTTAGTAGTTTAAAAGTCTCAAAAACCTTGATTTAACCTAAATCAGGGTTTTTTTGTGGGTAAGTGACTCTGTTATAATAGTTTTTTTAAATATATATTAATTTTTTTAATGTTGATTATTGAAAATTATATGTGAATTATTCAATAAAAATCATTTATATCTATTGAAAACTATTTTATTCACTTAAAATACGGCAAAAAATGTTTTAAGTGAAATGTCGAGCTAATAATTAACGCCATTCTTAACGTTGTGTTAACTTTTTAAAGTAAAAATGTTATATTTTTGCCAAATATTTTTAAACTAAACAAGAAACAAAAATGAAAAGAATTATTTTTATTTTGATTATTTTTTTATCAGCTGTAGGACACTCGCAGGTTACTAGTTCTGCTATGTCTGGTACTGTTAAATCAAATTCTGGAGAGACCCTTCCAGGTGCTTCAGTTGAGGTTCGACACAATCCAACTGGGACTAAATATTATTCAACTACAGATTATAATGGAGGGTATGCTGTTCAAGGAATTAGACCAGGTGGTCCTTACACTGTTAAAGTAACTTATGTTGGTTATAAAACAACAGAAATTACAGAAATCAATGCTCCTTTAGGAAATAATTTGACTGTGAATATTGTTGTAGAAGAAGAATCAAATGCTTTGAATGAAGTAATTGTTTCTACAAAATCGAAAGGGAATTTTAATAAAGGAAGAACTGGAGCTTCTCAACAGTTTTCAAACAGAGAAATCACAGCTGTTCCTGTAACTGGAGCACGTTCAATAAATTCAATCACCAAGTACAATGCCAATGCAGGTAGTAATGGTACTTTTGGAGGACAGGATTCAAGATTAAATAACTTTACTATTGATGGTTCTGTATTCAATAATGGTTTTGGTTTAGGTAGTGATTCACAAGCAGGAGGAAGAACTGGTTCTACAGCTATCTCTTTAGATGCTATCGAACAATTACAAGTAAGTATTGCTCCTTATGATGTGCGTCAGTCAGGGTTTTTAGGATCAGGAATAAATGCAGTTACTAAAAGTGGAACAAATGAAGTTGAGGGATCGGTTTATAATTCATTCCGTAGCAATAAAAAAGATTTTATAGGAACTAAAGCTGGAGACAGAGTAGTTATTCCTGGAAAATTTGAAGAAAAAATTTGGGGAGCTAGAATAGGAGCGCCAATCATTAAAGATAAATTGTTTTTCTTTGGAAATTTTGAAACATTAGAGAACATAAGCCCAGCTACAACTTGGACATCTACGGGTTCTCCACAAGCAAGTGCTCAGGTTTCTGCACCTACTTTTGCTGAAATGCAAACGCTTTCTACTTTTTTACAAGACAAGTTCAATTATACGACTGGTCCTTGGGAAAATTATGATGCGGAGAGAATTTCAAAAAAATTCCTTGCAAGACTTGACTGGAATATTAATGACAATCATCAATTAACAGCTCGTTACGTTTTTCATGACTCTAATTCGGATGAATTAACTTCAAACTCTAATTCATTAGGTTTTGGTAATAGAAGAACAAGTCCGCTTGCAATGTCTTTCAAGAATAGTGGTTATGTTATTTTAGATAATACTAGATCAGCTGTTTTAGAATTGAATAGTAAATTAAGCAATTCTTGGTACAACAACTTTATCGCTGGTTACGACAAACAAATTGAAGATAGAGCCTTACAAGGTGGTGGTTTGTTTCCAACAATTGATATAAAGAATGGAGCAAACACTTATATTTCAGCAGGTTTAGATCCTTTTACTCAAGGAAACAAACTTTCGTATTCTACATTACACTTTACAGATAATTTGACTAAAACTATTGGGAAACACTCTTTGTTATTTGGAGCTAACTTTGAGTATTTTAAATCAAGTAACTTGTTCTTCTCAGGCTCAAACGGTGTTTATATCTTTAATTCATTGACAGATTTTTATGCTGCGGCTAATCAATCTGCTAATACAGGAGGTATTCCATCAACAACGGCACTTCCTGCACGTTTTCAATTTAGATATTCTGCTTTACCGGGAGCTGTAGAACCTTTACAGATCTTTAAGTCAAATAAATTGGATTTGTATACTCAAGATGAAATGAAATTGAGTGACAGGTTTAAATTAACAGTAGGACTTCGTGCAACAGCAGTTTGGTTTGCTGATACAGCTCTTGAAAATCCTGCAGTTACAGCTTTAACTTTTGGACAAGGACAAAAATTTAATACTGGTGACATGCCTGATACTCAATATTTGTTTGAACCAAGAGTTGGTTTCAACTTAGACTTGAAAGGTGATGCGAGTACATTACTTCGTGGAGGTAGTGGTGTTTTTACAGGTAGAGCACCTTCAGTTTATTTGTCTAATGCTATTGGAAATAATGGTGTACTTACAGGTTTTGTAGACGTAAGTGGAGCACCATTAGCTGCAGGTGGATATGGTTTTACTCCGAATCCTAATGATTATTTCATTCCTGAAACTCCAACGCTTCCTACTACATTTGAATTGGCATTTACAGATAAAAAATTCAAATTCCCACAAGTTTGGAAAACTAATATAGCAGTTGATCAAAAACTTCCATTTGGTTTTGTAGGTACTGTAGAAGGAATCTTTCAAAGAAATATTAATGCAATACATTATTACAATGCTAATTTTGATGCACCGGTTGGAACTTTTAGTGGTCCTGATAACAGACCAAGATACGCTCGTACTGATGCAGGTGTTCGTGTAAATGATAATGTTTCTAGTGCAGTTGTTTTGACAAATACTGACAGAGGAACATTTTACTCTACAACTTTTAAATTAGAGTATCCATACAAAAAAGGTCTTTGGGGATCTTTCGCATATACACATTCAAGTGCAAATGATTTATTATCTCCTGGTTCTATCGCTTCTGGTTCATGGACAGGTGCTAGATCTGTAAATGGTAATAACAATTTACCATTAGCATTGTCTAACAATAACACGCCTCATAGATTAGTTGGTATTATTGGATACAAAATCGAATACGGTAAAAATGTAGGAGCAGCGACTTCTATCAACTTAGGGTATATTGGAGAACAATCTGGGCCATTTTCTTATGCCTACGGTGGTGATATGAATGGAGATTTAGTTAATGGGAATGATTTAATTTATGTTCCTAACAGTGGAAACGAAATTCGTTTTCAACCATTGGCAGTTACAAATAGGGTGAACAATGTTAATGTAGTAACTACTTATTCTGAAGCACAACAACAAGCTGCTTACGATCTTTACATTAATCAGGATAAATACCTTTCAACAAGAAGAGGGCAATATGCTGAAAGAAATGGTGGAGTATTACCTATGCTACATAGACTAGATTTATCAGCAACTCAAGATTTTTATATTACTATTGCTGGTAAAAAGAACAATTTCCAATTTAGAGCTGATATCTTGAACTTTACAAATTTCATCAATAAAGATTGGGGTGTTACACAAAGAGTAACAAATGCTAATGTTTTGAACTACAGAACAGCTACAGGGAATGTTCCTTTTTATCAATTAGCAACTCAAGTAGAGGCTGATGGAAGTAGAGTTTTAATAAAAGATACTTTCCAGAAAAATGCTTCAACTTTTGATGTTTGGCAAGCACAATTTACACTTAGATATATTTTTGGTAAATAATACTTTAAAATTATAAAAATAAAAAACCACGCTTTTATGCGTGGTTTTTTTTATACCTTTTTTTCTTATATTTGTTAAAACAAAAACAGTATTTATGTACGATTTCATTCAAAAATTTCATTCTGGTTGGGCTTATTTAGCACTTTTAGTATTAGTGGTTGCGGTAGTTAATTCCTTTATTGGAATGTTTTCTAAAAAAGATTTCACTTCAAAAGATCGAAAAATTGCATTGTTCGCCTTAATTGCAATTCACATCCAGTTATTAGTTGGTATCATTTTATACTTTGTGTCTCCTTTAGGATTCGCGTCATTTGGACAAATGGCTGACAAAGCATTGCGGTTAACATCTTTAGAGCATCCGTTGATCAATATTGTTGCAATTGCTTTAATAACAATTGGTTGGTCTAAGCATAAAAAATTATTAACAAGTGAATCAAAATTTAAAACTTTTTCTATTTTTTACGGTTTAGGTTTAGTACTTATTTTGAGTAGAATCCCTTGGAATATGTGGTTGTAAAACCCAAAATAGCTCTAGAAATAGAGCTTTTTTTTTCTAGGTATGGTTTTTGTAAAATAGAGTTAACTAAAACAAAATAGATATGAAAAAATCAATTACTTTACTTCTTTTAATTATTTTTATCAATTCGGTCAACAGTCAAAGTGCAGCTTCTGATAAGCAGAGATCTTTGGTTCAAAAAGCTGTTGTTCAAAAAGCGGTTGTCCAAAAAGACTCCATTAAAAAAAATAAAAGTTCTATTTTAAACCAAGAAAAGAAACTAGATTCTTTAGTTAGCGTTTTAGGTGTTTTCAAACCTTTCAAGAAAGAGGCGCATGCATCCTATTATGCGGATAAATTTAATGGAAGAAAAACTACCAGCGGTAGGAAATTTGATAATGATAAATATACGGCAGCACACAAAAAACTACCTTTTGGAACAAAAGTAAGAGTTACTAATGAAAAAAATGGAAAATGGGTAATTGTAGAAATTACGGATAGGGGTCCTTTTGTCAAATCCCGAGAAATTGATCTTACCAAGCGGGCTTTTATGGATATTACTTCAAATAAGGGAAGTGGGGGAATGCTGGTAACCATTGAAGTAATGGACAAGTAAATCACCAATTTTTGAATGGGTTTTTGCTTAAATAGGCATTGTAATATCGGATGTCACCCGTTACTTCTTTTCCCAGCCAATCTGGTTTTTCAAAGGTGTCGTTTTCAGAATCTAGTTCAATTTCTGCAATAATCAAACCTTCATTATCGCTGTAAAACTCGTCTACTTCAAATACATGATTGCCCTGTTTTATTTCAAAGCGGGTTTTATCGATAACGCCTTTCTCGCATAAAAGCAATAGTGATTCAGCTTCGGAGACTGGGATTTCTGTTTCCCATTCAAATCTGGACAATCCGCTGTCATTTGAGGCTCCTTTTATCGTCAAAAAACCTTTTTCACCTTTTATACGAACCCGAACAGTGCGCTCTGGAGCAGAATTTAAATACCCTTGCGCAATGTGATTTCTTGCGAAAGCTTCTTTCTTAAAGGAATCGTTTTTAACCAAAAATTTTCTTTCTATTTCAATCATTTTTTATAAATAAGTACAGAAATTTTTTTTTCAATTCTGCTGTGGGATTTTTTTTTATTCCGGTATAGAAATTTTATGTTTTAAAAAAGAAGCTTTTTGTGTTACTTTTAAAATAAAACATTGTTTTCAGTTTATGATTTCTGGTTTAATTTGAAGTCTCTTAAGATTCAAAGGTATTAAAATTTTTACTTTATTAGATTTTGATTACTGATTCTGTTTTACAAGCCGTAATTTTATCAATAAGTTACAGTAGTTTGTTTTCCGATTTGTATTTTTACAAAAATTGAATGTAACTAATGAAGGCATTTTTCAAAGGAACACCAAAGCCAACCATTGCTGGACTTTTAACTGAGTTTTTTGGTGAAGCACAATCATGGCGCGAAACAAATGATACTCTAGAGCCTCTTGTTGAATTAATTCGTTTAGTGCGACCTTTGAAAATCAAAAATGTACAAAGGGTAGATTTAGAAGAGATCATTACTTTTTTGAAGGAGAATTTTTCGTGTCGCAAACAGTTTTCTATATATCTCAAAGATATTTTAAAGGATAGAAAGTTTAATAAAATTCTTGCTGATGCTGCAATTCTTCAGGATGTAGATTTTATTTTTGAAGTCCAAAAACGAATTTTCGCTAGATTTTTGCCGTATCAACCCCAAAAAGATACTTTAGAATATATTCTCAATCAAGTTTTTTATCTTGCGAATGACGGTATTTGGATTAACAAAATTCCATTAAGTCAGTTGGAAGAATTATATGATCTTTTGAAGTTTAAATCCATTTATGATAGTACGGAACCTACCTCTGTTTTGTCTGAATTATTAACTGCTATGCATTTACTCACACAACGAATCAGTGGGCGTGCTATGGAGACGGATGTGATCAAAATGGTACCGGAATTTGATGATCTTGAGAGTCCGTTTTCAGCTTTTGAAAAGGAATTATTCCTAATTGAAGAACGGATTAGAAGTTCGGATAGACATTATATTGTATCGGACGATTTATCGTATGCGCAGTTGTTGGTTTTGCATAAGCAGTGCGAAGGTTTTGTCGAGAAAGCATTTCATAACAGTTCAAAATACGGAATTTCACTTCGTGTAAATCAGAATTTACTTAAAATTAGACAGCAATTAGAACGGCTAAAATTTCTAATTTCGTTGCTGATTGTTGACAAAGAAAAAGACAAAAAATATAATGGAATTATATTGGCGTTACGGTTGATAAAATTCAATTGTTATAAAAATAATGTTCGAAAATTTGTTAGTGAAAGCACTCAATTGATTTCTTATGAAATTACACAACACACAGCTAAAACAGGTGAACATTATATCACCGATAGTCGTAGTGAGTATTTTAAAATGTTCAGAACCGCATTAGGTGGTGGTTTCATTGTGGGGATATTATGTATTATTAAGGTTCTGCTCTCTAAGGCCGACACCAGTTTTTTTGGACATGCATTTCTTTATAGTATGAACTACGCGATTGGTTTTATAGCTATTTATCTTTTGGGATTTACTTTGGCAACAAAACAACCTGCGATGACGGCTTCTGCATTGATTAAAGCGCTAGAGGAAGGAGTTCTGAAAAAAGGGAAAGATGCTGAAAAATATAAAGCCTTTGCCATTCTTTTTGCTCGGGTTTTTCGCTCACAGTTTATTGCGTTTGTTGGAAATGTGATTATGGCTTTTCCTGTTTCATTACTCGGAATTTGGTTGATTGATCATTTCTTACATTACAATATTGCTGCAACTAAATGGGAATCTTTATTGATTGATTTGAGTCCCATACATTCATTAGCAATTTTTCATGCGGCTATTGCAGGAGTTTTTCTATTTTTATCTGGAATTATTTCAGGTAGCGTTGCAAATAGAGACAAGCACAATCAGGTTTATTTTAGGATTACTGAACATCCTTTCCTTAAAAGAAATTTTGGAAAAACTAGAACTGTGAAACTGGCTAAATTGTATGAAAAAAGATGGGCAGGTATTATTTCAAATTTTTGGTTTGGAATATTTATGGGAAGTACAGCTTCAGTGGGATTGTTTCTGGGATTAAATCTCGACATTCGACACATCACTTTTGGTAGTGGAAACTTGGCTCTAGCATTATATGGAGCAAATTATGAAGTGAGTGATTCCATGTTATTCTGGGGTATTTTTGGAATTGGAATCATAGGTTTAGTGAATTTTATGGTAAGTTTCAGTCTTTCATTAGGTCTTGCATTCCGTTCGCGGGCTATTTCGTTGTTTGAATTGCGATTTGTTACGGTTTCCATTTGGAATCATTTTAAATCAAGACCCATTAGTTTCTTTTTTCCCACAGAAAAGAAAAGTAAATCAGTTGTGGTTGAAAATTATTTACAATCGGACGAACCAAAAAAGTCTTAGTGTGTAGAAGATATGAAATAAGAACGGTGTGCCAATTCGTTTAAGATGCAGGAATTAATTCCAAATAGGAAAATTATACACGTAGATATGGATGCTTTCTATGCATCGGTAGAGCAAATGGACAATCCATTGTTGCGAGGGAAACCTATTGCGGTAGGTGGATCGGAAAATCGCGGTGTGGTGGCAGCGGCAAGTTATGAGGCGAGGAAATTTGGTGTCAGAAGCGCTATAAGTGGAGTTATGGCTAAGAAAAATTGTCCGGAACTTATTTTCGTCAAGCCACGTTTTGATCGTTACAAGGAAATTTCAAGTAAAATTCAAAAGATATTTTACGAGTATACGGATTTGGTGGAGCCTTTATCGCTTGATGAAGCTTATTTAGATGTTACTACTAATAAAAAAGGAAATCCAAGTGCTACGTTATTGGCACAAGAAATAAGGAAGCGCATTTTTGACGAAGTAGGTTTGACCGCTTCTGCAGGGATATCAGTCAATAAGTTTGTGGCAAAAATTGCCAGCGATTACAACAAACCTAATGGACAAAAAACGGTAAATCCAGATGAAGTAATCTCGTTTTTGGAGGAATTGCCTATTCGGAAGTTTCATGGTGTTGGAAAAGTGACCACCGAAAAAATGTACCAACTGGGTATTTTTACTGGTCTGGAATTAAAAAGTAAATCGGTAGAGTTTCTTGAGAAGCATTTTGGAAAGTCAGGAGTTTTTTATTATCATGTGGTGCGAGGCGTTCATAATAGCGCAGTGAAATCAGATCGAATCACAAAATCAGTTGCTGCAGAACATACTTTTGATATCAATCTTTCATCTGAAATTTTTATGATAGAGAAATTGGAAGTTATTGCGACTGCATTGGAGAAAAGATTAAAAAGGTATAATGTGGCTGGTAAAACAGTGACATTGAAAATAAAATATAGTGATTTTTCACAACAAACCAGGAGTAAAACATTGCCATATTTTATTTCTGATAAAGTACTAATTTTAGAAATTGTAAAGGAGTTGTTGTATCAGGAGCGCATGAAAGATTCTGTGCGTTTACTCGGAATTTCATTGAATAATTTGAATACTGAGGATAAAAAGTTTGTGGTGGTGCAGTTAAAATTCGACTTTTAATTAATTGTTTGACCGTTCAACAATGGTTAAAGTCTTAAAATTGTTGTTTTATCGTTATAAATAAAATTAAATTTGGTTTTTTAAATCGAAATATCATGAATAATTTTAGACAATATGAAGAGGCTATTGCGGTGTATCACAATGGTTTGAGTGTAAGAAAAGCTCCAATTTTTTGTTGGGATTTTCACAATGAATTTTTGACTGCTGTAAAAAGTTTTTTCCTGGATTTAAAGAAACTAAATTCAATTGCTTCCCAAAACAAATGGACTCAGAATAACTGGGATATAGAAAATAGTCTCAAAGATGAAGTGATAATTGTTACTGATGCTAAATTGAAGATTGTTTTTGCATCCCAGAATATCGTAAAAATGAACGGGTATGTAGAAGCAGAGATTTTAGGTAAAAGTCCAAAAATGTTTCAAGGTGAAGCGACAAATCAAATTACTTCAAACGAAATTCGACTAGCCATATTAGATCATAAACCTTTTGAGAAAGTTGTAATGAATTATAAAAAGAACGGAGAAGTATATGCTTGTTTGATAAAAGGATATCCTGTTTTTAATACTAAAGGTGATTTAAGTCATTACATCGCTTTTGAGAAAGCTGCATAAAAGAAAAAACCTTTCAAGTTCTGAAAGGTTTTTTCTTTTATGCTAATTTATGGAATTAGCTTTTACTATTTAATTTAGAAAGCAATCTTAAAAATTCTATATACAACCAAACCAATGTTATCATTAGTCCCATAGCACCATACCATTCCATGTATTTTGGCATTTTTTGTTCAGCTCCTTTTTCTATTCGATCAAAATCTAAAAACAGATTTAAGGCAGCAATCACAATAACAAAAATGCTAATTCCAATGCTCATCAAGGAGTTTCCATAATGCACGGGAACAAAACTCGTAAACATAGAAAACACCCAAGAGATAAGGTAATACGTTGCAATAGCTAAAGTTGCAGCGACTACCACTGATTTGAATTGTTCGGTTACTTTAACAATTTTATACTTATATAATCCCAGACAAACCATAAAAGTCACAAATGTTGCACCTACAGCTTGAATTACTATTCCAGGATACATTGCTTCGAATATTGCTGAAATTCCACCTATAAATAATCCTTCGAATAATGCATATCCGGGTGCCAAATAGGGAGAATATTGTGGTTTAAAAGCAGCAATAAGCACTAAAACTAATCCAACAACAGCGCCGCCAATAGCAGGAACCAAAGGATTAATTCCGTTAAAAGTCAACCACCAGATTACAGTTGCAGATGCGGTAAGAAGCAAAAATAAGATTAAACTTTTATTGATGGTGCCTGATAAAGTCATCTCTTGATTGTAATCAATGACCGTAGCTTGATGCACTTGCTCATTTTTTGAAACTGCAGTGGAAAAAGTTTTGTTATTTAAAAATGGATTTTTAGAATTAAAACTCATAATTATTGTATTTTTTTGTTCTACCAAATATAAATTTTATTTAATAGAAGACCGTGTAATTATTCCTAATTTTTTTGATGAATCTTAAAATGTCTTTAAAACAAAAAATCTGTCTCATTTTTCAAACGAGACAGACTTTTAAATTATTTTCAATAGCATTTGCTATTCAATTTCAGATACTCTCAAGGTGTTAACCATTCCTTTATCTTTTATTGGCATAGCTGCTAAATTGATAAGGAAATCTCCTTTTTGTACAAAGCCTTTTTCTTTTACAATTTCATTGATATCCGTTACAGTATCATCTGTACTTACATCTTTAGTGTACATGAAAGATTTTACGCCCCATAATAAATTAAGTTGGGTAAGGATTCTTTTGTTAGATGTAAAAACTAAAATGTGTGCATTAGGTCTCCAAGCTGAAATTTGGAAAGCAGTGTAACCACTATTTGTCAACGTGCAAATTGCTTTCGCTTTGATAACGTTTGCCATTGTCGCAGCGTGATGACAAATTGTTTTGGTGATAAAACGTTTTGTTTTTATTTGAGGTGTGTTTTGTGGCACTTGAATTAGCGGAGAATCTTCTACAGCTTCAATGATTTGAGTCATTTTTTGAATAACCTGAACCGGATAATTACCGGTAGCTGTTTCTCCAGAAAGCATCACTGCATCTGCACCATCCATAACGGAGTTGGCAACGTCATTTACTTCTGCACGGGTAGGTGTAAGTGAAGTAATCATTGTTTCCATCATTTGCGTAGCAACAATTACTGGAATACGAGCTGTTTTAGCTCTGCGAATCAACTCTTTTTGAACTAAAGGTACTTCATGAGCAGGAAGTTCAACTCCTAAATCTCCACGAGCAACCATTAAAGCATCACAATACGCAACAATTTTGTCGATATTTTCTAATGCTTCCGGCATTTCTATTTTGGCAATGATTGGAATTTTATATTCAGAATGTTCTGCAATTAATTCCTGTAAATCTTGCAAGTCTCTTGGTGTTTTTACAAAAGATAATGCAATCCAGTCTACATTTTGTCCAATGGCAAAAATAGCATCTGCAATATCTTTCTCAGTCATTGCTGGAAGAGATATTTTGGTATTTGGTAAATTAACTCCTTTTTTAGATTTCAATTCACCACCTTGAATTACTCTTGCTATAACTTCTGATTTTTTATCCGTCTCAACGATTTCAAAAATTAGTTTACCATCATCAAGCAAAATTCTTTCTCCTGGATTTACATCGTTTGGAAAGTTTTGATATTTCATGAATACTTTCTTTGCAGTTCCAAGGATGTCTTCAGCAGTTGTGAAAGTAATTAAGTCACCGTCCTGTACTACAACACCTTCTTCCATAACTCCAACACGAAGTTTAGGACCTTGTAAATCACCAAGGATTGCTGTGGTGTAGCCAAACTCTTCGTTTAAGCCTCGGATAATGTTTATCTTTTCTTTTACATCTTCGTAATCAGCATGCGAAAAATTTACTCGGAACACATTCACGCCTGCGTCAATCATGTCTTTAATGATTTCTCTTGTACTACATGCAGGCCCAAGTGTGGCTACAATTTTAGTTTTTTTGTTTGTAAGCATTTGTATTAAAAAATTAAATTGTTTTTAGATTTGATTTGATTTGTATCTACTATATAAACAGTTGATATGCTGTCTATGGTATTTAATAGGAGCTGAATTTTGGATACATCCATAGCATCGTCATTGTTTTCTATTTTTAAAAAATAGTCTACTTTTTTAAACTCAGGAAGTAAAAAGACTTTTGTTGCCACTTCCATTGTTACGTCCAAAAATAGATTTTGAGTAGTTCCTTTTTTATATTGGACAACCTCGTTTTTATTTTGAATTAAATTCCAGGTAATGGCACTTTCCATATCATTGTAATAAAATCTGGAAAAATTAGTCTCTCCTTCTTTTATATTTATTTGAATTTCATTCTCATTTTTACTTAGGTTTATAGGCAGCTTTTGATTAATAAAAAATGCCAATCGATAGTCTTCTAAGGAAGTATGAATTGCAATAAGATAGTAATCTATTTCGTCAAATTCGCCAAGATCCAGTTTATGAATAGCCATTTCATGAAAAAATAAGATGTAAATATAGTATTTCTAGTGAAGTATAAGCCCCTCAAAACGTGTTGTTTTTGTTAATTTATGAACGAAAACGATATAGTTTTATTAAAATTGGGATTATTTCCTATCCATTTTTTCTTGAAATGCAAAATAAGCACGTTGGGATGCTTTTTCTTCTGCCTTCTTTTTAGAAGTTGCTCTTGCTTTTGCAATTACTTTATTATCGATGCTCAGTTTTACACCAAACAGCCTTTGTCCGTCAATGGCATTGTCTTCAAAAATATCATAATGAAATATTTTTTTCTCTTTTTGACACCATTCTATAATCAGACTTTTGTAGCTGATTACTTTTCCTTCCAGTCTTGCAATGTCTACGTAAGGAACTATGACTCTCTTTTGAATGAATTTTTCGCAATACACATAACCTCGGTCTAGGTAAATTGCTCCGACTAATGATTCAAAAATATTACCATGAATGTTTTCTCCAAAATGCTGCAGCGGCACTTTGCTTTCAATGTATTGGACTAGATTTAGATCTTTTCCCAATTCGTTCAAGTGTTCTCGGCTCACAATTTTAGAGCGCATTTTAGTCAAATAACCTTCGTCACCTGCGGGTGCTTTATTGAATAAATGAGCAGCAATAACAGAGCTTAACATAGCGTCACCCAAAAATTCTAAACGTTCGTAATTGATTGGATTTCCTAAAATATCGAGGCGATTTGAGGAGCGATGGGTAAATGCTTTTTTATAAAAATCAAGATTTACGGGAGCAAATCCTAAGATTTTCTGAATAGAATCAAAAAAAATCCCGTCTTCTGTAGAACGGGATTTTGAGAATATTTTTCTGATTATACGCATATATAATTAGATTTCTAATTTTTTAACCAATACACAAGCATTGTGACCTCCAAAACCGAAAGTATTACTCATCACAACATTCATGTCTCTTTTCTGAGCTTTATTAAATGTAAAGTTTAGTTTAGAATCTATGTTTTCATCATCTGTAAAATGATTAATGGTAGGAGGTACTATTCCATGTTTCAGGGAAAGAATCGAAGAAATGGTTTCGACTGCTCCTGCTGCTCCAAGTAAATGGCCCGTCATGGATTTAGTTGAATTTAAGTTCATCGTGTAAGCATGTTCGCCAAAAACATGTAAAATTGCCTTAGATTCCGCCATGTCACCCAATGGTGTTGAAGTTCCGTGCATATTTACACCATCAACATCAGTTGCTTGCAAACCAGCATCTCTTAAACAGTTCAACATTACATTTTTAGCACCTAATCCTTCAGGATGTGGTGCAGTAATGTGATACGCATCAGCTGACATTCCGCCACCACCTACTTCACAATAAATTTTTGCTCCACGTGCTATTGCATGTTCGTATTCTTCGAGTACTAATGCTCCGGCTCCTTCGCCTAAGACAAAACCATCGCGATCTTTATCCATTGGTCTTGAAGCAGTTTTAGGATCATCGTTTCTGGTAGATAAAGCGTGCATAGCATTAAAACCTCCCATTCCGGCTATTGTTACTGCTGCTTCAGATCCTCCAGTGACCATGGCATCCGCATGACCTAATCGAATGTAGTTGAAAGCATCAATAATAGCATTTGTGGAAGAGGCACAAGCTGAAACAGTGGTAAAGTTCGGACCTCTGAATCCGTATTTTATAGAAATATGGCCACCGGCAATATCCGAAATCATTTTTGGTATAAAGAAAGGATTGAATTTTGGTGTGCCATCACCGGCTGCAAAGTTCAACATTTCAATTTGAAACGTTTCTAATCCGCCAATTCCTGACCCCCAAATAACTCCAACTCTGTCTTTGTCTAATTTTTCGAAATTAAAACCAGCATCAAGCACCGCTTCATCCGATGAAACCATTGCATATTGCGCATAGCGGTCCATTTTTCGGGCTTCTTTTCTGTCTAAAAAATCTTCAGCATTAAAATTTTTCAATTCGCAGGCAAATTGCGTCTTAAATTTTGAAGCATCAAAATAGGTTATTGGAGCGGCACCGCTAACCCCGTTTATAAGTCCGTTCCAAAATTCTTCAATGTTATTTCCAATAGGTGTAAGAGCGCCTAAACCTGTTACAACAACTCGTCTTAATACCATAAATTCTTTATTTTTGTTATCTTTAAACAAATAAAACCCATGCTTTCTTTACTGTATTACTATTACAAAAGAGCCATGGGTATTACAATAAATATATTTTTGATTGAAATTCAATCTCGAATTTAATTTTTAAAAAAAATAATAACACCCGATTACATAAATGCAAACGGGTGTGTACTTTATTATTTTTTAGCTTCCTCGATGTAAGAGATTGCTTGACCTACAGTAGCGATGTTTTCTGCTTGATCGTCTGGAATTTGGATATCAAATTCTTTTTCGAATTCCATAATAAGCTCGACAGTGTCTAATGAGTCAGCTCCTAAATCATTAGTGAAGCTTGCTTCTGTTACAACTTCGTTTTCGTCAACGCCTAATTTGTCTACGATAATCGCTTTTACTCTTGATGCAATGTCTGACATAATCTTTAATTTTAGAATTTAATTTGTTGGCAAAAATAAAAAACTTTATTTTAAAACAACTATTTAGTTAATAAATGTGACATCTAATTTATGAAATTTATTTTAACAAACCCGAGACAATGTTATTTATTTTCAATTTTTATTCCTTTTTTTGTGCAATTAAAACATGCTAGGTTATGAAAAAAATTGTGCTTTTTGCTTCTGGATCGGGTACTAATGCTGAGAACATCATAAAGTATTTTGTACAATCTAAACTGGGAACCGTGGTAGCGGTATTCACAAACAACCCAAATGCCAAAGTAATTGAAAGAGCAAAAAAGTATGGGGTTCCAACACAGATTTTCTCAAAAGAACAGCTTTTTGAAAGTGAAGTATTACAAAAAATAAACGTAATTCAACCTGATTTGATTGTTTTAGCTGGTTTTTTGTTGAAATTTCCAGAAAATATCATTGCAGCCTATCCGGATAAGATCATAAATATTCATCCTGCATTGTTGCCAAAGTATGGTGGAAAAGGAATGTATGGGATGAACATTCACAATGCAATTGTTGCCAATAGAGAAAAGGAAACGGGAATTACCATTCATTTTGTAAATGAAAATTATGATGAAGGAAATATTATTTTTCAACAAAATGTTGTTTTAGCGGGTGATGAAACACCGGAAGAAGTAGCTGCAAAAATACATGAATTAGAACAAAAATATTTCCCAACAGTAATTGAGGGAATCCTAAATCAAAAATCCTAATTCATAAATGGAACACGACGTACATATATATACTGATGGTGCTGCCAAAGGGAATCCTGGAAATGGCGGTTACGGAGTGGTGATGGAATGGGTAGGGAAACCGTATAAGAAAGAATTCTATGAAGGTTTTCGCCGAACTACCAATAATAGAATGGAATTGCTGGCCGTTATTGTTGGCCTTGAAAAGTTAAAAAATTCGAATACTAGAGTTTTAGTGGTTTCTGATTCTAAATATGTAGTTGATTCGGTGGTTAAAAAATGGGTTTTAGGTTGGGAAAAAAAAGGATTTATTGATAGGAAAAATTCCGACTTGTGGAAACGTTTTCTGATTGTTTACAGAAAACACAAAGTAGATTTCAAATGGATCAAAGGGCATAATAATCATGTTCAAAACGAAAGGTGTGATGAATTAGCCGTTATGGCTTCGATGCAAAAAAAACTTTCTGTCGATGCTTTCTATGAAAAAGAAGAAGCAAAGTTGTTGTGATTCAAGGGAATAAATTGGCAAAACTTTACGCTTTAGACCCTTTGCAACTTTACAACTTATAAACTATCTTTGCGCCTTAATTCGAAACGTATATAATGAATAAATTATTGATTGTTGGAACAGTAGCTTTCGACGCAATTGAAACTCCATTTGGAAAAACGGACAAAATTTTAGGTGGTGCAGCAACTTATATCGGTCTATCCGCTTCTTTTTTTAATGTACAATCTGCTATAGTTTCTGTAGTTGGTGACGATTTTCCACAAGAATATTTAGATTTATTGACCTCAAGAAACATAGATATTTCTGGCCTTGAAGTTGTAAATGGTGGGAAAACTTTCTTTTGGAGTGGTCGTTATCACAATGACTTGAATTCTAGAGATACGCTGGATACTCAATTAAACGTTTTGGCTGATTTTCAACCAAAAGTTCCTCAAGACTATAAAAATGCCGAAATAGTAATGTTAGGAAACTTACATCCATTGGTACAAAGCAGTGTTTTGGACCAAATGGAGACTCAACCTAAATTAACAGTATTAGATACTATGAATTTTTGGATGGATTGTGCGTTGCCGGAATTGATGGATGTAATAAAACGTGTCGATGTAATAACCATCAATGATGAGGAAGCAAGACAACTTTCTGGAGAATATTCTTTAGTGAAAGCGGCTGCAAAAATTCAAGCGATGGGACCTAAATATGTTGTAATTAAAAAAGGGGAACACGGAGCACTTATTTTTCATAATAAAGAAGTTTTCTTTGCGCCAGCTTTACCACTTGAAGAAGTTTTTGATCCAACTGGAGCAGGAGATACTTTTGCCGGAGGATTTGCAGGATATTTAACGCAGAGCGAAAATATTTCATTCGAAAATATGAAGAACGCAATTATTCAAGGATCGAATTTGGCTTCCTTTTGTGTGGAGAAATTTGGAACCGAAAGAATGGTTGATTTAGAGAAAAAAGAAGTAGTGTCCAGATTACAACAATTCAAATCACTGACACAATTTGACATAGAATTATAATATATTGAAACCTCGGAAACGGGGTTTTTTTGTTACCAAAAATTAGCAGGGAAATTCATCTGATTTATCATTTTTTACTCAGTTGAAATTATTTTAGAATAACACAACAACACAAACAACCTTACAATGAGCGATGCTTTAAAACACGAGTGTGGTATAGCCTTAATTAGATTACTTAAACCGCTTGAATTTTACAAAGAGAAATACGGAACGGCATTTTACGGAATCCAAAAAATGTATCTTTTAATGGAAAAGCAACACAATCGCGGTCAAGATGGTGCTGGTTTTGCAAGTATTAAATTAGACGTGGAACCGGGAGAACGCTACATCAGTCGTGTTCGTTCCAATCACGCGCAACCAATCCAAGATGTTTTTGCTCAAATAAACGACAGAATAAATGAGGAAATGGCCGCTCATCCGGAATACGCAGATGATGTGGCGTTACAAAAACATAAAATTCCTTATTTAGGTGAATTGTTTTTGGGACACGTTCGTTACGGAACTTTTGGAAAAAACAGCATCGAAAGTGTTCATCCTTTTTTACGTCAGAATAACTGGATGCACAGAAACTTGATTTTGGCAGGAAACTTTAACATGACGAATGTTAAAGAGCTTTTTCAAAGTTTAGTGGAACTGGGTCAGCATCCAAAAGAAATGGCAGATACGGTAACAGTGATGGAAAAAATTGGTCATTTTCTTGATGATGCAGTAACTGATTTGTACCAAGAGTGTAAAAATGAAGGATTGACTAAGAGAGAGGCTTCACCCGTTATTGCAGAGCGATTGGATGTAGCTAAAATTTTGACCCGAGCTTCTAAAAATTTAGATGGCGGTTATGCAATGGCAGGACTTTTGGGACATGGTGATTCATTCGTATTTAGAGATCCTGCAGGAATTCGTCCCGCTTATTTTTATCAAGATGATGAAATAGTGGTAGTGGCCTCAGAAAGACCGGTAATTCAAACAGTTTTCAATGTTCCTTTTGAAAAAGTTCAAGAAATTGAACCAGGAAATGCATTAATCATCAAGAAAAACGGAACGGTTTCTATGCAGGAAATTCTTCCGCCAACGGTTAAGAAAGCCTGTTCTTTTGAACGAATTTATTTCTCCAGAGGGAGCGATGCCGAAATATATCAAGAAAGAAAAACATTGGGAAGACTTATTCTTCCAGCTGTTTTGAAATCAATTGATCAAGATACAGACAATACAGTTTTCTCTTATATTCCAAATACGGCTGAAACTTCTTTCTACGGATTGGTAGAAGCAGCACAGGATTTCTTGAATCAAAGAAAGAACAATTATATTCTGCAAAACAGAAATACATTAACGAAGGAATCATTGCAAGAATTATTAGCAGTAAAAATTCGTACGGAAAAAGTAGCCATTAAAGATGCGAAACTTAGAACCTTTATTACGGAAGATAGTAGTCGTGACGATTTAGTTGCTCACGTATATGATGTTACATATGGTGTTATAAAACCCACGGATAATTTAGTTATTATTGATGACAGTATTGTTCGAGGTACAACCTTAAAAATGAGTATTATCAAAATGATGGATCGTTTGAATCCAAAGCGAATTGTTGTCGTTTCATCGGCACCGCAAATACGCTATCCGGATTGTTACGGAATTGACATGGCTAAACTGGAAGGTTTAGTGGCTTTCAAAGCAGCATTAGAATTACTTAAAGAAAGAAACTTGTATCATATTGTTGATGAAGTGTATGCGAAATGTAAAGCGCAGGAAAATTTCAAGGACAGTGAAGTGGTAAATTATGTTACGGCAATTTATGCGCCTTTTGAAGTACAAGAGGTTTCGGATAAAATTGCTGAAATGTTGAGTTCACCAGAAATTAAAGCCGAAGTGAAAATTATTTTCCAAACTGTAGAAGATTTACACATTGCTTGTCCTAAGAATTTAGGAGATTGGTATTTTACTGGAGACTATCCTACGCCAGGAGGAAACCGAGTAGTAAACCGAGCATTCATGAACTTTTATGAAGGAAAAGACGCCAGAGCATATTAATATTTGGCCTGATGGGGTTTTAATCGGTTTTCTAAGTTGTTCATCTAATTTATTTGGTAGCAACGGAGAACTACTATAATTTTGAGTCACCATAATATTAGTAGGTTAAGTTTATGGTAGATTTGGGGCAAAAAGGGTGGAAGAGATTCCACCTTTTTTATTGGAATAAAGTCAAGAAAATGATAAAATAAAAGGCGCCGATTTCAAATTTTGAAATCGGCGCCTTTTATTTTAAGATTAAAGAAACAAGAAAAAAGACAACAGTAATTTTTGAAGTCTTTATTCTTTCCTCTTGAATCTGTTTTTATTTCTCTAAAGCAAATCTTCTTGAAACTTCAGTCCAGTTAATTACATTGAAAAAAGCCTCAATATAATCGGGTCTTCTGTTTTGATAATGCAAATAGTAAGCATGTTCCCAAACATCCATCGCTAAAATTGGAGTTCCGCCACAACCTACACCAGGCATCAATGGATTGTCTTGGTTTGGAGTACCACAAACTTCCAATTTTCCACCTTTATGAACACAGAGCCAAGCCCATCCAGAACCAAATTGTGTTGCTCCAGCTTTGCTGAAACTTGCTTTAAATTCTTCAAAAGTTCCAAAAGAAGCTTCAATCGCAGCCAATAAATCTCCAGTTGGAAGTCCACCACCGTCTGGTGTCATAACCGTCCAAAACAAATTATGATTATAAAAACCACCGCCATTGTTTCGAACTGGCATGTTTTTCATATCAAGATTAATCAAAATATTTTCGATGGTCTTACCTTCCATATCCGTACCTGCAATTGCAGCATTCACGTTGGTAATGTAAGCGTTGTGATGTTTCGTGTGATGAATTTCCATCGTGCGCGCATCAATATAAGGTTCTAATGCGTCATACGCATAAGGTAATTGTGGTAATTCAAAAGCCATAATATGATTGTTTAATGATTTATAAATATTTATTCAAATTTAAACATTAAACTTTGGAAACGGAAATTCTATTTCGTTATAATTTCATTAAATTAATTGATAGTGTGCTCTTTGGAGTTGTAACAGGCTTATTTTCAGGAGCTATTTCCTGCTTTCCGCTACAAATGAAATTCACTGAACACCAATTAAAATAAAAGTATAGTGAAGTAATCTTTTTATTCGTCTAAAAGGCTCATAAAAAGGATTTCCACTTCAAACGAAGTTCACTGAACTCCTATGAGAATAAAAGTTAGGTGAAGTAATCAGGGCTAAAAAACGGTTGTGCTTTAAATGGTCATTTTGTTTTAAATAACCGTTTTAGAACCAAAATTTCTAAATTATGATTGCGCCATTGCCATACATACAATGCTAATTTTTGCGCCAGGAATTTTCAGTAATGCTCTGGAACAAGCTTCCAGTGTTGATCCTGTTGTGATGACGTCATCTATTAAAAGGAAATGTTTATTGTGGTCTTTTTCAGTAAAGGAAACATCAAAAGTGCTTTCGATTCCTTCTGTCCTGCCTAATAAATTTTTCTTAGATTGTGTTTTCGAGTACACATTTCGAACCAAAATAGAACCATTATAATCGATATTTAAATCGGATGAAAGTGCTTTTCCAAAAGCAGTAACTTGATTGTATCCTCTTTCTTTTAGTTTTCTTCGGTGCAATGGAACCGGAATAATTTCATCAACAGATTGTAATAAATCGATCGTTTTTAAATCTTCAGCGTACCATTCGCCAAGAATTGCCCCTATTTCTTCATGTCCTTTGTATTTTAAATTATGAATGAGCTCCTGTACAATTCCCTTTTTATGAAAATAAAATAAGGCCGAAGTATGCATTACAGGAATTCGTCCATAAAACTTTTTGAAAGCATCATTTTCTGGATTCAAGTGATGATTCGTCAGCGGAATTTCGTGTCGGCAAACCGTGCAAATTACATTTTCATTGGACAATAAAAAAGAGCTGCAACCGGAACAGACTTTTGGAAAAAAGAGATTTATAATGCTTTCAAACATGTAATCAAGGATTTATTTATAAAAATAGACAAATCAATGCTTCAATCTTTAACAATTTTCTTTTTTTTAAGTTCACTTTTTATATTTTTGCATTATTATGGCAAAACAAGAAGATTTATTTAAGAATGTAGTTTCGCACGCAAAAGAATACGGATTTATTTTTCCGTCAAGCGAAATATACGATGGTTTAAGTGCAGTCTATGATTATGCACAAAACGGAGTAGAATTAAAGAAGAACATACGCGAATATTGGTGGAAAGCAATGGTTCAAATGAACGATAACATTGTAGGTCTTGACGCGGCAATATTGATGCACCCAACCACATGGAAAGCATCTGGCCACGTTGACGCTTTTAACGATCCATTGATAGACAACAAAGATTCAAAAAGAAGATATAGAGCTGATGTTTTGATTGAAGATTATGCTGAAAAACTAAATCAAAAAGCAATCAAAGAAATCGAAAAAGCACGTGCTCGTTTTGGTGATGCTTTCAATGAGCAGGAATTTGTAACAACAAATGCTCGTGTAATGGAGTACAAATCTAAAGAAAGAGAAATTCTGGAAAGAATGGCTCGTTCTCTTGGAAACGAAGATTTGGAAGATGTAAAAGCATTAATCGAAGAACTAGAAATTGCTTGTCCGGAATCAGGTTCAAGAAACTGGACCGAAGTGCGTCAATTCAACTTGATGTTTGGAACAAAACTTGGTGCTTCAGCTGATTCAGCAATGGATTTATATTTGCGTCCAGAAACCGCTCAAGGTATTTTTGTCAATTTCTTAAATGTTCAAAAATCAGGACGAATGAAAGTTCCTTTTGGAATTGCCCAAACCGGAAAAGCGTTTAGAAATGAAATCGTTGCGAGACAATTTATTTTCCGCATGCGCGAGTTTGAACAAATGGAAATGCAATTTTTTGTACGTCCAGGCGAAGAAATGAAGCATTATGAATTCTGGAAAGAAGCTCGTTTGAAATGGCATTTATCTCTTGGTTTAGGAAGAGAAAATTATCGTTTCCACGATCACGAAAAATTAGCGCATTATGCGAATGCTGCGGCTGATATTGAGTTTAATTTCCCTTTTGGATTCAAAGAATTAGAAGGAATTCACTCGAGAACTGATTTCGATTTGAAAGCGCACGAACAATTCTCGGGTAGAAAATTACAGTATTTTGATGCTGAATTGAACCAGAATTATGTTCCTTATGTTGTGGAGACTTCAGTAGGATTAGACAGAATGTTTTTGGCAGTTTTTGCGACTTCATTAAAAGAAGAAACATTAGAAGATGGTTCCACAAGAACAGTGCTAAAATTACCTTCGGTTCTAGCACCAACAAAAGCGGCCATTTTACCATTGGTAAAGAAAGATGGATTGCCGGAAATTGCACATAAAATTATTGACGATTTACGTTGGGATTTTAATGTGGCGTATGATGAAAAAGATGCGGTAGGAAGACGTTATAGAAGACAAGATGCATTAGGAACTCCGTTTTGTATAACTGTTGATCATCAAACAATAGAAGATCAAACGGTAACAATTCGTCATAGAGACACCATGAAACAAGATCGTGTGGCTATTGCAGACTTGAAATCCATTATCGAGAATGAGGTTTCAATGAAAAACTGGTTGATGAAAATGTAATTATTTTTGATTTATATAAAAAAAAGCTTCTCGATTGAGAAGCTTTTTTATTTTTTTAAAATCGGTAACCTAAAGTTATTCCGCCTCGACCAACAACCTCAGGGCTATTATCACTAAATAAATTGCGTCCTATTCCAGCATTGATTTCAAAGACAAATCCTTTTCTATGAATCCATTTGGATCCAAGACCAAAACCAAGAGCAAAATCAGCTCCTACTTCATCTGCTACAAAATTAGTTACAGTCGTTCCATTATCGTTATAGTATGTTGTATAACCGTGATCTACATATGAATTTAACATCGCAAAGCCTTCTACAAAAAATCCAGCTGCTGGTTTTTTTCCAAAATAAGCTCTGTAATATGGAGTAAGGCTAAAATTAGTTTCAAATTCATCTTCAGCCACAAAGAACAGAGAAACTCCAACTCCGGCATCCTCATTAATTAGACGTTCATACGTTACTTCTACTGCGCCTAGTACTAAAAAAAGAGCATTTCCTTTTAATTCATTTCTTTTGAAATTTGTGGTTTCTTTTTCTTGGCTAAAACCCAAAAAAGAGGAAGTTAAGCATAGTAAGGCAAAAAGGTTTTTCATAGGGTTGTTTTTTTTGGATAAAAGTAAGATAAATTTGTAAAAAAAGCATTCTTAGTACATCAATTATTTTAGGTATTCATTGATTATTAGAAATGTGGCTAGCATAATAATTTGACATTTCGTTAGGACTAATAAAGCAATCACTCAGCCAATTATTAAAAGGGGTTCTACAATTTAGAGTACTAATAAATCCTTTTGTCAAAAAACAAATCAAATATTTTTAATGTGTAGCAAAAAAGATAACCTTAGGCCTTTTAGCAAACAGTTAGTTATAATAGAGCTCCATAACATTCGATTGTATTTCCTTCTTACTATTTATTTATGGAATTGTAATGCTAACAGTTTTCATAACAGGATTAAAAATTTGGTTTAAAGTAGTAATCTATTTTTATTACTTGTTATTTCATACTTTTGTTGATACAATTTCCTTAATGAAAACTAATTACATTTGAGTCTATTGTATATTTCATTTTAATGTAGGCTATAATCTATTCCAGAAAAAAACCAGATGAATTATTCGTACGTTATTATTGACGATGATCAAGAAAGTATTTTGAAAACTAAAGCAATTGCAGATGGTTTTTCAGAACTTTCCTTTATTGGCTCCGTACAAAATGCTGTGGATGGTTTAAACCTTATTTTAGAAAAAAAACCGGAAATAATTTTTCTTGAAATTGATCCAGTACATGTGGACTCTAATTTATCACTTGGTTTTATTGATACTTTACACAAATATTTAACGATACTTCCCAAGATTATTGTGACTACGCAAGAAAAGAATTTGGCTTTTGATTCTTTTCAATATGAAGTGAAAGAGTACTTATTGAAGCCGGTAACTCAATCGGATATTATAAAATTGATGTTGAGGTTAAATAAATCAAAAAGGGAAGAAGAAATAGGGATTGTCGAACGAGCAAAACATGTTGGTAATTCTCTATTTTCATCGGAACAAAAAATGCCAAATGAATTACATCCTTTACGATTGTGTATCAAATCCTATGGAGATCACAGGTATATTGATGCTAAAGACATTTGTTTCTTCCAAGCAGATAATAATTCTACAGACATTCATTTGAATAACGGTGAAATGATAACGGCTTTCAAAACACTAAAATATTTTGAAGCGGTATTATCCTATCCTTTTATTAGGATTCATAAAAGTTATATTGTAAATCGAAACTATATTTCTCGAATCCACAATGGAAACTCAGTTTGTTATATAAAAAACACCAATTCAAGATTGCCTTTTTCTAAATTGTACAAAGGTAATGTTGATCAAGTTATTTCTGATTTTGCTAATGGAAATTACCTAGAAATTTAAAATAATGCAGTTTACCCTAATTTGATACCTGTACACTACCAATTGAATATGTTCTACCACTAACCCTTTTTTAGGTGTTGTTTTTTGGGATATGCGAAGTAGTTTTACATCATGATACAGTGATAATCACCATCATAACAAATGTAAAAACAACAAAAACATAAAATCCCCAAATTATGAAAAAAGCAATAGTAACAATCGGATTATTTTCTTTAGTGATGGTATTAACTTCTTTTACTTCAAATGAAGAAATCACCTCAGTAACAAAAAAAGACAATAAAGCAGAGGTTTTTAAAATCGAAAATGTAAAATTGGAGATTAACGGGGCACAATCTGTAGGTGGGAACAAGAAAATGGATTAGTAGACTTTTTAAATATATTAAAAAGGTTGCCAAAGAAATTTGGCAACCTTTTTTTATGGGACTAATTTTATTTTGTTATTTTTGAAAGAACTATATTCTCTCTATTGAAATTTATCTCATCTATATTACTTGTTGTTGTACTCTTTTTTTTTGGTTGTAACCAAAAGAAAAAAGTTTCCTTTATTAATGAGGGTTCAGAAGACACACTCTCTTCTTATTTTTCTTTGGCAAATGATTTCGATTTGTCTCCTCAGTTGAGAGAGATATATATAAAAAAAGCATCAAAAATTGTTGCAGGTCAAGAAAATGACTCGTTGCATCGAGTAAATTTATTTAAAATTGCTAATCGATATTACAATTTAGACAAATTTGAAGAGTATAAAAAAACAGTGTTTGTGGTGCTGAAAAAATCTGAAGAGAAACAGGATTTTATTAGTCTTGCAAAGGGCTATACTTATTTAGCGGATTATTATGATTCTCAAGCAGTATCGGATAGTTCTTTTTTATATTATGACAAAGCAGAGAAAATGTATCTTGAATTAGAAGACAAGACTAATCAAGCGAGAATAATTTTAAATAAAGCCAATCTACAGTATAAAGAAAGTGATTTTTTAGCAAGTGAAATAATGGTATTCAAAGCTTTGGCAGCAATAAAAAGTATTAAGGCTAATAATATTCAATACGATGCCTATAATCTTCTTGGTGCGATATACAATGAGTTAGATGATTTTGATAATGCAATGACCTATCATAAGAAAGCATTGTCTAGTATTGATGATGAGTTGACGGCTTCTTTTTATCAACCGAAAGCGACTTCTTATAATAATATTGGTTACGCTTATCTCAAAAACGATAATTACGAGCAGGCTAAAAAGTATTTTCAAAAGGGATTAGAGCAGGAAAATGTGTTTAAGGATAAGCCTTCATTATATGCAATGTTAGTAGATAATTTAGCCTACTCTGAGTTTAAACTTAATGAAATGGAGGGTCTTCCTGATTTATTTTATAAATCATTAAAAATCAGAGATGATTTGCAACTTACAACGGGTATTATTGCAAGTAAATTGAACTTGTCGGAGTATTTTATTTCTGTGAAAAACATTCCAAAAGCAGGTCAATATGCCAAAGAAGCATTGGCATTATCACAAGAGACAAATAATTATCGCAATATTTTAATATCTTTAAAGCATTTGTCCATCATTGAGCCTCAAAATGCTGCGATTTATTCTAAAGAATACATTAGTGTCAATGAAAAACTTCAAAAATCAGAGCGAAAAATAGGGAATAAATTCTCCCGTATCGAATTTGAAACAGAAGAGGTGAAGGAAAAAAACTCCAATTTGACGACTAAAAACAGGAATCTGTTGTATGCTTTACTTTCTTTTACAGTGTTTGGATTGTTTCTGTATATCGTAAAGACACAAAAAAATAAGAATAAAGTACTTGTTTACAAACAAAGGCAACAAAAAGCCAATGAAGATATTTATAATTTAATGATTTCCCAGCAAAGTACTATTGAGACCGGAAGAGTTAAAGAGAAAAAAAGAGTTGCCCAGGAATTGCATGACGGTGTTTTAGGTAGGATGTTTGGTTTGCGGATTAATCTGGACAGTCTAAATAAATTTGATGATACCATCGCCGTTGAAAAAAGAAATAATTACCTGCTGGAATTAAAGAATATTGAACAGGACATACGTGAGATTTCCCATGATTTGAGTAGGGAAAAATCAGAATTAATTAATAACTTTGTAGCCATTCTAAACGACTTATTTGAGGACCAAAAGAAAACCTTTGAATCTAAGTTGATTCTAAGTATTGATCCAGCTATTAAGTGGGATTTAATGAGTAACTCGACTAAAATTAATTTATATCGAATTATTCAGGAGTGTTTGCAAAATATTAATAAATATGCCAATGCAGATACCATTACCATAAAATTTAAGAAAGCCGAAAATAATCTTGTTCTGGAAATTATCGATGATGGAATAGGTTTTAATGTGAACAGATCAAAAAAAGGAATAGGTTTACAAAACATCCGTTCTAGAGCCCATGAATGTAACGGTACGGTTGAAATAAATTCTAAAATGGGAGAAGGCACAGTTATTGCAGTCAAAATTGCGTTAGAATAAATATAAACACTTACAAATAAATGACAATTGATTCAACTGCAGACATCATAATCAAAAATAACATATTGATTGTTGATGACCATCCTTTTATAATTGAAGGATATAAAAATGCAATAACACGGTACCATCCAGATCAATATCATTTTTGTATTGATCAAGCTAAAGATTGTCAATCCGCATATGACATTATTACTAATCCGGATACGCCTCTATTTGACATCGCTTTTTTGGATATTAGCATGCCGCCGTATGCAGAAAAAAACATTTATTCTGGGGAGGATTTAGCAAAATTATTATCGCAATATATGCCGAATTGCAAAATTATTTTGTTAACCATGTTTACGGAGCTATTAAATATAAAAACCATTATAAAGACTATAAATCCGAGTGGGCTGGTTATAAAAAATGATTTAACGTTTGATGAATTACTTTTTGCATTCGATAAAGTTTTAAAAAACAACAAATATTACAGTGAGTCGGTTTTGAAAATGCTGAATCAATCTGAAGAAAATACGATACAAATTGATCAATTTGATAAACAAATTTTATTTCATTTATCAAAAGGTACTAAGTTAAACGAAATTACGCAATACATCCCGATTTCATTAGTCGCAATTGAAAGAAGAAAACTTAACCTAAAAGAGTTATTAAAGATAGAAGGCGGTAGCGATATCGACTTAGTCCGTGAGGCAAAAAATAAAGGATTGCTTTTCTAAATTTTCTTAAATAAAAAACGACACCTAGTAAGTGTCGTTTTTTGTGTTTTTTAATGAATTTTTATTCAGTTAGAGCATCCCAACCACGTGCTTTTAAAGCAATTTTGGTATTGGCACGAGTTACCAAATGAATACCTTCACTTTCTTGTGTCATATGGCCAATAATTGTGAAATTTGGATTTGCTTTGATTTTTTCAAAATCTTCCATGGCAATGGTGAAAAGCAATTCGTAATCTTCTCCTCCGTTTATGGCAACTGTTGTACTGTCGATATTGAATTCTTCACAAACATTAATAAATGTTGGATCGATAGGTAATTTATCCTCATATAAATTACAACCCACTTTGGACTGTTTGCACAAATGCATAATTTCAGATGACAATCCATCCGATATATCAATCATTGAAGTTGGTTTTATTTCTAAAGCATGTAATAAAGTACGAACATCTTTACGTGCTTCCGGCTTCAATTGACGTTCGATTAAATACGTATATGCATCTAAATCCGGTTGTGAATTTGGATTAACTTGAAAAACTTGCTTTTCACGTTCCAAAACTTGTAATCCCATGTAAGCAGCACCAATATCACCGGTAACCACTAGTAAATCAGTTTCTTTGGCGCCGTTTCTGTACACAATTTCTTCTTCATCTGCTTCGCCAATGGCAGTAATGCTGATAATTAATCCTTTTTGGGAAGAAGTCGTATCACCACCTATAACATCGACATTATATTCGCGGGCTGCATGCGTAATTCCTTGAAATAATTCATCCAACGCTTCCAGTGGAAACCGATTGGAAACCGCAACAGAAACCGTGATTTGTGTTGGTTTGGCGTTCATCGCACAAATATCTGAAACATTGACTACAACTGCTTTATAGCCCAAATGTTTTAAGGGCATGTAAGCCAAATCAAAATGTACTCCTTCAATCAGTAAATCCGTAGAGATAACGACCTTTTTATCTTTGAAGTCCAAAACGGCAGCATCATCGCCAATCCCTTTTAGAGTAGAAGGTTGATTGATTTCAAAGTTTTTTGTTAAATGGTCTATCAATCCAAATTCTCCTAATTGGGCAATACTTGTACGTTGTGGGGTTTTATCTTCGATCATTATTTTTTATTGTTTTGAGATTGCAAATATACAAAGAAATATTCGCCTCTAATTGTATCAATTTTCGCCATTTTTTTGCATCTTTAAGTAATTAAAATCATCAACAATGGAATCATTTGATATCGTTACTATAACAGTTAACTCGGCTTTGGATAAAAGTACCCATTTTAAAGGCTTGGTTCCGGAACAGAAAATTAGATGTGAGGAACCGAGGTTTGATGCTGGTGGAGGCGGAATCAACGTGTCCAAGGCAATTTCCCGTTTGGGCGGAACTTCATTGGCAGTTTTTACATCTGGCGGGCCTACAGGTAAAATGCTGGAAGAATTGGTTGCTAAAGAAGGAATTGCCTATGAAGGAATTGCCGTTGAAAGTTGGACCAGAGAAAGTTTTGTTGCCGTGGATGACAATACGAATTCTCAATACCGTTTTGGATTTACCGGTGGAAAAATTTCCGAAGAAGAAAGTGAAAGAATTTTAGAAACCATAGTAGCTTTAAAACCAAAATTCTTAGTAGCCAGTGGCAGTTTGAATGAAGGTTTATCTGATAATTTTTATTCAAAAATTGCAGAAATCGCAAAAAAGTCAAATGCTAAATTAATTGTGGATACTTCAGGCGAAGCATTAAAAAAAGCCTTAGAAGTGGGTGTTTATATGATCAAACCAAATGTTGGTGAACTTGCAAAACTAATTGGCGTAGAGCGATTGGAACTGGAGGAAGTAAATGAAGCCGCAAAACAAATCATAGCTAAAGGTGGCGCCGAAATCGTAGTTGTTTCTCTCGGTCCACAAGGCGCGGTGTTGGTTACAAAAGAGTCATATGAGTTTGTTCCCGCTCCCAATGTCGCCAAAAAAAGTACAGTAGGTGCCGGAGACAGTATGGTGGGCGGAATGGTTTGGGCACTTTCGCAAAATAAAAGTCTGAAAGAAGTAATTCGTTGGGGAGTCGCTTGCGGTTCGGCAGCAACCATGAATGAGGGAACCCAATTGTTTAAATTCGAAGATGCAAAACGATTGTTTGAATGGTTGAAGAATAAATAGAAACAAAAAAACCTGACAATTTTTACATCGCCAGGTTTTCTCTATATTCTATTCTCTTTATTCTTTCTTCTAAAAAAATCTAGTCATTCAACTTCAAAACAGCCATAAACGCTTCTTGTGGAATTTCAACATTTCCAACCAGTCTCATACGTTTTTTACCTTTTTTCTGTTTTTCCAATAATTTACGTTTACGAGAAATATCTCCACCATAACATTTGGCGGTAACGTCTTTACGTAATGCTTTTATCGTTTCACGCGAAATAACTTTCACACCAATTGCAGCTTGAACAGGAATGTCAAATTGCTGACGTGGAATTAATTCTTTTAGTTTCTCACACATTTTTTTACCAATCGAATATGCATTATCGGCATGCATCAAAGAGGATAAAGCATCAACAATGGTAGCGTTCAATAAGATATCTACTTTAACCAAATTAGAAGTTCGCATCCCAATTGGCGTGTAATCAAAAGAAGCATATCCTTTAGAAACGGTTTTCAAACGGTCATAAAAGTCAAATACAATCTCTGCCAAAGGCATGTCAAAAGTCAACTCAACACGTTCGGTAGTCAAATACGTCTGATTGGTAATCAATCCACGTTTTTCGATACACAAACTCATTACATTTCCAACGTAATCAGATTTGGTAATGATTGTTGCTTTTATAAAAGGTTCTTCCACATGGTCTAAACGAGATGGCTCTGGCAAGTCCGAAGGATTATTTACGATAAGCGGTGTTGTGGGATCTTTTTTGGTGTAAGCCAAATACGAAACGTTGGGAACGGTAGTAATCACAGTCATGTTGAACTCTCTCTCCAAACGTTCTTGGATAATTTCCATGTGCAACATTCCTAAGAATCCACAACGGAAACCAAATCCCAAAGCGGCTGAACTTTCCGGCAAAAATACCAGCGAAGCATCATTCAGCTGCAGTTTTTCCATAGAGTTTCTTAACTCTTCATAATCTTCAGTATCCACAGGATAAATCCCTGCAAAAACCATTGGTTTCACATCTTCAAAACCAGTAATTATATTGGTGGTAGGGTTTTTAGCATCGGTTAGCGTATCACCTACTTTTACTTCTTTTGCTTCTTTGATCCCAGAAATTAAATATCCAACATCACCTGCAGAAATGACTTGTTTTGGAACCTGGTTTAATTTCAAAGTACCAATTTCATCTGCAAAATATTCGTTTCCGGTAGCCATGAATTTAATCTTTTGACCTTTTTTTATTTGCCCGTTTTTCACACGAAAAATAACTTCGATTCCTCGAAACGGATTGTAATGCGAGTCAAAAATCAGTGCTTGTAACGGCTCGTCAACATTTCCTGATGGAGGCGGAATTTTTTCGATAATTGCTGCCAATATATTTTCAACACCAAAACCAGTTTTACCAGAAGCATGAATAATATCTTCTAATTTACATCCAAGTAAATCAATAATATCGTCACTTACTTCCTCAGGATTGGCACTTGGTAAATCTACTTTATTCAAAACTGGAATTATTTCCAAATCATTTTCTAAAGCCAAATATAAATTCGAAATCGTTTGTGCTTGGATACTTTGCGCAGCATCTACAATCAAAAGTGCACCTTCGCAAGCTGCAATCGAACGAGAAACTTCATACGAAAAATCGACGTGTCCTGGAGTATCAATCAAATTCAGAATATATTCTTGCCCTTTATAGGTGTATTCCATCTGAATCGCATGACTTTTTATGGTAATCCCACGTTCGCGCTCCAAGTCCATATTGTCTAGCAATTGCGCTTTTTCCTCACGAGCAGTAACGGTTTGTGTTGCGCCTAATAATCGGTCAGCAAGCGTACTTTTTCCGTGGTCAATATGTGCAATTATGCAAAAATTCCTTATGTGTTTCATTTTCTATATCTGTCAATTTTACTGATGCTCTCGCATTTAATTTGCAAATATAAGGTAAAAGTTTGACAGTTGAATTCGATTTAATTATGTGGTGTTTGAAAAATTAAGAATTAAGGATTTGTATGCTTATAATTGAATTTTGCTTTGTAAAAAGTAGTGTCTGTTGTGGAGAAATTAACTCTTCGGTTGTCTTTGTTTTCAAATTCTAAACTGTCATTTACCATAAATTTTATTTCAGTAAACGTATAACCAGTTTCAAAAGTAATGGTTAACTGGTATAGACTGTCTTTTTTAATGGCCTTCATTTCACTGTTTTTGCTCCATGATAAGGGTTTGTCATTCCCTTTTATACCCGCAGTTTTGATGTTTTTTATTTCGGATGCATCCAATGTAAAAACAACTGTTTTTTGATAAGTTTTTTGAACGCAACCGGTCAAAATTAAAGAAAGTAGTAGTGCTATTATTGCTAGTTTAGTTTTCATATTATGTGTTGTTTTTAGATAATAAATAATCAATTCCAAATCTTCCTGAACCAAGGATTAAATAGAACATTGCTACCCAAAGAAATCCCATTGCGGCAAGACAATTCCATAATCCGTTGTTAATTTGTTGCATGAAAATAGCAACCAGCATCGTGCAGATAATAAGGAATGATGTTACTCTTGTTTGCAGTCCCAGTAGTAAAAATATACCGCCAACTGCTTCTGCAAAGGCACCCATCCAAGCAAAGAACGCTGGAGCAATAGCAAAAATTCCTCCATAACTCGCTACATCATTAGGGAACCAAAAAGCGACTTCAAATAATCCTAAATTATTGTCAATTGGTGACCAGGGCATTCCAAATTTTGCTGCTCCAAAATCGAAGGCGAGTAAATATCCACATACAATTCGCGGAATTGTTAAAAATAAATCTTGTGACCAAGTTGGTAATAGTATAGGTTTTGTAATTCTAGTGAGTAGTTTCATATTTTTTAGATTTGAATTTGTTAGAGTTTAAGAATTAAATCACCATTGCCTGATTTTTTTGAGCCCGAATCAAAATTTGCTTTGCCTGTATTTATGATATCGCCATTTCCGGTTAATCTAGCTGAAAGCGTTTCAGAAACATTTACAGTTAAATCTCCGTTTCCAGTGCTTTTTAATTCAGCTTTTTTAACGTTAAGATTTGAAGCGTCAACATCGCCATTTCCAATTTTAATAATGTCCAAAACATCAATTGTACCGCTAACATTGCTATCGCCGTTTCCAGTATTTTCCAGTTTAAAGTAACGGCCTGAAATATTCTGAACACTCAAATTACTGTTTCCGGAATTTTTAATGACACTCGCTTCTGGCATTGTAATTTTGATTTTCAAATTGGTATTTTCAACATACATTTGATTGTCTTTGTTTCCTTTGAATTGAATTTTTAATTCATTCTCTGAAACATTTTCCGATAGATGTAAAAGACTTTCCAGGTTGTCATCAATTGTAATTAAAATACTCCAAGGTTTACCAATTTCGACTTCGATTTTTCCATCTAAATCTTCAAAATAGACTTTGTCAAAGTTTTTGTAATAGAAGGTTTTTGTAACTATTTTTCCTGAACCCTTTAGTTGCGCATTTGCAAACGACGTAATTATTAGTACGATTGCGAAGAAGATTTTTTTCATAATTTATGCTTTAGGTTTTGATGCTGTTAGTAATTAACAACAGGGCAAAGTTGGAGCATAAAAAACTGATGAGCGCTTCAAATTATAATTTGATACTCATTTTTAAAGTGTGTAAATCGTTAAATAGGTGTATTTTATAGAAAATAGAGATATTCTTTGGGTGTTTTTCCGGTATTTTTTTTGAATGCGCGGTTAAAAGTTGCTTTGGAGTTAAATCCACAATCGAAAGCAATTCCTAGTAAGGTCGATTTTTTATGTTCGCCATTTGCAAAACTATTTTTTACAGCTTCAATCCGGTAAGTGTTGATGCAATCGTTAAAGTTCATTTGAAAACCTTGATTGATGGTTTTAGAAATTATTGAAGCGTTGGTTTCTAATTTTTTTGCTAAATCCGTAAGTGTTAATTCAGGATTTTTATATAGTTTTTGTTCTTGAATCAGCGTTTCAATTTTAGATTTCCAATGCTCGATTTCGGGCGAAATCGTTTCTTTAAAAGTTTCATGCTGAATATCAATAATCGTTTCTGTTTCGTTGGGTTGATTTTCACCCAATAAAAGAACAGGGTTTTTATTAAATAATGACATTTTATACGGAATGGACGACAGTACAGGATTAGAATATCCCATGACAGCAACGTAATACATGACAATCGAAAAGAACAAATAAAACCACCAGCTACCTTTGTAAGATTTCATTTCTGGATAAATATATTCAATGATGTCAAAAATAATTGGCAAAACGAGCATTACCAAAAAGGCAATCAAGTACGTTTTTATCCATTTAAACAAAATGGAATCAGCGTAGCTTACCACCTGAAACATTAGTTTTTTGTATACATTATAGTATCGAATACTTAAAATAAAATAAATAATCATTGAGGCTAAACCTAGTTTTTGATACAATGTATCAAAATCCTTGTCCATTCCGTCTTTATAAAAGTAGTAATCACCATAGATGAACTTATCGTAAATAAAAATAGAGATGATATAAATAAAATAGATACATCCAGGAAGCAAATGACCAATGTCTTTTTTTGAAAATTTAAAAGAAGGATTCAACAAACTTTGCGTGTAAAAAAAGATTACGGGTCCAATAAAAAAGAGATGCTGTAACGGTGTGTAAAACAAAATATCCCGGTACGGTTGATTGTCATACCAGCCACCAAAACCAAGAAGCCAAGGTGCAATGTAGAGACTACATAGAAAAATAAAAAGACTCAGCCAATAATTCGATTTGTTTTCGGTTTTAATAGCTTTAGCAAGTAATAGACAACTGTAAATAATGCCTTGGCTAAAAGAAATAAGTAAAACGGAACTATAAAATCCAAAGTCAAAGTGCATCTGTGTGTTTTTGTAAAAATAGTATTAATTTATAATCGATTGTTATACTTAGTATTACTTTTTTTTGAGTGTTAATTAACTCAAAATAAAACTATAACAAGTGTTTTTATAACTAACTTTGCCTTCCTTTAAAATTAAAATATACTTAATTTGAACTTCGATAAAATCAAAGAAAAATTAGAAATTCTCGCTGACGCAGCAAAATATGATGTGTCATGTTCTTCTAGTGGCGGCAATCGAAAAAACACTAATAAAGGACTTGGTGATTCGTCAAGTTCGGGAATTTGTCATACGTATACAGAGGATGGGCGTTGTGTTTCGTTATTAAAAATTTTATTGACAAATTTCTGTATTTACGATTGCGCCTATTGCGTTACTCGAAAAAGTAATGACATTCAGCGCGCTGCTTTTACCGTAGACGAAGTCGTTGATTTGACCATCAATTTTTACCGAAGAAATTATATCGAAGGACTTTTTTTAAGTTCGGGAATTTTCAAAAATGCCGATTATACCATGGAACGTTTGGTACGTGTGGCCAAAAAATTACGGTTAGAACACAATTTTAACGGATACATTCACTTGAAAAGTATTCCTGGTGCGAGTGATGAATTAATGCGCGAAGCCGGATTATGCGCGGATAGGTTGAGTATGAATCTTGAAATCCCTACTGAATCTGGACTAAAACTATTGGCACCAGATAAAAACCATCAAGACATGATAAACCCGATGCGTTTCGTGAAAAATGAGTTGATTCAATATAAGGAAGAAAAGAAAAAATTTAAAAGCACACCCAAATTTGCTCCAGCTGGTCAAAGTACTCAAGTAATTATAGGCGCAACACAGGAAAACGATTTTCAAATCATTCAGGTTGCGGATCATTTTTATAATAATTTTAATCTGAAACGAGTGTATTACTCCGGTTATGTTCCGGTTTCTAACGATGCTAGATTGCCGGCAATTGGCGCTCAGGTGCCGTTGGTTCGCGAAAACAGACTCTATCAAGCCGATTGGCTCATGCGTTTTTACGGCTTTAAAGCCAATGAAATTCTGGAAAAAAACAATCCGTTTCTTGATTTAGAAGTGGATCCTAAGATGGGTTGGGCGTTGCGAAACATCACGCAATTTCCGGTAATTGTCCAGAATGCTCCGCTAGAAATGATTTTGCGTGTTCCAGGAATCGGAGTAAAATCGGCACATAAAATTGTATATGCAAGACGATTCCAAAACTTGACAATGGAACATCTAAAAAAAATTGGCGTATCGGTAAACAGAGCCAAATATTTTATATCGGTGAGCAATGAGAATACCCATTTAAAATTCTTGAATGCCCTGAATTTAAAGGAAATTATTCTGGGTGACATGAAATCCAAGTTTGAAAAACCATTTGATAATCAATTATCATTACTCAATGACGCAACTTTCTTACGATAATACTTTTGAAGGCTTATTGACTGCAGTTTTCGAAATTTATGAATACAAATATCCAGAACCTAAAATCAGTAAAAAAGACGATCTTCAGCAGAATTTATTCGCCGAAAAAATAGAGATCACTACTGATGTTTCTAAATCAGATCGGGTAATAAAAAAACTCAATGCACAAATTGGAAGTGATGGTGTTCGTTGTATTATTTGGGCTTTTCTCTCCGAAAAACCAGCTGTCGAAGATGTGATTTTCGATGTAATTAATTACGCGGTTCAAAATCCTACTATTAATATCATGAAGGATTTTTCGAATGAAAGTGTCTTGCAAATTTCTCAACTTACTAAAAATGTTGGTCGCGAAAAACATAGAATGGAAGCTTTTATTCGGTTTGAACAATTGAAAGACGGTATTTATTTTGCTAAAATTGATCCTGATTTCGATGTGTTGACTTTGATAATTAAACATTTTAAAAATCGCTACCAAGATCAAAAATGGATTATTTATGATTTACGCCGCAAATACGGTGTGTATTACGATTTGAATGATGCCGAAATTGTGATGATGGATTTAGACATCAAATCGTTGGATGATAAAAACAATCAAGTTTTCTCAGATACTGAAATCAATTATCAAAAACTATGGTGGGAATATTTTGATCATACCAATATAAAAGAACGTAAAAATACCAAGCTGCACGTTCAACATGTTCCCAAGCGCTATTGGAAATACCTAACCGAAAAGAAAATGTTTTAGACTTACAAACATTTACGTATTTTTGCAAAAAAAATTCCCTTGATAAAAATAGGCAACATAGAATTACCAGATTTCCCTTTACTTCTTGCACCCATGGAAGATGTGAGTGATCCGCCGTTTCGTAGATTGTGCAAAATGCATGGTGCCGATATGATGTATTCTGAATTTATTTCATCCGAAGGTTTAATTCGTGACGCTATCAAAAGCCGAATGAAATTAGATATTTTCGATTATGAGAGACCCGTAGGAATCCAGATTTTTGGCGGAGATGAAGAAGCTATGGCGTTGTCTTCAAAAATTGTTTCCACGGTAAACCCAGATATAATCGATATTAATTTTGGATGTCCTGTCAAAAAAGTGGTTTGCAAAGGAGCCGGAGCCGGAGTTCTAAAAGATGTTGATTTGATGATTCGTTTGACTCAGGCTGTTATCGATAGTACGCATTTGCCTGTAACAGTAAAAACCCGTTTGGGTTGGGATGATAATTCCATTAATATTGATGAGGTTGCAGAGCGTTTACAAGATATTGGTGTTGCCGCTTTGAGCATACACGCCAGAACCCGTGCTCAAATGTACAAGGGCCATTCCGACTGGTCACATATTGCCCGAGTAAAAAATAATCCAAGAATTACAATGCCAATTTTCGGTAATGGAGATATCGATTCTCCAGAAAAAGCATTACAATATAAAAATGAATACGGCATCGACGGAATTATGATCGGTCGTGCTGCAATTGGTTATCCTTGGATTTTTGACGAAATCAAACATTACTTTAAAACGGGAGAACATTTAGCAAAACCAACGGTTATAGACAGAGTAGAAGCTGTCAGAAATCACTTGACTTGGGCCATGGAATGGAAAGGCGAACGATTAGGAATTGTGGAAACGCGTCCTCATTATACGAATTATTTCAAAGGAATTCATTCCTTTAAAACCCACAAACAAAAATTAGTAACACTAGATCGACCGGAAGAATTATTCGCCGCTCTAAATGAAATCGAAGAAGCGTACGTGGGATACGAGGTTGTTTAAAACACAAAAGGCTTAACAAATTTGTTAAGCCTTTTGTATTATACTTCAATACGTTTCCATTTTCCTCTTTTGTAAAGAACGATACTTGCCAAAGTAATTGCGGTTTCGGCTATAGGAATCGCTATAAAAACACCAGTTGGTCCCATTTTATAATATTTGGATAATAAATAAGCCAACGGAATTTGGAACAACCAGAATCCGAAAAAATTAATCATTGTAGGAGTCCAGGTATCACCGGCACCATTGAATGTATTAATTAACACCATCCCTATTCCGTAAAAAACATATCCCAAACACATGGTTTGTAATGCTTCAACAGCAATCTTTTGAATAATCAGGTCGTTAGTAAAAAATGAAATCAGGGAACTTGAAAAAACCAAGGTAATAACCGTGATAGTCGCCATAAAAATCACATTGTATTTTGCTGTGGTAAAAACTGATTTTTCGGCACGTTCAACTTTTTTAGCACCTAAATTTTGACCTACTAAAGTTGCTGCGGCATTGCTTAATCCCCAAGCAGGAAGAATAAAAAACATCATGATGCGCAATGCCGTTTGATATCCCGCCGAACCGTGATCTCCACCGGTTGTGGCGACCAATTGAGCCAAAAATATCCAACTACAGGAAGCAATAACAAATTGCAATACTCCAGGAGCAGCGATTTTTACCAATGCTTTAATCTGTTCCAAATTTGGAATAAAATAAGAAGGTATGATTTTTAAAACTCCTCTGCCATTAAATAAATGATACAATTGGTAGAAAACACCAATACTTCTTCCTATAGTTGTTGCCATTGCGGCACCCATTAATCCAAAAGCAGGAATGGGTCCAAATCCATTAATTAATATGGGACATAAAATAATATTACAAATGTTAGCCAACCAAAGACTTTTCATGGCAATGGCTGCGTTTCCTGCGCCACGGAATATTCCGTTAATAAGAAATAAAAGCATGATACATAAACTTCCGCCCATCATAATTCGAGTGAAGTTTAGCCCATATTCAGCAGCATCAACGGAGGCTCCCATAAATAACAAAATATCTTTGGCGTAAATGAAACCCAAAATGCTGATTATTGTATTGATAACAAATGCAATAATGATGGCTTGCATTCCGGCTTTTGCAGCAGCGACGGGATCTTTTTCGCCAATTCGACGAGCAACAACCGCAGTAGCGGCCATACTAATTCCGATAGCAATAGAATAAACAATCGTGATTACTGATTCGGTTAAACCAACTGCTTGAATAGCATAGCTACTTTGCTCTAAATGACCAACAAAATATAAATCGACTAGAGCGAAAACCGATTCCATGAGCATTTCCAATACCATCGGAATGGCTAAAAGAATTACCCCTTTTTTGATGCTTCCAGAGGTATAATCAAAAGATTCATCTCCTTTGATGGCTTGTTTTAAAGTTGTGTAAATTCGAGAAAATAAGTTTTTTTCTACTGTTGTTTCTGTCATGATTAATTAGGATTAATGAGGAAATCAGTCCAGACTTATTAGCTGAACTTAAAAGTAAATAAAGTGGTCCTAATTATTTTAGAAATAAAGAAGGACTAGACAGAAACTATCATAGCATTTAGATTTTAAGAAAAGTAAATGTAAATATTCTTTTTAATTAAAAAAATTACTCTAACAACTTCTTGCTCACGCGACTACTCGCAATTAAGGAAGCAACAAAGCCAAGCGTGACTATAGTTCCCATAACAATAAGAACATTTTCGAGAGAGAAAATCACAGGATAAGCCAGTGTAGGAGTAATCATAACCAACTGAAAATATTCTTGTAACAATACGATTATAATTCCTAGAGCCAAGCCAATAATTCCGCCAAAAACACTCAATAAAGTGCCTTGAAGCAGGAATATTTTTCGTAAATCCTTGATTTCAGTTCCAAGATTAAAAAGGGTTTTTAGGTTCCCTTTTTTGTCTAAAATCATCATTATCAGTGCGCCAATCAAGTTGAATAGCGCCACAACAATTACTAAAGTAAAGATTAAATATACCGCAATATTCTCCGTATTCAACATTTTATAGAGCGATTCGTTGAGTTGAGCCCTGTTTTTTACGGTGATTTTATTGTTGAAAATGGTTTGAAGTTGATCTGTAATGGCACTTTCATCAGCATCAGTTTTCGTCTTGATTTCAATTCCGGAAACCTGATTGGTTTTGTATTCCAATAATTCTTGTGCTAAACCTAGATCTGCAAAAACATATTTCGAATCAAGGTCGTCGCTGATAGCGTAAATCCCAACAGGAATTACATCGGTTTTGTTAAAAGCTTGTTCCGGATTTTCGATAGCGCCTTTTCCTGGCTTTGGAACCAAAACTTCCAACTGATTATTAAAATCCAATAATCCCATGGAGAATTTTTGAGAAATTCCATAACCAACCACCACTTGATACGTATCCGGTTTCAGCCACTGCCCGTTGAAAAGTTTTTTCTCGATAGCATTTACTTTGCTAAAATTAACATCTACACCTTTCAAGTACGTAACTTCCTGTTTACCGTTAAAAGTGAATAAAACTCGCTCTTCAATAATTTTAGTATACGAAACCAAGCCGTCAATTTTCTTGATTTGGCTTTCCTTGCTTGGAGAAATCAAAAAGGATTTTCCTAAAGTGCTGCTTATTTTTAAATCGGGATCAATGTCATTAGTAAATGAAAGACTAAAAACCTTCAACCCGCTAAAAACGGATAAAACCACAAACAAAGCCATGGCGCCAACAATAATTCCCAAACTGGCAATACGATTGATGATGTTTATAGCATTGTTTTTACTGTTGCTAAGAATGTAGCGTTTGGCTATGTAAAGGGGGAAATTCAAATTTTATTGAAATCTGCGTTTGTCCAAAAGATCTCTGTTTTCAATAGGATTATCTCTATTTGCTAAAGCATTGTCAATTTTTTCAATGTAATCTAAAGAGTCGTCAATAAAGAAAACCAAATTTGGAACTTTTCTTAATTGCAAACGAACACGTTGTGAT
Source organism: Flavobacterium petrolei (assembly GCF_003314435.2). GTDB lineage: Bacteria > Bacteroidota > Bacteroidia > Flavobacteriales > Flavobacteriaceae > Flavobacterium > Flavobacterium petrolei. Next base: position 726,133 of record NZ_QNVY02000001.1, on the reverse strand, counting down.
AAATCATGCTTAATATTTTTAGCATTGGACTTAACCGCCTCTAAAATCTCTTTTGCTTTTTCCTGAGGAAAAACACTTAAATGCACTGTAGCTACTGATAAATCTGTAGTCACAGTAACCTTGGATACCGAAATGATTAAATTAGCCAATCCGTTTTTTCTCACTTCACCTTGCAGAATATCAACCAAATCTTTTTGGATAACCCCACCTATTTTTTTCTGTCTATTTGTTTCCATGCTGCAAAAATACTACTTTTAAGTTTTATCCCGAAGTTTCGGGGCAAATTTTAAAAGTAACCTATTAATACTTGTATTTTTAGAAGCTATTTCCTGCTGTACGCTATATCTTTCCCGCCATCCCGAAGCTTCGGGACGGCAGGAAAGGATGCCGCTACCATCAGGGCTAGGGATTTGGGAAATTAGAACGTTAATTCTAAATCAGAAATCTAAAATCGTTAATCAGAAATCTAAAAACGTAATGCAAAGACCTTCATTCTCCATATACGACGCATCGGCCGGCTCCGGAAAAACCTATGCGCTTGTCAAAGAATACCTAAAAATCATCCTTGTCGCGCCAAAAAATGATGCCTATCGCAACATACTCGCCATTACGTTTACTAATAAGGCGGTACACGAAATGAAAAGCCGAATCGTAGGCAGTCTTTCTGAATTTGCCAAGGATGAACCAAGTGCAAAAGCGCAGGATTTAATGCAGGATTTGGTGAACGGAAAACGAAAAGAAAATAATCCTGAAGAATGGAGCGAAGAGCCAATAGGACTTTCGATTATCCAAATCAAAACTAAATCACAGCAAATCATCAAGCATATTATTCATAATTATGCTGCTTTTGATATTTCGACCATTGATAAATTCACGCACAAAGTGATTCGGGCTTTCGCGCATGATTTGAATTTACCTATGACTTTTGAAGTTACATTAGACACCGAAAATTTATTGATTGAAGCCGTCGATGCAATAATTGCGCAAGCAGGTGAAGATGAAACATTAACAAAACTGCTTATCGATTTCACGATGGAAAAAACCGATGATGATAAATCTTGGGATATTTCGCGTGAAATTCTTGAAACCGGTCGTTTGGTTTTAAACGAAAATAATAGAAACGAAATCACGCATTTTCAAGATAAATCTATCGCTGAGTTTGTCGAAATCAAAACCAAACTTTCCGAAGCCTGCAAAGACTTAGAAAAGCAAACTATTGTTTTTGCTGAAGAAGCATTGACCTTAATTGATAAAAACGGGATTGACACCAAATCCTTTTCTAGAGGCACTTTTCCAAATCACATTAATAGTATTCAGCAAGGGAAATTCAATCCTAAGAATAAAATGTTTCATGAGTTTGATGATATTGCAATTAATAAAACGGCAAAAGATCGTGCGATTATTGAAAACCTTATTCCTGAATTTTTACAAATTCTATCGAAAGTTTATTCGACTTTCGAAAAGATAAATTTCTATAAAGCGTTCCTGAAAAATATTACGCCTTTGTCATTGCTGAATACAGTGAGTAATGAATTAGCCAAAATTCAGGAAGAACAAAATGTACTTTCCATCTCGGAATTTAATGCAATTATCCATCGGGAAATTCAAAACCAACCTGCTCCTTTTATATATGAACGATTGGGCGAACGCTACCGTCATTTTTTTATTGATGAATTTCAGGATACTTCCGAAATGCAATGGCAGAACCTGATTCCGCTGATTGACAATGCGCTTTCGGGTCAGGATGATTTTGGTGTAAAAGGAACTTTGATGATTGTGGGCGATCCAAAACAATCTATTTACAGATGGCGAGGCGGAAAAGCGGAACAATTTATTGAATTAAGTAAAGACCAAAATCCATTCAATAATCCGGACAAAAGACTCGAGCATTTAGATAAAAATTACCGTAGTTATTCGCAAATAATCGAATTCAATAATGATTTTTTTAAATTGTTGTCTAATGAATTTGAGCATTTGGATTATAAAGATCTGTATGAAAATCATAGTCATCAAAAAACGAATGACAAAACCGGTGGATACGTAAATATTTCTTTTATTCCAAGAGTAGAAACTTCGGAAGATGATGAAGAAACTTTGGATAAAACGGATTTGTATGTTTTGGCAACCTTAAATACGATTCAAAAAACGTTAAAACAAGGCTTTCAATACAAAGACATTGTGATTCTGACTCGAAAACGAAGTCAAGGAATTGCGATTGCGAATTATTTAACGGAGCAGGGAATTCCGCTTTTGTCATCCGAAACCTTGATGATTCAAAACGCCACCGAAGTTCGATTAATTATTCATTTACTGAAATACTTGAAAAATAGTTCCGACTTGGAATCCAAAGCTAATTTTCTTCAATATTTAGCTCAAAACAGTCAGGATAAATTACCGATTCATGATTTTATCGCTAAAGGAATGGCGTTATTTCAAGAAGCTGATTTCGAAGAGTGGTTAATGAGTTTTGATGTTTCGCTTTCGTTTCAAAACATTCGAAAAAAATCATTGTATGAAGCGGTGGAGACAATAATAGCAAAGTTCCTCACCCCAGCCCTCTCCAAAGGAAAGGGTGACGGAATAGTTAGTAGTGGGGATAAAAATAGTCTTATTGAATCAAATAAATTAGGGTTCATGACAGGCGGTAATTATTCTCATCTTTTGATAGAAAAAGCAAAAGAAATGCGAAAGCAGCCCACACATGCTGAGAAAGTTCTTTGGATGGAGCTTAAATCGAAAGCACTAGAAGATTATAAATTTAGGCAACAACATTTGATAGATGATTTTATTGTTGATTTTGTTTGCCTGTCCAAAAAACTGGTTGTTGAAGTGGATGGTGAATACCATTTTACTGAAGAACAAATTCAGTTGGATAATTATAGAACAATTACTTTAAATAAATTAGGCTATAAAGTCATTCGATTTACCAATGAGCAAGTAGTAAAGAGTATTCCAGAAGTTTTAAAAGAGATAAAAAAGGAGTTAGTCAGTCAAGAAATTTTTCTAGATTCTATTGCTCCAGTTTCGGCTCCTTCCCCTTCGGGGAGGGTTGGGGAGGGGAATGCCTACGTCCAATATTTTTTGGATATTGTTTTAGAACGCGACATTCGCAACCAGGCAGGGATTTCGGATTTCTTGAATTTCTGGGATAAAAACGCGGAGAAATTTAGTATTCCATCTCCGGAAGGAACTAATGCTGTTCGGATTATGACGATTCATAAATCGAAAGGATTGGAATTTCCAGTCGTGATTTTTCCTTTTGCCGAAGAAGATTATACCAGAAAGCCAAAAGATAAACTATGGCTCAATGCTGCAGAACAAGATTTTGGTTTGCCAAAGGTTTTAATTGATAATAGCAGTGCGGTAGAGGGTTTTGGAGAGGAAGCTGCTGAGGTTTACAATCAAAAAAAACAGGAAGAATTATTGGATAACATCAATGTTTTGTACGTGGCTTTAACGCGTGCCGAAGAACAATTATATGTTATTTCGAACATGAATTTATCCAGTAAGGGGGAATTGCCAAAGAATAATATGTGTTCATTTTTTATTAATTATTTAGATAACAAAGTTGGGTTTGACGAAAATCAATTGGAATATGAATTTGGTAATTCGATGAAATTATCTGTTGGGAAAGAGCACGTCGATACTTCAAAAACGATTCCTTTGGTAACGGAAATTCTGAATCCAAAGAATATAAAAATTGCGCAACGAGAAGCATTAATGTGGGGAACGCATCAGCAGGAAGCTATTGAATATGGGAATGTTATTCATGAAATTTTATCTTTTGTAAAAACTAAAAATGATGTTGATTTGGCAATTACAAAGTCTATTGAAAACGGATTGATCACTTTTGGTCAAAAAGAAATAGTTCTTAAAACGATTCAGGAAATTGTTAATCACAGTGAATTAGAAATTTGTTTTGCTGAAGGAAATGACGTTTTGAATGAGCAAACTATTATTCAGAAAGAGGGCACAACTATTAAGCCGGACCGAATGGTTTTGACAAAAAACAGAGAAGTGTTATTACTAGATTATAAAACAGGAACACATAATGTGAAATACCAACAGCAATTAGAAAATTATCAAACAGCAATTGAATTAATGGGTTATAAAGTGACAAAAAAAGCACTTATTTACATCGGAAAAGAAATCGATGTAGTAAATTTGTAGCCTAAAAAGTGAATAATTCGCAAAATTGAACTTTAAAAACATAAGAAATGTACGGAAAAATAAAAGAATATCTTCAAGCAGAATTACAAACTATTGAAGATAACGGAATTTTCAAAAAAGAAAGAATTATAACTTCGCCTCAAGGAGCAGAAATCACTATTTCTACAGGAGAAACTGTTCTTAATTTTTGTGCCAATAATTATCTTGGATTATCATCGCACCCAGAAGTGATTCAGGCTGCTAAAGATGCTTTGGATACGCATGGTTTCGGAATGTCATCAGTTCGTTTTATATGCGGAACTCAGGATATTCATAAAACATTGGAAAGAAAAATTTCTGAATTTTATGGTACTGAAGATACCATTCTTTACGCGGCAGCTTTTGATGCTAATGGTGGAGTTTTCGAACCCTTGTTAGGAGAAAATGATGCGATAATTTCAGATAGTTTGAATCACGCTTCCATTATAGATGGTGTTCGTTTGTGTAAGGCGGCTCGTTATCGTTATGAAAATAGCAATATGGAAGATTTGGAACAACAATTAATCAAAGCTACTGAAGCTGGAACTCGTTTCAAATTAATTGTTACCGATGGTGTTTTCTCAATGGATGGTGTTGTGGCTCCTTTGGATAAAATTTGTGATTTAGCCGATAAATATGACGCGATGGTTATGGTAGATGAATGCCATGCTGCCGGATTCATTGGTGCAACCGGAAAAGGAACGCTCGAGGCAAAAGGCGTGATGGGAAGAGTCGATATTATAACAGGAACATTAGGGAAAGCACTTGGAGGTGCGATGGGTGGTTATACCACTGCCAAAAAAGAAATCATTGAAATATTACGTCAGCGTTCCAGACCGTATTTATTCTCAAATTCTCTTGCTCCAGCAATCGTTGGCGCTTCCATCAAAGTTTTTGAATTATTAGAAAAGGATACGACTCTACGTGATAAATTGGAGTGGAATACTAATTACTTCAAAGATGGGATGAAAAAAGCCGGTTTTGATATCATAGATGGCGATTCAGCTATCGTTCCTGTTATGCTTTATGATGCAAAATTATCCCAAACAATGGCTGATGAATTGTTAAAGAGAGGAATTTATGTTATTGGATTCTTTTTCCCAGTGGTACCTAAAGATAAAGCAAGAATAAGAGTACAACTGTCTGCTGCCCACTCTATAGAGCATTTAGACAAGGCAATTAAAGCCTTTACTGAAGTTGGAAAAACGCTGAATATTATATAATTCCCACTTTTAATCATGTTTGTAGGTTTTTTTTAACATATTATTTTGTAATTTAAAATTTACGTACTACTTTTGCTTATAATTAACTAAATTGTAATTAAAAAAATTAAGTATGAAACATCTTAACAAACTTTTTGTTGCTGTAATGATGGTGATGGGCTTAAGCTCTCATGCACAAGACAGTAATAATCCTTGGGCTATCTCTTTTGGAGTTAATGCCGTAGACACTAAAACTAGTGCAGGTGGAGGAAATAATTGGCTTGATCGTCATTTCTCTCAACCATTTGCAGTTAAAGACAATTGGAATATCCTTCCTTCAGTATCATACCTTAGTGTATCGAAATACGTAGGTGATAATTTCTCATTTGGACTTTCTGGTTCTGTGAACAAAATTGATAAATATGTGAAATTTGCTCCAACTGCTGTTGGTCATGATTCTCGTGGATATGTTGTTTCTAATCCCGGAGACTTAATGTACTATGGTATTGATGCAACTATCAAATATAGTTTGATGAACGTGATTAATTCTAAAGTGATTGACCCGTCTTTATCTGTTGGTGGAGGTTATACATTTTTTGGTGATAGCAGCTACGGAACTTTAAATCCAGGTGCTGGATTAACTTTTTGGTTCACTGAAAATGTTGGTTTAGAACTTGCTACAAAATATAAGAAATCTTTTGGTGATAGAGAAGATGCAGCTGGTGTTCCAGATGCTCCATCACATTTTCAACATTCAGCTGGTCTTATCTTCAAATTTGGAGGAAAAGATACAGATGGAGATGGAATTTATGACAAAGATGATGCTTGTCCAGAAGTTGCTGGTTTGAAAGAATTCAACGGATGTCCTGACACTGACGGTGACGGTATTCAAGACAGTGCTGATGCATGTCCTGAGGTTGCTGGTTTAGCTGCATTGAATGGTTGTCCTGATACTGACGGAGATGGAATTGCTGATAAAGATGATGCTTGTCCAGAAGTTGCTGGTTTAGCTGCATTGAAAGGTTGTCCAGATGCTGACGGAGATGGTGTTGCAGATAAAGATGACAAATGTCCTTCTGTTGCAGGTCCTAAAGAAAATGCAGGTTGTCCTTGGCCAGATACTGACGGAGACGGAGTATTAGACAAAGATGACAAATGTCCTGAAGTTAAAGGTACTGTTGCAAACCAAGGTTGTCCAGAAATTACTGAAGAAGCAATTAAACAATTAAACAATTATGGTAAAACTATCTTGTTTAACTCTGGTAAATCTACTTTTAAACCACAAACTTTCCCAGTTTTACAATCAATGGTTTCTATTTTGAAAGAATACCCATATTCTAAATTCATGGTTGAAGGTCACACGGATAGCGATGGAAGTAATGAACTTAACCAAACTTTATCTGAAAACAGAGCTGCAGCGGTTAAAAATTACTTAATTGAAAATGGTATTACTACTGATAGATTGAGATCTACTGGTTTTGGTGAAACTAAACCAATTGATTCTAACAAAACTGCTAAAGGAAAAGCTAACAACAGAAGAGTTGAAGTTTCTTTAATTAAAGAATAATTTTTCCAAAATATTTTTAGAAAACGCCTCGATTTATCGGGGCGTTTTTTTTATTTTTATAAAATGACAAATACTTCTTTTTTAGATAAAATAGCAACAGTTTTAATTGAAAATTATTTAAGCGATCTTTCCAATACGATTGTAGTTTTACCAAACAAACGAGCTAAAATATTCCTTATTGAAGCGTTAAAAAATCAAGTCACAACAAACATACTTTCTCCCGAAATTATAAGTATTGAAGATTTTGTTCAAAACATAGCTGGTATACGTACTATAGATCCTATTGAACTATTGTTTGAATTCTACGAAGTCTACTTGTCTATTACCGATAAAGCACACCAACAATCTTTTGAATTATTTGCCAATTGGGCCAAAACACTGCTACAGGACTTTAATGAAATTGATAGATATTTACTAGAGCCATCCCATGTTCTTTCGTATTTGAAAGATATTGAAGACATCAAAAAATGGGGAATTGAGGTTGAAAATAAAACGGCATTATTAGAAAAATATATTGATTTTTGGAAATTACTACCCAATTATTATCAATCACTTTATACACATTTGCTAAACAAAGGAATTGGATATCAAGGCTTGATTTATCGTGAAGCAGTTAATAACTTAAATCATTTTTCAAATTCGGTGCAAGACAAACAATTTGTCTTTGCTGGTTTTAATGCGTTAAATGCCGCCGAAGAAAAAATAATTCAGCACCTTATCGCTTCTGATCAGGCCAAAATTTATTGGGACGTAGACCAAACCTTTCTAAATGACCCATATCATGATGCAGGACTGTTTGTGCGACGTTTCAAAGAAAGCTGGAAACATTATAAGCAGCATCCGTTTGAATGGATTGTGAATGATTTTTCAGAGTCTAAAAACATTCACGTTATTGGAACACCAAAAACTATTGGTCAAGCCAAAATAGCCGGAAGTATTATCGAGAATGTCATCAATGAATCCCGAAGCCTCGGGACTGAAGGCAAGTTGGATAAAGTTGCTGTGGTTCTAGGTGAGGAAAATCTTTTAGTCCCGCTTTTATATTCATTACCCGCAAGCGTTGGAGCTTTGAATATTACAATGGGATATTCGAGCAAAAATAATCCAGCCCAGATTTTGATTGCCAAATTATTCAAAATGCATACGAATGCATTATCCAGAAATGCCAAAAGTTATGTGTTGTATTACAAAGATGTATTGGATATTTTGACGCATCCTTTGGTGGAACCGTATGCAAAAACCAGCGCGCTTGTTCATACCATCAATCAAAATAATTATACTTTTATTACGCATCATAAATTGATGGAATTGAATCTAATTCCGAGTGAATTGTTTGTCTTATTATTCCAAAAATGGGAAAGGGGTTCGATTCCCGTATTAGAGACCATTTCAAAATTATTACAAACCATAAAAGAAAATTTAAGTAACGATAGCGATGAAGAAAAAATCACCAAGTCTTTTGTATTTGCTATTTTTAAAGTCATTAACAAACTGATTAATTATTATTCGAAACATGAGCATATCGATAAAATAGAAACACTTTATGCCATTTACAAACAAGTAATTGATCTGGCTGAAGTTTCTTTTGAAGGTGAACCGTTGAACGGATTGCAGATTATGGGTGTTTTAGAAAGTCGTGTTTTGGATTTTGATACCGTTATTGTCACTTCGATGAATGAAGGGAAATTTCCGGCGGGAAAATCACAAAATTCTTTTATTCCGTATGATGTGAAACGCGAACTGGGTTTGCCGACGTTCAAAGAGAAAGATGCGATTTATACCTATCATTTCTATCATTTGTTGCAACGCGCCAAAAACATTTACTTGCTGTATAATACCGAAAGTGAAGGTCTGGATGCGGGTGAAAAAAGCCGTTTTATAACCCAACTGGAGGTCGAAAAGCAAAAAAATCATACGCTTACGCATGAAATTTATAATGCTGTTTTACCCGATACAGCGTATCAACCGATGGTAATTCCAAAATCGGAAAGTGTGATGGTACGATTAAAAGAAATTGCCGAAAAAGGGTTTTCTCCATCGGCATTGACGAGTTATATTAGGAATCCGATTCAGTTTTATTTCCAAAAGATTTTACGAATCAGCGAAGTCGAAGAAGTCGAGGAAAATATTGCCTTGAATACCTTGGGAACTATTATCCACGAAACTCTAAAAGTTTTATACGAACCATTCATTGGTAAATTTATTTCAGAAAGTGATATTCTAAATTGTTTCAAACAAATAGACGCTGAGGTTTTGAAACAATTCAAATTAGTTTATAAAGAAGGCGAAATAAAAAAAGGTCGAAATTTATTGGCGTTTGAAGTGGCCAAACGTAATGTTTCGAATTTTCTGAAAGTGGAATTGGAAAGTATTAAAAACGGCGATGCGATAAAAATTATAGCTTTAGAACAAACTTTTGGAAGAACTTTAAATCATCCGAATTTGCCGTTTCCAGTATTGATAAAAGGAAATGTAGACAGAATTGAAGAGCGCAACGGAGTCATTCGAATTATCGATTACAAAACCGGAAAAGTTGAAAAAGCGAGTGTCTCTCTGAAATCCTGGAACCGATTAACCGAAGATATTAAAAGCGATAAAATCATTCAGGTTTTGGCGTATGCTTTCATGTATGAACACGAAGCAAAAGGAAAGCCAATTGAAGCCGGAATTATCTCTTTCAAGAATTTAAAAGCAGGTTTTCTTCCGTTTAATTTTAAAGAAGACAAAGAAGTAAATTCGATTATAAATGAAGAAATTTTGAGTAACTATTTAGAGCAAATGGTTCTTTTATTAAGCGAAATTTTAGATCAAAATATTCCTTTTGAAGAGAAAATAATTTAAACAAAACTCCCAATCAGAAAATTAGCCAACATCTTTGAGTTTTACAAAAGCACTTTGACTATCAACATGTCAATAAGCGCTTTGGCATGGGTTTTTGGAGGATTTGAAACCTTCAAATACGTACTTATTATTTTTGGTTTCTTCATTAGCCTTTTGATAAAAGAAGTGAATGCTAAAAATGAATATTTGTTTTATTACAATAATGGAATTTCAAAAATGCAATTGTTTGTGTATGGTTTTCTACTGAATTTTGTTTTTTCGTTAGCGCTTATTTTAGTCATTAATGTAGTTTTGAAATTCGTATGACAAAGAGTGTTTTAGAAGTAGACAGTGTTCAAAAACAGTATGATGGGAAAATCATAGTTTCTGATGTGTATTTGAAATGCGAAACCGCCGATATTATTGGCGTTTTAGGAAGAAATGGTTCCGGAAAATCTACTTTATTGAAAATCATTTTTGGAATTGTAGCTGCTGATTTTAAATTTGTTCGGGTCGATGGAGTCGTGAAAGCAAAGACCAGCGAGTTGCTAAATGAAATCAGTTATTTGCGCCAAGATAATTTTATTCCAAATTCATTCTCGATAAAAAAGACTATTCAATTGTCTATAGCCAAAGATAAATTGCAGGAATTTTATACTGATGAAATGATTCAATTGATGTTAGATAAAAAAATAAAGCATTTATCCGGCGGAGAATTACGGTATTTAGAAATTAAATTAATCCTGAATAATGCGTCAAAATTTGTTTTACTGGACGAGCCTTACAATGGTTTGTCACCCATAATGATTGAAAAAATTAATGAATTAATCACTACAATGTCCAGTGTAAAAGGCATTATTATCACGGATCATAACTATGAGAATGTGATTAAAGTCTCCACAAAACTAGCGTTGATGAAAGAAGGGAAAATGCACCACTTGAAAGACAAAAGCGAATTAGTGGAAAAAGGCTATTTGAAATCAGGAATGATTTAGATGCTTTTGAAAAAAGCCAACAATACAATCAATAACTTGTCTTGGTTTTCAATATGACTCATGTGTCCGTCCGGAAAAGTGACTAATTTTACCGTTGTGTTTTCAATTTGTTCTTTGGTTTCCTCGTAATTCAGGACAGGATCTTTTTCACCCAGAATTAATAATTTTGGATAGGGCGTAAGGTGCAACAACACTTCCCGATCTTGTCGTATTTTCATTCCTTCCAGTGACGCAACAATTCCTTGTAGTGGTGTTTTTAAAGCTTCTTTTTTTACGCTTTCAATTGCTGATGAAAGTCGTTCTCTGTTGGATTCGCTGAATAAGTTGGCAATAGAAAGTGAAACAAAGTTCATAAAAGATTGTTTTACCGCTTTGATAGCTCGATCCCGATTTGTTTTTCGTTCCTCGCTGTCGGCTCTTGAGGTCGAGTTTAGTAAAACCAATCCTTTTATCGTGTCGGGATACAATTCGGCGAAAGCCAAAGCTACATAACCGCCCATAGAATGCCCGACAAAAATGGCTTTTCGGATGCGCAATTCCGATAAAACAGCGTGAACAGCATCGGCATTATCTTCCATCGTTTGCACGTAACTCAAACATTCCGTTTCGCCATGCCCTAATAAATCTATCGTAATGACGCGGTTTTTTTTAGCAAATTCTGGAATATAAAAATCCCACATGCCTTTGTTTTCCAAGAAACCATGAAGTAAGACAATAGCGGTTCCTTTCCCGGTAGCGGAATAGGAGATGTTGGTATTTTTAAAGAGAATTTGTTTCAAAATGAAAAATTAGTCTACAAAAGTAACATTTTATTTTTTTAACCATTTAAGAAATATAAGGTCATGTAAGTATTCTTTCATTTGCTTAAATGACTTATGTGGTTAAATAAAACGGCTCCCATTTCTGAAAGCCGTTTATGAAATTTAAAATCTTCTATCACCATCGAGCAAACTTCCTAATCCGCCTAATAAACTTCCTTCGTCACGACTGTTTCCGCCAGCTCTTGGTGCAGATGCGATGATTCTGTCAGCCAGTCTGCTAAAAGGCAAGGACTGCACATAAACTGTTCCCGGACCGCGAAGTGTTGCGTAAAATAAACCTTCGCCACCAAAAATAGAATTCTTGATGCCGCCAATAAATTCAATGTCATAATCCACGTCTTTGGTAAAACCAACAATACAACCCGTATCGACTTTTAGGATTTCGCCTGCTGCTAATTCTTTTTTGGCTAATGTTCCGCCGGTATGTACAAACGCCATTCCATCGCCTTCTATTTTTTGCATGATGAAACCTTCACCACCAAACAGTCCGCGGCCCAGTTTTTTAGAGAATTCAATCCCCACCGAAACGCCTTTGGCAGCGCAGAGGAAAGCATCTTTCTGGCAAATGAATTTTCCGTTAAATTGTGTCAAGTCTATTGGGATAATTTTTCCGGGATAAGGCGATGCGAATGAAACTTTGCTTTTGGTATTGTTTTGATTGATAAATGCTGTCATAAAAAGGCTTTCGCCTGTTAAAACTCTTTTTCCGGCGCTTAAAAGTTTACCGAACAATCCGTTTTCCTGTCCGGAACCGTCTCCAAAAATGGTTTCCATTTGAATATTATTGTCCATCATCATAAAACTTCCCGCTTCGGCAATTACAATTTCCTGTGGGTCCAGTTCTATTTCCACATATTGCATTTCCTCGCCGTAAATGTGGTAGTCTATTTCGTGTGCTTGCATGATTTCTGTGTTTTAAGTTTTTTAAATATGTCGGAAGGGTGATTATAAAGTTACAGCTTTACCATGAATTTTGGAATTACAGATTTTCTCGTTGAAGCGCGCAAGGGATTACTTCACCGTACTTTTATTTTTATAGGAGTTCAGTGAATTTCATTTGTAGCGGAAAGCCCACAGTCTCGTCTTTTTTGAAGAGACGAGGACTTATAGCGGATAGCCCGACACAGCTGGAGTTTACGGAAGCTGGGTTGCGCCCAAAAAAAAATCGGTTCACATTGCTGTAAACCGATTTGGTTGTATGTATTTAAGGAATTAACTGTTCATTAACTCTTCGATTTCGTCCACTTCAATTGGGATGTTGCGCATCATGTTGAACGGTTCGCCGCTTTCTTGAACGATGATGTTGTCCTCCAGACGGATTCCGAAACCTTCGGCAGGAATGTAAATTCCAGGCTCTACGGTAAATACCATATTGGCTTGCATTGGCTCGGTCAAGATTCCGTAATCGTGCGTGTCCAATCCCATGTGGTGGGAAGTTCCGTGCATGAAATATTTTTTGTAAGCGGGCCATTCCGGGTTTTCATTTTGTACATCGGCTTTGTCAATAAGACCCAAACCTAGCAGTTCTGAAGTCATTAATTTTCCCACTTCGATATGATATTGTTTCCAAAGTGTTCCTGTAGTCAGCATTTTTGTCGCTTCATTTTTCACACGTAAAACGGCATTGTATACTTCTTTTTGTCTTTTTGTATATTTTCCTGAAACTGGAATGGTACGCGTCATGTCACTCGAATAATTCGCATATTCAGCCGCAACATCCAGTAAAATCAAATCACCGGCTTTGCATTGTTGATTGTTTTCGATGTAGTGCAATACATTGGCATTGTTTCCGGAAGCGATAATTGGCGTGTAAGCAAAACCTCTGGAACGGTTGCGAATGAATTCGTGAATCAACTCGGCTTCGATTTCGTATTCGGTAACGTTTGGTTTCACGAAAGACAATAATCTTCTAAAACCAAGTTCCGTAATATTACAGGCTTTTTGGATTAAATCCAATTCTTCGGTTTCTTTTACGGAGCGAAGGCGTTGCAATATCGGATTACTTTTTGCAACAGCATGTGCCGGATATTTCTCTTTCCACCATTTTACAAAACGGGCTTCACGCGTTTCAGTTTCTACAGTGGCACGGTAATGCTCATTTGTATTGATGTAAATTGTTTCAGCATGCGTCATCATTTCGAATAATACTTTCTCAAATTCCTGTAACCAATACACGGTTCTGATTCCTGTTACTTCAAAAGCACGCTCTTTAGTCAGTTTTTCACCTTCCCAAATGGCAATATGTTCGCTGGTTTCTTTCAAGAAAACCATTTCTCTTTGGTGCTCGTATGGCGCATCCGGGAAAAGCAATAAAATACTTTCTTCCTGATCTACTCCACTTAGATAAAAGATATCGCGGTGTTGTGCAAATGGCAAAGTACTATCGGCAGAAACGGGATAAATATCATTAGAGTTGAAGATGGCAACGCTTTTCGGCTTCATCTGAGCCATGAATTTTTCTCTATTTTTTATAAATAAATCTCGGTCAATTTGATGATATTTCATTTGTTGATTTTTATTGTTTTTTATTTGTCAAATGGAATTCGCATAAAGCTAAAATTGGTTTTTTATGCCATTTTTTTCTATGCTCATTTCATAACAATTCGTTTTTATACATTGAATATTCAAAAATACTAACTTTGAAAGAAACGGATGTTAATTACACTATAAAATTTTCAGATAACTATTTTTATGATTAATTTTCCAATTCAAATCAGTTTTACATGAAAAAAATAGTACTCTTTTCTGCCCTTATCGTGCAAAGTGTCTCTTGGGGACAAGTTTCTGCCGAAGCAATTCAGCAATCATTGGAATCCAAAAAACAAATGGAAATTCAATCGATTTTTCAGCAGGTTGCTTTCGAAAATGTGGGGCCAACGGTGATGAGCGGAAGAGTGGTGGATGTGGATGTAAATCCGCAAAATCCAACCGAATTTTATGTGGGATATGCTTCGGGCGGACTTTGGTACACGAATAATAATGGGATGAGTTTTTCGCCGGTTATGGATGCGGCACCTACGCAAAATGTGGGTGATATTGCGGTAGACTGGAAACGAGGAACGATTTGGGTAGGAACTGGCGAAGTAAATTCGTCCCGATCGTCTTACGCCGGAATTGGAATTTTGAAATCCGAAGACAAAGGGAAGACTTGGCAAAATATGGGATTGCACGACAGCCATCACATCAGCAGAATCCTGATAAATCCATCCAATGCAGATGAAGTTGTTGTGGGCGCAGTGGGTCATTTATATTCTAAAAATGAAGAAAGAGGGATTTATAAAACGACTGATGGTGGGAAAACGTGGAGCAAAACCCTTTATATCGATGACGAAACCGGGATTATAGATGTGGCTGTTTCTCCAAAAAATTTCAAGGTTCAATTTGCGGCTTCTTGGAGCAAAGACAGAAAAGCGTGGGATTTTATTGGAAGTGGCGCCGCCTCGGGAATTTATAAAAGTGAAGATGCTGGATTGACATGGAAACTTTTTACGGATGCTGAAAGTGGATTTCCTATTGGCGAAGGCGTTGGGAGAATTGGTTTAGCGGTTTATGATGATAATAATGTATATGCTGTTCTGGATAACCAATTCAAAAGACCGTTGCAATCCAAAAAAAGCAATTCGTTACCAATTGCATTTTCTATGCCGGGAGACGAATTCCTCAAATTACCAAATAAAAGTCTGAATTCTATTCTAAAGAATTACGGATTGACCGAAAAATACAGAGCTGAAAACATCAAACACTGGGTTCAAAACGGCTATTTGCAACCTAACGAAGCTGCAAAAGTAGTTTTGGATGCGATAAATAGTTTAGCCGAAACAGAAGTTATTGGAGCTGAAGTATACAAATCAAGTAATGGAGGAAAAAATTGGACAAAGACCCACAAAGATTTTATTGATGATTTCTTTTATTCGTATGGCTATTATTTCAGTGTCATCTCTGTTGATCCAAACGATGTGAATAAAATTTATTTATCGGGTGTGCCGATTATCAAATCAAATGATGGCGGAAAAACATTTACCTCCATAAGCGAAGAGAATGTTCACGCAGATCATCACGTAGTTTGGGTGAATCCAAATAAATCCGGACATTTAATTAATGGAAATGACGGTGGTTTGAACATTTCGTATGATGATGGAGCGCATTGGGTAAAAAGTAATTCGCATTCTGTAAGTCAGTTTTATGCAGTGAATGTAGATGAGCAAGAACCGTATAATATTTATGGCGGAATGCAGGATAATGGGGTTTGGGTTGGACCAAGCACTTACAAATATTCCTCAGAATGGTACCAAACCGGGAAATATCCGTACGAAAATTTGATGGGAGGCGACGGAATGCAAACTCAAATTGACAAAAGAAATTCTAACATTGTTTTTACGGGTTTTCAATTTGGGAATTATTATAGAATTGATCGTGCGACTAACAAGCGAGAGTATGTTTCACCAAAGCCAAAAAAGGACGAAAAACCATTCCGATTCAATTGGCAGACGCCTATTTTATTGTCTTCGCACAACCAAGATATTTTATACATGGGATCTAATTTCTTGCACCGTTCGATGAATCAAGGGCAAACTTGGACCGCAATTTCCCCTGATTTGACGCAAGGAGTGAAAGAAGGAAATGTAGCTTTTGGTACCATCGCTACGATCAGCGAAAGTACTTTACAGTTCGGATTACTTTACGCAGGAAGTGATGATGGATTGATTCATGTTTCGAAAGATGGCGGAGCGACTTGGAACAAAATTTCGGAAAATTTGCCTCAGAATCGCTGGGTTTCCAGAGTCGTGGCTTCGGCACATAAGAAAGAAAGAGTCTATGCTACTTTAAACGGATATCGAAATGATGATTTCACCAGCTATTTGTATGTGTCGGATGATTTTGGTCAAACTTGGAAAAATATCGCCAGTAATTTGCCTGCAAGTCCTGTGAATGTGATTGTGGAGGATAATATAAATGAGAATGTTTTGTATTTGGGAACGGATAACGGATTGTACGTTTCGTTAAATAAAGGAACAACTTGGGATGATTTTTCGAACGGAATTCCGAACGTTGCCGTTCACGATTTAGTGATTCAAAAGAAAGTAAAAGACTTAGTGGTGGGAACTCACGGTCGCTCGATTTATAAAGTCAATTTAGAGCAAGTGCAACAATTGAGCGATAAAGTGGTGTCGAAAAGTCTTCATGTTTTCGAATTAATAAAGATAAAAAAATCAAGAGAATGGGGAAACAGTTGGAGTTCTTGGGCTAAGGCTTCAGAACCAAAAGCAGAGATTTGGTTTTATTCGAATGGGGATTCAGAAGTGCTTTTGCAAATTGAAAACAGTTTAAAAGAAGTCGTTTATTCTCAGAAAGTGAAAGCGTCAAAAGGATTGAATAAACACATTTACGATCTTTCAATGACTAAAACGGTAGCGGATAATTGGAAAAATAAAGACAAAAAACTAAAATTGGAAGAAGCCAAAAATGGGAAATATTACCTTCCAATTTCAATCAATAAAATCAGTATTCAAAAAGGAAAAGAGAAAGTGGTTACTGATCTGGAAATTATAGAATCAAAATAGAAAGTCTTTTTATTTTAAAAACAAAAAACACGATTCCATCTGAAATCGTATTTTTTTATGGTTGCTATTTTGTTTAAAACTGAGCTACTTCTGTAGAATCTTTCATGGCAGTTGTAGAAGATTTTCCAATTGTCACGGTATTTTGTACCGCATCAAAATAGGATGTCCCTACGAAACCTTGGTGTTTTACCGCTTTGAAACCGTGTTTTTGCAAAGCAAATTCTCTTTCTTGTAATTCAGAATAGCCTGCCATTCCTCTTTCTTTGTAGGCTTTAGACAATTCGAACATACTCGTATTTAGTGCGTGGAATCCGGCTAAAGTGATGAATTGGAACTTGTATCCCATTGCAGCAAGATCCTCTCTGAACGTTTCCATTTCAGCAACGGATAATTTTGCAGCCCAGTTGAAAGAAGGCGAACAATTGTAAGCCAACATTTTTCCTGGGAATTTTGCGTGAATTCCTTCAGCAAATTGTCTTGCGTAATCCAGATCCGGATTACTGGTTTCCATCCAGATTAAATCAGCATAAGGCGCGTAACTCAATCCTCTATCAATTCCTTGCTCCACACCACAATTTACATAGAAAAAACCTTCTCCGGTTTTTTCGCCAGTGATGAATTTAGCATCTCTTGGGTCAATATCGCTAGTCAATAAGTTGGCCGCATCTGCATCTGTACGAGCGACAATCAACGTTGGTGTTCCCATTACGTCAGCTGCTAAACGAGCCGCAATTAGTTTGTTGATGGCTTCTTGAGTAGGAACCAAAACTTTTCCACCTAAGTGACCACATTTTTTAGCAGAACTCAATTGGTCTTCAAAGTGAACTCCGGCAGCTCCTGCTTCAATCATCGATTTCATTAATTCGAAAGCGTTCAGGTTTCCACCAAAACCAGCTTCGGCGTCAGCCACAATAGGAACTAAGTATTCTTTTTTGTCAGCTGTTCCGTTAACCACTTGTATTTGATCCGCTCTCAAAAGCGCATTATTGATTCGTTTTACTACCAATGGAACGCTGTTAGCAGGATATAAAGATTGGTCAGGATACATTTCTCCGGCTACATTTGCATCAGCGGCAACTTGCCAACCGCTCAAATAAATAGCATCTAATCCTGCCTCTACTTCTTGAATGGCTTGGTTTCCGGTAAGCGCGCCAAGTCCGGCTACAAAATCTTGAGAATTTAGTTTATTCCATAAAGTATTCGCTCCAATTCTGGCAACACTATGTTCTATTTGATACGAACCTTGCAATTTTACAACTTCTTCAGCAGTATAGGGGCGCTCAATACCATTCCATCTTGGGTTTGTAATCCAGTCGGTAACTAATTCTTGAATTCTTGTTTCTGTAGTTTTCATTTTTCTTTTTTTTTGGTTGTTTGTTAATAGGGATTGTAATTGATTGTTTAAATGTATTTGTATCCAGGAATGGTCAAAAATTCGATAAAATTGTCGTTCACGACTAGAATATCTAATAATTGTTCCGCTAATCTGTATTTTTGTTTTTCATGATTTTCATCTCCAACAAGCTTTCTGATTTTTTCAAATTCCTCCATCGCTATACGATGATAATAATTTGTATTTAATGTTTTTTTATTGTCCAAAACGACTTCGTTTTGTAACCATTGCCACAATTGCGATCTCGAAATCTCAGCAGTAGCAGCATCTTCCATCAAATTGTGTAACGCTGCGGCGCCTTGTCCGTTAAGCCATGAAGCGATGTATAGAACGGAAATACTAATGTTTTTTCGAACACCTTCCTCGGTAATGGTTCCTTTTGGAGTTTCGAGCAAATCACTTTCGGTAACGTGTACGTCCTCTCTTTTTACCTGAATCTGATTTTTGGTTGGCATGTATTTATCAAAAACTGTCATGGCAAGTGAAACTAAATCCGGATGTGCGACCCAAGTTCCGTCATGACCATTTTTTACTTCCCGTTCTTTGTCGGCGATTACTTTATCGAAAGCAATTTTATTAGCTTCTTCGTTGTTTTTTATCGGAATTTGCGCTGCCATTCCACCAATTGCGTGAATATTTCGTTTGTGGCATCGTTGAATAACTAATTGGGAATACGCACTCATAAATGGAGAAGTCATCGTCACCTGATCTCTGTTTGGAACAATGAAAGCTGGGTTTTTTCTTAATTTTTTTATATAAGAAAAAATGTAATCCCATCGCCCGCAATTAAGGCCTACAATATGCTCTTTCAGTTCAAAAATGATTTCGTCTAATTGAAAACTGGCAGTTATTGTTTCGATTAAAACCGTGGCTTTGAATGTTCCGTTTTTTACGCCTAAATATTCCTGCGTAAATTCGAAAACTTCATTCCACCATCTGGCTTCCAGATAATGTTCCAGTTTTGGAATGTAAAAATACGGTGCCGTTCCATCTTCAATAAGTTGCTTATGATTGTGAAAAGCATATAATCCGAAGTCAATTAGTGATCCTGAAGTTTGTTCTCCGTTAATCAAAATATTTTTTTCAGGCAAATGCAATCCTCTTGGACGAACAAGCAGTACTGCAGTTTTTTCGTTCAGACTGTATTTTTTATTCTTTATAATATCTTCAAGAGCAATGGTTTTATTTATCGCATCTTTCAGGTTTTGCTGTCCCGTCATTAAGTTGCTCCAAGTAGGAGAAGTGCTGTCTTCAAAATCAGCCATGAATGTTTTTGCACCCGAATTCAATGCATTAATGACCATTTTTCTGTCGACTGGACCGGTTATTTCGACTCTTCGATCTAATAAATCGTCTGGTGTTTGCGCCGCTTTCCAATTACTTTCTCTGATGCTTTTGGTCTCAGCAGGAAAAGTTGGTAAGGCACCTTGATCGAATAAATCCTGTTGTTTTTTTCTTTCGTCTAATAACAAAAGTCTTTTGGCATTGAATCGCTCGTGAAGTTCGGTAATAAAATTAATGGCCTTGTCCGTCAAAATTTCTGGATAATGCTCTTTCGTTTCATTGGAAAACTGCAACGATTTTTCGGTTGTTTCGGTATTTGCTTTCATGGTTAATATGTTTTACATGACAATGTTACGAAAAGTTTTTTACAAAACAAGCGAACGTACGCTAAAAATGAAAAATATTTTTTTTGGCGCAAATATTTTTTAGCTTATCTTTGAGATATGAACATAGAAAAGGATTATATCAAGTTAATTTTTGGGCTTAAACTCAAGCAGGCTCGCACCAATAAGAATCTGTCACTATTTGGTTTGGCAAAAATCACAGACCTTTCAAAATCGTATTTAAACGAAATTGAAAAAGGGAAAAAGTATCCAAAAACGGATAAAATTATTCTGTTAGCCGAAAAACTCGATATTTCCTATGATAATATGGTGTCTTTGAAGCTGGATAATAATCTGGCGCCCATTGGAGAAATTCTAAAATCGGGTATTCTAAAAGAGATACCTCTGGAGATTTTTGGGATTCAGGAAAACGATCTTATCGATATTATTGCCAATGCTCCTGCAAAAGTCAATGCGTTTATAAGTACGATTATTGAGATCGCACAGCATTATAATTTGACAAGAGAGAGTTTCTTTTTGGCGTCGTTGCGTTCGTACCAAGAAGCACACACGAACTATTTTGAAGATTTAGAGCAGAAAGTGTTGCAGTTTTCCAAAGCGTTTCACGTGAATATTGAAGCTAAAATTTCGATTGAAGAACTCACGGCGATTTTAATTGAAGAATATGGTTATACAATAAAAGAACTCGTTTTTTCGGAGCAAGAACAATTAGGGGATTTGAGATCGATTTTTGTTCCAAAAAGCAAGACGTTACTTCTTTCCTTAGATATTGATGAACCTCAAAAGGCGTTTATCTTAGCTAAAGAAATTGCATATAATTACCTTGAGATTTCCGAAAGATTGTATACGTTCAGTTGGATTAAGTTTGATAATTTTGACCAGGTCCTAAATAACTTTTATGCTTCTTATTTTGCAGGAGCCTTACTTATTCCAAGACAAAAATTGATAGACGAACTGAATTTATTTTTGTCTAAAACAGATCCAAAACCACAGGAAATGATTGCATTGATGAGCGGTTTTAATGTTTCGCCCGAATCGTTTTATCAGAGGTTGACTAATATTTTACCAAAAGATTTTCAATTGAAAAATCTTTTCTTTCTGAGATTGTCGCATCAAATAGGAACGGATACCTATCAGATAAAAAAGGAATTGCATATCACGAACCAGCAGGAACCGCACGCTAATGAAATGAATGAGCATTACTGCCGAAGATGGGTTTCCATACGTACAATCGAGCAATCATTGAAGCAGAATAAAAATCATTTTTTTGATGCGCAAATATCCAGTTATGAAAACAGCAAAAATGAATATCTTGTTTTTTCATCCGCAACACCGGATCCGTTTAAAGTAGATTGTATCCGCAGTATATCGGTAGGAATTTTGATTACGCCGGGAATGAAGAAAAAATTTAAGTTCATCGAGAATGATTCGCTTAAGAAACAGATTGTCGGGGTTACTTGTGAAACTTGTGCCGTTAAAAATTGTTTGGAACGCGCTTCGCCACCAATACAATTAGAGCAAAAAATGCGCAACGAAAATACGGATTTAATTGTGCAGCAATACATGGCAAAATTCAGTTAACGGAATGCTGTCTATTAAATCAAAAAGCACCGAAAGTTCAAGTATGAATTGTCGGTGCTTTTTTTAGAAGTATAAAATTAATCCACCCATTTGTAATAACGAGCACCAATTAAATTAGGAATTTCATTTTCAATTCGATCCAAAAGCCATTCAGTTTTTGGAGTTCGAACGCTGATTTTTTGTTCCTTTTTGTGCAGTTTGTTGTAAGTTTCAAAGTCAATTTCGAAACTTTTTTCTATTGTTTCAAAAAGATTGACGTTAGCAATGGCTAATTTCCAGTCTTGTTGAATGGTTCCTTCAAAAACCTTTGATTTTGAGCCGCTTCCGTAAGCCAGAAAGCCAAATTTACTGCCGCTTATTTCTTTTTCGGTATCGTAAAAATGAGCCAAAGTTGAAAGTAACCCCATGAAAATAGAACCTGTGTATAGATTTCCAATTAAAGAAGAAGCGATTTCGGCAGGCATTAATTTTTCATTTACAAATTCTTTATAGGCTTCTGATTTGCTGATTTCTTTCAGTTTATTTTGGTATTCCGAAGTGTCTTCATCACCGGAAATAATTGTATTGGATGCGTCCAAAGCATAAATTTCAGATAACATTCGGCGTCCCTGAAAAGCATAAGGTAAGTGCATGACAATACTATTCCAGGAATCGTAAACGGTTTCGGTGGTATTTTTTAATTTTTTGAATGAAAAATAAGCGTCTCTCGTTCGATCCATATAGCATTGATTCGAATATTGACCGTCAAAAACCGGCTGGTCTTTGTGGATTTCAACTTCACTTTCTAAATTTTCAAACCACGGTTCATTAGTTGTATTTCCTGTAATTGCTGTTTTCGAAATCGTTCGAAACGGTTTAAAAAAGTCAAAAACTCCTTTTGTACTGGTTGCCCAATTGTTTTCGAAAGCAATAATTCTTGGATTTGAAGTTATCAACATTGCTAAAGCGCCAGCACCTTGTGTGTATTCTCCGGTAGAGTTTAAATCGTATTTTGCAAAATCAGTAGTGACAACAATTGCTTTTTTTGTTGGGTTCAATGTTATAAAATCAATACAGTTTTGCATGGCATCAACTCCGCCAATACAAGCAAAAGTAAAATCAACCACATCACATTCTGATAACGTGTTTTCTCCAAATTTTTGTTCCATCAATGCAATCAAGAACGAACTTATTGGCTTTGAGCTGTCAATGGCGCTTTCGGTTCCTACATAAATTCGGGTAATTTCATTGAGGTTTATGTTGTGGTCTGAAATTAATTTGGTCAATGCATTGGCACCAAAAACTACCGTGTCTTGATGTATGTCTGGCAATGTCATTTTGATTAAGCCCAGTCCTTTTTCTAGTTTTTCGGGTTCGATATTTCTGGCTTTTGCCAAAGTATTTATGGGTAAATGTATTTTTGCAACATCAAAAGAGATAGCGTCAATTCCTGTTTTCATTATAATTTTTTTTCTTATAAAAGTAAAATTTAGGAGTTTAATGACAGTTTTTTTAGGGTTCTAAAAATAGTGTTTATTAAACTTTTAGGAATTTAAAAAAATTACCTAATCAAAATTATTGATATGATAAATTAAATCCCTATTTATGAGGATTATAGCAAATAGCAGCTGCGGTAAAATTGTGCGATTATTTGCTTTTGTTTAACTAAATAACAGACTTTTAGCGTCTTAAGTGCTGGTTAATAGCAAATTATTGGGATTTAGGTCTTAACACTTTAAAATCATTATAAATTATAACGAAAAGGTTGTAGTTCATTACTAATTGCTCTATTTTTGTATGATTTTTAAATTAATTCATACAAATTACTATGGCAAAATCTGCATTATTAAAGTCATCGATAGCAAAAAAAGTCGCTATGGCGCTTTCTGGACTTTTCTTAATTTTATTTTTAGCACAACATTTTTTTATAAACAGTACCTCGGTTTTTAGTCCTGATACTTTTAACTCTATTTCTCATTTTATGGGAAATAATCCATTGGTTCAGTTTGTAATCCAGCCAATTCTTATTGTGGGAGTTATTTTTCACTTCGTAATGGGATTTGTTTTGGACTTTAAAAATAGAAGTGCAAGACCAATTAATTACATTAAGAACAATGGAGCGGCTAATTCATCTTGGGCATCACGTAATATGATTGTTTCTGGGGCTGTGGTTCTGGCTTTCATTTTGCTACACTTTTATGATTTTTGGGTTCCTGAAATGGTTTATAAATATGTAGAGGTTAATCCGCTTAACGAGACTCGTTACTTTGCAGAGTTGACTCATAAATTTGTTAGTCCAGTGCGTACAGGGATTTATTGTGTATCATTTTTATTGCTATCCTTGCACTTATGGCACGGTTTCAACTCTTCTTTTCAATCAGTTGGGTTCAATAATAAATACTCAAGATCGTTACATACATTAGGATATGCTTTTGCAATTGTAGTTCCTTTCGGTTTCATTTTTATTGCATTATTTCATCATTTTAATCATTAATATTAAATTATAAATGGCATTAGATTCAAAAATTCCAAATGGTCCAATAGCGGACAAATGGACAAATTATAAAGATCATATTAATTTAGTAAACCCAGCTAATAAACGTAATATTGATATTATCGTTGTTGGAACGGGTCTTGCAGGTAGTTCTGCTGCTGCAACATTAGCTGAATTAGGATATAACGTAAAAACATTTTGCTTTCAGGATTCTCCTCGTCGTGCTCACTCAATTGCGGCACAAGGTGGGATTAATGCTGCGAAAAATTATCAAGGGGATGGTGATTCAACTTTCCGTTTGTTTTATGATACTGTAAAAGGGGGAGATTACCGCTCTAGAGAAGCAAACGTACATAGACTTGCAGAAGTTTCTGTAAATATTATTGATCAGTGTGTAATGCAAGGTGTTCCATTGGCACGTGAATATGGTGGACTTCTTGACAACAGGTCATTTGGAGGAACTTTAGTCGCAAGAACATTTTACGCTAAAGGACAAACAGGTCAACAATTGTTACTAGGTGCTTATTCTGCTATGAACCGTCAAATTGGTCGTGGAAAGATTAAATCGTACACGCGTCACGAAATGCAAGATTTAGTGGTAGTGGATGGTAAAGCTAGAGGAATTATTGCTCGCGATTTAGTGACCGGAGAAATAGAAAGACACTCAGCGCATGCCGTAGTTATTGCCTCTGGAGGTTACGGAAATGTATTTTTCCTATCAACTTATGCTATGGGAAGTAACGCAACTGCTGCTTGGAAAATACATAAAAAAGGAGCTTTTTTTGCTAATCCTTGTTATACACAAATTCACCCTACTTGTATCCCAGTTTCAGGAGATCACCAATCTAAATTGACATTGATGTCCGAATCCTTGCGTAATGACGGACGAATTTGGGTTCCAGCAAAATTAGAGGATGCGAAATCTATTCGTGAAGGAAAATTGAAACCAACACAAATTGCTGAAGCAGACAGAGATTATTATTTAGAGCGTCGCTATCCAGCTTTTGGAAACTTAGTACCTAGAGATATTGCTTCTCGAGCTGCTAAAGAGAGATGTGATGCTGGTTTTGGAGTTAACAAAACTGGTGAAGCAGTGTACTTAGATTTTGCGGCAGCGATTGAACGTTACGGTAAAGAACAAGCATACGTAAAAGGTTTAGATGCTAATGATGCCGCATTAATAACAAAATTAGGTGCTGCACTTGTAGCTAATAAATACGGAAATTTATTCCAAATGTACGAGAAAATCGTTGATGAGAATCCGTACACAACACCAATGATGATTTATCCTGCTGTACACTATACTATGGGTGGAACTTGGGTAGATTATAACTTACAGACGACTATTCCTGGTTGTTTTTCTATTGGAGAATCAAATTTCTCTGATCATGGAGCAAATAGGTTAGGAGCTTCTGCATTAATGCAAGGTTTAGCTGATGGTTACTTTGTATTGCCTTACACAATAGGAGATTATTTAGCTCCAGATATCAAGACAGGAAAAATTTCTACTGATTTACCTGAATTTATTGAAGCAGAGAAAAATGTAAAAGCTCGTATTGATCAGTTTATCAATAATAATGGAACACATTCTGTTGATTATTTCCACAAAAAACTTGGAAAAATCATGTGGAATAAAGTTGGTATGGCTCGTAACGCGAAAGGATTAAATGAAGCAATCGTAGAAATTGCAGCGTTAAGAGAAGAGTTCTATAAAGATGTAAAAGTGCCTGGTGATGCGAACAGTTT
The DNA here is from genome assembly GCF_003314435.2 of Flavobacterium petrolei. GTDB lineage: Bacteria > Bacteroidota > Bacteroidia > Flavobacteriales > Flavobacteriaceae > Flavobacterium > Flavobacterium petrolei. The sequence goes on along the minus strand of NZ_QNVY02000001.1, from coordinate 700,158 downwards.
TAATCAAGAGTTAGACAAAGCGGGTCGTGTGGCCGACTTCTTGGAGTTGGGTGAATTGTTTGCTAAAGATGCCTTGCACCGAAACGAATCTTGTGGAGGTCATTTCCGTGAGGAATACCAATCTGAGGACGGTGAAGCACAACGTGATGATGAGAACTTTGCTTACGTTGCAGCATGGGAATACATGGGTAAACCAAGCGAGGCTGTACTTCATAAAGAACCATTGGTGTACGACAATGTTAAACTAGTAACTCGTAGTTATAAATAGGAATTAGTTCAGTATCGAAAGTCGTATGGAAACGACTTTTTATAGTGCGACTTTCAAACTAAAGAAAATATGAAACTTACATTAAAAATATGGCGTCAGAAAAACGCCAAAGCAAAAGGAGAAATCGTTGAATATCCATTAGATGGAATTGAAGAGGATATGTCTTTTCTTGAAATGTTAGACGTTCTAAACGAAGGTTTAATAAATAAAGGAGATTTGCCTGTGTCTTTTGATCATGATTGTCGCGAAGGAATTTGTGGTTCATGTTCCTTGTACATCAACGGAGAAGCACATGGACCAGATAGAGGGGTTCCTACTTGTCAATTGCACATGAGGATGTTTAAAGATGGTGATACAATCTACATTGAGCCTTTTAGAGCAAAGGCTTTTCCAGTAATTAAGGATTTAGTAGTTGATAGAAGCGCTTTTGATAGAATCCAGCACGCGGGTGGATTTGTATCCATCAATACTTCAGGGAAACCTACTGATGCTAACGCAATTCCTATTCCTAAACATGATGCTGATAGAGCTTTTGATGCTGCAACTTGTATTGGTTGTGGTGCTTGTGTAGCATCTTGTAAAAACTCTTCTGCAATGCTTTTTGTGTCTGCAAAGGTCTCACAATACGCTTTATTACCGCAAGGAAAAGTAGAAGCTGCTGATCGTGTATTGAACATGGTTGCTCAAATGGATGCTGAAGGTTTTGGTAACTGTACCAATACTGGGGCTTGTGAAGTAGAATGTCCAAAAGGAATTTCTCTTGAAAATATTGCCAGAATGAATAGAGAATATTTATCTGCAAGTTTAAAAGGATAAAAATTCAAAGTATATAATTAAAAAACGCATTCAATGTCAAAGTTGAATGCGTTTTTTTTGTGCAAAATAATCAATCTTAAATTAATCTTTCCAGCCCCAAGGTGCGGAAGGTGTTGTTACTGTTTTTGTCAAGTCAAATTTTACGGTAAACAGTCGGTCAGAACCGATGCGTCTTAAGTTATAGGTAAAAGAAGTTTCGTCTAAAGTAATCCACCAGACATTTGCGGAAGCATTTGGAAGTAAATTACAGGTTTGTTGATCTGCTGGAAAAAACTGAAGCGTTGCTGAACCAGAATTAGATGCTGTTCCGCCGTATTGTGTCACCTTATCTTCGGAGCCGTCTTCGTGGCGGTGATCGTGTTTCAATTGGATTCGGTCATTTTTGTATGTTAATACCCAAGTTCTTGATTTGTCCTCTCCTACAAAAAATGGAATCCGAATCGTATTTTCGTCACAGTTGCGAACGTGCATTACTAGTTTTTTATCCCGAAAAGTGTCATTGGCAGCGCCTTCTTTGACTTCTCCTTCAAAGGATTTTCCGCATTGTTTTTGCAGGTTTTCCCAAAATTGTTTTGCTCCTGATTTCTCTTGTCCAAAAATTAAAATAGAGCATAACAGTGCGCATACAAGAAGTATCTTTTTCATAAAATTGTTTTTTGCTAATATAATGAACTTCTGGTATTGTGATATTTCTTATTTTTATAAAAAATAAAATCATGCAAGTCACCCTGATCCAAGCTCCTTTAATTTGGGAAAACCCAAAGTCAAATCGCAATTACTTTGAAGCAAGAATCAATTCAATTACTGAAAATGTTGATTTAATTGTTTTACCGGAAATGTTTACTAGCGGCTTTACAATGAATCCCGAACACGTGGCTGAAACCGTGGAAGGCAAAACGATCACTTGGCTTAAAGTGTTGGCGAAAGCTAGAAAATGCGCCATTACAGGAAGTTTAGTTATTGTAGAAAATGGAAATTTTTACAACAGATTAGTATTTGTGTTTCCTTCCGGAGCAATTCAGTTTTATGATAAAAGGCATTTATTCACTTTGGCTGGTGAGGACAAAGTTTATACGAGTGGGAATCAAAAAATAGTTGTAGACTATTTGGGTTGGAAAATTTGTCCGTTGATTTGTTATGATTTGAGATTTCCTGCTTTTTCCAGAAATAGTGAGGATTATGACTTGTTGATTTATGTGGCAAGTTGGCCAAAAATAAGAACTAATGCTTGGGATGCTTTATTAAAAGCCCGAGCGATAGAAAACATGAGTTATGCCATTGGCGTTAACAGAATCGGTGCTGATGCAAATGGTTATGAGTACATTGGGCACTCGCAAGCAGTCGATTTTCTAGGGAATTATGTTCTGAAACCAGAAGAATCTGAAGGCTGTTTTACAGTACAGCTAGACCAAGAAAAAATGCTGGAAACCAGACAAAAATTAGGTTTTTTGAACGACAGAGATTGTTTTGAAATAAAAAATAGCTAATTCTGATTTTTCGTATCGGTTGTCTTTTTAGGTTCTGGAGTGTAGGGAATGCTCAAATCAAAAATTTGATTTACATCCCAATTAGCACGAACATCAATTTCTTTGGAAAAATAAATCACTTCTTCTGCCTGACGCTTTTCTAAATAATTTCCGGGATCCCACTCCTTGTTTTTGTTGGTGTCATAAATAGCGCGCAAGGTATAAAGTGCAGGTTCAATTAAATTAAAGTCTACGGTGGTGTTTTTATCAGTGTATTCAGTGGTCAAAACATCGCCTTTTGTATTAGTGAGTTCAACAATAACAGGAAATTGTTTGATGTTTTCTAATGACACAGTGAGATTCCCGTACTCAGCAGTACTCTTAGTGCTTAATTTATACGTTAAAGTGTCATTTGTTTGTTCAAAAAAATCAGTCAGCGCTCCGGGTAAGAGTTTAAAAGTATAATTTTCCGAAGGTTCCTTTTTGAAGTCAAAATACAATTTTTGATTAAACTCATCGTATTCTGATGTAAAAACCACTGCGGTTTTTGAATTGTTGATCACACTTATTTTCGAATTTTCAACGCGAATTATTGGAGTCGAACTTTCTAGTGCAAAGCGCTCTCGGAATTTCAGGTTGCCTGTTTGGATTGCTGAAATCTTTAATGTATCTTTTTTCTGGTCTTTGATTTTAAAATTGAAGTTCGCTTCGTATTTGTCTTTGGCTACAGCCAAATTCAGCGAATCAACTTTGATGGGTTTGTACCAGACTTGTAACGAATCCTTTTTTGGGAATTTAGTAATAATCGTAGACAAGATGTCATTGTTGGTTTTTAGTACTATTTTTGGACTTGCAGCTGCTGAATTCACATTGCCTTCGTATCCCACGAACAGTCTGTTTCCAGATGCTTGGCTTGGTTTAAAAGTTTTGAAAGGAAGCGACTCCTTGAATAATTCTAACTCGTAAAGCGTATCATTCGGAATAGTAATAAAGTCTGTGCTAAACCCAATTTTGTCTGTTTTTGGATTGTATTTGTTATTGCTATTGTAGTCTTTCATGGCTACAAGTAGATATTTTCCGGCTTTTAAATTCTCAAAACTAAAAGTCTTCAAGCTATCTAATGTGTTTGTTACATATCTTGGGCTCTCATTATATACTATTGAATCTTTAAAAGTGTCGTTCACGTCATAAAGCATAACTGAAACGAATGACTCAACTTCTTTGTCATAGGCGCTTTTTACTGTTCCTCCAAGGCTTAAAGAGTCAATATAATTGCCCGTAGAAAACACATATTTAAATTGATTGAATGGATTTCCTTCATTATTATCAGCGATGCTTTGGCCAAAATTAAAGCTGTAGGTTGTGTTGGGTTGAAGCGTGTCTTTGATTTTTATTGTAATCGTTTTGCTTGCCGTTGTAGGTAAAATCAACGGTTCGTTTTTCATTGGGGGTGAAATAATCAACTGTTTGTTGAGATTTTTGAGTTTAATGTTCTCGTCAAAAACTAGTTTGATTTCGTTTCCTTTGAAGTTTTTGCTAAAATTTTCCGGAAAACTTGCCTTTAAAACAGGGGCGATGGTATCTTTCAAACCGCCAGTAATGGATCCTCTTTTTGCACATCCAACAGTAATTAAAAGCAATAGAAAGAAGGTATATTTTAAATTGTTTTTCAACATATCAAATCATAATTAGAATTTACAAAATAACAATTATAATTCATGCAATCGAAATTTTTTAATGAATTATTATGAGTGATTTAATTCCCCTTACTTTTTAAATTGCTTACTTTTTTTATTTTTAATGTTTAATTTTACATCAGTAAGTAGTACAATATTAATTAGTAGCGATATTTGAATTTTCAAACCAAAGTAGCGTTGCTTTCAAAACATATATAATGAGAAAAATAGAACACATAGGGATCGCTGTTAAAGACCTGGAAGTATCGAATTTAGTTTTCGAAAAACTTTTTGGCGCTCCGGCATATAAATTTGAAGCGGTAGAAAGTGAAGGAGTAACAACTTCTTTTTTTTTGAATGGACCCAATAAGATTGAACTTCTTGCGGCAACTAACCCAAAAAGTCCAATTGCTAAGTTTCTGGAAAAAAAGGGAGAGGGAATTCATCATATTGCTTTTGATGTGGAAGATATTGTTTCAGAAATAGCGCGTTTGAAAAACGAAGGATTTGTAATCTTGAATGAAACTCCAAAAAAAGGAGCTGATAATAAGTTAGTTGCATTTTTGCATCCAAAAAGCACTAATGGTGTTTTGATTGAATTGTGCCAGGAAATAAAATAATTTTATTATGGGTAAATGGGTAGTAATCTAATATTCAGCTGGTTTCTGTTTTAATAAAGCTAATAATTGAACTATATTCAAATCTAAGTCAAAAATATTTGGAGCAAATGAAAAATAGTGGTAATATTGCACACTCTAAACCGGTCCTATAGCTCAGCTGGTTAGAGCACCTGACTCATAATCAGGTGGTCCCTGGTTCGAGCCCAGGTGGGACCACAAACCGCACTAATTTAGTGCGGTTTTTTATTTATAAAATTTTTATTTGAACTAGTTTGTATTGTACTTTTATAAAAGAGACACTCATTAGTTGAATTAGGATTGAAGATGATTTGTTTTTTAAAAATAGATTTTTATATTTGATATTATGAAAATAGTTCAGAAAAATGCGTTGTGTTTTATTCTCTTTTTTTTTAGCATAATTGCTAAGGGAGGTCCTCCTCCTCCTCCTGCTCCTCCTCCTCCTCCTGCTTTGTCTTTAGATGAAAATATATATATGGTAATGATAATAGCTTTGTTATTCGGAATTTATATCATTTACAGTAATGGATTAAAAACAAAAACCCCAATTTAATTGGGGTTTTTATTTTTTAACGGAGAATATAGTTTTTATTTGTTTGCGTACAATCGGGAAACATATTTTCCTATGACATCAAATTCCAGATTTATTCTTGTGCCTACTTCAAAAGTGTTGAAATTGGTGTGTTCATGGGTGTAAGGGATAATAGCTACACTAAACTGATTTTTTTTTGAGTCTACAACTGTCAAACTAACTCCATTTACTGTGACGGATCCTTTTTCTATGGTGATGTTGTTTAGGTTTTCATCATATTCAAAAGTGTAAAGCCAGCTTCCGTCAGTTTCTTCGGCGGTGATGCAGGTGCCTATTTGGTCCACATGTCCTTGTACGATGTGTCCGTCAAGTCGGTCGCCTAGTTTCATAGCTCTTTCCAGATTGACGCTGTCGCCAATTTTCCAGTCGGATAGGTTTGTTTTTTTTATGGTTTCGTCTATCGCTGTTACTGTGTAAAAAGTGTCATTTAGGGCAACAACCGTAAGGCATATTCCGTTATGAGCAACGCTTTGGTCTATTTGAAGTTCGCCGGTAATCGATGAATTCATCGTGATGTGCACGTTAGTGTTCTCTTTTTTTATTTCTTGGATGGTGCCAAGGGTTTCTATGATTCCTGTAAACATTTCTTGTTTTATTTTACTAAATTTGCACTTCAAAATTAGCAATAAATAACGGTATGTCATGATGAAAAAAGCAGAAAATATAATCGTAGGAATTTCTATTGGAGATTTAAACGGTATTGGAAGCGAGGTTGTTTTAAAAACATTCGAGGATTCTCGTATGTTAGAGTTGTGTACTCCTGTTATCTTTGCGAATGTTAAGTTGTTGTCTTTTGTAAAAAAAAGTTTTCAATCGACTTCTTTGCTTCATGGTATTGATAAACTCGATCAAATTGTCCCTGGGAAAATTAATGTTTTGAATCTTTGGAGAGAAAGTGTGGATTTGAATCTGGGTGTAAATGATTCAAAAGCCGGAGAATACGCGATAAAATCATTTGTTGCTGCAACTAAAGCTTTGAAAGAAGGCTTGGTTGATGTGTTGGTAACGGCGCCTATAAATAAATATAATATCCAGTCTGAGGAGTTTAAGTTTCCGGGGCATACGGATTATTTAGATCAGGAATTAGAAGGGAATGCAGTTATGTTGATGGTTCAGGATAATTTAAGAGTAGGATTGTTGACGGATCATATTCCTTTAAGTGAAGTGGCATCTCATCTTACGGAGGAGCTAATCAAGAAAAAAATTGAAACCATAAAACAGTCTTTGATTCAAGATTTCAGCATAAATAAACCTAAAATTGCAGTTTTGGGATTGAACCCACATTGTGGTGACGGTGGAGTTATTGGTAGTGAGGATGACTTGATACTGAAACCTGCATTAAAAAAAATATTTGACAAAGGAACTTTGGTTTTTGGGCCCTTTGCTGCGGATGGTTTTTTTGGCAGTAACCAATACGAGAAATACGATGCTGTTATAGCTACTTATCACGATCAAGGGCTGATTCCTTTTAAAACATTGTCTTTTGGTAAAGGAGTGAATTATACTGCGGGTTTAAATAAGATAAGAACTTCGCCGGATCATGGTACTGCTTACGACATAGCAGGAAAGGGAATAGCGGATTTCAACTCTTTTAAAGAGGCGGTATATTTGGCTTTAGACATTTATCACTCAAGAAATCAATATGCCGAAATCAGTGAGAAACCATTGAAAACAAAAGAAAAGCAGTTGTGAACAAAAAAAAGTGAATAACATTATTAGTTTTGCAATAATTTTATATCTTTGCACTCCCGAAGTTTAGGGGCAAATTGTTGTTGAAATGAAGAACACAAAAGAATATTTAATTCCTTTTATAGGATTAAAGCTAGGGAAACATCATTTTGAGTATCAAATCAGTAATGCGTTCTTTGAAATCTTTGATTATAATGAATATCAAAATTCAAATATCAAAGTAAATGTAGTTTTAGAGAAGAAAAGTACGCTGTTAGAGTTGAGTTTTAAGCATAAAGGCGTTGTAAATGTACCTTGTGATCTTACCAGCGAAGATTTTGATATGCCAATCAAAGGCAAGATGAAATTAATCGTTCGTTTTGGTGAAGAATTTAATAATGACAATGAGGAATTGTTAATTTTACCTCACGGAGAATTTGAAATAGATATTGCACAATATATTTATGAAATGATTGTGTTGTCAGTGCCTCTAAGACGTGTTCATCCAGGCATAAAAGACGGAAGTTTACAAACGGAAGCTTTGACTAAGCTGAATGAACTTGCAGTAAAAGAAATAAAAGAAGAAAATAAAGAAGAAGAAAATATTGACCCGCGATGGGACAAATTAAAGCAACTATTAACGGATAAATAATATAGTAAAATGGCGCATCCTAAGAGAAAAATCTCCAAAACAAGAAGAGATAAAAGAAGAACACATTACAAAGCTACTGTAGCACAAATCGCTACTTGTCCTATCACTGGAGAAGCACACTTATACCACAGAGCTTACTGGCATGAAGGTAAAATGTACTACAGAGGGCAAGTTGTTATAGATAAATCTGTAGCTGTTGCTTAATACATTTTTGTAAATGATATTCGAACTCTCACATCGTGAGAGTTTTTTTGTTGTCTATAATTTTAATTAAATAAGAAGTTCCAAATCAATCAGAGTGGAATTTTTTTTGTAAATTTCGAGTCTTTTAAAAAATTTTCAAATGGCAACATTTGGCTAGAAATAAACGCATACGATGAATACAATTACAGCCGCAATTACCGCTGTTGGAGCCTATGTTCCAGACTTTGTACTAACGAACAAAGCTCTTGAAGCTATGGTAGATACCAATGACGAGTGGATCACCTCTCGTACAGGAATAAAAGAAAGAAGAATCCTAAAAGATGATGAAAAAGGAACTTCTTTTTTGGCCATAAAAGCGGCACAAGATTTATTAGCCAAGGCTAATATCGATCCGCTGGAAATAGATTTGTTGATTATGGCAACCGCTACACCGGATATGCCAGTTGCTGCTACAGGTGTATATGTTGCTACTCAAATTGGAGCAACTAATGCTTTTTCTTATGATTTGCAGGCTGCTTGTTCCAGTTTCTTATTTGGAATGTCAACCGCAGCTGCTTACATACAATCCGGTAGATATAAAAAAGTACTTTTAATTGGTGCTGATAAGATGTCCTCTATTGTTGATTATACTGATAGATCAACTTGTATTATTTTTGGTGATGGCGCTGGTGCAGTATTATTCGAACCTAATTATGAAGGATTAGGATTGCAAGACGAATACTTGCGCAGTGACGGAATTGGCAGGGATTTTTTAAAAATTGATGCTGGAGGTTCACTTCATCCAACTTCTATTGATACAATAAAAGAAAAAAGGCATAATATTATACAAGATGGGAAAACAGTGTTTAAATATGCTGTGACAAATATGGCTGATTCAAGCGAATTAATTTTGAAAAGAAATAATTTGACAAATGAAGATGTAGATTGGTTAGTTCCTCATCAAGCCAATAAACGTATCATCGATGCAACAGCAAATAGAATGAATCTAGAAGATTCTAAAGTGCTGATGAATATCGAAAAATATGGAAATACCACTTCTGCTACTTTACCACTAGTACTTAGCGATTTTGAACATTTATTCAAAAAAGGAGACACGATAATTTTAGCCGCTTTTGGTGGAGGATTCACATGGGGTTCTATTTATCTAAAATGGGCGTACGACAAAAAATAAATTTAAACTAAAAACAAATAATTATGGATTTAAAAGAAATTCAAAATCTTATCAAGTTTGTAGCAAATTCAGGAGTTGCAGAGGTTAAGTTGGAGATGGATGATGTAAAAATCACTATCAGAACGACTTTGGAAGGAAATGTAACAGAAACCACGTATGTTCAGCAAATGCCTGCTCAAGCACCACTTCAGCAAGCGGCAGTTCCTCAGCAAATTGCGCCAGTAGCAGCTGCTCCAGAAGTTCCTGTAGTAGAAAACGCTCATTATATCACTATAAAATCACCAATCATTGGAACTTTTTATAGAAAACCATCTCCGGATAAACCAATGTTTGTTGAAGTAGGTAAAACAATTTCGAAAGGTGACGTACTTTGTGTAATCGAAGCCATGAAATTATTTAATGAAATTGAATCTGAAATTTCTGGTAAAATTGTAAAAATATTGGTTGACGATATGTCACCTGTTGAATTTGACCAACCTTTATTCTTAGTAGATCCATCATAAGAAATTATAAATTATAAATTATAAATTTTGAATGATGAGTTTTCGTTATTTGAAATAATTTTTAATTTAAAATTCAACATTTAAAATTTCAAAAAAAGATGTTTAAAAAAATATTAATTGCAAATAGAGGAGAAATTGCGTTACGCGTAATTAGAACATGCAAGGAAATGGGTATCAAAACAGTAGCTGTTTATTCTACTGCTGATGCCGAAAGTTTACACGTTAAGTTTGCTGATGAAGCGGTTTGTATAGGACCACCTCCAAGCAACTTGTCCTATTTGAAGATGTCGAATATAATTGCTGCTGCAGAGATTACAAATGCAGATGCAATACATCCAGGATACGGATTTCTTTCTGAAAATTCTAAATTTTCTAAAATTTGTCAAGAACATGGTATCAAATTCATTGGAGCATCTCCTGAAATGATTGATCGAATGGGAGACAAAGCTTCCGCTAAATCGACTATGATTGAAGCAGGCGTCCCTTGTGTTCCTGGTTCAGTAGGGATTTTAGAATCGTATGATCAAGCCCTACAATTATCGAGAGATTTTGGTTTTCCAGTAATGCTAAAAGCAACTGCTGGTGGTGGTGGAAAAGGAATGCGTGCGGTTTGGAAAGAAGATGAATTATTAAAAGCTTGGGAAGGTGCTCGTCAGGAATCTGCTGCAGCTTTTGGAAATGACGGAATGTATCTGGAGAAATTAATCGAAGAGCCTCGTCATATCGAAATTCAAGTTGTGGGTGATGCCTACGGTAAAGCATGTCATCTTTCTGAAAGAGACTGCTCCGTGCAAAGACGTCATCAGAAATTAACGGAAGAAACTCCATCTCCTTTTATGACTGACGAATTGCGTCAGAAAATGGGAGAAGCAGCGGTTAAAGCGGCAGAATATATTAAGTATGAAGGAGCCGGAACGGTAGAATTTTTAGTGGATAAACACCGCAATTTCTACTTCATGGAAATGAATACGCGTATACAAGTGGAGCATCCTATTACGGAACAGGTTATTGATTATGATTTAATTCGTGAGCAAATTCTTGTTGCAGCTGGAGTTGCGATTTCAGGTAGAAATTATTTACCTCAATTACACGCTATTGAATGTCGTATCAACGCGGAAGATCCTTATAATGATTTTCGTCCTTCACCAGGGAAAATCACTACGTTGCATATGCCTGGAGGACACGGTGTTCGTTTAGATACGCATGTGTATTCTGGTTATACTATTCCGCCAAATTATGATTCAATGATTGCGAAGTTGATTACAACGGCACAATCTCGTGAAGAGGCAATTAGTAAGATGAGAAGAGCCTTAGATGAATTTGTTATCGAAGGTATAAAAACGACTATTCCTTTTCACAGACAGTTAATGGATGATCCTCGTTACATTGCGGGAGATTATACAACTGCATTTATGGATACTTTCAAAATGAACGATCCAGAATAGAAATTATACAATTACGTTAAAAAACCTTGCAGTGATGCAAGGTTTTTTTGTTTAAAATAGTTTCAAATGCGATCTGTTTTTGTGTAAAAATTATACACGTTACTCAGTTGATTACCCACTTTTCCCAAACAAAAAAATTATTAAATTTTAAAAAACGTTGTTTTTAAAGGGTTTAGAGCTGTTTTGTGTAACGTTTGAAGAATGGTATGATTATTCTATTATACTAAACAACAATAACAAATAAATAATTTAAAAAACACATATCATGAAAAAATTAATTTTATCCGCAGCAATTGTTTTAGGAAGTTTATCAACTTACGCAGCTTCAGTTCCAAATACCAATGATGTCACAAAAACAGTAACGGTTCAAGAAGAATATACCGAAGTGAAACTTGAAGAAGTTCCAGTTGCAATTACTGAGGCGTTGAAGGCTACTTATCCTAGTGCGATTTTAGACAAAGCATACATCAATGCAAAAAAGGAGTACAAATTAGATATAACTCTTGGAGATAAAAAAGGAAATCTGTTTGCAGATGAAACCGGAAAATGGATTCAAAAATAAAAGATTAAATAATAGCAATTAAAATAAAATAGTATGAAAAAGTTACTCTTATCAGCAGCAATCGTTTTAGGAAGTTTATCAAGTTATGCGGGGGAAGTTCCAACAGTGCAGGTACAAAATCAATCTTCTGTTCTTCAAGAAGGATATATTGAAGTTGAAAAAGTTCCTGATGCTGTCAAAAAAGCGCTAGAAACAGCCTATCCGGGAGCAGTTCTCGGAAAAGCATACATCAATGCAAAAAAAGAATATAAACTAGAAATCACAGTTAAAGACCAAAAAGCTACTGTTTATGCGGATGCAGCTGGAAACTGGATAAATAAATAATTTAGGGAAATTTTTATTTTTAAAAAGAGAGATTGTTTTCACAGTCTCTCTTTTTTTTTGCAAAAAATTATGAGAATACAACTTAAATAACTTTATTTTAGCATTAAAGTTAAAATGTAATGACCAAAATTTTATTGATTGAAGATGATGTGGCTTTTTGTAAATTATTAGAAAAATTTCTGATAAAAAAATCCTTTGAGGTAACGACAGCATTTTCAGCTGCGGAAGCGAAATCTAAACTAAAAAACAGTGAATTTGATCTGATTATCACAGATTTAAGACTTCCTGATTATGATGGAATCCTTCTTATGACTGAAATAAAAGCTATACATCCTGCTGTTCCAGTGTTATTAATGACTGGATATTCGGATGTGAGCACTGCTGTAAAAGCGATAAAAAATGGCGCAGCAGATTATATCTCCAAGCCTTTCAATCCAGAAGAAGTACTTTTGGTTATCAATAATGCTTTGCATTCAGATAGTAAAGAATTGAATAATGTTGCTTCAATTTCTAAAAGTGTAAAGCAAGCAACAAAAAAAGCAGAAAATAATTTTGTTCAGGGAATTTCTAAAGCTTCCCAAAAACTTGCTGAGTACATCCAACTGGTGAGTCCAACAAATATGTCGGTTTTAATTATCGGCGAAAGCGGAACTGGAAAAGAAGTAATTGCCAAAAGTATTCATGAAAATAGTTCTAGAAAAAACACTAATTTCATTGCGGTTGATTGCGGTTCCATTCCAAAAGAGTTGGCTGCGAGTGAATTTTTTGGACATGTAAAAGGATCTTTTACCGGTGCAATTCAGGATAAAATCGGTTTTTTTGAAGCAGCAAATGGCGGAACTATTTTCTTGGACGAAATAGGAAATCTTTCTTATGAAAACCAAATCCAACTGTTACGTGCTTTGCAGGAAAGAAAAATTAAACCCGTAGGCAGTAATAAAGAAATCAACGTTGATATCAGAATTATTACCGCAACAAATGAAGATTTGCGAGAAGCAGTAAAAAGAGGTGATTTTCGCGAAGATTTGTATCACAGGATCAATGAATTCTCCATCCATTCGCCTTCATTAACAGAAAGAAATGAAGATTTAATGCTTTTTTCAGATTTTTTTCTGGAAAAATCAAATCAGGAGCTAAATAAAAATGTCCTCGGATTTTCATCTGAAGTGATGACTATTTTTCAAAATTATAGATGGCCTGGAAATCTTAGGGAACTTCAAAACTGTATTAAAAGGGCAATACTTTTAACACAAGGGGATTTTGTTGAAAAAGCGGCGCTTCCGGCTGAATTTTTTCAAAATGAAGAGAAAGTAACTACTGATTTTTCTTTATCAGAAAATGAAAAAGAAACTATTATGGAAGCTTTAAATAAAACAAATAACAATAAAACAGAAGCGGCTAAATTGCTTAAAATCAACAGGAAAACATTGTATAATAAATTAAAATTGTACAATATTAATTAATTTTTTTCCTTTTCCAGATGTACAAAAAGAGCTGTTATTTTACTTTTTAAATCGGAAACAGCTTTTTTAATTTCATCCGAGGAAAGATCCTCAAGTTCCAATTGGTCTAAAATTGTACTAATATCCATTGCTTCTATTTGTTTAAACATTGGATTCATTTTATGGGCGATATTTTTTATTTCCTCAAAATTGCTTTCAGTCGCAGCTTGTTCTAATTCATTTAAACTTTCTATTGTATTCGTCATAAACGATTCTAAAATTTCTTTCAAAGCATCTTTGTCATCAGATAAGAATAATTTTAGCGGTTTCAATGTATATGTTTTTGTTGTGTTTTTGGGATGACTCATCACAGGTAAAACAGCAGGAATTTCACTGTTATCTAGAATAGCTTTGATGGTTGCCAAAACAGTTTTTGGAGTATAAGGTTTCCTGATAACAGTTGTAAATCCAGAATTTTGGTAGTGTTCTAAATCGATGTCATTTCTTCCGGTTACAGCGATGATAGGTTGATTTTCATAATTAGAGATGGTTTTGTTTTGTAATTCTTTCAAAAATGAAAAACCATCCATAACTGGCATCTGAATATCAGTAATGATAAAGTCGAAATCGTTGTTTTTTATCCACGAAAGTGCATCCTGTGCCTTGTCAAAGGGGAAAACAAGATACTGCTGCTGCCGCAAAACCTCTGTGGTCAATTGCAATAAATTTTGATCGTCATCAATAATAATCGCGGTGTATTGTTTTTTTGAGATTCCGATTCCTGTTTCACTACGAGATAATTGCGTATCAAAAATTAACGGAATTTGGATTTCAAAAATACTTCCAGTACCCAATTTACTTTTCAAATGCAATTCACCGCCTAAAATAGCAACCATTTTTTTAGAAATCGTAAGGCCCAAACCTGTTCCACCATATTTTTTTTCTATTTTTTCATCAGCTTGTGTAAATTCTTCGAAAATTAATTGTTGGTTCTTATCTGCAATTCCAATACCGGAATCTTCGATTAGTATGATCATTGTATCGGTTTCTGAATGAACGTTAGCTTCAATTTTTATAAATCCTTCTTCGGTAAATTTGAAAGCATTCCCAATAATATTAGATAATATTTGTCTTAAGCGAAACGGATCTCCAATTATTTTTTGGTGTAGTTTAGGATCAATTTCAATGATGAGTTGTATCGGTTTTTGATTGTAAACGGATTGAATGCTGTTGCTTACTTCAGTAATAATATCGGGCAAAGAGAATGCAATTTTTTCAATGGAAATTTTTCCAGCTTCGATTTGCGTGAAATCCAATAAGTCCTGAACCAGTTTTGAAATATAGTCGGAGGAACCCTTGATGTTCTTGGTAAAGTGCAATTGTTTGGTGTTTAAATCTGAATTTCCAAGCAGTTCAGTATACCCAATAATAGTACTTAATGGCGTTTTTAAATCATGGCTTACCGTTGAAATAAGTTGCTCTCTGCTTGTTAGTAGTTTTTTAGCCTTAAGATTAGCAGCCTCTAATTGTTTCTTGTATGATTGTGTCTTAGAAAAATCATTTAGTATTAAAATTAGAAAAAATAATGTCAGCAGTAACCCAATTATCGCTGCGGTAGTAACAATTTGATTGGTTTTTTTTAAAGATTTCTCTCTTCCTAAATAGCTTTTGGTAGTGTTAAGAATAATTTCCCGTTCTATAATTCCAAGAACTTTTCTCAATTGGTCCGAGATTGAAAGTTCGTTTTGAAGCAATTTATTTTCCTCAAAACTCAATAGTTTTTTCTTATTTGCGGTCTCTTTTTGTACTTCATTCAGCAACATTTTTGAAACCGATAAAATAGAATCAGAGGCCTTTTTACTTAACGTATTGGTGCTGTCATCAGGGATGTTTTGATTGAGATAGGCAACATATTTCTTGAGTACATTGCGCTCATAATCACCCATCATCGAGGGGTTTTTAGCAAAATCCTCCAATTGAAGTTTCCGCATTGAAGATTCCATTTTTGTCAAATCAGAGATGGCACTACTGACTGCAATTTCATCTTCGGTTTTGTTTTTTATTGCTTTTAATTGCTGAATGTTCTGAATTTTTTTGGATAATAAAACCTGTACACTGTCCAGTAATGTGATTTGATATGGAGTAGAAACCGCCGCTTTCAAGGAATCAATGTCAACTTTCAGCGCTGTAGTCTTTGAAACATAATCTTTGAAATCTTTTTCGGATTCCGACTGAATAGCGATTCTGGCCAGACTTTCTGTTTTGTATAAATTGGACAATACATTGCTTACTTTCAAAATAGACCCGTTTTTCTCGGTAAAACTTCTTTCAGTTGAAGAAAAACTCTTGTTTTCGGAATATAGAAACCAACCTACGCTTCCAAAAAGCAGCACTAAAACTAGGTAGCTTAAGAAAACTTTTATCGGAATGTAGCTTTTTTTGTTATCCATTTTTCAAAGATAAAAATTAGAAAAGGCTTTAAAGTTAAGATATTCAAAATATTTTGGCATCAACAAAAAAACCTCACGGAAAAGTGAGGTTTCATTTGTCAATAATTCTAATCTACAACGTCTCTTTTAGCCATTTAAAAAATTCACCTTGCCAGACCTGAGCATTTTGTGGTTTCAACACCCAGTGGTTTTCTTCTGGAAAATACAAGAATCTACTTTTTATGCCACGTAATTGTGCTGCTTGGAACGCTTCTTGACCTTGTCCAATTGGTACACGAAAATCTTTTCCGCCCTGAATAATTAAAATAGGTTTGTTCCATTTTTCTACTAAAGTCATTGGATTAAAAGTCGTGTAGGCTTTTTGAGCTACAACATTGTCTTTCTCCCAATATGCACCACCAAAATCCCAGTTGCTAAAGAAAACTTCCTCAGTAGTTCCAAACATGCTTTGGGTATTAAAAACGCCATCGTGGGCAATGAACGTTTTGAATCGGTTGTTGTGAATTCCAGCTAAATAGAAAACAGAATATCCGCCATAACTGGCGCCAACGCATCCTAAACGGCTGGCATCAACATAATTTTCCTTCGCTACGTCATCAATCGCTGATAGATAATCGTCAATCACTTGTCCGCCCCAGTCTTTGCTGATTTGCTCATTCCATTCTACACCGTGACCCGGCATTCCGCGTCGGTTTGGAGCCACAACAATATAGCCGTTGGCAGCCATCAACTGTAGATTCCATCGGTAGGAATAAAACTGTGTCAATGCAGATTGCGGTCCACCTTGACAGTATAAAAGTGTTGGGTATTTTTTTGTGGCATCAAAATTAGGCGGAAGAACGACCCAAACCAACATTTTTTTGCCATCCGTCGTCGTTACATATCGCCTTTCGGTTTTGCTTAACGCCAAAGAATTATAGGTTGCCGTATTGACATTCGAAAGTTGTTTCCAAGTATTTTTGTTTAAATTATATGAAAAAATTTCCGCTGCATGATTCATGTCGGTTTTCGTTACGATGATGTTATCGCCTGAGATACCAACTAAATCATTGACATCAAAATCGCCAGTTGTGATTTGGCGAACAATAATTGCTATTTTGGTCAGACCTGGAAAATTAACTTCAAACAATTGTTTTGTTCCGTCTATCGGCGCCACAAAAAAGATTTTTTTCCCGTCAGTACTCCAAATGAAATGATCAACTGTTCCGTCCCAATTCGCCGTTAAGTTCATTTTCATTCCTTTGAAACTCACCATCAGGTCGTTTTTATCGGCTTCATAACCGTCGCGTTTCATTTGCAACCAAGTTAAATTTCCTGTTGGAGAAAATTGTGGAGCGGTATCATATCCTAGGTTTTCCTCGGTTCTATTGCCGGTTTTTCCTGTTTCCAGATTGTATTCGAAAATATTGGTGTTGGTAGAAACAGCATAATCGGTTCCTGCTTTTTTCTTGCTGACATACAAGATGCTTTTGCTGTCTGGCGACCAAATGTAATCCTCGTCTCCACCAAAAGGTTTTTGTGGACTGTCAAAATTTTCGCCTTTCATAATTTCAATACCTACTGCGCCTTCTTTGTTTTCTTTGTAAAAAACATGATTGTATTTGCCTTCGTTCCAAGTGTCCCAATGGCGGTAATTCAAGCCGTCATAGATTTGAACGTCTGATTTTTCCAGTTCCGGATAAAAATCTTTTCCGTGAACTTTTTCGATTTTTACTTCTTCATTATAAACGATATATTTCCCGTCTGGAGAAATGTTCTTGTCTTTTAATAGGGCTGCGGTATCTTTTACTTCAGTTGGATTTCCTCCATTTATGGGTAAAATGTAGAATTTTGAGTCGGATTTGTTTTCTTGGACCGAAGGAGTGGTCACTTTATAAACTATATTTTTTCCATCTTTGGAAATACCTAAAGGAGTGACTCTTCCTAGTTTCCAGAGCAGTTCCGGGGTCATTACATTTTGTGCCATAGCAGTTAAACTCATCATTAATAAGGGTATAAACAGTATTTTTTTCATTGTATTAATTGATTTTTTCGAATGCTAAAATTAGCTAATTTAAATTGATGTTTTTTCGTTTTTAACACTTGCTTTTTAGCCCCGATAAAAGTGGAAATCCTTTCTAGTCCTGAACTTGTTTCAGAATCCTGAAACAAGTTCAGGACTAGAAAGATTGAAACGGATAGCGGGATTAGCTCCTGAAATAAATTGAGAATAAATCCAAAAAATTATTAATTTTATGAAAAATATTTAAACATGGATTTGAGCTATTGGGAGTTGAAAAACTGGTTTACGGATGTCGATTATGCCATCGTAGGAAGCGGTATTGTGGGCTTGCACGCTGCATTACGCTTGCGCGAAAGATTCCCGGAAAGCAAAATTCTAGTCCTGGAAAAAGGGATATTGCCGCAAGGCGCAAGTACTAAAAATGCTGGTTTTGCGTGTTTTGGAAGTCTTTCAGAAATCATAGACGATTTAAAATCCCATTCAGAAGAAGAAGTGATTCATCTTATCCAAAAACGGTGGAAAGGATTGCAATTGTTGCGGAAAAGACTCGGTGATGACACGATAGATTTTAAACCGTATGGCGGATATGAGTTGTTTTTAAAAGACGATGAAAGTTGTTACAGTGAGTGTGTCGGGAAATTACCATTCATCAATGAAATTTTAAGACCACTTTTTAAAGCGGATGTTTTTGCCAAAGAAGTAGATCGTTTTGGATTTGGCGGGATACAGGAATATTTAGTTTTTAATCCATTTGAAGCACAGATTGATACCGGAAATATGATGCAGGCTTTGTTGAAAGAATCAGTTTCTAAAAATATTTTAATTCTAAACCAACAAATTGTCACCTCTTATTTTGATAAAGGAAATGGAGTGGAAGTGGCACTTGGCGATTTCAGTTTTAGTACTAAAAAAATATTGTTTGCGACTAATGGTTTTGCAAACGAATTGACTAATGGAGCTGTTAAACCAGCCAGAGCACAGGTTTTAATCACGGAACCTATTAAAAATTTAGACATAAAAGGGACTTTTCACTTAGATCGAGGGTATTATTATTTTAGGAATATTGGCGACAGAATACTATTGGGCGGAGGAAGAAACCTGGATTTTGAGACGGAAAACACAACCGAATTTGGACAAACAGAAATTGTCCAAAAAAAATTGGAACAATTATTAAAAGAAGTAATTTTGCCGAATCAGGATTTCCAGATTGCACACCGTTGGAGCGGGATTATGGGTATTGGCAATAGTAAGAATCCTATCGTTTCACAACTGTCCGATAATGTCTATTGTGGCGTACGATTGGGTGGAATGGGAGTGGCAATAGGAAGTTTAATTGGAACAGAATTAGCAGAATTAGTATAATGGCAACGAAAATAACACCAAAGAAATCAAGACAACCCGTTAAAAAAGAACCGACCTCTTTTATGAGCAAACTAACCCGTTTTTTATTTAAAGTATTGTTATGGTTCTTCGGACTTTCTTTATTTTTTGTGGTATTTTTTAAATTTGTTCCGGTTCCGTTTACGCCTTTAATGGTGATTCGGGCGATTGAAAATAAAGCCGCTGGAAAAGAAGTTTTTTTCAGCCACGACTGGGAACCAATTGAGAATATCTCGGAGAATCTTCAAAAAGCCGTAATCGCCAGTGAGGATGGAACGTTTCTGAAACACAATGGTTTTGATTTTGTTGCGATGCAAAAAGCGTATAAAAGCAATGAAAGAGGTCGAAGAATAAAAGGAGGAAGTACCATATCACAACAAACGGCCAAAAATGTATTTCTTTGGCAAGGCCGAAGTTATTTGAGAAAAGGACTTGAAGCCTATTTCACTGTTCTGATTGAAGTTATTTGGGGTAAAGAACGCATTATGGAAGTGTACTTGAATAGTATCGAAATGGGAAATGGTGTTTATGGAGCGCAAGCAGCTGCAGAACATTGGTACCGAAAAGATGCTTCCAGCCTCACGCCGATGCAGGCAGCTGGAATTGCAGCGATTTTGCCCAATCCTAGAAAATATTCGGCAACCAGTTCTTCCTCTTATATCAACAGACGAAAAGCTAAAATTGTGCGCGTGATGCGAACTGTTGGTAAAATAGATTATTTGAAATAGTTGTCTTTGATTCTAAATCTCAATTATAAAATTTATAAAAATAAAAAAACCGTAAACTCTTAGTTAAAAGATTTTACGGTTTTGTTTTGTGGAGAATACCGGATTCGAAACGGTCACCTTCCCGAACGCTTTCGGGACACTCTATTCAGATGATTCTTTTGATATTAAAAATTCAATATATTTTCTATTTTTCTTCTTTTTGATTTCCATTTCTCTTTGTACAGCCAATGAGCGTGAATCAAAACTTTCAAAATAAACCATTATCCAATCTTTAGCCACTTTTGTGTAAGCACTTCTGCTATTTAAATGGTCATTAAGTCTATTTTCAATATTTTCACAGGAACCAGTGTAATATTTGTCTAAAGTTTTAGAGAAAATAATATAAGTATAAAACATAGGCTTTAAAATAAAAAAGCCTCACATTGCTGTAAGGCTTGATTATCAATTAGTGGAGAATATCGGATTCGAACCGATCACCTCTTGCCTGCCAGGCAAGCACTCTAGCCAAATGAGCTAATCCCCCAAACGAGTTCGCAAATATAACATATAAATTTTCCAAAAAGCAAATTTCAAATTACAAATCTATTCTATTTGAAAAAAAGCCAAATCCTACTTTACTTTTTTTAACTTTACATCAAAATCCCCGCTATGGTATCAGAAAACCCAACAGGTTCGCTATTCACAACAATCGAAAACAAAATCGCAACCCTTTCATTTGGTCATCCTTCGAGCAATTCTTTTCCCAGAGAATTGTTAGATCGTCTAACGAATGAGTTCGCTGTTTTGAGTTCAAATCCAGCTGTTTCGGTGATTGTTATTCAAAGTGAAGGCTCGGGAGCTTTTTGTGCAGGCGCTTCTTTTGATGAACTTTTGGCCGTTTCGGATGAAGCCGCAGGAGCCCATTTTTTCTCTGGATTTGCACATTTAATCAATGCCATGCGTTTGTGTTCCAAGCTTATTGTGGGCCGCGTTCACGGAAAAGCAGTTGGCGGCGGCGTAGGAATTGCATCCGCTTGTGATTACACCTTGGCTACAAAAAATGCTTCCATAAAATTATCAGAATTGGCCATCGGAATTGGTCCTTTTGTGATAGAACCCGTAGTTTCAAAGAAGATTGGAAAGACAGCAATGGCCGAAATGACGCTCGCAGCTCACGAATGGAAAACCGCTGATTGGGCTGCAGCCAAAGGATTGTACGCCAATACTTTTGAAACCATTGAAGAATTGGATGCCGCAATAGCTGATTTCAGTGCTAAATTATCCAGTTATAATCCCGAAGCTTTACTGGAAATGAAAAAAGTGTTGTGGGAAGGAACGCAACATTGGGATACATTGTTGCTGGAACGCGCCGCGATTTCGGGTAAATTGGTGCTGTCTGATTTTACCAGAAAAGCATTGTCTCAATTCAAAAATTAATTTTTTCAGGAGCTATTTCCTGCTGTTCACTATATCTTTTTATAAGGTGAAGAAAAATCACCTTATAAAAAGGATGCCGTTTCCATCAGGGCTAGAACATTTGGGAACTATCAAATTCAGATTATAAGCAAAATAATTCCATACTATCTCCCTCTCTCTTGGGGAGGGGAAAGATTTACATCACATTTCTCATATCAATTTGCTAAATTTGCATCAAAATTAAACTCCGATGAGCAATATCAGAATTACAAAACAATTTAGTTTCGAAACCGGACACGCCTTATACGGGTATGACGGGAAATGTAAAAATGTTCACGGACATAGTTATAAATTGTCAGTAACAGTAATTGGAACTCCAATTACGGATCGTTCCAATGTAAAATTTGGAATGGTGATTGACTTCACGGATTTAAAGAAAATTGTAAAAGAAGAAATTGTAGATCAATTTGACCATGCGACAGTTTTCAACGGAACAACGCCGCATATCGAATTGGCAAATGAATTAATGACCCGCGGACACCACGTTATTTTGGTAGATTACCAGCCAACGAGTGAAAATATGGTAGTAGATTTTTCTCAAAGAATCATCAATAGATTACCGCAAGGAATCACGCTTTTTTCCTTAAAATTACAGGAAACCGAATCTTCTTTTGCAGAATGGTTTGCCAGTGATAATATGAAATCCATACTGTAACTTCATGCAATTACCCCATAACAAAAAAATATATTTCGCCTCCGATCAGCATTTTGGCGCACCAACACCTGAATTGAGTTTTCCGAGAGAACAAAAATTTGTGGCCTGGCTCGATGAGGTAAAAGGCGATGCCGAAGCTATTTTTCTATTGGGCGATTTATTTGATTTTTGGTTCGAATATAAAACCGTAATCCCAAAAGGATTTATTCGTGTTTTAGGTAAACTCGCCGAAATCCGTGACAGCGGAATCCCTATTTATTTCTTTGTGGGAAACCATGATTTATGGATGGCCGATTATTTCCAGAAAGAACTGAATATTCCTGTGTTTCATGACAATCAAGAATACACTTTTGGAGATAAAACATTCCTTATTGGACACGGCGACGGAAAAGGTCCTGGCGATTTAGGTTACAAACGCATGAAAAAGATATTTACAAATCCGTTTTTCAAATGGCTTTTTAGATGGCTTCATCCGGATATTGGCGTGAAACTGGCGCAATATCTTTCCGTAAAAAACAAATTGATTTCTGGCGATGAAGATGTAACTTTTCTTGGCGAAGACAACGAATGGCTAATTCTCTATTCCAAAAGAAAACTGGAAACCAAACACTACAATTACCTTATTTTTGGACACCGCCATTTGCCTATGAAAGTTACCGTAGGAGAAAATGCCGAGTATGTGAATCTAGGCGACTGGATTACGTATTTTACCTATGGCGTTTTTGATGGCGAGAATTTTGAGATTGAAAAGTATTAATCCCTAATTCATTCCCTCTCCATACAAATAATCATCCAGATTTATTTTAAACAAAGTGCCTTCCACCAAGTCTTTTACGGCATTTAATTCTTCTATGGAAACGGCCAAATCAATTTGAGAACAAGGTGTTTTTAGTAAAAATTTGTGGCATTTGTTTTTCAGTTCACAATCGTCGCAGCATTTATTTTGCATATAGCTGTCTTCAATGCAGCGCTTAAATAGTTGCAGTTCCTGTTTGGTAAAATAAAAACCCATTTCTCTAAAAACCAGTTGGACTTTGTTCAATAGTACATCATTATCCTTTCTCCAGTAAAAAGCAGTGCCTAAATAGTTATGATATATTTGTTTTATTTCTTGCATGTGTAATCAATTTGAAACAAATATAAGTATTATTTATATTTGTTCTAAATAATAAAACATAAAAAAGACATAAAAAAAGTCGGTAAGTAATCTTGAGATTAATTTACTGAAAGATAGTAAGAAGTGTTTTTTCTAAAAAAAAACTATTTATTACTCGCTCTTTTCGTGTTCCTCAACATCTTTTTGTAAGTCCAGTTTTCTAAAAGTAGGCGATACGGCACCGGTAAGAAATACGGTAATCAATGTCATGCTTCCGCCAAAGACCACTGCGCTAACGGTTCCCATCAGCTTAGCAGTTAATCCGCTTTCAAAAGCACCCAATTCATTAGAGGAACCCACAAATATAGAATTCACGGCTGCAACTCGGCCTCGCATGTGATCCGGAGTTTTCAATTGCAAAATAGTTTGGCGTATCACCACCGAAATCCCATCGAAAACACCGCTAAAAAATAAAGCTGCAACGGACAACCAAAAAATAGAAGAAAGCCCAAAAACGATAATACAAATCCCAAATGCAAAAATAGCCGACAACAATTTCATACCCGCATTTTTAGTAAAAGGAATGTATGCGGAAATAATTAGCATCAAAAAAGCGCCAACAGCTGGGGCGGCTCTCAAAACACCAAAACCCTGTGGTCCCACTTTCAAAATATCCTGAGCAAAAATGGGCAACAACGCAACTGCTCCACCAAAAAGAACGGCAATCATATCCAGTGATAAAGCGCCTAAAATTGTCTTGTTATTGAAAACAAATTTCACGCCTTCTTTTAAGCTTTCCATAATGGGTTCACCAATTTTTGGATTTAAAATAGGCTTAGTTGCAATTTGGGTTAAAGCAATTAATGCAAAAAGCGAACATCCCAAAACGATGGACATGGACCAATGAACACCAATCCAATTAATCGAAAAACCAGCTACTGCAGGACCTAAAACCGAACTTATTTGCCAAACGGAACTGCTCCAAGTGGCAGCATTGGGATATAATTTTTTAGGAACAATTAACGCTAAAAGAGAAAATATCGTCGGGCCAAGAAAAGCACGTACCAATCCTCCTAAAAACACGAAAAAGTAAATGGAATATAAAATAGTTTGGGTAGAAAAGTCTTTGATGAAAGGGGGCCACGTAAATAAGAACAAGCCCAAACTTATGATTGAAAATCCTAAAATGCATTTGAAAAGCAATCCTTTTTTCTCCTTTTGGTCCACAATATGTCCAGCAAACAATGCCATTGAAATTGCCGGAATAACCTCCATTAATCCAATGATTCCTAGCGACAGCGGATTTTTGGTCAAACTATATACTTCCCATTCAATGACGATAAACTGCATTGACCAACCAAAAACCATAGCAAAACGTAATAGCAAAAAAATATTAAATTCTTTATAACGCAGGGCAGAGTATGGGTCGTTTTTTTTCATTGTATCACAATCATTGTTTAATATCTCGCAATCGCAATTGCAAACTGAATTTGCCTTTCCATTCGTTTTCATCGATGCAATACACCGCTTGAAAAGGTTTTTGATGGGTAGTCAGTTCGATTTTGTTTCCCAAATTAAAACCAATTGCAGCGATGCCTTCGGAGTTATTTTGTTTGACAAAAAGTTTTAGATGTTCGTCTTCTTGCCCCATAGGTTTTCCATAACCGGTGTCTTTGATATTTTTAGTCAGGAAAATTGGGGTCATATTTTGTGGTCCGTACGGCTCAAATTGTTTCAGGATTCGGATTAATTTTGGAGTAATATCTGCAAAATCAATTTCGGCATCAACTGCAATTTCTGGAGTTAACATATCGGGATGAATGGTTCTTTCGACTTCTTTTTCGAAAGCATCTTTGAAGATTTGATAATTTTCTTCCTTCAACGTCATTCCCGCGGCATACATGTGACCACCAAATTGTTCTAAATGTTCTATACAGGCTTCGAGTGCATTATACACATCAAACCCTTTTACGGAACGTGCCGAAGCGGCATATTTATCGCCGCTTTTAGTAAAAACAAGTGTTGGTCGATAATAGGTTTCAATCAATCGGGAAGCGACAATTCCAATCACTCCTTTGTGCCAATCTTCTTGAAAAACTACTGAAGTAAAACGCTCTTTTTCATTGTTTTCCTCAATTTGTTGTAATGCTTCTTTGGTAATTAATTTGTCTAAATCTTTTCGCTCTGAATTATACGCCTCGATTTCAGAAGCAAATTGTTGGGCTTGCTCAAAATCAAATTCGGTTAATAATTCCACCGCATGATTCCCGTGTTTGATGCGTCCGGCGGCATTTATTCTGGGTGCGATGATGAAAACAACATCGGTAATGTCTAAGGTTTGTTTTTTTATTTGGTGAATGATAGCTTTGATTCCTGGTCTTGGGTCAGAATTGATGACTTGCAATCCAAAATAAGCCAGTACCCGATTTTCTCCGGTCATTGGGACGATATCAGCAGCAATCGCAGCTGAAACTAAATCTAAATACGGAATCAAATCATGGATTGTTTCATTTCGGTTTTGGCCTAAAGCCTGAATCAATTTGAAACCTATTCCGCAACCGCACAATTCATCGTAGGGGTAGGTGCAATCGTCTCTTTTTGGATCGAGAATGGCAACAGCATCAGGCAAAGAATCGCCTGGTCTGTGATGGTCACAAATGATGAAGTCAATGTTTTTTGCTTTGGCGTACCCCACATGATCGATAGATTTTATACCACAATCCAAAGCAATAATAAGCGAAAATCCATTGTCATCAGCAAAGTCAATTCCTTTAAATGAAATTCCATAGCCTTCGTCATAACGATCCGGAATGTAGGTCGCCACGTTTGGATAATAGGTTTTTAAATAGGAAGAAACGAGTGAAACTGCCGTGGTTCCATCGACATCATAATCACCAAAAACGAGAATATTTTCCTCATTTTCAATTGCTTTTTCAATTCGGGCGACTGCTTTTTCCATATCTTTCATCAAATATGGATCGTGTAAATCCTCTAAACTCGGGCGAAAAAACCTTCTGGCATCTTCAAATGTTTCAATACCGCGTTGCACTAATAAAGTGGCCACAAAATCTTCTACATTCAGCGCTTTCGCCAAATGTTGTACAGTCTCCTCGGAAGGTTTTGGTTTTAAGGTCCAACGCATATTGATTTTGGATTATAAAATTTAGGAATTCGAAAAGGGAACCACCGCTAATTCGCTAATTATGTCTGTCGATTTATAATAGGAATTAGCATTTTAACAATTTTTATTTTTTCAACACTAAAGCACTTCCGTAAAAGGCAATTCCATCCCAACCGGTTTTTATGAAATTACGAATATTTTGATGATCAGTTCCGTTTGGATTTTGTAAAACATCTTCGTAATAATAGGCTCCAAAACAGGCTAGTGTTTCTTCTTCGGATAAGTTTTGAATTTCGGCGAACGAAAATAATTTGCAAGATCCTGAATTTTCTCCTGCTGCATTGTGTTGCAAACCATTCTCAAATGCTGTGGGTGTAAAGTCGTAGTTTTCTTCGATAGTAGCAATGGTTTCTGAAAACACTATCCCTCCAGGTGTTTGTTTTAATTTCTCTAAGAAAGCGGCTATAGTCATATTGATTTTCATTGTTTAGAATTGTGAGGCAATTGTTTTTGCGGCAAAAATAGCGCCATCCATATAACCAGGGTTTTGAGTGGCTGTTTCTGCTCCGGAAAAATATAATTTATCGTTTAGTAATGGCGTTTTGAAAAGCGAATGTCCGTTATTTTGGTGAGCCAATACCAGTTGATCGTATGGGTGAAATGTTAATGCTTCTTCCCTCCATACGTTTTCATAATAGCACACATAATCGGTAGCTTCCGACCCAAAGAAAGTGGTTAATTGTGCAATTACTTTTTCTTTGCGTTCTTCCAAAGACAGGACTGCGGTTCCGCTGTTTAGGAAACCTTTCAATGCAAAACCGGAATTATCAGCAGTGCTGTGATCATACATTTCCTGAATAATACTGGCTTGGCTGAATAACGTTCCAGAATAATTATTCTGTTTCCAAAAAGGAGTTTTATATTCCACAGCGAATTTAATAGACTCTCCCATCCAAGTATGCGTTTTCTTGGCTAGTTGTGTGAAATTGTCGGGTAATTTGGGTTCAAAAATCACCGAGTTTACAAACAAATTGGGTGGAATAGTGCTGATTACTTTATCGGTTGAATAAGTGTTTCCGCTTGAATCCGTTACTATTAATTGATTATTTTGTTCTTTTATTGCGACTATTTTGGTTTGTGTTTTAATATTTTGCATCCCAATCTCAGAGACCAATCTATCAATTAGTGCTGCCGTTCCGCCCTCAATGCGAAAAGAAGGTTCTTCGGAATCTGATATTTCAAATTTCTGTGGCGGTACAAAAGACATTGTTTCAAATAATGAAATGCCTTTTGTATGTTGTCTAAAATAAAGGAGTTCTAAAGTGTGAAGTACTTCCAGAAGATGGCGGTGTTGGTTTCCAAACCAAGTCGCACCCATTTCCATCGTGACAGCTGTTGTTCCGGTTATGGTTTTTATGCGACCTCCAATTCTGGTATTAGCTTCTAATATCAGAACTTCTATTCCCTTTTTTTGAAGTAAAAAAGCAGTGTAGAGTCCACAAAGTCCCGCACCGATTACAATAACTTTTTCCTTTTTCATGATAATTCTTCAGCTGAGAATTTAGATTTTTTAGGTTCTTTTGTTACTGGTTTTCCACCTACAACCACAACAATTTCGCCCCTCGGAGCTATTTTTTCAAAATGAGTCAAAACTTCTCGTACCGTTCCTCTAACATTTTCTTCATGTAGTTTTGACAATTCTCTACAAACACAAATCGGTCGCTCTTCACCAAAATAAGTAATGAATTCCGCTAAAGTTTTTAGTAATTTATGCGGTGAAACATATAAAATCATCGTTCTGGTTTCTTCGGCTAAGGCCAAATAACGGGTTTGTTTTCCTTTTTTGTCAGGTAAAAAACCTTCGAAAACAAATTTATCATTCGGTAAGCCACTGTTCACTAATGCAGGAACAAATGCTGTTGCTCCGGGCAAACATTCTACTTCAACTCCATTTTCAACACAAGCGCGGGTTAATAAAAAGCCTGGGTCCGAAATAGCAGGTGTCCCTGCATCCGAGATTAATGCGATATTTTCCCCAGCTTTTAAACGAGAAATTAAATTCTCAACGGTTTTGTGTTCGTTGTGCATGTGATGGCTGTACATGTGGGTGCCAATTTCGAAATGCTTTAACAATTTTCCACTCGTACGCGTATCTTCAGCGAGAATCAAATCGACTTCCTTAAGGATCCGAATGGCTCGAAAAGTCATGTCTTCAAGATTGCCAATAGGCGTAGGAACGATGTATAATTTTGACATAAATAAAATAATTAAATACAAATTTTATAGGAAATCTGTATTTGTTCAAATGTATATTCAGAAAAGGTACAGGAAAGTTACAAGAATTTTTTCTCTATAATATCCATGAAACGTTCCTCATAATCTTGTTTTCCTTCCCAATTGTTGTAATCTGGTTTTACCATTTCCTGTACAAAATCGCGTGTTTCATAGAAGGTGTCAAACGTGATAAGTTGGCTTAAAACACGGTTGTAATCCTCGCTGCTGTTGCCAAAAAGATGTTTTATAAAGGCCAAACGATCATTCAAATCGATGTTGATCCCTTTGGCTAACTTATCGTTCAAAGAAACTATTTTTGGCTCCGCTTTTTCAGCAGATTCTGCTGAAACATTTTCTAATTTTGGCTCTTCAGCAGGTAACACTTCTTTTGGAGTTTCAATAACTATTGCAGTGGGAATATTATCGACTTGCTGTTTTTTCACAAAAAGTGTATCGTGGTAATTGCCACCTAATAAATCTTCAAAAGAGATTTGTACGGCTTCTGTTTTCTTTGGTATTTCCAGCTCGGCCTGCACTTCTTTTTCCTGTGATAATTCGAAAGCAGGTTCAAAAGGCGCTTCAGGCTCTTCTGTTTCTTCTTCTATTTCCATTTCTGTGTTCGCAACTGTTTCTTGTTCTACCACAGTCTCTTCCTCTTCCTCGCTCGCGTCAAGTATTTCTTCTGTTTGTTCCAAAGGCATTTCATCTGCATCTTCAGCAACAGTTTTCTCAGTGATTGTTTCTTCCTCTTGAATTTCCTCAGTTACCATTTCTTCTTCCTCTGCAGCACTCTCTTCCTCTATGGTAACAGTTTCTTGTTCCTCTGAAGGAGTTGTTTCTTCTGTTTGTTCTAAAGTAGTTTCAGCAACTTCTTCTACAACAGTTTCTTCAATTACAATTGCTGCTTCTGGTTGAGTCGACTCGGTTTTATCGTAAATAGTTTCTATTTCTTTGCTAATTTCAGTTACACCAATAGTTGGTTTTGCTTCACTAAAATGTTCGTCCACAAATCGTAAGACAGAAAGTTTTTCATATAACTTCTGTGTTTCCAGATATAATTGATTGATGTCAGATTTATTTTTTAGCTGTAATATTCTGTGTGCAATGCTGATTAAATCGGCTTCCAATTTTTTTTTCATGACTTTTGAAATTATAGGGTGTTAGGCGGGGCTTTTTTGATGCGTTTTTGTATTACCTTTTTATATCGCCCCCAGAAAAGGGGTTCCTTGTGTACGCGATTTTTATTTTTTTAAATAAGTGCTCGCAAATCTCCGATTTGATATAAATTTTATACTTTTGAAACGACGTAAAAGTATAAAATTTTTAAGTCGGTTTATCCATTACAAAGTAATAAAAACTATTCATTTTTTAAGTCAGAAAAATACAAAATGTTTCTCGAAAATACAGTAAATCATAAAGAACAATTTGGTTGGATCGAAGTCATTTGTGGCTCCATGTTTTCGGGTAAAACCGAAGAATTGATCCGTCGTTTGAAAAGAGCGCAGTTTGCCAAGCAAAAAGTCGAAATTTTCAAACCGGCAATCGATACACGCTATGATGATGAAATGGTCGTGTCTCATGACGCCAATGAAATCCGTTCCACGCCTGTTCCTGCTGCCGCAAATATTGCTATTTTGGCGCAAGGTTGTGATGTTGTAGGAATTGACGAAGCGCAGTTTTTTGATGACGAAATTGTCAAAATTTGTAATGATTTGGCGAATCAGGGAATTCGGGTAATTGTTGCCGGATTAGATATGGATTTCAAGGGAAATCCTTTTGGTCCAATGCCTGCATTAATGGCAACTGCCGAATATGTGACCAAAGTGCATGCTGTATGCACCCGCACCGGCAATCTCGCTAATTATAGCTTCCGAAAAACCGACAATGACAAACTCGTTATGTTAGGAGAAACAGAAGAATATGAACCGTTGAGTCGTGCCGCGTATTATCATGCGATGCGGAAAGATCAGGAGAAAAAATAAATCCTCTCCCCACAAAGGAGAGGGAGCCGAGTCAGGATTGAAATATATAACCCTTTCAGAGTTTTAAACTCTGAAAGGGTTAATTTATAAAAAAGGGGAAATTTGTTTTTAAACAAATTTCCCCTTTTTAATATTTCTAAATCAACAATCTTACATCTTCTTTCTCATTCTCGCTACCGGAATATCGAGTTGTTCTCTGTATTTTGCAATCGTTCTTCTTGCAATTGGATAGCCTTTTTCTTTTAGGATTTCAGCCAGTTGATCGTCTGGAAGTGGTTTTTTCTTGTCTTCCTCTTCAATAGTATTTTGAAGGATTTTTTTGATTTCCAATGTCGAAACATCTTCGCCTTGATCATTTTTCATCGCTTCCGAGAAGAATTCTTTTATCAGTTTCGTTCCGTAAGGCGTTTCCACATATTTGCTGTTCGCCACACGTGAAATCGTAGAAATATCTAGACCTACCATATCAGCAATATCTTTCAGAATCATCGGTTTCAGTTTGGTTTCATCCCCGTCCAGAAAATATTCCTCCTGATAATGCATAATCGCATTCATGGTTACAAAAAGCGTTTCCTGACGTTGGCGTATGGCATCGATAAACCATTTAGCCGAATCCAATTTTTGTTTGATAAACTGCACCGCATCTTTTTGTTGCGCTGATTTATCGCGGGAATCCTTGTACGTTTGCATCATTTCCTGATAATCTTTAGAAACGTGCAGGGAAGGAGCATTTCGTCCGTTTAAGGTCAATTCCAATT
Organism: Flavobacterium petrolei; assembly: GCF_003314435.2. Taxonomy (GTDB): domain Bacteria; phylum Bacteroidota; class Bacteroidia; order Flavobacteriales; family Flavobacteriaceae; genus Flavobacterium; species Flavobacterium petrolei. Next base: position 668,830 of record NZ_QNVY02000001.1, on the reverse strand, counting down.
CACCGTCTACAATTCTGATGGCAAAATCAGGAACCACATTTTCAGTTACTTTGTTGTTTCCGGTAAACGATCCGCCTGGTTTTGGATTAAGTTTTTCTATTTCGTGAATGGCTTTTTTAAGTTGCTCATTCGAAACATTGTATTTTTGTAATAGCTTATCGTAATGTTTTTTGGTAAAAGCATCAAACTGATTTTCGATAATATCAGTGGCTAATTCTACGTATTCCGTTGGAGTTTTGTGTTTCAATTGCAACAACAAGCATTCCTGCAAATCACGTGCTCCTACACCGGATGGTTCGAGTTCATGAATAACCTGCAACATTTTTTCCACCATCTTTTCGTCGGTGTAAATGCCTTGTGTAAACGCCATGTCGTCTACCATATCTGGAACGCTTCTGCGGATATAGCCCATGTCATCAATACTTCCTACCAGAAATTCGGCAATTTCACGCTCTTCATCATTCAAAATAAAGGTGTTCAACTGATTGATTAAATCCTGGTGAAAACTAACCGGCGCAGCAAAAGGCGTTTCGCGATCATCGTCATCATCGCTATAATTGTTAGCTTGTGTTTTATAATCTGGCGTTTCGTCGTTGCTTAAATATTCGTCAATGTTGATGTCTTCGGCGTCAATGCGCTCTGATTCGGCATCGTCATAATCGTCATAATCTTCGTTTTCGAACTCATCCTTTTCATATTCATCTTCTTCTTTTCCGGCTTCCAAAGCTGGATTTTCGTTCATTTCTTCCAATAAACGTTGTTCGAAAGCTTGCGTAGGCAATTGAATTAACTTCATCAGCTGAATTTGCTGTGGAGATAATTTCTGGGATAATTTTAAATTTAGAAATTGCTTTAGCATTTTTATTGTTTAAAAGTTTAAGGTTTAAAGTTTAAGGTTGCTGAACTTTCAACAACCTTAAACTTTAAATCTGAAACAAATTTTTAGAATTCTGCATTCATTGGCGTTCTTGGGAAAGGAATTACGTCACGAATGTTTGTCATTCCTGTTACAAATAATACCAATCTTTCGAATCCAAGTCCAAAACCAGAGTGAACTGCTGAACCAAATCTTCGGGTATCAAGATACCACCACAATTCTTCTTCATCAATTCCTAAGGTTTTCATTTTTTCAACTAAAACATCAAAACGTTCTTCTCTTTGAGAACCTCCCACGATTTCTCCAATTCCAGGGAAAAGGATATCCATTGCGCGAACTGTTTTTCCGTCTTCGTTCAAACGCATGTAAAATGCTTTGATATTTGCCGGGTAATCAAACAAGATTACCGGACATTTAAAGTGTTTCTCCACCAAATAACGCTCGTGTTCTGACTGTAAATCAGCACCCCATTCATTGATGATGTAGTTGAATTTTTTCTTTTTATTTGGCGTACAATCTCTTAAAATGTCAATTGCTTCGGTGTATGAAACTCGTTTGAAATTGTTTTCTAAAACAAAGTTCAGTTTGTCGAGCAAAGCCATTTCGCTTCTTTCAGCAACTGGTTTTGATTTCTCTTCATCCAATAATCGTGTTTCCAAGAATTTCAAATCCTCCGGACATTTGTCCATCGTGTATTTGATTACGTATTGAATAAAATCTTCGGCCAAATCCATATTATCATTCAAATCATTGAACGCCACTTCCGGCTCAATCATCCAAAATTCTGCAAGGTGACGCGAAGTGTTCGAGTTTTCAGCTCTAAAAGTTGGTCCAAAAGTATAAATCTGACCCAAAGCCATCGCAAAAGTTTCTCCTTCCAGTTGTCCCGAAACCGTTAGGTTCGTTTCTTTCCCGAAGAAATCTTCTTTGTAATTCACTTTTCCGTCTTCAGTTCTTGGTGTTCCGTCAAATGGCAAAGCAGTAACTTTAAACATTTCACCAGCACCTTCAGCATCCGATCCCGTGATAATTGGCGTATTCACATACACAAAACCTTTTTCTTGAAAATAGCTGTGAACCGCGTATGATAATACTGAACGCACTCTCATTATGGCTCCAAACATATTGGTACGAACTCTCAAATGCGCATTTTCACGCAAGAAATCCAAGCTCGGTTTGTTTTTTGGTTGTATCGGGAATTTCTCTGCATCTGAATCTCCAAGGATTTCAAGTTTAGCCACCTGAATTTCAAATTTCTGTCCGGCACCTTTACTTTCCACCAAAGTTCCTGTTACAGATATTGCGGCTCCAGTCGTAATTCTCTTCAAAGTCTCGTCTGGCGTGTTCTCAAAATCGACAACGCATTGTATATTATCAATGGTCGAACCATCATTTAAGGCAATAAATTGATTGTTTCTAAAAGTTCTCACCCATCCTTTTGCATTTACTTCATGAAGCGTTTTTGTGCTGTTTAGTAAGTCTTTAACTTTTGTATGTCTCATTTTATGTATATAATTGATATTAAAAATTGTCTCGTGACTGAACTGCAAATATAAATGATTTGTTTGAAAAGTCATTGTAAGAAATAGGGTAATCAGGAGCTATTTCCTGCTATTCGCTATATCTTTTACTTTTTAAAGAAAAAAGTAAAAGGATGCCGCTGTTATCAGGGCTAGGTTGTGGTGGAATTTTAGGTTTTCAAACAAAATTAGAAGCTGTCTCAATAAAAATCGACAGTATAAGCAAAAGACTGCAGGTATAAATATTTTAAAAACTTGACAAACCTACTAACAGTTTGTATTTTTGCACCATGAACGACAATTTTGTAACAGAATATTTTGGCATTGGGATTCAAAACGGTAAAACTCCTGAGAATTTGGGTGTATTATGGCGCACAGCACAAAATCTTGGTGCAAGTTATATTTTTACAATTGGTAATCGGTATGCTAAACAGTCTTCCGATACGCATAATGCCGTAAAGTCAATTCCTTATTTTCACTATGAGTCGTTTGAAGACTTCTATAAAAACTTGCCAAAAGGTGCCCGATTAGTAGGTGTCGAATTAGATGAAAACGCAACTGATTTAGAAACTTTTGAACATCCAAGACGTTGTGTATATCTATTGGGTGCTGAGGATAGCGGGCTATCAAAAGCAGCTATTGCAAAATGTCATTACCTCGTAAAATTCAAATCTGAGAAAAGTTTGAATGTTTCTGTTGCAGGAAGCATTGTTCTTTATGATCGAGGACTTAATAAACCCAGATCCTAAAAAAAACTTTTTTATTTTAAAGCTAATCCTGTCAGGGTACAAAAACCTGACAGGATTGGGAAGATTATATTATAATAGGGACTAATTATCCAATTTTTTCTTTTCTAAATCATCAATTTCGGCATCGCTTGGTTCGATGATATCTATTTTCGGTTCTATAAAATCTTGTTCGTTGGCCAGTGTTTTATTTAAGGTCAATACCAAAGCTGGCAGCAACATTAAATTTGATAGCATTCCAAACAATAATGTTAACGAAATCAATCCTCCAAGTGCAATTGTACCTCCAAAACTGGACAACATAAACACCGAAAATCCAAAGAACAACACGATAGAAGTATAGAACATGCTCAAGCCGGCGTCCGTAAATGTGGCGTAAACAGATTTGCGGATTTTCCAGTTGTTTTTCTTTAATTCCTCACGGTATTGAGACAAGAATCTCACAGTGTCATCTACCGAAAGTCCAAATGCAATTCCAAAAACCAATATCGTCGATGGTTTCAGTGGAATGTCCAGAAATCCCATGATTCCTGCAGTTAACATTAACGGCAGTAAATTTGGAATGATGGAAACCAGTACCATTTTGAACGAGCGGAACATAAAACCAATCAAAAGCGCAGTCAAGAAAAAGGCAAATGCCAGCGACGAAAGTAAGTTGTCCAGGAGGTATCCTGTTCCTTTCTGAAAAACCAAAGCTTTTCCGGTGATAGTGACTTTATATTGATCTGGCGGGAAAATTTTATCGGCTTTCTTGCGAATTTCGGCTTCAATTTTGGCAATATTATTGCCGTTTTCATCGCGCATAAAAGTCGTGATTCGGGCAAATTGTCCCGTGGAATCCACGTAACTTTTCATCAGATTGTCTTTCGAATTTTTTGTGGCATTTTTAGCATAAGACAAAATAAACGACTGTTCTTGTGAACTTGGTAAATCGTAATAATCGGGGTTTCCGTTGTAATACGCCTGTTTGGAATATTTTACCAGATTCACAATCGAAATAGGTTTTGATAATTCCGGAATTTCGTCAATGGTTTCCTCCAGTTCGTCCATTCGCCTTAGCGTAGATAATTTCATGACTCCTTTTTTGCGCTTGGTGTCAATCATGATTTCGAGCGGCATAACACCATCAAATTCTTTTTCGAAGAAAACAATATCTTCAAAAAAGGCTTCTTTTTTAGGCATGTCTTCAATCAAACTGCCGGAAATTCGCATTTCATAGATTCCGATAATGCTAATTACAAGAAGAACAATCGAAACGACATAAATTGAAAACCGATTGTATTTTACGTTTCTCAGAATCCAATCCATGAAAACCTTCACATAATTACGGTCTAAATGCTCGATGTGACGTTCTTTTGGTGCCGGAATATAACTGTGAAAAATAGGGATGACAATGATACACAAAAAGAAAAGTGCCATAATATTGATGGAAGTCACCACCCCAAATTCCAATAATAATTGATTGTTTGAAGCCACAAATGTAGCAAAACCTATCGCAGTAGTAAGGTTTGTCATCAAGGTTGCCATTCCTACTTTGGTGGTGACGCGTTGCAATGCTTTGGCTTTATTGTGGTGAATTTTATATTCCTGATGGTATTTATTGGTCAGGAAAATACAATTCGGAATCCCGATTACGATGATTAATGAAGGAACTAAAGCCGTTAAAACCGTGATTTCGTAATTCAATAATCCTAAAAATCCAAACGACCACATCACGCCAATAATAACAATAATCATTGATATTAATGTCGCTCTAAAACTTCTAAAAAAGAAAAAGAAAAGCAATGAAGTGACTAATAATGAGGCTCCAATAAAGATGCTAATTTCATCGGTGATGGTTTTTGCATTCAGCGTTCGGATGTAAGGCATTCCTGAAACGCGCAGGTCGATTCCAGTTTCTTTTTCGAATGTTTCGACTGCGGGAACCAATTTATCAAGGACAAAATCTTTTCTGGCAGCCGTGTTTACAATTTTCTTATCCATGTAAACAGCAGAGCGAATGCTTCCAGATCTTTTGTTGAAAAGCAATCCTTCATAAAAAGGCAAATCATTGAAAAGTTCTTTTTTTATTTTTTGAAGATAAGCCGGGTCAACAGTTTTGCTTTGGTCCACAAAAGGAACCAGTTCAAAGATTTCCAGCGAATCATTTTTTTGTAATTTCTTTAAATCATTTAATGAAACAACTAAATCAACCGCTTTGTCTCCTTTTAGCGTATTCATCATTTTACTCCACGAAGCATAGGCTTTTGGGGTAAATATGGCGTCGTCTTTTACACCGATGATGACCAGATTTCCTTCTTCACCAAATTTGTTCAAAAAGGCGTTGTACTCAATATTTACAATATTATCATCCGGCAATAAATTGGCTTCGGTAAAAGTGAAGTGGATATTTTTCCATTGCAGTGCTAAAAGCGCAGTTATCACAACAATAATGGATAACATTAAAATTCTATTTCTAAGGACAATTCGGGCTATTAATTCCCAAAATCCTAAACTGAACCACTTAATCATATTTCCTGTTTAACGGCGGTAAAGGTAGTTAAAACCGCTATAAATCATTTGTTTTAACGGAAACTTTTTAGAAGTATATGCCAATATTAACGCAACTTTATTTTATTTGCAATTAAATATTTTTTTGAGATATAATTGATACATTTGAATTCTCATCGTGATGGTTCACAGTTGAAAATGCTGACATAAAATAGTATATGAAGAATTATAAAAACACAGTTTTTTATTTGGTGATAACGGGCGGTTTTACTGCTTTGATGTATTGGATTATAACCAAAGGGAAACGTTTAGAAGTGGCAGAAACAATAGTGACACCTGAAAGTGGTAGAGGTTCATGGGGCGATTTTCTAACTTCGTTGCAACACAATTTTCAAGATCCTTTGGCTATTCTTTTGGCTCAAATTATAACCATAATACTTGTTGCCCGTGTTTTTGGTTGGGTTTTCAAGAAAATAGGACAACCCTCCGTAATTGGGGAAATTATCGCGGGAATTGTGCTCGGGCCCTCATTGCTAGGGATGTATTTTCCGGAATTTTCGGGCGCTTTATTTCCTGTTGAATCTTTGGGTAATTTAAAGTTTTTGAGCCAGATAGGATTAATCCTTTTTATGTTCGTCATCGGAATGGAACTTGATTTGAAAGTACTGAAAAATAAAGCTAATGAAGCGGTGGTCATCAGTCATGCGAGTATTGTAATTCCGTTTGCTCTTGGAATAGGACTAGCATATTTTGTGTACAATCGATTTGCTCCCGAAGGTGTTAAATTCCTTTCCTTTAGTTTGTTTATGGGAATTGCGTTGAGTATCACCGCATTTCCGGTTTTGGCCAGAATCGTGCAGGAACGAGGAATTCATAAAACGAAATTAGGTGCTATTGTCATTACCTGTGCAGCTGCCGATGATATTACGGCTTGGTGTATTCTGGCAGTGGTAATTGCCATCGTCAAAGCAGGAACTTTCGTTAGTTCGCTATACATTATTATGTTGGCAGTACTTTATGTTATCGCCATGATATATATTGTAAAGCCATTTCTAAAGCGAATTGGAGATTTATATGGTTCAAAAGATACTATTATCAAACCGGTTGTGGCCATCTTTTTTCTGGTGCTTATTATTTCGTCTTATGCTACCGAAGTGATTGGGATTCATGCTTTATTTGGAGCGTTTATGGCGGGAGCTATTATGCCGGATGTTCCAAAATTTAGAACCATATTCATAGAAAAAGTAGAGGATGTGGCGTTGATTCTTTTACTCCCATTATTCTTCGTATTCACGGGTTTGAAAACTGAAGTAGGTCTTCTTAATGATCCGTATTTATGGAAAGTTACCGGTTTTATTATTTTGGTGGCTGTAGTTGGAAAATTTTTAGGAAGCGCCTTGGCAGCCAAATTTGTTGGTCAGAGTTGGCGTGACAGTTTAACAATTGGCGCTTTGATGAACACTAGAGGTTTGATGGAATTGATTGTTTTAAATATTGGATTAGAGCTTAAAGTTTTGACCCCCGAAGTGTTTACCATGATGGTAATTATGGCGCTGGTCACTACTTTCATGACGGGGCCGGCTTTGGATTTAATCAATTACATCTTTAAAACGAAAGATGGAGTTGAAGTTTTGGAACCGACAAACCATAATAAATACCGCATTTTAATTTCATTTGGAAACAATGAAAAAGGAAAATCCTTGTTGCGATTGGCCAATAGTTTGATAAAAAAACAGAAAAGCACCTCGAGTATTACCGTGATGCATTTATCTCTAAGCGATGAGGTGCATACTTTTAATTTAGATGATAAAGAAAAAAATAGTTTTTATCCCATTGTTGAAGAATCACAACTGCTGAAACAGGACATCACTACCATTTTTAAAGCAACGATGGATATTGAAACTGAGATTGCTGATGTCGCCAATCAAGGCGATTATGATTTGTTATTGATAGGTCTAGGTAAGTCAATATTTGAAGGTACCATTCTTGGAAAAGTAATCGGTTTTACAACAAGAATAATTAATCCGGATCGTTTGATTGATAAGTTTACCGGGAAAGAAGGCTTGTTCGAAAACTCTCCTTTTGATGAAAGAACCAGACAGATTATTTCTAAAACCAAAATGCCAATTGGGATTTTGATTGATAAAGATTTGCAGCATGTAAACCATGTTTTTATCCCTATTTTTAGTCCCGAAGATTCGTTTGTGATTGATTATATTCAGAAATTAGTGTACAATAATAACGCTAAAATTGTTATTTTGGATGTTAATGGACATCTTACAACTAATTTTGTAATGAACAGCGCTATTGATTCTTTGGAGCAAAAATACCCAAACAATATAGTTCTAATATCTGATAAAATTATTAAAGAGGAATTTTTGGTACAGCAGGATTTAATGCTGATTAGTCTCGAAAGTTGGAAAGAACTAGTGGATTCCAGAAGTGATTGGTTGAGTGGAGTTCCGTCGGTATTAATTTTAAAACAATAAGATGAACTGGATATTATTGATTATCGGAGGCCTTTTTGAAGTGGGTTTCGCCACTTGTTTAGGCAAAGCCAAAGAAAGCACCGGAACGACATCAACATTATGGTTGGGCGGATTTTTGGTTTGTTTGACAATAAGTATGGTGTTGCTTTACAAAGCCACACAAACATTGCCTATAGGAACGGCTTATGCGGTTTGGACGGGAATTGGAGCAGTAGGAACAGTTCTTGTTGGAATTTTTGTATTTAAAGAACCAGCTGATTTTTGGCGAATCTTTTTCATCACCACATTAATCAGTTCTATTATTGGATTGAAATTCGTTTCGAGTCATTAATGGGAAATTCAATTTTTTGAAATAAAAAATCCGTCTCGTTAGTTTAACGAGACGGATTTTTAATAAAATTTGAAAGGGAATTACACCTTCATAATTTCAGCTTCTTTCACTACTAAAAGTTCATCAATTTTACGGATATAACTATTGGTTAAGTTTTGAACTTCTTCTTCGGCACTTTTACAAATGTCCTCGGAAGTTCCTTCTTTTTCTAATTTTTTAATATCTGTATTCGCATCCTTTCTTGCATTTCTAATTCCAACTTTGGCATCTTCTGCTTCAACTTTGGCTTGTTTGGCAAGATCGCGTCTTCTTTCCTCAGTCAATGCAGGAACACTGATAATAATTACATCACCGTTGTTCATCGGATTGAAACCAATATTGGCCACCATAATTGCTTTTTCAATTACTTGTAGCATATTTTTTTCAAAAGGTTGCAGTGTAATTGTTCTAGCATCAGGAACACTAATTTTTGATACTTGAGAAAGTGGCGTTGCAGATCCGTAATAATCTACAAATACACTTCCAAGCATGGCCGGAGAAGCTTTTCCTGCACGAATATTCAAAAATTCTTTTTCTAAATGCGCAATAGAACCCGTCATGGATTCTTTAGTACTATCTAATATAAATTCAATTTCTTCAGTCATAATTTAGGTTTTTAGATCTTTAGACTTATTACGTTTTTAGATTTTTTTTAGATTTTTAGTGTTGCTAATCATCTTGTTTGTCTATCTAAAAATCTAAGGAGTCTAACATTCTATTATATATTTACTACAGTTCCTATATTTTCTCCTTCGCAGATTTTCAATAAGTTTCCTACTTTATTCATATCGAAAACAACGATTGGTAATTTATTTTCCTGGCTTAATGTAAATGCAGTCGTATCCATTACATTCAATCCTTTTTTAAGGACATCTTCAAAGGAAATGAAATCGAATTTCACGGCTGATGCATTTTTTTCTGGATCGCAATCATACACACCATCTACACGAGTTCCTTTTAAAATCACATTGGCATTTATTTCAATACCACGTAAAACCGCTGCAGTATCCGTTGTGAAATATGGATTTCCGGTTCCGGCTCCAAAGATTACGATTCTTCCTTTTTCCAGATGACGATCTGCTCTTCTTTTAATATAAGGTTCTGCTATGGATTCCATTTTCAGCGCCGTTTGCAAACGGGTTTTCATACCTTTTTCTTCCAGTGCGCCTTGTAATGCCATTCCGTTGATCACGGTGGCTAGCATTCCCATATAATCTCCTTGAACTCGATCCATTCCTGCGCTCGCTCCGGCAACTCCTCTAAAAATATTTCCACCACCTATTACAATAGCGATTTCTACTCCTTTATCATGAATTTGCTTGATTTCGTCAGCATATTCAGCAAGTCTTTTAGGGTCAATTCCGTATTGCAAGTCGCCCATTAAAGCTTCGCCACTTAGTTTCAGAAGAATTCTTTTGTATTTCATGTGTGTGTTGAGTTGATTGGTGCAAATATAGAATATTCTTTTTTTTTAATATAATGTTGCTTAAATTTTATAAACTAAGTTTTTCATACGATTTTTTTGCGGCTTCATAACCAATGTTAAAAACCGCATTCATCTTTACTTTACTGGTTTCAAAGGTGCTATAAAGACACAAATCCTTTGGTTCAATAACCCAGTCGCAAATATTAAATTTATGCATATTTGAATTTGCCGAAAGTATATCAAAAGCCCGCGTCGTCACTGCCTTGATGGAACGCAAATCTTTGGCTTCAATTTTCTGAATCGGACTTACATAAACTCCTATTACGGTATCACATTGCCCTTGTAAAATATCAGTAGGAAAATGGTTTAATATCCCACCGTCACTGTATATACTCCCTTCGATTTCATACGGAGACAAAATTCCCGGAAAGGCAGAAGAGGCTAAAATGGCGTCAACGATTTTTGTACTGGGAGCAAATATTTTTAGTTTTCCCCGAACCATGTCAGTTGCTGTAATTTGAATTGGAATTTTCAAATCGCTCAAAACGGCATCGCCAAAAATACTGTGAAAATAAAAACGGAAGGATTCGGAATCAATTAGTCCTGCTTTTTTGAAAGTCAGATGTTTCCAATGAAAAAGATAAATAGACTTGAAAAATTCCAAAATTTCTTCAGGTGTTTTTCCCCAAGCATACAAGGCACCTACGATTGATCCCGCGCTAGTTCCCGCAATTTGACACGGTTTGATGTCTTGTTCTTCCAGAAATTTAATCACCCCAGCATGTGCTAACCCTTTAGATCCACCACCGGAAAGAACCAGTCCTATTGATTTTGTTTTTAAATCCATCATTATTATTTGTCATAAAATTACTCTTTTTGCGGAATTGAAAGTGATAGATATCATATTAATGCTTCTTTTTTATGGTAACTTTGTGAAAACAAATAATTCATTATGAAAATTCCAGTAGCCAAAGCATTGTTTAATAGCCATTCGTATTCTGAATACAGAAAACTTATTATAGATTTATTACTTGAAAAAAAATCAACCGGTGAAGAACAATCAGAAGATTTAACACATTACAGTGAACTAAACGAAACCCGAATGCATCGTCTTGATAAAACGATTCAAATATCAGAAGAGATTATTCAGAAATTAAAATCCTTGAAAAGTGAATATATTTGGTTAGTGATTTCTGAAGGTTGGTGTGGAGATGCCGCTCAATTATTGCCAATTATCAATAAGATGGCAGTAGAATCCGGCAAAATTGATTTAAGAATTGTGTTGCGCGATGAAAATGAAGAATTGATGAAGTTGTTTTTAACCAATAAAAAGCAAGCGATTCCAATACTGATTGTCGTAGATAAAGAAACGGGAAGTGTGCTGGGAAATTGGGGTCCGAGACCTAAAGCTGCCGCGAATTTAGTTGCTGATTATAAAAAAGAATTTGGTGTTATTGATGAAACTTTAAAAACTAACTTGCAATTATGGTATCTGCACGATAAAGGAATTAGTACTCAAGATGAAATAATTAATTTAATGCAGACGCTATAGTTTAAATTCAAACTGCGTGTAAACTTCTTAAAATCAAACAATTAATTTTTTTGTATTAAAAAAAAATTGTATATTAGTAATCTGAAAACCAAGTCTGCTATTTGATTTACTTTTTTGTTGGTGTTTAAAAATATTGTTTAACAATTTAAATAACATCGCTATGAAAAAGCTATTTGAAAAGGTTTACGATTATTTGTCTAATTTACTATTTGGAGGTAAGAACATACCTCATTATTAAATTAATTTGGCGTAGCCAAGTAGAAAAAAGAGTATGGATTAACAGTACTTTAATTTTAGAAAAAACACATAATAAATCCAATTTTGTATTTATCATGTGTTTTTGCTTTTTATTCGAAGGGAGGATTTAGAAAGTATTCTTTAAAAAGTGATTAAAGAAAGTCCTAAACTGATGCTTCCAGTATCTTTTTGATTATTAATAGGAATCGCGTAATGGCTTAGTTCAATAAATATAATCAAATCGTCAGGTGTTTGAATACCCAAACTTATTTTTTTATACTCTCCCATTAAATCCCCGCGACCTAGCGCCATTGCTTTTCCTAAACCCAGTTGTAATGCAATTCGAGTATCCTCACTAATTTTTGGACTTAACTTTAGATTTGCAAAAACTGGAACAATAACTAATTTTTCGGTCCATTGCCAGTCTATTCCAGTATTGATTCCTAAAGCAATCCATTTGTTGTAATGTACTCCATAACCTATTTTAGTGTTTAGTCCATCGGGCAGGAACCAAGAGCTGTTTTTGTTGCCATTCGCAACTGTTTCTTCACGTTCCGGATTTCCTTTAATAGGAATGGCTACATCAAATTGAATGTAGGTAAATTTTTTATTTTGGGAAAAAGCAGAAAAAGTAAAAAAAAGCGAAACGATTAAGATTCTTAAAAGTCTCAAAATATTAATTATTTGATGCTAAACTATCTTCGAAAGCGATAACATCTATGCCGTCTTTTACGTCGTAATCACCAATTTTTGTTCGGCGCAAAGCCGTTAAATGTGAACCGGAATTCATTGCTTTTCCAAAATCAAAAGCCAGTGAACGAATGTAGGTTCCTTTGCTGCAAACGACTCTGAAATCAACTTCAGGAAGTGCTATTCTGGTAATTTCAAATTCATGAATAGTTGTTTTTCGGGTCGCAATTTCAATGGTTTCTCCTGCTCTGGCATGTTCGTATAAGCGAACACCATCTTTTTTTATAGCAGAATATATAGGTGGTTTTTGATCGATTTCGCCTAGAAATTGTTTGACAGTTTCATGGATTAAAGCTTCGTCAATATGTTCTGTTGGGAAAGTTTGGTCGATTTCCGTTTCTAAATCATACGAAGGCGTTGTGGCTCCAATATAAAACGTTCCAGTGTATTCTTTAGCCTGACCCTGAAGTTCGGTGATTCTTTTGGTGAATTTTCCTGTACAAACTAATAACAATCCAGTTGCCAAAGGATCCAAAGTTCCGGCGTGACCAATCTTGAATTTTTTTGGCAGATTCAGTTTGGTTATTAAAGCCCATTTCAATTTATTCACCGCCTGAAAGGAAGTCCAATTCAAGGGTTTATCGATGAGTAAAATTTGTCCATCTTGGTAATCTTCGGCTGTCTTCAAAGGAATTTATTTAAAGTATGAAAAGTAAATCAATAAAAAGATTCCTACGATTATTCGGTACCAACCCCAAGGCTTGAAGCCGTATTTTTTGATGATTTCAATGAAGAATTTAATGGCTATAATGGCAACAATAAAAGCAACAACGTTTCCTATCAAGAACAATTGTATGTTTTCGTTTGATTTTAAAATCAATTCGTAGCCTTTCATTTGTGAAGACTCGTAGGTTTTTAAGAACACGGAATAACAGGTAACTGCCATCATGGTGGGGACTGCTAAAAAGAAAGAGAATTCCGCTGCGGCATGACGCGTTAATCCTTGTTGCATTCCTCCAATGATTGAAGCGGCAGAACGACTTGTTCCCGGCATCATTGCTAAACATTGCCAAAAACCGATGGTTACTGCTTTTTTAATGGTGATGTCTTCCTCTTTAAGAACCGTTGGACTTTGAAAACGACTGTCAATAAACAATAAAATGATTCCACCTAAAATCAATACAATCGCAATGGGAATTGGATCTCCTAGAACGGCTTCAATCTTATCGTCGAATAATTTTCCTAAAACCAAAGCAGGAATTACGGCGCAAATCAGTTTTATGTAAAAGTTGATGGCAACACTTTTTGAAGAGAAATCGAAAAATTTCTTCCAATACAAAGCGACAACGGCCAAAATGGCTCCAAATTGAATAGAAACCTGAAATAGTTTCACAAAATCATCCTCTTGAATTCCAAAATAAGAACTTAGAAAAACCATGTGAGCAGTCGAGGAAACAGGAAGATATTCGGTTAGTCCTTCTATAACAGCAATTAAAAATGCTTGTAGTGTATTCATTTATGCGTTTTTGGGATTCTTAAGAATGGCATAAATAGTAATTCCAAAACCGATTAAAACGGTTGTTGGCGCCAATCGGATTCTTCTGAAATTGAAAATGTCTTCACTAAACACATTTGGATCGTCACTTCCACCGCCTGACATTAGAATAAATCCCAAAGCAATAACTCCAATCCCAATTAATAAGATTTTGTAATTTATTTTATCAAAAAGAAATTCTGGTTTCTGTTCGTTGTTTTTCATAAAGTCATTGCGAGGAACGAAGCAATCTTATTCCTCATTATTAAAATTAATAAAGATCGTCTGTTCTTAAATTCAAGAAACGCTGTGTTGCAAAATACGTGCTTAACCAAGTAATTAAAACGCCAATTCCTAAAACTGCCAATAATACCAAGCCAATCATAGTTTTGTCTTCTAAAATACCAAGATTTGGAAAACTGGTTTCAACATAAATCAAAACGCCAATTAATGCTAAAACCGCCAAAACGGCACCTATCATTCCCAATTTTATGCTTCGCATTACAAAAGGTTTTCTGATAAAGGCTTTGGTAGCACCTACCATTTGCATGGTTTTAATGATAAATCGGTTCGAATGTATCGATAAACGTAACGAACTATTGATTAGTAATACGGCAATAACAGCAAGGAATCCGCTGATTATTAAAATCCACATACTCACTTTTTTGATGTTATCGTTTACTAAATTCACTAATTGTTTGTCATATACAATATCCGAAATCATAGTATTTTTGCGCAAGCCAGCTTCAATTTTTGTGATACTGTCCTTAATTACATAATCTCCTTTCAAGTGAATATCGTAGGAGTTTTGCAATGGATTTTCACCTAGAAATTCCATAAAATCCTCACCAATAATATCCGTATGTTCTTTAGCGGCAGCTTCTTTGGTCACATAAGTGTATGATTTCACAAATGGACTTGCTTTTATTTGGGTTCCAAAAGCTTTCACAATGCTGTCATTGGCTTCATTCTTGAAAAAAACCGTCATGGCAATATTTTCTTTGAAATCGTTGGCTAATTTTTTAGAATTTATAATAAAAAGTCCCAATATTCCCAATAGAAACAAAACTAAGAATACACTTAGCACTACTGAAAAATAAGAGGAAATTAACCGGCGTTTTTGAAAATTATCAAAGGAAGAACTCATAGTTTACTAAAATTATTGGGTAAAAATAATAAAGAATTTCTTTATTTAAAGTTAATAACGCTCAAAGTTTCAACTTTCGTACAATAAACGTAAATTTGGCACCTGAAAATAATCATTGCCAGAAAAAATGAAAGAAACTGACTTAGCCAGTTTCTCTGAAGCTTATACTATGAAATACAATCCAAACGAAATTGAAGCCAAGTGGCAAAAATATTGGTTAGAAAACCAAACATTTAAAGCCGAGAACAACTCAGAAAAACCTAAATATTACGTACTTGACATGTTTCCTTATCCTTCCGGAGCGGGATTGCACGTGGGACATCCGTTAGGATATATTGCCTCTGATGTGTATTCAAGATACAAAAGACATCAAGGTTTTAATGTGTTGCACCCCATGGGCTACGACAGTTTTGGGTTGCCAGCGGAACAATATGCGATACAAACGGGACAACGCCCAGAAGATACAACTTCGGTAAATATTGACGGTGGAACGGATAAAGAAGGAAATAAAATTGCCGGATACAGAAAGCAATTGGACAAAATTGGATTTTCGTTCGATTGGAGCAGAGAAGTCCGCACTTCAAATCCGGATTATTATAAGCATACACAATGGATTTTCATCCAATTATTCAATTCTTGGTACAATAAAAACAGCGATAAAGCCGAAGATATTTCGACTTTGGTTTCCATTTTTTCGACAGAAGGAAATGCAAATGTCAACGCCGTTTGTGATGAAAATATCGAAGGTTTTACAGCAAATGAATGGAATGTTTTTGCAAAAGAACAGCAGGAGAAAATTTTGCTACAATACAGATTGACTTATTTAGCCGAGACTGAGGTGAACTGGTGTCCGGGATTAGGAACGGTTTTGGCAAATGATGAAATCGTAAATGGTGTTTCGGAGCGAGGTGGCTTTACGGTTGTTCGTAAAAAAATGACGCAATGGAGCATGCGAATTTCGGCTTATGCAGAACGTTTATTACAAAGTTTAAATGATATTGATTGGAGCGAAAGCATCAAGGAAAGCCAAAGAAACTGGATTGGAAAATCGGTTGGTGCTACTGTGGAATTCAATGTTCAGAATTCAGAAGCTAAAATTGCGGTTTTCACAACGCGTCCCGATACTATTTTCGGCGTTACGTTTATGACATTGGCTCCGGAACACGAATTAGTTTCTCAAATTACAACTGCAGAACAAAAAGCGGAAGTGGATGCCTATATAGAAAAAACCTCAAAACGTTCCGAAAGAGAACGTATGGCTGATGTAAAAACTATTTCTGGAGTATTTACCGGAGCGTATGCAGAACATCCGTTTACTAAAGAACAAATTCCAGTTTGGATTGGCGATTATGTTTTGGCGGGTTACGGAACAGGCGCAGTTATGGCGGTTCCTTGTGGCGATGAAAGAGATTATGCTTTTGCGAATTTCTTCAAAGGTCAAATCGGAATGCAAGAAATCAAGAACATTTTTGACAAAGATATTTCTGAAGCTGCTTTTGGAGCCAAAGAAGGTTTTCAATTAGTAGATTCGAACTTTCTTAATGGATTAGATTACAAAAAAGGAACTCAAAAAGTAATTGAAGAATTAGAAAAATTAAATCAAGGAAAAGGAAAAACAAATTACCGTTTGCGTGATGCTGTTTTCTCTCGCCAGCGTTATTGGGGAGAACCGTTTCCGGTATATTACGTGAATGGCTTGCCGCAAATGATTGATGCGCA
This sequence comes from Flavobacterium petrolei, assembly GCF_003314435.2. Classification (GTDB taxonomy): domain Bacteria; phylum Bacteroidota; class Bacteroidia; order Flavobacteriales; family Flavobacteriaceae; genus Flavobacterium; species Flavobacterium petrolei. The sequence continues at coordinate 652,033 of NZ_QNVY02000001.1, read as the reverse complement.
ACATTTGCCAATCATCCTTCCGGAAGTAGAAAAATATTTACCAACCGAAGACGGTTTACCGCCTTTAGGAAACGCTACGGTTTGGGCTTGGAATACCGAAACGAATTCAGTAGTTAATACGGATTTAGTCGACAACAAAACAATATTTCCTTTAGAATTGAACACGATGCCAGGTTGGGCGGGTAGTTCTTGGTATTGGATGCGCTATATGGATGCGCATAACGAAAACGAATTTGCGAGCAAAGATGCTTTGGCGTATTGGGAAAGCGTTGATTTATACATTGGCGGAAGCGAACACGCTACAGGTCATTTATTGTATTCTCGTTTTTGGAATAAATTCCTAAAAGACAAAGGTTTTGCGCCAACCGAAGAACCATTCAAAAAACTGATCAATCAGGGAATGATTTTGGGGATGAGTGCGTTTGTGCTTCAATCTTATCACGAAACAATTCAAATAGAACCAATATACCTTTCAAAAGATTTATTGGACCTTTCAGATACCGAATCTGATCACTTTGAAATTAAAGATAAATTCTATTTAGACAAGAAATTATCTATTGAAGAAATTTCAAAAATTAAGTTTAGATATATTCACGTGGATATTTCATTGCTCAAAAATGAAAATGAAATAGATTTAGAAAAATTAAAAAATTCGAGAGAAGAATTTAGAAACGCCCTTTTTATTCCGAACGGAAAAAAAGAATTTAGAGTTCTCCGCGAAGTTGAAAAAATGTCGAAATCCAAATACAATGTCGTAACGCCGGATGATATTTGTACTGAATACGGAGCGGATACGTTGCGTTTGTACGAAATGTTTTTAGGACCATTGGAACAAGCAAAACCTTGGAACACAGCAGGAATTTCTGGAGTTTTTGGTTTCTTGAAAAAACTGTGTCGTTTGTATTTTGATGAAAATGGTTTGATTGTGACCAATGACGCACCAACCAAAGACAACTTAAAATCATTACACAAAACGATTAAAAAAGTAGCGGAAGATATTGAAGGTTTCTCTTTTAATACATCAGTTTCTCAGTTTATGATTTGTGTGAATGAATTGTCTACGCAAAATTGTCATTCTCGTGCAATATTGGAACCTTTAGCTATTGTGATTTCGCCGTATGCGCCTCACATCGCCGAAGAGTTATGGTCGTTGTTAGGAAATAAGGGTTCGATTGCAACGGTTGCTTTTCCTGTTTTTGAAGCTAAATATTTAGTGGAGAGCGAAAAGGAATACCCAGTTTCTTTCAATGGAAAAATGCGTTTCACGATGGTTTTACCTTTGGATTTAACCAAGGAACAAATCGAAGAAATCGTAATGAAAGACGAAAGAACCATCAAACAATTAGAAGGCAGAACGCCTAATAAGGTGATAATTGTTCCGGGGAAAATTATCAATTTGGTGGGATAATTATCCAATATTGCAATAATCATATTAATCCAAATTCTATTTTTAGAATTTGGATTTTTTAATTCTAATCAATAAAAATCTGCGCAAATCCGTTTCATCTGCGTTATCCGTGTTCCATTTCACCAATGCCAAATTGACAAAATAAAAAATTGGTTCAGATTTTGATAATTCTTTTATAACTTTAACAATACAATTAAAAAACAAAAATATGGGAATGGGTTATTTGATTCTTGCCGGAGCAATTATGCTTTTCAGCTGGTTAGTTAGTTCAAGACTAAAAAGTAAATTTGAACATTATTCTAAATTACAATTACAAAACGGAATGTCAGGCGCAGAAATCGCCGAAAAAATGCTTGCCGATAACGGAATTCGCGATGTAAGAGTGATCTCTACGCCGGGACGTTTGACGGATCATTACAATCCAGCAGATAAAACGGTAAATCTAAGTGAGGCGGTTTACAACCAACGCAATGCTGCTGCGGCAGCGGTTGCGGCGCACGAATGTGGTCATGCCGTACAACACGCTGTGGGGTATCAATGGCTTACGATGCGTTCCAAGTTAGTGCCTGTGGTGAATGTGGCATCAACGTACATGCAGTGGATTTTGCTTGCCGGAATCTTAATGATGAAAACTTTTCCGCAATTATTATTGGTAGGGATTATCATTTTTGCAGCAACCACTTTGTTTTCGATAGTTACTTTACCAGTCGAATATGATGCGAGTAATCGTGCATTGGCTTGGTTGGAAAACAAAAGAATGCTGACGCAACAAGAACAAGCGGGAGCTAAGGATTCCTTGAAATGGGCTGCCCGAACGTATGTCGTGGCTGCTTTAGGATCAATTGCTACGCTGTTGTATTACGTTTCCATTTATATGGGCGGAAGCAGAAGAGATTAGTCTGTTAGATATTTAGACTGCTTAGATAATTAGAAAAGCCGTTTGTTTGTAAGCAAACGGCTTTTTATTTGTGCATATGATCTAACAATCTAACAATCTAAAAATCTAAAGTTGAATCTGTCTGTCGATTTGTTGGTCTAAGGAAATGAAGGTTTCCGTTCTGGAAACGCCTTCTATCGCTTGGATTTTTGTATTGAGCAACTGCATTAAATGTTCATTATCGCGACAGATAATTTTTATCAGAATCGACCAGTTTCCTGTGGTGTAATGGCATTCCAATACTTCAGGAATTTTCTTTAAATCACGAACTGCTTCTGGATTTCGGGCGGCTTTGTCCAGATAAATCCCAACAAAAGCCATTGTGTTATAACCCAGAATTTTATTATTTACCGTGAATTTTGATCCCGAAATGACGCCGGACTGCTCCAGTTTTCGCAAACGTTGATGAATTGCCGCTCCTGAAATCCCTATTTTATTGGCGATTTGAAGAATTGGTTTTCGGGCATCTTCCATCAGGTCGCGTAAAATCTCTTTATCGATGCCGTCAATTTCTACTACTAGGGAATTGATTTTCATGAGTTGTTATTTTAAACTAAAATATTAAATTTAGTTTGAATTGGAAATCAAATTTAAGTAAAAAACGATTAGTGTAAAGAGTAAGTTGCATTTTTTATAATTTACGCCATAAAAAAAAGCCATTCGGATTGCGAATGGCTTTAATTGTATCTAAAAAGTATTTTCTTTATTTTCCTTTATTGGCTTCAATAATGTATTTTTCCAAAGCCATTGTCATAGAAGGTGTTGCTGGTGTTGGTGCAAGAATATCCACTCTCAAACCGTGATCCAATGCTTCTTTTTGAGTTGTACTCCCAAAAACGGCAATTCGGGTGTCGTTTTGTTCGAAATCAGGAAAATTCATGAATAATGATTTTATTCCGGTTGGGCTAAAGAAAGCCAAAACATCATAATATACATCGGCCAAATCGGATAAATCACTCATTACGGTTCTGTAAAAAACGGCTGGAGTCCAATCTACTTTTAGTGCGTTGAGCGTTATTGGGGCATCGGCATTCAATTGGTCTGAAGCAGGTAATAAGAATTTTTCGTCTTTATATTTTTTAATCAGCGGAGATAAATCAGCAAAATCTTTTGGCCCAACGTAAATTTTACGTTTTCTGTACACAACGTATTTTTGCAGGTAAAAAGCAATAGCTTCTGATTGGCAGAAGTATTTTAATCCTTCAGGAACTTTGTAACGCATTTCATCAGCTACTCTGAAAAAGTGGTCAACAGCATTTTTACTCGTTAAAATTATCGCGGTGTAATGGTTGAGATCGATTTTTTGAAGTCTAATCTCTTTTGCATTAACTCCTTCTACATGAATAAAAGGTCTGAAATCAATTTTTACTTTATGCTTTTGTTGAAGTTCAAAGTAAGGTGAGTTTTCCACCTTAGGCTCAGGTTGTGACACCAAAATTGTTTTCACTTTCATATTTAACGTTTTCTAAGCACTCCCTTTTGTAAACCAATAATACATAAAATAATAGGGAGCTATTTCGAGAGCGCAAAGATATAAAATAAAATAAAACAACTTACCGAATATTAAATTTTGATAATTTTTTATTGAAATAAAATATGTTAAAGCGTTGATGAGTAATATCATAGCTATAATCACTAATGGAATATTTCTTGAAAAGGAGTCGTAATAAAACAAAATTATATTGAATGGAAGTATGAATAATCCAATATAAGTTCTGTAAGTTACCTTTTGAAGGTTAAACTGCTCCATAAATTCTTCGATATTGAAGGAAGTAGCAATTATTTTTTCAATTAAATATTTCGATAAAATGAAGAAAACCAGAAACGTAAATATCTGGATGTAAAGCAGCCAATCTGTTTTTGAGGCATTGCCAAAATAACTCAGCGAAATTTGAATAAAAAATGCAAGAGAAATCACTTGGACAAAAAATAATGCGACAGTAAATCCACTTTTTAAATGGCTGCTGTCTCTGTACACTTTGGTGTATTTATTCGAAAAAATCAGATTTGCAAAATCACCAAATCGATTTTCAAAAATAGATTTGGTGATCGCAATAATAGCAAATGACAGAACGAAAAGCACGGTTGCCCAGTCTTTGTTCTCAGTTATTCTTGGATGAAGTATAGTTTCGATCATAACGCTGCAAAATTACTAATTTTTCCATCATTCTTTTTATTATAATTTTATTAAGGCTGAAATGGCATAAAAAGTTTACTTTTGCGGTGAAATTAGTCGAAATATGAATGATTGTATTGTTATAATTCCTACCTATAACGAAATTGAAAATATTGAAAGCATTATTCGATCGGTGCTTTCGCAACACAAACCCTTTCATGTTCTGATTATTGATGATAATTCGCCGGATCACACTGCTGATAAGGTTGTTTTACTTCAGAAAGAATTTGAAGGCCGTTTGTTTTTGGAAAAAAGAGAAAAAAAATCTGGTTTAGGAACAGCTTACGTTCATGGATTTAGATGGGCTTTGCAGCATAGATATGATTTCATTTTTGAAATGGATGCTGATTTTTCCCATAACCCCAACGATTTAGAAAAATTATACACCGCCTGTCATTTTGGTGATGCTGATTTAGCGATTGGCTCCCGTTATGTCACTGGTGTAAATGTGGTAAACTGGCCTTTGAGTCGCGTTTTGATGTCGTATTTTGCATCGGTTTATGTGCGAATGATTACGGGAATGAAAATTCATGATGCCACAGCGGGATTCGTTTGTTATAAAAGAAAAGTTTTAGAAGAGATCAATTTAGATAAAATAAAATTCGTTGGTTACGCTTTCCAAATTGAAATGAAATACAGAACATATTGTAAAAAATTTCAAATTACGGAGGTTCCCATTATTTTTACCGACCGGACAAAAGGGCAATCCAAGATGAGTAATTCAATTATAGTTGAAGCCGTTTTTGGAGTTATTGCGCTTAGATTAAAAAGATTAGTCAACACATTATAAGAAAAAGATAGGATGAATAGGGTTTTAATTAAGAATGCCAAAATAGTAAATGAAGGGGTAATTTTTGAAGGCGACGTATTAATTGAGAATGACTTAATTGTTGAAATTTCAGAAAGTATCAGTGCCAAGTTCTCCGATTGTAAAATTATTGATGCCGAAGGGAATTATCTGATTCCGGGAGCTATTGATGATCAAGTACATTTCAGAGAGCCAGGACTCACGCACAAAGGCGATATTGAATCCGAATCCAGAGCAGCAGTTGCAGGCGGAATCACTTCATACATCGAACAACCCAATACGATTCCAAATGCGGTTACTCAAGAAATATTAGAGCAAAAATATGAATTGGCTGCACAGAAATCGTATGCGAATTACTCTTTTATGATGGGTGCAACTAATGATAACTTGGAAGAAGTTTTAAAAACAAATCCAAAGAATGTGGCCGGAATCAAAATATTTTTAGGTTCCTCAACCGGAAATATGTTGGTGGATAATGAAGCAACACTAGAAAAAATATTTTCCAGTACACCCATGCTTATTGCGGTGCATTGCGAGGATGAAACTACAATACAAAACAATTTAGCGAAATACAAAGAAGAGTACGGAGAGGATGTTCCTGTTACGGTGCATCACCTAATCCGTAGCGAGGAAGCGTGTTATATTTCGTCTTCCAAAGCCGTTGCTTTAGCTAAGAGAACAGGTGCTCGCTTGCATGTTTTTCATCTTTCGACGGCCAAAGAAATGGATTTGTTTACCAACAAAATCCCTTTGGAAGAAAAGAAAATTACTGCCGAAGTTTGCGTGCATCATTTGTGGTTTACCAATGATGATTATGCTACAAAAGGCAATCTGATTAAATGGAATCCTGCGGTAAAAACAGCTAATGATAGAAAAGTGCTTTGGGAAGCCTTGCTTGATGACCGAATTGATGTGATTGCTACAGATCACGCCCCACACACTTTAGAAGAGAAAAAACAATCCTATTTGAATGCGCCCTCCGGCGGTCCATTGGTTCAACATGCTGTTGTGGCTATGTTTGAAGCGCACCACCAAGGGAAAATAAGCGTGGAGAAAATTGTGGAGAAAATGTGTCATAATCCGGCTAAAATTTTCAAAATAGAAAAACGTGGTTTTATCAAAGAAGGTTATTATGCGGATTTGGTTATCGTGAATTCAGGCTTGCCTTGGAGCGTAAAAAAAGAAAATATTTTGGCTAAGTGTGGTTGGTCTCCGTTTGAAGGTTTTACTTTTAAATCTAGAATTACCCATACTTTTGTCAACGGACAATTAGTTTACACCGCTTTTAAAGTGAAAGATATTCGTGCAGGAAAACGTTTACTGTTTGAAAGATAAATGTATCAGATGAAAAAAACCATACTATTTTTAGTAGTATTGACTTTCTTGGTAAGTTGCAAAGAGGAAGTAGTACAAAAACCAGAACGTCTTATCGAAAAAGATGTAATGCTTGATATTATGTATGATTTATCTGTTTTGGAAGCAATAAAGTATCAAAACCCTGTTTCTTTGGATACTTTTAAAATAAATCCAAGAGATTTTATTCTAAAAAAATATAAAGTCGACAGCCTTCAGTTTGCTAAAAGTAATGTGTATTACGCATCAGATTATGAAGATTATAAATTGATGTTTGAGCAAATTACAAAACGATTGGAAACCACTAAAAAAAGTGCCGATTCATTAGTAACTGTCGAAAAAAAGAAAAAGAAACCGGTTCTTCAAAACAATAAAAAACCAGCTCCAATTGTTGGTGACACTACAAAATTGAAATAGAAAAATTGCAGATTTTTACAATTTCGAAATGTCTTTTATGTAGTGGTGGATGTCGATGAAATCAGTTTTCAATTGGTCTTTAATCTTCTGATTTGAATAGGTGTTTTCCGAGTAAGAAGCTCTTGCAGTGGCTTGCGATAATTTTCTCTTTTGTTGAAAAACATTTGAAACAAACCAATCCAATCTCCAGAGTATTTCCATAAAAAAAGGTTTTGCGTGAATTTCAGGTCGTTTCACGTCGAGTGCATCAGCCATGGCATTCAAAATGTCACGAAAAATACTATTATCTGCAATCAAAGTAAAGCGTTCGTTTTTGATTTCGCTTTCCATCAACTCATGCGCCATTCGAACAACATCAGTAACGGCAACAAATCCTGTGGAACCCAGTGTATAAAATTTCAATCCGTTTTTTACTTTCGTAAAAAGTTGTCCGCTACCTTGCTCTCTAAAGCCGGGTCCGAGAATTACGCCTGGATTTACAATTATTACCTCTAAACCTTCTTGCTGTCCGCGCCAGATTTCCATTTCGGCACCATATTTAGAAATGGCATAATCATTATGGTACTTTTCCGGATTCCATTCGGTTTCTTCGGTAATGAATTTTTCATGAGGTAGTAAATCGCCCAAAGTGGCAATGGAACTTATAAAACAAAGTTTTTTTATTTGATAGGCGATACAGAAATTTACAATATTTGCTGTGCCTTCAATATTTGTTTTTCGCAATATATCTTCATCCTTTGGATCAAAAGAAATCAAAGCGGCGCAATGATACACAGTGTCAATATTTTGAAAGGCGATTTCTAACGAAGGGACTTCGGTAATGTCTGCTTGAATCCATTCAATTTGCTCGAAAAATGCTTCCTTTTTGTACATGGAGAACAGCGACTTGGTTTTCTCTAGTGTAGCGACACTTCGATAAATGGCACGCACTTTTTCTGTCCCGATACTTTGGGATTCAATTAAATGAAGCAATAAATGTGCGCCTACTAAACCGGTTCCTCCTGTGACTAAAATCATGCTACGAAAATACGAATAATTTTTTTCGAATAACCTATTAAACAAATAACCTAATCCGCAATAAATTTTATCTTTGTGCACACGAAGCCTAAAAGGCTGAATTGACGAAAGTAAATTGATTAAAAAGATGAAGAATTTTATTGAAGAAGTAACTTGGAGAGGAATGCTCCACGATGTTATGCCCGGCACAGAAGAACATTTGATGGAACAAATGCGTGTGGCGTATGTGGGAATTGACCCAACTGCCGATTCATTGCATATAGGACATTTAGTAGGAGTGATGTTATTGAAACATTTTCAACTATCGGGACACAAGCCATTAGCGTTAGTAGGTGGTGCAACAGGAATGATTGGTGATCCATCCGGAAAATCGAATGAAAGAAATTTATTGGACGAAGCGACTTTGCGTCACAATCAAGAAGCTATAAAAGGTCAATTGGCTCGTTTTCTGGATTTTACTTCTAATTCGGCTAATGCAGCAGAATTAGTGAATAATTACGACTGGATGAAGAACTTTTCTTTTCTGGATTTTATTCGTGATGTAGGAAAACATATCACGGTAAATTATATGATGGCAAAAGATTCTGTGAAGAAACGTTTGTCTTCTGAAGCTGCCGAAGGAATGTCATTTACAGAGTTCACGTACCAATTGGTTCAAGGATATGACTTTTTGCATTTGTACAGAGAAAAGAATTGTACGTTGCAAATGGGTGGAAGTGACCAATGGGGAAATATCACAACAGGAACCGAATTAGTGCGCAGAATCGCCAGTGGAAAAGCGTACGCATTGACTTGTCCATTGATTACTAAAGCGGATGGAACCAAATTTGGAAAATCTGAAGGTGGAAATATCTGGTTGGATTCGGCTAGAACTTCTCCTTATAAATTTTACCAATATTGGTTGAATACATCTGATGTTGATGCTGAAAAATACAGCAAGATCTTTACTTTTTTATCCAAAGAAGAAATCGAAGTTTTAACTGAAAAACATAGAGAAGCACCACATTTACGTTTGTTACAAAAATGTTTGGCCGAAGAAACTACGGTAATGGTACATTCAGCGGAAGATTTAGAAAATGCGATAAAAGCATCGAATATATTGTTCGGGAATTCTACTTCAGACGATTTGAAACAATTGGATGAAGCTACTTTCTTAGATGTTTTTGATGGTGTTCCTCAAGCGGAAATCAGCAGAAACGAAATTGAAACCGGAATCAATATTGTTGACGTTTTAAACGAAAAAACGGGATTTTTAAAATCGAATGGCGAAGCTAGACGCGCTTTGACGGCTAATTCTATTTCAGTAAATAGAGAAAAAGTTGCTGAAGATTTTGTGTTTTCGACGAAAGATTTAATCAACAATCAATTTGTATTGTTGCAAAGTGGAAAGAAAAACTATTTTGTGGTGAGGGTGGTTTAAAGAACCATCAAATTACAACCTCGAATATCAGAATTATCAAAACGTCCCAATACCTCGAAAGAGTTGTTGGGATTTTTTTTGCCCAAATCCTGCGTAGCAATAAACGAACAGGAATTGATGTTGGCCAAATCGATCACATTGATTCCGCCCGTTTTTCCGTCTTGAATATAGGTCAAAGCATCTTCGGTGTCACGAATAAGTATTTGAATCCAAGAAGGGCATTCAAACACGCCGTTTCCTAAAGAATAGGCTTGCGAAAGCAATTCGGTCATTCCATATTCAGAATGTATGGCTGAAACGCCAAATCCTTTACACAATTGTTCGTGCAGTTCTTCCCGAATCATTTCTTTGCGTTTGCCTTTCATGCCGCCTGTTTCCATGATAATGGTATGCTGCAATTGAAACTGGTATTTTTCTATTAAGTCCAATAAAGCAAATGTCACTCCGATCAGGATTACATTCTGACCTGCTTCATCTAAAGCGATAAGCTTGGCAATCAATTCTTCGTGATTGTGCAGGTAAAAACCGCTTTCAGGATGATTGGAAAGTTCAATTAAATCCTTAACCATGTAAATTAAGGAGGAACCTTCCCGTTCCAGATAGGATGGAAGCAAGGCTAAAACTACATAATCTTCGATATTCCCATAAAATTCGGAAAATCCTTTCTGGTAACTTTCTTCATACAAAGTAACATCGGTAACCAGATGTTTGCTGGTTATCATTCCGGTTGTACCGCTACTGGTAAAGGTTTCCTGAATAGGATTGGTATTCGAAACCACCTGATGACTCTTAAAAAACTGAATTGGTAAAAAGGGAATCTGTTGTAGCGATTTTACTTTGTGAGGATCTGTTTTTAGAAAATCACAAAATTCCTGATAGACTAAGTTGTTTTCGTATTGGAAACGAAATACTTTCAAAGCAATTTTTTCAAATTGTTTTTGACTGGAAATAGAAAATATATCGGAGGCTGTGATCAAGAATTTTTTTTGCAAAAGTAATCAAAAATTTAAAGGCAAACCAATAACGGAATTGGATAAACTTGATTCTTAGGATTGATTCTATTTGAACAAGATATAAAAAAAGCCCCAATTGCAATTGGAGCTTTGATAGTGTATTTTTGAAATTATCGGATGATTAATTTTCTGGTCGCTGATGCTTCTTTTTCATTAATTTTTATGATGTAAACACCAGAGGATAGATTAGAAACATTTAATTCTCTTGAGCTTATCGTGGTTTGAAGTACTTTTTTTCCTAAAACATCAAAGATAATTATTTCTTTATCCAAGTCGTTTTTCGTAGAAATGTAAACTTTGCCATTACTCACAGGGTTCGGATACAAGCTTAAACCTTCTATAGTAGCGGTTTCTTGTGTTCTTGGTTGCGGTTTAGTTTCCTGAGCACTAACGCTCAGAGAAAATAAAAGAACCAATACAATAATAATATAAAAGTAGTTTTTTGCCATCAGATCATTTTGAATAGTAAATATACAAAATATATTTCAAAAAGCATACCAAAAAAAAACACCTCTCTTGAAAGAGAAGTGCCTTTTGTTTATATAAGATTTTTATTAGAATCCTACTGACCATCCAGTAGCCCAAGTTGGCATTGCAACGCCATTTCCAGCACCAGTTGCAGCACCCTCTGATGAAACAATTCCAGATACATCAGCACTTGCACCGCTAGTTGCAGGAGCAACAACATTTAAAGTACCTTTAGTTTTTGTCAATACATCAATGAAACTAATATTAACTGCTTTTAATGCAGTTGGAATAAATGCGATTGTTTCGTTGTTTTCAACATTAAAACCTGTTTTCCATCCGCTTAATACTAAATTTGTAAAAATACCTTTTGTACCTCTTCTTAATTTCATCGCGTCGTTTTCTAACCATGTACCACTTGTTGGAGCACTTCCAGGACCTACAAGAGTTAAGTTAGTAATAGTAGGGTTAGCGATGGGAGTATTAGCGTAACCTAATTCAAAATTATCTGCCTCAATTCCTCTATTTCCTTTACCAAATCCTAGTTTACCAAACCAATTTGTGTTTGTTCCAGACCATCCTTCAGTCCAGTCAAACTGATCGTCTTCGTTTCCAATAGAAATTAAGTTAGATGTATTTACAGTTCCTCCAAAGAATTCAATTCCATCGTCAGCACCATGGTAAAATTCTACGTAATCAATTTTAGTTCCAGAACCAACTCCAAATAATGAAAGTCCGTTAAATTCTTTTTCACTGTTAAAAGCAGCTCCAGCATATTCAATTCTTAAATAAGTAATTGAACCAGAATTGTCATTCGCTACAGTTCCACCGTAAGTTAAGTCAGCTACTTCAGATTGCGCAGATCCAGCTCCTCCAGTTATGCGATTAATAGGAGCTTTTCCACAAATAACCAATCCACCCCAATCTCCAGCAAATTTGGTAGCTAGACCAGATGTCATTACTACTGGTTTAGCTGCTGTACCATTTACATTTATTTTTCCTCCTTGAGCAACAGCAATGTAAGATGATGTACCTCCTGTTCCTTGAATAACTGTTCCGGCTGGAATTGTTAATGTAGCGCCATTGTTAACTTGAATTTTACCTGTTAATTTATACGTTTTTGTTGCGTCCAGAGTAACTTCACCATCGTTTATAGCTCCTTGAAAATTGTTTGCATCTGCTGTAAATGTAGATGAAGGTGGAGTGGATGGTGTAGGATTGTCATCAGATGAACAGCTAGTAATTAAACCTGCAGCTAATGTTAAAATCCCGAATAATTTTAAAGTTGATTTTTTCATGATTGTTAAATAAATTTTTTTGTTATTTACTGGTACAAAGATGCAACAAGTACTTTTTTTTGATGTTATCTAAAGATGAATGTTTGTTTAATAAAAAGCGACTTCAATATTAATTTAATGTAAATCAGATTAAGTTAATGAGCTATAGTTTATTCGATAGTATAGCTCTATTATAAATCCTATTTAATAATTAGAAATACAAAAAGAGCAGCTATTAAGCTGCTCTTTTATAATAATGTAGAATGTTGTTATTTTAAAATTGGTAATTCAAATTCAAACTTATCGTTGCTCCTTTTTTGTAAGAAAGGACGTTGACATCACCAGTATTATTTGCTTGTACCCTATTAATTGATGGGTTGAGTAGGTTTTTTGCAACTAACCCTAATCCCAGTTTTTCAGTAAGTTTAGATTTCACAACAAAATCTAGCGATCCAAAGGCTTTATCAATTAAATCTCCTTTACCACTTGTTCCAATGGCATTAACTCTATCTGAAAAATAAGAGTATGCTAAAGTTGTTGTTAAGTTACTCTTTTTATTATTCCATTCGTTAAAGAATGTTAAATCAGTATTTAATAATAGGTCAGAAGCGCCAGTGAATTGTCCTTTAGTATTTGTAAAATCAACTTGAAAATCGGTCTCTGTTTTTACTTTTTCTGAATTCAATTCTTGGTTGCTATATAGGTACGAAAGATTAATTCCAGCTGAAAGTTTCTTAGCGTTATTTGAATCGATATTAAAAAGTTCTTTTCTGTATTCAAGTTCAGCACCTGCAACATAACCATAATCTCCTGTGTTTATAAAAGAGATATCATTTGAAGATGATGATATTGTTACTTCATTCATTGGGTTCAAAATGTATTTACCAAAAGCTGTTACTGAAATTAGCTCGTTACTTTTTGGAAACATTTCCCATTTGATGTCGATATTGTAGTCGTCAGATTCGTATAAATCTTTATTTCCTACTTTTACTTGTAATACTTCTTCATAAATAAAAGGTGCTCTTTCTTTAAATTGCGGTAAAGTATACGTTTTACTCAACCCTAAACGTAAATTTTGCTTATCATTCAATTCATATTTTACAACTAAACTTGGTAAAAAAGCAGTCTTTTCTAATTGATCCTCACCAATTGATCCTAATTGGGTGTTCCACGCTACTTTTTGAGTAATTTGTTCTCCTCTAAGGCCAAGTAAGGCAGTTAATTTTTTGAATTTATATTCTGTGTTTGCAAATGCGGCATGAATCATTAAGTCACCGCCGTAAGTTTGCGGGAATAGGGCGTTAAACACTTGAGAATTTCCTCGGAAAGTAGCTATCCTAAAATTGTCGTTACTAAAATTAGCTTGGTTATAGAATAAATCTAAATTATTTGGGTCAACAATTGTGTTTGTATTTCCCTCTGTAGCTTTTACATTAAATTGTGTAGCTTGAAAACCTCTTGATTTTATTCTTTCATTTAGACCAAAAGTAACTTTCCCTAGAAAATCACCGTCTTCATTCTTGTTGAATTTGTAATCATAAGATGCGTTTGCAGCAAGTTCATCTTCTTTTAATTTTTGAAAATATCTATGATTGTCTGGAGCTGAGATACTCGATAATTGATAACCTGTAGCTTCGTTTCTAAAAATATTTTGGACTCTATCTGGCATGCTTCCATCAATAATATTGTATGAAATTCCCCAATTTAATTTAGAACGCTCTCCAATTTTATTTTCTCCTAATATCTGGTTTATCCACAAACTGTTCTTTTCATAGTTAAAACGACGAATTAAACCATTTCCGTCATTTGCAATATCTACAATATACCCGTAATATTCTTCTTTAGATTGTGTAGATGTATTGATGTAAAGTGAGTTGAAGCTTACTTTGTTGTTATTGTTTATTTTATAACCAATATTAGCCATCCCAGTAGTATTAGTTTCGTATTCTAATTCACTAAACCTATTAAAGATTTTATTAGCTACACCGTTACCGTTAACGCTTGCCTTCGCTGTACCGTTACTTTTTGCAGAAAAGTCATTCCCAAATGAAGCAGTTGCAAAAAAGCTAAGTTTTCCTTCTGAACCTATGTCAAATGACTTTCCTCCCGATATTCCAAAAGAGGAAGCTATTGGTGTATAGTCTTTCATTTGAAGCGAACCGTAATTGAATTCGGTAAGCGGGTTGTTTGGTATAGATTGTTTGGTGAAACCAAATAAGTCATAACCCTTGCGCAATTTAAAATTATCCTCAGCAATTGCATTTGTGTTTACTTTTGATCCGATATCAATTTTTAAGAATCCTTTTCCTTTATAGTCCTTAGAGATAATGTCAACATTTCCTCCTGCGAAATCACCATAGATACTGCCGTTGTAAACTTTATCAATCGATATGTATTCAACAATATCTGTTGAAAAAATCTCAAGGTTTAAGTTTTTCTTTTCTGGATCGTTTGACGGAATTGGCAAACCGTTCATGGTGGTAGAGTTGTAGCGGTCTCCTAAACCTCTGACAAATATATTTCCAGAACCTTCTTGTTTTGTTATTCCAGTAGTTTTAGTTACTGCAGTTGCTACATCACTAACTCCTTTGCGCGATAGTTCTTGTGAGCCAATACTTTGTTTTATTGCTACTGCATTTTTTTGGTCCAATAATAATGCAGTTTCCTTTTCTCTGCTAAAAGTAGCTCTCACCACAACATCTTCTAACTTGTATCCAGCAGAGCCTAGTGCTTTGTTAATAGTTACTGTTTCATCAGCAACTACCGTCACAGGAATCTCTACAGATTCATAACCTACGAAACTAAGTTGTAAAGTGTAACTTCCAGGTAGTATTGTTATGGTATATTTACCATCAATATCAGTATTGGTTCCTATATTTGTTCCTTTGATAAGAACGTTAGCAAAAGGTAATGACTGATTATTAGCATCTTTGTCTGTTAAGATTCCGGCTATCGTTCCTTTATTCTGTGCGAAAGAAACAGCAGTTATAAATAACGTTAAAAATAGTAACTTGAATTTCATTTGGTTTAATTTTTTTGCAAAGTAACGCCTGAAATGTAAAATGTAAGTTACTGACTTGTTATGGTTATGTTTTGTTTTGGGTCCAAAAATGCACCTAATATTAAATTACGGTTAACAGCTTTTCAGTACCCCAATTATTGTTACATTTACAATTCAAAAACAATTTTTGGCGCTTTATGAAGAAAAAACACACGAAGATTCTATTAGTAGACGACGAACCGGATATCTTAGAAATTGTAGGGTACAACCTCTCTGAGGAAGGATATCAAATCTTTACAGCGGCTAACGGAAAAGAAGCTGTAGCTAAAGCTAAAAAAGAAATTCCAGACCTTATTATAATGGATGTTATGATGCCAGAAATGGACGGAATGGAGGCTTGTGAAAATATTCGTAAAATCCCGGAACTCAGCAATGTTCTAATTACGTTCTTAACCGCCAGAAGTGAAGATTACTCCCAAGTTGCAGGTTTTGACGCAGGTGCCGATGATTATATTACAAAGCCCATCAAACCTAAATTATTAGTTAGCAAAGTAAAAGCTTTGTTGCGCCGATTAAAAGAAAAAGAGCAAAACAGCGAGACATTAAACGTTGGCGGAATCGAAATCAATCGCGAAGAATACAAAATTGTAAAAGATAATGTTGAAATTGCTTTGCCAAGAAAAGAATTTGAACTGTTTTATTTATTAGCTTCTAAACCAGGAAAAGTATTCAAACGCGATGAAATTCTGGATAAAGTTTGGGGTAATGAAGTGGTTGTGGGCGGAAGAACGATTGATGTTCACATCCGAAAATTACGGGAAAAAATTGGAGAAGATTTTTTCAAAACAATAAAAGGTGTTGGGTATAAGTTTGAAGTATAAATGACTATAAATTTTAAAAAAACATATCGCTTTGCCGTAAAGTCGGCGCTCTATGTCACCCTTTTTTCTACCGGATTAGTTGGTTTTCTTACCCATTGGTTTTTTAGTTTTTCCTACCAGTTTTGTTTGATTTTTGCCTTGTCAATTGCTACTTTCTCCTTTATTGTGATTCAATATCGGGTAGAACGTTTCATTTATAAAAAGGTAAAAAAAATATATGATGACGTTTCTTTATTAGAATCAAGCACTTTTAGAAATCAGCCGATAACAACGGATATGGCGACACTTACTCGTGAAGTCAAGAAGTTTGCAACTGATAAAAAGCTGGAAATAGAAACGTTAAAAGTCCGTGAAGAATATAGAAGAGAGTTTCTTGGAAACGTTTCTCACGAACTCAAAACCCCACTTTTTACGGTTCAAGGGTATTTGTCAACCTTGCTTGACGGAGCCATGAACGATAAAACAATCCGAAAAAAATACTTAGAACGTGCCGAAAAAGGTGTGGAAAGACTCATCTATATTGTTCAGGATTTAGATATGATTTCCAAACTTGAAATTGGCGACTTGAATTTAGAAATAGCTGAATTTGACATTGTTAAACTCGTTCAAAATGTATTTGATTTGCTCGAAATGAAAGCTTCCAAGAAAGATATTTTGTTGATGTTTGACATGAAATACAATAAGCCGGTTATGGTTGTTGGAGATCAGGAAAAAATTCAACAAGTGGTGATGAACTTGATTGTAAACTCCATAAAATATGGAAAATTAAAGGGTTCAACCGAAGTGAGTATCGAGGATTTGACAGATGAAAAAGTAATTGTCCGTATTACTGATAACGGAGAAGGAATAGAGAAAAAAAATATTCCTAGACTTTTTGAACGTTTTTACAGAGTGGATAAAAGTGGCGCAAGAACTGAAGGTGGTTCCGGATTGGGACTATCAATTGTAAAGCACATTATTGAAGCTCATGATGAGAAAATTTATGTAGACAGTACATTTGGTGTGGGTTCTGAATTTTCTTTTACTCTTGAAAAAGCTAAAACGACTAAAATATAATCTGAAAATATATATTTTAATATCAAAAAACCGATTTTTCTAAATCGGTTTTTTTGTGGGTAATTATTAGAAACTATTTTTCAAAAACCGCAAATAAATTTGTCCAGTCAATTTTAGAATCTAAGCGTGGAAGTCCTTTATAATCCTGAATTTCTTGAATATTTTCCATTCTAAAATCATTTTGATTCGCATAAGGAACTAAGCCTTCCTTTTTTAATTTTTTAGCCAAATATTCCTGTTCGTATTGTCCTGGTGTTGGAATAAAAAATGCTTTTTTTCGCAATTGCGCAAGATCCATTATTGTAGTGTATCCGGAACGGCAAAGGACCATTTCACTTTCGTTAAAAGCTTGTTCGAGTTCGGTAGAATTCATGAAGTTGTAATAGGTTACATTTTGTTTTACAACAATTTTCTGTTCTGATTCTACGTTTCCTTCAATGAAAATTGCATTTCCTTTGAACCGATTGATTTCGTTTTTCAAATGATTTTCCAGTATTCCTCGTTGAGGTTCAGGACCGGAGAGAATAACCAGCAAATCATATTTTTTTGGTACTAGTTTCTTTTGAAGTCGGCTCAAAGGGCCTATATATTTAGTTTTGAGGCTGATACTTTCAATATGACCTAGTTTTCCGGTTAGATTTATGGAACCTTCAAGATCCGGAACCCAGCATTCTATATATTTTTTTATAATATATTGATGTACTTTACTTGTTATCCAAGTGGTGTTTCCAGTCATGACATTCAATTGATGGGTAATAAACACGGATGGGACTTTCTTGCTATAAACTCCTAATCGATTGTCTGAAATAATACCATCTATTGCATATTGTTTAATCCAGTTTTCAATTATTTTTTTTTCTTCTAAAATAGCTCGGATCATTCTTGGACCATTCTGTATTAATTTCCATTTGAAATTGGCGCCATTTTTAGCATATTCTATTTGGTAGGAGGGAAGTTCCAGTGCTTGTACGGTAGGGAATTCTTTTTTTAGTAAAGTCAATGCAATTCCATCGGATGCAATAATGGGAGTGTAATTGTTTTCTAATAAGGCTTTGATAATGGGAATACATCTTGTTGCATGGCCTAATCCCCAATTCAATGGTGCAATTAGGATAGTCTTTTGTTTCATTTTCAAATCCATGTGCGATAAATAGGTTCGTTGTTTTTTATTTGAAAGTTAGGAAATGAACCCGTTTTGTGTATTTCGAAGGTATTACTAAACTATTAAATTATGGGGCAATTATACTTTTATAGAAAAATAAAGGCTACCCTAACAGATAGCCTTTGTGAAATATTTTATAAAAAAATTATTCTTGAATATATGTTTTATTACCGTTGGAGTTGATGTAGTATTTTCCTCCCCTAGGACCAGTATATACTTTTTTTCCATTGTATTCACCTGTTATTTTATCGGCAATTTTAGGTGCTTTTTCAGTAGTCTCTTTTAGTTTTTTTGCTGGCTTGGTAGCTGTGGCTTTCTCTTTTGCTTTTGTTGCTTTTTCTTTTACAACTTCAGTTTTTTCTTTTGCTGTCGTTGCTTTCTCTTTTGCTTTTGTTGCTTTTTCTTTTACAATTTCAGTTTTTTCTTTTGCTGTCGTTGCTTTCTCTTTTGCTTTTGTTGCTTTTTCTTTTACAACTTCAGTTTTTTCTTTTGCTGTCGTGGCTTTAGATTTAGCTTTTGCTGCTTTTTCTTTTGCTGCCGTTGCTTTAGATACTTTTTCTTTAGCAACTTCGGTTTTTTCTTTCGCTGCCGTTGCTTTTTCTTTTGTAGCATCTGCTTTTGCTTTTGCTTTTTCCTTTGCTTTAGATTTGGCTAATTTTTGTGTAGTAGCTTTAGTTGCTTTCTTTTCAGTTGCCGTTTCTTGGGAATAGGCGCTTACTGATAAAATAATAGTTAGTAACAATACAAATAATTTTTTCATAGCTTTTTTTTTATGTTTGGTTATATAAAAATAGCAAAAAAATATATTCAAAATGAATTCAAACAAATTTATCCTTTTTTGGATTAAAAATAAGCTCTCAACTGCATGCTCCCAGTATGAATGGCTTGGCTTGTTTCGCTTTTTCGACCCTGATAATTAAAGTTTATGTCTAAAAATTGCGTAATGTTTTTTTGTAAAAGCAATCTCCAAGTCAGGTTTTGCCCAGTTTGTAATCCCTCCAACATTTGAAATCCTACCGAGGAAAATTCATTTCCATCAAATTTATTTTGGTAAAAAGAAACTTCACCGTTCATCGTGAATTTTTTTGTACCTGAATAGGAAAAGGCAGTTCCAAAACGGTTTTGCAGCAGCGTTTCTGAAACTCCTATCTGATTTTCTTTCTTTTGTAACTCATAAAAGATATCCCAACTGGTGTTTTTGGAAAATAAATAACTGATTTTTGGAGCCAATTGATAACCGCTAATATCGAAGTTTTTCTCGGGGAAATTTTCAGATTCAATTGCGGTTTGAATTGTTTTGGCAAAAAAACCAAAAAGCCAGCTTTTGTGATACAAATGATTGTATTGCAATTGATGAGAACTGTTGGTAGCTTCCTGCGAACCAATGGATAATAAATTTTTGTTTTTATTTTCTAAATAAGAATACGTTATAGAATGGTTTTGTTTTCCCCGATTGTAAAACAAACTGTTTCTTAAACTGGAATTCAATCCCAGCACATTTTCATTGGAACCGCTAAACGGATTTAATTCAAAATTGGCACCGTCACTTCTCGTTTTTCGGTCGATTATAAAGGCAGTTTGATTGTAGAAATAGGAAAGTAATTTTTTGATTCCGGTTTCATTTTGCCATTGATTCGGGTTCAAAGTCAAGGATTGAGAGAACTTATTTTGATGTGTTTTTATATAAACCCGATTGGGTAAAAACACCCGAATAAATTTCGCCTGATCGATAAATGGAGCGACTTCAAATTCCTGTAATTCCTGAACTCCATTGTCATTGTAATCATTCCAAGTGTAAACGCCTTGTCCGGCTGGAACTTCGAGATACGTAAATTCCTGTTGCGGAATGGTTCCTGAATTTGTCTCGTAAACCGTGGTGCTTAAGATTAGTTGATTAAAAAAACGATCCGTGTACACGATTCTGGAATTCAATGTGGGTTCTTTTTTTCGTGTGGCATCCACGAATTCTAAGACTCTGTAATTGGCAAAGATGGACAAATCACTTTTATTGGTTTGAATTAATTTCGATTTCAGCATAAAAGTTTGGGATGAATTTACACGCTGAATGAAACTCCCGATACTTCGGTTTTGCAAGCTGTCATTGGTTCTTCTTAAATAACCTAATTCTACAAAAACCTTGGTGCTGTCACCTCTTCCGGCGAATACACCATACTCTGTAAATTTTTGGCTCAAAGCCGTAAACTGATTTGTCGTTTTATTTTTTTCCTGATTGTCCTCTAAGCGCAAGCTGGAACCGACCCAATTTTTATCGAAATGCAAACGCATCTGAGACTGGTTTCTTAAGAATTTAGAAGATAAAGTAGGTGCGTCACTTTTTAGGAAACTCCCTTGATTTTGAAAAGTCCAATTTTTTACTCGAAATAATCCATTTACAACATGCCTGCTACCCGAAAAATTTTCAGAGAAATCCAATTTTTCAAATTGATACAATAGTAATCCTTTGTTGGTGGATTTTGGTTTTGGATTCAAATCCAATTGTAATCCGGAAACTAACAGACTTTGATTTCCAATGCCAGCAGTTCCTAAATTCCAGTCCCTGTCAAATTCGATGTTATAAAGCCGCTCCACTGAACTGAAATTGTTCTGAATGAATTGGTAATTAGCGAAAGCATCCATCTGCCCTTTTTTTGAAAAAATACGCTGCTTGGTATTTATTTTTCCAGCAAGACCTTTGTTATTCGAGTCATCAATATTTGAAAATAAATTTTTATCATTATTGCTGATGCCAATTTCAAAATCAATAGCTGTTTTTTCATCTGGGTTGTATTTTCCTAAAAAGGTGGCTACTTGTACTTTTGTAGGTGCAATAAGTTGAATTATGGGTTCATAATTTCCTTGCAGAATCCCGTTTACTGGAGCAGTATATTGATAAACTCGGGTGATTGTGGCTGAATTTGTCACAATATAATTCCCGTTATTGGCTCCTACTAAAGTGAATCGAACATTGAATAATTCCTGTTGTACGTCATTTGAATATTCGAAAATTTCAACGGCATTAGCAGTCGTTTTTCGGTACAGTACTTTGTTCTCGGAGTAGGAATCTGAATAGGCGGAAGGCGCGGTCATTAAACTAGAATTATCTCCGGCATTGACTAATATTTGAGCTTGTTCCTGTGACAAATTCTGTTGTAAAGGCTGGTTTTTCAAGTCGTTTTCCGAATATAAATAGCCACCAAAACTCCATTTCTTGTTTTCATGCGTGGCTCCGGCATAGGTTACAAAACGGGTGTAATTACGGTCGGAATATTGATATTCTATAGCAATTCGCATTTCGGAAGTGATGGTGAAAAGTGGCGTAAATACAATTTCACCTGCATTATAATCAATCGTGTAATCATTGTTTTCTCCTCGTTTCAGTAAAATCCCATTGACATAAACCCGCTCTGAACCGGAAACCACCAGAACGTATAATTCACCGTTTTGCCCTTTTAATTTATACGGACCCTGATTTCCCTCTTGTCCCACAATATCACTTTTGGCATATTGACCGCGGACTAATGCAGCAGATGCAAATACATTCGTTTTGTTTTCTTCAGTTCCAAAGTTGAAATTTGTCGCCAATCCCTGTACTTTTTTGTTGAAATTCAGGAATTGGGTGTTCTTGTTTTCCAGAAAAATATCACCCGCACGGATATTCCATTCGTCGCTGAACAACTCCATGAAAACATTGTCAAACTGATCTAATTTTTGGGAATAACCACCATCCTGCAACGGAATATTACTGTCCTGAATGGAAGCTCTCAAACTTACTTTTTCGGATATTTTTCCTGTAATTTGTAAATCTAAATTGGAGTTCAAAACAGCATTTTGATTGTTTCCTATAGTCACACCACGTGTAATGCTTCCGGAAGTATTTAAACCGTCAAAAGGTACGTTTTTATTGGTATTTTTATTTCCAATAGCATACAAGTCACCTTGTCCGGCTTCATTGCTAACAACTTTTGATGCGTCATAAATGCGGTATTCTTTGGTAAGAATTTCGGGAAATTTCAAATACTGTATTGTCAGTGAATCGGATTTGAAAGCGCTGTTTTCCTTTAAAATTAAAGTTCCCTTTTCGAAATTTATTGCAAATAAAGTACTGTCAATTTGTTTGTCATTGGCGTCAAGCAATTTGAAAAAACTAGAATTAAGGCTTTCTTTTTCAATGTAAATAGTGTCGCGCGAAGGAATAATTTTTTTGGTTTTGTACAGCGAATTTATCTGCTGTGCATGAAGCCCAGAAAAACAACAGATTAGAATCCAAAAAAGTAATTTTTTCAACATAAATACTATAACTCGAAAGTATCAAAAGTAGTATTTATAAATTGATAATCAGAACTTGCGCTACGCAGAAAATATCGGAAAAAATAAATAGTAATTGTGTCAATTGCAGTTCTTGTTTTTTAATTTAAAACAATGAAAAATAGGAATCAAATTTAATTTCGATTCCCATTTCTTACTACTTGATAATAAGTGTTTACGCTTCTTTTGTCACGACTTGCATCGTTTCACGACTGACTTGTTTCAATAGTACTATTTTATTTTCTTCGACTGTTTGTGCTGCTTTGTCATCAAAATGTCTAATGGTATATAAAGTGACATTTTCGTTAAATTCAACTTTGAATTTTTTCGACAAAATAGCATTTAACGCTTTAAAATTATCGAATTTATCCTCCACACATACCGAAAAACTAATCGCTGAATTCTGGATTAAATTTACTTTTATTTTGAACTGGTGAAACAAAGCAAAAATTTCGCTGATGTTTTCTTCCATGATAAAAGAGAAATCTATAGAGGAAAGTGAGATCAAAAGTTGGTTTCTTTTGACAATAAAACAAGGTAAATAAGGTTCTAAATCCACTCCTTTAGAAACGCTTGTTCCTTTTAATAATGGATTTATAAACGATTTTACATACAAAGGAATTTCCTTTTTTTGTAAAGGCTGTAATGTTTTTGGGTGAATAACCGTTGCGCCGTAAAAAGCTAGTTCAATGGCTTCGCGATACGAAATTTGATTCAATAAACTGGCGTTTTCAAAATATCTCGGGTCGGCATTCATAACGCCTGGAACATCTTTCCAGATAGTTACGCTTTCGGCATTTAAACAATAGGCAAAAATTGCAGCGGTATAATCCGAACCTTCACGACCTAAAGTAGTGGTGAAATTATTCTCATCTGAACCCAAGAAACCTTGTGTAATATTTAGGGTTTTTCGTTTTACGTTTTTGGCAATGTTCTTTTGTGTCAATTCCCAATCTACTTCCGCATCTCGATAATTAGCATCTGTTTTTACAAAATTACGCACATCCAGCCATTGCGTTTTTATGCCCATGAAATTCATGAAATGACTGAGAATTGTTGTCGAAATTAATTCACCATAACTTACAATCTGGTCGTATACAAAATTATAATTTGGAGATTTATTATGTGTCAAAAAATATTCTAAATCAGCAAATTGTGTATTGACAGCAGCGAAAACTTCATTTTTTTCATCTTCAAATAAATCCATCAATATTTGATTGTGGTATTTTTTCACTTCTTGAACGGATGAATTTAACTCAGCTGATTTGTCGAAATAATTTTTGATTACAATTTCTAGTGCATTCGTCGTTTTCCCCATTGCAGAAACTACTAGCAATACATCCTCGTAACCCACTTTTTGTAAAACGTCGTACACGTTTTTTATTCCTGCGGCATCTTTTACAGAAGCTCCTCCAAATTTGAATACTCTCATATTTTAAACAAAAAATTGTTCTTTATTTTATTTCAATTTATTCTCTACGAAATTGGTAATTCCAAGTTCGTCCATTTGCACGACATGCCAGTCTCGTAATACTTTTGCACCTGATTTTTCGTAAAATTCAATTGCAGGAGTATTCCAGTCGAGCACATTCCATTCCACTCTTCGAACTTGGTCTTTTTTACCCTGTTTTAAAATTTCAGAGTACAAAGCATATCCTAATCCTGTGCCGCGCATATTCTCTTTTACCACTAAATCTTCTAAATGGATAGTTTTCCCTTTCCAAGTAGAATAGCGATAATAGTACAATGCTATACCCACAATTTGCTTAGCCTGTTTGCTATCGTTCGAGTCGTCTTCTATTTCAGCAACAAAAACATGAAAGAGAGGAACAGGGGCAAAACCATCTCGAATTAAATCGTCAACAGTTATAAGAACAGCATCTGGCTCTTTTTCAAATTCGGCCAACTCTTTAATTAGACCTAAAACAGCTTGCATATCTTGCGGATTTCCTCTTCTAATATTCATAAATTTTTATTTTAATGATTTAAAAACGCAATAAAACAGCCTTTTTATGTATATTTTTTGTGTTTTATTCAGCAAATATACAATACTGTCAAAGTAAATAAATAGTATTGAATTTGTTTTCACAAAAAAAACGATATTTGTGATGTCAAATTAACTACATCGATTTCGTAATGGAAGAACGCAACAAAACACTAGGAGAATTTATTATTGAAAACCAAAATGCCTTTCAATATTCGTCAGGCGAATTATCCCGAATTATCAACTCCATCCGCTTGGCTGCTAAAGTGGTCAATTATAAAGTAAACAAAGCCGGATTAGTTGATATTGTTGGTGCCGCCGGAGAACAAAACATACAAGGCGAAGACCAGCAAAAATTAGATGTTTATGCGAATGAGGTTTTCATTCAAACTTTGATTAATCGCGAAATTGTTTGTGGTATTGCCTCCGAAGAAAATGATGATTTCATTACGGTTGAGGGAAGCGATAACAGCCATAATAATAAGTATGTTGTTTTAATGGATCCGCTTGATGGTTCATCAAATATTGATGTCAATGTTTCAGTTGGAACTATATTTTCGGTTTATAGAAGAGTGACTCCCATAGGAACCCCAGTTACATTGGAAGATTTTTTACAGCCGGGAATCAATCAGGTTGCGGCAGGATACGTGATTTATGGAACTTCGACCATGTTAGTTTACACAACAGGACATGGCGTGAACGGATTTACACTGAATCCGGCAATTGGTACCTTTTATTTATCACATCCAAAAATGAAATTTCCTACTGACGGCCACATTTATTCTATTAACGAAGGGAATTATGTTCATTTTCCGCAAGGAGTAAAAAATTATATCAAATATTGCCAGTTAGAAGAAGGAGATCGACCGTATACTTCAAGATATATAGGAAGTCTGGTTTCAGATATTCACAGAAATATGATTAAAGGCGGAATTTATTTGTATCCTACGAGTTCTAAAGCTCCAAAAGGTAAATTACGATTGTTATATGAATGCAATCCATTAGCTTTTATTGCGGAACAAGCCGGGGGAAAAGCTTCTGACGGATTTAATAGAATCATGGAAATTGAACCGACAGCTTTGCATGAACGCGCTCCTTTTTTCTGCGGAAGCTACAATATGGTAGAAAAAGCCGAAGAATTTATGCATAAAGCAGAATTAAGTAAGTACTAGAAACAAAAAAAGCTTCCGTTTTTAGCGGAAGCTTTTTTCAAAAATTTTGTCTTACTTGTTCATGTTTTTCATTTCGAAAACAAAAGTGTCTAAATCCACTTCTTTATCCACTAATTTAAGCGCTTTGTCAACGATGTAATCTACGTTTTCAGTATTAAAGCCTAAGCCTACACCAATTTTTCTAAGCATTACTTCTTGTTTGTCACCTAAATGATGATCTACATGCACAATACGGGCTAGATCATACAAGCGCTCCATTCTTTGTTCGTATAAATAAGGAGGATTGATTGGGTAATTTAAAGGGTTCTCTAAAATTTCCTCATATTCTGCTTGAGAAATTTCTAATCGAATTGCCAGTTTGTCTAAAAATGCTTTTTCTTCAGGAGAAAACTTCCCGTCAGTAAGCGCTACGCGTACAATTGATGCAAAATGACCTTTATTTCTTTGTTTGAATTCGCTATCAAATAAATCTGAAAATGACATAGTTATTGGTTTTATATCTTACAAAGATAAATCTATTTTTAAATTAATTATTTTAATTTTGTTTAATTTTTTTTCGAATACTATTGTCAATTCTGGTTGTTTGTAGTTAAAAATGCTAGGTCAATATTTTCCTAAAGCTGCGTTTGTATGTAACTCATTTAGCATCTGAAAGTGTTTTCATAAAAGCGACTAATGATTTTTGCTCCGCCAAAGACAAGTTGAGTTTGTCTGAAGGTAAGGTTTGATTTTCTACAGCAATACCATTTCCTTCGCCGCCACCTTCATTATAAAAAGTCACAACTTCTTCTAAAGTTTTAAAAACGCCATTATGCATATACGGCCCCGTTTGTGTAATGTTTCGGAGTGTTGGCGTTTTAAAGGCATGTTTCAGTTGTGCCATTTTGTATTGTGTAAATCGCCCTAAGTCTTGATCTATGATTTTTCCGTTTTTGGTTTGAGGAGTTCCTATTACTTCTTGCTCTGTTTTTTTATAAATAGGCGGTACTGTTCCATTAAACAATGGGATAAAATGACAAGTAGCACATTTAGCTTTTCCTGCAAAGAGATTAAATCCTAGTTTTTCTTCCGTTGAAAAAGTAGTAGAAGTACCCGAAAAGTACTGATCAAACTTAGAGTTGAATTTATTTAAGGAACGAACATAACTCGCTATTGCGTTTTGCAATTGCCATTCGTCTAATTTTTTGACAGTAGGAAAAGCATTTTTAATTAATTTTTTATAGGCTGAATCGCCTTGAATTCGGGTTAAATTGTCTTTTAAATTTCCATGCATTTCATCTTTATTTTGAATAACATCCAGACTTTGTTTCTCTAAATCAGGTTGTCTCATGTCCCAAAATTGAGCATTTTGTAATGAGGCATACGTAAGAGTAGGAGTGTTTCTAGGTAAGCTAATTCCGTTTAAGGATCGATTTGTTTTTTGTCCGTCTGTGAATGCTAGTTCCGGATTGTGACACGTAGCGCAATTGCGTCTCCTATCTTTTGAAAGGGAGGAGTCATAAAATAATTTTTTGCCAAGATCAGCTTTTGCTCTAGAATACGCATACTCCTGTGACGGAATAAAAGCGTTGACATTAAACGTATTTTTTTCAAAAAGTGTTTTTGCATCTGGATTGATGGCATTTGTCTTTGCAACATTTTTAATAGTGTTGTCTTGTTGAAACTGAACTAGCTTCTCGGATATTGGATTTAAATATTCTTTAATAAACGTAGCGCGATCAAAGGAGTTGAAATTGGTATTCGAATCGCAAAAGGTATTGGCTTGGTCTATCAAATCAAAAAGTAAGGCTTTTGTTTTTGAATTATGTGTATTTAATTTTTCAAGTACTGCTTTCAAAGAATATAAACTGGCTTTAGCTTCTGGGATGGATTGATTGGCAATTGGCGAATCGAAACCTGTTATGCCAAGAGTTAGTATGCGGTATACTTCCATTTTGCTAGCATCAATAACATAATCAGGGCTGATAGTGATTACAGATAAATGTTCTTTGACTTGTGCAATTAAACCTTTTAAAACGGCAATTTCTCTTTTTAAAGTTCTGGAATTACTGGAGGAGTAATGTGGGTAAATAAGTTCTTCAATAACTTGAAAACCACTTGGCGACAAGAATTTGTTTTCTTCTACTTCTAATTCATCGAGAGCTGGACCGTTGATAAATCGCGCTGGATCTGGTGTGAAATATTCAACAGCCCATTCTATTTTTTTGTAAGCAATTCGACTTGTTTCAAATGATTTTTGTAGTTGATTTTGATTTGGATTTTCGTTTGCAACCTTTTCAAATGCACGTACTTCTTGGTTCAGTTTTTCTAAATTAGATAACAGCTCTTCTTGAATGGTTAAACTAGTATATTGCTTTTGGCAAGAAAAAAATAGCAGGAATAGGGGCAGCAGTTTTAATAACGGTTTCATGTTATGGTTTTTATTATATACAAAAGCAACCCAAAATTTCGGGTTGCTTTTATACCAATAGTTGAGGTAATTATCGTTGTACGTTTCGGATGATTATGGTTTGACCACCTTCTTTATTTGTATTTAAACCACTACCGTCTGCATTTAAAAAAGCATCTTTTTGCCATGTATGAGGATGTATGTTTACGATAAATGTATTAGGAACACCAATTACATCTGAGATGTCTTCCATTGCGCCATATTCCCAACTTCCAAAACGCAATTCATTGGTTTGGTTGTATGCTGTATTCCATGCTGCATCGGTTCTTTTGTGATTCATTGTTAACCAAGGTTTGTTCACTTTTGAGGCGATGTTGTACTGCCAGATATAGGAATCATGTTGTGCGGCAGTGTAGAATGAATCTCCGTCTTCTTGTGTATAGACAAAGTTTTCGGTAACACATATATTATCAGGATTGATAATTCCTGTTCCCGGAGTTGAATCACCTTCAATAACTAATTCTAATTTACCAATAAGTGGGTTGGTATCGTTTAATACTAATTTATACACACGACCCCACATAGTGAATCCGGCTACGGGAGCATTTGAACTTGCTTGACCCGTTGCAGTAAAGTACAATTCTCTATTGTTTTTAGCAGATCCTTTTCTGTAATCTACATCTTCAACTCTAGAGAAACGAATGGCTCCTAAATTGTTAACTGTTGTGTTGATTACCGCACCGGTTAAGTTTTTTGCGTTTGGAATCTCTACAAATGATACGTCAAATGAGGACCCTATGTTCATAGCTGTTTCTACTTGGTTACCATCGTTTCTTTTCAACGCATACAGTTTACCGTTAGTTAAATCGCCAACAGTTGAACTCATATACATAATAACCTGTCCAGCACTTGCGTGAGAAGTCGCATAGGACTGATCTTCTCCAATTACAATTACCGTTTTTCCAGGGTAAGCATCCTTAGTAAGTGGCACCGCGTTTTCCATACTCGCTTTTCCTAATGCTGGTAAAACTCGGTCTGTTCTGTTTTTCATACTTGTAAGTCCTAACGGATCAATACCATGAACCATACTTTCCTCACCACTTTCTCCAGCAGTTAAAAATAAAGGCCCAAATCCATGAATTGCAGGTGAAGCTAAAGTTGCTGAACATAATCGGGTTAATCCGCCCACTGCGTCAACAATATAATCTCCTTTTATAGGTTTAAGGGTTTTATCAAAATAAACTCTTGATACGGATTTTAATATTTCATGATTGGTAATCATAATGTAACCATCGCCTGCAGGATCTTTCATAAATCCAGCACCGTCTGGTTGAGCACCGTAAATAAATGATGGTGATTGTGCTAAAACATCTGAACTGCTTAATAAGGATGTAATCTGCAAGTTTTCAAAACCTTCTTTTGCTACTGCTAATGCTGGAACTGCAGAAACATTTGAGAAATTAATGGAGGTGTTTAAAGCAGGTGTTTCATTGTTGTCGTCTTGACACCCTACCACTGTAGCAAGCAGAAGCGATGATAATGCTATTTTTTTTAAATAATGCTGTTTCATGATAATCTAGATTTGTTTGTTCGATTACAAAACTATTGTAACAAACCGGATCTTAGTTTAGGTCAATATTGTAGATTCATCAATAAAATGTTACAGTATTATTAACACATCGTAAACCTGTTAATTTAAGGTAAAATTAAGATTACTGTTTGATTTGTAAGATTTATATATTTCAATAGCCATTTTTTTCTATATTCATTGGGAGTGTTGACGGTTTTGTTGCTGCCTGTGATTGTTAGCATTGTACTCAGTTCTTTCATTTCAATGCTATTGCCTCGCTAGATCATGACGCTAGTAAAGCAACGTCATATAACAGGTGTTGTGAGCATTACTTTTGGATGATAAACATGCCTTTATTTGGTTTCCTATATTCGTTTTTTAAGGAAGTAGTTGTATGATTTTCATCCAATTTATTAAAAATTCTAAGGATGGATTTTCAAAATTAATCGTAAGTTTACAACCCCTTTATCAACCTAATAAATTACCCATGTCAGAATTTTGGATTTACTTTCAAATAGGATTAAAACACGTTTTAGATATTCATGCTTATGATCATGTTTTATTTTTAATTGCGCTCGCCATTCCGTTTTCCTTCAAGGATTGGAAGCGAGTTGTACTTTTGGTTACCCTTTTTACTATTGGTCACACGATGGCTTTAATGCTTTCCGTTTTTGGTATAATTGCCATAAAAGTGAATGTGGTCGAATTATTAATTCCAATAACGATTCTAATAACTGCATTGTTTAATCTTTTTACGGCAGGAAAATCAAGCAAGAAAGAAAGTATAAATGTGGTATTTTTTATCACACTTTTCTTTGGAATTATTCATGGATTGGGTTTTTCAAATTATTTTAAATCGATTCTTGGCGGAGATGCTACTTCTAAAGTTTTACCATTATCCGAGTTTGCACTTGGAATAGAAGCGGCTCAAATTGTAGTGGTTTTTGTAGTTTTGATAGTGTCGTATATTGTTCAAACCGTTTTCAGATTCTCAAAACGCGATTGGACTTTAGTAATGTCGGCATTCATAATAGGAGTAGTGATACCATTAATTATAGAAAGTGAAATCTGGATTAGATAAAATGAACGAAAAAAAATTAAATAAATACGATAAAGCGTACCTTAGAATCGCCAAAGAATGGAGTTTGCTTTCCTACTGTAAACGCAAACAAGTTGGTGCGATTATTGTGCGTGATAGAATGATAATCTCGGACGGATACAACGGAACGCCAACCGGTTTTGAGAATTGCTGTGAAGATGAAGAAGGATTAACGCGTTGGGATGTTTTACATGCTGAAGCAAATGCGATTCTGAAAGTGGCGCGGTCAACGCAATCCTGCGAGGGTGCTACTTTATATATTACACTTTCACCATGCAAGGAATGCAGCAAATTAATTCATCAATCCGGAATAAAAAGAGTGGTCTATCATAATGGATATCGGGATGATTCCGGCATTCAGTTTTTGATAAAAGCAGGAGTAGAGGTGGAACACATTGCAATTTTAGAAGAATAAATGAACTTTAATACAAAATATTTACCCATTCTTATTTTTTCAACACTTGCTTTAGGTGTTGTCTTGGGTGGAATGTTGAATTTTCCTAACACAGCTGATTATCTTGTCAAAAACAATTCGAAAAGCAAGCTGAACAAACTCATTGATTTTATCGATAATGAATACGTGGATGATGTTAATACGGATTCTATTGTAAATCTTACTGTCGATAATATCTTGGCACAACTTGACCCGCATTCCGTATATATTCCGCCAAGTGAGCAGCAAGAAGTGATGGAAAGCATGAAGGGCAACTTCGTGGGAATAGGGGTGAATTTTTATATGTATAAAGATTCCGTAGCGGTAATAAAACCTGTTGCAGACGGCCCTTCGGCAAAAGCTGGGATAAAGGCTGGCGATAGGATTTTGTATGCCGATAAAACAAAATTATTTGGACGTAAATTACCCACTGACAGTTTATATTCTAAACTAAAAGGAACTGTGGGTTCTGATATTGAACTAACGATTTACAGAAAATCCGAAGGCAAAAAAATTAAAGTAAAAATTAAACGGGATATAATTCCACTAAAAAGTGTTGATGTCGCTTTGCTTTTGGGGAATAAAACCGGTTATATAAAAATAAACAGATTTGCCGAAACTACTTATAAAGAGTTCATGGAAGGTTTGTCTAAAATTAAGCAACAAGGAGCTAAAGCACTCATTATCGATGTTCGGGATAACGGTGGCGGATATATGGAAGAAGCGATTGCCATTGCCGATGAATTGTTGGCGGATAAACAACTGATTGTTTTCACCAAGAATAAAAACGGAAATATTGATAAAACATTTGCCACTGCTAAAGGGAATTTTGAAAAAGGGAATGTTTTCGTCCTAATCAATGAAAACAGCGCTTCAGCAAGTGAGATTCTTGCCGGTGCGATCCAGGATAATGACAGAGGAACCATTGTAGGCCGCCGCTCTTTTGGAAAAGGATTGGTACAGCGCGAAATGGATTTTGCAGATGGTTCAGCCGTTCGATTGACAATTGCCAGATATTACACACCAACAGGTCGTTCAATTCAAAAGCCCTATTCTAAAGGAAATGAAGCTTATTTCAAAGAATCAGAAGCGCGTTATGGAAATGGGGAATTGTATGAAAAAGACAGTATCAAAGTCACTGATACAATAAAATTCAAAACTAAAAAAGGGAAAATTGTATATGGCGGTGGCGGAATTGTTCCGGATGTTTTTGTGCCACTCGAAGTGGAACACGGAAATGAAAGTACCGTTTATTTATTACAATCTGGAATCGTGGGTAATTTTGTTTTTGAGCAATTGGATAAGAATAGAAGCGTTTTCAAAGGGCTGTCTTTCGAACAGTTTCAAACTAAAATGAATGCCACTGATTTGTATTTCAATGCATTTCAAAAATTTATTCTGGGAAATGGTTTGGAGCTCAATTTTGATAAAAGTAAAGCTTTGGTAAAACGCTATTTAACGGCAGAGTTTGCCCGACAAATATATGGTGAGAGCTATTATTATGAAATTGTATTGCCCGAAGACGCTATGGTGAAAAGAGTTTTGAGTCAGAAATAAACTGGAATATAGTAGAATTTGGATTCTATATTATGGAGATAATAAATAGTTTAGAATTGAACGACTAAGATCCATTCATTTTTTTTACCGAATACTGTCGTGGGCGTGAGTCTGAATTCCATCATTCCATAAAGTAAGAATGTCTGTTGCAACTGCAGCGCCACTTCCGGAAGCAATCGCCAGTTGACTTCTCCAGCCAGCTAAAGTTCCCATCACATAAATCCCATCAGCAACTTTGTGGTCGTTGTTTTTGAGTTGTATTCGTTGTTTTTCGGGAAGTGATTTTTGATGTGGTTCTAGATATTCCATTAAACCTTCGATCGCAAAAGTGTTTGCTGAACCAATTCCAATAGCAATTATACTCGTTTGGTAGCTTTTTTTATTAGTAGTCACTGTAAATTCAGGATAACTGCCTTCTATTTTAAGTACTTTTTCATTGGGAATTTGCACAATGTGCGGATACGTTTCTGAAAGATGTGTGATGCTGTCTTTCATCAAATCAGCGCCCAATGTTCCCGGAGGAATTCCGTATGCATTGTTAAATAATGCTTCTTGAAGAGAAGATGTTTTTTGATGAGTAAAAATGCCAATTTTTTTATTGGCAACAAAAGATTTGTTTTTGGCAGAACCTAAAACAAGTGAACATGACATTCCTGAAACGCCACCACCTAAAATAAGTACATCAAACAAAACGATTACTTTTCGTTAGTTTTTTCCTCAATTCTTTTTGAAATTCTAAAGATTAACAGAATCATTACAGCACAAAAAGAAGCTGCGATTCCAATAAAAGCAACTACACTTTCTCCTTGAAATGGATTTCTAAAATCCAGCAAAGTAACATTAAAAAGGATTAGAGCGATTGCTAAAAACACCAATATATTAGTGAAAATTTTCATAGTACGTTATTGTTTTTGTTTTGAAATAAAAAAATAGTTGGGACAGTAGTTTTTAAATTGGAATGAAATTGATAAAAAATCTAATTAATTTTGTAGCATTAAATTAGGGGGTAAATTTATGAAAATTTAATTTAGACAAACAAACCTTTAACATTCGCAGCGAATAATTTAACAGCAATTGCAAGCAGTACAACTCCAAAAGTCTTGCGGATGACTCCAAGTCCATTCTCTCCTAGCATTTTTTCAATTTTAGAAGAAGATTTCAAAACGATATATACTAAAATGATGTTCAAAATTATGGCAATAACGATATTAATAGTGTAAAACTGCGATCGTAATGAAAGTAAAGTTGTCATGGTCCCGGCGCCGGCAATCAAAGGAAATGCTAACGGAACTATGGAGGCGGAACTGGCTTCTTCATCACGATAAATCCTGATTCCTAAAATCATTTCCAACGCCAAAAAGAATAAGACAAAAGATCCTGCAACTGCAAATGAATTGACGTCGATGCCAATTAGTTTTAAAAGTTCTTCACCTGCAAAAAGGAAAACAATCATGATTACAGCGGCAACAATAGATGCTTTTTCAGATTCAATGTGTCCGTGTTTTGCTCTTAAATCAACAATTATCGGGATCGATCCCACAATGTCAATTACGGCAAAAAGTACCATTCCTACTGTGATTATTTCTCTAATGTCGAATTCCATAATTTGCTTGTTTGTTTACTGCAAAAGTATAGAATTTAGTTTGGTTATGGACTACGTTGATTTTTTATTTATGGACGTAATTCATTCTTTGTTTTTATTTAATAATTAGTGTTTTTTATTTTTTAAAAAAGTATAAGTATCTGATAATCAATTTGTAAATTTGTTATTAATTTAAAATTCACAGCGATGAAAACGATACGATGGGTTTTTAGTGTAGTGCTGATGTTTCTTTTTGTAAATACTACAGAAGCGCAAATTTTGAAAAAATTTCAGAAAAAAATTCAAGATAATCTAACGCAAAAAGCAGTTGATAAAAGTACAGACACAACTGACGAAGAGGAGCAGCAAATAATGAATAAAACATTGAATGCTGATGTGATGGCAATGGCGTACGGAAAAAACAAAGTAGACCCTGCTTTGGTTCCGGATTCTTATTCGTTCAGTTGGAAATATTCTTTGGAGATTCAGAGTGAAAATGAAAAGGCGATGATTATGGATTATTTTTTAGAGCCTAATGCGGAATATTTTGGTTTCAAAATGGGAGAATCAGGTGAGATGTTTATGGTAATTGACAGCAGAAATAAGTTGATGATTACTGCTTTTGAACAAGAAAAAGAAAAGGTTGCTATGGCTTCTAAAATGCTTGATTACTCCGAAATGACATCAAAAGAAAATCAAAGTGACGGATTTTCATACAGGTCGCTACCCAATAAAATAATTATGGGTTATAGTTGTAAGGGAATTGAAGCCACAAGTACGGATTATGTGATGGTATTTTATTATACAAATGAGGCCAAAGTGAGTTTTTCGGATATGTTTAGATCTCAGCAAAGACAGAAAACTCCGGATGTTTTAAAACGCTATTTTAAAACCGGAGACCGACCTTTGATGATGACAATGAGTATGAAAGACTTGAAAGATAAAGGAAAGATCACCACCATGAAATGTGTTGTTTTAGAAAAAAATTCTCGTGAATTTCTAAAATCAGACTATAAATTCATGTAAATTATTTTTTAATTTCTTCTATTTTGTTTTCGAATTTTATGATTTGCTGAGGTGCTTTTTTGAATTTCTTTGAATACCTTTGCAAAATGTTTCAACTAGGAAAAACCATCGTCTCAGAAGACTTACTCGAAAAAGATTTTGTTTGCAATTTGACCGCTTGTAAAGGCGCTTGCTGTGTAGACGGCGACGCTGGAGCGCCATTAAGTTTGGAGGAAACTAAAATCCTCGAATCTATTTATCCAAAGGTCAAACCCTTTTTGCGCAAGCAGGGAATTGCTGCTATTGAAGCGCAAGGAACTTGGGTCAAAGGAACCGATGGTGATCTTGAAACACCATTAATCGATGATAAAGATTGCGCTTACGTAATTTTTGATGGTAAAACGGCTTTATGCGGTATCGAACAAGCGTACAACCAAGGAATAATCGACTGGAAAAAACCGGTTTCTTGTCATCTTTATCCTGTGCGTGTGAAAGATTTTACGGAATTTGCCGCTGTTAATTATGACAAATGGGATATTTGTGATCCAGCGTGTTCTTTAGGTCAGGAGTTAGAAGTTCCGGTTTATAAATTTGTCAAAGAAGCTTTAGTAAGAAGGTTTGGAGAGGATTGGTATGCCGAGCTTGAGACAGTTGCCGAGGAACATAAAAATAATTCAAAATAGAATAAAAAAATCTTGTTTTCTATTTTAAAAATCCTATATTTTACAGTACTTTACACTATTTTTTAGATTTTAATAAACTGATTTACAGTTTTTTATAATTTGAATATAAAATCTATTTATTTTTCCTTTTGTTAAAAACTATGGCTTATTGTGGATAAGTTTGGCTTTTAATTTCATCAATATTTCGCAATCTTTGTAACTCTCAAAACGGAATTTATTTCGTTAAAATTTCAAAAAAAACAAACTACTATAATGGCACAACTTGAACCAATTTTACAAGAGAATAAAAATCGTTTCGTGATTTTTCCAATCAAACACCATGATATTTGGGAATTTTATAAAAGTATGGAAGCCAGTTTCTGGACTGCTGAAGAAATCGATTTGTCACAAGATTTAAATGACTGGAATAACAAACTTTCGGAAGATGAGCGTTATTTTGTAAAACACATTTTGGCATTTTTCGCAGCGTCAGATGGAATTGTAAATGAAAATCTAGCTGAGAATTTTGTGAACGAAGTGCAATATGCAGAAGCAAAATTCTTTTACGGGTTCCAAATCATGATGGAAAACATTCACAGTGAAACGTATTCGTTATTGATTGATACTTATGTGAAAGATGAAGTGGAGAAAGATGAATTGTTCAATGCGTTAGAAGTTTTTCCGGCAATTAAGAAAAAAGCGGATTGGGCTTTGAAATGGATTGAATCAGATTCGTTTGCAGAACGTTTGATTGCTTTTGCAGCGGTGGAAGGAATTTTCTTTTCGGGAGCATTTTGTTCTATTTACTGGTTGAAAAAACGTGGATTAATGCCAGGATTGACATTTTCTAACGAATTGATTTCGCGTGATGAAGGGGTTCACTGTGATTTTGCGGTGCATTTACACAACCACCACTTGGTAAATAAAGTGCCAAAAGAAAGAATCAGAAGTATCATTGTAGACGCTTTGAATATTGAAAGAGAATTTATCACCGAATCGCTTCCAGTGAGTTTGATAGGGATGAATGCGGTATTGATGACGCAATATTTAGAATTTGTTGCTGATAGATTATTGGTCGAATTAGGTTGCGAAAGAGAATACAATACTACAAATCCGTTTGATTTTATGGATATGATTTCACTTCAAGGAAAAACAAACTTCTTTGAAAAGAAAGTGGCCGAATATCAAAAAGCAGGTGTTATGAATACCGATGAGGATGCTCAGAAAATATCTTTTGACGCTGATTTTTGATTTTTTTAAACCATTAAGGAATTAAGGTTCATCAACTTTTAATTTATCTAAAAGGGTTGATGTTAAAGAAACATTTTAATTTTTTAAATCTTAAATGATTTACTGATTTTTTTATGTTTCAGATGCTGATTAGCCCAGATAGTAATGAAAATCCTTTTTATTTTTTTCTTTAAAAAATAAAAAGATTGCAATGGATAGCTGGAAAAGCTCCAAAAAAAAGATGCTGAAACAGGTTCAGTATAATTTACAAATAACGAAAAACAGTGAAGGGATTTTCTGTTTTAAAAAACAAACAAAAGTATGTATGTAATTAAGAGAGATGGCCACAAAGAGCCGGTAATGTTCGACAAAATCACGGATAGAATTAAAAAACTATGCTACGGTTTGAATGACTTGGTTGATGCCGTGAAAGTGGCAATGCGCGTAATTGAAGGACTTTATGATGGTGTGTCGACATCGGAATTGGATAATCTTGCTGCCGAAACTGCTGCGTCAATGACTATTGCGCATCCGGATTATGCACAGTTAGCTGCTCGTATTGCAATCTCAAATTTACATTCGAATACTAAAAAATCATTTTCGGAAACGATGAATGATATGTTCAATTATGTAAACCCAAGAAATGGTCAATATGCACCGTTACTTTCTGAGGAAGTGCATAAAGTGATTATGGATAACGCGGAATTTTTAGATTCCCATATTATATACAATAGAGATTTTAACTACGATTATTTTGGTTTTAAAACCTTAGAAAGATCGTACTTGCTAAAAATAAACGGTAAAATCGTGGAGCGTCCACAGCACATGTTGATGCGTGTTTCTGTTGGAATTCACTTAGACGATTTGAAATCGGTGATTGAAACCTACGATTTAATGTCGAAAAAGTTCTTTACGCATGCAACTCCTACATTGTTTAATGCCGGAACACCGAAACCTCAAATGTCTTCTTGTTTCCTTTTGGCGATGCAAGACGATAGTATTGACGGGATTTATGATACGTTGAAACAAACGGCTAAAATCTCGCAATCAGCGGGTGGAATTGGGCTTTCTATTCACAATGTAAGAGCGACTGGTTCTTATATTCGTGGAACAAACGGAACGTCTAACGGAATTGTTCCTATGTTAAGAGTTTTCAATGATACTGCAAGATATGTAGATCAAGGTGGAGGTAAACGTAAAGGAAGTTTTGCTATTTATATCGAAACTTGGCATGCGGATATCTTTGAATTCCTGGACTTGAAAAAGAATACTGGAAAAGAAGAAATGCGTGCGAGAGATTTGTTCTTCGCGATGTGGACTTCGGATTTATTCATGAAACGTGTGCAGGAAGACAGTTATTGGACCTTGATGTGTCCTAATGAATGTCCAGGATTGTATGATGTGTATGGCGAAGAATTTGAAGCAATGTACATTGATTACGAGAAACGTGGAAAAGGTAGAAAAACCATCAAAGCGCATGAATTGTGGGAGAAAATCCTAGAATCGCAAATTGAAACTGGAACTCCTTACATGTTGTACAAAGATGCGGCGAACAGAAAATCAAACCAAAAAAATCTGGGTACCATTCGTTCTTCGAATTTGTGTACGGAGATTATGGAATTCACTTCTAAAGATGAAATTGCGGTTTGTAACTTGGCTTCACTTTCGTTACCAATGTTTGTTGAAAACAAAAAATTCAATCATGAATTGTTGTATACCGTTACCAAACGAGTAACCAGAAACTTAAATAAAGTAATTGACAGGAATTATTATCCGGTAATTGAAGGAGAAAATTCTAATAAACGCCACAGACCAATTGGCCTTGGAGTGCAAGGATTAGCTGATGCTTTCATCATGTTGCGTTTGCCGTTTACGAGCGACGAAGCGAAAAAACTGAATCAGGAAATTTTTGAAACCTTATATTTTGCAGCTGTAACCGCATCGATGGAAATGGCCAAAGAAGAAGGTCCTTATTCTAGTTTTGAAGGTTCGCCAATTTCACAAGGGGAATTTCAATATAACCTTTGGGGATTGAAAGATGAGGAATTATCAGGACGTTGGGACTGGACTTCATTGAGAAAAGAAGTAATGGAACACGGAGTAAGAAACTCATTATTAGTGGCGCCAATGCCAACGGCTTCGACTTCACAAATTTTGGGTAACAACGAAGCATTCGAACCATACACTTCTAATATTTACACGAGAAGAGTACTTTCAGGTGAATTTATTGTGGTAAACAAACACTTGTTGCACGATTTAGTGGAACGTGGTTTGTGGAACGAAAACTTGAAACAAGAATTAATGCGTAACAACGGTTCAGTTCAAGCACTTAATATTCCGCAAGACTTGAAAGAATTATACAAAACCGTTTGGGAAATGTCTATGAAAGACATTATCGATATGTCACGTCAACGTGGTTATTTTGTAGATCAATCACAATCGTTGAATTTGTTTATGCAAAATGCCAATTATTCTAAATTGACATCTATGCACTTCTACGCTTGGCAATCCGGATTGAAAACGGGAATGTATTATTTAAGAACAAAAGCTGCGGTGGATGCGATTAAATTTACATTGAACAATGATAAAAAAGCAGAGCCAATCGAAATCAAAGAGCAATCAATCGCTGTTCCTGCAGTTGCAGAAGCAGTAGAAATGACTGCCGATGAATATAGAGCGATGCTAGAATTGTCTAAAAATGCTGGTCCAGACGAATGTGAAATGTGTGGGAGTTAAATAAAATAAAAAAGGCTTCAATTCGAGTTGAAGCCTTTTTTTAATTAATTATAGATAATAGAATTGAAGTTCTATTCTATAGCCAAATATGTATTTGATATAACACTCCAAATATAAAATATTTTGGTAAAAAAAAGGACTTCTTTATTGTTAAATTTTAATATTTTCAATTATGATTCCAAAAACGGATGAAGGTTGTGATTACATTTTCAGAAAATGTATCACAACGAGAAATGGTAGAAGAATTTGTAAAACTGACGGAAGTTGTTTTAAAATTCGAATTAAAAAAAGCATTTAAATTTGAAAAGCAGCTATTGTAACGATAGCTGCTTTTTTTTTGGAGCTATCTCCCGCTTTCCGTTACAAATGAAATTCACTGAACTCCTATGGAAATAACAGTAAATTGAGGTAATCTTTTTATTCGCCGAAAAGGCGCGCAAAAAAGGATTTTCACTTCAATCGGGGCTAATTACCTAGAGCTAACAGTCTAAATTTGTAAATAATTCACTATATTTGAGATAATTCACACTTTAAACAATCCTTTTATACTAAATGCCATGGAAAATATAAAATTTACTGTTACTGATGATTTACTAGCTTCCAAAGGCCAACGTCTACTGAATTTCGTTATTGATTTATTTATAATTTATGTTATCGAAATCAGTATTGGTACGACCATAATTCTAATTGGAGATTTAACGAAAAGTGATACAGCATCAAATTGGGTTTCCTCATTAAGCGTAGTTGAAAGTTTCTTTTTTGGACTTGTCATCTTGTTTTTTTATTATTTAATAACTGAAATGTATTTTTCCAGAACCTTCGGGAAGTATTTCACGAAAACAATGGTTGTAAAGCATGAAGGTTCAAGACCCAATATGAAAAGTATAATTGTGCGAACAATTTCTAGATTAATTCCTTTTGAGCCTTTTTCTTTTTTAACTGCTGAGCGAGGATGGCATGATACATTATCGGTTACTTATGTGGTGAAAAAGCATAATTTTATAGCCAAAAAGAAATTGTTTTCTGAAGAATAAAGAAATAGAAAAGATAAAAAAAGCAGTCATTTAGACTGCTTTTTTGTTTTTAAACACATC
Source organism: Flavobacterium petrolei (assembly GCF_003314435.2). Lineage (GTDB taxonomy): Bacteria > Bacteroidota > Bacteroidia > Flavobacteriales > Flavobacteriaceae > Flavobacterium > Flavobacterium petrolei. The sequence continues at coordinate 610,824 of NZ_QNVY02000001.1, read as the reverse complement.
CTTTTCTTTATATTCGCTCCTTCTAAATACCAAAAATAAAATGATGAACTGGGAACAACTTTTATCACTAAAACGACAAGGCGACAAAGGCAAAAGATTACGTGTAGAACAAGACGATACCCGCTTGGGTTTTGAGGTGGATTATGACCGTATCATTTTCTCGGCCGCTTTTAGAAGTTTACAGGATAAAACACAAGTTATTCCGTTATCAAAAACTGATTTCGTACACACCCGATTGACTCATAGTTTAGAAGTTTCGGTTGTGGGTCGTTCTTTGGGGCGATTGGTGGGTAAGAAAATCATCGAAAAATATCCGCATTTAAAAGAAGTTCACGGTTATCATATGAATGATTTTGGTGCTATTGTTGCTGCGGCATCTTTGGCTCATGATATTGGGAATCCGCCTTTTGGACATTCCGGTGAAAAAGCGATTGGAGAGTATTTTTCCATTGGAAAAGGACAACAATACAAAGACCAGCTTACGCCAAAAGAATGGCAAGATTTAATTGATTTTGAAGGAAATGCGAATGGTTTTTCGGTATTGACAGCTAGTCGTCCCGGAATTGAAGGCGGACTTCGAATTTCGTATGCAACTTTGGGTGCTTTTATGAAGTATCCTAAAGAAAGCTTGCCGAAGAAACCAACCAAAGACATTGCCGACAAAAAATATGGTTTCTTTCAAACTGACAAAGCTTTTTTTCAAGATGTAGCTTTAGATATGGGTTTGATTCCAAATAAATCAGGCGATAATATAGGTTTTGAAAGACATCCTTTGGCATATTTAGTAGAAGCGGCGGATGATATTTGTTACACTATTATTGATTTTGAAGATGGCATCAATTTAGGATTAGTTTCTGAAGATTTTGCGTTGGAATATTTAATAAAATTGGTAAAAGACAGTATTGATACATCTAAATACAAAACTTTGGAAACCAAAGAAGATCGCATTAGTTATTTGCGCGCTTTGGCTATTGGAAGTTTAATCAATGATGCTGTAAAAGTATTTGTCGAAAATGAAACGTTAATACTGAACGGAAAATTTCCTTTTGCCATAATGGACAAAAGTAAGTACAAAGCCCAGATGGATGATATTATCAAGATTAGCGTTGATAATATTTACCAAAGCCGTGAAGTCATTGAGAAAGAAATCGTAGGTTATCAGATTATTCAAACGTTGTTGGATAAATTCATAACGGCTTTTAATAATAAATACAATGGAAATGCGTCTAATTACGACTCTTTAATTCTGAAAATGTTGCCTGAGAAACACCATTTGGAAAAAGATAATCTTTACGGAAGATTACTGCATATTTGTCATTATGTGTCTCTTTTGACTGATGGAAATGCACTGGAATTATTTGAAACTATTAATGGGAGAAAAAAGAATTAACTTTTAAAAAACATATTCAATTCCAACACCTATTGCTTGTCGAACTTGTGTTTTTGGGCCTTCAGTTACTTGTATTCCAGCAATTTCTTTTTTTGATTTAATATCGTCGTCGTAGATAACATGTGCTCCAATATTGGCTTTCACATATTGATTTACCACAAGTTCTATCTGCAAGTCGCAATCAATATCTATATTTCCAAAACGATTTACATAGTCAGAATATAAGCTCAGCCGATTTTCTAAACTGATATTTTTGAAGATTTCTTTTTTGAATTTATTAGTAATCAAAAAACCAAGTTCCATTTTTACCTGTTCTCCTGCAGTTAATAGGTTTCCATCTAAATCGTAGGTGGCTTTTACAACTCCAAAAGCACCCTGATCAGCCAGTCTTTGGTCTAAAACTAAGGTTGTTTTAAATGTAAATGGAGAGATGTAGAAGGTTCTGTTTTTTTCTTTATTGATATTTTCAGCGCCTATTCCCATAAAAATATAAGCGGGTGCAAAGGGTTTTGAAATAGCTATTTCCGTATTTGGATAGGCGTAACCATTCGTAAATTGCGTATTAAAATTAAATTTAGCCGAATGAAACCAGTTTGAAAGTGTGTCTTTTCTATATCCAAAAGTAGAATTTAAATGGATGGCGTCGTCTGTTTTTCGAAGATCGATTCCATCTTGTTTATTCAAACCGTATCTAATTATTAATTCATTTGACCAGTTATAATTACTTCTGTTATAGACTCTGTGAAATTTACCTTTAAATAAACCGGAAATTGAACTTGTTCCTCCTGCGCTCCAGTTGACAAATGCTACCTCAGAGATGTCAAAGCCTAAACTGTTTTTTTTACTCCAATAGGATAATGGAAGGTAATGTGTTTTTGTTTGTATTTTTAGTGGAACACGCAATGCTTTGCCTGCAGTTGTTAGTGTGGTTATAGGTTTAAGTCCGTCGGAAAGAGTGGTGTTTGTCGTTTCTTGAGAAAAACTATTAAGAGGAAATGTGAAAGTCAGCAGTAATAAAGTGAAGGTTAAAAATTTCATTTTGGGCTAGTTGTATTTGAGGTTGCAAAATAATTATTTTAATAACTTGAAAAAAGTATTTCAAGACTTTTAACGTCAATTTTGCAATATTGTTGTAATTCAGCTACAGTTCCATGTTCAATAAACGCATCAGGAATACCCAAAACAGTAATTTTTGAAGCATAATTATTTTCTGAGGCAAACTCGAGAATTGCACTTCCAAAACCGCCTTTTACAGTTCCGTCTTCTATTGTAGTGATGGTTTTAAAGGTGTTAAATATATCTTTTAATGCCTTTTCATCTAATGGTTTAACAAATGAAAAATCATAATGCGCAATAGTTTCCGGATGTTTCATTTTGGCTATTGCCAAAGTGACATTATTGCCAATAGTTCCATTGGATAAAACAGCAACTTTCGAACCTTGTTTGATGCAGACACTTTTTCCAATTGCTATTTTTTCATACTTCCCAAGATGTTGTGTTTGCCAATCTTGAATGACTCCGCGACCTCTTGGATAGCGAATGGCTATAGGATGATTTAATCCTAATTGCGCTGTGTGTAAGATATTTTGCAAGGCAATTTCATTCATTGGGGCATGAACAATCATGTTAGGAATGCAACGCAAATAAGCCAAATCGAAAACACCGTGGTGTGTTGCTCCGTCTTCTCCGACTAAACCGGCTCTGTCCAAACAAAAAATTACGGGAAGGTTTTGTAGCGCCACATCGTGGATTATCTGGTCGTATGCTCTTTGTAAAAATGTCGAGTAAATATTGCAATAAACTACCATGCCTTGTGTTGCCATTCCGGCGGCTAAAGTCACCGCATGTTGTTCTGCAATTCCCACGTCAAAAGCACGTTTTGGAAAGGCATCCATCATAAATTTTAAAGAACTTCCCGATGGCATAGCAGGAGTAATTCCTATTATTTTCTCGTTTTTTCTGGCCAGATCCAATATGGTCAAGCCAAAAACATCCTGATATTTTGGAGGTAAATTTTCTTCGGATTTAACATGGATTTCTCCAGTTAAAGCGTCAAATTTTCCCGGAGCATGATATTTTACCTGATCCTCTTCGGCTTGTTGAAGACCTTTCCCTTTTGTGGTAATGATATGAAGGAATTTAGGTCCTTTTATTTTTTGTAAACGTTTCAGTTCTTTAATCACGGCAAAAATATCATGACCGTCAATAGGCCCCGAATAATCAAAATTCAAGGATTTAATCATGTTATTTTGCCTCGGATTTTTTCCTTCTTTTACAGCAGTGAGGTATTGTTTCAAAGCACCTACACTTGGATCAATCCCGATAGCGTTATCATTAAGAATCACCAGTAAATTTGCATCCGTAACTCCGGCGTGATTTAATCCTTCAAAAGCCATCCCTGAGGCAATTGAAGCGTCGCCAATAACAGCAACGTGTTGTTTACTGTAGTCACCTTTCAAATTAGAAGCAATCGCCATTCCTAAAGCTGCCGAAATAGAAGTAGAGGAGTGGCCTACGCCAAAAGCATCGTAAATACTCTCACTTCTTTTTGGGAAACCGGAAATACCGCCGAGTTGCCTGTTGGTATGAAAATTTTCTCTTCGACCGGTCAGTATTTTATGGCCGTAGGCTTGATGACCTACGTCCCAAATCAATAAATCGTTTGGTGTGTCAAAAACATAATGCAAGGCAATTGTCAATTCGATGACTCCTAAGCTTGCGCCGAGATGACCTTCTTTTACAGCCACAACGTCGATAATGAAATCGCGTAATTCTTGGGCAACTTGAGGAAGTTGCGCTTCGTCAAGCATGCGTAAATCGGTTGGGTTATTGATGTTTGAAAGTAAATTGTATTTCATTGTTTTTATAAAAAGCAAATTTACGGTTTTAAATTGGAATCTTTTTTTCAATTTAAGACGATTCTAATACCAATCTTACAATATACAGGTAGTTAATTAAATAGGTCAACTAAGTCTAGATTGGCTGCTTTTTGAAACAGCTACGATTAGTTATGGTATAAATATGTTTTGTCAAAACTATTTTGTTTAGATCAAAGAAATAGGTGCAGTGTATAATGTTCGTGTTTTTTTACCATTTTGTTCACCTGGTTTCCATTTAGGACATAATTTCAAAACTCTAATAATTTCACTTTCTAAAGCTTCGTCAATTTCAGATTGGGGTTTGACATAGGTTAATGAGCCGTCTTTATCGACAACGAATGAGATTGAGATTTCGGTAATTTTATTTTTTATATTTTCTGGATGTTTGAACTCTTCTTTAAAAAAAGTATAAAATTTTTCAATCCCGTCTTTATATTCTGGAGGGAATTCGAAACCGATACCTCCGTTGTAAATTACATCTTCAACAACAGTCTCGTTCTTTGTTGTTTTTTCGCAAGCAATTGTTTGGGGATTTATAAATTTCACATGATTTACCTTGGTTGCTGGTGCAGGAGGTTGAACATGGTTTTGGGTATTGTTTTTTTCTGGCAACATCATGCCAACAGTTATTTGAGATGCTTTTGTACTGTCTTTAACCACTTCAACAGAATCAATTTTTTGTTTGTTTCCATTTTTATCGGCACAACTAAACAAAGTGGTTCCCATTGTGATAAATAATGCTAACAAAAACATTTTGTGATACTGAGTTTGAATATAAAGTGCACGACTCGGGATTTGAATGGTAATCGAATCTAATTGCGATTTGCTCATTCTACCACAGATATTCTGGTTTTGATTTTGGATGAAAAAATGCTGCACTTCTTCGGGTAGCATTGCAGTGAAATCTACAACAGTTTTAGCGCAACTCATACAAAAACGCCCTTGGTCATTTGGAGTCATTTTGTTCCAATCCTCTTGACAAGGTTCTGAAATTGTGATTTTATATTTCCTTACCATACTTTACGTTTCTGATTATAAAACTAACGAAAATTATTTCAAATCCTTACTTTTGCTGTATGATAAACCCATTTACCGACGAATATTTCATGAAAAAAGCTTTGCAGGAAGCTGAAATGGCTTTTGAAAAAGGCGAAATTCCTGTTGGCGCTCTAATTGTCATTGATAATAAGGTCATTGCCAGAAGTCATAATTTAACCGAATTATTACATGATGTTACGGCCCACGCCGAAATGCAATCTATTACTGCAGCAGCGAATTATCTTGGCGGGAAATATTTAATAGGTTGTACACTATACGTAACACTGGAACCTTGCCAGATGTGTGCAGGCGCTTTGTATTGGAGTCAGATTTCGAAAATTGTGTATGGTGCCAGCGATGAAAATCGTGGTTTTGTAAAAATGGGAACGCAATTGCATCCTAAAACTACGGTTGTTTCTGGGGTTTTGGCAAATGAAGCCTCGGAGTTGATGAAGCGATTTTTTGCGGAGAGAAGGAAGTGATATTATAAACGAATGCCCTAGCCCAGATAGCAGTGAAAATCCTTTTCTTTTTTTCTTTAAAAAAGAAAAGATTGCAACGGATAGCTGGAAATAGCTCCTAAAAACAAATAAATTATAAATTACAGATTGCTTCGAAGAATCTCGCAATGACGCACAAAAAAACCGCCAATCTCACGAAAGGCGGTTTTTATTTTTATTCTATGACAGCATTTTCTTTTTTGTCGTAGAAATGATATTCTAAATACGTGTAAGCATCACGAGGTATAATTTTCACCCATTTTTTATGTTCAAGAAACCATTTTGAACGTAATGATGGAAAACCTTTGGTAAGGTATGCGGCCACAAAAGGATGTACATTAAGCACAACATCTTTGTGGTTTTTTAATACTCTTTCTAAATCAAAAGCAATTTTATCAATGATTTGAATTGGCGCTTCAATTTCGCCACTTTCATTGTTGGGATCTTCTTCTCTAGTTTTAATATTTACTTCAGGTCTTACTCTTTGTCTTGTAATTTGAACTAATCCAAATTTGCTTGGAGGTAAGATCTTGTGTTTTGCTTTATCATCGCTCATTTCTTCTTTCAAGAAATCGAACAACACTTTACGATTTTCAGGATTTGACATATCGATAAAATCAACTACGATGATTCCACCCATATCACGAAGACGTAATTGTCTTGCGATTTCGGCAGCTGCAATCATATTGACTTCCATGGCGGTATCTTCCTGGTTGGTGGCTTTATTAGAACGGTTTCCGCTGTTTACGTCAATGACGTGCAAAGCTTCAGTGTGTTCGATAATAAGATACGCCCCTTTACTCATGGATACTGTTTTTCCAAAAGAAGTTTTGATTTGTCTCTCTATGTTGTATTTCTCAAAAATAGGTGTGTCTTTTGATTGATAAAACTTAACAATTGATTGTTTGGATGGTGCAATTTCTTGCAAATAATCCTTTGTTTGGTTGTACAACTCTTCATCATCAATTTGAATACCACTAAAGGTATCATTAAATACATCTCTTAATATCGAAGAAGCTCTATTGAGTTCTCCTAATACTTTAGACGGATGATGAGCGGTCGGTAATTTTTTACACATTGCAGTCCATCTGCTGAGCAGGTTCTGCAAATCTTTTTCTAATTCGGCTGTATTTTTGCCTTCTGCTACTGTGCGAACAATAACACCAAATCCTTTTGGTTTGATGGATTGTACTAATCGTTTCAAGCGTTCTTTTTCTTTTTTGTCTTCTATTTTTTGTGAAATAGAAACGCGGTCAGAAAACGGAACCAAAACTATAAATCTTCCGGCAAGAGAAAGCTCAGCGCTAATTCTTGGTCCTTTTGTAGATATAGGTTCTTTGACAACTTGTACTAAAACAGATTGATTGGAACTCAAAACATCAGTAATGGTGCCATCTTTGTCTATTTCTTTTTCAAACTGAAAGTTTTTTAGGGAGAAATCTTTTAATTTACCTGCGCTTACAAGTTTTATGAATTTCAGTTGGGAAGCTAAATTAGGTCCTAAATCATGATAATGTAAAAAGGCATCTTTTTCGAAGCCTACATTTACAAAAGCAGCGTTAAGTCCGGCAACTGGCTTCCTGATTTTGGCAATAAAAATATCACCAACCTGGAAGTTGCTTTTTTCTTCTTCTTTGTGTAATTCAATTAGTTTTCCATCTTTTAATAAGGCAAAATCTACGGCTTCAGAACTAGATCGGATGATTAATTCTTTATTCACGCTGTACATTTTTATCTATTCGCCAAGGCGAACAAATGGATTAAACAATATTTTAACAGGTATTGAACCCGGGGAGAAAAAGACTTAGAAAATCAAAGAGACAAGAAGCAAGATTTATAAGTCTTATTTCTTTCTTCTTTGTTCTAGTTTTCTTTTTCTCAATTTCAATGAACTTTTAAAAAGAAAAAAGTAGTTTAAAACTACTTTTTCTTTTTGTGACGGTTAGCTCTCGCTCTTTTTTTACGTTTGTGCGTTGCTACCTTATGTCTCTTTCTTTTTTTACCACTTGGCATGTCTTGTCGATTTTATGATTAATATTATTATTTTGCTTCGTTATTTGTTTTCACTCCTTCTACAAAAACTTTTGCAGGTTTGAATGCAGGAATGTTGTGTGCAGGAATTTTTATTGTGGTATTCTTAGAAATATTTCTTCCTGTTTTCTCAGCTCTAGTCTTCACTATAAAACTTCCAAAACCTCTTAAATAAACATTGTCTCCAGTTTCTAATGAATTTTTCACTTCATTCATAAAGGTCTCTACAGTTGCTTGTACATCTCCTTTTTCAAGACCTAATTTTTCTGAAATTTTTGCTACGATATCTGCTTTCGTCATTTTCTTTCCTATTTATAATGTTGTACTATTTTTTTGAGTTTGCAAATATAGGAATTTAAAAAACAATTATTCAAGCTAATTCATTAAATTTTAATCACATAAACTTTTACTTTTGCTAACAAATAATTAAAACATGATTTTTTCTAACTTGTTAATACAATGGTATTTACAAAATAAACGCGATTTGCCTTGGAGAAATACCACTGATCCGTACCCTATTTGGCTCTCTGAAATCATGTTGCAACAAACGCGTGTGGCACAAGGAATGCCTTATTTTTTGTCTTTTACAACCGCTTTTCCCACTGTTTTTGATTTGGCGAAAGCCAATGAAGAACAGGTTTTGAAACTCTGGCAGGGATTAGGATATTATTCCAGAGCCCGAAACTTGCATAAAACTGCGCAGCATATAGCACAGGAATTATCGGGAATTTTCCCAGGTAATTATAATGACTTGTTGAAATTGAAAGGAGTAGGAGAATACACTGCGGCCGCTATCGCTTCTTTCTCTTATAAAGAACCTGTTCCGGTTGTTGATGGGAACGTGTTTCGGGTTTTGTCCCGTTATTTTGATATGGATACGGATATTGCTCAGGCTTCCGCCAAAAAAGAATTTGCCGCTTTGGCTTTCGAACTGATGCCAAAGGATAATCCGGCAACCTTCAATCAAGCCATTATGGAGTTTGGTGCGTTGCAATGCGTTCCTAAAAGCCCGAATTGTGGCATTTGTGTTTTCAACGAAAGTTGCGCCGCTTTGCAAAAAAATAAAGTCGATCAGTTGCCTGTAAAGTCCAAAAAACTAAAAGTTAGAAACCGATACTTTAATTATCTAGTTCTTGAAGACGAAACGGGAAATACAATTATACAGAAAAGAACGGACAAAGGAATTTGGCACAACTTATATGAATTCCCTTTGATCGAAACCGAAAAAGAAGAAGATTTTAATACTATTGCTACTCTTACTCAAACCGATTTTAGTAGCCAATACGAAATTATGAGTATGTTAGAATACAACGAAAAAAGTATCATTCATAAATTGTCACACCAACATTTACACATCAAGTTTTGGAAAGTAAAAGTAAAAGGAACAATTGAAAACGGAATCGATACGGAAACTTTGAGAACGTTTCCGTTCCCAATTGTGATTCATAATTTTATTGAAAAGGATTTATAGAGTTTCTAAAAAAATGTACCTTTGATGAAATACCATATTCTAAAATGAACGGAACATTAAATAAGGTTATGCTAATTGGTTTTCTTGGCGACGACATCAAAATGCATTATTTTGATGGTGGCAATTGTATCGGAAGATTTCAATTGGCTACAAACGAAGTGTACATCAACAAAACTACCAACGAAAAAATCACTTCTACAGAGTGGCATAATCTGGTAGTACGCAATAAAGCGGCTGAACTTTGTGAAAAATACCTTTCTAAAGGAGATAAAATTTACGTGGAAGGCCGCATTAAATCCCGCCAATGGCAATCAGAGGATGGAAGTACAAAACACACCACAGAAATTCAGGTAACCGAATTCACTTTTCTTTCCACAAAAAAAGACAGTGAAAACAACAAACAAATTCCTGCAGTTGATGTTCCGAAAAACACTAATTTTGACTCGGAAAATAATGTCTTGCCTATTAATGACTTGCCATTCTGATTGTTTAATTAATCTTAACTAATTTGGACCCAGAGCCCAGTTTATTTTTTTCTTACGCTATTGATACTACAGTAGTGTTTGGTTTTATAGGAATTGCCATTTTGCTGTTTTGTTCCGCATTAATTTCAGGAGCTGAAGTAGCCTTGTTTTCGTTGTCACAAAAAGACATCGACGAAACGATACAGGGAAATAACTCCAAAGGGAAAATTATTGTTTCGCTTTTAGCAAAACCCAAAAAATTGGTTGCAACACTTCTGGTTGCGAATAATTTCATCAATATCTCCATAATACTTTTGTTTTCAGTAGTTGGAAATACTATTTTTTCGGAAATCACAGCGCCACTTTTAAAATTTACTTTGGAAGTATTGGCCGCTACTTTTTTGATTTTGTTATTTGGCGAAGTTTTGCCGAAAGTGTATGCCAGCAGAAATAATGTAAAGTTTGCCAAGGGAATTGTGTATCCAATTGCTTTTTTGGACAAATTGCTTTCGCCAATAAGTTTGCCTATGCGAGCGGCAACGATTTATTTCCACAATAAATTAGCGAAGCAAAAAACAAATTTTTCTGTTGACCAATTATCACAAGCCTTAGAATTAACAGCATCGGATGAAACTTCTACAGAAGAGCAAAAAATTTTAGAAGGAATTGTAAGCTTTGGAAATACAGATACCAGACAAGTGATGAGTCCCAGAATCGATATTTTTGCTTTAGAAATAGACGAAACCTTTGCCGTTATTTGCCCTAAAATTATAGAAAAAGGGTATTCCAGAATTCCGGTGTATCGAGACAATATAGATCAGATAGAAGGCGTTTTGTTTGTTAAAGATTTGTTGCCACATATTAATACAAATGAATTTGACTGGAAATCGTTGTTGCGAGAGCCTTTCTTTGTTCCTGAAAATAAAAAATTGGATAATCTTTTAAAAGATTTTCAAAGCATGAAAAGTCATTTGGCTATCGTTGTTGATGAATATGGCGGAACATCAGGATTAGTTTCACTTGAAGACGTCATTGAAGAAATTGTTGGAGATATCAGCGATGAATTTGACGATGAACATATTAATTTTTCTCAAATTGACGATAAAAATTACCTTTTTGAAGGAAAAATAAACCTTAAGGATTTTTATCGAATCATTGATGTTGATGAAGAGTTATTCGAAATCAAAAAAGGAGAAGCTGAAACATTGGCTGGTTTTATTCTTGAGATTTTGGGAAATTTTCCGAAAAAAAATCAGAAAATTTCATTCGAAAATTGCTTGTTTACAGTTGAAGCCGTGGATCAAAAAAGGGTAAAGCAAATAAAAGTAACTCTTGAGTAATCCTCGACTTAAACCCTCGAAGCAATCAGAATCATTGTGAAATGTGTTTCTTTAGAAAAAGAAAAGATTAAATAAATTTAGAAAAAAGATGTTAAAAAAAATAGTCCCTTTTTCAATAATAAGTATAATATCATTGTTGGTTTTTAGTTGCAAAGATGATGTCTTGCCAAAACCTTCTAGCTATTTGCGATTGGATTATCCAGAAGCTAAATATGTAAATTTCGAAAACGAATGTCCTTTCACATTCGAAATGAATTCTGATGCGGTTATAAAAAAAGACAAGAATTGTGGTTTGACGATTACATACCCGAAAATGAAAGCAACTATTTATTTGACGTATAAACCAGTAACCAAAAACATTAATGAACTGTTGCGTGATGCTCAAAAACTGACTTTTGAGCATGTTATAAAAGCAGATGATATTCTGGAACAACCCTATTTGAATTCAGACAAAAAAGTGTACGGGATGTTTTACCAGGTAGAAGGAAATGCGGCAACAAATTCACAATTTTATGCCACGGACAGTACCAGACATTTTGTAACTGGTTCTGTTTATTTTTATGCAAAACCTAATTATGATTCTATTATGCCAGCAGCAAGTTATGTCAAAAATGACATGCAGCGACTAATGGAGACCTTAAAGTGGAAATAACAAGGATAAAGATTTACCAAAATATTGCTTAACAATAAATAATCTTTAACAACATATAAGACATTTAAGTGCAAATAGGCCCGTGAATACTAAATTCCGAGCTTTCTAAAAGGACTTTCAATGACTTAGATGGAAAAAAAAAGCATCCCCATTAAGAGAATGCTTTGCAGTAAAAAATGTAAAAGTCAATTTACGACTTCATCTTCGAAACTTTATACGTTTTACCATCGGCAGCAGCTTCGACAACTGTTGTTAGTTTTGCTGGTGTTTGAACTGTTTTGTCAAAAGTTACTGTGGCTAATTTTGTATCAAAATCTACCGTTGCTTTTTGGACACCATCCAGTGCGGTCAAATCTTCTTGAATAGTTTTGGCGCAGCCTACAGCGCATGTCATTCCTTCTACAGAGAAACTCGCTGTTTGAAGATTAGCAGCAGCAATTTCTTTTTTAACTTTTGGAGCTTCTGTAATTGCAGTTTCTTTTGCAGCCATCTCTGTTTCTTTTTCCTTACAACCTACAAATAAAACACTGGTAAGTACTATCGTTACGATTGATTTTTTGATATTCATTATATTGAAAATTTAAAAGATTAAAAGCATGTTTGTGTGTTGCAAAATTAATTAAAAAAAGAAGGACTAATTCATAAAATAATTACAATTTTGGGGCAAAATTATTTTTATGGAATCAAAGCAATTAAAATGGGTGTACTTGATGGTTCTTGCCTTGGTTTGGGGAAGTTCATTTATACTGATAAAAAAAGGATTAATCGGTTTAACAGCTTTGCAATTGGGATCGTTGCGAATTATTTTTGCAGCTGTTTTTTTATTGTTGATCGGGTTCAAAAGTTTGTCTAAAATTCCGGCACATAAATGGAAATACATTGCCTTGACTTCTTTATTCGGGACATTTATTCCGGCTTATTTGTTTGCAATTGCCCAAACCGAAATTGATAGTTCTGTTAGTTCTATTTTGAATTCGCTTACTCCTTTGAATACATTAATTCTGGGTGCATTAGTTTTTGGATTGCAGTTTAAAAGAAATCAGATTTTTGGGATTCTAATTGGTTTAATAGGAAGCGCTTTGTTGATTTTGAATGGTGCTATTCATCATCCGGAACAAAACTATTATTATGCTATTTTGGTTTTAATAGCTTCTATATGTTATGCAATAAATGTAAATTTAATCAAAAAATATTTGCATGATTTGAGTCCATTGAGCATTACTACCGGGAATTTTATGGTGTTGTTTTTTCCGGCATCCCTAATCTTATTTTTCTCTGGATTTTTCGAAGTGGTGCACGATGTTAAAGTGCAGGAAGCGGTTTTATTTATAATGGTTCTTGGGGTTGTAGGAACCGGAATTGCGAATATTCTATTTTTTAAATTGATCCAAATGTCTTCGCCTGTTTTTGCTACTTCGGTAACGTATTTGATTCCCGTTGTTGCTTTTTGCTGGGGGTTATTAGACAATGAAATGTTGACGCCGGTTCAGTTTTTTGGCGCTTTTATTGTTTTAATTGGCGTGTATTTATCAGCTAAGAAATAGGTTCAATAACAGTATTAAACAATGAAGGCTGCCTAAAAAGACAGCCTTTGATTATTTATTCAAGATTTGATTATAGAAAATCAGCATCCGAAACACCTTCGTTGATTTTAACGTCAGACATTTTTATGTCTAATTCAAAACCTACATTTTGGATGATATTAAAAGGAACTTTAACTCCTTTTACTTCTTTGTAATCTGCATAATTTGTAGTTTGTGTGATGCTTTGACCACCTTGTTCTACCACTTTAGATTCTGCTAATTTTAAACCAGAAACTACATCATAATATAGAGTAGTTTTACCGTTCTTAACAGCGTAAGCGTCTTTTCCATTAATAGACTCGATAGTTTCTAGTGTTAAACCTTGTTTTTTAGAAAGAGATAATTCTTCAAAAGGTGTTGCAGCTGCTCTCATGTCTGTTAGCATCGTTCCTTCGATGTTTTGACGTTGTCCTTGCTGCATTACGTAAGCTCCTTTTTCATTTACTACTTGTTTCATGATACTCATCGTTCCCATGGCTAATTCAACCATAAGTTTTCCTTTGGCATCAATTTTAGAAGTAAAATTTAATGGAGAAGGTGCTTGTGGAATTGTAGTAGTTCCATTCATTGCGATTGTTTTTACTTCTAATGCTGCTTTTTCGCCGCCAATAGCTTTGATGTAATTGTCAATAACGCTTTTTGCAGTAACTCCAGCTGGAACTGATTTTTTGAACTCAGGTTTAGCCGTTGGGTTTCCGTATTTATCAAAGTACGATACCGGGAATTTTAATTTTTCTAAACTAGGAGCTACATCAGCTGCTTTTCCTACTATTACAATTCTGCTGTTGTCTGCCAAGAAGTATTTATTGGCTACTCTCAAAATATCATCTGCTGTTACAGCACTGATGTTTTTGATGTAATTTTCATAGAAGTCAGCCGGTAAACTTTGTGTTTGAATTCTCAAAGCATATCCTGCTACCGTTTGTGGTTTTTCAATTTGCATTACAAATCGTCCTATGTATCCTGCTTTTACATTGGCTAACATTTCATCAGTCACTTTCTCTGTTCTGATTTTTTTGAATTCTTTGAAGATTTCAACAACCGTGCTATCAGTTACGGCATTACGAACTTGTGTAGAGGCATTGAAAGTAGAAACGCGTTTGTCACCAGAAATACTAGTTCTAGCGCCGTACGTCCATCCGTGAGCTTCTCTTAGGTTCATGTTGATATAGCTATTGAAATCACCTCCTAGGATTTGATTGGCAACTAAGACAGCAAAATAATCAGGGTCAGTCATTTTAAGGTTCGAAATATTTACAACTGCAACTTCTGATTGAACTGCATTAGGCATGTCAATAAAGTTGATTTGTGAATACTGAACGTCTTTTGGATCATTAAAAGTTGTCGATGGAGCAGTTGCTTTTTTCCATGAACCAAAGAATTTCTCTACCATTTTTTTTGTTTCGTTGAATTTTACATCACCCACAATAATTAGGTAAGCATTACTTGGAACAAAATAAGTATTGTAATTCGCTTTAACATCAGCAAGAGTTACGTTTTTCAACGTAGCTTCACTTACATATTCTCCAGCAGGATGGTTTTTCCCGTAAGTCAAAACATCTACTACTCTAGCTGCAACTGCTGAAACGCTTTTTTCATTCGCTTTTAAACCTTCAATAAGTTTTGTTTTCTCTTTATCAAATTCTTCTTGGGTGAAGTTTGGGTTTAATGCACCGTCAGCCATTAATTCCAATACTCTTCCAGAATATTTAGATAATGCACTTGCTGAAGCTCCATTAGAACTAAAATTGATGTTGGCTCCCAGAAAATCAACTTCTTCATTGAAAGCTGCTTTCGAAATTTTTATGGTACCGCTTCCAATTAAAGTACTGGTCATGTCAGCTACTCCTTTTTTGTCGCCTTCAGCATACGGATCATTGTCTAAAGTAAGACTGAATGCTACTCTTGGTAATTTATGGTTTTCAACGACCATAACTTTTAAACCATTTTTTAATTCAAAGGTTACCGGTTTTCCAATTTTTATCGTTGGAACGACTCCGGGTTTTGGCTGAGGGATGATTTGTCCTTGCATGATTACTGTTAAGAACAAGCTTGATAAAATTAATATTGATTTTTTCATAATGATATATCTTAGTTTTGAGCTTTGTCTTTAGATGGAACATAATCCAAAACTAATCTTTGGTTTGGATTTAAATATTTCTTGGCAATATCTCTGATTTCCTCACGAGTGATAGAATGGTAGATTTCGATTTCGGTGTTGATTAAGTTTACATCACCGTATAACAAATGATAAGAAGCCAAGTTGTCAGCGATACCGTCAATGGTCGAGTTGCTGTTTACATATTGGTTTTCGAATTTGTTTTGTAGCTTTTGTAGATCTTTTTCAGAAATCAATTCTGTTTGTAGTTTTACAATTTCCAAGTCAATTTCGGCAAGAATATTCTCGGCAGTATTTGGAGCTTGTGGCAAACCGTAAATGATGTAGCTTCCATAATCTTCTTGACTGTTGCTAAATGCACCAATTTGTAAGGCCATTTTCTTGTCATCAACTATTTTCTTGTATAATCTTGAGCTTTTTCCATCACTTAAAATAGAAGAAATCATATCCAATACTCTAGCATCTCTAGTTTTCATAGATGGAGTTCTGTACGCCGCTACAATTGCAGGAATTTGGATATTAGCATCTTCAAATTTAGCTTTTATAGTTTGAGTAATTGGTTCTTCAACAAATGTCTCTCTCTGGATAGCAGCACCTTTTTTGATAGGTCCAAAATATTTTTGGATCCATTCCTTGGCTTGTTCATTTTTGAAATCACCGGCAACAATCAAAACAGCATTGTTAGGAATGTAAAATTTCTTGTTGAAAGCTTGGAACTCTTCTAATGTAGCGGCATCTAAATGGCTCATAGAACCAATAGTTGCCCAACGATACGGGTGTTTTGTGAAGATATTCTTTTTTACTTCCGCTAAAAAGTTTCCATAAGGCTGATTGTCAACACGAAGTCTTTTTTCTTCCTTTACTACTTCGTTTTGGGTATCAACACCAATTTGATTGATTACTGGGTGTAACATTCTTTCTGCTTCCATCCATAAACCTAATTCTAAGTTGTTAGAAGGGAAAACTTCATAATAATAGGTTCTGTCATCAGTAGTATTGGCGTTATTTACACCACCGTTTCCAGTTACAATCTTAAACCACTCACCACGTTTGATGTTTTCAGTTCCTTCAAACAATAAATGTTCAAAAAAGTGAGCAAAACCAGTTCTCTCTGGATTTTCGTCTTTGGCACCCACATGGTACATTACTGATGTAATAACGGTAGGAGCAGATGGGTCGTTGTGCAAGATCACATGCAAGCCATTGTCTAATTTGTATTCCTCAAAAGCTACTTTTTGCGCAGAAGCGACTCCTCCCAGCATAAACAAAGCACCTAAAGCCATTAATGAATTTTTCATAAGGTTAATAATTTTGTTAATATGTATTGTTTGTAGTGCTTTTAGATTTTTGTTACAACAAAAGCAGTTCGGTGTGGGAAATTTAACACTAGTTCATCATGTTCTTTCGTAAATTTGGTTTAAAAGCTTCTTAAATAAGGAATTCTGGCGTAAAAAATATTTTTTTTCTTCAACAAATTGCGAGGTAAATATTTAATTGTATATTTGCAACCTTAAAAATTATTAAAACAATTCAGTATGTATGCAATCGTAGAGATAGCAGGGCAACAATTCAAAGTAAGCAAAGACTTAAAGGTTTATGTTAACCGTTTGACTAATGAAGAAGGTTCAAAAGTTTCTTTTGACAAAGTTCTTTTATTAGATGATAACGGAACTATCACTTTAGGCGCCCCAGCTATAGAAGGTGCTTCAGTAGAAGCTAAAGTGTTACAACACTTAAAAGGAGATAAAGTTATCGTTTTCAAAAAGAAAAGAAGAAAAGGATACAAAAAGAGAAATGGTCACAGACAATATCTTACTCAAATTGTAATTGAAGGTATTACTGGTGTTGGTGCTAAAAAAGCGGCTCCTAAAAAAGCAGCAGCTGAAGCAACTACAGAAGAAGTTGAAGCTCCTAAGAAAAAGGTAGCTAAAGCTAAAAAAGAAGATACTCAAGAATAATAACAAAATAAAACTAATACGTCATGGCTCACAAGAAAGGTGTCGGTAGTTCTAAGAATGGTAGAGAATCAGAATCAAAACGTTTAGGCGTTAAGATATTTGGTGGTCAAGCTGCTATTGCTGGGAACATCATCGTAAGACAAAGAGGTTCAAAACATAATCCAGGTGCAAATGTTTACATCAGTAAAGATCACACCCTACACGCAAGAGTAGATGGAGTTGTTTTCTTCCAAAAGAAAAGAGATAACAAATCTTATGTTTCTATACTTCCATTCGAAGTTGAAGCATAATTGATTTTCTCAATTTTTTAAAAACCCGTTTCGATTTTTATCGAGACGGGTTTTTTATTTTAATTTGAAATCTGATTAAATTGTATTTTGGTGACAAATAAATAAAACCATTTCGAATAGATTTACATTAAAGTCCTGTACAAAATGTAGGTGTTAAGTACGAAATAAAAAAACGCTGGTAAAGATATTAATAAAGAATCTTTCATCTTGATGCGAACTCCAGTACCAAGAAGCATCAACAAAGCCAGTCCTCCTGAGGCCAGAAGCAAAATAGTGTTGTTCTTAATGCCAACGCCAATAAACAAACCAATAGCTCCCGCCAATTCTAAAAAAGCTGTTAATGGACCAAATTTTTCAAGTCCAAATCGCTTAAACTCATTTTTCATGTTCGTTGATACAAAATAAGCTATTCCGTAAATAAGAAAAGAAGTTGCTGAAAATAAAATAAGTATATCTAGGTAACTCATATTTTGATTATTTGGAAACGTATAGTGCCACAAAAAGAGATATTGCCAAAAGAAGTAAAGAAGGAAGGTGTTTGATCCATGGATTTTTTACTTTGAAATGAAAAAACTGTGCCGAAGCCATTAAAAAAGCCATTAAAAGAGCAGGGATAAAAACGAGTTCTGGATACCATATTCCAGTTACTAATAATGTTGCTAACACTATTTTTGAAGCACCTACCATATTTCGTGTCAAATCAGAAAGTCCGTATTGTTTAAATTCTTTTACAATGTTATCAAATCTAAAAATCCAAACATAACCTACAGACAGTGCTATTACAAGTTGGGCGATAATGGTATAAGTATTCATAATTTTATTTTTAAGGTTTTTATAAGCTTTATATGGAGTTCTTCAAACAAAGAAATTCTTTTAAATTTTTTAAGTAATCAAAGATACCATAAACTTAAATTAGAACTAGGTTGTGGTGTTTATTTCTTAGGAAATAGTGTTTGTTCATTAATAGTTAGCTTCAGATCTAGCTGAGGTTACTAGAATTTTCGTTTAGCGTAAGGTAGACTTTCCCTGTGAAAGTTTGTTTGTCATTAAGATCTGCACAGCGTTAATGTTAATAATATCGCATCTCAGTGTCTTTTTTTTATTATGGTAGTTAATATTAGTTTGTTGCTGTTGTATTATTACTTTTTGGTTTAGAATATTTTACTTCAATTAACCCAAAAGCGTTTTATAATGCAATTTTTTAAAGAATAAAAACAAAAAACCCTTGCTCCCGAAACTTCGGGACTGCAAGGGTTTTAAAAATTTAATAATCTAAAAAACTAATTCTAGACTAGTATCTGTAATATTCTGGTTTAAATGGACCTTCAACTGGAACTCCAATATAATCCGCTTGATCAGAACGTAAAGTCTCTAATTCAACACCTAATTTAGCTAAGTGCAACATTGCTACTTTCTCATCTAAATGTTTTGGTAACATATATACGTCATTGTTGTATGCCGCGCTGTTTTTCCACAATTCGATTTGAGCCAAAGTTTGGTTTGTAAATGAGTTACTCATTACAAAACTTGGGTGACCTGTAGCACAACCAAGGTTTACTAAACGACCTTCAGCCAAGATAAGGATGTCTTTTCCAGCGATTGTATATTTATCAACTTGTGGTTTGATTTCAATTTTTGATGCACCGTGGTTTGTATTCAACCAACCCATATCAATTTCATTATCAAAATGCCCGATGTTACAAACGATCGTTTTGTCTTTCATTTTTTCGAAATGAGAACCCAAAACGATATCTTTATTTCCAGTAGTAGTAATGATAATATCAGCAGTTTCAATTACTGTATCTAATTTTTTTACTTCAAAACCGTCCATTGCTGCTTGTAAAGCACAAATTGGGTCAATTTCAGTAACTGTAACAATAGAACCAGCACCTCTAAAAGAAGCTGCAGTTCCTTTACCTACGTCACCGTAACCACAAACGATTACTCTTTTTGCAGCAAGCATAACATCAGTTGCACGACGAACCGCATCAACTG
Organism: Flavobacterium petrolei; assembly: GCF_003314435.2. GTDB lineage: Bacteria > Bacteroidota > Bacteroidia > Flavobacteriales > Flavobacteriaceae > Flavobacterium > Flavobacterium petrolei. Next base: position 591,114 of record NZ_QNVY02000001.1, on the reverse strand, counting down.
CTGATTCTTTACAACCGTATTTGTTGTCAAATTTCGATTTAGTAACCGAGTCATTCACGTTGATTGCAGGCATTGGTAATGTTCCCGCTTTTACTCTTTCGTATAATCTGTGAACTCCAGTTGTAGTTTCTTCAGATAATCCTTTGATTCCAGCAACTAATTCCGGGTAACGGTCAATAACCATGTTAGTCAAATCTCCACCGTCATCAAGAATCATGTTCAATGGTTTTCTGTCTTCACCAAAGAATAAAGTTTGCTCAATACACCAGTCAAAATCTTCCTCATTCAAACCTTTCCAAGCATAAACTTGAATTCCTGCAGCAGCAATCGCAGCAGCAGCTTGATCTTGAGTTGAAAAAATGTTACAAGAACTCCAAGTCACTTCTGCGCCAAGAGCGATTAACGTTTCAATTAAAACCGCAGTCTGGATTGTCATGTGCAAACATCCTGCAATGCGAGAGCCAGCAAGTGGTTGTTCGTTTTTGTATTCAGCACGAAGCGCCATTAAACCTGGCATTTCAGCTTCAGCTAATTCAATTTCTTTTCTTCCCCAAGCCGCTAGAGAAATGTCTTTTACTTTGAAAGCCACAAAAGGCATAGTTGTAGTACTCATTTATAGTATATTTGTAATTGTAAATTTTTTGCAAATTTACGTAATAACTTTAGAATTTAACTGTTTTCTAAAAGATTTGTGAATTGTTTAATTCGCTAATCTTTTGAACATTAACTAAATAATTTCATGACGCTGATCTTGTTTCAGTTTCTGGAGCTATTTCCCGTTATTCGCTATATCTTTTTACACGCAAAAAAGCGTGAAAAAAGGATGCCGCTGCTACCGGGGCTAAAAAACGAAACTAGAACACGATGCCACTTTACAAAACGATACATATTAATTCTAGAACTCAAATTCTCGTTTGGAAAGTAACCGAATCCTATGGGGAATTATTAGAACAAGTCGTCTTAAACGACAGCAATCGGCTCCGGCTCGACGGAATGAAGTCTGAAATGCATCAACGCGCTTTTCTTAGCGTGCGCAAATTATTGCAGGAAACGGGGCATACGGATTTAGATTTGTATTATGATGAATTTGGTAAACCGCATCTTCATGGAGAAAAGTACATTTCGATAACGCATTCCCATGAGTTTTCTGCGATTATTATCAGTGACGAAACCGTAGGAATCGACATCGAATTACAACGGGACAAAATCATCCGAATCGCCGATAAATTCTGTGATTCGGAATTTCAGTTTTTGGATTTGGAGAGTGAGGAATACATCGGAAAACTAACTGTTATTTGGGGTGTTAAAGAAGCTATTTTCAAAATTAGAAATGAAAAAGGAATCAGTTTCAAAAATCATATAAGTGTCTGCGATTTTAAACTAGAAAGTAAGCAAACTATCGCTGAACTTCATTTTGATAATTTAGTAAAAGATTTCAAAATTCATTTTGAAGAAATAGAAGGATTTACTTTAGTTTATGCCTTCGAAAATTAAAACAAACCGCAAATTTGCTAATTAGCGGTAAAACTTATGGAGAACCTATACAGCCAAATAATACAAGCCAAAAGGAATAATCAAAAATTATTAGCTATCCTTCTTGATCCTGATAAAATTGATTTGAACACTGTAGCAGAACTAATTTTAAAAATAGACCAATCACCGGCAACGCATATTTTCATTGGCGGAAGCCAGGTTACAACAAATATTCAAGACGAATTGATTTTAGAAATCAAGCAAAATTGTGATTTACCCATTGTTCTTTTCCCCGGAGACCCATCTCAAATTTCAGATAAAGCCGATGCGATTTTGTTTTTGTCGTTAATCTCTGGTCGCAATTCGGATTATTTAATTGAATATCAAGTAAAAGCAGTACCTGTTTTAAAGAAAACCCAACTCGAAATCATTTCTACAGGATATATTTTGATTGAAAGTGGAACTGAAACAGCCGTAGAAAGAGTGAGTAAAACCCAGCCTTTAGATAGAAATAATCTTGATTTAGCACTAGCAACGGCACAAGCAGGGGAAATGTTAGGTAATAAATTGATTTATCTGGAAGCGGGAAGTGGCGCTAAACAATTTGTTCCTTTAGAAATGATTGCATTAGTTGCTCAAAATATTGAAATTCCCTTACTTGTTGGTGGCGGAATTGTAGATTTGCAAGGAATTCAAAACGCTTATGATTCCGGAGCCGATTTAGTAATTATAGGAACCGCTTTTGAAAATAATAATAACTTTTTTAACGCATAATTGAATGATTGATTATTTTTTTTCGCAATACAGCCAATACCCAACATTAGATGTTTTTTTAGAAATTGTTGCTGTCATCTTTGGATTATTAAGCGTTTGGTACGCCAAAAAAGACAATATTTTAGTTTTTCCAACTGGATTAGTAAGTACATCTATATTTGTTTATTTACTTTGGAAATGGACTTTATGGGGCGATATGATGATCAATGGCTATTATTTTGTGATGAGTATTTATGGCTGGTACCATTGGACTCGGAAAAAAGGAGATACTGAAGAATTCCCCATTTCAAAAATTTCGAGTTCTGAAAAACGAATTGCGATAATTCTTTTTATATTTACCGTAGCCTTTGTGGTTTCGGTATATCATTATTTCGAAAAATTTACTACTTGGTACGCGTATGTAGATACATTTATTACAGGGATTTTCTTTGTCGGAATGTGGCTCATGGCCAAAAGAAAAGTAGAGAATTGGATATTTTGGATTATTGGAGATGTAATTTCCATTCCGTTGTATTTTGCAAAAGGCTATACTTTTACCAGTTTTCAATATATAGTATTTACCATAGTTGCCATTTTTGGCTATTTAGAATGGAAGAAAATCTCAGACAGCTCTCAAACGGAGCTACAAAAATAATTAAAATAGCTTTATTTGGTCCCGAAAGCACTGGCAAAACTACTTTGGCCAGACAGCTTGCGGAATATTATAAAACCGACTGGGTTCCAGAATTTGCACGCGATTATCTTCAGGAAAAGTGGAATTCAAGTCAGCAAATATGCACTCTTGATGACATGCTACCCATTGCTTATGGTCAAACTAAATTAGAAAACGAGCGAACACTGATTGCCAATAAATATCTTTTTTGTGACACGAATTTAATGGTGACCAAGGTTTTTTCGGAAGTTTATTATAATTATTGTGACGCTTTGATTCATCAAGCAGCTTGCGAACATGAATATGATTTGTTTTTTCTGACCGACATTGATGTACCATGGGAAAGAGATGACCTAAGAGACAAAGCAGAGGGGAGAAAATCTATTTTTACGGTTTTTAAGCAATCTTTAATCGATAATAATAAACCATTTATAACACTTTCGGGAGACAAGGACTTGCGACTAAAAAAGGCAGTTGCTATAATTGATAATTTGACTAAAGCCAGAGAATTAGGATTTTCATCGGCTGATTTTGTTCAAATCTACAACAATGAAATTCCTTTTGAAAATATTGTCGAGCAGTTAGATTTTTTTAAAAACGGAATTCCTAAAACGGAATTAATTGAGCCTGCATCCATATCTAACGGGATTTTGAAATTATCTGAGAAAGATTTTCAAGAAAAAGCCAGTTTTTTTGATGCAAATAAATCAAACTTGATATTAAATAAATTTGTTCCTGCTTCTGGAGCAGCCAGCAGAATGTTTAAATTTTTAACAGAATTTCTCAATGAATTTGATGTTGAAAACGAATCGATAAACGCGTACATCAATCGAAAAAAAGCAAGTAAGCTTTCTATTTTCATAGTAGGAATGGAGAAGTTTCCTTTTTTCAAAGTAGTTGACAAGCAACTGAGAGCTGAATTTACTGATTTTGATACTTTGGACCGAAGTTTGAAAAATTATTATTTTATAAAATTTCTGCTGTCAGCGGATTATTTTGATTTTGCTAATCAACCTAAAGGGATTCTTCCTTTTCATAAATATAAAACCCATATTGCAACACCAGTCGAAGAACATTTACGAGAATGTGCGCATTATTCGAGTGCTAATAATGGTTCCCATTTGCATTTTACGATTTCAGAATCACATCAAAAGCAATTTGAAGACATTGTTGATTCTATTAAATCTAAAATTGAAAAGGAATCAGACGTGACAATAAATGTTAATTATTCGTATCAAAATAAAAGCACAGATACGCTTGCGGTAACTATGAAAAATAAGCCGTTCCGGGATAAAAATGGACAATTAGTTTTTAGACCGGGAGGCCACGGCGCTTTGATTGAGAATTTGAATAATTTGGAAGCTGATATTGTTTTTATCAAAAATATTGACAATGTAATTCAAAACAATGTAGAGAAAATTTCTTTGTATAAAAAAGGATTAGCTGGAATATTATTGGCGATTCAACAGCAGGTTTTTAGTTATTTAAATGCTTTGGATGTTGCATCAATTGAACCCGATTTGATATATGAAATTATTCTTTTTTTGAAGGAAAAGTTAAATATTACAATGAAGGAAACTTTTCATACGGACAGTTTGGAAAATAAAATCACGGAAGTAAAAGCTATTTTAAACAGACCAATACGTGTTTGTGGAATGGTAAAAAATGAAGGTGAGCCAGGTGGAGGACCATTTTGGGTACGAAATAATCAAGGTACGGTCTCTTTACAAATTGTAGAAAGTTCCCAGGTTGATTTGGCTAATGAGAATCAAAAGATAATTCTGAATGCTGCCACCCATTTCAATCCGGTTGATTTAGTTTGTGGTATTAAAAATTATAAAAAAGAGAAATTTGATCTGACTCAGTTTGTGGATAATAATAGTGGTTTTATTGTAGCGAAAAATGTAACAGGCAAAAATATTAAAGGATATGAATTACCGGGTTTATGGAACGGCGCAATGGCAAACTGGTTGACTGTATTTGTTCAGGTGCCGTTAATTACTTTTAATCCGGTAAAAACAGTGAATGATTTATTAAAACCGGCACACCAGTCCTGAAAATTTAACTGCAATGGAAATTGAAAAAATCATATCCGAATTAAGTTTTAAAGCCGTCCGCAGCAGTGGAGCCGGTGGTCAGAACGTAAATAAAGTTTCCTCGAAGGTGGTGTTGAGTTTTGATTTGCACCATTCTCAGGCTTTAACAGAAGAAGAGAAACTTTTGGTTGAAACTAAATTATCTTCCAGATTGACTACTGATGCTGTTTTAATCTTGAACTGTGATGAAGACCGCAGTCAGTTTAGAAATAAAGAAATTGTGACCAAGCGATTTTTGGAACTAATAAAAAATGCATTGCTTGTTCCAAAGGAAAGAAAGCCCACCAGAATCCCTAAATCTGTCATTAGAAAGCGAATAAAGGATAAAAAAACTATTTCTGAAATTAAAAAAACACGCAGAAAACCTGATTTTTAAAATTTATTCCAATTCATAATTTATAATTCACAATTTATAATTAGTTTTGCGCTGTCTCAAAGGGGTGCTCTAAATAACGAGCTGAGATCATACCCAACGAACCTGGGCGAGTAATGTCGCTAAGGGAAAAAATGACAAAAAAATAGCGTGCACACTATCTATTTGTCATAGGAAACAATCATTTATTAATTTAACAAAAGGAATAATTCCCCCTTTTATTCGTAATCTTATTTACGGATGAATACTTTATTTTATTTTACAAGCCGCAAAGGCGCAAAGGCGAAACTATCAAACATACTTTCGATTCGTCTATTTTCTATTTTCTTTTCTCTATTTTCTTTTCTCTCTTTTGCTCAAGTAAAAGACACTACGAAATTAAACCAACTTGATGAAGTCTTGGTGTCAGCGGTGCGGGTTACAACAAAAACGCCGGTTAGTTTTAGTAATTTAGGCAAAAAGGAAATCAAATTCCGAAACTTAGGACAGGATATTCCTATTCTGATGAATTATTTACCATCAGTTGTTACGACCTCTGATGCTGGAAATGGTGTTGGTTACACCGGAATTCGGGTTCGTGGTAGCGATGCAACACGTGTAAATGTTACCATCAATGGAATTCCCTACAATGATTCCGAAAGTCACGGAACTTTTTGGGTGAATATGCCTGATTTTGCTTCTTCAGTAGAGAGTTTGCAATTGCAACGCGGCGTAGGAACTTCTACTAATGGAGCCGGGGCTTTTGGGGCGAGTTTAAACATGTTGACGGATAATTTTGCCAAAGATAGCTCGGGTGAAATCTCAAATTCGGTGGGCAGTTTTAATACCAGAAAACACACTGTAAAATTCAGTACGGGTTTGATGAATGATCATTTTGAAATTGCGGGACGTTTATCAGCGATTAAGTCGGACGGATTTATAGATCGCGGAGCATCTGATTTGAAATCGTATTTTCTTCAGGGAACGTATGTGGGTAAAACTACTTTGATAAAAGCATTGGTTTTTGGTGGGACCGAAAAAACGTATCAGTCTTGGAACGGAATAGATGGTGAAACGCTAAAAAATGACCGAACGTTTAATTCAGCAGGTGCCTTCACGGACGAACAAGGAAATGCACGTTTCTATGACAATGAAACCGATAATTACCAGCAAGATCACTCGCAATTGCTTTGGAACGAAAAAATATCCGACAACTGGAGTACGAATTTTGCGTTGCATTACACAAAAGGCAAAGGATTTTATGAAAACTATAAAGAAGGCGCTGATTTTGCCGATTATGGATTACAGCCCGTTGGTGCAGTTTCAACAACGGATTTAGTGCGTCAGAAATGGTTGGAAAATGATTTTTATGGAACTACATTTTCGGCTAATTATAAAGATGAAAAACTGGATTTGATTTTTGGAGGTGGTTGGAACAAGTATGAAGGCGACCATTTTGGAAAAGTCATTTGGGCACGATTTGCTTCTCAGAGTGAGTTAGGAAATCGTTATTATGATGATTATGCCAATAAAACGGATGGAAATGTTTTTGCTAAAGCCAATTACCAAATCACGGAGCAATTAAGTTTGTTTGGAGATTTGCAATATAGATCAGTCAATTACAAAGCCAATGGCGTTCAGCCAACACTTGTGGATGATACTTTTAATTTTTTTAATCCTAAAACCGGGTTAACCTTTACAATCAATTCTGGAAATTCCGTGTATTTATCGTATGCCAGAGCCAATCGCGAACCTAATAGAAGTGATTATGAAGGCGGAAACGTAAAGCCTGAAAAGTTGAATGACTTTGAATTGGGCTGGAGGTACGTTGCGGAGAAAGTACAAATCAATTCGAATGTGTATTATATGGCCTATAAAGATCAATTGATTTTGACAGGGAGTTTAGATGATGTAGGTGCTCCAATACGCTCTAACAGTGAAAAAAGTTATCGTTTAGGACTGGAAGTTGATGCCACAATAGCGTTGACAGATCAATTGATTATTCGTCCTAATTTTACTTTGAGTGCTAATAAAAATACGGATTTAGCGGTAGAAGGTCAGGATTACGGCACAACAGATATTGCGTATTCGCCATCAATTATTGCGGGAAATATTTTGGTTTACACCCCTATTGAAAATCTTCATATTTCATGGATGCAAAAATTCGTCGGGGAACAATACATGAACAACATCGAATTACCGGCTGCAAAATTGGCTGATTATTTTGTCAATGATTTAAATGTTGCCTATACTTTTAAACCTAAAACCATCTTCAAAGAAATTGTGTTGACGGGTTTAGTGAATAATTTTTTAGATAAGAGATACGTTTCTAACGGCTACATGTATGATATATACCCATACTATTACCCACAAGCGGGAATTAATTTCCTTGCCGGTTTGACGTTGAAGTTTTAGAATAATGATTTACTTTTAATGGAGAAATCCTGATGGTTTAACTGTCAGGATTTTTTTTGATTTTAATTATAAACCCGAAGCACATTTCCATTAACTTGAACTCGGTATTGTTTCAATGGGTATTGTAAAGGTCCTTGTCCGGTGAATAAGCTGTACTCAGAATTATCGCAGCCGCAAACGGCATTGATGCCATTTATGGTCATTGTAGAACAAGCACTAATCGTTTGATTAGGGCAAGCAGCATCAAAAGCATTATAACCGCTGCCAGTATTAAAAATAATCAAACCTCGTGCGCCTATTCCAGAAATATAAACTGCATTACTAACGAATTTCAGATTAGAATATGCAGGTAAATTCATATTGATATCTACTGAGAAAGTATAATTTGGAACAAATGGATTAGAGTTGTTTATACCGGAATCACTACACGATAAAAAGAATGGAATAATAAGAAAAAGAAGTGCGTATTTTTTCATTTTAAAATAGTGTCAAAGTATTAGTGAAACAAATTTAATTTATTTAACTTTGAAATATATATGATTAACATATATTTACAAGCGAAAAAAAAATAATAGTATCTTTGTGGAAAGAAATCCCGTCCTGATGGGATTTTTTCTATTTATATAAATGAGGAATTTATGAGTACAGTATCGTATTACACGGCAGAAGGGTTAAAAAAATTAAGAGAAGAATTGGATTATTTAAAGAGCGTAATGCGTCCAAAAGCATCTGCGGATATTGCTGAAGCAAGAGATAAAGGCGATCTTTCAGAGAATGCCGAATATGATGCGGCTAAGGAAGCGCAAGGAATGCTTGAAATGCGTATTGCTAAGCTCGAAGAAGTGCATTCGAATGCCAGATTAATTGATGAGTCTCATTTAGATCTTTCTAAAGTATTGGTTTTATCGAATGTAAAAATCAAGAACCAAACTAATGGTATGGAGATGACCTATACATTAGTCGCGGAAAGTGAAGCCGATTTAAAAACTGGAAAAATCTCTGTGACCTCACCAATTGGGAAAGGTTTGCTAGGAAAATCAGTGGGTGAATTTGCTGAAATCACAGTTCCAAATGGTATTTTGAAATTCGAAATTTTGGAAATATCTCGCGACTAAATAGTTAAAGGTTTAAACGATTAATCGATTCAACATGTCAAGTATTTTTACCAAAATCATAAACGGAGAAATTCCGTGTTACAAAATCGCTGAGGATGAAAACTTCTTGGCTTTTTTGGATGTAAATCCAAATGCAAAAGGACACACACTTTGTATTCCAAAACAAGAAATCAATAAGATTTTTGAAATGGAAGATGATTTGTATCTAGGGTTAATGCAATTTTCTAAAAAAATAGCAGTTGCTCTTGAAAAAACGGTTCCGTGTAAACGAATCGGAATGGCAGTTGTAGGACTTGAAGTTCCCCATGCGCACGTTCATTTGATTCCCTTGAATGAAATGGATGAAATGCGTTTTCAAAATAAAGTAACGTTATCCAAAGACGAATTTGAAGCTTTGGCGGCAAGCATAAAAACCAATTTATAATAGTTGTATAAATAAAATAATTTGGTATGGTTTTCGTTTAAAAGGGAATAGGTGTAAATCTGTTCCCTTTTCTACTTTATCAAGCCTACATTATATATTATGAAAAACATTTTTTTGTTGTTTTCTTTCTTTTTCTCCTTGCTTAGTTTTGGACAAGCAAATTCCGGATATGCTGCAGTTGATACTAAAATGGCCGTAATTCCTGCAAATGCAACAATTTCTACACAAGCAATTGCAAACTACATCAACGCTAATTTCAAAACAGAAACGGATAAAATTAGGGCAGTTTTTTATTGGACTACATCCAATATCAGCTATGATGTTGCTAATATGTTTTCCGTAAATTTCAATGAAACCGAACAGGAACAAATCGCAAAGACGTTAAGAACTAAAAAAGGGGTTTGTATTCATTATGCAGTGGTTTTCAATGAGCTTTCGCAAAAAATAGGAGTTCAATCCTATATAATTGAAGGCTATACAAAGCAAAACGGAAAAGTAAGTGACTTAGCTCATGCTTGGGTTGCTGCAAAAGTTGATAAAAAGTGGTGTATATTTGATCCAACTTGGGGTTCCGGCTATGTAAATAATGGTAGGTTTTCAAAAAAAATAAACAATTATTATTTTAAGGCAGTTCCTGCTACAATAATTGCTTCCCATATTCCATTTGACTATTTGTGGCAATTTTCGAATTACCCTATTACCAATACTGAGTTTTATGAAGGGAAAATTCAAATCAATAAAACCAAGAAATACTTTGATTTCGAGAAAGAAATCATTAAATATAATACATTATCTGAGGAGGATCAATTATTTGCTTCGGCAGAAAGAATAGAGAAAAATGGATTGAAAAACATCATGATTTTGGAGCGTTACGAAGGAAAAAAGCAACAGTTGACTTATCTGCGACAAAATACAAATATTGAAAAATTGAATACCATTGTGAATGAAATGAATCTGGCAGTTATTCTATTGAATGATTTTATTCATTACAGAAACAATAAGTTCAAACCTGCTTTATCTGATGATGAAATTAGCAGCATGATTGAAACACCAAAAGAGAAATTGGTCAATTGCCAGAACAATATTTACAGTGTAGGTTCTGTTGGTAGTCAAAATGCATCTAATGTATCATCCATTAAAAAATCAATTGGAGCAGCTTTGGCTCAAGCCGAAGAACACTCGTTGTTTGTAAAAAATTATTTGAGCAAGTCTAAAATAGGCAGAAAAACAATGTTCTCTAAAGTTACTTGGTTTGGTGTTCCGTTGAATTAAATCCCTTTCTTAAAACTGACTTGCATCGTTGTTCCTTTTCCAATTTCGGAATTCAGCACTTTTATGGTTCCTTTGTGGTATTCTTCCACGATTCTTTTGGTTAATGAAAGGCCTAATCCCCAACCTCTTTTTTTGGTAGTAAAACCAGGTTCAAAAATGCTTTTGAATTGTTTTTTCTGAATTCCACCGCCTGTATCTGAAACGTTTATTTTCACATAGTCGCCTTCTTGCTCAATTTCTAAAGCTAGTTTTCCTTTGCCTTTCATCGCATCGATAGCGTTTTTCACCAAATTCTCGATCGTCCAACTGTGTAAAGTGGGATTCAGAGACACCATAATTGGCGATTTTGGTGCTTTGAACGAAAACTCTATTTGTTTGGAGAATCGAGATTGCAAATAGTCGTAGGATTGAAAGGTTTCTGCAACGATGTCTTTATTCTCTAATTTGGGTTCTGACCCTATTTTAGAAAAACGATCGGTTATGGTTTGCAAACGTTCAATGTCTTTTTCAATTTCAAAAGTCGTGCTTTCGTCCACATTTTCAGATTTCAATAGTTCGACCCAGCCAATCAAGGAAGAAAGCGGTGTTCCTATTTGGTGTGCAGTTTCTTTGGCCATTCCGGCCCAAAGTTTGTTTTGCGTCGCCATTTTGGTACTTCGGTAAAAATTGTAAACCAATCCGCCAAAAAGCACAATAATCAGCACCAAAGCAACGGGGTAATATTTTAATTTATTCAGTAAAGCCGAGTTTCCGTAGAAGAGTTTTTGAAATTTTCCCGGGACATATTCAATGACAATGGGCTCATTTTCACTTTTTAAATCATGTAAAAAAGCAAATGCCTTTTTTTTGTTTTTTACAATAGCTTCGTCAATATTTACGGTATTTATGATGCTATCATTTTCTGTAAGTATAATAGGAATCGAAGTATTGTCACTAAAAATTTGAAGAGGAAGTTCAACATCGGTATTTTCACCGGCGTTAATCAGTGTTTTTTGAGCTTGCGCCCAAAGATTCATCTTTAATCGTTCTTCATTTTTGAAGATTTGAAAAAAAGTGTAGGTGTTCCATAGGATCAGTGAAATGATTAAAAAAGAGGCAAAAATTATGATCCAACGGGTTGTATTTCTTCTTTCAGAAAACTGCATAAATGAAAATTTGAATGATAAATATAACGAAATAAATCCTGTTGTATTTTAGTTTTAGACAAAGAATTTTTTTTAGAAAAAATCGACAGTTAATTTTATTCTAATTTGTTGTACTCCTTCAAAAACTGATTCGATTTGTCTACTTTTGTATCTTCAGAAAAAAAATAAAAAATATGATTACGATTGATCCTAAAAGTATTGAAACGGCTAAATTACAAGGTTATCTGCAGAGTTCTGTTGGGCCAAGACCCATTGCTTTTGCTAGTACCATGGATGCGGAAGGGAATCCTAATGTGTCGCCTTTTAGTTTCTTTAATGTGTTCAGTGCAAATCCTCCCATTTTGATATTTTCACCGGCGAGACGGGTTCGTGACAATTCGATAAAACACACGTTAATCAATGCCGAAGCTACTAAGGAAGTTGTAATCAATGTCGTAAATTATGATATGGTACAACAGATTTCTCTGGCAAGTACGGAGTATGCTGATGGTGTGGATGAGTTTTTAAAATCAGGCTTGACGCCAATTGCTTCAGAAGTGGTAAAACCGTTTCGAGTGAAAGAATCGCCTGTTCAATTTGAATGCAAAGTGACGCAGATTATTCCAATGGGAACACAAGGAGGAGCTGGAAATTTAGTGCTTTGCGAAGTTTTGCGAATACATATTGACGAATCTGTTTTAGACGAAAATGGAGCAATCGACCAATATAAAATTGACTTAGTTTCCAGATTAGGCGGCAATTGGTATTCGAGATCAAATCAAGGGCTTTTTGAAGTGCCAAAACCGTTATCTACCTTAGGGATTGGAGTAGATGCAATTCCGAATTTTATAAAAGAAAGTTCGGTTTTTGATGGAAATGATTTAGGAATGTTAGGGAATGTAGAAGCCTTGCCTACACCAGAAGAAGTTAGTATATTTGTACAGCAAAATTTTGCGGTAAAAGGAGTTTTAAGTTCCGATGATGCTGATAAAGTGCATCTTGAAGCCAAAAAATATTTGAATGCCAATGATGTTTCTTCTGCATGGAAAGTACTTTTGGCAGAGAAAAAAAAATAGAGCAAAACAATTAAAACAGAGAAGATGGAAGTTACAGGAAAAATTAAAATGATCGATCAAACTAAAGAAGTTGGATCTGGAGGTTTCAAAAAAAGAGATGTAGTTGTTACAACCGATGAGCAGTATCCACAACATATTCTAGTTCAGTTTGTTCAAGATAAATGTGACTTATTGAATAGTTTTCAAGTAGGTGAGCCAGTAAAAATTGATATTAATCTTAGAGGTAGAGAATGGACAAATCCTCAAGGGGAAACAGTTTATTTCAACACTATTCAAGGATGGAGAATTGGAAAATTGCAAGCTGATGCTACTTCTGCTGCACAAATGCCACCTATGCCTGCTGCTGAAGCTTTTGCACCAGCAACAAACTTAAACGAAGAAGAAGCTGACGATTTGCCATTCTAAAAGATAAAAAAGTTATAATTTAGAAGTCAGAAGTTTGAGTTTTACTTGAATTTCTGACTTTTTTATTTTTTTGAAATTGCCATTGATTTTTGAAATTAAAAAATGTATTATTTATCTCAAGCCTTATTTTTTCCTCCTATTGACCAGGCCAACCGCGATGGAATTTTAGCCATTGGTGGTGATTTATCTCCCGAACGTTTACAACTTGCTTATAAAAGCGGAATCTTTCCGTGGTTTGAAGATGGTGAACCTATTATGTGGTGGTCACCAAACCCAAGAATGGTTTTGTTTCTGGATGAATTGATAGTTTCTAAAAGTATGCGAAATATCCTGAATCGGAATAGTTTTAAGGTGACTTTCAATCAGAATTTTAGGGACGTAATTTCTAATTGTCAAAACATAGAACGTGACGGTCAAAACGGAACTTGGATTACGAATGACATGATTGAAGCCTATTGTAAAATGCACGAGTTAGGTATAGCAAAATCAGTTGAGGTTTGGCAAGATGAGGTTTTGGTTGGTGGTTTATATGGAATTGATTTAGGTCACGTCTTTTGTGGTGAAAGTATGTTTTCAAAAGTTTCAAATGCTTCCAAAGTGGCTTTTATAGCTTTGGTTCACCAATTAAAAGTAGAAAATTACAAACTGCTGGATTGCCAAGTTTATAATCCCCATCTTGAAAGTTTGGGTTGCAGGGAAATAGAAAGAGTTGATTTTATGAAAATTCTGAAAAGTAAATAATATCCATATTCCGAATTTGTATGATTCTATTTTGTGGGAAACTGTTACTATACAACGCATACTAGCTTTTCTTCCAACAATCGGCTACATGATCATCAACCATTCCAGTGGCTTGCATGTGTGCATAAATCACTGTGGAACCCACGAATTTGAATCCGCGTTTTTTTAAATCTTTACTTATCTCATCAGAAAGTGGAGTATTTGCAGGAACATCTTTCAAGGATTGTCGGTTGTTTTGAATGGATTTACCATTAGTAAATTTCCAAATGTAATTTGAAAAACTTTCAAATTCTTCTTGTATTTTCATAAACGCTAAGGCATTCGAAACGGCTGCGCGAACCTTTAATTGATTGCGGATAATTCCCGCATCTAATAACAATTCCTGAATTTTATCTTCGTTATAAAGCGCTACTTTTTTATAATCAAAATCATTAAAAGCTAGTTTGAAGTTTTCTCTCTTTTTAAGGATTGTAATCCAACTTAATCCTGCTTGGAAAGTTTCCAAGATTAAAAATTCAAATATTTTTTGATCCTCATAAACTGGAACTCCCCATTCTTCATCATGGTATTTTTCGTAAATATCAATTCCAACGCACCATTTACATCTTGTTTTCTCTTCCATGTTTTATTCTTTTTCAGAGGATAAATAATTCTTGATAATGTGATGACCCAAATAAATTAATGGAGTCAAGAGAATGGCAATTCCGAGTTTAAAAGTATAACCTGTCAATGCAGATGTGATAAAAGTATCAAAGTTAATTTTACCGGGTAACCAAAAAGCAATTCCCAAAACAATAAAAGAATCAAACAGTTGCGAAATAATTGTGGAACCCGTAGCTCTTAGCCATATTTTTTTATTCCCGGTTCGGTTTTTAAAAAACCAAAAAACCGTTACATCTATCAATTGAGAAACTAGGAACGCAATAATACTTCCTACTATAATCCACATGCTTTGTCCGAAAACTGCAAAAAACTGGTCGTCATTTACTGGGCTTATTCCTTTTGCAGCGGGAATATTGATCGCAAAAAGTAAAACAAGGAATGAATACGCGATTAAACCAGCTGTGATTAAGGACAGTTTCTTAACTCCTTTTTCTCCAAAGTATTCATTTATTAAATCAGTAGTCAGGAAAACTATAGGCCAAGGCAAAATACCAATGCTCATTACAAATGGACCTATTTGTATCAATTTCCCGCCGATGAGTTCTGCGGTAACGGCATTGGTAATGAAGATTCCGGCTAGAATAACAAACACAACATCTTTTTTGGTTTTAAACATAAAAAATTATTAGTATTTCAAATTTAGGGTTTTATTTTTAAAAGAAAAATCCCATCTCGTTTTTTCAAATAAGATGGGATTTTACATAAATTCGGGTTGTGAAATTTACTAATGTGATTTCGTTCCTCGCAATAAATTATCCTAAAGTAACTCTTTTGAAACCTGTAATCTCAACGTTGAATCCTTTAACATAATCGCTAACTTTTTTACTGTCATCTTTGATGAAGTTTTGATCTAATAAGGCTTTCTCTTGATCTAAAGTAGTATTGTCAGAGATGAAACGTTGAACTTTTCCAGGGATAATTTTATCCCAAATTTGTTCTGGTTTACCTTCAGCTTTTAATTCAGCTTTAGCATCCTCTTCAGCTTGTTTTAGAACTTCTTCAGTTAATTGAGAGAAAGAAATGTATTTAGGAACATTTTTCAATGTTTTTCCTAAACGTTTTGCTTCTTCATTTTCTTTTTCGATGATAGCAATACGAGCAGCAAGTTCAGAATTAACAAAAGATGGGTCAAAATCTTTATAAGATAATGTATCAGCTCCCATAGAAGCCACTTGCATAGAGATGTCTTTAGTTAAAACGTCACCATTAGCAATTGGTGCAGATATTGCAGTTAAAGCAGCAATTTTGTTAACGTGAACATAAGATCCAACGAAAGCACCTTCTAAAATTTCAAAACCACCGATTTCAATTTTTTCTCCAATTACTCCAGTTTGCTCGATTAGTTTTTCAGCAACAGTAATTCCGTTGAAATCTGAAGCTAAAAATTCCTCTTTAGAAGAGTAATTAATCGCTCTTTCAACTAATTCTTTAGCTAAAGTTACGAAAGCTTCGTTTTTACCTACGAAATCTGTCTCACAGTTTAAAGTGATGATAGCTCCTTTAGTTTTGTCTGCATTAATAAAAGATACAGCAGCTCCTTCAGAAGATTCACGGTCAGAACGGTTAGCAGCTACTTTTTGTCCTTTTTCTCTAAGGTTTTGAATAGCTTTGTCAAAATCTCCATCAGCTTCAACTAAAGCCTTTTTACAGTCCATCATTCCGGCACCTGTAGTTTGTCTTAATTTATTTACGTCTGCAGCAGTAATTGTTGCCATAATTTTTTTATTTAAAGATTAAAAGATTAAAAGATTGAAAGATTTAAGGATCTTATTATTAATTCTACAATTAATAATTTTTAATCTTTAAATCCTTCAATCTTTAAATTTATTTTATTTATTCTTCAGTTGCAGTTGGCGCAGCAGCTTCTACAGCAGGAGTAGCTTCTACAGCTTCAGCAGCAGGAGCAGCAACAACTTCAGCAGTAGCTTCACCTTCTTTGTCAGAACCTCTATCAGAAAGTCCTTCAACAATTGCAGCAGTAACTAAAGTTAAAATTTTATCAATTGATTTAGAAGCATCATCGTTAGATGGGATTACGAATTCAACCTCTCTTGGGTCAGAATTAGTATCCACCATAGCGAAAACTGGAATGTTTAATTTTTGTGCTTCTTTTATTGCGATATGTTCCGCTTTGATATCAACTACGAACAATGCAGCTGGTAGTCTTGACATGTCAGCAATTGAACCTAAGTTTTTCTCTAATTTAGCACGAAGACGATCAACTTGTAAACGCTCTTTTTTAGAAAGAGTCATGAAAGTACCATCTTTCTTCATTTTATCAATAGTAGCCATTTTTTTAACAGCTTTACGGATAGTTACAAAGTTAGTTAGCATTCCACCAGGCCATCTTTCAGTGATGTAAGGCATGTTTGCAGCTTTTGCTTTTTCAGCAACGATGTCTTTTGCTTGTTTTTTGGTAGCAACGAATAATATTTTTCTACCTGATGCAGCGATTTTTTTCAAAGCGTCATTCGCTTCTTCAATTTTTGCTGCAGTTTTATATAGATTGATAATGTGAATGCCATTACGCTCCATATAAATGTAAGGAGCCATGTTTGGATCCCATTTTCTAGTCATGTGTCCGAAATGAACACCTGCTTCTAGTAAGTCTTTTACTTCTACTTTGTTTGCCATTTTGTTCTAGTTTACGTTCTGTTGATTAGCAATGCATAAATGGCGATTTCTCGGCTTTATACATTTAGATGCTAAACTATTTCCTACCTCGGTAGGAGAGCAACAACAACTGTTTTTTTTAAAATTTTTATGCTGAATTTATTTCAGCATCTTTTTCGTTTAAGCTGATAATAAAACCAGTCTATGAACGTGAGAATCTGAATTAAATCCAGATTGAATATTAACGTTTAGAGAATTGGAATCTCTTACGAGCTTTCTTCTGACCGAATTTCTTACGTTCAACCATTCTTGGATCTCTTGTTAATAAACCTTGTGGTTTTAATATCCCTCTGTTTTCAGCATTTACTTCACACATAACGCGTGCTAATGCCATTCTTACAGCTTCTGCTTGACCAGTTGAACCACCTCCGTAAACGTTCACTTTTACGTCAAAGTTGCTTACATTTTCTGTCATAGACATCGGTTGTAATACTTTGTACTGTAAAGTTGCAGTTGGGAAATAAGTTTCGAATGGTTTTTTGTTCACAACGATTACTCCTGTTCCTTCCGAAACATAAACACGTGCAACAGCCGTTTTTCTTCTACCAATTTTGTGAATTACTCCCATTACTTAAGATCGTTAAGGTTAACTGTTTTAGGTTTTTGAGCGCCTTGTTTGTGCTCTGATCCTACAACAACATTTAAATTTCTAAAAAGTTCAGCACCTAATTTATTTTTAGGTAACATTCCTTTAATAGCTTTCTCTACTAATAATGCAGGGTTTTTTGCTTGCAATACTTTAGCAGTTAAAGTTCTTTGACCACCTGGATAACCTGTGTGACGAATATAAGTCTTTTCGTCCATTTTGTTACCTGTAAGGTTGATCTTTTCTGAGTTGATAACGATTACGTTATCACCGCAGTCCACGTGTGGTGTGTAACTTGGCTTGTACTTACCTCTCAAAATCATAGCGACTTTTGAAGCAAGACGACCTAAGTTGTGACCATCAGCATCTACAACAATCCACTCTTTTGTAACTGTGGCTTTGCTTGCTGATTGTGTCTTGTAGCTTAATGCGTCCATAATATATTTTTAATTAAACATTCCATCCCCAATAAAGGGGTTGCAAAAGTACAATTAATTATTTTAAATACAAATACCTTAAATGAATATTTTTTTCTCGTTTTTACTCTGATAATCAAATGTATATTTAAAATTATATTCTAAGATTGAATTTGTGTTTCTCACTTCTGCCTGAGTTGAATCCAATGTGCTGTCATTTTGATTTAATTTTATTGTATTTTTCTAATTTACAGCAGCAAATTTTACATTTTATTGGCTATTTTTGTCATTTAAGTGGGTAATAATCTATTTATTCATATCTTGTTACTTTTTTATTATTAAAATTACTCCAAATATACCCTTATGAAAGCTAAAGCAACTTTAAAACAAATCGCTAAAGAACTGAATGTTTCTGTTTCTACAGTTTCAAAAGCGTTGAACGATAGTCCGGAGATTAGCGAGCAGACAAAGGTTAAAATTAAAGAATATGCGAAGCTTAAAAATTATAAGCCTAATGTAATAGGTCTTAACCTTAAAAATAGAAAAACCAAAACGATTGGTGTTATTATTCCAAATATTCTGAATTCCTTTTTTGCAAAAGTATTTAGTGGTATTGAGAAAATCGCTGATGAAAAAGGATACAATGTTATTATGTGTATCTCTAACGAATCAGCAGAAAAAGAAGCTCATACGCTGGAAATGTTAAGCAATGGAACCATTGATGGATTTATTGTTTCGGTCTCTGAAGAAGCACAAAAAAATCATGATTACGAGCATTTCTCTGCAATCATTAATGATGGAACTCCCATTGTTATGTTTGATCGAATTGCAGACGGCGTTGATTGTGACAAAGTAATTGTAGATGATTTTGACTCCGCTTTAAATTCGACCCAACATTTAATTGATTTAGGATGTAAGAATATCGCTTTATTATCCTCTATTGATAATTTGAGTGTAGGGAAGTTAAGAGCTGAAGGGTATTTGAAAGCTTTAGAAAATAATAATATCTCGTTAAATAACGATATCATTTTAAGAACGGATTCAGAAGATGATTTAAAAGATAAAATTGAGAAAGTTTTTGAAAACAAAATAGACGGAATCTTTGCTTTAGAAGAGAATGATTCAGTAGCCGCTTTGCGTATAGCACTCAAAAAAGGATTTAAAGTTCCAGAAGATATTTCTATTATAGGATTCGCTGACGGAATTCTTGCTTCCCGCAGATTGTCTCCTAGTTTAACTACGGTAAGTCAGCACGGGATAGAAATAGGAGAGGTGGCTGCTAAATTACTTATTGATAGATTAGAATCTAAAGAAGAGCACGTTCCTTATGAAACCGTTGTAATCAAGACAAAATTGAAAGAAAGAGAGTCAACAAGAAATTTGTAGCAACTCATTTAATATAACTGTAAAAAAAATCTCTAATCGTTTTTGAATGATTAGAGATTTTTTTTAAGTATTATGGAAGATATTTAATGCGCTTCCAACCAATCTTTTCCCGCACCTAAATCAACATCCAGCGGAACATCTAATTTGAAAGCATGTTCCATTTCATGTTTGATCATCGGTTTGATTTTTTCGAGTTCATCATTATGTACGTCAAACACAAGCTCATCGTGAACCTGTAATAACATTTTGCTTTTCCAGTTTTCAGATGTTAGTTTTTGATGAATATTAATCATCGCAATTTTGATGATATCGGCAGCACTTCCTTGAATTGGTGCATTTACCGCATTTCGTTCTGCACCGCCACGAACAATGGCGTTTTGCGAATTAATATCTTTCAAATAACGACGACGTCCTAGGATTGTTTGTACATAACCATTGTCTCTCGCGAAATCTATTTGTTCTTGAATGTAGGATTTTAATCTTGGATAAGTTTGATAATACGCCTCAATTAAATTAGCGCTTTCTTTGCGGGATAAGTTAGTTTGATTACTCAATCCAAAAGCCGAAACCCCGTATATAATTCCAAAATTTACCGTTTTGGCATGACTTCGTTGCTCGCGAGTCACTTCTTCCAGCGGAACATTAAATACTTTTGAAGCGGTAGATTTGTGAATGTCTTCATGATTTTGGAATGCCTTAATCATGTTTTCTTCCCCACTTAATGCAGCTATTACACGCAATTCTATTTGAGAATAATCTGCAGAAACCAACGTGTAGTTTTCATCTCGGGCCACAAATGCTTTTCTAATTTGTCTTCCACGTTCCGTGCGAATCGGGATATTTTGTAAGTTGGGATTATTCGAACTCAAACGTCCGGTTGCTGCAACGGTTTGCATGTAGTCGGTGTGAATGCGATTTGTTATTTTGTCAACCTGATTTGGTAAAGCCTCGACATAAGTATTTTGTAATTTTACCAATTGTCGCCAATCCAGAATGTCTTTTACAATTGGGTTTTCAGCAGCCAAATAACTTAAGATTTCCTCTCCAGTTGCATATTGACCGGTTTTGGTTTTCTTTTGTTTTACGCCTCCAATTTTTAATTTATCGAATAAAACATCGCCAAGTTGTTTCGGGGAAGCCAGATTGAATTTCTCTCCGGCAGTTTCAAATATGTTTGCTTCTAATATTTTAATGTCATCGGCTAATGTTTTCGACAGTGATTTTAAAAAATCTACATCAACACGAATTCCTTCTTTTTCCATATCAGCCAGAACTTTTACTAATGGAATTTCGATTTCCTCAAAAAGTTTTTTGGTTCCAGTTTTATCCAATTCTAAGGTGAATATTTCCTTGAGTTGCAAGGTTACATCAGCATCTTCAACAGCATATTCTTTGATTTCCTCCAGTTCAACATCACGCATTGATTTTTGGTTTTTTCCTTTTTTACCAATTAAAGTTTCAATGGATTGAGGCGAATATTTTAAATACGTTTCCGATAAAATATCCATATTATGACGCATATCCGGATTGATCAGATAATGGGCAATCATCGTATCGAATAATTTTCCTTTCACGGTAACATTGTAATTTGAAAGAATCTTTAAATCGTATTTTAAATTCTGACCAATTTTCTCAATGCTTTCATTTTCGAAAAAAGGAATGAATTTCCCGATTAAAGTATGTGCTTCCTCTTGATTCTCCGGAAAAGGAACATAGAATCCTTTTCCTTTTTCGTAAGAGAAAGATATCCCAACCAATTCTGCGTGTAAGGCATCAAGTCCGGTAGTCTCCGTATCAAAGCACACTGAAGTTTGTTTTTGTAAATTCTGTAACAGCAATTTCAATCCTAAATCACCTTGTATTATCTGGTATGAATGAGCTGTATTTTCTAATGAATTGTAGTATTGATGACGGGTTTCTTCCGAAGAATCATCTTGGATGGCACTTCCAAAAAGGTCGAACTGCTCTTCGTTTTTTGGTTGCGGTTTTTTATACAGTTTAGTTTCGTCAACTGGATTGCTGGTGGCGGTTGCACTTCCCCCTTTTTTGAATATGGCATCAAATTGTTCCGCCATTCTACGGAATTCTAATTCATTGAATAGCGCATCCGTTTTTTCGACATCTGGAGTTGATAATTCATAATCTGTTTCGTCAAAAATAACGGGACAATCCAGTAAAATGGTTGCCAAGGTTTTGGATAATAATCCTTTTTCTTTGTTCGCTTCAATGTTCTCTTTCATTTTTCCTTTTAGCTTGTCAGTGTTGGCTAAAAGATTTTCCATGGTTCCAAATTCTTTCAACAATTTCTTGGCCGTTACTTCGCCTACTCCAGGAAGTCCAGGAATATTATCGGCAGCATCACCCATCATTCCAAGAAAGTCGATTACTTGTTCTGGTCTTTCGATTTCAAATTTTGCCAAAACCTCTGGAATTCCCCAAATTTCAATTCCATTCCCCATTCGGGCTGGTTTGTACATGAAAATATTGTCGGAAACTAATTGTGCAAAATCCTTATCAGGGGTAACCATAAAGACTTTGTAATTCTGTTTTTCAGCTTGTTTTGCAATAGTCCCAATTAAATCGTCAGCTTCATAGCCTTTTACCTCAATGATAGGAATATGCATGGCTTTCAGTAAATCTTGAATGTACGGAATGGCAATTTTGATCGCTTCGGGAGTGGCATCACGATGGGCTTTGTATTCTGGAAATATGTCGTTTCTAAGTTGACTTCCGCCATTGTCAAAGGCTACGGCTAAATGGTCTGGTTTTTCTCTTTTGATTACATCCATTAAGGAATTCATAAAACCCATAATGGCTGATGTATCCATTCCTTTTGAGTTGATTCTTGGATTTTTTATAAAAGCATAATAGCCTCTGAAGATTAAGGCGTAAGCATCTAGGAGGAAAAGGCGTTTTTGTTGTGACATGAATTGTGATTTTGTAAAGTTTTCAAAAGTACAAAACTTGTTATATAAAGGAGTGTAGGATTGCAGGATTTGTAAAAAATTCTATTTAAAATTGTCTCTGTTCATAAAATAGTACTCAAAATAACTAATAGAAAAAGTTATTTTAATGTAAAAATGCCAGAGAAACAGAAATTAATATGAATAGTTATTAGAGTAAAATAGTTAAATCAATTTTTGTAACTTTTATATTATATTGTAGTAAAATAAGATGTATTTAGTCGATTATATTTACCTTTGGTCGGTATTTTTAATAAAAAATTTTTAATTTTATTTTTGATATTAACATAATAAATTTGTTATGAAAAAACATTACTTTGCTAAAAAGGTATTACAAGCCTGTTTGTTATTTTTGATAACGATGACAACAAATATGTCAGCCCAAGTTGGTATTGGAACCATAACTCCACATGCTAGTTCTGTTTTGGATGTGTCATCAACCAATCAGGGAATGCTTACGCCAAGAATGACTACATCGCAGAGAATAGCTATTGTGACTCCTGCCGATGGGTTGATCGTGTACGATACGGATTTGAAATCTTTTTATCATTACAATAGTACTACAGTATCATGGAACAGAATTAGTAGTGACGCGAATGGCAGACTTAAATTTAAACGTATAAAATCTACAGATGTTCTGGCTACTGTTTTGGCAGCGGAGAAGACCTTAGGTGGTAATATCACATATAAATTAGACCCAGGAACTTTGTATGAGATAAATGGGGCTGTGGTACTAGATTTACCAATTGAATTGAATAATGCTTACATTGCTGGTTTGGACTCTGGAGAGGATAAATTAGTTAAAGTTAGTGGCGATCTTTTTACGGGAACAACAGGTGGGTCAGTTAGGGTATTGACTTTAGTGGCATCAGGCGGAAATGTTTTTAATATTACAGCAGTAGGTACTCAAAATTTAATTTTAAGAGATGGTATTATCGCAAATTCGGCTAATGTAGGTCTTATCAAAGGCTTTTCGCTGGTATTTGTGAGTATTATACAATATGTTGGCAATTCAAATGGAATTATTTATGAGAATATTGAAAAGTTGTTGATTAACAATGCAGGATGGTTTGGGGGTGCTTTACCTCTTGGTAATTCTGGTACTTATGAAAAGATTGTTGGTACATTTGGACAAGTGGCCAAACAAGGAGGATTTAGTGAAGTTACAGGAACGAGTATTGGTTTTGATGTATTTTCAGATCCTACTATTACAGGAGATGCTGTTATGGAGTCAGTCGTTTTTACAGGGGCGGTTTCGGGTGCAGGGGCTTATGTAAAACCTTATACAGTTGGGAGTTATGCAGGTTATAATTTTAATAACAGTTGGAATGTACGTTGTGCAGGAATTCCAACCGAAGGAGATTCGTTTGCAACGGGTAATTTATATGATTCGAATAATACATCATCTTCTCGAACAACCGCCACAAACGTAAGTCAAGATTATAAGGTTATTACAAATGCAACAGCTTCGAGTAATCTTTATAGAGTGGCAGCCAATTCGACAGGAAGATTGACGTACTTAGGTAAAAAAGGCAGGATTTTTAATGTAAACGCATCTGTATCTTTTAAGGAATCATCAGGGGCAACAGGTAACACTAATTATGTTTTTTATTTAGTTAAAATTGGAACAAATGGAACAACGGTAACTCCGCTTCAGGCAACTGAAACTTTTATCGACACCAATAGCGGATTTGTACAGTCTTTTCCGATTTCGGGAACAGTACAGTTAAATACGAATGAATCAGTTGAAATTTATTTAAAGAGAATTACAAATCCCACATCTCCTAAAATTAGTATAGACGTTTACTCTTTAAATATATCGATGAATTAAAAACAATAAAAAATCAATTTACAACTTACTAAAAACCGCATTATTTAAAACTATATATTGCGGTTTTTATTTACATTTCACTTTTTCGAATTTTAGCTGTTCTTTAGCTTTAATCAACCGTTAAATTTTAACTAATAAAAAAACATTTTGGTTAATTCTTTTGTTATTTTGTTTAAAATTTGATTAAAATGATCTTTCGTATCGTATTCTTGTGCTTAATTCTTCTTATTGTTGAGCTTTATACTTTTCAAGTATTAAAAACTTTGATAAAATCAAAGCCAATTTTGTATTCCATTCAGTTCATTAGCATCGTAGTCTTAGTATATATTGTTTATTCGATAATGCAATTTGACCGAAGCGTTGGCCAAACCCAACACATGATGGTTGTCATGGGTTTGCTGCTGATTGTTTACGTTCCAAAATTAATTTTGACTCTAGTTTTAATGGGGGAAGACATTTTTAGATTGGGTGCAGGGACCGTGAATTATTTTATAGATTATGACAAAAGCACAGATTTTCTTAATTCCAGACGAAAGTTTATCAGTCAAGTAGGGTTGGGGTTAGCGGCAGTTCCTTTTTTATCTTTAATTTATGGAGTAACCGTTGGGAAATACAATTATAAAGTAATCAAACAGCGTATTTTTTTTCCTGATTTACCGGAAGCTTTTGATGGTTTTACGATTACTCAAATATCAGATGTTCATAGTGGCAGTTTTGATAATCCTGAAAAAATTAATTACGCGATTGATTTGGTTAATGAGCAAAATTCCGATTTGATTTTGTTCACTGGTGATATCGTGAATACAGATGCTAAGGAAATGCATCCTTGGATAGAAACGTTCAATAGAATTAAAAAACACGAATATGGCAAATATTCCGTTTTGGGTAATCACGATTATGGCGAATATGTAACTTGGCCATCAGAAGCTGCAAAAGAGGATAATTTCAAAGCTATAAAAAGTTTGTATGGCGAAATTGGTTTCAATTTATTGTTGAATGAACATACATTTATCGAAAAAGGAGATGCCAAAATAGCATTGGTTGGTGTCGAAAACTGGGGGCATAATTTCAAACAGGCTGGAGATTTGAACAAAGCTGCGGGACCGTTAAAGAAAGAAGATTTCAAGATTTTGATGAGTCATGATCCATCGCATTGGGAACACGTTGTGCAACATGATGAGAAACATTATCACCTCACGCTTTCGGGTCATACACACGGAATGCAATTTGGAATTGAAATTCCGGGTTATTTCAAATGGAGTCTGGCACAGTATGTTTACAAACAATGGGCTGGTTTGTATGAAAATCTAGGGCGATACGTTTATGTAAACAGAGGATTTGGTTTTCATGCCTATCCTGGTAGAGTAGGAATTATGCCGGAAATAACGGTCATTGAACTAAAAAAGGGGGCGAATGTAGCATAATACGTTAAAAATGCTACATTTGTAAAATAAATATCTCTTTTTAGTGAATTTAAAAATTAAATTTTTGGTTTTATGTCAAAATTTGGAGAACTTATAAATACTCAAGTACCTGTGCTACTAGATTTTTACACAGAATGGAACGAATCTTCCGTTTCAATGCATCCTGTTATCAGAGATGTAGCGGCTGCTCTTGGCGATAAAGCCAAAGTGATTAAAATTGATGTGGATAAAAATCAAGAATTGGCGGATGCTTTACGAATCAAAGGTTTGCCTACATTGATGATTTACAAACAAGGTCAAATGATTTGGAGACAATCTGGAGAATTAGATGCTAATACCCTTATTGGAATCGTTCAGGAGCAATTGTAAAATTGGTTTTGGATTTCACAAAACATCACAATTAAAATTATTTTCTTTTAAAAAATCCAATGTTTTTGGCAACACGTATTCAAGATTTTTGAATGCTTTTACGCTGTCGTGAAAAACAATGATACTTCCCGGTTTAACATTTGACAACACATTATCTAAACATTGCTCTTTAGATATTGTGGTATCAAAATCAGCGCTCAGCACATCCCACATAATTATTTTATAGCCCAATTTTTGAATTGCTTTAGATTGAGCTGTTTTTATTTTACCGTAAGGAGGGCGAAATAGTCTGGATTTTAGAGTCTGATTTATGTTTTTGCCAATCGCTTTTTCGCATCGTGCAACATTTTCAATGTAATCTTCAGTAGAAGTATTCCAGCCATTTAGATGGTTAAAAGTATGATTTCCTATGGAATGCCCTTCGCTGATTACTTTATTGAATATTTCGGGATGCTTATCAATATTATCGCCAATACTAAAGAAAGTAGCTTTAAATCCGTGTTTTTTTAGTTCTGCCAAAACCCATTCAGTTACTACAGGAATAGGACCGTCATCGAATGTGAGATACACCATGTTTCCTGCATCGGAAACATCCCAACTATAATTAGAAAATATCTTTTTGATGATCCAATTTGTCTTGATCCAGTAGAATTTCATTTTTTAGTTTTAAAAGTAAAAAAAAATAGCGACATTTTTCAACGTCGCTACCTTTTCTAATTGCTATTCAAGATTACTCTTTTTCTCGTTCAAAACGTTCAAACATTTTAATGTATGTGTTGAATGTAATTTTATGTTTATTGTAAAAATTAGTATCTCCATTTTCTTTCATGACTTGCAAAAGGCTTCTGTAGCGCTCAATATCAGTGATGATAGGAATGGCAATACTACTTTGTTCAGATGATTTAAGATTGCCATAATAGTTTAGGTTCTCATGATACTTATTTACCAGCTTATTTAGTAATTGTTGCGCTTTCACTTTGTCGCCAATTTTGTAATAACCGTCAGCAAAAGGTTCTACTAATGAATAATAGCCAAAATATTCCAAAGGCATTTTTGTCATCGCTAAATCGATAATATTTTTTGCCTTGTCTTTTTTGCCTTCAATGATCAACTGATTCATCAATCTTGAAAGGTTACTTCTGTACGTTATGCTGTTTTTACGGGTTTCAGGATCATGATAAATAGTACTACTTTCGCTGTTGCCCCAATCCCATTTCATAACTTTAGCATACATTTTATCAGAGTCTATTTGTCCCATTTCAAGAGGACCACCATCTTTAGGGATAGTTGTTTTAATAGGGACTAATTTGTATACCATACCTTCCAGTTGAAGGTACTCTTTCATCCAGATATAATCTTCGTTATCAAATGCGCCTCCGCTGAAATAAATAGGTCGTTTCCAGTCATTATTGGCAACAATATCCAGCATCATTAATCTGTTTTTGTACAATGCATTTTTACTGATATCCAAATCAATATAAGGAACTATAGAATCGTTGTATTTAGCCGAAACAACTTTGTTTTGAATGATGGTGTTTTTGTTAACCGGAATTCTGATTTTATTGGTAGGATAAAAATGAATGGTTTGTCCGTTTTGCATTTCAACCGTTGATTTTGGATTTTTAATAAAATTGATAAAATCTTTTATTTCCCAACGGGTTTCTACTTTTGGAATGTGAGCCACATAATCCAATTTATCACCCACGTATTGATCGTGTGTAAATGAAATAGGCAATGGGTCAGATTCGTATGTTTTCGTTTTCATTTGATCGATATACCAATCCGTCATGAATAAACTAGTATTCACAATTTTGACATCCGTTCTTACTTTTTCAATTTCTTGGGCGTACCAAAGCGGGAAGGTGTCGTTATCACCAATAGTAAATAAAATAGCATTTGGATCGCAAGAAGTAAGGTAAGCTTTGGCCATTGCTACTGCGGTAGATTTTCCGGAGCGATCGTGATCATCCCAGTTTTGAGCAGCCATATGAACAGGAGCTGCCAGTAAACTTGCTGCAATAATAATTGGTCCGGCTATTCTTGGGGCAAGATATTTTTGTACGCTTTCATATAAAGCATAAACTCCAAAACCAATCCAGATGGCAAAAACATAAAAAGAGCCGACTAATGCATAATCTCTTTCTCTAGGTTCGAAAGGTCTTTCATTTAAGTATATTTTTAGTGCTATTCCCGTAAAAAGAAATAAAGCCAGTAATACGTAGAAACTTTTTAAATCTTTATTGGCATGATACATTATACCAATCAAACCAAGGATAAATGGTAAAAAGAAATATACATTTCTTCCTTTATTATTCACCACATCCGTAGGGAGGTTATCTTGACTTCCTAAATGCAGTTCATCTATAAAAGATATTCCGCTGAGCCAGTTTCCGTCTAGGTAATCGTATCTTCCTTGAACGTCATTTTGACGGCCTACGAAATTCCACATTAAATACCTCCAATACATATAACCAAATTGGTATTCAACCATAAAACCAAGATTGTCAGCAGTTGTTGGTTTGTCAACCAATAAATAATCACCGTAACTTTTTAGAAACTTTACATAACCTTCATTGTCAATTTGATTTTGAGCATAAGCTTGTCTGAACTCATTTATGATTTTTTCGGTTTCATTTTTCAGTTGTGCAATTGCTTTATTATAATCTTCCTCGCTTAGCTGACTCGGGTCAATTCCGTACTTCGCAAGATCGTCTTCATAAGGATAATTAGGATTTAACCTAAATTGTGGCGGATTCGTGAAATTCATATAATTTTCAATATGATCACCACTCCACATTCGTGGTAAAATAGTTTTGTGATTGTCATCCGTATTTTGCTCCGCATTCTTGAAATTATTTACAATAACATATTTGCCTGTTTTGTAATCTCTTTCGTAATTGGGTGCTTTATCCAAATAAGGATTGTCTTCGTCTAAACCTGAAAAAGCTTCTGTGTATTGAGGACCGTAAAACAAAGGATTTACACCGTATTGTTCTCTGTTATAGTACGCAAGTACTTCGCGTGCATCAGAAGGTTTGTTTTCATTGATTACAGTATTGGCGTTAGCACGTATAGGCAACATGGTCCATGTAGAAAATCCGATTAGGATAAAAAGAACACATAAAATTAAAGTGTTGTATGTTGCCAAGCCTTTGTTGTTGGTGTATTTTAAACCAAAATAAAACAAAGCTGCCAGCAAAATAGTAACAAATATAGTTCCGGAGTCAAACGGTAATCCTAAGCTATTCACCATAAATACTTCGGTTTTACCAAAGAATCCCATAGTCATAGGAAGGAGTAATTTGAATATAAAAAGTAAAATAGCGATTACGATTACATTTGCAAGCAGAAAGCTTTTGATGGTAACAACTTTATAGTTTTTGAAAAAATACAAGAAACCAATTGCGGGAATTGTTAGCAAAGCCATGAAGTGAACTCCAAAAGAAAGTCCAACAACAAGCGAAATGATTAATAACCATTTGTTTCCTCTTGGTTTATTCATGTCCTGTTCCCAGCGTAATCCGAGCCAGAACAATAAAGCAATAAACAAGGAAGCCATGGCATAAACTTCTGCCTCAACTGCATTATACCAAAAACTATCAGAGAAAGTATACGCTAAAGCACCAACAAATGAACTTCCTAATATTACAATCTCATTATTCTTATTTGATTCTGTAAATCGGGAAACTAATTTTTTTAATATCATTGAAGATGACCAGAATAAAAACAAAATTGTAAATGCACTTGAGAATACTGACATCATATTTACCATTAAGGCAATTTTAGTATCGTCCGTGGCAAACATGGCGAAAAAAGCACCAATCATTTGGTATAATGGAGCTCCAGGCGGATGGCCAACTTCTAATTTTGCTGCTGTGGCAATATATTCACCGCAATCCCAGAAACTCATTGTGGGTTCAACTGTTAATGTATAGGTTAATAATGCGATTCCAAATGTAAGCCAACCAATAATTGTATTCCATTTATTAAAATTGAATGCTGCTTTATCCATGTACTAAAGTTTATTTTAATTGTAAGTCACAAAGAAAATGTTTTTTTGTTTAACCTCCATAGCATTAACACTATTTTCTGGAAAAGTAATGCGATTCAATAACATGTTGATTATAAAGGCTTTTTGTTATTTGCTTGAATTAAATTCAATTTAAGGCAAAATTTTTTTGATAAAAATGCCAAAAAAGTTTGTGCAAACTAAAATTTATTTTAAATTTGCACTCGCTTAGCAGCAATGCTGGTCTATGGTGTAATGGTAACACAACTGTTTTTGGTGCAGTCTTTCAAGGTTCGAGTCCTTGTAGACCAACAGAAAACCCCTCAGATATGAGGGGTTTTTTTATGCCTTTTTGCTAAGGTAATTAATTAATGGAATCGTGTCCCTTTTTCAATTTTCGATATTAACGGCACGGTTTAAATATTTGTAAATTAAATTTTGAAAGTTATTACAGGTTTTATTGCGTGATTTACTAAATCTTCACTGATGCTTCCATTAAAAAAATGGGACAATCCAGTTCTTCCATGGGTGCATAAACCAATTAAATCAGCGTCTACCGTATTGCTGAAGTTTAGAATGCCTGTTTCAATATTGGAATCGTTATAAATTTGCATGGAGTAGTTTTTGACTTCAAAATCTGCAATAAAATTCTTCATGGTCTTCTCGCCCATTGCTGTTGTTTTAAAACTGTTGGGTGTGCAAATCATGACTAAAATTAAATTTGAATCAAATATTTTTGCAAACTCAATCATTTTCAGAAAAGGTTTTTTGATTTCTGTCGAAAAATCAGATGCAAATACAATGTTTTTAATGTTTAATGTATCTAAGTTCTTTTTGATGACTAATACAGGGATGTCTGAAAGGCGTACTACTTTTTCTGTGTTAGATCCAATGAGGATTTCTTCGATGCCTGAGGAGCCATGTGATCCCATGACTATTAAGTCTATTTTATTTTTTTTATTGAATGATAATATACCATCAAAAGCTTTTTCAAATTGAACTGTGGTAGTAATGGTGATTCCTTGTAAGTGTGGCTCTTCCTTGATTTTTTGAAGTTTTTCATTCGCTTTTTTTATAAAAAGCATGACCTCGGGAATACTGCTGCCATTTGTTACTGCATCATTCATTTGATTGGGCAGTTCTAGTAGATGAAGCAGAAATATCTCTGCCCCATTTTTTTTAGCAATTTGCGCGGCTGCTTTCAGAGCGTCTTCAGCATGTTTAGAAAAATCAGTTGGAACTAAAATTCGTTTCATAATTTAGGATGGTTTAAAATTATAGGAAAAAGGGTCTTTTAAATTGTCTAATAAAGATAAGAAATATTTTAACAGCAACTGATTATTTTAAATTATAAAAAAAAAGACTATCTTTGCACGGTTATTTATTAAAATCTAGATAATGAGGGGACTAAATGTCCCCTCTTTTTATAAAAATATGACATTTAAAGAAAAAGTAAATACGTTGTTGGCAGAATGCCTTTTAGAAAAGCCATCAATTTTTTTGATAGACCTAGTTATTACTGATGCTTTCAAGGTTATTGTAACTTTAGACGGGGATAATGGGGTGGCGCTGCAGGATTGTATTGATGTAAGCCGATTTATAGATAATGACCTGGACCGAGAGGAACAAGATTATTCTCTTGAAGTAGCTTCGGTAGGTGTTGGGTCTCCATTGAAATTAGTAAGACAGTATAAGAAAAATATAGGACGAACATTGATTGTAAAGACTGGGGCAGAAATAATTGAAGCAGAATTAGTGGATGCTAATGATGATTTTGTAATTTTGTCTTGGAAAGCAAGAGAGCCTAAAAAGATAGGGAAAGGGAAAGAAACAGTTCAAAAGGAACTTAAACTACCTTACGCAGATATAAAAGAAGCAATTGTTACAGTAACATTTTAATTAAAGAATTCGCATGGAAAATTTAGCATTAATCGATTCATTCTCAGAGTTTAAAGATGATAAACTTATTGATCGTGTAACGCTTATGGCAATTTTGGAAGATGTATTTAGAAATGCATTGAAGAAAAAATACGGTTCAGATGATAATTTCGATATCATTATAAATCCTGATAAAGGAGATATGGAGATATGGCAAAGAAGAGTAATCGTTGCGGATGAGGACTTAGATTTTGATCATCTTGAAATTACGTTGACTGAAGCAAGAAAAATAGAGCCTGATTTTGAAATTGGTGAAGAAGTTTCCGAAGAAGTAAAATTAATTGATTTAGGGAGAAGAGCAATTTTAGCTTTACGTCAGAATTTGATTTCTAAAATTCATGAACATGATAATACGAATCTTTACAAACAATTTAAAGATTTAATAGGCGATATCTATACTGCTGAAGTGCACCATGTGCGTCCAAGAGTTGTGATTTTAGTTGATGATGAAGGAAATGAAATTATTTTACCAAAAGAAAAACAAATACCTTCTGACTTTTTCCGTAAAGGGGATAATGTTAGAGGAATAATAGAAAGCGTTGAATTAAAAGGAAATAAACCTCAAATTATTATGTCTAGAACTTCTGAGAAGTTTTTAGAGAAATTATTTGAACAAGAAATTCCGGAAGTTTTTGACGGTTTAATCATGGTTAAAAAAGTGGTAAGAATTCCTGGTGAAAAAGCAAAAGTAGCCGTAGATTCTTATGACGACAGAATTGATCCTGTAGGAGCTTGTGTAGGTATGAAAGGGTCTCGTATTCACGGAATTGTTCGTGAATTAGGAAATGAAAATATTGATGTTATCAATTATACAAGTAACATACAGTTGTTTATCACAAGAGCTTTAAGTCCTGCAAAAGTGTCTTCTATTAAAATAAATGAAGAGACAAAAAGAGCAGAAGTTTTCTTGAAACTTGAAGAAGTTTCTAAAGCTATCGGTCGTGGTGGGCACAACATTAAATTAGCAGGTTTATTGACTGGTTATGAGCTAGACGTTATTCGTGAAGGAGATGTTGCAGGTGCTACAGCTGATGAGGATGATGTTGAATTGACTGAGTTTTCAGATGAAATTGAAGACTGGGTTATTGAAGAGTTTGCAAAAATTGGTTTGGATACGGCAAAAAGTATCTTGAAACAAGATGTAGAAGATTTAGTAAGAAGAACAGACCTGGAAGAGGAAACGATTCTAGATGTAATGAGAATATTGAAAGAAGAATTTGACAGTTAGTCAAAGTGTCTTCAACGATAAACATGCCACTTTACAATTAATTCTTGCTCGGTAGGTATCGAGTTGGGAGTAAAGTGAGGAATAACAAAAAAGGTAATAATAAAAAGGTTTTATGTCTGAAGAGAGAATTATTAGAATAAACAAAGTTTTAAGGGAATTGAATATTTCTTTAGAAAGAGCTGTGGATTATCTAAAAGATAAGGGGATTGCTATTGAAGCAAATCCAAACGCAAAAATTTCTGATGATATATACAATGTCTTGTGCGGTCAGTTTGCAGGTGACAAAGGGAATAAGGAGGCTTCTAAAGAAGTAGGGGAAGAGAAAAGAAAAGAAAAAGAAGCGTTGCGTTTAGAACGAGAGAAAGAAATCGAAGACAAACGTAAGATTGATGAAGAGCGTCTTAAACAGCAAGAGGTTATAAAAGCGAGAGCGGTTATAGCAGGACCTGTTCAAGTGGGTAAGATTGATCTTAATCCAAAAAAACCTTCCATTGTCCCTCCTGTGAAAGCTGTTGAAAAAGTGGAGACTCCAGTTGCTAAAGTACCTGAGGTAAAACCAGTACAAAAAGAAGTTTCAGCAGAAAAACCGTCGCCAGAAAAACCTTTGGAAGAAAAAGTTGTTTCAGACAAGAAAGAGGTAAAACCTGTTGTTGGGATAAAAGAGGTTAAAGTAGAGGCTCCGAAAGAAGTTCCTGCTGAGCCAAAAGTAGTTGAAAAAGTAGAAGCGGTTAAAGCTGATGAAGCGCCTGTTGATGAAACCATCACGACGCAATATCAAAAACTATCGGGGACTACTTTAACAGGTCAAATAATTGATTTATCTCAATTTAACAAACCGAAAAAGAAAAAAGAAGAACCAAAAATCACTCCGAATAAACCGGGTGCTCCAGGTTCAGCTGCTGCCAATGCAAATAAAAACAAGCGTAAAAGGATTGCTCCTAAGCCAGGTGCTCCTAGACCGCCTGCAACACCAGGAGTTCCGGGTGCGCCAAATCCTAACAAGATTACACCTAATGTAGGTGGCGGAGGATTCAATGCTAACAGAAGTTCAAGACCTGGTTTTGTAAAAGGAAACAGACCTGCTATTGTTGCAAAAGTTGAGCCTACAGAAGAGGAAGTTAAAAATCAAATTAGAGAGACTTTAGAGAAACTACAAGGTAAAGGTGGTAAATCTAAAGCGGCTAAATATAGAAGAGATAAAAGAGATACGCACCGTCAGAAATCTGATGATGAGCAAAGAGCTATTGACGAAGGAAGTAAAACTATTAAGGTTACTGAATTTGTAACAGTTGGTGAAATTGCAATCATGATGGATGTGCCAATTACTAAAGTTATTGGTACATGTATGTCGCTTGGAATCATGGTTACCATGAACCAACGTCTTGATGCGGAAACGTTGACCATTGTTGCTGACGAATTTGGTTATGAAGTTGAATTTATCACTGTTGATATCGAAGAAGCAATTCAGGTTGTAGAAGACAGAGAAGAAGATTTAGTTTTTAGAGCGCCAATTGTAACCGTAATGGGTCACGTCGATCACGGTAAAACATCGTTACTGGATTACATACGTAAAGAAAACGTAATCGCAGGAGAGTCTGGAGGAATTACACAGCATATTGGTGCCTACGGAGTAACTTTGGATAACGGACAAAAAATTGCATTCTTAGATACACCGGGTCACGAGGCATTTACTGCGATGCGTGCGCGTGGTGCTCAAGTTACCGATATTGCTATTATTGTGATTGCTGCTGATGATGACATCATGCCGCAAACTAAAGAGGCAATTAGTCATGCACAAGCAGCCGGAGTTCCTATTATATTTGCTATCAATAAAATTGATAAGCCAAATGCTAATCCTGAAAAAGTAAAAGAAAGATTAGCAGGTATGAATTTACTTGTTGAAGATTGGGGTGGAAAAATTCAATCACATGATATTTCTGCGAAAGTAGGAACAGGTGTGAAAGAATTACTAGAAAAAGTATTGTTAGAAGCGGAGCTTTTAGATTTAAAAGCAAATCCCAATAAGGCAGCTTCCGGAACTGTTGTTGAAGCTTTCCTTGACAAAGGAAAAGGATATGTTTCTACAATTTTAGTTCAAAACGGAACATTGAAAATTGGAGATTATATGTTAGCTGGTAAACATCATGGTAAAATCAAAGCCATGCATGATGAAAGAGGGAATATAGTAACTGTTGCGGGTCCTTCGACTCCGGTTTCAGTTCTTGGTCTTGACGGAGCAGCAACAGCGGGTGATAAATTCAATATTTTTGAAGACGAAAAAGAAGCGAAACAAATTGCCTCTAAACGTTCTCAATTGATGCGTGAACAATCCGTACGTACACAACGTCATATTACATTGGATGAAATTGGACGTAGAATTGCATTGGGTCAATTTAAAGAATTGAACATTATCCTTAAAGGTGATGTTGATGGTTCTGTTGAAGCATTGTCTGATTCATTCTCTAAATTATCTACTGAAGAAATTCAAATCAATATTATCCATAAAGGTGTTGGAGCAATTACTGAAACTGACGTAATGTTGGCTTCTGCTTCAGATGCAATTATCATTGGATTTAATGTTCGTCCTGCTGGAAATGCAAGACAATTAGCAGATAAAGAGGAAATCGATATTCGTTATTACTCTATTATTTATGCCGCTATCGACGACTTGAAAGATGCAATGGAAGGAATGTTAGCTCCGGAAATGAAAGAAGAAATTCTGGGTACTGCTGAGATCAGAGAGATATTCAAAATCTCTAAAGTAGGTTCAATTGCAGGTTGTATGGTAATGGATGGTAAAATTGTCAGAAATGCTAAAATGAGAATCATTAGAGATGGTGTGGTTGTCTTTACAGGGGAATTGTTAGCGTTAAAACGTTTCAAAGATGATGTGAAAGAAGTAGCTAAAGGATACGATTGTGGTATTCAAGTGAAAGGATACAATGACATTGAAGAAAGAGATGTTATTGAATCATACCATGAAGTAGCTATCAAAAAGAAATTGAAATAGAATTTCTAAATTTTATAAAAAAAGATCCCGATTTTGTCGGGATTTTTTTATTTTTATAGAGTACCAAAAATTAAATTTATGAATAAATTGTTTGCATTATTTTTTGTTGTAGTCAGCACGATTGCTTTTTCTCAAAATAAAACCGAATTCCATAAAGTGTCTTTAAAAGATAAAAAAGATAAAGCGGTTGGTTTTAATTTTTATGTTGAAAATGTTTATGATGGAAGACAGTTTAAAGAAAATATTGGAACCGTTCAAAAAGGAGGGTTTAATAGAAAAGTATTGGCTAATTTTGAGAAACCTTTACCGGTTGAATTTTTTGATTATCTCGCAGTTATTTGTCCGTCCGATAGAGGTAAATCTAAGATTTCTATCCGAATAAATGATTTGTACGTTTCAGAACTTACTCGTGCAATGTCCGAAACAGGATATGCAACTGTAGCGATTGATGTAATAGAAACTAAAGATACTGTTGACTATGTAGTGGGTTCTTATTCTGCCTCGACAGAAAGTAACGGTATGGATGTTACCGGCACACATGATGAACGAGTAAAGACGGTTTTACAGGAATGTTTAACAAATTATATGAAAACAAGTGAGGAAGATAAAACTGCTATTTTATATGATAATAATATTAGTATTAAAAACAAATCAATAGTAGATGTTCCTTCTAGAGGTGTTTATATGAATTATGCTGACGTTTTAAATGATAAACCAATATCTATAGCTGATTATGAAATAACGAATAAAAAAGATCGGTTTTATTTACTTAACAAATTGAGCCGTTCGGAAGAGTCAAATTATTATGGATTTAGTGATGGACAAGATTTTTATATCAATGTTTCAAAATATGCAAGTGTAAAGTATTACGCCAAG
Source organism: Flavobacterium petrolei (assembly GCF_003314435.2). GTDB lineage: Bacteria > Bacteroidota > Bacteroidia > Flavobacteriales > Flavobacteriaceae > Flavobacterium > Flavobacterium petrolei. The sequence continues at coordinate 553,823 of NZ_QNVY02000001.1, read as the reverse complement.
ACGGAAATTATTAGTGGTAAGTATTATATTGAGAATGTAATTTATAATTCAAATAATGCCATCGCTATGGGTGCGATGTTTGGATTGATTGGTGTTGCAATCGCAGCTTCGACCAGTGATGGTTCAATTCCAATGCTAATAGATAGTTATACAGGCCAACCATCATTTTTATCAAATAGTGAGATGAAAGTAATGTTATCCACTCATCCGGAACTTCTAAAAGAGTTTAGGGATGGTAACAAAAGCAGTCTAGCTAAAAAAGAAATTCTAAAAAAATATTACCAACAAACGCTAGGGCAATAAAAACGTCATTTGTCTAAGTCTTTGTGTTGAATGTTATGATTGTTTTGGTAAAATTTAACTCAAAGATTTATACAAAGAAAGAAAAGCAACTCGATTAGAGTTGCTTTTTTTGTACTTTTTTTATTCGTGAAATTTTGAATATTACACTTTAAATAATGATAAATTTTAGTTGTTTGGCTTTATTAAATGAACATTAGTATAGCTTTTTTTGATTGCTATCAAATTGCGTTCTGCTTCAATTCGTGTTTTGAAATTTCCTACCCAAACTTTATAATTTGGTGTGAAAAATATAATTGTACCATCTAAGGTGCTGAATTCTTGTCTGAATTGATTCAGTGTGTTTTTAGCTTTGTCGCTTTCTCCGCTGAAAATTTGAATTTTATATCGGTCATTTACAGCATTGGAAACATTTGTTTTTCTCTTTTCATTTAGTAATTGTTCAAATTTGTAGTCCTGATTTACAGTAATATTTCCATCTTGTGCAGTTGCGTTGAATGCGAAAATTAATAATGTTACAGAGATAAAAAAGGCTTTTCTAGTGGCTAAAATTCTCATAATGTGATTGTTTTTGTGCAAAAGTAATATTTAATGATTGATACCAAATAGCAAATGTTATTTAGAATAGATATAAATTGAAATTAAGACTATTTTAAGGTTTTGAGAATAGTTCTTAAGTCGTATTTTTGTCCAAGTTTTAAAATAAAGGATCAGTTTTTATAATGCAATTAGAAAAAACTGTGCCAATTTTTAGTAGATAATCATTATACTATATGAAAAAGGTGGGTAACCATAATTCGATCTCAAGGAAATTATTTTTAGGCTTAGCCTTATCGTTAATTTTCTCTTTAACTTCATCTGCTCAAGAGGCTGCTCCTGCAGCGACTGATGCAGCTGCGGCTCCAGCTGCAGCAACAGGTGGAGATGCTGTAAAAGGTAAAGAATTGTTTAATGCAAACTGTGCTGCATGTCACAAGCTTGATGCGAAAGCAACAGGTCCGGCTCTTAGGGGTATTGCGGGTAAATATGATGCTTCTTGGCTTCATAAGTGGGTTCGTAATAGTTCGGACTTAATTAAGTCAGGTGATGCTCAGGCGGTGAAAGTTTTTGAAGAAAACAACAAGGCAGTAATGTCGGCTTTTCCTCAATTATCCGATGGTGATATTGATAATATCATTGCTTACACTTCAGAGCCTAAGGCTGAAGCTCCTGCTCCGGCGGCTGGTGCTACTGAAGCGGTTCCTGGAACTGGTGGTTCTGACGGTGGTGTTTCAAATAATATCATATTAGGTGCTTTGTCGCTAGTAATGTTGATTTTGGTGGTGATGCTGTTTTTGGTAAACCAAGTTTTATCTAAGGTTGCGAAAGCAAATGGTATCGAAACGGCTCCGAAAACTCCAACAACTCCTATTTGGAAAGCATTTGCCAGAAATCAATTTTTAGTTTTAGTGACTGCGGTGTTTTTGCTTTTGGCTAGTGCTTATTTTGTTTATGGATTTTTGATGCAAGTGGGTGTTGATCAAGATTACGCTCCAATACAGCCAATTCATTATTCTCACAGAATACATGCTGGTGATAATGAAATTAATTGTAAGTACTGTCACTCTGCTGCTAGAGTAAGTAAAAACGGTGGAATTCCTTCATTGAATGTTTGTATGAACTGTCATAAAAATATAGCTGAAGTTGCAGAAACTACCGCTACTCCAGAATACAGCAAAGCATTTTATGATGAGCAAATCCAAAAATTATATACTGCGGTGGGTTGGGATAAAACTACGCAAACTTATACTGGAAAAACTCAGCCTGTAAAATGGGTTCGTATTCATAATTTACCTGATTTTGTTTATTTTAATCACTCGCAACACGTAACTGTTGCTGGAATTGAATGTCAAACATGTCACGGTCCAGTTCAGGAGTATGAGATTCAAAAACAATTCGCTCCACTAACAATGGGTTGGTGTATCGATTGTCATAGAAAAACGGACGTTAAAATGGAAGGCAATGAGTATTATACTAAAATACATGATGAACTTTCTAAGAAATACGGTGTAGACAAATTGACTGCAGCGCAAATGGGAGGTTTAGAATGTGGTAAATGCCACTATTAATCAAATTATTAAGATTTTAATATTTATATATGTCATCAAACAAAAAATACTGGAAAAGTGTTGAAGAACTAGACAAAAATAGTTCTATTGTTGAGGCGCTTAGAAATAACGAATTTGTTGAAGAAATTCCTACTGATGAGTTTTTAGGAAATAATGACGCTTTGTCATCTTCGTCAACATCACGTCGTGATTTTTTAAAGTACGTTGGTTTTAGTACTGCAGCAGCTACGCTTGCAGCTTGCGAAGGTCCTGTAAACAAATCAATACCTTACGTGCTTCAGCCGGAGCAAATCATTCCGGGAGTTGCGGATTATTATGCAACTTCTGTTTTTGACGGTTTTGATTTTGCTAATCTTTTGGTAAAAACTCGTGAAGGGCGTCCTATTAAAATAGATAATAATACTATTGCTGGAGCTAAGTTTAGTGCTAATGCAAGAATTCATGCGTCTATTCTATCTTTATATGATAGTATGCGTTTGAAAGAGCCTAAAATTGAAGGTAAAAATTCAACTTGGTCAGCTGTTGATTCAAAAATTAAATCAAGTATAGCTGATGCTGCCGCAAAAGGTGGTCAGGTGGTGCTTTTGACAAATACATTAGCAAGTCCGTCAACTGAGAAATTGATTGCTGAGTTTATTGGTAAAAATCCTAATGCTAAACATGTTGTTTATGATGCTGTATCTGAATCTGAAGCATTAGATGCTTTTGAGACAGTTTATGGAGAAAGAGCTTTGGTTGATTATGATTTTTCTAAAGCCTCTCTTATAGTTTCTGTTGGAGCTGATTTCCTTGGAGGTTGGCAAGGTGGTAGTTATGACTCAGGTTATGCAAAAGGAAGAATTCCTAAGGCTGGAAAGATGTCTCGTCATTTCCAATTAGAAGCAAACATGACTTTGTCTGGTGCTGCTGCTGATAAGCGTTTGCCAATGTCTATTGCTAATCAAAAACAGGCATTAGTTCATATATATAATATTGTAACTGGTTCTTCTGTTGCTGTAAGTTTAGAAGATAAATTTAAAGCAGAAGTTACGAAAGCGGCTCAACAGTTGAAGGCTGCCGGTTCAAAAGGAGTATTAGTTTCTGGTATTCAAGATAAAAATGCTCAATTGTTGGTTTTGGCTATCAATCAAGCATTGGTAAGTGAAGCTTTCACTACTTCTGGAACAAGACAGATTAGAAAAGGTTCTAATGCAAAAGTTGCTCAATTGGTTAATGATATGAAAGCGGGAAGCGTTCATACATTAATAATGAGTGGGGTTAATCCAGTTTATACTTTATCCGATAGTACTTCTTTCCTTGAAGGACTTAAAAAAGTAAAAACATCAGTTGCATTTTCTTTAAAAGAAGACGAGACTGCGTTAGTGAGTACTGTTGCTGCAGCTGTTCCTCATTATTTAGAATCATGGAATGATGTAAGTATCACAAAAGGTACTTATGGAATCACTCAGCCTACAATTCGACCACTATTTAATACAAAACAATTTCAAGATGTATTGTTGTCATTAAATGGATCAACAGGGACATTCTACGATTATATCAAAGCGAATTCATCAACAATAATAGCTGGTTCTTCTTGGAACAAGGTTTTACATGATGGTATTTATGTTGGAGCTATTCCGGCTGCGACTGGTGGTTCTGCCGATTTTAGTGCTGCTGCGAATGCTTTATCAAAATCAAAAGTTGCTCAAGGATTAGAACTTGTTTTATATACTAAAACAGGTATGGGAGATGGACAACAGGCTAATAATCCTTGGTTGCAAGAGTTTCCGGATCCAATTACAAGAGTATCGTGGGATAATTATGTTACTGTTTCGAATGCAGATGCTAAGAAATATGAACTTTCTAATGAAATCGTTGCAAATGGTGGTTTAAACGGAAGTTACGCTACTATTACTACTGCTGATGGACTAAAATTAGAAAATGTTCCGGTAATTGTTCAGCCAGGTCAAGCTGTGGGTACTATTGGTTTAGCATTAGGTTACGGTCGTAAAGCGGCTTTGAAAGAAGAAATGATGGTGGGTTTAAATGCCTACTCTTTATATAAAGGTTTTAATAATGTACAGACTGTAACATTGGCAAAAGCTGGAGGAGAACATGAGTTTGCTTGTGTTCAAGGTCAGAAAACATTGATGGGAAGAGGCGATATCATAAAAGAAACTTCTTTAGAAATTTTCAATACAAAAGATGCTCAATTTTGGAATGAACAACCAATGGTTTCATTGGATCACAAAGAAGTTGAAGCAACTAAAGTAGATTTATGGGAGTCGTTTGATCGTTCAACAGGTCATCATTTTAATCTTTCGATTGATTTAAATGCTTGTACCGGTTGTGGTGCTTGTGTAATAGCGTGTCATGCTGAAAACAACGTTCCTGTTGTTGGAAAATCAGAAGTAAGAAGAAGCCGTGATATGCACTGGTTGCGTATTGACAGATATTATTCTTCTGAAAGTACTTTTGAAGGAGATAACGAAAGAAAAGAAAATATCGCAGGATTATCAAGTTCATTGTCTACATTTAATGAAATGGAAAAAGCGGGTGATAATCCACAAGTATCTTTTCAACCTGTAATGTGTCAACATTGTAATCATGCACCTTGTGAAACGGTTTGTCCAGTTGCTGCAACTTCACACTCTCGTCAAGGTCAAAACCATATGGCTTATAACAGATGTGTTGGAACGCGTTATTGCGCTAACAACTGTCCGTATAAAGTGCGTCGTTTTAACTGGTTCTTGTACAACAAAAACAGTGAATTCGACTATCATATGAATGACGATTTAGGACGTATGGTATTGAATCCAGATGTAAATGTTCGTTCTCGTGGAGTTATGGAGAAATGTTCAATGTGTATTCAAATGACACAAGCGACAATTTTGAAAGCAAAAAGAGAAGGAAGAGCAATCGTTGATGGTGAATTCCAAACCGCATGTTCAAATGCTTGTTCAACTGGAGCAATGAAATTTGGAGATGTAAATGATTCAGAAGCAGAAATAACTAAATTAGCTGCTGACGAAAGAATGTATCATTTATTGGAGCATGTTGGAACAAAACCTAATGTGATTTACCACGTTAAAGTTAGAAATACCTAGTACAAAAAATAATTAATTAAGAATCAATATAAAGGATTATGTCGTCTCACTACGAAGCAACCATTAGAAAACCCTTAGTTATAGGTGATAAATCTTATCACGATGTAACTGTAGATGTAGCTGCGCCTGTTGAAGGTAAAGCAAACAAACATTGGTGGATTGTATTTTCAATCGCATTAATAGCCTTCCTTTGGGGACTTGGCTGTATATTTTACACCGTATCTACAGGTATTGGAACTTGGGGGTTAAATAAAACTGTAGGATGGGCTTGGGATATTACGAACTTTGTTTGGTGGGTTGGTATTGGTCACGCGGGAACACTTATTTCAGCGGTATTATTACTTTTCCGTCAACGTTGGAGAATGGCGATTAACCGTTCTGCAGAAGCAATGACAATTTTCTCTGTTATTCAAGCTGGTTTATTTCCAATCATCCACATGGGGCGTCCATGGTTAGCGTATTGGGTTTTACCAATTCCGAATCAATTTGGTTCTCTTTGGGTAAACTTTAACTCGCCATTACTTTGGGACGTATTTGCAATTTCAACATATCTTTCGGTTTCATTAGTATTCTGGTGGACTGGTTTATTACCTGATTTTGCGATGTTACGTGATAGAGCTATTACTCCTTTTAACAAAAGAGTTTATTCTATATTAAGTTTCGGATGGAGCGGTAGAGCAAAAGACTGGCAACGTTTTGAAGAAGTATCTTTGGTGCTTGCAGGTTTAGCTACGCCACTTGTACTTTCTGTACATACTATTGTATCTATGGACTTTGCTACCTCTGTTATTCCAGGATGGCATACTACAATTTTTCCTCCGTACTTTGTTGCTGGAGCTGTTTTCTCAGGATTTGCAATGGTAAATACTTTGCTTATCATTATGAGAAAAGTTTCTAATCTAGAAGCTTATATCACGGTTCAACACATTGAATTGATGAATATCGTTATTATGATTACTGGTTCTATTGTTGGGGTTGCCTACATAACTGAATTGTTTGTTGCATGGTATTCTGGTGTAGAATACGAACAATATGCTTTCTTGAACAGAGCTACTGGACCTTACTGGTGGGCATATTGGTCAATGATGACATGTAATGTTTTTTCTCCACAATTCATGTGGTTCAAAAAATTAAGAACAAGTATTATGTTCTCCTTTATAATTTCGATAGTTGTAAATATTGGAATGTGGTTTGAGAGATTTGTAATTATCGTAACTTCGTTACATAGAGATTATTTACCATCTTCTTGGACAATGTTTTCACCGACATTTGTTGATATTGGAATTTTTATCGGAACAATAGGTTTCTTCTTTGTATTGTTCTTATTGTATTCAAGAACATTCCCTGTAATTGCACAAGCAGAGGTAAAAACAATTTTGAAAGGAACTGGAGATAATTACAAAAGAGAAAGAGAAGCAAATAAAGATTCACATCATGAGTAATAAAGTAATATACGCCATTTATAATGACGATGATATATTGATGGATGCGGTTAAAAAAACCAGAGCAGCTCATCATCATATTGAAGAAGTTTTTACTCCATTCCCGGTTCACGGTTTGGATAAAGCTATGGGTATCGCACCTACGAGATTAGCAATTTGTGCTTTTCTTTATGGATGTGTTGGAATCTCGGTAGCTACGGCTATGATGAATTACATAATGATTCAGGATTGGCCACAAGATATAGGGGGGAAGCCAAGTTTTAGTTATATTGAAAACATGCCGGCTTTCGTTCCAATTATGTTTGAACTTACTGTGTTTTTTGCAGCTCACTTAATGGTTATTACTTTTTATATGAGAAGTAAATTATGGCCTTTTAAAGAAGCAGAGAATCCAGATGTAAGAACTACAGATGACCATTTTTTAATGGAAGTTGCTGTAAATGATAATGAAGAAGAATTGATTTCTTTTTTCCAAAGTACAGGAGCTGTAGAAGTTAAAGTAATAGATAAGCATTAATTATAGATATGAAAAGCGTATATAAAATAACACTTTTATTTGGTATAACTATTTTAGTTTCATCATGCCATAATAATGCGGCACCAAACTATCAATATTTTCCAAATATGTACGAATCAGTAGGGTATGAAACTTATGCTGAATCGAATGCATTTAAAAACGGTAAAGAAGGTCAACTTCCAGCTGAAGGAACCGTAAACAGAGGATTCGAACCTTTTGAATATGAAAATTCAACAGCGGGATATGAGTTAGCTAAAGCAAACCTTAAATCTCCTTTAGATTCTTTAAGTAGAAATCCTGAGAAAGGAAAAGAACTTTTTGAGATTTATTGTATCAGTTGCCATGGTGCTTCTGGAAATGGTAAAGGTAAACTGGTAGAGAGAGAAAAATTCTTAGGTGTCCCTAGTTATAAAGATAGAGTGATCACTGAAGGAAGTATTTTTCACGTAATCACGTATGGTTTGAATTCAATGGGTTCACATGCAAACCAATTGAGTGCCCAAGAACGTTGGTTAGTTACTGACTATGTTCTGAAACTAAAAAGCGAATTATAATTGTTGAACAAACTGATCGTAATAGATATGTATACATTTTCAAGTAAATTAAAAACTCTTTCTTTCATCTTAATGGCCGTAGGTGTATTAGGAATTGGATATGGTTTTTTAACTGCACCAAAAGATATTCAAGACGTTGAAAAACTTCTTGCAGCGGAAAGTCACGGTGGACATGGCGAAGCAAAACACGAAGCCTCAACTACCGCTGAGTCTGAGCATGAATCGGATGCTACTCATAACTTAGGTAGTGAAGAAAAAAATGTGGAGGGTTCGACAGCAGTTGTAACTCCAACTGGTGATTCATCTAAAGTTGATACAGCTAAGGTTGTTGAAGACGTTCAGATTGAACCGGTTGTAAAAAAAGAAGGTCACGTGGTTAGTGAAGAAGCTGATCATACAGAACATTTAAATCATGTTTTACACCAATTACAAAACAAACCTTGGTCTGCCTTGTACGTTGCTTGTATTTTCTTTATGCTTGTTTCTTTAGGAGTTTTAGTTTTTTATGCGATTCAACAAGTAGCTCAAGCGGGATGGTCTCCAGTTTTATTTAGAGTTATGCAAGGTATAACGGCTTATTTACCTGTGGGTTCAGTTATATTTTTTATCGTATTATTATTAAGTGGTTTTCATTTAAATCATCTTTTTATATGGTTAGATCCTGAAGTTGTAGCTTCTGATAAACTAATTGCTAATAAAGCAGGATATTTAAATTTTCCTTTTTGGATAATTAGAGCTGCTATATTTTTAATTGGTTGGAATCTTTACCGTTATTATTCAAGAAAAAATTGTTTAGCGCAAGATGAATCAAATGATAATCTTAATTACAAAAAGAACTTTAAGCTTTCAGCTATGTTTCTTGTGTTTTTTATTGTGTCTGAGTCTATAATGTCTTGGGACTGGATTATGTCTATTGATCCACATTGGTTTAGTACTTTGTTTGGGTGGTATGTTTTTGCAAGTTTCTTCGTGAGTTCAATTACTACAATTGCATTGGTAACTTTATATTTAAAAGCTAAAGGTGTTTTGGAGCATGTAAATACTAGTCATATCCATGATTTGGCAAAATTCATGTTCGGTTTTAGTATCTTTTGGACTTATTTATGGTTTTCACAGTACATGTTAATATGGTATGCTAATATTCCAGAAGAGGTTACTTATTATATTACAAGAATAGAGTTGTATAACCTTCCATTCTTTGGTGCTGTAGTGATGAATTTTGTTTTTCCTTTATTAATATTAATTAATACTGATTTCAAAAGAATTACGTGGGTTTTAGTGATGGCAGGAGTTGTAATACTTGGTGGACATTATATTGATTTCTTTAATATGATTATGCCAGGAACCGTTGGTGACAGGTGGTTTATTGGAATTTCAGAAATAGCTTCTGTTCTTTTCTTCCTTGGATTATTTATTTATGTTGTTTTCACAGCAATGACTAAAGTTCCTTTATTGGCAAAAAGAAATCCTTTCATAGAAGAAAGTAAACATTTTCATTATTAATATTTAAAGAAAAAAACAGATGACAAGTTTGTTGGTAATTATAGTTTTAGTTTTATTAGCTGTTGCTTTATGGCAATTGACTAAAATATTCGACCTGACGCAAGTTGGTTCTAATACAGATAGTTCAGAAATCGCTACAGATAACGACAATAACGTTCAGGGTTATTTGATGTTTGGTTTTCTTGGTTTCATTTACATTTTTTCAATTTACGGATTGTTTAAATGGGGACCTCTTGTTCTTCACACACCAGCTTCTGCCCATGGAGGTGAAGTTGATAATTTAATGAATATCACTTGGGTTCTTATTTTTATTGTTCAAGCTATAACACAAGTATTGTTGCACTATTTTGCTTTTAAATACAGAGGTAAAAAGGATCAAAAAGCACTTTACTTTGCTGATAATAATAAGTTAGAAGCCATATGGAGTGTTATACCAGCAGTAGTTTTAGCAGGTTTAATTTTGTACGGACTTTATGCTTGGACTAACATCATGTTTGTTGATGAAGATGAAGATACAGTAGTAATTGAATTGTATGCGCAACAGTTTAACTGGAAAGCTAGATACTCAGGTGAAGATAATGTTCTTGGTAAAGCTAATGTAAGATATATTGAAGGTGCTAATGCCGTTGGTGTTGATTTAGCGGATCCTTATGCACAAGATGATATTGTAGTGACTGAATTACACATTCCAAAAGGAAAAAAGATTCTTTTTAAAATGCGTTCTCAGGATGTTTTGCACTCAGCTTACATGCCGCATTTTAGAGCGCAAATGAACTGTGTTCCTGGTATGGTTACTCAATTTGCATTTGAGCCAATTTACACTACTGCTGAATATAGAGAGTTACCATTTATGGTTGAGAAAGTAGCAAATATCAATGCTCTTAGAGCCAAGAAAAGTGCTGCATTGGTTGCTAAAGGTGAAACAGCTTTGGATCCTTACACTTTTGATTATTTATTGCTTTGTAACAAAATTTGTGGTGCTTCTCATTATAACATGCAAATGAAAATTATTGTAGATACTCCTGAGGACTATAAAGCATGGTTAAAAGATAAAGCTACTATTGTAAATGAAGTAAAAGCTGCTATGGCTGAACCAGCTGCTGCTGAGGGAGCTTCAGGTTTAGACTCTATCAAAGCTAAAGATACTGTAGGAGTTGCTGTAATGGCAATGAAATAATTAATAAGAAAATTTAAAGTAAACATATATGTCAGCAGAAGGTCACGATCACGCAATAGATCACGAACACGAACATCATCATAAAGACACTTTTATTACTAAATATATTTTTAGTATTGATCATAAAATGATTGCCAAACAATACCTTATCACGGGTATTTTTATGGGGATTATTGGTGTAGGAATGTCTATGCTTTTTAGAATGCAACTAGCATGGCCAGAAGAGTCTTTTAGAATTTTTAATATTTTATTAGGTGATAAATTTGCTCCTAACGGAGTTATGGCAAATGATATTTATCTGGCTTTAGTCACAATACATGGAACCATTATGGTATTCTTTGTGTTAACGGCTGCTCTAAGTGGAACATTTAGTAACTTATTGATACCGCTTCAAATTGGTGCGCGAGATATGGCATCCGGTTTTATGAATATGATTTCATATTGGTTGTTTTTCTTGTCAAGTGTTATTATGATTGGTTCGCTTTTTGTTGAAGCTGGACCAGCATCTTCAGGTTGGACAATTTATCCTCCATTAAGTGCTTTACCACAAGCTATTCCTGGTTCTGGAATGGGAATGACATTATGGTTAGTTTCTATGGCTATTTTTATCGCATCTTCATTAATGGGATCTTTAAACTATGTGGTTACTGTAATTAACTTAAGAACAAAAGGAATGTCAATGACAAGATTGCCTCTTACAATTTGGGCTTTCTTTGTAACTGCGATTATTGGTATTGTTTCGTTTCCAGTTCTTTTATCTGCAGCGTTATTACTTATTTTTGATAGAAGTTTTGGAACTTCATTCTTTTTGTCTGATATTTATATCGCTGGAGAAGTTTTACATTATCAAGGTGGTTCCCCAGTATTGTTCGAACACTTATTTTGGTTCTTAGGACACCCTGAGGTTTATATCGTTTTATTACCTGCTTTGGGTATTACTTCTGAAGTTATTGCAACAAATTCACGTAAACCAATTTTTGGTTATAGAGCGATGATTATGTCAATTTTGGCTATTGCTTTCTTATCAACAATTGTTTGGGGTCACCATATGTTTATCTCGGGTATGAATCCATTTTTGGGATCTGTATTTACCTTTACAACATTATTAATTGCGATCCCTTCTGCTGTGAAAGCATTTAATTACATCACAACGCTATGGAAAGGTAACTTGCAGTTGAATCCAGCTATGTTGTTTTCAATTGGTTTAGTTTCCACATTTATTACTGGTGGTTTGACAGGAATTATTCTTGGAGATAGTACACTTGATATTAATGTCCATGATACTTATTTCGTTGTAGCTCACTTTCACTTAGTAATGGGTATATCTGCTCTTTACGGAATGTTTGCTGGGATTTATCACTGGTTCCCAAGAATGTTCGGAAGAATGTTAAACAAGAATTTAGGATATGTTCACTTTTGGGTAACTGCAATCTGTGCTTATGGGGTTTTCTTTCCAATGCACTTTATAGGTTTAGCTGGTTTACCAAGACGTTACTATACAAATACGAATTTTCCATTATTTGATGATTTACAAAACGTAAACGTTTTAATCACAACATTTGCATTAATTGGTGGAGCTTTTCAATTGGTTTTCTTATACAACTTTTTTGTTAGTATTTTCTACGGTAAAAAATCTGTTATGAATCCTTGGAAATCTAATACACTAGAATGGACAGCACCTGTTGAACATATTCACGGTAACTGGCCAGGTGAAATTCCTCATGTATATCGTTGGCCTTATGACTACAGTAATCCAGCTCACGATGTGGATTTTGTGCCTCAAAATGTTCCAATGAAAGAAGGTGAAGAAGTTTTACACCACTAAAATATAATTTAAAGCCTCTGCGAAAGTAGAGGCTTTTTTTGTGCTTTTTACTGTGGTTTACTAAAGTGCTATTCTTTCTCTTGAGTTTGATTTTAATTTTTATTTCATTTTAAATTTAAAAATTATATTTCGAAATTGCTTTGCTATCTTTGTTATATGAATGAAAATTTAGACCCAACATCAAACGGTTACAATTCAGAAGAACTAGACCTTGAAAAAAAATTAAGACCACTTTCCTTTGATGATTTTGCTGGACAAGATCAGATATTGGAAAACTTGAAAGTTTTTGTTCAAGCTGCTAATCAACGAAATGAGGCACTTGATCATACGCTTTTTCATGGTCCTCCTGGTTTAGGAAAAACTACTTTGGCCAATATTCTTGCTAATGAACTTCAAGTCGGAATCAAGATTACTTCAGGTCCAGTATTGGATAAACCTGGAGATTTAGCGGGTTTATTGACTAATTTAGAGGAAAGAGATGTTTTGTTTATTGATGAAATTCACCGCTTGAGTCCCATTGTCGAAGAATATTTGTATTCTGCCATGGAAGATTTCAAAATTGATATCATGATTGAATCAGGACCCAATGCAAGAACCGTTCAAATTAATTTGAATCCTTTTACCTTAATTGGTGCCACTACGCGTTCTGGGTTGTTGACCGCTCCTATGAGAGCTCGTTTCGGAATATCTTCCCGTTTACAATATTACACGACAGAGTTGTTAACTACAATCGTTGAAAGAAGTGCTACAATCTTTAAAATGCCAATTTCCATGGAGGCAGCTATAGAAATTGCAGGTAGAAGTCGAGGAACACCTCGTATCGCTAACGCATTGTTGCGTCGTGTGCGTGATTTTGCTCAAATAAAAGGAAATGGCACAATTGACATTGAGATTGCCCGTTATGCCTTAAAAGCGCTTAATGTTGACGCTCATGGTTTGGATGAAATGGACAATAAAATTTTAACCACAATTATAGATAAGTTCAAAGGTGGACCGGTTGGATTGACTACTTTGGCGACAGCCGTATCCGAAAGTAGCGAGACTATCGAGGAAGTATACGAACCATTTTTGATTCAGGAAGGATTTATCATGAGGACACCTCGTGGTAGGGAAGTCACTGACAAAGCGTACAAGCATTTAGGTAAATTAAACACAAACATTCAAGGCGGATTATTCTAATTTTCAGGATCTATTTCCCGCTATTCGCTGTATCTTTTACTTTTTAAAGAAAAAAGTAAAAGGATGCCGCTTCTATCAGGGCTAACATATCCCGTTTATTAACATCATTTTTTTTAATTATCAACCCCAAGGCAACATACACCCAATTTATTAAAACCGAAGCAAAACGCCTCGGCTTCATGTCTTGTGGAATATCCAAAGCTGGTTTCTTGGAAGAAGAAGCGCCACGTTTAGAGAATTGGTTGAAAAACAATAGGAACGGTCAAATGTCCTATATGGAAAACCATTTTGACAAGCGTTTAAATCCAACTTTGCTAGTTGATGACGCTAAAAGTGTTGTTTCGCTGTTGCTGAATTATTATCCTGAAGAACTACAAATTCTGGATTCTTATAAAATTTCTAAATATGCGTACGGACAGGATTATCATTTTGTAATCAAGGAAAAACTTAAAGAATTTTTATTCTCCATTCAATCAACAATCGGAGAAGTATCTGGTCGTGCCTTTGTAGATTCTGCACCAGTACTCGATAAAGCGTGGGCAGCCAAAAGTGGTTTGGGTTGGATAGGGAAAAACAGTAATTTATTGACGCAAAAAGTAGGTTCTTTTTACTTTATAGCGGAACTAATTATCGACTTAGATTTAGATTACGATAATCCTACAACGGATCATTGTGGAACTTGTACCGCCTGCATTGATGCTTGTCCTACAGATGCAATAGTTGCGCCTTACGTTGTTGATGGAAGCAAATGCATTTCCTATTTCACTATTGAATTAAAAGAAAATATTCCTCACGAAATGAAAGGGAAATTTGATGATTGGGCTTTTGGATGTGATATATGTCAGGATGTTTGTCCTTGGAATAAGTTTTCAAAAGCGCACAATGAACCTTTATTTAATTCAAATCCAGAATTGCTATCCATGTCTAAAAAGGACTGGATAGAAATAACCGAAGAAACATTTAAGTCGGTATTTAAAAATTCCCCATTAAAGAGAGCGAAGTTTCAAGGAATAAAAAGAAATATTGATTTTCTTGAATAAGAATTTAAGTTCTAATTTTTCAATCGGATAGAAGATTCTCGGATGATGATTTGAGTGTCTAATTCAACTGTTTTATGGGCGAAAGGAATGCCTTCTTTATGGCAGTTCATTTCTTCAAGCAGTAAGTTGAAAGATGCAATTCCCATTTCGTGACTTGGTTGATCAACGGTGCTTAATTTTGGTGTCAGCACTTGTGACATAAACCAATTACTAAAACCAATTATTGCTACTTGCTCTGGAACTTTAATTTTGTTTTCATTAAAATAAGCCAAAACACCTACAGCAACTAAATCTGTTATTGCAAATATCCCGTCCACATCAGAATGTTCCGCAATGATTTGTTTCGCAAATGCTCTTCCTTCTTCAAAGGTTACATTTTCGCAGGTATAAACTAATTTTGTGTCAAAAGGAATGTTGTTTTTCTCTAGGGCTTTTTTATAACCAATGTAACGGTCTATTGAATTTTGTGGATTTAATGGTCCGCGAACATGAACTATTTTTTTGCATCCATTATCAATTAAATGTTGAACGGCATTGAAAGCTGCCTTTTGGTCGTCAATAATTACTTTG
The DNA here is from genome assembly GCF_003314435.2 of Flavobacterium petrolei. Classification (GTDB taxonomy): domain Bacteria; phylum Bacteroidota; class Bacteroidia; order Flavobacteriales; family Flavobacteriaceae; genus Flavobacterium; species Flavobacterium petrolei. The sequence goes on along the minus strand of NZ_QNVY02000001.1, from coordinate 538,522 downwards.
GAACATTTTGAAAGCTTGGCAATTTTGTCAAACATCACAAAAGGAATATTCCGATTCATGATTTCCTTTATGTGATCGTCATTATTAGATTCGTTAGATAAGGACATGATGATGCCGTCTACTCTCTTATTTATTAATAATTCCACTTGCTTTTTTTCTAAAGCCAGCGTCTCATTTGACTGTAATATGATTACCAGATAACCATTTTTTTCGGCCTGATCAATAATAGCATTTACTACATTTGAAAAAAAGTGATGGACTACTTCAGGAATTATCAAACCTATAGTTTTGGATTCCTTGGTTCTTAAATTTACTGCAAAACTGTTTGGGGTATAATGTAAATGTTGCGCAAGTTCAATTACTGACTTTTTAGTTTTCTCACTAACATCAGGATAATTTTTAAGCGCTTTCGACACAGTAGTTATTGAAATCCCCAATTTTGTCGCAATTTCCTTAAGAGTGATATCTTTCATGAATCGAATTTCTACAGATTTAAATTTAGGAAAATATTTTAGAAATAATGATGTTTTAAGTTTTGCGTCATTTAGTTTTTAGCTATAAAAACGATTCTACCTTTAAATATCCTCTACCAAGATATTAATTTTTATCTTATATCTTTGTATTTTGTCAAAATAAACAAATTAATATCGATTCGTTAAATTAAGTAAAGGTGGTTGTGTGTTTTGTTGAAAGATTCAATTTTTTTATGTGGATTCTCTTTCAATTATGCTTGTTTCCAATTCAATGGATTGGAAAACTACAGGTAAATTGTTCTTTTTCAGATTGATTTCATCAAAAAGAATTGAAGCAGACCTTTTTCCAATTTCAAAACCAGGTTGGTCAATCGTAGAAAGTTTTGGGGATATTACGCTTGACATAAACCAATTACTAAAACCTAAAACCGCAATTCGTTCTGGAATTGAAATCTCAATTTCATTAAAGTATTTAATAATTCCAATAGCCACTAAATCTGTAACGGCGAAAATAGCATCAATTTCTGGATGTTCTTTCATCACTTTTTTAGCATTTTCATAACCGTCATGAAAATCTTCATTGTTTTCACATACAAAAACTAGAGATGAATCGTATGTTAGATTGTTATCTTCCAATGCCTTTTTGTATCCTAAAAATCGGTCAATAGAATTTTGGGGTATGTAAGAACCTCTAAAATGTGCTATTTTTTTGTATCCCTTTTTTATAAGATAGCAAACGGCATCATAGGCCGCTTTTTTATCATTAATAGTTACTTTGGAACAATTGACAAGTTTAGCAATTTTATCAAAAAGTACCAAGGGAGTATCATGGGAAATGATTGATTGTATATGATCAAAATCACCGGTTTCATTAGATAATGACATTAAAATACCGTCTACTCTTTTGTTTAAAAGTAGATCAATTTGTTTTTTTTCAAACTCTAGTTTTTCATTAGACTGTAAAATAATAACCAAATAATCTCTTTTTTTTGCTTCTTCAAGAATTCCTTTAATTACATATGAAAAAAAATCATTTACTAGAGTGGGAATTATCAAACCTATGGTTTTTGATTCTTTCGTTCTCAGATTTACCGCAAAACTATTGGGGGTATAATTAAGTTTCTGAGCAAGTTCAATTACTGCGTTTTTCGTTTTTTCACTGACATCAGAGTACCCTTTCAAAGCTTTTGAAGCGGTGGTTATTGAAATTCCTAATTGTGCGGCAATCTCTTTGAGAGTGATGTTGTTCATGGTTCAATTCTCTGGTAGTAAAAGCAAAAACTGCTTCTCGTAAACGAATTTACAATTTATTTATTGTAAATCAATTTTCAAGAAACAGTTTAGTCGTCTTTTGCGAATTTTACAACAGATTGTTGACGACATGCAAACTTATTGTCAAATAAAGTTTTTTTTTAATTTTTTGTATTTTCTTAATCTATAAAAAAAAATTTTTGAATTTCTTCAAGGATTCATAAAATCATTGATTTCTTTACTTGAAATTTTCGGATTTGCCCCTTCGTTTTTTGCTACAATCGCTCCTAAAGCGCAAGCAAAATCAATGGCCTCTTGTGGGTTCTCATCGTATAAAAGTTTAGAAAGTAAACCAGCTAAAAAGGAATCTCCAGAACCTACAGTGTCTATAACATCAATTTTATAACCGCTATTGTAGTACATTTTTTCATTGTAATACAAAACCGCACCATGACTTCCTTTGGTCACACAAATATGTTTTGTGTTCGTCTTTTCTGCAATAAAAAGTATGTTTTGTTCCAATGAATGATACGGAGAATTTAGGAAAGCACTTACTTCATACAATTCGTCATCATTGAATTTTATAAAATCAGACTGCATCATCAAGTTAACCAGTATTTCTTTGGTGTAAAATGGAGCGCGTAAATTGACGTCAAAAACAGCGTATTTTGTATAGTTTATTATTTCTAAAAGGGAATTTTGTGAAACACCATCTCGACATACAAGACTGCCGAAAACAAGTGCATCCGCTTTTTTGACCCTAATTTCGTCTTCCGGAATGCAAATAATTTTGTCCCAAGCAACAGGGTAATTGATGGTGTAGGAAGCAGAACCCTTCTCGTTTAATTGAACAATAACTTCTCCAGTTGATAAGTTTTCGTCTATTTGAATCGTATCGGTGTCAACTCCGTTTTTTTTAATGAAAGCAAGGAGTTCTCTTCCAATTTCGTCATTTCCAACACGACTTATTATTTGGGCATTGATGCCAAGTGAAGCCAAACGCAGTGCCACATTCAATGGTGCTCCTCCAATTTTTTTATGCGTTGGGAAGACGTCAAACAAAACTTCTCCGAAACAGATTATATTTTTAGTCATGGTTATTCGTTTTTTGATAGACTTTCAGATAGTTCCTCTAATGTTCTTCCTTTAGTTTCCGGCATTTTTGTAAATACCCAAAGCAATTGGAAAACCATCATTAAGCAGAATATTGCAAAAACAGTTGTAGTTCCAATTTCTTTAAATAAAAATGGAATAAAAGAAGGAATCAATGCAGCTAGGACCCAATGAACAGAAGTCCCAAAAGAAGTTCCTGCAGCTCTTAGTTTATTTGGGAATAATTCAGAAATAAATACCCAAATCACGGCTCCCTGACCTATGGCATGTGAGGCAATAAAAAAGAAGAAAAACAACGGAACAGCCATTCCTTTCCATTCAAAATAAAAAGCGGTTGTTACTAATCCCAAAGAAATAATATATCCTACCGAACCCAAATACATCAGCGTTTTTCTTCCGTACTTATCGATTAGCGAGATTCCAATCATGGTAAAAATCAAATTAATCACTCCAATTCCGATACTGCTCAAAAAAGAAGCTGATTTTTCTAATCCTGCCAATTCAAAAATTCGGGGTGCGTAATATAGAAAAGCATTAATCCCGGAGAGCTGATTGAAAAAGGCAATAAAAAAAGCCAATAGTAATGGTTTTCTGTATTTTGCCATGAAAATGGATTCGTTTTTATCTTCATGAGTAGTTTCTTTTTCGATAGCTGCAATTTCAGCTTCAACTTCGGCGTCACTGTTAATTTGTTTCAAAATAGAGACTGCTTTTGCTCTGTCTTTTTTATATTCTAAAATCCAACGTGGACTTTCCGGGATTCCAAATACTAGAATTGTGTAAATTAAAGATGGAAAAGCCTGTATTCCTAACATCCAACGCCAAGCATTTTCTCCAATATCCTGTAAATAATAGTTAGAGGTAAAGGCGATTAAAATTCCAAAAACAATATTGAATTGGTATAAAGCAACTAGTTTTCCGCGGTCTTTTGCAGGAGCAATTTCAGAAACGTAGGTTGGAGCCGCAATAGTGGATGCCCCAATACCAATTCCGCCAAGAAATCTAAAAATAGAAAAGAAAATAGGATCATTTGCGAATGCAGTTCCAATGGAAGAAACAAAAAACAGCAATCCTATGATTATTAAAGTCTTTTTCCGACCTAAAATATTCGTTGGAAAAGCCCCAAAAATAGCGCCAATAACCGTTCCCCATAATGCGGATGACATCACGACTAATCCATGGAACAAATCAGAAGAACCCCATAATTGCTGCAATTGTTTATCAGCTCCCGAAATTACTACAGTGTCAAATCCAAATAAAAATCCTGCAAATGCAACGACAATGGACCAATAAAGTATTTTTTTGTTATTCATTATTTTGTTTTTTGGTTGATTATTTTGGTTGTTATAAAAGAATTTTTTTTACCAGATTCCTTTTACTTTAGAAATGGTAAGGTTTTTAATTTCCTGATTTTCATTTGATTGAATGCTAAGTTTGGTGTATGGTTTGTTAGGGAAAATTTGTTCCGTAAAACTGTATACGCCACCGTTCAGAAAAATTTCAATTGAGGACCAATCTACTATGATTTGATAATCAATTGTTTCAGTAGTTATATTTGGAATTTTGGTGTTGTGAATTTTTTCTCCAAAACTTTTTTCGAAATTTACCATTCCGGAATGTCTTCGGTCTACAGAAAAAGTCTTTCCTTTCGCATCGTAATTGAGAACTAGAGAATCCTTAACTTCATTGGAAAAAACAAATTTTAAATTTTCATTTTTAGCATTCAATTGTACTGCTGACTGATTCAAGTATTGGTAATCAAATGTCGTTTTTTGATTCGCTTTTAGGATGATTTCATCTTTGGTAAAGGCATTAGTTCCTTGTTTTTTGAACTGTTCTACAGGAGTGTTTTTCAGAACATAATCACCATTTATTTTTGCAAGCGATAGTTCTCGGGGAAGTGTCATCGCACTTCTCCAGTTTTTTGTAGGCGTGTCTCTGGCGTATGACCAATTACTCATCCAGCCTATGAATATTCGTCTATTGTCAGGAGCATTATTGTACGTGACACCTGCGTAATTATCAGCGCCATTGTCAATCCATTTGATATCTTTTTGAGTTGTTTTAAAACTTCCCCCATCAAAATCACCTATGAAATATTGTGTTCCGGAACCTCCATTTGGTGCGCCAGGATTGATGCTGATGAGTAAAACCCATTTTTCTTCATGGGAACCGGCAATTTTCAATTTAAAAATATCAGGACATTCCCAAACACCGCCGTGCGCTCCTATATTTTTACCAAATTCACTTTCGAATTTCCAATTAATTAAATTTTCTGAAGTGTAAAATTGTGCATGATCGCCGGCTACTAATACCATATTCCAAAGATTGGTATCGGTATTCCAGAATACTTTAGGATCTCTAAAATCTTTCATGCCGGAATTTTTAACAATTGGATTACCGTCATATTTCATCCAAGTTTCGCCTTCGTCCAGGCTATATGCTAATCCTTGTGTTTGATAGTTTGTTGTTCCCGCTTTTTCGCCTTTCATGTCGTGATAGGTGAAAACAGCAATCATCGTAGGGTTTTCTTTTGTTCCCAAACCGGAAGTGTTGTCAATATCTACAACAGCACTTCCTGAAAATATCATTCCTAATTTGTCAGGAAACAAAGCGATTTTTTTATGTGTCCAATGGATTAAATCCCTACTTGTCGCGTGTCCCCAATGCATCGGTCCCCACACAATGTCGTCTGGATAATATTGGTAAAACAAATGATAAATTCCTTTGTAGAAAACCATTCCGTTTGGGTCATTCATCCATTTTTTTTCTGGAGAAAAATGAAATTGTGGTCTAAAAGGTTCTTTGTATTGCACCTTGGAATCAGTTTTTATACTTTCGGAAGAAGTTATGGAAATGACTTGATTTTGAACTTCATCTTTACAGGAAAACAAGAATAAAGAGGCTCCGAATACTAAATAAAAGGGGAGTATTTTATTTGTGAACTTCATTAAAATAAGGTTTAATTATTATATTATCTTCATAAAAATAGAATTATATTTTTTAATTAAACATAATTGTGTTGTCGAAAACGTTTTTGATAAGTCGAAAACGTTTTCGTTTTGTATTCGACGCAGTATCTGAAATTATTCAATATTTTTACCTAAAAAAGGTATAAGTTTGAAAATATTATTAAAAAATTAATTTATGATTTTAACAGTTAAAAGTTTGTTTTTCATGCTCTTACTAAGTTCAGTCGCTTTTAGTCAAAGCAAATCAGATGAGTGGCATTTATACGCAAATTCAAGAGTAAATTATTTTGGTGTTGCTATGGCAAATGGTCAAATAGGAATTGTTACCGATGATACGCCTTTAAAAACAAAAGAAATTATTCTGAATGGCGTTTATGACGGAAGTCCCGAAAATGGAATCAGTAGAATAGTTCGCGGAATAGAATTTTTGAATCTGCATTTGACAATAAATAAGGAAGATATCAAATCAGATAATATAGATAATTGGAGTCAAGTAGTCTCTATGAAAGAAGGAACAAGCACCACTTCATTTTCGTTTAAAGATTATGCAAAGATTAACTATACTATTTTGGCGAATAGAGCAATTCCTTTTTCAGCGATGGCAATTGTCGAAATTACCCCTCTTCAAGATATCGAAATTACGGCTAATAATTATATGATTGTTCCTGATGAATTGAAAGACGCTAAAAGTCAGTTTAGGGTTTTGAAAGACAATCAATATTTGATGCCAGTTTTTGGAACAACCGCTAAAACGCTAACGGGGAAATATACAGTTGCGGCTTCAACCACTTTTCTTTTTGATGGGGAAAGCGAAACCCTAAAACAAACGGGTAACGAAGTTGGGTTTGCCAAAAAACTTTTGAAAGGAAAAAAATACCGTTTTGCAGTTGCAGGAGGGATTTGCACTTCAAAAGATGTTACAGATCCTTTGAACGAATCTGAGAGACAGCCAATTTATGCTTTACAAGAGGGAATTGACAAATTATTGAATCGTCACAAACAAGCTTGGGCTGAATTATGGAGTACAGGAGATATTCAAATTGAAGGCGATTTAGATGCGCAACAACGCGTTCGTTTTGCATTGTATAATTTATATTCATACATCCGTCCTGAAACCAGACAAAGTATTGCCCCGATGGGGTTGTCAGCACAAGGTTATAACGGACATATTTTTTGGGACACAGAACTTTGGATGTATCCAACACTTTTGGCATTACAGCCAGATATGGCAAAATCATGTTTAGATTACCGTTCAGATCGTTTGCAAAAAGCAAAACAAAAAGCATTTATTTATGGGTATAAAGGCGCAATGTATCCGTGGGAATCTGATGATACGGGGGAAGAAGCAACACCAACTTGGGCTTTGACTGGAATTTTTGAACAGCATATCACCGCGGATGTTTCAATCGCCTTTTGGAATTATTACGCTTACACGCAAGACAAATCTTGGTTGAGAAAAGAATGGGCAGTTCTAAAAGAAACAGCTGATTTTTGGGTAAGTCGTGTTGTGAAAAATCAGGATGGAAGTTTCTCTATTTTAAATGTGGTTGGAGCAGATGAATACGCGCAACATGTAGATGATAATGCTTTTACAAATGCATCCGCTATTGAGTCTTTAAAAAATACGATTAAAGCGGCAACTATTTTAGGGGAACCAATAAATCCTAAATGGATAGCAGTATCTGAAAAATTAGCAATACACACTGAAAAAGGAATTACACAAAATTATAAAGGATATCAAGGGCAAATGATTAAACAGGCTGATGTGAACTTATTAGCATATCCTTTACACGTAATCACAGACAAAGAACAAATAAAAAGAGATTTAGAATATTACGCTGAAAAAATTGATAAAAAAGATGGTCCGGCAATGGCTTCGGGAGTTTTATCGGTGCTGTATGCCCGTTTAGGTGACAAAGAAAAAGCGTATAGTTATTTTGTAAAATCCTATTTACCAAACAGTCGCCCACCTTTTGGAGTGTTTTCGGAATCAGCTAATAGTAACAATCCATATTTTGCTACGGGAGCCGGAGCGATGCTTCAGGCGATTATTTACGGTTTTGGCGGAGTAGAGCAAACGGACTTGGGATTGAAATATAATAAGGGATTGTTGCCAAAACAATGGAAATCACTTAAGATTATAGGTCTTGGAGTCGATAATAAAACGATAATAATAAAGTAATATTTCAATAAGTTTTTTAAGCCACGAATAGTAGTTGCATTCCTTTTTTAGGATTGTAATTCGTATTCGTGGTTTTTTTATGTCCGATGAGATTATTTATTTTGAATGTTAGTTTTTTAAATACACACTAAACAACTGTTGAAAGGATAAAGGTAAATACCTCTTTCAAAATTTAAATAAATCTAATATGCAATAGCAATAAATTAATTTTAGGACATTTCTTCCAAATTTTTAATTTTAAAAGTGTTAAATTTTAATAACAATACGTTTTGTAAATGTGATATTTTTAACAGTCAAAACACGTCTAAATAAATGAATATGATATTTTTAGATCAATAATATTCGTTTTTTAATGGAACTCAATCTAGATTATTGATTAATCGAAAAAAACTCCATTATGATGAATAATTCGTAATCTTATTTTGTAAAAAGCTTTTTTGTTGACAAAAATGTAATATGTTTTTTGCGTAAAAGCCTTTAAAGTACAATTATATCTTTTTTATTGTCTTTTTTTTATGTTTAATATAATTTTACTATTAATTTTTTAAAGTATTAATTTTAAAATCGAAAACGTTTTCGATACAACGAAAACGTTATAGTTTGTTAATGTCTTAAATTTATCATAAATTTATAATTATGTTTGATGTTAATATTTAAACAAACCATTTAAACAAATTATTAACCAACTTATTTATTACGTATGAAAAATAGTCTAATTAAAGGCTTGATGGTGTTTCTAACGGTACTTTGTACAAGTTTGACTTATTCGCAAGATGTGTCCGGTACAGTATCTGATGGTAGCGGTCCGCTTCCAGGGGCTTCTGTCTTAGTTAAAGGAACAACAAATGGAGCACAAACTGATTTCGATGGAAAGTTTACTATCAAAAACGTTGGCTCAAATGCAGTTTTAATTTTTAGTTACATTGGTCTTAAATCTCAAGAGGTAAATGTAGCAGGGAAAAGCGCAGTTAATGTAGTGTTAAAAGAAGATTCAGCGGAATTAAAAGAAGTTGTAGTTATAGGCTACGGTTCAGTTCGAAAGAAAGATGCAACTGGTGCAGTTGATCAAATTAGTGCAAAAGATTTTGACAATGTATCTTCTCCTTCACCTGCTCAATTATTAAGAGGTAAGGTTGCCGGAGTACAAGTTACGCAATCAAGTGGAGAGCCAGGTGCCGGAGTTGCAATTAGAGTGCGTGGGAACTCGTCTATTCGTTCAGGAAATGGACCGTTAATCGTTGTCGATGGTGTGCCATTGGATGGAGGAAATGTTTCAGGAGGTGGAGCTGATTTATTAGGGACATCATCTGCAAGAAATCCATTGAACTTTATCAACCAAAATGATATCGAAAGTATGTCTGTGTTGAAAGATGCTTCTTCTACAGCTATTTACGGTTCTCGTGGAGCTAACGGAGTTATTGTAATAACAACAAAAAAAGGTAAATCTAAAGAACCACAGTTAACGTACAGTACTTCATTTCAATTTAGTAAATTATCAGGGAAACTAGATGTAATGTCTGGTGATCAATTTGCTGCAGCTGGTGGCGATGATAAAGGGTCTAGATCTTACAATTGGAAAGATGCAGTTTTAAGAAATGGATTCTCTATGAACCATGATTTATCTTTTAGCAAGACTACAGAAAACTCGAATACAAGAATATCTTTTGGAGCTTCTAATACAGATGGTATTGTTAAAAACACAGGTTTAGACAAATACAATGCGTCATTTTATAACTCTAATGACTTTTTTGGTGGAGCTGTAAAAGTTGAGTCAAGAATCATTTATGCTTCTTTGAAAGATCAAGCTACTCTTTTGTCAAATAATGCAGGTTTCATTGGTAATGTAATTGGTACTGCTTTGTATTGGAATCCAACTTTGCCAATAAGAAATGCAAATGGTTCGTATAATGTTGTAGGTGATGATTATTTGAATCCTGTTCAGTTATTAGATTCTTACACAGATTTCACGAATACTAATAAATTATTGGGAAGCATAAATACTACCTGGAAAATCAACAGTAAGCTGAAATACCAATTCTTATTTGGTGTTGAAAGTTCTAACTCAAGTAGAAAAAGTCAATTGTTGCCAACGATGGAAATTTCTGGTGCAGCATTCCAAGCAACAGTTCCTGGTTCAAGCGAAGTTAAATTTGGAACAGCTTCAATCAACAATCAAAATAAATTTAATAAAACTTTCGAACACACTTTGAATTATAACAATGATTTTGGTGATAACTTTAATTTAGATGCATTAGTTGGTTATTCGTATTATGATTATACTGCTGATGGAAATTTTGCAAGTGGTAAAGGTTATGATGTTAATCAAACGAATTTAATTGACAACATTGAAGGAGGTCTTCAAAATGAGTACCGAGTATCTTCTTATAGAAACAGAGTGGAATTACAATCTTATTTTGGTAGAATAAATGCTACTTTGTACAAAAAATTGATTCTTACTGCTACATTAAGATCTGATGGTTCTACTAAATTAGGTATAAATAACAAATACGATTATTTTCCTTCAGCGGGTATTGCTTATAAAGTGATAGAAGATAAAGAAGGTTTGTTCAATAGCTTCAAAATTAGAGGGAATTACGGTATCACTGGAAACCAGGAATTTGCACCAAACTCAGCAATTGCTAGAGCTTCTTATGGTAACAATGGTAATTTAAATGTTGATACAAACTCAAATGCTGACTTGAAATGGGAAACGACAACTTCTTATGGAGTTGGAGCGGATTTTGAATTGATAAACAACAGATTATCAGGTTCAGTAGATTATTTTCAAAGAGATACTAAGGATTTAATTTTCCCAGTACCGGCAGCGGCAACTCAACCAGGTCCACCATCACCAAGGTTCAAAAACTTGCCAGGAAATTTAATAAATAAAGGTGTCGAAGTATCTTTAAATTATAAAGTTATAAATACTGAAGACTTAACTTGGGATATTTCAGGAAATGCTTCTTTCTTAACAAATGAAGTGAAGAACTTTGCCGGTTTTATTGCTACAGGAGGCTTAAATGGTCAAGGACTATCTGATGCTTATGCACAAGTAATTACAAACAACCAACCTGCATATACTTATTTTTTATATGAATGGAGAGGATATGACGCATCAGGAAATTCTATTTATGCGGATGCAGCAGGGAATGATACTGGCTTAGGTACAGCAGCTAAACAATTGTTAGACAAACAGCCTTTACCGAAAATCAATGTTGGATTTACTACTTCATTAGCGTACAAAGGTTTTGATGCAAGTGCCTCTTTTTATGGAGCTTTTGGTCACTATATTTATAACAATACTACAAATGCCTATTTCTTTAAAGGTGCTTTCCTAGGAGGAAGAAACACAACTCTAGAAGCAGCGACTTCTCCTCAAGCACAAGGAGATCCTAACTCTCCATCTACTAAATACTTAGAGAAAGGAGATTTCTTAAGGATGGGTAACTTAACATTTGGATATACAGTAAACTCTTTAGAAAAGTTTAGAATTAAATCGGCTCGATTCTTTGTAAATGCTTCTAATTTATTTATTATTACTAGTTATTCAGGAACTGACCCAGAAGTAGATACTGATAAATCACTAAATGGAGTGCCTTCAGCAGGGATGGAATATTTATCGTATCCTAGAGACAAAAGTGTATCACTTGGACTTAACGTAACATTTTAATTAAAAAAACAATGAAAAGAATAAATATTATAAAAAGCATCTTATTTACTAGTACCATTATTCTAGGAGTAAGTTGTACTAATCTAGATGAGGAAGTATTAGATGGTGTAGTCCTTGATAATGCTGGGGGCGGAACAGTGAATTCTGCTTCATTATTGGTTAGTGCTTATGAAGGCTTAAGAGGTTTTCAAGATCAAGACAAAATGTTTGCCTTAGATGAAATGTCTACGGATGCATTAGTGGGACCTACAAGAGGTGGTGACTGGGACGATAATGCTAAATGGAGACAATTGCATACTCATACTTGGGCGCCGGATAATATAGAAATAAGAAATGCTTGGAACTCTTTGTTGTCACAAGTATACAACTGTAACTTAGTTATAGAAAATGGTACTGCTACACAAATATCTCAAGCTCGTTTTTTAAGAGCATTTTATTACTACAATGTAATTGATTTATATGGACAGGCGCCATATAGAGAAGCAGGTAGTTCTCTAGAAGCAGATCCTAAAGTTTGGACAAGACAAGAAGCTACGGCTTTTGTTATTAGTGAACTTGAAGCAATTATTGGAAGCTTACCAGCTCGTGTGGCAGGTGACGCTAGCATTGTTAATGTTGATGCAGCGCACTTTTTATTGGCTAAATTATACTTGAACAAAGGGGTTTTTAATGCTGCTGATGCTGCAGGACCTTATACTTTTGAGGCTGCTGATATGACTAAAGTTGTAACTCATGTAGATGCAATTAATAGCTCTTTAGCTACTGATTATTGGGATAATTTCAAACCAACAAATAATACTTCTCCGGAAATTATTTTCTCTTCTAAAAACATTAGAGGTGGTCAAGGTGGAGGTATTCAGTCACGATGGAGAATGGGTATGCATTACCAACAAACACCAGATGGTTGGAATGGTTTTGCAACTGTAGCTGAATACTACAACAAGTTTAATCCTAATGATAGACGTATCAAAAATTCAGATCAATATATTATCGACGCTTTTGGTAATAATGTTGGATTTCAAGTAGGTCAAATGAAAAATGGTAAAAACCGTGATGAATTTGGTAGAGATAAAGATGCGAGTGGAGCATTATATACTAACATACCTGCTGGTACTGTAAATCTAAAAGATAGAAAAGGTAATCCTTTAGTGTTTACTGCAGCCTTAACATTGATTACTGGAGGTGCTACACTTGAAACAGCAGGGATTAGAAGTCAAAAATACATTCCGGATGAAGCTAATGTTGGTACTCCTGAAAATGATTATGCATTGATGCGTTATTCAGATGCTTTATTGATGAAAGCAGAAGCAATTCTAAGAGGTGGTACTGGAGTTAATGACTTAACAAAATTTGCTCAATTAGTATCTAGAACTAATGTAGCAGGTACAGTTCCAACTACTTTAGATGCTATTTACACAGAAAGAGGTAAAGAATTATGGTATGAAGGATGGAGAAGAAATGACATGATTCGTTTTGGTAAATTTTTGGAACAAAGAGAGTTGAAACCGTATGTTTCAGATGCTAGATATATTTTGTTTCCTATTCCAGCGGATGCTTTGTTTAATTCAAATTTAAAACAAAACCCAGGTTACTAAAAATTTGTTTCTATTAATTGTTTTTTGAGTTAGTTATAAAGAGGGTATTTAGTACCCTCTTTATTTTATATTTATTTTATTCTTTTTTTATATCAATATTATATATATTAGGCAATTCTAAACAAGCAATTACCTAACTAAAATGCCGCAATATAATATGTCAAATCGTTTTGTCTTATTACCCCTAATTATTCTACTTTTTTCCAACTGTTCCAAAGAAAATTCAGAGAATAAAGACGCTTTGTTTTCCAAATTAGATGCTTCCCAAACTGGAATTGATTTTATCAATGAAGTGAAAAATGATGCGGATATGAATATATTCAAGTACCGAAATTTTTATAATGGTGGGGGTGTAGCTATTGGAGACATTAATAATGATGGTCTTTCGGATGTTTATTTTACTTCAAATCTTGGAACCAATAAACTCTACTTAAATAAAGGAAATTTTAAATTCGAGGATATTTCTAAAAAAGCTGGTGTTGAAGGAACCAAAACCTGGTCAACCGGTGTTGTAATGGTTGATTTAAATGCGGATGGTTTACTTGATATTTATGTATGTAATGCAGGAAATAGTTTGGGTAATCAACAAAAAAATGAACTTTTTATAAATAATGGCAATAATACTTTTACCGAAAAAGCAGATGAATACAATCTAGCTGACACAGGTATAACTACACATGCTGCTTTTTTTGATTATGATAAAGATGGTGATTTAGATGTTTATATTCTAAATAACAGTTTTATCCCGGTAAGCAGTCTTAATTATTCCAACAAAAGAGACTTAAGAGATAAAGATTGGGATGTAGCGGAAATTCTGAAAGGTGGAGGTGATAAACTATTGCGCAATGACAGCGGAAAATTTGTTGATGTAAGTGAGAAATCAGGAATATATGGTAGTCTGATAGGCTTTGGTCTTGGAGTTACAGTAGGAGATGTAAATGGAGATTTGTATCCGGATATTTATGTTTCAAATGATTTTTATGAAAGAGATTATTTATATATAAATAATAAAAACGGAACCTTTACCGAACAAATTCAGGGATGGACATCACACATTAGTCAATCTTCAATGGGAGCTGATATGGCCGATGTAAACAATGACGGGAAAGCCGATATTTTTGTAACAGATATGTTACCTGAACCGGACGAACGCTTAAAAACGACTACAAATTTTGAAAACTATGATTTATTTACTAGAAAAGTAAATCTGGATTTCTACTATCAATACATGCAAAATACATTGCAAATAAACAATGGTGATAATCAATTCCTTGAAATAGCTAATTATGCCGGAGTTGCTAAAACTGACTGGAGTTGGGGCGCTTTATTATTTGATATGGACAATGATGGTTACAAAGATATCTACGTTTGTAACGGTATTTATAACGATTTAACTAATCAGGATTTTGTTGATTTTTTTGCAAATGAGTTTATGCAGAAAATGGTGGTTACAGGTAAAAAAGAAGAAATTCAAACCATTATCAGTAAAATGCCAAGCACGCCGATACCAAATTACGCTTTCAAGAATAATAAAAACCTGACTTTTAGCAATGAAGCTGTTAAATGGGGATTAGACACTCCAAGTTTTTCTAACGGTGCCGCGTATGGGGATTTAGATAATGACGGGGATTTAGATTTGATTGTTAATAATGTCAACATGGAATCTTTTGTATATCGAAATAATTCAGAGAAAAACAAGAAAAATCATTACGTTAAGGTAAAACTAAAAGGAGACAATCAAAACAAGTTTGCTGTTGGAAGTGTTGTGGAATTATTCTCTGGTAAAGAAATTCTTAGACAAGAATTAATTCCTTCAAGAGGCTTTCAATCTTCTATCGATTATGTAATGACTTTTGGTATTGGAACCAAAAAAATGGATTCATTGCAAGTAGTTTGGCCAAATGGTAAAACTCAAACAATTAAAAAAATCACCAATAATAGCACTTTAAATTTGGATATTACCAATGCTAAAGTAGATTATGTTCCTAAAAATGGCAAGCCAAAACCATTGTTTGCTGAAAAGAAAACAATTTTCTCAGCACACAAAGAAAATAATTATGTCGATTTTGATCATGAAGGATTAATCTCCAAAATGCTTTCGCAAGAAGGACCTTCACTCGCAGTTGCTGATTTAAATGGTGATGGGAATGAGGATGTTTTTATTGGCGGAGCCAAAGGACAATCTGGTAAAATATATTTAAATAAAGGGAATGGTAATTATTCAGTTACAGACCAAAAAGACTTAGAGGCAGATGCAACTTTTGAAGATACTGCTGCCAGTTTTTTTGATGCTGATAATGATGGAGATATCGATTTACTAGTAGGTTCTGGTGGAAACGAAAAAGCGGATCAGGCTAATTATAAAAACCGTCTGTATTTGAATAACGGAAAAGGAGTTTTTGTGAAAAGCAAAACCAATATGCCAAAAACCAATAACAACGTCTCGGTAATAGCACCAAATGATTTCGATAATGATGGTGATATTGATGTGTTTATAGGAAGCCGAAGCGTTCCGGGTGTTTATGGAATTGATCCTAAACATTTGTTATTGGAAAATGATGGAAAAGGAAATTTTACCAATGTTACTGATAAAAAAGCATTTAAAATTAATGCAGTTGGAATGATAACAGATGCGGTTTGGGAAGATATTGATAACGATTCAAAAAAAGATTTAATATTAGTGGGAGATTGGACGGCACCTATGATTTTTAAAAATAATGGACGCCGATTAGTAGAATTTAAATCGAATCTTTCTGGTTATCTAGGTTTTTGGAATGCTGTAACTTGTGTAGATTTGAATAATGACGGTAAAAAAGATTTGATTCTGGGGAATAAAGGAACTAATACAACCTACAAAGCAACAAGTACAAATCCAATGAAATTGTTTACCAATGATTTTGATAATAATGGAACTATTGAACAAATTGCAACCCGTTCTATTGAAGGCAAAGATTTACCAATAAACCTAAAACAAGAATTGGCCAAACAAATTCCTTCGATTAAGAAAAAAAACTTGAGCTATGCAGATTATTCCAAGAAAACATTTCAGGAATTATTTGCGAAGGAAGTAGTTGATAATTCGATTCAAAGGATAGTGAACATTCAAGAAAGTGTTATTGCAATCAACAAAGGAAATGGTAAGTTTGAGATAAAAGCACTTCCAAAAGAAGTTCAGTTTTCTAGTGTAAACACCATTACTACAATGGACGTGAATAATGATCGAATTTTGGATTTAATCTTGGGTGGAAATCAATATGAATTCAAGCCACAATTCTCCAGATTGGATGCAAATTATGGCAGCGTACTTTTAGGAAGCAAAAACGGAACTTTTTCATGGTTGCCCTATAATAAATCAGGTTTCTTCATAAAAGGGGAAGTGAAACAACTGAAAATAGTAAAAGACAAAAATAAAACGGTTTCAATTATAGCTGTAGTTAATGATAATACTCCTAAAATATTTACACGCTATGAATAATTTTTTCAGAATAGGACTGTCTTTATTGCTGTTTATAGGTTGTTCCAAAAAAGAAGGACAATTGTTTGAAAAATTGTCTTCTGATGAAAGCAATATTACTTTCAATAACGAATTGGTTGACTCCAAAAACATCTCTATTTTAGATTATCTCTATTATTATAATGGCGGAGGTGTAGCTCTTGGTGACATCAATAATGATGGTTTGGTGGATATTTATTTTACTTCTAATCAAGGAAAAAATAAATTGTACTTGAATAAAGGGAAAAATAAATTTGAAGACATTTCAGCAAAAGCCGGAGTAGAAGGACAAAGTGATTGGAACGCCGGTACCGTTATGGCTGACGTAAATGGAGATGGATATCTTGATATTTATGTTTGTGCGGTAGTTGGGATTAATGGATTTGAAGGTCAAAATGAATTGTTTATCAATAACAAGGATAACACGTTTACCGAAAGCGCAGCTGAATACGGTTTAGACTTAGATAATTATAGCTCCTCGGTAGCATTTTTTGATTATGATTTAGATGGGGATTTAGATATGTATTTATTGAATCACGCCGTACACTCTGAGTCATCTTTTGGAAATGCGGACATTAGAAATAAAAGAAGCTACGAATGTGGGGATAAATTATTTCGAAATGATAACGGAAAATTTGTAGATGTAAGTGAGCAGGCAGGAATCTTTGGTGGTGCCAATGGCTACGGTTTAGGATTAGCAGTTTCTGATTTTAATCTAGATGGTTATCCTGATATTTATGTGGGAAATGATTTTCACGAAGATGATTATTACTATTTAAATAATGGGGACGGAACTTTTACGGAAAGTTTGAAACAGTATTTTGGTCACACCAGTCGTTTTTCAATGGGGGTTGATGTTGCGGATGTTAATCATGACGGTTTTCCTGATATTTTGAGTTTAGATATGTTGCCTGAAGATGAAAAAGTTTTGAAATCCTCTTTAGGTGATGATAACGTGCAAATGCTAAAAATGAGAACCGAAAAACTAGGCTATCATTATCAGTACTCCAGAAATATGTTACAGCTTAATCAAGCGGGAGGCGGTTTCACTGAAACAGCTTTGTTGAGCGGTGTAGCAGCGACGGATTGGAGTTGGAGCACTTTATTTGGTGATTATGATCAAGATGGAGAGCAGGATATTTTTGTAAGTAACGGAATTCCAAAACGTCCTAACGATTTAGATTATGTTAAGTACTATTCAAATGATCAAATAAAAAGTAAAATCAGTACGACGAAGTTATTGGATAAAGAAGCGTTGAAGCGAATGCCAAAGGGAAATGTGACGAATTATGTTTTTCAAGGTGCAGCTGATTTGCAATTTAAAAACCGTTCAAGTGATTGGATAGAAAATGATTCTATAATTTCAAATGGTAGTGGCTATGCAGATATTGATAATGATGGAGATTTGGACGTAATTACCAATAATACAAATGCTACGGCTTCAGTTTACATTAATAAAACAGATACAAAATCAAACTATTTAAAATTAAAACTTAGGTTTACCGGAAAAAACACTTTTGGGATTGGAGCCAAAGTAATTTCTTATTCAAAAGGGAAAAAACAATTCAAGGAACTGCAAACTACAAGAGGATTTCAGTCTTCATCAGAACCAATGATTCATTTTGGTTATGGAAAAATAACTAAGATAGATTCGTTAGTGGTGATTTGGCCAGATAAAACGTATCAAACAATAAAAAATGTTAAAACGTGCCAAACGCTTACCATAAAAGCCAATCAGAACAGAAAAGCTTTTGATTATAAAAAATTGCATCCAAGTGTTTTGCCAATTTTCAAAAAGCTTGAAACGGGTTTAGGAATTGACTTTGTGCATCAGGAAAATGATTTTATTGATATTTTAAGCCAAAAATTAATTCCATACCAACGCTCTGATCGTGGTGCAGCTACTGCAATTGGTGACTTGAATGGTGATGGTAAAGAGGATATTTTCTTTGGTGGCTCTAAAGGTAAAAAAGCTGCAATTTATTTTCAAAATGCTGCCGGATTTTCTAAAAAAGGGCTAGCTGAAATTGAAAAGGATTCTGTTTTTGAAGACGCTTCCGCTGTCATAGGCGATTTTAATAACGATAAAAAGAACGACATTTACGTTGCTTCCGGTGGAGGTGAAAATGCATCTAATTTGCAAGACCGTCTGTATACAAATACCAACAATCAATTCCTAAATGCGACTTTGCCTAAATTGACTCAAAATGCATCGGTTGTAAAAGCTTTTGATTATGACAACGACGGAGACTTGGATGTTTTTGTAGGCAATAATTCAATCAATAATAGATTTGGAAGCATGCCGGATTGTTATTTATTGAACAACAATAAAGGAGTTTTCACTATTGTTCAAAATAAAACTTTTGAGAAAATAGGAATGGTGACGGATGCCATTTTCAGTGATTTTAATAAAGATGGAAAAATAGATTTAATTGTAGTGGGTGAGTGGATGAAACCTACTTTTTTTGCAAATAAAAACGGTAAATTTACGGATGTAACAGCAACCATTTTTCCAGAAAAAAGCAATGGATTGTGGCAATCAGTACTTTCTTTTGATATAGATCATGATGGTGACCAAGATTATTTGGTAGGAAACTGGGGAATGAATTCTAAATTTAAAGCTTCACAGGATTTTCCAATGAAAATGTATTTTGATGATTTTGATACTAACGGATCTTTTGAAACAATTGTGGCAATAGAAAAGAAAGGACAATATTACACTACATTAGGTCTTGATGAACTTGCGGAACAATTCAGCGGGATGCTAAAAAAGAAATTCAATAGTTACAAATCCTTTGCAGGAAAAACACTTGAAGAAGTTTTTGATCTAAAAATGCTGGAGAAAGGAAAGTTGTTCGAAGTTCATAATTTGAAATCGGGCTATTTGAGAAATGATAAAGGGAAGTTTACTTTTGTTCCTTTTTCGAATAAAATGCAAGTCGCTCCTATTACTAGTTTTCTGAAATCTAATTTCGATTCAGATGCGAAAGAAGAAGTTTTTGCAGCAGGAAATTACTTTGGGGTTTCTCCTTATCACAGTAGGTTTGACGGATTTTCAGGAGCCTTAATCAAAAATGAAAAAAACATATTTTTAGGTAATCAAATAGGAATCAACTTGACTCAAAAGGCAGTTAGACATTTGGATATAATCAATTTCAATGGAAAGAAATATATGTTGATTACTATCAATAATAAGAAGGCGGAATTGTATGAAATGCCTTCAGTTAAAAAATAATTTAATGACAAACAAAATAAGTAAATCCAATAACATGAATTCTAAAATTTTTCTTTTAGGACTTGCGATGCTTTTTTTAACTTCATGTAAAAAAGAGACTCCAATTAAAGTGACGACGGATGACTTCTGTGCTGCAGTTGATACTGTAACAGGAATTATGGTTCATGATATATTTTCGCCTCCAGTTGCCAGTAGAATTTATGTTTATCCTAATGTTGCCGCTTATGAGATTATGGCTCAAAACAACACTAAATATGAAAGTTTACAAGGGCAGTTAAAAGGATTAGATTCTATTCCTAAACTAGATCCGAAAAGTGGAGTGAATAAAAATTTAGCAGCACTTATTGCCCATATTGAAGTGAGTAAACAATTGATTTTTTCGGAGGAAGCTTTGGAAAAATACAGAGATAGTTTATATGAAAAGTGGGGTGCTGAAAATCAAAAAGAATTTGATGTGTCTAAAGAATACGCTTTAAAAGTGGTAGACAGAATCAAAATGTGGATGGGAAAAGATAATTATAAACAAACTCGAACTTCTTCTAAATTTTCCGTTTATTCAGATCAACCAGGAAGATGGCAGCCAACTCCGCCATCTTATATGGATGGTGTGGAACCGCATTGGGGAGAAATAAGGACTTTAGTAATGGATTCGGCATCTCAATTTAAACCCAAAGCACCTTATCCTTTTTCTACTGATAAAAACTCGGCTTTTTACAAAGAGGCCAAAGAAACATATGATGTAGGAAATTTGATTTCTGAAAAATTAATAGAAGTAGAGAAAAATCCAGGCAAACCAATTCCTGAAGAATCGGCTATTGCTTCCTTTTGGGATTGTAATCCCTATGCTACAGTCATACAAGGACACATGATGTTTGCAAAGAAAAAAAATACACCTGATGCGCATTGGATTAATATTACTAAAATTGCTTTAAAAAAATCAAAATCAGATTTTGAAACTACTGTTTTTGCTTACACTATAACATCAATTGGAATTTTTGACTGCTTCATTAGTTGCTGGGACGAAAAGTATAGAAGTAATGTTGTACGTCCTGAAACGTATATTAATCAAAACATAGATGAGAACTGGAGACCACAATTACAAACACCTCCTTTTCCGGAATATGTAAGCGGACATTCAGTGGTGTCTTCGTGTTCGGCAATTATTCTAACCTCTATTTTTGGAGATAATTTTAGTTATATCGATGATTCAGAAGTTCCTTTTGGGTTGCCTAAAAGAACTTTTAAATCATTTAAACAAGCTGCCGCGGAAGCATCAATTAGCAGGCTTTACGGAGGAATTCACTACAGAGCAGCTATTGAGAATGGTGTTGTGCAGGGTAATACTATTGGAGATTATATTGTTAATAAATTAAAGATGATTAAAGAATAATGACAGTCAGAAAGAAAATCATAATAACTTGTAGTGCTTTTTTATCCTTATTTTTAATTTGGTATTTGCTCGTAAAGAAGACTGATTATTGCATTTCGTTCAAAGTAAGTGCGGCTACCGGGACCGTTTTTCAAGGAATTCAAGAGTGGTCTGTCATTCAGTTGGAAAAAGAAAAAGAAAATTATACTGTTTTAGAAAAGAGAAATTTTGATTTCATTAGACAAAAAATGAAAAAAGGTGATGCTCAAATGGAATACATCTGGGATATTACATATATAAATGATTCAGTTACAAAAGTGAATGTTGGTATAAAAGATTTAAATCATAGTATATACAACAAGTTAACGGTTCCATTTTTTAGTACCCTTTTCAAAGAGTCTCAAATAAAAAAAATAACTGATTTTAAGAAAGGATTGGGTGAGCATTTAAAAAATTTTAAAGTAAGAATTGAAGGTGAAGGTGTTTCAGAAGAAACATTCGTTGCCTATATTAATCTGAAAAGTGTTTTACAGGAAAAGGGCCAAACTATGATTGCAAACGATGCTATTATTACTGGTTTTTTGTTTGAAAATAAGATAAAAATAATAGGTCGTCCTTACTTAGAAATTATGAATTGGGATCTTGATAAAGAAACAATTGATTTTAATTATTGTTTTCCAGTTGAAAAGCCAGCAAAGAATGTTATAAATAATGCTGTAAAATTTAAAACTCTACCTGCTATCAAAGGATTGAAAGCTACTTATTACGGCAATTTCAGGACTTCAGATAGGGCTTGGTTTGCCTTGATGGATTATGCAAAAAAGCACAATCTTAAATTGGAAAATAAAGTTCAGGAACATTTCTTGTCCAATCCTTTTAATGGAGGAAATGAATTAGAATGGGAAACTAAAATAATTATTCCTTTTACTTCAAAATAGATTAGTTTTTTTAGGTGATTTTAAATTATCGAAAACGTTTTCGGGACTTCCGAAAACGTTTTTGTTTTTATTCTGTTTTTAATTGGCAATATTAAAATTAAATTTAGAAAAAATTAACAAATTAACCACGTAGAATGAATTTAAAAGTAAAATTGAGCTTTTGGCAGATAATCAATATGAATGTTGGTTTTTTTGGAATACAGTACAGCTTTGGTTTACAACAAAGTGCCGTAAATCCTATTTATGATTTTTTACATGCAAGTCCAGATCAAATTCCGATACTGAATCTTGCGGGACCTTTAACCGGCTTATTGATTCAACCTATTATTGGTGCGATGAGTGATAAAACTTGGCATCCACGATGGGGAAGGCGTAAACCCTACTTTTTTATTGGAGCTATAATTTGTAGTATTGCTTTATTTTTATTTCCATTTAGCAGTTCCTTGTGGATGGCAGCAGGTTTGCTTTGGATTTTAGATATTGGAAATAATACTGCAATGGAGCCGTATCGCGCTTTTATTGCGGATACATTGGACGAAGAGCAGCAGCCAACAGGTTTTCAGGCGCAGAGTTTCTTTACTGGTTTCGGGCAGTTTCTCGCTTATATTTCCCTTTTTCTGTTTCCAATTGTTTTTGTTGGTTATACTGGGTCGTTACCCACATGGATTTACGCTTCCTTCTTTTTAGGTGCAATCCTTTCGATCTCTTCTATATGGTGGAGTATGAGCAAAACGAAAGAAATCCCGCCAACAGCAGAAGAAATTGCCATTTTAAAAGCAGAACCCTTAAAGATTTTTTCGCCCTTTATTGATATTTACCAGGCCGTTTTAGAAATGCCTACAGTGATGTGGCAACTGTTTCTAGTGTATCTTTTTCAGTGGTATGCCATGATGTGCTATTGGCAAAACAATTCAAAAAGTATTGCCTTATCCGTGTGGAATGTAACTCCAAAGAACGTGATGGGTTATGAAAAAGCGGTAGAGTGGAATGGATTAATTGGTGCTTTTGGATTTATAGTTACATTTTCAATTGCTTTTTATTTGGCAAAATTAGCCAAGAAATATGGCGCTAAAATGATTCATTTTGTATGTCTGCTGTTTGGAGCATTTTCTTTTTTATGGTTTCCAATAGTGCAAAATCAATATGTATTTTTTGCGGTGATCATTGGTTACGGAATTGCTTGGGCAAGCATGATGGGAATACCGTATTTGATGGTTGTTGCTGTTGTTCCAAAAGAGCGTTATGGAGTTTACATGGGAATTATTAATATGATGATTGTTATTCCGATGATTATTCAAAATCTCTCATTTGGTTATATTTTAAAAAACTTCTTAGATAACGATCCTCGTCAAGCAATTACTTTTGCCGGAGTATTATTAGTGCTTGCTGCGCTCTGTACCTTATTAATCAAGATCAAAAAAACTAACGTAAGTGAATAATACAATAAATAATAAGATGGAAACTATAGACATTCTTTGTGTGGGTGAAGTATTGGTTGATTTTATCGGGCATCAAGAGGGTGTGCTGATTAATGAAACTAGAGATTATCATAGGTATTTAGGAGGTTCGCCTACTAATGTTGCTATGAATTCCACTCGATTAGGTTTGAATACGATTATGGTTGCTACAGTTGGGAATGATGGTTTTGGTTCTTATATCACGGAACGTTTAACAAGCGTTGGAGTAAATACAGAACATCTTAACGTTCTAGACGACAAGTCGACTAGCGTAATTTTTGTTTCAAGATCTGAGGGTACGCCTGATTTTATACCTTATCGTTCGGCAGATTGTTGCATTTATGAAGAGCAAATCTCAGCGGAAATACTATCTAATACAAAGATATTCCATACCACTTGCTTCGCATTGAGTAAGAATCCGGCGCAAAAAACAATCCTGAAGAAGGCTCAAGAGGCGCACGATTTAGGTTGTAAGCTAAGTATTGATCTTAACTATGCAAGAAAGCTGTGGAAAAGCCAAAAAAAGGCTTTCAAAGTTATCAAAACCTATTGCCAGTTCAATCCACTAATAAAAATTAGTGAGGATGATATGTTGCGTCTTTTTGAGAAAGAACTTCCACATGAAGAGATATTCGAATTTTTTCACCAGCAAGGAGTGGATTTGGTTTGCTTAACCTTAGGAAGCAATGGCGTGAAACTATCTCAAAAGGGTAAAGAAATAATACAAATGCCAGCGATAGAAATTGAAAAGGTGATGGATTCCACGGGAGCGGGCGATGCTTTTTGGTCTGGATTTTTATTTGCTTACATAAAAGAAAAATCAATTCATGAATGTTTGGACATTGCTTTAAAGTTAGCCGCTTTAAAACTTCAAAATGTAGGTCGACTTCCAGATAATATCAATATCCTTTCTAAACTTCTTTAAAATACAATGATACAAGACAATAAAAATATCAGCAATGGTGTAATGCTTAATGTTTATCCAGATAGCATTGGAGAAAAATTTAGGGATTCAATAGCCATGCTTAAAATGGAAGAATTTAAAGATGTGTTTTCTCTAATATACGTTTTGCCCACCTTTTTTAACAGTGATTTAGATAGAGGTTTTTCTATTATTGATTATGATATAAACAAGGAGTTAGTAGATGAAAAAGATTTAAAGGACTTGAATGAACTCCAAATAAAACTGAAATTTGATATTGTATTAAATCATCTCTCTGTTGCTTCTCCTCAGTTTAAAGACATGCTGCAACATGGGGATAAATCTAAATTCAAAGATTTTTTTATCAATTGGAATGAATTCTGGGAAGGAAACGGGACGAAAAACGAAGATGGAATTATTATACCAAAACCAGAATTTCTCAATAAATTATTCATGAGAAAGTCAGGTTTACCCATATTAAAAGTACGTTTCCCGGATGGGACTGAACAACCCTATTGGAATACCTTTTATCAGCAAATAACCTACAATCCAATTGGCGTGGCTGATTTGCAGTCTATTGCAGGGTTGACTGAGGCACAAAGACAATCTGTTGTTACCCTTGTGAACGCAGCTATAAATAACAATCAAGATTTTGCTACGCTAAATTTTGATGATTGTGCTCTGTTTAAATCAGAAATTTTACAAATTGTAGAACAAAAAAGATCTTATTTAGGACAAATGGACGTCAATGCCGCTTCGCCATTAGTATGGGAATTTTACGAGGAGACTCTGAAAAAATTAAGTGGATATGGTTGTACGATACTTAGATTAGATGCTTTTGCCTATCTGCATAAACAAGTGGGTGAATCTAATTTTTTTAATATACCAGGAACTTGGGAATATTTAGAGCGTATTAAGAAAATAGCACAACAAAATAATTTGATGCTTTTGCCAGAAATTCATGCAGAATATGGTTTGCATTTGCATGATGAGGTCGCCAATGAAGGGTATTATATCTATGATTTTTTCTTGCCAGGCTTAACCATTCACACTATCGAAAGTCAAACTAGCAGCGCTTTAATTCGATGGGCTAAGGAAATTATAGCCAAAGGATATAAAACGGTCAATATGCTGGGTTGCCATGATGGAATACCAGTTTTAGACTTGAAAGGCAAGGAGGTAAATGGCGTTTATAATAAAGGATTGTTAGAAGATGCTGAGATTGAAAGTATCATGAATACTATTATGGAAAGAGGTGGTCGTGTCAAAAATCTATATGACCCATCCGGAAACAAAATTTCTTATTATCAAATAAATGCCACGTTTTTTAGTGCATTGGGTGAAGATGAACAAAAGTTACTGCTTGCGAGAGTCATCCAAATGTTTATGCCAGGAATACCGCAGATTTGGTATCTGGATATTTTTGCAGGCAAAAATAATTATGAAGCGGCGGATAATGGCGGTAGTGCCGGACATAAAGAAATTAATCGTACTGCATTGTCAATGAATGATATTGAAGAAGGTCTAAAAACAGAAATTGTCAAGAAGCAGCTCGAAATCATTCGCTTAAGAAATACTTCGGATGCATTTTCTGGGGAAGTAGAAATAAATGATTTTGCGGATGACATCTTAGATATCAAATGGACTAATGGTACAAGCATTGCGCACCTAATAGCAAACCTTAATAACAAAGGTTTTACAATTAAACTTACTGAGAATGAAATAACAACTACTAAGAGTTATTGATTCTTCAATAGCCAAAACAACATGTAAAAAGTTATAGTAATACGGATAATTACCTGAAAGCGCTGAAATCTAATAATTATTCAAATAAGTAAAAAATGAAAAAAAGTACGGTTAAAATTGCCATGTATCTCAATTACTTTGTATTTGCGATTCTGCTGAATAGCGTAGGAATTGTGATATTAAAGGCGCAAAAAAATTATGGTGTAGATGAATTGCAAGCTAGCGTCTTAGAGGCTTTCAAGGATTTACCCATCGCTATAGTTTCTTTTTTAATCGCTTCATTTTTACCCAGAATAGGATACAAGAAAGCCATGCTTATTGGTTTAGGCCTAGTTTCTGTTGCTTGTATTAGTATGTATTTTGGGAATTCTTTTGGAACGGCAAAATTGCTTTTTGCTACCGTTGGTGTTTCTTTTGCATTGATAAAAGTATCAGTGTATTCGCTAATCGGAACAATAACAGAAAATCAGCAGGATCACAATAGTTTGATGAGTAGCATTGAAGGCGTATTTATGATAGGAATTGCTTTAGCGTATTTCTTGTTCCCTGCTTTTAATTCAGATGCGAATCCAGATGCTTGGCTCAATGTTTATTGGCTGTTGGCTGCGATTTCGTTAGTCTCTTTTGGTTTTTTATTTTTTACTAAATTCGAAAATCAAACGGATATTCCTGGCGTAGATTTAGTAGATGACTTTAAACAAATGTTCAAATTATTCACAAAATTGTTAACCATAGTTTTTGTAATAAGTGCGTTCTTATTTGTAATGATTGAGCAGGGAATCATGTCTTGGTTGCCAACTTTTAATAGTAAAGTATTACATCTTCCAGAGAATATTAGTATAATGATGGCGAGTATTTTGGCAATTTCATTAGCCATAGGCCGACTTTTAGCAGGTGTAATTACTAAAAGAGTCAATTGGATTTGGGTACTTAGTTTTTGTATCGTATCAGCTATGCTTATTGTGATTTTTGTACTTCCTAAAACAGTTGGTTTGGAGGTCAAAGAAATCAATTCGCTTGGTGATATTCCATTGATAGGATTTGCATTTCCATTAGTAGGACTTTTTATTGCGCCAATTTATCCCCTTTTAAATTCTGTGGTTCTAAGTGCTTTGCCAAAAAAAATGCACAGTTCCATGACTGGTTTAATTGTCGTTTTCTCTGCTCTTGGCGGAACTTTGGGTTCTAGAGTTATTGGTTATTTATTTAAAAACGAAGGTCCGGAAAATGCCTTTTATTATACTTTAATTCCAATGTCATTTTTGCTTGTTTCTTTCTTTATTTTAAAAAAACTTACCGCTAAACAATGAAATTTGTACTCAACATAGACAAAGTATTCCAGGAACTATTGCTTCAAGAGGATACCGATCAGGATAAAAAAATTACGAAAGATGATAATGGACCTAAAAAATTTGTTTTGGTCGACGAAGTTACCAAGCAAAAGGAAACTATTGTTGGGACCTATCATTTGTCCAATTTATTACAGGAATTAGCGCAGCTTAAGGGCTCAAAATCAGTATTAGGAGAAGTCGATTTGAGTCGCATTCAAGAGAATCCTGTACACCGAATTTCAAGAAAAATCAAAGATGATTATTGGGAGGAACTTACACGTACCATAGATAAAAAAGGATTGACACGAATTGTTGAAGATGAAAAAACCTCCAGTGATGTGGCTACGCTTTATGTTGCTGCCAAAGATAAACAAGGAGTTGCTTATTTTCAGGCATTAGAACAAGAATTGCCAAATTTTAAAGTTGAAATTCTGCCTGAAAACTATTCGGTGGAATACGTGGAAACTTTAAATGACAAACCGGGAATTCTGGCTTTGGCTTTGGAACAAAAAATTTACAGTCTACAAGGTGTTCCTTTTGTAGTTCCTGGCGGAAGATTTAACGAAATGTATGGTTGGGACAGTTATTTTATTGGCGTTGGGTTGCTGATTGACGGTCAAATTGGAAAAGCAATTGCGATTGCTGAAAATTTTAAATACCAAATCATTCACTACGGAAAAATTCTGAATGCGAATAGAAGTTATTATTTGACACGAACGCAACCACCTTTATATTCCTCTTTGCTAATCGAAATTGCAAAAAAGGAAATGCCAAGTTTAGAGTGGTTAAGAAGCCATCTGGAAACGGTTATTTTGGAATACAAGACGGTTTGGATGGTTCAAGGAAACCGATTGACATCAACTGGTTTAAACCGATACAAAGCGGACGGAATTGGAATGCCATTTGAAGTGGAGCCTGGACATTTTGATGATGTTTTAGAACCGTATGCTAAAAAATATAATTTACCTATTCGAGAATTTGAAAAAAAATATTTACAGCGAACTCTTGTGGATGCGGAACTGGATGAGTATTTCGTTCATGACAGAAGCATGAGAGAAAGCGGGCACGACACCACTAACAGATTGATTAATACGTGTGCCAATTTGAATTCAGTGGATGTGAACAGTTTTCTTTATAAGTATGAAAAAGACGTTGCCTATCTAATTAAAACCTATTTCGGGAACGCTTTTCAAGTTGGCGATAGCATTTATACTTCGGAGGAATGGGAACAAAAATCACTTTTTCGTAAAGATAAAATGAATGAATTGTGTTGGAACGAGGATGCAAGTATGTATTTCGATTATGATTTTGTGAACCATAAGCAGTTTCCGTTTGAAGCTGCAACAACATTTTTTCCTTTGTGGGCTGGGCTGTGTGATGAACATCAGGCCAAAAAATTAGTAGAAGTTGCCTTGCCGCAATTTGTAAAAACTGGTGGTGTAACCGGAAGTACAAAGGCGAGTATCGCAAATGCTCCAAAAGAAGCGCCGCAACGACAATGGGATTATCCATTTGGTTGGGCACCGCACCAAATGTTGCTTTGGGAAGGATTAATCAACTACAATTATTTAGATAAAGCACAAGAAATGGTGTACCGATGGTTGTGGTTAATTACTAAAAATGCGGTAGATTATAATGGAACGATTCCGGAAAAATTTGATTTAGAAATTAGTTCTCATAAAGTTTTTGCCGAATATGGAAATGTAGGAACTGAATTTGATTACATCGCAAAGGAAGGTTTCGGCTGGGTGAATGCGTCTTATCAGTATGGATTACAAATTTTGAACGACGAATTGAAACAGAAATTAGGAGTATTAGTTTCTCCCGATGATATATTTTAGAGGTTAAAAAATGTTTTTTGTTGTTTGAATGTTTATTTTTTTTAACTTTATAATTCACTAAATGAATCAATTATGACAGTTAATCAAATTTTAAGCACTAAAGGAAAGGAAGTTTATTCCATACTTTCCACTAACACTGTATACGAAGCATTGACAGTGATGAGCGAAAAAAACATCGGAGCAATTCTTATCATTGAAGATACCGTTCTGAAAGGAGTTTTATCCGAGAGAGATTATGCTCGAAAAATTGTTTTGAAAGCAAAATCCTCAAAGAAAGCCTTTGTTCATGAAATTATGGAGACGGATGTGGTTACGGTAAGTCCATCAGATAATTTAGAATTTTGTATGGAATTAATGAGTACCAAAAGAGTTCGTCATCTTCCCGTTTTAGAAAATAATATTGTTATTGGGATTATCTCCATCAGTGATGTTGTAAAGGCTATAATCGAAATACAGAAAGATACTATTCAACATTTAAACACGTACATTACACAATAAAAATATTGGTATAAATTTTAAATAGCTGCATTTACATGCGGCTATTTTTATTGGAGAATGGCTGTAATAGTGTATTTTTCATAAAAGAATAGGATAAAAGCTGACTTTTTAAGCCAAGTCTTCTATCTTTGTCAACTAGAATAAAATCTAAAAACAATGGAAAAGAATAGCAAAAGAAGAGAAGCATTATTATACCACGCAAAGCCAACTCCTGGTAAAATTCAAGTAGTTCCCACTAAGAAATATGCAACACAAAGAGATTTGTCTTTGGCGTATTCACCTGGTGTAGCTGAGCCGTGTTTAGAAATTGCAAAAGACGTAAACAACGTTTATAAATATACCGCTAAAGGAAATTTAGTTGCTGTAATCACTAATGGAACTGCAGTTTTAGGATTGGGTGACATAGGTCCGGAAGCATCAAAACCAGTAATGGAAGGTAAAGGATTATTGTTTAAAATTTTTGCTGATATTGATGTGTTTGATATCGAAATTGGAACTAAAGATATTGAAGAATTCATCCAGACAGTTAAAAATATAGCACCAACTTTTGGTGGTATAAACTTGGAGGATATTAAAGCTCCGGAATCTTTTGAAATTGAAAGAAGATTAGTAGAAGAGTTAAATATTCCTGTGATGCACGATGATCAGCATGGAACAGCTATCATATCATCTGCAGCATTGTTGAATGCTTTAGAATTAGCGGATAAAAAAGCAGAAGATGTAAAAATGGTCGTTTCGGGAGCAGGTTCTGCTGCTTTGGCTTGTGCCGATTTATATGTTTTATTAGGAGTGAAAATTGAAAATATTTTCATGTTCAATAGCAAAGGATTATTGACAAAAGACAATCCGAAATTATCGAAATTACAGTTAAAGTATGCAAAAGATATACCTTCTATGAATTTAGAAGAAGCTTTAGTTGGGGCAGATATCTTTCTAGGATTGTCCACCGGAGGAATTATGTCTCCGCAAATGCTGCTTGGAATGGCTGATAATCCTATCGTTTTTGCGATGGCAAATCCTGATCCGGAAATAGATTACAATTTAGCCATAGCCACACGTAAAGATGTCATCATGGCAACAGGTCGTTCTGATTTTCCTAATCAGGTAAATAATGTTCTTGGATTTCCTTATATTTTTAGAGGAGCATTAGATGTTCGCGCCACGAAGATAAATGAAGCTATGAAAATGGCAGCCGTTAAAGCACTTGCTTCATTGACTAAAGAATCAGTCCCAGAACAAGTGAACGTTGCTTATGGAGCTACAAAATTAAATTTTGGTAGAGAATATATCATCCCAAAACCATTTGATCCAAGATTAATAACTATTGTTGCGCCTGCTGTTGCAAAAGCGGCAATGGATTCTGGTGTAGCATTGAATCCTATTACTGATTGGAAAAAGTACGAAGAAGAATTATTAGACCGCTTAGGGAATGATAATAAAATGGTTCGTTTGATTGCAAACAGAGCGAAAATGGATCCAAAAAGAATAGTTTTTGCTGAAGCAGATCATTTAGATGTTCTTAAAGCAGCTC
The DNA here is from genome assembly GCF_003314435.2 of Flavobacterium petrolei. Classification (GTDB taxonomy): domain Bacteria; phylum Bacteroidota; class Bacteroidia; order Flavobacteriales; family Flavobacteriaceae; genus Flavobacterium; species Flavobacterium petrolei. The sequence goes on along the minus strand of NZ_QNVY02000001.1, from coordinate 506,905 downwards.
AAATTGTATGGGAAGAAGGTATCGGTTTTCCAATTTTATTAGGGAACAAAGAAATTATTTTAGAGTTAAAAGAAGAAATTGGTTTTGATGCCGATGTTCAAATTATAGATCCTAAAATTGACGAGGAAGAAGCCAGAAGAAATAAGTTTGCCAATACGTATTGGTCATCAAGACAAAGACGTGGTATTTCATTTTTGGATGCACAGAAGTTAATGCGTGAAAGAAACTATTTTGCGGCAATGATGGTTAATGAAGGAGAAGCAGATGCACTGGTAACAGGGCATTCCAGAAGTTATCCTTCAGTGGTTAAACCAATGTTACAGCTTATTGACAAAGCGCCGGGAGCTTCTATTATAGCGACTACTAACATGATGATGACGGCTCGCGGGCCAATGTTTTTATCGGATACCGCAATAAATATTAATCCATCCGCTGACGATTTAGCTAAAATTGCAATCATGACGGCTAAAACGGCCAAAATGTTTGGGGTAGAACCGGTTATAGCAATGATCTCATTTTCTAATTTTGGATCTTCAACAAGTGAAAGCGCAAACAAAGTAAGAGAAGCAGTTTCTTATTTGCATAAAAATCATCCTGATATGATTATTGATGGAGAAATCCAAGCGGATTTTGCCTTGAATCCAGAAATGTTGAAAGCTAAGTTTCCTTTTTCTAAACTAGCCGGTAAAAAAGTAAACACGTTGATTTTTCCAAATCTGGAATCAGCGAATATTACCTATAAACTGTTGAAAGAATTAAACAAGGTAGATTCTATTGGACCTATCATGTTAGGAATGGGAAAACCAGTTCACATATTTCAATTAGGTGCCAGCGTTGAGGAAATGGTCAATATGGCGGCAATTGCTGTGATTGATGCTCAGGAAAAGGAAATGAAAAAAGTAAAACAAGTTTAATAGTCTGTAGACAAGAAGCATAGTTAAAATTTTAAATTTAATTTAAGCGTATGCTAATTTTGTTATATTTGGAAATATATTAAGACTTCATGATAGCACATTTACAAGGTAAACTAGTAGAAAAATCGCCAACACAAATAATTATTGATTGTGGAGGCGTTGGCTACCATGTTAATATTTCTTTACATACGTATTCTTTGCTTCCAAGTACAGATTTCATAAAAGTGTATACGCATCTTCAGATAAAGGAGGATGCGCACACACTTTTTGGTTTTATGGAAAAGTCAGAAAGAGAGATTTTCAGACTCTTATTGTCCGTTTCTGGAATAGGAGCAAGTATAGCTCGGACGATGCTTTCTTCATTAGATCCAAAACAAATTACCAATGCAATAGCATCTGCGGATGTAGTTACAATTCAGTCCATTAAAGGTATAGGAAGTAAAACAGCACAAAGAGTAATACTGGATTTGAAAGAAAAAGTATTAAAATTGTATGATTTAGACGAAGTTTCTATGTCACAAAGCAATACAAATCGAGATGAAGCGTTATCAGCTTTGGAAGTTTTAGGATTTGTACGAAAAACTTCTGAAAAAATTATAGAAAAAATTGTTAAAGAAGATCCGGATGCTTCTGTGGAAACAATTATCAAAAAAGCTTTAAAAAACCTTTAAAAGGTATTCAAGAAACACGAGTTGTATGCATAAAATTTGTATTTTTTTGCTTGTTTTATTTTGTGGTTTTGTGTCGCAGGCTCAGGTGAAACAGGAGGCTCAGGATACCGTTAAAACTGGATTTTCTATTGGAAAGCTTCAACTAAAAAACCCTCAGAGTATTCTTTCTGCTTACACGTATGATCCCGTTACGGATCGGTACGTTTATACTAATTCAGTCGATGGGTTTTCGATTAATTATCCTATTATTTTAACGCCAAAAGAATACGAAAGTCTTGTTTTGAAAGAATCCATGCGCGATTATTTCAAGCAAAAAGTAGACGCAATTGACGGTAAAAAAGAAGGAAGCGAACTCGCAAAAAGAGATTTGTTACCTAGATATTACATAATATCAGGGCTTTTTGAATCCATTTTTGGTAGTAATACAATTGATGTGAAGCCTACCGGTTCTATTGAAATGGATTTGGGAATGCGTTACACGAAACAAGATAATCCATCTTTTTCGCCAAGAAACCGATCTAATCTTTCTTTCGATTTTGATCAAAGAATCAGCATGAGTTTGATGGGGAAAGTGGGGACGCGACTTAATGTGAATGCCAATTATGATACGCAGTCTACATTTGCTTTTCAAAATTTAATCAAATTAGATTACGCTCCTACTGAGGATGATATTATTCAAAAAATAGAAGTGGGTAATGTAAGCATGCCGTTGAACAGTTCTTTGATTCGGGGTGCGCAGAGTTTATTTGGTGTGAAAACCCAACTGCAATTTGGAAAAACAACAATTACAGGAGTTTTTTCGGAACAAAAATCACAAACTAAAAGTCTAATTGCGCAAGGCGGAGGAACAATTGAGGATTTCGAAATGTTTGCTTTGGATTATGATAGTGATCGACACTTTTTCTTATCCCAATATTTTAGAAATCGTTACGATAAGTCACTCGCAAATTATCCTTTTATTGATAGTAGAGTCCAAATTTCCAGAATCGAAATCTGGGTTACAAACAAGCAAAACCGTGTAACTACAACCAATAATAATCTAAGAAATATTATTGCGATTCAGGATTTAGGAGAAGGTCAATTATCCAGTATTCCTGATAATGAAGTGGTTGTTTTAGATCCTTCAACAGGAATTTTTAATAATCCTTTCGATTCTCCTGCTGATAATACTAATAACGATTATGATCCTGCTCAAATACTTACGGGAACAGGATTGCTTAACGCTAATATTCGGGAAATAGTGACTTCAAATTCCGGTTTTAATACAACGGTAAGCGAAGGTCAGGATTATTCTAAACTGGAAAATGCCAGAAAACTGAATCCTAATGAATATACGTTCAACCCACAATTAGGATATATTTCATTGCAACAACGACTGGCAAATGATGAGGTTTTAGCAGTGGCGTACCAATATACGATTGGTGATAAAGTGTATCAAGTTGGAGAATTTGGTAACGATGGCGTAGATGCCACTGTGGTTACAGGTAACAGTCCGTCCAATCAAGCCATCATCTCACAAAGTTTGGTATTAAAAATGCTGAAAAGCAACTTAACCAATGTTAAAAATCCGGTTTGGAACCTGATGATGAAAAATATCTATCAGATTCAGGGCGGGTATCAATTGAAACAAGAAGATTTTAGATTCAATATACTTTACACGGATCCTTCGCCATTAAATTATATTACGGAGGTTCCGGGAAGCCCTTTTCCTCCAAATCCAACTCCTGAAAATAAAGTTGCTGAAACGCCTTTGTTGAAAGTTTTCAACTTAGATAAATTGAATTACAACAACGACCCTCAAACTGGCGGTGATGGTTTTTTTGATTTTATGCCAGGATTGACCATCGATGCTCAAAACGGAAGAATAATTTTTACCACCAAAGAGCCTTTTGGAGAATTGTTGTTCTCTAAATTATCTAATACAGGTTCTGCCGAAAATTATAATGTCGTTAGTTCTTATAATGAAAATCAGAAGAAATATGTGTTTCGTAATATGTACCGAAATACACAATCGGGCGCTTTGCAGGACAGTGAAAAAAATAAATTTTTATTAAGAGGGAAATATAAATCAACAGGTAGTGACGGGATTCCTATTGGCGCATTCAATGTTCCGCAAGGTTCTGTGGTTGTTACCGCAGCGGGAAGAGTTTTAGTAGAAGGGGTTGATTATAGTGTGAATTATCAGTTAGGCCGCGTTCAAATTTTGGATCCATCCCTACAAGCCTCTAATACACCAATCGAAGTGTCATTGGAAAACAACTCGGTTTTTGGTCAGCAAACCAGAAGATTCATGGGCTTAAATGTAGAGCATAAAATTTCTGATAACTTCGTAGTCGGTGGTACATTCTTGAAAATGTCTGAAAGACCATTTACCCAAAAATCTAGCTTTGGACAAGAATCCGTTAATAATACTATTTTTGGATTCAATACTAACTTCTCTACCGAAGTTCCTTTCTTTACCCGTTTGGTAAATAAATTACCAAATATTGATACTGATGTGCCTTCTAATCTTTCGGTACGAGGTGAAATTGCATTTTTGAAACCGGATACGCCAAAAGCAGATCAGTTTCAGGGAGAATCCACTATTTATGTTGATGATTTTGAGGGTTCGCAATCTACCATTGATATGCGGTCTCCGTATTCTTGGAGTTTGGCATCCACTCCGGAGCGAAACGCTACAAGTACGTATGATTTCAATGCAAATGCCAATGATTTGAGCTATGGTTTCAAAAGAGCCAAATTAGCTTGGTATTCCATAGATCCTATTTTTTATGCTCAAAAACCGGCTGGAATTTCAAATGAAGACTTGTCTTTCAATAAAACCAGAAGAATTTTTAGCGAGGAATTGTATCCTTTGACTGATATTGCACAAGGACAATCACAAGTTGTAAATACATTAGATTTAAGTTACTATCCATCGGATAGAGGACCATATAACAACAGTCCAAATGGAGCTTCAAACCCGGCCGAAAACTTTGGGGGAATTATGCGATCGCTGAATTCCACAAATTTCGAGCAAGGAAATGTGGAGTATATTCAGTTTTGGGTGTTAGATCCGTACGTTGGAAATGGTCAGGCTCCACAATCAAACACTGGAAAAATCTATTTCAATTTAGGAGAAATAGCAGAAGATGTTTTGAAAGACGGGAGGAAGCAATATGAAAATGGACTTGGGCCAGATCAAATATTGGTAAATCCCCGACCGTTATGGGGAGATGTTCCTGCTTCTCAATCGTTGATTTATGCTTTTGATACCAATGCTGAAAATAGGAGGAATCAGGATGTTGGTCTGGATGGTTTGTCCAATGACAATGAAGGGTCTGTTTATACGAATTTCGCATCGGAATTGGATCCAGCCGCAGATGACTATACTTTTTATTTGAACACAGATGGAGGGATTTTGGAACGGTATAAAAATTATAATGGTACCGATGGTAACTCAGCCGTGGATATTACAGATCCCAACAGAGGTTCGTCAACGGTTCCTGATGTAGAAGATATAAACAGAGATAATACGATGAATACCATCAATGCCTACTATGAGTACAGTATTGATGTGCAACCAGGAATGAATGTTGGACAAAATTATATTACCGATATCAGAAATACACAAGTGACTCTGCCAGATGGATCGACTACCGAAGCCAGATGGATGCAATTTAAAATTCCAGTTTCTCAACCTGAAAACACAATTGGAAACATTTCTGATTTCAGATCCATACGTTTTATGAGAATGTTCATGACGGGTTTTAATGAGGAAGTTACGATGCGTTTTGGAGCGTTGGATTTAGTGCGTGGCGAATGGAGAAGGTATACTAATACGCTTGATTTTAATGACACAAATGTTTTGGATGACAATACTAATTTAGATGTTTTGGCTGTCAACGTTCAGGAAAACAATGAAAGATGTCCGGTAAATTATATTACTCCTCCAGGTGTTCAAAGAGAGCAATTATTCAATAATAATACGGTAATCAATCAAAATGAGCAATCGTTGGCATTAAGAGTTTCCGGCGATGGATTAGAGCCGGAAGATTCCAGAGCTGTTTTTAAAAATGTGAGTATTGATATGCGTCAATTCAAGAAATTGAAAATGTTTTTGCACGCAGAATCTTTGACTGGTGAAATTGCGCTTCAAGACAATCAGATGGTTGGTTTTATTCGTTTTGGAAACGATTTTAGTCAAAATTTCTATCAAATTGAGATTCCCTTAAAAGTAACTGTTGCTTCATTTGCATCTAATGCTGATTGTGCTCCTTTGAGTGCAGAAGCGGTTTGGCCGGAAGAAAATGAAATTGATTTGTCTTTGGCATTACTGACTAAATTGAAGATTTTAGCAATGAGTGTTGACCCAACCACGCTCCCATCAGACGGAATTTATTATCCAGATTTGGATCCAAGTAAACCAGACGGCGACGGAAGCAGTTCGTTGAAGTTAGGGATAAAAGGAAATCCTAATTTTGGATTAGTGCGAACGCTTATGGTAGGTTTAAAAAACAGTGATCTTCGTAACGATTTAAAAGGAGAAGTTTGGTTTAATGAACTTCGTTTGGCAGATATGGACAACCAAGGCGGAATGGCTGCGGTGTTGAATGTAGATTCAAATTTAGCTGATTTCGCAACGATTTCAGCCTCTGGAAGAAAAAGTACTATTGGGTTTGGAGCATTGGAACAAGGTCCAAATGAAAGAAGTCGGGAAGATACCGAGCAATATAGTGTTGTGACCAATTTAAATCTTGGAAAATTACTGCCTAAAAAATGGGGTGTCAATTTGCCTTTCAATTATGCTATTGGAGAAGAAACGATAACTCCGGAATACGATCCTTTCAATCAAGATATCAAATTAAAACAGTTGCTTGATAATACTGCTGACCAAAATAAAAAAGACAATATAACCAGCAGAGCGGTTGATTATACAAAACGTAAAAGCATCAATTTTATCGGAGTGAGAAAAGAACGCCAGCCGGAACAAAAGCAACGTGTTTACGATCCGGAAAACTTTACGTTTTCTCAGTCTTTTAACGAAGTAGAACGACATGATTTTGAAATCGAGGACTACGTAGATCAGCAGGCCAATTCATCTGTTGATTATGCATACAGTTTTCAGCCCAAATCTGTAGAGCCTTTCAAGAAGACCAAATTCTTGAAAAAAAGTAATTATTGGAAGCTCTTAAGCGATTTCAATTTTAATTATTTGCCTGCTAATATTTCTTTTAATACCAATATTAATAGACAGTACAATCGTCAGCAATTTAGGCAAGTGGAAGTGGAAGGAATTGGGATTGACCCATTGTACCGTAGAAACTTTGCTTTTAATTATCAATACGGATTCAATTATAATCTGACCAAATCGTTGAAATTAAATTATACGGCTTCTTCGAGTAATATCGTGAAAAACTATTTGAATGAAGATAATGAGCCTATTGACAGTTTTACTATTTGGGATAGTTATTGGGATATTGGGGATCCAAACCAGCACATGCAACAATTAGTTGTGAATTACGAAATACCAATTAATAAAATACCATTATTCAGTTTCGTTAAAGCAAATTATTCCTACACCGGAGACTATAGCTGGCAGCGAACTTCTAATGCGTTGTCACAAATTCAAATTGACGGGCAAGATTATAATTTAGGAAATACAATCCAGAATGCGAGTTCCAATAATTTGAACGCTACATTCAATATGGAAATGTTGTACAAATATTTAGGAGTGACAAAAAACACGAACAAAGCACTTCCAAAACCTAAAGCGGCAGCGCCAAAACCGGGTGAAAAAATAGTGAATACCAATACGAGTCAAATCCCAAAAAACAATGTATTTGTTGATGGTTTGATTGGAGTTTTGACCAGCGTAAAGAATATTCAAATGAATTATACCCACAACAGCGGTACAATTTTGCCAGGTTATACGCCGGGTGTTGGATTTCTAGGATCTTCAAGGCCTTCATTAGGATTTATTTTTGGAAGTCAAGATGATGTTCGTTATGAAGCTGCCAAAAATGGTTGGTTAACCAACTATCCGGATTTTAACCAAAATTTCGCTCAAGTAACTAATAAATTATTTAAGGCTACAGCCAATGTAGATTTGTTCCCAGATTTAAAGATTGATTTGACATTAGATAGGGCTTTTTCTGAAAATTCTTCGGAACAATATGATGTAACTGATGGCATTTACAATCCGAGATCGCCATATAGCACAGGAATTTTCTCTATATCAGCAGTTTTAATAAAGACCTCGTTTTCTACCAGTAATGAAATTTCATCAGAGGCTTTTGATGATTTCAGAATGAATCGACTAACGGTAGCAAATCGTTTAGCCACAGAAAGAGGAATTGATATCAATAATCCTGTCAATATCGATGCTGAAGGATTTCCTTTAGGATATGGAAAAAATAATCAAGCTGTTTTGTTACCGGCCTTTTTAGCTGCGTATTCCGGAGGTGATGCATCAAATGTTTCGCTTGGAATTTTTAGAAGTTTTCCAATACCAAACTGGGCTATAAAATATAATGGATTGATGCGTTATGGTATTTTCAAAAAGAATTTCAAACGCTTCTCTTTGCAACATAATTATCGCGCTTCATACACTATAAATGCATTCAGATCGAATTTTGAATATGATAATGAACCAAATGGAGTTGATGCAAGCGGTAATTTTTTCAACCAGACGATTATGTCTAATATCAACTTGGTAGAGCAATTCAGCCCACTTTTAAGAATGGATTTTGAATTGAAAAGTTCTTTAAAAGTACTGACTGAAATTAAAAAAGACAGAGCTTTATCAATGAGTTTTGATAATAATTTATTGACCGAGGTAAAAGGAATTGAATATGTAGTAGGATTGGGGTACCGATTTAAAGATGTGATTTTCTCCTCAAGATTGGCGGACAATCCAACTGGAATTATAAAAAGCGACATCAATTTGAAAGGGGATTTATCCTATCGAAACAATCAGACCATTGTACGTTATTTAGATTATGACAACAATCAATTGGCAGGTGGACAAAATATTTGGTCCATAAAATTAACGGCGGATTACGCATTCAGCAAAAACCTAACTGCCATTTTTTATTACGATCATGCTTTTTCGAAAGCGGTAATTTCGACTTCTTTTCCGTTGACGAATATTCGTTCCGGATTTACGCTTCGTTATAATTTTGGAAATTAATTTTTCAAAATCTAAAGCAGATTTGAATAGAAGATTGTTACATTTGTCACAGAAAATTTCAATTATCAATTAATAATTATCAATTACAATTTAGATGAACATACCAGCAAATTTAAAGTACACAAAAGATCACGAATGGATTAGTATTGAGGGCGATATCGCAACAGTTGGAATCACTGATTTTGCTCAAAAAGAATTAGGAGATATCGTTTATGTTGAGGTAGAAACTTTAGATCAAACATTAGAAAAAGATGAGGTTTTTGGAACGGTTGAAGCGGTTAAAACGGTTTCAGATTTGTTTCTTCCGATAGCAGGAGAAATCATTGCTTTCAATGACGCTTTAGAGAATACTCCGGAAAGTGTAAATGCAGATCCTTATGGAGCTGGATGGATGATCAAGGTGAAAATAGCTAATATGGCTGAAGTTGATGGATTGCTTTCCAGCGAGTCGTACAAAGAATTAATAGGTGCTTAAACACCTCTATTTTTGGGCTGCTTTGCTGTGGACAGGAACAATTGCTTTTTTCTGTTTGGTACAATTGAATAATGTTCCATTGGGAACTGTTTCCAATTTAGATAAGTTGGTACATGCCTTTTTTCATTTTGTGCTTACATTCTTTTGTTTCTTGTTTTTAAAAAGCCGTGCAAACGATCCGAATAGTTTGAAACCTTTGATTGCTTCGTTTCTTTTTTCTGTTTTTTTTGGAATAGGAATCGAAATAGCTCAGGAATTATTTACTACAACCCGTCATGCAGAGGTGTTTGATGTTTTAGCAAATCTGTCCGGAGCAACTTTAATGGTGGCAGTGGTTATTTTATTTGGTTTAAATACAAAGCTCAGATAATTTTCAAAATAAAATGAGTCCCACTTCGGTGGGATTTTTTTGTTTATAGGTTTTCGTAAAATAAGAAATTATCTTTTCAAGAAGTTGTTTACGAATTCTATTTTAAAAATGCCTACAAATAGTAGTTTTGAGTTTATAAAAATACAAATAGAAGAATCTTATGTGCAGATAAAATGTATTTTTGTGAGTTCGAATTAGTTATCATCAAGAAATTAGTAACGCTATGAATATCAAGCAATATTTAGATTCCACCTATTTAAAAACTGCGGAGCAAGCGGGAATCAGTGAAGAAAAAAATAACCTTGTGGCTCAGGAATTTGTTCAGGAAGCTATCGAGGAGCATTTTAAACTTATAATGATTAGACCAGAAATGGTTTCTTTGGCTAAAAAGATGATTACGGAAGCGAATTCGTTAGTGCAAATAGGGACTGTAATTGATTTTCCCGAAGGAACATCTTTATTAGAAGATAAAATTCAAGAGGCGCTTCACGCGATACAAGATGGTGCGGATGATTTGGATTTTGTATGCAATTACATGGCTTTTAAAAATGGTGAAATAGATTTGGTTAAAGAGGAAATCTTAAGATGTACCCAATTAGGTCTGGCTCATAATAAAGTAGTAAAATGGATTATTGAAGTGGCTGCACTCACTGAAAAAGAAATTATCCAATTGTCAAGTTTGATAAAAAATGTAATTGTTTCTAATTTCGAGCAAGAGCTGTTTCCAAAGGTTTTTGTAAAATCTTCTACGGGATTTTATAAAACAGAAAATAATTTACCTAATGGCGCCACTATTCCTGCTATAATGATGATGCTTGAAAATGCTTCACCTCTTCCGGTAAAAGCTGCTGGTGGAGTGAGGACATACGAGGAAGCAGTTGCGATGATTGAATTAGGGGTGAAAAGAATAGGGACTTCCGGCGCAAAAATGATAGCGAATGGTCAAAATTCAAATAATGAATATTAAATTCAAAAAGAAAATAAGTATGAACAAAGGGTTGTTGGGATTACTTTTACTATTAAATTCCTTTACTATTTCTGCTCAAGATATTAAAAGTGTTACGGTACAGTCCGGCAACACAGCGGAGCGTTTTCCAGTTTTTGCGAATTGCGTAAACGTACAATCGAATGCTTTAGAGACTTGTTTTTACAATCAGGTGCAGGATTTTGTTTTTGCGAATTTTGAAATTCCGGAGAATTTGAAACTAAGTAATTTTCAAGGAAATGTAAAAGTTCTTTTTGAAGTTGATGTCAATGGTGTCTTTAAAGTAATTTATGTAGATGCCACGGAGGAAAAATTGATTGAAGAAGTGAAAAGAGTTTTTGGTAAATTTCCAAAAATTCAGCCCTCAACGTACAATGGAAAACCAACGTATGCTAAGTTTACCATGACGATTTCGATTCCCTTAAAAAGTAGGGAAGAAGCAGCTGCTACAACTTTGGCGCAAGCCGATATTGTTTCAAACAATACTAATAAGTTAACGGAACTGGATAGTATTGTTTATAAAAAATTTAATAGTCCGGAGTTTGAAAGTCATTTGAATATCCCGTTTTCACATAGCTATTATGCGCAATTTGATGCTTCGTTAAATCAAATGGGAAGTAACAACCACACCGCTTCAAAACCTTACACCTATGCGGAAGTGTCTAAATATTATGACCTTAAAGCAGTGAATGAGAAGCTGAAAAAGACTGCTTCCAGTTGGTGGGCAAGAAAGTTGTGGAATGAAAATATGGTTGAAATTCAGGGCGAGGATTACTGGTTTACACTGAATCCTATTCTTGATTTACAAGTTGGGAAAGCGTCAAAAAGTGATGTGTCGTATACTTATGTAAATACACGTGGAATCAATTTTCGTGGTGGTTTGGGTAAAACATTGAATTTTACCACTACTGTTTTTGAAAGTCAAGGACGTTTCGCAGATTATTTCAATACTTATGCGGAATCTATTAAACCGGCGGGGGGAAATCCAGCAATTATTCCGGGTATTGGTATTGCAAAAGATTTCAAAACCGATGCGTACGATTTTCCTTCGGCAGAAGCCAATTTAACTTTTGCGCCAAGTAAACATATCGATTTGCAGTTGGGTTACGGTAGAAATTTTATTGGGGATGGATACCGATCATTATTAGAAAGTGATGGTGCCAGCCCATATCCTTATTTTAAACTAAATACTAATTTTTGGAAAATAAAATACACCAATACTTACATGTGGCTCAAAGACGTTCGTCCAGATGTTACAATAGAAAGAACGTATGCAACCAAGTTTATGGCAAACCATTATTTGAGTTGGAATGTTTCGAATAAATTGAATCTTGGTTTTTTCGAATCCGTGATTTGGACTAATACAAATAATAGAGGATTCGATGTGAGCTTTGTGAATCCTATTATATTCTATCGTTCGGTTGAATTTGCATCTTCGGCGAGGAGCGGAAATGCAATATTAGGGTTGACCTACAAATACAAATGGAACAATCAAATTAACTTTTACGGACAGTTTATTCTGGACGAATTTTCTCTTGGAGACATCAAAGAAGGGGATAATAGCTGGAGAAATAAATACGGATACCAATTGGGTGCGAAGTATTACAATGCTTTTAAAATTGATAATTTGTTGCTTCAATTGGAGTACAATCACGTTCGTCCTTATGTTTATTCGCATAGTATGCCGATTACTAATTACGGACATAATAATCAAAGTATAGGGCATCAATGGGGTGGAAATTTCAAGGAATTAGTTGCTATTGCCCGATATCATAAAGGCAGGTATTTTGCTGATGCAAAAATTACTATAGGAACTCGGGGATTGGATTTTGATACTACCGCAGACAATTTTAATTACGGTGGGAATATCTATAAAGATTACGATGAAAACAGACCGTTTGATAGTGGTGTAAAAGTGGGTCAGGGAAACAAAACAGCTGTTTTTATTGCTGATTTTCAAGGAGGTTATTTAGTGAATCCGGCAACAAATCTAAAGCTCTTTGGAAGTTTTATTTACAGGAGTTTTGATCCTACAAAAAATACGGCAACTACTTTCAGTCAGAGCACAAATTGGTTGACTTTAGGGGTAAGAGCGGATATTTTTAATTGGTATTTTGATTATTAATCTTTATTTTACTGATTAATAATCTTTTTATGAATTGTTTTTTGTCAAATCCCTTTTGATAGCCTACTTTTGCAAAAGTTTTTACAAAGCAAATAATCTTTAGCATTGAACGCAACACAAAATCCCTTTTCATTAAAATCTGTTTACATTGATTTCCGCGAGATCACCAAAGCACGTTTAGCAATTAGTGTCGTTTTTTCGTCGATTGCAGGATTTATGCTTGGAATTTATGATTTGCATTCGTTAGATTGGATGGTTTTATTAAAGTTAGCTGTTGGTGGTTATTGCATGGTTGGAGCATCAAATGCTTTTAATCAGGTAATCGAAAAAGACCTAGATGCTTTGATGGATAGAACTAAAAACCGTCCTGTGCCGGCTGGAAGGATGTCGCAAGCTACGGCTTTGATTATTGCAAGTCTTTTAACAGTTGTTGGAATTGCGTTGTTGTATACAATCAATCCTAAAACAGCAATGTTTGGTGCTATTTCTATATTTTTGTATACAAGTGTTTATACTCCTTTGAAAACCATGACTTCTTTGTCTGTTTTTGTTGGAGCTTTTCCGGGAGCAATTCCATTTATGTTGGGTTGGGTTGCGGCCACAGGAGAATTTGGAATAGAGGCAGGGACTTTATTTTTAATTCAGTTTTTTTGGCAATTCCCACATTTTTGGGCTATTGGATGGTTTTTGTATGAAGATTATGAAAAAGCAGGTTTCTTTATGTTGCCTACTGGTAAAAAAGATAAAGGTACAGCCTTACAAATTATTTTATATACAGTTTGGTTGATTTTAGCCTCGCTTTTACCTGTTTTGGGTTATACAGGTCGTTTGTATATTACGCCTATTGCAGCGGTTATTGTATTTTTGTTGGGACTATGGATGTTATTTTATGCCGTACGATTGTATCAGTTGAGAACCGCAAAAGCAGCCCGTACCTTAATGTTGGTGAGTGTTTCTTATATTACATTATTACAGTTAGTTTATATATTTGATAAATTTTTAAGATAGTTATGGAGATGATAATGACAGCAGCCGAGCAAAAATCGAGAACGGCAAGATCCTACAAGTTGATTTTGTTGTTTGCAATGGTGAGTATGACCATGATGTTCGCAGGACTTACGAGTGCTTTTGTGGTAAGTAAATCCAGAGCCGACTGGTTGAAAGATTTTCAGTTGCCACCGGCATTTTATTACAGTACTGTAGCGATTATCGCATGCAGTGTAACGTTTCATTTGGCTAAAAAGTCCATTCAAAAAAACGATCAAAGTAAAACAACAATTTTTCTTTTGAGCACATTAGTTCTAGGAATATTGTTTGTAATTTTACAGTTCGTAGGATTTGGTCAAATAGTGGAAAACGGTTATTATTTCACCGGAAGCGGAAGCTCAATAACCACTACTTTTTTATATGTTGTTACGGTTGTGCACTTGATTCACCTTGCTGGTGGCGTGATTTCACTGCTAATTATAATTTATAATCATTTTAAACAAAAATACAATTCATCTCAAACCCTTGGAATTGAACTTGGTGCAATGTACTGGCACTTTCTTGACTTATTATGGGTTTATTTGTTTTTGTTTTTATATTTCTTTAAATAAGAAAAAAACGTAAATTTGGGAACTTTTTAACGAATAACTTTTATGGAAGCGACAGTTACTACTGCTAATAGTGAAGAAAAAACTTGGGGAGGCGGCAATGAGCCAATGGGAGCAAGTTATGGCAAATTAATGATGTGGTTTTTTATCGTATCAGATGCTTTAACGTTCTCTGGATTTCTGGCGGCGTATGGTTTTTCTCGATTTAAATTTATTGAAACATGGCCATTGGCTGACGAAGTGTTTACACACTTTCCGTTTATGCATGGAGTATCTGCTCCGATGTATTATGTGGCCTTAATGACTTTTATTTTGATTTTCTCATCAGTAACAATGGTTTTGGCTGTTGATGCAGGTCATCAAATGAAAAAAAACAAGGTGATTCTGTACATGTTCTTAACCATTATTGGAGGTTTGATTTTCGTAGGATCTCAAGCTTGGGAATGGAAAAATTTCATCAAAGGTGAATATGGTGCTATTGAAACAAAAGGAGGTAGTTTGCTTCAATTTGTGGACAAAGATGGACATCGTGTAGCATTAGCTGATTTTGCTGCAACTTTACCTGAGGAGAGAGAGCAACTAACAAGAAACAAGGCGAAATGGTTTATGAGTGAACCAGCGCTACCATCGTACTCTGTTGCAGAAGTTCAAGCGGGTTTCAAAGCTCATCCTGAACTTTTAATCAGAACTGAGGTTGTTACTGCTGAAAAACAGAAAACAATTTTATCAAGAGCAGAATCTGAAGCAAGATTGAGTCAAGCTCATTATGTGGTGGAAGGTGCTAACTTGGTTAGAAACGAATACGGCAGTAAATTATTTGCTGATTTCTTTTTCTTTATTACTGGATTTCACGGATTTCACGTGTTCTCGGGAGTAGTGATAAACATTATTATCTTTTTCAATGTATTAATTGGAACTTATGAGAAAAGAAAAAGTTATGAAATGGTAGAGAAAGTTGGTCTTTATTGGCACTTTGTCGATTTAGTATGGGTTTTTGTATTTACAGTTTTCTATCTAGTTTAATTTTCAAATAGTAATTATCATGTCACACGAACACGTATCTAATATAGGTAGAATCTGGAAAGTTTTCGGAATATTGTCTGCCGTTACAGTAGTAGAAGTAATTTTAGGAATTTTGAAGCCTGAAGCGCTACACATGAACAATCTAATGGGTTTGAATTTACTGAACTGGATATTCTACGCTCTTACTGTTTACAAAGCGTATTATATTGTTTGGGCTTTCATGCACATGGAGGGAGAAAAAAGCACTTTAAGAAATGCAGTTGTTTTTCCTCTGATTTTTCTGATATTATATATACTCTTTATTCTCTTGACTGAAGGGGATTATATTTATGAGGTTTTTAAAAATTCTACTATAAAATGGAATTTTTAACAAGATATTAATTCAAAAAGAGGGTACGCATTGCGTACCTTTTTTTATTTTTGTACTATAAAAGTATCATTACAATGAAAAAAAATATTGTCCTTTTCGTTCTTTTTATTTTGCCTATAGTTGCCTACCTTTTTTTTGCTTCTGGCGTAAATGGGTTTACTAAATTACCAACATTAACTCCCAATACTGCTGATTTTGGCAATTGGCAATCTTTAGACGGACAAAAAGTTACTTTGAATGGAAAAGTGACTATTTTGGGTTTTATGGGGACAGAGCTGTTAATAAACAGAGGAAATCTTTTCAATTTAAATCAGAAAATTTATCAAAGATATCACGAGTTTAAAGATGTTCAGTTTGTGATGGTTTGTCCAACCGGAACTGAAAAAGATGCGAAGAAAGTGGTGGATGCCTTAGGAGCCTTTACGGATGTTGCACAATGGCGCTTTGTTTTTGCTTCTCCTGTTGAAATTCAGGCTTATTACAATCAATTAAAATTAGTAGAGAAATTAGACGATAAATTGGGAACTCCAAAGGTATATATTGTTGATAAGAAGAGAAATCTTCGCGGTAGAAAATTGGTAAAAGATGCTAAAGAAGGATATAGTACATTTCACCCAGCGGAGTTGAGTAACGAAATGCTCGATGATTTCAAAGTGATTCTATATGAATATCGTGCAGCACTTAAAAAGAACAATAACGCCACCAGAAAAATATAATAGTTTATGTTTAAAAATAAATCATATATAGGTATCTCTTTTATTATTTTGATTTTTGGAATTTATGCTATTCCAAAAATTGTAGAAAGAATTAAAAATGATAAGGTGGTTCAAGGCGACAGGCTCGATAGTGTTAATCCAACAACTACAGAAGAAGGTGAATTAATTAAAATAGGTCCTGCGCCGAAATTTGAATTAATCAATCAAGACAGTAAGAAGGTGACCAATGAAACATACAAGGGTAAAGTATATGTTTTGGAGTTTTTCTTTTCAACTTGCCCAACGATTTGTCCGAAGATGAATGCAAGTATGCTTCTTATTGAGAAAAAGTTTTTTGGAAATCCTAATTTTGGAATCGTCTCCATCACTATCGATCCGGAACATGATACTGCAAAAGTATTAAAAGAACATGCCAATCTTCTTGGAGTAAAATCCACTAATTGGAATTTCTTGACTGGTGATAAAGCCTACATATTTAATCTTGCTAATAAAGGGTTCAATCTTTACGCAGGTGAAAATAAAAAAGTTGCAGGTGGTTTTGAACATTCAGGATTGTTCGCCTTGATTGATAAAAATGGAAATATTCGTTGCAGAAATGATGAATTTGGAAACCCTATTTTATATTATGACGGTTTAGATAAAATGGGAGTAAGAAACTTACAACAAGATATTAATATTTTATTAGAAGAATAAAAATGGAAAATGTTTCTCTTGAAAAAAAAATGAACAAATTTATAATAGCAGTATCCATCATAATACCGGTTGCAGTTGCTATTCTTTTTGGTGTCAAACTAAAAGATCTTGGATATAATGTAGCTCCTCTATCTTTTTTACCTCCTATTTATGCTACTACTAACGGAATTACGGCTGTTTTATTAATTGCTGCCGTTATTGCAATTAAAAATGGTAAAAGGAAACTTCACGAAAGATTAATGACTGGCGCAATCGCCTTGTCTGTTGCTTTTTTGGTGATGTATGTGGCATATCACATGACTTCTGTTTCTGCAGTTTTTGGTGATGCAAATCATAATTTAATATTAGAAGATTCTGAGAAATTAAACATAGGATCTATGAGGATCTTTTATTTGGTAATTCTCATTACGCACATTATACTATCAATTGCCATAATTCCGATGGTTTTAATAACTTATGTTAGGGCTTTGGCACAAAATTTTGACAAACATAAAAAGATTGCGAAAATTACATTTCCAATTTGGTTGTATGTTGCTGTTACCGGAGTAGTTGTTTATTTAATGATATCGCCTTATTATGTATATTAAATCCAATAAAAGCTCAAAAGCGAACCATACATTTAAGAAGGTAAGTTTTTTTATATTTCTTTTTGTTTGTAGTGTTTTTACCCCAACTGCAAATGCACAATGTGCTATGTGTCGCGCTGCATTAACAAGTGAAGGCAATGCAACGCAAGCTGCAGCGGTAAATGACGGAATTGTGTACCTGATGGTGATTCCTTATATTTTGGTTGCAGGAATTGGTTATGCTATTTATCGAATGAAAAAGAATAAATCGTAATAGAATACTATCAGTATCAAAAGGGAAACGATAAAACAGCGTACTTAAGTTTTAAATATGCAGTTTGTTGGTTATTAAAAACTGATGTCTGAACAATTCTACTTCAATCCGTCAACGGAAACACTTATAGTTCCTTTTACTTTTATAAAGGCAATTATAGCCTGATTCGTTAATTGGATTTTTTGAAATTGAATGTCTTCCATCTTTCCATTTACAAAAACACCTTGCATTGGAGAATAGTTTTTTAAATAAGTCAACATACTTTTTTGACCTTCTTCTAGGTTTGGTTTTATAGAATAACGACAACTTTGTTCGATTTTTTTGAGCACCAAACCTTGGGCTAGCCAATTTGCAGTTCGCATCAATTTGTTTTTTGTATCTAAAGCGTAATCCAATTGATCAAAAAATACTTCCTTAGTTTTTTCGTTATACTGGGGAAATCCGGCTAAATAGATAGTTCCATTCACAGACCCTAATATATCTAAAGCAATTATCATTTTTCCTTTTTTGTGCCAAATTGCTACATTTTGAACTTTTACTTTCTTTGAGCCGGAACCAAATTCTTGACCGGCAAAATTCTTAGTCATGATTTTTGATGCTTCCTGATACGTTGAAATGGCAACAATGTTGGCCGTAATGTCTTCAGGAATTTTAGTAACGGGTTTTAAAATAATTTTGGATGCATTAAATTTAGATTCCGGTTGTTTTCCAATTAAGGTTTCCATGTTGCATTTCATTCCCATATCTAATACAAAAGTGTCATTTTTCAGTTTCGCGTTGGTCGAATAAATTTCTATTGGGACTATTCTAAGCCAGCTTTCATACGTGTCATTCATTAGAAAAGGAACGCAGATTTTCTCTAAGGCCCCCAAAACATTTGGTTTAAAGTCCATAGCTTTTGCAATGGCGTCATCAATTTTTTTCTCAATTTTTGATTTAAATAGTTTTATTCCAGGATTAATTAAATAAGTAACCGGAACATTTTTTCCAAAAACGGTCATCGTAGGACTCTCATTCCAATCCAATGATTTTAGTTCCGTTTTTGTGTTTAGTTTCCAATTGATAAGAGAAACATCACTTACTAAAGTCACAACTCCATCAAGATGAAATTCTCGGGTATCGTACATTTCGATTCCCAATTTTTTAGTGCCAATTCGATATTTGACAATAGCCTTTAAAGGTAAAATGGTTCTAATTTTTTCTCCTTTTTCCCCAATATCATTTTTGATCGTAATTGGAGCGAGTTTCCAAACCTTCATTTCGATGTCATCGTCTTCAATACTATTGTCTTCGTAAATCAATCCGCTCAGCAATGCATTAGTTTGGTTCTCAATATCCTTTAGTTTTACGCTAATTGGCATATTGATAAATGAAGGAGTGTTTTCATAAATCAATGGGGTCGCATCATCTGGTTCTGGTTTCAAAGCACCTATTTTACTTGTTGTAGCACAGCTTGAAACAAATAGAATCGAACAGATTATTAATAGATTGGAAGAGAATTTAAGCATTTTGACAGGAGTTAGAAAAACAAAATTAACAAAACTATTCTTTTTTTATGAATTTTTGTAACAAATGCTAATTTCTAAAGTCTAATTGTTTTATAACGGATTTATGAACAAAATATTTTTTATTAATTCATAGATTTTTATTAGAAAAAGTTAAATTTGTTTGCAGCTATGCTGCGCTTTTATTCAAAAATATATGGAAAAAAGAAGTTTTCTTAGTTTAATGGTCATGCTGATTTGTTGCGTTACAGCTCAAGCACAATCAAAAGTATGGACCTTAGAGGAATGCGTGAAATACGCCATTCAAAATAATATTTCCATCAAACAGTCTGAATTGGATTCAAAAACAGCACTTATTGGTAAAAAAGATGCTATCGGGAATTTTCTTCCTTCTCTTAATGCTAGTGCTTCCCATTCTTGGAATATTGGTTTGAACCAGGATATTACCACGGGTTTATTGAGGAATCAGACAACCCAGTTTACTTCAGCTGGCGCGAATGTTGGTGTTGATATTTATAAAGGATTGCAAAATCAGAACACGCTTCGTAAAGCCAATCTTTCGATAGTAGCAGCCAAATATCAATTGTTAAAAATGCAGGAAGATATTGCCTTAAATGTTGCCAATGCTTTTTTGCAGGTTCTTTTTAACAAAGAAAACTTAAAAGTACAGAAGGAACAATTGGGAATCAATGAAAAGCAATATGCGCGTTCTGAAGAATTGGTCAAAGCGGGATCTATTCCTCGTGGAGATTTATTGGATATAAAAGCGACCGTAGCGCAAAATAATCAGAATGTTATAGCTGCGGACAATGCTTTATTAATCTCAAAATTAAGTTTAGCGCAGTTGCTACAGCTAAAGGATTTTGAAAATTTTGATGTTGTGGATGACACAAATATGAGGGATGAGAATAATATTATGGCACAAACTCCAAGTGCTATTTATGACAAAGCGGTAGAAGGCAGAACAGAATTGAAAATTGCACGAACTAATTTAGAGATTGCTCAAAAAGACGTGGAAATTGCAAAAGGAGCTTTTCAGCCTACTTTGCAGGGTTTCTATAGTTTTAATAGCAGGGTTTCATATGCTGATGTTCCTGTTTTTGATAACATGGGAAATATAATTGGCACCCGAAATTCAGCGCCGTTTTTCAATCAGTTTGGCGATAATAAAGGACAGTCTTTTGGAGCACAATTATCTATTCCAATATTTAATGGGTTTTCAGTTAGAAACAATGTAGAGCGTTCCAAAGTGAGTTTAGAACGATCAAAAATTGCTGTTGAGCAACAAGATTTGGATTTACAAAGAAATGTTTTTACTGCATTTACAGATGCCAAAGGAGCGCTTAACGCTTATGAATCATCAGTTGTTGCGCTTGAAGCCAGACAAGGAGCGTATAATTATGCTAAAGAAAGGTACGATGTAGGTTTGATGAATTCATTTGACTTCAACCAGTCACAAACCTTATTGACCAATGCACAATCAGAAGTTATCAGAACCAAGTACGATTATATTTTCAAAATCAAAATCTTAGAATTCTATTTTGGAATTCCTCTTATCAAAAACTAATTTATTATGTCTAAAAAAACAATTTATATTCTAATAGGTGGAGCAGTTGTAATTATTGCGGCTCTAGTAATACTTTCAAAGTCGGGGGTTATCGGTAATAAAGATAAAGGAACTGAAGTTGAAATAGCTCAAGTTAATCCATCTACAATTGTTGAAACGGTTTCTGCAACAGGAAAGATTCAACCGGAAATTGAAGTGAAAATTTCATCGGAAGTATCCGGAGAGATTATTTCTTTGAATGTTAAAGAAGGTCAAGTAGTAAAAAAAGGAGATTTATTGGTTAAAATAAATCCGGATTTATATACATCAGGTTACAACCGTTCGGTTTCAAACTTATCTGGAACAAGAGCAAATTTGAGCCAAGCAGATGCCTCTTTCAAAGAATCAAAATCTAATTATGACAGAAATAAAACTTTATTTGAAAAAGGAATTATTTCAAAAGCGGACTGGGATAAAGCAATTGCATCCTATGAAGTTGCTAAAGCAGCAAAGCAAACTGCTTATTTTAATGTTCAAAGTGCTTCCGCGACGGTAAATGAAGCCAAAGACAACTTAGGAAGAACTACAATTTACGCACCCGCAGATGGAACTATTTCTATGTTGAACGTAGAATTAGGAGAACGCGTTTTGGGGACACAACAAATGACTGGAACAGAAATTTTGAGGGTAGCTAACTTGAACAATATGGAAGTTGAAGTCGATGTGAATGAAAATGATATTGTAAAAATTAAAGTAGGAGACGAAGCAAATGTTGAAGTAGATGCGTATTTAAAAAAACAATTTAAAGGAACTGTAACCAGTATTTCAAATTCGGCTAGTTCTGCCTTGACAGCGGATCAAGTAACTAATTTTAAAGTTAAAGTAAGAATTTTGAAGGAATCGTACCAAGATTTATTGGAAGGAAAACCAGATACATATTCGCCTTTCAGACCAGGTATGACGGCAACTGTGGATATTATTACTGAAACAAAAAGTAATGTATTATCAGTGCCAATTAGTTCTGTTGTCATAAAATCAGACACTGCCGCTGTAAAAGAAATTGTTGTAGTTGATCCTAAAGACGAGCAAAAAGGAGCAGCGCCTAAAAGCGATAAAAAATTCGAATGTGTATTTGTAAAAGTTGGTGATAAAGCTAAAATTAGAGTCATTAAAACAGGTATTCAGGATGATACTAACATTGAGGTTTTGACCGGTCTTAAAAAAGGAGATGTGGTAATTACAGGGCCTTATTCAACGGTGACGAAAGATTTGAATTCTGGCGACAAAGTCATGCTAAAAACAGATAAAGATAAAGGAGAAAGTAAAAAGTAACCTATATTAGCAACTATTTTGAAATCACAATCATAAAATCTAATTTTGTGATTGTGATTTTTAATTTAAAATAAATTCTGAAATTGAGCTATATACTAAACATTGAGACGGCGACTAAAAATTGTTCTGTCGCTCTTGCAAAAGATGGAAAAACAATTCTTTGCAAGGAAATTGCAGAAGAAGGATATTCACATGCGGAACGACTTCATGTTTTTATTGAAGCAATAATAAAAGAAGCCGGAATTGCTCTTCAAGATTTATCTGCTATCGCAGTAAGTCAAGGTCCTGGCTCGTACACGGGATTGCGAATTGGCGTTTCTGCAGCAAAGGGATTGTGTTATGCATTAGATATTCCTCTGATTGCGGTGGATACTTTACAAGCTTTGGCGGCACAAGTAACTATTTCGAGCGGATTGATAATCCCTATGATTGATGCGCGAAGAATGGAAGTGTACAGTGCCATTTTTGGTCCGACTTTAGAAAAAAAGCGAGAAGTGCTTGCCCAGATTATCGATGACAATTCATTTGAAGATAGAGAGGAAACACTTTACTTTGTAGGTGATTGTGCCGACAAATGCAAGCCGGTTTTAACAAAAGAAAACCATGTTTTTTTGGAGGAGATTGTATATCCATCTGCCAAAGAAATGAGTGCTATAAGTTTTGAAAAATTCAAAATAAACGACACAGTTGATGTCGCTTATTTTGAACCGTACTATCTGAAAGATTTTATGATCACCGCTCCAAAGAAATAGAGCATTCCTGAATGGATTGATTATTCCAGCTGTTCAGTTGGGTTATTTTTTTTAGAAGATTCTTTGAAAAATGGCTGAATAATAATTCCTGCGTCATCAAAAGCCTGTTTACAATTTTGTAGTGTATCAGCATAAACGCCCCAGAAATCTTCGTTATTCGCCCATGGTCGCACGGCAATTTGTATGGCACTATCAGTAAGGTTTTTTACAGAAACTTCGGCAGCTGGCGTTTCTAATATTTTTGGATTATTCTTTAAAACCGCAGTAATAATGTCTTTAGCTTCTTTAATGTTTGTGTCATAAGAGATAGCAATAGTCAAATCAGCTCTTCTGATTTTTTCCAATGAATAATTGATAATGTTTCCGTTGGAAAGGGAACCATTTGGTATAAAAATAGTTTGATTGTTAGCCGTAACTAATTTGGTTACAAAAATTTGTATTTCACTCACAGTTCCTACAACACCTTGTGCTTCGATAGTATCACTCACCCGAAAAGGTTTAAAAAGGATAATTAACATTCCGCCTGCAAAATTAGATAATGAACCTTGCAGTGATAAACCTACTGCGAGTCCCATTGCTCCAAGAATGGCCACAAATGACGATGTTTCAATCCCCAGTTTGGAAATAAAGGAAACAAACAAAATTATTCTCAAAACCCAAAGTAAAATATCAGCCAGAAAACGGGTCAGTGTAGGATCTAGATTTCGTTTTACCATTATTCGTCGGATAAACCTGTTGATAAGCCTGATGATATAAAGACCTGCAAAAAGAATTATGAATGCAGAAATTAATTTTGGAGAATAGTCAATTAACACTTTGATAAAAGTATTGGCGTAATCGGTAATTTGCTCTGGATTTAAATTCATTTTTTTTAAATAAAAAACCTTCTCAAAGGAGAAGGTTAAGTTTGAAGCACAAAAATACGAATAAATTATTTTTCTATAAATTAATCTGCGTCTTCTTCTATTTTATTTGTAGTTTCTTTAGCAATTTTTTTCGCTTCTTCTTCGCCGTCTTCTGCAAATGAGCTTACTTTTTCAGAAACATTTTCAACAACATCGGTAGTTTTTGTTTTAGCTTCATTGACTAAATCTTCTACTTTTTCAGCTGTCGTTTCTGATTTTTCTATTACGGTTTCTACTGTGTCTGAAACGGCAGTTTTGGCTTCGCTGGCTAAGTCTTCTCCTTTTTCAACTGTTGTATTCGATTTTTCTTTGACACTTTCAATTGTGTTTTCTAAAACATTTGTTGCTTTTTCGGAATATTCACCAGCAGTTTCTTTAGCATGGTCTGCAAAATTTTCTACTTTTTCGATTATTGGTGCAGCCGTTTCTTTTATTTTATCAAAAGTATCTTCGGCAAAAATCTCTGCTTTTTCAAGATAAGGTGCTGCGGTTTCTTTTGCTTTTTCAAATGTTTCTTCTGCGAAATTCTCTGCCTTTTCAAGATAAGGTGCTGCAGTTTCTTTTGCTTCTTCGAAAGTTGTTTCTGCTTTGTCCGCTAATTCACTAGCTGTTTCTTTGGCTGAGCCAAATAATTTTTTAAAAAATGAAGATAGTCCCATGGTATTTTTATTTGATTAGTCCTACAATAATAGTCAATTTTTTTTAAGATTACTTCATTAAATCATTAATAATTTGTTGGTAATCAGTATTTGGGATGAGGCAAGTTTTGTTTTGACAGAGAAAAAACAGTGTTTCCAGGTTTGAATAACGAGAATCTAAAAATGGAAGTATTGATTTATTCTGTGATCCAGCGATAACAACATTAGGAATATAAAGACTGTTTATTTTTGTACAATACTCCAAAGCTCGTTCGCCACAAACGGCTAATTCTTTGTTTTGTTCCGAGTAATTTAATGCTAAATCCATCCAATTTGAGAAAGCAGATGGATAATCAATTCTAGGTAGTATAACCAGCAACATTTGATGGCTGACTTGTTCATAATAGGAATTATTATAGTAGATGCTCATTTGCAATAGGTTTTTTGCCATCACTGAATTTGAAGCCGGAATCACATTGTCTTCGGTTTCGTAATGTGTTGTAATTAACGCTTCGTCTAGATTTGACGTAAAAGCAAACAAGGATTTTTTATTGTCATAAAAATGGTCCAGACTATAGTCCATAAGTAGTTTCGCATCGTGAAGCCATTTTTCATTCAAAGTTGCTTCATAAAGGGAAATGAATGCTGCAATCACGAAACAATAATCTTCCAGATACCCATTGATGCTGCTTTTTCCGTTTTTATAATTGTGGAATAAATTCCCTTCACTAGACCAGAGATTTTTGATTATAAAATGGGCATTTTGTAGTGCGATATCTAAATATTTTTGGTTTCCCAAAGTCTTGTACGCATCAACATATCCTTTCAACATTATAGCATTCCAAGAAGTCAGACATTTGTCATCGAGTCTTGGTTTTTGTCGTTTTTCTCTTTCGCTATAAAGCAATTTTTCCCAAAATATTTTTTTAGTTTGAAGTGCTGAAACGGGAATCTTATTATGTTCCGCAATACTTTCTAAAGTTTGGTTTTGAATTAAAACATAGTTTTCGTCTTCCCACAATCCAAAAGTATTGCAATTGAATACTTGACTGAATAAATCAAAATCTTCTTTTAGGATTGCCTTTAATTCTGGAATTTTCCAGACATAAAAGGCGCCTTCCTGAAGTTGATTATCCGAGTTTAAACTATCTGCATCCAGTGCTGAATAAAAGCCGCCTTCCGGATTCATTAATTCTTTCTCGATAAAACGAAGTGTTTTTTCGATCACTTCTTTATACAACAGGTTTTTGGTTAATTTATAGGCATCACTGTATAAAGAAACCAATTGGCCGTTATCATATAACATTTTTTCGAAATGAGGAATATGCCACTTCATATCTACAGAATAACGCGAAAAACCACCGTCAACAGTGTCAAAAAGCCCGCCATACGCCATTTTTGTTAATGTAAGATTCACGAAGTCCAGCAAATCGGTATCTTTCGTTTGATAGCCATACCGCAACAGAAATTGGTAATTATTAGGCATCATAAATTTAGGTACTCTGGCCATGGCGCCAAATTCCGAGTCGAAACTTTTTTTCCATTTTTCGACTAAGAGTTTCAGTCTGTTTTGGTTTACTTCCGTTTCTGTGTTATCGTTTTGAATTAATCCAATTTCTTGAATTCCCTGATGTAATTTTTCGGCATAATCAATCATCTTTTCAGGGGCAGATTGATAGAGTTCCTGCAATTGGTTCAGGGATTCTATCCATTCCTCTTTCTTAAAGAAGGTGCCGCCCCAAACAGGTCTTCCATCAGGAAGCGTCACTATGTTCAGCGGCCATCCGCCACGACCGGTCATGATTTGTATGGCTTTCATGTAAACCGCATCAACATCTGGGCGTTCTTCCCGATCGACTTTTATGGATATAAAATGTGCATTCATTACCTGAGCGACTTCTTGATTTTCAAAACTTTCGTGTTCCATTACATGACACCAATGACAAGCGGAATAACCAATACTTATGATGATAAGTTTATTGTTTTCCTTAGCTGTTGCCAATGATTTTGGATTCCAAGCTTTCCAGTGTACAGGATTACCGGCGTGTTGCAATAAGTATGGGCTGGTTTCTAAATGTAGTTCGTTCATAGGGTCGTTTTTAGCCCCGGTAGTAGAGGAAATCCTTTCTGGTCCTGAGCTTTTTCAGGGCAGGAAAGATTGCAACGGATGACGGGAAATAGCTTCTAAAAAAAAAGCGTCTCGAATGAAACGCTTTGATTTGTTTTTGTTAAGTTCTTTATTCGAGTTCGAAAGTCAATTTGAGATTTACTCGAAATTCCGCAATGGCACCATCACTTACTGTTGCACTTTGTTCATGAACATAGACAGAACGGATGTGTTTTACAGATTTTGACGCTTTAGCAACTCCTTTTCGAGCTGCATCTTCCCAACTAATTTCTGAGCTGGAAAGTATTTCAATTACTTTTAATATTGACATGATTTCTATTTGTTAAGTGAAACATAAATTTACCAATTTTTTTAAATAGAACATTCAAAAACGATAAATATTTAACGTAACATAAAGGTTTTCAAGTAAATAGTATTTATTTTATGCGTTTATTGCTTCAACTTTGATGCTTTCGTCATTCAGCATACTTTTCAACATGTTTTCGATACCGCTTTTTAATGTAAAAGTAGAAGAAGGGCAACCACTGCAGGCACCTTGCAAAATTACTTTTACGGTTTTGTCATTTTCGTTGTAAGAGTCAAAGGCGATATTTCCACCATCGGCTTGTACGGCAGGCTTTACATATTCTTCTAAAATATTGATGATTTGTTGCGAAGTTACATCCAGATTATCAAATTCTTTTGCCTTAACTGTTTCTTCTGCGGTAACTGCAGCAACATAATTTTCATCTAAAACAGTTCCTCCGTTTTCAATATATTGTTTGATGAAACTTCTCAGTTCTAAAGTGATTTCTTGCCAATCATTGATTTCATATTTGGTTACAGAAATGTAGTTTTCATCAATGAAAATTTCTTTTACGTAAGGAAATTTGAAAAGTTCTTTGGCTAAAGGTGAAGCAGCTGTTTGATCAATGTTTTTGAACTCTATCGCATTTTTAGTTAGCATTTTACTTACTACAAATTTTAATGCTGAAGGGTTTGGAGTAGTTTCACCATAAACTGTGACAGGCTGTTTCTTCGTTTTATTTTCATCTATAGTGATGATTGTTCCACCATCGTTGACAAATTTTTCCATTTGTTCTGCAACAGCATCTTTGACATCGTCCCATTCTACGATACTGTATTTTTCGATTGCGATAAAATTCCCGGATATATAAACTGTTTTTACAAACGGTAAATAAAACAATTGTTGTGCTAATGGAGACGTTTTTGCTTCGTCGATATTTTTAAATTCAAAACTTTCATTTTGAGTGATGAAATCTTGAAATTCAAACTTTAATATCGTTGGGTTTTGTGTTTCTTTTGTAGTAACTTTATTCATGATTTTTGAATTTTTTACAAATTTACTAAAGTTATTTTCTATGAATAACTATATTTGATTTTTTAATGAATAAATTAACTTTAGTTTAGTTTTTAAAGTGTGGAAATCATTATCTTAAATATCTTAATGTTAATTTGGAATTATTCATTTTGCTTAAAAATATTTCAATGTATCATAAAATTAAAATTCTAGTGGCACTCTTATTTATAACACATTATTCTTTTGCTCAAGAAGGAATCCCTGTGTATTCGGATTATTTATCAGACAATTATTATCTGATACATCCGTCTATGGCTGGCGCTGCAAATTGTGCTAAATTGAGGTTAACCGGTCGTAAGCAATGGTTCGATCAAAACGATGCTCCTGAATTGCAAACATTAAGTTTTAATGGAAGAGTAGGGGAAAAAGCAGGAGCTGGAATTATACTTTTTAATGATAAAAACGGTTACCATTCCCAAAAAGGAGTCAAATTTACGTATGCGTATCATCTTATGTTTTCCAGAGATGAAATTGATTTAAATCAATTATCTTTTGGTATGAGTGCTGGTTTGATTCAAAGTCAATTGGACGAAACGGAATTTAGACAATCTGGTGATTTTGATCCAATTATTGATGGAACTGTTGTGCAAAAGGATTCTTACTTTAATGTAGATATTGGTGCTTCGTATAATTTTCTAGATTTTTATGCGCATGCAACCGTGAAAAATGTCATAGAGACCAGAAGAGATATTTATACGGAATATGAAAGTGATAATTTGAGGAAATATTTATTGAGTGCTGGTTACATTTTTGGCAATAGAGACAAAATATTGTGGGAGCCTTCTGTTTTATTTCAAATGGTTGAAAAAACAAATGAAAAAGCAATTGACATTAATTTGAAAGCCTACAAAAATCTAGATTTTGGAAGAGTCTGGGGCGGTTTGTCTTACCGAAGAAGTTTTGATGGTGCTGAATACATTGATGGAAATACAATTTCCAAGCAAAAACTACAATACATCACACCTATTGTCGGTGTAAATTTTGATAAGTTTATGTTTGCTTATACCTATTCTCAATTGTCCGGAGCCGTAAAGTTTGATAATGGGGGCTATCACCAAATCACTTTAGGAATCGATTTGTTTTGTAAACCTGTAAAATACGATTGTAATTGTCCGGCAATTAATTAACTCATATCATCATGCTAATAAAATCTGTTAACGGCAAATCGCCTTCAATTCCTGAGGATTGTTATGTTGCCGAAAATGCCACTATTGTAGGCGATGTCTCTTTTGGTGCAAATTGTAGTGTTTGGTTTAACGCAGTAATTCGTGGCGATGTCAATTTCATCAAAATAGGTGATAAAGTAAATATCCAAGATGGAGCAGTTATTCATTGTACCTACAAAAAACACCCAACTATTATAGGAAATAATGTTTCTATTGGGCATAATGCCATTGTACATGGATGTGTTGTTCACGATAATGTACTAATAGGAATGGGAGCAATTGTGATGGATAATTGTGTCATCGAAAGTAATTCGATTGTGGCTGCCGGAGCTGTAATAACTCAAAATACAGTGGTAACATCAGGCTCAATTTGGGCGGGAGTTCCTGCCAAAAAGGTAAAAGATATTAATCAATCTGACTTTGCCGGTGAAATTGAACGCATTTCTAATAATTATGTAATGTATTCGAGTTGGTTTAAAGAGGAATAGGATTTAGATTTTAATGTACTATTTCAAATTATAAATTGATTTTCTCAAAGAAGGAGTTCTTGTAACTTTCACTAATTGGGATTCTTTTTTCGGCAATGATTACTTTGTTTTTTTGGATTGATTTCACGTGTTTTATATTGATAATATAGGATCTGTGAATTCTAGCAAATCCTTTAGAGGAAAGCAAATTCTCCAGTTTAATAAGGCTGATCAATGTTAGCGTAAACTTATTGTCTGTGGTGTAAATCTTGACATAATCTTTCAATCCTTCTATAAACAAAATATCCGAAAAATTTAATTTTACATTTTCATATTCAGCTCTTACAAACATAAAATCCTGTTCGATTTCAGGAATAGAAATGGGACTGCTATTTACAGGTAGATTTTGTGGATTGAAAATTTGTTGTGCTCGTAAAACGGATTTTAAAAACCGATGAAAAGGAATAGGTTTTACTAAATAATCAACTGCGCCAAGATTAAATCCTTCAACAGCATAATTTGAATAAGCTGTTGTAAATATAATTAACGGCTTTTTTTCGATGGCATTAATAAAATCAATTCCTGAAAAATGAGGCATTTCTATATCCAAAAAAATCAAATCAACATTAGATTGATTGATTATGGAAAGGGCATCAATGGCGTTAGTAAATGTGTTCACCAGTTCAAGTGATTCTACTTTGCTTACAAATTCTTTAATCAAATCAACCGCTAATGGTTCGTCATCTATAATTACACATTTCATCTTTTCTGTTTTTATTTTAAATTTAGAACAACTAAAGCTAATAGTAATTTCCCTAATTAAAAGAAGTTTGAATCTGGTCTAGTTTTAGATTTAAATGAACACTGTACTTACTGTCGGTTTCAATGATAGTGAGTTGGTGTGAATTAGGATAAAGGAGATTCAGGCGACTTTCAATATTGGTCAATCCTATTCCTGAATTTTCCGGATCTTTTCGGTGATTTTCAATTTTGTTTTCTACCCAAAAATCTAAAATATCTTCATCAATTGTTATTTTAATTTTTACAAAAGCTGCCCCTTTATAATCCGTGCCATATTTGAAAGCATTCTCAATAAATGAAATCAAAAGCAACGGTTCTATGTATTTATTTTTTGTCTCGCCATGAATATTGATGGTGATGTTTTCAATATTATTCAATCGCAGTTTTTGCAGCTCAAGATAGTTTTTTATGTAATTGATTTCTTTTTCCAGAAATACCGATTTATTATCGGTTTCATACAACATATACCGCATCATTTCTGACAAAGTTACAATGGCATCCGGAACTAAATCAGATTTTTTATAGGCTAATGAATAAATGCTGTTCAGGGAATTAAATAAAAAATGTGGATTGGTCTGTTTTCTTAGATAATTTAATTCTGTAGAAGTTCTATGCGTCTCGGCTATTAATTTGTTTTGCTGATTGTTGTATAATTCAGACAAAGTTTTAATAATTGTACTAATTGTAATGATTAATATGTAGAAAAAAGAAGGGACAATTTTTAAAAAAAACGGCTGTTTCCTTTTGAAATTTGGGTTTAATAAAATCTCTTTTCCGGATTGATTTATTATTCTTAAAGGCCTCATGTTTTGAAATTCGGGCATAAAGAAAATAAACCGAACAATCATAAATAGGGTTATTAACGCAATTGTAATCAAGAAATATTGCCAGTATTTCTTTTGCAAAAGCAATAAGGGGACTAGGTATAAATAATTCAGATAGAATAATAGTATTCCGGTAGTCCATTGTAAATAGAAATCGACGCCAATACGAAAAGGACTTTCGTAAAACTGAAGTAGTGAGGTAACAATGAAAAAACACCAAATCATACTATGAAAAAGTATTTGGTTTAAATTGTTATTTTTAATTCCTTCTATGTTCATCTAGATTTTTACAGCTAATAAAATTAAATCTTTTTTTGTTACCGTAGGCGATAAATCATCTTTCAATTTTTGTAATACTAAGTTCCCTACTTTCAGCGCTTCTTCTTCTGTTTTGAAGCTTTTATTTTCGCTGATAACAGGAATTATAGTTTGTTTTATTATAGTTTTGTCCTTGTTAGTTATGCAATAACCCCAGCCCGTAGCTGTTTTTAAAGATTGTACCTTTAGGTTTTCACTTTTGTTGCAAGATATAAATAGAAACAAGCCCAGTGTAAAAAGTAGTATGTTTATTTTTTTTACTAAAGTAAAATTCTTCTGGATTGTAGCCCAGAAGAATATATTTGTTGGTTTAATTGTCGTCATCGTTTTGTTCTTCTAAAGGTTTAAATTCCCATGAATCATCAAAATAAGTGGTTCCGGTTCTTCCAAGCATCACAAATCCTCGCTGGTTGATTGAAAAACCTATTGCATCTGTTCTGGCTGAACCTTCAAGAGATGTTCTTTCTTCCCAACTATCAGTTGTTGGATTGTATTCCCATATCGTTTTTGAGCTTTCGCCACAAGCAACATATCCTAAACCGTTCATAGAAAAACTTGTTGCATTAGAACGTAGAATTACATATTCATCATTGTAACTATCGTCATCATCAGTGTCTTGATCTATGTCGCGTTTTCTTGTCCATAGTTCAGTTGCCGGATCAAACATCCAAAAATCAACTTGGTAAGCTCCGTTATTTACTCCTGTTCCAAAAAAAGCTTTATCATCAATTACAAAAACTGTAGCATTTCGTCTTTTTTCTCCGCTAAAACCATTTGATAATGACCAAGAATCGGTAGTTGGGTCGTATTGATAAAAGTCTTTCAGATAATTCCCATCATAACCGGTTCCAAAATACGCTTTACCGCCCACTTGAAACCCCACTGCTGAATAGCGTGCTGTTCCTGCAAAATCAGCTTTTTTCATCCAAGTGTTGCTGCTGGGGTCATATTCATAAAAATCCTTTAATTTATTAGTACCATCATAACCAAGACCTATATAGCCTTTTTCGTTTAATTCAAATCCAGAAGCCGAACTTCTTGCTGACCCAATGAAATCAGCTTTTTGCTCCCAATAATCGCCTGTTGAATTGTAAGCCCAAAGATCCTTTAGGTATTCATCCCCTGTATATCCAGTGGTTACAAAAGCATAAGTGCCAATTACGAAACTCGTTGCGCTTGATCTTGCCGGCCCGTCAAAGGAGGATTTTTTAATCCAGTTTCCTATTAAATCTTCGTCATCGTCATCATTGCTGCAGCCTACAAATACTAAACTTGCAAAAAGTGTAGTGAACAATATTCCTTTTTTAAAAATATTCATAATTTATCGTGTTTATTAATGTTTGTATTTTATTCCAATGTTAAAAATGTAGCCGTTAGTGCTATTAAAATTAAGTTTTGAGTCGCCACTGCTATTCGTTAGATTATACTTTTTGTTGAATTCGTAGCCTCCTTTTAAACTTACAAACCAGTTTGAGTCCATATTTCTTTCATATTCTAATGCCGAAGTCATTTGTGAAAAACTCACTTTTGTAGCCGCATTCAAATGGTCAAGAACTTCGGGTTTGTCTAGGTTGTAAAAATTTCCATTGAAACTATTTGTCAAACTGAAACTATTTCGTGCGTTATTTGAATAAGAGAATGTGGAGTTTGGAAAGCCAGCTTCAATAAATGCATTAGGGCTGATTTGATGATAAAAAGAAAAAGTAGGCAGTATTTCCGGTTTGCCAAAAAGCGCCATCCTTTTTACTCCAATGCTGATTGTGTTTGAATTATTGAAAGAATGAGATGTCTCTAAACCACCGAGAATCGACACATCAGAAATTCCAAGATTATTTTCGAAATTGACCATTGGATTAATTTCTATATTCAGTTTTGTAGTACCGCTTAATTGATGAGAGAGCTTAAAATCATTTTCGAAACCGTTATACTGATTCAGACTATTTTGTAAATCATAATTTTCTAATGAATAATCGACTCCAATATTCTTGTACTTGAAGGTGTTGGTTATTTTATTTTTAGTGTCAATATTTTTAAAAAAAGTTAGTCCAATTCCAGTTTCATGTATTGTAATTTTCTCCGTTGGTTGTGTTTTTATATTTAACTCTAAGGAATATCCGCTTTGGGCTGATGCAGTAAGAATTGGAATCATAAACAACAGATTTGCTAAAGTCTTTTTTCTCATAATTTTTTTATTGATTCAAAAGTAGATACGTTATCCAACTAAAAAAAAGAATATATATGTACCGTCCAATTTCATAGACTAACGGGGCATTTGTAAGGTCGAATGATTAATTACTTGCTGTATCTTAATTATAGAGTAGAACGGCCATTTTATAGACACAAAGCTGTGAGCGGTATATGTTATTATGCGGTATAAAGTGGTCTCCTATATATTTGTTCAAAAAACATTTATGCACAAGGTATTATTTTTGCTGGTTTTAGGGATTATGATGACTTCATGTAACTCTGATGCTGACGCTGGAGAATTTGTTGTTGGTTCTGATTATTTATCGGTTAGTAATAAAGTAATATTAATAGATACTGTAACTGTTGACGTTTCTACTATTAATTTTGATTCATTAGTTACATCCAGTCAGAGCAGAATTTTGGTAGGTAATTACGACGATCCTATTTTTGGAAAAGTAAAATCAGATAGTTATTTTCAGCTCTCGGCTACAACGTACAGTCTTTATAATGAAAGTTCTGATACTGATGCTCCAAATTATGTTTTCGATTCGATTAAAATGGTCTTAAAACAAGATAAGTATTTCTACGGAGACACAACAAAAGTGCAATCTCTCAGTATTCATAGATTGACACAAAAGGTTAAGCCAAACTCAGATGATGATAGCTTTTACAATAATTCCAGTTTAAGCTATGATGTGGAAAGTCTCGGTAGTATTTCATTTAAACCAAAACCCAATAGTATGGATTCGGTGGTTGTGAAACTGGATAATGAATTTGGAAATGCTCTTTTTTTAAAATTGAAAAAACTTGAAATATCAAATTCTGATGAGTTTATAGAATATCTCAAAGGATTTGTTATCAAGTCAACATCAGGGAATTCCTCTAGTGTTGTAGGTTTTAATTTGTCTAGCGCACTTCGGTTGTATTATTCAAAATACCAAGGCGATACAGAAACCTCATTAATTAAAAACTTCTCTATTTTAGATGTCTCCAAGCAATTTAATAATATCACTTTAGATAGAGCTGGAACACAAATTCAGGATTTACCTGTTTCTTCCAGTAAGCTGTCCAGTTTGTTAACGGGGAATAAAGCTTTCATTCAATCAGGGACAGGGCTTGCTTGCCGAGTTGATTTTCCTAATATTAAACAATTGAAATACCTCTCTGAAAAAGGGGCAATTGTAGATGCTGAGTTAATCATAAAACCAATAAATAATACCTATTCAGTTGCTTATCCTTTAGTGGATTCTTTACGTGTTTTTGTAGGGGATAAATTAAATAGAATCAAAGGAACGCTAAATACTATAGATGGAACGGCTGTTTATGGACTCTTGAACGCTACAAGTGATGAATTCAATGAGAATATTGGGTATAAAATTTCTATTGGTGCTTTTTTACAAGCTGAAATGCTAAAGGAGTCTGACTCTAGATCGTCCTTAATTCTCACATTGCCCAGTATTTCAAAAGCAGTTGACAGACTGGTTTTAGGTGATCAGAAAAATTCGACCAACAAAATTCAATTGAAAATTTATTATATTTCTTATTAGATGAAAAATAAAATAGCATTCTTAGCTTTGTTTCTTTTTATAACAACAGTTTCGTTTTCACAAAGTATTTCCAGTTCTCCATACTCTCTGTATGGTTTAGGAAGTTTATATGATTCAGATTTTGGTCCGATTCCCGGAATAGGTTCTTCCGGTATTGCTCTGCCCTCAAACCGATTTATCAACAATTTAAATCCAGCATCTTTAGGATTTATGGATCAGAATCATTTTTTATTTGACATTGGAGGGAAAGCTATCTTATCCAGTTACGAAAACAACTCAAAAAAAGAGGGTCGAAATAATGTGCAATTTTCTCACATTGCTTTAGCTTTTCCAGTTTCTAAAAAATCTGCTTTTAGTTTGGCGCTAAAACCCTATTCGAGTTCTACATTCAAAATATCTAATTTATCATTGCCTATTCAGGATAGTCAGGAAAACTATACTTTGAATGCTACCGGAACAGGTGGATTAAATGATTTTGATATTTCCTATGGCTATAAAATTGGTAAAAAAATTGCATTGGGGCTTTCTACCTCTGTCCTTTTTGGAAATACTACAGATGATAGAGATTATAGTATTGCTAATTCGGTAACGAATATTTATAAAAAGACAAATTATAATGGCGTCAGGGCATCTCTGGGAGGCCAGTTCTTAGTTGATTCTACATTTACTTTGGGAATGAATTTGAAATCTCCAACAAAAATAAATGCTACTAAAGTACAATCCGTAACTTCAGTCTTTAATTCAGGATCTTTGGCTATTGAGTCAGAGGTTGCGTCGGATACGGATGATTACTATATGCCATTGGAAATAGGAGTGGGTTTAAGTAAGGTTTTTAAGAATAACTTAAATCTGACACTAGATTACGGAAAAGGATTGTGGAATAGCACCAATCAATCTGATGTGTATGGGAAGTACGTAAACCAGGATAAATTTGCTTTGGGATTTTCTTATAGTAAGCCAAGAGATATAAGGAGCTACTCTGATAGGATTCAATATTCAACGGGATTCAATTATGATACCGGTTACCTCGAAGTTGATAATAAAAGAATTAATGCTATGTCGTTTTCAGTTGGAGTTTCACTTCCCATCGATAATACATTTTCAGCACTAAATATCAGTTATTCATTTGGACAAAAAGGTAGAATTACTGACGGATTAATAAAAGAGAATTATCATAAATTGTCTCTTAATTTAAGTTTGGACGGTATTTGGTTTGTTAAAAGAAAATTTGAATAGTTTAAAACTCTATTTCGTCAACCTTAAAGTTATTACCTAAAATTTCACTTAAAACTTTAGGATTGGTATTGGTATAAAAAACAGGTTGCTTCTCCTCAACGGAAGCGAATCCTACTTTTTCCCGAAGTATATGTTGCGTTTGCTTAGCTACAGCTTCACCCGAATCAATAATATGAATGTGTTCCGGCAGTATTTTTTTTATCTGCGGAATCAAATAGGGATAGTGGCTGCAACCTAAAACTAAATAATCAATATTAGCTTTTATCATAGGTTCTAGATAGGAGTGAAGCAATTTAGTCATTTCTGGCGAATTGATTTCTCCATTTTCAATTAGCTGAACTAATCCGTGACCTACCTGTTCTATTATTTTAGTGTCTTGGTACTTTTCAGTAGTTTTATTAAAAAGTTCACTATTCAGCGTTCCTTGTGTCGCTAAGATTCCTATAATCTGCGTTTTCGAATGTGTGACTGCTGGTTTTATAGCCGGTTCTATTCCTATAAACGGAACGTTATATTTTGCTCTTAATTCCTGAATTGCATTCGTGGTTGCGGTATTACAGGCTACTACTATTAATTTACAATCCATTTCAAGCAAGAAATCGGTATTTTTCATGCTCAGTGCGACAATTTCTTTTTTAGATTTTTGTCCGTAAGGTGCATTTTTACTATCTGCAAGATATATCGTTTTTTCATTTGGCAACAATTGATGAATCGCTGACCAAATGGAAGTTCCGCCAATACCTGAGTCAAAGATTCCTATAGGTTGATTATTGCTATTCATAAAAACAAAGTTACATGCTACGATTTAAATTTCCTATGATTTGTTTTAAACAAAAAAACTGCTCAATCCTTTGTTAGGGTGAGCAGTTTTTATTATGATTAATGATTTCTTTTAGAAACCTAAATCTTTCTTAACATCCATAGTCAAGTTTGGACCATCAGCTAATAAAAGAGAAGAACCATCAAGAACATATTGGAATCCTTTTGCTTTTCCTACTTTTTGGATAGAAGCTCTTACTTTTTCCATTAATGGTTTTACGATATCAGATTCTTTTTGTTGTAATTCTTTTTGAGCATTGTCTCTGAAATCAACAATTCTTTTTTGCATATCCTGCACTTCTTTAGAACGATCTCCGTTTATAGCTTCAGTAACAGTTGCAGCTTCAGCTTCGTATTTTTTTAATTTTGCTTGGTATTCTTCAACCATCTTTTTGTAATCAGCATCATAAGTAGTACTCAATTTATCTAATTGTTTTTGAGCTTCTAACATTGCTGGCATTTTTGTCATAATTTCACTTACATCAACATGAGCTGTTTTTGCTTGTGCATTCATTGTTTGATTTGCTCCTAACATTAAAATTGCAGCAATTAGTAGAGTTTTGATTTGTTTCATCGTTTTTAAAATATTAAGTAATTAATTATTGTTTGTTTTTTCTTTTAACTTTTCTTCTTTCGCTTTCCTAGCCGCTTCTCTTTCATCCAGAATTTTTTTTCTTCTTTCTTCTAAAATCTTTTTGCGGTCTTCCAACACTTTTTTACGGTCTTCTAATGTTTTGGCTCTTGCTTCAGCTTGATTTTGTTTCACATCATCTGCAATTGCTGCAGCCTCATTATTTTTAGTTAAACTTGTTGGTGCATCTTCTTTTTTAACATTTGCAGAAACCGTGCCATTTTTTTTAGCTTCTCTGTCAGCTTGAATTTGTTTTCTTTTGTCGTCAAATTCTTTTTTCTTTTGCTCTTGAAGTAATTTTCGGTCTTCTAGAACCTTCTCTCTTGCTGCTTTTTTATCATCTAATAGTTTTTGGCGTTCAGCCAAAGCCGGATTATCATCTAATGCATCTTCTTTACTTTCTCTTTCTTCCGCTTCTTTTTGCTGTTTTTTGGTCAGTTGCTCTCTTTTTTCGGTACGGTTTAGAACACGTAAAACCTGATCACTGATGTCAAATCTTTTGGCTGCAAAAAGCATTGTCAAGTCGGAAGTTTTATCAAATATGAAATCATATTTTAATCGTTCTGCAATATCTTGAACTGCTGTAAAAACTTGGTCTTGAATTGGTTTTACCAAAACAGATTTTTGAATGATTAAATCTCCGTTAGCACCAAAACGTTTCTGTTGGTAATCTAAATTTTCATTTTCAAGGAAACTGATTTCGGTTTCTCTTTCGTCTATCAATTCTTTAGTGAGCAATGCTTTTTCTGCTTTTAAAGCTTCCTTTAATTTATTGATTTCAATTTTTTTAGCGTCAATTTCCGATTTCCATTTTTGAGCTTTTTGCTCCAATTGAATTTTTGCTTCAGTGTAGTCAGGAACATTTTGTAAAATGTATTCCATATCAATGTAGCCTAGCTTATTTCCTCTGGTTTGCGCATTAATTGTTTGCATGGCAATTAAAGCTAAAAATACATATAAAAATTGTTTTCCCATAACTATACTATATTAGAAAATCATACACCAATTTTTTAGAATTGTTGCCCAATGATAAAGTGGGTTTCCCATCCATTAGCTTTTGCTTGTCCCGGTAATGCGTCAAATCCATGTCCAAAATCGATTCCTAATAAACCAAATGCTGGCATAAATACACGTAGACCAACTCCGGCAGAGCGACTTAATGCAAACGGATTATAGCTTTTGAAATCACTAAATGATGATCCTGCTTCCATAAAAGCCAAGGCGTATATTGAAGCTGATGCTTTCAATGTAATTGGATAACGCAATTCCATTGAGAATTTATTAAATACTGTAGCTCCAATTTGTTCTCCAGCAC
This sequence comes from Flavobacterium petrolei, assembly GCF_003314435.2. Taxonomy (GTDB): domain Bacteria; phylum Bacteroidota; class Bacteroidia; order Flavobacteriales; family Flavobacteriaceae; genus Flavobacterium; species Flavobacterium petrolei. Next base: position 467,480 of record NZ_QNVY02000001.1, on the reverse strand, counting down.
TATTAACAGGTGTCAACGAGTTATTAGGATATCCTCTTAACTGGATCGTCTCTCTACCATCCATCGAAAAGTTAGCTAATCCATCACCACCAAGGTAGAAACGTTCAAAAGGAACGGCTCCTCTTTCTTGATTGTATGAGCCTAAGAAACCAAATTCAGCTAATGCTCTAAGTACTAGTTTACCATAAATTTTGGTATACGTGTCAGCTTTGAATTTAACTTTATAATATTCTAACCAATTAAATCTCTTTTGATCGACTTTACTTACGTCAGCTGCCGCTAATGAAAAATTAGAAACCTTATTACCATTAGTGTCTATGTAATCTCCTATGTTTACAATGTTTCCATTGGCATCCGGAACATTTTGTCGGTCGACGGTATTTTTTAATTTATATTCCTCTTGGTCTCCTAACGTGCCATAATCTACACCATTAAGTAAAGAGTAAGGTGGAGTTAACTTTGCTGAAAGACTGAATTCAGAACCATAAGTAGGGAATATTGGATTCAATCCTTTGCTGTTTCTTGTAAGTCCTATAGTATATGCTAAGTTTCTTGAAGTTCCGTTTCCAAATGTAAACAGACCTGTATTATAATTGTTTAAGGCATAATGCTGATAACTGATCGATTGTGATAATACAAAGAAATCATCTGGAACAGTAAGTCTTTTTGCCAGACCAACAGATAACGTCAAGATGTCAAAACTTTTTGTTTTATCTGCACGCTGAGTAATAAAATTGTTTAAAAACTGCTTACTGTATGAAATAGAAGAGCTAAATGATACTGGTTTTTTTCCGCCAAACCATGGTTCTGAAAATGATACGCTATAGGTTTGGAAAAAAGTACTAGCTTGTAAACGCAAGGATACTTTTTGACCATCTCCCATCGGCAGTGGTTTATAAGCATCTTTATTTAACATGTTTCTAGCTGAGAAGTTGTTAAAAGAAAGTCCAAGCGTACCAATGAAACCACCACCGCCATAACCTCCTTGAAGTTCAATTTGACTGGAACCTTTCTCTACAAGATTGTATTCAATATCAACAGTTCCGGCTCCTGAATCTACATTTTTAAATTTAGGATCGATTGCTTCTGGATCAAAGAATCCTAGTTGACCAATCTCACGAATGGTTCTTACTAATTCTTCTTTACTATATTTCTCTCCCGGTTTTGTTCTTAATTCACGGTAGATTACTCGGTCATTTGTTTTGTCATTTCCTACAACTGTAATTTTATTGAAGTAAGCAATTGGACCTTCTGTAATTCGTATTTCAAAATCTATAGTGTCATTTGCAGTTTTAACCTCAACAGCATTTACATTAGAAAATAAATAACCGTTATTTTGGTATAAATTGGTAATGTCTTCTGCATCTGGTTTAGACTTATCGGCAATTCTTTTTTCAAGAAGAACACCATTATAAGTATCTCCTTTTTTGACGCCTAAAATTCTACTTAAACCCTGATCGGTATAAACGGTATTTCCTAAAAACTTAATGTCTCCAAAATAATATTTATTTCCTTCTTCAACATTAATTTTGATGTTTAACGCATTTTTATTCTTATCATACGTTACAGAATCCGAAAGTATTCGTGCATCTCTGTATCCTTTTTCTTTATAAGTTGCAATAACTTTCTCTAAATCAGTTTTGTATTTATCTTTTATAAATTTAGAAGCTTTTAAAAGTCGAATAGGATTTTTTTGTTTCGTTTCTTTCATTGCTTTACGCAACGTTTTGTCGGATAATTTTGTATTTCCAGCAAAATCAATACTCTGAATTTTTACTTTATCGCCTTTGTCAATAGCAACAAGCATATTGACCTGGTTTACCGTTGCAGTGTCTTTAACGGTATTGATGTTTACTTTTGTGTTGTAGTATCCGTCTTTTTTGTATTTGTTTTCGATGTAGTTTTTAGTAGTCGTAATCAAGTTTTCATTAACTACTTTTCCTTTGTTCAACGAGTTATCTTTAATTAAACCTTCCGTTTTTGTTTTCTTAATACCTACAAATTTCACCTCGTTTAATTTAGGTAATTCGATAATGTTTAAGTCAAGATAAATACTATCATTCTGTATTTTATTTATATAAAAAGAGATTTCATCAAAGAGACCTAATTTACCTAATTTTTTTATAGCAGCACTAATTTCCTCGCCTGGAACAGTTATTTCTTGACCTTTTTGCAAACCAGAAAAAGTGACAACGGTTTGCGAATTAAAACTGATATCTCCCACTACGGCTACATCGGCAAGAATGTATTTTTTACCTTGATCAAAAGGAACTCTTTCTTGAGCTTTAACTTGTGTAAAACTTCCGAAAATCAAAACGGTAACGACTATTTTTATGCTTTTATTTAACACTAAAAAATTATTTAATTTGTTCACTTGTTTTTCCAAATCTACGTTCTCTTTTTTGATAACTAATGATAGCCTCATATAAATCTTGTTCTTTAAAGTCTGGCCACAATATGTCAGTAAAATACAATTCTGAATAGGCAATTTGCCACAACAAAAAGTTACTTATCCTATGTTCTCCACTTGTTCGTATTAGTAAATCTACGTCAGGTAAATTTTGCGTGTAAAGATGCTCATTAATAATGGAATCGTCAATACTGTCTATTGAAATTATATTATTTTTAACTTTACTGCAAATGTTTTTTACCGCACTGACAAGTTCCTCTCTAGAGCCGTAGCTTAACGCCAAAGTCAGCGTCATTTGTGTGTTGTCTTTAGTCTTGTCAATTACATCAAGGAGCTCTTTTTGTGCGGATTTTGGTAGTTTTTCCAAATTACCAATAGCATTAAGCTTGATGTTGTTTTTTTGTAAGGTGGTAAGTTCCTTTTTCAAGGAGTTGATGAGTACCTTCATTAAGGTCTCGACCTCTAGTTTTGGTCTGTTCCAATTTTCAGTGGAGAAAGCGTAAAGCGTAAGGAATTCAATGCCTAGTTTAGCACTGGATTCTATGATAACCTTCACTGATTTTGTTCCGCTTTCATGTCCCAAAGCCCGTAAAAGTCCTTGCTGCTTTGCCCAACGTCCGTTGCCATCCATTATTATGGCTAAGTGTTTGGGTAATCTTGTCGCGTCGATATGCTGTAGTAAATTCATTTTTTTATTCTCCGCAATAACAGGGTTTTTCTCCAAAAGTATACGTTAAGGTAACTCCTGAAAAAACATACCAATCATTATTATTTATATTTCCAAATTGTTGATTAAAACTTCCGTCTATATTATCTGTCAAAGTATATCTGGCTCCCGTTTCTACTGCCAAAACGAAACTTCGTGTTATGTTTGACTTGATTCCTATACCCATAGGTATTGCTATTGATTTTTTTCTTTCTGTTCTACCTTGTACGGATATATCTGCTTTAGTATTTGTTAAGGTATATTTACTTGAAAAATAATTTACACCAGAAAAAACATATGGAGTTATTTGAGTACTCAATTTATGAAGATTAAAATCGAAAAAGTTGAATTCAAGACCTAAAGATACTTCTTTTAAGTTATTTTCAAAACGATACCCTCTTTGGTTTCTACTAGTTTCTTCTGAATCTAAATCATTCGATGTAATGTCAGATTGAATGTAGGAAAATCGATAAGCGTGTCGGGGACTTTTATTCCATTTGTACAACAATCCAAAAGCAGGCTCGTTTGGCGCAATATAAGTTGTCGGACCTATATCACCAATGTAGTTGCTCCCGCCTAGAAAAACTCCGACCTCATGGATTTGGGCTTGGGCCATCATCAAAGGGAAAAAACAGAAAAATAAGTAATAGATCTTGTTCATTAAATCAAAAATTGCGTGCAAATATAATAATTATCAATTCGATACAATACCCATTCTGTTAAATGTGTGTTTTTTTAGGAATTAGAGCTATAACTAACACTAAATAAGTATTTGTTTCATTAAAACGGGAAAAATCGATAAAATCGTATAACGCTTGAGTAAAATGATTTAATTCCGTTTGTCTTCTCCCCAAAGTAATTTACTTCGAAGTGTTTTTAAAAAGGTTTCTTCGGGAATTTCAACCATATTAATTTGAAATGGGGTTTTCTTTAAAGTCAGTATGGATTCATTTTTTACCGAAGTGACTCTGGAATCTAAGGAAACCAAGTAATTTTCCTCTCGTCCCGAAACTTTCAATCTGATTTCAGTTTCATCCGGAACTACCAGTGGTCTGGCGGTGAGATTGTGGGGTGCAATAGGGGTAATAACTAAGCTTTTTACATCTGGTGTCAAAATTGGGCCTCCACAACTTAAGGAATATCCCGTAGATCCAGTTGGTGTAGAAATAATTAAACCGTCAGCCCAATAGGAATTCAAAAATTCATCATTCAAATAGGTATCAATCGTAATCATCGATGTGGTATCTTTTCGGCTAACCGTAATTTCATTCATCGCAAAATTGATTTCGTCAATCGATTCATTGGGTGGTGAACAGGTTAAGCTTAGTAATGCTCTTTTGGAAATTGTATATTTTTTGTCAATCACAAATTGCATAAATTCAGCAATGTTCTCTTTTTGAACGGTTGCCAGAAAACCAAGTCTTCCTGCATTTATACCTAATATGGGGATGCCGGAATCTCTAACTAATGTTGCTGCTCTTAATATTGTTCCGTCTCCGCCAATGCTGATTAACATGTCAAAGCTGGAGTCAAGTTCCGTATGGGAAGTGAAAGTTTTGTATTTATTTTCGACAATCTTCCTTTCATTAAGCATCAACAAAAAATGAGACTCGATAATCATCTCCACATTGTTTTTGTTAAAAAAAACAAAGATGTCATTTATAATAGGTTCTGTGCTGTTTTGATAATATTGACCGTAGATCGCTACTTTCATCTTTTTTTAATCGTTAATTTGATTATTGGGTTGTTTGAGATGGTGGTTGCAATAACCGAATCATCAAATCTCCGAATAAGCGGTTATATGTTCAGGTATTTGTCTAAATAATCAGACCGTTCCTTTAAGTTGTTAATATAATTGTCTTCTTGATGTTCTGATATGATTTCATAACCGTATCTTCTAAAAGTTTGGATTATTTCGTTCATTGCTCCCAAAGTTATTTTCATAGTCACTTCCACACTATCCACATCGGCTTCTGAAATGAATAAACCCAAAAGCTTGCCGTTATTGCTTTCGACAATTTGAGTAATCTGACTCATCGAATAATCTAAAATTGGTTTTCTGACAATAATAATTCCGCCTGGTTCTTTTAAAAAGGGTGTTTCATGAAAAAATTTCATGATATCTTCTATTTCATAATACCCTACGTACGTATTGTTTTCGTCCAAAACGGGAACTAAATTTGTATGGTTTTTTGCGAAAACTTCTAAAACATCCAGCCAAATCGTATTCGTTCTGGCAAAAAATCCCTCAAGCGTAAAGCGGTAATCGGCTACTTCTTTGTCACTGTCGAAGGTTTCAATATCTTCCGATGCAATACTGCCAATATAAACGCCCTCTTCTACAATTGGAAAATGGGAAAAGTGTAAGTCGCTAAAAAAGTCTTGAACGGCCGCAATAGAATCATGGCTGTCAATCGCTTTAAAATCATTGGTAATATATTCTGTAATTTCTGTCATAAATCAATCGGCAATATTTCATGCAAAATAATCAAAAATAAGCAAAATCTCCTAAGTTTTACTTTGTATTTTTGTCCTGACAAATACAAGTATCAAAATCAAAAAGTGTTCTAATGACAAAATTAAGTGTAAACATCAATAAAATAGCTACTTTGCGAAACGCTCGTGGCGGTAATGTTCCCGATTTATTAAAAGTGGCTGCCGACATTCAAAAGTTTGGAGCCGAAGGAATAACCATACATCCGCGTCCGGACGAGCGCCACATTCGCTATCAAGATGCCCGCGATTTAAAGTCTGTGGTTTACACCGAATATAATATTGAAGGAAATCCAGAGAAAACATTTATAGATCTTGTCTTGGAAATAAAACCGACACAAGTGACTCTAGTGCCAGATGCGATTGATGCCATAACCTCTAATGCGGGTTGGGATACCATAAAACATGCCTCTTATTTAACTGAAATCGTTCAGGAATTTCAACGCAACGGAATCAGAACTTCCATTTTTGTAGATCCAGTTCTGGAAATGATTGAAGGTGCAAAGAAAATTGGAACCGAAAGAATCGAATTGTATACCGAAGCATTTGCTCATCAATACAGTTTAGGAAATCAAAAGGGAATTTTGCCGTACACTGAATCGGCAATTTTGGCTAATGAACTTGGATTAGGAATCAATGCAGGTCATGATTTGAGTTTGGATAACATTCAGTTTTTCAAACAAAACATTCCAGGATTATTGGAAGTTTCTATTGGTCATGCTTTAATTTCCGAAGCTATCTATCTTGGATTGGATAATGTGGTAAATATGTATTTGCAAAAATTAAAATAGTTTTTTTAATCATTAAGAAATTAAGGTTAGTAAGCTTTACACTTAATCTATCTTAATTTCTTAATGGTTTGTAATATAAATTATAATGTTAAAATCTAAAATTATATGCTTTTTTCAAAAATAGAGGGCTTAGGAAAACCACTTTTAATTGTTCACGGATTTCTGGGAATGTCAGATAATTGGAAAACACTCGGAACGCAATTTGCGACTGATTTTCAAGTTCATGTTCTCGATTTACGCAACCACGGGAGAAGCTTGCATTCAGAAGAGTTTAGTTATGAAATCATGGCGCAGGATGTTTACGAGTATTGCAAAGCTCATAACTTAGAAAACATCAATATAATAGGACACTCGATGGGCGGGAAAGTAGCGATGCTTTTGGCCACTACTTACCCGGAACTAGTAGATAAATTAATTGTGGCTGATATTGGACCTAAATTTTATCCGCAACACCATCAGGATATTTTGGCGGGATTGAATGCGGTAGATTTTTCAATAAAGCCAAGCCGAAGTGATGTCGAAGAAATTATGGAAAAGTACATTCCTGATTTTGGAACCCGACAATTCTTAATGAAAAATTTATATTGGCAAGAGCCGGGACAATTGGCTTTCCGATTTAATTTGGCAGTTTTTAATACAAAAATGGATGAAATAGGAATTCCGTTACCAGAAGGATTTATTTTCGAGAAACCAACATTATTCATTCGCGGTGGAAATTCAAAGTATATTTTAGACAGCGATTTCGAAAACATAAAACAACATTTCCCGGATTCAAGCATTGAAACAATCCCTAATGTAGGGCATTGGCTTCATGCTGAAAACCCAGCCGATTTCTATCAAAAAGTTATTTCCTTTTTGAAATAAACGAATCAGATTTAAATTTTTCTTACATTTATTAAATCTTAAAATAAAAAACCATGAATTTACTGATCAAAATTCTTATTACTTCTGGCTTAGTATTGCTTATAGCGAACTTTATGCCTGGCGTTCATGTGGCTGGATTTACTACAGCATTAATTGTAGCCATTGTTCTAGGGTTACTGAATATATTTATCAAACCAATATTGGTAATTCTTACATTGCCGGTTACTATCCTAACTTTAGGATTATTTTTGTTGGTCATAAACGCGCTTATGATTTTATTGTGCACAAAAATAGTAGGCGGATTTAGCGTGGATACGTTTTTGACGGCTTTGATTTTTAGTGTTATATTATCAGTTTTGCAGTCTATAATGAATGGAATATTAGGAGAAGGAAAGTAAAATATTGTTTTAACACGCATTTGTGATTGAATCAATTTACAGTATTTCTTAATTTTATACCTTTGTACTTCTATATCAGATAAACAATGTCTAAAAAGTTTTACATAATGTTATTGGTTATGCTTGGTTTCTTTATGACACCGGGCGTAGCTTTTGCATGTGCTACAAAAACGGAGAAGGCATGTTGCAAAAAAGAATCTTCTTCAAAAAAGGACAAGAAAGACTGTTGCAAAAAAGAAAAAAAATCGAATGAAAGTTCACATGACGGCTGCAAAGGTGCTTGTAAAGATGTTACTTGCGGCAGTTCGACAATTTATTTAGGGTTGACTTCGGCGTTTTATACCGAATTAAACAACCAAGTTTTTAGTTTTTCTACTGAAAAACAAAATTATTATTACTCGGAAATCTTTATTTCTTCGCATTTCCGTTCTATTTGGCTTCCACCCAAAATAAGCTAAATTCCTTCTGTGACAGCCAAAAGACTGTCTGTTTTAAAGCATTTTATGCTTTTATAATCATTAAATTTTAGTCGAATACAAATTGAAATGTAGCGGAATATGCTATTGTTTTGAATGTTTTTGCGACTAATTCACTTCAAAATTATTAATATAATGAACTCAATAAAAAAAATATTGATGGCAATAATCCTATTGCTTTCAGTTACAAGTGCAAGCGCGCAAATTAAAAACAGCAAAACAGAAACTGCCAAAATATATGGAAACTGTGATATGTGTAAAAGCAAGATAGAAACTGCCGGAAACTTGAAAAAAACAGCGAAAGTGGAGTGGAATAAAGATTCCAAAATGGCAACACTTACCTATGATTCTACCAAAACGAGTCAAGACGAAATTTTGAAACGCATCGCTTTAGCCGGTTACGACAGCGATAAATTTCTTGCGCCGGATGCTACTTATGATGTATTACATGGATGTTGTCAATATGATAGAGAAGCAAAAGTTGCCGTTTCAACAGAGATGAAAATGGAAACTACTAGTACAGAAAATCATGCAAACCACGTCAATCATTCTGATGCTCCAGTTGCAAAACAACAAGTGGATACTAAATTAAAAGTTGTTTTTGATACCTATTTTCTTTTGAAAGATGCTTTGGTGAAAACTGAAGGAAAAGCTTCTGCTACTGCAGCGAAAGACGTTCTGACAGCTTTGAATGCAGTAAAAATGGACGAGCTTGCTATGGATGTTCACATGATTTGGATGAAAGAAATGAAGGGTTTAATGGCTGATGCCAAGAACATTTCGGAAACTCAAGATATCAAGCGTCAAAGAGAATTTTTTATTCCTTTTTCAAAATCGATGTATGAATTGATAAAAGTGGCTAAATATGAAACTCCGGTTTATCTTCAGTTTTGCCCAATGGCAAATGACGGTAAAGGTGCAAACTGGTTGAGCAAAGAAAATACGGTTAAAAATCCTTATTATGGTTCCCAAATGATGACTTGTGGAAAAACAGTCGAAACGATTCAATAAGCGATTAATAGGAATATAAAATGAAAAAAATAATGCTGCTATTCAGTTTAATAATCAGTATTTCAACTGCATCCGGCCAAATGAAAATTGGAGACAGTTTGCCTGATTTAGAACTCAAAAATAATAAAGAGACCACCATAAATTTAGTTTCTCTAAAAGGGAAAACGGTCTTGATTGACTTTTGGGCTTCTTGGTGTGCGCCTTGTAGGCTGGCTAATAAAAAACTGGCTCCTTTATACAATGAGTATAAAGATGAAAACTTCGAAATTGTTGGGATATCGCTGGATACGGACAAAACCAAATGGATGAATGCTATTCAAAAAGATAAATTAGCGTACGAGCAATTAATCGACGCTAAAGGTTTTGATGCGAAATCTGCACTGCTTTTTGGAGTTGAAGAATTACCTAATTCATATCTATTTGATGCAGCAGGAAAATTAGTTGCCATCAATCCAACGGAGGAAGAAATAATCATACAAATAAAAAATAAAGTAGAATGAAAAATATAAATTTAAAATTCATTGGTATTGCTTGTTTGGTTTTAATGACAAGTGTACAATCCTATTCTCAAATCTCAAAAGCTGAGATAATGGCGACTGGTTTAACCTGTTCTATGTGTTCCAATGCGATAAACAAACAACTGAAGGCAACCGTTGGTGTGGATAGCGTGAGTACTGATTTGAACACGAATACCTTCACGGTTTATTTTAAAAAAGAAAGTAAAATTATGCCAAGAGTATTGAAAGAAGGTGTTGAAAAAGCAGGCTTTTTTATCGGTTCATTAGTAATTACAATGCCTACAGAAAGCTTAAAAACCGAAGGTGATAAAACCATTTCGGTAAACGGTTCCACTTTCGTTTTATTGAATGGAGAACTTAAAGACAGTAACGGAGAAACAAAAGTAAGGATTTTTGATAAAGGATATGTCACTCAAAAAGAGCATAAAAAACTGCTTAAAACGTTTTCAAAAACTGCGACATATTCTTTAAACAATGATGACGATTACCATATTAAAGCTGTACTATAATGAGAAATTTTTTAATCGTATTTACGCTTTTTGTTATTCAAGGAATATCGGCTCAAGAGCTTTTTGTGGTTACTGATCCGGCAAGTAATGTTCCTGCGGGTTCATTAGGAGTTCGTTTGGGACAATCCATTTTTAAGGAGCAAATGCAATCACGATATAATTACCATGTCATGCCCGAAGTTACTTTGGGAATCAATAAAAATTTGATGGTGAGAACATCCATGTTTGTCAGCAATAGAAGCAATCAATTGGTAACTGAAGGCGCCAGTTTTTATACAAAATATCGTTTCCTTTCCACGGATGATTTACACAGTCATTTTAGGATGGCAGCATTTGGAAGATACAGTTTCAATAACTCCGATATTCATCAGGAACAGTTAGAAATTTTGGGACAAAATACAGGTTTTGAAACTGGAATTGTGGCTACTCAACTGATAAAAAAACTAGCCATAAGTGCTTCTGTCAGTTATGAAAAAGCATTCGACAATAAGCCGGGTTACAAATTTCCTGCAGCGCAAAGTGATAACGCCACTAATTATACATTGTCGTTTGGAAGACTGATGTATCCAAAAAAATACACTAATTTTAAGCAAACAAATATCAACACAATGGTTGAGTTTGTAGGACAAACATTAAACGAAAATGGAAAATCGTATTTGGATATTGTGCCTTCCATTCAATTTATCATAAACAGCCAAGCCCGAATTGATGTTGCTTACAGGCATGAATTATACAGTTCTATGTTGCGGTCTGCGCCAAATGGATTTTATCTGAACTTAGAATACAACTTTTTTAATATCATAAAATAAATTTTAGGGCTTGAATTTAGGCAGTGAATAGCTAATTTAAATAGAAGTCATTATATTATTATAAAAAAAAATACCATGAAAAAAATACTGTTTTTGTCTCTGATTGCGACTTTTATGACGGTTTCTTGTAACCAAAAAAACAAAGAAGAAACAACTTTGAATTCTGATAAAACTGAAAAAAAGGCTGAATTATACTCTTGTCCAATGCATCCTGAAGTAACAGGCGTAGCTGGAAGTGAATGCCCTGAATGCGGAATGGAATTAACCGAGAAAGTGGCGCAAACAAACGCAGCTGATAACGAAGCAACTCCTGTTGCTGTTGCTAACGAAAAATCCAGTGCCATAACTGCAACTGGAAATGTGAGCAAAACGGCTTTCCCAACCGATGCAATTGTTTCCAATTATCTGAAAGTTAAAAATGCGTTAACAAAAGATGATTCAAATAGGGCTGCCGCTGCCGCAAAAGAATTAATTGCGACTTTGAATGGTTCGACCACAACTTCTTTGGATACCAAATCAAAAAATAAGTACAATGGTTTTGTGGCTGATGCCAAAGCGCATGTCAAACACATTGGCGATAATGCCGCTAAAATCGACCACCAAAGAGAATATTTTTCCTTATTAAGCCAAGATATTTTTGGTTTAATAAAAACATTTGGAACAAAACAAACGGTTTATCAGGATTACTGTCCAATGTACGGAGAAGGAAAAACCGGGTACTGGATCAGTGAAACTAAAGACGTGATTAATCCCTATTTTGGTTCGGAGATGCTGAATTGTGGCAGAAGAATTGGGGCTGTCAAATAATAATGAAGCTTAACATAAAAAATATGGTGTGCAACCGTTGCATTACGGCAGTGGAGTTAGAGTTGGAAAAACTCGGACTTCATGCCGTTTCAATAGCGCTCGGAGAAGTCGAATTAGAGACAGAATGTACCGAAACTCAAAAAAGGGATTTGCTCAAACGCTTACGTTCTTTGGGTTTTGATTTAATCGATGATAAAAAAAACAGAACCATCGAAAGAATTAAAACAGTGCTAATTGATTTGGTTTACAACAAAAATAATGTGTTAAACAGCAATTTATCGGATTATTTATCAAACGATTTGGCACAAGATTATAGTGCTTTGAGCAATTTATTTTCGGAGATAGAAGGAATTACAATTGAGCGGTATTTTATTGCTCAAAAAATAGAAAGAGTCAAAGAATTATTAACGTATGATGAGTTGACTTTAAGCGAAATCGCCATTCAACTTCAGTATAGCAATGTGGCACATTTGAGCAATCAGTTCAAAAAAACAACTGGATTTACGCCAACTTATTTTAAACAATTGAAAGTAAAAACGAGAAAGCAAATCGATGATTTGTAATCACGCAAACCTTTTCCAAAATTGTGTAACAAGGGAATGACGGAATAATCGGAGATTCGTGGTATCAAAATTTGAGTATTATGAAACATACCTATACTATTACCGGAATGTCTTGCGACGGTTGTCGCTCGAAAGTGGAAAAAACATTAAACGCTATTGATGGAATTCAAGCTGTTGTTACTTTAGTTCCCCCAATAGCGACGATAACAATGGATAAACACATTCCTACTAAGCAATTGCAGGAGACTTTAACTGCCGCAGGAAACTATACAATTGCAATGAGTACTGGTGGCGATTCTCATGAAAAGACTGAGGAACCAATTACAAAATCATGCTGTGGCTCGAATAAACCACAAGAAAAAGCTACCGTGATTTTACCCAAAAATGCAAAAGGTAAATACTATTGCCCGATGCATTGTGAAGGTGAAAAGGTGTATGATAAACCAGGCGATTGTCCGGTTTGTGGAATGGATTTGGTTAAAGAAGCGGCGATAGCAAATAGTAAAATAATGTATACTTGTCCCATGCATCCCGAAGTTATCAAAGAAGGTCCTGGTTCTTGCCCTATTTGCGGAATGGATTTAGTGCCTATGGAGCCAACCGATGCCGAAGAAAATAAGGTTTATGATGACTTGGTGCGTAAAATGAAAATTGCTGTAGTTTTTACGGTTCCCATTTTTATTATTGCCATGTCGGATATGATTCCGAATAATCCATTAATGAAAATTATGGATGCTTCAAAATGGAATTGGGTGCAACTAATTTTGTCGCTTCCAGTCGTTTTTTATGCGTGTTGGATGTTTTTTGAGCGTGCATGGAAATCCATTGTTACCTGGAATCTCAATATGTTTACCCTTATCGGAATTGGTTCTGGAGTAGCTTTTTTGTTTAGTTTGGTTGGATTATTTTTTCCAACTATTTTCCCGGAAGAATTTAAAACACATAATGGAGCCGTTCATCTTTATTTTGAAGCGACAACGGTGATATTAACTTTGGTTTTACTGGGGCAGTTATTAGAAGCCAGAGCACACAGCCGAACCAGTGGCGCGATAAAAGAATTACTAAAATTAGCACCAACCGAAGCCACTTTGATTATCGAAGGAGTTGATAAAGTAATATCAATTCACGACATCAAAAAAGGAGATTTGTTGCGAGTAAAACCGGGGGATAAAATTCCGGTTGATGGAAAAATTACCGATGGCGAAAGTACGATTGATGAATCAATGATTTCAGGAGAACCTATTCCCGTTGATAAACAAACAGAGGATGCCGTAATAGCGGGAACAATAAACGGAAATAAATCCTTTGTGATGATTGCCGAGAAAGTAGGTTCGGAAACTTTGCTTTCACAAATTGTGCAAATGGTAAATGACGCCAGTCGTTCCAGAGCACCAATCCAAAAATTAGCGGATAGAATTGCTAAATATTTTGTGCCAATAGTGGTAATTGTTTCTTTAGTTACCTTTTTGGTTTGGGCAAAATTTGGACCGGAACCCGCACTGGTTTATGGATTTATTAATGCCATTGCCGTCTTAATCATTGCATGTCCGTGTGCTTTGGGATTGGCCACGCCAATGTCAGTAATGGTTGGTGTTGGAAAAGGAGCGCAATCGGGAGTTTTGATAAAAAATGCCGAAGCATTGGAAAACATGAATAAAGTAAATGTTCTGATTACAGATAAAACAGGAACAATTACTGAAGGGAAACCTTCAGTGGAGAAAATTTATTCCTCGAATAATCAAGAAGACATTTTATTGCAAAGTATCGCTTCTCTAAATCAGTACAGCGAACATCCTTTGGCGCAAGCCGTAGTCAATTATGCGCAAGCAAAAGAAGTTACATTAATCGAAGTCAAAGATTTTGAAGCAATTTCTGGTAAAGGGGTCACAGGCACAGTTACCAATAAAAAAGTGGCGCTCGGAAATAAAAAATTAATGGAGCAAGTGAATGCCTCGGTTTCCGATGAATTAGAAAATCAAATTATAGCTGAACAAAAACTGGGAAAAACGGTTTCTTATATTTCATTGGATGGAACTGCTGTTGGATTTGTGTCAATCACTGACGCCATAAAACCAACAAGTGTCGAAGCTATAAAGGAATTAATTCGTCAGGGAGTTGAGGTCATCATGCTAACAGGCGATAATGAAAATACGGCAAAAGCAGTCGCTCAGGAATTGCATTTAAGTTCCTATAAAGCGGGTTGTTTACCAGAAGACAAGCTCAAGGAAATTAAACGACTACAAGCCGAAGGGAAAATTGTAGCTATGGCTGGCGACGGAATCAACGATGCTCCGGCTTTGGCGCAAGCTGATATTGGCATTGCTATGGGAACCGGAACAGATGTAGCCATCGAAAGTGCGAAAATTACGTTGGTGAAAGGCGATTTACAAGGAATCGTAAAAGCCAAAAACTTAAGTCATGCGGTGATGCGAAATATCAAGCAAAATTTATTCTTTGCCTTCTTCTATAATGTGTTGGGAATTCCAATTGCCGCGGGTGTTTTGTATCCGTTTTTTGGAGTGTTGCTTTCGCCAATGATTGCGGCTTTGGCGATGAGTTTTAGTTCGGTTTCAGTTATTGCAAATGCGTTAAGACTGCGAAATTTAAAATTTTAAATATAAACATGAAAAGCAACATATTATTAACAGTATTTCTAATTCTGATTTCTCCTTTTGCAAAAGCGGAAAATGTAAATGAAAAGAGTATTTCAAAAAAAATAGAAATTTTTCAGGTACAGCCTACGACATACACATGCCCAATGCATCCTGAAATTCATGCCAACAAACCGGGAAAATGTCCCAAATGTGGTATGGATTTGATCAAGGAAAAAGCAAAATTGGTAAAAAAATCTGTGTCAAAAAAGCAAGTGCCAAAGGCAGTTGTGAAAAAAGCTAAGATTATCGAGACTAAAGCAGCAAGTGATGATTTGCATAAAAATCATGTAAGTGCTCCTGCAGAAAATGCTAAAGTTATAGAAGAGCCAGTAAAAAAGATTGTTAAAAATGTCCCTTCGAGAACCGTTCGCTATGATTTATATGTTCGGGATACGATTGTCACTTTTGGTGATACGCCCAAAAGAGCGATTGCCGTAAACGGACAAATTCCGATGCCAACACTTACGTTTACCGAAGGCGATATTGCTGAAATTTACGTGCACAATGAATTAAATGAAGATACTTCACTGCATTGGCACGGATTATTTTTACCAAATAAAGAAGATGGTGTGCCGAATTTGACTCAAATGCCAATCAAGCCTAAAACGACGCATAAATATACGTTCCCGATTATCCAACACGGAACGCATTGGTACCACAGTCACACAGGTTTGCAGGAGCAAATTGGAATGTACGGTTCTTTTGTGATGAACAAAAGAAATGAAGATCCGACTTTTAGAGCAGGAATTGATGATTTGCCAACAGTTCCAATTATTCTGAGCGAATGGACCGATTTGAAACCAGAGAATGTACATCGGATGTTGCACAATGCCACGGACTGGTTTGCGATTCAAAAAGGAACCACGCAGAGTTATTCTGAGGCAATAAAAGCAGGACATTTTAAAACCAAGGTCGCGAACGAATGGAAACGAATGAACGCCATGGACGTCAGTGATGTATATTACAATAAATTCCTGATTAATGGTAAAAGCGAAAGTCAGCTTTCGCAATTTAAGGCTGGAGATAAAGTACGTTTGCGGATTTCTAATGGTGGTGCTTCTACTTATTTTTGGTTGAATTATGCCGGAGGAAAAATCACCGTGGTGGCCAGTGACGGTAATGATGTGGAACCAGTTGAAGTCGACCGATTAATAGTTGCTGTTTCTGAAACTTATGATGTTGTTGTAACGATTCCTGCGGAAAAAACAGCGTTTGAATTTTTAGTGACATCAGAGGACAGGACTAAATCGGCCTCGTTGTATTTGGGAGATGGCATCAAGCAATTGATTGCGCCTTTGCCTAAATTAAAGTATTTTGAGGGTATGAAAATGATGAACGGCATGATGAAAATGAATGGCGATTTAGATGATATGGGTATGAAAATGTCACTGAATCAAATGGACATGAATGTGGTGATGTATCCAGAGTTATCCTCCCCCAGCCCCTCCGAAGGAGGGGAGACTAAAAAAAACAATATAAAAACCGATGATGAGCATGCAAACCATAATAAGTATGATTCTAATTCACTTTCAAATATTGTCACATTGAATTATGCGATGCTGAAATCACCCACTAAAACAACGCTTCCAACTCCCCCTTCGGGGGCTGGGGGGATAAAAGAATTACGTTTTGAATTATCAGGAAACATGAATCGCTATGTTTGGAGTCTGGATAATAAAGTAGTTTCAGAAGCCGATAAAATTCTGATTAAAAAAGGCGAAAATGTTCGAATTGTACTCTTCAACGGTTCCATGATGCGTCACCCGATGCATTTACACGGACACGATTTTAGGGTATTGAACGGCAAAGAAGAATACGCACCACTAAAAAACATCATCGATATTATGCCGATGGAAACTGACACGATTGAGTTTAATGCTAATGTTAAAGGCGATTGGTTTTTTCATTGTCACATTCTGTATCACATGATGGCGGGAATGGGTCGCGTTTTTAGTTATGAAAATCAAGAGCCAAATCCTTTGATTCCAAATCCAAAATTAGCGCAACGCAAATTATTTGCTGATGATAAAGCTTTTCATGTGATGGCCGAAAATGATTTTGCCACCAATGGAAATGATGGAATGTTGATGATTCAAAACACACGTTGGAGTATTGGTACCGAATGGCGTTTGGGCTACAGCAAACATCACGGGTATGAAACCGAAACGCATATCGGACGATACATCGGGAAAATGCAATGGCTGATGCCGTTCATCGGTTTTGACTGGAGGTACCGAAAAATGGAAATGGGAGAAACGGAAGAGAATCTTTTTGGTCAATCTAACACTAAAGATAATCGTGCTGTTTTCAGTGCCGGAGTCGAGTATACGTTGCCAATGCTCATTAAAGCACAAGCCGAAGTCTATACCGACGGGAATTTCAGGTTGCAATTTGAACGCATGGATATTCCGGTTTCCAAAAGATTGCGCATGAATTTAATGTGGAATACCGATAATGAATATATGGCGGGATTACGGTATATTGTCAAAAGAAATTTTGGAATAACCACGCATTATGACAGCGATATGGGAATGGGTTTTGGATTGAGTTTGAATTATTAAATTCACAGAGTGAAACGTTTATATCGTGAAGTATTGGAGTCGGCGTAAACTATAAATCGACCCTGTGGAGTCATTAAGATACGCATAACATTTAAAATAGAAAATTATGTTGAATAACGATAATGGAGAAATGCACATGGGATCCTACATGTTTATGGGGATACATTTATTTTGGTGGTTTTCAATAATCGTTTTAGGACTGGCATTATTAGCGGCAGCTCACAGATACAGGAGAAAAAAATGATTTTGAACTAGATATTTTCAATTTAAAAATGTAAAATAACCTATTGATTTGGTTGAAAGTGTGGGTGTAGTAACTGGAAAAGTTATCCTAAATATTTTAATGTGTCTTACTATTGTATAACAGTAAGACACAATTAAATCAATCTTTTTTATGTTGTTCCGTGTGATTTTGATTTCCGTGAATCGTATGGTCTCCCACATTCATTCCGTTTGACATTCCAATCATAAAGGCAGTAATGATTAGCATGATTTTTCTTTTTGCCCAAAGAATAGGGCGTTTAGGTTGCTCTAAACGTGCTTTATTGTTGTGTTTATACATTTTGTAAATGATAAATGATTAGACATTTGGTATCATCCTTATGCAGGGAATTGCATAAATGCGTAGAAAGAAATTTCTAGGCCGTGTATAAACTTAAGTAGGAATTTCGGGAAGTAATCATCTCGTTTATGAAGATGTGTTGCATTGCAAATGAACGTACTTTTTGATAAAGAAACGTTTGTAATTTTAGCAGAACCGGAATTTGAAGACTGTAACTATCTTGAAATTGTAGGAAGGCTAACTGAAATAGGAATGCCGTTTTTTCAGCCGAATTTAGCTGATGGAACACATATAATTTTGAACGCTTATCGTTTAATTCTCTTCTTAGAATTACGTTCGAGAATTGGTAATAATCTGGTGAATTTGATGGAGCATCTAAAGTACCATCATTCACCATCAAGCCAAAAGCCAGAAAGAGTGAAAGGAGATATTTAAAATACTTTGTCAATCTATTTTAATTTGAATTATTGTATAACGTCCCTAGGTTTTGTTAGGATTTTGCGGCTAAATTACCTTTAATTTTTGAATTATTAGTGCCAAATTCTTTATTATCCGCCACTCTTGAACCACTTATTTGAAAAAGGTAAGTCGTTTGTCTTTAACGGAATCTATGCGAAGCATTTTATAATCCAGTACATAATTTTGGTAAACACGCCATGGTGCTTTGTTCCCTTGACTAGGAAGTGTATTCGCGGCTCTGTTTATATAGCCGGAGTTCAGATTCAATAGCGGAACAGGCTTTAAATTTGTCTCGACTACTTTTGCCTGCACCGCTTTGTAATTGTGGTTGTCTAAATATTTCAAAACCCGAGATATATATTCGCTGGTAAGGTCACTTTTCAGTGTCCACGAAGCATTGGTATAGCCAACAAAAATAAAGAAGTTGGGCAGGTCGCTTAACATAAGGCCTTTGTATACAAAAGATTTAGAAACATCAAAAGGCTGCGAATCCAATTGGATTTTCACGCCTCCAAACGCTACTAAATCAAGTCCGGTTGCGGTGATTATAATGTCGGCGGCTAGTGTTTTTCCTGATTTTAATAAAATCCCATTAGTTAGAAAGCGATCGATATGGTCCGTAACCACAGCTGCTTTCCCTTTTCTGATGGCTCTAAAAAAATCACCGTTTGGGGCAATGCAAAAACGTTGTTCCCATGGATTGTAGTTGGGTATAAAATGAGGGTCTACGGGAAAGTCACCCAGACCTTTTTTAGCCCCTTTTATGATAAAATTTTTCATTGCCTTCGGAAAGTACTTGCACAGATTAAAAAAGACAATAGCATAGAAAATGTTTTTATAACGAATCAGTCTATAGGCTACTTTTTTTGGGAACAAGCGCTTCAGACGGGCAGCGATTTTGTCTTTATTGGGCAAAGCAGCAATATAGGTTGGCGATCGTTGCAGCATAATAACTTCTGCCCCTTGGTCGGCAAGTTCAGGAAGGATGGTTACAGCAGTGGCTCCACTGCCAATTATTATCACTTTTTTATCGGCAACATCTAATTTTTCAGGCCATTTTTGAGGATGGACTATTTCACCTTCAAAAGCGGATTGATCCTTAAATTCAGGAGTGTATCCTTTGTTATAATTGTAATAGCCGCTGCAGCTAAAGATAAATTGGCACGTATAAACCGTTTCTTGTTCCGTGGCAGTATTTATGGTAGTGACGGTCCATAATTTCGCTTTTGTATCGAAGTTATACGAAAGAGCGCGTTGATTGTAGCGTATATGATCGCGTACTTTATATTCGTCTGCGGCTTCATTCAGGTATTTTAAAATAGAAGGCCCATCAGCGAAAGACTTTTGGTCCTCCCATGTTTTAAAGGAGTAGCCAAAAGTGTACATATCCGAATCGGAACGGATTCCGGGGTATTGAAACAAGCTCCAGGTACCGCCAAGTTCTGCCCTTGCTTCTAAAATAACATAGGTTTTGTCTGGATTTTTACGGGACAAATGACAGGCAGCGCCTATACCGGATAATCCTGCTCCTATGATAATAATATCGGTATGCGTCGTATTCATGTTATTATTTTAGAATTAAATGCTGTTGCAAAATACAAAATACTATCAACAAAAAACGCCATTAGATTTTCTTAAATAATGATGTTTATAAGTGATGTGAAAACCTTTTGAAAGTGAAAAGTGAGTACGATGTTGTTTGAGGAACGCTATGAGATTTTGTCTTTGTCTTTTCTACGAAGGAGAAATCACTGCTTTCGATCGGATATTTACCCGACTCACGTTAATTTTTATAGTTTGATTTAAGGAGAAAACGCCATAAAGTCTCTTGACTTTTTGATGTTTTGTATTCGAATGGAGCCGTAAACTGAAAGCAACGATAAAATGTTTTAAAAAAATGTCTCTTCCTGTTTTATCGTAAGTGTTAATCCTGAATGAATTATAATTTTCAAATAAAAAAATGCGGTTTCCACCCATCGGTTTTTGGGTTTGGCTTTGCGCATCTCAAAAATAGTGCTATTTTTGTACCCGAAACATTGAAAAATGGCCCGTTCGTCTATCGGTTAGGACGCATGGTTTTCATCCATGTAAGAGCGGTTCGATTCCGCTACGGGCTACAACTCATAAACAATTATCTTAAAAAGCCTCGAAAAGAAATTTTCGAGGCTTTTTTTATTGGTTGTTGTAGTATTTACTCATTATTGTGGGCGCAAAGTCATAAACGTTTGCGCAGCTTATACACAAATTTATTCTTTGAAAGAACACTTTGTGAAGCTGGTTATTCATATTTTAATTGTAATACTCGAGCTTTTTATAATTGCCTAGATTACTTCTGTAAAAAATTTTCAACCTCACTAAAATAATCTTCACCATAAAATTTCATAAACTGACCATTCGGTTTTAAAATGAAAAAAGCTTCACAATTTTCATGAAGAGTAAAAATATTATTGTAAAAAAAACCTGAATCTAACTTGAAATTAGCTTTGGTTTGATGTACATCCTTATGAAATACATCTGCGGTATAAACAAAAAAATCAATTGTATTATTGTTCATACTAATTCTAGATGATATTTGAATTCCATTATTAATTACTGTTGCAGCATCTTTATTATTTAAGCCCGTTGAAATACAATTAGATCCTTTTTGGCTAAAATTAATTAGTATTGATTTTCCCTCCGGAACTTTGCTATTAAGCTCATTTTCTATAATTTTTCGTATTTCATTACTTTCTTTTTCCGACAGTTCACCATAAAAAGTTTTTCTGCTTTTTTTGTATTCAGTATTAAACTTAGTATTTATGTTCGATTCTGTTTTAGTGCTCTTGATGTTACCGCATGAAGTTGTCATGAAGACAACTGCTATGAAAAATATAGATATTAAAATTTTATTCATAAGATGATTTATATTTCAAAGTAATTTTTAATTTGTTGTGAAAATTAAGCGCTACTTAATTTAATGCTAATTTATAAAATAAAGTTTACAAAATATCAAAGCAATTATGTAATCTTGAAAACCACGACCCGCGTGAAGGATGGTAGTGGAGCTCTTTTATGGGCTGTCTTTTTTTGGCAGGCGATAAAAAGCGGGAACGTACAGCCTGACCCTCCGTCTCGTCTTTTGGGACGAGCGGAGGGACACGCCCAAATTATTTTCCTTTTTCAGCCTGTGATTTTGTCAAATAACTGCCTAAAATTCAAAATGGTAAAAAGCTTGTTTGGGTTGCAAAAATTTTATAATTTTGCAACCCAATTTTATTATGTAAATTAAAGAAGAAGATGGATATCAAAAGAGTAGCAATAGACGCTGTGAATGAAACAATTGTAATGACTGTTGTTCACATGGATTACAAAGGACAAGTTGCAAAAAGAATAAACGAAAAAATGCCTTTGGCAACTGTTAAGGGATTTAGAAAAGGAGCGGTGCCTAAAGATCTTGTTGAAAAACAATACGGTAAAGCTATCAAACAAGAAGAAGTTCAGAAAGTTGTTGATTTAGCTCTAGAGCGTTTTGTACAATCAGAAAGATTAAACCTTCTTGGAACGCCACTTCCTAAAGTAAACGAAGATTTTTCTTGGGATGCTGAAGAATTGGTTTTTGAATATGAAATTGGATTGGTTCCAAACTTCACTTTAGACTTAGATGCTAAAAACGACATTGTGAAATATGTGGTTTCTGCTGACGATAAATTAATCGACGGTCAAGTGGAAAGAATCCAAAAACAATTTGGAACTGCAATTCCTCAAGAAGTTGTTGCTGCAGATTCAGATGTAACTGGAACATTCTCTAACGAAGAAAAAGGAATTAATAACGCTACCACTATTGCTGCTGATCTTTTCAAAGACAAAGCGACTTTTGACTTGTTCATAGGTAAAAAAGTAGGTGATGTAGTGATTGTAAATACTAAAGGTTTATTTGAAGACGACCATCAATTGATGGACGTGATGAAAGTAAGTCATGATGACGTTCACGGTTTAGATGTTGATGTAAACTTCACAATCGAAGCAATCAACACTGCTGAATTAGCGGAATTGAACCAAGAATTGTTTGATAAATTGTTTGGAGCTGGAACTGTTTCTTCACTTGAAGAATTGAAAGCAAAAATCAAAGAAGATGCTGAAACTCAATTTGCACAGCAAGCAGACCAAAAATTATTAGGTGATGTTACTGAGTTCTTAATCGAAAGCACAAAATTTGATTTACCAGCTGAATTCCTTAAAAAATGGTTGCAAACTGTTGGTGAGAAAAAATTATCTCCTGAGGAAGCTGAAGTTGAATATGCACGTTCTGAAAAAGGATTGCGTTTTCAATTGATCGAAGGTAGAGCAATGGCTCAATCTGACATCAAAATCACTTTTGAAGACTTGAAAACATTCACTACAAAAAATATCCGTCAACAAATGGCACAATTCGGGCAAACAAATCCTACTGACGAAGAAGTTCAAGGAATTGTAGCGAGAGTTTTGTCTAATCAAGACGAAGTGAAAAGACTTTCTGACCAAGTTGTTGCTGAGAAATTATTGGAATTGTTCAAAGAAAAAGCAAATCCTACTACTAAAGAAGTGACTTACGAAGAATTTATTGCTGCTTCTTACGGAGAATAAATTAGTGTTTGTATTGTCGTAAAGTTGAAAGTCAAAAGCCCTAAGAGCGAGAGATTATTAAAATTTTATGATTTGATTACAGATACGAAACAATAAAAAATAGTTATATTTGAGCGTCAGAAAAAATATTTTTTGGCGCTCTTTTGTTTGAATTAATTTCAGGAGCTAATCCAGCTGTACGTTTCAAGTTTTTTCTTCTGTTTTTGTTTTTTAAATTCCTGCAAGAGCTTCTTTCAGTCGCTTTGCAAGAATAAAAAAACTAAAAAACGGAATTCAAAAAGCTTTTCTCTTCCATCTGGGCTAAAAAATAAGACATATTGACATCATTTAGAAAGAGGTATGACCTTTGCATTAAATGGAATCACAAGATATAACGTAAAACTTAGAACAAAAAAATATGAACTACGGTAAAGAATTTAAAAAATTTGCTACAAAGGACCACGGCGTAAACTCCATGTATTACGATAAAATCGTAGGCGCAATGACTCCTAAAAACATGACTCCATATATCATTGAAGAACGTCAGTTGAATATTTCACAATTAGACGTTTTCTCCAGATTGATGATGGACAGAATTATATTCCTTGGAACAGGAATTGACGACCAAATTGCAAACATCGTTCAAGCACAGTTATTGTTCCTTGAAAGCGCCGATGCTTCTAAGGATATTCAGATTTACTTGAATTCTCCAGGAGGAAGCGTTTACGCAGGATTGGGAATTTATGACACGATGCAATACATCAAACCAGATGTAGCAACGATTTGTACAGGAATGGCAGCTTCTATGGGAGCAGTGCTATTGTGTGCAGGAGCTGCAGGAAAGCGTTCGGCATTGCCACATTCAAGAGTAATGATTCACCAGCCATCAGGAGGAGCACAAGGAGTTGCTACTGATATGGAAATCAACTTACGTGAAATGTTGAAACTGAAAGATGAATTATACAAAATTATCTCTCACCACTCCGGACAAACTTTTGATAAGGTTCATACTGATAGCGAACGTGATTATTGGATGATTGCTGAAGAAGCAAAAGCATACGGAATGATTGATGAGGTTTTAATAAGAGGATAAAAATAGTTACAAGTTTAAGGTTTAAAGTTTAAGGTTGCTGCGGGAACTTTGAACTTTAAACTTTTTAAACTTTAAACAAAAAAAGAATGGCAAAAGTAGTATTAGAGTGTTCGTTTTGTGGAAGAAAGAAGCCAGAAACTCAATTGTTGATTGCTGGTATCAATGCACATATTTGTGATAAATGTATCGAACAAGCTCACGGAATTGTTTTAGAAGAATTAAAATCCAGCGGAAGTTCCAAATTGGTTGGAGATTTGATTTTGAAAAAACCAAAAGAAATCAGAGCGTTCTTGGATCAATATGTAATTGGACAGGACCAAACTAAAAAAGTAATGTCGGTTGCGGTTTACAATCACTACAAACGTTTGATGCAGCAGCAATTAGACGATGAGGTTGAGATTGAAAAAAGTAACATCATCATGGTGGGGCAAACAGGAACAGGAAAAACATTAGTAGCTAAAACCATTGCGAAAATGTTGGATGTGCCTTTAGCTATTGTTGATGCGACTGTTCTTACTGAAGCAGGTTATGTTGGGGAAGATGTCGAAAGTATATTGACACGTCTTTTGCAAGCTGCTGATTATGATGTAGCCAAAGCAGAACGCGGAATTGTATTCATTGACGAAATAGATAAAATTGCACGTAAAAGTGACAATCCGTCTATTACTCGTGATGTTTCCGGTGAAGGTGTGCAACAAGCATTATTGAAATTATTGGAAGGAACCGTTGTGAATGTGCCACCAAAAGGAGGACGCAAGCACCCGGACCAAAAATTTGTTGAAGTAAATACGCAGAATATTTTGTTTATCGCAGGTGGTGCTTTTGATGGAATCGAAAGAATTATTTCGAAACGATTGAATCGTCAGGCTGTGGGGTATTCGACTTCAAAAAATGTGGATAATATTGACAAAGACAATTTGTTGCAATACATTATCCCAAAAGACATCAAAGATTTTGGATTGATTCCGGAGATTATTGGTCGTTTACCAGTATTGACACACATGGATCCTTTAGATAGAGAAACTTTGCGTGCGATTTTGACACAACCTAAAAATGCGTTAATCAAACAATACGAGAAATTGTTTTTGATGGATGAGGTAGCTTTTACCATCACAGATGAAGCCTTGGATTTTATTGTGGATAAAGCGTTAGAGTATAAATTAGGTGCTCGTGGATTGCGTTCTTTATGCGAAGCTATCTTAACCGATGCGATGTATGAATTACCAAGTTCTGATGACAAAATTTTAGAAATAGATGTAGATTACGCTAAAGAGACGTTGAATAAAAATTTATTGAAACGTTTGGAGATTGCATCATAAAAAATGCATTTTTCTTAAAAATACGAACCTGTTCATTCATTTGGACAGGTTTTTTTATGGGTAAATTACACTATTTGTTATTGTTTGAAAAAAGGAGCAATATTTTTTTTTATCAACTTCAGATTGTCGATTTTTGTCTATTCTAAATCATACAAACATAGCATGCAAACAGACGAAATAGAAGTAATTTTACTAAAAGTTTCAGGTCAGGACAAACCAGGAGTTACTGCT
Organism: Flavobacterium petrolei; assembly: GCF_003314435.2. Taxonomy (GTDB): domain Bacteria; phylum Bacteroidota; class Bacteroidia; order Flavobacteriales; family Flavobacteriaceae; genus Flavobacterium; species Flavobacterium petrolei. The sequence goes on along the minus strand of NZ_QNVY02000001.1, from coordinate 441,665 downwards.
GGTTTAACATCCATTTTGGCGACTTACGATGCCATTATTCTGGATATTGGCCAAGCAGATATCCATGATACGCTTTCTCTAGGTATTTTATTTGAAATAAAAGCGGGTTCCTCTTCAGGGCCTGTTCTAAAAGATTTATTGTTTAAAGCCTATGAATTGGGCGTGAAAGTGAAGTTTATACCAATTTCTATTCCCGATTACGAAATATGGGTAAAAGGACAACGTAAACAACGCTACACCATAAATGTTTTGGGAGAAACATTAACGGCGGTACAATTGGCTGCGGTAACTAAAATTCTATCCAATCAAAATTTAAATATTGACGCAATCAAAAGATTAACTGGCAGGGTTTCTATTTTGGAGAAAGAGGAGTTTCCGCGTTCTTGCATACAATTATCAGTTACAGGAACGATTGTCGATAAAACGTTTATGACGGCGAGTTTTATGGAAATTTCCAGAACATTAGATGTGGATATTTCGTTTCAGGAAGATAATATGTACCGAAGAAACAGACGCTTGGTGTGTTTCGATATGGATTCGACCTTGATTCAAACGGAAGTAATTGATGAATTAGCAGAGTTAGCGGGTGTGGGTGAGCAAGTAAAAGCAATTACAGAAGCAGCCATGAACGGCGAGATTGATTTTAGCGAAAGCTTCAAGCAACGCATGGCTTTGCTAGAAGGTTTGAGCGAGGATGTACTGCAAAACGTTGCTGAAAATCTACCAATAACAAAAGGAGCGCATCGCTTGATGAAGGCCTTAAAATATTACGGATATAAAACTGCGATTTTGTCCGGAGGATTTACCTTTTTTGGGAAGTACTTGCAAAGAGAATTAGGGATTGATTATGTTCACGCCAATGAATTGGAAATCAAAGATGGGAAACTGACTGGTAACTATCTTGGCGAAATTGTTGATGGTAAAAAGAAAGCAGAATATCTTCAAGCTATAGCCGATAAAGAAGGCATTCACATTAATCAAACTATTGCAGTGGGTGATGGTGCCAATGATTTGCCAATGTTGAATTTGGCAGGTTTAGGAATTGCTTTTCATGCCAAACCTACGGTAAAAGAAAAAGCAGAAAGTTCTATTTCCAGCTTAGGACTCGACGGTGTTTTATACCTGTTAGGATATCACGACAGACATATTGATATGATGGAGGAGGAGTAATTATATAAATTAAAAAAATAAAAAAGGCTGTACCAGATTCGTTTTTGTACAGCCTTTTTTATGGTTTAAGGGTAAACGCTTTTTCAGGTTTTAGTCATGTTTGTTGGTCGGGAGATTTTCAGATTCCTTGGGTTTAATTCTATTCACTAGGTCTGAATAATATTTTATTTTAAGTACAAGTGTTTTTCGAACTAATAAATACAAATCAATTAAAAAAATTGAAATAATTAAAATTAAAAGTGCTGGAACAAAATAGACGATGTTTTCAATCATGATGTTAATTTAATTTTTTGACTTGGATATGCAAATAAAAACTGCACATTAAGTGAGTGTTTGTTTAAGAGAATAACTTTTTTATTTAGAATACTTATTTGGTAAGGTATAAAACGCTACTGTAATTTTATGCTTTATTTTTTGAGGCTGTTCAAATGTTTGTTTTTCGGGAGATTTACAAATTCCTCTGGCACCGCAACTCATTCTGTGCGGTCCGCAGGAACTCAATACAAAAAGTGCAATCAAGATGTAGAAGGTGTTTTTCATCTTTTGAATTATTTTTATACGGTTTGAAACTGCATGTTTTTTAGTTGTTCCAGGTAATCTCTTTGGTTGGATAATCTTGGAATTTTATGTTGTCCACCCAATTTACCTCGGTCTTTTAACCAATCGTAAAACAAATTTTTCCGCGCTACATTGATTACTAACGGATTTAATGTCATGTTGTTGTAACGTTTCGCTTCGTAATCTGAATTTAAGGATTGTATGGATTCATCTAATGCTTTCTGGAATTGCGATACATCAGTAGGAGGGTTTTTAAATTCAATCATCCATTCATGGGCGCCTTTTTCTTTGCCTTCCATAAATATAGGAGCAACCGTGTAATCAACTACTTCCGTCTGGGTAATTTCACAAGCTTTGGCTATAGCCTGATCGGTATTTTCGACCATCAATTCTTCGCCAAAAACATTAATGTGATGCTTGGTTCTTCCCGTAACCCGAATTCGGTATGGATTCAATGACGTGAAACGAACGGTGTCTCCTATCAAATAGCGCCACAAACCAGAATTGGTGGTAATCACCAAAGCATAATTTTTTAACAATTCTACATCTGCTAATCGAATAATTTTTTGATCCGGTGTCCCAAAAGTATCCATTGGAATGAACTCATAAAAAATTCCGTAGTCCAGCATCAATAATAAATCACTGGAATTATTTAAATCCTGAATGGCAAAAAAGCCTTCAGAAGCATTGTATATTTCGTAATATTTAAACTCTTTTTTAGGAAGTATTTTTTTGTATTGTTCTCGGTACGGTTCAAAATTTACGCCTCCGTGAAAGTACACTTCCAAATTTGGCCAAAGTTCGAAAAGATTTCCTTTTCCGGTTTCTTCCAGCATTTTATTCATTAAAACTAACATCCAGGAAGGAACTCCGGCAAAACTGGTTACATTTTCGTTTTTCGTTTCGTTTATAATAGCTGCAATTTTAGTTTCCCATTCACTCATCAAGGAAATTTTGTTGCTTGGCGTGCTGCTGAACTCTGCCCAAATAGGCATGTTTTCAATTAATATTGCGGATAAATCGCCAAAGAACGTATTGTTGTCCTCATAGATTTGGGAACTTCCGCCAAGACGCAGACTTTTTCCCAGAAACAGTTCGGAATCCTCGTTATTATTCAAATACAAACACAACAAATCCTTACTTCCTTTGTAATGACAATCCTCTAAGGCTTCATTGCTTACTGGGATGAATTTACTTTTTGCATTGGTAGTTCCGCTTGATTTGGCAAACCATTTTATAGGTGTTTCCCAAAAAACATTTTGTTCGCCTTTACGGGTTCTTTCTATCATCGGCTGCAATTCTTCATAAGTCGAAATGGGAACTCGCTCTGCAAAATTCGCATAGGATTTTATTGTAGCAAAATCGTATTGCTTGCCTAAAACAGTATTTTTAGAAGAGTGAATTAAATTCATAAGCAATTCTTCCTGAACTTCATTTGGATATTTCAAGAAAAGTTCGATCTGATGAATTCTTTGTTTGAGAACCCAAGAAGCAAACGAATTGATTATGGTTAGAGGCATTTTTAAATTATGAATTATGAATTGTGAGTTATAACTTTACCAAAAATAACAAAATTTGTTTAACTGTTGCGTTAAACCCGAAACTTTAATCACAATGACATACGAAGGCGTACTTACAAAAATGCAAACCGAATTTGGAAACCCAATTCAATATTATTTGGTTTTTGAGAATGGATTTTTAAATGTGAATCAATTGCTGAATAAAGAGATTGAGATCAATTTTGTGGGATACCAATGTTTGAATTGTGGAAAAAAGAAAAAAATATTCCGTCAGGGATTTTGTTACGATTGTTTTTATTCCAGTGCTGCTGTTGGCGATTGGATTATGAAACCGGAGCTGAGTACCGCTCATCTTGGGATTCAGGATCGTGATTTGGCGTATGAAGAAAAAGTACAATTACAACCGCATATCGTGTATCTGGCCTTGTCCAGCGAAGTAAAAGTTGGCGTGACCAGAAAAACGCAAATGCCAACACGATGGATTGATCAGGGCGCAACACAAGCGATTTCGATTGTGGAAGTTCCGAATCGTTATTTAGCAGGAATTACGGAGGTGGCGCTGAAGAATCATTATGCCGATAAAACCAATTGGAGAAAAATGCTGACGAATAATGTCGAACAAATTGACTTAATCGCCGAACGTTTAAAAGTAGAAAATTTGATTCCATCGGAAGTTCAGGAATACTTTTATTCGCAAAAGAATGATTTATACGAGATGCATTATCCCGTTTTACAGTATCCAAGTAAAGTAAACAGTTTGAGTTTAGATAAAACACCTCACTTTCAAGGAAAATTGACCGGAATAAAAGGGCAATATTTACTTTTTGAGAATGAAACAGTTTTTAATATTCGTGGTTCCGAAGGATATGTAGTGACGATTAATGTATAAGAAACATAGGTTTTTTAACCATTAAGAAATTAAGTTCCATTAAGATTTAGAGCTTAATTTTTCTTAATTCCTTAATGGTAAAATCTCAAAAGCAAATAGTTTCGTTGTTTAGATTCAAGTATAAAATTCAATAAAAAAGAGGAATCTCACTTGGTGAAATTCCTCTTTTTTGTTTCATGAAGCGGTCTTAATTTACTTTTGTAGTATCTACTGCTTTCTTTTTCTTTTTAAATAAACCGTTTAGCAAATCGGCAGCTTTCGCTTTTACTTCCTCCTTAGTTACAGGCGTTGCGGGAGCAGTCGTTTTTGTAGTATCAGTTGGTTTCTTGTTTTTATTGATATAATCCGTCAAAGCCGAAGTTCCTTGTTTTACCAGTCTGTCTTTTTGTTGGTTTACTAATTGAGTAGTCAATTTAGTCACCGCACTATTGATGTCGGTTGTAATTTTTGGATTTGTAAAATTACCTACTAATACAGCATTTACAGGAAAGCTTTCTAATTTCGCAGCATCGGCAGCAGATAATTTTGCTATTAACGCATTTGCCTCTGAACCCAAATATTTAGCAGGAACGTCAAATTTTAAATTGTAATTCATGCTTTGGTCAAAACCGTGCGTTCCTCCAATAGTTGCTTTGATATCTTTGTACTTGATGTCAAATGGTTTTACATTTACTTTTCCATCTTTGAACGTGATTGCCGCTTTCAAATCATTCAAATTGATTTTGCTCACATCAATGAATTTCAAGTTTGCACCTAAAGCGGTCAATAAAGTCGAATTACTGGAGTTTACAGTCGTAGAAAGCAATTGTCCCAATAGATCTCCAGTCAGCGTTTTCAAGTCTGGAGTAAATTCTGTTGCATCAAGATTTCCGTTCAATTTGATGCTTGAATTTAATTTTCCGTTGATGATTCCTGCAATTGGTGCTATTTTTTTCAACATGTCCAATTGGGTGAACGACTGCGCAATATCGACTTGATTTAATTTTAAATCCATATTGAAGACTGGCGTTTTTCCTTTTGTGGAAACAGCTCCATTTACTCCAATTGTTCCTCCAAAAATTGATGTTTTCACATTTTCTAAAGTTACTTTTTCGTCCTTCACGATTAGTTTTCCCGATACATCTTTCAGAGTCAAATTATCATATAAAACCGTAGTTGCTTTTGCGGTAAGCGTACAATTTAAGAAAGCAGGAATCTTCATTGCCTCTGCTTTTTTTGTTGTGGTTTTAGTGGTTTCACCTGTTGTCATAAAATCATCAACAGCCAATTGTTTGGAATTCATGTTGAAGTTTCCTTTCAATTCTTGATTTCTAAATATAAAACCGTAAAAATTCTCTAAAACTCCCGTTACACTAATGTCGCTTTTTCCTGTCGTTGCGTTCAGTTGTTTTAAATTGACTTGACTCGGATTAAATTGAACTAAAGCAGTGCTAATCTTCATTGTTTTGCCGTTTTCATCCACATAGTTGAAACCGGATAAACTCATGGTTCCGGCATTGTTAATGTTTTGATACTGGCTTTTCTCAACTGATTGCATGTCGAATTTGGTAGTCACATCAGCTTTTAAGATTCCTGATAAGGGCTTGTCCAGCTTTATAGGATACGCTTTCGAAAGGTTGGCTAAATTGATAGTTCCTTTTAAAGCGGCATCAACGATTGCATTTTGTGTTATGTTTCTAATGTTGGCTTTGGCATTAAAGACATCTTGGTCAATTTTGAAAGAAAGCTTGTCTAAATTGACGTATGTATCATTTAGAATCCCTGTTTCGTTGATGATTTTAGTGTCAATTACAATGTTTTGAACCGATTTTGGCAAATTAGGATATTTAAAGGAGGCGTTATTAGAAGCGATTTCAATGTTGAATTTTGGCACCGTTGTATCAGAATACAAACCTTTTGCAAAACCCGCCACAGTAAAATCTCCAGTTGTTTTCACGTTGTCCAGGCTTGATGCATACGCTGCTGGAATGATTCCTAAGAAATTTTTGAAAGACGAAGTTGGCGTTTTAAATTTCAAATCATATTCCTGTCCAGCTTCTACCATTTGAATAAATCCATCAAATTCTAACGGCAATTGATTGATTAATGCTTTGTTTTCTTTGAAGGTATATTTGCTTTTTTCTAAATCAATTCCTAAAACTGCGTCCAGAGTCAAAGCAACATTATTCATATAATTGACTTTGTCCATATCCAGCGATACTTTTGCCGTTGATTTGGTAGCCAAATCTAATTTTTGAGATGCAAAATCGCCTGTTCCTTCGTGGTTTAAACTGTCGATTACCATTTTTATTTTTGAACTTTCGTCAAAATAACGAAACTTGAAATTCTCAATTTTATACTCTTGGATTTTTAAGGATAACGGACTACTTTTTCCATCGGTTGCAGTTTTTTCATCTTTCAAAGCAATGTCGTAATTTCCGATTCCGTCTTTATTAAATATGATATTGATTAATCCGTTTTTAGAAGTGATTCCATCAATAGCGATTGCTTCGTTTTTGCCTTTAAAAAGTTCTTTGATAGACATTTTTAAATTCAATTCTCCTAGTGAAATCAATGTGTCTCCTTCAAAAGGAGCTTTGTTGATAATGACTAATTTTTCTAATGTTACATTCGCATTTGGAAAATTTTTGAATAAGCTTAAATCCGCTTCTGCAAAAGAGACTCTGGCATCTACTTTGGCATTGATAGCCTCAGAAATTTTAGCTTTTATTTGATCTTTAAATAAATAAGGCGCGGCAAATAAAGTTAGGATGAGTAGGATAAAAAGTATTCCAATGATTTTTAAAACTTTCTTTAGCATAATTTGATTGTCTTTAGATTTATAAGTTTAGCAAAAACGGTGCCTTGTATTCTTTTACAAAAATAGTATTTTTAGGACAGTGTGCCTTTTGTGGCGTTTTTATAAACAATAATTTAACTATAATGGATGAAAAAATCCGTTTCAGCAAGTGCGAAAACGGATTTAATAGTGGCCCTTATCTTTTTTTTTAATGCATATTGATTTCAAAAGGCATTATAGCTTGGATACCTTTTCGTGCTTGCAGTTTTTTTATTTCCTGCATCATACGATAATTTTCTTCTCCAATTTCTTCTTTTATGAAATCAGCTTTCGATTTTGCAAAAGGAAGATTAGCTAAAAGATCATCGAAGTTTTTCTCGTATTCCGGATAATTTTGGGTGCTGTAACTTTTTGTTTTTGCCAAAGAAGCTGCTTTTGCAATAGCGTCATCAAGACCTCCAATTTTATCTACAAGTCCAATTTTCAAAGCCTCTGAACCGGTCCAAACTCTTCCTTGAGCGATAGCGTCTACTTGTGCAAATGTCATTTTTCGACCCTGAGCTACATGAGCAACAAATGTTTTGTAGATGTGTTCTACACCTTCTAACGTGACAGCTTTGAATTTTTCATCTATGGGAACAAAAGGGCTATAATTAGCGGAATTTTCATGGGTTTTCACTTGTTCTGTGTAAATCCCTATTTTAGTGGCCAATGGTGTAAAGTTTGGTAATATTCCAAAAACGCCTATAGAACCAGTAATTGTGTTTTCTTCGGCAAAAATGGTGTTGGCATTACAAGCAATATAATAGCCGCCTGAAGCCGCATAATTCCCCATTGAAACCACGATCGGTTTAACTTTCTTTGTCAACTCAATTTCTCTCCAAATTAAATCTGAAGTCAAAGCACTTCCTCCCGGACTATCAATACGAAGTACAATTGCTTTTACATTTTTATTTTTTCGAGCTTCTTGTAACGAACGGCGCATAGAACCTTCACCAATCACATTCACATCACCTTCACCACCCATAATTTCTCCTTGCGCATAAATAATGGCGATTTCGTCTTTACTGTCAAAAGTTTGTGAAGTTGTAGCTACTTTTTGAGCATAATCTACAACAGATACTTTATTGTAATCTTCGTCATTAGCCACTTTAAGTGCTTTTTTTATCGCGTTATGATACACATCTTCGTAGGCAATAATGTCAACTAATTTTTGGGATTTTGCCATTTCAGGAGTTCGAGCAAGAAGTCCGTTAGCTATTTCATTCAATTTTGCCACTGATATATTTCTACTTTTTGCAATGTCAGCAGTAATTGAATTCCAAACAGAATTTAATAATGCGGTAGTTTGCTCTCTGTTGGCATCACTCATTTTATTTTCTAAAAATGGTTCTACAGCACTTTTATATTTCCCATGACGGATGACTTCCATTTTTAATCCTGATTTTTCCTGAAAATCTTTAAAGAACATAATTTCAGAAGATAATCCTTTGAAATCCATATCTCCAACCGGATTGATATAAATTGGGCTGGCAACAGAATTTAAATAATATTCTTTTTGAGAATATGAATTGGCATAAGCCATAACAAATTTGCCAGATTTTTTAAAGCTTTCCAGAGCATCTCTCAATGCTTTACTTTGTGCCATTCCCAGTGAGGAGTCGTTGTTTAGAATAGAGATTCCTTTGATGTCATTATCTGATTTTGCCTCTTCGATAGCATTTATAATGTCTGATAAACCTACTTTTTTGTTTTCTGAAAAAATAGTCATCCAAGGATCTTTATATTTTCCGGCATAATCATTTCTTATGTCTTCCAAGTTCAATTCGATTACCGAATTATTTTTCACCACAACACCTTCAGATTCACCACCAAAAATGGCTCCAATGAGGATAATTCCAAAAAAGAACAACATGAAAAAAACAAAAATACCTATAATGGTAGCCAATACATTTCCTAAAAATTTCATAATTATATTTTTTTAATAAGTCGCATAAAACATAGAAGTGTTACAAACAATGGTTTAGAATTTCTATGTTTAAATAGCAACAGAGGATACAAATATATTGCTTATTCTAAAATTCTTTTAGTTAATTTGCACCTAATTATGAAATCACAACATCAGGTCATTTTATCGCTAGGAAGCAACCAGGGCAATCGTTTAGAAAACATTGAGCATTGCTTGGAATTGATACACCAGGAAATTGGTACAGTTCTCAAAGTTTCCAAATTATACGAATCTCCAGCCTGGGGTTTTCAAAGTGATGCTTTTTATAATTGTGCCTTGGTTTTGCATACTTTTTCCTCTGCTCATAAAATTTTGGCTCAGGTTTTAAAAATCGAAAAGCGTTTGGGTCGCTTGCGCAATAAAACTCAGGAATACCAATCGCGTACCATTGATATTGATTTGATTGCATTCGACTCAGAAATTATTGCGACGGAAAAACTCCAAATTCCACATCCTTTGATGCAAAATAGGAATTTTGTTTTGTTGCCCATTCAGGATTTAAATTTAGATTGGAAACATCCTATTCTTCAAAAAAACATTTCGGAATTATTAACTTTGTCACCAGACGAAAGTGTTTGTACAGTAGTTCAGAATTTGGTTAATCCTTTGCAAAGTATTCCATTGGAACAATTTAATTATGTTGCCTTTGAAGGAAATATTGGCGCGGGAAAAACAACGTTGGCTACAAAAATTTCCGAGGATTTTAATGCGAAAACAGTATTGGAGCGTTTTGCCGATAATCCATTTTTGCCTAAATTTTATAAAGATCAAAACCGGTACGCGTTTCCACTTGAAATGTCTTTTTTAGCAGACAGATACCAACAATTATCGGATGATTTAGCACAATTTGATTTGTTTAAAGACTTTCTTGTTGCCGATTATCATATTTTTAAATCCTTGATTTTTGCAAAAATAACTTTGGCCGAAGACGAATATCGTTTGTACCGAAATCTCTTTGATATCATTTACAGAGAAATGCCAAAACCGGATTTGTACATTTATTTGTATCAAAATTCAGAAAGGCTTTTGCAAAATATAAAAAAGCGTGGCAGAAGCTATGAACAAAAAATTCCAGCTGAATATTTGGATAAAATCAATAGTGGTTATCTTGATTATATCAAATCTCAAACTGATTTGAATGTGTTGATTATAGATGTTTCGGATCGGGATTTTGTAAAAAATCAAGAAGATTATCTGTATATTTTAGGTGAAATTCAACAAAAAATATCAAGATAATTCAGTAATTCAAATTCTTATCTTTTTAATGAAAAGTGTCCTCTTTTTTCAGGACTGTTTGTGTCAATTTTTAATACATACCAATAATCGGTTGCCGGAAGTAAATTTTTATTGAACGTTCCGTCCCACGATGGTTTAGCCGCATATAATTTCGTGATGAATTTACCATAACGATCAAAGATGCTTACTTCAGCTTTAGGATAATTGACTAATCCTTTTATTTCCCATGCGTCATTAAAGGAGTCGTTGTTTGGGGTGAAAAATTTCGGAGCAATCAATACTATAAAAACGTCGCTGTCAATTCCGCATGAATTTATTTCTCTTGCATAAGCGGTTTGTAAGCCACTCGCTACATTGAAAAATATATTAGAACTTTGATAGTTAATCCCATCAACAGAATATTCGAAGTAATTTTTTTGGGTTTTTAAATAAATTACAACAGTGGTTTCATTAACATCAATCCGGTCGATTTCTGGGGTGTCATGTTCAATTACAGTGATTTTTTTGGTACTGCTGCAATTGGCGCTATTTGTTACGGTTACGTTATAAATGCCTGGCGTGGTAACCTGAATTGTTTTCGTGGTTTCGCCGGTTGACCATGAATACGTCATAGCAGGGATTGCTGCATCAAGGATTAAACTACCTGATTTACAAAGAATTAGTTCTTCGTCCGTAACTACCGGAAGATCGTAAATTATGATATCAACAGGAATCCGATTTCCGTTTGTACAACCGTTATTCAGGGCTTCGGCATAATAAGTTGTATTTTGTGTACTGTTGGGAACAGTCAGACTTGTTCCAGTTCCTATGACAGCGGTGCTAGTTAAGCTCGAATACCAATTAACTGTTCCATTGGTGGTAGTTGCTTGAACTGAAACAGAGCCTGCTCCACATCTTGAAACTGGATTGTTGGTTGATGTTATGTTAGGAATAGTGTTTATTGTTGCCGTGATGGCTGTTCTGTTATTGGAACATCCTGCTTCTAAATAATAGGTTGTTGTTGTATTTAAAAATGGGGTAGTATATGTATTACCCGTGTGTAATAAATTCCCAAAGCTTGCCGCATCATACCAATTAATCGTTCCGCCGGATGCTATTGCTTGCAATGTCACAGTTCCTGATCCGCAATTTGAAGCTGGTGTAGTAGCTGTAATTTGAGGAATTATTATCGTGGTACTGGCTGAAATTTCAAGAATTGGATCGCCAGGCATTCCACCGTATTCTACAATATATCCCTTTGATTGGTAATCTCCGCTTGCATCACCATTTAATTGTAAATCGTTCCACGATCCAGGAGTTCCTGGAACATCAAGCGCTTTAACGTGTGCATAATGCTCATTTCCATTACTATTATTTGGTTCGCCATTATTCCAAAAAGCAAATTGGTTTGGTGGCGCTGAGCCATTGATTCCGCCATTCCAAAAAACAGTTCCGTTTTCTGGACCTGTCATCCATTTCCAAATGCCTTCCGTTCCCACATCACTTCCGCCAATCCAACCATTTCCTAAAGCTTGCTCTCCGGCTATTTTTGCTTCATCAGCGGCGGTGATTGTCGCTAAATATCCTTGAATTCCAAAATAATTTTTCTGTTCTGCGGCTGCTTTTGCGGCTGTCCAGCTAATGCCTATGTTAGGGAAATATTCATAATAATGACCGTTTCTAGGTAAATAATTGGCTGCTCCAAGGGTAATAGAAAAAGTCCTACTACCAGAAGGAGTTATAGAGGAATTGCTAAAAACAACATCTTTGATCGCATCTACAAAGTCTGCATAAAGTACTTTTACTGGTGGAGTAGCACTGGATAATTTTAGTTTTCCCTCAAGAGGACTCCATTCAGTCACAATATTTGGATGTAATGTGGGATTGGATAATTGGATTACATCCTGTCCGTTTACATATCCTGTAGAAATTTGGATATAAATTGCGTCAGTTGCAATGTCACTGGCATCAGAGCCAGTTATGCTTACATCGGTCACTATTTTTAATGGAGTTCCCGTACAGTAAATTTGAGTTCCTGTTGCTGTAATTCTGGGGGCAATAGCTGTATTAGTTGATTTTATTAATTTTTTAGAAATAACAGCGCTGTCTTTTTTTAGAGTACAAATGGGACTGGCTGAATAGTTAGCCATTGGTACAAATAATAAAAAAGCTATTGTTATTTTTAAGAAAGTATAAATCCTCATATGATACGATATTGCTGTTCCTATTTTTTTTAAAAATTTCTATTTTGGCCAGTTCATTTTTTGAAATAAATCCCAGACCACAATTCCGGCACTTACGGAAATATTCAAAGAATGTTTGGTGCCTAGTTGTGGAATTTCGATGGAGCCATCGCACAACGCAACTGCTTCTTGCGAAACGCCATAGACTTCGTTTCCAAAAACCAAAGCATATTTTTCTCCTTTTTTAACCTTAAAGTTTTGCAGAAAAATAGCGCTTTCCACTTGTTCTATGGCAAGTGTCATTACTTTTTCTTTTTTTAATTTTTCGATAACTTCAAGAACATTCTCTTTATGTTCCCAAGCAACAGTTTCAGTGGCTCCAAGTGCGGTTTTGTGAATTTCCTTGTTGGGAGGTGTAGCTGTAATGCCACATAAATATATTTTTTCAATTAGAAATGCATCGGCAGTTCTAAAAACAGAGCCAATATTGTGTAGGCTACGAATGTCATCCAATACTAAAATAAGGGGTGTTTTTTCAGATTGTTTAAATGCTTCAATGGATTTTCGTTCCAGTTCGCTATTTTCAAGCTTTCTCATATTTTGTAAATTTACCAAAAAAAAAGCTTCCGAAGTTAATGGAAGCTTTTTTATGCATTGCGTTAAAATTTAGCTTTTTGCAGCATCAGCAGCTAAAACATTTCCTTTTATTGTAAGTGTTTTACTTGGTACAACTGCATTAGTTGTCAAAGTAACTGTTTTTGTAAATGCTTGACCCGCTCTTGACGTATCATATTTTACTCCAATAACACCTTTTGCACCTGGAGCAATTGGTTCTTTTGGATACGTTGGTACAGTACAACCACAAGAACCTTGTGCATTAGTAATGATTAATGGTTTGTTACCGTTATTAGTGAAAACAAATTCACGACGACCGTCAGAGTTGTAAGCTACAGTGCCATAATCAATGGTTTCAGTTACGAAAACCATTCCTGCTCCATTTACTTTTGCAGTTGCAACTTTAGTAGTTGTTGCTTTTAATTTTTTTGATGTTTCTTGTGCGTTAGAAGTAGTAACTCCTAAAACAACTAGCATACCTAAAGCAATTATTTTTTTCATGTGATTCTAATTTTAAAATATATACAAATCTATATAAAAATTAGAATTTACGCCTTAATTTTTTCTTAAAAAAATAGTTTAATTTTTTGAAGAGACCGCATTTTTGTTTAAAAATCTATAAATTCGCCTAAATATTTTTTAATTTCTCAAACATAAAACCATTGGCATCTAAAGATAAAGTAGTTAAGGAAACACCATTAATGAAACAATACAACGAGATAAAAAGGAAATATCCTGATGCGTGTTTGTTGTTTCGTGTGGGCGATTTTTATGAGACATTTGGTGAAGATGCTGTGCGTGCTTCTAAAATTTTAGGAATCGTGTTAACCAAGCGTGGAGCGGGATCTGAAACAGAAACGGCGCTTGCCGGTTTTCCGCATCATTCTTTGAATACGTATTTGCCAAAATTAGTAAAAGCTGGACTTCGTGTAGCCATTTGTGATCAGCTTGAAGATCCTAAAATGACTAAAACTATCGTAAAACGTGGTGTAACTGAACTTGTAACTCCTGGGGTTTCAATGAATGATGAGGTATTGCAGTCCAAAACAAATAATTTTTTGGCTTCAATTTATTTCGCCAATAAATCGATAGGAATTTCCTTTTTGGATGTTTCTACCGGAGAGTTTTTGACGGCGCAAGGGAATGCTGAATATATTGACAAACTGTTGCAGAATTTTAATCCAAGTGAAGTTCTGATTCCAAAAAACAATAAAAATGATTTTCGGGAAATTTTCGGGGATGACTATCATAGTTTTTATCTTGAAGATTGGATTTACAAAGAAGATTATGCATTTGAAACCTTAACCAAGCATTTTCAAACGGTTTCCCTAAAAGGATTTGGAATCGAAGAATTGAAAGAAGGAATTATTGCTTCGGGAGCCATTTTGTATTATTTATCCGAGACGCAGCACAATCGAGTGCAACATATAACTGCGATTCAACGTATTGCCGAAGACGCCTACGTTTGGATGGATCGATTCACGATTCGTAATCTGGAATTGTACCACAGTTACAATCCAAACGCAGTGACGTTACTGGATGTTATCGATAAAACGCTTTCGCCAATGGGTGGTCGTTTACTGAAACGATGGTTAGCATTGCCGCTAAAAGACAGTCATAAAATTCAAGGGCGGCACCAAGTGGTTTCTTATTTAAAAGAAAACCAAAGTGTTCTGAAAAACATTCAAAATCAAATCAAGCAGATTTCCGATTTGGAACGTTTGATTTCTAAAATTGCAGCTGGAAAAGTATCGCCTCGCGAAGTAGTTTATCTGAAAGAATCGTTGGATGCTATTATTCCAATAAAAACTCTGGCGTTAGAAAGTCCTCAAGAAGCAGTAAAAGTAATTGGTGACAGTTTGCACAGTTGCGAATTGCTGCGGGAGAAAATAAAAACGGTTTTAAATCAAGATGCGCCTGTTGCTATTGCCAAAGGAAATGCTATTGCCAAAGGAATTAATGCTGAATTAGATGAGTTAAGGGCAATATCAACTTCAGGAAAGGAATTCTTGGAAGGAATTGAAAAACGGGAATCACAATTGACGGGAATTTCTTCATTGAAAATTTCTTTTAATAACGTTTTTGGATATTACATCGAAGTCAGAAATATGCACAAAGATAAAGTTCCTGCGGAATGGATTCGAAAGCAAACTTTGGTTAATGCAGAGCGTTATATAACAGAGGAATTAAAAGAATACGAAACTAAAATACTTGGTGCCGAAGAAAAAATCCACAAAATAGAAGTAGAATTATTTGAACAATTGGTGAGCTGGATCGCTACGTATATAAAACCGGTTCAAATGAATGCTAATCTTGTGGCGCAATTGGATTGTTTGTGTTCTTTTACACAATTAGCTATCGAAAATAAATATGTGTGTCCGGAGCTAGACGAAACATGCGAATTGGAAATCAAAAACGGAAGACATCCTGTTATCGAAAAGCAATTGCCGGTTGGGATGCCTTATATTGCCAATGATGTTTTCTTGGATAGAGAGACGCAGCAGCTGATTATGATTACGGGTCCGAATATGTCCGGAAAATCAGCTATTTTGCGTCAAACGGCGCTGATTGTGCTGTTGTGCCAAATGGGAAGTTTCGTGCCTGCGGATAGCGTGAGAATGGGAATTGTAGATAAAATATTTACTAGAGTAGGAGCGAGTGATAATATTTCGATGGGCGAATCTACTTTCATGGTCGAAATGAACGAAACGGCCTCTATCTTGAATAATATTTCCGATAGGAGCTTAGTTCTTTTAGACGAAATTGGAAGAGGAACGAGCACTTATGACGGGATTTCGATCGCTTGGGCAATTGCAGAATTCTTACACGAACATCCTTCGAAACCGAAGACATTGTTCGCTACACATTACCATGAACTGAATGAAATGAGTGAATCATTGCCTAGAATTCAGAATTATAATGTGGCTGTCAAAGAATTAAAGGATACTGTACTTTTTATTCGGAAATTGGTAAAAGGAGGAAGCGCGCATAGTTTTGGAATACACGTAGCAAAAATGGCAGGAATGCCTCAAATTGTAATTCTGAAAGCGCAAAAGCTTTTAAAGAAATTAGAAAAAAATCATTCCAGTGATGCGCTGAACGGAATTAAAGCTGCAAAAGATGAAATGCAAATGAGTTTCTTTAATCTCGATGATCCTTTGTTGGAGGAAATCAAAGAAGAGATCTTAAATCTGGACATCAATACCATTACGCCTATGGAAGCGCTGATGAAACTCAATGAAATTAAAAGAATGTTGACAAGAAAATAATTTTATTTTTTTTAATCTTTAGGTTATCAGAAGATTAACTTTTGCACATGATTTTTTTATCTAAAAGGCTTGTGTAATTCAATAAATGTCTTAAATTTGCATCCGCAATACAGATCAAGTATTGCGGTTCTTTTAAGAATTGATAATGCGAAAATAGCTCAGTTGGTAGAGCGCGACCTTGCCAAGGTCGAGGTCGCGGGTTCGAGCCCCGTTTTTCGCTCCAACACCACATAATGCTCGGATGGTGAAATTGGTAGACACGCTGGACTTAAAATCCAGTGAACAGCAATGTTCGTGCGGGTTCAAGTCCCGCTCTGAGTACTAAAAAAGCTTCAAACTATGTTTGGAGCTTTTTTTATTTATAGAAATTTGTAACTCAAAACAAAATGATTTTGCAGAAATGAATTTGAAGTTCGATGTTTAGTATCTGAAATCCGCAATCAAAAATCTAAAATTTCATGGGAGCTTTTGTAATTAGTAAAAGATATAACGACGAATATAAATTTGTATTTACTTCCAGAAAAGGGAAAGTTGTTTTTACGAGTCTGAGTTATGAACTCAAGTTTGAGTGTGAAGAAGATATTGAAAGGTTTAAAACGAATATTCAGTCAGCAAATTTTTTGAAATTTAAATCTTCCAGTGGGAAGTTTTATTTCAAATTAATGCTTGGGGATAATCATTTTGCAACAAGCAGAAAGTACACTACTTCCCTGCGTTTGCAGAAGGGAATTGACGAAATTGTACGATATGGTTCTGTATCTGAAATTTTAGATTTCTCAGCAAATGATTTAGTTTTCATTGATTGAGTTTTTTTTTTTTTTTTTTTTTTTTCACTTAAATCGACAAAAAGAAGAGCGTCTTGGTAATTGCCAAGACGCTCTTCTTTTTTTTTGCTTTTGTAAAGCTGTTTCTTTTTTAAGAAACTGTTACAAATTAAAAAAGCCATCTCGCAGAGCGGATGGCTTTAAAATTTTTAGAATTTGAGTTCTAATTATTTTTTTGCAGCTTCAGTAGCAACTTCAGCAGCATCAGTAGCAACAGCAGCAGCAGAATCAACAACTACAGCAGCAGAGTCAACAACAGCAGCAGCAGAATCAACTACCATAGCAGCAGAATCAACAGTAGTTGCAGCGTCCTCAGCAGGAGCGTCAGCTTTTTTACATGATACAACAGTTAATACAGCAACAGCAGCTAAACTTAAAAATACTTTTTTCATCTTAATTTAATATAAAAGGTTAATTATTAATTCGTGGCAAAGATATAAATTTTTTAATATGTAAAATATTTTTTTATTTTTTTTTTATAAAATATTATTTTTTGCCAACGTTGGAACAGGTTACAATTATTGTGCCAGTTTAAGCAATTGATTAAGAAATGTTTAATAACATTTGATTAGTCTTGTTTTTCGGCTATTTTTGTTTTAATTTTTTATTTTTTAGTGGTTTGTTTTTCTTTGGATGCACTAGTTTTAATTCACTGATTAAGTTTTTTGCACCTGCATATTTATCCATAATGAACAACACGTAACGGATATCCACCATGATATTTCTGCAAATACTTGGATCGTAATAAATATCACTCATAGTTCCTTCCCAAACCCTGTCAAAATTCAGTCCTATTAAGTTTCCGTTAGCGTCAATTGCGGGGCTTCCTGAATTACCTCCTGTAGTGTGATTTGTACCAATAAAACATACGGGCATTTTCCCATTTTCGCCGTAAGGACCGTAATCCTTTGTTTTGTATAAATCGATTAATTTAGCAGGAACATCAAATTCATAGTCTCCCGGAATATATTTTTCCATCACGCCGTCCAAATACGTTACTGGAGTGTATACAGTGGCATCTTTAGGCTCATAACCTTTTACTTTTCCATAGGTTACACGCAAGGTGCTGTTAGCATCCGGAAAAATGCGGCTTTCCGTATTCAATTCTAATTGCGCTTTCATGTACGTGCGTTGCAACGCAGTAATCGTTAAGTTCAGTTCGTCGTATTTTGGCGCAACTTCTTTAGAATATTTGTCGGCTAATTCTTTTACAAGCAAGAAACCCGGATCATTATTTAAATTTGCCAAAACAGTTCCGGCATCACCCGTTAACAATTGTTTCAAACCGGCGTAATTTTTCAGTTGAGATTTGGTGTAAACTTCCGAAGCCAGATTTTTAGCATTTACATTCACCAAGCCTTTTGGTAAAAATTGTTTTGGAGATTTCGTCGCATACAATTCAATTAACTGCTCAAAAACTTTTTCATCGACAGTTGCATTGAAATTCTTGTAAAAATCAGCCAGCCCTGCTATTAAATTATTTTTTCGGTCATTGAAAGACTGTTCTCCTTTACTTTTGTAAACTTCTTCCAATTGGTATAATTTATATCCCGTACTTAGTAATTCAGTATTGCGCAGTACTACTTCTGTAAAATAGTCTCTTGCTACCGCATAAGGAGCAATTTCCGTGTAGTTTTTGTCAAAGTCAGCCAAAAGTGTTCCGTATTCTTTTTCTTTGCCTGTTTTTACTATTTTTTGCTGAAATTCTTTTTCAGATTCTTTTTTTACGGCAACTGCATTTGATTTTTTTAATCCTTGTGTTTCGCCAATCCATTTTTTCCAATAATTGGCAATGCTTGCATATTTTGAAGCGTATTGAATTTTGATGGCATTGTCTTTTCGCATAAAACCATCGGCAACTTTCAAGGCTTTGTCTCTGATTTCGATTTTTGCTGGATTCAGTTCGTTTACAATTTGCTCAATCGCAACCGAAGGTAAATATTCGTTTGTTTTTCCTGGGTAACCAAAAACCAATGTAAAATCATCTTCGGCTACGCCATCCAATGAAATAGGCAAGAAATGTTTAGGCGTATAAGGGACGTTGTCTTTTGAATAGGCTGCCGGGCGATTATTTTTGTCGGCATAAATTCTAAACAATGAGAAATCTCCGGTATGACGCGGCCAAACCCAGTTATCAGTATCAGAACCAAATTTCCCTATAGAGGAAGGCGGAGCGCCAACTAAACGCACATCTGTAAAGGTTTCCGTTACAAAAAGAATGTATTGATTGCCTTCGAAAAAAGTACGGATTTTATTTTCCTGCCAATTTTCCTTTGGCAACGATTTCGACAATGCCGTAATGTTTTCTTGAATTTTCTTTTGTTTTGCAGCTTCGTTAGTAAGGGTTGCAGTGCCTTCTAGAACAGCTGTTGTTACATCTTCAATTTTTACCATAAAAGTTACTGTCAAACCTTCGTTTGGTAATTCATCTTCCATTTTGTAGGCCCAAAAACCATCCGTCAGGTAATCATGATCAACGGTAGAATGCGATTGAATTTGTGAAAATCCACAATGATGATTGGTCAGGATTAGCCCTTTTGGCGAAATAACTTCTGAGGTACAACCTCCGTTAAAATGAGGTACCGCATCTTTCATACTCGACTGATTCACATCATAAATGTCTTGCACGGATATTTTCATGCCCAGATTTTTCATTTCGGTTTCATTCATTCCTTTCAGCAGCGAAGGAATCCACATACCCCCTTGCTGGGCTTGCGTCTGAATGACAAATAGTAATAAGAATAATTTTAAAAATTTCATTAGTATATAATTTAGTTTGATAAAAGTGTGATACAAATTGATGATTTATTTTGAATTGTAAGCCAGTAAGAAAGTGCACTAATGGTGTTTGCCTTTCCAAGTGCCCCCGTATCTGTAATGAGGTAATGGTTTAGAGTTTTCACAACAGGTTTGACAAACAAACATCCAATTTTTTCCTGAAGTAATTTGAATCCGAAACATATTATCCGCCGTCGCAGTACAAATTTCACATATTTTAGTCTTCATAATACCATTGTTGCTTGCGGTTTTATATTTGGATAAAGCGCTATAAATACGCACAAAAAATTAAAACGTTTCCTTTTTACAGTCTATAATTACTTGTTTTGAGAATGTGTCTAAAAAACGACTCAGGTTAAGAATAATTTAAAAATCTACCGCTTGAGTGCTCAATTAGCAATATTATTTAGTTTTAAGACGCATTAATTTTCGATTATGCATTTCGAAACCGTTGGCAATATACAAATTTTGAGCTTTTTTGTTGTGTGGTTCTACTTCCAGATAGATCAGTTTTAACGATAATTTATGACTTTCATCTTTTATAAATTCAATGGCTTTTGAGCCAATCCCTTTTCCGCGTGCTTTTTCGGTGATGTACAATTCGTCTAAAAAAGCAATTTTTCCCTGGTATTCAAAACTAAAAACAAAGGTTAGAATTAGATATCCTACAATTTCGTTATCGGATACAATCAACCATGCTTTGCCCAGATTTTTATTAGAAATAAATTCTTCAAACAAAGCCTTGGAAACGTCACTTTTAATGGGATAATTATCGATGGCATAAAATTTCTCCATCAGGGAGACGATGGTTTCGATATCAGCAGTAGTGATATGTTTGAACTCAATCATTCAGAATATTTTTTAAAATGATGGCAGTAGCGCCTTTGTTCATTTGTACAAAAGTGCTGCACATGTGTCCTTTTTCGTTACGAATGTCATCATTGCGTATTAGGTTCTCAAGAGCTTCGTTTAATTCTTTTTGATTGCTGACCGCAAGACAAGCTTCCATATTGACTAGCGCAATTGCTTCTGCAAAATGCGAATAGTTAGGTCCAATAAGGATTGGAACACCAAAAGTAGCGGGTTCTAAAACATTGTGAACTCCGGGATTCCCGAAACCGCCGCCCACATAAGCAATATCTGCATAACTGTAGATTTTAGTTAAAATCCCGATGGTGTCAATAATGAAGACATCGAAAGTGGCAAGCTGCTTTCCTTCTTTTTCAGAGAATAAAACAGTTTTTTTAGTGATACTGTTTTTTAATTGTTGAATTTGTTCTTCCTTGATATTATGTGGTGCAATTATAAACTTGACATTGAAAGTATTCGAATTAATAAAATTCACTATTAAATCTTCGTCTTTTGGCCACGAACTTCCCACAACAATAGTGAGTGTGTTGTTTTTGAATTGAGAAATAAAATCCAGCGAATTATCTTTTTCTAAAATTGTGGCCACTCGGTCAAAACGGGTGTCACCAGAAACGGCAACATTACTTTTCCCTAACTGCTGCAGTAGTTTTTTTGAAATTTCATTTTGAACAAAAAAGTAGGTAAATGCAGCCAGCGCGTCTCTATAAAAACCACCGTACCATTTAAAAAACAGTTGGTTTTTTCTTAGAATTCCAGAAATCAGGTAGGTTTTAGTATTTGATTTTTTGAGTTCGAATAAATAATTGGGCCAGTATTCATATTTGATAAAAAACACTAAATCCGGATGAACGAGTTGTAGAAATTGTTGTGCATTTTTCTTGGTATCCAAAGGTAAATACACCGTAACATCAGCAACAGTATTGTTTTTACGAACTTCATAACCCGAAGGAGAAAAGAACGTAACCACGATTTTGTGCAATGGGAATTGCTCTTTTATCTTTTCAATAACGGGTAAACCTTGCTCGTATTCGCCCAAAGAAGCGGCATGAAACCAGATTGTTTTGTCAGTAGATTTTATTTTTTGTTCCAAAACAGGGAAAACTTCTTTCCTGCCATCCACAAAAAGTTTCATTTTTGGACTGAAAAGCGCAGTGATTTTTAATAAAAAACCAGCAAAATGAACGATTAAGTTATAAAGAAAAAGCATGATTAAAATTTTGGGGCTAAAATACGTTTTCTTTATTTTAATTTCTTCTGCAGTAATATTTAAATTTTGGTTACAGGTACTTCCTTTTTATTTCATTGGAATATTATCTTTTTTACTGTTGGTTGCATTGGTTTCAACTCATAAATAACTATTTTTGTTCTTCGTTTTAAGAAAGTATTTGCTGTGTTTAGAAACGGCAATTTTTCGAACATTAAACAAAAATTGCAATGAAAAAAATCCAAATGGTTGACTTAAAAAGTCAATATGAAAAAATAAAAGATACCGTTAACATTTCTATTCAGGAAGTTTTAGACACTAATACCTATATTAATGGACCTCAAGTTCATCAATTTCAAAAATCATTAGAGAAATATCTGGACGTAAAACACGTAATTCCTTGTGCAAATGGAACCGATGCGCTACAAATTGCGATGATGGGACTGGATTTGAAACCAGGAGATGAGGTAATCACTGCTGATTTTACTTTTGCTGCGACAGTGGAAGTCATTGCTTTATTGCAATTGACTCCCGTTTTAGTAGATGTGAATTTGTTCAACATGAATATTTCTATTGAAGGAATCAAAAAAGCGATTACGTCAAAAACAAAAGCAATTGTACCGGTACATTTGTTTGGTCGTGCCGCCAATATGGAAGCTATTATGGCTATTGCCAAAGAATATAACTTATACGTTATCGAAGATAATGCGCAAGCGATTGGTGCCAACTGTAAATTTTCGGATGGGACTAAAAAGAAAGCGGGAACGATTGGACACGTAGGAGCAACTTCGTTTTTCCCTTCTAAAAATCTTGGATGTTATGGAGATGGTGGAGCGATTTTTACGAATGATGATGCTTTGGCACACAAACTTCGCGGAATTGTAAATCACGGAATGTACGAGCGATACCATCATGATGTTGTAGGTGTAAATTCTAGATTAGACAGTATTCAGGCAGCGGTTTTGAACGCTAAGTTGCCTTTATTAGATGATTATGGAAGAGCCAGACAAGACGCAGCCAGGAAATATTCTGCTGCTTTTGAAGGGCATAAAAATATCGTTGCGCCAAGTATTTGTGATATTTGCGACTGTCACGTTTTTCATCAATATACATTACGAATTATTGGTGCTGACAGGAATGGTTTAATGCAGCATTTATTAGATAAAGGAATACCTTGTGCTATTTATTACCCAATTCCGTTGCATTCGCAAAAAGCATACGCTGATTCTCGTTACAAAGAAGAAGATTTTCCAGTAACCAATCAATTGGTTACGGAAGTACTTTCATTGCCAATGCACACCGAATTAGATGACGAGCAAATTAAGTTTATAACAGATTCTGTTTTAGAATATTTAGGATAATTTTAGTAGAGACGCGATTTATCGCGTCTTTTTTTATAAACGAGAAGACGCAATAAGTTGCGTTTTTATAGAAAAAAGAAATCATGAAAATATTAGTCACAGGTGGGTTGGGTTTCATAGGATCTCATACCGTAGTAGAATTACAAAACGAAGGTTATGAAGTTATCGTTGTCGATAATTTATCAAATACTTCCTTGAGTGTTTTGGACGGAATTCATAATATTACGGGTAAAGTTCCGGCTTTCGAAAAATTAGATTTGCGAGAAAAAGAAAAAGTGCAGGATTTTTTCAAAAGGCATCATGATATTTCAGGTGTTATTCATTTTGCAGCTTCGAAAGCAGTGGGCGAAAGTGTAGAAAACCCATTGTTATACTATGAAAATAATATCAATGCCTTGGTTTATGTTTTACAAGAATTACAGCAAAAACCGGAAGCAAATTTCATTTTTAGCTCGTCATGTACTGTTTATGGTCAGGCGGAAACCATGCCGATAACTGAAAATGCTTCGATTCAAACAGCGATGTCTCCTTATGGGAATACGAAACAAATAGGAGAAGAAATTATCACTGATACAGCCAAAGTTACTAATATCAACGCGATTTTATTGCGTTATTTTAATCCAATTGGGGCGCATCCTTCTACTGAAATTGGAGAATTACCTATTGGTGTTCCTCAGAATTTAGTGCCGTTTATTACACAAACCGGTTTTGGATTGCGTAAAGAGCTTTCGGTTTATGGAGATGATTATCCAACTCCAGATGGAACAGCAGTTCGCGATTATATTCACGTAGTAGATTTGGCGAAAGCCCATGTTATCGCTTTGCAACGCTTGCTGAACAAAAAAAATACGGAAAAAGTAGAAACCTTTAATTTGGGAACCGGAACCGGAAGCTCCGTTTTAGAAGTAATACATACTTTCGAAAAAGTAAGCGGTAAAAAATTGCCTTATAAAATTGTAGGCCGTAGAGAAGGAGATATAACTTCAGCGTATGCCAATACCGATAAAGCCAATACTGTTTTAGGATGGAAAGCACAATCGACGCTTGAAGAAGCGATGGCAAGCGCTTGGAAATGGGAACAGAAAATTCGTTCGTAGAGATACACTACGAAAGCATTTATATTAAAATAATTAAAAATCCCAAAGTATCAATGATGATAGTTTGGGATTTTTTTAGGTGAAAATCACTGTGAATGAAAACGTTCTTTCTTAATTTGTCATTCGTTCAGGTTTCAATTTGATTTGAAGTAGAGTTATTTTTTTGCGGCTTCTTTCAACTTTTCAGCGGCTTCATCCATTTTTTTCGCTCCTTTTTCAAGAACTTTTCCTGCTTTAACCTTAGTGGAATCAGCTGCAGCATCAACTTTTACAGCTGCTGTATCGATAGCATCTTCCATTTCATTGCCAACGGCTTCGGTAGCCTCTTTTACTTCGTCTTTTGTTTCTTTTTTGCAAGAAGTCATTAAAGTTGCAATAAATGCTAATCCTAAAAGTGCTTTTTTCATTTTTTTCATTTTAAAAGTTAAAATTAATTTGAACTCGTTCTATAAAGATAAAAAAAAATCCTCATCAACCAGAGTTTATGAGGATACTATTTTGAACATTAAAGGCTAATTATGCATTTGCAGTAACCGCTTCTTTATCAATTTTTCCAATCAATCCTGCCAATACTTTTCCAGGACCTACTTCAGTAAATAAAGTGGCTCCGTCAGCAATCATTTGTTGTACCGATTGCGTCCATTTTACAGGTGCTGTCAATTGGATAATTAAATTCTTCTTGATTTCGCTTGGATCTGAAACTGCCTTTGCCGTCACATTTTGATATACTGGACAAATAGGAGTAGAGAAAGTAGTTTCTTCAATAGCTGCAGCTAGTTCTTCACGTGCCGGCTCCATCATTGGAGAGTGAAAAGCACCACCAACTGGTAATAACAAAGCACGTTTTGCACCTGCTGCTTTCATCGCTTCACACGCTTTTTCGACTGCTGATGTTTCTCCAGAAATCACTAATTGTCCCGGGCAGTTGTAATTTGCGGCCACAACAATTCCGTCAATTGAAGCGCAAACTTCTTCAACGATATTGTCAGCCAATCCTAAAACTGCTGCCATAGTCGAAGGTTTTATTTCGCAGGCTTTTTGCATTGCCAAAGCTCTTTGTGAAACTAATTTTAATCCGTCTTCAAAGGATAAAGCTCCGTTCGCCACTAAAGCTGAGAATTCACCCAATGAATGTCCCGCTACCATTTCTGGTTTGAAATCTTCGCCTAATGTTTTTGCTAAAATCACCGAATGCAAGAAAACGGCCGGTTGCGTTACTTTGGTTTCTTTCAATTCTTCTGCAGTTCCTTCAAACATTATGTCTGTGATGCGGAAACCTAAAATTTCATTGGCTTTTTCGAATAATTCTTTTGCAAGAGCAGAATTTTCATATAAGTCTTTACCCATTCCTGTGAATTGTGCGCCTTGACCTGGAAATACGTATGCTTTCATGTGTCTAATTTAAAGATTGAAAAAATGTATAGATTGAAAAATCAGTTTCAATCGGGATGCAAAAATACTATTTTTTACGGTATTTAAAACTATCGCTTTAAGTCGTTTTCCTATCGAAAAAGAGATGCCGATTTTCAAACAAACATTTAATATAAAAAAATCCACCCCAATAAATAGAGTGGATTGGCACTAAAAATGAAAATTTTAAAGTACGAAATACGTGTTTTTTAGCGGTTTAATGGGTTGATTCGCTGTTTGGTATGAATAATATTCTTCTTCAAACTCATCTCGATATTCGTTTACCATTTGCATAAGGTTTTTTTCAATGGTATTTGAAATAGCACTTACAGGAGTGTCTGTAGGTCTGTTTTCAAATGGATCCTGCAAATGAATAGCCATTTTTTCGATTAAGAAAAAAGCGGCAGCAATAGTTGTTACTAGTGGGATTTGAAGCCAACCAATGTTATTTATCAAGCCAAAAGGCAATAGAATAATAAACAAACACAATGCAAACCTAATGTACATACTATAAGTTGTTGGGAAAATGGTGTTTTTTATACGTTCACATTTACCCATCGAATCACACAATCGCGATAATGTATTGTCTATTTCTACCTGTTGGTAAACATTAATTTTACCGCTACTGAGCGCTTTTTTTAAATCTTTGGCATGTAACAGTAAAATTGCGTTAGGAACATGTTTGTGTTTTTTTACAAAACGCAATTCGTCTTCGTCCAGTAAACCTTTTATTGGCTTTAAAGGATCTTTTTCTCGGAGCGACTGTCCAAGACTATAACACCAAGCTGCTTGTCTTTTGGCAAATTTTTCTTTAAAATCGTTTGCCTGAACCGAAAAATCTGGATCATCATAAAAAATAATGATCTGGCGCAATAACGTTCTGGAATCGTTGACAATAGAACCCCAAATTATTCTTGCTTCCCACCAGCGGTCATACGCTTGGTTCGATTTGAATGCCAGTAATAATGAAATAATGGTTCCAATTATTGTAGGTATCGCAATAGGAATATTGGTTGAAATCGTTTCGAAGAAATAATGAAACATTTGAAAGGAAATACAAAACACAATGACTAATGTCAATTCGGTTCTTATTTTACCCAACACATATTTCATTGGAATTTTTTTATTTAATAACATATACTTTGGATTAAAATTTTAAACAATCATTTGATTTCCCTAGTAAATCTCTTCGTATAATGAAAGAACTGGTAATCCTAGTAACTCGTTGAGTGCTGCTTTTTCTTTCTTTAATAGTTTTAATTTCTTTGGTTTTCTGGTTTCAATCAATATGTTGATGTTGTTTTTAGCTATTGTATCGCTCAAAAAAGGTTGGCTTTCGTTCGTTTCGCTTTCACTTACAATTTTCAAAGAAAAAAGTGTATTCACATAAGCTTGCAAATCTTCTGCATGAAGGAGTGAATCTGAATTTTTAAGGTATAAAGCTTGGCTAAATATGTCTTGGTCAAAGTTTGCGTTGGTATGCAGAATCGGACATTTGCTATTGGAAATAATTTGGATGCAAAAAGAATTGATTTTCTTTTTTGAAGATTTAAAAGAAGGAGTTATAATGGTTAAACCAATGTTGAAATGGCTTGCTAAATTTTTAAAAACCGGTGAAGAAATTCCGTATTGATGGTGGATTTTTAAGCTGCAATTTTTACTTTCAGAGATGATTTGGCGACACAGATCCAAAACATTTTCTTGGGTTGAGTTTAAGCCTGTATTGATATTTCGCAATAAACTGGCAGAGGAAAACGTGTCAGGAATATCTGTAAGTAACATTAATGTGAGCTGACATTGGTTGCCATTTGCAGAATTAATAGCTGTTTTTACAGCATTGATTGTGTCGTTTTGTAATGTCGATGGGATAAGAATATTTTTCATATGTAGCAGATTTGATTTCTTTATACATACAAAATAACAGTTCCCAGTTTATAGCAACCTTAAATTAAAATTAGAATATTCTAAGAATTAACATTAGAATTTTTAATGTTGACCGTATTAAAAGTAATATTTACAATTGTCCCTTTGTCAGGTTCCGATTGTATTAGAAGTTCTCCGTTGTGCATCCGGATTATTTTCATGGCAAGCGGAAGCCCTAAACCATAGCCATTATATTTTGATGCTTTTTTGCCTCGAAAGAAAGGCTCATAAAGATGTGGAATATCTTCCGCGGGAATACCAATTCCAATATCGGTAATTGAAATTTTGATACTTGAGTTGTTGGCAGATAAAGTAACAAATACCGTTTCGTTATCCGAATATTTGACTCCATTCGCGATAATATTATTCAATGAAAGTTCCAATAAAGATTTGTTACAAGGGATTTCCAGCAAGCTTGGGTCACTTGGAATTTTCTGGATCTTAATAGTTACTCTGTTGTTGGGGTAAATTTTGTCAATATCTGATTTTACATCCATTAAAAGTTCATCAATACGGACGATATCTAATAATTGTTTTTTACCGTCATAACCGGTTTGTGTAAGTTTCAGAAGACTTTCTGTAAGATCGCCAAGTCGGGATGCCTGACTGTGAATATTTTCTAAAGATGCAATGTAATCCGCAACATTTCTTTCTTTCAAAAGCATGATTTCTGCTTCAGCAATGATGGTTGTTACGGGAGTTTTTAGTTCATGTGACGCATTATTGATAAAATTTGCCTGAATTTCAAATGAGGTTTCCAATCGGTCCAGCATATTGTTAAACGTCTTTGTCAAATCACCAATTTCATCCGAACTCTTAGTCTCAGGAAGGCGGTTGTGAAGATTTGATGCGCTAATTATTTTTACTTCATCCGTAATTCGCGCTACTGGATTGATGACTCTTCTGGCCAGAAATCTACCAAGAAAATACGCCAATAATATAAAAGCCAGCCCTCCAAAAAACAGAATTTGAATGATATAGATACTGCTGACATTTCCCCTGCGGTCTATTGCAGTAATGATTACAATATATTTTTGATTGGATTCCGTAAAAGTTTGGGCATAAAAATAGCGGTTGCTGTTTTCTATCCAATTAGAACCATTGACCATTACTTTCGAATAGAAATCAGCTGGTAAATCGAGATCGGTGTTATATTCAAAGGTATTTTTTCCACTGACTTTTAACACATAATTGTTCTCATCAATCAGTTCTTCAAGTCCATTGGCTTTAAATTCTTTGAAATAACGAGTTTTTACAGGGTCATTTTGATAATGAATCGACGCCACAATTTTAGCCCGATCTTGTAATCTTTTTAAAAAATGATATTGGTTATTTTGTTTGAACAAAAAGAAAACCACCAAACTTAGTAAAAGTGTGCTGAGGGTTGAAAGCGCAATATAGGTAAAGGTAATTTTTTTCTTAATCTGCATTTTTTATGGTTTCAGTACATAACCCAAACCTTTCATGGTGTGGATTAATTTAGTGTCGTATGGTTTGTCAATTTTTTTCCTCAAATAGTTAATGTAAACATCAATCACATTGGTGTTCATCTCAAAATTAATATCCCAAACATTGTCTAAAAGTTGCTCACGGGATAAAATTGTCTCAGAGTTAATGGCCAGATAATATAAAAGTTTAAATTCTTTGGCCGTCAGTACAATAGTGTCTCCATTTCTGGATACGGATTTTGTTTTCGAATTAATTTGAAGATCATCAATAGTGATAATTTCATTCGGTTTTTGTACTTGACCCGCCCGTCTGGAAAGTGCGTTGACCCTTGCGTCAAGTTCCAGGAATTTAAAGGGTTTCAATAAATAATCATCGGCTCCGGAATTCAATCCGTTTATTATATTTTCAGTGCTTCCTAAAGCGGTTAACAACAAAATGGGAACAAAATTTTTCGCGGCTCGCAAACGTCTGCAAATTTCAATTCCATTAATGTCAGGCAACATTACATCTAGAATTACCACATCAAAATTGTGATTCGAAAGTAAATCTAATGCTGTTGTGCCATCAAGCGCAACACTTACTTCGTGATTTTTTTCTGAAAATCCTTTGCGGATAATTGACGAAAGATTAGGTTCATCTTCAACTATTAATAACTTCATTAACATTACGATTTCCACAAATCTAATGATTAAACTTTTGTTTTTTTTCGAAAAAACCGCTGCTAAACTAATATTAACAAAACCTTATAAATAGTTGAAAGTTGTATTTTTAGCTTTTTTGATCCAAACCAGAACATTTTTTTGGTCTTTAATATTGATTTATTACTACTTTTTTCTGTAACATTTTTCGTTTTGTGTAAACTAATAAACTATAAAAAACAGCGTTATGAAAAAGATAGTTGGTATTGTTTTCTTGTTCCTTTTTGGGTTTTTCTTGTTTTATGGCATCCTGCCGGTAATCAATTATGGTTTTACGGGTTTTGCCTTTATTTTGTTGGTTTTAGTACTTCTTGCTATTATTTTTTCTCTTGGATTAACGGTTTCTCAACAAACCAAACAGGTCAAGATTGTCTCTAAGCCAAACAAGATTTTATTTGTTTTGGCAGGACTGCTTTTGGTGTATTGTACTGCGCTTCCTTTTGTAACCAGCCTAAAAATGTTCCGGAGCGATTCGTATCAAAAATTAATTGGCGAGGTTAAAAACGGTCAAAAAATCACCAATCATATTGCTCCAATTTCTATTGATAAAATCCGTGTTGTCGATGAGGAATTAGCGCATCTTTTAGGAGAGAAAATTTTAGGTTCGCAACCCGCTTTGGGAAGTCAGGTAGAATTAGGTGATTTTTGCATCCAAAAAGTCAATAACAACTTGTATTGGGTTGCGCCTTTATTGCATTCGGGTTTTTTAAAATGGTTTAACAACCAAGAAGGAACTGCGGGATATGTTATGGTTTCTGCAACTAATGAACGTGATGTAAAATTAGTTCAGAGTATAGGAGGGAAGGATATTAAAATTAAGTACCAGCAAGGCGCCTATTTTCAAAGCGATATTCACAGACACGTTTATTTTAACGGAAATGCTACGGTTGGTTTGGCTGATTTTAGTTTTGAGATTGATGATGCTGGAAATCCGTTTTGGATTGTTACGAAATATGGAAAAAAAATTGGTTTCTCAGGAAAAGAAGCGACAGGAGTTATTGTGGTTGATGCGCAATCGGGTGTTATAAATGAATATTCAATTCCTAAAACGCCAAAATGGGTGGACCGAATTCAGCCTTTGGATTTCATAGAAGATCAATTGAATGATTGGGGCGAATACGTTCACGGGTATTGGAATTTTTCTAATCAAGATAAACTTCAAATTACGGAAGGATTGACATTGGTTTACGGAAAAGACAATAAATCCTATTGGTACACCGGATTGACTTCCGTGGGGAAAGAAGAGTCTGCTGTAGGTTTTGTTTTGGTGGATACCAGAACCAAAGAAACAACCTTTTATAAACAAGGTGGCGCAACAGAATTTGCTGCTCAAAGCTCTGCACAAGGGAAAGTTCAGGAGAAAGGATACAAGGCGTCGTTGCCTATTCCGTACAACATTAATAATATTCCGACTTATGTGATGACGCTGAAAGATGATGGCGGCTTGGTTAAAATGTTTGCGATGGTTGCCATTTCAGATTATACGATTGTGGGTGTGGGCAATACCATGCGAGAAACCTTGACTTCGTTTAAAAACGTTTATAATATGGCGGATAATAAAATAAATCCGAATAGTGTTTCCAATAAAAAATCGCTGAAATCAGTCGTGACCCGAATCCAAAATGATGTAAAAAACGGGAATAGCTTCTATTATTTTAAAGTCAAAGATTATCCTAATATTTTTGTGGGTTCATCCCAAATATCCAATCAATTGCCGGTGACCATGGTGGGTGATAGTGTCACAATTTCTTTTGATGTAGACTTGGAAGAAGTGATTGATATCTCGAGTTTTGAGAATAGTAATCTCAAATTGAGTATGAAATCGAATTAATGATAAAGGGCTTAAAGAATTTTCTTTAAGCCCTTTTTTTATTTTTTTGGCAACAGTTTAAAAGAAGTAGCTTTGAACCGATTATCAACTACTTTACCAGTAACTTCCGCTTTTCTTATTGCCGCACAAAAACCATCATCGGCATGTGCATCTCCGTGGGAGTCGATGGAACTTCCGTCAACAAAATAGGACTTTCCGTCCATGCGAACGGCTAATTCACAACCATGTCCTTCCATCCCAAACTGACATTGTCCGCACGAAGCTTCAACAATTTGAGGTTTTGGTTCTTCTTTTTTATCCTGAGCGCTAGCAAGTGTTGCAGAGAACAAAATAGCTAAATATAGTATCTTTTTCATAAATGATTAAATTTTACTTTAGCTAAGATACAGGTTTTTTTACATCGAATAATTTTTAAACATGTAAATCCACAATAATCTGGAAAGACGAATATTGATGGAAGCCATTGCAATAATCACCACGGCAATGATTGGAATGATTCGTAAATCGAAAGTTTCGGTAAAGAAGAATTGGGCAATAACATAAGTCGCAATTCCTTGTGCTACTGTTAACCCATAATTTACATACATGGCTCCAAAAAAGTAACCGGGTTCTTTTTCGAATTTGTAATTGCAATGAGAACAATATTCGTTCATTTTAGGGAATCCAAAATTGAAAAAGATACTTTTTTCATTGAAAACTTTGCCTTTAAGACAATGAGGGCAATCATTATTCAAGATGTGTACAATAGAATTTGACATCGTAATTATTTTTATCAAAGGTATTTCTTATTCATGTCATGGATGTTTTCTATATTCGCTAATTATAGCACAATAAAGACATTTAGAGCAAAATGAAAAAATATCCTATTTATAACATTCAGCGGTTTAACTGCAATTCTGTGAATAGTGATTTGTATATTAATACCTTTAAAAATCACTTAATTGATCATAGTTTTGTTGAGGAACCGCACAGGCATAATTCGTATGTTTTGGTCTTTTTTACCAAAGGTTCGGGAACACATGAAATTGATTTTGATGTGTTTGCGATTCAGCAGGGAAGTATGTTTTTTCTGCAACCCGGACAAATGCACCATTGGAATTTATCTGATGACGTGGAAGGATTTGTAATTTTCTACTCGCAGGAAATGTATAATCTTTATTTTGGACAAAAAACAATCGCCGACTTTCCATTTTATTCCTCGGTGGACAATAAACCGGAAATGGTTTTTGACGCATCCGAATTGAAAGCGATTCTGCCTTATTTTGAAAGTCTGATTGTAGAAATACAATCGAATCAGCTTTTGAAGCAAGATAAAATAATGAATTTGTTGGATATTATTCACATTGAAATTGCTAGAAAATATAGTGAAACACATTTGCACGAAGCACATTCGTATAATGTGAAAATTAAAAATTTCGAAGTACTTTTAGAGCATAATTTTAAAACAGAAAAGGCGCCTTTTTTCTACGCTTCACAACTCAATATTACTTTGAAACACTTGAACAGGATTTGTAATGAAATGTTGCAAAAAACCACAACAGAAGTGATTACAGCTAGAATTATCCTTGAAGCGAAACGCATGCTGATGGATAAAAAGTTTACCGTCAATGAAATTGCAACGGAATTAGGCTTTGATGATTATTCTTATTTCACCCGATTGTTCAAGAAACATACAGGAATGACTCCGACAGATTTTCGTATTTCTAAAAAGTAAAGACGGATCAATGTCGTTTCCTTAAGACGTGTGTCAAGTAGAGCGCAGTCGAGACTCAACGCTTAGTCTCGACTGCGCTCTACTTGACAATACTATGATAGTAAATTAAGAATGCACGGTAACCAAATTGGCTGCTTTCTTCGCTTTTTCTACCACTTCTTCAATTGGAGTTTCTAAAGTATCATTGACTAAAGCCACAGCCATTCTTCTATACGGTCTTGAAGTTGGTTTGCCAAAGATTCTGAAATCCGTTTTTGGTAAGGAAGCAATTTTTTCTATTCCGGAATAGGTTGGATTTGTAGAATTTTCCGAAGCTAAAATTACAGCACTCGCTCCCGCTTTTTCTAATGTAATTTCGAAAATAGGCAAACTCAAAATGGCTCGTAAATGCAATTCGAATTCGTTGAAGTTTTGCGTTCCCGCCAAAGTTACCATTCCTGTATCATGAGGTCGAGGCGATAATTCCGAGAAATAAACACCGTCATCAGCCAAGAAAAATTCTACACCAAAAAGTCCTGCGCCACCCAAAGCTTCGGTTACTTTTTCGGCCATGTCTTGCGCTTCGTACAAATCCTTGTCGGATATTCTGGCGGGTTGCCAGCTTTCCTGATAATCGCCACGTTCTTGACGGTGACCAATTGGCGCACAGAAAAGTGTTGGGTTATTATTTTGTACCACCGTTAATAATGTGATTTCCGAATTAAATTTGACAAATGCTTCCACAATTACTTCTACCACATCACCTCGGGAACCTTCTACGGCATAATTCCATGCTTTTTCGATATCCGCTTCGGTTTTTATAGTTGATTGTCCTTTTCCTGAGGAACTCATTAATGGTTTTACGACACACGGCATTCCAACGGCTTCAACACCTTTTTGCAATTCCTCGGCAGTGGTGGCGTAGCGATACTTGGCGGTTTTTAAACCTAATTCTTTGGATGCCAAATCCCGAATTGCTTTCCTATTCATGGTGAAGTTTGCCGCTTTCGCAGAAGGAACTACGGTGATTCCTTGTTTTTCGTAATCATAAAAACGCTCGGTCCTGATGGCTTCGATTTCAGGTACGATAAAGTCTGGTTTGTGTTTGGCGACGATTTTGTCTAACGCATCTCCGTCCAGCATATTGATGACTTCAAAATCATGGGCAACTTGCATTGCCGGAGCATTTTCGTAACTGTCCACAGCGATTACGGTTTGTCCGATACGTTGTGCCGCGATTGTAAATTCTTTTCCTAATTCGCCTGAGCCTAGCAATAGTATTTTCATTTTTTGAAGTCTTAATTAGAATGTAAAAATACTAAATTGCTTTTTTATGACTGCCCATTCGCTATAAACTTTGCCCGAAAGTCAATAGATTATGATCTGGGTCCAATATCGAAAATTCTTTTTGTCCCCAAGGTTTGATTTCCAGAGGACCATTGGGATGAATGGCAACGCCGTTGTTCAAGAAGTTGCTATAAACAGTTTCAATATCCTGCACCCGAATGTAAACTCCTGAGTAATTTTCGACAGCATTAATGGTCGGAAACTCAAAAAAATGAATTTCAATGCTGTCTTTTTGTAGCATCAAATACCCATCAAAATCCGCGCTACCCCATTCCTGAAAACCCAATTGGTTGATATAGAAATTCCGTGTAATTGCTTTGTTACGCATGGGTAACTTTGGGTTGATGGCGGTTAGCATGATGGTTTGGTTTTTGATTAGTTCTATAAGTCTAGTTTGATCACTTGTTTTATTGCTGTTGTTTGTGGTAATAAAAGAATTTTATTTGCAAAGTTGGTTTAGTGATTTCAATTCATAGCTAGTGCTATGCTCTTAACTCTAGCTTTTGATGGTATTGCTTTATTTAATTAATTTTCCGGATTTAATTACAAATTTTGAAAAGGTGTTAAATAAAATAACGAACGAAATTAGCGATAAAATTGAAAAATATAGTACAAAAGATTTTAAAATTGCCATTGTGGTAATTTCAGTTTCAAAAACTTTAAATATTGTTGGAATATATTTTTCAGGATATAAATTTAGTAAGACAATAAGACAAATAGTTGCTATAAAAAGTATCATAGATGTTTTAAACCTATCTACAAGTTCGTGAAGTAAAGTTTTAGAATTGTTTTTACTACTTTCTTGGTTATAAAGATTTTTTGAGAAAGGAGAAGTAGCAATAATTGATAATGCAGTGATTGAAAAACCTGTTGTTATTGATAAAAAAGTGGCAACAACTTCAAAAGCTTTATTATTCAAGTTAAAACTTATTGCAAAAAAGGATATTGCAAAAACTGAAATGAAAATTTTAAGTATTATTTTAAGTGTTTTCATTTTTTACTTTACTTATTAATATATTGTATACATCATCAGATGAAAACATTTCATCTTCATCAACTAGTGCCTCAATATCAATTTTTCGTGAAAAGCCTTCGGTATTAAAAAGCATTCCTAAATTATTTTCATCTTTACCTGAGATAACAATGCTTTTTAGTGAATTTTTTTGTTTAAATATTGATTTAACTTTGTCGATTAAATAATTATTTGTCAATCTATTATTATAACTTAAACTTAAAGTGGCAACACTAGCCTCATATCCATTGATTTCTTCAGATAAAATTTTGCTTAATAATCCTGAATCACTGAATAAATTCGGCACTGCAGAAATTTTTATATTATCAAGTGTTTTTAACATCTCGATGAATTGTGTTTCATCGTAAATTTCTTTTATAACAATTGATGAAGTAGGGAAATATCTTTTAAATAATTCTATTAAGGCAGTCCTCTTTTTCGAATTACTAATCCATAGAAAGCTAGTTTTAAAATCAATGATTGCAAAAGTTTGTCTAGGTTCAACTTGATTTTTTTGTCTAGGATTTGGCTCTTCTTCGTTTGTATTAAAATTATAAACATTTGGATTTCTTGGTCCTACCATTCCTTCTCCAAAATTCATTTTCATGTAATTTTCTTCATATTCTATATTGAAAATTTGAACTTTACTATCATCATTGTTTGTATATGAACCCGTCGGAAGATTCTGTTGAAAATTATCAATATATAATCTTTCATCATTTAGATATAGAAAAACTCCGCTAAAAATTAAAGATTTCTTATTTGCTTTCTTCATATAATTTTTAAATTGTTATTTCTAAATTTATTGACTTCTTTCTTTTTTGTGTGTGCATTGTCGCTAGTTAACTTGCTGACAGGATTTATATCGTTATTAAAATCTACCTAAATTTTGCGGCTTTAGGTAGCCAAACGAAATTTAAGTTAATCTCCTAAAAGTATAAAATTAAAAATACAAATCATCAGAAATTTCATTGTTTTTCCGAATGTATTAAGAAGTGTAAGGACAGCTCACGAACATTCCGTATTGGATTAGAAAAATTAAGATTTTGGCAGGGTTTGCGTGAGGGAGTGCAGTGGAAATCCTTTACATTTTTTCTTTAAAAATATAAAGATTGCAGCGGAAAGCCCGACCCTTGTGGTCACGCCCAAAAACAACAAAACCCCAAGAATATCTTGAGGTTTTTATAGAATTATAAGTTGGATTTTTGACTTTCTAACTTTCGATTTTATGAGTTTTGACTATAGTGCCAAAGCATCTTTGATTCTTTTTAATGCTTCTTTCAAGATCTCGTCGCTGGTTGCGTAAGAGAAACGGATACAGTCAGGATTTCCAAAAGCGTCACCTGTTACCATTGCTACGTTAGCTTCGGCCAAAAGGTACATTGATAAATCCATTGCATTTTTGATTTCGGTTCCTTTCAATGTTTTTCCGAAGAAAGAAGAAACGTCCGGGAATACGTAAAAAGCACCTTCGGGAACGTTGATTTTTACTCCTGGAATTTCTTTTAATAATCCTACCACTAAATCTCTACGGCTATGGAAAGCGTCAACCATGTGTTTCAATACACTTGGATCAGCATCTACTGCTGTAATGGTAGCACGTTGTGCGATAGAATTTGCTCCTGAGGTTACTTGACCTTGAATTTTTGTGCAGGCTTTGGCGATGAATTCTGGTGCGCCAATATATCCAATTCTCCATCCTGTCATGGCGAAAGCTTTAGCAACTCCATTTACGGTAATTGTTCTTTCTAACATTCCTGGGATGGATGCGATGCTGCAAAAAGTCCCTGAGAAATTGATGTGCTCGTAGATTTCGTCAGCAACAACATATACGTCTGGGTATTTTTCTAACACTTTTGCAAGAGCCGTTAATTCTTCTCTGTTATAAACAGATCCACTTGGATTACAAGGAGAACTGAACCACATCATTTTTGTTTTTGGCGTGATGGCCGCTTCTAATTGTTCTGGTGTGATTTTGAAATCAGTATCTACAGATGTAGGAACTTCTACAGGAACTCCACCGGATAATTTTACAATTTCGAAATAAGAAACCCAGTAAGGCGCTGGTAAGATTACTTCGTCACCATCGTTTAACATTACTTGTGCAATGTTGTATAAGGATTGTTTTGCTCCTGTTGAAACTACAATTTGAGATGGTTTGTACTCTAAATCATTATCTCTTTTGAATTTTCTGCAGATGGCTTCTTTTAATTCAGCATATCCTTCTACCGGAGAATACGTGCTGTAATTTTCATCAATCGCTTTTTTTGCTGCTTCTTTGATGAAATCAGGCGTATTAAAGTCAGGTTCGCCTAAACTTAAGCTGATAATGTCTTTTCCTTGTGCTTTTAATTCTCTGGCCAAAGCAGCCATTGCTAGTGTTTGTGATGTTGCTAGATTGTTAATTCTATCGGATAATGGATTCATTGTAATAGGTTGTAGTTAGTATATTTATTAAGTAGAGATGCACTACTGTGCATCTCTAGGTGTTGTTTAATTATATAAGTTCCGGTTTCATTCCCAAATCTTTCAAATGCTTGAAATGAGCAATAACAGCACTTCGCATTGTTTTGTATTCGTAATACGGCAAGTTGCATTCTTGAGCCGTTTCTTTTACGATACTGGCAATTTTACCATAATGCACGTGACTTATATTTGGGAAAATATGGTGCTCAATTTGGTGATTCAATCCGCCAGTGTACCAGTTTACGATTGCGTTTTTTGGAGCAAAATTAGTAGTGGTAAATAATTGGTGTATCGCCCAAGTATTGTCCATTTCGCCTAATTCATTTGGAGATGGATTAGTCGTTTCTTCCACAACGTGTGCCAATTGGAACACAACACTCAGAATTAAACCAGCTGTATAATGCATCACGAAGAAACCAATAAGAACTTTCCACCATGTGATTCCAATAACGATTGGCAACACGATCCAGATAGAAACATAAATTACTTTTGTAATGATTAAAGTCGTCCAAAGTATTTTTGGGCTTTTCGCTTCTCCGTACGATAATTTTCTTTTCAAGTAGCTTCGCATCTGTTTGAAATCAGTTGTGATAGCCCAGTTGAACGTTAGTAATCCGTATAAGAATACCGAATAATATTGTTGAAAACGGTGAAAATTATACCATTTTGCTTCTTTAGTAAAACGGATAACACGTCCGGCATCTAAATCCTCATCATGCCCGGGAATGTTTGTGTAGGTGTGGTGTAAAACATTGTGTTGCACTTGCCAGTTGTATACATTTCCTGCCAAAACATAAATAGTTCCACCCATGAATTTGTTGACCCAGGTTTTATTAGAATACGAACCATGATTTCCATCGTGCATCACATTCATTCCTACTCCAGCCATTCCAATTCCCATAACTATGGTCAACAGAAGATGTGCCCAAAATGGCATACCAAGTGTCAGAATTAAAAAATAAGGCGCAAGAAAAACTGAAAAGAGAATTATGGTTTTTAAATATAGTTTCCAATTCCCGGTCTTTTGGATGTTGTTTTCTTTGAAGTAATTGTTAACCCGTGAGTTAAGTGTTCTAAAAAACTTTAGGCTATCTTGCTTAGCAAATGTTGGCGCATTATTATTCATATATTTTCAATAAAGTTCAAAGGTAATTATTATAAATTTTTGGATATACAAAATTGAGATAAATATTTTAACTGTAAAGTATTACTTTTGTTAAAAAAAATAATAGATGGACGAGATTCTTAAGTATTTTCCTAATTTAACTGATATTCAGAAAGAACAGTTCGAAAAGCTGGATTTTTTATACCATGATTGGAATGAAAAAATCAATGTTATTTCGAGAAAAGATATAGATGCTTTGTATACCAAACATATTTTGCATTCATTAGGAATAGCGAAAATTATAAATTTTGAACCGGGTACTTATGTGTTGGATGTTGGTACAGGTGGCGGTTTTCCTGGTATTCCATTGGCGATTCTTTTTCCAGAAACACGTTTTTATTTGATTGATATTATTGCCAAAAAAATAAAGGTAGTGCAGGCTGTTGCCGAAGGATTAGAATTGAAAAATGTAAAAGCGGAGCAAATGCGTGCCGAAAATGTAAAAGGTGATTTCGACTTTATCGTGAGTCGTGCCGTAACTAATATGCCGGATTTTGTTTCTTGGGTAAAAACCAAAATCAAAAAGAACAACAAACACGAATTGAAAAACGGAATTCTCTATTTAAAGGGAGGAGATTTAACGGAAGAATTGAAGGATTTCCCGAAAGCAAGTGAATACAATTTAGCTGATTTCTTTGAAGATGAATTCTTTGAAACTAAAAAAGTGGTGCATTTGCCGTTGAAGTTTCAATCGTAGTCTTAAGGGCGAAAGTCTTAAAGTCGAAAGATAGAACTGAGTATAAAAAATAAAAAAAAAGCCGAATCTAAAATTTTAGATTCGGCTTTTTCTGTTATTGTTAAAGTTCTTTGAGACTTTCGACTTTCAAACTTTAGGACTAATTTATTCTCCTAAAAACGGGTATCTGTAATCAACCGGAGTAATAAAAGTTTCTTTGATGGTTCTTGGTGAAGCCCAACGCAACAAGTTCAATGCTGAACCCGCTTTGTCGTTCGTTCCTGATGCTCTTGCGCCACCAAAAGGTTGCATTCCTACAACAGCTCCGGTTGGTTTATCATTGATGTAGAAGTTACCGGCCGCATTTTGCAATTTAGTAGTCGCTTGCTCAATTGCATAACGATCTTGGCTGAAAACTGCACCTGTTAATGCATATTCTGAAGTGGTATCAACTAGTTCTAATGTTTCTTCCCATTTGTCGTCTTCGTAAACGAAAATCGTCATTACAGGTCCGAACAATTCGGTTTCCATGGTTGAATAATGTGGATTTGTTGTTACGATAATCGTTGGTTCAATAAAATAACCGACAGATTTATCATAATTACCACCAACGATAATTTCAGCATCAGCATCTTTTTTAGCTTGGTCAATAAAACCGGCCAATTTATCAAAAGAACCTTCGTGAATAACTGCAGTAATAAAATTACCAAAATCTTCTGGAGAACCCATTTTCATCGATTTTGTATCGGTGATTAATTGCTCTTTTATAGCTGGCCACAAACTTTGTGGAACATAAGATCTTGAAGCTGCAGAACATTTTTGACCTTGAAATTCGAATGCACCACGAACAATTCCTGTTGCTACTTGTTTTGGATTCGAACTTGGATGTGCGATGATAAAATCTTTACCTCCAGTTTCACCAACAATTCTTGGGTAGGTTTTGTAATGGTGAATGTTTGTTCCAATTTTTGCCCAAATATCTTTGAATACGTGAGTTGAACCTGTAAAGTGAATTCCGGCGAAATCACGGCTTGCTAAAACGGTATCCGTAATCATTAAAGCATCTCCAAAAACAACGTTGATAACACCATCAGGAACTCCCGCTTCTTTGAAAACTTCAATGATGATTTGTGCAGAGAAAACTTGGCTGTCGCTTGGTTTCCAAATCACAACATTCCCCATCATGGCAGCACTAGCAGGAAGATTTCCGGCAATAGCAGTAAAGTTGAACGGTGTAATCGCGTACACAAAACCTT
This sequence comes from Flavobacterium petrolei, assembly GCF_003314435.2. Classification (GTDB taxonomy): domain Bacteria; phylum Bacteroidota; class Bacteroidia; order Flavobacteriales; family Flavobacteriaceae; genus Flavobacterium; species Flavobacterium petrolei. Next base: position 400,399 of record NZ_QNVY02000001.1, on the reverse strand, counting down.
CAAGAGGTCTGTACTCTAAACGGTTCCACATATCCGAATTTGATTTTGGCTGATCGTTGTAGATTTGAGTCATGAATTCTACGTTGAAACGTAAAAAATCGATGAATTCACAAGAAGCATCAATTTCAGCTTGGTGTATGTTTTTTGATTGCGCAATCATTGTTGCTGCATTTATTCTTGCTCTGTATGGACCAGCAATCAATTCAGCTGCTTTTAGGAATATAGCTGCTCTTTGTTCCCAAGCCATATTGGCCCATGCTATTTTAGCTTCTAATGCATTTGCAATTGCTTGCTCAACATGCATTTTTTCGGCTAAATGATAGGTTCCTACGATGTGTTTGTGATCGTGAGGAGCAGTCATGTTTTTGGTGTTTCCAGTTCTAATTTCTTCGCTTCCGATATATAAAGGCACATCGATTTTAGAATTCCACATTTTTGTGTAAGCTGCTTGTACAGCTGCTTTTTCTGGTGAATTTGGTGCGTATCCTTTTACTGGTTCGTTTACCGCTTTTGGTACATGAAAAAATCCTTTTAACATATTTGTAAAATTATAAAATTAGAAATCCTTGTAGTGTGTTTTTAAATATTGCACAAAAGTACGAAGGATTGTTTGAAAAAAGATGTTTTTTGGTGTAAACTAAAAGCAATGTGGGTGGAAGTCGTATTATAGCCCAGTTAGAAATGGAAAGCTTTTTGTGGTCTCGTTATATTTTTTCTTGCAGAATAAGAGCGACTTTAGAAGCTCCTTATTGTGCTTAGAAAAAAATAAAGGAGGCGACTAAAACTTGAAATGTATAGCTGGATTAGCTCTTAAATAAAAAGTGATTTTAATTCAAAGCAAACGGCGCACATAACCTAAAAGTAGGCACGATAACTTTGAAGTTTTTTGTTGACGTGAAATTGATCATATTGAAATAGCCTTTCATGGCGCCATAAGGGGACGACAATAGGCAACCTGAGCTGTAGGTGTGAAATTCGCCTGGTTTTAAGACGGGTTTTTTACCAATTACGCCTTCTCCATCAACGATCTCGATGTCATTTAGGGAATCAAAAATTTCCCAATGACGTGAAATCAATTGAACGGAATCCTTACTGTGGTTTTCAATTGTGATTACGTAACTAAAGGCAAAGTGAATCTTATAGTTTTTGAAGTAAGTACCCTCAAAACTAGTCAATACCGAAATCTTTATGCCTCTTGTTATTTGAGAAACCATGTTAAATGGATGAATATGGGGTTATTATTGACAAATTTACAAAAAAATGGTGTCGTTTTACCAAATTTATCAAAAGTTTTTTAGTTGATAATATTTATCGAATTTGCCATTCCTTTACCTACAACTCTGTCGTATCGGTCAATGTTTTCTCTGTAATAAACGACTATTGTGTAGTCATTTTCTGTTTGGTAAAAATTACCGTCAATTGCATTTTCATAGTCAATTGCTCCTTTTTCGTCAGCGACTTTATATTCAAAATTCGTAAATCCCTGTTTGATTAAAATTGCTTTTTCATAAATCGCTTTTTTGGGATTGTACTCCATTTTGTATTCTGGAGACAGCGTGTAATTGTTAAACATTCCAGTAACATAAATATTTTTATTCAATCGGAATGTAGGTGCCGAAAGACTGAAATAAACCCAGGCATAATCAGCCTCGATTTCGTTATTAGCTGAGTTTAAATTGTTGACAACAAAATTCCCATTCACATCTTGGGTAAAGGAATACGGGAAATTGGCTCTGGCGGCGCTGGTGTACAAATATGAACCATAAATAGGCGTGTTAGAATCGATTCGGGCGACATTGTTGCTTGCTGAACGGATGTCTTTATTTTCGAAAAATAAAAACTCATTTCCCGCCCAAAACTGAGTTTCCGAATCATATTTGTAAATCAAATCATTACCAATAGTGTATTGCGGAACTATATTTTTAATGCCAGTATTCATTTGGCCGTTTTGAAGTAACAGTACTTTGACATTTCGCAACGGCGTTTGAAAAGTAATGGTATTGGATCGAATAGTGAAATCTAAATTTTGCTTTAATTCGATGTTATTAATTGTTCTGGCTCGTTTGACTTGGATGGGAACTGTAACCAAATCTTCGTATAAAATGAACTTTCTGGAAAATACAACTGCTTTATTTTCATCTAAAACTTTAATCATATAGTTCCCGCTGATCTTCAATTGTTGGGTAAACTGATTCGGAATTGCTAATTTGTAATGCGAATAGATTTGTAGTGTGTTGAAGGAATTACTGTAATCCTGAATTCTTTGGTTGTCAAAACCTTCCAGATATTCATTTTTTGGAATTGCGGTAGGATTCCAGTTGTAATCGCAATGGATTATTTCGTAATAATAATTTGCTTCATTGCCAAAAAGATCATCAAATTGTAGTTGAAATCCTTCGCCCAGTTTTAAAATTGGAATTGTATTTTGGTTATTTTGTACAAATGAAATCGTCTTGATGTGGTATGGCGGAGCGATTTCTTTTTCTACTTGTGCAAATGCAGAAGTAAAAATGAAAAATACTATTATTTTCTGGAAAAAGGAAGTGGGCATAATGGTGATAGTTGCTTTGATGTAAATATAACGAATTATGCCCTAAGATATTATTTCCTGAAAAAAGACTAACTATTTAAAACAAACGGGAATAATTTCCCCTTTAGCCAAACAATATTTTTCTACTAATTCAGGTGCAATTTTATTGGTGTAATCTTCTTCAATTACTTTGAAACCGATACTTCGTAATTTATCAAAATAATCGCGACCGTAAATGCGGACGTGATCGTATTGACCAAAGATTTTAGCGCGTTCTTTTTGGTCGGTAATGGAATCATCGGCAAAAGTGATCGCTCTGGACAAATCCTGTGGAATTTGTAAAATAGCCATTCCACCCGGTTTCAAAACCCGATACAATTCCTGCATCGCTTTTGTATCATCCGGAATGTGTTCTAAAACATGATTACAAAGAATAACATCATATTGATTGTCTTCAAAAGGCAAATTACAAATGTCTGCTTTTACATCCGCAAGAGGTGAAAACAAATCGGTTGTCGTGTAGTCCAGATTTTTTTGGTTTCGAAACAATTTATAAAAAGCTTGCTCTGGTGCAAAATGCAGTACTTTCTTTTTTGCTGTCGAAGTAAAAAAATCGGTTTCTTCATTCAAATACAACCATAATAAGCGATGTCTTTCCAAGGAAAGTGTACTTGGCGAAAGTACATTGTTGCGTTGTGTTTCATAACCATAAGGCAACATCGATTTGAAGCTTTTTCCGTCGATTGGATCGGTGAAATTAGTTCCTCTTAATGAAAAAGCGATAATAGGACGAGCTACATAACTCAGCCTAATTAATAAAGGACGAGGAATAGTATTGAGTATAAGTTTAAAAAGTTTTTTCATTACAGAACCAAAGGTGTTTGTCTAAACTCATCTTCCTCATTACTCACAATTCCTAAGGCTTTGTAGATGTATCCAAAAGTCGATAAAATCTCCGGTTTTCCATCAATAATGGCTACGTCGTGCTCAAAATGGGCACTTGGTTTTCCGTCAGCTGTCGTGATTGTCCAGCCGTCTTTGTGTTGTTTGATGTTTCGGGTTCCCAAATTAATCATGGGTTCAATAGCCACAACCATTCCTTCTACAAAAAGTTTTCCTCTTCCTTTTTTACCATAATTAGGCATTTCAGGATCTTCATGCATTTTTTGTCCTACGCCATGACCTACTAATTCACGAACTACACCATAACCATGTGATTCGGTATATTTTTGAATTGCATTTCCTACGTCTTCAACACGGTTTCCTAGTCTTAATTCGCGAATTCCTACGTATAATGATTCTTTGGTAACCTGCAATAATTTTTTAGTTTCAGGAGCAACTTCGCCTATTTCAAAAGAATAGGCATGGTCACCATGGTATCCGTTTTTGAAAGCACCACAATCCACAGAGATTACATCACCGCTTTCCAATGGTTTATTATTTGGAATTCCATGTACCACTTGCGAGTTCGGACTCATACAAAGTGAATTTGGGAAACCATATAATCCAAGGAAACTCGGTTCTGCACCATGGTCACGAATGAATGTTTCGGCTAATTTATCCAGATATAAAGTAGTAACTCCTTCTTTGATTTCAGAAGCAATCATTCCTAATGTTTTTGATACGATTAACGCACTTTCGCGCATTAATTCTATTTCTTCACGTGATTTTACAATAATCATAATTCTTGTTTTTCAGTTTGCAAAAGTACGATTTTATAAATTATTTAATCCGGATTGGCCATTATTTTAAAAAGCTCTGAATTTGAAACGTAAAAACGATTCTCTAGAGCAATCTTCGAAAGTTGTGCGCTAACTAAATTATTCTCTCGTGTATTGATTAGAAATAAGGAACTTTCACCAAAAGAAAATAATCTTTCCTCTGAGTTTAACATTGTGAGATTGTCCTGAACCAAACCTTTAATCAGCTTTTTTTGTCTCAGCAAGGACTCAATTTCCATTTTTTGGGCATTGATTTTATTGGTCAATTGCACTTTTTCAAGGTCCAGTGTGAATTCCGTTTCCTGAACTTTGAACTTCGCCAGTTTTAAACTTCCGCGCTCTTTTCTAAGAAACAAAGGGAAGTAAAAATCCAATCCAATTTTGTAATCTTTAAACTGATAATTATCAATATAGCTGGGTTCTGAAATATAAGAGTAACCCACATCTATTTTAGGCAAAAGCATGTTGGCTTTTAATTTTTGTTCCACATTGAGCATGTCAATTTTGCTTTGCAACGCATTAATTTTTGGATGATTGGTGATGGAGAAGTCGGTGTTCAGTAAATCATTCGTTTTTAAACTTTCCTGAATCGTTAATTCTAATTGGGTTTCAGGAATCAATTCATCGGATAATTCCAGCGGAATATTGTTTTCTAACCAAAGAAAATTAGCGAGTTCTAATTTGGCTTTAGCCAATTTCAGATTCGAATCTTCCAAGCTCAGTTTTCTGTTTTTTACAATAATTCCGGCCTCAACACTATCAATTGCGGGTTTGTCACCTTGATTGATTAAAGATTGAATCCCTTTAAATCTAATTTGTGCATTTTCATTATATTCTGCATACAACTGCACTTCATTGAAGTTTTTTTTCCAATTAAAATAGGCCTGCGAAGCATCATACAAAACTGCAATTGCCTGAAGTTTTCGTTCTGCCTGACTCAATTGCATTTGCATTTTTGCCTTTCGTACATCAGCCATTCTTTGGTTAATAAACAGTCCTTGTCCAAGTGGAACGGTCACTCCTAAGGAAGTTAATCCTTGATTGGGAAGTGTGTTTTGCGGATTCAAGTATACACCGTCACTATTGTCAAAACCCGCTTTAATCTCGATTCCATACCAAGTTGGGATTTTGAAACTGCTGTTCAATATTGAGTAATATTCTTTGTCTTTGAATTGTTTTTCACTGAAATCGACTTCGATTTTTGGGTCAAAACCACCGCGAGCCATCATCAAATTAGCTTGCGCTTTATTGATTTCTAAGTTGGCATTCTTCACCAGCGGATGGTATTTTTTTACATACCCCAGGAACTCTGTATAAGTGAATTCTTTTGAGGTGATATCTTGGGCTGTTGCAGCAAAACCCAAAAATAAAAATGCTAAAAATAGTTTTTTCATTATTTTTTATCTGTTGTTGGTTTTACCGCTGGTTTGTAATAATTAGGAGGGAATCCGTTCAGGGATCGCCACAATTCAAACCAAACAGGTACATTATTTAGCAACGCAATAGTTTGTGCTCCAGCTCCAATACTTAGTTGTTCAGGCCATTTTTCATCATTTTTATCAGGTGATATTAAGACCCGATATTTTCCATTGACGCTAATGAAATTTTCAATGGCTACAATTTCACCACCAAAGGTACCGTATGACATGTTTGGCCATCCGGAGAATACAATTGTAGGCCAGCCATCAAACCAAACCCTAACTTTTTCACCTTTTCTTAACAGCGGAAGGTCTATTGGGTTTACAAAAGTTTCTACGGCAATATCATATTTTGATGGCATTATGGTTGCAATTGGCGTTCCTTCTTTTATGGTTTCTCCTATACCGGATTGCAATGCCCTGTTGATGTAGCCGTTTTGCGAGGCTTTGATATAATACATTCCGTTTCTAATGCTGTAATTTGCATACTGATTTTCAAGTTTATTCACTTGCGCATCAGTGTCGTACTGACTGCTAAGCGCTGTAAATTTGTCACTATTGGCTTTCGAAACTTTCTCTGCATACTCTGCGCTTATTCTGTTTATTTCAACTTTGGCATTAATAAATTCGTTTTTACTCGTTAAAAATTTGTTTTCCTGAGTGATAATTTTCGCTTCTACTTCTTGTAATTTCAGTCTTTTTTCTTCAATGTCAGTAAGCGGTTTCAGTCCTTCCTTATTCAATTGAACAGAACGATTGTATTGCGTGTTAGCTATCTTTAGTTGAGTTTTTACTGCAACTAAATCCATACTGTCGCTCTTAATTTTCAAAACAGATTGTTTGATTTTATTTTGCGCTTGTTCCAGTTTCAAAACTTTTTCTCTTTCAATGGCTTGGATCTGGCCGGTAAGAGTGCTTACTTTTGAACCATACGATTGCAAAGATTGTTTTTTTGCATCTATTTGATTTCTAGTGTTCTGAACTAAATTTGGGTCCATATAATCCTCTTTTATTTCTGAAATGAATAGGATGGTGTCGCCTTTCTTTACAAAATCGCCTTCCTGAACATACCATTTTTCAAGTCGACCAGAAATCACACTCTGAATGGACTGTGGTCTTTGATCAGGTCTTAATGTGGTAACGCTTCCGCTACCTGAAATGTTTTGTGTCCAAGGCAGGAAAAGTGCTATCACACCTATAATTGAAACTCCTACAATAATTTTATTCAAAATTTTATAGTGAGGTCTGTTGACCAGGTTTTTTACCGTAGTAAAACGATCTAATGGCGGCAGTTTTGTTTTATTGTCAGATATGTTTAGCATTACTATTTATTTTTTAAATCAAGTTGAATAGTTCCATTTTCCATAGTGATAATACGACTGCATTTGGTTTTCCAATATGGGTTTTTTGAGGAAACTATTATCGTCCAGTTATTCTTCTCGGATGTAAGGAAATCAATAATTTCATTAGCAACTTTAATGTCCATCATGTCCGTGGGATCTTCATAAAAAAGGATTTTTGGTTTGTGTATAATACTTCTAGCCAATAGTACTTTTTCAGCATCGGAAGATGACAATTGCTTGCCTTCCGGGAATATGTGTGTTTCGAGACCCTTCGGCAGCGTTTTTACAAAGCTGGAAAGTTGGACGCCCTCAATAGCCCATTTTAGATTCTCAGTAGTGATTGAGTTGTCATTGAACGTAATGTTTTCTAACAGAGTACCTTCAAATGGCGTTTCACCGTGAATAATACCGCCAATTTGAGAGCGATATTGCTTTAGGTTGATTTTTCTATAGGTATCGTCATTGATGTAAAAAGTACCCGATGTAGGTTGTAATAATCCGGATAATATGCGAATTAGCGTTGTTTTTCCAGAACCATTAGGACCTTCAATCGCTATTTTTTCTCCTTGTTCTATTTTAAGGGATAAATTACTCAATATTTCCTTCTTGGAGTCCGGAAATTTAAAAGTAAGATTTTCTATTTCCAATGATATATTAGCATAGCAAGTGTCGCTGCTAAAAGCGGTGTCTTCTTCTAATTCCATGTCAGTCACTTGACCAATTTTTTCAATTGAGGTCAGTACATCGTAGAATGTTTCGAGTCCAATTATAATTTTTTCGACAGAGGTTATAACTAATAAAATAATGATTTCTGCCGCTACGAATTGGCCAATATTCATTTGTTCTGAAAGTACCAAAAAGCCCCCAATAGATAATAATCCTCCAGTTATTAAAATTTTAAAAAGAATTAATTGGGTGAATTGTCTTTTGATGATGCTAAAATGTTTCTCCCTGTAATTTAAGTACTCACTAACGATATTATTATTTTTTTCAAGTCCAAAATTATAATGAAGATCATTTTTGAAACTATAATTATTTCGAGCTAATTCTTGTAACCAGCCTGCTACTTTATATTTGAATTTTGATTCTTTCAAGCTTGTTTCCAGACCGGATTTAAAAGAGAATCGGAAAATAAAATACAAAAGGAAAAAAAGTAGTACACCAAACAGAATAAAATAGGGATGGTATAAAGACAGTAAAATTACTCCAAAAGCAATTTGCAACAGCGCCGCAGAAAAATCGATTAGCAGCTTGGAAGTTCCTTTTTGGATGGTCATTGTATCAAAAAAGCGATTGGCTAATTCCGGTGGATAGGAATTGTACAATTGATCCATTTTTATTTTGGGCAAACGGGCTGCAAATTCAAATGAGGCGCGAACAAATATTTTTTGTTGTAAATTTTCAGTGATTCGCAATTGCATCAAGGATAAAATCCCCACTAATGCAACACCAAAAATCACCAAAATAATTAAAACAATCCAAGAGGCGCTTACTCTTCCGGATTGTATAAAGTTGATGATCGCCTGAATACCCAGCGGTAAAGACAAACTGATTAATCCGGCAAAAATAGCGTAGAAAAATATTTGATAAACATCTTTTTTATCTAATTCAAGTAAATTGTAAAAACGTTTTAATGGAGAAATTTTCATAATATCTTATTTTGTAATTCGTTCAACTAAATCAATGTAGAAATCGGTTGGTGAAATAGTTTCATTACAATTTGTAATTGTTTTTAAATGGTCCTTTAAAAAATGCTGGTGTAATGCACCTTCGACTATTGATGAGGCTAAACTTTTTGCATATTTATAATCAGGATTTACCACTTGTATCATTTCTATAACTCTATTGATTACTCTTTTATACACTAAGAAAAAACCAATTTTATTTTCCTCGTCAACGTCTTTTGTTAGCAATGTTTTTGTGAATTCGGCAATTATTATTTTGTTTAGAATAGATTCGTTGATATGGGCGGTTGTAAAATCATCTTCAATTTTTTCCGTTAAAATAGTAATAGCTTTTTTTAATTTCTCCAATGGTATAGATAAATTATTAGTTGCAAACACTAATTTATACTCCATCCAGCCCCAATACCACGAGGATAAATATAATAATAGTTTATGCTTACTTTCAAAGTATCTATAGATTGAACTTTCATTTGAACCAATTTTTTCACCAAGCTTTTTGAACGTAAAATTTTCAAAACCTATTTCATCTATCATTAAAATACTATGCTCAATTATTTTTTTTCCTAAAGAAGAAGTTTCAGGATTCTTGACGTAAAGTTGATCGTTGACTGTTATTGTTATATTTGCTAAAATAGTGTTCATTTTTAAAATTTTGATGATATACTTGAGAGACAAAAAGGGATTTTATATTATTGTTTCACTGCTTGTATTTAAAACGTATTTTTAATTAAAGATAAGTTTTATTGGTTATTATTAGAAATTAATTTTTAGGCCAAAGTTTAAATTTTTCATATCTCTAATGTCAGTTTCGATATTATTATTTTTTAAATCTAAATATTTTAAATGATCTAATGTTTTGAGAACTGGGATTTGCTTCAATTCATTATTGCCCAAATACAATTTTTCTAGATTTTTAAAACGCAGTAGTTCACTTGGTAATGATTTTAAGTGATCATTTTCTAAATGCAGGGATTTTAAATTGGGCAGTTTTGCTAAAATGTTCAGCGTTTTAGGCAAATTCATTTTCTTTTCATCATTTAAAAACACCTCTTCTAATGCGGTCAAATTAGAAAAATCACTAGGTAATATATTGAAATCATTTCCACTTAAATCAATTGTCTTTAGAGATTTTAGAGTTGTAATGCCAATTGGTATTTCCTTCAGATGATCATTTTTAAGATTTAGATAGGTAAGATTAGTAAACTTTGTCCAATTTATAGTATCTAGTTTAACTCTTTGATTACTCAGATCTAGTCTGTAAATCATTTCAGGATTCTTCAGAGCTTCTTCTAAATTATTGTAATCTTTACTTTGATCAGGCTTAATTTGACCAAATAATGCATTTGAAAAGACGATTAAAAATGCCAAAATTAAGTTCGTTTTCATTTTATTTTTTTTAGATTATTCAACAAAAGTAATCACATAATCAATAGTAATGCTATTGATTATGTGACTTTAACTTTTTTTTAAGAAACGCATGCTTTTACTTCTTGTTTAGTAATTAACCTGAACTCGATTTATCATTAAAAAAAATGTGCAAATAATGAAATTAGATTCGTGTAAGTATCTGAAAATTGAAAGTTTAACTTAACGATATTTTCAAGATATGATGATATTTTACGGTAAAATGTTGATTAATTGCTCAAAAATTTCTTCTTTGAAATTCGAAATCGCCTAATTTAAACAATAAAAGCCTCTTTCTAATCGAGCTTAGGGCATCATTAATCCTTGGTTTTAAGAATCCATATTTCCAATAAATTGTGGTTTTCTTGCAATCAAAAATTTATTCCACAAATTTGATTTTAAGTAATAGCATATGTCTTATTATATTTTTCTAATGCTAAAGAATCAATTATTTTTTAGTATTAATTTTTTTTAGTAAGGTCTACGTTTATTAGTGTGTTTACTATGAATCCATTATTGTTTTGAAATACATTTCTTTGTTCTATTTCTCTTCCAAGTTGTACCGTTTGATTTATATAACCGCCTTCAACTCTAAAATTATTGTTGAATTTATAACCTAGTAAAATTCCTATTCGGTTTTGATCAAATATATTTTTATTTACATTTTTTCCAAATCCTATAAGTATTTCATTGTAGGCGGCAATGTATGTTGTTTTGTTTGTTATTTCTTTTCCTTTTAAAGGCATTTGAATTCGAAACATATATCGTAAACGATTAAGGAATAGATAGTCATCTTCTACTCTTATTGTTGGATTTGTATATCTTCCTATGAAACGCTGTTCGAGCATAAAACGATGCGAAAGATCAAATTTTGATATTTTATCTGTGAGAGTAGCCATCTGAAAAATTCTATGTTCCGTAAAATCTCTTCCCATTCCATTTATTGGAAAATCACCATAAGGATAGGTCTCAATCCAGGCATATCCTAATCGTAATTGCAATTTTGGATTGGTTTGGTAGTTCAATCCTACACGCATTAATCCTTGCTGTTTATCAGCAATATAATTGTCTCTTCGCCACTGGTACTCGGAGTGCAAGCTAAATTTATTGGAAACTTTAAATGTCCCAAAATATCCTAACCATCCTATTTGGTTGTGGTCATTTAATCTAGTATTTTGTGAAAAAACACTGCTGCCCATTAGTGACAACAGTGTTATAAATATTATTTTTTTCATTTGGTATTCTTTTTTGGCTGTGGCAAGTTGTTTAGTGTTTCTGGTAGGAATTCTACTTTTCCTGTGTGGATATCGTATACCGCACCTACTATTAATATTTCACCATTTAAGTATTTTTTATGTAAAATGGGGTCTAAATCGCGCAGGTTATTAACTTGGTCAACAACATTTTGTCGGACTGCATTATTAACATGATTCCCAGGTAAATGTGCACATTTTGCCACCGCGGGTTTAATTTCATTAATCAGGGTTACAATGTGGCCGGGTACATCCTCGGGGCGTTCTACAGCTGCAGCTACTGCACCGCATTCTGTGTGTCCCAGCACTACAATTAATTTTGTTTTTAATTTTAATACGGCAAATTCCATACTGCCATAAGATGCCGCAGCAGATACTTGTCCAGCAGTTCTGATGATAAATAAATCACCTAAACCTTGATCAAAAATCATTTCATTAGGCACTCTTGAATCTGAACAGCCTACAATTGTTGCAAAGGGTTCCTGTCCGTTTTCTAGGCTTTTTATGGTATTCATGTCTTGCCTTGGTTTGATTGTTCTCCCTTCAATAAAACGTTTGTTTCCGCCCATTAATTTCTTTATGCCAATCCTAGGATCTGCATAAGCGGAATCTCTATTAATGACGTAATGTTCTTTTTTCCATTGTACGGAATCAATCTCAATTTTTTTTGATTTGTTTTTTTTGACTTGTTTTTCTTGCGAATAAGTGCTTAGACCTACACTTAAACACATTAAAAATAGAATACTTTTTTTCATGTTTTTAATTAATTATAGTGATGCATTTAAATTTAATACAAATATAAATTAAAATAATAGTATTGCTATTAACAATGAAAATTTAACTTTTATTTATAAAAAAAGCTACTCGTTTGGAGTAGCTTTCAATTCAAATATTGCTTATTGGTTTTATTTAAAGTAAAGAATGACAAGTCATTACCTCCGGTTTTTCGACACCCATTAATTCCAAGATTGTTGGAGCGATATCGCCAAGAACTCCATCATGAATCACTCTCAAGTCTTTGTCTACTAAAATAATTGGGACAGGATTTGTAGTGTGTGCTGTATTTGGACTTCCATCAGGATTAATCATTGTCTCACAGTTCCCGTGATCTGCAATTACGATGGTAGTATAATTATGGGCTAATGCTGCCGTGATTACTTTTTCGACACATTGGTCAACTGCTTCACAGGCTTTTATCGCAGCACTCATAATTCCGGTGTGTCCGACCATATCGCCATTTGCAAAATTAAGACAAACAAAATCTACTTCTTCTTTCTCCAATTCGGGAATCAAAGCATCGGTCAATTCAAAGGCGCTCATTTCCGGTTGCAAGTCATAAGTGGCGACCTTAGGAGAGTTTTTCAAGATGCGGCTTTCGCCAATAAAGGGCTGTTCTCTTCCGCCGGAAAAGAAGAAAGTTACGTGAGGATATTTCTCCGTTTCTGCAATACGAATTTGCTTTTTGTGTGCTTTTTCTAAAACTTCTCCAAGAGTTTCCGTAATATTATCTTTGTTGTAAACTACTTTTACGTTTTTGTACGTTTCGTCATAATTAGTCAGCGTAACATAATACAAATTAAGTTTGTGCATGTTTTGTTCATGACAATCCATCTGAGTCAATACTTCGGTTAATTCTCGTCCTCTGTCTGTTCTGAAATTAAAGAAAATAACCACATCATCTTCCTCAATTGTGGCCAATGGTTGGTCGTATTCATTAACCATAACTGTTGGATGAATAAATTCATCCGTTACATTGACTTCATAACTATCCTCGATGGAAGCCACTGCATTTGTTGAATGTGTTCCAATTCCGTTTACTAATAAATCGTAGGCAAGTTTTACTCTTTCCCAACGTCTGTCGCGGTCCATTGCATAATAACGTCCTACAACTGAAGCCAGTTTTACGGTAGTATTAGCGATATAATCCTGTAAATCCTGTATATAATGTTTACCGGATTTTGGGTCTACATCACGACCGTCAGTAAAGGCGTGAACAAAAACTTTTTGCAATCCGTGTTGTTGTGTGGCGTCAATCAAGCCGCGTAAATGAGACGTATGAGAGTGTACACCTCCATCTGAAACCAGACCTAAAAAGTGTACTTTTTTATTGTGTATTTTGGCATACGTGAAGGCATCAACTAGAACTTGCTCCTTCGCTAAAGTGTCGTGAGCAACTGCTAAATTTATTTTGGCTAAATCCTGATATACAATTCGGCCCGCACCAAGATTCATGTGACCTACTTCGCTGTTTCCCATTTGACCTTCAGGAAGACCAACGTTTAATCCGTCAGTTCGAAGTTGAGCACTTGGATAATTTCTATAAAGACTATTAATAAATGGAACATTGGCATTATCGATAGCAGAAACTTTTGGGTCAGGAGATTTTCCCCAACCGTCCAAAATCATTAGAATTACTTTTTTATTCATTGCAAATTTATTTTAAGCAAAGATAAAGTATTTCTAAAAATCTTCAAGTGAATCAAAATCACTATTATAGATTCAGAGGCTAAGCATCACAAATAATGATTATTTTGTTGTGGAAAGTTACCTTTTTTAAGGTTTATGCATTTAGAATTTATTCTTCACTTCATTATAATCTATAAAATAGCGCACACTGATCGAGAAAACATGACTCAATGCATCGTTATTCAGTAAATTGGTGAAGTTCTCTCTAAATTCTTTATTAATGTTTCTTTCAAAAGCACCAGCATTGTTTCGATACAAAACAGAAACCTGACTTCCTGGCGCAAACCACCAAGTATAAGACAAATCAGCATTCCAGGAATAAAAACTTGAGTTTTTGTTGTCTGTGTATCCTGTAAAATCCGTAAGTCTGCCGTTTTGTTCTAAGGATAAAGTATTTTTATTCTCGGCATAGGACCAATAATGGCGTAACGAAATATTAAACGTCATCTGACTGTTCAGTGAATACTTTCCTGAAAGTGTATTTGAATAGGTAATTACATTTCTATTGGCAAAAATTATCGTGTTTGGAGTAGCCGAATTCATGTCGTCATTAATGCTGTCAATATAGCCTTTATTATTGTTTTGCCTAAAAAAGTTGAAGTTGTAATTCAGTGATAATTTATCATTAAAACGATATCTTGGACCCACAGAAAAACCATAGGAATTTCTTCCTGCTTCATCAAAAACGGCGTATGACGGATTGAAATCAATGGCAAAACTATTGTTGTAATTGGTTGAAATATAAATAAAACCTCCAAGTTTACTTGGTTTTATGACGTATCTGTCAGCGGTTCTTGGTTCGTAATAATCGTAGGTCTCTACCGGATTCGCATCGAAACCTATTCCGAAGTAATGATTTTTTTTGGTATTCGAATTAATCTGAAAGTTAATATTGCCCGTTTGTAATTTGCCTGTTTCTTTTTGAAATTGTGAATAAGCGTTTATTCTGGCATTGAAAGTGTTAAAGTACTTCGTCGGATTAAGGATTCTATAACTGGTGTTACCATATACACTGTAATAATTAGTCTCAAAATTGATTCCTAAATCATTGTTGTCAAAATCTTTGGTTGTGATGTCAGCCCCCATGCCATAACGAAATTTACCGCTGGTTTCAGAAAAATTCAATTGGGAATTAATCCCTTTTTTATCTTCTACACCATTGATATAACTGTATTTGAAATCACCGGCAAGGTTGTAGGTGTTTTTTTTAGTATTCAAATCCCAAACTAAGGCGGTTACATTTCCATCTCTAAAACTTCCGTTTCTGGTAACATTTGTGTTAACAAACGCAACAGAAGAATTTTTGCGAAAGCGCTGGTCTAAAACTAATACATTATAATTTGCCAGCGGTTCAACAACTTCTTTTCGGACTTCTTGTGTGTCGTTATTTCTGATGGTTGCAGTTGTTTTTTCGGTGACAGCATTTAAGATTCCAACTCCCAATCCATTTTTGGTTCTTCCAGAAACTTTAAATGCATTGATAAGGTTTACACTAGCGGGATTATCAATGATTTCTTCGTTTGCAGCTGCGGTAGGATAATTGATTGGATTTCCTCCAATTCGTCTTGAATAAACTAAATTTCCTTTGCTGAATAAATCCGTTCCTTCCGTGAAAAAAGGTCTATTTTCATTAAATTGTTGTTCGAATGGTCCTAAATTTAGGATTTGATCGTCGTATTTTGTTTGTCCAAAATCAGGAACAAGAATCATATCCAGCGTAAAAGCATCGTTTATTCCATATTTTAAATCCAATCCGCCTTTAAGTGTTCCGTATGTTTTTTGTCTCGAATCAGCATTAACATAAAAAGAAGAATACGGTAAAAGAAAAAGTCGGGTAGGAGGTTTAATGTTTTCAATACCTTCCAAGACCCCTGTTTGTTGGGTAAATGTTCCCAATTTTGAATCGATGAAGTTCCAAGTAAATTTTTGTCGGTCTCGTCTTATTTCTCTAAAAAAATTAAGTCCCCAAGTTTGTTTGTTTTCACCAGAAAAACGGAGTGCTGCGTATGGAATTCGCATTTCGACAATCCAACCTTTAGCTGTAATTACGGCTTTGCTTTTCCAAACGGCGTCCCAGGAATAATCCTCGCCATTGGTGTCGGTTGTAATACAATCGGCCTGACCGTCAGCCGCATTTACAAAAAATTGAAAATCTTGCTGCCCGTCATTAAAACCATTTATGAAAACTCCAAAAATATCAGAAGTGCCAAAATTATCTCTTTGAGTGATTTCTCTTAAAATTTTATCTGGATTGTCGTCATACATCATGGCTCCAATATATATGGCGTCGTTATCGTATAAGACTTTTACTTCTGTTCTTTTGTTTTCAGGAATTGCCTTGCCATTATCAGGTTCAAACATAATGAAATCAGCTGCTACTGCAGCAGATTGCCAAATAGGTTCGTTTAAATTACCATCAATTTCGATTTTTTCGGAAATGAATTTTGTTTGTAATGTTTTTTTTTGGCTGTAACCAAAGACACTTATGAAGAGGAAACAAAGCAATAAATTATTTTTCATGAAACTGTTGATTGATTGATTGATGCAAAATTAGAAAAACCAAAATAGTTTCAAAGGGACAAATCACCAATCCACACAGTAGTTTGGATTAATAGACTCCCTTTTCAATCGAATGTTACAGTTTGTTTTGAAAAAATTAAAATTTATTTTTTACCGAATTGTAATCAATAAAATAACGAATGCTTACAGAAAGCACGTTTGTAAGATCGCTGTTGAAGATGTTGTCGAGGTTTTTGGATGCTCTTTTTTCAACAATGTCAGATCTTTGTAAACCATAATTACGGTACAAAACTGAGATTTCGCTTCCTGGTGCAAACCACCATGAATAGGATAAATCAAAGTTCCAGGAATTAAAATTCCGGTCTTTGTTTTGTGCGTAAGCTGTGTTTGGAGTTAGATAGCCGCTGTCTTGCAGGGTGAAAAATTCATGATTTTTAGAATACGACCAATAATAGCGAGCTGTTAAATTAATTGTCATTTTGTTGTTCAGTGCATATTTTCCGGTAAAATCGTTTTGAAGGATTTCTCGATTGCGTTCTGCAAATATAATTCCTGTATCATCAAAGGCAACCCAGCCACGATCATTTTTCATATTGGTGTATTCTGCTGCGAAGGATAAAGAAAATTTGTCGCTGAATCGGTATTTTGGACCTAAATAAAAACCATAATTATTTCTACCACTCTCATTGTATTTTGTAACTGTAGGTTGGATAATTAGTGTAAAAGGATTGTTATCGTTTGACGTAAAATTTAGTATGGCGATCATTTTTTCTGGAAGAAATACATATCTTCCATATTCACGAGGCTCGTAAAAATCGAATGTTTTGAATGGTGAAAGTTCAGCTACAAATTCCAAAGTGTCATTATTTAATGTTGTTGCTTTAATTTCTGTCCCAAAAGCACCAGTCTGTAATTTTCCGGAAGTATTGTCTATTTCAAAATTCACATATTCATTTATTCTGAAAGTATTAAAAATTTTGGTAGGATTCACAATTCTATAGCTTGCATGTCCATAGGCATTATGATAATTAGAATAAAAATTGATTCCTAAATCATTCACATCGTAGTTTTCTGAAAGATATTTTCCAGAAAACCCGTACCTATATTTCCCGCTTGTTTTTTCAAATCCAATTTCTGTTTTAAATCCATCATAGTCTTCAATGGTATTGATGGAGCTGTATTTAAAGTCACCATATAAATTATAAGTGTTCGCTTTTGTATTTAAATCAAACAGTAATGCCGCAACATTTGCATCTCTAAAACCACCGTTTCTGGTAGTATTTGCATTAACAAAAGTCACCGAAGAGTTTTGATTAAAGCGTTGGTCCACGACAAACATATTGTAATTTGTCAAAGGTTCAATTACTTCTTTTCTTACCTCTCCCGTATCAATATTTAAAATAGTAGCTTTAGTTTTTTCTGTAACAGCATTCAAGAATCCAATTCCCAAGCCTTTTTCTGTACGTCCGGATATTTTTACGGCATTCAATAAATCTACAGTGCTGGGATAATCCGTTATTTCTTCGTTCAAATTGGTGATTGGTTCGGTGCTTGGAGCACCACCAATTCTTCGGGAATAAAATAGTCCGCCTTTGCTGAATAAATCCGTTCCTTCCGTGAAAAAAGGTCTGTTTTCAGCAAATTGCTGTTCGAAAGGCAATAGGTTTAAAATTGCGTTGTCAAATTTTGTTTGTCCAAAATCAGGTACTAAAATCGCATCTAATGTAAAAGAGTCGTTGATACCGTATTTGATATCCAATCCAGCTTTTAAAGTGGTGTCTGAACCAATGTCACTTTGCTGATAATAAGCGGATGAATAGGGTATTAGGAAAAGTCGTGTAGGAGTTTGAATGTTTTCTATTCCTTGAAGAATTCCTGCTTGTGGAATAACAGCGCCTATTTTAGTGTCAATCCTGTTCCAAGTATATTTTTGTACATCACGCTTTATTTCACGCATGAAGTTTAAGCCCCAAGTTTGTTTATCGGCCTTCGAAAAGCGCAAAGCGGCATAAGGAATTTTCATTTCTACAACCCAGCCAAATTCAGTAATTGTCACTTCGCTGTCCCAAATGGCGTCCCACGTAAAATCTTCATAATCCTCTGTTGCCAAACAATCCATTTGAACTCCTGCCGCACTTACAAAAAACCTAAAATCTTGTTGGCCATCATTGAAACCATTGAGGTAAACGGAGAAATGATCCGAAACACCAAAAACATCTCTATTGGTTATTTCTTTTTGAATTTTATCGGGTTCGTTATCATAAAGTAATGCCGATATGTAAATGGCATTGTTGTCATACAATACTTTTACCTCTGTTTTTTTATCATTGCTTATCGGTTTTCCATTGTCAGGTTCAAACATGATAAAATCCGAAGCAATCGATGCAGATTCCCAGATTTGCTCATTAATCTTGCCATCTATTGTAATGTTTTCTGTGATAGATTTTGCTTGAAGTGACTTTTTTTGACTAAAAGCAGTATGACTAAAGAATATTAAAAAAAATAGAGTTACAGAATATAATTTTGACATAAATTGGGATTGAATATGAACAAAAATAGAAAAATTAACATACAAATTGCCTTTTTTATGATTATTCACTCAATAATTAGTCGTAGTTTTCGTTATTGTAAAACTAAATTTTTGTTAAATACGATTTGATTCTTAATTATTGGCGTACGTTTGCAATCCCGAATTAATCTATAACTTAAAGAAAATCAATGATTTATACGATACTTCCTACTGTTTTGTTTATGCTTGCTTCATTATCTCCAAGTAAAATAAGTTTCTCTGAACCAAATAATGTTAAACCAGTAATTTATGCTAAGGCGTTAGAAACTAGTGTTGAGACTAAAATTGAAATAGCCTACAATCATTTACATTCTGACAAATTTGCTTTGCCAAAATTGGAAAGCTTTGCTGTTGCTTTGAAAGGGTATTATTCCTTGAAAGATAAAGGATTGATCAAAAAAGATATTTTAACCTTAATCGACTTTAGTTTGTCTTCTAATACCAAAAGACTTTGGGTAATTGATTTGATGACTGGTGAAGTCCTGTTTCACTCTCTGGTTGCCCACGGAAGAAATACTGGTGAAGAATACGCTTCTAATTTTTCTAATGCTTCAGAGTCTTATAAAAGTAGCTTAGGGTTCTACGCTACAGGTGAAATTTATAATGGTAAACACGGAATGTCACTTCGTTTAGACGGTTTAGAAAAAGGAGTAAATGATAATGCAAGAGCAAGAGGTGTAGTGATGCACGCAGCAGATTATGTTTCCAATTCATTTATTAAAAATAACCATAGGTTAGGAAGAAGTCAAGGCTGTCCTGCTGTTCCTGCTGAATTATCTAAAGAGATTATCAGCACAATCAAAGACAAATCGTGTTTCTTTATTTATCATCCTTCGAGAGCTTCTGTATTTGGAGCTAAATCAATTTCGTAATTTATCGTACAAATTTGCGTCAAGGTTGTAAATATCATCTCTGAAAATCAATTTGTTGTTCTCGCTCCAAGCGGTCCAATATAGTAGATGAAAAGCTATTTCTTTTTTGATTTTTACAAATTTTGTTCTCTCATTCTGTAAAGTTTCTGTGATATTTTCCAGGTTCCAATTGACTCCGTCGTTTAGGATATATTCTGTTAATTCCAATGGATTGTCTACTCTGACGCAGCCAGAACTTAATGAACGATCTATTTTGTCAAAATAATCCCTGTGATTCGTATCGTGTAAATAAACGGAGAAACGGTTTGGAAAAATGATTTTCACCATGCCCAACGAATTGAAAGTACCCGGACTTTGTACATATCGATACGTTTTGGCCTGAGATAATTGCCATTCGTAAGGACTTACAATTCTTCCATTACTATCGTAAACTTTAATATTTGATTGCGTTAAGTAGCTTCTACTTCTTAAAATAGCAGGGATTACATCTTCCCTCAGGATGGTTGGCGGAACCGTCCAGGTTGGATTAAAAACGACTTGTGTTAATTTAGAACTCAGCACTGGTGTTTTTCTTTTAGCTCTTCCTACAATTACTCGGTGTGTTCTCAACGTATCATTATTGTTTACCAGCGACAACTTATAATCTGGAATGTTGATGATAATATATTCCTTTCCCATTTGTTTCGGATACCATTTCCAGCGTTCCAGATTAGCCAGTATTTGTTGTGTGCGTTGGGTTTTAGAAAAATTAAGGGAAGCAATGGTTCCGGCTCCAATTTTTGCATCAGCGGCTAAACCGTGCCGACTTTGGAATTTTTTTAAGGCATTAACCGTTTCTTCGTCATAAATAGTAGTAAGACTATCTTTAGGTTGCAATTCTTTCCAATAAATTAATCGTTTCTTGATGTCGATTAAAGAAGGATTGGTATCATTCGGAGTTATTATTTTTGTAAATTTTATGGATTTAAAGTTGTCTTTTGGAAAAGAATTAATTTGCTGAAGTGCTTTTTTTAATCTTTTGTAAATAAGGTGATTGGGTTTCAATTGCTCTATTTTATAAGCCAAGGAGTCGGTTTGAAGTAATTGGGCGACTGTTGTATTTAGATCTATTTCGTTTGGTTTCAAATCCCAGTTCTTATATAATTTTCGAGGATTTAGTCTTCCGTTAGTAAGATGTGAGATGTATTTTTGTAAACTGGAAGTCAGTAAAATATCATATTTTGCCAAATCTACAGAATCTAGAGAGGCTGCTTTTTTTTCGAAATCAAATAACGTTTTTACGTTGTAATCTTCGGGGATTAATCCTTCTTCATCTGATTTGAGAAGTTCTCTTAAAATTATTTTTCTCTTTTCTTCGGATTGCCAAACTGTCCTGAAATTCGTAGACGTGTAAAAATCTGTAAGTACTTTGTTGCGGAACGAAAGTACTAAAGTGGAGTCCATAGTGGTTGGTTTTCCTTCCGGTTGCACATGAGGTTTTGCAATCTCTTCTTTCAAGATTACCTCACTTTTTAGTTCTTCTTTTTTACAACTAATGAAGGTCAACAGCATCACAATCAAAAATGTACTATTCATCATTTATACCTTTAAATGTTATACTTTATTGTTCGATTCCTAGACCTTTTACTATAAAAAAATAAAACCTTCCTTTTCCGGCGTTGAACCAAATTAGATTTGGTTTGTTTTTGCTGCACTCTTTTTCATGGGTGAATGCATGTTCTTTACTTCAAATATGGGAACTACTCCCAAGAGATTTTCAGAGTTATATCAACCAAAATGAACAGCTGTTGCTAAAATATGGCCGTCAAGACGACAACTTTCTAGCGATTCTTCCATCCGAAGTGTAGGAAGTCGTACCGAAAATGCATCCAAAGCAACTATTTGTTTGATGTTTTGCATTATTTTTTCAAAGATTTTTTTGTGTCCTATAAAGGTATAATATTTTCATATTAAATTCTTTATGATTTGAATCCTCTTTTTTAAAAAAGGTTTAAGAGGTAAGATTGAGACTTTTTAAGAAAAAAACTTGCATTGAAGCAAAGTTATTAATTATATTTGCACCGTTGTTAATGCGAAAGTAGCTCAGTTGGTAGAGCTCCAGCCTTCCAAGCTGGTTGTCGCGAGTTCGAGCCTCGTCTTTCGCTCTAAGTTTCAAATTTACTTTGAAATCTTATTTTACTGTTATAATGCGAAAGTAGCTCAGTTGGTAGAGCTCCAGCCTTCCAAGCTGGTTGTCGCGAGTTCGAGCCTCGTCTTTCGCTCTAAAACCTCAAACTATTGTTTGAGGTTTTTTATTTTAAGGTTGTGCTAGTCCCGAAGCTTCGGGATATCCCGTCAACGAAGAGATACGGGAAGCCTCGTCTTTCGCTCTTCAAAGCCGAAACTTAATTGTTTCGGCTTTTTTTATTTTGGAGATTTTGTAAAATCATTTTACAAAATTCAATTCAGTTCCAGGTTCTAATTCTTCAGGAATTTGATTTTGTCGAAACAATCGTGCTTTCAAATTGCCTTTCAAAGTAATTGAATCTCCTTTTACGTCTAGCCAACTGCCTTCTCTCAGTCCTAAAACCGGAACAGTATTAAATGCATGATATTCTTTAATTCGGGTTTCTCGTGTTTCGCCCATGTGTTTTGAAGAAGTGTCTGGATCTAAATAATGCGGATTCAAATTGAAAGGAATTAATCCAAGCGTTTTAAAACTTGGCGGATAAACTATCGGCATGTCGTTTGTCGTTTGCATCGTAAGTCCGCAAATGTTGCTTCCTGCGCTTGTTCCTAAATACGGAGTCCCATTTTTTACAACTTCCGAAAGGGTTTCCATCACATTGTTCTTGTGTAATTGGGATACCAGAACAAAAGTATTTCCGCCTCCTGTGAAAATTCCTTCGGCATTTTTTATCGCCTCTGCGGGATCTTCAAATTCGTGAATTCCTATTACCTTTTTATTTATTTTGGCGAAAGCCAAGCCAACCATTGCAGTGTATTCCTGATGCGAAATACCGCCAGGTCTGGCGTAAGGAATAAAAAGAATCGTGTCACAATCCTGGAAATGCGTTGTCAATTCCGGTAATAGATACTCCAGATAATTCTCGTTTGCAAGTGTTGAGGTACTTGCGATTAGTATGTTTTTCATTTTTGGTGCATAATTTGTGCTAAAGATATTAAATCGGTCTTTTTTATTTCAAATTTTTAATTAACATTTTTTTACCAAGTCTTTAGTACTTAATTTGGAATGCATTAAGATACTTTTACGAGGTGTCAATAATGGCTATCAAAGAGATGATTAGAATTGTGTACTTATTTTTGGCTTTTACTATAACAAATGTTTGGTCACAAGATGCGTCCCGAAGAAAATTGAACGGAAAAGTAACTGCTGATGTTTCAGTTTTGGAAGGTATTTATGTTATAAACAAAAAAACAGAAAAGGCATCAATTACGGATCGTGATGGTAATTTTTTTATTCAGGCAGCTGCTGGTGATACATTGCTGTTTACTGCGCCGCAGTTCAAAGAGACTTTATTGCTGTTGACTCAGGATGATTTTGAACAAGGAGTTCTTTATGTGAAAGTCACGCCAATAGTGAATCAATTGCGGGAAGTGATTGTTCGAAATGGGATTAATGCATCTTCATTAGGGATTATTCCTAGAGGTCAGAAAACGTATACTCCGGCTGAACGCAAATTGTATACGGCCAGTGATCTTAATGCTTCCGCAAATGCGGGTAGCATGATGGGAGGATCAGTTTCGGCGGATCCATTGTTAAATTGGATTTCGGGAAGAACTAAGATGTTGAAAAAAGAAGTTGAGATTGAAAAGAAAGAATCCTATTTAAGACAGTTAGAGAATTTGTTTACTGCCGATTACTTTGTGAGTAAATTAAAAATACCTGCTGAATATGTCAAAGGATTCGAATATTACAGTATCGAAAATGAACGATTTGTGACGGTTCTGAAATCTAAAAATGTTACAATGACTACTTTTTTGATAGGAGAATTAGCTACTAAGTATAAAGAAATAATTGCCGGTGAAAATTAAAAATACGCTACAGTTTGTAATCCTTTTGTTGGTTCAGGTTGCCTTTGGGCAGACCAATAATACGAAGGAAATTCGAGGAAAAATAACTTCAGATTCTGTTGCAGTGGATCGCATTAACGTTGTAAATGTGTCAACGGAAAAAGCAACGGTTTCAGATGCTAATGGTTTTTTTACAATCCCCGGAAAAGAAGGCGATATTCTATTCTTCACAGCCGTTAATTTAGAGGCTCTTCGCCGGAAAATCACTAAACAGGATTTGGTAGAGGAAGTTATTACGGTTCAGATGATTCCTAAAAGTATTATTTTGAAAGAAGTAATAGTGAATGAATCATCTATTACTGCGGAGAGTTTAGGAATTATTCCCTACGGTCAAAAGAAATACACACCTTCTGAAAGGAAATTATACACAGCAACTTCTGGTGGTGGAATTGACGGGCTATTGAATACGATATCCGGGAGAAAAGCTATGTTGAAAAAGGAAATTATTGTAGAAAAGAAAGAACAGCTTTTGGCTAGAATTGATGTGCTTTTTGAAGATAAATATTACACGGAAACCTTAAGGATTCCGTCGGATTATATCAAAGGATTTCAGTATTATTGTGTTGATGATGGTGTGTTTGCAAATGCGTTGCGAGCAAAGAACAAAACATTGATTATGTATTTAATCGTGCAACTTGCTGAGAATTATAACGAAATTATAGCGCTTGAAAATAAATAACATTTTAAGGGAAATGTTCTTTATGATTTGCCAAATTTCTTTTGGACAAACTCTCGATGAAAAGCTGGTAAAAGGAAAAATCAGGGTAGATTCTGTAGGCGTAAATGGAATAAATATCTTAAATTTAACGAACGGAAAAACAACACAAACAAATAATGCTGGAGAAGGTTTTTATTTATTCTCGGAGGGTTAGATGTCTAAATTAATTACAGTAAAACAATTTCAGATGAAAACTAAAATAAAAATAATGTGCTTCCTTTTCTTTTGCCAACTTTCTTTTGGGCAAATTGAAACTCGAAAGTCACTCCACGGACAATTTGTAAATGAATCCGCTTTGGTAGACAATGGCTATGTTTTTAATTTGAATTCGAAAACAAGAACCTTCATCGGCAATCAAGGTTTTTTTGATATTTTGGCGAAAGCCAAAGATACGTTGCTGGTTTCAAGTCCTTTTTTTAAGTCTAAAAAAATCGTACTTCAAGAAAAGGATTTTTTAAAAACGCTGTTTGTAATCAATTTAGAGGCGCAAACTACACTTTTGAAAGAAGTAATTGTAAAAGGTAAAATGGATATAAAGCCAGCTATCAGTAATTCTCAGTCAATCGTGGATACGCAATTTACGGATGATGCGAAATCTTCACCGATAAACAGAACAATGCCTTCAGATGGAACCATTGAAAACGGAATGGATTTTGTTAGAATATTTAAAATGGTTTCCAAAGTCTTTAAAAAAGATTCGGATGAAAAGGCAGGGTTAAATGCTCAAGCAGATTTTTCTGATGTCGTTTCTAAAGGGTTAGATCGCTATTTTTTTACCAATACCTTGAAGTTGAAAACGGAAGAAATTAGTCTTTTTCTGGATTATTGTGAAAGTGATCCGAAATCAAAAAATCTTTTGAAAGAAGAAGATGAGTTTTTACTAATTGATTTTTTAATCACCAAGAACGAAGAGTTTAAAAGAATTACTACTTTGCAAAAATGAAATCGCCATGATTCCAGAATACAAATATGATTGAAGAATGGCGATACCATTTTCCGATAAAAAACAAATAGAATCTTCGAATGAAAAAAACAATCTTAATCACTTTTTTTGGTTTACTATTTTTAACATTAACTTCTTTTGGTGTACATAAGTTTTATGTGGCTTTGTATCAGGTGAATTACGCTCCTGAAAAGAAAATGCTTCAGATAACGACTCGCATCTTTGTAGATGATTTGAATATTGCAGTTGGAAAAAAGTACAGCAAGAAAATCAATTTAGGTTCAGAAAATGAATCTGTTGATGATATAAATTTTTTGAAAAAATACTTCAGCGAAAAATTTTATATCAAAGTAAATGGTCAGACCAAATCGATACATTTTTTGAGCAAAGAAATGGAAGGTGATGTACTCATTTGTTACTTTAGCATAAAAGAAATTCAAAAAATAAATTCCTTGGAAATCTATAATGCTGTAATCACTGAAGGTAATTCAGAGCAACAAAATATCATGCATTTTAATGTTTCTGGAGTCAAAAACACATTGCTTTTTACGGAATCCACATCCAAGGGAATGTTAAAATATTAATTAATGTAGATGTATCTGCTTAAAATTATTATTTTCACCCATTGAAACAACCAGATTCCCACCTATGAAAAAATTATCTTTATTATTGTTTTTTCCTGCATTGTTATTTGCACAGGAAAAAACAGTGCCGGTAACACCAAAACAAACCGGAAAGTACGACACAAACAAATTTAGTCAAATGTATGATTTGTTAGCCACGCCTAACATGTTTCGTACGGCTTCAGGAGCTCCAGGTCCGGCTTACTACCAACAACAAGCGGATTATAAAATAAATATTGAGCTTGACGATAAGAATTCAAGATTAAGTGGTTCGGAAACCATTACCTATTTTAATAATTCTCCGGACACTTTAGAATATTTATGGGTGCAGTTAGATCAAAATCAAGCTGCTAAAAACTCACAAACACCATTGGCGGAAAGCCAGAGAATGGAGCAGGTTTTTCCAGCGGGAGGTTTTGCTAATAAATTTTTAAAAGAAGAGCAAGAGCGTGGTTTTAACATTGAGTTCGTGAAGGATGTAAAAGGAAACACATTGTCGTATACGATTAATCAAACGATGATGCGTATCAATTTGGCAACGCCAATGAAACCTGGAGAGAAATTTTCTTTTGCAATCAAATGGTCTTACAATATCAACAATTACAGACAAGATGGCGGTCGTTCAGGATATGAATTATTCGAAAAAGACGGAAATAAATTATATGTGATTGCTCAATTCTATCCTAGAATGGCGGTTTATAATGATGTTGAAGGATGGCAGAATATGCAGTTTTGGGGAACAGGAGAATTTACATTGCCTTTTGGAAATTTTGATGTAAATATTACAGTTCCTGCGGATCACGTTATGGAAGCAACAGGTGAGCTTATGAACAGAAGCGAAGTGTTTACTCCGGAACAAGTCAAAAGATATGAACTTGCAATGAAATCCTATGATAATCCGGTTGTTATTGTAACACAAGCGGAAGCTGAAGCAAATGAAAAAGGATTCTCTGATAAGAAGAAAACATGGAAATTCAGCGCTAAGAACGTTAGAGATTTTGGAATTGCCACTTCAAGAAAATTCATTTATGATGCCATGGCGGTTAAATTAAGTGAGAAAACGGTAATGGCAATTTCAGTTTATCCTAAAGAAAGTAATCCTTTATGGGGAGAAACTTCAACAAGAACGGTAGCACATACTTTAAAAAGTTATTCTGCACATACGTTTGATTATCCCTATCCAAAAGCGGTTTCAGTATCTGCAGAAGATCAAGGTATGGAATATCCAATGATTTGCTGGAATTACGGTCGTCCTGACGAAAAAGGAGTAACTAGTGAACGCATAAAAAATGGTATGGTTGGGGTAGTAGTGCATGAAGTAGGACACAATTTCTTTCCCATGATTGTAAACTCTGATGAGCGTCAGTGGTCTTGGATGGATGAAGGTTTGAACACTTTCATGCAATACATGGCTGAGCAGGAAATGGGAACAAATTTCCCTTCAAGTCGTGGTCCTGCGAGCAAAATTGTTCCTTACATGAGCGGTGATCAAAAATTCTTGGAGCCTATTATGTCTAACTCTGAAACAATAGTTCAGTTTGGTGCAAATGCGTATGGTAAGCCAGCGACAGGCTTGAATATTCTTAGAGAAACGATCATGGGAAGAGAATTGTTTGACCATGCGTTTAAAGTATATGCCAACAGATGGAAATTCAAGCATCCTACTCCGGAAGACTTTTTTAGAACGATGGAAGACGCTTCGGCAGTAGATTTAGACTGGTTTTTCAGAGGATGGTTTTACTCCACTGATTTTGTAGATATCGGCGTTAAAGAAGTTAAACAATATTACGTGTCTGAAACGGCTACTAAAGAGCTAAAGGATGCAACGGTAAGAAGAGGACGTTTTGGACAGGAAAAAGGACCTTTCGTATATTTAGTTCCTGGAACTAGCGAAGAATTATCTGCAAAAGAAAAGAAAGCATTAGCAATTGCGGATGTAAATTTATTAGCGGACTATGTAAATAAAAACTTTATAGCGGATGAAAAAACAAAAATAAAATCTCCAAAATACTTTTACGAAGTAGAGTTCAATAAACCTGGAGGAATGTTAATGCCGCTTATTGTTGAGTTAACGTACGAAGATGATACAAAAGAGTCATTCAAATATCCAGCTCAAATTTGGAGAAAAAACAATGATACCGCTAAGAAAGTATATGCGACTGAAAAAGCAATCAAAAAAATCCAAGTGGATCCAAAATTAGAAACTGCTGATATTGATGTGACCAATAATACTTGGCCGAAAGAAGAAGTGAAATCTAAATTTGACTAAAAAATAAAACTTGTAAAAAAGACTCTGAAAAGAGTCTTTTTTTTATGAAAAAATTAAAAGTCAAAGATTCAAAATTTGATATCTTTGTAACAATCAAAAACAAAAAATATGTTTGGTATAGGTGGAGGCGAATTAATTTTTATCATGTTTATAGTGCTTATGCTTTTTGGTTCTGATAAAGTTCCTGAAATAGCCCGTACCATGGGTAAAGCAATGGCGCAATTGAAAAACGCAACGAATGACATTAAAAGTGAAATTCAAAAAGGCGCTGAGGCAAACGGATTCGATGCGAAAACATTGACCGATTTTAGGGGGAATATTACCTCTGAAATCAATAAAGCGAAGGAAAATTTGTTGGGCGATACATCTCAATTTACTGATATAACCGGCAACATTACTTCAGAAATTAATAAAGCCAAAGACAGTTTGTTGGCAGATACAACCGCTCCTATTGAAACTACTAAAGAAGTAATAGAAGATATTACTGGGCCTATAAAACGTCAGATGTAATGGTAGAAAAATTACTTTCATTAGATACGGAATTGTTTGTGTTTTTAAATAGTTTGGGATCAGAAAAATATGATGGTTTGTGGTCATTCATTACTAAACAAAGCAACTGGATTCCTCTTTTTTTACTTTTGCTGTATGTGATTTTCAAAAAACTTGGAGCAAAACAAACACTCTACTTACTGCTATTTGTAGCGGTACTGGTCACCTTTACAGATCAAATGACCAATGTATTCAAAAACGGATTTCAACGCTTGCGACCGTGTAATAATCCTGAAATAAAATCCTTAATTCGCATCGTTCAATTCAGAGGATCTTTTAGTTTTTTCTCGGGTCACGCCTCGAATTCGATGGCTGTTGCAACATTATTATATTTTACTTTAAGACAGTATTTCAAATATTTTTGGCTGTTATTTTTATGGCCTTTCATCTTTGCTTATAGCAGAATTTATCTCGGATTGCATTATCCATTAGACATTTTATCAGGTTATTTATTTGGATTTACCTCGGGTTTTTTGATGTATAAAGTATACAAAATGGTCCAACAAAAGTATTTTCCGTTACGGATAAGGGACTAGGAGCAATTTCCTTCTGTACGCTGTATCCACGCAAAAAGGCGTGGGATGCCGCTCCCATCAGGGCTAGGCAGTTGTTTCGAAAGGAATAGTTGAATTTACAAGACTCTACTCACCGTCAAACCATCGCGAATAGGTAATAAAACAGTTTCTACCCTAGGATCATTTGCCAGCAATTGATTGTATTCCAATAATATTTTTGTGCTCAAATCTTTAGGGTTCAGCGGTTCTAATACTTTACCGCTCCACAAAACATTGTCGGATAATATTATTCCGCCTTTGTTCATTTTTGGAACAATCAATTCAAAATAGTTGAGATAATTCTCTTTATCGGCATCAATGAAAACCAAATCAAATTTTATGTCCAGTGTTGGAATAATGGCAACTGCTTCTCCTAAATGTTGGAAAATTTGTTTTCCCCAGGGGGATTTGTCAAAATGCTTGCGCTGAAAATCAACTAATTCTTCTTTGATGTCAATCGTGTGTAATTGTCCGTTCTCCTGCATACCTTCGCACAAGCACAATGCTGAATATCCGGTATACGTTCCAATTTCCAGAATATTCACAGGTCTAATCAATTTTGACAACATACTCAAAACCCGACCTTGGAAATGCCCGCTCAACATTCGCGGCAACAGAATTTTCTGGTAGGTTTCTTTGTTTAAAGCCGCCAATAAAGGGGGTTCTTTTTCAGAATGTTGCTCGATGTAGTCTTCTAATTCTTGGGAAATGAAATGCATTATTTTAAATTTTTCACAAAATTACAAATAACCAAATTCACAAATAACGAAAACCTCAAAATACTTACTAACTTTGCACCATGGAAATCGATAAAAAAGACATACGAGCCTTATCAAAAGAACAACTGCGTGATTTTTTCGTTGCTAATGACGATAAAGCCTTTCGTGGAAATCAAGTGTATGAATGGTTATGGAGTAAAGGCGCACATAGTTTTGAGGATATGACTAATGTTTCCAAAGGAACACGAACTATGCTGGAAACGCACTTTGTCATCAATCACATCAAAGTGGATACGATGCAGCGCAGTGAGGACGGAACTGTGAAAAATGCGGTTCGTTTACATGATGGTTTGGTGGTCGAATCAGTTTTGATTCCTACAAATACAAGAACAACAGCTTGTGTTTCGAGTCAAGTAGGTTGCAGTTTAGATTGTAACTTTTGCGCTACAGCACGATTAAAAAGAATGCGTAATCTAGAACCAGCTGAAATTTATGATCAGGTAATTGCCATTGATAAAGAAAGCCGTTTGTATTACAATCATCCGTTATCGAATATTGTTTTCATGGGAATGGGCGAACCGCTTATGAACTATAATAATGTGTTGAAAGCAATCGAAATGATTACTTCTCCGGAAGGTTTAGGAATGTCACCTAAACGTATTATGGTTTCGACTTCGGGAGTGCCAAAAATGATTAAGAAATTAGCGGATGATGATGTGAAATTCAAACTTGCCGTTTCACTACACTCGGCAATAGATGAAATTCGTTCTCGAATTATGCCGTTTAGTGCTAATTTTCCTTTGGCAGATTTACGTGAATCATTAGAGTATTGGTACCGAAAAACCAAAAGCAAAATCTCCTACGAGTATGTCGTTTGGAAAGATATCAATGACAATAAAGCTTCCATAGATGCTTTGGTGAAGTTTTGCAAATACGTTCCCTGCAAAGTGAATCTTATCGAGTACAATCCTATTGATGATGGAGAATTTCAACAAGCTTCGGAAGAATCTATAAATGCATACATAAAAGCACTTGAAGCCAGCGGAATTGTGGTGAAAGTTCGTCGTAGCCGCGGAAAAGATATTGACGCTGCTTGCGGGCAACTCGCCAATAAAGAAGCATAAAAAAAAGCATTAAGATATAAAACGTCTTAATGCTTTTTGGTTTAAATACAGCGGCTATTTTTGAAGAGTGATTTCGGTTGTAACGCCATTTATTGTTAGCGTTGCGAGATTGTCGCACACTCCATTTCCAAAATTTAATACTCCCTCAGAATCATTTTTAGTTATAGTAACAACGCCGCCTACTGGAAATGGTAAATTACAAGTCATTACATAACGCAAAGGAGTGGTTATTGTTTTTACTATGATGGTTCCTTCAGGTAAAGTTGTTGTGCTGTTTCCAGTAACCAAAAATACATTGTCATCCCAGATAAGCGGTGTTCCATTTCCCTCAACGGCTTCTTTAACTTTAG
This sequence comes from Flavobacterium petrolei, assembly GCF_003314435.2. Taxonomy (GTDB): domain Bacteria; phylum Bacteroidota; class Bacteroidia; order Flavobacteriales; family Flavobacteriaceae; genus Flavobacterium; species Flavobacterium petrolei. Next base: position 368,695 of record NZ_QNVY02000001.1, on the reverse strand, counting down.
TGCCTGTTCTTGTGTAAATTTTACCGTCATCGAAGGTGATTTTCATATCAACAGTAAAAGTCATTACGGGATGAACCTCCGCTAGTAAGGCCGTGCTTTTCAATTCGTAAGTGATTGTTTTGTTTCCTTGAAGAAGTTTATTGTTGTGATAAAAGTCGACAAAAGTATAGGAAATGGTTCTTATGGGACTGGTAAAATCAGTAGAAAAACTAATGATGATTTTTCCTTTTACCAGGTTTCCATTTGGGAGCAAACAACCTGCTGTTCCAAAATCAATTGTTCTAGTCCAAATTCCGTCTGCTAATACTGTTGTTATGGTTGCGCACGTGGGTAAAAAACCTTTTGAAGTGGCACTGGATTTATTGGTTGAATTTTGTTGAGTGGTGTATTGATCCTCGACAATGAATACTACATCATCTATTGCGACATCAATTTTTGATTCATTCGCTACATCCACTGTTGTGAGGACCGGAGACGGATTAGGATCATTATCATCATTATTATTGGAATCACAACTGATAAAAAAACTTAGCATTATAAATGCCATACCTGATAAAATTTTTGTTTTCATGATATAAAATTTTTAATTTATACTAATAATTAAAGGTAATCCAATTGTATTATTTGATTTTATTATATGCTTAAAACAGCGGGGTGATCCTCTAATAATTTTAAAGGTTTTAGAGTTAATAAAACGGTTTCTAACGAATTGGGGAATATTAAGTATTTGTACAGATTTAAAAAACAAAAATTGTTTGTAGGTTATTCAATTTTGCGTTGTCTTTCACATAAAATTAATTAAAAAAATCATTTCAGTTTTAAATTCTATGTTAAAATATATCTTAACTATTTTATTTAAAAGAGTATCTTTGAATTCTAATGAATGTTACTTCACAAATAAAACAGCCTATTTTCGATGAAATGGAACTTTTTGAAAAAAAGTTCTATGAATCGATGACTTCGCAAGTGGCTTTACTGAACAGAATCACGTATTACATCGTCAATAGAAAAGGGAAACAAATGCGTCCTATGTTTGTTTTTCTGACGGCCAAAATGGTTTCTGACGGAATTGTAAATGAACGAACGTATCGTGGAGCGTGTGTTATCGAACTGATTCATACTGCGACTTTGGTTCATGATGATGTAGTGGATGATAGCAACCGCAGAAGAGGTTTTTTCTCGCTAAATGCACTTTGGAAAAATAAAATTGCTGTTTTGGTTGGGGATTATTTATTGTCCAAAGGATTGTTACTTTCTATAGATAATGGAGATTTTGATTTACTCCGAATTATTTCTGTCGCTGTACGCGAAATGAGTGAAGGCGAATTACTTCAAATTGAAAAAGCCCGAAGACTTGACATCACGGAAGAGATTTACTATGAAATCATTCGGAAAAAGACAGCGACTCTTATTGCTGCTTGTTGTGCTCTTGGTGCAAAATCCGTTATCGAAGATGAAGTTCAGGTAGAAAACATGCGGAAATTTGGAGAGCTTATCGGAATGGCTTTTCAAATAAAAGATGATTTATTCGATTATACCGATGAAGCTATTGGGAAACCAACCGGGATTGACATCAAAGAACAAAAAATGACATTGCCTCTTATTCACGTCTTGAATACCTGTACTTCAAAAGAGAAAACATGGCTTATCAATTCCATTAAAAACCATAATAAAGATAAAAAACGTGTCAAAGAAGTTATTGCTTTTGTAAAAAACAATAACGGTTTGCTTTACGCAGAACAAAAAATGGTTGAATTTCAGCAAGAAGCACTTTTATTGCTGGATAATTATACAGACTCGGAGTTTAAAGACGCGCTGATTTTGATGGTAAATTATGTAATTGAAAGAAAAAAATAATTTTTTTTTAAATATTTATCTCTCGTTAACAACTGATTTTACTGATTTTTTTGTTTTTTTTAATTTTAAAATCAAAAAATTTATTTTTAAGATGCAACCTTTTTGCATTGTCAATCGTCTATGCTAATAGAAGTCAGATTCACTATCAAAAATAAATTGCAATCGCAGTGAAAATATTGAAATTGAATTTAGCCATTGCATTTATTTATGAAAGTAATCAACTTACATCAAGAGGAAAATAAATTAATCCTGTTGGCTGTCGAAAATAATCGGCAGGCACAACAGCAGATTTATACCCAGTTTTCTCCAAAAATGTTAAGCGTTTGCCGCCAATATATAAAAGACATTCATCAGGCCGAAGACGTTATGATTACCGCTTTTATGAAAGTGTTTACGAATCTGAAGAATTTTCAACATAAAGGAAGTTTCGAAGGTTGGATTAGAAGAATAATGGTCAACGAATGTATTTCTTTTATCCGAGTTGAGAAAAAGTTGAAATACGTTGAAGACGAAACTTATTTTGAAGAAAGTTTCAATAATACTGAAAGCCAATTCGCAATAGCCGACATTCAATTTTTGATAGACAGTTTGCCAGATGGTTATAAAATGGTTTTCAATTTATATGCTATAGAAGGATTCAAGCATCATGAAATTGCCAGTATGTTAGGGATTAAGGAAGGAACATCAAAATCACAATTGTCACATGCCAGGAAAATGTTGCAAGCACAGCTTAATACCTTAAAAAATTACGAGTATGGAACCGAATAAATTAGAAACACTGTTCAAAGAGCAATTGAATTCTAGGGAGATCAAACCATCAGAAATGGCTTGGAGTAAACTGGATGCAATGCTTACGGCGGCTGACCCGAGCAATAGCGAACAGGCGAAGCAAAAACCAAAAACAAAGTTTCCTTGGTTGTTTATGGCGGCAAGTTTTGTTGGATTTCTATTAATTGGAACAGTTTATTTTGGTCAAAAAGGAAATGCAATTGAATACAAGGAAAATGAGGTTGTTATTCAGAATTCAGTTGCTCCAAAAACTACTGTTGTTCCAGAGAGTACTATAAGACTAATGGAGGAGGAGAAAGGCTTGGTCGACAATGTTGTGTCAAAATCAACTTCTGGACCTAACAAAACTCCAGTTTTAGAAAAAAAATCGATAATCGTTAACAAGAATTCAAATCAAAATCAAGTAGCAGAAGTTTCAATCAATAATCAAAAAACAGAACAAAAATTAATCAAATCACAAGCTAGCAATATTACAGTTGACGAACTGTTAGCAGTTGCAAGAAATCCTTCAAAAAAGGAAAATCAATTAAACCAAAAACCAGTTGTACATGTAAATGCAAGTAATTTACTCTCGCAGGTTGATGAAGAATTAGAGCTTTCCTTTCGAGAAAAAGTAATCAGTAAAGTAATCAAGAATTACCAAACGGTAAAAGTAGCTTTAGCCAATCGTAACTTAGAATAAAAATCATCAATCACCTTTAAAATCAAATTACCATGAGAAATTTTACCATTTACTTAGTAGTACTGTTGTGTTTTTTTGCAAGTAAAATGCTTGGGCAGGAAACATTTGAACAACGAGCAAAAACCATTGCTTCAAAAATTGAAGCCATTACAAAAGAAGAAAAAGCTGCGCTGAAAATAGAAGTCGAGGCAGTTAATAATCAATTAATCAACGGTACAATTACAAGAGAAGAAGCGGAGAGTAAAAAAAAATTATTGGCAGAAGCCAGAGCAATCAACATCGAAGCCAGAGTGGCTGTTGAACAAGAAGCATTGAAAAACTTGGTTCAGGAAAAAGTGGATGATAAAATTAGAACAGTGGATACTTTAAAAATCGACAGAAGAAGGTCTATTAAAATCTATCTTAACGATAAAAAAAGTAAAAACGATACGATAGAAAAATTTGAATCAGAAAGGAGAACAACGTCACAATTTGTTTTTGCAGCAGGATTGAATAATGTGGTAACTAATAAAAGTGTCGAAAAATCAGACTTCAGGTATTTAGGTTCTCATTTTTATGAATTAGGTGTTTCTTATAACAGCAGAATTGCAAAAAACAACAATTTGCTTCATGCTAAATACGGCTTGTCGGTCATGTATAATAATCTTCGTCCTACCGATAATCGCAGTTTTGTAATCAATAATAATCAAACTAATCTTGTTGTTAATCCTATTGATGTCAGTGATTCTCGTTTCAGAAATGTATATTTAGTTGCGCCAGTTCATTTAGAATTTGATTTTTCGGGTAAAAAAACGAAAGAGGACAAGCCATTTTTCAGAACGCATGAAAGTGTTCGTTTTGGAATAGGTGGTTATGCAGGAGTCAATTTGAAATCAAAGCAAATTATCAAATATGATGACAATGATTTGAAAGCTACTGACAGAACCAAAGGGGATTTTAATACCAGTAATTTTATTTATGGTTTGAGTTCTTATATTGGATATAAATCCACGAGTTTGTACTTGAAATATGATTTGAATCCTTTATTTAAAGACAATACAGTGAAACAAAACAATGTTTCTTTAGGACTGCGTTTTGATTTCAATTAGAAATTGTTTTAGTTAGTTTTATACTTTGAGAAGCACTTCGAAAGAAGTGTTTTTTTCATATTAAATAAAACTGTACCTTAAATTATAATTAATCGATTTCTGCGTTAGTTAAAGGAAAAATCATAGAAACCACAGTGCCTTCATTTTTATTCGTTTTAATTTCAAATTTTCCTTTAAATGTTTTTACTATTTTTTCACAAATAAGTATAGCTAGTCCTTGACCTTTTTTTCTCTTTTTTTTAGATTGAAGTTTCTTTTTATGAGTTGGATTTGTGGCTTTGATAATAAATCCATTTCCGAAATCTCGAATAACAATGATATATTCATCATCAATTTTTTTTCCTGAAATAAGGAATTTCGCATAACTCTTTGAGAATTTCAAAGCATTATCGATTAATTCATCTAAAATATAAAAATAATAGTCTTTATTTATTTTCAAATTAACAGCATCGACATCGTACATAATTCTTTTTTTAGCAGTGCTAAGAGGTTTGGAAATTTTTTGTAGTACTTCAAGGAAAATATTCAAAGATTATGTGCAATCCTCTCTTGAGGATATAATGGGTTCAGTTTTAAGTTTTGATGCAATTTTAAATTTCACATTTCTCTTTTTGCGTTTTTTTATATTTAAAAATGTTGAATACAACATATCAAGCTTATCTTTTACATGTTTTTAGATAGTATTCATTTGTTGTTTTTAATATTTTTTGAAATTAATCGCATTTTTTTGTGCATAAAGGCAGCAATATTTTAATAGTTGTGCCTTCATTTTCTTTTGAAACAATAGTGAAAACACCATTTGATTTTTTTATAATAATTTTGCCTAAAAAGAGCCCTAATCCTAATCCTTGCTGCTCTCTTTCTTCCCGATTAAATTGTTGAGCAGCACCTATTTTATTTAATTCCTGTTCACTGAAGCCAATCCCAAAATCCCTAATTACTAATTCATAATATTTATTATTGAACCGTTCTCCAGAAACAATAATGATTTTGCTATTTGAAGAGAATTTTAAGGCATTGTCTATTAATTCAAAAAATATATACTGCAAATGCTCTTCACTGATTTTAATCGCTGCTTTATCAATTTCAAAACTGATTCTTTTTTCTTGATCTTCATGAATTTTAAAAATCTTTTCTTTTGTTTTTAAAAATGAATTTAATATTTCAGAACTTGAATTGTCATTAAATTCAACTGAATTATTTTTAAGATTTTGATAAAGAATTATATTTTGCATGGTTCTATTTAATCGCTCACCTGATAATTTAATCGATTCATAAAATGCGGATATTTCTTTTTTCTCTAGTTTTTCTTGATTTTCAATTAGAAGCTCAATTGGTCCTAAAATTCCATTTAGTGGTGTATTGATTTCATGTAAAAAAACCTTTTTTTTACCCAGATATAAATTACTATGAGAATTCTTTATTTTTTCAAATCGTTCTAGCTTTGATTCTATAATAGATACTAATTCTTTTATTTTGAATGGTTTAGCGATATAGTCATCAGCGCCTTCCAACAAGCACTTTCTCATTAGATTGCTTTCTTTTTTTGCAGTCAAAAAAATAAAGGGTATAGAGTTCAAAGAATTAATATCTTTTATTATTTCAAGTAATGTACTACCATCCATAACTGGCATCATTATGTCACAGATAATTAAGTCTGGTGTCCAATATTCTAATAAGTTTAATGCTTCTTGCCCATTACAGGCAGATTTGACATTGTAATTCTGATAAATAAGTAGTTCGCTAATAGTTTCTCTTAAATTTAATTCGTCATCAACTAAGAGAATTTTAGTTCTGTTCATATGGGAAATTTAATTTTATTGTTGTTCCAAAGTTTTCTTTGCTTTTCAATTCTATTTTACCGTTTAAAAAAACTGTAAATTGTTTTACAATTGTTAAGCCTAGACCGGAACCAATTATGGTACTTGTATTTGAAGCTCTAAAAAAAGAGGTGAAAAGATATTGGATTTCATCTTCGGGAATTCCAATTCCAAAATCAGTTACTTCTATTTCAATTTCGTTCTCTAAATAGGATATGCTTATGAGCGGATTAGGTTTGCCGGCAGAGTATTTAAATGCATTGCTGATTAAGTTTGTTAAAATATGAGTCAATAAAGTTTCATCAGTATGAAAAACTTGTTTTTTGCCCTTTATTTTTATTTGAATCTTTCCCTTCTCAAGCGCTTTATTAAAATAGGTATCAATTACTGTTTTAATATATATATTGAGGTTAATTTTTTTAATTTCTTTTTTAATTTTTTTAGATTCATACTTCCCAAAAATTAAAATATTATTCATTAATTCAGTCATTCGGTCTACTTCTTTTTTTATTCTTGAAGTAATATTTTCAACGGAATTGACTGTTTTTTTATCAAAATGATTTGTTTTAAGATCAATAAGTTCCGCATTAGAATAGATAACAGTCAACGGAGTTCTAAATTGATGTGATGCCATTGCGACAAATCTTGATTTCATTTCATTTAACTCTCTCTCTTTTTTAAGAGCAGTTTTGATTTCTTCTTCGGCTTTAATTCGTTCACTAACATCTCTGCTGGAAGTTTGAACTCCTATAACAATATTCTCTTCATTTAAAATATTTCTTGCGGTGGTTTCTAACCAGATATAAGTGGTATCTTTCTTTCTAAATCTATAAGTTAATATTTTAGGTTTCGAATCATTAATGAAGTCTTTTTGAGCATTGCTTATCCGTTCGTAATCATTTGGATGGACAAAGTCAAAAGCTATTTTATTTAGCATCTCGTCAGGTTCATATCCTAAGATTTCCTTCATAGAATTTGAAACATAGGTATAACTTCCATCAATAGTATGTTGGCAAATTACATCAGAGGTATTATCAGCAATAAATCTAAATTTTTCTTCTGACAGCTCCAGTTGTTTTTCTTTTTCTTTAATTTCGCTGATGTCGATATAGGTTCCAATAATTTTTATGGGTCTGCCTTGTTTGTTTTTTTTTAATAAACCGGAATATTTTACCCAAACAGTATGTCCATCTTTATGAATCATTCTTGCTGTTCCATAATAATTAAGGGATTTTTCAGATATGAAGTTTTCTAAATCTATTGCGATTTGCAGGAAATCTTCAGGATGAGTACTGTTTTTCCAAAATTCAACATCATCTGTGATCTCATCGTTTGTGTAACCTAATATTTTTACCCAATTATAGGAAAAAACATTTTTATTGGTGTGAATAAATAATTCCCACATAGCTTGATTAGAACCTTTCATGTAGAAGTCAAATTTTTCTAAAGTAGCTTCTAATTTTAAAATGGTTTTGTCTTGATTGAGTCGAAGCCCAATATTTTTAGAAACGGTATGTAAGGCATATACTTCTTCATCCAGCCATTTTCTTTCCGTTTTGCAATCATCATAACCAATCCATCCCCAAAAGATATTGTTGGAAAAGATTGGAGTAAATAAATAGGATTTTATGCCTTGCATTTCCATAAGTTCTCGGAAATAATCATTTTTACTATCTTTTACAAGTCCATGAAGAGGTTCGTTTTTTACTAATGTTTCATAAAGTCCTGGGAAAGCATCATAAGTAAGGCCGCTCAGATCTGGACTATCAATGTAAGGTTCAATATCGTTATTGCACCATTCATAGGTATAGTAAAGTTTCAGCCCGTCATTATCATTTCGATTTTTAAAAATATAACATCTGTCAATTTCTTGGGTTTTGCCAATATCAGTAATACAAAAATTTATTGCATCGTCGATTGAATCCTCTTTTAAAAGATGAGTATTCGCTTTTGAAATGCTCAATAAAATATTTTTCATTGATTTACTAATGTTTAAATTACTTAAATTATGTTTTTTATAAAATGAAATAATAAATAAGCCTGATTCCTTTGAAGAAATAAAAAAAAATAAAGGTATTTTAATTTTAATTTTGGAGTAATACAAGTACTTATAATTTAAATAAAAAAATCAATAAGTTAAAATGAAAATAATTAGATTAGTAAAATGAGAAATCAAAAAATAAAAATAGTATTAATTGAAGATGATAAAGCGCTTGGAAATTCAATTTTAGAATTATTGATTCTGAGTGATTTTGAAGTAAAATGGATAAAGGATGGTGAGAAAGCTTTATTGTATTTTCAAAAAAACATTCCGGATGTCATTATAAGTGATTTAATGATGCCTATTATGGGTGGCGAAGAACTGTTTTTAAGAATTAAGAAAGATATTAAATTTAAAACAATTCCGTTTATTATAATTACTGCTAATATGGATGATGATATAAAATTCAGGCAGTTGAAAAATGGAGTAAATGATTTTATAATGAAACCCTTTAAAGTAAAGGAATTGGTCTACAAAATAAAAAATGTTATTGAACTTAAAAAAAATATAGAAAAGAAATATATTCCTGATCCGTTTTCAAAAGTTACTATTAAATTATCCGAAAAAGATTTTTTAACCTCGTTAAATGAAGTTCTTGTTAAACATTTAAAAGCAAAAATTGATATGAATGAATTGTCAAGTCAGCTTTTCATAAGTAAATCAACATTAGATAAAAGAGTGAGGAAACTCACTAATAAAAATGCGAGCCAATACATAAGAGAGTTTAAATTAGAATATGCTATTAAACTCATTGATTTAGGAGAAAGAAATGTGCAATATTTAGTTGATGAAACGGGATTCAACTCATTCTCTTATTTTTCTACTAGCTTTAAATCATATCTTAATGTAACTCCTCGGGATTATATCAAATCTATCCAAAATGAAAAACAGTTGTTGCTTTAAAAGTTTGGAAATACAAGCTGAATAAATAATTTAAAATCAAAAAAAAACACTCTTTTAAAAGAGTGTTTTTTTTTTGATTTTAAATTATAAACTGTTTTTTTTAAATCAGCAGTAATAAAAAAATCAATTCTAAAGAAATACATTAGTTTTCTTCAAAAAAAGTAATGTTTATAATTTTAAAGGATCTTTTAACGAAACTTAAAATAAGACCGTCTCAATCGGAATGGGATGATTTAAGCGAATTGTTTCCTGATAATAAGGAAACAGTAACAGAAAACGACATAGTTATGTTAAGTCTCTTTGTTATTGCAATCGGATTGATCGTAGTTGTCTTTGTTGTAGGAATTTCTATTTAGCTAAGAGTATCGAGTATGTGTATAAATGCTATTATAAAGGAGCGTTTAGTTTTTAAAAAGAATAGTTGACTTTTTTTTGGGATATAAATTATTGGTACTTTTTTTTAAGCTATTACTAAAAATAGAGTTTAATATAATTTGAGAATCTATTTTCACAGAAGATTTGGGGATCTTCTTGCCAGGCAGCTTACTTAAATGTCTATTAGGGGCAATAAACTACTCTTTTGTAGGGGTAGGCTGTTTTGGTAAGATTCTTTTAATTAATTAATAAAAGGTAAATGAGTACAAATTGTACAACTACAACAAAAACCGAAAAAATTTTAGAGGAGAATTCTCTTTTGTAATTTCAGATTCCAAAGTAACTTTTAAAAATTATCATGCTATAATGACCTTAAATCAAATTTTAAATAGTAGATTAATAAAAAAAAGAGATTTTACAGCCAATATTATAGTTTTAGTATTTTCGGTTTTATTTTATATAATGATTTACAACCTTTATATTTAAGTACTATATTCAAATCTTTAATTTTAGCACTAATTTTAATTTCTGCAGTAAGTTGCACAAAGAATTATTCTTATAGATTACTGATAAATAAAACTAATTATGATTTTAACGAAATAATTGTCAGTAAAGAAAACCTTCACTTTGCCATAATATTTCTTTCTAAATTTCCAGCCTCTATAATATTAAAAACCAAAGTTAAACAGGGGTTTTAATTTGATAAACAGAGTTTTAAAAAGTACATTGCACAATTACAAGTATGAAATAGGAAATTATTAATTATTTGTTTGAATTAGAAGTGTTGGCTAATTCTGATTCAATGATACTTTTTAATTCTTTAAAAATAAATGGCTTTTTTAAATATGCTTTAATTCCTAAAGCATCACCTTTTTTTTGATCTTTAAGTTCTATTCTGGCAGTAAGAAAAATCACTGGGATATTAGAGTAATCAGAAATTTTGTGTTTTTCCATGAATCCGTATCCGTCAAGAACAAGCATCATGATGTCACAGAGGATAAGATCAGGTATAAATTGCTTGACTTTTTCTAATCCTTTAATTCCGTCCTGAGCATTAACGACATCGTAACCGGCTTAGGAAAGTAATTCGCAGATAGTTTCTCTTAGTCTTAGTTCATCGTCGATAATTAATATTTTAGCTATCATTTTTAATTATTTGTTGAAAGGAAATGTCATGGTTACTTTTGTACCTTTTCCTAATTCGCTTTCTAATGCAATTGTTCCTGTATTTTTTTCAGTAAATGTTTTAGCGATATATAATCCTAAACCAGTTCCTTGAAAACCATCGGTATTACTTGCTCTGAAAAAAGTATTGAATAATTTAACGTGGTCTTCTTTAGGAATACCGATACCAAAATCAATAATTTCAAGGACAATTGTATCACTCGTTGAAGAAAGATTAAGAATTACCTCTGCAGATTTTTCGGAATATTTAAAAGCATTATTTAAAATATTAAGAATAGCATATTCCATTAGCTTTTTATCAGCATTAACTGTGAAAGTTGAGCCATTAAAATTTGTAATCACCATTGGAAGATTTATATTATTTAAATAGTTGTTGTCAACTATTTCAAGACAAAACTCTTTCAAATTAAACAATGTAGGGTTGAAATTAGTCTTTCCGGAATCTTCTTTAGAAATAGTTAATACAGCATTCATTAGTGCAACTATTCGATCGATCTCCTCAGTAATAATCGTAACTCGTTTTTGTAAACGATTTCCGTTTACTACATTTTGATTTTCTAAATACATAGATATTAATTCCGCACTAGTTCTAATTGTAGTCATAGGCGTTCTGAATTCATGAGAAATTGTGGATACTAAATTGGTGCGTAATTCATTTAATTCTCTTTCTTTTGCAAGTGCTTTCTCAATTGCTTCTTCGGCTATTTTTTTAGAAGTTACATCTCTTGAACTTGTTTGAATTCCAATTAGAACTTTGTTCTCTAAAATTAAATTTGTTTTTATTTCTATCCAAATGTATTCATTATTGCTTTTTTTAAACCTTGCAATTACTGGTTCATCCATTCTCAGGGTAAGGAACTTATCCATTTTTTTTTGAAGATAATTTTTATCTTCTGGATGAGCATAATCCAAAGGGAATTTTCCTAGTAATTCGTCGGAAGAATACCCTAGCAAATTTCGTATTGATGGTGAAATATACTTAAAAGTTGTATCTGCGTTATGTAAACAAATTAAATCTACCGTATTGTCGGCTAATAGACGATAAAGACTCTTCGCCTCATTTAACTGACTAGTTTTATTCCTGTTATTTTCATCAGTTAACACTTTGTTTTCCTCTTCGATTTTTTTTCTTTCAGTGATGTCTATTACCTGGACGATATAATACTTAATTTCATTCTTATTGTTTTTTGCTGACGAAACAGACATGTGTGCCCATATGATAGATTTATTTTTATGAATGAACCTTTTTTCTGAACTGAAGTTAGAGATCTTTCCAGAGTCTAACTTTTCTTTATAATCTAAATCAATCGACAAATCTTCATAATGGGTTATCTCTTGGAATTTCAGGTGTTTCATTTCTTGATTTGAATAACCAAGCATTTTACAAAGTCTTACGTTCGTTTCTGTATAATAACCATCTAGATTAACCAAAGCCATTCCTACTGCGGAATTCTCAAAAGCTCCTTTAAATTGTTCTTCACTTTGCTGTAATTCATCTTTTAATTTTTTCTCTTTCGTGATGTCTTGCATGGCTCCAATCATTCGGATTGCCTTACCTTCATCGTTTCGTATAATAACGGCCTTGTCTTTTACAAAGGCATAAGTTTTATCTGATTTTAGATAACGGTATTCTTCTGTCCATCTATAAACATCTGTATTTATGGCTTTTTCTGCAGATGCAAAATAGTTTTCTCTGTCTTCTGGATGAATATAATTCTCACATTCTTGACCTGTTATAATGTTATTCTCAAATTGATGTCCAAAAAGAATAGAATAACTTTCTCCAACAAATATTTCATCCGTAATCATATCCCAATCCCACAGCGCATCTGAAGTCGCTTTACTGGAATAGGTAAAACGCTCATTGCTGATTTTTAAGGAATCTTCTGCATTTTTTTGTGCTGTTATATCATTAAAAGAGCATATTACATAGAGTAATTCATTAAGATCTCCAAATACTGGTATGGCATCAACCAATAACCAAACCAAATCATTATTCGTTGGCCGATGAACGCCCATTACAATATTGTTTATTGGCTTCAACTTTTGTATCGCCTGCGGTACAGGATGTTCATCTGGTTGGAAAGGTGAACCATCGATATGAATTACTTTCCACTGCGCATCAAAAGAGGTTTTACCATGAAGTTGATCTTCGGTAAGTCCTAACATTTCGCAAGCTGCTATATTATTTTCTAGAATTTCTGATTGCGGTCCTTGAACTAAAATCCCAACAGCTACATTTTGGAGAATACTGGCAGTAAGTTGTCGGCTTTTGAGAATTTCCTCTTGAATTTTTTTACTTTCAGTGATGTTAACACTAAAACCGATCATCATTTTAAAACTTCCATCATCATTAAAAACTGGAGTAAATTTTCGGTCATGGTAAGTAATGCCATCAACTTCAGAATGTAAAGTTTCTTCCCAAAATGAGGTTTTCTCTTTTTGAAGTGCTGCAAGAAATTTTCCCCTTCTACTTTTAGCGATGGAGGGATCTCGTTGCATATGTTGTGCGTATTCAAAATCGTCTTTTCCAATTATAAATTTGCGCAACTTTTCATTTTTGATTGCTATTGGATTTACATAGATGTACTTGTGATTAGAGTCAAATACTACAACATCGGTTGGTAAATTATTTAATATGGTTTCATAGAAATCTTTTTGTTGCAATAGCTTCTGTTCGACCTCAATATGTTCAGTAATGTCTCTACAGTTTCCTGTAAAAATTGGAGCGCCATTTTTTTGTGCTAATTTCAAACGTGTTTCATGCCAAACATAGTGCCCTTGTTTATGTTGTATTCTATAGATTAATTCACCTTCATTTTCTCCGGTTTTAATGACATTATCTAAAAATGCAATGCAATTCTCTAAATCTTCAGGGTGTAAAAAGGAAGCGTTGCTTTTACCTAAAACATCTTTAATCTCGTGACCTAGATGTTTAGTCCAGTTATTTGAAACATAGCTAATTATTCCTTCTAAATTGATCTCGAAGATAATTTCATTTGAATTATCAATAGACAGTTGAAATTGATTTTCTTGCTGTTTGACTGTTTCTTGTAATTCCTTGTTTTCAATATGTAATTTCAATAAAGATTGAATTTGTTGTACAGCATGATCCAGATATTTTAACTGTATTGAGGAAAGCTCTTTCGCCTTAGTGTCCATAATACAAATAGTTCCGATAACTAGATTTTCATTAAGACATATTGGAAACCCAGCGAAAAAAATTACTAAGTTTTCGGATTGATCAGAAACGTCATTATTAATATCTGAAACGATTTTAATTTTATTTTGCTGAATAATAGTTTCATTAAACGCTATTATATTAGGTAAGATAGGTAGAAGATCTAAGCCTATTTTTGCTTTTACTGTTAGGCCAGTTAAATCAATTAATGATATAAAAACACAAGGGATTTCACATATTTCCGATACAAATAATAGAATACTATTGAATTCTTGCTGAAAATCTATGGTATCGAATGATTTTATTAAATTCTGCATTATAGACAGAGGTTTTTAAAGTAATTGTTTATGTAGCAATAAATTGGAATGTAGATTGGGGGAATCAATTACAAAATAACGTTTATTTTATGATATATAAAAGAATGTTAAAAATTAATAGCTTTTTAACTGAATTAAAATGATGAATTAGGCCGTTTCTTTGATTTGTAAAATATTTATAACTTTTTAAATTATCAAATAGAATGATTTATGGGTTTTATCAGGGGATGATTTTATTTGTACTAACAATAATTTTTTCAGCTTAAACGTTGTAACTTTGAACTTCAAAAAAATAACAATTTGATCTCAAAAGCCACTATTGATATTGTTTTCGAAACTGCTCGAGTAGAGGAGGTTATCGGTGATTTTGTGCAGTTGAAGCGTGCAGGAAGTAATTGGAAAGGATTAAGTCCTTTCTCTGAAGAGCGTTCTCCATCGTTCATGGTTTCGCCGGCAAAGGGAATTTGGAAAGATTTTAGCTCTGGAAAAGGTGGGAACTCTGTTGCATTCTTAATGGAACATTCTCATTTTACCTATCCGGAAGCCATTCGATATTTAGCTAAAAAATACAATATCGAAATTGAAGAAACGGAGCAAACGGATCAGGAGAAGGCCATAACTGATGTTCGGGAAAGTATGTATTTGGTTTCGGAATTTGCAAAAAGCTATTTCCATAATACACTTTTAAACTCTGAAGAGGGAAAGGCAATTGGATATTCTTATTTTAAAGAAAGAGGATTTACGAATGAGACTATCAACAAATTTAGTTTAGGATATTCGCCTGAAACTTGGGATGCTTTTACTAAAGAAGCCTTAGGAAAAGGATATAAATTAGAGTTTCTAGAAAGTACAGGACTTACAATCCCCCGTGACGACAGACCATTCGACAGGTTCAAAGGCCGTGTTATGTTTCCTATAGAAAGTATGTCTGGACGAGTATTGGGTTTTGGAGGTCGGATTCTTACCAATGATAAAAAAGCAGCCAAATACCTGAATTCACCCGAAAGTGAAATTTATCATAAAAGCAAAGTGCTTTATGGTATTTTTCAGGCTAAACAATCGATAGCAAAATTAAATAATTGCTATTTAGTTGAAGGATATACGGATGTAATTCAGTTCAGCCAATCCGGTATTGAAAATGTTGTGTCTTCTTCTGGAACCGCTTTGACGCCCGATCAAATCCGATTAGTCAATAGATTGACAAAGAATATTACCGTTCTTTTTGATGGTGACGCGGCGGGACTGCGCGCTTCCATTAGAGGAATCGATTTGATTCTGGAAGAAGGGATGAATGTAAAAGTATGTACCTTTCCTGATGGGGAAGACCCTGATAGTTTTGCTAAAAAAACATCCCATGATGATTTAGTCTCATATCTTGAAGATAATGCTAAAGATTTCATTCAGTTCAAAGCATCGCTTTTGATGAATGAAGCCAAGAACGATCCAATAAAAAAAGCCGATTTGATTCGGGATATGGTAGTCAGTATTTCGAAAATTCCGGACAGGATTCAGCGCGAAATTTATATTCAGGAATGTTCCCGAATTATGGATATTTCGGAGCAGGTTTTGCAAAGTACGTTAGCGCAATTAGTTCAAAAAGATATTTCTGAAGTTGGTAAAAAGCAGAAACAAGAGCAATTACAAAATGCTTTTGACTATATTAAAAATGAAGAAACCGTTGATACGGATAAAGTGGATTCTTTGTATCGCTTCGAACGTAAAATAATTGAAATTCTTTTACTGTATGGTAATAAAACAGAAAAATTTGAAGAAGTTTTATTAAAGTTAAATAGTGATGGAGAGATTATAGATGTTACTGAAATTAAAGAATTAAAAGTTTTTCAAAAAATATATTTGAGTTTGCAAGATGATGAAGTAGAATTTGCAAGTCCTATATTTAGAGATATTTATAAAAATTTAATAGATTTTTATTTGCAAAATGAGGATTCTGGACTTGAAAAATATATAAATCACATTCAATCGGGTATTCCGGATGAAGTGACTAATATTATAATGGAGGACGAGAAAAATGTACTGCATAATTGGGTAGGACAAAACATTTTTCCTAAAACTAAAGAAGAAATGTTAAATCAGGATGTTTCGGATACATTACTTACTTTAAGATGGTTTTTACTTAGTGAAATTATTGAAGAGTTAAAAAATTCAGTCTCTAATGAGCCAGATTCGGATAATATGGAGTCACTGTCTTTAGTCATGAATTATATAGAGCTGAGAGGAAAATTTTCAAAAAAATTAGGAAGAGTTGTGGTTCGATATCATTAAAATTAAAAAGCTCTCTATCATCTGAACCGAATTCAGATAATACAGAGCCTTTATCTTTGGTAATGGATTACAATATATTAATCCATTCTTTTTCTAAAAAATTAGGAAGAGTAATGTCTAGATATTACTAAACAATCTCTAATTTTTTAGCTTTGTCTACTAAATCTACCAGATTTGTAACATTTAGTTTGGTTAGTAATCGCAATTTGTAGGTACTAATCGTTTTTTCGTTGAGGTTTAAAATTTCAGCAATTTCATGATTCTTTTTTCCTCCACTTAAATAACGTAAAACTTCTACCTCACGGTTAGAAAGCTTGCGGTATAAACGTTCGCTTTTACTTTGTTTTGCAATCAAGGCTAAGTTTTTCTTCACGGTTTCATTCATGATTATCTTGCCTTGGGAGACTTTGATAATCGAAATACCTAAAGTTTCTAACTTTTCTGATTTATGCACAAAGCCAGATACTCCGGCTTTTATGGCATTTGGCGCATAAATCTGTTCTGAAAGCCCACTAAATATAATAATTTTTGTTTTTGGAAAGTTTTTTAAGATCGCTTTGACCTCAAAAATACTGGAAAGACCTTCCAGTTCCAAATCTAATACTAATACATCAATGTCTTTAGTTTGAAGAATATCCCTTACCATCAAGAAATTGCCGACATTGGCAACTATTGAGATGTCTGCATTATCTTTAAAGTAAGATTTCACTCCAAAATGCACAACAGGATAATTATCGGCTATACATACTTTAATCATAATTTTAAATTTTTAGAATTGTTTGTAATTGGAAATGTAAAATTAATAAATAAATTCTGTAATTAATTGTAAATCAATATAAAATATTACTTCTTTATCATTTTGTGATAAAACATACTGGAATTGCTAGCATTTTATGTTGATTAATATTGTTTAATCGCTTATAAATTTCGAAAACAATTTTTTCTCGTCCTGAAAAGTCTTCCGCTGACTTTCCGGCTTCATTTTCAAGCATTGCCCATTCTAATTCATCATAACTGGCTCCTAATTGATCTTCATCAGTTCTGTCATCACCAAATAATCCGTCTGTTGGAGAAGCTTTTAAAATAGATTCCGGTATTTGTAAATAACGGCCTAATAGATAGACTTCTGATTTCATCAAATCAGCAATTGGACTTAAATCTACTCCGCCGTCTCCGTATTTTGTATAAAAACCTACGCCAAAATCTTCTACTTTATTGCCTGTTCCTGCAACTAGTAAACCATGGATTCCTGCAAAGTAATAGAGCGTGGTCATTCTTAATCGTGCTCTTGTATTTGCAAGTGCTAGGTGAACTTTTGCTGTATCTGAATCATCAGGAACTGCTTTTTTAAACGTTTCAAAAACGCCAGTCAAATCAGCTTCAGTGCTGGAAACATTAGGGAATCTTTGTTTTAGCTGTTCAATATGTTCGCGTCCTCTGGTTACATGACTTGGTGCTTGATGAATAGGCATTTCAACACATAAAACTTTTAATCCTGTTTGTGCACATAATGTTGAGGTCACTGCCGAATCTACTCCGCCGGAAATACCTATTACAAATCCATTTACTTTTGCATTTTCAGCATATGTTTTTAACCAGTTTACAATTTGAGTATTTACTTTTTCAACTTGGATTGCACTTTTTTTAGTCATAATAGTTTACGTTTTAAAAAGCAGGAATGTATATTTGCAAAATCATTTCGTCATGCATTCGTTTCCTAGGATTCTTTGGAAACAAATTTAATTAATATATATGAAAAAATATCTGTTTCTTGTAGTCTTTTGTCTCGTTTTTTTTTCTTGTAATAAGAAAACTAAAGTTGAAAGTGCCGTTACAGCAATTCCTTTGGAATTAAAAGTGGTGCGATTTGATAAAATATTTTTTGAAACGCCTCCAAAGGATTTAGAAAAAGTAAAAAAGGAATTCCCATTTTTTTTTCCTGCAGGAAACGATAATAGCGTTTGGTTAAATAAAATGCAAGATCCGATGTGGAGAGAATTATACGCGGAAGTTCAAAAAAAATATGCTGATTTTGAACCTGTCAAATTAGAATTGGAGACACTTTTTAAACATATTAAATATTATTTTCCGCAAACAAAAACGCCAAAAGTAATTACCATAATCTCTGAAATGGATTATAATAATAAAGCTATTTATGCGGATAGTTTAGTGATTGTTTCGCTGGAACTTTATTTAGGAAAAGGGCACAAGTTTTATCAGTTTCCCAATTATTTAAAGCAAAATTTTGAACAAAGACAAATTGCTCCCGATGTGGTTTCGAGTTTTTCGGCTCGTAAAATCCCTCCTGTTCTAGAGAAAGATTTACTGAGTCAAATGATTTATTACGGAAAGCAATTGTACTTAAAGGACCTACTTTTGCCTGAATACACTGATGCCGAAAAAATGGGATATACACCGGAACAAATAGTATGGTGTCAGGAAAATGAAAGTTATATGTGGCGTTATTTTATTGAAAAAGAAATGCTCTACAGTAACGACCAAAAGTTAATTCCGCGATTTATTAATCCGGCTCCATTTTCTAAGTTTTATTTGGAAATTGATAACGAATCCCCGGGACAAGTTGGAGCTTGGATTGGATGGCAAATGGTCCGTTCCTATATGAAAAATAATGAAGTGCCTGTCGCTGATTTGCTAAAAACAAGTGCAAAAGAAATATTTGTGAAATCAAAATACAAACCCAAAAAGTAATGTCAAATAAAAATACATCAGAAATTAAATTTCTAATTGAGTTAGATGAAAACCGTGTTCCGGAAAAATTACTGTGGTCTGCTAAAGACGGTGGAGTAGAACAGGAAGAGGCAAAAGCAATTATGTTGTCTATTTGGGACAGCAAAGCCAAAGAAAGTATGCGTATTGATTTATGGACAAAAGATATGCCAGTTGATGAAATGAAAATTTTCTTTCACCAAACTTTGGTGGCAATGTCCGAAACATTCAAACGCGCTACAGATGACGAAAAAATGGCTGATACCATGAAAGATTTCTGTGATTATTTTGCCGAGAAATTAGAGTTAACAAAATAGAGTAGATTTCTCTCTAAAAAAAATCCCAAAACTTACGTTTTTAAGTTTTGGGATTTTTTATGCTTTAATAGGGGGCTTTTAAAACTGGCTGTTGTTCTTAAAAACTTCTTGATTTACTTCATCTATATAAGAAAGTAATTCTTCTTTCCCGGTTGATTCTGTTGCTGACGTTACAAAATAATGAGGCATTTCGGCCCAATTATTGGCGAACATTTTCTTTTTGTAAGCAGCAATATGCGAATCGATCTTTACTTTACTTATCTTATCCGCTTTGGTGAAAACGATACAAAAAGGAATTTCACTTTCGCCCATGTAGGACATGAATTCAATATCTATAGTTTGTGCTTCATGACGGATATCAATCAGAACAAAAGCACAAACCAATTGTTCTCTAGTTTCGAAATAATCAGTAATGAATTCCTGAAAAATAGATTTCGTTTTTTTAGAAACTTTGGCATATCCATATCCAGGTAAATCGACTAAAAACCAATTGTTATTAATCAGAAAATGGTTTATCAATTGTGTTTTTCCTGGTCTTCCGGAAGTTTTAGCTAACTTTTTATGATTGGTCAGCATGTTTATCAAGGAAGATTTTCCAACATTTGATCTGCCTATAAAAGCATATTCCGGCAAAAAGTCTTTTGGACATTTGCTTACATCAGAGTTGCTGATAACAAATTCGGCGGTATTAATTTTCATTTTCTCGGGGTGTAAAATTCTACTTTTAGGTTTAATGTACGGCTAAATGAGTATGTGTTAACCACTCTTCTAACAAACGGTTAAACTCATCAGGATGTTCCATCATGGCTGCATGGCCACATTTGTCAATCCAGTATAATGTAGAATTAGGTAATAATTTATGGAATTCTTCTGCTACATCTGGAGGAGTGACTTTGTCATTTTTTCCCCATATGATACAGGTTTGAACATGCATTTTTGGCAAATCTTTTGCCATATTATGACGAATCGCGCTTTTTGCAATTGTCAGTGTTTTTATCAATTTTATTCGGTCATTTACGGACTCGTATACTTCATCAATAAGTTCTTTGGTAGCTACTTTAGGGTCATAAAATACATCTTCGGCTTTTTTCTTGATATACTCATAATCACCTCTTTTTGGGTAACTGTCACCCATGGCGCTTTCATAAAGTCCTGAGCTACCTGTGATAACTAGGCCTGCAACTTTTTCAGGATACATTTTAGTGTGGTATAAAGCAATGTGTCCGCCTAAAGAATTTCCTAAAAGTATGACGCGTTCTAAGCCTTTGAATGTGATAAAATCCTTCACATATTTTGCAAAACTTTTTACATTCGTTTTCAAAATATTCTGAGTATAGATCGGTAAGTCTGGAATAATTATCTTGTATCCTCTTGAAGAAAAGTAACTAGCAACAGCGTCAAAGTTGCTGAGTCCTCCCATAAGTCCGTGCAAGATGACAATTGGAGTTCCTTCGCCAGCCTCATAATAGCTGTATCTACCTTCTTTTTTATAGTGTTTTTCCATTTTTTTTGAATCCGGATTTCAATTTTGACAAATATAGGATTTAATATATAAAAATGAATTTTTACAACAATTTTTAATTGTAAAATTATCGGGATTGATAAAAAAATACTATGTTTTTTTTAAAAATTAAAGACGCTTTTTCTGAATATTTCACATTTATTCTTACTATTTAAAATTCACTTTTCCTGGAGTTTGAAACCCTTTTTTATATAACATTATGTTTCTTACAAATAAAACAAAAATCAGCTAATGTTCTGACTGTGCATAAATTAAGGGTTTTTAGCTAAAAGTGGTTAAACTTATTAACAAAGTGGTATATAGTGGTAAATTGTGGTAATATTTTTTATATTTTTGCTCTACATCATTTAATAATTTTTTCTTGGATACAATTGTCGGAACATATGAGTGTAAAGTCGATGCTAAAGGAAGGCTGCTTATGCCAGCGCCCTTAAAAAAGCAGTTGGCCGCTTCACTTCAAAACGGATTCGTTTTGAAGCGTTCCGTTTTTCAGCCTTGTCTGGAATTATATCCGATGAAAGAATGGGATTTGATGATGCAAAAGATCAATAAACTAAATCGATTTGTAAAGAAAAACAATGACTTTATCCGTCGTTTTACGGCTGGTGTTAAAGTGGTTGAAATTGATGCTTTAGGTAGATTGTTGGTGCCGAAAGATTTAGTGGGTTTCGCTAGTATTTCAAAAGAAGTGGTTTTCTCCTCAGCGGTGAATATTGTTGAGATTTGGGACAAAGATTTATACGAAAAATCAATAAGCGGCGAAGACATGGATTTTGCAGATTTAGCCGAAGAAGTAATGGGGAATTTAAATGACGACGACAATGGAATATCATAATCCGGTTTTGCTTCACGCATCAGTAGATGGTTTAAATATTAAGCCTGACGGCATTTATGTAGATGTAACTTTTGGTGGAGGCGGTCATTCAAAAGAAATTTTGAAAAGACTTGGTCCTGATGGAAAGTTGTTTGCTTTTGATCAAGATGAAGATGCTTTAGCGAATGCTTTGCCAGACGAAAGATTTACGCTGATAAACGAGAATTTCAGATTCATAAAACGTTTTTTACGTTTTTACGGAGTGAAAAGTGTGGACGGAATTTTAGCTGATTTGGGTGTGTCTTCACATCAATTTGATGTTCCGGAAAGAGGTTTTTCTACTCGTTTTGATGCAGGTTTGGATATGCGAATGAGTCAAAAAAATGATTTGAATGCGTACCGAGTTGTTAATGAATACGATGAGGCGAATTTGAAAAGAGTGTTTTTGGATTATGGAGAATTGAAAAATGCATCGGTTTTAGCAAGAACAATTATTGAAGAGAGAGAGCTAAAGCCAATCAAGACAACAGATGAACTAAAAGAAGTTTTGGCAAGATTCCTGCCAGAAAGGATCAGAAATAAAATATTGGCACAAATCTATCAGGCCATCCGAATTGAAGTAAATCAGGAAATGGATGTTTTGAAAGAGTTCTTGGAGCAATCCTTAGAAATTTTGAATCCAGGAGGAAGATTAAGTGTTATATCCTACCATTCACTAGAAGATAGATTAGTAAAAAGGTTTGTGAAAAATGGAATGTTCGAGGGTGAGCCTGAACGTGATTTTTTTGGAAATTTTTCGGTTCCATTCAAAACCGTTGGAAAATTGATTGTTCCGGACGCTGCCGAAATAAAGGAAAATAACAGAGCCAGAAGTGCTAAATTAAGGATAGCTGAGAAACGATAAGTAGTCATAAAAATGAAAAACGGAGTTTACAGCATATTAAAAGCAAGATTTCTAATTAATGATGATGCTGTGAAAAACTGGCGTTTCATCGTTTTTATAATTCTTTTGGCTATTATAATGATTGCAAATACACAGCGATTTGAACAGAAAGTTTTCATGATTGCTGAACTAACAAATAAAGTAAAGGAGTTGCGTTCTGAGTTTGTAGACAGACGTTCTGAGTTGCAGAAATTGAAGATGGAGTCGACGGTTTCTGAGAAAATGATTGAGAAAGAAATTTTTCCGTCAACAGTTCCTCCAATTAAAATTAAAGTTAAAAAAGAAAAAGAGAAAAACTTTTTAGAAAAAATATGGCAGTAGAAGATAAATACATATCCTACAGAATTTATCTGGTAGCTTTTGTCATTTTTTTGATGGCCATAGCAATTGCTGTAAAATTGACAAATATTCAGTGGGTTGAAGGTGATTATTATAGGAAATTAGCTAAAGAGAGAACGGTTAGAAATTTTGTAATTCCTGCTAATAAAGGTAATATTTATTCTGCTGACGGAAGTCTTTTGGCTACATCAATTCCGAACTATGAAATACGTTTTGATGCTTTGGCACCAAAAGTGGAATCTTTCGAAAAAAATGTGAAGTCCCTGTCAGACTCATTAGCAACAGTTTTAGGTAAGCCTGCCAGCTTTTTTGAAAATGAACTTCGAAAAGCCAGAGCAAACAAAAATAGATATTATCTGATAGCTCGAAATTTGAGTTACACAGAGTATTTTAAAATAAAAGGATTTCCATTATTTAATCTAGGTGCTAATAAAGGTGGAATTATAATTGAACAAGAAACCATAAGAGAACATCCGATAGGCAAAATTGCGGAACGTACCGTTGGTTACGAGCGGACTTCTAATGGGGAGTCACTAGACGGAAAAGGAATTGAGTGGGCTTTCAGGAAATATCTAAATGGGAAAGACGGTAAGATTTTAAAACAGAAAATTGCAAAAGGGCAGTGGAAACCAATAAGGGATATTAATGAAGTCGATCCTCAGGATGGGTATGATGTAATATCTACAATAGATGTTTATGTTCAGGATATAGCGCATCACGCATTGCTAAAACAGTTGGAATTGTATCAGGCGGATCATGGTTGTGTGGTGGTTATGGAAACAAAAACAGGTCATGTGAAAGCAATTTCAAATTTGGGAAGAGCTAATGATGGAACCTATTATGAGACTACAAATTATGCAGTAGCCGAATCGCATGAGCCGGGTTCTACCTATAAATTAGCTGATTTAATGGCGCTTTTTGAGGATAAAAAAGCGGATACTAGCACTGTTTATGACAGTAAAGGTGGAGTAGTAGTATATTCAGGAAAAAAAGTACGCGATTCTCATCAAGGTGGTTACGGAAAAATTTCATTAGGAAGAGGTTTTGAACTTTCGTCGAACACAGTTCTGGTTCAGGCGGTTTATAATGCGTATAAAGATGAACCTTCAAGATTTGTGAATCATCTTAATAATTTTGGATTAAATAAAACTTTAGGACTTTCCATTAAAGGGGAAGGAATACCATATATCCCGCAACCAAGTGATAAAAACTGGTCGAATATCTCATTGCCTTGGATGGCTTTTGGATATGGGGTTCATATTACACCATTGCAAACATTAGCTTTTTATAACGCGGTTGCCAATGATGGTGAAATGGTAAAGCCTCAGTTTGTTTCTGAAATTAAGGAATGGAACAGAACCATCAAAAAATATGAAAAAGAAGTTTTGATTCCAAGAATTTGTTCTCCACAAACTATTTCGAAATTAAGAGCAGTTCTGGCAAATGTTGTAAAAAAAGGAACTGCTTCGAAATTATATTCTAAGGATTTTTCGATGGCAGGAAAAACAGGAACAGCGGCGGTGAATTACGGAAAAGCTGGTGGAGTTGGAAAATATTATGCCTCTTCTTTTGTGGGGTACTTCCCTGCTGATGAACCTAAATATTCCTGCATAGTTGTAGTGCATAAACCTAATACAGCAATGAATAATTACTATGGTGCGGATGTGGCAGGTCCAGTTTTTAAAAGAATTGCACAAAAGATTTTTACCGATGCGCCATCAACAAATGAGATTAAAAACTTGGACAGAAAAATTCCAAAGCAAGAAAACAATTATGATTCCTATTTTGTTAAATCGCAAAAGAAGCAACAAATAATTCCAAATTTAAAGGGAATGTCGGGAATGGATGCTGTCGCTTTATTAGGGAATTTAGGGATGAAAGTGAAGGTACAAGGGGTAGGAAAAGTTAAAAAACAGTCTCTAGCAGCAGGGCAGAATTTAGTAAAAAACACAACGATACTATTAGAATTATCATGAGTATACTAAAAGATATATTGTACAAAGTAGCTATCGAAGCCGTAAAAGGTTCGACGGATATTGCTATCAACAAAATGGATTTCGATTCTAGAAAAATCGAGACCAATGATGTTTTTGTAGCGATTCGTGGTTCCATTTCTGATGGTCATGATTTTATAGAAAAAGCCATTCTTCAAGGTGCGGTTGCAGTTATATGCGACACATTTCCAGAAAACATTGCTAAAGGAATTACCTATGTTCAGGTCAAAGATACCAATTCGGCCCTAGCATTTATGGCTGCAAATTATTTTGGTGATCCTTCTCAAAGCTTGAAATTAGTTGGAATTACAGGTACAAATGGTAAAACTACCATCGCTTCTTTATTGTATCAATTGTTTAAAAAAGCAGGATTTAAAGTTGGATTACTATCTACCGTTAAAATAATGGTTGACGAAGCAGAATATAAAGCGACTCACACAACTCCGGATTCAATTACGATAAATCATTTTCTAAAAGAGATGGTCGAAAATGAGGTCGAATATTGTTTTATGGAAGTGAGTTCGCATGGAATTCATCAAAAAAGAACGGAAGCATTGCATTTTGTTGGAGGTATTTTTACGAATTTGTCTCACGATCATTTGGATTATCATCCAAGTTTTGCAGAATACAGAGATGTAAAAAAATCATTCTTTGATAATTTACCGAAAACAGCATTCGCATTATCCAATATTGATGATAAAAATGGGCTCGTGATGTTGCAGAATACTGCGGCAAAAAAATTGAGTTATGCGTTAAAATCGTATGCCGATTACAAGGCTCAAATTTTGGAGAATCAATTGTCAGGTTTGTTGTTGAAAATAAACGGAAATGAAGTTTGGGTTAAGCTGATAGGAACATTCAATGCCTATAATTTATTGGCAATCTATGGGACAGCGGTTGAGTTAGGAATGGAAAGTCTGGAAGTACTTCGATTGTTGTCAGATTTAGAAAGTGTTTCGGGACGTTTTCAATTTATTGTTTCGGATTCAAATATTACGGCAATTGTGGATTATGCGCATACGCCGGATGCTTTAGAAAACGTATTGAAAACCATCAATGATATTCGGACCAAAAACGAACAATTAATTACGGTTGTTGGTTGCGGAGGAAATAGAGACAAGACCAAGCGTCCAATTATGGCGGGGATTGCATCGGATTTAAGTGATAAAGCAATATTCACCTCGGATAATCCTAGGAATGAAGATCCTGAGGTAATTATTACTGAAATGGAAGAAGGAATTGCCCCGCAGAATTATAAAAAAGTATTGACCATAACGGATAGAAAACAAGCGATTAAAACGGCTTGTCAATTGGCTCAGCCTAATGACATTATTTTAATTGCAGGCAAAGGACACGAAACCTATCAGGAAATAAATGGAGTTCGTCATGATTTTGACGACATGAAAATAGTTAAAGAGATATTAGCTCAATTAGGAAAATAAGAGTTAGTCGGGAGCTTGAATTATTTGTTTGAGCAAATAAAGATGTGATTAGGAATTAACGGATAAGGTATCAACGATTAACCAAATAAACAAAAATATATGCTGTATTATTTATTTGAATATTTAGACAAAACACTAGATGTCCCGGGAACAGGGGTTTTCCAGTACATTACTTTTAGATCTGCATTAGCTTTAATGCTATCGTTGCTTTTGTCAACAATTTACGGAAAAATGATAATTCGTTTTTTGCAAAGACAGCAAGTAGGAGAAACTGTTCGAGAGCTTGGACTGGCAGGTCAAAACGAAAAAGCAGGTACGCCAACGATGGGTGGATTAATCATCATTTTTGCTACGCTAGTTCCGGTAATTCTTTTTGCCAAACTGCATAATATTTACATCGTTTTGTTGATTGTAACCACACTTTGGATGGGTACAATAGGGTTTATAGATGATTATATTAAAATTTTCAAAAAAGATAAAGAAGGTTTAAAAGGAATATTCAAAGTTGTAGGGCAAGTAGGTTTGGGTTTAATTGTAGGGATTGTTCTTTATTTTCATGCTGGTGTAACGGTTCGTACTGATACTTCTAGTTCAGATATTTTTAAAGCACCAACAGAAACCGTGATTCTGCCTGCGCCAATTGAGGAGAAGTCTACAGCGACAACAATTCCTTTTTTTAAAAATAATGAATTTGATTATGCCGAATTATTGGCTTGGACCGGCGAGGGATATGAAAAATGGGCTTGGTTGATTTTTATTCCAGTGGTGATTTTTATTATTACTGCCGTTTCTAACGGAGCTAATTTAACGGATGGAATTGACGGATTGGCAGCAGGAACTTCGGCAATTTCAGTGCTTGCGCTGGGAATATTCACGTTTGTATCGGGAAATATTATTTTCTCTAATTATCTGAATATTATGTATATCCCAAACTCAGGGGAAATGACGGTATTTATTGCTGCATTTGTGGGGTCATTAATCGGATTTCTTTGGTACAACTCGTATCCGGCTTCGGTTTTTATGGGAGATACAGGAAGTTTGACGATAGGTGGAATTATAGCGGTTTTAGCAATAGCTGTCCGTAAAGAAATGCTGATTCCGTTATTATGTGGAATTTTCTTAGTCGAAAATTTCTCTGTAGTACTTCAGGTAAGTTATTTTAAATATACCAAGAAACGTTTTGGCGAAGGCCGAAGAATATTTCTTATGTCGCCTTTGCATCATCATTATCAGAAAAAGGGATATCACGAAAGTAAAATTGTTACCCGTTTTTGGATTGTTGCTATAATGCTGGCCATATTATCAATTGTTACCTTAAAATTAAGATAATATGAGGCTAGTAATCTTAGGTG
This sequence comes from Flavobacterium petrolei, assembly GCF_003314435.2. Lineage (GTDB taxonomy): Bacteria > Bacteroidota > Bacteroidia > Flavobacteriales > Flavobacteriaceae > Flavobacterium > Flavobacterium petrolei. The sequence continues at coordinate 340,724 of NZ_QNVY02000001.1, read as the reverse complement.
GAGGCGAAAGTGGTGTTGGAACCGCTATTCTGGGTAAGAAAAAAGGATATGAAGTTTTTGTATCTGATTTTGGAAAGATAAAAGGCAATTACAAAGAGATTCTTATTATCAATGGAATAGCTTGGGAAGAGGAAAAACATACCGAAGATTTTATCTTGAATGCGGATGTGGTGATGAAAAGCCCTGGAATCCCTGATAAATCGCCAATAGTAAAGAAGCTTTTGGAAAAAGGAATTGCTGTTATTTCAGAAATCGAGTTTGCGGCCCCATTTACAGATGCTACGATTATTGGGATTACCGGAAGTAATGGAAAGACAACCACTACCATGCTTGCGCATCATTTGCTGAAATCAGCGGGGTTAAATGTTGGATTGGGAGGAAATATCGGGAAGAGTTTTGCCTGGCAAATTGCGGATAATAAATACGATTCCTATGTGCTGGAGTTGAGTAGTTTTCAACTCGATGGGATTGTAGATTTTAAACCGCATATTGCTATTATTACGAATATCAGTCCAGATCATTTAGATCGTTACGATTACAAGTATGAAAATTATATTGATGCAAAGTTCAGAATAACGATGAATCAAACGGAGGACGATTACCTCATATACGATGCAGATGATGAAGCTATTAATGAATGGTTCAAAACGCACACAACAAAAGCAAAATTAATTCCTTTTTCATTGACTAAAATTTTCAGCGAAGGGGCTTATATAAAAAACAACAAAATGGAAATAAAGATCAATCGAGAAGAATTTACAATGGACACAGAACACATTGCTTTAGAAGGAAAACATAATATGAAAAACGCAATGGCAGCAACCTCTGTGGCAAAATTAATGCAAATAAGAAAGGCGACAATTCGTGAGAGTCTTTCTAATTTTCAGGGAGTAGAACACCGTCTTGAGAAAGTTTTGAAAATCCAGAACGTTCAATATATTAATGATTCAAAAGCAACGAATGTTAATGCTACTTTTTTTGCTTTAGACAGCATGAATACACCTACTGTTTGGATTGTTGGTGGTGTTGATAAAGGAAATGATTATAACGAATTGATGTCATTAGTTCGTGAAAAGGTAAAAGCTATTATTTGCCTAGGAGTAGATAACAAGAAAATTATCGATGTTTTTGGCAATGTTGTCGATATGATGATCGAAGTTTCTAATATGGATGATGCAGTGAGAATGGCACAACGATTATCAGAAAAAGGGGACACGGTTTTATTATCGCCTGCTTGTGCTAGTTTCGATTTATTCGAGAATTATGAAGACAGAGGAAATCAGTTCAAACAAGCCGTTAAAAATTTATAAAAAAGTTTAAGTTTTAAAGTGTAAGGTTGAGCAACTTTAAACTTTAAACGAAACTTTAAACCCAAACTTAAAATGAAACAACTAATAAACAATTTAAAAGGAGATAAAGGGATTTGGTCATTTGTGGCCTTATTGGCCTTGTTTTCGTTTATGCCTGTTTTTAGTGCTAGTAGTAATTTGGCCTACATTGGTCAGGGAAACGGAAATACTTTAGGTTACTTAGTGAAGCATATCATGCATATTGGTATTGGTTTTGCCATTATTTTCATGGTGCATAAAGTGCCTTATCACTATTTTAAAGCTGTTTCTAAAGGGGCGTTGTATATTGTTTGGGTTTTATTGGCGTACACATTAATAAAAGGAACAGTAATTGCAGGTGCCAATGCCAGTCGATGGATACAAGTGCCGTTCATAGGAGTTACGTTTCAAACATCAACATTGGCCTCAATGGTTTTGTTTATTTTTGTTGCGCGGTATTTATCTAAGGCAAGAGAAGTGCCTATTGATTTTAAGTCTTCAGTACTGGAGCTTTGGATTCCTGTTTTTGTTACATTGTTATTTATTTTACCAGCTAACTTCTCGACAACTGCATTAATTTTTTCGATGGTTTTAATGTTGGTTTTTATAGGTAAATATCCACTGCGCTACATCGGAATTGTTGTGGGCTCAGGGATCGTATTTCTTGCTTTTTTTATACTTATTGCAAAAGCATTTCCAGATGCATTCCCAAACCGGGTTGATACGTGGATCAATCGTATTGATAATTTTACAAGTGACAAACCGGGCGAGGATGACTATCAAATAGAAAAAGCTAAAATAGCAATTGCTTCGGGAAAAATATACGGCTTAGGTCCAGGGAAAAGTATTCAAAAGAACTTTTTGCCGCAATCTTCTTCCGATTTTATTTTTGCCATAATTGTTGAAGAATACGGACTAATAGGAGGTTTGGGAGTGTTGGCATTGTATTTATTATTGTTATTTCGTTTTATTATCGCTTCGCACAAAGCCAATTCGCTATTTGGGAAATTAGTAGTGGTCGGTTTGGGTTTTCCAATGATATTTCAGGCAATGGTAAATATGGCCGTTGCGGTTGAATTATTGCCCGTTACCGGACAAACACTGCCGCTAATAAGTAGTGGGGGAAGTTCTATCTGGATGACTTGTTTTGCACTTGGAATTATTATAAGTGTAACTAAAAAGGAAGAAGAAATTGCACAGGAAATGAAAGATGCTGCCAAAAGAGAGGAAGCACTCCAAAATTTGATTGATAGAGAATTAGAGGGAGATGCTGCAGTAGCAGAAGGATATTCGATTGAAGATAAAGCAAAGAACCCGATGCATGCAGTTTTAAATAAGTAAGTCGTTTTAGAAAATTAGAAATCAGGAATAATGAAACAGTATAAATTCATATTAAGTGGTGGTGGAACAGGTGGACATATTTATCCTGCAATTGCTATTGCAAATGAATTAAAATCTCGTTTTCCAGATGCTGAATTTCTTTTTGTAGGTGCCAAGGATAAAATGGAAATGCAAAAAGTGCCACAGGCAGGTTACAAAATAATAGGTTTATGGATTGCAGGATTACAAAGAAGATTAACATTTGATAATACTCTTTTTCCAATAAAACTGATTAGCAGTTTATTGAAGTCGAGAACTATAATAAGGAATTTTAAACCGGATGTTGTCGTAGGAACTGGAGGTTTTGCAAGCGGTCCATTATTGCAAATAGCAGCAATTGCAGGAATTCCAACGGTGATTCAGGAGCAAAATTCATATCCTGGAATTACGAATAAATTGTTAGGCAAAAATGCAGATAAGATTTGTGTTGCTTACGAGAATTTAGAGCGCTTTTTTCCAAAAAACAAAATGATTTTGACAGGGAATCCAGTGCGACAGGATTTGATAGATATCGACAGTAAGAGAGAAGAAGCATTACAGTATTTTAATTTAGATCCTAATAAACAAACACTTTTGGTATTGGGTGGCAGTCTGGGAGCAAGAAGAGTGAATCAGTTAATAGCTAAAGAAATCTTAACGTTCGCTGCTCATAATATACAAGTGATTTGGCAATGTGGGAAGTTATATTTTGATGAATATAAGCGTGTTGAAGAGAATGAAAATATTCAGATTCATTCCTTTATTGACCGAATGGATTTAGTTTACGCCGCTGCGGATATTGTGATTTCGCGTGCAGGAGCTTCCTCAGTTTCGGAATTATGTATCGTAGGCAAGCCCGTGATTTTCATTCCTTCTCCTAATGTAGCGGAGGATCATCAAACTAAAAATGCTCAAGCGATAGTGGATAAGAAAGGAGCTTTGTTATTAAAAGAATCTGAACTCAATTCCCAATTCAGCGTTGTATTTGAATCCCTGGTGAAAGATCCAGAAAAGCAAAAGCAGCTGAGTAAAAACATTAAACAATTGGCTCTTCCAGAAGCTACAAAACAAATTGTAGATGAAATTGTGAAGTTAATCAGATAGAAAGAATTAAGATAATAGACAAAAACGAAAACGAAAATGAAACTGAATCAAATACATAACGTCTATTTTATAGGAATCGGAGGAATCGGGATGAGCAATCTAGCCCGCTATTTCAAGAACTTGGGAAAGCAAGTTTCCGGTTATGATAAAACTCCTTCTACGCTGACGAATGAATTAATAGAAAGTGGCATTTCAATTCATTTTGAAGATAATATTGATTTGATTCCAAAGGATTTTTATATAGAAAACACTTTGGTAATTATTACTCCGGCAGTTCCAGTTTCGCATTCAGAATGGAATTATTTTTTAGAAAGAGACTTTCAAATAAAAAAGAGAGCCGAAGTTTTAGGATTAATCACAAAAGATACCTTTTGCTTTGCTGTAGCCGGTACGCATGGTAAAACGACTACCTCAGGTATATTAGGACATATTTTGCACGAAAGTGGAGCAGATGTCACTGCATTTATAGGTGGAATAGTAGAAAATTATAATTCAAATTTAATAGGAAGCGGAAAGACGATTACCGTTGTTGAAGCCGATGAATTTGACCGTTCATTTCTGCACTTGCATCCCAATATTGCATGTATTACATCTATGGACGCAGATCACTTGGATATTTATGGAACTAGTGAGGCTATCGAAGAATCTTTTATAGAATTTGCTTCGAAAATTAAAGACAAGAGCAAGCTTTTTATTACTAAAGAATTGCCAATAGAAGGAGTTGTTTGTGCGGTCAATGAAGATGCTGGTTATAAAGCGTTTAATGTTAGAATAGGAGATGGAAGTTACATTTTTGATGTGCAAACACCTACCGAGATAATCAGAGATTTGCATTTTGGATTACCGGGACGACATAATTTAATGAATGCATTGATGGCTATTGCAATGGCAAATTTATTTGGTACCCCAACCGATGCCATTGCAAGAGCTTTAGCATCATTCAAAGGAATAAAAAGAAGGTTTTCGTATCAAATAAAAACAGAAGCTAAGGTTTATATAGATGATTATGCGCATCATCCTACCGAAATAAATGCAGTGCATCAAGCCGTTAGAGAATTGTATCCAAACCAAAAGATTTTAGCTGCTTTCCAACCGCACTTGTTTAGCAGAACAAGAGATTTTGCTGATGATTTTGCCAAAAGTTTATCCGCTTTTGATGAGATTATTTTATTAGATATTTATCCGGCTCGTGAACAACCGATTGAGGGTGTAAATTCACAGTGGCTGATGGATAAAATGACAAATAATAATAAGAAAATTGTGATTAAAAATAATTTGGTAGCAGCAATTTTAGAGAGTAACGCAACTGTAATTGTGACAATTGGTGCAGGAGACATTGGAGAATTAGTGCCATCTATAAAAAAAGCGATAAATGAAACTCTTTAATTGGACAAATATTCGATTATTACTGATGTTTGGATTGGTTATTTTTCTTTTTTCTTTCACGTCTAAACGAAATGAAAATAGAAAACTGACTAATTTAGTCGTTGTTTTTGTAGGAGATGACGCTCCTTTTGTTAAGCAAGAAACGGTTAATAAATTGTTAATAGAAAAAAATAGAGAGGCATCGAGCATTCAAAAAGTTAATTTAGATTTGAATAAGCTGGAGACAAATCTAAATTCACAAGAAATGATTGAAAAATCAGATGTTTTTGTGAGCATTGATGGTGTGTTAAAAGCAGTGGTAAAACAAAAAACTCCTATTGCTAGAGTTTTTGACGAAGGAAGTTCTTTTTACATTGATTACGAAGGGAATAGAATGCCGTTGTCAACAAATTTTACAGCTCGAGTTCCACTTGTTTCAGGGGGAATAAATAAACATAATAACGAAAAACTAGCCGACTTATTCCGCATAATTTATGACGATGCATTTTTGAAAAAAAACATCATTGGAATTGAAATTATGCCTAACGGAAGCTTAAAAATGCACAACAGAAATTTTGATTATCAAATAGATTTTGGTATTCTGATAAATGTAGAGCGCAAATTTAAAAATTATAAAGCTTTTTTTCAAAAAGCAGTTTTAGATAGTTCGTTGTATAAATATAAAAAAATTGACCTCCGATTTACGGATCAAGTAGTTTGCACTAAATAATAGATAATGGAAAACGAGAATATTGCAGTAGGTCTAGATATTGGGACAACTAAAATAGTTGCCATGATAGGCAAGAAGAATGAATATGGCAAACTAGAAATTTTAGGTGTTGGAAAGTCTAAAAGTTTAGGAGTGGCAAGAGGCGTTGTAAACAACATCACTCAAACCATACAATCAATACAACAAGCGATACAAGAAGCCGAAATTAATTCAGGCTATAAAATAAAAGATGTAGTAGTTGGAATTGCAGGACAGCATATTCGAAGTATTCAACATACAGATTACATCAGCAGACATAATCCTGAAGAGGTTATCGGTGGGAGCGATATTCAGCTTTTGATTGATCAAGTCAATAAATTGGCAATGTTACCAGGTGAAGAAATAATTCATGTTTTGCCTCAAGAATTCAAAATTGACGGGCAATCTGAGATTAAAGAACCTATAGGAATGTACGGCGGAAGATTGGAGTCTAGTTTTCACGTTGTAGTGGGGCAGGCTTCTTCAATTCGTAACGTTGGAAGATGTATTCAAAGTTCCGGAATTGAATTGTCAGGTTTGACATTAGAACCGCTGGCTTCTGCAGATGCAGTTTTAAGTCAGGAAGAAAAGGAAGCGGGAGTTGCACTTATCGATATCGGTGGTGGAACAACTGATTTGGCAATTTTTAAAGATGGCATCATTCGTCATACTGCTGTAATTCCTTTTGGAGGAAATGTGATTACAGATGATATAAAAGAAGGATGCTCTATAATAGAAAAGCAAGCCGAGTTATTGAAAGTTAAATTTGGATCTGCTTGGCCAGGAGAAAATAAAGACAATGAAATTGTTTCTATTCCGGGATTGAGAGGTAGAGAGCCAAAAGAGATTTCGTTAAAAAATCTTTCTAAAATAATTCATGCTCGTGTTGTGGAGATTGTAGATCAGGTTTTTACAGAAGTAAAAGCGTACGGTCATGAAGATCCTAGAAAAAAACTAATTGCAGGAATTGTACTTACTGGTGGTGGTGCTCAATTGAAACACATCAAACAGTTAGTTGAATATATTACGGGAATGGATACTAGAATTGGATATCCAAACGAACATTTAGCTGGAAACTCAGATGAGGAGATCTCAAGTCCCTTGTATGCAACTGCAGTTGGATTAGTGATGAAAAGCATTGAAAATAAAACACAAAGCGCTGTGCGAATTGATGCTATAGAACAATCAAAGGCACCTGTTTACAGACCGGCAGTTGTTCAAACACCTGTTTATGAGGCTCCTGAAAAGGTAGAAGAGGCCGAAGATCATAATGCGAATGAGAAGCAGAATTCTACCGTAAACAGAATACAAAGAAATTTCTTTGATCGTTATGTAGATAAGATTAAAGACTTTTTAGATAACGCAGAATAAGGGTGGGGCCCAAAAAAATATAAGAATTAATAATATAACAATTTCAAAAACCAAATAAAATGATGAGCGACTCAGAATTTGGAAGTATTTCATTTGATTTACCAAAGAATCAATCAAATGTGATAAAAGTTATAGGTGTAGGTGGAGGCGGAAGTAACGCCATAAATCACATGTTCAAGCAAGGGATCAAAGGTGTAGATTTTATCGTATGTAATACGGATTCTCAAGCTTTACAGAGTAGTTCTGTGCCTAATAAAATCCAGTTGGGAGTGCATTTGACAGAAGGACTTGGTGCTGGAGCAAATCCTGATGTGGGACAACAATCCGCTATCGAGAGTATTTCCGAGATTGAAAAAATGTTGGATCGCAATACTAAAATGGTCTTCATCACTGCCGGAATGGGTGGTGGTACAGGAACGGGAGCTGCGCCAGTTATCGCGCAATTGGCTAAAGAAAGAGATATTCTTACTGTAGGGATTGTGACATTGCCTTTCTTGTTTGAAGGGAAAGTGCGTCAGGAACAAGCGTTAATCGGTATTGAAAAATTACGCAAACAGGTCGACTCATTAATTGTTATCAACAATAATAAATTAAGAGAAGTTTACGGTAATCTTGGTTTCAAAGCTGGGTTTTCAAAAGCGGATGAAGTTTTAGCAACTGCCTCAAGAGGAATTGCTGAAGTAATAACGCATCATTACACTCAAAATATCGATTTAAGAGATGCTAAGACAGTTTTGTATAACAGCGGAACTGCTATTATGGGATCTTCTATTTCTTCTGGTGAAAACAGAGCTAAGGAAGCAATTATTGCTGCTTTAGATTCTCCTTTGTTGAATGACAACAAAATTACAGGTGCCAAAAACGTATTGTTGCTTATCGTTTCTGGAACTAATGAAATTACAATTGATGAAATAGGAGAAATTAATGATCATATTCAAATCGAAGCGGGTCACAATGCTAATATTATCATGGGAGTTGGTGAAGACGAATCACTTGGAGATTCAATCGCTGTAACCATAATCGCTACTGGTTTTGATATTGAACAACAAAATGGAATCGTAAACACGGAACCTAAAAAAATAATTCACACACTAGAGGACGAACAAAGAAGTGTACATAATTTAAGTAATAAAACTGTTGCTGGATTTGATTTGAACACGGAGTCATCACCAGTTACAAACGCTAACGAAAGAATTGTTTTTGATTTAGTCGAAGATACAGTTGTTGCGCCTGAGCCAGTGGTTACATCTCCAACAATCAATAAAGAAGAGTTGATGGTTATGTCTGAATTTATTAAAAATTTAGATGTGACTTTCGAAATTGTTTCTCCAATTACAGATATTGATTTCACAATTTCCTCTCCTGTTGCTGAAGTAAAAGCTGTGCAGCCAAAAGCAATCGAAAGACAAGAACAAACTACTTTCTCTTTTGATTTACCACTTTTTAAAGCGGAGCCAGTAGCTCAAGTTGAAGAAAGTAAAGTGATGTATGAGCTAACGAATGAAACTCGTGACATTAAAGTAAATGAAGCAGTTCAGTTTGTACCAGTAACGGAATTAACGGATAATGGAATTATCAAATATTCTCTAGAAGAATATATGGAAGCGGAGCCTGATTTTATGCCTAAGCCAGTTGCAAAAACTCCAGAAGTTGTTGTCCCGGAGGAGTTAAATATCACCATGAGACAAGTACAAAGAACTGTGATTAATCCGGTTGATTTTGAAGATATTGCTGCTACCGAAATGACTATTGAAGAATCATTGCGAATGAGAGCAGACGAAAGAAGAAAAAAATTGAAGGAATTCAATTATAAGTTCCATAACAATGTTTCTAAAATTGATGAGTATGAAAAAGAACCAGCTTACAAAAGATTGGGAATAGACATATCAAACAATCAAGCGAACAATACAAACTCGAGAATATCTGTAGGAACAGACAGTAATAATGATTTACAGTTGCGTTCAAATAATTCCTATTTGCACGATAACGTAGATTAATAAAAACAAAACAAAAAGGAGTAGCCCGAAAATTATATTTAATTTTCGGGCTACTTTTTGCCATTATAAGGAGTTTCAATACTTATCTCTTACACGAGACAATCTGTTGTTGTAAATCCGAGTAAAATTCTTTAGATTTGTCGGGCCTTAGAAGAGCTTTTGTTTTAAGTTCCGCCTTAATAATTGGGAGCTTTTTACTGTAATCAGAGCGAAAAATCATTTTTAAAAGTAGTAATTCAATAAATCGGTTGATCAAATAATGGATTAACGCAATTAACAATATAGAATATGAGTTTATCAGTACTAATCATGGACGAAATCAAAACCGCCATGAGAGCCAAAGATACCGTTGCATTAGAAGCTTTAAGAGCTATTAAATCTGAAATTCTTTTAGCTCAGACAGCATCAGGATCAAAAGAAGAAATAACACAAGATGACGAGGTTAAATTGCTACAAAGATTAGTAAAAACTCGTAAAGAAAGTGCTAGGATTTTCACGGAGCAAAACCGTTTGGATTTAGCGGAACCAGAATTAGCTCAAATTGCTGTAATCGAAAAATTCTTACCGGCACAATTAAGCGAAGCAGAAGTTGAAGCAGTGATAGCAAAAATAATTGCAGAAACTGGAGCGTCAGGAATTGCGTCAATGGGAAAAGTAATGGGATTGGCTGCAGCTCAATTAGGTGGAACAGCCGAAGGAAAAACAATTTCTACAATTGTAAAAAAATTATTGACATAAATCTTTGGATTCAAGGTTAACGATTTTAGTTCATAAATCTAAAATCGTTAATCAGCAATCTTAAATCAAATGGCTGCGTAGTTCAACTGGATAGAATATCAGATTTCGACTCTGAGGGTTGCAGGTTCGAACCCTGTCGCGGCCACAAACACATAAAATGCTTCAAAAAATCAAGTTGGCTTGAATTCTTTTGAGGCATTTTTTCTTTTAAAGCAGTTATAATACATGTCACTACAGCTTTTTATTACAGCATTTTTTGGAATGGTTTTTCTTCTGCTTTTAGTTTTTAGAGTGGTTGAGCCAACTTATGTATTGTTATTTAATAAGCCACTTTATATTCATTGGTATCCTTTTTCAAAGAAATTAAAATTAAGTCAACGGCAAATTTTAATAAATGATTTTCCATATTACAATCAGCTTTCTGTCAAAAAGAAAAAGTATTTTGAACATCGCATTATTGCGTTTATCGCGAAATATCAGTTCATTGGTAAAGACATTAAAATTACGGAGCAAATGCAAATATTGATTGCTGGAACCTATGTAATGTTGACCTTCGGGATGAGAAATTATCTTGTAAATTTGTTCGACAAAATAATTATTTATCCTTCCAATTATTTTTCTACCGTAAATCAAGCGCATCACAAAGGAGAATTTAATCCCAGAATGAAAGCTGTTGTGTTTTCGTGGGAAGATTTCATTATTGGTCATTCAGCTTTAAATGATAATATAAATTTGGGTTTACATGAGTTTTCGCATGTATTGCATTTTCATTGTTTAAAAAGTAATGATCCAAGCGCCATTGTATTTTTTGATGCTTTTAATGACGTTGTAAAATATTACATCGATCCAGTTTTAAATGACGAACTGACTCAAAGGGATTATTTTAGATTATATGCCTATGAAAATCAATTTGAATTTTTATCGGTTATCTTGGAGCATTTCTTTGAAACTCCGCGTGTTTTTAAAAGCTACCATCCTGAATTATATGCACATGTTGCTGCAATGATTAACTTTGATGAACCTTTCTAAAATAAAAAATGGCGCTAAATGCGCCACTTTTTTAGAAGTTTGTAAGCTTCTTTAAATCTTGTATCGTTTGGGTTGGATTTTCCGCTTTGAAAACAAAACTTCCCGCTACCAGAACATCGGCTCCGGCTTCCACTAATTGTTTTGCATTTTTATTGGTTACGCCACCATCAACTTCAATGATTGTAGTTGCTCCTTTTTTAAGGATTAAAGCTTTTAGCTTTTCAATTTTTGCATAGGTGTTTTCTATAAAAGATTGTCCTCCAAAACCAGGATTCACACTCATGATACAAACTAAATCAATGTCATTGATTACATCTTCCAGTAAATCAATATTAGTGTGTGGGTTAATGGCAACTCCAGCTTTCATTCCCTCAGCTTTAATTGCCTGTAGCGTTCTGTGGAGGTGTGTGCAAGCTTCATAGTGTACGCTTAAAATATTTGCGCCTAATTCAGCAAAAGTTTTAATATAACGGTCTGGATCGATAATCATCAAGTGAACGTCAATTGTTTTTTTGGCATGGCGGTTAATGGCTTCCAAAACTGGCATTCCATAAGAAATGTTTGGAACAAAAACGCCATCCATGATGTCAATGTGAAACCAATCGGCTTCGCTGTTGTTGATCATTTCGATGTCGCGTTGCAGATTACCAAAATCGGCTGCAAGCACTGATGGTGCAATAAGTGTATTCTTCATTGGGTAGTTGTTATGTATAGATGCACCGCAGTGCATCTATACAGTTTGTGTTGTTTGTGCAAAAGTAGTTTTTTTGCAGCAATTGGAGAAAGTTTTTTTAGTGAAGGGTCATCTTGCAAATTGTCTGTACGTCGCGTAAGGGATCGAGGCGGTATCCTCGCAATGTAACGGAGAGATAAAGCCGAAAGCCTGACCCGAAGTTTTTACGGAGGGTTACGCCATATTAGTGAAAAGTGAAAAGTGAAAAGTGAAAAGTGAAAAGTGAAAAGTGAGAAGAATTCAGATTTAAAAAATAAAACTCCGGAAACCCGAGAGCGAAGCTCGAAGTGACTGGAGTTTTGCTGAAAAAAACAAAACTCCGGTAATCAGCCGGAGTTTCAATCATCAATCAAAAAACGAACAGTTAATCAGACCGTCGTTACTTTTTAGTCGAAAGCCGAAAGTCAAAAATCATACTGTTGTTGGACGATATGATTTTTGACTTTGTAGCATTTGACTGTATTATCCTAAATAGGTTTTTAATATTTTACTTCTTGAAGTGTGTTTTAATCTGCGGATTGCTTTTTCCTTGATTTGACGTACACGCTCACGAGTTAAGTCGAAAGTTTCCCCGATTTCCTCTAATGTCATTGGGTGTTGATCGCCAAGACCAAAGTACAAACGAACTACATCAGCTTCTCTTGGAGTCAATGTTTCTAAGGAACGCTCGATTTCGGTACGCAATGATTCGTGGATTAATTCTCTGTCTGGATTTGGTGACTCACCAGAACGCAATACATCGTAAAGGTTAGAATCTTCTCCTTCTACAAGAGGTGCATCCATTGATAAGTGACGACCAGAGTTTTTCATACTCTCTTTTACGTCATTTACGGTCATATCAAGTTCTTTTGCAATTTCCTCAGCAGATGGTGGACGCTCGTTAGATTGCTCTAATAAAGCGTACATTTTGTTGATTTTATTGATAGAACCAATTTTGTTCAAAGGCAAACGAACGATACGAGATTGTTCTGCCAATGCTTGTAAAATAGATTGACGAATCCACCAAACTGCATACGAGATGAATTTGAAACCACGTGTTTCATCAAAACGTTGTGCTGCTTTTATCAATCCTAAATTTCCTTCGTTAATCAAATCGGGAAGCGTTAACCCTTGATTTTGGTATTGTTTTGCCACCGAAACCACGAAACGTAAATTGGCTTTTGTCAATTTCTCTAATGCTTTCTGGTCACCGGCTTTAATCTTCTGTGCTAATTCTACCTCTTCGTCAGCGGTAATAAGGTCAACTTTACCAATTTCTTGTAAATACTTGTCTAATGAAGCAGTTTCACGATTGGTTACCTGCTTGGTGATTTTTAGTTGTCTCATGTTTTTTTGTCTCCTAAATTTTAAGTGTACAACTGATTATACGTATGGAGTTTCAGAAAAGTTACAAAACATCTCATTTTTTTATTATTTTAAGTTTAGCCGAAAGTTGGCAGGCTTTACGCACTTACTTTGTATTCATAAAAAGTGCTTGAACAAGGGTAGTTAGAGCTAATGCAAAATACATGTTGGCTTAAATTATTCATTGACCTCAAATGTTTCAATCAAAGAAACAGGAGTTCCGTTTTTAGCGAACCCTTCAAGTTTTATTTCAAATGTACCTGAAACATCAGAAGTGTAGAAAGTATTAATATTTCTTAAGTCAACTTCGGGATTCCATATTAATTGATTTCTAAAATCAGGAATTCTTTTGTTTATGTTTAAATCGGAATAATTAACTTCGTAATATGTTTTTTTAGGTTGTGGCCTTTGTATGGTACTTTTTATTATTGAACTTCCGCTTTGTGAGCTTTTGAAAGCATTATTGAATGTAGTGAAGCTTATAAGACCATTAAAAAATTTTGAGCCTAAAAAATACCTACCAGTAATTATTTCAATTTTAAATACATTTTTCATATTGTACTCAAATAATTCATTCTGATTTTCTAAATACAATCCATCAATCAACACTAATGGTAGGTCTGGTTGCTGAGGAAAAACATTAGGATCATTTACATGAAGGAATGATTTGTTGTCTATTTGTTTGTAATATACTTCGGTTGTTACTTCTTTAATTGTTTCTTTTAAAGTATTGAACCTTGTATAATCATCCAGTATATACTTTTTGGCTAATGGATGAAAAAATGTAGGATTTTCTTTCGGAATAATTATTTTGTCAGTTTTGCTAGCGTAATATGCATTTTCAATTTGACTATTAATTGATCTATTAATTAAAATTTCTTTAAAGTTTGGAGGTAGTTTATAGTTTTCTGTAATCAATAGTTTTGTGTAATCTATGATGGCTTCTTCATCTAATTTAATGTAATAATTGTTAACATCTTCATCCATTAGTTGGATTGTTATTTCAGAGTTAGAATCTACTTGGTTAATGTTAATTTGAAAGCTTCCAGTATTGTCAGTTCTAATAATTTTAAAGATGAAATTTTTACCTGGTAAAGAAAAAGCTATTGTTTTATTTTCAACTTTATCAGTATTGTTTTTAGCTATTAATTTTCCAGATAATTTTTCTCCTCGAAGCTCTGGAAGATAAATTTTAGTTTTCGAATTTTGTAAATCGACGAAATTGTTCTCTTGTTTGAAACTGAAGTCAACAGCTGAAATTTGATTTTCAAATGGTAAATCCTCTATTTTTCTAACTGACAAAGAAAAACTCCCTTCTGTTATGGTATTGTCGTCTGACTTAAAATTTAACGAGACAATTTCACGATTTTTGAATTTATTCTTATTAAGTATTAGTTTAATATTATTAGGTGGAATTATATTTGAATTTGTACTTTTTATATTTTTTATGAATTTATCTGGATCAGTATTTATAATAACATTTGAGTTTTGTTTTTCGTCACTTATATAGGGGTTTATGATTGTTATGTTTGTTTCGAAAAATGATGAATCCAGTTTGTTTAACATCCATTGTGTATAAGCAATAAGCTTATATTTTCCAGTTTTTACAGTTGTAGGAATGAAGTATTCAGCTTGACCAGTGCTACTTTCCAAATTTATTTTATTTTTGAAGACTATTTTTTTTGCTTCATCAATAAGTTCCACATAAGCAATTTTACTTATGGTACTTGGTGTTTTGTCTGTAGATTTTAGACAATGTATTTTGTATAATAATGTTTCTCCTGAGACAAAAGTTGTAGCATTTGCATGGAGAAATATTGTTTCATCTATAAAGACAATTTGTTGAGCCTTGGTTATTGTTGCATTTATTAATACGAACAAAATGACAATGTGTTTTAATCGATCCAAAATGAAGGTATTAAGTTTGATGAAAAAGAAGTGCAATCGCCGCATTCTATGGGTACAACTGAATAAAAGGAGTTTGATAAATTTGAAGAATAAGCTATCGTATTTCCTTTTATCTTAGAGATTAATAAGGGGCCTTCACATACTGGAACTGAGTAACCAAAACAGAATTTATATTCTTGCTCATCGCAATTTGTGAAATAAGGAGGTTTAGGCTCATTAGGAAATAAGTCTTCATGATTGAAAAAAATTCTTTTTGAAGAAAAAGAAGATACCTCAAAAAAACCAATCACTTTTTCATTTGTATTTGAAATACATTTAATGTTTCCATTCAAGAATCCAGGTTGTTTAGGTGAAAAAATACTAGAAGAAGTCGATAAGTCTTTTAATGTTCTTCTAAAAGAATATGACTCTAAACTTAATACATATTGTTTGACAATTATGCTATATCGATGGCTAATTATATAATCATTATCACTAATGAAGCGAATATCAAGATTAACTTTGTCTTCTTGTAAGTTTGTCGTTGATGCTAAAATTATATCATTGGATTTTTGTGTTTTGTAACATATTCTTGTTTCAAGGGAGTTGGGTATGAGTGCCACTTCCTGCTGTCCTGTTACAACAAGCTTCTGTTGACGCCAAACTGGAGCAACTATTTTGTATGTTTCTTCATATTCATATCGGTAATATTTTGAAGAGTTAGTAGAGTCATAATTGTTAACGGTAATTTGAATACCTCTTTCATTATCTTTGGTTGTAACTAATTTTGGGATAATATCTAAAATTTTGTTTTCTGTTGTTAGTTTTTGACTTGATGATTTAAAAACTTTACCTTCATTTGTTTCTATCTTTAAAGTATACTCTCTATTTGATTCAGCTTTAAAAGGGTTTTTAGAGATGTAAATATCATCCTTTTCTTCAAAAGGGAATGTGTTGCCTAAGTCGTCTTCTATGATTACAATAGCACCGCTTTCTTTTTCTATTCCTTCATCTTCAAATTGAGAGGTTTTAGATATTTTTATTTCTTGTCTGATAAATTCATTTGTAATAGTTGCTTCTACTACAAGTGCCTCTTGATAGGTGTCAGTTTGTAAATTATATGCTTCGCTACAACTATTTAAAATATTAAGAATTAATAAAGCAATAATAATTTTACCCAAAGAGAATTTTTGTATTTTTTTTTTATTCATTACTTAATATAGCTAAAATTTAAAATTATATGTAATACTCGGTATTGGGATTGAGAAAATTGATGTTTTGTACCCTTTTACTCCTCCATTTTTATCAGTTACGAAATAAATTGAATAAGGGTTATTTCTACCTAAAATATTATAAATCGAAATATTCCAAAAGCTATGCGCTAACTTTTTTATTTTATGATTTCCTTCAATGTTTATTCCAATGTCTAGGCGTATATAATCTGGGATTCGATATTGATTTCGATCACTATATAAGGTGTATTCTGAATTTCCATATTGAAACACACCTATAGGGTAAGTAATTGGCCTACCTGTTTGGTATGAAAAATTAGTAGATAAACTGTAACGTTTTGTGAATTTATAATTTAAAATAGCACTAAAGTCATGTGGTTTGTCAAAATTTGCTGAAAAATACTTTCCATTATTGACTATTTCTGATTCGAAATTACTATCAAGTTTAATAAACGTTCTAGAATAAGTATAGCCAATCCAGCCATTTAATTTGCCTTCTTGTTTCTTAAGTAGTAATTCTATACCGTAAGCTTTTCCTACACCTTGTAATAATTCAGTTTCTACATTTTTATTTAATAATAGTTCAGCACCAACTTTATAATCAAGGATGTTTTTTGATTTTTTATAATATCCTTCTAAACTAATTTCATATAGATTATCTTGAAGAGTTTTGTAGAGGCCTAAAGAGAATTGTTGTGCACTTTGTGGTTTGACATTAATATCAGATAATTTCCAAGAATCGGTCGGTGACTGTGTTGTATTACTCGATAAAAGATGAATGTATTGTCTAGTGAAGTCATAACTTGCTTTTATTGATAAATCATCATTCAAGAAATAGCGTGCTGCTAAACGTGGTTCAAATCCACCATAGGTTTTGATTATCTCGTTTTTTATATAATGTTTATTTTCAATTATCGTTTCTTTGTTTAAAGGAAATCCTTCTTGATATATGTTTACATTAGCTTCTCCTAAAGAAGCATAAAAGGAATATCTTAGCCCTAAGTCAATTAATAATTTTTCGCCTATTTTGTAATTATCTGAAATGTAAATAGCAGACTCTAAGGCTTTTTCTTTTTCGATGTCTATGGCAATTAAAGTTGACATAAGACTTTTTGGGTGTTGATATCCAGGAGAAATACCATAAGATTTACTTGCTATTCCGTATGAGAAGGTATGCTTTTTATTAAATAAATATTTAAATTTTAACTGTAATTGTGTTTCACTTATTTTGTAGCCAAAATCAAATGAATTATCATCACTTGAATTGTAATCTATATTAAATTTATATTCACTATTTGTAAGAATTAATTCAACTTTACTTTTTTTGTTAAATGTATGATCCCATTTTAAAGAAATCAGACGATTGCTATACTTGTATATTGAATCAGAGCTTAAACTAAACCGATCCTTACTGTAATATACTGTAGCTTCTAAATCATTATTATCATTAATAGTATTATTATATTTAATAATTCCATCATAAAATCCAGCTTCACTATTTTTTAAATTTTCGTCATCTAAAGTTTTTAAAATCCAATCGGAATAGGTCGCTCTTGCTCCAACAAGAATACTAGATTTATTTTTTTGAATAGGTAGACCAAAGCTTAAATTTGATGTTATAGGACCTATAGCTCCTTCTCCTGAGAAATTTTCCGGATTTCCATTTTTTGTAGTTATGTCAAAAACAGAAGAAAGTCTACCTCCAAAATCAGCAGGGATGCTTCCTTTGTAAATTTCTGCTTTCTTAGCGGTATATGGGTTTATTGCAGAGAAAAACCCTAGAAAATGTTGAGGATTATAAAGAACTGAATTGTCTAGGAGTATTAAATTTTGATCGTCTTTTCCTCCTCTAACATTAAAACCAGATGCGCCTTCTCCTGTAGTTTTGATACCTGGGAGAGTAGTTGCAACTCTTAATATATCTCTTTCACCAAGAATTAAAGGTGTGTTTTTAATAGCTTTAATATCTATTGAAACTAATCCGGATATAGTCGTCTCTTTGGCTCTCATCCCTTTTTTTGTAATTACGACTTCGTCAAGCTGATTTGATTGATCATTTATGGTTATGTCTAGGTTTCCATCATCATAAACCATTAATGTTTTAATTACTTCAACATGATTCATTGATTTTATTTCAATAATATTTATTCCAGCTGGTAACAACAGTTTATAATGGCCATTTAAATCACTTGATGTACTGATGTCTTTGTCGCGTATTTTAAGATAAATATTAACTTCTGGCTTCTCTGTTTTCTCATTAACAATGTATCCAGATAATAAAAAATTTTTTTTTGTGGTGTTTTTATTTTCTTTACCTATAAATTGCAGCGAGGGTTTTTTTGTAAATTTATGTTGGTTTAAAGAGTCGTATTGTCTGTAGAAAATAGGATTTCCAGAAATATTGTTAAATTCTCTAGTAGTTTTGTTTGAGTCTAATTCATTAAAATAGTTAGCGGGTAGATTATTGTATATTAAGTTGTTTGAGGTGAGTATGATTTTGTGATTTATGATGATGTAATTTAAATCAGTCTCATCAAAAATTTTATTTAATAACTCGCTAATAGTTATGTTGTTGTAATTTCCGCTTATTTGATTTTTATTTAAATTAATCCAAGTTGGGTCAAAATAAAACGTATAAGTACTTGAGTTTTCTATGGTTTCAATTGCGGTTAATAATGAACAGTTTTTAAGCTCAATTGATAATTTGTCTTCTGGTTTTTGAGCAAATGAGAATTCATTTATAAACAATAAAATAAATAATATATAGATTTTTTTTTTCGTTAATTTCATTTATTTTTAAGTGAAGAGGATTTATACATGTATCTCATTAAATTTTCCATAAATTGATTTTCGTTGTTCTTTTTAATTTCTTTATTGATTAAATAAAACTCATTTATTTGCTTTTTTTGCGCAGGAAATATTTTGCTAACATCGTTTTTAGATTTAATCTTATACATTTTTTTTTTATATTCTATAAAGAATGAATTATTTTCATTGAATTTGTAAATTACTCCATTATCATTTATCTTTTTTTGAATGTCTTTATGATGGCGTATGTAAAAGACAAAATCAGAAGAAATTTTGTTTTCTTCATAATAGCCATTTAAGAGCTCTGTTTGATGATTTTCTTTTTTTGTAATTTTAACAAAGTGTTTGCCGTTTAAATTGAATGAATCAACTTTATCACTATTAAGGTTGATTCCTGTATTTTTAT
Organism: Flavobacterium petrolei; assembly: GCF_003314435.2. Classification (GTDB taxonomy): domain Bacteria; phylum Bacteroidota; class Bacteroidia; order Flavobacteriales; family Flavobacteriaceae; genus Flavobacterium; species Flavobacterium petrolei. The sequence goes on along the minus strand of NZ_QNVY02000001.1, from coordinate 321,275 downwards.
TAATGCCGAAAGGATATACTACTAGACAATCAGTGTGTATGTCATATTTTAAGTTGACATTGTAATAAGTTTGTTTTTCATAGCTCAAGATCCCTAATTCAAACTTCTCGTCTTTGTAATACATACTGTTATTTACGGTTGTCTTATAAGGGTTACTATGAAGTTTTCCAGTATTAATATCTAGGTTTTCCTTGCCTGTTAAATTATCAAACCAATTGTAAATTAAGATATCATTTTTGGTTTGACTACGTAAAGACAATGTGCTTAAAAGTAAAACTAATGTAAAACTGATAATGTATTTTGTTTTATTAATTTTCAAAATATATGATATATGGATGTTATTTATTGTAAGATCATATCAAATATATAAAAATTATTATATTTATGTAATATAATTCGGTATAAATTTTTTTAAAAAACAAAAATCCCGTTTCAAATTCATGAAACGGGATTTCCTATAAATAAACCTTTAGTAAACTTAAGATCTGATTACTCTTTTCTTTCCTCACGTGGAGGTCTTGGCATAAGCGCTTTTCTTGACACTTTTTCTTTTCTAGTTTTTGGATCCAATCCTAAGTATTTTACTTCGAATACATCACCCATTTTTACTACATCAGAAACATTTTCAGTACGTTCCCAAGCAAGTTCCGATACGTGTAATAAAACTTCGTTTCCTGGAGCGGCAGTGTATTCTACTACTGCACCAAAATCTAGCATTTTGATTACTTTTACTTCGTAAGACTCATTCATTTGAGGCTTAAAAGTGATTGATTTAATTTTAGCTAATACCGCTTCTATTCCAGCAGGATCTGTTCCTAAAATTTCAATAACTCCTTCTTCAGTAGTTGGATCTTCATTGATAACAATTGTAGTTCCTGTAGTTTTTTGTAATTCTTGAATCACTTTTCCACCAGGTCCGATCAATGCTCCAATAAACGCATTAGGAATTCTTCTTGTAATGATTTTTGGAGCGTAAGCTTTAACATCTTCTTTTGGAGCTGCTAAAGTTTCGATTAATTTTCCAAGAATATGCAAACGACCGTCACGAGCTTGCGCCAATGCTGCTTCCATAATCTCATATTTCAATCCGTCAATCTTGATGTCCATTTGACAAGCTGTAATTCCTACAGAAGTTCCAGTTACCTTGAAATCCATATCTCCTAAGTGATCTTCATCACCAAGAATATCAGACAATACAGCAAAACGTTCTCCATCAGTAATTAATCCCATTGCAATTCCAGAAACTGGACGAATCATTTGGATACCAGCATCCATAAGTGCTAATGTTCCAGCACAAACTGTTGCCATAGAAGAAGAACCGTTAGATTCTAAAACTTCAGATACTACACGAATTGTATACGGACAATCAGCAGGAATCATGTTTTTTAATGCTCTTTGAGCCAAGTTTCCGTGACCTACTTCTCTTCTTGAAGTTCCTCTTAAAGGACGAGCTTCACCAGTTGAGAAAGGAGGGAAGTTATAATGTAAGTAGAATTTTTCTTCACCTTGTTCTGATGGAGAGTCAATTTGGTTTGCTTCTCTGGATGTTCCTAAAGTTGCTGTAGCCAATGCTTGTGTTTCTCCACGTGTAAACAATGCTGATCCGTGAACCGATGGTAAATAATCTACTTCACTCCAGATTGGTCTGATTTCGGTAGTTTTTCTTCCGTCTAAACGTGTTCCTAAATCTAGGGTTACGTTACGAACCGCTTCTTTGTTAGTTTTGTAAAAATATTTAGAAACTAGATCGCCATTTGCGGCTAATTCTTCTTCTGTAAATAATGCTTTTACTTCTTCTTTTACTTCTGCAAATGAAGCTGTACGTTCTTGTTTTGAAGAACCTTTGCTTGCAATAGCATAAATTTTATCGTAAGATGCGTCTTTTACTTTTGCATAAATAGTCTCATCTTCTCTTTCTCCTTCATAGGTGCGAACTTCTTTTTTTCCAAAAGCAGCTTGCAAACGTAGTTGAGCAGCAATTTGATTTTTGATGTGTTCGTGAGCAAATTTAATTGCTTCTAACATTTCTGCTTCTGAAATTTCTTTCATTTCACCCTCTACCATCGCGATAGAATCCATAGAAGCTCCAATCATCATATCAATATCAGATAAAGCTAATTGTGCGCGACTTGGATTGATGATGAATTTACCATCAATTCTTCCAACTCTAGCTTCAGAAATTAAAGTTTCAAAAGGAATATCTGATAAAGCTAATGCTGCGGAAGCGGCTAAACCAGCTAATGCATCTGGCATTACATCTTCATCATAAGACATTAATTGAATCATAACTTGCACTTCTGCGTGGTAATCATCTGGGAAAAGTGGACGCAAAACACGGTCTACTAAACGCATTGTTAACACTTCGTTATCACTTGGACGCGCTTCTCTTTTGAAGAAACCACCAGGAAAACGTCCTGCTGCAGCAAATTTTTCACGATAATCTACCGTAAGTGGTAAAAAGTCGATACCTGGACTTGCTTTTCTTGAAGATACAACTGTTCCTAAAATAACAGTTTTACCTATTCTTACTACTACAGATCCATCAGCTTGTTTGGCTAAACGACCTGTCTCGATTGTGATGTTTCTGCCATCACCTAAATCGATACTTTCTACAAATAATTGTGGAATCATAAATTTAATTTATTAGTTAAACATGGGTTTTAGTTGTGTTGTAGTTGTTGTTTTGCGTAGTTAATGCCTAAAACCCAATGAAAAACCAAACTTTTTTTATTCATCTATACTGATTTAGTACAGACTTTATGGTGTAGTCTTGATTCTAATCCCTTTTGTGTCAGGACCAAAATAGAACCTTTAGACTTTAAATTGTAAAATAAAAAAAGAGGCACTTTCGCACCTCTTTTATATTGATTATTTTCTGATATTCAATACTTTGATAATTTCACGGTATCTGTTGATTTCTGTTTTCTTCAAGTAATCCAACAAAGATCTTCTTTTACCTACAAGCAATACTAATGAACGCTCTGTATTATAATCATGACGATTTTTTTTCAAGTGCTCAGTCAAGTGGCTAATTCTGAAAGTGAATAAAGCAATCTGCGCTTCAGCTTTTCCTGTGTTTGTTTTTTCTCCGTGTTGAGCGAAGATTTCTTCTTTAATCTCTTTAGTTAAATACATTCCAATATTTGTTTAATGATTTTTATGTATGTCATACATCTATTGTAAGACGGGTGCAAAGATAATCTTTATTTTCAAATCGACAAGTTTTAGATGATATTAGTATTTTGTATCTTTCAGTTTTAAAAATAGTATTTAACTCATTTGAGAATTATTTTATTGATATAGGTAAAGAATACATTACACTTCTGCTCATTCCTCTTGTTTTACTAGCACTCCATTGGTTATAACTTTTGACTATTCGAATAGCTTCTTCATCAATTCCGAAACCTACCTTTCTGACAACTTTAATATCACTCGCTCTACCGTCTTTTTCAATAATGAAGGTTAAATATACAGTGCCTGACACGTTATATAATTTAGCTTCTTTGGGTTGGATGAAATTATTGCTAATAAAATTGTAAAAATGCTTTATGCCCTTTTTTGGTCCAGGCATAGTAGTTATTGAAGTATAATTATATTTAATATTGTTGTAATCTGTGCTTGTTCCAGATATAAGATTTCCCTCTACATAATTTTCGGTATAGGTATACTTTTCAGAATTAACAACACCTTCCCATATTCCATGTTTTAAACCATTAACAATTTTGCCGGTTTCATAGAAATTGTCAGTTTTCGTTTCATAATCACCATTACCATCAATTATTTTTTGGTTACCATTTATGTCCCGAAATTGAATTATTTTATAATTAGGATATCTGGTGTTGTTATCGATGAAAAATTCAGTCTCTGATTTTTTTTGTCCATTTTGATACCAATTGTATTGTTTTCCAGTTTGCGAACCGTTTATATAACTTTCCATGGATTCTTTGTTGCCATTTTCATAATAATAAACAAACTGTCCTTCTTTTTGTAAACGATCTTTGAATTTTGAGGCTCCAGCCATTTGTAAAACTCCGGATTTAAAATAATCATAAATTTTATAGCTTTCTTTATCAGAATAATAATCTTTGACTATCCTATAATATTTATGATTTGCTTCAGTAGTCTCATTCCATGTTGAATCTAAAAATATTTTCCCGTCTTTTGGAGTTTGTGAAAATGATAAAGTGGACAGCAAAAATAATATTGCAGCAAATGAATTAGTTGACATAAGACGTTTTATTTGCAACCAAATATAATTATTTTAGTACAATTTAGCCACCTCTTTATTTACAAATTCCAAGAATTTTTCATCCTCTTCAGTGAAAGGATCTATTACATGACTGTCAATATCAATTTGACCTATGTTTTCTCCATTTACAAAAAGCGGTACCACGATTTCTGATTTTACGGTAAAACTACAAGCGATATAATTGTCTTGTGCCGAAACGTCAGGAACTACAAAGTTTTCGTTAGAAACGGCTACTTGTCCGCAAATTCCTTTTCCGAAAGGGATTACTGTGTGGTCTGTTTCTGCTCCTACATAAGGTCCTAAGTGCAATGTTTTAGATTCATGATTTGCAAAATAAAATCCAACCCAATTATAATAATCTACTGATTCGCTTAACAATTGACAAATAGACAATAGTTTTTCATCTCTTGAAAGCGTTGTATTTAATGTGATTTCGGTTACTTTTGGTTGTAATTCTTGAAATGTCATGTTTTTAATTTTTATTTATGCAAAAGTATTTAAAGCCAGTTTCAAAAATTACATAAATTTGTTAAAAATTTGATTTTGAAAAAATATTTTATTCTCTACAAACCGTTTTTGCTTTTTCTGGGCACTTTTTTTTTGACATATATAGTACTAACTTTTTTGTATCAGCGCTATCTTAATAGTTTTGAAGAAAACGAAATGGATTCTATTACCAGAATAGTGAGTGATAATACAGAACAAGTCATGCGATTATTTAATAATCAATCCTACATTAAAAAAAGTGAGATTCATCCTTATATGAAGCTGTTTTTCAATGATAAATATGTTGCCCGAATTGTCGAAGGTTGTAATGCTGTTAGTGTGATTATTTTGTTTATTTCATTTGTGGTAGCTTTTTCAGGGAAACTAAAAATAACATTGCTATTTATCTTTGGCGGAAGCCTGCTTATTTACGTATTGAATGTTTTGAGAATTGCGGCTTTAAGTGCCCTGATTTTTTATTTTCCAAAACAAGAGCCGTTTTTACACGGAGTCCTTTTTCCTTTGTATATTTATGGTGTAGTTTTTATGTTGTGGTTAATTTGGGTCCGTAATTTTTCTAGATATGCTTCAAAAGATACTAAATAACAAAATACGAGTGCTACAATTCCTTTTTTTGGTGGCATTGTTGGTGCTGGTTCGTGCTTTTGAAAATGAGTTATTCTATGATCCTTTTTTGGATTTTTTCAAAAAAGATTTTACCAAGCTACGATTGCCAAGTTTTAATCCGACCCAATTATTTTTAGGATTATTTTTTCGTTATACATTAAATACTGCGATCTCGTTGGGTATTATCTATGTCCTCTTCAAAGATGTGACAATGGTGAAATTTGCTTTTGCACTGTATTACTTTTTCTTCATGATTCTAATGGCTGCTTTTTTCTACATTGTTTACTACGCAAATGAAAATAGTAATTGGATTCTATTTTATGTCCGTAGGTTTTTAATCCAACCTATTTTTGTACTGTTATTTGTTCCTGGATTTTATTATCAAAAACAAAATAAGTAGTCTTTTTTTCGTATCTTTAGTGGTGATTTAAGAGTTTGTTTATCAAAACATTACGAATATGAAAATCATCAAACATTCTGGAGATATTGTCGAATTTAACTCAGATAAACTCAAAAAATCTCTTTTGAAATCGGGTGCAAGTGCTGTTGTGGTTGATAACATACTTTATGCTATAAAAAAGCAGATGTATGAAGGTATTTCCACGAAAGAAATTTATAAAATGGCTTTTTCGCTATTGAAAAAAACTGCTAATTCCCATGCAGCACGATATAATTTAAGAGAAGCAATTCGGCTTTTAGGTCCTGCAGGTTTCTTTTTCGAAAAATATATAGCCCGTCTTTTTGCTGCTGAAAACTACAAAACGATTACCAATTTGACTTTGCAAGGAAAATGTGTTTCGCATGAAATAGATGTTTTGGTCAAAAAAAATGAAATTATTGCTATGGTCGAATGTAAGTATCATGCGGGTAGAGATGTCGCGTCTGATGTGAAAGTCCCGATGTATATTTTGTCTCGTTTTAATGATATAAAAGAAAGGAAGCATCCTATTTTTGACCAAAAAGACACCGTTTCTAAATGTTGGATTGTTACTAATAACCGTTTTACTGCAGATGCAATTACATTTTCTAAATGTTCTGAATTGAGTTTGCTGAGCTGGGACTATCCAGCGGAAAATAATTTGAAAACCAAAAATGATACTAATTCGCTTTATCCAGTCACCTGTTTGACGACTTTGTCTCTCGCTGAAAAAGATAAGTTACTAATTTTAGATGTCATTTTAGTAAAGGAAATAATTAACAATTCGGATTGTCTCAATAGGATTGGATTAAGTGAAAATCGGATGAAAAATGTGCTGAAAGAGGCATCAGAATTATGTAGGTATTTCTAAGTAGTAAGTTTGTACTGTCAGTTTAATTTTAAAAATCAAATCCCATGAAAGTAAGATTTATAGGTGGAGCGGGAACTGTAACCGGTTCTAAAACATTAATTGAAAGTAACGGAATTCGGATTTTGATTGATTGTGGATTGTTTCAAGGATTAAAGCCGTTGCGCGAACTTAACTGGGAGCCTCTGCCTGTTTTGGCATCCACAATAGACTTTGTTTTGCTGACTCATGGACATTTAGATCATTGTGGCTGGTTGCCAAGATTAGTTAATCAAGGTTTTTCAGGGAAAATATATTGTACAAGGCCTACAAAAGATATTACCAAACTAATTCTTTTAGATAGTGCTAAAATTCAGGAAGAAGAGGCTAAAAATGCCAATGAAGGGAAATATTCGAAACATGAAATAGCCGAGCCGCTGTACACGGTGGATCAAGCTGAGAAAGTTTTTCCGCTATTTAGAGTAATTGAAACTAATGAGGCTGTTGCTTTAGATGCGCAAATCGAAGCTGTTTATACCAATGCAGGACATATTCTGGGGGCTTGCAGTATTGCTCTAACACTTGAAAATAAGACTTTAGTTTTCTCAGGTGACATTGGCCGTGATGATGATGTGTTAATGTATCCCCCAACCAAACCTAAAAAAGCCGATTATGTTTTTCTGGAAAGTACCTACGGAAATCGTATTCATCCTAAAACGGACACTAAATTAGAATTGGAAATGTATATCAATAATACCGTCAATAAAGGTGGAACTATTATTATTCCGAGTTTTGCCGTTGAGCGTGCGCAAACCATCATGTATCTATTGTGGCAACTCAGAAAAGAAGATAAAATCCCTCATATTCCATACATTATCGATACACCAATGGGAATAAATGCATTGAATATTTTTTCGAATAACCAAAAGTGGCACAAATTGTCCTTGGAAGAATGTGCCGAAATGAGTGAAATGTTTTCATTGGTTTCGGATTATCAGGAAACCATGGAGGTGATTTTTGATGAGCAACCTAAAGTGGTGATAGCAGCCAGCGGAATGGTAACTGGAGGAAGGGTTTTGAGTTATCTCGAACATTATATTGGTCTTCCGGAAACTACTTTGATTATTGTAGGGTATCAAGCCGAAGGAACACGCGGAAGAAAGTTGTTAGAAGGAGCGTCAGAAATTAAAATTCATGGGCAGTATTATCCGGTAAAAGCAAATGTGCTAGAGATACAAGGTTTATCAGCGCATGGAGATCAAAAAGATTTGCTCAATTGGTTGTCCGAATTGGAAAATAAACCAACCAGAGTTTTTTTAGTTCATGGTGAAAATGAGCCATTAGATGAGCTCCGTATAAAAGTGCATGAAAAATATGATTTTGATTGTAAAGTTCCTTTGATGGGGCAAGAATTTGAATTGTAAACCTTTTTTTTAATAAAATTACATATTGTCACAGTAGTTAAATCAGTGTAAAATTTTGTAATCCTTGTACGGTATTTGATAAATAGAGGAGTATAATTTATATTCAAAATGAAGAGGCATAATGAACCGTTAATAAAACTTTAAAATAAAGCAATAAATTGTTGTTAAGATATATTATCCGTACTTTCACGCACGAATAATTTTAGCATAAAAAACCTAAGAATGAACGATTTTGATTGGAAGAATTTAATTGACCCACTTTTTTATATTCATTTTGATGTTAATGGAATTAAATTGGGTATTTATATAGTTTTATTTATTGTATTTGCCGAAACAGGCCTCTTTGCTGGTTTCTTTTTACCAGGAGATAGTTTGTTGTTTTTGGCGGGAATTTACAGCCGTGAATTAATAGAGAATATTGTATTTATTAATAACGATTTTATAAATGTTGTTCTTTTATCAACCCTTGTGGCGTTATCAGGAATCTTAGGGAATGTAGTAGGATACTGGTTTGGTTCAAAAAGTGGTTACTATTTGTACAACAAGGAAGATAGTTTTTGGTTTAAGAAAAAATACTTGGTTCAATCCAAAGACTTTTTTGAAAAATACGGCGGAAAGGCAATTATTTTTGCTCGTTTTCTTCCAATATTTAGAACCTTTGCGCCTATAGTAGCAGGAATTGTGTCCATGGATAAACAAAAATTCATGTTTTATAATATTTTAAGTTCATTTATCTGGTCGTTTACATTAATTTTTGCAGGACACTATTTATATGGATTTTTGCTCGATAATTATCAAATTGATTTAAAAGAACACATCGAATTAATTGTTTTGATTTTAGTTGGAATAACGGTCTTACCTGTAATTTACAAGTTCAGTAAAAAATCAAAAGTTCAAGAATAAGAAAAAAATACAACTCATAAAAAAACCGTCTCGATTAATCGAGACGGTTTTTTATTTTAAGGAAGATGCTATTACATCATTCCTGGCATACCACCACCCATTGGGTTTCCACCACCATTGTCTTCTTTGATATCAATCAAAGCACATTCGGTAGTTAATATCATTCCGGCAACCGAAGCTGCGTTTTCTAATGCTACACGCGTTACTTTTTTAGGATCAATAATACCGGCTTTAAGCATGTCAACATACTCGTCAGTTTTGGCATTATATCCAAAATCACCTGAACCTTCAGCAACTTTTGCTACAACAACTGAACCTTCAAGGCCTGCGTTTTCAACAATAGTTCTTAATGGAGACTCTACGGCACGAGATACAATTTGAATTCCTGTAGCTTCATCAGCATTATCAGCTTTAATAGCGCTAAGTGCATTTTTAGCTCTTAATAAAGCTACACCACCACCAGCAACAATTCCTTCTTCAACAGCAGCGCGAGTTGCGTGAAGTGCATCATCAACTCTGTCTTTTTTCTCTTTCATTTCTACTTCAGATGCAGCACCAACGTAAAGTACGGCAACTCCACCAGCTAATTTAGCCAAACGTTCCTGCAATTTTTCTTTATCATAATCAGAAGTGGTAGCTTCCATTTGACCTTTGATTTGGTTTACACGATTTTTGATCATATCCGCGTCACCAGCACCACTAACAATTGTTGTATTGTCTTTATCGATAGTCACTTTTTTAGCAGTTCCTAACATTTCGATAGTTGTGTTTTCTAAAGTGTATCCTCTTTCTTCAGAAATCACAGTTCCTCCAGTTAAGATAGCGATGTCTTCTAACATTGCTTTTCTTCTGTCACCAAAACCAGGTGCTTTTACAGCAGCGATTTTCAAGGCTCCACGTAATTTATTTACAACCAAAGTAGATAAAGCTTCACCATCAACATCTTCAGCAATAATCAATAATGGTTTTCCAGATTGAGCAACTGGCTCAAGAACTGGTAATAATTCTTTTAATGAAGAAACTTTTTTGTCGTACAAAAGGATGTAAGGATTTTCCAATTCTACTTCCATTTTTTCTGAATTAGTCACAAAATATGGAGAAAGATAGCCTCTATCAAATTGCATACCTTCTACAACATCAACATACGTATCAGTTCCTTTAGCTTCTTCAACAGTGATAACGCCTTCTTTTCCAACTTTTGCGAAAGCAGTAGCGATTAACTCACCAATTACTTCGTCATTGTTAGCAGAAATTGAAGCAATTTGTTTGATTTTCTCAGAATCGCTTCCTACCACTTTTGCTTGTTTTGCTAAGTCAGCTACAATAGCTTCAACCGCTTTGTCAATACCGCGTTTCAAATCCATAGGATTTGCACCTGCAGCAACGTTTTTCAAACCTTCTTTTACGATAGCTTGTGCCAAAACAGTTGCAGTTGTAGTTCCGTCTCCAGCTAAATCATTAGTTTTAGACGCTACTTCTTTTACCATTTGAGCACCCATGTTTTCCAATGGATCTTTCAATTCAATTTCTTTTGCAACGGTAACACCATCTTTAGTAACGTTTGGTCCACCAAAAGCTTTTCCAATAATTACGTTACGACCTTTTGGTCCAAGAGTCACTTTTACAGCATTTGCCAATGCATCAACTCCACGTTTTAATCCGTCACGTGCTTCAATATCAAATTTTATATCTTTTGCCATTTTAATTTTATTTGTTAATTCGTTTATTTGTTAATTCGATTATATTATTGCTAAAATATCGTCTTCACGCATGATCAAATAATCTTTTCCTTCCAGTTTTAATTCAGTACCAGCATATTTTCCGTAAAGAACAGAATCGCCAATTTTTACAGTCATTGTATGTTCTTTTGTTCCGTTTCCAACAGCAACAACAGTTCCTTTTTGTGGTTTTTCTTTTGCTGTATCTGGAATAAAAATCCCTGAAGCAGTTTTTGTTTCAGCTGCAACGGGTTCGATAAGAACTCTGTCTGAAAGTGGTTTAATGTTTAAAGCCATGATTTTATATTTTTATATATTTATTTTAACGTCTATAAAGATTTCAGAAATTGTGCCATGCTACTGAAACTGACATAATTTCTTATAAAAAATGCCAGCTTTGACAGGCTGGCATTTAGAATATGTTGTAATAATTTATTGTGCTGGATTTGTGGCAGCAGGTGTGTTTTGAGCTGGTGCAACTGGAGTGTTTGCGGCTGGCGCTGTACTTCCTGTGTTTTCAATGATTTTTGAATCGGTATCACTTAATGTTCCTGTAAAGCTTAAGCTAGAAAGTAAAATAAGTGCAATTAATATAGTTGCTAATGTCCAAGTGCTTTTGTCTAAAAAATCAGTTGTTTTTTGTACGCCACCCAGCATTTGAGAACCACCTATTGTAGATGATAATCCGCCACCTTTAGGGTTTTGAACCATGATTACTACGATTAATAGAAAACAAACTATAGTTATTAAAACTAAAAAAATTGAAAATGTGCTCATTGTTTAATTATTATTATGTTGTAAAATCTTAATATCCGTTATGCGGTCTGCAAAGAAACTACTTTTTTCTGGATATTTCAAAATTAATATTTCATAAGCTTGAATCGCTTTTTGATATTTTTTTTGTTCCAAATAGACTCTGGCTAAAGTTTCCGTCATTAAGAAGGAATTGTCAGCTGCATTTAAGTCAAAAGCAACAGTGGAAGGTACGCCATGTTTTAATGGAGAAATCTTCGGACTCGTTTCTATAAACTTATCAATTAATTCTGTTTTTTTTCTTTTGTCTGCATCTATTATTGGTGCAGCTTGATGTATTGGTTGCTCACTTTCTCTTTTAATTGGTTCAGTTCGCGAAAGCTGTAGCCATTCTTGGAAGGAATGTTGTTCTTTTTTAGAGAAGTCCAACGGTGTTCCAATAGCTAGTTTTTCCTCGATTGCTATTGAATTGTTCTCTTTTTCAATTGGAGAAGCTTCCTTTATTGAAGTCAGAATCGATTGTTCTAATGTGTTTATTTTAACTTCTGATTTTTCTTCAGAAATAAGAATTTCACTATCGATTACTTGTATATCTAAAATTTCGAGGGCTCTTTTATCATACAGACTTTTATGAATAGAAGTAAAAGTGTCCGATGTGATGAAATCAAATAAAACCGATCTGTCCGTTGAATAGGCTGCTGTTATTTTTAAAGCAGCATTGTATTTAAAACTATTTTGATTGTAAAGTCCTTTTAATTGAATCGCTCTGGCACTTTGAAAATAAGGAAACTCAATGAGTACTTTTCCTAAAGCCTCCGTTTGCTTTTCATGGATAGCATCGGGTTTGTTAATCAAGTAAGTATAATCGGTTACATTCATAAAGGTTATTCGTTTATTTGGTTATTCATTAATTTGTTATTCGATTGAGCAAATCATCAAATTTCCGAATAAAACCTCATTTACCATTTAGCTAATGACTCGTTGAAAATATCTTGTGTTATTCTTTCAAAAATATCTTTCAAAGCACTATTCAAAGTCGCGCCTGTCAATTGTTGTTCTGCTGGATAATCGTAGAAAAATGTGAATGGTTTTTCAAAATCATCCGCTTCTTTTTTCTTATTGGTAAAACGAACATTCACCCGAATCGTTAAACGGTTTTGAGCTGCTCGCTGATCCGCGGTTGCTGTCATTGGACTAATTCTATAATCTACAATTTCTCCTTCATATGTCAAATCAGCACCGTTTTTGACCAAGTTTAGATTAGTTTGGTTCTGAATCAAATCTTGAAGTTCTAATGTAAATGTACGATCAATTCCGGGTTCGATTAACTCCGCATTATTTTGGAAAAAACCAACTTGGAATGTTTCGGCGTCGATTTTACCGGTTCCTGTGAAGTTATAAACCGAGCAACTATTGATGCTCAATATTAGTATTGAAAAAAGAATAAGTTTAATGTGTTTCATTTTTTATTTTAAAAATTGCCTCGCTAATTTGCTAAAGTCTGGTTCAAATATATTCATTTTCAATCAAAGACATTTAGGTCTCGAAAGAAAAACTACAAATCAAATTGCTTTATTTTTCGGTATAAAGTCCGTTCCGAAATACCTAATTCGTCTGCGGCAGCTTTTCGTTTTCCTTTATTTTTTTCTAATGATTTTTTAATCATTTCAATTTCTTTTTGTTCTAAACGTAAAGTTTCTTCCTCCTCAACGGTTTCTGCAAAAAGATAATTGTCATCATGTTCCTGGTATAAATCCTCATTGTTTTGAGACGCTATTAACGATGCTCTAGGTTCTTCTTCAAAATCTATTTCACTGTCATTTTCTTTTGAACCGTATATTTTTTTTATCAAATTCTGATTCGTTTCCTGCACTTTTGAACCTCCATTTTGAATTAGTTCCAGTGTTAATTTTTTCAAATCATTCAAATCACTTTTCATATCAAAAAGTACTTTGTACAAAATTTCCCTTTCGGTACTAAAATCACTTTCGCTTTTTTTATCTTTTATAACTGAAGGTAAATTGCTTCCTTGCGCTGGCAAATATGATTGTAAAGTCACAGCAGATATATCTCTATTGGTTTCTAAAACGGAGATTTGTTCCGCAACATTTCGCAATTGTCTAATGTTTCCGCTCCAACGAAATTTCTGCAATAATTGAATAGCATTTTCGTCTAATTTCAAAGGAGGCATTTTATATTTATGTGCAAAATCAGCAACGAATTTCCGGAACAATAAATGAATGTCGTCTTTTCGATCGCGCAAAGGCGGCAAAGTAATATCCACAGTACTCAAACGATAATACAAATCCTCACGGAATTTCCCTTTTTCAATCGCATCAAATAAATTGACATTCGTAGCCGCAACAATTCTGACGTCCGTTTTCTGTACTTGTGAAGAACCGACTTTTATAAATTCGCCATTTTCAAGAACACGCAACAAACGAACTTGTGTAGTTAACGGTAATTCACCTACTTCATCCAGAAATATAGTTCCGCCGTCAGCGACTTCAAAATAACCTTCACGAGTGCCTGTGGCTCCTGTAAAAGCGCCTTTTTCATGTCCAAAAAGTTCACTGTCAATCGTTCCTTCTGGAATGGCTCCACAGTTTACGGCAATATATTTTCCATGTTTTCTGTGCGAAAGCGAATGGATAATTCGAGGAATGTTTTCTTTTCCAACTCCGCTTTCTCCCGCTACTAATACCGTAATATCAGTAGGAGCAACCTGAATGGCTTTTTCTATCGCACGATTAAGCTTCGGGTCATTCCCGATAATCTCAAATCGTTGTTTTATAGCTTGAACTGATTCCATATTATTTTTGTTTAAAGTTTTCTTTGCTTCAAGTTTCAAGTTATCGAGACAACTTTAAACCTGAAACCTGAAACAAACTTTTTCTTAATTCATCTCACTCAACCCAACTGCTTCTCCTTTCAAAGTTCCGCTTGTGCAAGAAGTGATTCTCACATTTACAAAATCTCCAATCTTGTAATTTTCTTTTGGAAAAACCACGGTAATACTTTGTGAATTTCTTCCTGAAAACTCTTGTGTCGATTTTTTGGAAACTTTCTCAACCAAAACTTCTACAGTTTGTCCAATGAATTCCTCAGAGCGGAACCAAGCGTGTTTTTGTTGTAAATCGACAATTTCCTGCAATCTTCTTGCTTTTGTTTCTTCTGGAACGTCGTCTTCCATTTTTCTTCCTGCCAATGTTCCCGGACGTTCGGAATACGAATACATATAACCAAAATTATATTTCACATATTCCATCAAGCTCATTGTGTCTTGATGATTTTGTTCGGTTTCTGTTGGGAAACCAGCAATCATATCCTGAGAAATAGAGCTATTTGGAATAATAGTTTTGATTTTGTCAATCAAAGTCATGTATTCTTCACGCGTATGCAAACGATTCATCTCTTTTAGGATTCTATTGCTTCCAGATTGAACTGGTAAGTGAATGTGTTTGCAAATATTAGGATGTTTTGCAATCACATGTAAAATACTTTCGTGCATGTCTTGCGGATTAGAGGTCGAAAATCGGATTCTCATTTTAGGAAAACCAACAGCCACCATTTCCAGTAATTGATCAAAGTCAACTGCAGTAGCTTTTTGCATTTCGGTAGCATTCTCAAAATCTTTTTTCAATCCGCCGCCGTACCAAAGGAAACTATCCACGTTTTGTCCCAAAAGCGTAATTTCTTTAAATCCTTTGTCCCATAAATCTTGGATTTCTTTCATGATACTTTGTGGTTCACGGCTGCGTTCGCGTCCGCGGGTAAAAGGTACCACGCAAAACGTACACATATTATCACAACCACGCGTGATAGAAACCAAAGCTGTAATTCCGTTGCTCATCAATCGAACCGGTGAAATATCACCATAGGTTTCGTCTTTCGACAAAATCACATTAATCGCATCTCGGCCTTCTTCAACTTCTTGCAAAAGGTTTGGTAAATCTTTATAAGCATCAGGTCCTACAACAAGGTCAACGATTTTTTCTTCTTCAAGGAATTGACTTTTCAAACGCTCGGCCATACAGCCCAAAACGCCGACTTTCATCTTCGGATTAATGCGTTTCACCGCATTGTATTTCTCCAAACGTTTACGAATGGTTTGTTCTGCCTTGTCCCGAATAGAACAGGTATTGACCAAAACCAAATCGGCTTCTTCCAGTACTTGAGTCGTATTATATCCGTTTCCAGATAATATGGAAGCTACAATTTCGCTGTCCGAAAAATTCATCGCGCAACCGTAACTTTCTATAAATAGCTTTTTTGTATTCTCAGGTTTATTCTCTAAAACAAGACTTTCACCTTGTTTACTTTCTTCAATAATCTTTTCCATCTTGTATTTTCAAAGTGCAAAGATAACGCAATTCAAATAAATATGACAAGATGTCAGATTAAGAATTAACACTATTTTAAGGCGTTTGTAGTAACAGATAAATTGATCCAAAATTTATTGAATTTAAATATGTTAAAACCCGCTATTCAACGATTAAATTGACTTTTAAAATTTAAAAAACTTAAAATTTAAAAAAATCATATACTTTTGCCGACATAAACAATCGGAATATGGCAAAGAATTTAGTTATAGTTGAATCACCTGCAAAGGCAAAAACAATCGAAAAATTTTTAGGGAGTGATTTTCAGGTAGAGTCCAGTTATGGACATATTGCCGACTTACCATCCAAAGAAATTGGAGTAGATGTGGAAAATGGTTTCAAACCTAAATACGAAGTTTCTGCTGATAAAAAAGCGTTGGTTACTAAATTAAAAGGACTGGCTAAAAAAGCTGAAATGGTTTGGTTAGCAAGTGATGAGGATCGAGAGGGTGAGGCTATTTCTTGGCATTTAGCCGAAGAATTAAAATTAGACAAAAGCAAAACAAAACGTATTGTATTTCACGAAATTACTAAGACTGCGATTCTAAAAGCGATTGATAATCCACGTGAAATCGATTATAATTTAGTCAATGCGCAACAAGCGCGACGTGTATTAGATCGATTGGTTGGATATGAATTATCGCCTGTACTTTGGAGAAAAATAAAAGGCGGACTTTCTGCCGGACGTGTACAATCTGTTTCTGTTCGTTTGATTGTGGAACGTGAAAGGGAAATTCAAAATTTTAAAGCTATTGCTACGTATTCTGTAGTGGCTGAATTTACTAACGAATCTGGAAAAATATTCAAAGCCAAACTACCTAAAAATTTCAATACTAAAAAAGAAGCTGAAGATTTTTTAAATAAAAATATAGGTTCTACATATAAGGTAGCCGATTTAGAAACGAAACCTACCAAAAAATCACCAACGGGTCCATTTACCACTTCGACTTTACAACAAGAAGCCGCTCGTAAATTGTATTTACCTGTTGGAATTACCATGCAGTTAGCACAGCGTTTGTACGAAGCCGGACTTATCACGTATATGAGAACGGATAGTGTGAATTTATCCAAAGATGCGATGGAAGCTGCCCAGGCAGAAATTATCAAATCCTATGGAAAAGAGTTCTCTAAACCTCGAACTTTTGTCAATAAAAGCAAAGGGGCACAGGAAGCGCACGAGGCGATTCGACCTACGGATATGTCCCGTCATACGGTAGATATTGACAGAGATCAAGCGCGTTTGTATGATTTGATTTGGAAAAGAACGTTGGCTTCGCAAATGAGTGATGCGCAATTAGAACGAACCAACGTAAAAATTGAAGCAAACAATCACGGTGAAATATTCACTGCATCTGGAGAAGTGTTGCTTTTTGAAGGTTTCTTGAAAGTGTATTTGGAAGGTCATGATGACGATGAAGAAGAGCAAGAAGGAATGTTGCCTGCAATGAAAGTCAACGAAAAATTACAAAATAATTACATTACTGCGACAGAGAGATATTCTCGTGCTGCTGCAAGATATACTGAAGCTTCTTTGGTAAAAAAATTAGAGGAACTGGGAATTGGTCGTCCTTCTACTTATGCGCCAACGATTTCTACAATAATCAATAGAAATTATGTAGAGAAAGGAAATCTTGACGGACAAGAACGTAATTATACGCAATTGACGTTACAATCTGGAAAAGTAGGAGAGAAGCTATTGAAAGAAAATACCGGTTCTGATAAAGGAAAATTAGTTCCTACAGATATTGGAACGATTGTTACGGATTTCTTGGTAAAGAATTTCGGAAATATTTTAGATTATAATTTCACGGCAAAAGTGGAACAGGATTTTGATGAAATTGCAGATGGAAATATCGTTTGGACAAAAATGATGCAGGAGTTTTATGATAAATTTCATCCAACTGTGAAAGATGTCGAAGCCAATGCAGAAAGAGAAAGCGGTGAAAGAATTCTGGGGACAGATCCAAAAACAGGAAAACCGGTTTCAGTTCGTTTAGGGAAATTTGGACCAATGGCTCAAATTGGAGCTGCAGATGATGAAGAGAAAAAGTTTGCGAGTTTGATGAACGATCAAAACATTGGAAACATCACTCTAGAAGAAACATTGAATTTATTTTTATTGCCAAAAAATTTAGGTGAATATAAAGGAGAAGAAGTTGAAGTAAGTAATGGCCGTTACGGTCCTTATATTCGTCATGGTGCGGCTTTTGTTTCCTTGCCAAAAGGAGAAAACCCATTAGATGTAGATTTTGAAAGAGCGCAGGAATTAATTGATGAAAAAGCAATAGCAGATGCTCCAATTGCAGTTTATAAAGGCGAAGGTGTGCAAAAAGGAACAGGTCGTTTTGGTCCTTTCATCAAATGGGACGGGTTGTTTATCAATGTAAGTAAGAAATATAATTTTGATAATTTGTCTCAAGCTGATATTGAAGCGTTGATTGAAGATAAATTGCAAAAGAATATTGATAAGGTTTTGCATAACTGGGAAGAAGAAGGGATTTTAGTCGAAAAAGCCCGTTGGGGACGCTCGGTTATTACCAAAGGGAAAATCAAAATTGAATTAAGCAAAGATGTTGATGCTACTAAATTGACATTGGAAGAAGTTCAAGAAATGATTGCCAAGAAAACGCCTGCTAAAAAAGTAGCTGCTAAAAAAGCGCCTGCAAAGAAAGCAGTGGCGAAAAAAACAGCAGTTAAGAAACCCGTAGCAAAAAAGTAAAAAATGGAATTTGATTTTCTTAAACCAATAGATGATGAAATCCAGGAGTTTATAAATGGATTGACTTCACAGCAACTTGGCAGTAAAATAGTTTTACATACGAAGGAGCAATTTCCAGATTTGAATAAGATTAAAATAGCCGTAATAGGGGTTTTAGAAAACCGCGGAGATAAAAAAGCGGTTTCAGATGTAGATTTGGTACCACTCAGAAAAGAATTATATGGTTTGTTTCCAGGAAACTGGGATGCATCAATTGCTGATTTGGGCGATATTGCTGCAGGGAATTCGGTTATGGACACTTATTTTGCAGTAAAAAAAGTGGTGGCAAGTTTGATTAAGAAAAAAATCACGCCAATAGTTATAGGAGGTTCTCAGGATATAACGTATGCGCTTTATAGAGCGTATGATGATTTGGAACAAATGGTCAACTTGGTTTCTATTGATAATAAATTTGATTTCGGAAAAGAAGATGAAGAAGTTTCTGCATCTTCTTATTTGACAAAAATAATTATAGACGAGCCTAATAATCTTTTTAACTATTGTAATATAGGGTATCAAACTTATTTTAATTCTCAGGAAGAAATAGATTTGATAGAAAAATTATTCTTTGATGGATATAGATTAGGAGAAGTGTCTAATAATATTGCTATTTCAGAGCCAGTTTTTAGGGATGCGGATTTGGTAAGTATTGATTTGAATTCTATAAAATCGTCTGATTCCGGAAATTTTATTGCGTTTCAACCCAATGGTTTTAATGGTAAAGAAATTTGCTCTTTGTCTCGATATGCTGGAATAAGTGATAAAGTATCTTCGTTTGGGATATTCAACCACAATAATTCAATACAAGAATCGGTACTGATTGCACAGGTAATTTGGTATTTTATCGAAGGGTTTCATTATCGTTCGAATGAGTATCCTTTTGGAAGCAAAGAGAATTATTTAAAATACATTGTTCCATTGGAAGAGGAGGAATTAATTTTCTATAAAAGCGATAAAACAGACCGCTGGTGGATAGAAATTCCATTTATTTCAAATGTTAATAATAAATTAAAAAGAAATTCGTTATTACCATGTTCTTATAATGAATACCTCCAGGCTTGTAATCAAGAATTGCCTGAGAGATGGTGGAAAGCACAACGCAAAAATATTTATTAAAATTTTTTTTATTTTTATTTGTTAATGTTTTTATAAAAAAATGTGATTTCTTTTGTTTAAAAAATTGTTTTTTATGAAAATTATAAATACGTTTACACCCTTAAAAATAATGAATAGTTAATCCAAAAATTATATGAAGAAGTTCATTGCATTTACGGCAATTTTGACCTTGTTAATTAGCTGTGGAAAGTCAAGTGACAAAGGTGAATTGGTTGGTGTTAAAGGAGAAAAATGGCATCCTGAAAAGCCTTACGGTATGACTTTGGTTCCTGGTGGATCGTTTATTATGGGTAAATCAGATGATGATATGGCTCATGTAGATGATGCTCCAACAAAAACAGTTACTGTTAGATCTTTTTACATGGACGAAACTGAAATAACAAACAGTGAATATCGTCAATTTGTTGAATGGGTAAAAGATTCTACAATGAGAGTGCGATTAGCCATATTGGCTGATCAAAGCGGATTGAAAGCTGGAGCAGAAAATGCAAAAGGGAAAAATGCAGGAAGTATAGGTGACTATGCTTTTAATGATGCAGATCCAGAAAAAATGACTGCTTATGATAAATATATGTATGACAACTATTATAGTGTTGGTACCGACGATGATCAATATGCAGGTAGAAAATTAAATAAAAAGGTTAAATTAATTAGAGATACTAAACTGTATCCTGATGAGTATTATACCGAAGTTATGGATTCAATGTATTTGCCTATAGAAGCTTCATACAATGGTTTGCGTACAATTGATGTAGATAAATTAAAGTTTCGTTATTCTTGGATGGATATTCAAGCAGCAGCGAAAGCAAAAGTGGGTAAAAGAAAAGATTTCGTAAAAACAGAAGAAGTTAAAATATATCCTGACACAACTGTTTGGATTAAAGATTTTGCTTACTCCTATAATGAACCAATGCACAATGATTATTTTTGGCATAAAGCTTACGGGGAATACCCTGTCGTTGGTATAAAATGGACTCAAGCAAAAGCGTTTTGTGCATGGAGAACATTGAATAAAAATACATATATTAAATCAAAAAAGAAAGGTCAAGATCTGATCAATTCTTTTAGATTGCCAACAGAAGCTGAATGGGAATATTCTGCAAGGGGAGGATTAGAGTCTGCTACATACCCTTGGGGTGGTCCTTATACGAAAAATGACAGAGGTTGTTTTCTTGCTAATTTCAAACCTAATAGAGGAGATTACGCTGCTGATGAGGCATTGTATACGGTAGAAGCAAAATCGTATGAACCAAATGGCTATAATCTGTATAACATGGCAGGTAATGTTTCTGAATGGACTGATTCTGCATATGATCCTAATGGATATGAATATGTTTCTTCTATGAATCCGAATGTTACTGATGCTTCTAATAAACGTAAAGTTGTTCGTGGAGGATCATGGAAAGATGTTGCTTATTTCCTACAGGTAAGTACGAGGGATTTTGAATATGCTGATTCCGCAAGAAGTTTTATTGGTTTCAGAACAGTCCAAGATTACATGGGACTACAAACTACTGTTACCGGAAAAAAAAATAAGTAGTACAAATAAACCAAATCTATAAAAGTAAAAAACAAATTATTATGGCATTGTTAAGTAAGAAAGTAATGAATTTCTCATATGGTATGGGAGCAGCAGTTGTAATCATTGGAGCATTATTCAAAATTACACACATAGAGTTCGGAGTTATAACTGGAAATTTAATGCTTACAATTGGTCTTGTGGTTGAAGCTGCTATTTTTGCGCTTTCAGCATTTGAACCGGTTGATGATGAATTAGATTGGACTCTTGTATATCCTGAATTAGCTAACGGCCAAGCTAAAGCTGCTACTAAAAAAGTAGAGACACCTTCTGACGCACAAGGATTATTATCTCAAAAATTAGATGTGATGTTGAAAGATGCTAAAATTGATGGTGAATTAATGGCAAGCTTAGGAAACAGTATCAAAAACTTTGAATCTGCAGCAAAAGGTATTGCGCCTACTGTTGATTCAATAGCTTCAACTAAAAAATACAGTGAAGAATTATCTATGGCTGCGGCACAAATGGAATCATTAAATAGCTTATATAAAGTTCAACTGGAAAGTGCTTCAAGAAATGCTGAAGCAAATAAAGAAATTGCTGAAAATGCGGGTAAATTAAAAGAGCAAATGCAATCGATGACTGCAAACATTGCTTCTTTGAATAATGTATATGGCGGTATGCTTTCTGCAATGAGTAATAAAGGATAATTAGTTTCAAACTATAAATACAAATAAACTAATTATTAGAAAATATGGCAGGAGGAAAACTAACCCCTAGACAGAAGATGATTAACCTAATGTACTTGGTTTTTATCGCTATGTTAGCATTAAATATGTCCAAAGAAGTGTTGTCAGCTTTTGGATTGATGAATGAAAAATTTGAAGGAGCAAATTCTTCAGCAGAATTATCTAACACTCAGATGTTAGCTGGTTTAGATGCCAAAGCATCTGAAGCAGGTGGGGAATTTACTGCTGCGTCAGCTACTGCGCACAAAGTAGAAGTAATAACCAAAAATTTTTATGATTATATTGGAAAAATAAAATCTGAAGTTTTAATTGGTACTGAAGTTGATCCGGAAACGGGTAAGTTGCCTTATGAGGCAATGGATAAAGGCGATAATATAGATCATTTATGGTTTAGTCCTGCAGGATATTCGGCTAAGGGCAAAGAAGTTGTTGCTACAATAGAAAAGTATAAAGCAGATATGAAGTTGGCATTAGGTAGTAATAAAAAATTATCTCCAATTTTATCTGAAGTTGATACTAAGTTTAATTTAGCTGATGTTAAAAATAAAGATGGTATAGCAGTTGATTATTTAGATTATCATTTTAAAGGTTTTCCAGCCGTAGCTTCTTTAGCAAAACTTTCTGCTTGGCAGAATGATGTAAAAAAAGCAGAAACAGATGTTTATAATACTTTATTAGGTAAAGCTGCAGTAGCTGCTGCCTCATATAGTAACTACCAAGCTATTGTTGTACTTGATAAAAGTGCTTATTTTCAAGGTGAAAAAGTAACAGGAAAAGTTGTATTAGGAAGATATGACGAAAATACCAAACCTACATCATTTTCAGGTCCTGGAAAAATTGTAAACGGTCAAGCCGTTATTGCAATGACTGCTGGGAGTGTTGGTGAGCAAACTATTAATGGTCAATTTACTTTTTTGGAAGATGGTAAAAATATACCTCTTAAATTTCAAGGTAATTATGTAGTTGTACCTAGACCAAATTCTGCAACTATTTCTGCAGATAAAATGAATGTAGTGTATAGAGGCGTTGTAAATCCTATGACTATTTCATTTGCGGGAGTCGCTGCTAATAAAGTAAGTGCGTCTGCTCCAGGATTAAGTTCTTCAGGAAACGGTAAATACAACATGAGTCCTGGTGCAGGTAGTGAAGTTTTAATTAACGTTACAGCTACACTTAACGATGGTTCAAAAGTTTCAGATAAAAAAGCATTTAGAATAAAAGGAATACCTGGTCCTACAGGAACCATAAGAGGAGAAATGGGTGTGGTAAAAGGACCTAAATCTAATTTAGAAATAGCTACAATCGGAGCAAAATTAGTTGATTTTGATTTTGAAGTTGGTTTAGATGTTGTTGGTTTTAATCTTAAAGTTACTGGACAACCTACAGTAGTTGTTCAAGGTAATAGATTAAATTCACAATGTAAAGCAGTTCTTTCTAAAGCAGGAAGAGGGGATCAAGTTACGATCTCTGAAATTAAAACTAAACTTGTAGGAGCTGGTAGTTATTTATTGCCTAGAACCGCTCCAGTAATTTTTGAAATACAATAATAAGTAAGTTTATCGGATCCTTGCTTTAATATTATATATTGATACCATGATGAATGTTAGAAATCTTTTTTTAGCTATTGTTTCCTTACTAGGAAGTGTTGCTTCATTTGCACAATCAAATTTGCTGAATGCAAAAAGTCCTGATCAAATAGGACTTAAAACTGCAGCTCAACTTAATTCTGATAATGACAAACCATTGGCTTATGGTTATGTACACGACCGTGATGTTTTAATGGGTAAAACGACTTGGGAGATAATTGATTTAAGTGAAAGAATAAATTTCTCGTTATACTTTCCTATTGACACTGCAAATGTTGGGTCTGATAGACGTTCGTTATATGACGTTTTGACTAAAGCAATGAAGAATGGTAAAATCACTGAAGTGTATACTGATAGCTATTTTAATACTAAAAAATCTCTTAAAGATATTGAAGCATCTCTTTCTCGTATTGACACTACAGATGCAGGTCGTGAACAAATTAACGCAGGACAATCAGTTTCTCAGGAGTACATTATGAGACAAGATTTAACCGCTCAAGATGTAACACAGTATAAAATAAAAGGATATTGGTATTTTGACAAACGTCAAAGTGAGTTAAAATATCGTTTGTTAGGTATTTGTCCTGTAACACCTGATGTATACACTATGAATAGTGATGAAAAAGATTACATAGAATTGTTTTGGATATTTTTTCCATCAGCTAGAGAAGTATTACATGAAGCTAAAGCTTTCAATGATAAAAATTCTTCAATGCCTGTTTCTTTTGATCAAATATTAAACTCAAGACGTTTCAATAGTATTATCTACAAAGAAGAGAATGTCTATGGAGATAGAACTATCGAAGATTACATGAAAGATAACGCTCAAAATCAGTTGTTAGAATCTGAAAGAGTAAAAGAGAAAATACGTAATTTCGAACAAGATATGTGGAATTACTAATTTCAGTTTTATAAAATATTAATTAACTCTTACTGTAATGGTAAGAGTTTTTTGTTTTAATATGCTTTCTTTGTAGTTAGTTTTAAATGAATGTTTGGATGATTGATTATTTAATTGTTGGTTCTGGTTTGGCGGGTATTTCATTTGCAGAGATTGCTTTGCATAATGGTAGATCTATTATGGTTTTAGATAATAATTCTCAAAATTCTTCGAAAATTGCGGGGGGATTATACAATCCTGTGATACTGAAACGCTTTAGCGAAGTATGGAAAGCGCAGGAACAATTGACTTTAATGAACGAATTTTATAGCCTATTAGAAAGCAAACTAAAATGTAAAGTTGATTTCAAACGACCCATTTTAAGGAAATTTTTCTCTGTCGAAGAACAGAATAATTGGTTTGCAGCTTCGGATAAAATAGCATTGACTCCTTTTTTATCTACTGAATTAATCTCTAAGAAATATGTGGGAATTGATTCGCCTTACGGATATGGAGAAGTTTTACAAACTGGTTATGTGGATACGGCTTTATTGTTGAATAAATACAGGCTTTATCTGAACGTTAATAATCTATTTCAGCAAGAGTCATTTGATTATGATGCTTTGCAGATTGTTTCGGGTGGTATTCAATATAAAAATACTAAAGCCAAACATATTGTTTTTGCTGAAGGTTTCGGAATGCATGCTAATCCTTATTTCAAGAATTTGCCTCTAGATGGCACCAAAGGAGAACTTTTTATTATTAGTGCTCCACAATTAAACCTTGATGTAATTGTGAATACCAGCGTATTTATTTTGCCTCTTGGGAATGATTTGTTCAAAGTAGGAGCAACATATAATTGGAGAGACAAAACGGATTTACCTACGGAAGAAGGAAAAACCGAATTAATGGAAAGAATCAAGGAAATAATTACATGTGATTTTGAAATTATTGACCATTTTGCTGGTGTTCGTCCAACGGTAAAAGATAGAAGACCATTAGTGGGGACACATCAATATCATAAAACCCTTCATATCTTGAATGGTTTAGGAACGAGAGGAGTGATGTTAGGGCCGGCAATGGCAAAAGCTTTATTTGAAAATATAGAATTTGATATTCCTTTGGATAAGGAAATTAACATTGATAGATTTTTACCAAAAGGTAAGAATTGATATTATTTTAGTTTTGTAGTTGGATCGTACGAAACAAACATGTTGATATATATATTTCTGGACCAACGAAGAACAAAGGGGAATGATACGATCAAGGAAGCAATAATGACCATAAAGGCGACTTTAAGATTCGAGTCAAAAAAGACAAATGAGATTATAAAAGCTGCAATTCCTATAGCAACATTTAATCCATAACTGACATACATTGCACCGTAAAAAAAAGAAGGTTCAATTTGATATCTTAATCCGCAATGACTGCAATTTTCATGCATTTTTAATATTTTGTTGAAATGCAATGGATTTTTGTCCAAATACATACTCTCATTCTGACATTTAGGACAAGTTCCTGTTAAAATGCTATATAATTTGGATCCTTTTTTTAACATTTGCAAAAAATTTAATTTTTCCTTTTTTGGAGTTACAAATTTACGCATTCGAAAAGGAATAAAATCACAATACATGCTTAATATACACAATTTATCCGTTTCATTTGGTGGTTCTTATTTATTTGAAGAAGTTACCTTTCGATTGGGTGCCGGAGACCGTGTTGGTCTTGTTGGGAAGAATGGAGCGGGGAAATCTACGATGCTTAAAATGTTGGCAAAAGATTTTGCTCCTGACTCAGGTGTTATTTCTCAAGAGAAGGATCTTCGAATGGGTTTTTTACGTCAGGATATCGATTTTGAGCAAGGAAGAACCGTTCTTGAAGAAGCCTATGAAGCTTTCACGGAGATAAAAATTGTTGAGAAAAAGCTTGAAGAGATTAATCACTTGTTAGTTACAAGAACGGATTATGAAAGTGATGAGTACAGTCAAATCATTGAAGACCTATCTGATTATACACATCGTTTTGAACTTTTAGGAGGTTATAATTATGTGGGCGATACAGAGAAAATTCTTCTTGGTTTAGGTTTTAAAAGAGATGTTTTTGATAATCAAACAGAGACTTTTTCCGGCGGATGGAGAATGCGTATCGAATTAGCCAAATTATTATTGCAAGCCAATGACGTTTTGTTACTGGATGAACCTACGAATCACCTGGATATCGAAAGTATCATTTGGTTAGAAAGTTTCCTTCGTAATTATCCGGGAGTTGTGGTGATTGTTTCGCACGATAAGATGTTTTTAGATAATGTGACCAACAGAACTATTGAAATTTCTCTTGGTAAGGCTTATGATTTCAACAAACCATATTCTCAATATTTAGAATTGCGTCATGAAATTAGGGAGAAACAATTGGCTACACAAAAAAATCAAGCCAAAAAAATTGAAGAAACAGAGAAATTAATCGAAAAATTCCGTGCCAAAGCTTCTAAAGCGTCTATGGCGCAATCGTTAATAAAAAAATTAGATAAAGTTGAACGCATCGAAGTAGATGAAGATGATAACTCAGTGATGAATATTACTTTTCCAGTTTCAAAAGAGCCGGGAAGAGTTGTAATTGAAGCTGAAAATGTGACTAAAAGTTACGGTGATAAAACTATTTTGAAAGATATCAACCTTTTGGTAGAACGTGGAAGTAAAATTGCCTTCGTTGGACAAAACGGGCAAGGAAAATCGACTTTCATTAAAGCTATTGTTGACGAATTTGAATATAAAGGAAATATCAAGTTAGGACATAATGTGCAGCTAGGATATTTTGCACAAAATCAGGCAGAATATCTGGATGGCGAAATCACGTTGTTGCAAACTATGGAAGACGCAGCTGCAGATACAAACCGAATGAAAGTACGCGATATGCTGGGTTCTTTCTTGTTTCGTGGGGATGATGTCGAGAAGAAAGTTAAAGTGCTTTCTGGAGGCGAAAGAAACCGTTTAGCGCTGTGTAAATTATTATTGCAACCTATTAATGTTTTGTTGATGGATGAGCCTACGAATCACTTAGATATCAAATCTAAGAATGTTTTGAAAGCCGCACTTCAAAAATTTGGAGGTACTTTGCTTTTAGTTTCTCACGATAGAGATTTCCTGCAAGGAATGTCAAATTTGGTTTATGAGTTTAAAGATCAAAAAATAAAGGAATATCTAGGCGATATCAACTATTTCCTTGAACAGCGTAATATGGAAAATATGCGTGAAGTGGAGAAAAAAGATGCCGAAAAAGCTGCAGCACCTAAAGAAAGCAATAAATCATCGTACGAAGATCAAAAGAAAGGCAAAGCCTTGCAAAACAAATTGAGTAAAGTAGAAAGTCAAATCAAGCAATTAGAAAGAGACATTCAACAAGATGATAAAATGTTGGCTTCTAATTATGACAAGCATATTGAAGATGCTAAGTTTTTCATGGCCTACAACAAGAAAAAAGCAGAGTTGGATAAGCTGCTGCTGGACTGGGAAGTAGTTCAGGAAGAAATAGATAATTTATAATAAAAAAAGAGTTCCACAAAGGAACTCTTTTTTTATACAATAATTCCAATGGATTTGGAGTGCGCAATGGCTTCGCTACTATGTTTGAAATAACAAATTGAAACGTTCAAGGTTTCTAAATTTTTCATTACGTTGATTATTTTTTGCTTTTTAGTTGAACCAGTCTGTCGGATGTAAACTGCTTTTACAGTAACTGGAAATATTTTACAGATGGCTTCATATAAATACGGATCATGCTGTGAATCATCACCGAGCAACACATATTCTAAATTGGGATAAAATTCTAAAATGTGTTTTATTTTATCAAACTTATGGTTGTGATCTCCTCTTCCTGTCAAGAAAAAATCTGCTAGACTTGTTTTAATGTCCTTCAATAGCAAAACTGCTTTTGGGAGCTGATGAATTTCAGTGAATTTTGTGATGAAACGGTACAAATTCCACTCGCTGCTCGAAACATAGAAAAAAGCATTAAACTCTTCCTTTTTTTCTCTTCCAGCTGTGCTTAAAGCTTGATAATGGGTTACAACATCTTCATATATTTTTCTCTTATTTACATTTTTGAATAATAATACATATAATTTTTTCAAAGGATTTAGCGTATGCGATACTAAAAAGGTATCATCAATATCGGATATGATTCCCAGATTTCCCTTATGCGGTCTAATATAACTGTCTTTTGTGGTGATCGTTTCGTTTTTGTAAACGATGCTTACTTCATAATCAATCCAACCGTAATTTGTGTTTTGGTCTAATGGGACGCAAAATTTAAAATAGCCATCAACTAATGTTTTGGTATGAATTTTGGAATTGTTGTGTTTTAAATAGACATCGGCATTTGCCTGCGTTTTTATTTGAAACATTTTAATAACAGAAGTTGCATTTTTTAGATTCTTTTTTTGAAAATTATACTCTTCCATTGATGTTGGTTTGAAGACGTGGCCCATGACGATTAATTCCTGTTCATTTGCGTATCCTCGGTATAATTTTAAAATTGGTTTCATATATTGTATTACTTTTGATAAGAGTTCAATTTAGAGGTTTTTAATCAATAAAAGAAGAAAAAGTTTGAAAAATAATATTATCCTTATCGTTAATCCTATTTCCGGAGACGTCGATAAATCAGAGCTTATTGATGCCGCGACTGTTTTTGCCGAAAAAGAAAACTTGAATCTCGTGATTTACAACACTTCTGGAATTTCAGATAGTGACAATATAAAAGTGCTTTATAATACCTACACTCCTCAGCGAATTATTGTAGCGGGTGGTGATGGAACTATAAAAATGGTTGCTGAAGCTATGGAAGCCCATGACGTTATTATTGGGATTTTACCTGCCGGATCTGCTAATGGTTTAGCGGTAGATTTGAATTTGCCTTCAACAATTGAAGAAAACTTAGAAATTGCTTTTCATAATTATTACATGGAAATAGATATGATTTCTATTAACGGAAAGAAAAGTATTCATTTAAGTGATTTGGGTGTAAATGCGGAAATGATAAAGAATTATGAAAATAGCAGTATCCGAGGCAAGTGGGGATATGCTTTGCAAACCGTTTCGACTTTGATTGACTTAGAAGATCCGTTTATCGCTACCATTACAGGTGATTTTCCTACTATTGAATGCGAAGCAAGAATGATTGTTATTGCTAATTCCCAAAAATACGGGACTGGAGTTTCTATCAACCCAAACGGTGTGATGGATGATGGAAAGTTTGAATTGGTAATCCTAAAAAACATGGATTTAGTGGTTTTGGGAAAAATCATCACTGGAAATATGCCGATTGATGTCAATGATGTTGAAATTATTTCTACAGATAAAGCCTTTGTGACGACTAATATTCCGGTTAGTTTTCAAATTGATGGCGAATATTGCGGTAAAGAAACAAAATTGAATATCGAAATTCTGCCAAAGCAATTGAAAGTTGCAGTTCCACATCCAATTAGTGCTACTGTTTAAAAGGATTGCGTTCTTGCCAAATAGTTTCTGGTTCTAAATATTTGAATATTTTAGGCATATATGGATTAACCATTTCATTACTATGTGCGATGATTCCATACATTTTTATAGGTTTTGCACCAACAGAACTTTTGATTTCTAATGCTGTTCTTGCAAAGACAATTTCCTTGAAACCTTTATTGATGGAGTAGGCAATCATATCGTATAACATGTTCAAGTACAGCATTTTTTCACGTTGAATACTTTCGTCATATCCTAGAAAATACGTGTCCATTATTTCGCCATTTTTAATTAAAGTATTAAAACCGATCAGTTTTTCATCGATAAAGTAGCCGTAAAAAAGGAATTTGTCTTTAAAGATTTCTTTGAAAATTCTAAAATGATTTTTTGGTAGAAAAAAAGTATTGAAAGGTGCATTTTTCGCAACATGAAAATACAAATCATAAATTGTATCCTCCAAAGCGATGATGTCCTCCAGATGTAGCTTTCTTTTCTCAATATCAGCTGCTTTTTTGCGGGCTCTTTTGTATTGATCTCTGTATTTTTTTGAAAGTGAATCGATATAATTCTGCTCCGTTTTCCAGTTTTCATTAATCGAGAAAACCATGTTGGGTTGTGTCGAAAACTGATAATCATTTTTGAATTCTGGAACTGCAAAGTGTCTAATTTCCTCTTCGCTAAAATCTTTATAAGTCGTAATATGAATCTTGACACCCTTAGATTTAAATATCTTTTTTAATTCGGTTGCGGCAGCATGTAATGTTTGTATAGCTTTCTTTTTAACAATCATATCGGATAAAGCAAAGGAGTTTTGCCCCGTAAGCATGTTGTTGCCAATGATCAGCACATGAGAGCCAAAGTTTCTAAAAACAATATTTCGTACAGCAGTTTTGATGCATTTATCACGTTCTCCAAAAGATTCCAATGTATTCAAATCTAAAAATTGAGAAATTGCAATGCCAACTAAAGTTGTATTATCAAAGATTCCAAAGAAGTGACAAATCATATTGTCAGGAGATGATTTTTCTAAAACCTGCAGGTATTTTTTAGACAAAAAAATAGTTGAAATAGCTAAATTATCCCAGTTTTCAGGAAGTTCAGCAGTTGAATTATAAATTTTGAAAGAGTAAGCTGGATTCAAATTGTGTGAAAATATTTTTTTCAAAATTAGTTAATAAAGTTAAAGTATTACTGATTGTCATGAAATAAACTAACTTTATATCACTAAATAAACTAATTATGAAAACCTACACAGAAGAATCCATTCAAATCGCGTTGAAAGAGTTGAAAGACTGGAAATTTGTCAATAATGGAATCGAGAAAAATTTTAAATTCAAAGATTTTACCCAAGCTTTGGGTTTTATCGTACAAGTAGGAGTAGTGGCTGAAAAAAGTAGTCATCATCCGGAATTATTCAATGTTTACAGTAAAGTCACAATACGCTTAACTACTCATGATGCAAATGGAGTTACGGATAAAGATATCGATTTGGCAAAAGCCATAGAAAAGATGTAAAGCAAAATAAATTTCGCCTTTTGAATCAGAAGGCGAAATTTAATTTAAAAGTTAAGATAATTTCCATCCACAAATAATTCCTCCCATAATTGTAAGGCAAACAATCCAAAATCCACCAGTTACAAAGGTATATTTGAAACTTCTTCTTTCATATAAAGCATTCGTTCCTATAATTGGTAGAGCAAAAAACAGTCCCGTCATAAAGCCGTGAAAAGCTCCGTGCTTAAATGTTCTGAAAGTATTTCCATAGTCAGTCATAAAAGCTTCATAGGAAGGTTTTGCAATACTGGGATCTCCGCCAATCATACCTAATGCTCCGTATTGATGTATAGTTAACATTTGAAGTATAAAGCTGATGAAAAAAGCATACAGTAATGAAGTTCCAAATATTGAAAGCATATTTCCTCCTTTTAGCTTTTCTTCAGTCAAGCCAGATTCTTTCATCCAAATAGTTCCAAAAACTTTTGGATGGTACCAAACAAATCCTATTACAAGTGTAGATAAAGCGGCAACAAATAGTGCTAAGAAATTGATTTCCATAAATTTAAAATTAAGGTTAGTAAGTCAAATTTAATAAAATATTATTTACTAGTAAAAAGAGGCTAATTGTAAGGTATTACTGTATGTAAAAAACAATATTATGTAGTTTGTCGATTTTATTTGCTGATTAGCTATAATGGATGTAGCTTTAGGTGTGTAAAAGAAAATTACCCTGTTATGAAAAAAATATCTACTCTATTATTAACCCTTTTGTTTTCATTTTCAATGCTTGCAAATGTATCTCAATCCGAGAAAAATGCATTGGTGAAGTTTTATCAGTCAACAAATGGTAAACAATGGAAAGTGCAGTGGGATTTATCATCACCTGTTTCAACTTGGTATGGTGTTAAAGTGCAAGATGAAAAAGTAATCGCAGTGCATTTAGCCGATAATAATTTAGTGGGAGAGATTCCAACTGATATTGTAAACTTGGTTAATCTTCAAGAATTAGATTTACATAGAAATCAAATATCAGGAACAATTCCATCTTCTATTGGAAAATTAAAGGATATGAAAGTATTGAATCTTTCGTTCAATAAACTAACAGGTTCAATTCCTTCTTCTGTTTGTGAATTGTCAAATTTGAAAGATTTAGAATTGTATATGAACAGATTTTCAGGAGAATTGCCTTCTAAAATAGGTGATCTTAAGCAGTTAGAGATCTTGTCGCTTTACAATAATGATATATATGGCGAGATACCTACTTCATTATATACTTTGAAGTCGTTGAAAATCTTACTTTTGAATAGTAATAAGTTCTCAGGAAAACTAAATCCTTTAGTCGCAACATTAAGTAACTTAGAGAGTATCAGTTTGTTTGATAATAATTTTATAGGCCAGGTTCCATTTGAGTTGGAAAAATTAAAAAAATTGAAAGAAATGAATATTTCGTTCAATATGTTTAGTGGATTAGTTTCTAAAGATTTGGTTCAATTAGATGCTATGAATATGAAGATGATAAATGAGGAAGGAATTGCAGTATTGCTTAAAGTAGCGATGGATAGAAATTCAGCAATTGTTTCAGAAGATTAATTTTAAATAAAATAATAGACTTAGTATTTTTAAACAATTAGAATTTAGTTGATTTTTTGGTTATGTTAAATTGAATAAACGTAGTTGGTTAAAAACCTGTGTGACTTGCTCCACAGGTTTTTTTGTTATTTCTAAAAAATATTAATAAGGAATATCTTTTTTCATCCTGTTAGCAGTCAGGAAGTTTTTAAACTTGTTTACCATTTCATAATTCTTAGTTGAATTTGAAAGATTATCCAATTCAATGTATATTTTTTTAGTGTTCTTTAGATAAATTTTGAGTCGGTCAATACCTTTTCCTCTTGATGTTTCCATTGATTACTATCATTCAAAATAATCGTTTGAGGCTTAAACGAACTATAAATTGGTTTCTATATCTAATCCATTTAATTGTCTCATTTCGAAGTTCTAGAAGTAGTGTGCCGGAAAACAATCTAAATAAAAACAATTGCAGAAAGCATAGTATGGGTAAAAGCGAGAATATAGATCAGGAGGCTATTTTGTACTCCAGTTTGTGCCAAAAGGATTCCTAATAGGGGTAAAGAGATCATATATATAATTCCGAAAGGTAGTATTGATAACGTTTTGGCTTTTAAATGTAATACGTTTTCTTCTATTATTTGAGTTTAAAAGATTTTACAAATTCTAAAAAAACAAATTTATCAAAGGTATTAAATGAAAAAAGCTCCAGATTTCTCTGAAGCTTTTCTAGTAGCGGGAACAGGACTCGAACCTGTGACCTTCGGGTTATGAGCCCGACGAGCTGCCTACTGCTCTATCCCGCGATGTGCGTTTTGTAATCTCAATAAGGCTACTTAGTAGCGGGAACAGGACTCGAACCTGTGACCTTCGGGTTATGAGCCCGACGAGCTGCCTACTGCTCTATCCCGCGTTGTTTCGGGTGCAAATGTACAACGAATTTCCGTATTTCCAACAAAAATTTTAAAAAATGTTTTATTTCGTCTATTGACTTGATATGTCTACCTTTGCACAATAAATTATAATAGAAATGTCACATAAAGCAGGTTTTGTAAACATCATAGGAAACCCAAATGTTGGGAAATCAACACTAATGAATGCCTTTGTTGGAGAACGGTTATCAATTATTACTTCAAAAGCACAAACAACACGTCATAGAATTCTAGGAATTGTAAACGGGGAAGATTTTCAATTGATCTTATCGGATACACCGGGAATCATCAAGCCAGCCTACGAAATGCAGGCTTCTATGATGAATTTCGTTAAATCCGCGTTTGAAGATGCTGATATTCTGATTTATATGGTGGAAATTGGAGAACAAGAATTGAAAGACGAAGCTTTTTTTAATAAAATCATTCACGCTACAATTCCTGTTCTGTTATTATTGAACAAAATAGATAATTCAAACCAAGAACAACTCGAAGAGCAAGTGGCTTTTTGGACTGCGAAAGTTCCTAATGCCGAAATTTTTCCAATATCAGCTTTGCAAAATTTTAATGTTCCAGAAGTTTTTGGAAGAATCATTGAATTGTTGCCGGAATCACCTGCGTATTATCCAAAAGATCAATTGACAGATAAACCGGAACGTTTCTTTGTAAATGAAACCATCCGTGAGAAAATATTATTGAATTACAGCAAAGAAATTCCATACGCAGTAGAAATTGTAACTGAAGAGTTTTTTGAAGATGAAAACATCATTAGAATCCGTTCTTTGATTATGGTGGAACGCGATACACAAAAAGGAATCATCATTGGGCATAAAGGTGCCGCTTTGAAAAAAGTAGGAATGGATGCTCGCGCTGATTTAGAGAAATTCTTTGGCAAGCAAATACATATTGAGTTGTATGTAAAAGTGAATAAAAACTGGAGAAGCAACGCAAATATGTTGAAGCGTTTTGGTTATAACCAGTAATTTTTGCTGGTCCTTTTTTTTGAAAAATCAATATTGGAATTCAACTTTCGATATTGATTTTTTTTTAGCCCAGATAGCAGCGGCATCCTTTAGTGCAGTCCCGAAACATCGGGACTGCACTAAAGATATAGCGGAGAGCTGGAATTGCTCCTAAGAAAACTAAGATTCGATAATTTCCAAGAATATGTTTTCCAGATCATTCATTTGGTCGTGACCATTGCTTCGGATTTGTTTGGCTACAATATAGAGTAGAAACCAGGCGAAAATCATTAATCCTATCACTACTAAATCGAATGTAATTGCGTTTTTAAGAATGTAATCAGTGTAAGCAATTCCAGAAAAAATCAAAAATATTCCTGCAATTATAAAATGGAAGAACATAAAAAGTGTCCATAAGGTTGGGTCAGGGCCAAATAATGCTCGGATATGAGTTTCATTTTGATCTTTTGATTCCATTTCTATGTGCAAATGAGGTGACCAATATGCTTTTTTTTGACCTTTTATGTTCAGCCAAATGTGATAGCCCCGTATTTTTATAAAGTAATCTTTTGACTCAATTTGAGCGTAATTAGCGAATTTAACACGTAAAGCATCTATGTTTTGCGGAACATCTTTGTAAAATCGCAATCGAAGTCTGAGTTCTTTATTAGCGTCCATAGTAGTAAACTTGTAAGTATTAAAAGGATAAGGGTTTGCTAATATATCAAAAAAATAGATATTCATGGTTTTAAATGCTACCTTTGCAAAATATTTGAATTTATATTATGAATAACATTGTTGCGATAGTAGGAAGACCTAATGTAGGGAAATCAACCCTTTTTAATAGGCTGATACAAAGAAGAGAAGCTATTGTAGATTCAGTATCCGGGGTGACCCGAGATAGAAACTATGGTAAAAGCGAGTGGAACGGAAAAGAGTTTTCTGTAATTGATACCGGCGGATATGTGCGTGGTTCTGATGATGTTTTTGAAGGAGAAATCCGTAAACAAGTGGAACTTGCTATTGATGAGGCTGATGTTATCATTTTTGTGGTTGATGTAGAAGAGGGAATTACTCCTATGGATGATGTTGTTGCGCGTTTATTGCGTAAAGTGACTAAGCCAGTTCTTTTAGCGGTAAACAAGGTAGATAATGCGATGCGTGAGAAAGACGCTCTTGAGTTTTATAACTTGGGTTTAGGTGAATATTATACATTTGCGAGTATTTCAGGGAGTGGAACTGGAGATTTATTGGATGCATTGATTGATGCTTTTCCTGTAAAACCAGAACCAGTTCAAGAAGAAGTAGTTTTGCCTCGTTTTGCAGTGGTAGGACGTCCTAATGCTGGTAAATCAAGTTTTATCAATGCATTAATTGGTAAAGAGCGTTTTATGGTAACGGATATTGCAGGTACAACCCGTGATGCAATTGATACGAAGTTTGACCGTTTTGGTTTCGAATTTAACTTGGTAGATACTGCGGGAATCCGTCGTAAAGCTAAGGTAAAAGAGGATTTAGAATTTTATTCTGTAATGCGTTCCGTTCGTGCGATTGAACATGCTGATATTTGTATCTTGATTATTGATGCCACTCGTGGTTTTGAAGGTCAGGATCAAAGTATATTTTGGTTAGCTGAGAAAAACCGTAAAGGAGTTGTAATTCTTGTAAATAAATGGGATTTGGTTGAAAAGGAAACCATGTCTACCAGAGATTATGAGGAGAAAATTAAAAAAGAATTAATGCCATTTACGGATGTGCCTATTCTTTTTGTTTCAGCATTAACAAAACAACGTTTGTTGAAAGCATTGGAAGCAACCGTAAAAGTGTATGAGAATAGACAACAACGTATTGCGACTTCAAAATTCAACGAATTTATGTTGAAAGTGATTGAAGCATATCCGCCGCCAGCAACAAAAGGGAAGTATGTAAAAATCAAGTATTGTATGCAATTGCCAACACAGACACCACAATTTGTATTTTTTGCCAATATGCCACAATATGTAAAAGAACCGTACAAACGTTATCTGGAAAATAAAATTAGAGAAAAATGGGACTTTTCAGGAGTACCAATCGATATCTATATTAGAGAGAAATAATCTTTATTTCCGTAATCACACTAGAAAGTTTATTGAGTTTGTAAAAGCTCTATAAACTTTTTTTATTTTTATAAAAAAAATGAATTCAACAAATGGCAAAATTGTTTGGATTACTGGTGCTTCCAGTGGTATAGGAGAGGCTTTAGCGTATGAATTGGCTGGGAGGAATTGCAAACTCATTCTTTCGGCACGGAACATAAAAGCTTTAGAAGTTGTGAAATCTAAATGTTCAACAGCGGAAGTTGTGATTTTGCCTTTTGATCTGTCTGATTTTGACAATGCTAAAAATCAGGTAGAAAATGCTATTGCTGCCTTTGGAAAAATTGATATTCTAGTGAATAATGGAGGTGTTAGCCAACGCTCACTGATTGCTGACACCGATTTTGAAGTAGATAAAAAACTAATTGAAGTAGATTATCTAGGTACAGTTGCGTTGACAAAAGCTTTATTGCCTCATTTTATCAAAAATAAGAAAGGACATTTTGTTACTGTAACCAGTTTGATGGGAAAATTTGGGTCGCCATACCGTTCCGGATATTGTGGTGCAAAACATGCCTTACATGGTTTTTTTGATGTTTTGAGAATGGAACATCAAAAAGACAATATCAATGTCACCTTAATTTGTCCCGGTTTTATACAAACGAATGTGGCCAAAAATGCCTTAACGGCAGACGGATCTAAACAAAATATAGATGATACTGCAACTCAAAATGGAATGCCAACAAGTCTTTTTGCTACAAAATTTGTGAAAGCAGTTGAGTCTGAAAAATTTGAAGTCTATATTGGCGGCAAGGAAGTTCTAGGCGCTTATTTGAAACGATTTTTTCCTAAGTGGTTGCATCATTTTGTTCTGCAAAGTAAAGTTAGATAATCTGAATTTCAATAGTTCAAATTGATAATTATAGTATTGTAAAATACGAAGAAATCCCGAGCAGTCGGGATTTTTTGGATTAAAATGGATTGAAATGATTAACTTTCTTCTTCTTCTTTTTCCAATGTTTCCATTGGATGGTCGCCGTACCAATCTTTGAATGTTTTTGTAGTTTTATAATCATCAGTTAGCACGGTGTAAACCATAAAGAGGATTAACGGCATGCCAACGCAATATAACGTCATTATTACCGGCAAAGCAACATTAGTTTGACATAAACCGGCAAAAACAAAAACATAAATGGTAGTGAACCACACGAGTTTAATTGCAAAATTTTTCATGGCTATATCTTTTAAATAAAGTTACGGCACGAATTCTAAAAAATTAGTTAATGCATTGATAATCAATATTTAAAATTATTGTAAATATTTATCTCTAGCAAATTATAAATGCTGTTTATACTTTTTTTGAGATTTTAATTTTATGAAAAATGCTGAAGCGGATAATGTCTCTGTTGAAATAATCGATTCCATTGCTTCTTCTTTGGAAACTGTTTAGGTACCCGAGTTCGAATGCTAAATGGCTATTTAGACCGTAGTGTATGGCAACGTAAATTCTATTTTGATCAAACGTATTTTTAATTATTTTTTTTCCAAAATTGAACATTATCTCATCAGACAGTACGGCTTTTAATAACTGTTTTTCTTTTTTCCAAAAAGCATAGTCACCTTGGAGTCTGTATCTGAATCTCCAAAAAAATGTGGTGCCAGGAAGCAACTTTACATTATCAGCATTGTGAATAAATCGCTCTTCTACTTGAAAACGTTGTATAAGCGTTACTTTACTAGCATTTAATTTCCAAGTAAGATCCTGCTGTCCTCTGTATTCAGGGGTATTGTAATCAGGATTAATTTCAGGGACTTGTGTATCAACAGAAAAATAAGCAAAGCCAGCACCAGTCTCTAAATGATCATTGATTTTATAGCGACCTTGAATTCGGATGACATATAAGTTTTCTTGCACTGGTTTTAGAAAAACTCGGTTGTCAAATTCAGAATGCAAAGACCATTTTTCGGTTAGCAGCAATTGATTGTAATAGCGTGACCAAAGAATACTTTGGTGATCTATATTTTTTTCCTCCGTTTGCGCTTGGCAAAGAACAGACAGCAGTGAGAATAAAATGACTCTAAATTTTTTCACGAAGCTTTATTTCAATTTTGGCAAATTTACATAAAGTCTACAAATCCTATAGGTATTGTTTTGTGTTTTTAAAAAGTATTTTACTTTGTCAGCTTAATAGTGTTTTAGAAAAAAGAAAACAGCACTCTTAAAACCTGATTTTTAAGAGTGCTGTTTCAAATTTTAATTTTTTGAAAGTTTTTTAAAGTGAATATTTCAATGTAATACCATACGTTCTTTGATCTCCTAATACACCTGCATATTGTCCTGTATTACCACCAGCAGGCAATAGTTGTTCGTAATAATCTTTGTCTAAAAGGTTGCGTCCCCAGAATTGTACAGACAGACCATCTGTTGCACGGAAACCTAAACGAGCATTAAATAGCGCATAACCCTGAACTACTAAATATTTTGAAGCAGATGGACTTGAAGAGAATTCAGAACGTGCATAAGAATCAACTCCAAGGAATATTTTTCCTGTATTCCCAAAGAATTTGGCTTTGTCTGTTAGTTCACCTCCTAAAGATCCTGCCCATTTTGAAGCGCCCGGTAATGCAGTTCCGGAAACATCTTTGAATGATACTGCCGCTCCTGTTTCTTCTAGCGGAAGGGGAGCATTTGTAAATTTAACATATTTAGCATCTGTATAGGTAGCTGCTCCATTGATGGTCAAATGTTTGCTAATTACAAAACTGGCATCCCATTCTATACCTTTTACCTGTACTTTATCTGCATTAGCAAGATAGCCACGGTTTACACCTAATTCAGCTGCCTGTACATTGGTTTGAAAATCTTTGATGTCGGTATTAAAGAAGGTTATATTGAATATTGAGTTTTTAAACGGTGCTGTTTTAACTCCAATTTCATAATGATTGACTTCCTCGGGTTTAATTACGGCAAGCTCAAGAATGGGCTGTCCGGCAAGAGTAGGTAATCCAGCTACGTTGACTCCAACGGGTTTGTAGCTTTTTGCAAAAGTTGCATATGCATTAATCTTGTCAGTGGCTTTAAAAGAAAGGGTTATATTTCCAGATAAGTCAGTATTATCTGTGTTAGATGAAAAAGACTGATCCGTATAAACTAGTTTTTTCAAGGCAATTAAAGCTGGGTCATTCGTTTGGAGTCCTCCGTATGTGGTACGGTTGTAATCAGCATCTTTTTTTTCAAAATTATAACGTAAACCCGGTAATACATGTAAACGTTCTGTTATTGCCCAGTCTAACTGACCAAATACTGCCGCACTGGAAGCTCTAATGCGAGCATCCGTTGTGATACCGTATCCTTCAAATAGACGTGGTGTTTTCCATAAATTACTGGTAGTGCTTTGTGCAAATCTCCATTGTGCAGAACCAGATTCTTCTGTGCCATCTGTTTGTGATGCTTGGTCAATAAAAAATACACCTACCACACCACTTAATTTAGAGGTAAGCTGACCTGCATAACGTACTTCTTGTGTTATTTGTGTTTGTCTGGTTGGGTTTTGTGATTTTGCTAATACTTGTAATCCTGTAAAATCTCTATCATTTGATGGATCCCAATTCCAAAAACGCCAAGCTGTTGTTGAAGTAAGTGTTCCGTTTCCAATTTTTGTATCTATATTAAGAGATATACCTCCCATGTCTTGTCCGGAACGCCATGGTGTATCGTGGTCAATTTTACGGTCAAACGCATTTAAACTAGGCAATTGATAATTCAAATCAGCAATAATAGCATCAAATTGACGGTAAGCCGCTCTTTGTGTAGGTGCAACACCAGTAACTACCTGTGCATATCCGTCTGGACGTTGCGTTGTGATATCTGCAGCTAATATAATATTAGTTTTTTCAGAAGGGGTATAAAGCAATTGTCCTCTAATTCCTTGATTATTGAGGGTATTGGTAGGTTTTCCTGTTGCGATATTATCGATTAAACCATCACGTTGTGTACCTGAAAACGAGATACGACCAGCGATTTTTGAACTCAAAGCTCCAGTAATCGAAGCTTTAGCTTGCAAAAAATTGTAATTTCCGTAACTCACTTCAAAGTTTGCACCTGAAGTAAAACTTGGTTTACGAGTAGTAATGTTAAAGGCTCCCGAAGTTGTATTTTTACCAAACAATGATCCTTGCGGGC
This sequence comes from Flavobacterium petrolei, assembly GCF_003314435.2. Classification (GTDB taxonomy): domain Bacteria; phylum Bacteroidota; class Bacteroidia; order Flavobacteriales; family Flavobacteriaceae; genus Flavobacterium; species Flavobacterium petrolei. The sequence goes on along the minus strand of NZ_QNVY02000001.1, from coordinate 280,150 downwards.
CGCGTAATACCTCAATTTGTTCGATATCGATAAAATCTAAAGTGGTTGCCGCTGGACGTGCATAATAAACGCCATCAACATAAAAACCAACACCCGGGTCGATTCCATCATTTGTAAGTCCAAAAGGGGAACCTAAGCTTCGAATATTAATTCCGGTATTTCTGGGGTTTGACGAATATAATTGAACTGAAGGAACAAGTTCTTTTATGCGATTAACGTTAAAAGCTCCAGATTGTTCTGCTTGTTTTCCTGTTATTACTGATATCGCTATTGGCACATCTTGTACTTTTTCTATTCGGCGTCTTGAAGAAACTACCACTTCGACCAAAGTATTTTCTTCAATAAGATTTATTTGTAATGAAGGTATTGGTAAAGAAGTGATTTCTATTTCTGCAGTTTTGTATCCTACATATTGTACTAAAAGAGTTAAAGGGAGTTTTCCTTTTGTGTCTATTGTAAATTTCCCGTTAGAATCTGAAATCGTGTTTGAGGTTGTTCCTTTTATTACAACATTTGCGGCTTCTAAAGGAATGTTTTGGTTTGTTGTGACTACACCGTCAATGTTTTGTGCAAATGATATTGAGAATGTTAAAATAGATAGTATTGTAAATATGTTTTTTATAGAATTTTTCATTTATATTAAGTATATGTAATTAGTAGAATTTAGTTTAAATTTTTTTACTAACACATACACATCATTTGAGAACTCTTTTTTTTAATTATAATTAGTCGATTTTTTTGGGATTGCCTAGTCAGAAAAGCAAGCTTACTTCGGTACGTTTTCATACGTTTAAATTTGGATTGTTAATGATATATTAAATTCGAGGCAAATATATAATTAATTCTGTAAAATTAGTAGAGTTTAAAATATATTTTTTTATTTTTTTACCAATGAAGCAATAGTAATGCCTTGCATGGCCTTTAAAGTTTCCTCTCTAATGGTAATCAATCCGTGTCTTAGCAGGCATTCCGATTCATCTACGCAATCAGAACAGCGTTCGTAAAAATTCAATGATGCACAAGGAAGTAAAGCAATTGCACCATCAAAAAGCCTGTGAATATCGGCTAAAGTAATGTCGTTTTTAGATTTTAAAAGATAATAACCGCCAAATTTTCCTTGTTTGCTTCCTACGAAATGGCCACGTTTTAGATCCAATAAAATCTGTTCCAAAAACTTTTTTGGAATAGAGGCCGCCTCAGCAATTTCTACTGTTTTAGAGATATGGTCTACGTCTTGTTCTGCTAAATAGAGCAGTGCTTTAAGTGCATATTTGGTTTTTTGTGAAAGCATTTGATATTCGTATTACGCTTTTTAAGTCTATTAAAAACTAGGCTAAAGGTACTTGTTTTTTTAAACGAAACAACTCTAATTTATGAAGTTTTTAGATCTTCAGGATGTGTGTTTCATTATGATGTGTGTTTCATTATTGTGATTGCTTACCGCTAATTTGAAAAAGGATAAAGAGGCGTACAGCAGTCTTTATCCTTTTACTGTATTGGCTTAAATCACAAGTTTATTTACAAGTGCTTTTTAATTTAATAGTGTAATCTGGATTTAAGGGCTCATTTGTTTGTGCTAGTCGTTGCGAACCTACATTTGCTGGACATGCAATGTCATTAGTTGCATTATAAACAATTCGTTTTCCAGTAACCAATAGTGTTTTGGGAACATAAAGTTGTACTTTGGTTATTGCATAACCAGAGGGAAAATACCTAATGTAGTATCCATCTGGGTGTAAAGTCCAAATCCCACTTGGAATATCCGTGCGTACAGGTGCCATACCGGCAACAATGGCGTATTTTTCCATTTCGGCGTAGGTATAATTGCCATTAGCTACCATTTGTCGAATGTTATTTTCGGCTTCAAAAACATTTTGTACCGCTTCAGGAAGTTTTGATTTTGCTTGATTCATAATGCTCGCAGGTAATACACCTAGCATGCCACCTTCAAGGTGCGTTAATTCGGCTGTACTCAATAGTGCTACAGCAGTAAGTTTCAATTGCCCACTGAAATCGGCAAAACGGGCTCTAGCTATAATAGCCCACAATAATTCTTGTATGTTGTGCTGCTTTATTTCAGGATGTTTTTCGCCATTTTTTAAAATAGCAGTTACAATTTCTTGCTTAGGACCTAGAGTAGGTGCGTACATGTATCCATCGCCTTGAGATGGTGCAAAGGTACCTGCTTTTAAACAATAACTTTTCGCACTCATTTCATAAAAACCATCGCACAATACATAACCACCTTCAGTAGCTTTTGGTAACAAATACAATGGTTGCGCGTTTTTGACTACTAGTAAATCAGGTAATTTTGATCCTGTTTGGTCCACATCTTCAAATGAAGTGGTAATCGATTCTGGTTTTTTCAGCACTTGATCAAGTCCCATTTTTTTGGCCCCCAAAGCGGTGCCTGCTTGTAATGCTTTTTCTTTCCAACCACTAAATTGTGCGTAACTTTGCAATCCAGTGCATAAAATTAGGATCACGATACCATGCGATAATTTTAATTTTTTCATTATTTAAAAATTTAGTTTCTTATTCAAAGATAAAATTGTTACTACTAATTTAATTAAAAAGACATTTAATTTTTTTTATAAAGAAGTTGCTTTTAGGCAAGAAAACTAATATTTAGTGCTATTTAGAAACAAAAAAAGCTGCGATTGCAGCTTTTAATTATTTTATATGTTTTACCAGTCTCCACCAGATCCACCGCCAGAGAAACCTCCACCGCCAAATCCACCGCCGAAACCGCCTCCGCCAAATCCACCACCTGATGAACCTCCGCCGAAACCGCCTCCGCCACTGTTTCTGCCTAAACTGCTCAGAATAATGACGTCTAATAAACTAGGTCCTATTCCGCCACCTCTGTTACCAGAATTGCCACCGCCTTTGTTTCGCGATATCAGCACCAGTATAATGATGACAATAATAATAATTGGTAAAATCGGCAATCCTTTATCTTTGGTTGCTTTAACTCGTTCGCCTTTGTATTTCCCTTTGAAAACATCAAATAAAGCATCCGTTCCTTTGTCAAGTCCTTTGTAATAACTTCCTGCTTTAAATTCTGGAATAATAATGTTTCGGGTAATTTCTCCACCAATACCTGCAGTCAATCGATCTTCAAGACCATAACCTGCTGAGATCCATATTTTTCTTTCGGCTTTAGCCAATAAAATAAGAACTCCATTATCATTTTTTGCTGTTCCTCCAATTCCCCAAGTTTGTCCCCATTTTGGAGTAAGAATACCAATATCTTCCCCTTTGAGGGTTTCTATGGTAACAATCACAATTTGAGTAGTGGTAGAATCAGAATATTTAATCAGCTTTTCTTCTAATTGTGCTTTTTCTGTTGCGCTTAAAACATTCGCATAATCATAAACAGAAGTCTGTAAAGTTGGTTTTTCAGGAATGGTAAATTGCGCAAAGCCAATTTGTGTGAATAACAAACAAACAAATAGCATTAGGAAAATTGTAGTATTCTTTTTTTGTAATAGCATTATCCTCTAGATATTTCGTTTGATAATTCATTTGTGTCTCCTTCCAACCAAGGAAAATATTTCTGCAATTGTTCTCCGGCTCTTGTAATTCCATCGATAAGGCCTTGCTTAAAATCTCCTTTTTTGAATTCCGCCACCATAATGTCTCGGGTACAATTCCAAAAATCATCTTGTACTACGTCATTAATGCCTTTGTCACCACAAATTACAAAATTTCTGTCTTCTACCGCTAAGTAAATTAAAACACCATTTTGAAGTTCAGTTTCATCCATTTTTAGTTCATGAAAAACTTCCATGGCGCGATCATACGCATCCATGGAAGTTGTCTTTTCTATATGAACTCTAATCTCTCCAGAAGTGTTTTTTTCAGCCATACGAATAGCTTCAACAATTTCTTGTTCTTCTTCTTTGGTTAAAAAATCTTCTACTTTTGACATTGAAATATTTTTGAGTTAAAATTAACGATTTTTGATTTCAGAATTATTAAATCTGCAATAAAAACCGTTAATTTTTAAAGGTTGTTTCTTCAATTTAAATTTGATTTATTTAGACTTTTAAAAATCTAAGAAGTCTAATAATCTAACTTTAGAATTTTACTTCAACTGGTTTATCTGCACCTTCAACTGCATTAAAGTATGCTTTTTCTTTGAATCCGAATAATCCAGCAAATAAGCTGTTTGGAAACGTTTTGATGTGAGAGTTATATGGTTTTACTGCTTCGTTGAAACGCGTTCTCGCCGTTAGAATTTGATTTTCTGTGCTTGCCAATTCGTCTTGTAATTTCAAGAAGTTCTGGTTGGCTTTCAATTCTGGATACGCTTCAACCGTTACTAATAAACGGGATAATGAACTGCTCACACCACTTTGCGCTTTGTTGAATTCCGCTAATTGTTCCGGAGTAATATTTGCAGGATCAATTTTTACAGCAGTAGCTTTAGAACGCGCTTCGATAACTGCTGTCAAAGTGCTTTTTTCAAAATCAGCGGCACCTTTCACGGTGTTTACTAAATTCCCAATAAGGTCATTTCTTCTTTGATACGCTGTTTGAACATCACCCCAAGATTGTTCTACATTTTGGTTTAACGTTACTGCAGTATTATTAATTCCTTTAACCCAGCTGTAAATTACAAAAATCACAACCGCTCCAATAATCCAAGGCAAAAATCTTCTCATGTTTACTTAATTTAATGTTTATTATTTAATTGTTTAAAAAAAATTAATTGGTAAGTAGCCGTGCTGACTACAATTCGTTTTTAATATTTGTTAATTGTGTGCGTATCGTTTCTAACTTTCGAATAATTTCAAACTTATCCAAGGTTTTCTTTTGTCCTTCTTTCAAATGGGTTTTGGCACCTTCGAGCGTAAAACCTCTTTCTTTGACTAAATGATAAATCAATTGTAAATTAGTGATATCCTCCGGAGTAAACATTCGATTGCCTTTCGCATTCTTTTTTGGTTTCAGAATATCAAATTCATTGTCCCAAAAACGAATCAGCGATGCATTCACGTCAAATGCTTTGGCTACTTCGCCAATGCTGTAATATCTTTTATCTTTAGATAATTCAATATGCATATCTGTTTTTTATTTTTTGTCCAGTTGAATTGTTACTGTATACTATTTTTTGTCTGAACATTGCGAACCGAACACTGCACCCTATTTTTGTATTAATCTAATGATTGATTCTCCTGGTTTGCCAGTTGCGCGATTACAACATATTCTACTGCCGAAATGTTTCCATAGTAAAAATTTAGCGGATTCACCACTTTTTTATCTTTTAAAACTTCATAATGCAAATGTGGAGCTTCGGACCTTCCTGTGCTTCCTACATAACCTATAACGTCACCTCGTTTTACGCGTTGTCCAGCTCGGGCTTTATATTTGCTCAAATGTGCGTATAAAGTTTCGTATCCAAATCCATGCCGAATTACAATATGATTTCCATATCCGGAAGCGGTGTTGTCTGCTTTTGCTACCACTCCGTCACCCGTAGCATAAATGGGCGTTCCTGTTTTTGCCGTAAAATCCATTCCTTCATGCATTTTCCTTGCTTTTGTAAAAGGATCCGTGCGATAACCAAAACCGGAGGCCATTTGTTTTAAATTTTCGTTTCGTACTGGCTGAATGGCAGGAATGGCTGACAAAAAATCACTTTTGGCTTCTGCCAATTTCAAAATCACATCCAATGATTTGGACTGAACCGCTAATTCCTTACCAAGGACATCAATCCTTTTTGTGGTATTGATTACCAACTGTGAATTGTCATATCCTTCTAATAATTGATACCTGTTTTTGCCTGGTAATCCTGCTTTCCGAATAGAATCTGGAATTGCTGATTTGTTAAAATACACGCGATACAAATTATTATCCCTATCCTCAATAGCTTCAATAACACCATTTACCTGATCCATTTTTTTGTTCAGCAGCGCATAATTCAATTTCAAATTCTCAATTTCACGCGCTTGCAAACGGTCTTTTGGCGTTTCAAAATAAGGAGTATTTAGTAAAACTACAAAACTCAAAAAACCAAACAACGCTGATGCCAATAAAAACAAGATAATAACACCAAATTTTATTCTTTTTCGTGTTTTTATTTTTCTATAGGCTAGATTTTCGGAATCGTAATAATATTTTACTTTCGACATATTTTAAAATACCCTATTTTTGCACACTGTAAAAAGGTTAGACGAACAAATTTAAGAAATGTTTCATTTGTTACACCCTTTTTTCAGGAATAAATAAAATAATGTGCCTATTCCAGCTATTCGTTACAAGTTCTCGTTTATAAATCTTTTTTTCTAATGAGCGAGCAGGAGCTTCCTCTAGTCGCTCTGCCACCTCAAGAAAAAATAGATGTATAAATCTCGAAGCTTTTCACTGCTATCTGGGGCAAAAAATGAATAGTAAAAGATGTAGTTTCAGGGATAATTAACTTTAAACCTTAAACTTTAAACTAAAATTAATAATGAAATCACAAGACGTACGTAAACAATTTTTGGATTTTTTCGCATCAAAAGGACACTTAATCGTTCCATCGGCACCCATAGTTCTTAAGGACGATCCAACACTGATGTTCAACAACTCAGGAATGGCGCAATTCAAAGAATATTTTTTGGGGAACGGAACTCCAAAAAGCACCAGAATTGCCGATACGCAAAAATGTCTTCGTGTTTCAGGAAAACATAATGACTTGGAAGATGTAGGTTTTGATACCTATCATCACACCATGTTTGAAATGCTGGGAAACTGGTCATTTGGAGATTATTTCAAAAAAGAAGCCATCAACTGGGCTTGGGAACTTTTGACTGAGGTGTATAAAATCCCAAAAGAAAATTTATATGTTTCTGTATTTGAAGGAAATCCAGAAGAAAATGTACCGTTCGACCAAGAAGCTTGGGATATATGGAAGGAATTAATTGACGAAGACCGAATCATTCTTGGAAACAAGAAAGACAACTTCTGGGAAATGGGCGACCAAGGACCTTGCGGACCATGTTCAGAAATTCATGTTGACATTCGTTCTGCAGAAGAAAAAGCTTTAGTTTCAGGAAAGAGTTTGGTAAACAATGACCATCCGCAAGTAGTGGAAATTTGGAATAATGTATTTATGGAATTCAACCGTAAAGCTGATGGTTCTCTAGAAAAATTACCTGCAAAACACGTTGATACCGGAATGGGATTTGAGCGTTTGTGTATGGCATTACAAGGAAAAACTTCCAATTATGATACCGATGTTTTTACACCACTTATTGAAAAAGTAGAACAAATCACAGGATTAAAATACACTTCAAACGAAGTTTTAAATAGCAGCGAAGAGCAAAACAAAACCAATATTGCTATTCGTGTAGTAGTTGATCATGTTCGTGCCGTAGCTTTTGCTATTGCTGATGGACAATTGCCATCAAACACGGGCGCTGGTTATGTGATTCGTAGAATTTTGCGTCGTGCAATTCGTTATGGATTTACGTTCTTGAATACCAAAGAACCTTTCATCAATCAATTGGTTAGTGTTTTAGCGAATCAAATGGGGGAGTTTTTCCCAGAAATCAAAGCACAACAACAATTGGTTACGAATGTAATTCGTGAAGAAGAAGCTTCTTTCTTGAGAACATTAGACCAAGGATTACAATTATTAGAAAATGTAGTTGCCGAAACTAAAGGTGCAACCGTTTCAGGAACAAAAGCATTTGAATTGTACGATACTTTCGGATTTCCAATTGACTTAACAGCATTAATTCTGAGAGAAAAAGGATTCGAACTAGACGAAGCTGGTTTTAACGCTGCAATGCAGGAACAAAAAAATCGTTCCCGTGCTGCATCGGAAGTTTCTACTGAAGACTGGTCTGTATTGATTCCTGGAAATGTGGAAACATTTGTAGGTTACGATCAAACTGAAAGTGATGTAAAAATTACTCGTATCCGTAAAGTAGACAGTAAAAAAGACGGAGTTTTGTACCAAATCGTTTTAGATAATACACCATTCTATCCTGAAGGTGGCGGACAAGTGGGTGATAAAGGAATGTTGGTTTCTGCAAACGAAACGATTGAAATCATCGACACTAAAAAAGAAAATAACCTGATTTTACATTTTACAAAACAATTACCAGAAAATGTAAACGCTGGTTTTGTTGCTAAAGTAAATCAGGATTTGAGAAGCTTGTCTTCCAGAAATCATTCGGCGACACACTTGATGCATCAAGCGTTGAGAAGTATTTTAGGAACACACGTGGAACAAAAAGGATCTTTAGTAAATCCAAACTACTTGCGTTTTGACTTTTCTCATTTTGCTAAAATGACAGAAACTGAATTGCAACAAGTGGAAGATTTTGTAAACGCAAGAATCCAAGAGCAATTGCCACTAATCGAAAGAAGAAACATTCCTTTTGTGCAAGCAGTTCAAGAAGGAGCGATGGCTTTGTTTGGAGAGAAATATGGTGATGAGGTTCGTGCGATTAAATTTGGCGAAAGCATGGAATTATGCGGTGGAATCCATGTGAAAAATACAGCTGAAATCTGGCATTTCAAAATCGTTTCTGAAGGAGCGGTTGCTGCGGGAATTCGTCGTATCGAAGCGATTACAAGTGATGCGGTAAAAGCACATTTTGCTTCGTATGAAAACACATTGAATGAAGTGAAATCAGCCTTGAAAAATCCTCAGGATATTTTGAAAGCCGTTCATTCGATGCAAGAAGAAAACGCCAAATTAGCGAAACAAATTGAAGCTTTGGTTAAAGATAAAGTAAAAAACTTGAAAGCGAGTTTAGTTGCTGAAATTCAGGAAATAAACGGCGTGCAATTCTTAGCCAAACAAGTCTATTTGAATCCAGAAGGAGCAAAAGATTTGGCTTACGAATTAGGGAATTTAGGGAATAACTTATTTTTAGTTTTGGCTACTGCCGACGAAGAAAAACCAATGTTGACCTGTTATGTTTCTAAAGAATTAGTGGCGGAGAAAAATCTGAACGCAGGACAAGTAGTTCGTGAATTGGGTAAATTTATCCAAGGAGGTGGTGGCGGACAACCGTTTTTTGCGACAGCAGGTGGGAAGAATGTAGCTGGAATTCAACAAGCTTTGGATAAAGCAATTGAGTTTGTAAGGTAAGTAGAAAGATTCAAATTAGAAATGATAGGAAATGTTTTTGTAACTTTGTACTTTAATTAATTATTAAAAATTCTAAAATAGACTATAATATAATTGACTTTTAATGAAAAAAAACAAAATATTTTGGATAGTATCGATTTGTTTAATGGCTCTTTATTCTTGTTCATCGGATAATGATGATAGCATAAAATTTATAAAAAAAATAGTTGAGACATCAGTAAATGGAACTTCTGAAATAACTTTGTTTACTTATAATGGAAATGAAATAGTGAGTATTGACGGTGCTAAGAAACGTACCGATTTTACGTATACTGATGGCTTGATTAACAAAACGGTAACGCTAAATAAAGTAAATCAGCTTCTGGAGACTATTGAATATAGTTATCTTGAAGGAAAATTGGTTGGAGTTGAATCTTTGGGTAATTACAGAATAAAATACAATCACAACTCAGATGAAACTGTTTCTTATGAAAAATTTACGATTGGTTCAGCAAATCAGCAAGTAAAGGAATTTCACGGAAAATTGTCTTTTGAAAATGAAAATTTCTTGAAAGACGAACGAATTTTAGACAACACGGCAGTAGGAGTTACTTCAAATTATAGCATAAGTTTTGATTATGATACTAAGCATAATCCATTATATAATATTTCGGGCTACAAAAAACTGTTGGATTATAATGAAGAAATCTCTTCTAATAATAGTTTGATGAGTACTGTAATTACAAGTATTTCTAAAGACGACCAAATCACATCATCAGCTAATTTTTATACTAATTCTTTTAAATACGATTTAGATAATTACCCGATAGAACGGGTTTCCGAAAATACTGTTGCTACTAATGGAAATGGTGGTTATTTGAAAACAGAATACTTCTATTAATAAAAACATTTATGTTTGTAACAACCCTTTCAAAGTTTAAAACTCTGAAAGGGTTTTTTAATTTTAGATTTTTTAATACCAATGAAAAAAGATCTAAACCTCATTTAATTCGCTAAAATTATTCAAATTTGTAGTAAATAAATTAACAATGCAATTCAGAACCCCAATTCCCATTCTTGAAAGTAATTATCCAATAGACTACAATTCAAAGATTGTCTCTTTAGGTTCTTGTTTTGCGGTTAATATGGCAGAGAAACTGGACTATTTTAAATTTCAAAATCATTGTAATCCAGTTGGTATTTTATTTCATCCTTTAGCGATTGAAAAACTGATAGACTTTGCTGTTTCTGGAAAGGACTTTACAGAAAACGATATTTTTTTTCACAATGAACGTTGGCATTGTTTTGATGTACATTCGGATTTAAGTAATTCAAATAAAGAAGAATTGTTAGCATCTTTAAATGACCTAATCAAATCAACTAACCAACAAATAACCGAATCAACACATTTTATCATCACATATGGAACTTCGTGGGTTTATCGAAATATAGAAAGCGATTCTATTGTGGCGAATTGCCATAAAGTGCCACAAAAGCAGTTCAAGAAAGAGTTACTTTCTGTAGAGGAAATAAAAGAAAGTATAGCAAATACACTGAAATTAATTCATGCTTTAAATCCTAATTGCAATATTATTTTCACGGTTTCACCGGTACGACACATCAAAGATGGTTTTGTAGAAAATCAGGTAAGTAAAGCGAATTTAATTTCTGCCTTGTACAGTGCTTTGCAAGTTACCTCTTCGGGGGCTGAGAGGGCTTATTTCCCGAGCTACGAAATCATGATGGATGAACTTAGGGATTACCGTTTTTATGCAGAAGATATGTTACATCCTAATCAAGTGGCAATCGATTATATTTGGAAACGTTTCAAGGAAACTACTATTTCTGAAACTGCTTTTGCGACGATGGATGAAGTAGAAAGTATTCAAAAAAGTCTTTCGCACAAGCCTTTTAATCCGGATTCTGAAAGTCATTTAAAGTTCGAGACCAAAGTCAGAGAAAAAATCACTAAATTGGAAAGTCAATATTCATTTATGAAATTTTAATTATGCTTAGAAGAATACTTATTGGAATAGCAGTTATCGGTGGGATATTTTTATTGTTCAAATATTGCGATTTTAAGAAAAACGATGATGAAGATATCACGTACAATACAAATCTCATTCAGCAACAAATCCTAAATGTAGGGAAATTGGTTGTTACCGAAGGTCATTTCTCAGAAGTTATCACCTATAAAAATCAACAGAAATACTTGATGGACATGCTTTCTTTCGAGAAAAAAGCTTTGGTTGTCGTCAATGCCGATGTAACTGTAGCGTATGATTTGCACAAAATGAAATACGATATCGATGAAAAAAATAAAACCATCACGATTGTTAGTATTCCAAAAGAAGAAATAAAAATCAGTCCGGATATTCAATTTTATGATGTCGAACAAAGTAAACTGAATCCTTTTACGGGAGATGATTACAATAAAATCAACAAATCAGTAAAAGCAAATTTGGCTAAGAAAATTGAGAAATCAACTTTGAAAACCAATGCTCAAAACCGATTGATCAGCGAGTTGTCTAAACTATTAATTACAACGAGTCAGTTGGGTTGGACTTTAAAATACGAAGGTAAAATTATCGAAAGCGAGAAAGATTTTGGGCAAAAAATAAAATTATAATTAAAAAAGGAACCGCAAATTCACAAATTTTAGACAACTCTAATAATTTGTGAATTTGCGGTTCCTTTTTTTAAGCTTTCTCTTTGTCAAAAATCAAATCCAAACCACCAGCAATCAAATGCGCTATTTCGGGTCTTTTTACTTTCAATTGATCCAAATAAACCATTATTTCCTGTAGCAATTGAGGTTCGTTTCGGTCGTTCAATAGCTCGGTAATTTCAACAGCTAACAACCAATCGTTTGGATGATTAGTTCGTAATTTATCAAAAATTGGAGCCAAAGAAGTTTCGGTATCCTTTGTTTCTCTTATGTTTCGAACTGTTTGGTATAAAACCTCTAAATCATCACGTTCCGCGGTATGTTTCGCTTTGATGGTTTTGCTTGTTGGAACATGCGAAATCAAATCAAAACTATTCACATCAGCAGGACCTGAAAATGCTGAAATCACTTTTTTACCTACAGCCATATCGTAAATTCCCCATTCCGGTTGGAACAAAATAGTTTCTCCATGTGTCACGGTACAATTCTTTAAACTGATTAAAATAATCTCTCCGTGCAGGTTTCTAGAACCTGTAATGATTTCCCCTTTTACGGTAATATCTCCTTCAAATTCAAGTGTTACACTTTTACTTTCGGTAATGGAATAAGCGCTTAAGTCTCTTGGACTCATGTCTTCAATCGCTAGATTTATACCTTTTAATTTTCCAATAGGACTTCCAAAACCTTCGGCATGTTTGATTGTTCCATGACCAACTAATTCTTTTTCACGGTATGACAATGCCGTTTTTCCGGTTGTTTGGATATAAACGGGTTTTCCTTCTTCTTCAATAACATTTGTAAAAACTCCCGAAATCTGAATTCCGGTGCTCAATTCAATCGTTCCTAAAGCATTCGAATGAATCAGTTTATTAATTCCTGATAATCCTCCGGTACGCAACGCCATTTTATTGGCAAACTCTTCTAAAACTAAGCTTAAATAAGCAAAATCTGGAGTAACGTAAAGCTGCGGTTGCAGTTTTGTAATGTCAAAACTTTGGTTCGCTGCTGAAATATCATAAGGGATTTTCTTCACATTATCCGTCATACACCAAGCGCTTTCACCAATGGACGAAAGCAGTCCGGCACCATAAATTTTTGGATTGTCAACAGTTCCTATCAAACCATATTCCACGGTCCACCAATGCAGGTTTCTAATTTGCGCCATTTCGGATAATTCACCCATGTTATTCTGCAAATCTTCCACCGCTTTTTCGGCAGCATCAATATCGGCTTGCGGCGTATCTTCGGCTTCTTTCAAGATAGAAAGCAGTCGGATGGCTTCATACATTTGGTAATCTTTGTGAGAAGAAATCGCTTTACAGCCTATTTCCCCAAAACGACGCAGGTATTCAGCATATTCCGGATTGGCAATAATGGGAGCGTGACCAGCACCTTCGTGAATGATATCCGGTGCGGGCGTGTATTCTATATGTTCGAGTTGGCGAATGTCAGAGGCAATTACAAGCACATTATAGGCCTGAAATTCCATAAAAGCATTTGGAGGAATAAATCCATCCACGGCAACAGCAGCCCAACCTATTTCGGTCAGAATACGGTTCATACCATACATGCTTGGAATGTTATCTACTTCGATTCCTGTTTTTTTCAAACCTTCCAAGTAGGAACTATGGGCTACTTTTGATAAGTAATCTACATTTTTGCGCATCACATAACGCCAAACCGCTTGATTTATGGGCGTGTAATCGCTATAATCCTGAGGTTTAATGAATTGTTTTAAGTGCTTTGGCAATCGGTCTAATAACGGATTGCTTTCTATAGTTGAGTTCATATCGAAAACGTTGTAGTTCTACTGCAAAAGTACGAATTTCAGGAGCTATTTCCCGCTTTTCATTGCAAGTTTTTGCAAACCCGTTTGTTTTTCTAACGTTCCTGCGGGAGCTTCCTTTGGTCGCTCTGCAGCAACAAGAAAAACCAAAACGGCTTTCGCAAAAAGCTTTTCATTTCACTCGGGGCTAGGGGAGTTTTGTATTTAATTAAGGCATTATTACCGCTGGAGGAAAATTGTAATTTGTAGGTTTAGGGTTTGCTTCAATAAATTCTTCTTTTGTAGCGTATACATATTTTCTATTCCGATAGCTAAAGTATTCAATAGAATTTAAAATTACATCTCTTAAAATATTGTCTAATTTCAAATAGTTTTCATAACTGTCTTCTAAGGTTTTTCCAATTTTTCCTTCATGAACTGCATCATTTCTTTCAGCTCCAATTAAGTTTAGAACGTTTTCATTTATGGGGATTTTGGCATAATTTAAAAATGTATAAAGACTTTTTTTGGTTCCATTATTTTTATTGTTCAAATTTGAGACTACCGATTTCATTATACCCCATGAATTCGGATTTATAACTTTAACTTTCTCAAGGGCTTCAATTAAATTTACCTTTATTTCGTTTTCAAATATTTCATTGTCTATAAGAAACGAATTATCATCAATATTTAGAGTGGAATATTTTTTTGTTATTCTTTCTAGAGCTGTTATTAAAATGAAATACCGTTCATCTAAACCTTTTGATTGGGATGCAATATTTAAAGAAATAATTAAAGAATCGAAATCTAGAAGTTTATTCAGTTTTTGAAAATTCCTAAAACAATTAAAGAAAATTTCTCTAAAAATACTATCTGATTGTGAGTGATGAGAATTGATTCCTATATAGTCATTATGTGAGTAATCTTTAATGATTTCTCTTGAATAGTTAATTTTTTTATGAGAGTCGAAACCATTATTACTCTGTGAGTAATAATCTCCAGTTAACTCACTTCTCACTATCACAATACCGCCATTGATAAAAGACAAGATACTAATTAGGTCTTTTTTGATTTTCAAATAGTTGTCATAATATAGTTTACAGTAACCTTCATTTGATCTGAAATCAATTAATATGTTTTCGCTATTAGGTTTTTGAATTATTTTGAATTTGAAATAATTACCATTGTTTTCTAAATCATCTGTAATCCATACTGTTTCTGTATGATCTGGAATTGGACTGGTAAAAAAGGTGTTGTAATCTTCTAAATTATTACTTCTGTTTATGTGAGTAAAATTTCCAAATTGTGTTTTGAAATTTTCTAATTCTACAAAAAATATTTGTTCCCTTGTTTTTTTGTCTTCTATTTCGGGCTCATTCTCATCATTTTTTGTTAATTTTATGTAGTTATCGCATCTGAATATGACTTTATTTGTGCCACTATCATAGCTTGTTAATTGTAAACCAGAACATTCAATGAAATAGTTTTTTTCGGTAATACCATAAAGTTTATAATAATAATTAAACTTGTATTTATTATAAAAATCATTACTTGGCAATAGAATTTCAAGGCTATAAATACCATTCTCTAAAAAAATTAAAGCAAAAGGAATGTTGAGTTTTTCCTCTTGACATTCTAAATATCCCGATTTAATAGTATAAACTAAACTCATTGTTTTTTCTTGTGTGAATTGCTAATATAACCTATTTAAGAAAAAAAATACTTCTAAGTTGTCAACAAAAAGTAATAATACTGTTTGTCAAGGAATTAATTTCCATTTCTAAAAAGTTGTATCTTTACTCTATTAAATATATGAGTATGAATATTGAGGCTTATAAAAATCAGATAATCAAAAAACTAATAGATGTTCAAGATAAAAAGCTATTAGAACAAATAGAAGCTGTTTTAAACGGAAATCCTATTGTTGCCTATACTCCTGAAGGTAAATCTTTGACTAAATACCAGTATATAGAACACATAGAGTCCATTAGTGAGTCAGTTGCAGATGGAGCAGAAACGTATACTTCAGAACAAGTTCGTAGTCACATTTTATCCCAAAAGAAATGAATGTAATTTGGTCGCAGGAAGCTAAAACATCGCTTTCTGAAATTTATAATTACATTTTTGAGGATAGTCCACAAAATGCAGAGAAAGTCTTGAACAAGATAATTGATGTTGCAGAGTCGTTACAGGATGAACGTTATGAATTTGCGATTGATCCAATCATTAATAAAGAAAAATTCCGCCATATAAGTATTTGGTCTTACAAAATTATATATGAGCGAACTAAAAATGGAGTCCTAATTTTAGACATTTTTAACGGAAAACAAAATCCTGCTAAACTAAAAAAATATTAAAAAATCGTAATATCATAATTACGGTTTTTATCACTGCATTTTAAAGTTGTCTTTATGCAAATAACTACCTCACCAACTCAAACACCAAAACCTGCGTTTTCTGTTTATCAGAAAAATTATTATCCGAAACAAAAATGAGAGATGGATTGCCATTTGCCAATTTTGGTCCAAAAGTTAGCCCTTCAATATTATCAATAAAAATTCCCAAATCATCCATGTTAAGGACCAGTCTTTTAGAAGCCAATTCTAATTTTTGATTTTGTAAGGAAGGATAATTTTTAATGTCAGTTGCCTTTTTCAGGTCACACAAAAATATTTTTACCGTGCAGGCTTGCGTTCCGGTCGAGTAGGAGCGTTCTACTACCAATAACTGATTTTTACCATAATACTGAATTGCCGAAATACCATTTACTGCAAAAGCTCCTTTAGGATTGGGTTCAAGCGCAATAGGTTCCAGTTGATAGCCGTACTGAGCGGTGTTCTCTTTTGTTTTGGCATCAAATAGATATAATCGGATTAAACCTCCTTTGCTGGTGTTGGCTTGGTCGCCATCTTCAAATAAAGGTTCTTCAATGTTGGTGTAGATATTTTTATACTTTTTGTCAAAAGTAATTCCTTCTAAAGTCCCGTTATTTCTCGGGCCTTTTTCTAGCTTGTGCATTTTTAAATTTTCAGGTAAGGTAACATTGCCAAGAAAGTCACCTTTTATATCCATGAAGTTCAGGGAAGGATTTTGTAAGACTTCTTTATCGGCAGTAATCACTCGCGCGCCTTCGCTGCTCCAAATTAAAGAATTCGTTTTTGGATTGAATCGGATGTCTTCTGGATCTGCGGAAGTAGTTGGCGTGGTGTTCCAATTTCCATACGCTGTTCCGGTTTCGTTTTTCAAATAAGTTACGTTTTGAAAAGCAAAACTTTTTATTTTGTCTTCGGACAAATTAATCTTTACGGTATAAAATCTGGAATCGTTAAACACAGATCTATCGTCACATATCAGGTAATACAAATCGTTTTTTGCATCATAATCGATTCCGGATAATCCGCCCACTTTTGTATTCTGAAACATTTCATCAAATGGAATTTCAATCGAACTGATTAGCTTTAAACTTGGCGTTGCTTTGTTTTCAGCGGTTTGTTTTAAATTGGAACAAGAAAATAGAAAAGTTGGAAAAACGGCAAGAAATAATAATTTACGCATAAAGAAATGTGTTGCTGTTTGCAAAAAGGAACAGATTTTGGAATGAAAAACCATTTAAAAAACTACGAATTGTTCGTTTGATTTTTCTCAAGATTGCGGAAATAGTCAATTTTGTAATGGAACATTTCAGCCATATTTTTAGCCCGAAGTTTTGCTTCTTCGGCTAATGGACCTGAAAATAAACTATCGGTAGTTTCCGTGAAAATTTGCATCCAGCGGTCAAAATGTTCTTTTGCAACTGGTAATTGTTTGTGTGGTGGAAATGGACTTCCGGAATAGGAATGCACTTCAAGTAAAATAGTTTGCCAAAAGCGGTACATTTTTTCCAGATGTTCGGGCCATCGATTTCCTATTTTCTCATTGAAAATGGGACCAATAAATTCGTCTTTTTGAACTTTGGAATAAAAAGTATCAACCAGTAATTTGATATCGTCGAATGTAGTAATGTCGGTTTGTGGTGTCATGATTGGGTATAAAAAAAGCCTACGCAAAGGTAGACTTTTATGTTTGATTCTGATGGGAAACTATTTTGCTTTAGGTGGAAATTGCTCTAAAATTTTAGCAACAAATTCGTTGATTCGTTTTTCTTTTTCACTGCGATTTTCCGTCAAATAACCAACGCCTTCTCCTTGCCAAACTAATTCTTTTTTCTTGGCATCAATTAAATCAATATACAATGTTCCTTCAGTTGAAGAGGAAACATAAGTGCTGCGGCCTCCCCATAAATAAGGATTCCATCCCCATCCCCAACCGTAACCCCAACCTGCGTTGTATTGGTTTACGTCAATTCGTTCTCTTTCTTTGGTAAGTATATTGATTAGCAAATCTGGATTTTCACTTTTAGTCATCCCTTTTAAGCTTAATTCTCGGTCTATTGCATTGAGTATTCTTTTTTTATCCAATTCTGAAATCTCAACTTTATCGATTCCTTTTTTATGAAAAGCGTATATTTTATATTGGCTAAAATCCACGTTATTATCATAATCGGAATATACTCTTACGGAACTGCAAGATGCAACTACGAAAAGTAAAAGTACTGGGAGGAGTTTAATTGCTTTCATGGCTTGATTATTAGATTACTAAATGTTATTAAAGATACGTTCAAATTTTTAAAAATCCAACAAATTGTCGGCAACTATATTAGGGATGGTGACTTTCAACAAAGGTTGCGTCTCCATGGCTCTTTTGATGGCAAATAGTGCGCCTTCATTTCTCGCCCAGCTTCTTCGGGAAATTCCATTGTTGACATCCCAAAAAAGCATTGACGCTAAGCGTCTTGATGCTTCTTTTGAACCATCAAGAACCATACCAAATCCACCGTTAATTACCTCGCCCCAGCCAACTCCTCCGCCATTATGAATGGAAACCCAAGTGGCACCGCGAAAACTGTCTCCAATGACGTTTTGAATTGCCATATCAGCCGTAAAACGGGAGCCGTCATAAATATTTGAAGTTTCTCTGTACGGCGAATCAGTACCGGAAACATCATGGTGATCGCGTCCTAAAACTACAGTTCCAATTTCGCCTTTGGCAATAGCCTGATTAAAGGCTTCGGCAATTTTAACGCGTCCTTCAGCATCAGCATACAAGATTCTGGCTTGGGAACCTACAACCAGTTTATTTTCCTGAGCGCCTTTTATCCAGTGAATGTTATCCTGCATTTGTTGCTGAATTTCTTCGGGAGCCGTTTTTGCCATTTCTTCGAGAACTTGGCAAGCAATTAGATCTGTTCTGGTTAAATCTTCTGGTTTCCCTGAAGCACATACCCAGCGGAAAGGACCAAAACCGTAATCAAAACACATAGGGCCCATGATATCCTGTACGTAACTCGGATACCTGAAATCGATGTGGTTTTCTGCCATAACATCAGCACCAGCACGGGAAGCTTCTAATAAAAAAGCATTTCCATAATCAAAGAAATACGTTCCTTTGGCAGTGTGTTTATTGATAGCGGTCGTGTGACGACGTAAGGTTTCTTGAACTTTTGTTTTAAATAAATCAGGTTTTTCAGCCATCATTATATTGGCTTCTTCAAAGGAAATATCAGCTGGATAATAACCACCCGCCCAAGGATTATGGAGTGAAGTCTGATCAGAGCCTAAATCGATATGGATGTTTTCTTCGTCAAATTTTTCCCAAACATCAACCACATTTCCAAGATAGGCGATGGAGACAATTTCATTATTGGCTTGCGCCAAAGCAACTCTTTTCACTAATTCATCCGCATCATCAATGACTTCATTGATCCATCCTTGACTGTGGCGAATGTGCGTTATTTTTGGGTTTACTTCGGCACAAACCGTGATGCAACCCGCAATATTTCCGGCCTTTGGTTGTGCGCCAGACATTCCGCCTAAACCGGAAGTTACGAATAAGCCGCCTTTTGGACTGCGTTTTATTTTACGAAAACCGTTCAAAACGGTAATGGTTGTTCCGTGTACAATACCTTGGGGACCAATGTACATGTAACTTCCGGCGGTCATTTGTCCATATTGAGAAACGCCCAATGCATTCATTTTTTCCCAATCGTCCGGTTTAGAATAATTAGGAATTACCATTCCGTTAGTGACTACAACTCGTGGCGCTTCTTTGTGGGAAGGAAACAATCCCATTGGATGCCCGGAATACATCGTCAAGGTTTGCTCGTCGGTCATTTCCGACAAGTATTGCATCGTCAATAAATACTGTGCCCAATTTTGAAAAACTGCTCCATTTCCACCATAAGTAATCAATTCATGCGGATGTTGCGCCACGGCATAATCCAAGTTGTTTTGAATCATCAGCATAATTGCTTTGGCCTGTTCGCTTTTTCCTGGATATTCAGCAATTGGTCGTGCATACATTTTATAATCCGGACGCAAACGGTACATGTAAATACGTCCGTAGGTTTCCAGTTCTTCCGAGAATTCTTTGATTAATTCAGCGTGATGTTGCGGTTCGAAATAACGTAAGGCATTGCGCAAGGCTAATTTTTTTTCTTCAACCGAAAGGATTTCTTTGCGCTTTGGTGCGTGATTGATATCTGTTTCGTAGGGTTTTGGTTTTGGTAAAACCGAAGGAATTCCCTGTTGTATTTGTTCTTGAAAAGTCATGTTTGATGTTGTTTCGTTAATTTTTTGTGTTGATTATTTAAAGAAGCATTGGCTTCTTATAAAAAAATGAAACAACTAAGGATAACGAATATCCGACCTGTGGTAGGATTTGTGAATTTTGATTCTATATTTCTGTAAACAAATATCCATTTTTATGTTTGTGTTTTTAAAACTGACGCTCTAATACTGTTTCTTATTTAGATTCTAAAATGCGATTATTTTTTATTGGTTCCTGTTTTTTTATCGAAACCATATGGACAATGACGACAGCCACTTTTACAGCAATATCCTCGTTTTAAATGGTGTTTTTCGGTAAAACATTTATATCCTTCCGGTGTGTAATAGAAATCTTCCCCTTCTATCAATTTATTTTCATTACTTTGGTCAATCATATTTGGGAATGTTCTATTGTAAAATTCATTTAGTTTTTATGATTCAGTAACGTCAACTCAAACGATTGAGTATTTCATCAAATAGAACCATTTTATCATTACAAATTTATAAATTTTATAGCGAATGTTTCTGATTGTTGCTAAATTTTTAATTCCTAAAGGATATCGCGGACTGACTGTATTTCCTTTTGTATTTGTAAAATATGGAATGGATAAAGGAAATAGAATTTTAGTCAATCACGAAAAAATCCATCTTCGTCAACAGCTTGAATTATTAATACTTCCTTTTTTTATTTGGTATTTATTAGAATATCTTATTCGCTTGGGTCAGTATCAGAATGCAAATTTGGCTTATAGAAATATCAGTTTCGAGAGGGAAGCATATTCGAATGAAGCAAATTTAGACTACTTAAAAAACCGATCTATTTTTCAATTTTGTAACTACTTGTTTTTGAAAAAATAGTGTTTAATTCATAACAAATTTTTTAAAAATAAGATTTATATACTTCAATCTCGGATAGAATTATGTTTTCTTTTCGTTGCAAATTTTGATATTTTAGAAAAGTGATCCATCTTCAACGATCAAGCTTTTTTTTGTTAAAATAGCTTTGCAATAATTTTATTTATTTATTTTTTTCAATTTATTTATATAAGAAATTACGCATTCAATATACAAAAATATGTATTTAAACAAATTTATGTTCTTTTAATCGAGTGTTTTGTCTAAAAAAGTTATATTTTTATTGTGATTTTCAACAATAAATTTTATGCTTATGACCTCAAAAATACTTAAAAAAACACTGCTGATTGTTACTGGTTTTTTAATCCAGAGTAATATAAATGCACAAATGTATGTAAGTCCAAACTCTTACGTTTTTGCCAGTAATGAAGTTGTTTTTATAAAACAACAATTAGAGTTAAATGCGGCAAATAGTGATTTTTATTTGAGGGAAAATGCACAGTTGCTGCAGGGTTCAACTTCTTCAGGGGTAAATAGTGGATTGGGTAATTTATCTGTGTTCCAAGAAGGAACCACTAATAATTTTCAATACAATTATTGGTGTTCCCCAGTTGGCGGGAATATAGCTGCCGCAGGAAATTCACCCTTTGGAATTACCCAACTTAAGGACATTGTGACTTTAACATCTAGTGTTAATTCAACTCCTTTAGGAATGAATAATTATAATGGAACGGCAACTCCATTTGCTATAGCGCCCTATTGGATCAATAAATTAGTAACTTCTAGTACTTATTCGAGTTGGATTTCCGTGGGTACAGCATCTACCATAAATGCAGGAGAAGGTTTTACCATGAAAGGAACTTCCGGAACTAATGCGACAATAGTAAATGGCGTTATGAATAATCCAGGGAGTAAGCAACGATATGATTTTAGAGGGAAACCAAATGATGGAACTATTGCAATTAACGTTCTCAATCTTCAATATACATTAACGGGCAACCCATATCCATCTGCAATAGATTTGAAATTATTCTTGTTAGGTGCCTCAAATACAACTGGTATTGCCTATTTCTGGGAACATGATAAAACTGCGAATTCGCATTATATTGATAATTTCAGAGGAGGATATGGCGCGTATTCCCCACTTGGAGGCGATAGTAATGGTACTATCGGAAACATGGGGGTCTACACACCGGCAACATTTTATTCGTACGATGGTAATGGGAATGAAGTCACTAATTTAGGTAGTTCAGGAAATGTTTTTCAAAGACGATTTTGTCCTGTTGGACAGGGGTTCATGTTAGATGGTACTGCTGATGGAATAGTAGAAATGAAAAATAGCTATCGCGTGTTTGTAAAAGAGGATGTTCTAAATTTTTCTCAATTTGAAAGAAGCAGCAGTCCTAGTAAAACTAAAAACACCAATGAATTTTTGCCGGCAATTCAATCATTGTCCGGATATGATTATACCATGGTCAACACAAAGCCCGCTCCGCAAATTAGATTAAATGCATTATTAAACGATCAAGGGATTCGTCAGTTGGTTTTGGCGCTGGTGCCTGATGCAACAGATGGTGTAGATCACGCTATGGATGCTATGTTAGCTGGAGATAACGCAGGAATAGATACCTATTTTTCATTAAATGAATCTGAATATGTTATTGATGCTAGACCGTTTAATATAGACACAAAAATTCCACTTGGTTTTAAAAATACTAATCAAGCCAATTTTAAAATTACAGTACAAGAAATTTTGAATTTCACGGAAGCTGAGAATATCTATTTGCATGATAAGAATACGGACCTTTATCACGATATAAAAAATGATTTTTATGACTTAACGCTACCTGGAGGTGTTAATAACACACAGTTTGAATTAACTTTCAAAAACAATAATAGTTTAGGTACAGAAGACTTAGCGGTTAAAGATTTTGTTGTTTTTCAGAATAATAATGCGAAAAATTTAACGATTAACAATCCTTTTCAATTAGATATTGCTACATGTAACTTGTATGATATTGTTGGGAAGTTAATTTTCAGTAAAAAAGATTTAGGCAGGAATGTTACTTATAATTTTCCCACATCCGGTTTAAGTGATGGAGTCTATATTGTTAAAATTGCAACAGATGAAAAGATAGAACTTGGGAAAAAGATTATAATTAAAAATTAATTTTTGTTTTTGGTACAAATAATAGAAATGCAATCTGTAGAGGTTGCATTTTTAGTATATATAAATTTACTTTGTAAAAAATAAAATAGTTTGAATCAAAAGGTACTAACATTATTTCCGAACTCTATTTCAGTGCAAATCAAAAGGGAAGATTTGATACATCCTTTTGTTTCTGGAAATAAGTTTAGAAAGTTGAAGTATAATTTGCTTCAGGCGAAAGAAGAAAATCAGGAAACATTACTTACTTTTGGAGGTGCTTTTTCCAATCATATTGCCGCAGTAGCTTTTGCAGGAAAAGAAAAAGGATTCAAAACCATAGGTATTATCCGCGGAGATGAATTGGCAGGTAAAGTTGCTGAGAATCCGACGTTGTCATTCGCTCAAAATTGCGGTATGCAACTAGAATTTATATCTCGGGAAGAATACCGATTGAAAAGTGAAGTGTCTTTTATCGAAAATTTAAAACAAAAATTCGGCAGTTTTTATTTGATTCCAGAAGGCGGGACAAATGATTTGGCCATCAAGGGATGTCAGGAGATTCTGGGTCCGGAAGATGCTGAATTTGATTATATTTGTTGTTCAATAGGAACTGGTGGAACGATTTCAGGAATCATCAATAGTGTTTTGCCACACCAAAAAGTTTTAGGATTTCCCGCCTTAAAGGGTGATTTTTTAAAAGAGGAAATTCGTAATTTCACCCAAAATGATAATTGGGAGTTACTAACGGACTATCATTTTGGTGGATACGGAAAAGTAAATGAAGTATTAATCGGATTCATCAATCAATTTTATACTGAAAATCAAATTCCTTTGGATCCCATTTATACGGGAAAGATGGTTTTTGGCGTTATAGATTTAATTAAAAAAAACTATTTTCCCGCCGAATCAAAAATTTTACTGATTCATACCGGTGGAATTCAAGGAATTCAGGGAATGAACATGAAATTAAGAAACAAACAATTACCAACAATAGATATCAATGTTTAAAAAAATCCTACTAATTTTTACTATACTGACTTTGATAGGGTGTAATGCCACAAAGCCAGTTATTGCAACAACCAAAAAAGCACCTTTAAAATCAAAATCAGAAGTCGTTAGGACCGTTAAAAAAACGAATCAAATAAGCAGGAACAGCACAAAACCCATCCTTTCCAAACCCACAAGACCAGAACAAAAAAAGAGTGAAACGGAAACAATTGTTTCTACTTCAAAAACAGTAGTCACTAATGATATTGTTAGATTTTACATTTCTCAATATAAAGATGTTGCCATGGGAAACATGAAAAGTTATGGGATTCCCGCAAGTATTATTTTAGCTCAGGGGATTTTAGAATCAGGTGCTGGAAGAGGCGATTTAGCAATAAGTGCCAATAACCATTTTGGAATAAAATGTCATGTGGGATGGACAGGAGAAAGCGTTAAGCACGATGATGATTCTGATCAGGAATGCTTTAGGAAGTATGATAACCCTTCAGAATCATTCAAAGACCACGCGTTATTTTTGACTGGGAGAAGCAGGTATGCCAAGCTTTTTGGTTTTTCCAAAGATGATTACAAAGCTTGGGCAAGAGGATTAAGAGCTGCAGGTTATGCCACAGATCCTAAGTATCCAGACAAATTGATTTCATATATTGAGCGCTATCATTTGGATCAATATGACAGTCAGGTGTTAGATATTAATTATGTTTCGAATGAAAAACAGCTAGTGGAGGAATTATCACTAGAAACCAGAACTATAGCTAGTAATGGCCTGACTTCCTATGTCGTTCAAAAAGGAGATACATTATATTCCATTTCGAAAAAATTCGAATTAAAGGTGGAAGATTTAAAACAAAAGAATAATCTTTCGGATAATGCGCTTTCTATTGGACAGAGATTAATGGTAAAATAATTGAAAAAATAACTATAATTCATAATTCATAAATGTTATATAAAAGAAGCAGTCAGCTTTTTGCTGAAGCAGAAAAAGTAATTCCAGGAGGTGTAAATTCACCAGTAAGAGCATTTAAAGCAGTAGGAGGAACTCCAATTTTTGTCAAAAGTGCCAAAGGCGCTTATTTGTATGATGAAGATGGAAACCGTTTGATTGACTATATCAATTCTTGGGGGCCAATGATTTTAGGACACGCTTACGAACCAGTCGTACAAGCAGTGATAGAGAAAGCGAAGTTAGGAACCTCGTTTGGAATGCCAACGGAATTAGAAACACAAATTGCAGCTTTAGCCGTTGCGATGGTTCCAAATATCGATAAAATTAGATTTGTAAATTCCGGTACCGAAGCCTGTATGAGCGCTGTACGATTGGCACGCGGGTTTACCAAAAAAGATAAAATAATAAAATTTGCAGGTTGTTACCACGGTCATTCGGATTCGTTTTTAATCCAAGCGGGAAGTGGAGCCATTACTTTTGGTTCACCAAACAGCCCTGGAGTTACGGCAGGAACAGCCAAAGATACTTTGCTTGCAAAATACAATGATTTAGAAAATGTAGCTACTTTAATAGAAGCCAATAAAAATGAAATTGCTGCCATAATTGTGGAACCTGTTGCGGGGAATATGGGTTGTATTCCGCCCAATAAAGGCTTTCTAGAAGGCTTACGCCAATTGTGTACCGATAATGGAATTCTGTTGATTTTTGATGAGGTAATGACTGGTTTCAGGCTTGCTGCTGGCGGTGTTCAGGAATTACTTAACATATCGGCTGATATTGTGTGTTTTGGTAAAGTAATTGGTGGAGGATTGCCTGTTGGTGCTTTTGCCGCTCGCGAAGAAATTATGAATTATCTGGCTCCGTTAGGTCCCGTTTATCAGGCAGGAACATTGTCTGGAAATCCATTGGCAATGGCTGCGGGATTAGCAATGTTACAAGCTTTAGATAATGATCGTGCTATTTTTAAAAGATTAGCAGATAAAACAGCGTATTTGGCTGCAGGAATTGATAAAGTATTGAAAGCAAATAATGTTACATTTACAATCAATACTATTGGTTCAATGATTTCGGTTCATTTTGATGCAGCTTCGGTTGTTGATTTTAAAACCGCTGCAAATGGCGATAACGAAACGTTCAAAAAATTCTTCCACGGATTGTTGCAGGAAGGGATTTATATTGCTCCTTCCGCTTATGAAACGTGGTTTATTACTGATGCGTTAACGTATGAGGATTTGGATTTTACCATCCGAGCGATAGACAAAGTATCGAAAACATTTTAAATAAAAAAAGCCCCAAATTTGGGGCTTTTTTATGAACTAAGATGAAATAGTTTAAGCAAATGGATTATTTTTTATCACCCATTTGTGCTGCTTTTCTGCCGTTATGATGCGCCATTCTTTTATTCATTCGGTGGTGGTTTTTTCCTTTCATTTCATCCCATTTTTTATATTGGTCTGCTGAAAGAATTTTTTTCATTCTCTCTTTCATCACAATTTGCTCGTCTAACATTTGGCTTTTTTTAGCAAAAAGTTCATCAGAAGTAAGTTGTTTTTTAACCGAATCTTTGTTTGCTTTTCTCTCTGCCATTCGGGCCTCTCTTTTGGTACTTTGTTCGCCAATGATTTTACTCATTTCTTTTTGTTGAGAAGCATTCAAATCTAATTCTAGAGTCATCTTTTTCAAGTGCAATTGGTTTCTTTGCTCTGGAGTCATTTGCTCCATTTTGGCTCTTTCCGGTCTTGCTTTTCTTTCTTGTGCAAAGCTTGTCATTCCGACAACTAATAATGCAACGATAAATAATTTTTTCATGTGTATTGTTTTAAGTTTTATAGATGTAAGATAGGAATAGAACTAAAAAGTTTAATCGTTAACAAAAGTTTATCGTTTTGGTTTTAGGATTAAATGTAAAGTTGAAGTTATTTTTTTTCTATAAAAAGACACAAAATAAGTGCTGTTAATAGCTGTGAAAGCATGATATTTATCAGTTTTTATACGGTTTTGTTTCTCGATTTTTGTGGTTTATTTATTTAAATCATTTAACATGACAACACGTAAACCACTACATACTTTTCATATCCCGGTTATGGGACTTGCTTATACGATTGATAGTCCGATACGAGTGGCAAAGTATGGAATTTCGTCTGTGATTTCAATTATGGATGATGAACTTATCGAAAAAATGAATGCTTTTTATAGCAAGAAATTCGATTTGCCGTATCAGGAAATTACCCAAAAAATACATGATTACCGCGCAGAACGCATTACTTCTTATTTGAATTTGGTAGACAAAATCGTTAAGGAAAAATTTGAAAACTTCAAGACGGAATTATCCGAAAGCAAATCAGCTTTGGAAAATTACATCGCGATGTTACCCAACAAATCAGCCATTAAAGCAGGCTTGCAAAACTTGATGGAAGACGGTTTTGCTTTCAAAGAAAACATCAAAAATTATCTGGAGAAAAATCTTTATCCGGGCGATATTGATGTTAATATTATGACCAAATTAGATAAGGATAATTTCATCAAAGACGAACAATTACCCATTATTTTTAATGATGCACATGCGGCGCTTCGTGGTTTTGTGAATAGTACATTAGAATCTTCGGTCGTTTTATCTGCTGGGATGAATCCAAGATTATACAGCTATTTTGAAAGTTTTTCGGCCTTCTTTCCGGATGCGAATAATGCACTGAAAAAGAAAATTACGCTGAAAGTAAGCGACTTTCGTTCGGCAATGATTCAAGGGAATTTTTTAGCTAAAAAAGGACTTTGGGTTTCTGAATATCGAATCGAATCCGGACTGAATTGTGGTGGACATGCTTTTGCAACCGAAGGCTATTTGTTGGGACCAATTCTTGAAGAATTCAAACAGAAAAAAGAGCAATTGATTCAATCCGCACATGAGTTGATGGTGAAAGCATTGGGGCAAAAAGAAATGCATGTTCCAGAACAGCCTTTGGATTTAAAAATCACGGTTCAAGGTGGCGTAGGAACTGCTGAAGAACACGATTTTCTATTGGATCATTATGAAGTGGATTCTGTGGGTTGGGGTTCGCCTTTTTTATTGGTTCCTGAAGCCACATCGGTAGATGTGCACACCAGAGATTTATTGGCTGGAGCCAAAGAAGATGATCTTTATTTAAGTCATATTTCGCCGTTGGGAATTCCTTTCAATACGTTGCGAGGAACGACGAATGAAAAATTGAAATTGAAACGAATCGAGGAAAGCAAAGCGGGAAGTTCGTGTCCAAAACGATTTTTGGCGCTAAGCAAAGAATACGATGCACAAGGAATTTGTACATCTTCCAAGAAATACCAAGACTTAAAACTGGAAGAATTACTGCTTCAAAAAGATATTTTAACTGCTGAAATTTTCGAAAAAAAGAAAAACAGTATTACGGAGAAAGCCTGTCTTTGTGTGGGTTTAGCCAATGCTTCGTATCTTGAAAATGACATTAAGATAAAAGGGCAGGCGCAAGGCGTAATCATTTGTCCGGGGCCCAACATGGCATATTTTGATAAAGAAGTTTCACTTTCTAAAATGGTGCAGCACATTTATGGAAACGCATCTGTATTGACGGTTACTAATCGACCAAATCTATTTGTGAAAGAGTTAAAAATGTATTTGGATTATCTGAAAAATGAAATCTCAGCGGTTACTGAAGAAATAACTTTGGGACAAATTAAAAAATGGAATTCGTTCAAAAATAATTTGCTCGCAGGAATCGGATATTATGAGGATTTATTCGCAGCAACTCCTTTTTTCGAAAGCACTAAAAACGAGATTTTCAGTCAATTTGATTGCTATAAAACGGAGTTAAACGAGATTGAAATCCCCGAATTAAAATTGGCGTAAAGCATTCAAGTATTTGGTTTTGAATAGAGTGATTTTATTTATGATTATTCTATTCAAAACTATTTTTTATCAAACAATCATTTAGTAATTTTGCACGGTGAAAAAAATCATATTTATAATTGTATTTATCATGCTTATAAAACCCGTTCTTCCGGTTTTAGAGTATGTCGTTAATTATGAATACATTTCAAAAGTACTTTGTATCAATAAGGACAAACCTAAAATGCAATGTAACGGAAAATGTCATTTGATGAAAGAATTAGCCAAAGCTTCTGAGGCTGAAAAGCCTCTTTCTTCCGATAAAAAAGTAACTGCTCCTATACTAGATGTAATTATTTTTGAGGAAATCAAATCTTTCGAAATTGCAACAGTTTTTTTTGATACCAAAGAAAAAATAAACCCGCATTATTCTAATTTATATGCTCGCTTGAATAGTGCTTCTGTTTTTCACCCACCCACTTTCATTTCATAATTTTTTTAAGCATGTAGTATGCTTTATTTCTTCCGTTCTAAACAACGGATGAAAATTTGTTTGCTTTTTTTGGAAATAATAATCCAAATATGGCATGCGAAATAGTACTTATATTCAAAATAAAAAACTTTAAGAAATGAAATTTCAATTAAAAAATATACTAGCTGTAATGGCTATCTCAGTTACCTTGTTTTCTTGCTCTAATGATGATGATAATGAAATGATTACCGGAAACGGAAATTTAAAATTAGAATTTGACAACGTGTATAAATCGGCTAATTTTGCTTTCAATACGAACTATACCAATTCGAATGCTGAGGTTGTAGCGGTTTCAAAAGTGAAGTACATTGTGAGTAATATTGTCTTGACAAAAGAGGATGGAACTACATTTACGTACCCAAAAAGTCAAAGCTATTTTATTGTAGATGAAGCTACGCCTGCAACATTAGTATTAAATCTTTCAAACATTCCTGCTGGAAATTACACTAAAGTAAAATACGGAATTGGAGTCGATAAAACCCAGTGGGAAGCAGGAGCAACGGGTCAAGGAGATTTCTTGGCAACAGCCCAAACCGCAGGAATGATGTGGTCTTGGAGTGCAGGTTACAAGTTTGTGGCTTTCGAAGGTACTTTTACAGCTCCTACGGTAACAACGGCAAAAGAATTTAAAGTACATACCGGACAAACTGGAACCGATTATAATTATGCTGAAGTTACTTTGAGTTTCCCTGAAAATGCTTTGGTACGAACTACAATTACGCCTCAAGTACACATCATGACTGACTTGTCTCAAGTTATAGATGGAACTAATAAAATCAATCTTACGGAAGCGGCAACCGTTATGGGTGGGGCTAAACTGGCTTTGGTTACTGCTAACGTTTCTTCTATGTTCAAAATAGATCACGTTCACAACGATTAATTTTTTAATCAAAAAGCGGTTGGGAATTAAATCTCCGACCGCTTTTTTAAAAAAATATAAAATGAAAGCAAAATATATCATATTGCTCATTTTTCCGTTGCTGTGGTCTTGTTCTGCTGATGAAAGCGAAGACTATCAGGACGTTCCTCTGAACTTTCAGGTTCCGGCAAATTTCCCGCCTTTGGCATACGATTTGGCGAATAATCAACCCACCGAAAAAGGATTCGAATTGGGGAAAAAACTTTTCTACGACGGTCGATTGGCTTCGGATGGGATTGTTTCCTGCGGATTTTGTCACATTCAGGAAGATGCTTTTACGCATCACGGCCATACTTTGAGTCATGGAGTTGATGATGCCATTGGAACCCGAAACACGCCACCAATCCAGAATTTAGCCTATCAAACCACTTTTATGTATGATGGTGCAGCATCACATTTGGATTTACAGCCTATTATTCCGTTCACAAGTCCTATAGAAATGAATGGCGATTTTGCAAAAGCGATTGCTATGATGAAAGGCGATTCAGCCTATCAAAACCTATTCAAAGTTGCTTTTACGGATGGACAAATCAATTCCGAAAACATGCTCAAAGCCTTGGGACAATTTATGGTAATGGTTACGTCCTCGAATTCCCGTTTTGACAAGTACCGACGCAATGAATCTGGCGGAACGCTCACGCAAGACGAGAAGGACGGATATGCCATTTTCAATCAGAAATGTTCCACTTGTCACGCCACGGATTTGTTTACGGACAATTCTTTTAGAAACAACGGTTTGTCAATTGATCCCGCGTATAATGATATCGGTCGTTTTCGCGTGACGGAGTTGCCTCAGGATAAGTACAAATTCAAAGTGCCAAGTTTAAGGAACATAGAAAAAACAGCGCCTTACATGCACGATGGACGCTTATTTACAATAGAAGCCGTTATGGATCATTATAATTCCGGTATAGTGAATTCAGCTACTTTAGACCCAATTTTGAATAAAAACGGGTCACTCGGAATCCCTTTGACAGCGACAGAAAAATCAAAAATTATTGCTTTTCTAAAAACATTGACAGACACGCAATACCTAACAGACAAACGCTTTTCTGAATATTAATTTCAGAAGCTATTTCCTGCTGTACACTGCAAGTCCTCGCTACAAAAGCCGTTTTTCTATGTCCTGAAAAGAGCTTCCTCCGGTCGCTTTTTCAGGACAAGAAAAACAAGCTTTTTCCGCTGTGGGCTTTCCGTTTCCATCAGGGCTAAAAACAACAAACATGAAAAAATACACATTGCTTTTAGTACTTCTTTTTCAATTGGCAAACGCCGCCGAAAAAGACAGTTTAAATACCGTAAATCCATTTACAAAATACCATTCTTTCCTTGAAGAAGAGGATTTCTGCGATGCCTGCGGTTGCTCCGCCAGTGGCGGAAGCATGGGATTCGCCTCGATGTTAAACTCTAATTTTGTTGGGATTCGGTATTTCAATCAACAATATAAATCCATGGATGGCTTATACAGCAATTCCCCTTGGTATAAAGAAAATTTCAACACCGTTCAGGTTTGGGGCCGAATCCCGGTTAGTGCAAAGGTTCAGGTTTCGGCATTATTGCCGTATCATTTTCATGAAAGAGAAACCGCAACTGGCAACAAAAGCATTAATGGGATTGGCGATATTACTGTTTTGGCAATGTATCGTTTGTATCAAACCCATAAAGACAGTACGTTTTTGGTACATACATTACAATTGGGAGGCGGAATCAAAGCGCCAACCGGAAAATTTAATGAAGCAAATTCCGGTAGTATAAATCCAAGTTTTCAAGTAGGAACAGGAAGTTGGGATTATCTTTTTGCTACCGAATATGTGGTTAAAAGAAAACAATTTGGTTTAAACTCGATGCTGAATTATGTAATAAAAACAGAAAACCAAAAGAGTTACCGTTTTGGGAATCAATTGAATTACGCCGGAACTTTCTTCTATTTGTACGAGAACAATAGTTTTTCGATTGTTCCACAACTTGGGTTTGCCGGTGAAGTTTATGAAAGTAATTACCAGTACAATCAAAAATTACGAAATACAAACGGTGATATTTTGTTTGGTAAAGTTGGTTTTGAAGTTGGAAAAGACAGGCTTTCTTTTGGAGCCAATGCAATGCTGCCTATCAATCAAAATCTTACCGGAGGCAATGTAGAAGCGAATTATCGCTGGAGTGTAAACTTCAATTACAGTTTGTAAAATCATAAAAGTTTATTGAAGTTTTTTAGTTATTGGTATTATGTTCTCAAGGTGACTTGAGTCCGCTTATACCGGTCAAGTCCGAGGTGTTTTTACTTTTACAAACGTTACGATTTATTAGTTATGTAAGTTTTTTTTAGAATTTTAAAACCGTAACGAAGTATTCTTCGTACATGGTTATAGAACTAAATAAATAAACGATGAAAAACAAACAACAAAATTTAGGTTTTGCTTCCATTATTGGACTAGCACTGTTATCTATTACTGCAATTTCATGTAATGATGATGATAGTAATGAAATGATGATGCCTGTTGCGGCACCTGACGTTGATTTTACTGCATTAGCCAGTAATAATACCATTCTCACATTCAATGCAAGAAATTTAGCTACTCCAATTACGACCACTCCAATTGTTGGTTTACCTACATCAGAGAGTATCGTAAGTATTGATTACAGACCTGCAACCGGACAGTTATATGCAGTAGGATCGTCTAGTCGTCTTTATTTTATTAATGAGAAAAGCGGAGTTGCAACAGCATTAGGAGCGGGGTCTTTTTCTCCTATTGTTGCCGGAGCTAATGCTTCATTGGATTTTAATCCAACAGTAGATAGAATTCGTTTGGTAACAGAATCTGGTCAGAATTTAAGATTGCACCCTGAACTAGGAACTGTTGTAGCAACTGATGGGGTTATTAATGGTGGTACAAATCCTAAAATTGGTGCAGTAGCTTATACAAATAGTATAGCTGGTGCAACAGCAACCATGTTGTATGATATAGATTTCGAACAAGATAAATTGTATATGCAAACACCTCCAAATGATGGTGGATTGCAACTTGTTGGTGACTTAGGCGTGAACTTTCAAGGTGTAGGGGACATGGATATTTTAGCAGATAATTCAACTGCTCTTGCTGTAACAAATAATGCTAGTGTATCCACTTTATACACAATTGATTTAGCAACAGGAAAAGCTGTTGATGTTGGCAAATTCACTGCTCCAGTGATAAGCATAGCATTCAAAACTAACCCAATTGCATATGCTACAACTGCAGGAAATATGTTGGTTCGTTTTAATCCTACAAACGGAAGTAATAATTCTGTTGCATTAACTGGTTTAGCTGCAAATGAAAGTATTGTCGGCTTAGATTTTAGACCTGCAAACGGAGGTTTATATGCTATTTCTAATCAAAGCAGATTGTTTTCTGTGAATACCGCTAGCGGAGCATTAACAGCAATTGGGTCTCCCTTTTTAACGGCATTATCAGGTACTTCTTTTGGTTTTGATTTTAATCCAACAGTAGATAGAATCAGGTTGGTTAGTAATACAGGTCAAAACTTACGTTTACATCCAGATTTAGGAACAGTAGTGTCAGTTGATGGTAATTTAAATCCTGGAGCACCATTTGTAACTGGAGCTGCTTACACCAATAATATTGCTGGAGCTACAACAACTACTTTATTTGTAGTTGACTCACAAACGGATATGATATATCGTCAAGATCCACCAAACAACGGGACATTAGTTGCTATTGGAGGTTTAGGGGTAAATGTTGATGCTGATAGCGGATTTGATATCGGTGGAAACAGTGCTGCTGCTTTTGCTTTATTGAAAGTAAATAATGTTACATCAGTGTATAGTATTAACTTGGCAACTGGTGCAGCTACTAAAGTTTCCGATATAAATATTCAAGCAACAGCAATGGCTGTTGGTTTAGGATTCTAAAACTAAAAAATTCTTTAAAAAAGTCGGCTCTTTGATTAGAGCCGACTTTTTTTGTTTGAGATAAGAAATAATAATCATTGATGATTATTTTTATTTCAAGCTGACTGTTTTAAAAATGCAAAGCAAAACCAATATTTAACTGCAAGCTATTATCATAATACTGTTTATGAGTAGCTATGTTGTATCGAATTCCAGGCTCGATACTTATATTTTTACCCAAAAAGAGTGCATAACCAATCTGTGTGCCAACGTATGTAGGATTAGCATCTGCAGATCCAAAACCAACTCCATTATAAGAAAGCTCGATAGGAATCATTGTTTTCAAATAGTATTTAGCTCCTATTTTATAAGCAATCGGTTCTCCATTTCCATCTATTTCACCGTAGCCTAATCCTAATTTAAGTGCCAGATTATCTTTGATAAAATAACCTCCTTCAGCTCCAATGTTGTAGGAAGTGATCCCGTCCGAAGAACTAAAATGCATTGCGGTAGTTCCTACGTTTCTACCAAAGCCAGTGTTGGCCTCAATAAGCCATTTTCCTTTTGATACTTGACCTTCTTTGGCTTGACCATTGGCAAAGGCAAAAGCAAATAAGGCTAAGATCGATACAATAATTTTTTTCATATTGATTTGTTTTTTGTTCAACCAAAAATAGGTTTAAAATTGATTAACGTATGAATTTTATGACTTATTTAACCTTGTAGATTGTTGGTACAAGTTTTTAGTCTTAGGAAAGTACTTAAAAGGGCAAATAGGCATAAAAAAAAGGAACTCCATTACGAAGTTCCTTTTTATATTCTGATATAAAATAAATTACTCTTTCAATCTACACGCTTTAGTATCTCCATCAACAACTACTTCAGTCAATCCCAAAGAAGATAAGTTTTTCATGGCTTTGTCCCATTTTTTACCACTCAATCCAGAATTAATTTTAAGTAGACCAAATTCCATTTGGTTATTGTTAGTTTGCAATAACACAACAATCAATTTCTCGTCGTCTTCTAATTCAATTTTAACTTGTTTTTTCTCAGGACGCATTTGTGGAAACAATAATACTTCTTGGATAGATGAATTATTGGTTAAAAACATCATCAAACGGTCCATTCCAATTCCTAATCCAGATGTTGGTGGCATTCCGTATTCTAAAGCTCTCAAAAAATCCTCATCGATAATTCCAGTTGCTTCATCATCTCCTTTTTCAGACAAGCGCATTTGCTCTTCAAAACGCTCTCTTTGATCAATTGGGTCATTTAATTCGGAGTAGGCATTTGCCACTTCTTTACCGCAAACCATTAACTCAAAACGTTCTGTCAATTCTGGATTGTCGCGGTGTTGCTTGCATAGCGGAGACATTTCCTTTGGATAATCCGTGATGAAAGTAGGCTGAATATAATTCCCTTCGCATTTAGCGCCAAAAATTTCATCAATTAATTTTCCCTTACCCATGGTTTTATCCACGTCAATTCCCATTCCTCTTGCAGCATCAAATAATTCTGCTTCGTTTTTTCCTGAAATATCAAAGCCAGTAAAATGCTTAATAGAATCTGTCATTGTAACTCTTGCATACGGAGCTTTGAAGTTCACAGTGTGTTCTCCAAAAGTCGCTTCGCTGGTCCCGTTTACACCAATGGCGCAATGTTCCAATAAGTTTTCGGTGAAATTCATCATCCAGTTGTAGTCTTTGTAGGCTACATATATTTCCATGGCAGTAAACTCCGGGTTGTGCGTTCGGTCCATTCCTTCATTACGGAAATTTTTCGAAAACTCATAAACCCCATCAAAACCACCAACAATTAATCTTTTTAAGTACAACTCATTCGCAATACGCATGTACAATGGCATGTCAAGCGAGTTGTGGTGCGTGATAAAAGGACGCGCAGCAGCACCACCGGGAATCGGTTGCAAAACAGGCGTTTCTACCTCAAGATACCCTTTGTCATTAAAGAAAGAACGCATCGCATTAAACAATTTAGTTCTTTTGATAAAGGTTTCTTTTACGTGATCGTTCACCGTTAAATCCACGTAACGACGACGGTATCTTTGTTCCGGATCAGCAAAAGCATCGTGCGTTTTTCCATCAGCATCCGTTTTTACTACAGGTAGCGGCTTTAGGGCTTTTGCAAGTACCGTCAAACCATAAACATGAACCGAAATTTCACCTACTTGAGTTTTAAAAACCGTACCGCGAACC
This sequence comes from Flavobacterium petrolei, assembly GCF_003314435.2. GTDB lineage: Bacteria > Bacteroidota > Bacteroidia > Flavobacteriales > Flavobacteriaceae > Flavobacterium > Flavobacterium petrolei. Next base: position 243,657 of record NZ_QNVY02000001.1, on the reverse strand, counting down.
CCAATAAAATCGCCAATATCCAATAGTTTTTTGAAAACCACATTGTACATAGTTTTCTCCTCATCCGTCGAAATATCATCTCTCGAAACATAGACTTGAATACGTCCTTCAGCATCTTTCAATTCTGCAAACGACGCCTTTCCCATGATACGTTTCCCCATCAAACGACCTGCTAAAACAACTTCTTTTCCTTCGTACTTCTCGAAATCAGCTAAGATTTCGCTGGAATAAGCGGTTGTGATAAATTCGGCTGCCGGATAAGGCTCAATACCTAAATTGCGTAATTCTGTAAGTGCTTCTCTGCGTAATATTTCTTGTTCGGATAATGACATTTTATGCTGATTTTAAGAGCGCAAAGATACTATATAAGTTTTAAAATGTAAAGTTTAAAATTCAAGGTTTTTTGAAGCAGAATATTTTGTTTTTTCAATACGATTTGTCCCGCTATTCGCTCTATCTTTTTTTCTTGTTTGAAAAAAACAAGAGAAAAAGGATGCCGCTGTTATCGGGGCTATTCCACTACTTTTTCTTTTTCAAAATAGCGTGAAAAATAGTACAAATAGTGTATATTTGGAAACCAATAAATACTCTAAATTACCAAATGAAAAAATACGCCTTACTACTTTTAGTGTTATTTTTAACCAGTTGCCAAGTCACAGAAACCATTCATTTAAACCAAGATGGAACCGGAAAAATTGAAATTAATGAGTTGAGAGACGAGCATAGTTATATGCAATTAATGGGTGAAAACTACTCCAAAGAAGAAGTTTTTAGAGATACGACTTATGTTTTTCAGGATTTGATAACGAAACATTCCGAGACGTTTTCCAGATTACCAGCATCCGAAAAAGCTATTTTTCAAAAATTTGCTGCGGTAAAAGTACATATCAAGAAAAGTTCATTTGAGAAAGAATTTCGTACAACAATCACGCAAAATTTTATTAAAATAGAGCAAGTCGCCGATCTATATAAAACGGAAGAATACGCTGATGACATCGAAAATAATTATGCATTGGCTGCCGAAGAACATTATTATAGCGTGAACTATGTTTTTGACGGAAGTGTTTTCAGGAGAATAGTGAAAATTACTGATCCGATAGAATTAAAGAAACAGCAGGATAAAATTGAAGGATATAAAACGCAGGTTTCTAAATTCAAAATCACACAGCCTTTTGTTCTAAAATATCATTTCCCAAAGAAAATAAAGTCCGTATCAAATCCGAATGCAAAAATTAGTGAAGACAAGAAATCACTGGAAGTGCAATTTCTTATAACGGATTGTTTGGTGAATCCGGAAAGCACTAATCTGGAAGTTATTTTAGAGTAATTCATTCGAAGCTTTTCTACTCATTAAGTTCTCTTAAAAACTTTGTACCTTTGCCGCTCTTAACCGTTGCATCTTTCAAGAATGAATAAAAATATCCAACTTCAAGATTTAGGAACTAAAGATTACAAAGAAACTTGGGAATATCAAGAGGAATTGTTCAAAGGAATCGTTGACTTGAAAATTAGAAATCGCAGAGAAGAACTCGAACTGGAGACTCCAAATTATTTTCTTTTTGTGGAGCATCCGCATGTGTATACCTTAGGGAAAAGCGGTGATTTAAGTAATTTACTGTTATCTGAAAAACAATTGGAAGCCAAAGGAGCTACTTTCTACAAAATCAATCGTGGAGGCGATATTACGTATCACGGACCGGGGCAAATTGTAGGATATCCTATTATAGATTTGGAAAATTTTTTTACTGATATTCATAAATACTTGCGTTTTCTGGAAGAAGCCATTATTCTTACTCTTAATGAATATGGAATAGCTTGCGGCAGAAGCGAAGGTGAAACCGGAGTTTGGTTAGGCGCAGGAACTCCATTTGCCAGAAAAATTTGTGCTATGGGCGTTCGCGCCTCCCGTTGGGTAACCATGCACGGATTTGCTTTAAACGTAAATGCTGATTTGGGTTATTTTGATAATATCATTCCATGTGGGATTCGCGGTAAAGCAGTAACTTCCTTAAACGTCGAACTTGGCGTAGCAAAAGTTAATGAAGAAGAAGTCAAAGAAAAGATTCTGAAACATTTCAGCAATCTGTTCGAAGCGATTATTATTCGATAAATTTTTATTTGTGGGTTTTTTGATTTCCAATAATTTTATAAAAAAATTATTGGGATTAGAGTAAAACTATTCTTTTTGTTTTACTCTGTTTTTGGTCCGTTGTAATTTTTTTAATTCTTTTTTTTTAATTGAAATACAGCGCATCAGGTTATATTCTAGATTTTGAAAACAGCCAATTTTTCATCCTTTTCTATTCTTTTTCAGATTTTTTTGAAGCGGCAAACACTTAGAAAATTGAATCTAGAAAAAAGCCTTTTTTTAGGATTCATAAAACCTCTTTTTTGTATGTTTTTAATCAAAAAAAGATGGGTCGATATTTGGATTTTGCTAAAAAAAGTAAGAACCAAAAAACATGCAAAATATAATGTTAAATTAATAGAGCTAGAAGGCGATGTATAACCAGTAGCTGATTTTATTACGTTTTTTGGTTTTATTGCGAAAAATTTAATTTTGATATCTATAGGAATAATTTTAAAAAAAGGAATAATCATTCTTTTTTTAAGAGTTTGTCCTGATAATTTTTAACCGAATGTTAAATGTAATTTTTGGTTGGTGTTTGATATGGATAGTTTAAGCTTTTATTAAGAATTTTGCTGAATAACTAATTCAAATATTTCAATAATGAGGTTAAAATTTAAATGGATTTATGCGCTTTTAATGGCGTTGTCTCTTCAGTTTGCTTTTGCACAAGAGCGAACTGTTACAGGTGTAGTTTCAGATGCCATTGGATCAATTCCAGGGGTTAATATAGTTATCAAAGGGACAAACAAAAGTGTCCAGAGTGACTTAGATGGTAAATATGCCATAAAAGCTAATGCTGGGGATGTTTTAGTATTTTCGTTTGTAGGAATGCAGGACTTTTCGTCTGTAGTGGGAGCATCTTCAGTTGTTAATGTTAAAATGAAAGAAGAAGGCAAAGTTTTAGAAGAGGTTGTGATTATGGGTTATGTTTCTAAAGGGAAAAATCAAGTAACCGGTAGCGTGAAACAACTTTCAGGAGAGAGCTTAAGAGGAGTTCCTGTTGTGTCTGTTGATCAGGCTTTGCAAGGAAAAGTGGCTGGTTTGCAGATTTCACAATCTTCAGGAACACCGGGTTCAGTTCAAGATATCCGTATTAGAGGTGTGGGTTCCGTTTCGGCAAGTAATCAGCCTTTATATGTAATTGACGGAGTTCCGGTAATCAATTCTAACTTTTCAGGAAGTGATAATGTTTCTACTTTATCTCCTTTGGCTTCTATCAGTAGCAATGATATTGAGAGTATGACCGTATTGAAAGATGCTTCTGCTACATCAGCTTATGGAGCAAGAGGTTCAAATGGTGTAATTATCATTACTACTAAAAAAGGGAAATCAGGAAAAACGGCTTTTAATGTTAATACTTCTGTTGGTTTTCAAAATAATGCTGTAAAAGGACAAACACCTTTAACTGGCGCCGAAAGAAAAGAATTGTACTTAGATGCGGTTTATAATACTTACGGAGCTTCTAAAGGATTTACCAGAAATGGTGCCGAAGGATTTTTATTAGGCACCTCTGAAGGACTTTCTATCGATGATAACTTTGCAGGATTGCAATACTGGAATGGTAAAGAAGGAAATTGGGCAGAAATTTTAAAAAATAAAGATGCCGTTTTGAGAACTTTTGATATCTCTGCAAGTGGAGGTGACGAAAAATCAACTTTTAACCTGTCTTTAGGTTACAATAAAACAGATGCTACCGTGATTGGGTCAGACTTTAAACGTCTTACTGCAAAAATTGGTATGACAAGAAAATTGACTGAGGATGTTAAATTTTCTACAAACAACTCTTTTTCGGATTCAAAGCAATCTGGTGTTCTTGAAGGAGGAGGTTTTTTTGCTAATCCACATTTAGCGCGTTATTTCATGAATCCATGGGTTAACCCATATAATGAAGATGGTTCATTGAATATTGAAGATATAAAAAGTTATACTGGCTTGCCAAATACTTTATATGTTGTTGAAAATAATTTAATCGAAAACAATTTAGCTCGTATTCTCTCAAACAATACATTAGAGTGGAGAATTTCAGACCGTTTTAAATATAAATCTGTTTTTGGGATCGATTACAATCTTGCCACTTACCACCAATACGATAATCCAATTCATGGAGATGGAGCTGATGTAAATGGAGATGCAAGTCAACAAGTTTCTCGTAACTTAAATTTAGTTGCTCAAAACTCGATTAATTACAATTATAGATATAAAGACCATAGTTTTGATGCTACCGCTTTATTTGAATACCAAAAAAACACCTATAATGAATTAGGTGCTTATGGTGAGAACATTGCTTCTGGAGGATTAACATATGTTGATAATGTTGTTTCAAACATAAGTGTTAATGGGAATTACCAAGATTGGTTAAATGTATCTTACTTAGGGTTATTGAATTATAATTATAAAAGTAAATATGTTGTAGACTTCACATATAGAAAAGAAGGTTCTTCTCGTTTTGCACCAACAAGACGTTTTGGAGATTTCTGGTCTGTAGGTTCTGCTTGGAATGCACATAAAGAAGAATTTATGCAAAATTCTATTTTCAATGAATTGAAAGTAAGAGGTTCTGTAGGGACTTCAGGGAATAATGAAATTGATTTGAATCAATATCAAGCGTTACTTGCTTACGATACAAATTATGCAGGTAACCCAACAATATATCCCTCTACTTATGGGAATTTAGATTTGCAATGGGAGAAAAATAGAATGATTGATTTAGGAGTAGATTTTGGAATTTTAAATAATCGCATCTCTGGAAGTATTGGAGTTTATAATAAAAGAACGTTTGATTTATTGCAAGATGTGCCATTATCAAGAACTACTGGTTTTAATTCCTTATCTGCTAACGTAGGTGAGATTGTGAATAAAGGAATTGAAGTAGACTTAACTTTTGCTGCGTTCCAAACTAAAAACTTCAACTGGACTATTTCAGCAAATTATGCTTTGAATCATAATGAAGTAACGAAGTTGGCTAAAGACGCATCAGGAACTGATATTAACATTGCTACCGGGACAAAAATCACTAAAGTAGGTGAAGCAGTAGGAACTTGGAATATGAGAAAATGGGCAGGAGTTAACCCAGACAACGGACTACCTTTGTGGTTCGTAAATGGTGTTGATGGTGCAGTAACTAGCGTTTATAATGAAGCTAAAGTTGCTATTCAGGGAAAATCATTACCAACTTATTCAGGTGGTGTGAGTACCCATTTGGATTACAAGGGATTATTTTTTGATGCTAGTGTTTATTTTGCTGGTGGTAATAAAGTTTTTGAAGACTGGGCCGGTTATACACAAAGTACAGGGCAAAGAACTATTGTTTTTTACAATGGAGTAAATACTTTGTTAGACAGATGGCAAAATCCAGGAGATATTACTGATGTCCCTAAGATGGACTTGACTTCCACCGGTAATAATTCTGCTTCATCTTCAACTCGTTTCTTATACGATGGAGATTATATCAGAATTAAGGATTTAGTAATAGGTTATTCTTTTGATAAAGAATTGGTAGAAAGAATGAGTTTGGATGGTTTGACTTTGTCTCTTAGAGGATCAAACTTATTCACTTTTGTAAAAGATAGCCGTCTAAAATATGATCCAGAAGTAAGAGCAGATGGTTTTACACGTTTAACTACACCTCCAGTTAAGTCAGTAACATTTGCCGTTAATTTTAAATTTTAAACAATGAAAACAATAATAAAAAGCCTAATGGCGCTGTCATTACTATTTACGGTAATTTCATGTGACGATAAAGATTTAGATCCAACATTAAGTGTCAATAAAGATATTACAACTATAAAATCAGTTAATGATTTGAACTTAGTGATTTCTGGTGCTTATGATAGAATGACTAATAGTTTTTATTATGGTCGTGATATATTAATTTTTGGTGATGTTCGTTCAGATAATGCTTATTCTAATGGAAATTCAGGACGTTTTGTGACTGCAGGTTCAATGGATATGGTAGATTCTGATGCGTACCCTAGAGATACTTTTACACAAATTTATAAGGTAATTGGTAGCTGTAATATTGTAATTAATTCTTCTATAGCAGGTGCTAATGCTACTGAAACAAGCCAAATTAGTTATTATAAAGGTCAGGCGCTTACATTGAGAGCTTTAGCCCATTATGATTTACTTCGTCTTTTTGGTCAACAAAATGTTGATGGAGGAGGACTTACTGCTAAAGGGATTGCTTATATTAGAGAATTTCAAAGTTCTAATTTGAGCCCTTCAAGAAATACTGTAGGTGAAGTTAAAGATTTTATTTATGCTGATCTAGATCAAGCATTATCTTTAATGAATGCTGATTTAGATGATTCTAAAGAAACGATAACAACGCCAGCTGTAAATGCTATAAAAGCAAGAGTTGCATTGTATTTTGAAGATTGGACTATTGCTAAAAAGGCATCTAGTGATGCGATGAATACTGCTGCTGCAAACGGATCCCGTATCGCTCAAGCAAATGAGTTTGTAAATAGCTATACTATGCCAACTCCTGTTAATTCAATTTTTGAATTGGCATTTAGAGATAACGATAATCAATCTATTGATGGTTTGTATAATATTTATGCAGAAACAAATTATGGAGATGTAGCAGTTTTACAAAATTTTAAAAATCAATTTAGTCCTTCTGATGTAAGAGGTAGTGCGGCAATGTTAGCTGTTGATTCAAAAAACAAATTAAGAAATGTAGGGAAGTTTATTTCAAACTCTTCTAATGTTCCTTTAATACGTTTTGAAGAAATGGTTTTGGTAAATGCTGAAGCTTCTTTTATGTTGAATAGCGCTGATCCATCTGTTTTAGTTTCTTTGAATTCAATTGCAAGTAATAGAGGAGCTGATTTATATATTGCAGTTACCAGAAATGATATACTTAATGAGCGTCGTAAAGAGTTAGCTTTTGAAGGATTTAGATTTGATGACTTAGCAAGAACTAAAAAAGATATGCCTATAGTGGATGCGTTAAGACAAACCTATGATGATAAAGGAGCTATCGTTTTTGGAAGCTACAGATATGCATTTCCAATTCCTTTGGTAGAAACAAATGCTAATGCAAATGCTACGCAAAATAAAGGGTACTAAGTCTAATTAATTAGTGCAATTTATAAAAAAGAGGATACTGAAAAGTATCCTCTTTTTTTATTCATTAAAGCGAATCAAAATCCAATTTTGTTTGCTCTGGCAACAATCGAAATGTCATTCTGTGGTATTTCGTAATCCCGTGTTTTCGGATTGCTTCTCGGTGTTCTTTGGTGGGATACCCTTTGTTTTGTTTCCAATTATACATGGGGAATTCCTCATGAATGCGGTTCATATATTCATCACGATATGTTTTTGCCAAAACCGACGCAGCTGCAATACTCATAAATTTAGAATCACCTTTTACAATACTTGTATTTGGAATCGAATTAAGAATTTCGAGTTCAGCATCAGTAAAAATTTTTCCTCCACGATTTTTAATTCCGCCTTTAGGAATGAACGGACTATTTCCGTCTACTATAATATGAAGCGGTCTCGGATCCAGTTTTAAAATACTTTCTTGCATTGCTTTTATAGAGGCATTCAGAATATTTATTTCGTCAATAACCAAAGGTTCCAAGTGGGTTACTGCAAATGAAATGCATTCTTGCTCTATAATAGGTCTTAGTTTTTCTCTCGCTTTTTCAGATAATTGCTTACTGTCATTCAGTAACTCATTTTGAAAATTTTCAGGTAATAGGACAGCGGCAGCAGTAACAGGTCCAGCTAGACAACCACGACCGGCTTCATCCGTTCCTGTTTCTAAATATGGTGTTAAAAAGAATGGGCTTAACATTAAATTAATTTTGACAAAAATATAGCTTTATAGAGCATTATTAACGCATGATAAATAGTAAATATCAAAAAAAAATGAGTTTATCTATTAATTTAAGTAGAAACTTTAACAAATGTTAACTTCTTTGTTTGTAAAATAAATTTGTTTCTTTAAGAAATTATTATGATTTTTGTCAAATAACTAATTCAATAAATTAATATGAGATCAAAGTACAAATGGATTATCACGCTTTTTTTAGCGTTATCAATGCAGTTATCGTTTGCTCAAGAGAAAACGGTATCTGGTGTAGTATCTGATGCAGCTGGTTCTATACCAGGAGCTAATGTTGTTGTTAAAGGTACGAATAGAAGTTCGTATACTGATTTTGATGGTAAATATTCCATTAAAGCTAATGTGGGTGAAGTTTTAGTATTCTCTTTTGTAGGTATGAAAGAAATAACTGCTACTGTAGGAGCTTCTGCAACGGTTAATATTAGAATGGAGCAGGATAGTAATACCTTGGAAGAAGTGGTAGTTGTTGGTTATGGAACTCAAAAGAAAAAGAATCTTACTGGTTCAATTTCTCAAATTAAAGGAGAGTCTATAGCAAATTTAGCAACTCCTAGTTTTGAATCTCAATTGGCTGGTAGAGCTGCGGGAGTTCAAATTACTTCTAATTCAGGTGTGTTAGGACAAGCTCCTAGAATCAGAATTAGAGGAATAGGTTCTATTTCTTCTGGAAGTTATCCTTTGGTTGTTGTTGATGGGGTGCCGATTTTTACTGGAGATGTAGGAGGGTATGCTAATACAAATGCTTTAGGGGATATTAATCCAGCTGATATTGAGTCAACAGAGATTTTAAAAGATGGTTCTGCAACCGCTATTTATGGTTCTAGAGCAGCAAACGGGGTAATCTTAATTACAACTAAAAAAGGAAAAGGCGGTAAGTTTAGAGTGAATTATAACACGTACACTGGAGTTGCCTCACCAATTGATTTTTTAGACTTGTTAGGGACTAATGATTTTGTTACAATTCAAAACGAAAAAAGATCAAACAGAGCTGCGTCACCATGGGCTGCTGGAACTAAATTTAATACAGATTGGCAAAAAGCGGTGCTGCGTTCTAATGCTTTTCAAACGGATCATAATTTATCTCTCTCTGGTTCAACGGATAAAACAAACTATTATTTTTCTGTTGGATACAATGAGCAAGAAGGTATTGCAAAATCAAATGACCAAACTAGATATAATATAAGAGCTAATGTAGACCAAAAAGTGAAAAGCTGGTTAAACATTGGTGTAAATGCTGCTTTGTCAAGAACACAGAATAATGGATTGAATATTGGTCAAGGTTCATTATCAGGTTTGATGTTTAATGCTATGCGTCAATTGCCTAATACTGCTATATACGATGCAGCAAATCCAACGGGTTATAACATTGCTGGTGGAAGTGTTGGTCAAGGGGAAAACTTATCAGTTATTGGTAATAATTTACCGAACATTGTTTATGTTTTAGATAATAATATTTACAGATCAAAAGTAGATAGATCTTTAGTGAGTCTGTTTGCTGATTTTAAAATTTTACCTAGTTTAAATTTTAAAACTCAAGGAAGTGTAGATGCAATTGGTACAGAAGGTTTTCAATATTTAAATCCAATTAATGGCGATGGTGCTGGTGTAGCAGGATTAGTTAGAAATAACTTTTCAAACTTAACACGTTGGAATGTTCAAAATATTTTGTCATACAACAAAACCTTTGGTGATGCTCATACTATTGGAGCTACTGCAATTTATGAAGCACAAAAACAAAGAGTGAATTCTTTCTTCGGAGGAGGTAATGGTTTGTCTGATACTTTTTTCAATCAAGGTTTGATTTCAGGTTCTTATGCTACACAAGTATCTGGTGGTTCGATTTCTGAAAACGGAATCATTTCTTACGCAGGGAGATTAACGTATAACTATAAAGAAAAATATTTTCTTCAAGGATCTATACGTAAAGATGGTCTTTCATCATTGCCTTCTGCAAACAAATGGGGTACTTTCCCGGGAGTTTCTGGAGGTTGGAGCGTAAACAAAGAGTCTTTTATGGCACCTTTAGAAAATGTTATTTCTGAATTTAAATTAAGAGCTTCTTATGCTGAAGTTGGTAATACTGATATTGGTAATTATCCGTATTTAGGATTGTACAATAATTCTAAATATGCAGAGTACAATGGTATTGGATATTCTCAGGCTGGTAATAACCAATTAAAATGGGAAACCTCTGAAAAAATTGATTACGGTGTAGATTTAGCTTTTTTTAATAATCGTTTGAAATTTACGTATGATTATTTTATCAACAATCAAGATGGGTTGATTTTAGCTGTGCCTCAGCCATTATCATTAGGTGTTCCAAATAATTCAATATCACAAAATATTGGTTCATTAAAAAATTCTGGTCATGAAATATCTGTTGAAGCATCAGCTGTTAAAACTGAAAACTTTGAATGGACTTTGAATGCTAATTTATCTTTGGTTAAAAGTAAAGTGAACACTTTAGTTAATGGACAGGATATTAATTATGTAGATGCAGATAACTTTAATACTGGAAACAATATATTAAGAGAGGGTGAGTCTCCTTATGCATTATATGGTTTTAAATATTGGGGAGTGAATCCATCTAATGGTAACCCAGTTTATTACAAAGCGGATGGTTCATTAGTTCAAGGAAATATAGATACTCAGGCATACAGAGTTTTTGATCCAAGTAATCCTACAGACGTTTCAGTTGCTTCTTCTTTGAGTACATCTGATAAAAGTATTTTAGGAAATGTGCTTCCTACTTATTTTGGAGCTTTTAATTCTAACATGAGATACAAAGATTTTGATTTAGGCTTTATGTTCCGTTTTAGTGGAGGTAATAAGATTCACAATTCAACAAGACGTGATGCATTGACTATGAATTTCAATAACAACAGTACAGAAATATTAGGAAGATGGCAAAGTGCTGCTAATCCTGGTGATGGCTGGACTCCAAGATTGAGAGATGATAGAGAAACTTTTATCAATTTGAATCAAGCATCAACTCGTTTTGTTGAAGATGGTGACTATATTAAATTGGACAACGTAACTTTAGGTTATAATTTACCGAGAACAGTTTTAGAAAAAATTGGAGTAGATAAATTTAGACTTTTTGTACAAGGTCAAAATCTATTAATTATAACAGACTATAAAGGTTTAGATCCTGAAATGGAAATTAATGGTATTGATTTAAACGGTACTCCAAGATCTAGAATATTCACTCTTGGTCTTAATGTAGGTTTCTAATTTTAAAACGAAAAAAATGAAAAATAAAAATAAATTTTTATCCTTATGGAGCGCTAAAATTGCGGTTCCGTTAATGATGGTCTCACTTTTATTTACTTCATGTAGTGAAGAAAGTACCATAGAGTTAAGTCCTTTTAATAGTGTCTCAGAAAATGTTGCATTTGAGACTCCTGCTTTAATTGATCTTTCAGTAACAGGTATGTATAATGGTGCTCAATTGGGTAACTTTAATGGTGCAGGAGCAAGGGGATATGTTTTTGGAGCGGCTTATGTTCAACAAGGAGATAATAGAGGAGAAGATGTAGTTAACTTAGCAGCATTTTATCAATTAACTTACACAGGTACTTACGATCCTACTACAGCGAATAACGTTTATTATTGGGCTGATGCTTATCGCTTGATTAATAGAACAAATATTGTTATTGAAGGTGTTACAAAAGCAGCTGCAAGCGGAATAATTTCTCAGGAATTAGCTAATGATTATATTGGTCAAGCAAAATTTTTTAGAGCGATTGCGCACAATGAATTGCTAATTTTTTATGCAAGACCTTTCCAAGATAATAATGGGGCTAGTTTAGGTGTTCCTTACAGAGAGATTCCTTATAATACTCCTGCAAATATTGAACTTGGTTTGGCTCAAGGTAGAAATACTGTTGCTGAGTGTTATACTAAAATTCTTAAAGATTTAGATGACGCTGAGACGTTGCTTTTTTCAAAAAGTGCTAGAGCTGGTGCTGCAAAAATTGAAAGAATTACCAAGGAGGCTGCTATAGCTTACAAAACAAGAGTTCATTTGCACATGCGTAACTGGGATGGTGTAATTACAGAAGGTAAAAAATTGGATGGTTTGTATTCAATGACGGCTAATCCAGATACTCCTTTCGCTAGTAACAGTTCAAATACAGAATCTATTTTCTCTATTGCAAATGGTGCTACTAATAATCCTGGTGCAAATGGTGCTTTGGCTAATATGTATCATCCTCCAATTCCTGCTGCCTCTAATGGTCGTGGTTTAGTAGCTATTAGTCCAATTATTTGGAGAGATCCAAGTTGGTTGGCAGATGACAAAAGAAGAGCTGAAGGTACTATGGTTATAACTGGTATTGGAAGTTACTATCCTAATTCTAAATTCACCAAAAAATATAAAGACGGTGTAAACAAAACTGATGCTGCACCAATTATTAGATATGCTGAGGTAGCATTAAATATGGCTGAAGCTTATGCTAGAACTAGCGATGTGACGAATGGTTTGTCAAGATTGAATTCAGTAAGAAACAGGTCTTTGGCTAATCCAACAACACAAGCTTTTACTGCGCTTAGTTTTACTTCAAATGTTCAGTTACTTGGAGCTATTTTAAAAGAAAGAAGAATAGAATTTCTTATGGAAGGTCGCCGTTGGGCAGATATCCATAGATTACAAAAAGATCCATTATTTCCAATTGATGGAGTTCCTGCAAAAGCTGCTAACGGAGGATTTTCAAGTGCTCCAACTGCTTTAACTGCGTACGCATTAGGTACTCCGTACTCAGGAGCTTTGGGTGTCAATGCAATTCCTTACGATAACTTTAAGTTTTTGTGGCCAATACCGCAATTAGAATTGGATTCTAATCCAACGTTAAGAGCACAACAAAACCCTGGTTATTAAATTGTCTATTCCTGAAAAAGTGATACAGGATTAATAATAAATAACAGTATATTTTTTAAACAGTAGTGAACTTATGTTTGCTACTGTTTTTTTTTAGATTCTCATTTTAATTTGATTTTTTTAATTTCATATTTGTACTTCTTTTTTTATTCATAACTCTTAATGATATACCTTTGTTCGATTATAAGATTTAAAATAATTGCTTAATTATATATCCCTACAAATGAGAATTATCTTTCTTTTCTTTTTTTTGCTAATACCAGTAGCTTTTTTTGCTCAAACAAAAAATGACAGAATTATAGAAAAAAACAAACCCCTTAGAATTTCTGATTCTATCGAAAATATAAAAATAGCAACCATCGATCTCTACAAGGTAATCACCATAGAAAACGACACTACTTACATCGATACTTCGCTTACGATTCAAAAAGAATACAGCCACAACTATTTGCGAAAAGACATTTTTGGACTTTTGCCTTTTGCAAATGATGGACAAACTTATAATACGCTGCAATATAGTTTAACGGATTTTTCACCATATCCTGAGTTTGGTTTTAAAGCAAAACATTTTAATTTTTTAGAAGCGAATCAGATAAGATATTATTCTGTTGCGACACCCGTTACCGAACTGTATTTTAAAACTACTGTCAGAAAAGGGCAATCTGTCGATGCTTTTATTACAGTAAATACTTCTGAAAATCTTAATTTTTCGATAGCTTACAAAGGATTGCGGTCAGAGGGTGAGTATATCAATCAATTGTCTAGTACCGGTAATTTTAGATTCACCACAAATTACAACACTAAAAATAAACGCTATTTTGCTAAAGCACATTACACTTTTCAAGATATTTTGAATGAGGAAAACGGAGGAATCACAACTATTGAAGATTTTGAAAGCGAGGATCCTAACTATAATAACCGACAACGATTTGAAGTGTATTTTAATGATGCCAAATCCTTTCTAAAAGGGAAAAGAATTTTTCTGGATCACAATTTTAGAATTAATCCTAAAAAGGGCGATAATAATTTGTACTTGACGCATCAATTTAATTACGAGAATAAGTTTTTTGAATACAATCAGGCAACAGTCCCATCAACAGTTGGTTCGGAGACAGTTTTCCGTTTTGGAGAATCTTATTTGGATAGTGGTATAAATGATCAAACTCGTTATAATAAAATGTATAACAAAGTAGGATTGATATATGAGAATACTACTTTGGGTACTTTCCAGTTTTTTATAGATGATTTCAGATCAAACTATTATTACAATCAAATCCTTATTTTTGATGACCGTACCATACCGAGTTCTTTCAGTCAGGAAATCAATAGCGCTGGTGGGCAGTATGAATATCGACGCAATAAATGGAATGGTAAATTTTTATACTCCAGATCGGTAACGGCACAATCGCTGTCTAATTTAGATGCTAAATTACAATACGAACTGAATGATGAAATCCAACTTGCATTTCAGTACCAAAATATAAATAAACTGCCAAATAATAATTATAATTTGCACCAAAGCAGTTTTGTACAATACAATTGGTCAAATGATTTTAAAAACGAAAAAATTAATACAATCAAAGCAAATGCTATTTCCCCTTGGGTTGATGCCGAGGTACAATTTTCAGTTTTCAAGGATCATTTGTATTTTAATAACATTTCAAATTCAGAGCAAATCCTTGCCAAAACCCAAATTGTGGCTCCATCACAATACGATGGAACTATAAATTATTTATCGATTAAAATCAGCAGAGAGTTAAAATTTGGAAATTTTGCTTTGGACAATACAATTTTATATCAAAAAACGGAACAAGACGAAGCTATTTTGAATGTTCCTGAAATTGTCACCCGAAATACGTTTTATTATTCCAATTATTTGTTTAAAAAAGCGCTATTCCTACAAACCGGGATTTCACTGAATTATTTTTCTAAGTATTATGCTAATGATTATAATCCTGTAATAGGAGAGTTTTTTGTTCAAAATGATAAACAAATTGGGAATCATCCAAACCTAGATTTTTTCATCAATGCAAAAGTGCAGCGAACAAGGATTTATTTCAAGGTGGAACATTTTAATTCGGCTCTTATGGGGAATAATTTTTATGCGTCACCCAATAATCCATCGCGTGATTTTACGATTCGATTTGGTTTGATTTGGAACTTCTTCAATTAATTTCTTCTTAGAATTATAGGGTACCAATTATGTTTTCTTGGGCGTTTTATCGTGCTATCCGCTTTATCTTTCCTTGCTTAAGGGAGGCAAAGAAAGGATATCGCTTTTATCACGAACGCAAAATTCCGTAAACAAGAATATTTTATAACAAAATACTATCTTTGCAGCAGTATTTACAACAAATCACAATCTTAAAATAAAACTATAATGCGCTACGCAGAAAATATATTAGGCACAATAGGCAATACTCCTTTAGTAAAACTTAATAAAGTAACTTCCGAAGTAGAGGCTTTGGTTCTTGCAAAAGTCGAAACGTTCAATCCTGGAAATTCCGTTAAAGACAGAATGGCCGTAAAAATGATTGCAGATGCTGAGGCTGATGGACGATTAAAGCCAGGCGGAACAATCATTGAAGGGACTTCGGGAAATACCGGAATGGGATTGGCATTAGTAGCCATCATAAAAGGTTACAAACTGATTTGTGTGATTTCAGACAAACAGTCTAAAGAAAAAATGGATATTCTTCGTGCCGTTGGAGCAAAAGTTGTAGTTTGTCCCACGGATGTAGAACCAACAGATCCACGTTCCTATTATTCGGTTTCTAAATGTTTAGCAACGGAAACGCCTAATTCTTGGTATGTAAATCAGTATGATAATCCTTCAAATGCAATAGCGCATTACGAGCAAACAGGTCCTGAAATTTGGGAACAAACGGAAGGTAAGATTACTCATTTTGTAGTAGGAGTAGGGACTGGAGGGACAATCTCAGGAGTAGCAAAATACCTGAAAGAGAAAAATCCAAATATTAAAATATGGGGAATTGACACCTATGGTTCTGTGTTTAAAAAATACCACGAAACGGGGATTTTTGACGAAAATGAAATCTATTCCTATATCACCGAAGGAATTGGAGAAGATATTTTGCCAAAAAATGTTGATTTCTCTCTAATTGACGGTTTTACAAAGGTGACGGACAAAGATGCTGCGGTCTATACACGTAAAATTGCACTTGAAGAGGGAATATTTGTTGGGAATTCAGCTGGAGCAGCAATTAAAGGATTGTTGCAACTTAAAGAACATTTTAAACCCGAAGACGTTGTTGTGGTACTTTTTCATGATTCAGGAAGTCGCTATGTAGGTAAAATGTTTAATGATGATTGGATGCGCGAACGTGGTTTTCTGGAAGAAGAAATCACAAAAGCGGAGGATGTTATCAAAGACCATATCGATAAACCATTAATTGTGGTTCGTACCGAAGAGTTAGTTTCGCATGCCATAGAAAGAATGCGTAAATACAAAATTTCTCAAATTCCGGTGATTGATATTACAGGATTTGTAGGTTCTGTTGATGAAAGTGATTTGTTTCAAAGTTATGTAGCTGATAAAGATGTAGCTGACAAACCGATTAAAGAGGTGATGGGGAAACCTTTTCCAATTGTGAAACACGGAACACCTATTGAAGAAGTTTCTAAATTATTCACTAAAGAAAATGAAGCTGTTCTAGTGGAATTAGAAAATGGAAGTCATCATATTATCACCAAATATGATATTATTGGTTCAATAAAATAAGCTTAAAAGTGCAAGTTATTTCCTAACTATACTCCTGCAAGATTCGAAAAACCTTGCAGGTTTTTTGGTTTAATTAGTTTGTTGTTGTAAAAATTTTGGAGACTAAAATTTGCAACAAGAAATAAAAAGAAAGTTATCGAATGCTTTGAACTTGTATAATTGACAGTACTTTTGTAAATTTAATATCTAAAAATACCAACCTTAAAATCGTAAAAAAAATTGACCTTTACTGCTATAGATTTTGAAACCGCAATTGGATATCATCCCTGTTCTGTAGGTATCGTAACCGTAGAAAACGGAATAATTGTCGACGAGTTTGTTACCTTGATTAAACCACCAAATAATTTATACTCTCCTTTTACCATTCAAGTGCATGGGATATATCCTCGCGATACAGTAAATGCTAAATCATTTGCTCAAGTGTATCCTGAAATTCAAAAAAGACTCCAAAATAGAGTAGTAGTGGCGCACAATGAAAGTTTTGATAGGAATGTTTTGGCGAAATCAATGGCGCTTTATAATTTAGATTACGCTGATTTGAATATCGCTTCTCGATGGGAATGTACCGTTAAAATCTACAAAGCTAAAGGATTGAAGCCAACCAAATTGAGTGATTGTTGCCGAGAAATGAATATTTCATTGAATCATCACGAAGCTTTATCGGATGCTCGAGCTTGTGCCAAATTGTACCTGATGAAATAAAAACATTTATATTTTCCAATTTCGCTACTCTCTTTAGTGAAATTTCTGATTTTTTTTATTTTAGATAATTTGTTATTTCTTTTTTTATTACATTAGTATTCAATCTAATATGGTCAATATGAAAGAAGATTTCCTTCATTATCTCTGGAAATTTAAGAAATTTGATACCTTAAATTTGAAAACCTGCAATGGGGAGGAAATTACAATTATTAATGCTGGACAATATTTAGAACTTGCCGGACCTGATTTTTTTAATGCCCAAATTACTATTGATAAGCAAAAATGGGCTGGAAATGTAGAAATTCATCTTAAATCTTCAGATTGGTACGTGCATCATCACGAAAGAGATGAAACCTACGAAAACGTGATTCTTCATGTGGTATGGGAACACGACACAGAAATTTTTAGAAAAAATAACACAGAGATTCCTGTTTTGGAACTTAGAAAACATGTTGATGCTTTAACACTATCTAATTATCAATCCTTAGTTTCTCCTAAATCTTGGATTTTCTGTGAAAAGCAAATTCAAGAAATTGATGTATTTGTATTCAAAAATTGGCAAGAACGTTTGTTTTTTGAACGTTTGGAAAGAAAATCAAAACCGATATTTGATTTATTGGAACAAACCAATCAGGATTGGGAAGCGGTGTTATTTTGTCTTTTGGCGAAGAATTTTGGATTAAATACGAATGGTGAGATCTTTTTGAAAATCGCACAAACTATTCCTTTTTCAATTGTGAGAAAAGAAAGTTTCGAGGTCGAGAATCTGGAAGCTTTGATTTTTGGAACCGCTGGATTATTGGATTTTAATAAAGAAGATAATTATTTTAAAGATTTAAAATTCAGGTATTTCTATTTATTGCATAAATATCAATTGGAAAAAAGTTGCATTGAACCGGTTCAGTTTTTCAAGCATCGTCCGGATAATTTCCCAACGATTCGGCTTTCCCAGTTGGCCAACTTATACCATAATCAGCAGAATTTATTCTCAAAAATAAGTGCCATAAATTCTTTGAAAAGCTGTTATGATTTGTTTCAGGTTTCAGTTTCTGAATATTGGTTTAATCATTATCAATTTGATAAAGAAAGCCCAAATAAAAGGAAATCCCTTGCTAAATCTTTCATTGATTTGATTGTCATAAATACCATAATTCCGTTACAATTTGCTTTTGCAAAAAGTCAGGGAAAAGAAATTTCTGAGGATTTGATTCAACTCTTAAATGAAGTTACACCAGAAAAAAATGCTATTATTGATAAGTTTAATTCTTTCGGAATTGTTTCAAAAAGTGCGTTTGAGACACAATCATTGCTGCAACTCAAGAATGAATATTGTAACAAAAGTAAATGTTTGGAGTGTAGTGTTGGAATAGAATTACTGAAAAAACAATTAGTGGTTTAGCAAAGGCATCAACTGGATAATTTTGTAATTTTGCACATAACTAATAATTTTTTAAAATGTCAGTAATCATAAAGCTCAAGTTTTTTTTTGAGAAACACGGTTTTCATGTTTCCTCGCGTTTGGCGGATACTTTGGGAATGCGTGCCAGTAGTGTCCGACTTTTTTTTATTTATTTATCGTTTGTTACGGCTGGATTGTGGTTTGCCGTTTATTTAACGCTTGCATTCTGGATTCGATTAAAGGATTTGATTCGGGCAAAACGTACATCTGTTTTTGATTTGTAAAAATCTTTAAATAGAAAAAGGGATTATAAAGCAGTTGAAATGCTTTATAATCCCTTTTTTGATTATGATATATGAATCTATTTATCCGGATTATTCAATTTACTATTTTTCCTTCCATAGATAAAATAGATAGCTACTCCTAATGCCATCCAGATTATTAACCTAGCCCAACTTTCATTAGGTAACGAATACATTAATGCCAAACAGATTAATATTCCTGCAATGGGAACATAAGGAACGAATGGCGTTTTGAATGATCTTGGTGCATCGGGCATTTTTTTACGCATTACCAATACTCCAATACATACTAATACAAACGCTAATAATGTTCCGATACTTACCATATGTCCTAAATCACTTACGGGTACGAAACCTGCAAAAAGACTCACGAATACCATGAAGAAAAGATTTGTTTTCCATGGTGTTCTGAATTTTGAGTGAATGTCACTAAAGAATGAAGGCAATAAACCATCTTTACTCATGGTGTAAAAAACACGACTTTGTCCCATTAACATCACCAACATTACAGAAGTATATCCCGCTAAAATAGCCACGATTAAACCAGTTTGTAAAAAAGTATAACCAGTTCTTGCAAATGCTGTTGCTGCTGGTTTAGCATCTCCTGCAAATTCATTATAAGGTACAAGTCCAGTCATTACATGCGCAAATAAGACATATAATATTGTACAGATTACTAATGATCCTAAAATACCAATTGGCATTCCTTTTTGTGGGTTTTTTGCTTCTTGTGCAGCTGTAGAAACAGCGTCAAAACCAATGAAGGCAAAGAAAACAGTTCCAGCACCAGCGGCAATTCCTGACCATCCAAACTCTCCAAAAACACCTGTGTTCTCAGGGATATACGGAGTGTAATTTGCAGTGTCAATAAAGCTCCAGCCTAAAACGATAAACATGATAACTACGATTACTTTTACTACAACTAAAATGTTGTTTATTGAAGCAGATTCTTTTGTTCCTCTTATTAATAATAGTGATAACATAGAAACAATAAAAATGGCAGGAAGATTTATCATACCACCTTCTATAATAGTTCCATCGCTTAGTTTTAATGTTTCCCAAGGAGAACATATTAAATCATGGGGGAGATGTATGCCGTATTTGTTTAATAATTCAAGTAAATAACGAGACCAACTCACTCCAACTGTTGCGGCTCCTAGTGCATATTCAAGGACTAAATCCCAACCGATGATCCAAGCCATAAATTCCCCCATTGTGGCATAGGAGTATGTGTAAGCACTACCTGCTACTGGTATCATGGATGCAAACTCAGCATAGCAAAGCCCTGCAAAAGCACATCCTACAGCGGCTAAAATAAATGAAAGTGTAACTGCCGGACCAGCATGTTCTGCAGCAGCAATACCCGTTAACGAGAATAATCCTGCTCCAATAATTGCTCCAACTCCAAGTGCTACTAATGAACGTGAAGACAAAGTCCTTTTTAATCCTTTTTCAGATTCTGATGCTTCATTTAGCAATACCGAAAGTGGTTTAGTTTTCCAAATTGACATGGGTTATATGGTTTTGTTTGTTATTAAGCTCCAAATGTATTGTTTTTTATAAAAAATAAAAACAATAATTGAATTTTAAGTTGTAAAAAATGATGCATTGCCCTTTTTAATATTGATTTCGTATAAAAAGGGTCTATTGAAAATGTTAATTTTCATTTGAAATATTTTTATTTTCAAAGTTATTTTATCTTAATTTTATTTCTAATTTTAGACTCATAATTTCAACGTGCAAATCCATCAATACAATATGAGTTTCAAAACGATTCAAAGTTATTTTAAATTCACCAAGGAACAACGCACAGGTATTTTCTTTTTGTTTCTAGTTATTGTCGTAATGCAACTCGTATGTTTTTTTGTTGATTTTAGCGCTGTGAGTAAAGAATATCCTGAGAAACAAAAATGGCTTTCTCTCCAGTCTGAAATGGATTCTCTTAAAATGGATGCTAAAAATAGCAAACCGAAAATATATCTTTTCAACCCTAATTTTATAACGGATTATAAAGGGTATAAGCTTGGAATGTCTGTTCAGGAAATTGATCGTTTGCTGGCTTTTAGAAAAGAGAACAAGTATGTAAATTCGCCTAAGGAATTTCAAAATGTGACAAAAGTCTCAGATTCCCTGCTACATGTCATGGCTCCTTATTTTAAATTTCCGGATTGGGTAAATAATAAAAAATACAATACTAAATTTAAAGAATATACATCGTATCAAAATCAGGCTTTCGCCAAAAAAGAAAAAATTGTTCTTATTGATATAAATCAGGCTACGAAAGAGGATTTAGTAAAAATCTATGGGATTGGCGATGCTATTTCTATCCGGATTTTAAAGCAAAAAGAACTTTTGGGAGGATTTGTTTCCATGGAGCAAATGAAAGAGGTTTGGGGATTATCTCCCGAAGTAATCGAAAATTTGAATACTCATTTCAAAGTTTCAATTGTTCCTGACTTTAAGAAAATTGATATTAATAACGCGTCTTTAAAGGAACTTGCTCAATTTTATTATTTCAGATACTCCTTGGCTAAAGAAATAGTAACTTACAGAAGTATGAAAGGAAATATAAAGAATATTGAGGATTTAACAAAAATTAAGGGATTTCCTGTTGATAAAGCAAATTTAATTGGCTTATATTTGGACTTTAATTAGAAGTGTCAAATTTTTGGCTATTGACAGCAATATTATAATGCATTTTAAAATAGATGCATTACTTTTCTATTCACTAATTATTTTAACCGTAAAAAAAAGAAATCTGAGGCATAGCTGTATCATAATGTTTCAATTAATACTATTTGTTAAAAAAATATATAATATATGAATTCAAATTATTTCACTGAAGAACACCAGGCGTTTAGAGAAAGTTTAAAAGATTTTTTGCAGAAAGAAGTTGTTCCGCATATTGAAAAGTGGGAAAAAACAGGTACGATAGAACGTTTTATTTGGGAGAAATTTGGCGAGATGGGTTACTTTGGAATTGCATATCCTGAGGCTTATGGCGGTCTAGATC
Source organism: Flavobacterium petrolei (assembly GCF_003314435.2). Classification (GTDB taxonomy): domain Bacteria; phylum Bacteroidota; class Bacteroidia; order Flavobacteriales; family Flavobacteriaceae; genus Flavobacterium; species Flavobacterium petrolei. The sequence continues at coordinate 221,632 of NZ_QNVY02000001.1, read as the reverse complement.
TAGATTTATTTTATACTGTTATTTTTCTAGAAGAATTACAAAAAATTAAGTCATCAGGTTTTGCTGCTGCAATGTGGGCTCATGGGTATTTAGCGATGACCCATTTGAATGCTGAGGGTGACGAAAGAATAAAACAAGACTACTTAGTGCCAAGTATCGCTGGAAAGAAAATAGGTGCTTTATGTATTTCAGAGCCTTTTGGGGGCAGTGATGTTGCGGGGATGCGCACTAACGCCGTTAAAAAAGGAGACAAATATATTATTAATGGTTCTAAAACATTTATTACAAACGGTGTTTATGCAGACTATTATATTGTTGCAGCAAAGACTAATCCTGAACTCGGTAACAAAGGGATTAGCATTTTTTTAATGGATACTGGTTTAAAGGGTATATCTGCCGTTAAGCTAGATAAATTAGGTTGGAGAGCATCGGATACAGCCGAAATTGCATTTGATAACGTAGAGATTCCAGCAGAAAACTTAATGGGTGAAGAGGGGAAAGGGTTTCCTTATATCATGCAACATTTTGCTTTAGAGCGTTTAATAATGGCAATAAACGCACATGCTAGAGCTGAATATGCGATAGATTATACCATAGATTACATGTCGCATAGAGAGGCGTTCGGGAAAAAAATCAGCAAGTTTCAAGCACTTAGACATACGTTAGTTGAGCATGCAACAGAGGTAGAACATTGTAAGGTGTTTAACTATGCCGCTGTTGCTCGTTTAGATAAAGGGGAATACGTTGTTAAGGAGGCAACCATGGCTAAGCTGAAATCCACAAAAGTTGCAGATGATGCTATTTACAGCTGTTTGCAAATGTTAGGGGGTTATGGTTATATGGAGGAGTATCCATTAGCACGTTTGTTTAGAGATAGTCGTTTAGGGCCAATAGGCGGTGGAACTTCAGAAATTCTTAAAGAGATTTTAGGAAAAATGATTATTGATAATCAAAATTATGAGCCAGCTGTGAAATAATAGCTCGCCGATAATCAATTCAGATAAAGGATAGCGAATGTTGAATAATTTCTAAATTATTTCTCTTCGGAGAGGAATTACTGAAATTAAAAAAATAGCGATTTATAGAAATTTGTTGAAAGCGCAAGTGTTTTTAAAATCATAAAAAAAGCGACAATCAGTTACGATTGTCGCTTTTTTCATTTATGCCTTCTATAATTATTTCTTGAACAATCTCGTGTTCTCCCTCTTCTAAGTTTTCTGTTAAATGTTCTTGTTCTGATGTCTTCTTGTTGATGAAAAATTTTGCATATATCGGAAAATGATCAGATCCGAAATGTTCTAAACTTTTTAATTCATCAATAAATACATCTGACGTGTGAAACATCAAGTCAATAGGAAATCTTAGAAACCAGTATTTGGTATGAAAACTGGAGATAAATCCTCTGCCAATTCGTCCGTCTATAGTCTCGCTGGTTTTTCTAAATAAGATGGAGGATTTTGCCCAAGCCACATTGTTAAAATCCCCAACTACAACACAAGTATCAGCGTTTTGTTTTATTTTTTTTGCGATACTCAAAAGCTCTCCATCACGCTCTTTGGAATTTTCTTCCTCAGTAGGACTTGGAGGTGGTGGATGTACGGCAAAGAAAGTGAATTCAAAATTGTCTGCAGTTCTTATTATTGCCTCAATACTGGGTAGATCATCCGCTACAAAATAATGAACGCTGTGATTTGTTATTTTTAATTTAGAATATAAATGCATGCCATACGTATTGTCTAAGGCTACTTTGACACTGTATATGTATTTGTTATCCAAAACCGAGAGTGCCTTTTCCCAATTTTTATCAGATTCCATGGTTAAAAAAATATCCGGATTGTATTTATTAATCAAAGCTATAAATTGTTCATATTCTTTGTTTTCTTGAAATACGTTTGCCGAAAGGACTGTAATTATTTCTGAAGAAATATCACAAGGTTCTTTTTGTACAGACTTGTGAAAAGAAGTGTATTTGGAAAGAGTTACAAGATGTCCTATGATATTTATTAAAGTCAATACCTGAAGAATCCGTATCCAAACATCATATTCATCTATTAAGATAAAGCTAAAGATTAGAGCTGTAATCTGTAAAATAAGTATTTGAATTTTCCCAAACTCAAAAAACCTATAGAACCAATGTGTCAGTGGCATATAGGGTAAAATACTTGCAAAAAGAAGTAGAATAGAAATTACGATAAACCACATAAACTAGATTTTATTGGTAAAAATAAATAAAATTATGCAAATACTTGTAAGTTCACTTTATTATCCTACTTTTGCAGTCTAAAGAAAGGGGGTGTCTATATTATGTTAATTATACCAATTAAAGACGGAGAAAATATCGATAGAGCGTTAAAACGTTACAAAAGAAAATTTGATAAAACAGGAACTGTTCGTCAACTAAGAGCACGTACTGCTTTTATTAAGCCTTCAGTAACCAATAGAATCAAAATTCAAAAAGCGGCTTATATCCAAAATATGAGAGATAACTTAGAGAGTTAGTCGATTCCATTAAATAAAATACCGTTAGTCATCAAAATTTTATAACTTTGATGCTAACGGTTTTTTTATGTCCACAAATAAATACGCATTTAGAGATTATCTCTCTTTGGAGAAAAAATATTCTTCTCATACAATAACAGCTTATTGCAACGATATTAATTCTTTTGAGTCGTTCAATAAAATTCATTTTGATCAGGAAAATATCGAACGAGTGAATTACGGTCAAATTAGAAATTGGATTGTTTCATTAGTTGATGATTCAGTATCAAATGTTTCGGTGAATAGAAAAATTGCATCCTTAAAGGCATTTTATAAATTTCTATTAAAAACAAAACAGATAGAAGTTAGTCCGCTGTTGAAACACAAAGCGCTTAAAATTCCCAAAATAATACAGATTCCTTTTTCTGAAAAGGAAATGACGGCTGTTTTGGATCAAATGCAAAACACGGTCGGATTTGAAGAGGTTAGGAATAAGCTCATAATTGATTTGTTGTATACCACAGGAGTGCGAAGAGCAGAATTGATTCATCTAAAAATGGAGAATGTTAATTTGTTATCTAGTACAATTAAGGTGTTAGGGAAGCGAAATAAAGAGCGTATTCTTCCAGTGTTGCCAATAATTTCAGATCAGTTTTCTTTATACGTAAAAGAAAGAAACTCGTTGTTGGTTATGGTTGATGATGATTATTTTTTTCTCACAAAAAAAGGGTTAAAATTAAATGAATCCTTTGTGTATCGTCTAATAAATTCTTACTTTAGTACTGTGTCGGAAAAAGTAAAAAAAAGCCCTCACATTTTGCGACATACATTTGCGACACATTTATTAAATAATGGAGCAGATTTGAATGCGGTGAAAGAATTATTGGGACATTCCAGTTTGGCATCTACTCAAGTATATACGCACAACAGTTTAGCGGAACTGAAGAATATATATAAAGATGCGCATCCGCGGGGAAGAAAGTGATTTGGTGTTTAACAATTAAAAAAGATGATTATGAAGGTAAGTGTTCATGCAGTTAACTTTACTGTTGACAAAAAGCTAGTAGATTTTGTTCAAGAAAGGTTGGACAAGTTGGAAAAGTATTATGACAAAGTCGTGTCAGCGGATGTTTTTTTGAAAGTTGAAAAGACAAGTGATAAGGAGAATAAAGTTGCCGAGGTGAAAATTAATGTTCCTGGAGATGATTTTTTAGTAAAAAAACAGTGCAAAACTTTTGAAGAAGCTGTGGAACTTTCTGCAGAATCTCTAGAACGAATGTTGGTAAAAAGAAAAGAAAAGATAAGTTCTCATATTTAATATAAATTTTTTTGAAAAAATGTTTTGATTGAGAGATAAAATCTATACATTTGCAGTCCGTTAGAAATAGCGGACTTTTTTTATTGATTCGCCAGCGTAGCTCAGTTGGCTAGAGCAGCTGATTTGTAATCAGCAGGTCGTGGGTTCGAGTCCCTCCGCCGGCTCAAAACTTTAAAGGTTTGATAATATAAAAAGTAGGGGAGATACTCAAGCGGCCAACGAGGGCAGACTGTAAATCTGCTGTGTGAACTTCGCAGGTTCGAATCCTGCTCTCCCCACTAGGATTAATCTTAGATTACAATAGGTAGATTGAATAGTCTGAGGATTGTAATTTAAGCTCTTTGATAAGGGGTTCTGCCGACTTAGCTCAGAGGTAGAGTGCTTCCTTGGTAAGGAAGAGGTCACGGGTTCAATTCCCGTAGTTGGCTCAAGTAAGTAGGAAATAAAAATTAATATATAACAAGATTAAAATTAAGTAAAATGGCAAAAGAAACCTTTAACCGTAACAAGCCCCACTTAAACATTGGTACAATTGGGCACGTGGATCACGGAAAAACTACATTAACGGCAGCAATCACAAAAGTTTTATCTGATGCTGGTTACTGTCAAGCAAAATCATTTGATCAAATTGATAATGCTCCTGAAGAAAAAGAAAGAGGTATTACAATTAATACATCTCACGTTGAGTATGAAACTGCTAATCGTCATTACGCTCACGTTGACTGTCCAGGTCACGCGGATTACGTAAAGAACATGGTTACGGGAGCTGCTCAAATGGATGGTGCTATTCTTGTAGTAGCTGCAACTGATGGACCTATGCCACAAACACGTGAGCATATCCTTTTAGGACGTCAGGTTGGTATTCCTAGAATGGTTGTGTTCATGAATAAAGTGGATATGGTTGATGATGAGGAATTGTTGGAACTTGTTGAAATGGAAATTAGAGACTTATTGTCTTTCTATGAATATGATGGGGATAATTGTCCAGTTGTTCAAGGTTCTGCTTTAGGTGGATTGAATAATGATCCAGCATGGGTACCAAAAATTATTGAATTGATGGCTGCTGTAGATTCTTGGATCGAAGAGCCAATTCGTGATACTGAAAAACCATTCTTGATGCCAGTTGAGGATGTATTTACAATTACTGGTCGTGGAACTGTTGCTACAGGTCGTATCGAAACTGGTATTGCTAATACAGGAGATGCTGTTGAAATCATTGGTATGGGAGCTGAAAAATTGACTTCTACTATTACAGGAGTTGAGATGTTCCGTAAAATCCTTGATAGAGGTGAAGCAGGAGATAACGTAGGTTTATTGTTACGTGGTGTTGATAAAGAATCTATCAAAAGAGGAATGGTTATCATTAAGCCAGGTTCAGTTAAACCACACGCTACTTTTAAAGCTGAGGTTTATATCTTGAAAAAAGAAGAAGGTGGTCGTCATACACCATTCCATAATAACTACCGTCCGCAGTTTTACGTTCGTACAACTGACGTAACAGGGGTTATTACTTTGCCAGAAGGTGTAGAGATGGTAATGCCAGGAGATAACTTAACTATTAATGTATCTTTGTTAAGCCCAATTGCAATGAGCGTTGGTTTACGTTTCGCTATCCGTGAAGGTGGTAGAACTGTAGGTGCTGGACAAGTAACTGAGATTGTAGGTTAATATCCTAAAAATTATATAAAGCCAGTTGATTTTCATAACTGAAAAGTCGCTGGCTTTTAACTAACGGGCGTAGTTCAAGGGTAGAATAGCGGTCTCCAAAACCGTTGATGGGGGTTCGAATCCCTCCGCCCGTGCAAAAAAATAAATCATAATGACAAAAGTTGTTAATTACATATCAGAAGCATTTGAGGAATTAAAGTCAAATGTAACTTGGCCAGCTTGGCCTGAGGTGCAACGTCTAACGATTGTTGTTGCTGTTTTTTCGGTATTATTCGCCTTGGCAACATGGGGAGTTGATGAAATTTTCGCAAAAGCTTTAGCTGGATTTTTTAACTGGATAAAAGCTTAATTTTTTTGTTATGGCAGATAATAATATTAAAAAGTGGTATGTCGTTAGAGCGGTAAGCGGACAGGAAAACAAAGTGAAAGCATACATCGAAACCGAAATCGCAAGGTTAGGGATGGGTGATTATGTTTCGCAAGTTTTAGTTCCTACTGAAAAAGTCGTTACTGTGAAAGAAGGGAAAAAAATAATCAAAGACAAAGTTTATTTTCCTGGATATGTTATGATTGAAGCGAATCTTATTGGTGAAATACCTCATATTATCAAGTCTATAACAAGTGTTATTGGTTTTTTAGGTGAAATAAAAGGTGGAGAGCCTGTTCCTTTGAGAATTTCAGAAGTAAACAGAATGTTAGGTAAAGTGGATGAATTGGCTGTGAATACAGACACTCGTTCAATTCCTTTCAATATCGGTGAGACAATTAAGGTGATTGATGGACCTTTTAATGGTTTCAATGGTACTGTTGAAAAAATTAATGAAGAAAAGCGTAAGCTTGAAGTAATGGTTAAAATTTTCGGAAGAAAAACACCGTTAGAGTTGAGTTTTATGCAAGTTGAAAAAGTATAATTTTTTGTTACATCTATAATATCCATTATAATCGCTTCCAATGATTATGATGTTAAATTTTTTAAAAAATGGCTAAAGAAATTAGTAAGGTAGTTAAACTACAAGTTAAGGGAGGTGCTGCGAATCCGTCGCCACCGGTTGGACCTGCTTTAGGAGCTGCTGGGGTAAACATCATGGAGTTCTGTAAGCAATTTAATGCTAGAACTCAAGATAAACCCGGCAAAATATGCCCAGTACAAATTACTGTGTATAAAGACAAATCATTTGATTTTGTTGTAAAAACTCCTCCAGCTGCTGTCCAGTTATTGGAAGCTGCAAAGCTAAAGTCAGGATCAGGTGAACCAAATCGTAAAAAAGTAGCAAGCGTTACTTGGGACGTTATCAAAGCAATTGCTGAAGATAAAATGGTAGATTTAAATGCATTCACAATCGAATCTGCTATGAGCATGATTGCTGGAACTGCTAGGTCTATGGGTATAACTGTATCAGGAGATTCTCCTTTTTAATTAAGAGAAAGACATGGCAAAATTGACAAAAAAGCAAAAAGAGGCTGCTTCGAAAATTGAAAAGAACAAACTATATTCTCTTAAAGATGCTGCGGCATTGATAAAATTAGTTGCTTCTGCAAAATTTGATGAGTCTGTTGATATCGCGGTACGTTTGGGTGTAGATCCAAGAAAAGCGAATCAAATGGTAAGAGGTGTGGTAACATTGCCTCATGGAACTGGTAAAGACGTTAAAGTATTAGCATTAGTTACTCCAGACAAAGAAGCGGAAGCTTTAGCAGCTGGTGCAGACTTTGTAGGTCTTGACGATTATTTACAAAAAATTAAAGACGGTTGGACAGATGTTGATGTTATCATCACGATGCCTTCTGTTATGGGTAAATTAGGTCCATTAGGTCGTATATTAGGACCTAGAGGTTTAATGCCAAACCCTAAAACAGGTACTGTAACTATGGATGTTGCAAAAGCTGTTCAAGAGGTTAAAGCTGGTAAAATTGACTTTAAAGTTGATAAAACTGGTATTGTGCATGCAGGAATTGGTAAAATTTCTTTTGGTAGCGAGCAAATCGTTGACAATGCGCACGAAATTATTCAAACATTAATCAAACTTAAGCCAACTGCTGCTAAAGGAACATACATCAGAAGTATATACCTAACTAGCACTATGAGTCCTGCAATTGCATTGGACCCTAAAGCAGTATAATTGGTAGTTAAAAATTTTTAGTATGACTAGAGAAGAAAAATCAATCGCGATTGAAGTTTTAACTGCACAGTTAGCTGGTACAAACATTGTTTATGTATCTGATATTTCTGGAATGAATGCAGAAACAACTTCAAACTTGAGAAGAGCTTGCTATAAAGCAGGTATAAAATTGGAAGTAGTTAAAAACACTTTGCTTGCAAAAGCAATGGAAGCTTCAGCTAATGATTATGGAGATTTACCTTCAGTTTTGACTGGTAATAGTGCTATATTCATTTCTGATATAGCAAACGCTCCTGGTAAAATTATCAAAGATTTCAGAAAAAAATCTGCTAAACCTGTGTTAAAGGGAGCTTTTATAAATTCTGAAGTTTATATTGGAGACGATCAATTAGATGCGTTAGCAACTATTAAATCTAAAGAAGAGCTTATCGGCGAAATTATTGGATTATTGCAGTCACCAGCACAAAGAGTTATTTCTGCTCTTCAAAACCAATTCGCAAAAGGCGAAGAGGCTACCGAAGAAGTGGAAGCATAATAAAAATAGAGTTCTACTCTAATTTTATTTAAAAAAGCGCACAATAAATAAATTATATTTTTACAAATCATTTTAAAACGATAGAAAAAATGGCAGATTTGAAACAATTCGCAGAACAATTAGTTAACCTAACGGTAAAAGAAGTTAACGAATTAGCAACAATATTAAAAGATGAGTACGGAATCGAACCAGCTGCTGCAGCTGTAGTAGTTTCAGGTGGTGGTGAAGCTGCTGCTGAAGAAGTTCAAACAGAATTTACAGTTGTATTGAAAGAAGCAGGTTCTTCTAAATTAGCAGTTGTAAAATTAGTTAAAGAACTTACAGGTTTAGGTTTGAAAGAAGCTAAAGATGTAGTTGATAGCGCACCAAGTAATGTAAAAGAAGGTGTTTCTAAAGAAGAGGCTGAAGGTCTTAAAAAATCTTTAGAAGAAGCTGGAGCTGTTGTTGAGCTTAAATAGTTAAACTCAGTTTAAAGAATTAGGTTTAGGTCTTGGGAGTCACCCAATGACCTAAACCATTTTTCGTATAACAAAAGTCTAGGTTGTATAATTACAGAATAGTCTTTAAAACAAATTCATTTTACCCATTACGAGGAAAAAAAATTAACAGATAATAAGAAAGTAGTTATCTTAAATTGGTTTTTAAAGATGTAATGGTTGTAAAAGAAAAGTATAAATAAGTCCTTATTTGTACAAAAAAATTACTTTTTTAATCAAAATTTTGTCCATTGATGATAACAAATCAGACTGAAAGATTGAATTTTGCCTCAACAAAAAACATTCCTGACTATCCAGATTTTCTAGATGTTCAGGTTAAATCGTTTAAAGATTTTTTTCAATTAGAAACTAAATCTGACGAAAGAGGCGACGAAGGGCTTTACAATACCTTCATGGAAAATTTCCCAATTACTGATACAAGAAATAACTTTGTATTGGAATTCCTTGATTACTTTGTAGATCCACCACGTTATACAATTCAAGAATGTATAGAAAGAGGTCTAACGTATAGTGTGCCTTTAAAAGCAAGGCTAAAACTATATTGTACAGATCCAGAACATGAAGATTTTGAAACTATTGTTCAAGATGTTTATCTTGGTACAATTCCTTATATGACACCAAGCGGTACCTTTGTTATTAATGGTGCTGAGCGTGTAGTTGTTTCTCAATTACACAGATCTCCGGGTGTTTTCTTTGGTCAATCATTCCATGCAAATGGAACAAAATTATACTCTGCCAGAGTAATTCCTTTCAAAGGTTCTTGGATAGAATTCTCTACAGATATAAACAGTGTAATGTATGCTTATATCGACAGAAAGAAAAAATTACCTGTAACTACTTTATTCCGTGCTATTGGATTTGAAAGAGACAAGGATATCCTTGAGATTTTTGATCTTGCGGAGGAAATTAAAGTTTCTAAAACAGGACTTAAAAAATACATCGGTAGAAAATTAGCTGCACGTGTATTGAATACATGGCATGAAGATTTCGTAGATGAAGATACTGGCGAAGTAGTTTCTATCGAACGTAACGAAATAATCCTTGACAGAGATACTATTATCGACAAAGATAATGTGGAAGAAATCATTGATTCTAACGTTAAATCTATTTTGTTACATAAAGAAGATGCTAATCAAGGTGATTATGCTATCATTCATAATACGTTGCAAAAAGATCCAACAAACTCTGAAAAAGAGGCTGTTGAGCATATCTACAGACAATTACGTAACGCTGAACCGCCTGATGAAGAAACGGCGCGTGGTATTATTGATAAATTATTCTTTTCTGACCAACGTTACAACTTAGGTGAAGTAGGTCGTTACAGAATTAATAAAAAATTAGGGTTAGATACTCCAATGGAAAAGCAAGTCTTGACCAAAGAAGATATTATAACTATCGTGAAATATTTGATCGAATTGATCAACTCTAAAGCAGAGATTGATGATATTGATCACTTGTCAAATCGTCGTGTTAGAACAGTTGGAGAACAATTGTCTCAACAATTCGGTGTTGGTTTAGCGCGTATGGCAAGAACTATTCGTGAGAGAATGAACGTTAGAGATAACGAGGTGTTTACACCAATAGATTTGATTAATGCTAAAACATTATCGTCTGTTATTAACTCTTTCTTTGGTACAAACCAGTTGTCTCAGTTTATGGATCAAACGAATCCACTTGCCGAGATTACGCACAAGAGAAGATTATCTGCACTAGGACCAGGTGGACTTTCGAGAGAGAGAGCTGGGTTTGAGGTACGTGACGTTCACTATACGCATTACGGACGTTTATGTCCAATTGAAACTCCTGAGGGACCAAATATTGGTTTGATTTCATCTCTTGGTGTTTATGCTAAAGTAAACGGAATGGGTTTCATTGAAACACCTTACCGTAAAGTGACTAATGGAGTTGTAGATTTAGAGTCTACTCCAGTTTACTTAAGTGCTGAAGAAGAAGAAGGAATGTTAATTGCTCAAGCAAACATTCAAATGGATGCTACTGGTAAAATTACTGCCGAAGACGTAATTGCACGTCAAGAAGGTGATTTCCCAGTAATTGAACCATCAAAAGTAGATTATACAGATGTCGCTCCTAACCAAATTGCTTCGATTTCTGCATCTTTAATTCCTTTCTTGGAACATGATGATGCGAATAGAGCTTTGATGGGATCTAACATGATGCGTCAGGCCGTACCATTAATTCGTCCTGAAGCTCCAATTGTTGGAACTGGTTTAGAGCGTCAAGTAGCTTCTGATTCTAGAGTATTGATTAATGCTGAAGGAGATGGAGTTATAGAATATGTAGATGCAAATATCATCACTATCAAATACGACCGTTCTGAAGAAGAAAGAATGGTAAGTTTTGAGCCAGATGAGAAAACATACAATCTAATTAAATTTAGAAAAACCAATCAAGGTACAAGTATCAACCTTAAACCTATCGTAAGAAAAGGGGATAGAGTGGTTCCTGGACAAGTATTATCTGAAGGATATGCGACTCAAAATGGTGAATTAGCTTTAGGTAGAAACCTAAAAGTTGCATTTATGCCATGGAAAGGATACAACTTCGAGGATGCGATTGTAATTTCTGAAAAAGTAGTTCGTGACGATATTTTTACCTCTATTCACGTTGATGATTATTCATTAGAAGTTAGAGATACTAAATTAGGTAACGAAGAATTAACGAACGATATACCGAACGTTTCTGAAGAAGCTACTAAAGATTTAGATGAAAATGGTATGATTAGAATTGGAGCCGAGGTTAAACCTGGTGATATTCTTATCGGAAAAATTACTCCAAAAGGAGAATCAGATCCTACTCCGGAAGAGAAATTGCTTCGTGCAATCTTTGGGGATAAAGCAGGTGATGTAAAAGATGCTTCATTAAAAGCGTCTCCTTCTTTACATGGTGTTGTTTTAGACAAAAAATTGTTCGCAAGAGCAGTAAAAGATAAACGTAAACGTACTCAGGACAAGGATGCTTTAGGAGCACTTGAAATGGAGTTTGAAGTTAAATTTGTTGAATTAAAAGACAAATTAGTTGAAAAACTGTTCTTGATTGTAAACGGAAAAACATCTCAAGGTGTAATGAATGATTTGGGTGAAGAAGTTTTACCAAAAGGTAAAAAATATACTCAAAAAATGCTTTATGCTGTTGAAGATTTTGCTCACTTAAGTAAAGGTCAATGGGTTGCTGATGATGCAGCTAATAAAATGGTTAATGATTTAATTCATAACTATAAAATTAAATTGAACGATTTACAAGGTGCATTACGTAGAGAGAAATTCACTATTACTGTTGGAGATGAATTGCCAGCAGGTATCTTGAAACTAGCTAAAGTATATATTGCCAAAAAACGTAAATTGAAAGTTGGTGATAAAATGGCGGGACGTCACGGTAACAAAGGTATTGTTGCTCGTATCGTTCGTCATGAAGATATGCCTTTCCTTGAAGATGGAACACCAGTTGATATCGTATTGAACCCATTAGGGGTACCTTCACGTATGAACATTGGTCAAATTTATGAAACGGTACTTGGTTGGGCTGGAATGAACTTGGGTAGAAAATTTGCTACACCAATTTTTGACGGAGCATCTCTTGATCAAATCAATGCATTGACTGATGAAGCTGGAGTACCACGTTTTGGACACACACATTTATATGATGGTGGTACAGGAGAGCGTTTCCATCAAGCTGCAACAGTTGGAGTAATCTACATGTTGAAACTTGGACACATGGTTGACGATAAAATGCACGCACGTTCTATAGGTCCATACTCGTTGATTACACAACAACCACTTGGAGGTAAAGCTCAATTTGGAGGTCAACGTTTTGGAGAGATGGAGGTTTGGGCACTTGAAGCTTATGGAGCATCAAGTACACTTAGAGAAATCTTGACTGTGAAGTCTGATGATGTTATCGGTAGAGCAAAAACTTACGAAGCAATCGTTAAAGGTGAATCTATGCCAGAACCGGGATTACCAGAATCATTCAATGTATTAATGCATGAATTGAAAGGTCTTGGACTTGACATTCGTTTAGAAGAATAAATAATAGTTGAAGTAATCAGTCCCAATTTTATTGGGGCTGATTACTCATTTATAAAAGTTTTTAGGATTTATACCCGTAAACCGTTCCGATTTTTTACTAAGACCCAAATGGTTTTGTAAATAGCACTTTAAAATTTTATTTAAAGTTTAGAGAAGTAATTCGAGGTAATAGTTTAATGATTTAAGAAAGTCATAAATCTACAATCAATTTTTAATTGCAAATAAATCAATAGTAAAAACTATGATGAATAATAGAAATAATAACAATAAAGATAAAAACCCTGTAAAAAGGTTTAATAAAATCTCAATAGGACTTGCTTCTCCTGAATCTATTTTGAAAGAATCAAGAGGTGAAGTATTGAAACCTGAAACTATCAACTACAGAACGCACAAACCAGAGCGTGATGGTCTTTTCTGTGAACGTATTTTCGGACCAGTAAAAGATTTTGAATGTGCTTGTGGTAAGTATAAAAGAATACGTTACAAAGGAATCATCTGTGACCGTTGTGGTGTTGAAGTAACAGAGAAAAAAGTACGTAGAGACAGAGTAGGTCACATCAATCTTGTTGTGCCGATTGCTCATATCTGGTATTTCCGTTCCCTTCCAAACAAAATTGGTTATATCCTTGGTCTTCCATCTAAGAAATTAGATATGATTATCTACTACGAAAGATACGTAGTAATCCAAGCTGGTATTGCTAAAAATGCAGAAGGGGAATCATTACAAAGACTTGACTTTTTGACAGAAGAAGAATATTTAAACATTTTAGATACACTTCCTGCTGACAATCAATATCTTGATGATTTCGATCCAAATAAATTTGTTGCCAAAATGGGAGCAGAATGTATTATGGATTTATTGGCAAGAATTGATTTAGATCAATTGTCTTACCAATTGAGACATAATGCTAACAATGAAACGTCTAAACAACGTAAAACGGAAGCATTAAAAAGATTACAAGTTGTAGAATCTTTCCGTGAGTCTAATTTGAACCGTGAGAATCGTCCAGAATGGATGATTATGAAAGTGGTTCCTGTTATTCCACCAGAATTGCGTCCACTTGTGCCACTTGATGGAGGTCGTTTTGCAACTTCAGATTTAAATGATTTATACCGTCGTGTAATTATACGTAACAACCGTTTGAAAAGATTGATGGAGATTAAAGCTCCTGAAGTTATCTTAAGAAACGAAAAACGTATGTTGCAGGAATCTGTAGATTCACTTTTCGATAATACACGTAAAGCATCTGCAGTAAAAACAGAATCAAACAGACCATTAAAATCATTATCTGATTCCCTTAAAGGTAAGCAAGGACGTTTCCGTCAAAACTTACTTGGAAAACGTGTGGATTATTCTGCTCGTTCGGTAATTGTTGTTGGACCTGAATTGAAATTATCTGAGTGTGGTATCCCAAAAGATATGGCAGCAGAATTGTACAAACCTTTCGTTATCCGTAAATTGATAGAAAGAGGTATTGTTAAAACGGTGAAATCAGCTAAAAAAATAATTGATAAGAAAGAGCCTGTAGTTTGGGATATCCTTGAAAATGTAATCAAAGGTCACCCAATATTACTGAATCGTGCTCCTACTTTGCACAGATTAGGTATTCAAGCATTCCAACCAAAATTAATTGAAGGAAAAGCAATCCAATTGCACCCTTTAGTTTGTACTGCATTTAATGCGGATTTTGATGGGGATCAAATGGCAGTTCACTTGCCTTTAGGACCAGAAGCTATTTTGGAAGCACAACTATTAATGTTGGGTTCTCACAATATTCTGAATCCTGCAAATGGAGCTCCAATTACAGTACCTTCTCAGGATATGGTTTTGGGTCTTTACTATATGACCAAAGAACGTTTATCAACTCCGGAACTTAAAATTTTAGGTGAAGGAATTACTTTCTATTCTGCTGAAGAAGTAAATATTGCTTTGAATGAAGGTAGAGTAGAATTGAATGCTCGTGTTCGAATTAGAGCTAAGGATTTCAATGAAGCTGGTGAATTAGTTTTTAAAATTATTCAAACAACTGCTGGTCGTGTATTATTTAATGAAGTAGTACCAGAAGCAGCTGGATATATCAATGATGTATTGACTAAGAAAAATCTTAGAGATATTATTGGTCACGTTTTAAGTTCTACTGACGTGCCTACAACCGCGGCTTTCTTGGATAACATGAAAGACATGGGTTACAAATTTGCCTTCAAAGGTGGTTTGTCATTCTCTCTTGGAGACATTAGAATTCCAGATCAAAAACCAAAATTAATTGCAGATGCCAGAGAACAAGTTCAAGGTATTTCTGCTAATTATAACATGGGTCTTATCACTAATAACGAACGTTACAACCAAGTTATTGATGTTTGGACTTCAGCGAATGCACAACTTACAGAGTTAGCAATGAAAAACATTAGAGAAGACCAACAAGGTTTTAACTCAGTGTATATGATGCTTGATTCTGGAGCGAGGGGTTCCAAAGAACAAATTCGTCAGTTAACCGGTATGCGTGGTTTGATGGCTAAGCCTAAAAAATCTACTGCTGGTGGTGGTGAAATTATTGAAAATCCGATTCTTTCTAACTTTAAAGAAGGTCTTTCTATCCTTGAGTACTTTATTTCTACTCACGGTGCGCGTAAAGGTCTTGCGGATACGGCATTGAAAACTGCCGATGCAGGATATTTAACAAGAAGATTGCATGATGTATCTCAAGATGTTATTGTTAATATCGAAGATTGTGGTACTCTTAGAGGTGTTGAAGTTTCAGCATTGAAGAAAAATGAAGAAATTGTTGAATCATTAGGTGAAAGAATTTTAGGACGTGTTGTTTTGCAAGACCTTATTAATCCTTTGAACAATGAAGTTTTAATTGAATCTGGACAACAAATCACAGAAGCTATAATGAAAGCAATTGACGCTTCTCCAATTGAGAAAGTTGAAGTGCGTTCGCCATTAACTTGTGAAGCGTTGAAAGGTATTTGTGCAAAATGTTATGGTAGAAATTTAGCTACTGGTAAGATGACACAAAGAGGTGAAGCTGTTGGTGTTATTGCAGCACAATCTATTGGTGAGCCTGGTACACAGTTAACATTACGTACTTTCCACGTTGGAGGGGTTGCGGGTGGTATTTCTGAAGAGTCTAGTATCATTACTAAATTTAACGGTAAACTGGAAATTGAAGATTTAAAAACGGTTAAAGGAGAAGACAGTGACGGTAATGCAGTTGATATTGTAGTGTCTCGTTCAACTGAATTGAAATTAATCGATGAAAGAACAGGTATCTTATTGAGTACTAATAACATTCCTTACGGTTCAAGTATCTTCGTTAAAGACGGTCAATCTGTTGTAAAAGGAGATGTGATTTGTAAATGGGATCCATATAATGGAGTTATCGTTTCTGAATTTACCGGTAAAATTGCTTACGAAGAATTAGAGCAAGGTCAATCATTCATGGTTGAAATTGATGAGCAAACTGGTTTCCAAGAAAAAGTAATTTCTGAATCTAGAGCTAAAAAATTAATTCCAACTTTATTGGTTTACGGTAAAGACAATGAATTGATTCGTTCTTATAACTTACCAGTTGGAGCCCACTTGATGGTTGAAAACGGGGAGAAAATTAAAGCAGGTAAAGTATTGGTGAAAATTCCGCGTCGTTCTTCTAAATCAGGAGATATTACAGGAGGTTTACCTAGAATTACAGAGTTGTTAGAAGCTCGTAATCCTTCAAACCCAGCTGTTGTTTCTGAAATTGATGGTGTTGTTTCTTTTGGAAAAATCAAAAGAGGAAACCGTGAGATTGTTATCGAATCTAAATTTGGTGACATTAGAAAATACTTGGTTAAATTATCAAGCCAAATTCTAGTTCAAGAAAATGACTTCGTAAGAGCAGGTGTGCCTTTATCTGATGGTGCAATTACTCCGGATGATATTTTAAGAATCCAAGGGCCAGCAGCTGTTCAACAGTATTTGGTTAATGAAATTCAAGAAGTATACCGCTTACAAGGGGTAAAAATTAACGACAAACACTTTGAGGTAGTAATACGTCAAATGATGCGTAAAGTAAGAGTACAAGATCCAGGTGATACTTTATTCTTAGAAGATCAATTGATTCACACTAAAGATTTCATCGTTCAAAACGATAAATTATACGGTATGAAAGTGGTTGAAGATGCTGGAGATTCTAGTGCATTGAAAGAAGGACAAATTATTACGCCTCGTGAATTGCGTGATGAAAACTCTTTATTGAAACGTACAGATAAAAATCTTGTTGTGGCTCGTGATGTTGTTACTGCAACTGCAACACCAGTTTTACAAGGTATTACAAGAGCATCGTTGCAAACTAAATCGTTTATTTCTGCTGCATCTTTCCAAGAAACTACTAAAGTATTGAACGAAGCTGCTGTTGCAGGTAAAATCGATTACTTAGAAGGATTGAAAGAAAATGTAATTGTAGGACATAGAATCCCAGCCGGAACAGGTATGAGAGAATATGACAATACGATTGTAGGTTCGAAAGAAGATTACAATGATATGATGGCTAACAAAGAAGAATATATTTATTAAGATGAATAATACTAATCAACAACAAGAGCAGATTAATATTGAGTTAGATGAAAAAATTGCTGAAGGAATTTATTCTAATTTGGCTATAATTAATCACTCTTCATCAGAATTTGTTTTAGATTTTGTAAGTATCATGCCCGGTATTCCTAAAGCTAAAGTGAAATCAAGAATTGTCTTGACGCCACAACATGCTAAAAGATTGCTAAAAGCAATTGGAGAAAATATTCACCGTTTTGAAGTCGCTCATGGCGAAATAAAAGACACTGAACAAGCGCCAATTCCGCTTAATTTTGGTCCTGCGGGACAAGCATAATATTCTTAAAAGGCTCCAGAAATGGAGCCTTTTTATTTATAAGTTATTCTTGAATGTGAGGATTTGCTAGTAGCATTCAACGTTTTAAATTTGAAATACAAGTGATTGGAATGATTTTAGGTTTTTAAAAATCAAATCTGATTCTCAAAAATGCACTTCGGTTTTGCTAGAAACTTATTAGTAATAATTGGAATGTTTTTTAGTTTGTGCTTTGTTATTATTTGAGCCTTACCATTATTTTACCACTTTAGGTTAACGTGTTTATTGAATACGTCAACATTAACTCATCATTAAATCTTGGCTATTTACAACAAATTTGTGCTTTAAACGAGTATTCTGGTTCTTTATCGAAAATATTTTTCGCTCGTTTGTAAATGATATACTTTCGCTCTCGAGATAGACAAATGTATTCTGTCTATTATAAAAAACGAATTGTTATGAAATATTTTTCTTTAGAAGCAAGTAAAAAAGTCATGTTGAATGGCTTCCTAATGTTTGCTTTTATTTTTGTGTCTAATACTACTGTTTTTGCTCAAACTTCAAAAAATGTAGTAGAAGTAAATACAATTGACGTTACTACTAACACTAAACAAGATAATGTTTCTGCAGTTTCATCCTCAAATAGTATGAACTTTGTATTGTGGTTTATGGGTTCTAAACAAGATCCAAACACTACAATATCTACAGAAGGAACAAATACTAAAAAACAAGTTATCACTTCAGGTACAGCACCAAATCGTCTGTTAATCAAAGCTTTTTTGAAAAAAGCAGCGAACTTGGAAAGTATGATTGCTTAAACTAAAAATCATTTTTAAATTACATAAAAAAAACGCTAATTTTTAAATTAGCGTTTTTTTTATGTAATTTTTTTTACTTTGATTTCTGGATAGCATATTGTCATCCAGAAATTATTTTTAACTAAAATATTATTCAAATTCCGAAGTAAAGAATAATTTCACATTTGGATATTTATTCTGTGTCATTTGTATTGTAAAATCAGAATCAGCCAGAAATACTAATTGTCCATATTTATCATGTGCCAAGAATTTTTGTTTGATTCTTCTAAATTCTTTGAATTCCTCACTTTTTGGATCATTGGGTTTTACCCAACATGCTTTGTGTACTGGGAAATTTTCATACGTACATTTAGCGCCGTATTCATGCTCTAAACGGTATTGAATAACCTCATATTGAAGCGCTCCAACTGTTCCAATGATTTTTCGGTTATTCATTTCTAAAGTAAATAGCTGCGCTACACCTTCATCCATTAACTGATCAATTCCTTTGTCCAATTGTTTAGCTTTCATTGGATCAGCGTTATTAATATATCTAAAGTGTTCCGGAGAGAAACTTGGAATTCCTTTGAAACTCATAATTTCTCCTTCGGTTAACGTATCTCCAATTTTGAAATTTCCGGTATCATGTAAACCAACAATATCTCCAGGATACGAGATGTCTACAATCTCTTTCTTTTCAGCAAAGAAAGCATTTGGACTGGAGAATTTTAAGTTTTTCTTCTGGCGTACGTGATAATACGGTTTGTTTCTTTCGAAAGTTCCAGAAACAATTTTTATAAAAGCCAGACGGTCTCTGTGTTTTGGATCCATATTGGCGTGGATTTTAAAAACAAATCCAGTCATTTTTTCCTCTTTAGGATCTACTAATCGTGTTTCGGAATCTTTAGGTCTTGGAGATGGAGCAATTTGTACAAAACAATCCAATAATTCTCTAACTCCAAAATTATTTAAAGCGGAACCAAAAAATACTGGTTGTAGTTTTCCGTCTAAGTAATCCTGACGATCAAATTTAGGATAAACTTCGTCTATCAATTCTAATTCTTCACGCAATCTATCAGCGGGTTTTTGACCGATAATTTTCTCTAATTCTGGATTTTGAACATCGGAGAAAGCAATTGTTTCTTCAATGTTTTTACGATTGTCGCCACTAAATAAGTTGATATTTTGTTCCCATAGATTATAAATTCCTTGAAAATCATACCCCATTCCTATCGGGAAGCTTAATGGTGTAACTGTTAAACCTAGTTTTTGTTCCACTTCATCCATCAAGTCAAAAGCATCTTTTCCTTCTCGGTCTAATTTATTGATGAATACGATAATTGGAATTTTTCGCATTCTACAAACAGCCACTAATTTTTCAGTTTGTTCTTCAACCCCTTTGGCAACGTCAATTACAACAATAACGCTGTCAACAGCAGTTAAAGTTCTAAAAGTGTCCTCGGCGAAATCCTTGTGACCTGGCGTATCGAGAATGTTTATTTTTTTATCTTTATAATTGAATGCTAAAACTGAGGTAGAAACCGAAATTCCTCTCTGGCGTTCAATTTCCATGAAGTCACTGGTAGCGCCTTTTTTAATTTTATTATTCTTCACCGCACCTGCTTCTTGAATCGCACCACCAAAAAGGAGGAGTTTCTCAGTAAGTGTTGTTTTTCCGGCATCAGGATGTGAGATAATCCCGAAAGTTCTTCTGCGTTGTATTTCTTCTAAAAAGCTCATATTTGTATAAATAGTTTGCAAAAGTACTATTTATAAATGCCAATTAAAAAAATAGTATCCGCTAATTGGAGCAGGTGGGTTTTGAAGTCGCAATTCAAGTGATTTTGATTCAATATTAGAAACGTGATGATTTAATAAATGATAAAAAAGAAGGCCGTCTTTTCAGACAGCCTTGATGATTTTTAAGTGTTACATATTGATTGACCAAACAGAATATCCATTTGGCGGACATTGAATTTTAACCCATTTATCTCCTTGGGTTGTTGGTAGCCAAGTCGAATTTCCAGTGAAATCTTTGATTTGTGCGTTAGTCCAATTCGTTTGAATCCATCTTTCTTGCCAAGTAGATGAATTGTTAATGTAAACTACTAAGCCAGGATTGCCGTTGTATCCGTTTCTGCGGGCGATATATTCGTCAGTATCAGTGAATAAAATTGAGGTGTTTCCGGTGGCTTTGTTATTATGAATCCAGATTAAATTGTTCATCTTTGTTTTGTTCAGCCATTCTTCATAATCGCGATAAAAAATAGTTGGATAACCTTCATGTGTTAAGATGTAGGCGTATGCTAGCTCTTTTTTCCAAATTTCGTCAGTGTCGTGGTTGGCGACGAATGTAACCGCTTTGTACGGATTTCTTTTCCACATCATGTCATCATTCAAAATATTTAGATTATTTCCATCGAAGGCATCATTCATTTTGTAATAACAAGCAAAATCAAAAACAGAACTATTGGCATTATTCGCCCAATCATTTAGTATGTTTACGTTTGAGTCCCATAATTCGCCAACAGAGAAACCGCCAACGTTTGCATTCCAATCTTTTATCACCCACGGAGCAAAACCTTTCACGTAATCAAATCTCCAGCCATCAAATTTCATAGTATTTTTGTAATATTTACCAACTCCGTCTACTCTTTTCCAAAGCCAGTCTTGTACATTAGGAACGACATGCGCTAAATCAGGAAAACCTCCAAAAGCTCCTTCATCATTATTTCCATAAGAATTTTTATAAAAATCAGCGCTGGTTCTCTTAAATTTTCCAGAAGCAACACCAGTAAAATTAGTATAGGTTTGCGTCCCTGTAAATGGATTGCTTTCTAATTGCCCACCACTGTTGTGATTTAAAACCATATCAGCATAAACCTGCATGTTCTCGGTATGCACTTTGGTGATTAAACTTTCTAATTCGGTACGGGAACCAAATCGGGTTTCTATCGTACCATTTTGATTGTAATTTCCAAAATCAAAATAATCTGTAGGATCATAACCCATGGAAAATGGTCCATTTTGAGCTTTTGAAACCGGAGGAAGCCAGATAGAACCAATTCCAGCATTTGACCAAGCAGTGATTTTTGCATTTACAGTATTCCACCACGTTCCGCCGGCTGGCACGTCCCAGTAAAATGCCTGCATCATCACACCGCCACCTGGATTTGCAACGTATCTGCCTGTTGTACTTGATTGTTTTCCTGTACTAAAAGGATGGCCATCGTGATTTGTAACATTGATCACTTTGAATTGTGCAGCGGCTTCTGATGAATTGGTTACAAGGTCATCATTCGAATTACACGAGTAGAATCCAACGAGTAAAGCGGTTAAGAAACAAATTTTAAAATTGTGTTTTTTCATAAAATAGATAATTTAGGTTAATTAATAGGTTTTGGGTAATAGTAATTAAGATTGAAATGACAAGTTTCTGTTTTTGTTTGAATTTAAATTCTAAAATTATTTAAAGAATGTGTTTTATTATAATGGAAATAAAAAGTATAAAAAAATAGTATAAAATTATTTTAATACTATTTTTTTAGATTAAAATGCAAACTTTTAGCTAATTTATACAAATTCTTACAAGCTATGCGTCAGATTTTTTTTAATGAAGAACGAAAACGTTGTAGTGTTCACAAGTTTTTAAATAGAGCGCTAAAAATGAGTATTTTAATAGCTATAATTTTTAATTTGTAACCTTAAAAACGAGAAATTCTTGGCAGTTCTAAGAATTTTTGATAGAATGAAAAAATACTGTAATCATAAATTCTGGTGGTTAATCGGAGGTGTCAAATAAGAGAAAACAGGGATGATGAATTTAATTACTGTGGATTTAAGTAAAAGTAATCCGTATTTATGATGTTTTTTCGTAGCTAACCTTCAGTATCTTTATGGTTTACAAATGGAATTAGCCGATAAATAAATGCGTTTATAATTTTTTGTTAATAGTAGTTAGGAAACTTGTATTATGTAATTGAATTGCTATTTTTGTTCGTTTTAAATTTAAAGAATACTTAAGAATTGTATTGTAAAATTTCAATTCAGTTGTTGATTCTTAAAGTGTATATTTGCCAAAATTATTCGGGCACCTATCAAATGGTTTAATAACAATAGAATAAGTATATTTTTACGACAAATACAAATTAGAATAATGCCAATAAATAAAATAAAAATGAAATCCATTAATAATAGAATTGCACTTACTTTTTTTCTTTTACTTTTTACAAGTGTTATAACAAGTGCACAAGAAATTATTAAGGACTCCGTGATTGTTCCAATCAAGAAAATCCAATCAACTGGTAAACAAAAAATTGATGGCGTAATTGCAACTGTGGGAGATTACATCATTTTAGATTCAGATATTGATAAGTCTTATCTTGAAATTTCAGCGGGAGGCGGATCTGTAAAAGATATTACAAGATGTCAAATGTTGGGGAAATTATTAGAAGATAAATTATATGCGCATCAAGCAATTCAAGATAGTATTGTTGTAACAGATTCTGAGGTAAAAGGAATGTTAGAAGAGCGTTTGAACTATATGGTAGGACAAATTGGGTCTTTGGAAAAAGTAGTGCAGTATTACAAAAAGGATTCTGAAGAAGAATTTAGAACTTATTTCGCTGATATTTTAAAAGAAGGAAAGTTGACTTCTGAAATGCAGAAGAAAATTGTTGATGCAGTAGAAATTACGCCGGAAGAGGTTCGTAATTATTTTAAAACAATTCCAAAAGATGATCTTCCGTTTTTTGGAGTGGAATTAGAAGTTGCGCAAATTGTGGTTACTCCGAAAGTTTCGGCAGAGGATAAACAAAAAGTTATTGATCGATTGAATGGTTTCAAAAAGGAAATTGAGGAAGGTTCTAGTTTTTCCACTAAAGCAGTTTTATATTCTCAAGATCCGGGATCAAGATCGAATGGAGGATTTTATAAAATGAATCGTAAAACGCCATTTGTAAAAGAATTTAAAGATGTTGCTTTTAGTTTAGCTGAAGGTGAAATATCAGCTCCGTTTGAAACAGATTTTGGATATCATATTATATATGTAGAAAAAATAAAAGGACAGGAAGTAGAATTACGTCATATTTTATTATCACCTACGGTTACTGAAACGGCGCTGAATGAAGCGAAAGAAAAAATTACTTTGATCAAAAAAAGAATCGAAGACAAAGAAATTACTTTTGCGGAAGCAGCCAGAACATTATCTGATGAAAAAGAAACAAGAGCAAATGGTGGTGCATTAATCAATCCACAAACACAGGATACTCGTTTTGAATTGACTAAAATGGATCCTACTTTTTACAGTCAAGTTTCTAATTTGAAGGAAAATGAAATTTCAGCTACAATTTTAGACCAAGGAGAAGAAGGTAAGAAAAAATTCAAATTAATTACCGTAACCAACAGAATTGATGAACATGCAGCTGACTATGCCAAAGATTACATCAAAATTAAAGAATTGGCTCTAAAAAATAAACAAATTACTGCTATTGGAAAATGGTTTGATGAGAAAATAAAAGAAACGTATGTGAAAATTATTGGTGAATATAGAGATTGTACTTTTACCAACAATTGGCTTAAAAAATAGTCTTCTTTTTTGCCCTTCGCGGATCGATTAGCAATAAAAAAGTTTTCGATAAATAAAGAAAAAGAGTTAGTTTTATGATTTCATAATGCTAACTCTTTTTAATTTTAAAATACTTCATACATGTCAGACGTAGCAGCAATACATAATTTAGTTCAAAAACGAAATGAGCTAAAAAACGAAATCGCAAAAATCATTGTAGGTCAGGATGTTGTGGTAGATCAAATCTTACTTTGTATTTTTTCTGGTGGTCATGCATTGTTAGTAGGTGTTCCCGGATTAGCCAAAACTTTGATGGTAAATACGTTGGCACAAGCGCTGGGTCTTGATTTCAAGAGAATTCAGTTTACCCCGGATTTAATGCCTTCGGATATTTTGGGAAGTGAAATTTTAGATGAAAGCCGTCAGTTTAAATTTATAAAAGGGCCTATTTTTTCGAATATTGTTCTGGCAGATGAAATCAATCGTACGCCGCCAAAAACCCAAGCTGCATTATTAGAAGCCATGCAGGAACGTTCTGTTACTATTGCAGGAGAGAATTATAAATTAGACTTACCGTATTTTGTTTTGGCTACACAAAATCCAATTGAACAGGAAGGTACGTATCCTTTGCCCGAAGCTCAATTAGACCGTTTTATGTTCGCCATAAAATTAGAATATCCTTCTTTTGCAGAAGAAGTTCAAGTGGTGAAGCGCACAACATCCGATATAAAAAACACCATAAATCCATTATTTACCGCTCAGGAAATAATAGATTTTCAACATCTGATTCGCCGAATTCCTGTTGCGGATAATGTTATAGAATATGCTGTGACATTAGTCAGTAAAACTCGTCCGGATAATCCTTTATCAAATGAGTTTGTCAAAAATTATCTTGATTGGGGTGCGGGTCCAAGAGCATCGCAAAATTTGATTTTGGCGGCTAAAGCCAATGCAGCTTTTAATGGAAAATTTTCTCCGGATATTGAAGATGTGAAAGCTGTTGCGACAGGGATTTTACGTCATCGAATTATTAAAAATTACAAAGCCGACGCTGAAGGAATTACAGAAGAAATGATTATTGCTAAGTTGGTATAACTGTTTTTTTTTTGAACTCTGAGCTTGATTTTTGATCGTAACTACAACGTTTTCTTAGTTCTGATGGTTTTTGTAATTTGATATTCATTAGAATATAATTAATTATTTGTTGATTAATCATTTTAGTGTTAAATTTTTTCAAATTCATCAATTTTAAAGAGTAAAAGTCAGTATTTAGTAATAATATCATTTCAAAAAACCACATCTATTAAATTTTTTCAAATATCATCTTAAAGAGCTAAATTTGCGTCGCGAATAAAAACTTAGTATCATGGCTTGTAATTTTGAGTTAAGTAAAATAATTAGCCATTAACATTGAAAACAACTTACTATGAACATTTATAACGATTATCTAAAGGAAATCGAAGACAGAAAAACTCAGGGACTTAACCCAAAACCAATTGATAGCGCTGAATTAGTAAGCGAAATCATTGCACAAATTAAGGATTCAAATAACGTAAATCGCGAAGATTCAATTTCGTTTTTTATTTACAATACGGTTCCTGGTACGACACCTGCAGCTGGTGTGAAAGCATCTTTTTTGAAGGAGATTGTTCTTGGTGAATCAGTGGTGAATGAAATTACGCCAGCATTTGCATTAGAGTTGTTGTCACACATGAAAGGTGGGCCATCAATCAAAGTTTTGCTTGACTTAGCTTTAGGAAATGATATTACAATTGCTAAATCGGCAGCAGAAGTTTTAAAAACACAAGTGTATCTTTATGAGGCTGATACTGATCGCTTAGAGGCGGCATTTAAAAGCGGTAATGAGATTGCAAAAGATATTCTCGTTAGCTACGCTAAGGCGGAATTCTTTACGAAGTTGCCAAAGGTAGTTGAGGAAATTAAGGTTGTTACTTATGTTGCTGGTGAAGGAGATATTTCTACAGATTTACTTTCTCCAGGTAACCAAGCGCATTCACGCTCAGATCGTGAGTTACATGGAAAATGTTTGATTTCGCCTGAAGCTCAAGATGAAATTAAAGTCCTTCAAGCGCAACATCCGGACAAAAGTGTGATGTTGATTGCTGAAAAAGGAACTATGGGTGTAGGTTCTTCAAGAATGTCAGGAGTGAATAATGTAGCTCTTTGGACAGGTAGAAAAGCAAGTCCTTATGTGCCATTCATAAACATAGCTCCAATTGTTGCTGGAACTAATGGTATTTCCCCAATTTTCCTTACTACTGTTGACGTTACTGGTGGTATTGGTCTTGATCTTCAAAACTGGGTAAAGAAAACAGATGCAAATGGAGCGGTTCTGCGTAATGAAAACGGTGAGCCTATTCTAGAAGAAGTTTATTCTGTTGCAACTGGAACAGTACTGACTATTAATACAAAAACAAAAAAACTTTACAACGGTGATAAAGAATTAATTGATATTTCTAAGGCATTTACGCCTCAAAAGATGGAATTTATTAAAGCTGGTGGGTCTTACGCTATTGTATTTGGAAAAAAACTACAAACTTTTGCATCAAAGACTTTGGGAATTGATATTGTACCGGTATTTGCTCCGTCAAAAGAAGTTTCTATTGAAGGACAAGGTCTTACGGCAGTAGAAAAAATATTCAATAAGAACGCAGTTGGTTCAACTCCAGGTAAAGTTTTACATGCAGGTTCCGATGTGCGTGTTACGGTAAATATTGTAGGTTCGCAAGATACGACTGGTTTGATGACTTCTCAGGAATTAGAGTCTATGGCTGCTACTGTGATTTCTCCAATTGTTGATGGTGCATACCAATCTGGTTGTCATACAGCATCAGTTTGGGATAATAAGTCTAAAGCAAACATTCCAAGATTGATGAAGTTCATGAATGATTTTGGTTTGATTACTGCTCGTGACCCTAAAGGGAACTATCACGCAATGACAGATGTAATCCACAAAGTTCTTAATGATATTACTGTTGATGAGTGGGCGATTATTATTGGGGGTGACTCTCATACAAGAATGTCAAAAGGAGTTGCTTTTGGAGCTGATTCAGGAACGGTAGCACTCGCATTAGCTACGGGTGAGGCTTCAATGCCAATTCCGGAGTCAGTAAAAGTTACCTTCAAAGGTGATATGAAAGAATATATGGATTTCCGTGATGTTGTTCATGCTACACAATCTCAAATGTTGAAGCAATTTGGTGGAGAGAATGTATTTCAAGGGCGCATTATCGAGGTTCATTTAGGAACACTTACTGCTGATCAAGCTTTCACCTTTACAGATTGGACAGCAGAGATGAAAGCGAAAGCTTCTATTTGTATTTCTGAGGATGACACTTTAATTGAATCATTAGAGATCGCCAAAGGAAGAATCCAGATCATGATTGATAAAGGAATGGATAACGAGAAGCAAGTCTTAAAAGGATTAATCGCTATCGCTAATAATAGAATTGCAGCAATCCAATCAGGTGAAAAACCAGCTTTGACTCCTGATGCTAATGCAAAATATTTTGCTGAAGTTGTAATCGATTTAGATATCGTTGCTGAACCTATGATTGCAGATCCAGACGTAAATAATGCGGATGTTTCTAAGCGTTATACGCACGATACTATTAGGCCACTTTCCTTTTACGGTGGTGTGAAAAAAGTAGATCTTGGTTTCGTAGGATCTTGTATGGTACACAAAGGTGATCTGAAGATTCTTTCTCAAATGCTAAAAAACATTGATGAGCAATATGGTAAAGTAGAGTTTAAAGCACCTCTTGTCGTGGCGCCTCCTACGTATAATATTGTAGATGAACTTAAAGCTGAAGGAGACTGGGAAGTTTTACAAAAGTATTCTGGTTTCGAATTTGATGATAATGCTCCTAAAGGCGTGGCACGTACAGGATATGAAAATATTCTATATCTTGAGCGTCCAGGCTGTAATTTATGTATGGGTAACCAAGAAAAAGCAGCAAAAGGAGATACTGTAATGGCAACGTCTACGCGTCTTTTCCAAGGAAGAGTTGTTGAAGATACAGAAGGTAAAAAAGGAGAATCGTTACTTTCGTCAACACCAGTTGTTGTATTGTCTACAATTTTAGGTAGAACTCCAACTCTTGACGAATACAAAGCTGCGGTAAAAGGTATAAATCTAACGCAGTTTGCACCATCTCATAAGTTGTTGGTTAGATAATAACTAATTTTTGTTAATTATATCAAAAAGCTTAAGTCTTTCAACAGACTTAGGCTTTTTTTATTTTAATAGGTCTTCTATTTTTTGTACCTTGTGGTTTTAAAGATAACAACAGAAAATAATTAGATATGGCTTTTGATATAGAAATGATTAAAAAAGTGTATGACAACATGACTTCTCGTGTTGACAAAGCACGTGAAATAGTTGGTCGTCCGCTTACTTTAACAGAGAAAATATTGTACAATCACCTTTGGGATGGAATGCCGTCAAAAGCTTTTACAAGAGGTGCTGATTATGTCGATTTTGCTCCAGATAGAGTTGCGTGTCAAGATGCAACCGCTCAAATGGCGTTGTTACAATTCATGCATGCCGGTAAAACTAAAGTAGCGGTTCCTACAACAGTGCATTGTGATCACTTGATCCAAGCTAAAGTTGATGCTGTAACTGATTTGGCCAGAGCAAAAACACAAAGTAATGAAGTGTTTGAATTTCTTTCTTCGGTATCTAATAAATATGGAATTGGTTTCTGGAAACCAGGAGCTGGGATTATTCACCAAGTAGTACTTGAAAATTATGCTTTCCCAGGTGGAATGATGATTGGTACTGATTCTCATACTGTGAATGCAGGTGGTTTAGGAATGGTAGCCATTGGTGTTGGTGGTGCTGATGCAGTTGATGTTATGTCAGGAATGGCGTGGGAATTGAAATTTCCTAAATTAATTGGAGTAAAATTAACTGGAAAACTTTCCGGTTGGACAGCTCCAAAAGACGTTATCCTTAAAGTAGCAGGAATTCTTACCGTAAAAGGTGGAACAGGAGCTATCGTTGAATATTTTGGAGAAGGCGCAACTTCTATGTCTTGCACTGGAAAAGGAACAATCTGTAATATGGGTGCCGAAATTGGTGCAACTACTTCTACATTTGGTTATGATGATTCTATGAGCCGTTATTTGCGTTCTACAAATAGAGCTGATGTTGCTGATGCAGCGGATAAAATTGCTCCATATTTAACAGGTGATGCGGAAGTTTATGCTAATCCAGAATTGTACTTTGACCAAGTTATAGAAATTAACTTAGACGAATTAGAGCCACATTTAAACGGACCTTATACTCCGGATTTAGCAACTCCAATCTCTAAAATGAAAGAGGAAGCTATCAAAAATAACTGGCCTTTGAAAATTGAAGTAGGTTTGATTGGTTCTTGTACGAACTCTTCTTACGAGGATATTGCTCGTGCAGCTTCAATAGCAAAACAAGTCACCGACAAAAAATTAAAATTAAAATCAAAATTCACGATCACTCCAGGTTCTGAGGTGGTTCGTTATACAATCGAGCGTGACGGTTTTATCGATACTTTCGATAAGATTGGTGCGACGGTATTTGCTAATGCGTGCGGACCATGTATCGGAATGTGGGACAGAGAAGGAGCAGAAAAAGAAGAACGCAACACAATCGTTCACTCTTTCAACCGTAACTTCTCCAAACGTGCCGATGGAAATCCAAACACTTTGGCTTTCGTAGGTTCACCGGAATTGGTAACAGCTTTGGCAATTGCCGGAGATTTAAGTTTCAATCCGTTGACGGATACTTTAATAAACGAAGATGGTGAAGAAGTAATGTTAGAAGTGCCAACAGGCGACGAATTGCCGAAAAACGGATTTGATGCTGAAGACCCGGGTTTTCAAGCACCGGCAGAAGATGGTTCAGGTGTTCAAATCGCGGTTAGTGAAACTTCAGAAAGATTACAATTATTAGCGCCATTCTTGCCTTGGGATGGGAAAAACATTATAGGAGCTAAATTATTGATCAAAGCTTTCGGAAAATGTACAACAGATCACATCTCTATGGCTGGACCATGGTTGCGTTTCCGTGGACATTTAGATAATATTTCTAATAATATGTTGATTGGTGCTATCAATGCATTCAACCAAAAACCAAATACAGTGAAAAATCAGTTGACTGGTACTTACGATGCAGTTCCTGCTGTAGCGCGTGCATACAAGGCAGCTGGTGTCCCTTCAATTGTTGTTGGAGATCACAACTATGGAGAAGGATCTTCTCGTGAACATGCCGCTATGGAACCTCGTTTCCTAGGTGTGAAAGCGGTATTGGTAAAATCATTTGCTCGTATCCACGAAACAAACCTTAAAAAACAAGGTCTTTTAGGATTGACATTTGCAAACGAAGCTGATTATGAGAAAATTCAGGAAGATGATACCATCAACTTCACAGATTTAGTTGATTTTGCTCCAGGAAAACCATTAACATTAGAATTCGTTCACGCGGATGGAACCAAAGATGTTATCTTGGCAAACCACACGTATAATGAAGGGCAAATTGGTTGGTTCGTTGCAGGTTCAGCATTAAACCTTATTGCTGCTGCTGGAAAAGCATAAGCATTTCAATACTATAGTTCTAAAACTCTCAAGGAAACTTGGGAGTTTTTTTTGTTTCAATTACACTTTGTTTCTGGAGCTGTTTCCTGCTGACCGTTTCAAGCTTTTTGCACAATTGCTTTTGTCCAAGATAAAAAAGGAGCTTCTTTTAGTCGCTCTTTTTTATTTGGAAAAATAGGCAATTCTGCTTCAAAAGGCTTTCCACTCTCATCAGGGCTATTTAATCAAAACCAAATTATTCGTTACTTTAGTATTAATGATAAGAGTGAATATTTTTTAAAAAAGCATCAAATTTGCGGTTAAAATGTGTTGAAAAATCAAAAAAAAGAGTCGTTTGTGTTTAAACTGCGTTAAAATTAAAAAAAAAAGAAGGTTTTTTGATTTTATAGTTTAAATTAGCAAACAAGAAAAATTAAATTGTATTTGAGCTTATTGGTTATTAGTTACATCAATTCTCTACCCATTTTTATTTTCTGCGCAACAATAGCATACAATTGTCTTGCGTTACTGTTTGAGTTGCTTTTGCAATCACAACAAAAAATCAACAAATAATAATTGCACAAATTAGGCTCTCTTTTATCAAAGAGATGAGAAATTTTTTTACAATTTTTTAAATAAAAATAGTAAAAGTGCATTCCTAAGCGAGATTTAATAATTATATCCCGAAATCGCTATGAAGAATACAATGGGGTAAGTAATTTGAAATAAATGAATATGACTTTTAGAGTAATAGTAACATTAGTTTTTTTAAATAGTATCGTTCTTTTTTCACAGGAGAAAATCACAAAACACACTATAGTAAAAGGGGAAACAATATCGAGTATCGCTGAGAAATATGAAGTAAAACAAAGCGCTATTTTTAAATTAAATCCCAATGCCAAGAATCTTTTAAAACTCAATTCCGTTTTATTAATTCCTATCGCTTCTACAAAAAATACTGTTTCTAAAAGTAAGATTGCAATAAATAATTCCGTTAAAGAACACGAAGTTCAAGCTAAAGAAACACTTTACGGAATCGCAAAACAATACGGAATTTCCTTTAAAGAATTAAACCAAGTCAATCCGACACTCGCTTCTTCCGAATTAAAAATTGGTCAAAAAATAAATATTCCCGGTAACGCTACCGCATCTGAAATAGCGACGATTGCACCAATAAAACAAACGGAATCAAAAAATGAAGTGGCTATTTTGCCTCAATCCACGGAATCGATATCCACAAAACCTGATACATTTAGTTGGGAAGTTTTACCAAAAGAAACAAAATATTCCATCACAAGAAAATACGGAATTACAATCAAAGAATTTGATAAAGCCAATCCAGGAATAGGCGTAAAAGCACTTAGAGTTGGTCAAAAAATAAATATTCCTGCCGCTCCTTTGTCAGAAACAGTTTTAGTATCACAAGAAACTAAAGAGTCACCAGTACTTATTTCAAAAAATGCTACTTCATTACAAACTATCGCACCAACATTAGAAGAAGCTGTCGTTATCCAAACAACTACAGATTTATCAAAAACAGTAGCGACTCAGTTTTCTCAAAATGAAACAACTACAGATAATGCACCGCAGCTTATTATCCGCGAGGTCTTGCCAAAAGAAACTAAATATGCTATTGCAAAACAGTACGGAATTACCGTTAGTGAATTAGAAAAGCAAAATCCAGATATTAAAAATGGACTTCCTGTAGGGTATAAATTAAATATTTCGGCAAATACTGTACCTGTTGAAAATGCAGTTGTAAGTACTGATAGCTACCATAATTCGGATATTCAAACTTCTAAAATTGATTTTAATAACGCTTCGAAACCAACTTTCAGTCATGATTTTTTAGATCAGTTGATTGAACGTGCTTCCGAAAATATTGGATCACGGTACCGCACAGGAGGAACCACAAAATCTGGATTTGATTGCTCAGGTCTTATGTGTACTACTTTTGGAGCATTCGATATTAAATTGCCAAGAACATCACATGAGCAGTCCAACATTGGAACTAAAATTAACACGGAAGAGGCTCAAAAAGGAGATTTAATTTTCTTTAAAACTAATGGTAGAAGCCAAATTAATCATGTTGGGATGGTCGTTGAAGTTTGTGATGATGAAATTAAATTCATTCACTCATCAGTTAGCAACGGGGTAATAATCTCATCTACCAAAGAGAAATATTATCGAAAAAACTTTTCTCAAATTAATAGAGTACTACAATAGTTTCTTAGAAAAATAAAAATATTCATATTCAAAACGTTCCAAGATTGGAACGTTTTTTTATTTCTTTTAGATTTTTATTTCTCCTTTATTCCCACTTACATAATTAGTTCCTGTAGCAACTGAGGCCGCCATTTTTAGAAAATTAACCATTTGATTTCCGTCAGTGTCCCAGAAGTATGCACTGCTTGGTTTTACTTTAATAAGCGAAATTTCAGGGTCATTTTTACCTTCTTTAAACCATATGTTTACAACGGGAGACCAAAGCTCTTCGATTTTTTCTTGATTGGTAACTATGGATGCGTTACCATTTACAACCATGTAACTTCCTTTTCCAGGATGTGCAAAAAATAATTGAACACTGGAATCTTGCTCAATTTCTTTGTTTTTATCACTATTTTTTTCGCTGAAGAACCAAATGTTTCCTTCATCGCATACTTTTACAGCTCCCATAGGTCTGGTGGTTGCTCCATCATTCGTTTTGAGATTGGTACAAAAAAGGCAGGTGTTGATTTCTTCAACCAGACTTTTAAGTTTATCTATTCCTTCAACTGTATGTTCATTTGCTTGATCACTCATAATCCTAAGTTTTAGTTCTATTGTTAGACTCCGTAAATTCTTATACAAAGTTGGGAAACAAAACACAAAAAAGGGTTACACAATTAAGAGTAAAAGTTTCAACTTTCACATATCTATAGCTTAAGTAGCTGATGATTAATACATACAACTTCCGAAGGATATAAATTAAAAGGGAAGTAGCTGGATTTGGTTATTTTTCAACACTATTAATTTCAATCCAATATCCATCGGGATCTTGGATATAGATTTGTTTGATTCCATCTGCGCGAACCGTAATCTTATCAAGTGTTCCAGGCCAGTCGGAATAGGTAATGTTGAGGTTTTGCAGCTTAGTGATTAAAGCATCAAAATTAGTGACTTTAAACGCCACATGAACCGCTTTGTTTATGGTAACGGGTTCTTTTATGGTTGACACAAGATGTAATTCTTTCCCATCTCCCAATGAAATCCATCTAATTCCTTCTTTTTTGGTAAGGTTGGTGATTTCTGAAAGCTTCAATACATTTTTATAAAAATCAACAGAGCGATCCAGATCTTTAACTGAAAGTGCCATGTGATCTAACTTCAAAGTAAAAGTTTCTAGATTTTGTGACCAAAGTGTTCCCGTACAAAAAAATGCAAATAGGAGCGGAAGTAGGAGTTTTGTTTTCATTTTGCTGCGATTGCGTTCAGTATTTTAATCGATTTACCGTTTCATTATTGCCACTTCAAATGATATATTTATAACTAGGATACAGATGAATTATCGTTTAAGCAGTACGTTGTTTATTGTTTCAATCCAATTCTCTTTGTTACCGCTATTCGTATCTATGGCTGTGCTATTATTGTTGTAAGGCCTATACATATTTATATTTGGACGGGAAAATAATCCCACTGTTGGAGTTAGTACAGAACTTGCCAAATGCATAATGCCGCTATCTGCGCCAATAAAAAGTTCAGTATTGGCAATGACAGCGCCAATTTCACGGATGTCTTTGCTGTAAAAAGTAGTTGCTTTAAATCCTATTTGCGAAATGTTTTCAACGGGTAAGATTTCAATAATATTATAATCAGAATATTCTATTTTCAATCTTTCATAGAATTCCTCCCACCAAGATTCTGAATAACATTTGTCAGAAGTAGCATAGGTAAATATGCAAATGGTCTTTTTGTCATTTTTAACCAGTTCTTTAACAATTGTATGGCCTTCAGCAATTTCTGAAGCACTCAATTTAAGGTCTAGTGACGGAACAGGATTTTCATTTTTTGGGAACCCCAATTTGGTCAAAAAACTTCTAAATTCGTACACGGGATATTTTGCGATATGCTCATAATCGGTGTGCTTCAATTGCATTTCCTCATCCAGTTCTCCAAAAAATTTGTATTTGGCATCTGCAAATTGTGCCGATAATCGTCCAGAAGAGGAGTTTTTATCCACGTTGATGACAATGTCATATTTTTGCTTTTTAATTTTCACCCAAACCTTGAAATAGTCGATCAAATTTTTGAAAGGTTTTTTTGGAAGTTCAATGATGTAATTGATGTTGGTGTAATTTTTAAAAACAATTGGAGCCAAACCTCCTTTTACAAACAAATCAATTTTACAATCAGGAAAAGTAGCAATTACATCCTGCACCAGTGGTGTTATGAGTAACAAATTTCCAAGTCTGTGATTGGGTCTGGAAATTAAAACCCTTTTGATTTCGATTTTTTGAGATAAATCGATTATTTGATTCTTTTGTGAATTCCCAATATTTTTAGTTAGGTTATGCGTTACAATTCTTCGGAATACATTTACTTTTTTTAAGATACTCATGCTTTTAAAATATTATATAGTATTGAAATCATTTTTAAATATAAAATTGAAAAGGTCTGTTTTTATTCTTTTTTACAGAACATAAAATAAATAACACCACCCAAAACGGATTACCTAACGGGCAAATATACAATATAGAAGCTAATAATATTTGTAGCTTCTTATAATATACTTTATTCTTAAGGATTGAATATGCAAATAAAAACGACATATAAAGTTACGCTGTATTTTTGCAATTAATTTGATTGTTATGTTCTTCAATGGTTGGATAATTTTAAGGAGAATGTCCTCTTTTTTGATTGTGCCAAATTTTGAGATATTCAAAAATTTCTAATTTTTAATTTCTTTCAGTTGCCTGCGATTGCTCCTAATTTAACTGTAGCACAAAATAGAATTAATGTAAATTACGATTTGGAATCATAAAAAAGCGCAGCAATGCAGAAAGGTCCTAAAATATTTTGCAATCTTTGAACTCTAAAAAAATTAAAGCATTATGAGCAAGACAAAACTAACAATTAATCGCAATGGTTCTATAAAAATAGAAGGCGATTTTGAAATAACAGACTGTGAAGGAAAAACATACGGATTAGAAGGAAGAACCGCTTTGGGTCTTTGCCGTTGCGGATTGTCAGCAAACAAACCTTTTTGTGATGGTTCCCACCGCAATGGTTTTGAGCATGAATCAGCTGCATTTGACTTGCCACCAGTTAAAACGAAGTAATATCGTTTTCTGATTCCATTAAATAAAAAAGCTACATTCCTAAAGATGTAGCTTTTTTGTTTTTTAAGTAAACCAATTAAAATCAATGATTTATTCGCTGGATGTACTACTATTCAATTATCACTTATTTTTTAAACTGCTGATAATTGCCATAACATCTTGATCGCCTAATCCTTCTTGTTCTGCTGCAGCATAACTGTCATACAAAGGATGAATCAACGGGGAATCGAGTCCGGCTTCTTTGGCCAGTCTTAAATCTTTAACTAAATGTTTCAACGCAAATGCTGCCGGATAGGAATCATTCAGAATGGAAGGTGTTTTGATATTCGTAATGCCGTTGCCGCAAGCGCCTTGATTGATGATGTTGAGCATGTCTTCTTTGCTTACGCCATTTTTCTCCGCAAATAAAACCGTTTCGGCTATACCTTGAAGATTCAATCCTAATAAATAATTGATGGCTAACTTAGCCGAACTTGCCACGCCAGGTTCGCCTACGTGAATGGCAATCTTACCCAAAACTTCAAATATTGGTTTGGCTAATTCGTAGTCTTCACTCGAAGCGCCAACGAGAATGACCAAAGTTCCGTCTTGTGCCGGTTTTACACTTCCAGAAACGGGAGCATCTATAAAATGTACGTTATGTTGGTTGCAAATGGTGTTTAAATAACGCGAGGTTTCCGGAGCAACCGTGCTCATATTGATGATGGTTTTGCCAGAATTGGTTTTAGACAATAAACCTGTTGGTCCCTCAAAAACTTCTTTGACAGCTGCATCATTGGATAACATCGTCAAAACTACGTCACAGGTTTCCATTAGTTCTTGTAAACTGCTTGCTGATTTTGCTCCTGCAGCCAGTAATGGCGCTTCTTTATCTTTGGTGCGATTGAAGACAGATACTTCAAAACCTGCTTTGAGTAGGTTCATAACCATTGGATTTCCCATGTTGCCAAGACCAATCCATCCTAATTTTAATGTATTCATGATTTTTAGGGGTAAAATGATTCGTTTCCTGTTTTGCTGTTAAAACTATAATAACATCAGAAATGCGATACTAAAGTACGGTTTATTTCTGGGAAAGGAACATAAAATTACGAGTGTAACGGATTATAAATATCCAAACAAACGAGTTTTATAAATTCAGTAGTCCTTCAGTAAATTTAAAAGTTTAAGGAGTGCAAACCCCAAGCCTATTCCAATTAGAAACCAAAAAAAATCTTTGTTTTTTGTCTATTTTTACAAATTGTTCCTTGAGTAATATTCCATTTTCTTTCAATTCAAGTTTGATTTCTTTTTTGTCGAATTGTTTGTATTTGGATTCTAATATCAAATCTCTGGCGTGTATTTTTATTTCATGGGTAATTCCAGAAAAAGAAAACTTTTAGAAATTCTTTTTCCATGCCGTAAAACGCTTTCCATTCCAAAAATAGAGTTTCAGAATTCTATTTTATTCAAGTCAATATTAAATTCAGCGTATTTCATTTTTGGTTTGAGTCTTTATAATGTTTCAAATCTAAATCATCATTATCCGAAAAATTATACAACCGTGCAATAGTATTATTTTCTAGTTTTTTTGTAAAGTATTAATTTTGAGTAAGGAAAAGTTTTCAGCACCATCGAAAATAGATGGTTTAATTAATCAAATTTTTACTTCAACATTTTTTACAAATACTGTCATGTTGTTTTGATTATCGTATATCCGTAACTCTTTCATATTGCCTTCGCTATCATCTTCTTCAATGCTATAACCGCCAGAAACATGATTGATTTTTATCCCGTAATTAAAACCAAAACTATTATAGTAGAAATAAATTGTTCTAACATTTCCTTTTTTAATTTCTTTAGATTTTATTATAAATTCTTTACCATTTAAGGATTCAGACCTAGTTGAAATAAACTCGTCTTTTTTATAAATATTTTTAAATTTTTCTATCCCCACTAATTTACCATTTTGGTCATAAGTTTGAGATTTTAGAGTATTGCCATTAGAATCATATTTCCATTTATTACTCAAGTAGTACTTATGGCTATCTTTATACTTATTATATAGTTTTGTGTATTTCCCTGATTTATTATAACTACGTTTTTGTCCATTTAAGGTATCTCCATTTAAGATTTGATAATTTTCAGTTCTATTCTTTTTTTCATCGTATACATAGATTACCTTTCCTATGGTGTCTCCTTTGGAATTTATATCAGTGGATATATACAACCTATCAGTATTAACTTCAATTATAGAATGAGTTTTGTCCCTTTTGTATACACTAGCAGATATAGCATTTAGGATATTATTTTCTGTTGTAATAATTTTTCGAATACTATCAAGATGTGTTACCATTACTTTTTTGCTGATTGTATCCTTCTTCTTGATTTCGTAAGCGGTGATGGTTTGTTTGTAATATGGCTTCGATTGGCATATTCCCAAAAATGGTATGAAGAATGTCAGTAAAATTATTTTATATTTCATTTTTACAGATATTGGATTAAAATAGTATTCAATTTTTTGGTACTTGAATATGTTAGGAATTTCGGAATATAGTTTTTTTGGATTAACGATACGTGATGTGAAATATGATTCCATTATAACCACAGTTAACCGCAATTGTCATTATAAACTAGCTTTCCTCCATTTATATAGTAGTAATCGCCTTCTGTCATCAATGTCATTTACTCTAACTTCTGTAACGTCTTCTATTTTGAAAAGAGAAGTTCCTAGATCTTCACCGTTTTTAGCAATACAATTTAAAATGAAATCTTCATCAGAAATATCTTTTACAAATCCTGTAAAAAATTCACTTCCATTTATCTCAAAACTAGCCATTTGATCTTTTGCCTTATGAAGTTGTTAAATCGCATTAAATTGCCAGTTTTCTGCTTGGTTTAGATTGATTGAAAAATCAGAAGGCTTGTCAATAATATCAGAATATTCTATTAGACATTCCATTACTTTAACATAATCATCATTAAAATCAATGTTTTTGATATTTGCGACTTTTATAAAAATAATTCCATCTTGTTTTCCAAACCTAGTAAAATGTCTAAATCCGATATATTCTTCATTTATTTCAGTGATGTAGCCCACAAGAGAACCTTTGTCTGTATTGTATTGCCAAATAGAAATTATTTCCTTGTTTTCTTTTGATTTATGTAAGATAGATTGCAAAATGCTGGTACTCATTTTTGGTAAATTCTTTTGTTGATTAAATAATTTTTTTAAAAAGTTGATCATATTCTGATAAGACTTGGTTGAGCTATTTTAGTATGTTCTACTTACTCTAGCTGTATTTTTATTTATTTAATTCGGTTTCCATTTGATTCAGATTCTTTGTGTACTGATTTTCAGATTTCGACCATTTTTCAGCTTCTGTTTTCCACTTTTTGAAGTTTACTTTATCTTTATTTTTGAAATATTCATATGCTAAATTATATGCAGTTTCTTGTATGAAATTTTGCTCAGAACATATATTGGACATGTTTTCATAAGTTTCAATTACTTTCTTTAGTTCAACAAGTTTAGTATATGTATAAGCCAACTCTTTATACGTATAACAATCTTTAGGATTTTCGGCAATTGCTTTTTTAAGCGATAATTCTGCTTTTTCAAATTTTCCTAACGCATTATATGAAAATGCAAGCTCAGTTTGTAATCCTTTGAATTTGGGGTCAAGTATGTCTGCTTTTTCTAAATAAGTTAATGCTTTTTCACTTTCATTCCAACCATTGTACTTATAGCCCCAACGATATAATCTCTGGATAGAATTTTCATCAGTTTTATATAACTTTAACCAATTCGGAACTTTTTCAATATTAAGTTCTTTAAATTTTGATTCAGGAATTTCAGCGATCGGATTTTTACTCGGTTGGAGCCTTACTTTCATAAAACCAATTTCTTTTTTAGTACCGCTTTCAACTCTGTTGAATTTACCATTCTTATCAATTTTAAATTTTCCTTCATAGTTCAGCGTTAATCCTGCTTCGGAATCAAGGTAAATAAAGCCGAAAGTATAAGTGCTTTCATTATCAATTTGGTAAGCTATCCATTTGTCTTCACACTGAACATTTCTTTTATCAAATTTCAAAAGATTTTGTGCATTTATACTTGCTGTAAAAAGTGTAATAAGAATAAAAAAATATTTCATAAAAATGTTTTTTATAGTTTCATAGGTAATATAAAAGTGAACTTGCATTTAGCCTAATCAAACCTTCGCAAATCAAACGACATTTGGTAGATTGCTGAAACTTCCTTTTGACTCTTTCAAATATATTAAATTTTTCTTACAAATTTTCTTGAAAGGGATAAACGTTATAGTTATTGCGGTTTGCGTGAGGGAGGGAAGCGGCATCCTTTATTTTCTTTCTTTAAGAAAATAAAGATACAGCGCACCGCCCGACCCTAAGTGGCGAGGAGGAACGACAAAGCTGCTGCAGGGTCACGCCCAAAAGAATAATCGGTTTATAATATTCACGACATTCTCTATATTCTTTACTCTTTCTTCTATATTCTATACTCTTTACTATTGGTTTTTATGAAATTTCCAAAAAAAGTATATCTTTAGCCAACTAAAACCAAAACCCCAAAACCAAAAAATATGGAAGACCAAAAACCAGACGATTTTAAAAGAGAATTAGGATTACTTGACGGAACCATGCTTGTGGTGGGTTCTATGATAGGTTCAGGGATATTTATTGTAAGCTCGGATATGGTTCGCCAGTTGGGATCTGCCGGTTGGTTGATTGCTATGTGGGTGCTTACGGGCGCTATTACGGTGATTGCCGCCGTAAGTTATGGCGAGTTGAGCGCGATGTTTCCTAAAGCGGGTGGTCAATATGTGTACATTAAGGAAGCTTACGGGAAACTGGTGGGTTTCTTGTACGGTTGGAGCTTTTTTGC
Source organism: Flavobacterium petrolei (assembly GCF_003314435.2). Lineage (GTDB taxonomy): Bacteria > Bacteroidota > Bacteroidia > Flavobacteriales > Flavobacteriaceae > Flavobacterium > Flavobacterium petrolei. Next base: position 180,981 of record NZ_QNVY02000001.1, on the reverse strand, counting down.
CGTGATTCAAACCGGGACTATTGCTGCTGTGGGTGTGGCTTTTGCTAAATTTGCCGCTTATTTGTATGCGCCCTTAAGTGATAAGAATATTTTATACGAGATTGGGGATTTCAAACTCAATGCGGCTCAGATTGTTTCTATTTTTACTATTATTTTACTGAGTTATGTGAACAGTCGCGGGGTGAAAAACTCGAAGATTTTACAAACGGTGCTTACGGTGGTCAAAGTGCTCTCGCTAGCGGGTTTGATTGTTTTTGGTTTTATTGCTGCGGATGGAGCAGTTTGGGATGCGAATTGGGCCAACGCTTGGTCGGCTCAAAGCCTGAATGTAGATACTGGCGAGTGGTTGCCTATTGGTGGTTTGGCATTAATTAGTGGTATTTCGGCGGCCTTTGTGGGTTCGCAATTTTCGAGCGTGGCTTGGGAAGGGGTGACCTTTATTGCGGGTGAAATTAAAAACCCAAAACGCAATGTGGGTTTGAGTTTGTTTTTGGGAACTTTGATTGTAAGTGTAATTTATATTTTAGCCAATGTGATGTACTTGGCAGTAGTGCCTTTGTTTAATATTGCTACTGCCGAATCTGATCGTGTGGCGGTAGTGGCTTCGCAAACTATTTTTGGATCGGTAGGAACTTTGATTATTGCCGTGATGATTATGATTTCGACTTTTGCGTGTAACAATGGTTTGATTATGGCTGGTGCTAGGGTTTATTATACGATGGCTCAGGATGGTTTGTTTTTTAAGAAAGCGGCCCAACTGAATAAAGCAAGTGTTCCTGCATGGTCTATTTGGGCACAATGCATCTGGGCTTCGGCTTTGTGTTTGACGGGTAAATACGGTGATTTACTTGATTTTGTGGTGATTATTGTTTTGATATTTTACATCTTAACCATTTATGGGATTTTTATTTTACGTAAAAAAATGCCAAATGCAGAGCGTCCGTATAAGGCCTTTGGTTATCCGGTACTGCCAGCGCTGTACATTTTAATTACGGTGGCAATTTGCATGGCGTTATTGTATACAAAACCAACTACATGTGGATGGGGCGTTTTGATCATGCTAATAGGTATTCCAGTGTATTATTTGACAAAAGCTAAGGAGTAGTTTTTTTTAGTTGTGAGTAGTGGGATGTATTATATAATTTATGAATTTGCGGATGTTAAATCGAATTTTCAAATAGGACTTTTTGGAAATAAGTGAAAATCCGTTTAATCCGTGTCATCTGCGGCTAAATTCGGTAGAATAACAAAAAAAAATCCGTCTCGTTTTGATAACGCGACGGATTTTCTATTTAATTCAGGCTGGGTTGCGGTTGTTTTAAATTTAAAACTAAGGAGACTAAAAACTAAAACTAAAAAAATTACAACCTCAAATCCACAACCTGTAATTTATAGGCTAGTAATACGTAAAACGTCTTACTTTGGCAATGTATTTTGCTAATCGGATTACTTGGTGACTGTAACCGTATTCGTTATCGTACCAAATGTATAGCACGATATTTTTTCCATCGGTGGAAACGATTGTGGCGTTACTGTCATAAATAGCTGGTTGCGATGTACCAACGATATCCGATGAAACCAACTCGTTATTCATGGAGTATTTGATTTGCTCCACCAATTCGCCTTCCAAAGCATATTTTTTCATGATGGCATTGATGTCTTTAACGGATGTTTTTTTGGCTACTTCCAGATTCAAAACGACCAATGAACCATTAGGAACCGGCACACGAATCGCATTTGACGTTAATTTTCCTTCCAATGACGGCAATGCTTTTGCAACAGCACTTCCGGCGCCCGTTTCGGTAATCACCATATTTAAGGCTGCAGCTCTTCCACGACGGTATTTTTTGTGCATATTATCCACAAGATTTTGGTCGTTTGTATAGGCATGGATGGTCTCCAAATGTCCTTTGACAACGCCTAAAGTGTCTTCAACAGCTTTCAAGATTGGCGTAATCGCATTCGTTGTACACGACGCCGCCGAAAAAATGTTGATTTCATCAGGATTGTATTCGTTATGGTTTACACCGTGAACAATATTAGGAACTCCTTTTCCAGGAGCGGTAAGCAATACTTTATCGGCACCTTTAGAAACCAAATGACGGCTCAGTGCTTCGTGGGTCGTAAAAGCGCCTGTGTTGTCAATTACTAAAGCATTATCAATTCCGTAGTGTGTATAATCAATTTCTTCTGGACCGTTTGCTGTTATCACGTGAACGGTTGTTCCGTTAATAATCAAAGCATTATTTTCTGTATCAGCAGTAACTGAACCTTGGAAATCACCGTGAATAGAATCGTAACGCAATAAAGAAGCTCTTTTTTCTAGAGAAGTAGCATCATTTTTATCGCGTGTCACTATAGCGCGCAATCGCATTTGACTTCCTTTTCCGGTTTTAGACATTAATTCTCTGGCTAATAATCGACCAATGCGCCCAAAACCATATAACACAACATCTTTCGGCTGAATGTCCTCAGAGTTCTTGGCGTTTTTAAGTTTGTCAATGACGAAATATTTGGCGTCTGGATATTTATCTTCTTCTAAACCATATTCGTACGTAAGTTTTCCAATGTCCAATTTTGCAGGCGGCAAATTCAATTCTAAAATAGCTTTTGCAATTTTAACCGAATCAAATACTGAAATGGGTTTGCCTACAAATTCAGCGGCATATTCATGCAGGTTGATAATGTCACTGACATTTCTATCAATTAATTGATTTCGGAATAAGACCATTTCTATGGATTTATCATACCATAAATCGCTGATGATTTTGATTAGTTTTACTCCTGCGCGTCGCCTGTCGGCTTGAAAAGAAACTTCTTTTTCGTATAAAGTTGTGGTTGCCATGTTGAAAATTTAATGAAAATAAGTGATTGTATTTTTTAAAATTTGCGCAAAAGTACCCATTTCAATCGATTTCGTAACGTATTTTATGAATTATTTATAAAATAAAAAAGCCATCTTGATTTTTTAAGATGGCTTAGGTTAAAAAAAATAAAATCTTTTAAAGTATCACACGAAGTACTTCTCCATTTTTATTGATCATTTCGATTCGAACCGTTTGGCTTTCCTCTTTTTTATTTAAAAGCTTAGAAACGGTTTCCACATCAGTAGCTTTGATATTGTCAATGCTCAAGATAATATTTCCTATTAATTCGTCTTCGTATTGTTTCAAGTTTTCGCTGTTTATGGATTTGATTTTTACACCGTAATCAATTTTGAATTTTTTCTTGTCAGCAGCTTCAATGTTTTCTAATTCGATACCTTTAAATTCTGCACTGAAAAATTCATTTTTGCTCAACACTACTGGAACCGCTCTCGTTTTTCCATCTCTGATGTACGTAACCTGCACTTTGTCATTCGGTCTTTTGGTATTGATGTATCCGGAAAGATCTGCAAACGTAGCCACATTTTGTTCGTCTAATTTGATGATAACATCGCCTTTTTCTAAACCTGATTTTTCGGCGCCAGAATTTTTAGTAACTTTATTAATGTAGAATCCCTGCGTTTGGGAAATTCCTAATTCTTTAGAACTAATACTGTTCAATTCGCCTCCTTCAACGCCAAGAATTCCACGCTGCACATTCCCAAATTCCATTAAATCTTCAATGATTTTTCGAGCAATATTCGAAGGAACCGCAAACGAATAGCCAACATAAGAACCGGTCATAGAGGAAATCATTGTGTTGATTCCTATCAGCTCACCACGCGTATTGACTAATGCTCCACCACTGTTTCCTGGGTTTACTGCAGCATCTGTTTGTATGAAAGATTGGATTCCGCTGGTGTCTAAATCTCTGGCTTTCGCCGAAACAATTCCGGCAGTTACCGTGGACGTTAAATTATATGGATTTCCGACTGCCAAAACCCATTCACCAATTTTAACCGAATCAGAATTGGCAAAAACAGTATACGGTAATTTCTCGGTGGCGTCAATTTTCAATAAGGCAATATCCATTTTAGAATCGGTTCCAATGAGTTTTGCCACGTATGATTTTTTGTTGTTTAAGGTAATTTCGATTTCTGATGCGTCTTTGATTACGTGATTATTGGTCACAATATAACCGTCCTCAGAAATTATTACACCAGAACCTGTCCCTACTTGTTCCTGCGATTGCCCACCTTTATATCCATAAAAGTATTCTAAAATGGGATTTGTAATCGTTCTGCGGGAAACATTTTTTACGTGTACAACCGTATGGATGGTTTTTTCTGCAGCCTCAGTAAAATCAAGCACATCTGATGATAATCCCACTTTCTTTCCGTAGGAATCGGATGCCGTTGTGACTCCTGAATTTTTATCATTAGAAAAATATCCATTGGTGTCAAATAATAATTTGTATGAACCTAGTGTTACTACTCCGCTCAACAGGGAAACCATAAATAGTGTTGAAAATTTTTTCATAATTAAATTCGTTTATTAAGATATTTACCCGTAAAAATAAAACTAAAATTGATTCGGAAAATGTAGTTTAACGCTCTTTAACAATGATTAACATTTCATTAATAGTTCGTACTTTTGTTGGACTCAATACAAATTAAAATGCAACTAGAATTTTATAAATACCAAGGAACAGGAAATGATTTTGTAATGATTGATAATCGTTCGGAGTTTTTTCCAAAAGAGAATACACAACTGATTGCCCGTTTATGCGACAGACGTTTTGGAATAGGAGGCGATGGGCTGATTTTATTGGAAAATGACACGATTGCTTCGAATCTCGCAACGGCCACTAATTTCAAAATGGTCTATTACAACTCTGATGGAAACCAAAGTTCCATGTGTGGCAACGGTGGGCGTTGTTTAGTGGCTTTTGCCAAAAAGCTACATGTAATCGAGAATGAAGCGACTTTCATAGCCACAGATGGTTTACACCACGCAACAATTGGCGATGACGGATTGGTTGCACTACAAATGATTGATGTTGATGCGGTAAAAATAAGTCCAGATCATGTGTTTATGAATACAGGTTCGCCGCATCATGTACAATTAGTAGACGATTTAGAAAATTATAATGTTAAGGAAAATGGAGCGGCCATTCGATACGGAGATTTATACGGGAAAGCAGGAAGTAACATCAATTTTGTAAAACAGATTGATGACACCACTTTTTCGTTGCGAACGTATGAAAGAGGCGTAGAGGACGAAACTCTTTCTTGCGGAACAGGCGCTACAGCAGTAGCAATTGCGATGAACGTGTTGGGAAAAACAGATGCTTCTTCTATTGATTTAAATGTGGAAGGCGGAAAATTAGTCGTTTCTTTTGATAAAGGAGAAGGGAAATTTACTAATGTTTTCCTGAAAGGACCAGCGGAATTTGTATTTAAAGGAACTATCGAGATTTAACTTAAAACCAAGAACCAAATACTTAAATGAAAACATTAAAAGGCGACAACATCTATATACGTGCATTAGAACCCAATGATTTGGAGTTTGTGTATGCGATAGAAAACGACCAGAGCATTTGGGAAGTCAGTAATACACACACACCTTACAGTCGATTTTTAGTCAAACAATATTTAGAAAATGCCCATCAGGATATTTATGAAGCCAAGCAATTGCGATTGGCTATTTGTCAGGATCAGGATTTCCCCGCTTTGGGTTTAATCGATTTGTTTGATTTTGATCCAAAGAATAACAGGGCAGGAGTGGGTATCGTAATCCAAAATAACGAAAACCGAAAACAGAATATTGGTTCCGAAGCTTTGGCATTATTAATAGAATATGCTTTTTATAATCTTAATTTGCACCAATTATATGCAAATATTGGTACCGAAAATGAAGCAAGTAAAGCTCTTTTTACTAAATTTGGATTCGAAATGATAGGCGTCAAAAAAGATTGGACTTTTGTAAACGGAAAATACAAAGACGAAGCTATTTTTCAATTGATTAATACTAAATTTTAAAAAATACAGTTTTAATCCCGCACCTTTTAAACATAAAGAGAAGATTATAAATACTAACACTCCAGCAAATAAATACCACACATGAATATAAAGAAAATCATCACTATAGTTTCCGTAATTTTAATATCACTATTAATGATTTACGGATTGGTTATTTTACGTCAGATTTTTTCCTCCAACACAAAATTTTCGGAGAACGAAATCTATGTTTATATTCCAACGGATTCTAAATATGATGGTGTCAAAAAAATAATGGCACCTTATGTCGAAAACATGGAGCGATTTGACATGGTTGCCAGTAAAAGAGGATATTCTGATAATGTGATTCCGGGACGTTTTTTAGTGACAAAAGGAATGAACAGTTATGAACTGGTAAAAACCTTGCGACTTAATTCGGCTGTAAAGTTGGCTTTCAACAATCAGGAACGTGTGGAAAATTTGGCGGGACGCGTAGGTTCTCAAATCGAAGCCGACAGTTTATCGTTGCTGAATTCGTTTAAAGATTCTATTTTTCTAAAGGAAAACGGGTTCAATGAAGAAAACGTTTTGGTGATGTTTATTCCGAATACTTATGAGATTTATTGGAACACAACCGCTGAAAAGTTCCGCGATAAGATGATCAAAGAATACCGTAATTTTTGGAATAAAGAAAGAGTTGCCAAAGCGGAAAAACAAGGACTGACTCCAATTGAAGCTACTATTCTGGCCTCTATTGTTCATAAAGAATCCGTGAAAAAAGACGAAAGACCAAGAATTGCAGGCGTATATTTGAATAGATTGAGAGCTGGAATGCCTTTGCAAGCGGATCCAACAGTTATTTTTGCGATGAAAAAGAAATCGAATGATTTTAATCAGGTTATCAAGAGAGTTTTCTACAATGATTTGACAATGTCACATCCGTATAATACGTATATGAATTTGGGTCTTCCTCCGGGACCTATCGCTATGCCTGACATCACCGCACTAGAAGCTGTTTTAGATCCTGAGAAAAATAATTTTATCTATTTCTGTGCCAGTGTGGAACGTTTTGGATACCATGAGTTTGCTGCGACCTTAGAAGAACACAATAAAAATGCCAAAAAATATTCCGATTGGATCAACAGTCAAGGGGTGAAAAGATAGTTTTGAGATACAAAACACTCTTACTTTTTTTATGCTTAATTGGATTTCAAATTGGAAATTCTCAAAATACTGCAGAAAGCTTTTTTAAACCGTCCGATTCTTTAAATAGGAAAAGACAAAATTCAGTGGTTATTTCGGAGGCTGTTTTGGCGACCGGAACTTTAGCAGGTTTGAACCAACTTTGGTACGCCGATTATCCTAAATCTGATTTTCATTTTATTAATGATAATTCTGATTGGCTTCAAATGGATAAAGCGGGACATGTTTTTTCCTCCTATCATTTAGGACGTTTTGGTGCCCAAATGCTACAGTGGAGCGGTGCTACTAAAAAAAATCAGTTGCTTTATGGCGCTGGACTCGGATTTGCATTTCTGACCGCTGTCGAGGTTTTAGACGGACATTCATCTGAATGGGGCGCTTCCTCCGGCGACATTATTGCTAACGCTACTGGAACCGCTTTGTACGTTTCCCAAGAATTAATGTGGCACGAACAACGGATTACGCCAAAATTCTCTTTTCATACTACAAAATATGTAAGTGAACGACCGGAAGTATTGGGTAGTTCCTTCTCGGAACAAATTTTAAAGGATTATAACGGACAAACGTACTGGCTTTCGGTCAATTTGCATTCTTTTGCTAAAGGTTCTAAAATACCAAAATGGCTAAATTTAGCATTGGGTTATGGAGCAGAAGGAATGATTACTGGGAGAAATGAAGATACAACCGCTTTTTTAGCCTCACATCCCCAACGATTTAGACAATTTTACCTGAGTTTGGATGTCGATTTAACAAAAATTAAGACCAATTCCCATTTTCTAAAGACCGTTTTTTCGGTTTTTAATACCGTTAAAATTCCTGCACCAACCATCGAATTTATGCGTTTCAACGATGTAAAATACCACTTCATCTATTTTTAGAAAAGTTTAACTGCTTGATTATCAGTATAATTATTTTTATTGTATCTTTGCTCGTAGAAATTTCATAACGGGACAGCGTTTGAAGAAAAACAATTTATGATAAAGAAATGGTATTTTTATGCAAGTCTGACTGTTATTACAGTTTTTTTGAGCTCAGGTTTTAAACCTTTTAATTTAGAAACCAACCCATGGTTTCTCATCAATGAAGAAGATGGAACACACTACTTATATCCATCCGAAGAACAAGAAGAATACGCTAATTTAAACATCCCTTACACCGGAAATTTTTTTATTGGATTTAAAGAAGCCATCGGCTATAGAGAATCTGAAAATAAATATAAAAAAATCAATTCTCTTGGTTATATGGGTAAATACCAGTTTGGTATTGAAACATTAAAATCAGTAGGTATTTACAATCGCTCCGCTTTTTTGAATAGTCCTGAATTGCAGGAAAAAGCTTTTTTAGCACTTTTAGCAAAAAATAAATGGGAGTTGAAAACAGAAATTGAAAAATATGAGGGTACAATATTAAACGGTATTCAAATCACAGAATCCGGTATCTTAGCTGCGGCACATTTAGGAGGAGCAGGATCTGTCAAAAAATATTTTAAACACAAGGGAAAACGTAATTTTAGAGATGCTTACGGAAGTTCCATACGATCTTACATGAAAATGTTTGGCGGTTATGATACTTCTTTCATAATTGCAGATATTAATGCAAAAGTGAAAAATATTTAATTCCTTTTGTTGCTAAATATAAAAGAGGCTGTCAAATTCATGACAGCCTCTTTCTGTTTAATTATAAATGGATTATTTCGCTTTAAGAATTTCTCCATTTGGACGTACTAATAATTTAACTACTTCCTTATCCTTTTTGATTTTAACATTATACTGTTTCTTGAGGACGTCTCCGTCCTCTTGTGTGTATAAAAAACTGTCATTCACAATAGACCAGCCAGGATACGTTCTGTAAATGGAGTAAATAACTTCACTGGGAAGTCGTACGTTTTTAAAATTTTCTACCACGCGAACTAATTTTCCCTTTTCATTATAAGTAGCGGTCAAAGAGCCGTTTTTTACTTCCATTACTACAAGATATTCTTCATAACCCTCTGCGTCTTTTCCTAAATCGTAAGCGATAAATTTTTCTTCCACCACTTGAACTCTTTGATCCGCATTATTATCTGGGATATAAACTGAAAAATCAGTTCCGACCCTTTTGATAACTACTCCTGGCAATTCTTCGATTTTGATTTTTCCTTTCTCTGTTTCCTGAGAAAATGCAGTTATAGAAAAACTGAAAAGGATGATAATAATAAGTGATTTCATAATATTTAGTTTTAAATTAATTAATGAGTTTTAATACTTGTAATGGTCTAATGAATGTTAAGGCTTGTCTTTTCTTCCCCTTTTTTTTGAAATATTTAATTATCTGTTTATCAATGATTTAAAATGTAAATTGTCATAAGTATATGTAAATTTACCTATTTTTTAAAGGTCTGACTGTTAACGTATTCCATAAACAATGTTAATAAAAGGCAATAATTTCATGTTTTTTTAATAAGATTTAAATGACTTATTATCAATGTTTTTACAAAAAAAAAGCACCAACCTTTCGATTGATGCTTTGTAGGTAATAAATTTTTATAAGTTATTTTTACTCGAAACTTCCCATTAAAATTTCTAATATTTTAATGGCTGCTTCACTGATTTTTGTTCCTGGTCCAAATACGGCAACTGCACCGGCATCAAATAAAAACTGATAATCTTGTGCCGGAATTACCCCGCCTACGACCACCATAATATCTTCTCTACCATACTTTTTAAGTTCTTCGATGACTTGAGGAACCAGGGTTTTATGACCAGCAGCAAGTGAGGAAACACCCAGGATATGAACATCATTTTCTACCGCTTGTTTGGCAGCCTCAGCCGGTGTTTGAAAAAGTGGGCCAATGTCAACATCAAAACCTACATCGGCATAACCGGTAGCGACCACTTTGGCACCACGGTCGTGTCCGTCTTGTCCCATTTTGGCAATCATAATTCGTGGGCGACGTCCTTCTTTTTTAGCGAATTCATCTGCCAGTTGTTTTGCTTTTTCAAAGCTTTTGTCGTCTTTTATTTCTTTGCTATACACACCGCTAAAGGATTTAATTTGTGCTTTGTATCTTCCAAAAACCGTTTCTAGTGCATCGCTGATTTCTCCTAATGTAGTTCGGTTTCGAGCTGCTTCAACAGCTATTTCCAGTAAATTTCCTTCACCAGTTTGAGCACAAAGGATTAGTTTTTTAAGTGAATCCTGAACTTTTTCAGAATCTCTGCTAGCTTTAATTCGGTCTAATTGTTCCAGTTGTTGCTTGCGGACCATTTGGTTATCCACATCCAAAATCTGTAAAGGATCTTCTTTTTCTAATCGGTATTGATTGACACCTACAATAATATCCTGACCGCTGTCTATTCTTGCTTGTTTTCTGGCTGCCGCTTCTTCGATTCTAAGTTTCGGAATTCCGGATTCAATGGCTTTAGTCATTCCGCCTAGTTCTTCAACTTCTTCGATAAGTTTCCAAGCATTTTCTGCAATCTCATTCGTTAAGCTTTCTACATAATAACTGCCTGCCCAAGGATCGACTGTTTTAGTGATTTTAGTTTCCTCTTGTAAATAGAGTTGCGTGTTTCTAGCAATTCTTGCCGAGAAATCTGTTGGTAAAGCGATGGCTTCGTCCAAAGCATTGGTATGTAAAGATTGTGTTCCTCCAAAAGCTGCTGCGGCTGCTTCAATACACGTGCGCGCCACATTATTAAAAGGATCTTGCTCTGTTAAACTCCAACCCGAAGTTTGACAATGGGTTCGCAATGCTAATGATTTATCGTCTTTTGGTTCAAATTGTTTGACTAGTTTCGCCCAAATCATTCTTCCCGCACGCATTTTGGCAATTTCCATAAAATGGTTCATACCAATCGCCCAGAAAAAAGATAATCTTGGAGCGAATTCATCAATTTTCATTCCGGTTGCTAATCCAGTTCTAATGTATTCCAATCCATCTGCCAGCGTGTAAGCTAACTCAATATCAGCAGTGGCTCCCGCTTCTTGCATGTGGTATCCGGAAATTGAAATCGAGTTGAATTTCGGCATTTTTTTACTGGTAAATTCAAAAATATCAGCAATGATTTTCATCGAAGGCGTTGGCGGATAAATATACGTGTTACGCACCATGAACTCTTTTAGAATGTCATTTTGTATCGTACCGGAAAGCAATTCGGGTTTTACGCCTTGTTCTTCGGCGGCGACAATATAGAAGGCCATAATAGGTAAAACAGCGCCATTCATCGTCATGGAAACGGACATTTCATCCAGTGGAATTTGGTCGAATAATACTTTCATGTCTTCCACGGTGTCAATCGCGACTCCCGCTTTTCCTACATCACCTACCACACGTTCGTGATCCGAATCATAACCGCGGTGTGTAGGTAAATCAAAAGCGATGGAAAGTCCTTTTTGACCCGCAGCCAAATTTCTCCTGTAAAAAGCATTGCTTTCTTCAGCGGTCGAAAATCCTGCATATTGACGCACAGTCCACGGACGACGAACGTACATTGTAGCGTAAGGTCCACGTAAATTTGGTGCAAAACCAGCTCCGAAATCAAGATGAGTAAGTTGCTCAATATCTTGTTCCGAATACGTTGGTTTTAGTTCTATTCCCTCTGCGGTTAGAAATGCATCAGCTAAAGAATTTTCATTCTCCACTTTCAACGGTGTACTTTCTAATTTTATATGTTGTAAATCTTTTCTTTTCATTTGTTAAGTACCAAATTACACGAATGCTGATTAATTTTTAATTTTGATTAACCGAAATTTCTGGATGCTATTCAAGATCCAATCTTTCCTGTTCTATTTTCTCTGCCAGACGTTTTTCGATTATTGGTGTAATCAAGGTTTTTCTTGGTTTGACTTTTACAAAAGGAAATAATTCTAAATCATGTTTCATTTTATCCTGTTTATTAGGATGTTTGTTTGTGCCTAACAGAATTTCTTTACCAGAATCAAATAATTCCTGAGCTGTATCAGCACTTTCCTGAATTTTCCTTTTGATGATTCCATCGTTAAGTTGTTTCAAGAAACTTCCATTTGCCTCAATATCTTTGAATAAAAACAATGCTTTTTCGGCTAATTGATTCGTAAGATTTTCGATATAATAACTGCCGTCAGCCGGATTATTGACTTTGTCAAAATAACTTTCATTTTTAAGAATCAATAATTGGTTTCGGGCAATTCGGTCGCCAAATTCATTGTCTTTATGGTACAAGGCATCGTACGGTAAATTTGCAATAGCATCTGCTCCGCCAATAATTGCACTCATACATTCGGTTGTGGTTCGCAACATATTTACATTATAATCATACAATGTTTTGTTTCGTTTGGTTGGTGAAACAATAATGTTGCAATCCAAGTTGTGGTTGTATTCCTTGGCTATCAGATTAAAAAGTAATCGTAATGCACGCAGTTTTGCAATTTCAAAAAAGTAATTTGTCCCAACGGCTACTTCAAAAACAATAGGTTTATTTATCGTTTCAATTCTATTGAAATATTCATTGGCTTGTCCTAAACTATAAGCAATTTGCTGCACCATATTGGCACCTGCATTTTGGTACAAAGCAGCATTTATACTGATTAATGACACTGATTTTGTTTCTTCCGAAAGTAAATTCAGTGTATCAAAATTGCTTTTTTCTTTAGTTACAAACCAGTTTCCATCTTTGGCTAATTGCCCAATTGGATCTAGATTACAAAAAATAACAGTATTATTTTTTTTTGCGAAAGCATCAATTTTTTTAACGAAATCGATTGAAATAAATCCAAGATTAAAATAAACGGTAACTTTTTCTAATGGTAATTGCTCCAAAAGATTAGTAATATCAATTGATTCGTTTTCTATTGTAAACCGAAGGCTATCCGCACCACGACTCAAGGTGTCGCGCGCTCTTTCTATTGATTTTTCAACATCGTAAACAAAAATGTTTTGGCAAATTTTGAATTCAGTAGCTTTAGTGGAAACAGGAAAAGCTTTAGTGAATTCATCTTTGTGGTAAAAAGGTTTTACCTGAATGTCTTCCGGAGAATTCCAAACTAAGGTTTCATTATAATCCGCTCCTTTGAGTTCAAATTGGATTTTTTGTTTCCATTGTTTGGAGGAAATGGGACTGAAATCATTGAAAAGGTTTTTAGCCATTTTGTTTGTTATTTTCCTCACCCCAGTCCTCTCCATAGGAGAGGGAGCCGAAACTTGGTGTTATGTTTTAATAATTACAATAAATTTTAAACTCCCTTCCCTTTGAGAAGGGTTGGGGATGGGATTTTATTTTTTTTCAATCGTGTCACCTTCGAATTCGATGATATAAATATCTTCACTATCTTTTTTCATATAGTATTTTTCGCGGGCGTATTTTTCTATTTGTTCTGAATTTTTTAATTGCTTTATGTTTTCCTGATCCTTTTTTATTTCTTCTTTGTAATAAGTGGCATTGTCTTCTAAATCTTCAATTTGTTGATCTAAAATGCGATGATCAAAATAGGAATAGTTGTCTAGAAAAATCATCCATGTACAAAAAAACAACAAAACCCAGACATATTTGTTGCTTAAAAATTTAAACCAAGGTTTCTCTTTGTACGGATTTTTCATTTTATTTTTTTTAGCCCCGATTACAGTGGAAATCCTTTTAGTAGGTGATACTCACGAAGGAAGACTCACCTACTAAAATATTGCAATCTCGTCTTCAGGACGAGACGGGAAATAGCTCTTAATTATTATTCCACTAAAATTACAAATAAATTATAGAATTTTTTGATTTATTACCGCACGAACCACATCAATGGCTACGGTGTTGTATTTGTCATTTGGTATGATGATGTCCGCAAATGCTTTAGTTGGTTCAATGAACTGCTCGTGCATAGGCTTCAAAGTAGTTTGATATCTGTTGATTACTTCATTCATGTCTCGGCCACGTTCCGCGATATCACGTTTCATCCGTCGGATTAATCGCTCGTCAGAATCAGCATGAACATATATTTTGACATCAAATAATTCTCTTAATTCTGGATTTGCCAAGATTAAAATCCCTTCTACAATCATCACTTTTCGAGGATGTGTAAAAACGGTATCGTCTGTTCTATTGTGTGTTACAAAAGAATAAACGGGTTGATTGATATTGTTTCCTTCTTTTAATTCCTTGAGATGAGCTACTAATAACGGGAAATCAATGGCACGCGGATGATCAAAATTAATTAATGCTCTTTCATCAAATGATAGTCCGTGATTTTCTTTGTAATATGAGTCTTGAGAAATAATACCAACTTCTGTTTGTGGTAATTCATTCATAATCTGATGTACAACGGTTGTTTTTCCGCTTCCTGTACCACCTGCAATTCCTATAATGAGCATAAATTTTTTGTTATGTTTTTATCTGGACAAAAATAGGAATTTTATCGGGAGCAGTTTTTCTTTTTTTAAGAAATATTGCTAAATTACTATATTTATTGGGAGTTATTACTTGATGTTTTTCTATCTTTAGTTTCTAAAATTTAAAACATTGTATTCACAAATCAATAAAAATATAAGTCGGTATGTCACTTTTGAACCAAAAGAATTAGAAATTTTCAATTCTTTGTTGGAATACAAAACGGTTCTTAAGAAAACGATTATGCTTCAGGAGGGCGAAATGTGTAGTTTTGAAGCATTTGTCATCAAAGGCTGTGTCCGAAAATATTACATTGATGCCAATGGTTTAGAAGTAATTCTGCAATTTGCGATCGAAAATGCTTGGGTGAGTGATATTTCATTTAGTATTTACGAAGATAATCCCAGCAGCGTATACATTGAAACGTTGGAAGATTGTGAATTCTTCCTTTTTAGTCCGGAAACAAAAGAGGAATTATTTGCGAAAGCCCCAAAGTTTGAACGCGCTTTCCGTATTCTGATGCAACGAAGTCTTGCCGTTACTCAAGACCGTTTATTTAATACGATTTCTAAATCGGCCACCGAGAAATATTTAGAGTTTCTGGAACATTATCCCACACTTTCACAGCGCGTTGCCCAGCATTATATTGCTTCTTATCTGGGAATTTCAGCCGAGTTTTTAAGTAAAGTAAGAACTAAAATTGCTAAACTCTAGATTTCGCTTTTTTCATTTCTTGTCCTAGTTCAATGCATGCGCTTTTTTTTTGACGCAACTTTGCATCATACAATTAAAGAACAGGACAATGGAAAATACAGATAAAAAAATAGATGGTGTAATTACTAATTCGGTTTTGCATAAAGCAAATACTCGCGGTCATGCTAATCATGGTTGGTTAGAATCCTATCATACCTTTAGCTTTGCCAATTATCAAAATCCAGAACGTATGAATTTTGGAGTCTTACGCGTTCTAAATGATGACAGAGTCAGCCAAGGAATGGGTTTTGGGAAACATCCACATGATAATATGGAAATTATTTCTATTCCCCTCGAAGGTGATTTAGAACACCAAGACAGTATGGGAAATACTACCGTAATCAAGGAAGGTGATATCCAGGCGATGAGTGCTGGTACCGGAATTTTTCACAGCGAGTACAATAAAAACAAAGATCAGTTGGTTAAATTTTTACAGATTTGGATTTATCCAAATAAAAAAAATGTAACGCCTCGTTATGACCAAATCACTTTAGATTTAAATGATCGTCACAATAAATTACAGCAAATTTTGTCACCTAATCCAGAAGACGAAGGGGTTTGGATTCATCAAGATGCTTGGTTTCATATTGGGAAGTTTGACAACGATTTTTCTACTTCGTACGAATTGAAAAAACCAGGAAATGGAATTTATGCTTTTGTTTTAAAAGGAGATTTTAAAATAGGAAACATTGCTTTAAATGAACGTGACGGGTTAGGAATTTGGGATATAAATTCAATTAAAATTACCGCTAATTCAGCTAATGCAGAGATCCTATTGATGGAAGTTCCGATGCAATTGTAATCTAATAAATAATAAAAATAACTAATAAATATCAAAATTATGTCAACAACAAAATGGGTAATTGACCCAACACACTCAGAAATTGGTTTTAAAGTAAAACACATGATGTTTACTAATGTTTCAGGTAAATTTTCAAAATTTGATGCAACGATTGAAGCAGAAGACAGCAATTTAGAAAATGCGAAAATTGAATTTACAGGAGCAATTGATTCTGTAACAACAGGAAACGCAGATAGAGATACACATTTATTGAGTGCTGATTTTTTTGATGCTGCTCAGTTTCCAGAAATTAAATTTAGTGCTACTTCTTTTACCAAAATTAATGAAGGCGAATATGAATTGGTTGGTGATTTAACATTACACGGCGTTACAAAATCAGTGAAATTAGCTGCTGATTATGGAGGATTAATGAAAGATCCGTGGGGAAATACCAAAATGGCACTTGCATTAGAAGGAAAAATCAACAGAAAAGATTGGGGATTAAACTGGAATTCTGCTCTTGAAACAGGAGGTGTTTTAGTAAGCGAAGAAGTTCGTTTGAATATCGAGTTGCAATTTTTGCAACAATAATATAAAGTAATTAGTCACAAATTTAAAATGAATTATGTCATTTGAGATTTGTGTTTTTTTAAAGATGAAATGATGGAGACCACAAATATTTTATACATAGGAAGACATCCGGAAATTCTAGAAACCGTCATCCGATTGATAAATGCAAACGAGATTTGGAATGGAGTAGGCGTTATGAATGATGAGGAAGCGAAGGAAATTTTTCTAAAAAAAGATTTTTCTATTGTATTGTTAGGTTCCGGAATTCAGGAAGAAAGTGAAGCTGAATTGTGTTCTTTTTTCAAAAATAAAAATCCAAATATTAGTATTGTTCAGCATTATGGCGGTGGAAGTGGTTTACTGAAAAGTGAAATTCTACTTGCCTTGGAAAATACTAAATAGTAGCAGAAACAAAAAGAGAGCCATGTGAATGACTCTCTTTTTATTTTATACAAAACTATTATTTGTTCTTCTTTGCTTTGATCATCATTTCTAATTGATCCCAAAGTTCTTCTGGAATTGCTTCAAGTAAATTGAATTGTCCAGCACCTTTAAGCCATTCACCACCATCAATTGTAATAACATCACCGTTGATGTATGCTGAAAAATCAGAAACTAAATAAGCAGCTAGATTGGCTAATTCCTGATGATCTCCCACACGTTTTAACGGTACTTTTTTAGCCATATCAAATTTTTCTGCTAAATCTCCAGGTAACAATCGGTCCCACGCACCTTTAGTTGGGAACGGTCCAGGAGCAATTGCATTCGAACGAATTCCGTATTTTGCCCATTCGACCGCGAGACTTCGTGTCATTGCCAAAACTCCTGCTTTTGCAGTTGCGCTAGGTACCACGTAAGCAGAACCTGTCCAAGCGTAAGTCGTAACAATATTCAAAATGGTAGATGATTTTTGTTTGGTATCAATCCAATGTTTTCCAAAAGCAAGTGTACAGTTTTTGGATCCTTTTAAAACGATATCAATTACAGTATCAAAAGCATTGGCAGATAATCTTTCTGTTGGAGAAATGAAATTTCCGGCAGCATTATTTAATAAAACATCAACTTTACCAAAAGCTTTCAACACTTCTTGCAGCATATTTTCCACTTCTTCATAATGACGCACATCACATTGAATAGGAAGACAAGTTCCGCCGGTTTCCGTTTCCAGTTCTGCGGCAGTATTTTTTAGTTTTTCTAAATCTCGGGAAGTGATGGCCACTTGCGCACCCAATTCCAAGAAATATTTGGTCATTGCTTTTCCTAAACCGCTTCCGCCTCCGGTCACGACAATCACTTTGCCTTTTAGGGCATCGTCGCGTAACATTTTATCTGTATAGCTCATATTTCGATATTTTTTTATTGTAAATATAATAAAATTAAATAGTATGCATGCATAATAAAAATAAATTTCAATTCTGATTTTAGATGGCACACAATCTTTTAGCGGCTTCTTCAAGCGTAGCATTGTCTTTGGCGAAGCAAAACCGAATTAATTTCAGGTCTTTTCCATCGGCATAAAAAGTAGAGATAGGAATTGCAGCAACGCCATGTTCTATAATGAGGCGTTTGCAAAAATCAACATCATTCTCATTTGATATGTTTGCATACGATACCACCTGAAAATAAGTTCCTTCGCACGGCATGAGTTTGAAGCGGCTGCCTTTTAATAATTGTCTAAAATAATCCCGTTTTTCCTGATATAATTTCCCGATTTCAGAAACAGAAACAATCTCTAAATACTCGTTAATGGCAACCTGACAAATGCTATTGACACTAAAAACTAAAAACTGATGCACTTTTTTGATTTCCTTGATCAAATATTCCGGTGCTACTAAATAACCAATTTTCCATCCCGTAACATGGAACGATTTTCCAAAAGAAGAAACCATCACACAACGATTCAATAGTTTCTCGCGTGTATGAGCTGAAATATGTTTCTCCTCGAAAGTGATGTATTCATAGACTTCATCAGAAAGAAGTACGATATCAGGGTGTTTTTCGAGCAGGATTTCCAAGGCTTCAAAATCAGATTCTGTTAAAATTTTCCCCGTTGGATTGTGCGGATTATTGATGATAATCATTTTAGTTTTTACAGTACATGCTTTTTCGATAATTTCCCAATTTGGAGTGTAATCATCATTCAGTGCTACCCGAACCGGATTTGCGTTGCATAATAATACGGGCGCTTCATAGCAATCATAACTGGGATCTAAGATAATCACTTCGTCATTGCTTTTTACCAAAGCTGTTATGGTGGTAAAAATGGCTTGTGTCGCTCCAGCGGTAACTAGCAATTCTGTTTCAGGCTGAATTGTTCTTTGATAAGAGTTCTGAATTAATAGCGCTATTTTGGATAATAACAGTGGATAGCCAGACATTGGCGTGTATTGATGTACATTTTCTTTGGCCAGTTTGGCAACAATATCTGTTAATCGTTCATCAACAGGAAAGTTTGGAAAACCTTGAGAAAGATTGATGGCATTATATTCAGCAGCCATTTTTGACATAACCGTAAAAATACTCGTACTGATATTTGGAAGTTTACTCATAAAAAAAATCATTAATTCTAAGTATAAAAATAGGTTTTTATACTTAGAATTAATGATTACGAGTTTTGTTTTATCTTTTATTAACTCTTTTGAGTCGAAAAATTTAAAGTTTACTATTGTTATATCAAATTGTAAGTTCTAAAGTTTTTTACTAAAATCATTCTTTAATATTAATAAAAAACATTTTGAATTTACATCTTGTGAATGATAAAAATTGTAGGTCGTTTATGTAAATCAATGGTTTCTTTTTTCCAAGCCGCAATTTTCTTGGTTTTGATATATTCTGTAGGTAAGGTAATGTCCGTGGCGATACATAAATGCGTTTCAGGATGTAAAGTTTGCACCAGATCTTCCAGTAATTTGTTGTTGCGATACGGAGTTTCAATGAAAATTTGAGACTGGTTTTTTTCGAAAGAAACTCTTTCTAACGTTTTAAAACTGGCTTTCTTTTCATCTTTCTCAATAGGTAAATAACCATGAAAAGTGAAACTTTGACCGTTCATTCCTGATGCCATCATTGCCAAAAGAATAGAAGAAGGACCAACCAAAGGAATAACCTGAATTCCTTTTTCATGTGCTAATTTTACAATTACAGCACCAGGATCAGCCACTCCGGGACATCCCGCTTCGCTCATTAAACCCATATTGTAACCTTCAAGTAGCGGTTTTATGAACTCTAAATGTTCTTTGGTTTCGGTGTGTTTGTTTAATACAAAAAGTTTTAACTCGGATTGTTTCTTCTCAGGATCGACCTCTTTAATAGATTTACGAGCTGTTTTGTCGTTTTCAACAATATAATAATCAATGAGATCAATACTTCTTTTTATGGTTTGCGGCAAAACGTCCATAGGGTCACAGTCACCCATTGTGGTGGGGATTAGATAGAGTTTCCCTAAAACAGTATTTGATTTCATAGGTGTAATTTATGTTCCTAAAAGTAATGTATTTGTAGTATGATATGGTCAGGATTGTGTTGTGAACCCAAAGTAATTTTTCGCAGAAAAATTATGTGTGCTTCGCAATTAGTTTTTTTGCAATTATCTCGCACACTTCATCTAGCATGTTGTGAACAATTTCGAAACCATTAGGTAAACCAAAATAAGGATCGGGAACATCTACTTTTTCGTTTGGGAATAATTCATTCAAAATAAGTTCGACTTTTTCTTTTTGTTGTTGGTTTTCAGCAAGCTGAATTACATCTTCATAATTTGAATTATCCATTACGTAAATGTAATCAAAGGCATCAAAATCAGTTTTGCTGAATTGTCGTCCTTTTTGATTTGAAATGCTGATTTTATTTTTTTTTGCAACAGCAATAGAACGTTCATCAGGCGAATGGCCAATATGCCAAGAGCCAGTCCCTGCTGAATCAACTGTGAATTTGTCTTTAGGAAGTTTTGAAGCCAAAATGCCTTCTGCCAATGGAGAACGGCAAATATTTCCCAAACAAACCATTAGAATTTTTACAGACATGATGCTTTTACAACGTTAATTTTTTATTGATATCCTCAACGAATTTTTTGAATTGTTTGTCAGTAGCCACTAAATTATCAACAGTTTTACATGCATGTAGCACCGTTGCGTGATCGCGATCTCCAATTTGGGAACCAATATTTGCCAAAGAAGCTTTAGTAAATTTCTTTGCAAAAAACATGGCTAACTGACGCGCTTGTACTACGTGTCTTTTTCTTGTTTTCGACTGCAATGTTTCTAAATCCAATTGGAAATAATCCGAGACAATTTTTTGAATATAATCGATGGAAATTTCTCTTTTTACATTTTTCACAAACTTTTCCACGACACTTTTAGCAAGTTCCAATGTCACTTCTTTTTTATTGAAAGACGATTGCGCTATTAGTGAAATGATTGCTCCTTCTAATTCTCTAACATTTGATTTGATATTGCGGGCCACATATTCGATAATTTCTTCCGGAATTTCTACACCATCTCTGTACAATATGTTTTTCAGGATGGAAATTCTGGTTTCATAATCCGGTTGGTGCAATTCAGCAGACAATCCCCATTTGAAACGAGATAATAATCTTTGCTCAATATCTTGCATGTCAACAGGCGCCTTATCAGAAGTCAAGATTACCTGTTTGCCATTTTGATGTAAATAATTAAAGATATGGAAAAATACATCCTGAGTTCCAGATTTACCGGAAAGGAATTGTACATCATCAATAATTAAAACATCAATTAATTGATAAAAATGAATAAAATCATTTCGGTTGTTTTTCTTAACCGAGTCGATATATTGTTGTGTGAAAATTTCAGCTGAAATGTATAAAACCGTTTTTTCAGGATATTTATCTTTTATCTCTACACCAATAGCGTGTGCTAAGTGTGTTTTTCCAAGACCAACTCCTCCAAAAATTAATAAAGGATTAAACGAAGTTCCACCCGGTTTATTGGCAACAGCCATACCTGCAGAACGGGCTAATCTATTGGAATCTCCTTCTAAAAAATTATCAAAACTATAATTTGCATTCAGTTGAGATTCAATTTTCAAATTTCGAATCCCCGGAATGACAAAAGGATTTTTTAATTCTGGGTTTAAGTTTTTAAATGGAGCATCTACTTCCTGTGGTTTCATAGGAACTCTATTCGCACTTGGCAACTGTTCCGTAAACGGTTGTTTATTGCCATAAGTGTTTTCCATTCTGATTTTATAAAGTAACTTAGCGTTTTTTCCAAGTTCTTTGGTAAGGGCTACTTTTAGTAATTTTACATAGTGCTCTTCTAACCATTCATAGAAAAATTTACTTGGAACTTGAATATATAATGCGTTATCGGTAAGTTCAACTGATTTGATTGGTTCGAACCAAGTTTTGTACGCTTGGTCTTGGATGTTGTCTTTTATGAAAGACAAACAGTTTTCCCATACTGATTGAGCAGTTTTGTTCATATATTCTATAAAATTGTTTTTATTTGGTAATTGTTATCTTACTAAAAAAAAGATGTTTTGTTATTTATTATCGGGGTAACAAATATGTGAACAAATTTCTGTAAAAAAAAATATATAGGGTAATAATTTTACGAATTATTGTTGTAAGGCACCGTTCAAAATTTAAATTTTTAATTCATAATTAATGAAAGATCATCAAATAGAAGTTAGGGTTCGATACTCCGAAACAGACCAAATGGGAGTTGTTTATCATGGGAATTATATTCCATATTTTGAAATAGGAAGGGTGGAATGGCTTAGAAACAAAGGGATTTCATATAAAAGCATGGAGGAAAGCGGTATTGCATTACCTATAGTTTCCATGAATATAAATTATAAAAAATCAGCCCGCTATGATGAGTTGCTAACGGTTCATACGGTTTTCAAAAGTCAGACTTCCGTGAAGATTGAATTTGATTGCGCAATTTATAATGAGTCGAATGAGTTATTAACAACAGCCCAATTTATTCTGGTTTTTGTGTCCTTAAAAACGGGTCGACCAACGGCTCCTCCAGATTATATTTTGGAATTGTTAAAAACAATGGAATAAATTATAAAAGAGGCAATTTTGTAGCGAAATTAAAGTCGATTTATTTTGATTTCAAACATCGAATTGAAAATGTCGAATATCATTTCGGCATTTTTTTTTCGGGTTTTTAGTTCAATTTTGCCTATTGGAAGTGTCGTAATTTCATCTATTTCCATTTCCTGAGATACAATTTCCAGTTTTTTTTCCTTGATTACACGCATCACTTTATTCATGTTTTGGTAGTCAAAAGTGATTTCAAAATGAATATCAATTGTTTTTTCGACAATGTTGCAGCTTTCAAGAACCAGCTGCGCAGTAGTTTTATAAGCCGATATCAATCCGCCAACTCCTAATTTTACTCCACCAAATATCCGAACCACAACTATCAATACATTTGTGACTGTAAAGGACTGAATTTGTCCATAAATCGGCATTCCGGCGCTATTACTTGGTTCTCCGTCATCATTTGCTCTGTAAATTATTGCATCACTGCCTATTTGGTAGGCATAACAAAAATGTCCTGCATTAGGGTGCTGCTTTCGCAAAATTTCAAGGAGTGGTTTTACCTCTTCATCGGTTTTGATTGGATACGCATAACCAAAAAACTTGCTGTTTTTTTCTTTAAATAGAATTTGCTCGGATGGGATTTCAATAGTGCGGTAGGTATCTTTCAATTTGAATACAAAAGGGAGTGAAATTTAAATTAGAATTAGCTTGCTGAGGTAGTTGCTGTCAAATTATCTTTTTGTCCAGTAAATTGATGACATCTTCTTCTCCTACTTGTAAATTCCAAACTTCAAATCCTAATGCGAGAGCAGCATCAGTATTCTCTTTTTTATCATCCACAAATAACGTGCGTTTGGGAGCTAATTCATGGTTATTAATTAAATGATTGAATGTTTCAGGATTTGGTTTTCTCAAGCCAAGTTCAAATGAAAAATAAACTTTTTCAAAACATTGATAAAAATCCCTGTAAAATGAAACTCCATGCGTTTGCTCGAAAGTTTCGATGTGAATTGCATCCGTATTGGATAATAAGAAAAGACGGTATTTCTCAGAAAGCATTTGCAGAAATTCTAATCGATACAACGGAAAGTCAAGAAGTATCGCGTTCCAAGCGGATAATATTTCCTTTATGCTGGCAGTAGGAATGTGTTTTTGAATTCCAAAAAGGAAGTTTTCGCGGGAGATTTGGCCAGTCTCAAACTGTTTATTCAAAAAATCCAGATCTTCATTCCATTCCTTTAATCCTAATTTTTCAAAAGCATTAATGGTGGCTTGCTTATCTAAATTGATAAATACATCTCCAAAATCAAATATTATAGTATTTATCATGGTTGCTAGAAATTATAAGTTCGTCAGCACTAATAAAATGTTTTTCGAACTGTTTATTAACAAGATTAGGCGCCTTGATCCCATTTTTGAATTGGACTTTTCCAATAAATATTCGTGCCTCGTCCCAAAGATTGGCATCGATAAAAGTTTGTATTGTTTGTCTTCCGCCTTCAATAATAACGGATTGAATGTTATGTTTATACAACGATTGAATAACTTGCTGCGCTACATTTTTTTCAAAATCGATTGTTTCAAAGATACTGTTTTCTTTTTCAACAGCCGTTTCAAATCTGGAAAATAGGATAGTTTTAACTTGATTGTCAAGGATATGATTGTCTTTTGGGATTCGGTTATTTTGGTCTAAAACCACTCGAATCGGATTGTTTCCATACCAATCTCTGGCATCTAGTTTTGGATTATCATCAATAACCGTTTGAGTTCCCACGAGAATCGCTTGTTCTTCAGTACGCCATTTGTGTACTAATTGTCTAGAGTACTTATTGGTAATCCACACCGGTTTTCTTTCTAATTTTTCAGTGGGTGCAATAAAGCCATCTTTACTTTCGGCCCATTTCAAAATGATATACGGCCTTTTCTTTTCGTGAAATGTAAAGAACCTTTTATTAAGTTCATGACATTCCTTTTCAAGGATGCCTAAGGTGACATGTATTCCGGCTTCAATCAGTTTTTTGATTCCGTCTCCAGCTACTTTTACATTAGGATCCACTGTTCCTATGACCACATTTGGAATTTTATTTTTGATAATCAAATCACAACATGGAGGTGTTTTTCCGAAATGACTGCACGGCTCCAGACTCACATAAATCGTGGCTTTTTTCAATAATGATTTGTCCTTTACGGAATTTACAGCATTGACTTCGGCATGCGGTTCTCCTGATTTTTTATGCCAGCCTTCGCCAATGATTTTATCTTTATAAACTATAACACTGCCCACTAAGGGATTTGGATACGTTGTTCCTAAACCATTTTTGGCTAATTCGATGCACCGTTTTATGTATTTTTCATGTATTTTCACTTCACAAAAGTAGTAATTTTTGAGGTTAGCCCCAATCCTGTACCGAAACTTCGGAAGCGATTTGGGATTTGTTTGAAACTTTTAAAAATAATAGTAAACAATTTCTATTTTTGCAGGTATAATCAGATTTTGAAAAAATGGAAAACTACATTATCAGAAAAATAAATAAAGAGGACAATCCTGAAGTTGCACAATTAATTCGTGCCGTTTTTGATGAATTGGATATTCCAAAAGTGGGAACAGCTTATGAAGATCCGTATTTGGATTTAATGTATGAAGAATACAATAAACCAAAATCCGTTTATTATGTTGTGGAGAACAACGGAAGAATTGTAGGTGTAGCCGGAATTGCTCCGCTTGCAAATGAAGCAGATAGCATTTGCGAATTACAGAAAATGTATTTTTTACCTGAAACACGCGGCATTGGAATTGGAACTGAAATGATGGAAGTGTGTATTCAAAGTGCTCGAAATTTTGGTTTCGAAAAATGCTATTTGGAAACGATGCCATTTATGCTTGATGCACAAAAATTATATAAAAAGACAGGTTTTGAATATATTTCTGGTCCTATGGGAAGTACCGGTCATGTTAGTTGTCCGGTTTGGATGCTAAAAGAGCTGTAAGTTTTAAAAGTTGAATTGCCGAATTGCTTCATAGCATCGATACCACTATAAAATGAAAATCAAAGAATACAGAAGCCAGTTTATTCAGCAACTTACACCCATTTGCGATGCAGGTGAGGCCGAGAGTTTTTTTTATTTGGTTCTCGAGGATAAACAGCAATTAAAAAGAATTGACTTGGCTTTACATCCTGATTTGGTTTTTTCGGAGGAAGAAATTGTAGTTTGGAACTTGATTTTAGAACAATTGAAACAGGAGATTCCGATTCAATATTTGTTGGGAAAAACCAGTTTTTATGGCTTGGATTTTGAAGTCAATGAAAATGTTTTAATTCCAAGACCAGAGACCGAAGAATTAGTCGAGTGGATTTTAGAAAGTCAAAAGTCAAAAGGAGAAAATAAAAAGATCCGTATTCTTGATATTGGAACAGGAAGCGGTTGCATTGCTATTTCATTGGCGAAGAATCTTCCAAATGCCGACGTTTTTGCTTTAGATATTTCGGAGAAAGCTTTGGCTATAGCCAAAAGGAATGCCAAAATAAATGCTGTAAACGTCACTTTTATCAATCAAAACATTCTTGAAACAGAAGATTTAGGGCAACAATTTGATATTGTTGTGTCCAATCCGCCTTATGTCCGGAATCTTGAAAAGGTAGAAATCAAGAAAAATGTTTTGGACAATGAACCACATTTGGCACTTTTTGTAGAAGATAACGACGCATTAATTTTTTACAAAAAAATAGCCGAATTAGCTCAGAAAAATGGTTCTGAAAATAGTCAGTTGTATTTTGAAATCAATCAATATTTGGGAAAAGAAATGATTGATTTACTCGAAAAAATGAATTTCAAAAACATCGAATTGCGCAAGGATATTTACGGGAATGACCGCATGATTAGGTGCCATTGCTAGGAATGAAGCGATGTTATTTAATTTGGGTTGTTGTACCTGTAAAAGTTCTGGTTTTAGGTGGTTTGCGTGAGGGGTAGGAGCTAGTTACCATGTAACGCGTATGACCCGACCGTATTAAGAAAAGGGGCTATTAACTCATATGGTTAATAGCCCCTTTTTTTAATAGGGTCACGCCCAATTTTTTTTCGTGAAAAATTTCATACAATGATTTTGAACACTACTATTATTCGTATCGTAACGCTTCAATTGGATCTAATACAGCGGCTTTGATAGCAGGGTATAATCCGGAAGCAATGGCTACGATGAAACTAGTGATGAAAGCGGCTATAATAGCGCCCCATGGAATTACGAATGCAAAATCCATTGCAGTTGCAATACCAAATCCAATTAGGATTCCAAAAATGATTCCAACTAATCCGCCCAGTTGACCAATTAGCAATGTTTCTATGAAAAACTGAATAGCTATAGTCGTTTTTTTGGCTCCCAATGCTTTTCTGACCCCAATTTCTCGAGTACGTTCTGTTACCGAGACAATCATAATATTCATCAAAGCGATAGAAGAACCCAGAACGGTGATAATACCTATCAGCCAAGAAGCAAGTCCTAGATATTGAGTGATGCCTAAAATTCGGTTGATTAAGTCATCACTGCGGACGATTCCAAAATTGTTGTCTTCAACAGGACTTAATTTACGAACCCTGCGCATGGTGCTGTTAGCATTGTCAATGGCTTGGTCCAGCAACTCTTTTTTGCCAACCATTACACTCACCGTATAATTGATGTTAGGCGCCGTAAATAAGGAACGCGCTAATTGTATTGGGATTAAAACCCGCAAATCCTGACTGTTCCCAAAGGTGGATCCTTTCTCTTTTAAAACTCCAATAACCCTAAACTTAGCGCCTCTGATTGAAATTATTTTATCAATAGGATTCACGTCTTTTAGCAGTCCTTTTTCAAAATCAGAACCTACAACACAAACATACGCATTGTTGTCAATATCAAATCCTGTAAAATTTCGTCCAGCACTGGTTTCCAGTCCGGAATTAGTCATGAAAAATTCATCGACTCCTACAATTGAATTTTCAGGATCCGTTTTTGAAGATTCAAATTTTACTTCTGCGCCAGAAGTAGCGGTAAATGAAAGCGAAGTTTCCGTAAAAGGATAGCTGTATTTATTCTTAAAAGCCACCGCTTCAGGATACGAAATAATGGGATTAATTATTTCACGTTCGTCTCTTCCTTGTCTTCTTACAGTGTTTTCATACTGTTTTAGGTTGAAGGTATTGGCTCCCATCGATGCAAAATCAGAGGAGATCGTATTTTCAAGTGCCGAAACAACCGTAAGAATACTGACTAAAGCCGTGATTCCAATAGCGATAATCATCACCGTAAGAACCGTTCGCAACAATTGCGTTCTGATAGAACCTAGTGCAATGCGAATATTTTCTTTGAATAATTTTAACATCATAGCAGTTTGACACGAAAATACAATTTTTGTTACAAATTTCCTTTTCAAAAATCCTAATTTATTTTTTAGGAGCTATTTACTTCGTCAGTTCGCTTCGCTCGTGTCC
Organism: Flavobacterium petrolei; assembly: GCF_003314435.2. GTDB lineage: Bacteria > Bacteroidota > Bacteroidia > Flavobacteriales > Flavobacteriaceae > Flavobacterium > Flavobacterium petrolei. The sequence goes on along the minus strand of NZ_QNVY02000001.1, from coordinate 152,980 downwards.
AGCTTTTCGCTACAACCTGTCAGTGAAAATAATTTGTTTTTTTTTGCCTAAAAGGAGCTTCCTTTGGTCGCTCTTTCAGGCAAGAAAACAATATTGTTTTTTACTTCCCTATTTTCGCTGCAAACGAAGTTCTCTGAACTCCTGTGAAAAATAGAAATTAAGTGAAGTAATCTGGGCTAGGCATCTGGCAATAAAATGATGAAATTTGTAAACAGATTTATTTTAAAAATAAGATATTTGCAAATAATTAGAATTTGGAGTTTTTCAAGAATTCCTAAATCTGAAAATCTAAAATCCAATAATCAAAAAATGGCATCAAAACCGAACATTCCAAAAGGAACTAGAGATTTTTCACCTACAGAGGTGGCAAAACGTCACTATATCATTCAGGTTATAAAAAGTAATTTCGAGAAATTCGGATTCCAACCCATAGAAACGCCCTCATTTGAAAACTCCGAAACCTTAATGGGAAAATACGGGGAAGAAGGCGACCGTTTGATTTTCAAAATATTAAATTCCGGAGATTATTTGGCGAAAGCCAATGTAACGCACCTGGAAAATAAAGACAGCACAAAACTGACTGCAAGTATATCGGAGAAAGCATTGCGTTATGATTTAACCGTTCCGTTTGCGCGTTATGTGGTACAACACCAAAATGATATTGAATTTCCGTTCAAGAGATACCAAATCCAACCCGTTTGGAGAGCAGATCGACCACAAAAAGGCCGTTTCAGAGAATTTTTTCAATGTGATGCGGATGTAGTAGGTTCGAAATCGTTGTGGCAAGAAGTAGAACTGGTGCAGTTATATGACACGGTTTTTTCGGCTTTGGGTTTAGAAGGTGTAACTATCAAAATAAATAACAGAAAAATATTATCCGGGATTGCGGAAGTAATCGGTGCTTCGGATAAATTAATAGATTTCACGGTAGCATTAGATAAACTCGACAAAATAGGCGAGGACGGCGTGAAAAAAGAAATGATGGAGAAAGGGATTTCGGAAGAAGCGATTCTGAAAGTACAGCCATTATTTAATTTTACAGGAAGTATTTCAGAGAAAATAAACCAACTTTCTGTTTTGCTTTCGGAGTCCAATGAAGGAATGAAAGGAGTTGAAGAACTGCGTTTTATTTGTGATAATGTTGCTAATCTTGGTTTATCGACAGCAATTTTAGACTTGGATGTAACCTTGGCCAGAGGATTGAATTATTATACAGGTGCCATTTTTGAAGTGGCTCCACCAAAATCAGTAGCAATGGGATCCATCGGTGGCGGTGGACGATATGATGATTTGACCGGGATTTTCGGATTGAAAAATATGAGTGGCGTGGGAATTTCTTTTGGATTGGACCGAATTTATTTAGTTGTAGAGGAACTGAATTTATTTCCGGAAACTGTAACGGCAACTTCCAAAGCGCTTTTTATCAATTATGGTGAAAAAGAAGCTTTTTATGCGATGAAATCAATAAAAGAATTAAGGAATGCAGGCATTAAGGTAGAAATGTATCCTGATAATGCTAAAGTGGCGAAGCAGTTTCAACATGCGGATAAAAGAGGAATTCCATTTGCTGTAATTGTAGGAGAGCAGGAATTGGCTTCCAATACTTTTTCTCTCAAAAATCTAATGACGGGTGAACAGCTTTCGTTAGATTTTGAAGGTGTAAGGCAAGCATTATCAGATTCTTAAATTTAAAAGCAGAAAAAAAGCTTCGTTTTGGTAAACGAAGCTTTTTTAATATAAAATAATGGTGAATTAATAATTGTTTAGAATAAAACCTTTGGTTTTTTAACTTTTAAAAGTGTTCTAAATAAAAAGTTGCAACAAAGCTAGATAAAGAATGTCAAGATAATCTTAAAATAATATTAAAATTTTAAGTCTATAGTAGTTATGTTGAGAAGAAAAGTCAAATCGACAAAAAGGTGACAATTTGACATTTTAAAAGAATTGGCAGTACTTTTGCAATCCAAAGAAAAGAATAAAAATGAAGTTTAAGAATATTTTTAAAAATACGAATACTATGACTACTGAAAATACAGAAATCGATCAAGAATTAGATGATGCGACATTAGAAAATAATGCCAATGGGGAGCAAATGATTGTTGAGGAATTAAGTGTAGAAGAGCAATTAACGCAAGATTTAGCCAAAGAAAAAGATAAATATTTACGATTATTTGCTGAATTCGAAAATTATAAAAGAAGAACTTCTAAAGAACGCATCGAGTTATTCAAAACAGCTAATCAAGAAGTTTTATTGGCTATGCTTCCTGTATTAGATGATTTCGACAGAGCTTTGGTTGAAATTAGCAAATCGGATGACGAATTGTTGACAAAAGGAGTGGAGCTTATTCATGAAAAACTAAAAAGCACTTTAGTTTCTAAAGGATTAGAGCAAGTTGAGGTGAAGGCTGGAGACGCTTTTGATGCTGATTTTGCTGAAGCAATTACTCAGATTCCAGCGCCAAAGATGAAGGGAAAAATTGTTGATGTTCTTGAAAAAGGATACAAATTAGGAGACAAGATCATTCGTTTTCCAAAAGTTGTAATAGGGCAGTAATAGATTCGCGATTAATCGCGTATTTATATCACGCATTGATTCGCATTGCAGTGCGTTTCAACAAAAGAAAAAATAAAAATGAAAAAAGATTTTTACGAAATATTAGGCATTTCAAAAAATGCTGATGCTGCTGAAATTAAAAAAGCATATAGAAAAAATGCTTTACAATACCATCCTGACAAAAATCCTGGAGACAAATCGGCAGAAGATAAGTTTAAATTAGCTGCTGAAGCTTACGAAGTATTAAGTGATCCTCAGAAAAAAGCTAAATACGATCAATATGGTCATCAAGCATTTGATGGTTCTGGCGGTTTTGGCGGAGGTGGTCACGGCGGAATGAATATGGATGACATTTTCAGTCAGTTTGGTGATATCTTCGGAGGCGGTTTTGGTGGTTTCGGAGGCGGTGGAGGCGGCGGAGTTCGTCGTGCTAAAGGAAGCAACCTTCGTATCAAAGTAAAATTGACATTGGAAGAAATTGCCAATGGCGTTGAGAAAAAAGTAAAAGTAAAACGTAAAGTTCAAGCCCCTGGTGTGACGTATAAAACATGTTCTACCTGTAACGGTCAAGGACAAGTAATGCGCGTTACGAATACCATTTTGGGAAGAATGCAATCAGCTTCTACCTGTCCAACATGTAGTGGTTCTGGTCAAATTTTAGATAAAAAACCATCTGAAGCGGATTCACAAGGAATGATTCTTGAGGATGAAACGGTTTCGATAAAAATACCTGCGGGTGTTGTGGACGGAATGCAGTTGAAAGTTTCTAATAAAGGAAATGATGCTCCAGGAAATAGTATTCCAGGAGATTTGATTGTTGCAATTGAAGAATTGGAGCATGAGTTCCTGAAACGTGAAGGTGAGAATTTACACTACGATTTATACATCAGTTTTGCTGAAGCGGTTCTTGGAATTTCTAAAGATATCGAAGCTATAAACGGAAAAGTAAGAATCAAACTTGAAGAAGGAATTCAATCCGGTAAAATTCTGAGATTAAAAGGAAAAGGAATTCCAAGTATCAATGGCTACGGAAACGGAGATTTATTGGTGCATGTAAATGTTTGGACTCCAAAAACATTGAACAAAGAACAAAAACAGTTTTTTGAAAAAAATCTTACCGACGAGAATTTTATTCCAAATCCAGAGAAATCAGACAAATCATTTTTTGAGAAAGTGAAAGACATGTTTTCATAATAAAAAACTTAGAGACGAGATTTATCTCGTCTAATCAAAAAAACATATCCCCCCCATCCTTGTTAAAATAAGGATGGGTTTTTTATGAAATCGCCACTAACAATTTGTTTGTTGCAAACAATTGAAAATCATCGAACTCCGATGAAAATAAAATATTGTGAGATAAACACCGATAAATACAAAGCGATAACATATATGACCGCTAAAAATTAAATGCTACATATATGAAACTATTCTAAGTATTTCGGTACTAATTATTTACTTTTACACCAATTAAAAAATGAGCATGAGTAATATTCTTGAAGTGAATAAAGTTGTTAAGCAATACGGTGATTATGTGGCGCTTAACGAGGTTTCATTAATGGTTCCAAAAGGAAGTATCTACGGGCTTTTAGGTCCAAATGGAGCCGGAAAAACATCACTTATCCGAATTATTAACCAAATTACATTGCCTGATAGCGGTGAAATTATTTTGGATGGTGAAAAACTGCAACCCAAACACGTTCAATATATAGGCTATTTACCCGAAGAAAGAGGATTGTATAACACGATGAAAGTGGGCGAACAATGCTTGTATTTGGCTCAAATGAAAGGTCTTTCTAAGGCTGAAGCCAAAAAACAACTCGAGTATTGGTTCGAAAGATTAGAAATTCAAGGCTGGTGGAACAAGAAAATCCAAGAGCTTTCTAAAGGAATGGCGCAGAAAATTCAGTTTGTAGTTTGCGTTTTGCATAAACCTAAACTATTGATTTTTGACGAACCTTTTTCTGGTTTTGATCCTGTAAACGCCAATATCATAAAAGATGAAATTCTGGCATTGCGAGAAGAAGGAGCTACCATAATTTTCTCGACTCACCGCATGGAAAGCGTTGAAGAATTATGTGACCATATTGCGCTGATTCATAAATCCAATAAACTCATTGAAGGAAAACTGGATGATGTAAAAAGACAATTTAAAACCAATAGTTTTGAAGTGGGCATTTTATCGGAGAATGTAGAAGGATTGATGTATGCAATTACACAAAAATTCACTGTTGGTCCGGCTAATTTTAAATCACTGAACAACGAATTAAAACTGGAAATTCAACTAGGAAATGCTACACCAAATGAATTATTGAATATCCTCACGCAATCTGGACAAGTAACACATTTTGTAGAAAAAATTCCAAGTGTCAATGACATTTTTATTCAAACAGTAACACAATAGACTTTCTTAGACTTTTAGAAATCTAAAGGTTTATAATTCTAACAGTCTAAAATGTCAAATAATCTAACCATCTAAAATGTCCATAGTATCATTAATCATAAAAAGAGAGTTTATTGCCAAGGTTCGCAATAAATCCTTTATTGTCATGACTTTTTTAAGTCCGTTACTGTTTGTAGCAATTGCATCATTTGTAGCGTATTTAAGTTCCATGAAAGCGGAAACAAAACGAATCGCTATTCATGACGAATCAGGTATGTTTGTAAAGGAATTTACGTCGCAGAACAATAAAAATGATGAATACAAATACCTTGATTTGTCTCTCATAGATTTAAAATTCCTGAGAGACAGTATCACAAATGAAAGCTATGAAGGATTATTGTATATCCCAAAGGCGAGTAATACTAAGGAATTTGAAAGTAAAATCCAATTTATTTCAAACAGCAGTCCTAGTATTTCATTCATTGAAAATGTTCAGGATATAATTGCAAGTAAACTGACCAAAAACAATTTAGAAAAAGCTCATTTAGATACGCTGGCAATTAAAAACGCCCAGTCCAAAGTGAATATCAGTTTGACAAAAGCATCCGGTGAAGAAAGTGTCAAAGGACTTAACGAAATCAAAATCGGTATCGGTGGAGCATTTGGGTACCTTATTATGATGTTCATAATCATATACGGAAACATGGTGATGCGAAGTGTCATTGAAGAAAAAACCAGCCGAATTGTAGAAATCATAATTTCCTCAGTGAAACCATTTCAATTAATGATGGGAAAAATCATAGGAACTTCATTAGCAGGATTGTTGCAATTCTTTATTTGGGCAATAATCGGACTATCATTAATGTTTGCAGCTTCTGTGTTTTTTGGAGTAAATGTGGGGCCTACAGCCAGAATTTCACCAGAAATGATTCAAACTGCACAGCAAGAAATGACCGGTACTGCTCAAATGTATATTAAGGAATTATGGAATTTACCCATTGCAAGTATCTTGATTGGATTTGTGATTTATTTCATAGGCGGTTATTTTCTGTACAGTTCCTTTTACGCGGCTATTGGTGCCGCAGTAGATAATCAAACGGATTCACAGCAATTTTTGTTGCCAATCATTATGCCGTTAATGTTGAGCGTTTACGTTGGTTTTTTTACAGTTATCAATGATCCACATGGCACAGTTGCAGTTGTTTTTTCAATGATTCCACTTACCTCACCAATAGTAATGTTGATGCGCATTCCGTTTGGCGTACCTTTGTGGCAAATCGCTATATCTGTAACGTTATTGTTTGGAAGTTTCTTTTGTGTCGTTTGGTTTGCCGCAAAAGTGTACCGAATAGGAATACTCATGTACGGCAAAAAACCAACGTGGAGTGAAATGTACCGCTGGTTGAAATATTAAATAAAGCTCGGTTCAGCTTTGTTAAAACTTAATTAATTTATGGAGCTATTTCCCGTCTCGTCCTGAAGACGAGATTGCAATCTTTTTATTTTTAAAAAAAAATAAAAAGGATTTTCACTTTAATCGGGGCTAGGGCATCAGTTTTCAGAAAACGTTGTCTGTTAATTAGAAATAAAAATTTTGTGCCCTTGTGGCTAAACAAAAATAAAAATATGTCAAAAATACTAATTATAGAAGACGAAGCCGCAATTCGAAGAGTACTCACAAAAATACTTTCTGAAGAAAATGACACTTATCAGGTTGAAGAAGCCGAAGATGGTGTTGCAGGTCTTGAAAAAATAAAGAACAACGATTACGATTTGGTTTTGTGCGACATCAAAATGCCGAAGATGGATGGTGTTGAGGTATTAGAAGCAGTTAAAAAAATCAAGCCCGAAATTCCTATGGTAATGATTTCCGGTCATGGCGATATGGAAACGGCAATTAATACAATGCGTTTGGGAGCGTTTGATTACATTTCAAAACCACCCGATTTAAACCGATTGTTAAATACGGTTCGAAATGCTTTGGACAAAAAACAGCTCGTAGTTGAGAATAAAATCCTAAAGAAAAAAGTCAGCAAGAATTACGAAATGATTGGCGAAAGCGAAGCTATCAATCACATCAAAGTGATGATTGAGAAAGTTGCACAAACCGAAGCCAGAGTTTTAATCACGGGACCCAACGGAACCGGAAAAGAATTGGTTGCCCATCAATTACACGAAAAGAGCGAGCGTGCTAATTTCCCTTTAATTGAAGTAAACTGTGCTGCGATTCCATCTGAATTGATTGAAAGTGAATTATTCGGTCATGTAAAAGGAGCGTTTACATCGGCTGTCAAAGATCGCGCAGGAAAATTTGAAGCGGCGGATAAAGGGACTATTTTCTTAGATGAAATTGGTGATATGAGTCTTTCGGCGCAAGCCAAAGTATTACGTGCTTTACAGGAAAGCATGATTACTAGAGTGGGAGCGGACAAAGACATCAAAGTCGATGTTCGTGTGGTTGCAGCTACCAATAAAGATTTGAAAGTCGAAATTGCCGAAGGGCGTTTCCGTGAAGATTTATACCATCGTTTGGCAGTGATTTTGATAAAAGTTCCGGCTTTGAATGAAAGACGAGATGATATCCCGATGTTGATTTCGCATTTTGCGGATAAGATTGCTTCGGAGCAAGGGAATGCAGTCAAAAAATTCTCTTCAGCAGCGATTAATTTGTTGAAAGAATACGATTGGACAGGAAATATACGTGAGTTAAGAAATGTAGTAGAGCGCTTAATTATCCTTGGTGGAAGCGAAATTTCAGAGAATGATGTGAAGTTGTTTGCATCGAAATAAAATTAATTTAATGATTTGAAAATTTAACTATTTAAAGATTTGGCACTAGTTTAATCTTTTAATTTTTTAATTTTTAATCTTTCAATCATAAGAAATGAAACTAAAAAAAATAAACGAAGAGTTACAACAAGCCCTAATTGAAAACGGTTTGACCGAGGCCAATGCGATGCAAAAAGAAACATTTTCGACACTAAAAAGTGGTTCGGATTGTATCATTATTGCACCAAAAGGAAGCGGGAAATCAACGACAATTGTGCTAAATGTAATTCAGAGATTGGCAGGAGCAAACGAAGAATCGCCAAGGGCTTTGATTATTGTTGAAGACAAAGCGAAAGTATTGGAAATGGAATCTCTTTTTGAAAAATATGGAAAGAATTCTAATTTAGAAGTTTATGGTGTCCATGACAAAGGTGATATGGAATACGATAAAAATTATATCTCCAGCGGAATTGATGTTTTGATTGGGACTCCAAATAAGTTAAGTGAAATGTTTACTACGGCTGGATTTAACGTAAACCGATTGAAAATGTTTATTTTGGATGATGCTGATCCAATCTTGAAATTGCGTCATGAAACAAAAATCATGCGTATTTCGAATAGTATTGTGAGAACCCAACGTATCATTTTTTCGGAACAATTAACGGAACGTATTGAAGTCCTTGCAGAGAAAATGTTAGAGGAGCCTTATGAATTCGACTTTGATGGAGAAGATGAGGATGAAGACGATGAAGATTTTGAGGAGGAAGAAAACTTGGAGGCAGATGCAGAAGAGGATTTTGAGGAATTAGAAGGTGATGAAGAAAACGGTACAAAATAATTAAATAAAGAATAAAATGGGATTAATGAAAGTGTTTTCGGGAAGTGAAATTTTAGCTTTAGCGTTACAAGAAAGAATTGAAGCGATTGGTGTAGATGTAGTAGTGAAAAATAATATACAATCGGCTCGATTGGGAGGATTTGGAAATTCAGATTTAGCAGTTGAATTGTTTGTTCAGGAAACCGAGTTTGCAAAAGTAAACCCTGTTATTGAAGAATTCAGAATGAGTATTTAATTCATTCACAATAAAAGAAATAGAATGAAATATAAAATGTTGGTTTTGGACATGGATGATACTTTGTTGAACGATGATCATACCATTTCAAACGAAAATAAAGTGATGTTGTCTAAGGCAAGAGAATTGGGGGTGCATATTGTTTTGGCATCCGGAAGACCAACGCCAGCAATGATTGCTTACGCTAAAGAATTACAATTAGATAATTCCTATATGATATCATATAATGGCGCTGTTATTACAGATTTAAAAGAAGATAAAGTCATTTTTGAGCAAACGTTAACCCAAGGACAGATTCATGAATTGTATGATTACAGTTTGAAAAGTAAGACACATATTATAACTTACGTTAATGGGAAAATTGTAAGTGAAACGGATTCTGAATATATTGAAATCGAAAAAAATATTACGGGTTTAGAACATAATAAAGTGGTAAGTTTTAAAGAGGAAGTTCAATCTTCAGCTGTCAAATGTATTTTATTAGAAGATCCAAATTATTTAAAAGAAGTAGAAAAAGATTTGAAAGCAGCGATGCCACATCTTAGTGTCAGCATGTCAAAGCCCTTTTTTCTTGAGGTAGCGCAAAATGGAATTGATAAAGGAGCCAGTATTAAATTTTTAGCCGAAAAACTAAATATTCTTCAAAGTGAAATTATTGCTGTAGGAAATGCAGGAAATGATTTAACTATGATTGAATATGCTGGATTGGGCGTTTGGGTCGATAATGTAGATCCTGAATTGAGAGATAAAGGAGATGTTATCGTGGCGTCAAATAATAATCATGGCGTGGCTGAAGTGGTGAGACGATTTATCTTGAACTAGAATTTTCAAATTAGAAATAAAACCATTAAGAAATTAAGGTAATTTAAGAGCAGTTCTTAATACACTTAATTTCTTAATGGTTTTTGTTTTTAGAAAGTAGTCGAGTTGCAAACGCATTTTCTTGTTTACAAAAATAAGTTGGCACTCGACATGATTAGGCGCTAAAGTAAAAAGATCTATCTCTAATTAAGATTTTTTCTTTGGAGGTTTACAACTTTTGCAAAAATCAGGATATTCTTGTATTCTTTTAAGAACCTCAGTTCTAATTTCTAATAGTTTTTTCTCATTTTGTCCAAGGTCCGTTATTTTTGAAGTAATTGCATGTTCCTCAGTATATTGTTTCTGAATGGCATCATAAAGTACTTGTAAAAAACTGGCGTCAGAAAAAATCCCTTTTTGATCGTAAATTTCTTTACGCAATTTACGGGCATAGAGTTCGGATAAATCAAATTCATTTTGCGCAAAATTCACTAAATAGTTTGCTGTATTAGTATTAATTGCTATAATGGATGCGGCATCGCGCTTGAATGTAGAATTCACTTTTGAATTAAAATTCTTGGTAAACACAAACTCAATATTGCTCATTTGGAAAGCGAAATCAAGACTTGAAGCGGTATGAATACTATTAATTTTCACATTCCCAATTTGAGTGGTATTAGATTGAAAATCGGAAAGTTGTAGTTGGTATTTTCCATCCCATTCAATGTTGTTCTGGGCATTTATTTGAACCGCAATAAAAAGTAATGTAATTGAAATTATTTTTTTCATCTATTAGAGTGTAAATTATTGGTCAAGAAGATGCTAAGATATAGAAATTATTGATTTCCTTTTCCAGAATTTAGTTCGTAAATTTGCAACCTCAATTTTTTGACAACGATTTCATTAATTGAGTTATCTTATGGAAAACAGAAAAAAAGTAGCCTTTTATACCTTAGGCTGTAAACTAAACTTCTCAGAGACTTCTACGATTGCCCGTAACTTACAAGATGAAGGATTTGACCGCGTTGATTTTGAAGAAGTGGCTGATATGTACGTGATTAATACCTGCTCCGTTACTGAAAATGCTGATAAACAGTTCAAACAAGTCGTGCGAAAAGCAATGAAATTGAATGATAAAGCATTTGTTGCGGCTGTTGGTTGTTATGCGCAATTGAAACCGGAAGAATTAGCTAGTGTTGATGGAGTGGATTTAGTTCTTGGTGCAACTGAAAAATTTAAATTAGCGGATTACATCAATGATTTGTCTAAAAATGATTTTGGCGAAGTGCATTCCTGCGAAATCGCCGAAGCTGATTTTTATGTTGGAAGCTATTCGATAGGGGACAGAACCCGTGCTTTCTTAAAAGTTCAGGATGGTTGTGATTACAAATGCACCTACTGCACTATTCCATTAGCAAGAGGAATTTCAAGAAGTGATGAACTGGAAAATGTACTGAAAAATGCTTCAGAAATTTCGAAACAAAATATCAAGGAAATTGTTCTTACCGGAGTAAATATTGGGGATTACGGAAAAGGAGAATTTGGAAATAAAAAACACGAACATACCTTTTTAGAATTAGTTCAGGAGTTAGACAAAGTAGAAGGAATCGAAAGATTACGAATTTCATCTATTGAACCGAATTTATTGAAAAACGAAACAATAGAATTTGTATCAAAAAGTAGAACATTTGTTCCGCATTTTCACATTCCGTTGCAATCAGGTAGCAATGAAATTCTAAAGTTGATGAAACGTCGTTACCAACGTGAAGTATATACTGAAAGAGTAAACAAAATCCGGGAAGTAATGCCGCACGCTTGTATTGGAGTGGATGTGATTGTTGGTTTTCCTGGCGAAACAGATGAACATTTTCTAGAAACCTACCATTTCTTGAATGAAATGAATATTTCGTATTTACACGTATTTACGTATTCGGAACGAGATAATACCGAAGCTGCTGCAATGGAAGGTGTTGTTCCTGCTAATGTTCGCGCCAAACGCAGCAAGATGTTAAGAGGGTTATCAGTAAAAAAACGTCGTGCTTTTTACGAAAGTCAATTGGGAAGTAATAGAACTGTTTTGTTCGAAAGTGAAAATAAAGAAGGGTATATTCACGGGTTTACCGAAAACTATGTGAAAGTGAAAACACCTTGGAATCCAGAATTAGTAAATACATTGCATGATATTAATTTGACGAAAATTGATGAAGATGGAAGTGTGCGAATGGATTTTGTTTCTGTTTTAGTTTAATTTTTTTAAACATATAAGTCATATAAGCAAAAGATCAAAAACCATTAAGGGATTAAGTTCATTAAGTTTTACGCTTAATTTTCTTAATCCCTTAATGGTTTAAAAAACTTATATGTCTTATATGTTTGAAAGAATTTACGGATTCGTAGACCAAATACTACTGTTTTTGATGAAAACGCGTCGGTTTAGTTTAAGTTGGGCGATTATTAATTCGGCCATGTCTTCTGCCTGCATTACGGTTTCCGGATTGCCATCGGTCAATTTTAATTCTTTGGCCATATCAGTAGCAACAGTACTCGGCGTTAATGCCGTTACACGAATATTATGTTTACGAACTTCTTGCATCAGTGATTCCGTTAATCCTAAAACGGCAAATTTTGAAGCACTATAAGCACTCGTTAACGCATTTCCGCTTAATCCTGCTGTTGAAGAAATGTTGATGATATCACCAGTTTGTCTTTCTATCATATTTGGCAAAACGGCGCGTGTCACATAATAGGTTCCCATTAAGTTTACCTGAATGATGCGTTCCCAATCGGTCGGTTCTAATTCTAAGAATTTTCCAAAAGCAGCTATTCCAGCATTGTTGATTAAAATATCAATGGTTCCAAATTCAGCCAAAGCTTTTTCAACGGCAGCGTTTACAGAATTGATATCAGCAACATCAGCGGTTATCGCCAGTGCTTTTACTCTTAACGAACGCACTTTTGCCGCTACACTGTCTATTTCTTCTTGTGTGCGTGCTACTAAAATTATATTTACACCTTCTTTGGCTAATGCCAAAGCGATTGCTTTACCAATTCCTTTTCCTGCGCCAGTGATTAGGGCATTTTTATTTTTTAAATCTGTCATTTTGTATATTGTTTTAGGCCAATAAAAGGCTTAGTTTACTGTAAAAGTAGTACGTTTTACAGTTGAAATCTATTTTGATTTTCTATTTAATCTAAATTTAACGTTCTGTGATTTTGACTGAAATGAACATTATTTTTTGTCTAAAGTCAATTTGTAAATATCTGTTTCCAAGACTTCGGTGTCGTTGTCTTCACAAAGTAGGAACTCCATTTTTTCTTTTGAATTGGAGTACAAAGTTAATCCTTCGAATTTATGGGTGCTGCTAATTTTTTGGGTGAAATCGATTTTCATAGTTTTCAGGTTAATGCTCCCAATAAGACTTCCTAAAACTTCCCCATCATCATACGTAGATTCTGTATCTTCGGCTGTGGCCAAAAAATAAATGCTGTCACCGACTAAAATCGCATCGGTAAAACTACTGCGCACTCCTTTAATTTTAGGGAGTTTGTAGTCGTTTGATAGAATAGCAAAATCGTTAGTCAGATTTTTTCCTTCGATGGTGAAAAGGACATTTTTATTGGAGCTTCCGTTGCCTCGATTTAATAAAAACCAACTTTCGCCATTATAGATGGCGCCTTCGAGGTTGAAATCTTCGGGTTTTATTGCTCCAAAATTTTGCATGACGGCATACAAATCGCTGAGGTCATTTGTGGCGATTATCTTTTTATCAGTAGCATTGACTTGTATCATTTTGTTTCTTTTCTCGGTGGAACCGGAACCAAAAACATACAAGCTGTCTCCAAAATGGGTTATGGCTTCAAAATCTGCTTTGTCTTTTTTGAGTGTGTTCTCTCTTGGGTTTTCTAGTAATGGATGGCGTTTTAAATTTTTAGAATCCATTTGATATTCATAAAGAAAACCGCTGTTGTCACCAATAATCAGTAGGGAATTGTCTTTGTAAATAAGTCCTGATGCAGAACCAATGCCGATAATTTGAAATAATAATTCGAGTGTGAATTTTTCCATTGTATTTGTTTTTAAAACGAGTGCCTAGCCCAGATAAAAGTGAAAATCCTTTTATTATTTTTCTTTAAAATAATAAAAGATTGCAACGGATAGCTGGAAAATGCTCCTGAAATTCATCAGGATTAATCCTTATAATTTGTTATATTTGAGTTTACAAAGATAAAATATTTCTTATGAAGTCTATAAATCCCGATGATTTTAAAGTGATTGGCAAAATTGAATTGGCCAAAATTCCAACGAATTTGTTTAATGGCGCCAGTGATGACGCCAAAGAAGAGAAACTAGATAAGGTTCAGGCGAAATTGAGCGAGTTGCAGGATGTGATGTACGCGCACAATCGATACGGCGTTTTGATTTGTTTGCAAGGCATGGATACTTCTGGGAAGGATAGTCTGATTCGGGAAGTTTTCAAGGAATTTAATCCGCGTGGTGTTGAGGTGCATAGTTTTAAAACACCCAATTCAACGGAACTGGAACACGATTACTTGTGGCGACATTATTTGGCTTTACCAGAAAAAGGGAAATTCGCAGTTTTTAACAGAACACATTATGAGAATGTTTTGGTGACACGGGTGCATCCGGAATATATTTTGAATGAAAATTTGCCGGGAATTGAAAAAGTAGAAGATGTGACGCCACAGTTTTGGGAAGATCGATTGGATCAAATTAATAATTTTGAAAAGCATATTACACAAAACGGGACTATTGTTTTGAAGTTTTACTTTCACATGAGTAAGGAAGAGCAACGCAAGCGCTTGCTGCGAAGATTAGAAGAAGTAGAGCACCACTGGAAGTTTTCGCCTGGAGATTTGAAAGAGCGCGAGCATTGGGATGAATACATGCAGTATTATGAGGAGGCAATTAATAAAACGGCTACTAAAAATGCGCCGTGGTATATTATTCCGGCTGATGATAAGGAAATGGCACGTTATGTTGTTGCTAAAATTATCTGGGAAGAAATGCAAAAATATACTGATATTAAGGAACCTAAATTAGATGAAAAAGTGAAAGCTAATTTTGAGATGTATAAAGAAATGTTGAAAAAAGAATAGGCAAAAAAAATGCGCTGAATTTCAGCGCATTTTTTTATGGAATTATTTGTGGTTTATAGTTCAAAACCATAAGCTAAACGAACACCTACTTGTCCAACTCCTCTATTAAGAGAACCGTTATTGTTTAAACGATCAAAATGATTGTAGTGTGTATAGTTCAAAGAAATATCTATGTATTTAGTTGCATAACCTATACTTGGAGATAACAATAAAGAAGTTTTATCTCTGGTATTTTCTACATTACTTGTTGCAAATGCTGCACCAGCTTCTCCCATTACATAAAATTGGTCATTCCATACGAAAGCTTTAAAACCTGCTTTAGCTGGGATGATACCTAAATCTTTCCCTTCTGTTTGACCAGGAAACCCATCAGCTTTGCTTACAAATAAATTAGTGTAACCTGTAGTCAACGTCAAAGAGTATCTTTTTGATAAATCATATTGTCCTCTTACATCTGCACCAAGTGATAATTTGTAAGGATCATTAACTGAATATCCTGCATTTGCACCAACACCTAAACGAAATCCTTGTTCGTAATTTGTTGCTTTGTTTGTTTCTTGAGCTTCTACATTGCTAGCAAACATCATTGAGATTGTAAGTGCTAGTGCGAATTTAATTTTTCCTGCGATTTTCATAATTGTATTTTTTAATATTTTCGTTGTTTTTACGGGTTTTGTTTGGTTAAAAACAACAGTGCAAAAGTAAGTCCTCAAGTATTTAAAAAGTTATAGAATTAAGTCCATTTGTTATAGAATTCCTTGTTTTGTATACCACAGCTAAAAAAAAACAATTGTTTAAAGTGCAATAGTATCAACACAATTCAAAGCTTCTAATTATATTTGCCAAAAAAAGATAGAAAGTGAATTTATCAAAATACTTCAAAGAGTTTTCTTATAACATTAAATTAGCGTATCCCGTGGTTTTAGGAATGTTGGGACATACACTAATAGGAATAGTTGATAATTTCATGGTAGGCAAGTTAGGTTCTACTGAGTTAGCAGCGGTTTCGCTGGGAAATAGCTTTATATTTATTGCATTGTCTTTAGGAATAGGTTTTTCTACGGCAATTACGCCCTTAGTTGCTGAAGCGGATGCCGAAAAAGATGATCAAAAAATCCGCACCACTTTTCACCACGGATTGCTTTTATGCACCGTTTTAGGAGTTGCATTGTTTATTCTGACTGTGCTGTCCAAACAAATTATGTACATGATGCACCAACCCAAAGAAGTGGCTGATATGGCCGCTCCATATATAGATTGGGTGGCGTTTTCATTGATTCCAGTGATTATATACCAGGGTTACAAACAATTTGCGGATGGTTTAGCCAAAACTAAATATTCGATGTATGCTATTTTTATGGCAAATGTGGTACACATCTTCTTTAATTATGTTTTGATTTACGGAATTTGGATTTTTCCAAAATTAGGAATTCTGGGTGCTGCACTTGGAACGGTTTTGTCCAGAATAATGATGGTGGTTTTCATGCATTACTTGATGAAACAAAATTCGGCATTGAAAAAATATTTTAAGAATTTCAGTTTTAAAGAAATCCGCAAATCAATTTTGAAAAAAATTATTAATCTGGGTATGCCTTCAGCAATGCAAATGTTGTTTGAAGTAACGTTGTTTACTGCTGCGATATGGCTTTCTGGTTCTTTGGGAAAAAATAGTCAAGCCGCCAATCAGATTGCACTTATTCTGGCATCCTCCACTTTTATGGTTGCTATGGGTTTAAGTGTTACCGCAATGATCCGAGTGAGTCACACGAAAGGAATGAACGATTATAAAAATTTGATTGTCGTTGCAAGATCTATTTTTCTTTTGGCGATTATACTTGAAACTTTTTTTGCAATAATCTTTGTGGTATTCCATAATTTTTTACCGCATTTATTCTTGAATATGAGCGATTCGACTCAAATGTTGGATAATGAAGAAATCATCATTATAACTTCAAAATTACTATTGATTGCAGCCATTTTTCAAATCTCAGATGGAATTCAAGTTGTGGTTTTAGGAGCATTACGTGGTTTGCAAGATGTGAAAATCCCAATGTACATTACCTTTGTGGCGTATTGGGTTATTGGTTTTCCTATTTCCTATTATTTAGGAAAATACACAGAACTGAAAGCCGTTGGAATCTGGATAGGACTTCTGGCAGGATTAACCGCTGCCGCTTTATTTTTGTATATTCGCTTTGCGAGATTGACAAGAAAGTTGGTGATGCAAAACGAGAATAAATAAAATAATAAATTACTTAAATATTAAATTCATGGAATTACCAAAATTTTTACTAGGCGACAATACTGATTTTCCCGAAGATATTTTTATCATACATCTTGATTACCCAAGATTTATCATCAATCTCAAAGATGATGAAGTAGAGTTTATCGAAGAAGCAGAGGATCTTGACGAGGCAGAATTAAATGCTGAAATGGAAGGATTAATCGTTCTTGCCAATGAATTTTACGATCGTGAAATGGAACGCTACGAAAAAGAGTAGGTTTATTTTTTAAAATACTTTTCTAATAATTTTTGAGCGGCGGCAAAAGGTGAAATTTCATCATTTTGCACCGCTTTTTTAGTTGATTCCAGTGATTTTTGAATTTCTGGATTGTTGTAAAAATTCGTTTTCAATTGCTCGTTGATGGTTTCCAGCATCCAATATTGGTTTTGTTCTTTCCGTTTTTCAAAGAAATAGTTGTTGCTTTTTGTTAGTTCCAAAAATTTCTGAATGGTTTCCCAAACATTGGATATTCCTTCATGGGTTATGGCACTGCATGCTGCGGTTGTGGGTGTCCAACCTGATTTTTTGGCAGGAAAAAGATGCAACGCTCTATTAAATTCAAGTTTGGCAAGATTGGCTCTTTTGATATTATCACCATCGGCTTTGTTGATGACAATAGCATCCGCCATTTCCATGATTCCGCGTTTGATACCTTGCAATTCATCGCCCGCACCAGAAATTTTTAATAAAAGAAAAAAATCAACCATGCTGTGAACGGCGGTTTCACTTTGGCCTACGCCAACGGTTTCTATGATGATGGTATCAAAACCGGCAGCCTCACAAAGCGTTATGGTTTCACGGGTTTTTCGAGCCACACCACCTAATGTTTCTCCTGAAGCGGATGGTCGTATAAAAGCATTTTTATCTTTGACCAATTCTTCCATTCGAGTTTTATCACCTAAAATACTTCCATGCGAAATCGTGCTGCTGGGATCAACGGCAAGTACAGCTACTTTTTTCCCTAAACCAGTCAAGTATTTTCCAAAAGCTTCAATGAAGGTGCTTTTTCCAACGCCTGGAACACCTGTAATTCCTATTCTGACAGATTTGTTTGCGTAGGGTAAGCAGGCATTTATTACTTCATTGGCTTTCGCCAAATGATTGACATTCGTACTTTCGACTAAAGTAATCGCACGACTCAGTGCAGTAATATTTTCGTTTAAAATTCCTTCAACGAGTTCTTTTGCAGAAGGTTGTATTTTTCTAATTTGTTGAATATGCCCAACAGCAACGGCACTAACAATTTCAGGAGCAGAAATTCCGGGTTTTTCGTTTAAGGCGCTTGGATGGTGTTTTTTATTTGGCAAAACTATTTTTTAGAATAGTAAAAGTAGTGAAAACAAAAACAGTTTCAAAAAGCAATGGCCTTATGAAACTGATTTATTTTATAAAATATATAGAATTAATACGCTGCTGTAAAACGAACCTGATGGTGTTTTGGGGTTTCAACTTCATCTGCGATAACTACTGCTACATCTTCAACGGATAAAATACTTCTCTGATTTTCATCAAAAACAGGATTTTCTAATCCAAGGCGGTATTTACCGGTTCTTCCTGTAGTGATGCCTTGATGCATTTCAAAAGCCGGACTGAAAAATGTCCAATCCAACTCTTTTTCGTCTTTAATAATATTTAAATAATCTCTTGCTGCAGTAGCTCCTATATAATATTCTTTTGGGAAATCGGGTGTGTCTACTGCTTGCAAATTAGGAGCTATAAACAAACTTCCGCCACCGCCAATGGTAATAAAACGTTTTACACCGGATTTTTTAACAGCTTCTTGAATCGCTTTTGAACCTTCTAGGAAATCGGTATATAAATTTGGATTGGTCCAACCTGCGCTGAAAGCGTTTACAATCACATCATTTCCAGCAATAATTTTAGACAGTTCTTCAACGTTGTTGATGTCTGCTTTTCCCCATTTTATAGCTGCGTTTCCATTATTTTTAGGATTTCGGGCTAGAGCCGTTATTTCATGATTGCGACTTGCCAATTCATTTAAAATTGCTGAACCTACAAATCCTGTGGCTCCGATAATTGCGATTTTCATAATTATGTGTATTTAAAAGTAATAAAAAATGTTACAGTTTTATATAAAAAAATAGTTTTAAAATTGATTAGAAAAATTTTCCAATGTAATGCCGCTTAATTGTAAGCTGATTTTCTCATTGATATTTTCATATAAATCTTCTAAGTTCTTATTTATTTTTTTTCCGACAGGGCATTTTGGATTAGGTTCGTTTTTTGAAAAACCTAAGGTCACAGTATCAAAAGTCATTTTGAATATGGTGTCTAATGAAATATCTGATGCCGATTTTAATAATTTTGTTCCTCCGTTTTTGCCTTCTTTGCTTTCCACAATATTATTTTTTTTCAGGTTCGCAATTTCTTTTCTTACCAAAACAGGATGTAAGTTCACGCTACCCGCAATAAATTCAGAGGATAAAAATTCGTCTGGGAATTTAGTGAGTAAGGTTAGGATATGTATTGTTATTGCAAATTTACCTGAAATCATACTGTAATAAAATATATTACAAATATACGTCTAAAATTGTAATTTCCAATTATTGTTCCTTTTTTAACTTATTGTAGCATCTAAAGCAGGATTTTCTACTTCTCAAAATAAATTTAAGTGGTATTTTTGTAATCAAATTAAACTATGACTAATTTCATCCTAATCTTTGTTTTCCTATTCCTTGGAATTGTATTCCAAAATATAAAAGGTTTTCCTGTAACTATTTACAAGCTGTTAAACAAGATTGTTATCTATATCTGTCTTCCAGCTTTGGCTTTATATTATATCCCAAAAATAAAATGGAGTAATGAATTGTTATTTCCAATTGGAGTTGCTTGGATTGGTTTTATTGTATCCTATTTATTTTTTAGTTTCTTAGGAAATAGGTTGGGATGGTCTAAAAAACTTATTGGTTGTTTAATTTTAACGGCGGGTTTAGGAAATACTTCCTTTTTAGGTTTTCCAATAATTGAAGCGTTGTATGGGGAAGAAGGTTTGAAAACAGCTATTCTAGTCGATCAACCTGGTTCTTTTGTGGTGCTTTCTACCTTAGGAATTTTAGTGGCAACTTTATATTCCAGCGGCAACCCAAATGGTTTTCAAATCGCAAAGAAGATTCTTCTTTTTCCGCCATTTATAACTTTTTTGATTGCCTGTTTGATGAATATTCTTAATGTCGATTTCCATGAATACGTGCAGCTTTTATTCCAAAAATTGGGAAGTGGAGTGACACCTTTGGCTTTACTTTCTGTTGGTTTGCAACTACGTTTTGAACGAAAAAGCCAGCATTGGAAATTTTTAGGACTCGGGCTTTTGTATAAATTAATATTAACTCCGGCTCTCATTTACGTGTTGTATGTCGTAATTTTGCAACAGCATTCTAAAGTTATTCAAGTTGCTATAATGGAGTCAGCGATGGCACCAATGATTACGGCTTGTATTTTAGCATCTACCCACGGTTTAAAACCCCGTTTAAGTAGCATGATGATTGGTTTTGGAATTCCAATATCGTTTATCACCTTGTTATTTTGGTATTTTGTGGTTCAGTATGTTTAATTTTTAAAGCCTGAATCTGAATCAATAATTAGTAATAAAGTTTTATAAAATATGAATGCATCTCTTGATACTACATCAAAAACAGAAACAACTCCTATTGCACAGCAAACCGTTTATTCTATATTATTTTCGATAGCATTTGCCCATTTATTGAATGATTTATTACAAGCCGTAATTCCGGCAGCGTATCCTATTTTAAAAGAAAATTTCAATTTAACGTTTACACAAATCGGATTAATCACCTTAGCGTATCAATTGGCGGCCTCTATATTGCAGCCTTTGGTTGGTTTGTATACCGATAAAAGACCAAAGCCCTTTTCTCAAATTTTCGGAATGCTGTTTACTTTATCCGGAATTGTATCTTTGTCCTATGCTTCCAGTTTTGAAATGATTATAATTTCGGTAGTTTTGGTCGGAATTGGTTCTTCTATTTTTCATCCGGAAGCTTCCCGAATCTCCTTTTTGGCATCAGGTGGAAAGCGAGGTTTGGCACAATCCATTTTTCAGTTGGGAGGGAACGCCGGAACTGCAATCGGGCCTTTATTAGTTGCCTTAATTGTAGTTCCAAATTCACAATATTATATCATTTGGTTTGTGGTTGTTGCCATCATCGGATTGATTGTCTTGAGTAGAATTGCACTTTGGTACCAAAACCATTTGAGTTTAAGAAGTGCAAAGAAAGCGGTAATCGATTTGCCTAATTTATCCCAAAAAAAGATTGTCATCTCAGTAGGGATTTTACTGGTTTTGATCTTTTCAAAATTCTTTTACATGGCAAGCATGTCGAGTTATTTTACGTTTTATTTAATCGAAAAATTTGGATTATCGGTTCAGGAAGCGCAATTTCATTTGGTTTTATTTTTGGCTTCTTGTGCCATAGGAACCTTAATTGGCGGACCGTTAGGCGATAAATTCGGAAGAAAATATGTGATTTGGTTTTCAGTGTTGGGAGCAGCACCTTTTACTTTATTGTTGCCGTATGTTGATTTGTTTTGGACAGGCGTTTTGTCAGTTGTAATTGGAATCATAATTTCCTCTGCATTTCCGGCTATCTTGGTTTATGCGCAAGAATTATTGCCTAAAAAACTCGGAATGGTTTCTGGTCTTTTCTATGGTTTTGCCTTTGGAATGGGTGGTTTGGGTTCCGCTTTATTGGGGAATCTTGCAGATCACACCAGCATAACGTATGTGTATTATCTTTGTGCCTACTTGCCTTTAATAGGGATTATAGCGCTCT
Organism: Flavobacterium petrolei; assembly: GCF_003314435.2. Classification (GTDB taxonomy): domain Bacteria; phylum Bacteroidota; class Bacteroidia; order Flavobacteriales; family Flavobacteriaceae; genus Flavobacterium; species Flavobacterium petrolei. The sequence goes on along the minus strand of NZ_QNVY02000001.1, from coordinate 131,192 downwards.
TTTTACCTAATTTAAAGAAAAAATAACACTTCTTTTCAGGAGCTTTTTCCTGCTCTGCACTGTATTCCCGATTAATAGAAACTACGGCTGAAAAAGCCTTGTTTTTCTAAATCGGGAGATGCCGAAGCTATAAGGGCTAGGGCATTTCGTTTCCTGATTACTTTCTAGTTTTCATAAAAATTAGTACAACTTTAAGATTAGTTTTCTCCTTTATTGCTTTTATTTCAATACCTTACAGTGTTACTAATCAATAAATTAAATTACTATGGCAACAGTACGATTAGGCGATATTGCTCCTGATTTCGAAGCAGAAACGTCACAAGGAAAAATAAAATTTCATGAATGGTTAGGAGATTCTTGGGGAGTTCTTTTCTCCCATCCAGCTGATTTTACACCTGTTTGCACCACTGAGTTAGGAACAGTTGCGAATTATTATCCTGAATTTAAAAAACGAAATGTAAAAGTAATCGCATTGAGTGTTGATGGAGTAGCTTCACACATGGAATGGATCAAAGACATCAACGAAACTCAAAATACAACAGTAAACTTCCCCATAATTGCCGATGAAGACAAGCGTATAGCTGAATTATACGATATGATTCATCCCAATGCAAGTGAGAGTTTCACGGTACGTTCGGTTTTTATAATTGGACCAGACAAAAAAATAAAATTAACGTTAACCTATCCTGCTTCAACCGGTAGAAATTTCGATGAATTATTGCGTGTAATTGATAGTTTGCAATTGACAGCAAAATATAGCGTAGCAACACCGGCAAACTGGAAAGATGGTGATAAGGTGGTAATCTCGACCTCGGTTAAGGACGAAGATATCGCTGCTAAATTTCCAAAAGGCTACGAAAGAATAAAACCCTATTTAAGAATGACACCACAACCTAATAAATAGTAAATTTTTAGAGTACTTCATAAATAAAAAAGCAGAATGAATTTATTTTCATTCTGCTTTTCTATTTCGTCAAAAGTTTAATGTTTTACTTCTTATTGGTAATTAATAACCCCGTAATAATGATTCCCATACTTATGATTTGGGTTAGTAAAATGGCTTGGTTAAGAAAAAAATACGCCAAAATCCCACTGAATACCGGAATCAAATAATAAATTAACGCTGTTTTTGATGTTCCAATTAGTCGAATGGCTTCGTTCCATAAATAAAATGAAATTAGGGAAGCGCAAACGCCAACGTATGTGGTTACCAAGACTGTTTTAGTGTCAAAAATTACTTTTTTATAATAGAGGTGTTCATACATGTAAAACGGAAACAGTAAAATTGTACCAATTACAAAAACACTGAACAAAAATACTTTTGGTGTTAATTCATCTGGTTTTTGTCGTACAAGTATCGTATAACAAGCAAAAAAGAAGCAGGCCACAAGCATTAATAAATCCCCAATAGTAAAGTTGATATGCAGTAATGCTTGTATGGAACCTTTGGAAATAAGCACTAGAACTCCTGTGATTATGGTTGCAATTCCCACTATTTTTATGTTGGAGACTTTCTCTTTAAAAATAATTCTGGAGAGTACAACAATAAATAACGGTATCGAAATGGCGATTAACGATAAGTTGACTGCACTTGTTGTTTTTCCTGCAAAGTAAATTAGCGTATTAAAAATAGTGATGCCTAATACGGCTGTAAGCGTGAGATACCGAATGTGTTTCTTTACCATTTTGAAATTTTCATAAGTGCTTTTTATTGCAAATGGAGCCAAAACAATACAAGCAACAGTCCAGCGCCAAAAAGCCAATCCAACAGGGGGAATGTGACCTTTTATCCCACTGGCAATTACCATATTTACAGACCATAGTAAGGTAGCAAATAAGGCAAAAAAAACTCCTTTAGTCGTATTGCTCATTAAACCAAATTATGAATTTTGCCATACTGTAATAACATAATTGTCTTTGCATCCTGTATTTGACCGGCTTCGATCATAGCATAAGCTTCGTCAAAAGTCATTTCCATCACATCTATATTTTCTTCTTCATGTTCCACTCCACCACCGTCGCTTACTTTCATAGATTCATCGTATTCGCCAACAAATAAATATAAAATTTCAGTTACAGCACCGGGAGACATATACGTTTCCATCACCTTTTTGACTTTAGAAATGCGGTATCCTGTTTCTTCTTCAGTTTCTCGAATGATGCATTGCTCCGGATTATCTTGGTCCAAAAGTCCTGCGCAAACCTCAATCATCATTCCGGTTTCATTTCCGTTAAGGTACGTCGGCAAGCGAAACTGTCTCGTTAGAATAACTGTTTTTTGTTGTGTGTTATAAAGTAAAATAGCGGCGCCGTTTCCTCTATCGTAAACTTCTCTTTTTTGGGTAATCCAAGAGTCGTCTTTTTTTTGATAGTCAAAAGTTACTTTGTTTAATATATACCAGTTGTCAGACAGAATTTCAGTGTTTTGGATTTTAATAGTTGGATTTTTCATTTTATTTTGTAATAATATTTTTAAGGATTTCGAGGTTTAGCAGCTAAGTTTTTATACGTGGAGCCCCAGTTATTATTGTTGGTGTCATTAGGAGTACCATCAGCCGTGAGCAGTGCATCTTGGTCATTTTTATCGTATTTCCATACCCATGCACATACAGAAAATCCTCTATTGTATACAGCATTAAGAAAATAGCGAGGGTCCATTAAAATCCCTGCATTCATAGGTGCTGTTTCTCCAAAAAGGACTGGTAAGTTTTGCTGTTTTAATAAATCCAGCCTATTGTCTATTGCAATTTCATTATCTAATAGCCATTTTTCATAAGCGTGAATATCAAAGACAATATTAGAATTTTTTTGTAGAAAAGAATTCCCTTTTTTTAGCAAAACACTTTCGTCTTGTCCTTGTTCAGCACAAGGTACAAGAATTATAGAGGGATTGCCTGTAATTCTAATAATGGTAACAAGTTCTGTCATGTCTTTTTCCCAGACTTCATCAGTATAACCATCAGCTCTGTCAAATCTGTAGGGCTCATTCCATACTTCGATCCATACATCTGGTTGATTTTTAAAATGCAACGCCCATTCTTGTAGTTTTTCTTTATAGGGTTTCCACCAAATTGTTTTTGAAGGACTTTTGCCTGTAAATTCTGTTTCGTTTTTTCCGTCCCAACCAAAACCGCATAAAATAGTAATTCTGTTATTTTTTCGATTTCCATCCACAATACTTTGTAATGAATGTAAAAAAGAACCATTACTGTCTTTTATAGGCATACCGGTTAAGGGTTGTCCTTGAACATTCCCTATAAATTCCCGCGCTATGTCCATATTCCAACTACTCATTTTTAGGTCATTTGCTCCAAAAACTTGAAATGAATTTGTTCCAATCAACTGAATGGGTTGGTTGTCTTTCAATATTTTATTTCCTTTGATGCTATATTTTTGATTGTCAGTGCTTAAAGTAATATCTTGCTCCTCCCTACACGACAAAAGCATACTAAAACAAGCAAATAGAATTGCGTACTGTAAAAATTTTTCTTGTTTTGGTATCATGGTGAGCTGAAAATGGGTTAGCTATTTGATTACTAAAGTATAAAAAAAACGCTCTGAATTTTCAGAGCGTTTGGTAATCTTATTTCAGAATAGTTTGCTTTCTGTCCGGACCTACAGAAACAATTTTAATAGGAACTTCTACTTCTTTTTCAATGAATGCAATGTATTCTTTCAACTCTGTCGGTAATTCATCGTAGGTTGTCATACCCGTCAAATCTTGTTTCCATCCTTTGAAATCCTGATATACTGGAGTTACATTTTCTGGTTCGATGTTATAAGGGAAATGAGAAATTTTCTCTCCTTTATAATTGTATTCCGTACATACTTTCAAGGTTTCAAATCCTGAAAGTACATCGCCTTTCATCATCATCAACTGCGTTACACCATTCACTTGAACAGCATATTTAAGTGCTACTAAGTCTAACCAGCCACAACGTCTTTGTCTTCCGGTTACAGATCCAAATTCATTTCCTACGCGTGCCATAGTTGCGCCATCTTCATCAAAAAGTTCAGTAGGGAACGGGCCACTTCCTACGCGTGTTACATACGCTTTGAAAATCCCGTATACTTCCTTGATTTTATTTGGAGCAATCCCTAAACCGGTACAAGCACCAGCAGCAGTAGTGTTAGATGAAGTTACGAATGGATACGTTCCAAAATCAACATCCAATAAAGAACCTTGAGCACCTTCACATAATATTGATTTACCAGCTTTTTGCGCTTGGTGTAAATATTCTTCACTATCAATGAAATCTAATTTTTTTAATTCTTCGATAGCTTCAAAAAATTCTTTTTCTAATTCTTCTAAATTATATTGGATTGCAACATCATAGAATTTAATCATTGCTTCATGCTTGTCAGCCAAAGCTCTGTAACGATCTGCAAAATCTTCTAATTCGATATCACCTACACGGATTCCGTTTCTTCCGGTTTTGTCCATATACGTTGGGCCAATTCCTTTTAATGTAGAACCAATTTTTGCTTTACCTTTAGAAGCCTCAGAAGCGGCGTCTAATAAACGGTGAGTAGGCAAAATTAAATGTGCTTTTCTTGAAATGATTAATTTACTTTTAATATCTAAATTAAATTTCTCAAGGCCTTCAATTTCTTTTTGAAAAACTACAGGATCAATTACAACTCCGTTTCCAATGATATTTATTGCAGTTTTATGAAAAATACCAGAAGGAATAGTTCTTAGAACATGTTTTATTCCGTCAAATTCCAAAGTATGCCCTGCGTTTGGACCTCCTTGAAAACGAGCAATAATGTCATAATTTGAAGTTAAAACATCAACAATTTTTCCTTTTCCTTCATCTCCCCATTGTAATCCTAGTAATAAATCTACCGTCATTCTGAATGTTATTTGTAGTTAGTTTTTATGTTTATGAACGATTTTCTTCGTCCAAGTTGTTCTTTTGTTTCTTAGTTCCGTACAGATATAACGAGTGGTTGGTAATATCTATATCAAATATTTCTTCAATTGTTTTCTTGATACTTTGAATTCTTGGATCACAAAACTCAATTACTTCGCCAGTATCCGTCATGATAATATGATCGTGCTGCTTGTCAAAGTACGATTTTTCATAATGTGCCTGATTTTGTCCAAATTGGTGTTTGCGTACTAAAGCACAGTCCAATAATAATTCAATCGTATTGTAAAGAGTTGCTCTACTCACACGATAGTTTTTATTTTTCATTTTGATATAAAGATTCTCTACATCAAAATGTTCTTCGCTATCGTAAATTTCCTGAAGGATAGCATAGCGTTCAGGAGTCTTTCTATGTCCTTTTTTTTCAAGATACATTGTAAAAACATTTTTTACAATTTCTTGATTTTTGGTATTATCTGTGGAAATGAGTGTCATATCTGGCAAAGATAAATTTTTTAGTTTAAAGTTTAAAGTTTCCGGTTTGTTTAGTTTCAAGTTTATTCCGTTTGTATTTGAAAATCCTAAAGACGGACTCCAATAAACAATATCACTTTTCTATGTTTTATACTCCCGTGTTACCTTATCGATTCCATCAATTTTTTTGATGTTACTGATCATTTTTTTCAATATTGTATTGTTTTGAACAATTACGGCAACCTGACCGTGAAAAATTCCCGCATCAGTACTCAAAGAAATGCTCTGTATATTCACATGCATGTTATTCGAAATCACTTTTGTCAATTGGTTGGTAAGTCCAAGAACATCCATACCGGTGATGTTTATAATGGCTTTGAACTCTTCTTGCGATGAATCAATCCATTTTGCTGACATGATTCGGTATGCATAATTTGATTGCATACCAATGGCGTTAGGACAATCTTTTTTATGCACTTTTATTCCTTCATTGATTGTTACAAATCCAAAAACGTCATCTCCGGGGATTGGGTTGCAGCAAGGCGATAATTTATAATCCAGCTTGTCGTGTTCTTTCCCAAAAACGAGCATGTCATAATTACTGCTAATTACTGGTTTATGAATATCCTCATCCGAAGTGTTGCTTGGAGAGCGTTTCATCTTATTTTTGAAAAAATTTATGAAAGTATTGCTCTTTTGCGCAGCGTAATCCTTAAGCTGTTGGTTTTCAATAGCGCCAATTCCAACTCTGTAGAATAAGTCCAGGCTTGTTTTTAGTTTGAAAAAGTTGACCAATTCATTAATCACTTGTTCACTTAAAGTAATCTTTAAATGTTTTAATTTTCTGGTGAGCAGTTCTTTTCCTTCTTCACCGATTTTCTTGGTGTTTTCGTTTAGAACGTTTTTAATTTTTGTTTTAGCTCTCGAGGTCGTCACATAATCCAGCCAGTTAATGGTTGGTTTTTGATGTTGTGAAGTAATAACTTCAATTTGATCGCCACTTTTTAATTCGAAATTCAAAGGGACTAATTTTCCATTGACACGCGTTCCTCTGGTACGAATTCCTATTTCAGAGTGAATACTGAACGCGAAATCTAGTGAAGTGGCTCCTTTAGGCAATGATTTTATTTCTCCTTTTGGAGTAAAAACAAAGATTTCTTTAGAATATAAATTCATTTTGAAATCTTCTACAAAATCTACTGCATTTGTTTCGGAATTTTCTAAAGCTTCTTTTAGTAAATTTAACCATACATCCAAACCACTTTCTTCGGTAGCCCCGTTCTTGTATTTGTAATGTGCGGCATATCCTTTTTCGGCAATTTCATCCATACGTTCGCTTCGAACTTGTACTTCAACCCATCGCCCTTTTGGTCCCATTACTGTAATGTGCAAGGCTTCATAACCGGTAGATTTTGGGGACGAAATCCAATCGCGCAAACGGCTTGGACTCGGTCTATAATGATCCGTTACGATTGAATATATTTTCCAAGCAACGAATTTCTCTTCATGTGGAGTTGCTTTGTATACAATACGCAGCGCAAATTTATCATACACTTCATCAAAACTCACGTTTTGCGCCTGCATTTTTCTGCGAATAGAATAAATAGATTTTGGACGTCCTTTTATAATATATTCAACTCCTTCGGCATCTAAAGAGGCTTTCAGGACATTAGAAATATCTTCAATATAAGCATCTTGCTCTTCTTTGGTTTCTTTTATTTTACTGACAATTTCTTTGTAAATGGCAGGTTCCGTATATTTTAGCCCTAAGTCTTCCAGTTTGGTTTTTATGTTGTACAAGCCCAATCGATGTGCTAAAGGTGCATAAATATACAAGGTTTCGGATGCGATTTTGGTTTGTTTGTCCTCATGCATCGAATCCATGGTTTGCATGTTGTGCAAACGATCGGCTAGTTTAATCAGAATTACGCGTACATCATCATTCAACGTCAATATCATTTTACGGAAATTCTCTGCTTGCATGGAAACATTCAGATCTTTTTGTACCAATGATATTTTTGTTAATCCTTCAACGATTTGAGCCACTTTTGGATTAAACAAACGTTCGATATCCTGAACAGTAGTGGGTGTGTCTTCGACAACATCGTGCAGTAATGCAGCTGCAATAGATGTTGCTCCCAAACCTATTTCTGAAGCAACAATTTTTGCGACAGCAATAGGATGAAAAATATAGGCTTCGCCAGATTTTCGTCGTTGTTCTTTATGTGCTTCTACAGAAACGTCAAATGCTTTTCGGATGAGTTTTTTATCTTCATCACTTAACGTTTGGTAGCTAATACGAAGTAATTCTTTGTATTCTTGAGCAATTGCTTTATTTTCTTTTTCTATATCAATTTCTGTCATAGCGGCATGGTTCATTTTCTAAAAATAGAAATTAGTTGGGAGATGTGCAAGTAAAAAAGGGTTTCATGGTGCAAATAACAAATGTGACATTCAACATGGTTATTGCACTTTACTAAAATCTAAGTCCTGAAAATCATAACTAAAATCAGTTAACTCAGAAATAGGTTTCATTGTTAATCGTACGGCTTTTCCAGAGGCATCACATTCAAAAAATAAATGGGCATCAGCATGAAAATAAGCATTGTCCCATTTCACCACATAATTAGTGTCTTTGTAGAAAAAAACTTCACCGGTAAGTTGTGGAGAACGTTTTGAAGCAAAATACAAGCGCCCTTTTTTCTCTGAAAGTATAATTTTACCAAACCAATTGTCTTTGTATGTTCCTGTAAAGCTTTTGAAATCAATTTTGATTTTGTCTTTTTTATTCTTGGTTATGGTTGCCCAAACTTCATCAGTTACTTTGTCAGCAGAAGCTTCGTTTTCCTTTAAACTCGCACTGTAATTAGTCACATAATCCTCGGATTGGATTCCTAAATAACTGTCTTTTATAGTGTTGGTAATTGCTCTGAATGCCGCTCCTGATTGCTGATTGGTCAATACAATAATTCCCAGATTTAATTCTGGTATAAGAGTCACTTGCGTAACAATTCCCTCTAATCCGCCGGTATGCGTTACCTGTTTGTATCCTTTTACATCGCTTAAAAACCAGCCCAATCCGTAACCACTAAAATGTGTATTGTAAGGAGGTCTTGTGGCCGCAGGAATTATGGTTTGTAATTGCCACATTTCGGCGTGTTCTTTTTTGGAAAATAATTGCTTGTTATCAGCACCATATTGCCCATTGTTCATTTGCATAATGGTCCATTTACTCAAATCATTTACACTGGAGTAAATGCCGGCTGCCGCATCAAAAAGTTGGTTTTGGTAGCGTTTGATTACTTTTAGTTTACCGTCAATAGGAACGTGCGGCGCAATGATGTTTGTGGTGTCTTTTATACGTAAAAAAGAAGCGGCGCTATGATTCATTTCTAAAGGTTTCATCATGCGTTCTTCTACAAAATCGCACCAATTCAAACCGCTTGCTACGCGAATAACTTGGCCGGCAACTATATAAAGTAAATTGTCATAATCGTATTGCGTTCTAAATGCCGAAACCGGCTTTAAGTATTGCAAATTCTGAATAATATCTTGTGCTGTAAAGTCACTTCCGTCAGGCCAAATCATCAAATCTCCAGCACCAAGACCCAATCCACTTCTATGGGTCAATAAATCGCGAATCGTAAATTCATTCGTTACATAGTCATTGTACATCTTGAAATTAGGGAGGTATTTGATGACTTTATCATCCCATTTTACTTTTCCTTCATCAACTAACATTGCCAAAGCAGCGCTTGTAAACGCTTTACTGTTGGAAGCAATTCCAAAAAGCGTATTCGCATCGACTTTTTCATTAGTCAAAATAGATTTTACACCATATCCTTTCGCATGAATAATCTTTCCGTCTTTGACTATTGCCACTGCAATTCCAGGAACATTGAATGTTTTTAAAGTACGATCAACTAATTCATCCACTTGAATCGAACTAATTTGTGCGAAAGAAAATGTGGTTGAAATTAATGCTATTGCAACGAATAAATTATTTTTCATATTTTTTTATTTTTAAATCTGCTATCAAAAATCGTTAATCTGCAATCTAAAATCTAAAACCCTCTTTGTCTTTTGGCTTCAAAAATCAAGATGGCTGCGGCAACCGAGACATTCATAGAATCGATTTCGCCTTGCATTGGAATAATAATATTTTGGGTCGCTTCTTTTCTCCATTCTTCCGTCAATCCTGTGGCTTCCGTTCCTACGACTAATGCCGTTGGAGTTGTGTAATCCTGCGTGTGATAGGAAGTGGAATTTTGCAAAGTCGCACAATAAAAATTAATTTTTCTTTCTTTCAAAAAAGCAATAATTTCTAATGTTGTTCCAGTTGCAATTTGGTTCGTAAATAAACAGCCCACGCTTGAACGCACAATATTTGGATTGTATAAATCGCTTTTTGGATTCGCAATAATCACAGCATCCAGATTAGCAGCATCGGCGGTACGCAATAAAGCACCAATATTTCCGGGTTTTTCGGGAGCTTCAGCAACCAGAATCAAAGGGTTTTTAGATAATTTCAAATCGGATAATTGCATCGATTTGGTTTTGGCTACAGCCAAAATTCCTTCGGTAGTATCGCGGTACGCTAATTTTTGATACACTTCTTTGTTGATTTCTATCAGCTCCGCATTTTTGGATAATGTTCTGGCATCCGTTTCGGAACAAATTTCAGGTAAAAACAATAGCGTTTCCATTTCGTAACCGCCTTTGATGGCAATTGAAATTTCGCGTTTACCTTCCATTAAAAAAGTACCGGTTTGCTTGCGGGCTTTCGCTTTTTCCTGCAATTGCACTAATGATTTGATATAAGGGTTTTGTATCGAAGTGATTTGTTTCAAGACTTTCAACTATTTAATTAGTAGCAACAAAGATACATAGAGAAAATCCAGTTTTCTAATCAGATTTGAATATTTTTTGGATGCATAAGTTTCATTAATTGTAGTTGTTTCAAACTGATTTCACGAGTATTTTCTCTATTTTTGTCAAAATCCCAATCCAAATGTTTCATTTATTAGACATCATCGGTACGATGGCATTTGCCATGTCAGGCGCATTGACAGCCATGAGTAAAAAACTCGATCCTTTTGGGGTTTTTATTATTGCATTTGTTACTGCCGTTGGCGGCGGAACCCTGCGGGACATTATGATTGGGCGAACTCCGGTAGGATGGATGCTGGATTTAAAATACGTTTATGTGATCATCATCGGGTTTGTTTTGGCAATCCTTTTTCGAAAAAAATTCGACAGATTACGAACTTCCTTGTTTTTATTTGACACGATTGGATTAGGAGTTTTTACCTTGATTGGTCTTGAAAAAGGAATCAATATTGGACTTCATCCTGTAATTTGTATTGCTTTAGGAACCATGACAGCGTGTTTTGGAGGCGTTATTCGAGATATTTTGTGTACTGAAATCCCCGTTATTTTTAGAAGAGAAATTTATGCCACGATTTGTATTTTGGGCGGAATTGTCTTTTTCCTGCTTCGAAAACTGAATTTAGAGAATGATATTCTGTATTTGACTACTTCAATTGTTATCATTTCGGTACGGTTAATGGCCGTAAAATTTAAATGGTATTTACCGACTTTAGAACATAAATAAAAATTGATTACTTTCACGGGGTCTAAAATTTAACAGTGAAAAATTATTCTGTCAAACCATATCAGGAAAGTGATTATTCAAATTGGAATGCCTTTATTGGTCAGGCCAAAAATGCTACTTTTTTATTTCATCGAGACTTTATGGAATACCACAAAGATCGATTCGAGGATTTTTCTTTGATGGTTTTTGATGACCAAAAACTGATTGCTGTTTTGCCGGCAAATAGAGTAGGAGACATCGTTTGTTCCCATCAAGGATTGACATATGGCGGGTTGGTTTATTCCCCTAAATTAAACGGAGAAAAAGTAGAAGAGATTCTGGATTCTATTTTGTCTTTTTTTAAAGAAAATGAGGTGCAATCGTTCTTTTTTAAATCTATTCCGTTATTCTATACTTCGAAGGGCAACGCCGAAATGGAATTTTTTATGCTTAAAAAAGGAGCGTTTTTAGACAAAAAAGAAATGAATTTAGGTATCAATTTAGCCATGCCTTTAACAATTTCAAAAAGTAAACTCAAACATTTTAGAAAAATTGAAGAACTCGATTTAGAAATGGTCGAAGAACAGCAATTAGAATCTTTTTGGGAATTGGTTTTAGAACCAAGATTATTGGAGAAATACAATGCTACACCTGTACATAAGTTAGCAGAAATTACCTTGTTAAAAGAAAAATTTCCGGATAATATCAAACAGTTTTCAGTGTATTTTGAAGATGTTATTATTGCAGGAATTACTGTGTTCGAAACAGAAACCGTTGTTAAATCGCAATATGGAGCTACCAGTAAAAAAGGCGAAGAGTTGCGCGCTTTGGATTTTTTATTTATTAATTTAATAGAGAAATACAAGAGCGAAGGCAAACTTTTTTTTGATATGGGAATCGTAAATGAGGACAATGAAAAAGGATATCACGCCGGACTTTTGAAACAAAAAGAAGAATTAGGATGCTCTGTTTACAGTCAGGATTTTTATAAAATGAATTTTATATGATACCTTTTCTTGATTTAAAAAAGATAAACGAACCGTATGAAACTGCTTTTCAAGAAAAATTGAAAGTGGTTTTAGATAATGGTTGGTATGTTTTAGGGAATGAAGTCAAGGAATTCGAAACCAGTTTTGCGAGCTATTGCGGCAAAAAATATTGTGTAGGCGTGGGAAATGGTTTTGACGCTTTAGTTTTGATTTTCAAAGGATATATTCAGTTGGGGAAATTGCAAAAAGGCGACGAAGTTATTGTGCCTGCGAATACTTATATTGCGAGTATTCTGGCTATTTTACAAGCAGATTTAATTCCTGTTTTGGTCGAGCCAAAATTGGAAACCTACAACATTAACCCTGATTTAATTTCTCAAAAGATTACCTCAAAAACCAAAGCGATTCTGGTAGTTCATCTTTATGGGCAATTGGCTGAAATGGATAGGATAAATGAAATTGCTGTTGCAAATGACTTACTGGTTGTTGAAGATGCAGCTCAGGCTCACGGCGCAATCAGAAATCAAGAATCAGAAATCAGCAATCAAAAATCAAGCGTAGCTTACAGTTTTTATCCAGGGAAAAATCTTGGAGCATTAGGTGATGGCGGCGCAGTTACTACAAATGATTTTGAATTAGCCAAAGTGATTCAGTCACTTCGGAATTATGGTTCGGAAACCAAATATTACAATGATTATGTTGGTATAAATTCAAGATTAGATGAACTGCAAGCGGCTTTCTTAAATGTGAAATTACCGTTTTTAGATGCTGAAAATGAAAAGCGGAGAACAATTGCCAAACGGTATTTGTCGGAAATTAAAAATGAAAAAATAACGCTTCCATTTTGGGATTTGTCAAATAATCATGTTTTTCATTTGTTTGTCATTCGAACTCAAAACAGAGTGGATTTACAAGACTATTTAGATAGGAATGGAGTCCAAACGGTAATACATTATCCAGTTCCGCCGCATAATCAAAAAGCATTATCTCCCGAAACTTCGGGATGGAATCATTTGTCGTTTCCAATTACTGAAAAAATTCATAATGAAGTATTGAGTTTGCCTATAAGTCCAGTTTTGACAGATGATGAAGTGGGTTTTATTATTGCAATTTTAAATCAATATTAAATGGGAATAATCAGTAGAATAAAACAATTTTGCTTTGTTACTTTGCGAATCAAAAAATATAAATTCCTTTCCGATTGCAAAAGAGTTTCGGGAAAACCTAACTTATATTTTCCCTTACTTTTAAAGGGAAATGGGAAGGTACAATTTGGTAAAAATTTTCAAAATGGCGTCGTAGAATCTTCATGTTACTATTCTAATTACAATTATATTTTGTCAATGGATCATGAAAGTGAAGTTATAATTGGTGATAATGTAGTTTTTAGTAATGGAGTCTCAATTTATGCAAAATCGAAAGTTACAATCGAAGATAAGGTTATGATTGGAATTAATTGTTTTATTATTGATAGTGACGGGCATGATTTAAGTGCCCAAGAAAGAATGACAGGAATTCCTAAAACTGCTGAAATTACTATTAAAAAAAATGTTGCGATATATTATAATTCAACAATTTTGAAAGGCGTGACAATTGGAGAAAATTCAGTTATTGGAAGTGGTTCAATTGTGACAAGAGACATTCCTGCGAATGTATTTGCCGCAGGAAATCCCGCTAAAGTCATAAGAAATTTATAATGTTGAAATCCCTAAAACAAAATACACTTTTAAAAGTAGTATCTTTTAATTCTATTTCGGTAGCGGTGAGTTTTGTTTTGGGAATTTTTGCGACAAAGATTGTATCCGTTTATTTAGGAACTTCTGGAATGGCATTGTTAGGAAGTTTCAGGAATTTCACTGCAATGATGAAGTCCGTAGCGATTTTGGGTATAAACAATTCTTTTATAAAATTATTCGTTGAAAATAAAGATGATAAGGAAGAGTTAGGAGTCATTTACGCTACTTTTTTTTGGTTTTTCCTCATAATTTCAACCGTCTTGGGTTTGTTTACTTTAGTATTTGCCAATGGTATTTCCGAATTTTTATTTTTCACTAATTCGTTTGCGAATCACATTCGTTTTTTTGGATTGCTATTGCCTTTAATCGTTATCAATACGTTTTGGATGGCAATTTATAACGCTTTAGAAAAGTATAAAAAAATTGTAATTCTCCAAATTATTTCTAATGTGCTGATTTTTGGTTTCACCGCTTTTTTAATAGTGAACAAAGCAATAAACGGAGGATTACTGGCCGTTGTTCTAGGCGAATTACTGATGGTATTAGTGACTTTTGCATTTGTTTTAAAAGATAAAAGCTATTATTTTACATTCAGTTTTCAAAAAATTTTAAAAAAGAAATACCTAAATGTTATCAAGAAATTTTCTTCAATGGCATTGTTAAGCGCTGTAATTGCTCCTGCAACATTAATGCTTATCCGAAATTTTATAATTGAAACGCACTCCATTCAAGAAGCGGGAATTTGGGATGCAACTAATAAATTTTCCAGTTTTTACATGTTGGTTTTTAGTTCAGGATTGTCTTTATACTACATGCCAAAATTAGCTTCGTTGACTACAGATGAAGCTTTTAAAATGGAATTGAAGTCCTATTTTAAAGTTTTCGTTCCACTGTTTTTTACGGCATTAGTAGCCGTTTATTTGTTGAAAGGAATTATTTTGGATATCGCTTTTACTGCAGCGTTTTCAAAAGTGAATGAAGTGCTGATTTGGCAACTTTTAGGTGACTTTTTAAGGATAATGACATTAGCTTTTGGCTATCAAATCGTAGTCAAAGCTCGTATTAAGAAATACTTTTTTCTTGAAATAGTTTTTAATGTATCGTATCTTTTACTTTCTTTTTATTTAGTGCCGCTTTTTTCTTTCGAAGGAGCTTTGCAGGCTTATTTTTGTGCAAATTTAATTTTGTTTATCTTGATTTTATGGATGTTTAGGAAGTTGTTTTGAAGTCCCAAGCTTCGAGATACTGACTCGCAATATTAAAATAATCATGTTCTTTTTCGATAAATGCTCTCGCTCGTTTTCCAATAGCGACAATAGATTCGGGATTTTCGATCAAAAAGGAAAGTTCATTCACTAAATAATCTACATCTGGCAGCGCATTAATATTGACTTTTTCCGTTAAATTATAATGTTCCATAAAGGCTTTTCCGGCACCGGTAAAAACTACTTTGCCTTTTGCCATAGCTTCCAGCGCATTGTATCCTTGATCATCAGCATACATTTGATCTAGCACGATTTGTGCAGTATTGTATGAATTTATATAATCCTTGTAAGGAAGATTTTCGCTGATAATCACAGTAACTTTTTCAATATATTTTTCCTGAATTATTTGCAGTGCTTTTTCAAAATATGGAATCCCTTTTTTGATGTAACTGGCGCGATTTATTCCAAGAAAAACTACAATTTTATCATTGATTTTTTGTTCTTGAAAGTCGATTTTTCTAGTGTTGACTGGATTTGGAATAAAATAAACCGAATATCCCATTTTTTCCATCGGAATTTTATAATCTAAGTCGGAAGCAATCATGTTTTGGCAGTTTTCGACTAACCAATCAAAGGTTTTTCGGTAATTTTTGGAGGTGTATTTTAATGGATATTCAAAATGTTTTTCTAACGAATTATCCTTAAAATAAGGAGTCAAAATGCTGTAATCAGTTTCCCTTTTTAGCAAATAATCAATAACCGGAGTTTCATCACCACAAATCAATAAGCTCCGATTTTTAATTTTCTTGAATAATTTTTTATAGAGAAATCTGGAAAAAAAAGGAAATGTTTCAATGGCATCAGAATTAATGAGCTGTACGTGATCGAAGTTCTGTAATTGGGGTATTAAAAGATAAAAACGAAGCCCTCTTTCAGCTTTTTCTAAATCGATTCCAGTGAGTTTATGAATGACATTTTTTATCTTTCGAGGCAACCAATATCCGGATAAAAAGGAGGAATGAAAGGAATAATCGGAATCGAATTTTTTGAAATAATCTCCTGATGAAAACAAAATTACTTCATGTCCCAGCGCCACCAATCCTTCTTTTAAGGAATTATGCAAACGACTGTATTCGCCAATCAAAAGTATTTTCATTTACAATGCGGAATTATTTATATTTGTGTAAATATAATAACAAATTGACAAAAGAATTTAAAAAAGGAGATCTGGAAATAGTACTGGCTACGATGAATAGAGATTCTTTGGATTTTTTAATTCCCATGTTTCCGTTCTGTCATTTTTCGGAATTCCCCATTTTAATTATCAATCAAACGACTGAAAAGAAGCTATTGGTTTCAGATTTTCCTTCTGTAAGAATTGTAAATTCATTTGAAAAAGCATTGTCAAAAAGCAGGAATTTAAGTTTGCAAAATGCGATTGGACAAATTATTTTGCTGACCGATGATGATGAGGTTTTCAAGGAAGATTTTGAAAATACTATTCTGGAAGCCCACAACAATTATCCTGAGGCAGTGAGCATTTGTTTTGCAATAGAAGATTCCCAGGGTTTTTTGTTCAAAAAATATCCTGAGAAACCAAAATTGCAACTGAATAATCTGGATATTTTTAGTGTTTTATCAATTGAAATAAGTTTAAAAACAAAGTCACTTCATCAATTCAACACTAAATTCGATACTGATTTTGGTCTTGGAAGTTCCTTTTCGATGGGAGAAGAAGCTATTTTTTTGTCTGATTTAAAGAAGCAGCAGCAAAATATAATTATTGTACCAACGGTTATCGCAAGTCATCCGGCGGTTTCAACAGATGATAAATTAAATCTTGAACAACGCTATTATATTCAGGGCGCATTCTTGACCAGAGTTGCAAAGAATCATTACCAAAAACTGCTTTTTTTGAAACTTTTTTTTGATCTAAAGCAGAATAGAATACAAATAAACCAAGTTTATACAGCACTAAAAAATGCCAAAAGAGGAAAATTAGCTTATTTACAAATCAATAAATGAAAACAACCGTTACAGGCGTGCAACTTTTAAAAATCCCCGTTGTAGAAGACCAGCGTGGGAATTTAGCATTCATTCAAAAGGATATTTTACCATTTGAATTCCAGCGTGTATACTATCTTTTTGATGTGCCGAGCAGTGCGTACAGAGGCGGACATTCTCACATTGTGCAGCAAGAGCTTTTGATCGCTTTGAGCGGAAGTTTTGAAGTCGTTGTGCAGGATGGTTTAATGAAAAAATCATTTATCCTTAATAAACCAAATGTGGGATTGCTTATACCAACTGGGATTTGGAGAGAATTGCAAAATTTTTCTTCTGGAGCGGTTTGCTTAGTTTTGGCTTCAGATGTTTTTGAAGAAGCCGATTATATTCGGGATTTTGATGCATTTTTAGAGTCAAAAAAATGAGACTTCTTTATATAGTTCCCAAAATAAATAATGAAGGCGGTGTAGCGAGAGTGCTTTCGGTGAAAACGAATTATTGGATAGAAAAATCAGGATATGAAGTCCATGTTTTAACTCAAAATGAAGGTTTTTCTCCTTTGTTTTATTCTTTTAATGCTAATATTATTTATCACGATTTATCATTGAAAGGTAATTTTTTTCAGTTTTTTAATTCGTTTGCAAAAGGGTTAAAAACTAAAATTAAATCCATTCAACCTGATGTTATTATTGTTGGTGATAATGGTTTAAAAGCTTATTTAATTCCTTTTATTTTAAAGAAAAACACACCGATTGTTTTTGAGTGCCACGGTTCTAAATATATTGAGGAAACTCAGCCTTCAAAATATTTTTTTTCGACAAAAATTAAAGCGTTTTTCAAAGGGTTTTTCGCCAATAGTTTTACCAAATACGTGGCGTTGTCGCAGGCGAGTTTACAAGAATGGAATGTGAAAAACGTAGTTGTAATTCCAAATCCACTTTGGTTTGAACCAACAAATTTTTCCGATTTAAAAGCTAAAAAAGTAATTGCGGTTGGCCGTCATTCTTATGAAAAAGGATTTGACAGAATGTTGCGAATTTGGCATAAAGTCATTCAGAAACATCCAGATTGGACTCTTGAAATTTACGGGAAATCCGATCAAAATCAAGAATTGCAAAAACTTTCCAGGACTTTAAATATTGATACTAATGTTGCTTTTTTTGACCCTGTAAAAAATATAAATGACAAATATCGAGAAGCATCAATACTACTGATGACCTCTCGCACGGAGGGTTTCGGAATGGTACTTATTGAAGCAATGGCAATGGGTTTGCCTTGTGTTGCTTATGATTGTCCGTGCGGTCCAAGAGCTATAATTCAAAATAATGAAAACGGATTTCTCATTGAAAACGGTAATATAGATTCTTTTGTTCAACGATTGGAACTGCTTATTGAAGATGAAAATTTGAGAACACAAATGGGGGAAAAGGCTCAGGAAAGTATCAAAATTTATGATTTAGAATCTATCATGGAACAGTGGAAATCCCTTTTCGAAAATCTTGTAACGAAATAATTATCGGGAAGCGATACTGCAATAATAGCCCAATTTGTACAAATCAAATAGGAACAAAGATGGGTTTTTAGAAAGTAAGTTGTGTTGTAAATTCCGTTCGGTTTTTTTGAATAGTATGGAAATAAATGAAGTCAAATACAATCGTTTCAATAGACTATAAGTTTTTAAAATCTTGCTTTCGGATTTGTATAAATAATTGTTTTCTGAAATTGATTTTAGATTTTCCAAAGCGATTTTTGTCTTCACTAAAAACTGTTCGGAAGTTTCTAATCCCAAGTGATACGTAGGGTTATCGATATGTTTTACTAAAATCCCCTTCTTTTTCAAATCAGATAAAAAGACTAAATCTTCGTAGCCGTATTTAGTGATTGAATCGTCAAATTTATTAGAGTTAAAAACCTTTTTTTGGATTAAAATATTTGATGTCAGTGCGCTGTCGTTAGGATTGATTTTTCGTTTTTCAACAGAAATTGATTCTCGCGCGTTGCCATAAAACCATCGCAGCAATTGGTTACTTGAAGGTTTTTCTTTGTGGTATTCGATTCCGCCATAAACAACTTGTTCAGTTTCGTTTATTTGGAAAATATATTTTTGGATGTAATTATTTTGAGTTGGAAAAGTATCACAATCCATGATTAATAGCCATTCAAATTTTGATTTTTTCGCCAAAAAATTGATGTTTTTTCCTCGTCCTAAATTTAAATTGTTTACTGAAAAATTACAATTTTCTAAATTATTAATTTTCTGGTTTTCAATTTTAAATAAATTTGAAGCATCGTCTTGGCACAAAATTTCAAACGCTATTCCGCAATCTTTACATTGATTGTGCAACTCTAAAACCAGCGGATAAACATTGTAATTGTATATTGGAACAAGAATGGAGAGCATTACGCGTTTCGCTGCTGAATCACTTCAAAAATTTTGGAATCCTCACATTTCAATGTTTTCGAAGGGAATTTCATTAGCAACGCATAATCGTGTGTCGCCATAATGATCGTTTTGCCGTTCGCATTGATTTTCTTCAATACTTCCAGTACTTCGGCGCTGGTTTGTGGATCTAAGTTTCCTGTAGGTTCATCAGCAAGGATTAATTCCGGATCGTTAAGCAAAGCTCTGGCGATGGCCACACGTTGTTGTTCTCCTCCGGAAAGTTGGTGTGGCATTTTTTTGCCAAAATCTTTCATTCCTACTTTATTCAAAACTTCTTCAATTTTATTTTGCATTTCGGCGTTGTCCGTCCAGCCAGTTGCTTTCAGTACAAACAACATATTGTCATTTACAGTACGGTCGGGAAGTAATTTGAAATCTTGAAAAACGATTCCAATTTTTCTTCTCAAAAACGGAATATCATCTTCTTTTAATGCAGATAAGTCAAAGTCTACAATATTTCCTTCTCCTTCTGTCAATGGCAAATCAGCATACAAAGTCTTCATTAAGCTACTTTTTCCGGAGCCTGTTTTTCCAATGATGTAAAGGAATTCACCATGATTTACTTCCAAGTTTACCTCTGTTAGAATAGATTTTGCTTCTTGATAAATCGTTACATTTTTTAACGATAGGACGGATTGTGACATAATTTGCATTTGTTTATTGGGTAAAAGTAATAAGATAACGGTTCTATTCAAAATAAATTCTGTTGTATTAGACAGAATTACAAAAATTACAAATAATATTGAAAAGTTAGGAAGTTTGATTTGATTAATATTTCGATAAAGAAGGTTGAAATCTAAACTGTAAAAAAATTATTCATAATAAAAGCCAATTGTGATTCGTTATAGAGGACAGAATATAATATATTTGAATTATTAAAATAAAATCACAATGCGTAAACTTTCCTGGAGGTACTTCTTATCCATTTTTATTATAACGGCCAGTATTTCGGCACAAAAATCTACCATTTACACGCACGATTCAAAAGATTTCAATAAAGCGGTTTCTTTATTTAAAGACGCGCAATATGCTTCAGCGCAACTTATTTTTAATAAAGTAAAGGAAACTGCCGCAACTGAAGAATTGAAATCAGATTGTGCTTATTATGCCGCGAATTGTGCCATTCGAACCAATCAATCCAATGCGGATGAGTTGATGGAGCAATTTGTTTCGGATTATCCTACCAGCGTAAAACAAAATCAGGCGTACATCGAAGTAGCACATTATCATTTTAATCAAGGAAATTATCCGCAAGCTTTACAATGGTTTGACAAAGTTGACGAAAGCAGTTTAAGCAGAAAGGATCAAGATAAATTCAATTTCCAAAAAGGCTATAGTTTTTTTAATGCCAAAAACAAAAAAGAAGCTACGGTGTATTTGAATAAAGTGGTGAATTCAGCTGAATATGGTTCTCAAGCCAAATATTATTTAGGTTTTATGGCGTATGAAGGCGACGATTACAAGCAAGCTACAAAGTATTTTGACGAAGTTTCAGGTGAAGAAAAGTACAAAGAAAAGCTTTCGTATTATCAGGCGGATATGAATTTTAAATTGGGGAATTTCCAAAAAGCAATTGATTTAGGTCAGAAAGCAATGGCTAAATCCACTCCTTTGGAAAAATCAGAACTCAATAAAATCATTGGCGAAAGCTATTTTAATTTAAAAAAATACGACACCGCAATTCCATTTTTAGTTGCTTACAAAGGTAAAAAAGGCAAATGGAATAATACGGATTTTTACCAATTAGGATATGCGTATTACAAGCAAAAAGACTACGAAAATGCGATTTCTCAGTTCAATAAAATCATTGGCGGGAAAGATTTTGTAGCGCAAAATGCCTATTATCATTTGGGAGAAAGTTATCTGAATACCGATAAAAAACAACAAGCTTTGAATGCGTTCAAAAATGCTTCGGAAATGGATTTTGATTTGGCTATTCAAGAAGATGCGAGTTTAAATTATGCAAAATTAAGTTATGAATTAGGAAATTCTTACCAAAGTGTTCCTTCTGTTTTGCAGGCTTTCTTAAAAAAATATCCAGAGAATGCAAGCCGTTCCGAGGTAGAAAAATTATTGATTGACTCTTATATTTCTTCTAAAAACTACAAAGAAGCTTTAGTTTTATTGGAAAAAAATAAATCTCCAGAAAATAAATTAGCGTACCAAAAAGTGCTTTTTTATAGAGGTTTAGAATTATACACCGATGGAAATTATCCCGAAGCACTAAAAATGTTTACGAAATCTTTAGGGGAACAAAAAGATGCTGTTTTTACAGCTCGTGCTACTTTCTGGAAAGGAGAAACAGAATATGTTTTGAATGATTTTAAAGACGCATTATTAAGTTTCAAACAATTTGTTGGTGCCAACCAAGCTTCTAAAACACCGGAATTTAAAAACAGTAATTACAATATTGCATACGCTTATTTCAAATTGAAAGAATATGATCAAGCGGGTAATTATTTCCAAAACCAAATAGAAAAAGCGCCTGCTGATAAAGTGCGTCTCAATGATTCCTATTTGCGTTTAGCGGATTGTCGTTTTGTGACTTCAAAATACGGTGCGGCAATGGATGCCTACACTAAAGTAATCGAATCTAAAAGTGTTGATGCGGATTATGCGTATTTCCAAAAAGCTATTTCCTACGGATTTTTAGCTAAAAACGATAAGAAAATTGACGAACTAAACGCTTTTTTACAATTGTATCTAAAATCAGAATACAGAGACGATGCACTTTTTGAATTGGCAAATACTTATGTTGCTGAGAATAAAAATGACCTTGCCGTAAAAACGTACGACCAATTGAATACAGAATTCAAAAAAGGTTCTTTCACTTCTAGATCTATTTTGCGTCAGGGATTGGTTTATTATAATACAGATAAAGACGAGCAGGCATTGTTGAAATTTAAAAAAGTCGCGGCTGATTTTCCTAGAACTCCGGAGGCTTTAGAAGCGGTAGCAACCGCTCGATTGATTTATGTAGACAATGGCAGAGTGGATGAATATGCAACTTGGGTTCGTACATTGGATTTTGTTGCCGTTACAGATGCAGAATTGGATAATGACACGTATGAAGCTGCTGAAAAACAATTTCAACAAAATAACACCAAGCAGGCTATTGCAGGATTTAGTGGTTATGTAAGCCAGTTTCCTCGTGGGATTCATGCTTTACAGGCTAATTATTACCTAGCTCAATTGTATTTTTCTGAAGGGTCAGAGAGCAAATCTATTCCTAATTATGAATACATAGTTGCACAATCGAGAAGTGAATTTACAGAACAATCGTTGTCGCGATTGGCTCAAATTTTCCTTAAAAACAAAGAAGATCAAAAAGCAATTCTAATTTTGGCCCGTTTAGAAAATGAAGCGGATATTCCTCAAAATAAAACATTTGCACAATCTAATTTGATGAAATTGTATTACGATAAGAAAGATTATCCAAATTCAGGTATTTATGCCGAGAAGGTTTTGATGAATCCTAAAACAGATGATAATGTAAAAAGTGATGCGCAAATCATCATTGCACGCGCAGCAATTGAAACCGGTGATGAAGCGAAAGCTAAAGAGGCCTACGCAAAATTAATGACGATTGCTAAAGGCGAATTAGCTGCTGAAGCCTTGTATTATGATGCTTATTTTAAAAATAAAGAAGGAAAATTTGAGGTGTCAAATGTTGCGGTTCAAAAATTAGCGAAGAATTATTCCAGCTATAAATATTTTGGAGCCAAAGGTTTAGTTTTAATGGCGAAAAACTTTTACGGACTAAAAGACAGTTATCAGGCGACTTATATTTTAGAAAATGTAAGTCAGAATTTCACTGATTTTCCGGATGTGGTTTCAGATGCGCAAAGAGAATTGGATATTATAAAAGCAGAAGAATCCAAAACTAACTCATCGATAACAAAATAAAAATCAAGGTTTGAAAGTTGGAAAACAGCTTAAATCAAGCGTAAAATTTTTAAAATAATTGAAAGCCAAAAAACAAAGAGAATGAATCTACCTTTTTATCTAGTTGATGTTTTTACAGAGAAAAAATATGCGGGCAATCAATTGGCT
This sequence comes from Flavobacterium petrolei, assembly GCF_003314435.2. Taxonomy (GTDB): domain Bacteria; phylum Bacteroidota; class Bacteroidia; order Flavobacteriales; family Flavobacteriaceae; genus Flavobacterium; species Flavobacterium petrolei. The sequence continues at coordinate 107,821 of NZ_QNVY02000001.1, read as the reverse complement.
GTTTTTTTAGAGGCTGAAGCCTTAAGTGACGAACAGATGCAAAAAATTGCCCGTGAAATCAACTTTGCGGAAAGTACTTTTATTACCAAGCTTAATGCTGAAAATAATTCGGCAACCATCAGAATTTTTACTCCGGAGCACGAAATGAAGTTTGCCGGTCATCCAATCATTGGGACTTCGTGGGTTTTGATGAATAAGATCTTTGAGCACAAACCGGAAAAGATTACATTGTCGGTGCCAATTGGTGAAATTCCGGTGCATCAATCGGGAGACTTGGTTTGGTTGCAGGCTGCTCAACCTCAGTTTTTGGATACTTTTTCAGCAGAAGATTTTTTGAACTTCAGCAATTTAAGCCGTGCTGATTTTGATGATGCATTTCCCATTCAGGAAGTAACCACAGGAAGCGCGTTTGTAATTGTTCCTGTCAAAAATAAAAAAGTTTTAGAGAATTTGATTTTGGATAAAACTAAAATGAACGAATGGTTGCAGGCAAACTGTAAAACAAGTCATAGAGCGTTGTATTTCTTTTGTTTAGAAGACACGAAATTAAGCAGTAGAATGCTTTGTATAGAAAACAATCAACTTATAGAAGATGCAGCAACGGGAAGTGCAAGCACTTGTTTGCAGGCTTTTCTGTTAAAATATAATGCTCCAAAAATTCAAATTATTAATCATCAGGGCGATTTCATAAATAGACCTTCTCAAATTTATTTTGACGGAAAATTAGAGAATAATCATTTTGATATAAATATTGGTGGTAAATCGCAATTCATTGCAAAAGGCGAGTGGGAAGTTTAAATTACAAGTTAAGTAATAAATAAGAAGTAAAAAATTAAAGAGGTAATTAGAAAGAAAAAGTTATTGATTAGGCAATTTGTAAAGTCTTGTTTCTTTCTTCTTTTATCAAAAAACAACAATAAAAATGAAAATCAATTTCCAAAATAAAATAATTTTAAGTTTATTACTTATTGCATTTCAATTTTCGTTTGCACAAAAGAAAGAGCAAATTGGAACCGAAACCGTAAATGTTGTAAAACCATATACACCAAAAATTTCGGATGCGAACAAAGTCAAAGAAGTCCCAGAACTTGATGAAGAAGGTAATGCCAAAAAAGAAAGTATTAAATATTCGATTTTTTCTTTTCCGGTAGCGTCAACATTTACACCATCCAAAGGAAAAGCAGAGGGCGTGGAGAAAGAAAAACAAGCACATTTATTTAAAAATTACGCGACTTTTGGTGTTGGGAATTACGGAACTTTTATTGGAGAATTATTCGTGAATCACGATATCAGCAACACTGATTATGTTGGAGGAATGTTCCGTCATCATTCGTCAGAAGGCGGAATCAAAAATGTAGCATTAGAAAATCGGTTTTATGATACTTCGTTAGACTTAATGTATGGTTCCAATCAAAAAGACGTGTCTTGGAATTTGGATTTAGGATATCAAAATCAGATTTATAATTGGTACGGATTGCCGTCGGAATTTGGAAATACTTTATCAGCCCAGGATCAAGTGATGTTGATTAATGGAATTGATCCGCAGCAAACGTACAGAACCATAACGTTGGGCGGAAATGTTGCTTTCAGCGAAAGTATTTTGAATAAAACAAGTCTTAAATACAGCCATTTTTCAGATGCTTCAGGATCTTCAGAAAATAGATTTTATGCAAAACCAACCGTTGAATTTGACGTGATGGAAAGTGCTGTGAAAACGGATTTAACGGTAGATTATGTGGGAGGAAGTTTCGATAAAAATTATTTAAACACGAATGTCGAAGCCATCAAATACGGATTTACGAATTTTGGAATTTCTCCAAGCTTTGTGATGCAGGAGGAGGATTGGACACTGAATATTGGTGCCGCTGTTTTTTACAGTATGGATAATCAAAACAGCAATAATTCCTTTTATGTGTATCCAAAATTCAATGCTTCGTATAAAGTTGTTGGCGATTTGATGATTTTCTATGCTGGTGCCGAAGGAAATTTAAAACAAAATTCATATCAGGATTTTGTGAACGAAAATCCGTTTTTATCTCCGACTTTGAGCATAACTCCAACAGATCAGCAATATGATATTTTTGCAGGATTAAAAGGGAAATTGACAAATAATGTGAGTTATAATGTAAAAGCTTCATATGTAAATGAAAGAAATAAAGCCTTGTTTAGAAGCAATGATTACAATGAAAGTACAGGAAATGAGGATTATGCGTACGGGAATTCCTTTCAAGTGGTGTATGATGATATGAAAACATTAAGTTTTTATGGAGAATTAAAAGCTGATTTTTCTGAGGATGTAACTTTTGGAATCAACGGAACTTTCAGCAGTTTCACTAATGATTTTCAGCAAGAAGCCTGGAATATGCCAGCAATAAAAATAAATTCAAATCTTGATTTTAATATTACAGAAAAATGGTTCGCTGGAACAAATGTGTTTTACGTAGGTGAGCGAAAAGATTTTCAGATGAATACGGCCTTTTCGGCAAATGCAGCTCCTGTAACTTTGAAATCTTATTTTGATGTTAATGCAAATGTTGGATTCAAATACAGCGACCGATTGACTGCTTTTGCAAGAGCTAATAATATCACTAATAATGCCTATCAAAAATGGTTGAATTACCCAGTTCAGGGATTTCAAGTGATTCTGGGAGTGAACTATAAATTTGATTTTTAAATCCCCACCCCAGCCCTCCCCAAAGGAGAGGGAGCCGAAACGGAAAACAATCTTCGCTTTTTTTATTATAAAAATTTGAAACGCTGATAGGGTTTTGAACCCTGTCAGGCTAGTAATTCTAATTATGACTTTCAAACAAAAAATACATACCCATTATTTACAATTAGTTCAGGATCGAATCGATGTTTTCAAAGACATGATTGTGGCGCTTACCGAAGATTCTAAGAACGATGCCAAAGGTTCTGCCGGAGACAAACATGAAACCGCTTTATCCATGATGCACATTGAGCAGGAAAAACTCAATCGTAAGTTGAGAGAAGTACTGGATCAAAAAACAGTTTTGGATAAAATTGATGCTGCTACTATTGCCGAAACAATTATTTTGGGGAGCTTGGTAAAAGCGAACGGAATCTATTTGTATCTGAGTGTGGCGCTTCCAAAAATCAATGTCGAGGGAATCAATATTATCGCATTATCACCACAATCTCCTTTGGGAAATAAACTCATGGGAAATCAAGAAGGTTTTACTTTTGAGATTAATGGTACGAAGTATTTGGTGGAGGCTATTGAATAAAATCCGTTAGAATCCGTCCCGAAGCTTCGGGAGTTGTATCCGTATCATCTGCGTCCCATTTTACAATTCTCAACTTCTATTCCTTTTTTATTCTTTTTTAATTACATTTTAAACACAAATGCTATTTTTTGGTTATAATTTATAACTAAAAATAGTATTTGTGTTTTTCAATTAGAACTATAACTGCATCTTTGCCTTATCAAAATAAACAAAACATTAAAAATATATAGTTATGTGCGGAATAGTATGTGCCTTTGACCTAAAACAAAAAGCGGAAGTTTTAAGACCGCAAGTATTAGAAATGTCTAAAATTATCCGTCATCGTGGACCGGACTGGAGTGGAATTTTTAGTAATGAAAAAGCCATTTTGTCTCACGAACGTTTGGCAATTGTTGATCCTGCTTCAGGAAAGCAACCGTTGTTCAGTGAAGATAAACAACTTGTTTTAGCCGCAAATGGTGAGATCTATAACCACAGAGAATTGCGTAAACAATTTGAAGGGAAATATAACTTTCAAACAGAAAGTGACTGCGAAGTAATTCTGGCACTTTACAAAGAAAAAGGACCTCATTTTATAGATGAAATGAACGGAATATTTGGATTTGCTATTTATGATGTAGAAAAAGACGAATATTTTGTTGCTCGTGATCACATGGGAATTATTCCATTATACATAGGTTGGGATGAGCATGGAACTTTTTATGTAGCTTCAGAATTGAAAGCCTTAGAAGGCTATTGTACAAAAATACAATTGTTTCCTCCAGGACATTATATGACGAGTAAAGACGGGGAATTTGTACAATGGTATAAAAGAGAATGGACCGATTATGATGCCGTAAAAGACAACGTAACCAGCATTGACGAAATTAAAGTGGCTTTAGAAGCTGCGGTTCATAGACAATTGATGAGTGATGTGCCTTATGGTGTTTTGCTTTCTGGAGGATTAGATTCTTCGATTACTTCGGCTGTAGCCAAAAAATATGCGCAAAAACGTATTGAATCTGGAGATGTTGCTGATGCTTGGTATCCGCAATTACATTCTTTCTCAGTAGGATTAGAAGGTTCTCCGGATTTAGCGGCTGCTCAAATTGTAGCGGATCATATAGGAACGATTCACCACGAAATTAAATTCACTATTCAAGAAGGTTTGGATGCGGTTAAAGATGTGATTTACAATTTAGAAACCTATGATGTGACTACTATTAGAGCATCGACACCTATGTGGTTAATGGCGAGAGTTATCAAATCAATGGGTATCAAAATGGTATTGTCGGGTGAAGGAGCAGATGAACTTTTTGGAGGATATTTATACTTCCACAAAGCACCAAATGCAAGAGAGTTTCATGAGGAGAACGTACGTAAATTAGGTAAATTGCACATGTACGACTGTTTGCGTGCGAACAAAAGTTTAGCAGCATGGGGAATTGAAGGGCGTGTGCCATTTTTAGATAAAGAATTTATGGATGTGGCGATGCGCGTTAATCCTCAGGATAAAATGATCAATGCAGAACATCCAATGGAAAAATGGGTAGTTCGTAAAGCTTTTGAAGAGATGTTGCCGCCAAGTGTTGCTTGGAGACAAAAAGAACAATTTAGTGATGGTGTAGGATACGGTTGGATTGATACTTTGAAAGAAGTGGTAGCGGTTGAAATTTCAGATGAACAATTAGCAAATGCTAAATACAAGTTCCCTTTACAAACGCCAACTTCAAAAGAGGAATATTATTACCGTTCTATTTTTCATGAGCATTTTCCAAGTGATGCAGCTGCTTTGTGTGTTCCGCAAGAAGCAAGCGTTGCGTGTAGTACAAAAATTGCATTGGAATGGGATGAGGCATTCAAGAACATGAATGACCCATCTGGAAGAGCAGTAGCTAGCGTGCATGATGATGCGTATGCAAAAGCATAAACACAATTAATTAAGATTTTACAAATAGACAAACGCTCTCCTTTTGGAGAGCGTTTTTTTATGGAAATAATCAGAATGGTCGAGTTAAGAATTCAAAAATTTCTTTTAATTCCGTTTGTTTAAAATAATTCGGTACAGTTTTTTTATATTAGCATAACTAAAATGTTTATTATGAGATCTATTACTTTATTTCTTGCTTTGTTTTTGTTGATTTCCTGTGATCAAAAAAATAAAGTTACCGTTGACACTATTATTACAGATGCTACTATTTACTCGGTAGATAACTCTTTTGGAACGGCTTCGGCTATGGCAATTGATAAGGGGAAAATTGTGGCTATTGGGACTAATGGCGAAATTTCAAAACAATATGAATCCAAAAATACAATAGATGCGGAAGGGAAATTTATTTACCCGGGCTTGATTGATGCACACTGCCATTTTTATAGCTATGGTTTAAGCTTGCAGGAAGCTGATTTACGCGGTACCAAAAGTATGGACGAAATAATAACTCGTTTAAAGGCTTTTCAAAAAGATAAAAATCCAACGTTTATTGTAGGTAACGGATGGGATCAAAACGACTGGAAAGTCAAAAAGTATCCTACAAAAGCTGATTTAGACGCTGCATTTCCTGATATTCCTGTAGTTTTAAACAGAGTTGACGGTCATGCAATTATCGTGAATAGTAAGGCATTAAAATTAGCAAAAATCACTAAAGATACGAAAGCAGATGGCGGACAGATTGAAATTGCTAACGGAGAACCAACAGGAATTTTAGTAGATAATCCGATGGAATTAGTGTTTAAAATAATTCCCAAACCAACCCGTAAAATACAAATAGCCGCTTTATTGGATGCCGAAAAAGTGATGTTTGATTATGGATTGACAACCGTAAATGATGCAGGATTAGATCCGGACATTATTCATTTGATGGATAGTTTGCAAAAAGCAAAAGTGATGAAGCTTAATGTGTATGCAATGATTACGGCAAATCAGAAAAATATTGATTTATATCTAAAAAAAGGAATTTATAAAACGGATAATCTAAATGTACGTTCTTTTAAAATGTACGGTGATGGCGCTTTGGGTTCTCGCGGTGCTTGCATGCATAAACCGTATTCCGACAAGCCAGGCCAATACGGCGCTTTGTTGGCACCAATTTCTGGATTAAAGGATGTAGCCAAACAGATTGCGGCTTCAAAGTTTCAGTTGAATACGCATGCTATTGGCGATTCGGCAAATACGGTGATTTTGAAAATTTACGGAGATGTTTTGGCTGGAACCAAAGATAGAAGATGGAAAATTGAGCACGCGCAAGTTTTGCGTGAACAAGATTTTGATTATTTCAAATTTGGAATTATTCCTTCAGTTCAACCTACGCATGCCACATCCGATATGTATTGGGCTGAAGATAGATTAGGGAAAGAAAGGCTGAAAAATGCCTATGCTTATAAAAAATTACTTCAAAAAGCGGGAATGGTAGCCCTTGGAACTGATTTTCCAGTGGAGGAAGTAAATCCGATGCTAACTTTTCATGCGGCTGTAGCCAGAAAAGACAGTAAGGAATATCCAAAAGGTGGTTTCCAAATGGAAAATGCTTTGACCAGAGCGGAAACTTTAAGAGGAATGACCATTTGGGCAGCTTACTCTAATTTCGAAGAAAAAGAAAAAGGAAGTCTTGAAGTGGGAAAATGGGCTGATTTTGTAATGTACGATCAGGATTTGATGAAAGTGGAAGAAAATAAAATAGTGAAAATGAAACCAATTAATACCTACTTGAAAGGTCAGAAAGTGCAATAACTGTAAGAATGTACTTCATGAGTTATAGTTGTTACAGTGAGCTTAGGTTTATGGCAATTAAATTACATTTTTAATGTAAAAAATATTTTTTTGTTTGAAATAGTAACTAAATACTACAATTGTGTTTTGTGTTTGTAACTGCTATTGCATATTTGTTGACTTAGAATTGGTAAAAAATAAAAATACAGCGTTATGTGCGGAATATTAGCCATTATCGGAAGAGGAAAAGAGGAGCAATTGTTTGGAGAACTTTCAAAAAGAATGACGCATCGTGGTCCGGATGAAAGTGATTTGCATGTTACTGAAAAAGGGCATATTCTCAGTCATGAAAGGCTATCGATAATTGATTTGCATTCCGGAAAACAACCGATACAAGGTACGAAAACCACCTACATGGTTCATAATGGCGAAATATACAATCATCAGGAATTAAGAGATGGTGTTTTAAAAGATCATACTTTTAGAACAAAATCAGATTCTGAAGTTATTGTGCATTTGTATGAAGAGTTTGGATATGATTTTTGCAATATGCTGGACGGAGACTGGGCTTTTGTGGTGGTGGATGGTGATGATTTTATTGCTGGTAGAGACCCAATGGGAGTAAAGCCGTTGTATTATGGTTTGGACGAAAGGGGGCGAATCTATTTCTCCTCTGAAATGAAACCTATCGCAGATCAATGTAAAACATTTTCTACTTTTCCTCCGGGACATTATTATACTGCAAAAACAGGTTTTGTAAAATATTACAAACCGGAATATGAAGATTTTTTAAAAGCCGACCAAGAATTAGATTTGGAGTTAATCAGAGAAACGTTGACCGAAGCGACTCGTAAAAGATTAATGAGCGATGTGCCTATTGGTGTGTTGCTTTCTGGAGGATTAGACTCTTCATTGACTTCAGCAATTGCTTGTCGTTTATTGGCAGAAAGCGGTAAAAAATTACAATCATTTTCAATTGGTTTAAATGCTGATGCGCCAGATACTGCGGCAGCCAGAAAAGTTGCTGAGTATTTAGGAACAGAGCATCATGAAATTCACTTTACTGTCGAAGAAGGAATTGAAATTTTAGAGAAACTAATTTGGCATTTAGAAACGTATGACGTGACTTCAGTACGAGCAAGTACACCAATGTATTTCTTGTCGAAAGCGATTACGGATTTAGGTGTAAAAGTGGTGCTTTCAGGTGAAGGAGCTGATGAAATCTTTGGTGGATATTTGTATTTTAGAAATGCGCCTTCGGCAGAGGATTTCCAAAAGGAAACCATTGAAAGAGTACAGAAATTATTTACGGCTGATTTATTAAGAGCGGATAAATCAACGATGGCACATGGTTTAGAGACTAGAGTTCCGTTTTTGGATAAAGCGTTCTTAAATGTGTCAATTCGCATCAAAGCAGAAGAAAAAATGCATAAAACGTATGATGGAAAAGAAAAATACATTCTAAGAAAAGCGTTTGATACTCCGGATAATCCCTATCTTCCAGAAGAAGTTTTATGGAGACAAAAAGAACAGTTTTCGGATGGAGTAGGATACAATTGGATCGATCAATTGATTGAATATTGTGCAACGCAAGTTACGGACGAGCAATTAGCCGGAGCTGCAGCCGAATTTCCTTATAACTCACCAACCACTAAAGAAGCCTACTTTTATAGGTCGATATTTAATAAATATTATCCGCAAATAAGTGCCGCGCAAACAGTTAGGAAATGGATTCCAAAATGGCAAGAAAACCTAGATCCAAGCGGAAGAGCCAATGCAGCTCACGTTCGGGCAGATATTGGAATTGCCAAAACAGGAGTTGTGGTTTGAAACAAAAATTTGAATTTTTTATAAATGAAGAACGCTCTCAATTTTGAGAGCTTTTTTTTTGTAATTATATGAACAAATGTTAATAACTTAAGGGCTTAAAAAGGGATTTTAACGGTTATCTAATTTGCGTTTTTATATATTTGCGTGTTATACAAAAATTACATTTTTTACAATAAAATATATATGAGCGAAGAAATCAAGAAGGACAGTTATTCAGCAGATAGTATTCAGGCATTAGAAGGAATGGAGCACGTAAGAATGCGTCCTTCGATGTATATTGGAGATGTGGGTGTTCGAGGACTACATCATTTAGTGTATGAGGTTGTAGATAACTCTATCGATGAGGCAATGGGAGGCCATTGTGATACCATAATAGTTGATATTAATGAAGATGGATCCGTTTCGGTTGAGGATAATGGACGTGGTATTCCGGTAGGTATTCATAAAAAAGAAGGTGTTTCGGCATTGGAGGTTGTAATGACTAAAATTGGTGCCGGAGGAAAGTTTGATAAAGATTCCTATAAAGTTTCTGGAGGACTTCACGGTGTTGGGGTTTCTGTGGTAAATGCATTGTCAAACCATTTGAGAGCTACCGTTCACAGTAGTGATGGTAAAATATACGAACAAGAATACGAAAAAGGAAAAGCGTTATATCCGGTAAAACAAATTGGTGAAACGACAAAAAGAGGAACAATCGTTACTTTTTATCCGGATCCAAGCATATTTACGCAAACAATAGAGTATTCTTATGATACTTTATCCGCTCGTATGCGTGAATTGTCTTTTTTGAATAAAGGAATCACAATCACTTTTACAGATAAAAGAGAATTAGATAAAGACGGGAATTTTGTTTCGGAAGTATTTCATTCTGATGAAGGTTTAAAAGAATACATCCGTTACTTAGATGGAAACCGTGAGCCAATTATTGCACACGTAATTTCTATGGATCATGAAAAAGGAGAGATTCCGGTTGAGGTTGCTTTGATTTATAATACGAGTTACACGGAAAATATTTTTTCTTACGTAAACAATATAAATACACACGAAGGAGGAACACACTTGCAAGGGTTCAGAACCGGTCTTACAAGATCGTTAAAGAAATACGCAGATGCTTCGGGAATGTTAGACAAACTAAAATTTGATATTTCAGGAGATGATTTCCGTGAAGGATTGACTGCTATTATTTCGGTGAAAGTTCAGGAACCACAATTTGAAGGACAAACGAAAACCAAACTTGGTAACAGAGAAGTTGTTTCTCCAGTAAGTCAGGCAGTGAGTGAAATGATTGAAAATTATTTGGAAGAAAATCCAAATGATGCCCGTATCATTGTTCAAAAAGTAATTCTTGCGGCACAAGCACGTCACGCGGCCAAAAAAGCCCGTGAAATGGTGCAGCGAAAAACCGTAATGGGTGGCGGTGGATTGCCTGGAAAATTATCAGATTGTTCGGAACAAGATCCGGCAAAATGTGAAGTATACCTTGTCGAGGGAGATTCGGCAGGTGGAACTGCAAAACAAGGTCGTGATCGTGCGTTTCAAGCTATTTTGCCTTTACGTGGTAAGATTTTGAACGTAGAAAAAGCAATGCATCACAAAGTTTTTGAAAACGAAGAGATTCGAAATATATTTACTGCTCTAGGAGTTACAATAGGAACTGCTGAAGATAGTAAAGCCTTAAATATTGAAAAATTACGCTACCATAAAGTAATTATTATGTGTGATGCCGATGTCGATGGTAGTCACATTTCTACTTTAATCTTAACGTTCTTCTTCCGTTTTATGAAAGAATTAATCGAGGAAGGTCATGTGTATATTGCAGCACCACCTTTGTATTTAGTTAAAAAAGGAAACAAGAAAGAGTATGCTTGGAATGACGTACAACGTGACCAAGCGAATGAACGAATGGGCGGAAGTGCAGGAATTCAACGTTATAAAGGTCTTGGAGAGATGAACGCTGAGCAATTATGGGAAACTACAATGGATCCAAGTTTTAGAACTTTGCGTCAGGTAACTATTGACAGTTTGGCGGAAGCCGATAGAGTTTTCTCTATGTTAATGGGTGACGAAGTACCGCCAAGAAGAGAATTTATTGAGAAAAATGCAGTTTACGCAAATATTGACGCTTAGGAAATGTTCTATTAAATAATTAACCACAAAGATTAAAAAATAACCGAATAAACTTTAAAATATGAAAGTTACCATTGTAGGAGCAGGGAATGTAGGAGCGACGTGTGCAGATGTGATTTCTTATAGAGGAATTGCCAGCGAAGTTGTGTTATTGGATATTAGAGAAGGTTTTGCTGAAGGTAAAGCATTAGATATTATGCAATGCGCTACTAATACAGGTTTTAATACCAAAGTATCAGGCGTTACCAATGATTATTCTAAAACAGCAGGAAGTGATGTAGTTGTAATTACGTCAGGAATTCCAAGAAAACCAGGAATGACTCGTGAAGAATTAATAGGAATCAATGCAGGAATCGTGAAAACAGTTGCTGAAAATGTATTGAAACATTCACCGGATACTATTATTGTGGTGGTTTCTAATCCTATGGATACGATGACATATTTGGCATTGAAATCTACTGGATTACCAAAAAACAGAATTATAGGTATGGGTGGAGCATTAGATAGTTCTCGTTTCAGAACGTATTTGTCTTTAGCTTTAGACAAACCGGCTAATGATATTTCAGCTATGGTTATAGGTGGGCATGGTGATACAACGATGATTCCTTTGACAAGATTGGCTTCTTACAACGGAATCCCAGTTTCTCAATTTTTATCGGAAGAAGAATTGCAGAAAGTAGCTGCAGATACTATGGTTGGTGGAGCTACACTTACAGGACTTCTTGGAACATCGGCTTGGTATGCTCCTGGAGCTTCCGTTGCTTTCTTAGTAGACAGTATTTTGAATGACCAAAAGAAAATGATTGCTTGTTCAGTTTTCGTTGAAGGAGAATATGGTCAGGATGATATCTGTATTGGTGTTCCATGTATTATCGGTAAAAATGGAGTAGAAGAAATTCTTGACATTAAACTAAATGATGCTGAAAAAGCACTATTTGCTAAAAGTGCAGATGCTGTCAGACAAATGAATGACGCTTTAAAATCGATTTTGGTATAAAAATTTACATATAAAAAGAGAAGACTGCATCATTGCAGTCTTTTTCTTGAGATTAATCTATAAATAAATTGGTTAATCTTAACGTTAATTATATATTTGCTCGGTTTAAAAAAAATGAGGTAACTCGGTATATTCTTTTTTTATTATAATAAATGAATGTAAAGTGTTATTATATAGGGTTTAAAGCAAAAATAAATAAATAAAAATAATTAATTTTTAGTAATAATGCAGAATAAAGGACTTATTAAATTTTTCGCAATTCTATTTGCATTGGTAAGTATTTACCAACTTTCTTTCACTTTTGTCGCAAGTAAAGTAAAAAACGATGCAAAATCTTTTGCTAATGGAAATGCTGACAAAGAAGTAAAATATTTAGATTCTATTGGTAAAGAGAAAGTATTTAATCTTGGTTTTACCGATTTCACGTTCAATGAAGTTAGTGACAAACAAATCAATAAAGGTCTTGACTTAGAAGGTGGTATTAATGTTATACTTCAAATATCTGTAAAAGACATTTTAAAAGGATTATCTAATAATTCTAAAAACCCAGTCTTCAATAAGTCATTGGCTGATGCTTCTGCAGATTTACAAGGTAATAAATCATATTTAGACAAGTTTTTTGATGCTTTTGAAGCAAATTCAAAAGGAACTGTAAAATTAGCATCTCCTGATATTTTCGCAAACAGAAGTTTGCAAGGTGAAGGTGGAGTAGATTTTCAAATGACAGATGCGCAAGTAAAAAAGGTTATCTCTAGAAAAGTAGATGAGTCTGTAGAAAGTGCTTTTGGCGTTTTAAGAAAACGTATCGATCAATTTGGTGTAACTCAGCCTAACATTCAAAAACTAGGAAATTCAGGTCAAATTCTTGTGGAACTTCCAGGGGCAAAAGATGTGGATCGTGCTAAAAAATTATTATCAAGTACAGCTCAATTACAGTTTTGGGAAACCTATAAAATTGAAGAAATTGGAAACTTTTTAATGGCTGCTAATGAGTCATTGAAAAAAACTGAAATTAAAACTACAGAGGTAAAGCCAGTTGTAAAAGATTCATTGAGTGCTTTACTTACGGATGCTAAGGATTCGACATCCACTAAAAAAGGAGAAAATCCTTTGTTTGATAAAATTATTGGTCAAGGTGGAGGTCCAGTTTTGGGACTTTTCTCACCAAAAGATACTGCTGCAGTAAACGGGTATTTGAAAAGAGCCGATGTTAGAATTTTATTAGCTGGTGACCAACGTTATGCAAAGTTTGTATGGGGTAAGCCAATGATAATTAAAGATGCTAAAGCAAAAGATATTGATGCTGTAGAATTATACGCTTTAAAAGGTAATAGAGATAATGTTCCTGCAATGAGCGGTGGTGTTATAACGGATGCAAGTGATACATTTGATCAATCCGGTAAACCTGCGGTTTCTATGCAAATGAACGGTCAAGGTGCAAAAGCTTGGGAAGAATTAACAGGTAGAGCATACACTCAAAAAAGTAATATTGCCATTGTTCTTGATGATATAGTTTATTCAGCACCTGGTGTTTCTACAGGGCCAATTTCAGGTGGTAGATCTGAAATTTCAGGAGCTTTTGATGTTTCAGAAACTAAAGATTTAGCAAATGTTTTAAGAGCAGGTAAATTGCCAGCTGCTGCTGATATTGTTCAGTCAGAAGTGGTAGGGCCATCCTTAGGTCAAGAAGCAATTGAGAATGGTACTTACTCCGCTTTGATAGGATTACTTCTAGTATCGCTTTGGATGATGATTTATTATGGTAAAGCGGGTTGGTATGCTAACGTTGCACTAGCAGTTAACTTATTATTCTTATTCGGAATTTTAGCAAGTATCGGAGCAGTTCTTACATTGCCAGGTATTGCCGGTATCGTTTTAACAATGGGAACAGCGGTTGATGCAAATATCATTATTTACGAAAGAGCGAAAGAAGAATTACGTGCGGGTAAAACACTAGAAGAAGCGGTTAAAACTTCTTACAGTTGGAGAGGTGCAATGTCATCTATTACGGATGCTAACGTAACGCATATTTTAACTGGAGCTGTATTGTTTATTTTTGGTTCAGGACCAATTAAAGGTTTTGCTACTACATTATTGATTGGTATCGTAACATCATTATTTACTTCAATCTTTATTGCGAGAATCTTCATTGATTGGAACATAAGCAAAAAGAATAATTTGACATTTGTTACAAATTTCTCTAAGAATATGTTTAATAACTTTCATTTTGATTTCTTAGGAATGAAAAAATGGACGTATTTATTCTCAAGCATAGTAGTTGTTATAAGTGTGATCTCTTTAGCAACAAACGGACTTGATGAAGGTGTTGACTTTGTTGGAGGAAGAACATTTCAAGTACGTTTTGAAAAACCAATTGAAACTGAAGCGGTAAAAGCAGAATTATCAAAAGTCTTTGACGGTAGCGCTGAGGTTAAAGTATTTGGTAGTACTGACCAATTAAAAATAACAACGAAATATAAAGTTGAAGAGCCCGGAATTAAAGCGGACGAAGAAGTGAATAAGTTGTTGTTTGGCGCTTTAAAACAACATTTTGCTGCCGATATGACGTATGAAAAATTTGTAAATGCGTATGACGGTAAAAAATTAGGTGTTTTACAAGCCTCTAAAGTTGGTCCAACTGTAGCAGAAGATATTAAAACTAACGCATATTGGGCGGTACTTGGAGCGATGGCTATCGTATTTTTATACTTAATGATCAGTTACAGAAAATGGCAATACAGTTTAGGAGCTATTGCAGCTATTGCACACGATGTTATTTTTGTATTAGGAATTTACTCATTATGCTATAAATTCATGCCTTTTGGAATGGAAATCGATCAGCACTTTATCGCTGCGATCCTAACCGTTATTGGGTATTCTATGAACGATACTGTTATTGTATTTGACAGAGTTCGTGAATATTTAGCTGGTAAAACAAAAGGAACTTTTGCTGAGATTGTAAATCAATCTATTAATACAACCATGTCAAGAACTATCAATACATCATTAACGATGATTGTGGTTTTATTAATCATGTTTGTTTTTGGTGGAGAATCAATCAGAGGATTTATATTCGCTATGTTGGTAGGTATCATCGTAGGTACTTATTCTTCATTGTTTATTGCAACTCCAGTACTTGTGGATACAATCTCTAAAGAAGATAAAAACAAGGTAGAAAAAGCACACCAAGAAAGCTAAAAAAAGCTTTTATATAAATTTTAAAAAGAGATTCAATGAAAGTTGAATCTCTTTTTTTTGTCTGCAATCCAAAGTGAAATTTTTAATTCGTAATTTAACTGTTTGTTATAAATAGCTGATGAGTTTTAAATCTAAATGTATGTGTCAGAAAGCATTTCTTATTGCAATTATTATTTGTAGCTCAATTCCATTTTACGCGCAAGATGATGACAATAGAGTTGAATTTGGTTTTGCTTACGGATTAGGTAATGAATTTAAAAATAGAAATTATACATATACAAACCAGTATTTCAAGTTGCAATTATATTACAAAATAAAAGATGCAAAGAGCTTTAAATACGAATTTGTACTGCAGCCAGAGCTTAATTTAGCTACACACCAACTCTTAAATTTGTATTTTGTTAAACCTGATGAACTGAATTATATTGCAAAACGAGAACAATATACAAAGCTAAAGAGTGTGAAAGAATACGTTCTTAATATTGGCTTTATGGTAAGGAAACCAATATTTAAATCGGCTTCAATTTACGTTTTAGGAAGTGTCGGACCAATGATTACAGATACGGAAACGGAGCGCTTGTCTAAAGGTTTTGCCTTCGCAAATGTTTTAGCTTTAGGGTTTACTTTCAAATATAATAAAGTAATTTTTGATGTAAGACCAAATATTCGTCATGTTTCAAATGCAGGATTACAAAATACTAATTCCGGTTACAATACTAAAAATATTGACTTTGGATTTTTATTTACCCTATAAAAAAAGCGTTAGCTACTTTGATGTAGCTAACGCTTTTTTTTGAAACGAATAATTATTTAATTCGTAAGTTCTTTTTGAGCTGTAAAGATGAAATACAGTCCTATAAGTATAAACGGAATACTTAGCCATTGACCTGTTGAAAACAAACCTAAAGCGCTTTCGAAACCACCTTGACTTTCCTTAACGGATTCTACAATAAAACGTACTGTAAACAAAAGAACGAGAAACATTCCAAAAATGAATCCTGTATATTTCCTTTTTTCTGTTTTCCAATACATGAAAAATAAGATGGCAAAAACAAAAATATAACAAAATGCTTCGTATAATTGGGTAGGATGTCTCACGGGAACCTGTTCCAGTAAAGTCGCAAATTTTGGATCTGTTGCAATGGCTGTGTAAGCATCTTTAGGATTTGGAATTTGAGTAGCATTTACTGCGTCCATCGGACTAAAATGATCTTTAATAAATTTTATTCCAAAAGGTGAAGTTGTTTCATGACCAATAATTTCCGAATTGAAAAAGTTGCCTAATCTCACGAAAATAGCGCCGCTTGCTACAGGAATTACAACGCGGTCTAATATCCACAATTGTGGTCTTTTCAACACGTTTTTACTGTAAAAATACATGGCAATAATTATAGAAATCGCAGCGCCATGACTCGCTAGACCTTGATAACCTGTGAATTCAAAATTTGGACTGAATCTAAACGGTAAAATAATTTCTAATAAATGATTGCGGTAATATTCCCAATCGTAAAAGAAAACGTGTCCCAAACGTGCACCAATTAAGGTTGCCAACACAGTCCAGATAAACAATGAATCTAATTTTTCTATTGATTCACCTTCTCGTTCGAAGATGTTTTTCATGATATACCAGCCTAACCCAAAAGCAATTACAAACATTAAGCTGTAATATCGAATGATAAAAAAGCCTAAATCGATTCCTTCTGATGGATTCCAAACGATGTTTAAAGCGTGTGTCATTTAGTGTTAAATTTGTTTATTAGTCGTAAAAATAGAGTTTTAAAGTACATTTATACTAAAAAAGGTTAATGTTTGTGATTGCATGTTTTTTTTGGAACAGGATCATAACCCGTCTTGCCCCAAGGATGACAACTCAAAATACGTTTTACTCCCAAAAATCCTCCATAAAACAAACCGTGAATACGCAGGGCTTCAATCATATAAGATGAACACGTAGGCTCAAATCGGCAGGCGGAAGGTGTAAACGGAGAAATCGCAACTTGATAAAATCGAACCAATAGTACAAAAGGAAATATGAGTATTTTAGAAATCATATAGTACTAGTTTCTATTTTAAATTTTGCGCTAATCATTAAAATGAGATTACTCAACACTAAATGCTGAATGTCGTTCCTTCTTTACCGTCTTTCAATTGAATTCCTAAAGCGATTAATTGATCTCTAATTTGATCAGACAAGGCGAAATTCTTGTTGTCTCTGGCCTGTTTTCTCATGTCGATAAGCATATTCACTGTTCCTTCTAATTTATCGTTATTGCTGTCCGAAACTTTTTCATCTTCCAATCCTAAAACATCAAAAACAAAATCATGCATTGCTTTTGCAAAATTGTTTAAGTCATCGGAATTCAAAGTCTCTTTACCATCCTTTAATAAATTGACAAAACGTACGCCTTCAAACAACTGCGCAATTAAAATTGGCGTGTTAAAATCGTCATTCATCGCATCATAGCAGGATTGTTTCCACGCTGAAATATCAATTGTACTTTTTGTGTCAGCAGTGATTTCTTTTAAGGAGTTCATCGCTTCCATCAATCGTTTGTATCCTTTTTCGGCAGCAACAATGGCATCGTCAGAAAAATCTAAAATGCTTCTATAATGCGCCTGCAACATAAAAAATCGGGCTACCGATGCTGAGAAAGCTTTACTCAAAATGGTGTTTTCTCCAGTCAATATTTCTCTTGGCAAAATATTATTTCCGGTAGATTTCGCCATTTTTTTACCGTTTAAAGTCAGCATATTGGCATGTAACCAATAATTAACTGGAGTTTGACCGGTACAAGCTTCGTTTTGTGCAATTTCGCACTCATGATGCGGGAATTTCAAATCCATTCCACCACCGTGAATATCAAAATGATTGCCCAAGTATTTAGTACTCATTGCTGTACATTCTAAGTGCCATCCCGGAAATCCATCGCTCCAAGGCGAGGGCCAACGCATGATATGTTGTGCTTCCGCTTTTTTCCATAGTGCAAAATCTTGTGGATTTCTCTTGTCACTTTGTCCGTCAAGATCACGGGTATTGGTAAGCATATCCTCAATATTACGGCCGCTTAATCGCCCGTAATGATTGGTTTCATTAAATTTCACCACATCAAAATAAACCGATCCATTGGCTTCATAACCAATTCCTTTGTCAATAATAGTTTTGATTATTTCAATTTGCTCAATAATATGGCCCGTTGCCGTTGGTTCAATACTTGGTGGCAAAAAGTTAAATTCATTCAAAATATCATGAAAATCTACAGTGTAACGCTGTACGACTTCCATCGGCTCCAGCTGCTCCAAACGTGCTTTTTTGGCAATTTTATCTTCGCCTTCATCCACATCATCCACAATATGACCTACATCCGTAATGTTTCTAACATAACGCACTTTGTAGTCCAAATGTAAAAAATACCTGAAAATCACGTCAAAAGACATAAAAGTACGCACGTTTCCAAGATGCACATTACTGTAAACCGTTGGTCCACACACATACATCCCAACATTTCCTTCGTGAATGGGTGCGAATATTTCTTTTTCTCCCGAAAGAGAATTGTATATTTTTAGATTTTGGCTACTATATAATGGCATTGTAGATTATTGTTTTCCCAACCCCAGCCCTCCCCAAAGGGAAGGGAGTTGAGACGTGAATGTGTTATTAATAATTGTTGTAATCTTGTTCAGGCCTTACCAGACTAGGCTCCCTTTCCTTTGGAGAGGGTCGGGGAGAGGACTAGAACTTTGTCTCTAATTTAATATAATCCAAAAACTCTCTTCGAGTTACACTATCTTTAAATTTTCCACCAAATTCGGATGTCACAGTGCTACTCTCAATATCACTGATTCCTCTTGAATTCACACAAAGGTGTTTGGCATCAATTACGCAAGCTACATCGTCTGTGCCCAAAGCTATTTGTAATTCCTGAACAATTTGCATCGTTAAACGCTCTTGTACCTGAGGTCTTTTGGCATAATATTCCACGATACGGTTCATTTTAGATAAGCCAATAACTGTTCCGTTAGAAATATAAGCCACATGTGCTCTTCCTATAATGGGCAATAAATGATGTTCGCAGGTAGAATATACGATGATGTTTTTTTCAACTAACATTTCACCGTATTTGTAATTATTGTCAAATGTAGAAGCTTTTGGTTTTTTTGCAGGATTTAAACCTCCAAAAATTTCCTTCACAAACATTTTTGCAACACGATTGGGCGTGCCTTTCAAACTATCATCAGTCAAGTCCATTCCAAGTGTAATTAGAATGCTCTCAACGTCTTTTTTTATTTTTTCAATTTTATCATCATCAGAAATGTCAAAAGCATCATCTCTTACTGGATTTTTTGCGGATAAACTAACATGATTATCTCCTATTTCGTCTTGAAATTCTTCGTTTTTTATCATTAAAAGCAACTATTATTGTTGGTATAAATATTTAAGCGGTAAAGATAAATAATAAAAATTTAAGAATTTCTATCGGTCTCACTATTTAAGACTACTTTATCGGTTCTATAAGGCTTTATCATTTCTTTTTTTGGAAGTAAAAAGAAAGGCAATAACGAGTTCGCTATTGCCTTTATATGTAGAAAACAATTTACTGGAGTGGTAAATCTAAAATTTCTTGTTTAATTATACTTTTGTAAGTGATGCGTTATAAACCGGAATCGCTGCTTTTAGGATTCTCACGGCACTTATTAAGTCGGCTTTCTTCAAAACATAAGCGATTCGAACTTGATTTAATCCCATTCCTGGAGTAGAGTAAAATCCTGCTGCGGGTGCTACCATTACTGTTTCGCCATCTAAGTCATAGCTCTCTAAAAGCCATTGTGCAAACGCATCAGCGTTGTCCACCGGCAGTTGTGCAATACAATAAAAAGCACCTTTTGGTTTGCTAACAATAACGCCATCTATTTTATTTAACTCTTCAATTAAAGTGTCTCTACGTTCTCTGTATTCTGAAATTACTTCGTCAAAATAACTTTGTGGAGTGTCCAGAGCGGCCTCGCTTGCTATTTGTTCAATGGTTGGCGGGCTTAATCTTGCTTGCGCAAATTTCATCGCAGTAGCCATCACTTCCTTATTTTTAGAAACTATACATCCTATTCTGGCACCACACATGCTGTATCTTTTTGAAACAGAATCAATCATGATAGCGTGTTCTTCAAGTCCGGGAACATTCATCACAGAGTAATGTACATCTCCATCATAAGTGAATTCGCGGTATACTTCATCAGAGATTAAAAACAAATCATGTTTTTTGACTAACGCAGCCAGTTTCATAATTTCTTCTTTTGAATATAAATATCCAGTTGGATTTCCGGGATTACAAATCAGTATTGCTTTTGTTTTTGGAGTAATCAGTTTTTCAAAATCTTCTACTGCAGGAAGAGCAAAACCAGTTTCAATTGTTGAAATTACAGGAACTACGGTAACACCTGAAGCCGTTGAAAATCCATTGTAATTTGCATAAAAAGGTTCCGGAATAATAATTTCATCACCCTGGTCCATCGTGCTTCCCATGGCAAACATAAGTGCTTCTGATCCGCCGGTGGTAATGATAATATCCTCTATATTTACTGAAATGTGTTGATTGATATAATAAGCCGATAATTTTTTTCTGTAACTTTCATTTCCGGCAGAATGACTGTATTCTAATATAGTTAAATCAATATTTTTAACGGCAGTCATCGCAACTTCGGGAGTTTTTATATCCGGTTGCCCAATGTTTAAATGGTATACTTTATTTCCTTTTTTCTTAGCAATTTCTGAGTAGGGAACCAATTTTCGAATTGGTGATTCTGGCATTTGTCTGCCTTTGTTTGATATTGTTGGCATAGTCTTAAATTATTGAATTGCAAATTTGCAATTTTTTTTCCGAATTTATTCTAATCAAAAGGAGTATATATTGTTAAATCTGCATTTTTGATATGATTTATTTAGTATTTTTATGAAAAGAAAAACAATGAATAAACTGCTCTTTTTAATTCTTACGTGCTCTTTTAGTTATTCTGTATTTTCTCAACAAGGATTTCAGTTTGAAAAAGATGACAATAAGATAAGCGTCCCTTTTAAATTAATCAATAATTTAGTTTTTGTACCTATGAAAGTGAATGGGATAGAACTGAATTTTTTACTGGATACCGGTGTTGCTGAAACCATATTGTTCAGTTTAGAGGATAAAAAAGAAGTCCGATATTTCAATACTGAAAGGATACTTCTAAAAGGCTTAGGAAGTCAAGCGGCAGTTGAAGGATTAAAATCAACTAATAATGTATTGGAGTTTGGTAGCATGAAATATAAAAATCATATGTTTTATATTGTATTAGATCCGGATTTTAATTTATCATCTCATATTGGTATTCCCGTAAACGGTATTATTGGTCACCAGTTTTTCAGAAATAATTTGGTTGAAATTAATTATAAGAAAAAAAGAATAATTGTTTACAAAGACAATGAAACGAACAGGAAAAAAACTGAAAAAAAATATATTTCTATCCCAATCACTATAGAAAAATCCAAGCCCTATTTGAAAAGTAAAGTAGTTATGGAAGGCCGTGAAATTCCTGTAAAGTTGCTGATTGATATAGGAAATAGTGATGCGATATGGCTTTTTCAAAATCGTTCAGAGGTAATTAATGTTCCATCAAAAAGTTTTAATGATTTTTTAGGCCGAGGTTTTAGTGGTGATATAGAAGGTAAGAGGGCTAGGATTCAAAAATTTATCATTTCAGAATTTGAATTTAATAATCCTATAGTAGCCTTTCCAGATTCGAGTTCCATTAAAAATGTAAACATGGTTGCAGATAGAATGGGGTCAGTTGGAGGTGAAATTCTGAGAAGATTTGATATTGTCTTTGATTACCAAAAACAAAAAATGTATTTTAAAAAAAATAGTGAATACAATTCTGCTTTTGGGTATAATAAAAGCGGGGTTGAAATACAACATAAAGGATTGCAATGGATTCAAGAAACAGTACGTCTTGAAACGGTCCCATTAGCCACAAACGTATTTGATTCCAATGATAATAAGAAAAAAGATTTTAAATATAAATTCGTATTAAAACCAATATATGAAATAGCCAATGTTCGGAAAAATTCACCGGCAGAAATAGCAGGATTACAGAAAGGAGATGTGCTAATATTGATAAATAGGAGTCCTGCATACAAATATTCTTTGCAAGAGATCAATACTCTTTTTAAATCAGAGCAGGAGCAATGGATTACTTTGGAAGTGGAGCGTGATAGTGAAATTTTAAAATTCAGCTTTCAATTGTTTGATGTTTTATAATCAAAAAACGCTTTTGGATAATTTTCCAAAAGCGTTTTTAATTTATTATTGATTAAGAAATTAATTCGAAATTACTTCTCCTTTTATTTTTATAGCGACTCTTCCCGCTTCATAATTAACGGCATTCGATTCAACAGTTATTGTTTTTCTGATTGGACCTGGAGCCATATTGTATTTTACGGTTATTTTTCCTTTTTTTCCAGGCATGATTGGTTCGTCTGGTTTTGTAGGAACCGTACATCCGCAAGTAGACAGTACATTCGTAATAATTAATGGCGCGTTTCCAGTATTTGTAAAGATAAAATCACGAGATCCATTTTCATTCTTGGTAACCTTTCCGTAATCAATCGTGTTGTCTTGGGCGGCAAACTCGATTTTAGGACCATTTTGGGCAAAACTGATACTGCTGATGAGAGCGAATGCGAATAAAGCTATTGTTTTTTTCATTTTGAAATTTTTAAATTCAGTAAAGTAAATGTACTTTGTTTTAATTAACGGACAAATTTTTATTTCCCTTTTTATAGTCTACATATTTATTTACTTTTGTTCCAGAATAGAATTACAAATATCAGACCAAAGTCTAAAAGGTTATTTGTTGATTTGGTTAACTAATAAACGGAACCGACAAATAAGTGAACTTAACGATTAAATGATCCACAATAAAATGACAATTCCTGCACAATTTGACGCTAAAACTATTGAGAATAAGTGGTATGACTACTGGATGAAAAATAATTATTTTCACTCAGAACCAGATCACAGAACACCATATACCATAGTAATTCCACCACCTAATGTGACTGGAGTTTTACACATGGGACACATGCTGAACAATACGATTCAAGATGTATTGATTAGAAGAGCGCGTCTTAAGGGATTCAATGCATGCTGGGTTCCAGGAACGGATCACGCCTCAATTGCAACAGAAGCTAAGGTTGTAGCCAAATTAAAAGCTGAAGGAATCAATAAAAATGATTTGACTCGCGAAGAATTTTTGGCGCATGCCTGGGAATGGACAGATAAATACGGTGGTGTAATTTTAGACCAATTAAAAAAATTGGGAGCTTCCTGTGACTGGGAGCGAACTAAGTTTACGATGGATCCTGATATGTCAGCATCAGTAATTCGTTCTTTTGTAGATTTATACAACAAAGGATTGATTTATCGCGGATACCGAATGGTAAACTGGGATCCGGAAGCAAAAACGACTCTTTCTGACGAAGAAGTAATTTATGAAGAACAACAAGGAAAATTATATTTCTTAAAATATACAATCGAAGGAAGTGAAGACTTCCTGACGATTGCTACTACTCGTCCGGAAACTATTTTTGGAGATACCGCAATTTGTATTAATCCAAATGACGAACGTTTTGCTCATTTAAAAGGCAAAAAAGCGATTGTGCCTATTTGTGGAAGAGTAATTCCAATTATCGAGGATGAATATGTTGATATCGAATTTGGAACTGGTTGTTTGAAAGTGACGCCTGCTCACGATATGAATGACAAAGCGCTAGGAGAGAAGCATAATCTGGAAATTATTGATATTTTCAACGAAGATGCTACCTTGAATAGTTTTGGATTACACTATCAAGGACAAGATCGTTTCGTAGTTCGTGAGGCTGTCGCCAAAGAATTAGAAACTATTGGCGCTTTAGCAAAAACAGAAACACACTTAAATAAAGTAGGAACTTCCGAAAGAACCAAAGCGGTAATCGAGCCTCGTTTATCTGATCAGTGGTTCTTAAAAATGGAAGATTTGGTAAAACCGGCAATCAAATCTGTATTGGAAGATGGTGAAATCAAATTGCATCCTGCACGTTTTAATAATACGTACGCACATTGGTTAAATAATATCCGCGATTGGAATATTTCGCGTCAATTGTGGTGGGGACAGCAAATTCCTGCATATTTTTATGGCGATGGAAAAGAAGATTTCGTGGTCGCTGAAAACATTGAAGACGCTTTAACGTTAGCGAGAGAGAAAACTTTAAACCTTAAACTTGAAACAAAAGATTTAAAGCAAGATGTTGATGCGCTTGATACTTGGTTCTCTTCTTGGCTGTGGCCAATGTCTGTTTTTGGTGGAATAATGGATCCCGAAAGCGAAGATTTTAAATACTATTATCCAACAAATGATTTAGTAACCGGTCCAGATATTTTATTTTTCTGGGTGGCGAGAATGATTATTGCAGGATATGAATACACTGGTAAAAAACCATTTACAAATGTGTATTTGACTGGATTGGTTCGTGACAAACAACGTCGTAAAATGTCTAAATCATTAGGAAATTCACCTGATCCTTTAGATTTAATTGAAAAATTTGGTGCCGATGGAGTTCGTGTGGGATTGCTTTTAAGTGCTTCTGCGGGAAACGACATTATGTTTGATGAAGAATTGTGTAACCAAGGAAAAGCGTTTACGAATAAAATTTGGAATGCCTTTAAACTAATCAAAGGTTGGGAAGTTTCGGATGCTATTCCGCAACCAGAATCTTCAAAAGTAGCGATTGAATGGTACGAAGCTAAATTGCAACAAACACTTTTGGAAATTGAAGACAATTTCGAGAAATACAGAATTTCCGATGCGTTGATGGCAATTTACAAATTGGTTTGGGACGATTTCTGTTCTTGGTTCCTTGAAATGATAAAGCCGGCATACCAACAGCCAATTGACAGTGTAACTTTGGAGAAAGCCATAGAAATGCTGGAAAATAATATGAAATTGTTGCATCCGTTTATGCCATTTTTGACAGAGGAAATTTGGCAAATTCTTGCCGAAAGAACTACAGAAGAAGCGTTAATCGTTTCGACTTGGCCGGAAATGAAACCGTTTAACGCAGCTTTGATTGCTGATTTTGACAATACAATTGAAGTGATCTCTGGAATTAGAACGATTCGTAAAGACAAAAATATTCCATTCAAAGATACCATAGAATTGAAAGTGGTAAACAATGATAAAGCATCGACTTATTTTGATTCGGTTGTGACTAAATTAGGGAACATCACTTCATTGGAATATGTTTCGGACAAAGTAGACGGAGCATTGTCTTTCCGTGTGAAATCGAACGAATATTTCATTCCAATCACCGGAAGTATTGACGTAGAAGCTGAGATTGCAAAATTGACTACTGAGTTGGTTTACACACAAGGTTTCTTGAAATCAGTTCAAAACAAACTGGCAAATGAGAAATTTGTGGCTGGTGCGCCAGAGAAAGTTCTGGCAAACGAAAGACAAAAAGAAGCGGATGCTTTGGCAAAAATTGAAACGATTGAACATAGTCTGGCGGGTTTGAAATAGCCGTTAAATTCTTTTAAAATATAAAATCCCATTTCCTGTAAAAAGGATATGGGATTTTTTAATTAAAAAATCCAAAGTTTTTCTGCTTTTCAAAAAAAGTAAAGAAGCAGAAAAACTTTGGATAAAATACAACCTTTGCAAGGTTTTAGAATTTATACTTCAAGCTTGTCAATACTTGACGTGGAGCGATTGGGTTTACACTGTAATTTTCATGTACCGTGTAATTCAACTCATTTGTTACATTAGATAATTTACACAATATGGAGAATTTTTTCCATTCATAACCTGCTGAAACATCAATTGTTGTGTATCCTTCTAAAGGAATTTCTCTGTCCCAAATTCCATTTGGTCGGGTTGAATCATATTGATTATTCCAACCTCCCACACGTTTACCAATATAGTTTCCGATGGCTCCAAGAGACATTCCTTTCAAAATCCCTGTTTGTAAAGTATAGAAAAAGCTCAAATTAGCTGTATTTGCAGGTGTTCTAGCTAATCGATTTCCTGCTATCGGGCTACCGTTTAGTCCTGAAGTTTTCTCATAACGCATGTCGTTATAGCTGTAGCCGGCATTCATTCCTAATCCAACTATAGGTCTTGCTGTTACATCTATTTCGATTCCTTTACTTTTTGTTTCACCACTTAATTCTCTTAAATTAGGATCTATCGGATTGATATTCAAGGTACCGTCTGCTTTGTAAATCGCCGTTTGAACTAAGTTGCTATTCGTAATTTGATAGACAGTTACATTGGTACTTAAGGCACCTTTCCAAAAATCTTTTTTGATTCCAGCTTCGTATTGGTCTATGATTGAAGGCTCTAATGGTTTTAAATCTACCGTTGTTCCTGTATTTGGGGTAAACGAGTTCGAGTAACTAGCGAACAAAGACATGTCTTTTGTAGGTTGATACACTAATCCAATTTTTGGTGAAAAAGCATTATCTAAACGTTTGGCGCCTTCGGCAATGGTTATCGGATTTTTGGTTAAATTATGCGTATCCGCCTGTGATTCTTGCCAAGACCAACGCAGTCCTGCTAAAAGTTTGATTTTTTCTGTAAACGATATCAAATCTTGCGCATAGATTCCGAATCGCTGTGTGCTCGTATATACCGTTTGGGTTGCTCTTGAGTTTGGTATTGCCAATGTTGGAACATTTGGGTCGTATGTAAATAAATTTATAGTATCGTAAGTAGTGATTACTTTGCCATTTGCATCGTAAAAAGCGTAGGTGTTGGCTGTAGCCAAAGAATTTTCATAATCTACTCCAGTGAAAATTTGATGTTTGATGCTTCCAGTCGAAAAAGTACCTTGCAAACTCAATTGGTCACCAAATATTTGTTCTGAGTTTTTATTCTGAACTAATCCTCTATTCCAGTCACCAGGAGTGGCATACGTGTCTAGATTTGATAATTGCGCCGTTGATTTAGAGCTTCTATCGTAGTTTTGAAACGAGGTATTAAAACTTAATTTCCAGTTTTCATTAAAGCTATGGTTTAATAATACCGAAGCACTTGCCGATTTTGTATTTCCAGTAGACCACAGCGCACCGTAAAAACTGTTGCGGGGCAAATCTAAAATAGTTTTACCAAGAATTCCTGTTCCAAAATCAGGAGTCCAATCGGCACTTAAATAGTCACCTTGTACCGTAATTTGAGTTTTATCGCTTACATTAAAAAGGAATGAAGGATTTACATAAATACGCTCATTTTTGACAACATCTCTAAAGCTTTCTGAGTTTTCGTAAGAAGCATTAAATCGATAAGCGATATGTTTATTCAAAGGGCCGTAAAAATCAATCGATGGTTTGTAGTAGGAATAACTACCTGCTTGCATTGTAATTTCTCCACCGCTCTTGAAAGAAGGGGTTTTAGTAACCAAATTTAAAATTCCACCCGGAGCAACGTTTCCATACAATAAGGCAGAACCACCTTTAAGAAATTCCACTTTTTCTAAACCTGAAACTTCCGGGATAGAACCTGCATTATAACGGAAACCATTTTTAAACATATTGTTGGCTGACATATCATATCCTCTTGAGAAAAATGATTCCTGAGCGCCACCACGTGCGGAACCTACATAAATACCATTGGCATTTTTGATAACTTCACTTAGGCGAATGGCTTGTTGTTGCTCGATTATTTCAGCTCCAATAACCTGAACACTTTGCGGAGTGTCCATTGGTTTTAATCCTGATCTTAATGCTGAAACTGCCTTTTTCTCTTTGTTGGCTGTGATAACAACTTCTTTAAGTACTCCTCCTTTTTTGTTTTTTATGGTATCCGTTATGGATTCGAAAGGATCTTCAAAATTTTTATCGTCAGATGTATTCACTGATTCTTGTGCTAAACAAGTCAAACTAAATAAAAGTGTTAATGTGGGAAGGAAAATATATTTCATGAGTGTTTATTTGGAATAATTAAAAATAACGATGCAAATATAAAACCCAAGTTTGGTTTGACAAAACTTATTTAGATTAAATATTAATAATATTTTATTTTTTATTTAACTAATTATAGTTTAGCTATTTGTGTTTGTTTAAAATAGCATTTTTTTAAATAACACATGCTTTTTGAGGCCTTTGTCTAGTGTTTTTTGGTTGTTTTGACTTCTAGATTCTGAAAATTCTTCTCCAAAAAGACTATGAATATCTTTTATGTTAATTTTTGTTAAAGAGTAATCCAAATAGCAGCGTTGTGTGTTACCGTTTTTATGCTACAGATTTTTGATAGTAAACTTTGATTTTTGAAATTTATATCAAAGAGGCAGTATTGGAATTAACCTGTCCTGACCACAAATAGGAAGTTTATCTTTGTGGAGCTAGTATTTAATTTCGGAAGTTTAAGCTCAGAAGAATTAAAGGCGTGCCTTAAATTTCTTGATTCGGAAG
The DNA here is from genome assembly GCF_003314435.2 of Flavobacterium petrolei. Lineage (GTDB taxonomy): Bacteria > Bacteroidota > Bacteroidia > Flavobacteriales > Flavobacteriaceae > Flavobacterium > Flavobacterium petrolei. Next base: position 79,264 of record NZ_QNVY02000001.1, on the reverse strand, counting down.
TTTTTTGATTTTATCACTTTTCCATCATCGGTAATCATGATGCAGCTATAATCAGCGTATTTGTTGAGTAAAAGAAGCCCAGCTGTTTTTCCTAAAACCATTAACGAAGTACTCAAACCGTTCGCCGTTTCAGCATTCGGTCCAAAAACCGTCACGCTACACAAACCCGTTGCAGGATAACCTGTTGCCGGATTAATAATATGCGAATAGCGTTTGCCATTAAAAACAACAAATTTTTCATAGCTGCCCGAAGTGGTTATAGCATCCTGTTTTAATGGTACAACTGCAACGAGTTTTTCAGGATGAAAGGGATTCGTAATTCCAATATTCCAAGGTTTTCCATTGGGCTGTTTCCCCCAAGTGCTCATATCTCCTGAACCGTTTATAATTCCGGCTTTAACGCCTTTTGCAAGCATCATATCGCGGCATTTATCGGTGGCATATCCTTCTCCTAAAGCGCCAAAACCAATTTTCATCCCTTTTAGTTTCAGAAAAATGGTGGATTGAACGCTATCCAAGATTATATTTTTGTAGCCCACTTTTTCAACTGATTTCTGAATGGCTTCGGCCGAAGGCATTTGTGTCATGGAACCATCAAATTTCCAGATTTTATCCATTGCCGCAAAACTGATGTCAAAACCACCATTCGTCACTTCAGAAAACCGAATCGCTCTTTGCGTTAATTCAAAAACTTCTTTATCCACTTTCACTGGCCGAATACCTGCATTTTGGTTCACTTCAGAAACCTGTGAGTCTGGTTTCCAATCGGAAATTAAATTTTCGATTCGGGTAATTTCATTAATAACTGCATATATGTTTTGTTCTGCCGATAATGAATCTTTGTCAACGATGGAAATGTCAAATCGACCGCCCATAAGTAAGCTGGTTCTTTTTCGTAAGACTTGGCTGTGGCTTGTGAAAGCGCAAATTAGTAAAAGGAAAAACAGGAATTGGAATTTCATAATAAAAGTATCAGTAGTGATTGCGAGGAACGAAGCAATCGTACTAGTATAAGGATATAAGTTGAGCAACTAATGTGATTGCTTCGTTCCTCGCAATGACAAAATAACATAATTCCACTAATAACAATCCGTCAGCACTTGCCCATTAGTTTTATAGTCAGCAATTCCTTTCCCAGTTTTGTCAAGACAAAGTGTATCAAGAATAGCTTCTACATCCTTTTGCATCGCAAGCGAACCGCAAATCATTACAACGCCTCCTTGTGTTAGTAAATCCATAAAAAAATCAGCGTCACGTTTAATCAAATCCATCACATAATTATGGTTTGCTTCACGGGATAAAGCCACATGAAAACTGTGTAATTGATGCTTCTGAATCATTTCAGCAGTAAATTTTTCATACCTTAAAACAGTTTCAGTTGCTTTTCGAAAACCGCAATACAAATGAATTTCGGTTTTTTTCTTGTTTTGTTCCATCATTCCTAGAAAGGGAGCAATACCGGTACCATTTGAAATCAACGCTACTTTAGAGGCTTTTTTCGGGAAATGAAAAGTCTGGTTATTAATGATTCGTGCTTTAAAAACAGAACCTGGTTCTACAGTATATAAATATCCGGAACCCAACCCTGAAGGATGTAATTTTACTACTAATTGTATGTTGCCGTTATGATTCCCGATAGAGTAGAGCCGCTCTTGGTTGTCGTTTGCCGGGTAAATGGCCAGTAAATCACCCGAAGTAAATTTAGCGTTACTACTAGTTTGTAATGTGAGTAAAAAGGTATGTTCCGTATCGGATATGGCAGTTTTATCAAGTACTGTCATTTTTTGTAAATCTTTCGGAACTTCATTGTATAATGATGGAGTCGCCGAAAGTGGAATTCCTGTTTTTGCACTCCATAATTTTACCCAACCTACAAATTCTTCTGAGGATTTGTCGTTTATGGTTTGTAATTCTAACAAGTGTTCCGCCCAACTTTGTTTTGCTAACAACACATCAATTTCCTGTGCATAACCGCAAAAATCAGGATACGCTTTCGACCCAAAACCTACTACTGAAACATTGATTTTTTGCTGTTGTTCCGTTTTGTTGATGAGCGAAATAAATTTGCTTGCATTAGATGGCGCATCGCCTAATCCGTGGGTTGAAGTAAATACGATGATATGTTTTGCTTTTGGATAAACCGAATAATTATTCAGTTCAGTAAGGAAGACTTTTTCTCCGTGCGCAAGTAATTGTTTTTGAATCGCATTGGCAAAAAGAAGCGTGCTTCCATTTTCGGAACCAACCAACAATATGAATGTGCTTTCTTCAGCTTTGTATTTGTTTTTAATACGACTCGCTCTTCGTTTTAATGTCATGGCAAAACCCGAGTAGATAAAAAACAGAATATTCAAACTCGCTATTCCTAATATTATCGCCCATAAAATACTTGCTCTCCCAGTATGTAAATCAAGACTCAAATTTGATGCTAAAGTTTGCAGTGGAAAAGGAGTTTCACTTACAATTGCACCGGAAACCTGATTAACTTCTATTTCTCGGTCTTTTAATGTAATTATATAATATTCTTCGGGGTCATCCGAAAATGGGAATTCAATTTTTTGGACATCAGCCAGAAGCGTGTTTTTAAAAACGGAAGTAGCAGCACTTTTTTTTGCAATAGGCGTAGCTACAGTCGTTTCAGTTTTCTCTTCTGAATCTGTTTTTTCAAGGAAAAAATTAAACTTTTCCAAGGTTAAATACGTTCCGGAAAGTGCAATAATCAGAATCGGAATTAGCGATAATCTTCCTAAAAATATGTGGTAATATTGAGCGAAATTTTCTTTCACAATTTTAGAAAATAAACTGCGAAGGCTTCTTTGGCGGTTTAGTATCAAAGCAAAACCCGAAATGGAAATCAATACCAACAAAAAGGAAACAAAGCCCACAATAAAACGCCCGGTTTCTTTAAGGAATAAAGAGCGATGGAGTGCAGTAGTCCATTGAATAAACTCACTTTTTTTGATTGGTGTTCCTAGTATTTTTCCAGTTCTTGCGTCAATATAGGCATTGACATCATTGTCTTCCTGGTCGATACCTTGCAGCGTTACAAATTGATTGTGGTCAACACTCAATTCCGTTATTTCAGGATAGGTTTTGCGTACTATTGGCAAAGTTTCTCCAAGGGTTATTTTTTCAAAATTTTCTACTTTGTAGGGCGTTGCTTTCTCTTGTATGGCATCGACTGCAAGGATGACACCAGTTACGGATGCCAATACTAAAAATGCAGCAGAAAATACAGCCAAAGCCAAGTGTGCGTAACGCCAAAAAGAAAGAGTCATTTGTAATAAATTTTAACATATAAGTCATATGAGTTTTACGTTTTGTAAAAGCTTATATGACTTATATGGTTTAATGTAAAAGCTGTTTTTTTTAGATTTTGTTTAATCTTACGTAGCGAATGTAGTTTTTACCTTCTGTTTTTGCAGCTATTCCTTCGGTTGTAAGTGGAATCTCTAAATCAGTGGTGTAATATTTATGATCTTCTACTGCAGTTTCAAAACGCAATTTAAATCCTTTATTAATTTTAGCATCTTCAATTTCTATTGTAGTAATGCTGCGGTCACCACCAGTTACTGAAGCACCCGTTTTGGCACTGATGTTTTCTGGTTTTTTAGAATAGAATTTATGCCATTCTTTAAGGGTTTTGTACCATTTTTTGTCATCTCCCATTACATACAGTGTTTTTACATATTCGCCTTTAGCGTTTACAAGTGAAACTACGATATAAGCACCTTCGCCCATGTAGTTTGACATTTGGAGCATGCATTTGTATTTACTGGTTTGTGCTGTCGCTTGAAAGGACAAAAGGAATAAAAACGCTATAGATAAACTAATTTTTAGGATTGATTTCATATGTAGATAATTTTTGTTTTTTAAGGAATATGGTAGCGCCATTGTTTATTATTGTTTGTGATTTTGTATCACGGCGATTTCATACTATTATTTTAAAAATTCTAGAGCTATTTTGTTAGTTGTTAACGACTCGTTTTCTTTGGCTAAAGCATACGCACTTTCGTCAAAATCAGTAGTAATTTCTTTTTTGGAGCCCATTGAAATAAGGTATTTCAAGATAGCATCGTCTTTTGAAATCATAGCAGCTTTGTGCAAAGCGGTTAAGCCATCTTTGTTTTTGGCATTGATATCGATGTTTAAAGCAGCGATTTTTTTTAATAAAGCCAAATCGTTTTTAATTATAGCAAAATGATATAATGTATTCCCGTCTTTTTGAGGAGTAGCCAAGTTTAGACCTTTATCCTGAAGTAATTTTATTTTAGTCTCAAAAGGATCTTGAGTGGTTGTCTCTGGTCCGCGACCTGATGGTCTGTAGGATTGAATCATGTAATATCCTAAATTGTTTCCGTCTTTGTCTAGTACTTTTGCATCAGCTCCTTTGTTTAAAAGTACTGTCACTGCTTCAGGAGTTCCTGTTTTTACAGCCATTGTCAATGCCGATTCTCCTTTTAGATTTTTAACATTGTTGTTTTTTACTATTGGTAATAGCAGTTCTAATACTGCAATATCTCTAGCTGAGGCTGCTGCCATTAATGCCGTATTTCCCTCGTTATTGGCTTTGTTAGCATCTACGCCTTTAGACAAAAAGTAAGTGATAATTTCGGATTGGTTGGCTTTGTTTGCCAATAAATGAAGCACCGTTTCACCAGATTTGCTAGTAGCAGTTGGCTTGATTTTTAAATCTTCAACTAAGTATTTGTAGGTTTCAAGAGGAGTTACATCTCTACGGGAACCTTGTGCTGCAAACAGCAATGCATTGTCAGTATATTTTACTCCTTTTTCTAACAGAGATTTTAATAATGGTAGGTTTCCTGATTTCGCAGCATAATCAAAAGCCGTATTTCCATCACTATCAGTATCCTTAATTGACATTCCTTTGGTGGTGAAATAGTTTGAAAGCGCCAGGTTTTTGTCGGATGCAATCGCCATTAATAAAAGGTTGACACCGTCTTTGTATTTTTTCTTTGGATCAGTTCCAGCTTTAAAAAAAGCCTCATACAATGCGGTATTGCTTTGACCTCCAATTGCCGCAAAAGTTAGCGGAGTTTCTCCTTTGCTGTCTTCTAGATTAAGGTCTGAGCCTTTGCTGATAAGGTATTCTACAATTGCTACATTTCCTTTATTGGCGGCCCAGTGTAAATAAATACGATTGTCATGTGTCAATTTATTGACTTCATTCCCGGCTTGTTCCAGTAAGAATTGTATGGTTGCTGCAGGCGCATCATTATTAATAGCCATAACAGTGACATCAAAGGCATTTGGAGTAGAGGCTGAAGGACTGTTACCTTTTGCTATTTCAGCTTTTACTGCATTTACATCTGGATTTGTTTTCCAAAAAGATTGCTCCAAAAGTGTATTTTTTTGCTGCGCACTCACAAACAAAGTGGCAACTAAGGCAAAAGAGATGAAAAGATTCTTTTTCATAATGTTTTTATAAGGGTTCTTAGTTGTTGTAAAGAAAATTGTTTTAAGTTATTTAGAATAAATAAAAATAACACAAATGTAAAAATAAATAGTATAATTCCAATTATTAAAGACTCAATTATCAGGAAATATTTAATGTATTATGTTGTTTATATTTCAATCTTTCTTTCGTTAATTTGAAAAAGGTATCTTTTAGTTCCCACTACTTTAGATGTCAAACTGATGAAAAGGTTTAAAGAAGGAACTTGAAATAATTTAAGTAGATTAATTCAAAACCCCTGTTTTCTTTTTTCTGTTTCGTCCCCACCAAATGTAGCATCCAGATATTGGCAGACTTGCAATGAGTAAACTACACAGAAAGGCGAATATTTTTCCGGGTAATCCTAATATCGCTCCGGTATGAATATCATAATTCATTTTCATCAGGTTATCAGCAATTTTATCGGCTGTTTTTCTTCCCCAAATATGAGAAACACTCATCTCTTTCAAGCTGTATTGATCAAAATATCGATAGTCAATTTTCCAATATGTTCCTTTATCGCTATTTGCATTTGCCGCTATTGGGGACATATTCGTTTCTGGCGGGTGAATTTCAATGGATTTGGCCAATGGATATTCTCTTTGCATTTGGAGCCAAACCACATCTAATGGCTTTACAATTGTAGTTGTATTTTTCTGTTTTTTTTTCGAAAGTGGTTCTTCATATAATAATGATTTTTCACCACCGGACATGGTATAATAGGAATATGCAAACCATTGAAATCCCCAAACTAATCCCGTTATGGCAAAAATAATTCCGATGATGAGTACATAAAAACCGGTTACATTATGCAAGTCGTAATTTTTTCGTTTCCACTTCGTTCCTTTTTTCCATTTGAACCAAAAGCGTTGTTTTGCTGCGCTTTTATTTTTGGGATACCAAAGAATTAAACCTGAAATTAACATGATTAGAAATATTAAAGTTGCAGATGCCACAACAGTTTGCCCAATTTCATGCGGCAGCCAAAGATAAAAATGTCCGTCGAGGATAAATGCAAAGAAACCTTCCTCATTATTGATCGTTTTCAGGACTTTTCCAGTGTAAGGATTTAGGTAAGTCGTATAATGATAACTGGGTTCGTAATGAAAAAATATCGCCTCAACGGAATTGTTTTTTTCATTGTATTTGATGGCGTGAAGCACTTTATTAGGAACTTCTTTTCTGGCGATTGTTTCCAACTGAGAAGGAGGCAGGAAAGATTCATTTTGCGGTTCCACAAAACGATATTTTTCTGTGATGTTTTGTATTTCCTCCTGAAAGGCATACAAACATCCCGTGATGGCAATTATAAAAACGAGTAATCCAGAGGACAAACCTAGCCAAAGGTGGATTTTTCGGATTGCTTTTTTAATGTTATTATTTTTCATTTAAAAAAAGAATAAAACTCCCCACCGAAATGAGGAGCTTAGTGAAACAAAAACCAATTATGAAACTTAAAATTTATAGGTTAAACCGGCGGTTACACTTCTCAAACGCTGTGGAGTTACTGTCGACCATCCTGAATAATATTTTTCGTTGAATACATTATTCAATTTCAAAGCAATATTGAATTTATCATTTGAATACGATAAAGCCGAATTTACTATGGTATAACTTGGCAATTCAAAGGTTCCAATATTGGCTCTGTTTAATGTTTTGTATTCGCTGGCATAATTTCCACCAAATCCTATTCCGAAACCTTTTAATTTCCCTGAAGTCAACGTGTAATTTCCCCATAAATTTACAAGCGTTTCCGGTCCGGCTTCTTCGGGTCTTAGTCCTAAATAACCATCTCCTGGATTGTCTTTTGTAACTTCACTTTTGTTGTTGCTGAATCCGGCAATGATGTTAAATCCTTTTACTGGATTTGCCGTAAAACTAACTTCTACTCCTTTACTGTTTACTTCACCGCCTTGTATAGCGTTGTTTATATTGTTTGGATCAGTCATCAATTTGTTTTTAACATCAATATTATAGTAGCTGATGGATGCCGAAATGATGTCTTTGTATAAGTTTGTTTTTAATCCAAATTCATACTGATTGGCTTGTTCCGGGTCAAAAGATTTTATTCTCGGATTTGATCCATCCACTTCTGAAACTTCTCTTGGTGTCACGTTCACAAAGCCATTCATGTAATTGGAAAAAACAGAAACTTTATCTTTAATCAACATATAAACTAGACCGAATTTTGGTGAAACGGCTGCTTGGCTTCTTTCTTCGGTAGCGGTTGTCGATTTGAAATGGTCAATTCTCAAACTCGCCATCGCGGATAATTTATCGGTAATATTCAACACATCCGAAGCATATGCACTGATAACTTCCACTTCGGCAGTTGAGTTTCCTTCAAATGAACCGACTAATAAATTATCAACTCCCGCTTGTGTCAAATCTCCAGTATCTCCACCATCGATTAATGAAACAATTCCGTTTCCAACCCAACCAGTGCTTCCATTCATAATATTCGATTGGTAGTAATCAACACCTGCGACTAATCGGTTTCTTAAATTTCCAATTTTAAAGTCTCCAATGAAATTCTGCTGAATATCAGTTGCCAAAGTTTCTCCGTTTCTTTTAGAAATAGATCGTGTAAAATCATTTCCGTTTGAAGCGTCGAACAAATACGAATAATAGCCGTTGGTTTTACTGTTACTTCTGGATAATACCGTTTGGGAAGTCCATTGATCAGAAAGTTTGTAGAACATTTGAGCTTGTAAACTAAACGTTGGATTACTGATGGACAACTCATTTGAAGTAAACGATTTTTTATAATTTCTTTCGAATAATTCCATCGAATCAAACGACAAATCCGAATTTCTGTTCAAGAAAAGCATCGGTGCATTTGACGAATTTCTGTTAGTGAATTCGGTGTTTATCAAGAACGAAAGTTTATTATTTACTTTGTAACTCAAGGAAGGTGCAAAGAAAAATGATTTTCCAAAACCGGCATCTTGAAACGAATTTTCTTTTTGATATGCTGTATTGATACGCAGGGCAACATCTGAATTCAAGGGAATATTTACATCAGCTGTAAGGCGGTCCATTCCATAAGTTCCGGAATTATAGCTGATTTCTCCGCCAAATCTGGAATAAGGTTTTTTAGTTACAATGTTTATCAAGCCTCCGTAAGAAATCAAACTACTGCCAAATAAAGTTCCTGAAGGTCCTTTAATAACTTCAATATTATCCACGTTTGCAGGATCAATACTTCCGTTATTAATTCCCGGTAAACCATTTATCATAGTCGGCTGAACTGAAAAACCTCTCATTGTAAAATATTCAGCACCATCGCCGCCACGTCCTGTTGATTCCCAAAGACGTGTTATTCCAGTAGCATTTTTTAGCGCATCATTAAAATTTGTAACTAATTGCTCTTTCATTAACTCAGCAGTTACTGTATTGTAAACCTGTGGGTTTTCAATATTGTTTAATGGCATTCTGGAAACGGTAGTACTTTTTTCTCTTTTGTATTTGTATTTGTTCGAGTTTACAATAACTTCTTTCAACGTTTTCAGAGAATCTTTTTCTTGATCTTTTTTTTCTTGGGCGCTAACAGTTGCGCCAAAAAGTAAAACGGACAGGTAAATAGTATGTATCTTTTTCATTTATTTAGATTAAGTAAAAATAATAATGCAAATATAGAAGTGCATTTTGTTTTAACAAAACTTATTTAGACTTAATATAGATAATAAAATGAAATATTTTTTATGAACTTGTAAATCAGTTTTTTAGAAGCATAAAAAAACCTTGCTATTTCGAGCAAGGTTCTAATTGGAGTATAAAATGTTAAAGTTTTATTTGATTTTTTTCATCGAAAACTGCTCGGAACTTGGTTTTCCTTGTTGGATTCCTGAAATTTTAGCCACTAAACTGTCAGGAGTAATTTGGGTATAACTTATTTTTTGAGGATAATCATGTTTTGGATTTTCAAAAACCATTTGCTTCTCTGTTGCAGTTGTCAATTTGAAAGCCACTGGTTTGTCATTATTTTGCCCTTTTACAGTTGCAGAATAAGTAAGGTTTTCTCCTTTTTGTTGTAAGACGATGGATTCAAAATGCAGCGTGTCTTTCTCCTTAACGAAATAAGATTGCGCTTGAAAGGTGCTGTCGTTTACTTTTTTCCAATATTCGGTTAGAGTACCATCAACGGCTTTGTTTTCCCAATTTCCCAAAAGCCAATTGGCAGCCTTGATTTTTTCTTTTTCATTTGCATCAGAATCTTTACAAGAAACCAAGGCAAGCAAAAGCAGTATAAAGGTCGTTTTTTGAAACATAAGCTTAGATTTTATGGGGTTATTTCTATGGAGCTAAATTATGAAAAAATAGAATAGTGTTCTTTTTTTAGTTTTTAAATTTTCAAAAAAGACTAGAGTTTTGAATACTTTTCAAACAAATAATTAAAATGCAACCGTTATAAAAAACTTAACCATATAAGTCATATAAGGACATATAAGCAATTGTTTTGCAGCTAACCTCAATAATCTTATATGACTTATATGTTTTAAATCTCAAAAATTTATTAGGTATTTCAGTTAAGAAAAGGGTATTTATCTTTCTTTTTAAAAACAAACTTAAATGTTTTTATATGACTTATATGGTGAAAAATTAAACACTGGCTTTCAAAATAGTATAAACCAATTCCTTCGTAGGCTTTTGATCTTTTAGTTTCAATCTGACTGTATCAAAAGTCACTTTAAAATCGCAGCCTGATTTATACTGACTGCAACCATAAGCCGTTTTTCCTTTTAGCACCGTTCCTTTCTGGCATTTCGGACAGGTTAATTCATCCGGAATAGCTTTCGCCAAAGTTTTCTTGGGTTCTAATTTGAGTTGGAAATTTTCGTCAAAGCGAAGCAAACCCTCCACAATTCCGACATCCGTTTTGAAATCTTTTAAGTTTACGGTAGATCCTTTTTGAAGCAATCGCAAGTATTGATTCTCGGATATTTTTTTTTCTGCAAAAGTGTAAGGCAATAAAAATGCGCAACCCGCTTTATAATCGGAACACCCAAACGAAGATTTTCCTTTGATAAGTGTTCCTTTTTTACATTTCGGACAGGCTTCCGCCAAAATTCCGGCTGCTTTCTTTTTCTCGACTTTTACCACTTCTTTTTGAACACTTCCTGCATGTGAAATATTGGCGCGTCTCGTTTCGCTTCGGACTTCGTACACCAAAGTTTCAACCATGTGTTTCATGTTCTTAATAAATGAACCCGCGGTAAAAGTTCCTTTTTCGATATCTTTCAGTTGCTTTTCCCAAGAACCGGTCAGTTCAGCCGACTTCACCAAATCATTTTGAATGGTGTCAATCAGTTGAATTCCCGTTGGTGTTGGCAAAACCTGTTTTTTGTTTCTTACAATATATTGACGTCTAAAAAGCGTTTCAATAATATTGGCTCGCGTAGATGGACGACCAATACCGTTTTCTTTCATCAATTCCCGTAAATCTTCATCATCCACTTGTTTTCCGGCAGTTTCCATGGCACGTAATAAAGTAGCTTCGGTAAATTGATTCGGTGGTTTGGTTTCCTTTTCTAAAAACGAAGGTTGGTGTGGCCCTTTTTCACCTACAACAAAACTCGGCAAGATATCGGCTTCTTTTTCTTTGGCGTTTGGATCTTCAAAAACGACACGAAATCCCTTTTTCAAGATTTCTTTTCCGGTAGTTTTAAATAAAACATCGGCTGCCTTTCCGACTACAGTAGTATTGGCAACCAAACAATCGTCATAAAACACGGCAATAAATCGCTTTGTAATAATATCATACACTTGCTGCTGATTGTATTGCAAATTACTTTGAATCCCAGTTGGAATAATAGCGTGGTGATCCGTTACTTTTTTATCGTTGAAAACTTTGGGTGATTTTTTTATCTTTTTTTCCAAAAGCGGTTGCGTCAACGCAGTATAATTCGTCAAGTTTTTCAGAATCCCCGGTACTTTTGGATAAATATCATTGGGTAAAAATGTGGTATCGACTCTGGGATACGTAACTACTTTTTGCTCGTACAAAGTCTGTACAATTTTAAGCGTTTCATCTGCCGTAAAACCAAATTTTGTATTGCAATATACCTGTAAACCTGTTAAATCGAATAGTTTTGGTGCAAACTCATTACCATTCTTTTTTTCGACAGAAACAATTTCGAACTCACTTTCCTTTACTTTATTGGCGAGAATTTCTCCATCTTCCTTTTTCAAAAAACGTCCTTCTTCATAGCTAAAAAGCGTTTCTCGATACAAGGTTTGCAACTCCCAATACGGTTGCGGTTTGAAATTCTCAATTTCTTTGAATCGTTCCACAACCATTGCCAAAGTTGGCGTTTGTACCCTTCCGATAGACAAAACTTGCTTGTAGCCACCGTGTTTTACGGTGTACAAACGCGTGGCATTCATACCCAGTAACCAGTCGCCAATCGCTCTGGAAAATCCGGCGTAGTATAAATTATCGTAGTTGGCGGATGGTTTCAAGTTCTGAAAACCCTCTTTGATGGCTTCGGTGGTCAGGGATGAAATCCACAAGCGTTGTACCTCGCCTTTGTACTGGGCTTCGTTCATCACCCAGCGCTGAATGAGTTCTCCCTCTTGCCCGGCATCCCCGCAGTTGATGACCAAATCGGCTTTATCGAACAAACCTTTTATGATTCGGAATTGCTTTTGGATCCCCGAATTTTCCACCACCTTGGTTTCAAATTTCTCGGGAAGCATCGGTAAGTTGTTGAGGTCCCAACTTTTCCAGTGCGGTTTATAATCGTTCGGTTCTTTTAAGGTACATAAATGCCCAAAAGTATACGTTACCTGATATCCATTGCCTTCAAAATACCCATCGTGCTTGGTATTGGCTCCTAAAACGGATGCGATTTCGCGCGCTACACTCGGTTTCTCGGCAATACAGACCTTCATTTTTCTCCTTCTGATTTAAGGGCGCAAATTAGGAATTTAGAAATTGGTATTAAAAAGAAATCGGTAGGAGTTATGAACGGCTTGGGGGTACTATTTTTTAGGAGCAGAACGAATAGTTTTTTCAATCACGAACCGTCCTGCTGTCCGCTGTATTCCCGATTAATAAAATCTACGGCTGAAAAAGCCTTGTTTTTCTATATCGGGAGATGCCGCTTCCATCAGGGCTAAAATATTTTGTTCTATTTTCATAATAACGAAAGAAAATATAAAATAGTGGAAACAGATTTTTATTCTACAAGCCGAAATCAGCGTTCCGCATCTGCTCATTTTTATGGATTTGTATCCGTTTGTGTTCAACAACGTGAAGCTTGTGATAACGGGGTTCAAGTGGGTAAATGTTGTGTAGATACACCTCAATTGGGTAATAATTACCCAATTGTATTTTGGCGTGTTTTTAGTAATGTGTTGATTATTATGATTTTATGATTTTGGAACAAGTATTGTAAAATCGAACTGTATAATTTCCACTGTCCATTTTATGTGAGTATTTATTTTGTAAACACAGTAAATAAATAAAAAAAATGAAAAGTGAGATTTAAATGAAACAACCTACAATTTTAATAGTCAATTATGAAAAATGAAACCAGTATTTTAAAACAAGTTTATTCTCCAAATCCTGATTTGAGTTCCATTTTTCGAATTAATTTCAGGTCATTCAAAATTAATTTTAAGAAAAACAGTAGTCCAACAGCGGTTTTAGTGCTGTTTGGAACATTTGTACTACTTATAACAGGAGCATTATTGGTTTATAATTTGCAATCTGATTTTGAAGCCTTACATAATGACAGAGTCAATTCGTTCTGGGGATTATCATTTTTGATTCTGACCATTTCGTTATTTGTGTTTTATGCGAGTGTATTTTTATATAACCTGTATCTCTATTTAGTTTATAAACCTATTGAATCCGTAGCAGATGAGTTATTACCCACTTGTACGGTAATTGTTCCTGCTTATAATGAAGGAAAATTGGTTTGGAATACATTGATTAGCTTAGCTGAAAGCGATTACCCCAAACATAAATTGCAGTTATTGGCCATAGATGATGGTAGTAAAGATGATACTTGGTATTGGATGCAAGAGGCAAAATTGAGATTAGGGGATCGTTTGTCTATTTATCAGCAACCTAAAAACCAAGGGAAGCGTCATGCGTTGGATCGTGGCTTTAAGATGGGTACCGGAGAAATTTTTGTAACAGTAGATAGTGATTCGATTGTCAAAGTGGATACGTTGCGAAATCTGGTAAGTCCGTTTATTACCAACGAAGATTGTGGTGCTGTAGCTGGAAATGTTCAGGTTTTGAATAATCAAAAAGCTATTTTACCTAAAATGTTAAATGTGAGTTTCGTAATGAGTTTTGAATTCATGCGTTCAGCAGAAAGTAGTTTAGGTTCTGTTTTATGTACTCCGGGAGCAGCAGCAGCGTATCGTAAATCGGCTGTCCTTGAGTGTCTTCCGGAATGGATTAACCAAACTTTTATGGGAAAACCTTCGGATATTGGCGAAGATCGTGCAATGACTAATATGATATTGAAACAAGGATATAAGGTGCTATTCCAGAAGAATGCTTTGGTTTTAACTAACGTACCGGAAGAATATACCGGTTTGTATAAAATGTTTATCAGATGGGGACGAAGCAACGTCCGCGAAAATATTATGATGGCAAAATATGTTTTCAAGAATTTTAGAAATGGAGCAAAATTTGGAACCAGGCTTTTGTTTTTAAACCAGTCGATAAAGATAATTATGGCCATTCCTTTCCTGCTACTTATGGTGTTTCTGATCCTCACGCATCCTATTTTAGTGATTAGTTCTACGCTTTTAGGAATATTGATTTTTTCCAGTTTTCCGGTCTTATTTTATGCAAGGCGCTATTCAATTCTAGAATCCTTTTGGGCGTATACGTACAGTATTTTTTATACTTTTAGTCTTTTTTGGATTTTGCCTTATGCTATTTTTACCGCTAATAAAAGCGGATGGTTGACAAGAGGTTTGTCGCAACAAGAATAATGGCTAATTTATAATTGACACAAAAAAGACTTGATATATTTTAAAATATATCAAGTCTTTTTTTTTTGGTTAATTTTTTTTCATAATAAGGGATTGGGTTGTTTATTATGGTTTTGGGTGTGCTGTTTTTTAGGAGCAGAACGAATAGTTTTTTCAATCACCAACCGTCCTGCTGTCCGCTGTATTCCCGATTAATAAAATCTACGGCTGAAAAAGCCTTGTTTTTCTATATCGGGAGATGCCGCTATCATCAGGGCTAAAGATTTCGTTTTATTTTCATAATAACAAAAGAAAGAAACACTAGTGTCAGAGCAGGTCATTGCGAGGAACGAAGCAATCCCATCCAGTTTGTCTATTGTTCATACTCATGAGCACAAAATGCTACGGTAACACTTTAAAAAATCTTTATAATCAAGTACCTATTTGGATTTCATTTCTTTTACGCCTCCCTCACAGTTAATCAGAGGTCTGTCGTCTTCTGTTAAATAAAAATCAATAGTAATTTCTTTTTTATTTTTTAGATCAATAAAATTAGTTTGAATTGTTTTGTAGCCAATTGAAATTACTTCAATAAAAAAATTACTATACGTTGAATTTTCAGTCTTTATAGTATATTCTCCTTTTGATGAAACTTGAATTCTAATACATGGTGCGAGTACTGTTGCATTATTTAACGGTTTGCCTGTTTTGATATCGTACACTTTACCCGAGATGATTAATTCATTAGAATTTGGTATCGACTTTTCCTTGCTGTTGATAATTCTATATCCTCCTGCATTATAAGTGGGAATCAGATCCTTTTTAAAGGAAGAACAACTAACCAAAACCAATAGACAGGTAAGTATTACTGATAGAGAGATGTGTTTTTTCATGGTTTTAAATCCTGTAATTATTTCTAACTTGAAATTAGTTGCAGTTGAAAGCTAAGTTACTATGCGTAATTACATTTTAAAAACATCCAACCTTTGCGCAACTGTAGCTGTGGATTTGCAAGTTGTGAAAGTAGTGAAACGTATTCGCTTGATAAAAAAAATGGATCCGATTTTTCGGACCCATTTTAAATCATATCTTGAAACTAAAAACGAATGTTTGATAGCAGTAAACTTTATATCCGTTGCAAATACTGTATTTATCAAAGAATTTTTTACTATTCAGCTAATTTGATTTTGTTTAAAGTAAAAGTCAAATTTGAAATATCAGCAGTAACTTCATTTATTCTTGAGTTTGTAAAATACAAGTAGTTGTTATAAATACTAAATGTATCTGCCCATTTTATCTTGTCACCTTCTACCAAAGTGTGAATACTGCCATCTGGTTTTCGATACTGGATTTTATTGTTTTCTAAATCGGCAAAATATAAATTACCGTTTTGGTCAAATAGCATGCCATCTGGTGCGGCAGTTTTTGCCTCAAATCGAACGCTTTCCTGGATGTTTTTTTCGTCTTCAGAGTCAAGCATATTTGTTGCAATTGAATAAAGGCTATATCCTGTAAGAGCATGAAAATATAATCGGTCGTTTGCAGTGTCCAAGGCTATTCCATCTGAGTGAATAGTATTTTCCCATTTTTTGTCTCCAAATGTCAAAAAGCCTTGTTCGGCAGCTGTTGATTTGTGGTTGTCTAAAACTCTTCTGGAACGACCGGATTTAATGTCTAGGATGACAATACCAGAGTTTCCTGAGTCAGTAAGATAGATTTTTTGAGTTTTTTTATCTACCCTAAGATCGTTGATATAAGAATCAGGGTGGTAGCTGTTTTTATCTAGAATATAGGTTTTAACTAATTTATCAGTAGCTAAATCAAAAACAAAAATACGAGGTGCATCCAGGACATTTTCAAATAATTGACTTCTGGTGTCTAAAACATACAATTGGTTTTCAGAGGCAACTACTGATTGTACTCCAACAAATTTATTGGCTACAACTGGCTGTCCAATCTCCCAAGAATTCCAGTTTTCATCCGGATAGCTTTTTTGAACGGTATTGTTTGTTATTTCCACGACGGAATCATCAACTCCTTTTCTCCATCTCGGAAAGTTTACAAAAATACGCCCAGCATCAGTAACTGTAACTCCGGTAACTTGTTGCCCTTTGAAGGCAGCAACTGCTATCACTTGATTCGCTGTGCTGTCAACTTGTTGGTTTTTAACTTCGGCCGCTTTCTTGCTAGTTGTTTCTTTGCACGAAACAAAGAATGTAACTATTGAAAATATAAAAAGGATCTTTTTCATTTTAATTGGTTTTATCTGTGGGCGAATGGATTAAGTCATTTCGAGGAACGACGCAATCCCATTCCTATTATTTGTTGCTCGTTGTGTACACAGTTTGCAAAACTACGGTAACTCTTGTGAATATCCGAGTGATCCGGTTTATTTCCTAGCGACTTGTTTGAGTAATTGCGAGGAACGAAGCAATCCCATCTAGTTTGTCTATTATTTATTCGCTTCTCGTTGTGGGCACATTTTGCTGTATGTCGTTCTAACTTTAGCAAATTTTATTTCCCTGTGTTTATTGATTATTGGATGGCTACGAAGTCAGAGACTTCGCAGAGCAATCCCGATTATATTTTGTTGATACGACTTATTCATACTTCGTAGAGCTGGTAAAGTTATCGCGTTGCAAACGCTATGATTGTGCTCAAAATTTAAATTCATCCTACTTAGAAGAATAGTTTGTCCCTTTTAATATTGCCATCTTTTTACCTCTTCTCGAAATAGAAGTAAAGCTAATCCGGAAGTAAATACCATACAGCTGATTAACATTAGAAAACCATTATTCCAAATGAAGTAGGAAAGTCCAACAAAAGGACCGCCTATTACTACCATAAGAGTGCTTATTGGATTTGTTTTGATGAAGTTTAGCGCATGAGCAGCCAAACCTATAAAAAGTAAAGACGGACCAACAATAATAAATGGGTATAAGATTAATGGTGTATTACTTATTTGTTCTCTTAATTTTTCGCTGCCAATAGCATCATTACCAAAACTCCACATAATAAAATCAATTGTGCAAAGTCCGATATGAGCAATAATTCCTAGAGTTGTAATTACAGAAGCTACGGTGGTAATCTTGTTCTTGGGAAATACATTATTAAAAGAAAATAGTAACACAGCTCCAATTAAATTAAACCAATGCGCCAGATCAATATATTTTTGAGTGTTCAATGAAATAAGAGAAAAGAATACATAACTCGTAACGAAAAAAACGAGTCCTATTGCGCATAACGTTTTTGGTTTGACCATAATTTATTTAATGTGAATTATTGTTTTGCTTACTTAATTCTTACTATGAAGTCGGGAGACTTCGCAGAGCAATCCCGATTATATTTTGTTGATACGACTTATTCATACTTCGCAGAGCTGGCTTGAGATTAATTATTACCAAACAATTTCTTTGCTTCTTTCCAACGTATCAAATCCTCGTTTTGTGTGCGACGAGATTCAATTTTGGAGGAGAATTTTCCGGAGTGTTTCATCGCTGCCAGATGGGTGCCATTGTGATAAAAAGCGTTAATGTCATTTTCATTTTCCCATAACGTCATGGTGTACCAAACTCTCCCGTTCCAACTGCCGGCTACTTTGTGTTTTTTACAGTTGGCTTGTTGCAGCTCTGCTATGATTTGCCCATTGAACTTAAAAAAAGGAATCAGTTTTAGGTATGAATTTAACTCGATTTTAGTGATGGAAACTATCATTAGCTTTTATTTGTTAATGATAGGCTTATTTCATTGCGAGGAACGAAGCAATCCTATCCAGTTTGTCTATTATTTTATTTGCTTTTCGTTGTGGGAACAGTTTGCAAAACTGCGCTAACGATTATGGATATCCGAGCAATCGGGCTTTTAATTGTTGTTCTTTATTTATTTGACGATGCAATTTGCACAAACTTTGATGCAATATATAATATTCCAGGTCGGACGAATATATATAGTATTGCACTCACTAATGTTAATATGGATCCGATACCAGTTGGAAGTACAGCACCAAATGTAAATGTCATGCCAATAACGAAACCTAGAAGACATTCTGCCCGAAAAATTGGAAAGTACAGGGCTAATGGCAATAGTCCCAATATCATGTAACCCGATAAATCCGAATGGCCAAAAGTAAAAAAGACAGATAGCAGCACCCCGAATAATAAAGAACCAGTGAATCTGTAAAGTGTATGTTTTTGATAATTTGACGTTTCAGACCTTCCATTGTTATGACGAACAATTCTCTTTTGGATTCGGTACAAAAGAAACCAAGTTAAAAAAGGAAGTAGCAGTCCACCCCACCAATTAGAGATTTCCGGTAAGTCTTTATCGTTCAAAATATGGTGACTTGGCACACCTCCATGATAATAATTCCAGGCTAAAAGTGTCCATATGGCAATTGTTACAATTCCTGTGAAATATATACGGATCTTAAAAAACATTTTCTCGTCCATAAAAACTGATTATGATTGTCTACTTAGTTGATTCAGTTACTAGGAATTTTTAGCCTGACGTTCTCGCGAAACAAGCAATTTGAGACTAAATTAAGCCTTGTTTTTGGATTTGTCACCTGAGCGATAGCGAACAGGCGAAGCAAATCATCCCAAATATAAAACCATTTTTCCATTAAGCCAATACCTAAATCCGTTGTAGTAATTTTTGGTAATTGGTTCTACAATTTAATTGTTATATAGTATTCTGTTATTCTCAATAGTACAAAACAAATAAAAGCAATAGCTAATTTGATTATAAATTTATTTTTTGGTTGTTGAGGTGTATTGAGATTCATTAAAGCCTTTATGCTTTGAATAACTTTATCTTTATTTAGCCATAAAATCATTAGAAGTAACACTTGGTATAGAATAGCTGCTTTCAATGCTCCAAGATGCACTTCGAAATATATGTCTTGTAAAATTACATTTACAAGTATAGTAGATGTGAACAAACAACCAATAATTCTAGTTCTTTTCATTAAAATTAATGTTCCTCCAATTATTTCAAAAAGTCCTAAAGTTAATGCATATGATTTGGAGTAACCATAAAAAGCCCACATCAATTCCATTCCAGTCATTTCTGAAACAGTTTTGTTAATTTCAGAAGCTCCATCAAATTGTACTATTTTACCTCCACCATAAACAAAAAGTGCAAATACTACAATCCAACTAATTGCATTTTCAAAAATTTCTATTTTATCTTTTCTGTCGAATTTCATTCTTATGTTTTTCTTTTAGCTTGCTGCCCAAAGGCTATCGCGAGTTAAGTCATTGCAAGGAACGAAGCAATCCCATCCAGTTTGTTTATTATTTTATGTGCTTCTCTTTGTGGGCACAGTTTGCAAAACTGCGCTAACGATTGTGGATATGCGCGCGATCGGGGTAAAATTATTCAAATATGTTAAAATCAATAGCTTGAGTGATTTTTAAATTCATGGCGTTGTCATTCCAATATTTTTTAAATAAATCAATGTTTTTGGTATTTAGTGTTAAAAAATACTCTGGAGATATACACCAAGTTTCAATTTTTGTTGCTAAAAGATCATTTAGTTTTATTTCAAATTCTTTTTGGTTTATATTTTTCCATGATGTGATGTAATTCATTATCCACTCATCTTTTTTTAGTTTATGATATCCAATAATCAAAGTCAGTTTGTTATTTTGTGGAATTAAATTGATAAAAATATAATTTAAAATATTTGCAGAATTCATTAGTACTTCTAATTTATGAACTTCAGGATTTATTGGCGAATATACAGCGGAAACACTTACAGGGATAAAATCAAATTCCATTTTTTCAAAAACATAATTTTTATTGTTTTCGGGATCAATAATAGCTTTTTCAAATTCTGTCTTAAACCAGTCCATGTCATTTATGCCCATGGTGTTTGCTTCAATTTGCATTTTTGCCATTTCCAATAAAGGACCTCTAAATGCAAAGTGACTCGAATCTTTTACTCTATGAAATATGTCGACATTAATTATCTTCTTTCTCATTTCGGCACATAATGCACGATATGAAAATAACAATTGACTAATGTATAAATTTAAATTTAACTCTTCTTTTTCAATCGGAGCAAATACATGCGTGTCGTGAAAGTTACAGAATAATGGATATGACATTGCACTATTTATTCCCACAGATTTAATATCTAATAATCCACTTTCGTCTATTGAAAAAAAATCTTTGCTTTTAATCTGTATGACATGATTATTTGAACTGATTAGATTTAAAATCCCGTTTTTCTGTAAAACATGTGAATTAATAGCATTATCAGAACAAAGTAAGCATTCATGTTTTTTACTGTGTGCGCTTTTAAATATAGATTGTAAATTTTTGAAATCTTCTTGTGTTTTCTTATCCATAATTGCTCTAAATTTATTACTGCTAACGTTCTGTTAATACAGCAGGTTTGGGACTAAATTAAGCCCTATGTTCGGATTTGCCAAATCTCCCCAAATACTAGACCAACGTTCCAAATCCGTCGTAATACCTGTTAGCATTTGAGTTTTATTTCCAATTGTTCCAACCTTCATGCATGTTAAGTTTGAATTCTTTATCTAAAATAACATTCTTAGTTAACTCCGAATATTCATTCACAATTATTTGCGCAGTAAGAAATTGAACAATCATTAATAAAGACATTACAGATTCTTCCATCGCTTTATTTTTTTGTTCATAAATTATAACCATTCCAAGACCATGAACAAATGCTGAAAAATGCTTTTGAATTGTTTCGCTAAAAGGTTTTGGAATTTTTGCAATATTATATAATTCATACCAATTATAATATGATTTATTTTTTGCACTTATAACACTTTGAAATTTCCAATTATATTTAGCTATGTCATTTTGGCTAGTAATATTTTGTAAATTTTCAGAAACGATTTTTGCTTTTAGTTTAGTTATAATTCTCTTATCGTGATTAATTAGACTTTCTTTCTCATTTCGATGTTGTAGTGTCAATTGATGTTCAATTCCTTCGTGAAAACTTTTAACTGACTCAGATCTTACTGAAATTGAATCGAGTAAATACAGATAGTATCGTAAATTTTGTTCCTCTTTTGTTGAATATGAAGATAAAAGAAACAATATTGAATAATTGTCAATTATCATTCTGCCAAGAGTTATGAGTGGTTGAGTTTTTGCACCGGACATAGCTAAATGTTTAAGTAAATCAAGATTTGAATATAGATTAACAACCAAATAATATATTCCTATTTCTCTATCTAATCTATCAAGATTTGAGTTTTCAAGTTCTTTTAAAGGAACAATAAGTTTTAGTAATTCTTGTAAACTGAAATCGTAATTCATTTGATAGGTTTCTCAATTTTGTAACATGAATGCTAACTAATATATAATACTGACAACATCATACATGTCATCGCAAAATTGGATAGATATGTATGATAAACATCAGAGCCTAGTTATTTTCAAATATATAATTTTTTTCCGAAAATACTGATAAAAAATCTTCAAGTTTAAATCTCAATTCAAAACTAACTTCTTTCCTTCCAGTAATATTACGGAAAACCGTAAATGCAATTATTTTAACACAAATGCCATAGCCCTGATGGAAGGGAAAATCCTTTTTTGATAAAACGCGAAGCAAGTTTTATAAAAAAGATTGGAATGAGAGCAGGAAACAGCTCCTGATTGCCACACAATTCTTTTCTCATTGTTCGCAATGACAATCTAAATTGCGAACCTTGCAAACTGAATACTTTTTTCGTAATTTTGCAGTCTAAATAAAGGACTAAGAAAATGTTAGATAGACTTCAAATAGTAAAACAACGTTTCGATGAGATTTCGGATTTGATTATTCAGCCGGATGTAATCTCGGATCAGAAGCGTTATGTGCAATTGAATCAAGAGTACAAAAGTTTAAAAGCTTTGGCTGAAAAGCGCGATGAATACGTTATTTTGATGGCGAATATCGATGAAGCAAACGAAATAATTGCTGATAACAGTGATGCAGATATGACCGAAATGGCCAAAATGCAACTCGACGAAGCCAAGGGAAGATTGCCGGAACTAGAGGATGAAATCAAGTTTATGTTGATTCCGAAAGACGAGGAAGATGCCAAGAACGTGATGGTCGAGATTCGCGCCGGAACGGGTGGGGATGAAGCGAGTATTTTTGCGGGAGATTTGTTCCGTATGTACACAAAATATTGTGAAAACAGAGGTTGGAGAACTTCTGTGGTAGATATGAATGAAGGTACTTCGGGTGGTTTCAAAGAGGTGATTTTTGAAGTTACCGGTGAGGATGTTTACGGAACTTTGAAGTTTGAAGCTGGTGTGCACCGTGTGCAACGTGTACCGCAAACCGAAACGCAAGGACGTGTTCACACATCAGCAGCGACAGTTATGGTTCTTCCGGAAGCGGAGGAATTTGACGTACAAATTGATATGAATGATGTGCGTGTGGATTTCTTTTGTTCGTCAGGACCTGGTGGACAATCGGTAAATACTACGAAATCGGCGGTTCGTTTGACCCACATTCCTACCGGATTGGTAGCACAATGTCAGGATCAGAAATCGCAACATAAAAATAAAGACAAAGCTTTTGGTGTTTTGCGTTCTCGTTTGTACGAACAAGAATTAGCTAAAAAGCAAGCCGAAGATGCAACAAAACGTACCTCACAAGTAAGTTCTGGTGACCGTTCAGCAAAAATCCGTACCTATAATTATGCTCAAGGTCGTGTTACTGATCATAGGGTAGGAATGGATGTTTTTGATATGGACGGTGTAATGAATGGTAAAATTCAAAAATTGATTGATGAGCTTCAATTGGTAAATAACATGGAGAAATTAAAAGAAGCCAGCGAGGCTTTCTAACAAACCAGAATGCTACAAAACCAAAAACCAGCGAAAAGAAATTTTCCGCTGGTTTTTTTGCATCCATAACTAACCAATATTATTTTTCTAAAAGGTTTGCGCCTTTTAAAATTCCTTTTTGTTGCCGAATAGAATTCCTGAACGCTTCATATTTGGCGGTTGCGGAATCAATTTTGGCATCAAAGGCCGCTGTATCTTCTAAGTCGTCAATCGTGCTATTGAGTTCCGTGGATTGTTTCTCGAAATATTTTTCAATAGTGGACCAATTTGCCGCTGCATCAGCAGTAGTTTTTTGGGTAACCGAATCAATAAAGCGAATGTATTTATTTGTAACCAATTCGGCTTTCTTTTCCTTTTCACTTTGACACGAGGTAAAAGTGATTGTCAGGAAAAAAAAACCGAATAGTACTAGTGCATTTTTCATTTTGGGTTTTTTCTTATAATTTGAAACCGTATGCTAATCGAAGCGATATTTGTCCTAAACCATCTTTAGCTACGTCGTTTTTAACAACTGGAAAGTCATTAAAGTGTTCGTATCGCAAACTGATGTCAATTTTATCCGTAGCATATCCAATGGATGGGCTCAATAACAAAGAGGTATCATTGTATCCGTTTGTAACTGCAAATGCAGCACCAACTTCTCCCATTAAATACAATTGGTCTTTAAGGACAAAAGCTTTGAAACCGGCTTTTGCAGGAATGTAACCCAAGTCATTATTGTCACCTGACACAAACATATTGCTGAATCCTGTGGTTAGGGTCAGCGAATATTTTTGGGATAAATCATACTGAAGTCTTGCATCGGCACCCAAACTGAAATCGTACGGATTGTCAAGAGGAAGTCCTCCGTTGATTCCAACTCCAAGACGAAATCCCTGATCGTAATTTTGTACTTCCTGCGCACTTGTCGTCGCTATTCCTAATACGATAGCTAACGTTGTGAAAACTGTTTTGATATTGAATGTGTTTTTCATAATAATTTACTTTAATGAATAAATTTTTGAGCTTAATTTTTGAATTATACCTTTTATACATTTCCGCTGAACGGAAGTTGTCTCTTAAAGCGTTGGCTTATTGATGTTTTTCAAGTTGTCTGCATTTGCAATTTCTGCCTTAATGACCTCCTTTGTATTTCCTAACAATTGTTGGGATTCGTTTTTGAGATCATTTATTGTTTGCGAAATCACATTGGATAATTTATCCGATGAATCTTTAAGCGACTCTGCTAAGTCCGTGCTTTTATCCACGATTTTCTTTCTGGTTTCGCAACCTTTTGCCGGAGCAAATAGTATTCCTAATACCGCTCCTACTGCTAATCCTCCAAGTATTCCTAATGCTATATTGTTATTTTTCATGGCTTTATTTTTTTAAAATTTAAATTATTTATCCTCTTATTACTCGCAGTAAAATGGCTATTACTGCTATGATCAATAAAATATGAATCATGCTGCCCACGCTGTAAACGAAGAATCCTAACGCCCAAAGGATTACGAGCACCACTGCAACTGCGTATAATAGATTTGACATGATGTTATTGAATTACTGTTTAGTATTAAAATTTTATCGCTGCGTATATACTCAAAACGCTGTTTTTAGAATCTGGAAAAGTGTATGTTTGTCCAAGAACTGTTCTTTCTTTTCCAACAGTGCTTAGTCCGTAATTATATCGGGCACCTATTCCAAAGCTGTCAAAATCAAATCCAACTCCTGCAGCTACACCGAAATCAAATTTATTTAAGTCGTCTTCATTAACATTTTCTTCAAAGTTGTACGATCCATTTGTGGATTCGTTGGTGATTTTTGAGTTTACCAGAAATGCTGCGTAAGGTCCAAATTGAACATTGAAATTCTTTGTAAGATTTGCTTTCAACAATACAGGAACTTCAATGTAGTTCAGTCTGAATTTTCCTGTTCCCTCAGCAAAGGCGTTGTTGTATTGCAGTTCCGCTCCTTTTGTAGTGTAACTAACTTCTGGTTGCAATGATAGGCTTGAAGTTAAAGGAAGTTGTGCGAATAAACCAATATTGAAACCGGCTAAAACATTTTCGTCATCAACATCTTCTGTATATAAATTGGACATGTTCAAACCTCCTTTTATTCCCAATGATGCGCCACTTTCTTGTGCTTGAATTGCATTTGCAGCTCCTAATGTTACTAAAACAACGGCTAAGACTCTCTTTAAATTTTTCATCTTTGTATATTTTTAATTGTTTGTTTCTGTTTTACAAAGATGCGATGGCGATTGCAATTGCATGTTACATCAATTTCGAATATTGTTACAGAATTTAAATGTGGCATTATAGAATTTGGTTTTTTATCAAGCAATACCGGCAATAACAATTAGTTTTAGAGTGGGTTCAGTCGTGTTTAGAAGATGATGGATGATATTTTGAAAATAAATATCGAATGTGTTGATTATTGAGTTTTTATATAAAAAAAAAATACTTTTACAAAACCAAAATAGGTACGTAAAAGTATTTGATAATAGGTTTCCTTAAAAATTTAAGGAGAACGTAGTATTTTCAGAAGAAGGGAATGGTTTTTTATTCAGCAGGAATATAAATAGTAAATGTGGCTCCTTCATTAAGTTCAGCATTCGCTACGATAAATCCCTTGTGGTTTTCTACTATTTTTTTACAGATTGCTAAACCAATTCCTGTTCCTGCGTATTCATTTTTGTTGTGCAGTCGGTTAAAAAGAATAAAAATCTTTTTAGCATATTCTTGTTCAAAGCCTATACCGTTGTCCTCGATAGTAATTTTGTAATATTTAGCATTGTTATTGTTGTTAGGAAGAAAATTATCTTCCTGCGCACTGATTAGCGTCGAATTTATTTTAATAACTGGCGCGACATCTTGTTTGCTATATTTTAATGAGTTGCTGATAAGATTAATGAATAACTGCTGTATTTGGAAAGGAATTACATGCAGGGTAGGCAGGGTGTTGCTTTCTATGATTCCATTTTTCTCCTCAATGACTTGAGCTAATTCTTGTTTTGCATTATCTAATAAGGAATTCAAATTAGCCTCTTCAAAAACTTTTTCAGCTTTATTAGTTCGGGAGAATTGTAATAAATCTTCAATAAGAACGCGCATTCTTTTTGCTGAAGATTGAATGCTGGAAACGTATTGCTGACCGGATTTAGATAAATTATCATAATCTTTACTCACTAGTCTGGAAAGAAAAGTTTCTATTTTTCTTAGCGGTTCCTGTAAGTCATGACTGGCAATATAATTGAATGCGGTAAGTTCTTTATTGTTGCTTTCCAGTTCTCTATTACGTTCCTCAATAAAATTTTGAGCATACATCTCTTCGGTTACATCGCTGGTAGTTCCGATGTGTGTTTTCTCACCAGAAGCAACGGTTACAACCCTCCCCAAAGCTCTAAAATATCTGACTTCACCATCTTTTCGTATAATTCTATAGGTAAAAGGCGGCAATATAGAGTCGGTAGGAATAATATTTGCATTATCAATTACGTGTTGTAGATCATCAGGATGCACAAATTTATAAAACTCTTCCACACTTGCTGTGAAGGACTGCGGCTCGCATCCTAATAATCGGTATTCGTTATCAGAGAAAGTGTATTCATGAGTCTCAAGATTGTATTGCCAACTTCCAAAACCTCCTACAATTTCTGCCAGTTTACTGGCTTCAATCGCAACAGAAAGAGTATTTATAGTGCTTTTTAGGATGATTAAATCCCGGTTCATTTTGATAAAAGCAATTGTGATTAAAATAAGCGTAACTATTAGCGTTAAATAGATGAGTAAAGGCGTATAATTCATTGTAGATTCATACTCTTTTTGTCTGTTATTCAGTAGGTTTTTTTGGGCAATCATCATGTCTTCTATCTTCAATCTAATAGAATCCATAGCCTGTTTACCTATTAAAAGATTAGAAACTAATTGTTTTTCATCATAATTTTTCTGCTCTGTGAGGTATAAGGTTTTTGAGAGGTAATTTTGCCTTTTATTAATAAAAAACAATAACTTTTTTAGATTTGCCTGCTGTGTTCTGCTATTCTTAGTAAGTTTAGATACTTCGTTAAAAGATTTCTTAACTAAATTTTTTGATTTTAGGTAGGGTTCCAGAAACTTTTTGTCCCGAGTTAGGATATAACCTCTTTGACCGGTTTCAGCATCTTTTATGAATGAAATCAAGCGTTCAAGTTCAGTATTCACTTCATGACTATTACTTACATAATTGGACGATTTTTTTAAAACCGTAATATGTTTGAAAGTAATACCGCCAATAAAAAATATTACTGCAACAGAAATAATAAAAATTATTTTTAAAAAAAGCGGTGATTTGTGAAGTTGCAAATAATTCATTTTACATTCTCATTAAAAAATTATCTTTATTCAGGCCAGAGGTATGGTATTGCCAATTGATGGTCACTACTTCTGAAAGGATTTTTTTTAAATTATCGAAATCATTTGGTTTCTTAATGTAGATATTGGCACCGTTTATAAACGTTTCTTCAATATGCTCTTCAGATGATGAAGTAGAATAGATGGCTATTGCAATGTCATTCAGTTTTTCGTTCTTTTTAATTTCCAATAGACATTCAACTCCATTCTTTTTTGGCATGTTTAAATCCAGAAACAAAACGTTTGGCAAAACAGAATCTTCATGATTAAGATAATTCATTAACTCAACACCATCGTTGAAGGTGCTCACTTTGGTGTTTATTTTTAATTCTTCAAATGCATCCGTAAAAAACAATCTGTCATCTTCGTCATCGTCTGCAAGGCAAATATTTATAAAATCAGTAGTCATATACTATTGGTTTAATTGTTGTTTTTATTGGATAATTCTCTTCGTTTCGAAATAATGCGCTGGAAAGCAGAAGGCGTCATTCCAGTGGTATGCTTAAATTGCGTGCTTAAATGTGCTACACTAGAATAATTCAACTGGATAGAAATTTCAGTCAAATTAAGTGGCGTGTTGATCATCAATTGTTTCGCTAATTCTATTTTTTGAATAATGATAAAATTTTCAATAGAAGTATAGGTTACTTCAGAAAAAACATTGGACAAATAGGCATAACTAAGATTTAATTTATCCGCAATATACACGGAGCTTTTTATGTTTAACGGCTTATCACTGTTGACCATTTCAACGATAGCGTCTTTTATTTTTTGAACCAAAACACTTTTCTGGTTTTCAACTATTTCTATGCCATATTCTTTAAAAACAGCAGTGATTTCAGCTACTTTTTCAGAGGGTATTTTTTCTAAAAAATTAAATTCACCAAAACCGATAATATTAAATTTATATCCTAATTCGGATAGCTTTTCTTGAACAATTTTTTTTGTCAGTTGAGCATAGTCAAACTTCAAATATACTTTCATAAATATTTTTGTTTAAGGGTAAAGATATAAAAAGGTTGCTTTCAAATTCATCTTGAGTTTTAGAGAAAATTGAATTTAAAAACCGAAAAGGGTTATAAGTAAAATTTTGTGCCAGTTTTTTTGTAACTAAATTTTATATTTTTATTGATTATTAATGTTTTACATGATCATTTTCTTGTTTTTAAGCTATGATGATAAAATTTGAAAACATTCAACAATAGTTAATTTTGTGTTTTTTTTAACAGTAGTGAAATTTAAAAAGCAATCAATTGATACTGATTTTTGTCAGTAAAAATTCTCTCGAGTATACTTGTTTTGTATTTAATAACGGGGTTTTAAATATTTTTTATTTCCTCTTCATAAATTCCATTGCAACGGATTATACCTGCAATGTTCTAAAGAATTCAAATATTGTTTTAGGATTATAAGTGATATTGATTCTATGTTCGTAATTTTGCGCCACAACTACAGATAAAATGACAACACAAAAATTAATTCAACAAATACAACTCAAAAAATCCTTCCTATGTGTAGGTTTAGATGTTGATTTGAACAAAATTCCAAAGCATTTATTAGAATTGGAAGATCCTATTTTCGAATTCAATAAAGCAATTATTGATGCCACACATGACCTAACGGTCTCCTATAAACCCAATACCGCTTTTTATGAAGCGTACGGTATAAAAGGGTGGATGTCACTTCAAAAAACTATTAACTATATCAACGAAAAATATCCTGATATCTTCACTATAGCTGATGCAAAACGCGGTGATATTGGAAATACATCGTCAATGTATGCGAAAGCTTTCTTTGAAGATTTAAATTTTGACAGTGTTACCGTTGCGCCTTACATGGGCAAAGATTCGGTAGAGCCTTTTCTGGCTTTCGAAAATAAGCATACGATTATGTTGGCTTTGACTTCTAATGAAGGTGCATTCGACTTTCAGACGTTGAATTTTTCCGACGCTTCGGGAGGAAAAGAATTGTACAAACAGGTGTTAGAAACGTCTAAAACATGGAAAAACAGTGAAAACCTGATGTATGTTGTAGGCGCTACCAAAGCGGAATACTTCACTGAAATCCGTAAAATTGTTCCAGATAGTTTCTTACTTGTTCCCGGAGTTGGTGCGCAAGGCGGAAGTCTTGCTGAAGTATCTAAATACGGAATGAACTCCAATGTTGGGTTACTGATCAATTCCTCAAGAGCAATTATTTATGCTTCAAATGAAACTGATTTTGCTGAAAAGGCTAGAGGAGAAGCGTTGAAAATGCAACAGGAAATGGAAGAGATAATGAGTTTAAAGTTTAAAGTTTAAAGTTTCAGGTTGCCCAACTTTGAACATTAAACCTTTAAGTTTTTGTCAGCACGAAATGTTATTACTACTCCACAATTCTCAGAACCATTAAGACATTAAGTTTCTTTAAGAAATACTTTAAAGCTTAATTTCTTAATTGCAAAAAAAGCACAATATAGTAGTTAACCATGTAAGCCATATTAGGACATATAAGATAAACGATTCGAAGATTTCGCAACTTAAATGAACTTATATGGCTTATATGTTTTAAATTTTATTTTGGAGCTAACTTGTATTTATTGACAGTATGTAAAAAAACTGAACTTTTCTTAATTTCTTAATGGTTAAAAAGCTGCTAATTTATGTTTTAATAATATGAACTTTAAACTATAAACTTGAAACAAAAAAATCTAATCGATCAAATAGGAACAACTCATTCATTTGAAACGTCTCCAAAACGTATTATTTCATTAGTTCCCTCTCAAACCGAATTACTTTATGATTTAGGTTTGGAAGACCGAATTGTTGGGATTACCAAATTCTGTGTGCATCCGTATCATTTTAAGTCTGTTAAGAAAATCGTTGGCGGAACCAAAAAAGTTCATTTTGAGAAAATCAGATTGCTGCAACCGGATATTATCATTTGTAATAAAGAGGAAAACACTCAAGAAATAGTAGAAGAACTACGTAAAATCTGTGCAGTTTGGGTGACAAATATCATCACGATTGAAGATAATTTTCAAATGATAACCGACTTTGGTCAACTCTTTAATTGCAGAACCGAATCGCAGAAATGGAACGACAAATTGGCTTTTGCCTTTAGCGATTTTAAAAATTTCATCAAAGATAAACCAGTTAAAAAGGCAGCGTATTTCATTTGGAAAAATCCTTTTATGGTTGCTGGTTCTGATAATTTCATCAATGAATTACTGAAACTGAACCACTTTCAGAATATTTATGACAACAAAGGGCGTTATCCGGAAATCGAACTCAAAA
This sequence comes from Flavobacterium petrolei, assembly GCF_003314435.2. Taxonomy (GTDB): domain Bacteria; phylum Bacteroidota; class Bacteroidia; order Flavobacteriales; family Flavobacteriaceae; genus Flavobacterium; species Flavobacterium petrolei. The sequence goes on along the minus strand of NZ_QNVY02000001.1, from coordinate 48,392 downwards.
AAATGCGTTTAGAGGGCGATCCGGATTTTGTTTTCCTTTCTTCAGAGCCGTACCCTTTCAAAGAGGAAGATGCTTTTGAAATAGGTCGTTTTACGCATCATGCAAAAACGGTTTTTGTAGATGGTGAAATGTTTTCCTGGTACGGAAGCCGATTGCTAAAAGCGTTTGATTATTTTAAAAAAATGCATCAAAAATTATAATTCGCATTCCTCTAAAATTAATTCTTCCGGAGTTTCAGTGGGATTTATAGGGTTTTTTTCGAGGTCGAAATTAAATTTCGCAAGTATTTGGTATTCTTTTTTAAGTTTTTCTATTTCACTTTTCTCTTTCAATAATCCAATCATCGGTGTAATTTTTTTGCAAATTTACGGCATACAATTATAAAAAACGCACTATTTTTTGTTAAGATTGGGATTTAAAATTAAAGTCCTATTTTTACAAAAAAAAATACGTGATCAATTATACCATATACGAAAATAAAAACAGTGATCAGTGGGTAACTTTTGTTCATGGTGCCGGAGGAAGTTCGTCTATCTGGTTTAAGCAAATTCGCGATTTCAAGAAACAATATAATGTATTGTTATTGGATTTGCGGGGTCACGGGGAATCAAAACCCACTTTGAAGACGGCTTTCAAACAGAAATATACTTTTTCGGCTTTGGCCAATGATATTCTGGAAGTCTTAGATTTTCTTAAAATAAAAAAATCACATTTCGTTGGTATTTCATTGGGTACTATTCTCATCAGACAATTGGCTGAAATGTATCCGGAACGCGTGCAAAGCATGATTCTGGGTGGTGCAATACTGAAAATGAATTTCCGTTCTCAAGTATTGATGCGATTAGGAAATATGTTTAAATATGTTTTGCCTTATTTGGTTTTATACAAGTTTTTTGCCTTTGTGATTATGCCTAAAAAAAGTCATAAGCAATCACGTGTCCTTTTTATCAATGAGGCCAAGAAGTTATACCAAAAAGAATTTATAAAGTGGTTTAAACTCACAGCTGAAATAAATCCCGTGCTGAAATGGTTCCGTCAGGTAGAATTGAATATTCCTACGCTTTATGTAATGGGTGAGGAGGATTATATGTTTTTACCTTCGGTGCGTAAAGTAGTGGAGAATCATTATAAATCATCGAAACTCTTCGTAATAGAAAACTGTGGACACGTAGTCAATGTGGAACAACCTAATGCTTTCAATGATGCGGTTCTGTCTTTTATAAATACAACTAAATAAAAAATGCCTGCACTATGAATGCAGGCAATTCTTTAACTAACCAAAACCAAAATAATAAATAACCAGTTTATTACTCTGCAAAGATCACACTTAAGGAAACGTTTTGCTGTTAAGATTTTGTTATTACTTTGTTGCACATAAGTTAAGATTTTTTACACTTTTTATTCTTTACAATTAATTCCAGTTTCAAAAGATTGTATTGGTGTATGGTTGACAATATTGAGTGCAGAAACAATTCGAAAAAGGATTGTTTTTTATAAAAACACTACCGTTTTATTGTCATAAACCATTGTTTTTCTCTCGGCATGCAATTTTATGGCTCTGGCCAAAACCATGCGTTCCAGATCACGTCCTTTCATAATAAAATCTTCTATTGAATGACTGTGCGAAACACGGGCAATATCCTGCTCGATAATCGGACCTTCATCCAATCCTTCGGTCACATAATGACTGGTGGCACCAATGATTTTTACACCGCGTTTAAAAGCCGAATGATACGGTTTTGCTCCAGGAAACGCAGGCAGAAAAGAGTGATGAATATTGATAATTTGATTTTTATATTGTGCAATCAAATTTGGAGTGATAATTTGCATGTAGCGTGCCAAAACGATAAAGTCAATATTGTATTCTTTCAATAAATCCAAATGCTTTTGTTCGCCTTCCGCTTTAATATCTTTCGTGAAAGGAACATAATGAAACGGAATAGAAAAACGTTTTGCCACACACTTCAAATCTTCATGGTTGCTTATGATCAAAGGAATTTCAAGAGGCAATTCGCCAGCGCTGTAACGTCCTAAAATGTCATACAAACAATGGTCGTATTTAGAAACAAACAAAGCCATTCTTGGTTTTTCGTTTTGGGTATACATTTCCCATGACATCTTAAACGGAGAAGCTAACTTGGCTTGAAAATCAGTTTTAATAGCTTCTATATTCCAGTTTTTAGCACTGAATTCACATTCTAAACGCATGAAAAATACGTTTTCATCGGCATCAACATGTTGGTCTAAATAAATAATATTGCCATCAATGGACGAAATATAATTAGTAACGGAGGCAATAATTGCTTTTTGATCTTCGCAATGGATTAGGATTGTAATTTTCTGCATTAGCGTTCTGTTTTCAGCTTTGTTCTTAGTAATGAATAGTATTTTTCAAAACTAAACGTATTTGTTTTTATAAAAAAGTTGAATTTGGCTGTTTAATGTTTGAAAAAAAACAGCCCAATTTCAATCTATTTGTTATCCTGCATCGCAAAAACTTTCTGCAACAAAACAGAAGTTCTGGAACTCAAATTCGTTCTGATGTTTTTCTCTTCAACGGCAACCATTTTGAAAACGCCATTCAGCGCTTGATTCGTAACATAATCTGTCAAATCAGGATTTACTTTATTTACTAGAGGAATGCTGTTGTATTTTGTAATAATATTGGTCCAAACTTTATCGGCACCAACTTTAGTAAACGAATTTTTAATCACTGGATTAAATTTTCCGTATAAAGCCGTCGAAGTACTGTTTTGTAAATAATTCGTCGCCGAACTTTCATTGCCCATCAATATCGTTTTAGCATCCATAAAAGTCATGTTTCTAACAGCGTCAACAAATATTGGCGTCGCTTCCTTTACCGCGTCTTCAGCAGCACGATTCAATACTTTTAATCCTTCATCAGCCAAAGAACTCAATCCAATTCTTCTCAAACCGGCGTCTACTTTTCTTAATTCTTCCGGCAATAAAATTTTCACGGCTTCATTTCTGTAAAAACCATCTGTGGCAGTCAGTTTGGTCACTTGTTTTGAAATCCCATTATTCAGTGCTTCCTTTAATCCGCCGGCAATATCAACACCGCCAATTCCTTGCGTTTGCGGAAATTGATTCATAACTTGTTGCATTTCGGCACAACTGGAAAGTGAAATTGCTACTGCTAAAACTAAAATTTTCTTCATCGTAAATTGTTTATTTATTAATTCGCCTTCCGGCATTTGTAAAAATACTACTTATTCAAAAACAAAGCCAACTATTCTTTAGGAGCACAAAGTTTAGTAGTATTAATGACGATTTGTCCCGCTTTCCGCTGTATTCCCGATAAATAAAAACTACGGCTAAAAAAAAGCCTTCTTTTTCTAAATCGGGAGATGTCGCTGCAATCGGGGCTAAATAACAAAATTCTTCCTTATTTATTAACAACGAGCAGCAACATCAAATAATTTTTAAAATAAAATTGTAAATTGCACACTTAAATTATCATATTCATAAAATGGAACCCGTAAAACCGTATATCCCTGTTAATAAAGTAAGAATTGTAACCGCAGCAGCCCTTTTTGATGGTCACGATGCAGCAATCAATATCATGCGTAGAATTATTCAATCTACTGGTGTTGAGGTGATTCATCTAGGTCACGACCGCAGCGTGGAAGAAGTAGTTAATACCGCGATTCAAGAAGATGCGAATGCAATTGCGATAACTTCCTATCAAGGAGGACATAACGAATATTTTAAATACATGTATGACTTGCTTCAGGAAAAAGGAGCGGGTCAAATCAAAATATTTGGCGGTGGCGGTGGTGTAATTCTGCCTTCAGAAATTGCTGAATTGCAAGCGTACGGAATCACCAGAATTTACGCTCCGGATGATGGACGTGCGATGGGATTACAAGGAATGATAAACGATTTGGTACAAAAATCGGATTATCCTGTTGGCGATAAACTGACGGATGAAATTAATCATTTAGAAGAAAAAAATCCAAAAGCAATTGCCAGAATTATTTCATCAGCAGAAAACTTTCCGGATGTTGCTGCTAAAACTTTGGAAACCATCCAAAAAAAGAATAAGGGTTGTAAAACTCCAGTTCTTGGAATAACAGGAACCGGTGGATCTGGAAAATCATCTTTGGTGGATGAATTGGTACGTCGTTTTCTAATTGATTTCCCGGAAAAAACAATCGGATTAATATCTGTTGATCCATCCAAACGTAAAACAGGTGGAGCACTTTTAGGAGATAGAATCCGAATGAATGCTATCAATAATCCTCGTGTTTACATGCGTTCATTGGCTACACGCCAATCGAATTTGGCTTTGTCAAAATATGTTGCCGATGCAATTCAAGTAATTAAAGCGGCAAATTATGATATCATCATCTTGGAGACTTCTGGAATCGGGCAATCCGATACAGAGATTATGGATCATTCCGATGTTTCTTTATATGTAATGACACCAGAATTTGGTGCTGCAACCCAATTGGAAAAAATCGACATGCTTGATTTTGCTGACTTGGTAGCAATAAACAAATTCGACAAACGCGGTTCTCTTGATGCGTTAAGAGACGTGAAAAAACAATACCAACGCAACCACAATCTATGGGATGCTAATTTAGATACGCTTCCAGTTTTCGGGACCATTGCTTCGCAGTTCAACGATCCTGGAATGAATACGCTGTACAAAGCGATTATGGACAAAGTCCATGAGAAAACAAATTCTGATTTGAAATCAACGTTCCAAATCACTCGTGAAATGAGCGAGAAGATTTTCGTTATTCCGCCACATAGAACCCGTTATTTATCTGAAATTGCCGAAAGTAACCGTAAATATGATGTTACTGCGGTAAGCCAAGAACAAGTGGCACAGAAATTATATGGAATTTTCAAAACGATTGAAACAGTAGCCAAGAAAATACCTGAAATAAACAAAGCAGGAATCAATGATGATTCTGTTTTGCCAACAGCTATAGAATTGGAGAAATCGGGTGCTGCCGAGGATAAAATATTTTTGAATCTTTTACTGAATCAGTTTGAAAAAGTAAAAATGGATTTGGATCCGTACAATTGGGAAATCATTTTGACTTGGGATGAGAAAGTAAACAAGTATAAGAATCCAGTTTACACGTTTAAAGTTCGTGACAGAGAAATAAAAATGGCTACGCATACAGAGTCGCTTTCACATTCTCAAATTCCGAAAATTGCATTACCAAAGTATAAAGCTTGGGGTGATATTTTACGTTGGTGTCTGCAGGAAAATGTTCCTGGAGAATTCCCTTTTACTGCAGGGTTGTATCCTTTCAAACGTGAAGGAGAAGATCCTTCTCGAATGTTTGCTGGAGAAGGCGGACCGGAAAGAACCAACAAACGTTTTCATTATGTGAGTGCGGGATTGCCTGCTAAAAGATTGTCAACTGCTTTTGACAGTGTGACTTTATACGGAAACGATCCACATGTACGTCCTGATATTTATGGGAAAATAGGGAATGCCGGAGTTTCTATATGTTGCTTGGATGATGCTAAAAAGCTATATTCTGGTTTTGATTTGGTTCATGCGATGACTTCGGTGAGTATGACTATTAATGGACCAGCACCCATGTTATTAGGCTTTTTTATGAATGCGGCGATTGACCAACAATGTGAGTTTTACATCAAAGAAAATGGTCTTGAAAAAGAAGTTGAAGCAAAAATTAACAAAATATACGCAGCTAAAGGAGTCGAAAGACCGCATTATCAAGGGGATTTACCCGAAGGAAATAACGGTTTAGGATTGATGCTTTTAGGCGTTACAGGAGATCAGGTTTTACCTTTGGAAGTGTATGACGAAATCAAAGCAAGAACATTGTCTCAAGTTCGTGGAACGGTTCAGGCTGATATTTTAAAAGAAGACCAAGCACAAAATACTTGTATTTTCTCTACTGAATTTGCGTTGCGATTGATGGGTGACGTACAGGAATATTTTATTACCAAGAATGTTAGAAATTTCTATTCGGTTTCTATCTCAGGGTATCACATTGCCGAAGCAGGAGCAAATCCAATTACACAATTGGCATTTACACTTTCAAATGGTTTCACGTATGTAGAATATTATTTGAGTCGTGGCATGAACATCAATGATTTTGGACCAAACTTATCATTCTTCTTTTCGAATGGTGTAGATCCGGAATATGCCGTTATTGGTCGTGTAGCACGTAAAATTTGGGCGAAAGCCATGAAAAATAAATACGGTGCTAACGAGCGTGCGCAAATGTTGAAATACCACATTCAGACTTCGGGACGTTCTTTGCACGCACAGGAAATAGATTTCAATGATATTCGTACCACTTTGCAAGCTTTGTATGCTATTTATGACAACTGTAATTCCTTACATACTAACGCGTATGACGAAGCAATTACAACGCCTACGGAAGAGTCAGTGCGTCGTGCGATGGCAATTCAGTTGATTATCAATAAAGAATTAGGTTTGGCCAAAAATGAAAATCCAATTCAAGGCGCTTTCATTATCGAAGAATTAACAGATTTAGTTGAAGCTGCAGTTTTACAGGAATTCGATAGAATTACCGAACGTGGAGGAGTGCTGGGTGCTATGGAAACCATGTACCAAAGAAGTAAAATTCAAGAAGAAAGTTTGTATTATGAAACGTTGAAACATACAGGTGAATTCCCAATTATTGGTGTGAATACGTTCTTGAGTTCCAAAGGTTCTCCAACGGTAATTCCAGCGGAAGTTATTCGTGCTACGGAAGAAGAAAAACAATACCAAATTGATATGTTGAACCATTTGCATCAATCGAATCAAGATTTAGTAAATGAGCATTTAAATACGCTTCAGGAAGCTGCCATTAAAAACGAAAACTTATTTGAACATTTAATGGAAGCAACTAAGGTTTGTTCTTTGGGACAAATCACATCTGCTTTATTTGAAGTAGGTGGTCAGTATAGAAGAAATATGTAAGCAGAGAACCACTTTTTGCATCGCAAAAAGTGTGTGAATCGCTGATCCCACTTTTAGTTGGAATTAATTTATAAATTTTTTTAAAAGGCCTTTCAGCGATGAAAGGCTTTTTTTGTTTGTAATTATTGTGGCTTTATTTTATTTATTCTAAAGTATTATATTTACTTTTCAATCATCTAAAAAACGTTCCAATGAAAAAATTTCAAATTGTATTCTTATTTTTCCTTTTTGGGCATGTAGCTGTTTCTTATGCGGCAAAAGCCGATACGTTGCAAATTCCTGGCATGGCAATGAATAAAACATATAAAGCTGCGGTAGTTTTACCAAGTTCTTATGCTAAAAGCAAAGCTAATTATCCTGTTCTTTATCTGTTGCATGGCGCTTATGGTCATTTTAATGATTGGTTATCTAAAACTCCGGATAAGAATTTATTACACAATTTAGCTGACCAATATAATATCATAATTGTAATGCCGGAGGGAGAAACATTCAGTTTTTATCTGGATAGTCCTGTTAATAAAGGAAGTCAGTTTGAAACTTATATTACGAAAGAAGTAATTGAAAAAGTAGATAATACCTATCGAACCATAAATGACAGAAAAGGGCGTGTAATTACTGGGCTTTCCATGGGAGGCCACGGAGCTTTGTATCTTTCGACAAGACATCCGGAACTGTTTTGTGCCGCTGGAAGTATGAGTGGAGCGGTAGATATGGGAAGTATAATTAATCCAGAATCAAAGGAACGAGTAACTAAATTAATGGAGCCTGTTTTTGGAATTGAAGGAGCGCCACAGGAAGTATATGCTTCTAATGCGGTTTTGAATATGGTGGATAAAATAAAAAGTAACAAGCTGGAATTGATTATAGATTGTGGAGTAGATGATTTTTTGATTGAATCTAATAGAGAATTACACCGAAGACTTGTTTATAGTAAAGTTGCTCACGATTACACGGAACGGCCAGGAGCGCATACTTGGGAATATTGGGAAAATGCATTGCCTTCTCATGTATTATTTTTCAGCAAAATCTTAAAAAATAATACTCTAGTGGTGAAATAGATTTATATTCTTTAAAAATTTCAAAAGGCCTTTCATAGATAATAATGAAAGGCTTTTTTATTGATTAATCTTTAATTTTTTTCAATTTCAAATAGCCTATATGCAGCGGATTTTGTTCTAATTGTATTTCTGACTTTATGATTTTTAACGAATATAAAGCTTTGAATTGTACTGGCAGCATATCTGCAACATTGTAAATATCATCTACATCAATTCCGTATTGATCGTCAATATGCGAAGGTGCTTCTTTGAAACCACAATGTTTGTAAAATGCAGTTTTTTTTGATTTTTTTGATGCTAATGCTAAACTAGTAGCAACTGTAATCATTTTATAATGGTATTCTTCAAATTCATTTTCTTTATACCCTCCTAAATTGATGAAAAATAATTGTTCTGGGGGAACTTGTGCTTCAGTATTTTTTGGAACAATTTCAATAGCGAAGTCATCAACGACAGAAACTTCTCGCCAAACATCAATATGAATTTTACCTTTGGCTTCTGGCCAAAAAAGATTGATATGAGGAATCAATTCTTTCAAGGAATTACCAATTCCAAAAAAAATATCATGCTGTTCTGTAAACCGTCCTTCTGGCACGCAGCCTAGCATTATCATGTATAATTTAAGTTTCTTCTCCATAATTCAAAAGTACATTATTCTTCACAATAAAGTTTGGCACAATTCATGAATAGAGTCTTTTATATAAATTATAAAAACGAAATCGAATGAAAAAAATTACCTTATTTTTAGTTTTCATCGGGATGATGGCACTACAAAGTTGTGAAGTAACAGAAGTATATGATGATGCCCCAAGAAATGAAGTGTTTGAAGTTACGACTTCATTCAATTCCAATAATAATTATAGTAGATTGGTCGTATTTGATCCGCCAATTTATTCCTCGGATTCTGTTTTAGTATATCATTTATACGATACTGTAAATGGTCAGGATGTTTGGAAGTTAATGCCTCAAACGTATTATTTTAATGATGGAGGTGCACTAGATTTTAATTTTGATTATTCTAGATTTGATGTAAATATCTATCTTTCGGCAAATTTTAATCTTAACACATTGCCAGCAAGTTGGACTCAAGATCAAACCTTTAGAATTGTTGTAATACCGGATGGTTTTGCTAAAACAATTAATAAAAATAATATTGACTCGGTAATGTCTGCATTGAAAGTTGATATGAGTGGCGTTAAGAAAATCAATTTGTAAGGAGAAATTTTAATAATAAAAAAAGGAAATCGAGAGATTTCCTTTTTTTATTGCTTGTACTTTTTAGTTTTAAACCATTTCTTTACTACTCTTTCTAAGCGATGCAACAATTCCCGCGATAAGGGAAAGGGCTATAAAAGCCAATGAAACCCATTCAGGCAATTTAAGATAATCATGGAGCAGCATTTTGACACCTACAAAAGTCAAGATGGCAATAAGACTGTACTCCAAATGAGCAAATTTGTCTAACATGTGAGCCAGAAAGAAATACATAGAACGCAATCCTAAAATAGCAAAGATATTAGAGCTAAAAACTAAAAACGGATCGCTTGTTATGGCTAAAATCGCAGGAACACTATCAATCGCAAAAACGACATCCATAACTTCAATAACGATTAGCGCTACAAATAGAGGAGTAGCAGCTGTAATGTGTCTTCTTTTTACAAAGAAATGCTCTCCATCGATGTGATTAGAAATTGGCATGACTTTTTTCAGTGCTTTATAAATGAATGATTTTTTTGGTTCAAATTTTTCATCTTCTCCACTAAATAGCATTTTCATGGCGGTGTAAATTAGAAAACCTCCAAAAATATACGTCATCCATGAAAATTTGTTAATCAGTAAAACGCCAAAATAGATCATTAGACCTCTAAATAAAATTGCTCCTAAGATTCCCCAAAATAGCACTCGATGTTGGTATTTTTGTGGAATTTTAAAGGCAGAAAAAATAATAGCGATAACAAATATGTTATCAATACTAAGGGACAATTCTATCAAATAGCCTGTGATGAACTTTATTGATGCGGCAGCAGGTTTCAAAGAATCGGGATTGGCAATATAATCCGTGGTGTAAAGCCAATAGATTACTCCGGAGAATATAAAAGATAATGTAACCCATATTGCGGTCCATTTCCCTGCTTCTTTGGAACTTATAATGTGTGGTGTTTTGTTAAAAACTCCCAAATCAAGAGCTAAAAAAATCAAAACTGCGGTTAAAAAAGAAATCCAGACAATCATAAATTTAAAGTATTAATATTTTGCGTAAAGATACTTTTTGATTATTAAACTTAACTAAAAAATTTAAGGAAAAGTTGTTGACTTTTTACTCTTTTGGATTTTTCATGGTCTGATACTTCCGAAAATAACGGCTTTAAAATTACTAAGTTGTGATTTTAAGAATGTATTTTTAATAATTTGATAAATTTCGGTCTGTAACCCATAAAAATTTGAGGTAAAATTTTATAAAAGTAATAATTAAATTATATTTGCATCAATATAATAGGGGTCTAATTAATTAAAAAACAATTTTTATGTCAACATTACGTTTTCAAGCTTTGAGAGAAGCATCGACCAGAAAGCCAGTTAAATTTGAAGAATCTGATAGAAAATCTACTATTTTTGGTTCAAATGTCTTTAATGACAAAGCAATGAAGCAATTTTTGACTTCTGATGCTTTTAAAGGAGTGCGCGATGCAGTACAGCATGGAACTAAAATAGACAGAAAATTAGCTGATTATATCGCCATGGGTATGAAAGAGTGGGCTTTGTCTAAAGGAGTGACTCATTATACGCACTGGTTTCAACCACTTACAGGGACAACTGCTGAAAAACATGATGCCTTTTTTGAAACATCTTATGACGGTAGCGATCCTGTAGAAAAATTTGGTGGTGCTCAATTAGTACAACAAGAACCAGATGCTTCTAGTTTTCCAAATGGTGGAATTAGAAACACATTCGAAGCAAGAGGATATACCGCTTGGGATCCAACATCTCCAGCATTTATTTTTGGAACTACTTTATGTATTCCAACTGTTTTTATTTCGTACACCGGAGAGGCTTTAGATTATAAGACACCTTTGTTGCGTGCTCTTATGGTTATGGATGATGCAGCTACCGAAGTATGTAAATATTTTGATAAAAATGTAAAAAAAGTTACTGCAACTTTAGGTTGGGAACAAGAATATTTCTTAGTAGATAGAGCGTTAGCAAATTCTCGTCCTGACCTTATTATGACAGGAAGAACTTTATTAGGACATACTTCTGCAAAAGGGCAACAATTAGATGACCATTATTTTGGTTCTATTCCAACACGTGCATTGACTTACATGAGAGATTTAGAGCAAGAATGTATGTTGTTAGGCATCCCTGTAAAAACACGTCACAATGAAGTAGCACCAAATCAATTTGAATTGGCTCCTATTTTTGAAGAAACAAACTTGGCTGTGGATCACAACTGTTTGTTGATGGATGTAATGCAAAAAGTAGCCGAACGTCACGAATTGAAAGTGTTGTTCCATGAAAAGCCTTTCAAAGGAGTGAATGGTTCAGGGAAGCACAATAACTGGTCGTTAGCTACAGATACTGGTGTAAACTTGTTGAGTCCAAGCAAAACACCAATGAGTAATTTACAGTTTTTGACTTTCTTTATCAATACCATCAAAGCGGTAAATGATAATGAGTCATTATTAAGAGCAGCAATAGCTTCTGCAAGTAATGACCATAGATTAGGAGCAAACGAAGCACCACCGGCAATTATCTCCGTATTCATTGGTGGACAATTGACTAAAGTTTTAGCAGAATTAGAAGGTGTCACTACTGGTAAATTATCTCCTGAAGAAAAAACCGATTTAAAACTAAATGTAGTAGGGAAAATTCCAGATGTTCTCTTAGACAATACAGACAGAAACAGAACTTCCCCATTTGCCTTTACAGGAAATAAATTTGAGTTCAGAGCGGTAGGTTCTACAGCAAACTGTTCTAATGCAATGACTACGTTGAATGCAATTGTTGCAAAACAATTAAGAGACTTTAAAGTTGAGGTTGATGCATTAATTGATTCTAAAGACATGAAGAAAGATGATGCAATCTTCAATGTTTTAAGAGAGTACATCAAACAATCTAAAAAAATCCTTTTTGAAGGAGACGGATATAGCGAGGAATGGGAAGCGGAAGCTGCAAAAAGAGGCTTAAGTAATTTCAAAACTACACCGGAAGCATTAAAAGCAAGAATTTCTAAGCAGTCATTAGATTTGTTTTCGGAATTAAACATCATGAATCATGTTGAGGTTGAAGCGCGATACGAAATTGAATTAGAAGAGTACACTAAAAAAATCCAAATTGAAGGTAGAGTTTTAGGTGATATTTCTAAAAATCACGTTATTCCTACAGCAATTCGTTACCAAAATACTTTGATTGCCAATGTTAAAGGTTTAAAAGATATTTTTGGGGATGATTTTGAAACAATAGCTAAAGAGCAAATTGTTTTGATTAAAGAAATTTCAGGACATATTGAAGGCATTAACTCAAAAGTTGAGGAGATGACAAACGAAAGAAAGATAGCAAATAATTTGACTGATGCGCAAGAAATGGCAGAAGCATATTGTAATAAAGTAAAACCATACTTTGAAATTATCAGAAATCATTGTGATAAATTAGAGTTATTAGTTGATAATGAAATCTGGACTTTAACTAAATATAGAGAATTGTTATTTACTAAGTAGTAAGTACAAATTCTAAAACTTTTAAAAGCCTTTCCGTTTTGGAAGGGCTTTTTTTTGTCAAAAACTCTTATAGAGGATAATAGGACGATAAGGTTGGTTAATAGATTGTATTCCTGTTTTAGTTTATCTAAGGTAATTTAATAGATGCAGTTAAAATATCCTTGTATCTTTTACTGTGGTTACTAATTTAGTTTTAATTATCCATATTAAGCGCAGAGTACTACAATATGTATAGTGTATGTAATATTGTATTATTTTTCTTTTTCTTCATTATAATTTGTTTTTTTTGTTGTGAAGTTCTTTTTAATTGTATTGATGAGGTAAGGTATTTTTGCAAATCTAGTTTATGTAGTCTCTTTCTTGTTTATGAATTTTATGAAAAACGTAGTTCGTCGATACAGAATTACGTTTCATCGAAAAATATTTTAATTAGATGAAAAACAGGTATTTATACGTGTTTTCTTTTAATTATGTTTTTTATCTTTGATATGTAGTAATGAAATAAGCAAATAATTAAAAATGTATTTCTTATTAATTATTACTTAAAAAAGCAGATCCCAAATCACTTTTTTGAACCTATATATTAATTTGTATTAACAACCAATTAAATATATTTATTATGAAAAAAGTAATTTTAAGCATCTCCGCGATGCTTGTGGCCTCATTTAGTTTTGCACAAGGAAATGTTAGTGCAGTAAATCAGTTTGGAATTGCAAATGCTGCTGTTGTTACACAGTCTGGAATTGCAAATGATTCAGATGTTTTGCAATTAGGATTTGCCAATTTATCTGTAGTAGATCAAGATGGTAGAAATAACGAAGCTGACATCAACCAAGGGGGAGCGTTAAACTATGCAAATGTTGACCAAAAAGGGCGTCGAAATGATGCTTACATAGGTCAATTAGGAATTGGTAATGCTGCTTACATCACTCAAGATGGAAGAAGAAACGATGCTGTTATAGGACAAGCTGGTTTCCTTAATTATGCTAGAACAACTCAAATAGGTAGAGACAACTCTTCAACTACTTTGCAGTTTGATATAGCGAATTCTGCCAAAACAATGCAAGATGGACATGATAATAACTCTCTTGTGTTTCAAGTTGGTTTAGGAAATGATGCCAATGTTTATCAAAATGGAGAATATAATATGGCAGTTACTACTCAATTAGGTACTGATAACACTTCTTTCATCAATCAATATGGGACAGCAAATAATGCTTGGACTATACAAACTGGTGATAACCATTTAAGTACAGTTAACCAATGGGGAACTGGAAATATGAGTTTAGTTATGCAATCTAACTAATTACTTTCTTAAAGGTGGAATTGGTTAACAATTCCACCTTTTTTTTTAAAGAACTATTTGTTATCATAAATAGTAAGCATAGATTTTAATAAACAATAGTCAAAGCTTTTTTCTTACTGCAAATGATTGAATAGGAATAGTTGAAACTATTTTAAGGAAATTTAGGTTTAAAATTCATAATTAATGACTCATGAAACCAAAATTTGATATTTTTTTATTTCTATCCATGTTTTTTACGATAAGCTTCGTAGAAGCACAAGAATTAAATTCTCCTGTAAATTCATTATACTTAGTGAGTAAGGATTTGATATACGTTGGAAATAATGAAATTGGCCAAGTTCAACAGTCATCAAATATTCAGTTGCTATCGAATAATAACTTAATACATATTTCTCAAATAGGTTTTAATAATTATTCAGATATAAGCTTACATAATGAAAATTCTACCATTGTAATTGGTCAATATGGATTAAATAATTATGTATCTGTTGACAAAAATGCTTATGATTTAACACAATTAGTAACCCAGTTCGGAAATAATAATTATGTGAGTGATTTTTCATCATATACTTCGGGTTCAATAAATATGACGATAAATCAGGAAGGAAATAATTTGACATTATTTAACAATGGGTCTAATTCAATATCTAAAGATTTGAAAATTACTCAATCAGGAAATTCGGGAGCAATTTATATTTTTAATCATTAAGTTATGAAAAGATTTTTAATTAAAATTGTGGCTTTGTTCTTCTATTTTAATATTCAATTTTTGGCAGCTCAAGTTGTTTATAAAGAAGTTAAAGCCAAGATTGATGTTGAAGAGATTGAAAATACTTTGTCAGTTGTTGGAACTGTTGAGAATTTAAAGTCCGAATTTAAAAATATTTCATTTAAGCTTTCTGTTTTTAGAAAAAACAAATCTAATTCCAATAGATCAAGTAATGCTCAAGATGGCAGAGTTACCTTAGAGCCTCTAAATAAAATTACACTTTCTAAAACTCAAATTAATAAAAGTACAGAAGATCAGATTATTATATTATTATTGATTTATGATGAGGATAATAAAATAATAGGTAAAGATCGAATAATTTTTGGGGAAGAAGATTCAAACTTAGGTATTCTTAAGCCTAAGGATGGATTAGAAATGGTGGGGATTGTATCTAATGATACTAAAACTAAATTAGGTAATGATTTCTATGATCTTTTTTATAATGCCTTTTCTAAATTAAAATTAAATTCAAGCAAAATTATTTCCATTCAGGAAGAGTTGACCTTCGGTAGAACCACTAAGATTTCTATTAATGTAGATAGTGAGGTAATAGAAGAATTTATTGCAAAACCTGATGAAGATTTTTTGAAATTTATGGCAGAAACGTCTTCAGCAAAAGTTTTTAAATATTTCAAGAATATTGAAAAACAAAATAAATTTATTACTCAATATTGAATGTTTATTAAGGAGCTTATTAAAAATTTTATAATGACTTACATCGAACGATATCTGCGTTACTTTTTTTTGGGGTTTCTCGATCATGTTTATTTAAATCAATTTCAGTATGAGAACATTACTTTTAATGGCATTACTTTTAGGAGTTTTTATAAACTCAAATGCACAAGATTTAGTTTATAAACCAAAGAATCCTGCTTTTGGCGGTGATACATTTAATTATCAGTGGCTACTTAGTTCTGCTGAAAGTCAAAATGATTTTAAAGAAGATACCAAAACAGGATTTGAACAGAAAACAGAGTTGGAACGCTTTAAAGAAAATCTCAATAATCAATTATTAAATAAAATTTCTAACTCATTATTCGAAAACCAGTTTGGGGATAAAGGTATTGCTGAAGGATCCTATGTTTTTGGGAGTTTAGCGGTAGATATCTACCCATCAAACCTCGGTTTAGTTGTTGATATACTTGATACAGACACGGGAGAGCAAACACAGATATTTATTCCTGGCAATAATTGATATTTTTTAGATTGGATTAAACTACTTTTTATAATTAGAGGATTAGCTCCGTGCTCTAATTATTCTTCACTAAGAAACTTGTAGAATATTTTTTCTTCCCAAATAAGTTAATATAAGATATAATCATGAATAAAAAACCTACTGTCATTCTTCTGCTTGTATTTTTGTTTTCTAGTTGTGCAGCTTATTTCAATCAACCTGTAGGCGTCGAAAAAGCGATTTATGGTGAGAACACTCCTGCGACTTCTTCATTATTAAAATTACCTAAGCCAAAAGAGCCTGTTGTTGTTGGCGTTTATAAATTTAAAGATCAAACGGGTCAGTATAAAGCCATAGAGCAAGGGAGTACATTTAGCACAGCAGTTACACAAGGAGCTACATCAATATTGATTAAGGCTTTAGGGGATTCAAAATGGTTTGTACCTATAGAAAGAGAAAATCTAGGAAATCTTTTGAATGAACGAAATATAATAAGGTCTACACGGCAAGAATATGCAGCAAGTTCAAATACTAATGAATCACAATTGACCCCTCTTTTGTTTGCTGGAGTTTTATTGGAAGGAGGTATAATTTCCTATGATTCTAATATTATAACGGGTGGGTTTGGCGCCAGATATTTTGGAACTGGCGGTTCTACTCGATACAGACAAGACAGAATTTCAATTTATCTGAGATTAGTTTCTACCTCAAATGGTAAAATTTTAAATACTGTTTATGTTTCCAAAACAATTTTATCTCAAAGCGTTGATGCTAATTTATTCAAATATGTAAACATCAAACGGTTACTTGAAGTAGAAACTGGTTTTACCAGAAATGAGCCAATTCAGCTTGCTGTTACTGAAGCAATTGAAAAAGCCGTAGAAGGATTAATTGTTGATGGAATTAAAGATAATCTTTGGGAAGTAGACGCCACAAATATTCAAGTCAAAAACTTTTTAGATTCTTATACCAAAGAAAAAGATGAAGCTGATTTGGCCTTGCTTTACGGTAGAAATCGAAATGAAAAACGTGGTAGATTTGGAGTGGAATTAGTCGGAGGAGCAACCTACATGGCAGGAGATTATCCAAATCCGATAGCCAAACCGATGGTGAGAGGAGCTCTCAAATTTTCTTTGACTCCAAATTTTAATATTAGTGCCTCTACCAATGTATTTTTACTTGGAAATAAAAACAAATTGGATGTAGGGTATGCTTCATTAGATCTAAATTTAGAATATCTAGTGCTTCCCTACGATGTATTGACACCTTACTTTTTTGCAGGAACAGGGACAAGTTTCAATTCAGATTATAAAAATTTGCACACTAAAATTCAGTATGGAGCTGGTTTAGAATACTTAATTACCAATAATTTTGGATTCAAATTTTATGGGGAACATAATTTAAATTTTTCTGATAATGTCGATTATGTAATTAGTGGCAAAAGAGATGATTATTATTGGCGTTTTGGAGCTGGAATCACTTATTATTTTCCAAATAAATCAAAAATAAAGACAAAAAAACGTTAGGATTAAAATCAGCATGTTTTATGTTAATGATTGGTTGTCTAATAAAAATAATACAATCTAAAGATGAAAAAAATAGGGATAAAAATAGTTATATGTTTTATTTTCTTGGTTTCTTGCAGTGAAGAACTAATTGATGATAGCGGTATGGGGAAAGTTAAAGGCAGAGTTGTTGATGCAGAAACTTTTGAGCCTTTAGCGAACGCAAGAATTTCTACCAGTCCAACCACCAGCACCTTTTTTACAGACAAAGACGGCTACTTTGAATTTAGTGAAATTCTCGTTGGAAAATATTCTTTTCAGGCACAAAAAGATGGTTACATATCTAAATTTGAACCTGCTACTATCACTAAAGATGTGACCGTACAAATTATTTTTGAACTGGACATATCAACAGTAAATAATAAACCACCAGATATTCCTGTATTAACAGCACCTTTAGATAATGCAAAAAGTCAAAGTTTAAAACTGAATTTAACTTGGACCGCTACTGATAAAGAGTCTGATCCGTTAATGTATACCGTAACACTTAAAAATGGTACTACTGATGTTATAACTACTTATAAAGATATAAAAACTACTACGTTTGAAATATCAGGTTTGAGTTATAGTACAAAGTATTATTGGCAAGTTTCTTCTTCAGATGGTATAAATAGTCCGTCAAATAGTGTAACAAATACCTTTACAACTTTGGCATTTCCAAATCCTAGATTTTTGTACATCAAAAAGGTAAACAGTAATAATGTTATTTTCACTGCTGACGAAGCTGGAAATGAATTACAATTGTCTTCTTCTGAGGTGAATAGTTTTAGGCCCAGAAAAAATTTGCAAATAAATAAGATTGCCTATATTAGTTCAGATGGATCTCAAAATCAAATTTATACAATGGATCCAGATGGTTCAAATGTTTTTAAAGTTACGAATTCAATTCCTATTGCAGGATTTAATATGGAACACATTAATTACTGCTGGAGTACTAATGGAAGTCAGTTGATTTATCCGAATTTTGACAAACTTTACCGGATTGATGCAAATGGAGGAGGATTGATAGAATTATTTAAAACACCAAATGGTAAGTTTATATCTGAATGTGACTGGAGTCAGGATGGAACTCAAATCGTATTGAAAGTAAATGATATTTCAGGTTATAATGTAGAAATTTATGTCATAAATAGCGCTGGAGCTTTTCTTTATGAAGTGCTCTCCGGATTAAATGGAGCGGTAAGTGGATTAAATATTTCTGTGGATAATCAAAAAATTGTTTATACAAGGGACATTTCAGGTTATCAAAGCTCAAATTACAGAAGATTAGATTCTCGAATTTTTATCTACAATCGTATCACTAACACTTCAACCGAATTAGATACTAAGAAGCCAGATGGCTACAATGACTTGGATGTTAAATTTTCTCCTAATGAAGCAGACGTGATTTTTACAAATACGTCTAATGATGGAATTTCTATAAAAAATATTCAAAAAGCCAGTATCAGTGACGTTGATTCCCGTACCACTTTATTTACCGGCGGCTCTATGCCAGAGTGGAAGTAATAATTCATCTTTTTTGTGAAAATGTCTATCTGTTTCGGATAGACATTTTTTTTGACATGCATTTTTAAGATATTCCTCTCTTAGATCCTAAACGTAAGGTGTGCATGAATTTTCTTTGCGGGACAAATTTATCACGAAACACTTCTTATGACTCGATAGGCAAAACCCAAAAAAATAATTATCTTTGCCGCACAACTACCTGCCTAAAAGCAGGCTTCACAACTATACTACATGAGTTCAGATACGTCAAAAAGATATGCACTTAGAGGTGTTTCGGCATCTAAAGAAGATGTTCATAATGCCATAAAAAACATTGATAAAGGATTATTTCCACAAGCTTTCTGCAAAATTGTCCCTGATTATTTAACTCAAGACGAAGACTATTGTCTGATTATGCATGCTGATGGAGCAGGAACTAAATCCTCTTTGGCATACATGTATTGGAAAGAAACCGGAGATATTTCTGTCTGGAAAGGCATTGCTCAAGATGCGTTAATCATGAATATTGACGATTTATTGTGTGTGGGAGCAACTGATAATATTTTGCTTTCGTCGACTATTGGAAGAAATAAAAATTTGATCACCGCCGAAGTAATTTCAGCGATTATCAACGGAACTGAAGAACTTATTAAAGAACTGGATTCTTTTGGGGTAACCATACATTCTACAGGTGGTGAAACGGCAGATGTAGGTGATATTGTTCGAACAATAATTGTAGATTCAACAGTTACAGCTCGCATGAAACGTAGCAAAGTAATTGATAATGCCAATATTAAAGCAGGTGACGTAATTGTAGGATTGGCTTCTTTTGGTCAGGCTACGTACGAGAAAAGTTATAATGGTGGTATGGGAAGCAACGGATTGACATCAGCGCGTCATGATGTTTTTGGGAAGTATTTGGCAACAAAGTATCCTGAGAGTTTTGATGCTGCAGTTCCGGAGGAATTAATCTATTCCGGTCAAGTACAATTGACGGATGCAGTTGAAAATTCTCCAATCGATGCCGGTCAATTAGTACTTTCGCCAACCAGAACCTATGCGCCAATCATCAAGAAAATTTTAGATAAATATTCTTCTAATGAAATTCACGGAATGGTGCATTGCAGTGGAGGAGCGCAAACTAAAATTTTACATTTTGTAGAAAATTTACACATTATAAAAGATAATTTATTTCCGGTTCCACCTTTGTTTCAATTAATTCAGGAGCAATCAAAAACGGATTGGAAAGAGATGTACCAAGTTTTCAATTGCGGTCACCGTATGGAAATTTATGTTCCGGAAGCTGTTGCACAAGATATTATCGCAATTTCAAAATCATTCAATGTTGATGCACAAATTGTAGGTAGGGTAGAAGTTGCTACTTCAAAAAAACTGACTATTACCAGTGAATATGGAACTTTCGAATATTAAATAAACTTCAATTGAAGTTTATTTTCAATCTTTCAATTCTTTAATCTTTTAATTTTTTATCTATGTACGAATTGGTTTTTTGGAAATATCTTGAGGGAATTTATCTCAACCATCACTTAGTTTATGAAACTATTACTGAGGAGCAAGCTGAAATTGAAGGCCTTGAAGAACTTCCTGTTCAAGTTATCTTAAATCGAATCGCTTCGGTATTTTCCAAATGGGAAAAAGTAGACGAGAAAAGTTGGAAAAATAACAATGGTGTAGGTGCTTTTCATATCAGGACGACGCCTCAAAGTATAAAAATTGATTGTTATGGTACTGAAGGAAAAACAATGGATTCTTTAGTGAATATAATGGATGAATTCAAATGTCCACTATATGATCCGCAAGTTCCGGAGCGTCATGACGAAATGAATGAATAAAATTTTCAGGAGCTTATCCAGCAATCCGTTACAATACTCCCTTAAAAAGATAATTTTTCTTGTCCTGAAAGGAGCTTCCGTTGGTCGCTCTTTCAGGACAAGAAAAATTATCTTTTTTGCAGTCGGGATTTTCACTTCGATCTGGGCTATATCAATCAGTGATGTATAACCCAAATTCGTTTAAAACCAACTTATTTTACTGCTGGTTTATTCAGAAGAATTGGCTCTCCAAAACCAATTTGCTCTAACTTTTTTAATTGTGTTTCAGCATCACCTACCACTAAATAGATCATTTTATCAGCATTCAAATACTTTTCTGAAAGCTTTTTTATAGCGTCAATAGTGCTGTTTTTCACAATGTTTTCCTGTTGCTTTGCGTAATCATCAGCGTAATTGTAGTTGCTGATATCATATAGCATTTCCAATTTAGCGGAAAGTGTTTCAAACGCTCTCGCATTACTTTTTATTAGGTATCCTTTCGTCACTTCAAGATCATTCTCGTTGAAGTTTTTTCCATATTGCGAAAGAATTTCTTTGATTAAGCTAACGGATTCAAAAGTTACATTCGAACGCACACCACTTGCAACAGTAAATGGACCTTTGTTTACAGAACCATCAAAGGACGAATTTATTCCGTACGTATATCCTTTTCCTTCACGTAATTCTTGCGTCAATTGCGAAGCAAAGCTGCCACCGCCTAAACGGTAATTCATGATTTGAACAGGATAAAAATCCTCATCAGTTGAGGCAAGAGCAGGATATCCAATTCGGATTACAGATTGTTTTGCACCTGGAACATCATAAAAATAAATTTTTGAGGATGCTATTGTAGTTGTTGTTGTCACTTTAGGAACTATAACTTTTTTAGCCTCCCAATTTTTATTTAAATCAGCTAATGAATTTGTCACATCTGCTTTTGAAATAGCACCCACAATTTGAAAATTAGTAACTGATGGAGTAGTGTTTTTAGTATAGTAATTTTTCAAATCGGCAATTGTAATGCTATTTACCGAATTTTCAGTACCAATGCGGTTGTTCGCTAAAATAGATTCTTTGCCATAGATTAATTTTTTGAATTCATTTCTGGCAACACTATTTGGATCTGCTTTCTG
Organism: Flavobacterium petrolei; assembly: GCF_003314435.2. GTDB lineage: Bacteria > Bacteroidota > Bacteroidia > Flavobacteriales > Flavobacteriaceae > Flavobacterium > Flavobacterium petrolei. Next base: position 26,412 of record NZ_QNVY02000001.1, on the reverse strand, counting down.
CTGTGTGATTTGGCTTAACGTACTTTGTTTAATCAAATCAAATTCGGTACTATCCCAGCGTGGTTGTAAAATTATTTCCTGAACTAATGCCATAGTTGCAGCGTAATTTTTGGCTAAAGTATTGCCTGAAATAAATAAAGATTCATCAGTTGCATAAGCTCTTATAGTTGCTCCCAGACTTTCAATCGCATTTTCAAGTTGCTCCGGAGTTTTGTTTTTAGTTCCTTTTGTCATCAGTTCCGCCAGCATATTCGAAACTCCTATTTTATTTGCTTCTTCAAGTAACATTCCGCCTTTTATTTGCAATTGAAATTGAACAAGCGGCACTTCGTGGTTTTCAATTCCTAACACGTTTAGACCGGATAACAACTTGCTTTTCCAAACTGTTGGTAATATTACATCAGGACTTTCTCCATAAGCGGGCTCAACGCTTCGGTCAAATTTAGAAGGTGTTTTTTCATACGTAGCAGCAATGCTGGCATCAAAGGAATCTTCTTTGCCTTCAATGATTTTTTCCTCTACAACCTCGGCTACTATTGAACCAGCCAGAATTAAATTGGCCTCTCCTTTTGGAACAAAACTGGTGGCTACAAAATATTTTCCTTTGATGTATTTTTGATATACACGCATTACGTCTTCGGTAGTTACAGCAAGAATATTTTTGACATCTTGATTGATATAATCCGGAGTTCCCGCGAAAATTTCATATTGCGCCAGTTGAAACCCTTTTCCTAATACACTAGATAAATTGGTGTAAAAAGCAGTTTCTTGTCCCGCTTTAATTCGATTTAAATCTTGTTGAGAAATTCCTTCAGCTTCAAAGTTTTTAAAAGCTTCGTTTACGCCATTCATTACGTCATTCAAATTTGTTTTTTCAAAAGCGGTTACGCTCAACATATATTGACCCGCTATTTCTGAATTGTATTGAAAAACATCGGTGGCATCAGTTACTTTTTTGTCTTCTACCAAGGTTTTATATAGAGGTGCTTTTTTACCTTTGGAAAGATAGCTTGCCAAAACTTCTAACGCATAACTGTCAGGATGGTATTCGTAAACTGACGGCCATGTTAGCGTAAGTTGAGGCAACTTAGCAAAATTATCTTCGTAATATAATTTTTTAGTTTCGGTCAATATCACAGACTGCTTTACCATTTTTGGAATCGCTTCTCCACGTCTGATGTCTCCAAAATATTTTTCGACCCAAGCTTTAGTTTGTTTTACATTAAAATCTCCGGCAATAGTCAGCGTAACATTGTTTGGTACATACCAGCGGTTATAGAAACTTTTTACATCTTCAAGCGTAGCATTTTGCAAATCTTCTAAAGAACCAATAACGTCCCAGTTATAAGGATGCGTTGCCGGATATAAATTTTTTGATATTACTGAAAAATTATGACCATACGGTCTGTTATCATAACTCTGTCTTTTTTCATTTTTAACAACCTGTTTTTCTTTGGCTAAAACCGGTTCTGTGACCGTGTTGATGAAATAACCTAGTTTATCAGCTTCGGCCCAAATCATTTTTTCTAAAGCATCTTTAGGAACGGTCTGAAAATAATTAGTGCGGTCTCTGCTAGTAGAACCATTGGCACCAGCTCCGCCAATACGAGCACTCATTTTATCAAGCCCTCCTTTTCCTAAATTTTCCGATTCCAAGAAAAGTAAATGTTCAAACAAATGCGCAAATCCTGTACGGCCTTCTTTTTCTCTGGCGGATCCTACATGACTCGTCAAAGCAACTGCAACTACAGGGTCTGATCGGTCAATATGCAAAATAACTTGTAATCCATTTTCAAGTGTGAATTTTTCAAATTCTACTTTGAATTCTTTTGATTTTTGATTTTGGGAGTTGGAGGAAAAAGTACTAAAAAGTAGTAAAAAGAACGCTAATAACTGGATTGGTTTCATTTTTTAAATTTAGGTTCAACGATATTTTAACAGTAAAAGAAATTTTTGCTTTAGACACTAAAAGTAAGAAAAAATAAAATAGTAAAACAGTAGAAAGAACGCAATTGAATTTTGGTTTGTGGCTATTGCCCAATCAACAAGGTATTTGGTAGATTTTAATCTGAGCGTAAAATAGTTTTCAGAACTAATCTAATATCGTTTATATTTGGTCGTCTTAAGTTTACAACACTAAAATGAATACCAATATGGATTTTAACTTTTCACATCCCCTAGTTTTGGAGGACCAAACCGTTTTATTGCGTTCCTTACAAGAATCAGATTTCGAAAATCTATTGAAAATTTCCATTAATGAACCGGAGACTTGGCAATATTCATTGGTACGTGCCAATGGCAGAGAAAATCTGGAAAAATACATTCAGATTGCGCTAAAAGCCAGAGAGATGAAAACCGAATTTCCCTTTATAGTTTTCGATAAAAAATCTGGAAAATATGCCGGAAGTACTCGTTTTTATGATATCAATCTTCAGTTTAAAACGTTGCAATTGGGCTATACTTGGTATGGAAAATCATTTCGGGGAACAGGACTGAATAAGCATTGTAAATATTTACTTTTGCAATATGCATTTGAAACGCTAGGAATGGAGCGGGTTGAATTTCGAGCTGACAATAATAACGAGCGAAGTATTGCAGCCATGAAAAGCATAGGTTGCAAAGTGGAAGGTATATTACGCAATCACATGCCAACTTTAGGAAGTGACGCTCGGAGGGATAGTATTATTTTAAGTATTTTAAAAAATGAATGGTTTGATGAAGTGAAAGAGAATCTAAAAAGGAGATTATAGCATAAACAATCCTTTCCAAATGTAGCTTTCAAGTTTACAGCATTGTATCAGTATTTCCTTTTCGGAAACCTATTAATTGTCGGTATTTTGATTCAGATTCTTTCAAATCTTCCTCCATTTGTTTGTATTTACTGATGTCTTTTATGGTTACAACAGCTGCAACTACTGTGTTGTTTTGATCTACTAACGGGCGGCCGCTAATTAATACTCTTTTCTTTTCCTGCGCTACGGGATTCCAAAGAATGATTTCGACATCAGTTGTGACTTCTCCGCTTAGAGCACGTTCCATGGGTAAATTTTGGGAAGGAAAAATGGTTTTTTCATCCGGAAAATACAGTTCAAAGTGATTGCTTAAATTAGTTGAAATTTTGTCGTCTTCTTCGATTCCAAAAATCTCGTTGGCCATGTTGTTGGCCATAATTATCTTTTTATCGGCATTAGCCACAATAATACCTTCGCTGATATTTTCGACTATTAACCGTAATTTTTCCTCATTTTCATAAAGATTCTCTATGGCTGTTTGTTGCTCGTTTTCTAACTCCACTAGCTCTGTAACATTTCGGGCAACGGAATAAAATACCCCGTTTTTAACATCAATATTACTATTCCAATCCAGCCATTTAAACGAGCCGTCTTTGCATAGAAACCGTGTCCTGAAATTGACAACGGATTCTCCTTTTAAATGTCTTTGCAATATTTCACCAGCAGTTTGTTTGTCATCAGGGTGAATTAAATCTATGAATTTAATGCGGTCCATATCATATTGATTGTAACCAAGCGTTTTTGTAAAAGCGGGATTTATTTTAATGAAATGTTCCTCTTTAGCCACTGTTAAAATATCGAAAGCCATATCAAAAAACATATTTGCTATTTTTAACGATTCTTCATTTGCAATCAATTCAGATACATCGCGTGCAACCGCGTAAATAATTCCGGTATGAATATCGATTGTGCTGGTCCAGTCAAACCATTTATAGGAGCCGTCTTTCAAGCGTTCCCGAACTCTATGAGTAACCACAGAATCGCTGATTCTTAATTTTTTGACACCATCCATAAAGATTGACGCGTCATCAGGATGTATGAAACTTAAAAACGGTTTGTTTATTATTTCTTGCTGATCATATCCTAAAATTCGGGTAAATGCAGGATTTACTTTTACAAAATTCTCGTCTTTAATCACGACAAACATATCAAATGACATGTAAAAAAAGGTATTGGCTACATTTAGAGCGTTTTCGATTTCTTTTTTATCTGTGATATCACTGGCTACGGCATATAGTAATCCACTTTTCACCTCAGGGAATACGGACCAAACGAGCCATTTGATAGATCCGTCTTTACAAATATATCGGTTTTCGAATTTAATGGAGGCAGCTCCAGTCTGTAATTTTTGTACTTCTTTTTTAGTGATTTCTATATCATCTGGATGCGTAAATTCCAAGAAATTTTTGCGCAAGAGTTCTTCCTCTGAATATCCTAATGTTTTACTAACAGCCGGATTTACTTTCACAAATCTTTCCATCGATGAGATAATCATCATATCTACTGACATGGTAAAGAATTTTTCAGCGGCCGTGAACGACTCTTCCAGTTTCTTTCTTTCGGAAATATCAGTAAAAATCCCACCTATGGCGTAAATCCTATTAAAAGAGTCGTGTAAAGGGAATTTCACGGCAATGTAGGTATGTTTCCCGTCAGTTTGTTCTATAACTTCCTCTGTTTTTAATTCTTTCAAAGCCTTCACAACTTCAAAATCGGTATTGCGATAAGCATCTGCCACGTTTGGAGGTAGAAAGTCATGATCGGTTTTACCTATAATTTCCTGATTTGTAATTTTAAATAGAGATTCAAATTCCTTATTTATTAATAAATATTCTCCATTTATTTTTTTTATGAAAATTGGACTTGAAGTATTGTCAATAATAGATTGTAGTAATTGTTTGTTTTCTAAAAGTAATTCCTGAGATCGATTTTTAGCTCGAAGTTGGGACCGAATGATAAAATAAACAACGGTCAGCAAAATAAGGGACAGGAAAATCAATGAAATTTCAATCCAATTCAATGAATTATCTAACTCTGGATTTCTATTCTTATTGATTCTTAAAATAAAAACCCCAGCTATCGCAAAAACGACAAACAGGTTGAGGATAAATCCAATGATTATTTTTTTTTCTAATGAAATTTTCATATTCGTCCAGTATAAAAATTAAAAGAGATCTGTTCGATATTCAGAATTAATTATTCTGATATAAGTATATGAAAGTTAGTGAATTAAATTGAATTAACAAGTGCTTTAATAATAATTTTGCCAAGTAACCTATCAGGTTTTGGAAGGAAGTTGCTGTTTATAGGGAAGATATTGACACTGCCTTGAATAGGTGTGATGGCTTGTTGTTTTAAATCAAATTATTTTCGATTTCTGTTGTGTCAGAAATCTATATTCTTGTCTCTTTTTCAAAAATATTTCTGATTTCTCTAACGCTGCAGGTGCATAACCACTAATTCATAGTTTTTAAAAATTTTCAACAATGAAAAAATAAAATAAAACCCATATTCCTATAAAAAACAATCCAACATATACATTATTTAAATTTTTCTTTAAGTCTTTTTTAATTACAAGATGGTATAAAATCCAACCTATAAAGGCAATTACCAAGCCTATTACCATTCCAACTCTTGACATAATTTATTATATTATAATATGATTAATTCCTATTGTCGATTTTTGCTAACTTTTGTTCTTCTAAAACCTCTAAACAAACTGTGTTTGTCTAATCACAAAGTAAATATATGTAATTTAAAATATAATGAAAATTATTTAAGGGAAGAAAGTTAAGTTTTGGTAATGAATGAAATAGAGTAAAAAAGAACATAAATCGTTCCAAAAAAGAGCATGTATAATCCTCTTGAAATTTCGAGCTAAGAATCCAACGGAACTCTAATTGTTTGTGGTAGTTTTTTATTTTATTTAGAATTCGCATATTTCGCTTTTGTTTGGGGATTCTTGATCCGTCGTTAATAACTACTGGTTTAAATAAGAAATGCAATTCTGTGTTAAATGGTTGTCTCAAAACACTAAACAATATATAATTTTTGCATTTTAATGCTTGTTAGGATTAATAGCTCAGGCTTTTGGCAACTGGCTTTAATATTTAATTGTTAAGTAGTATTCTGTTATTCTCAGTATTATAAAACCAATGAAAGCAAGAACTAATTTAATCATCAATTTATATTTTGACTGTTGAGATTTTTTGATATTTAACAAAGACTTTATACTTTGGGCAAGAAGGTCTTTGTTTAACCATAGAATCAGTAGGATGAAAAATTGATAAAGAATCGCTGCTTTTAGAGCACCAAGATGCACTTCGAAATATACATCTTGTAATATCACATTTATAAGTATTGTTAACGTGAATAAACAACCAATAATTCTAGTTTTTTTAATTAACATCAATGTTCCTCCAATTATTTCAAAAAGCCCTAAAGTTATTGCATATAATTTTGAATAACCATAAAATGCCCACATCAATTCCATTCCAGTCATTTCAGAAACTGTTTTGTTGATCTCAGAAGCTCCATCAAATTGTACTAGTTTACCACCACCATAAATAAACATTGCAAACACTACAATCCAAGTAATAGCATTTTCAAATATTTCTAATTTATCTTCTCTATCGAATTTCATGGTGTATGTTTTTATTAAATGACAAGATAAAAACTGTGAGTTAATTTTTGTTAGTTTCGACAATGAATTTAAGTGTTTTTTTAGCGATAATATTATTCTAATAATAATGCTTATATTTAAAGAAAAACTAACGAGTTGTGACAATTATCGGAGCGATTTTTAATACTATATAACTAATTCTACATAATGAGGTTATTAGGTGTTTTGAAGGATTAAGTAAAGTAATTATAAGGTTAGTTTAAGATTAGGTTTCGTTTCGAGATTTTGACATTGCCGCTAGGTTGGCTATTTGTAAAAGTTTGGTGTTTTTTCTGCTAAATTTTGGGTTTGAAATAGATATTTTATAAAACTATAAATCCAATAAACCAAATAGAAAAAAAAAAAAGGATTTGATAAGCTTGCATTAGCATGATACTTTCTCTTATCTTGAATATAATTTCTAAAAATCCACACTTTGGATTTACAATCAACTTGAAAAGTTTTAGTGTTCTATCGGTTGTCTGTCTTGTATACACTGATCTAGAACTTGATATAAAATTACATCGCAATGTGTTTTATGATTTCGTATATTCTGTAGTAATTTTAAACTAAAAATATAAAGTAACTTTAAAAAGTATAGTTATTGATTAATTCACTGAGTATTAAAAATCTTTTCTGATTTTGGCTTTTTGATTTTAAATACACATCTAGTTTTGTTAAAACAATAAAATATAGTAGTTTAGCTTTTAGATTTTAAATCAATTTGACTAAAAAATAGTACGTATGTCGGAGCAAACTACCTCGGAATTGCAAACTCAAGGAAAATCGATCAATGCCATTCCATTAAAAACAGCACAAAAATGGGCTAAACGTTGGACTAAACAAGAAGGGAATTACAACAAACACCATCATGTCAATGCTTTTTTGATTCCAAAAGTAGATTTACTGGAAGTTTTAGTAGAAGGAGTAGATGCGGTGAGAGCTTATATTGGAGTGGATGATGCAGGTGTTGAAAAGTTAATGATCGTAGGAACAAAATTCAATCCGGAAACAGGAATTTATGTAGATATGATTTCTAAAACTCTGGGAAATTCAACAGGAGGAGAAGATAATATATACGATTTTACAGAGCCTTGCCCGCCGGCGAGTGATCCTGAAAGTCCTTTAAATTACTAATTGACATGTGGAGTTTATTTGCAAATATTGGTTACTTAATTTTATTCCTTAACCTAATTCTGTTTATTAAAGGCGCCCGAAATTACGGGAAAGCATACTCAATTTTTACATGGTATCTTGGTGTTATTTTTTTAGTCCAAATTACTTCAATGACCTTGAAAAAATTCAATATTAATAACTTGTATCTCTCGCATTTTTATTTTATCGGCCAGTTTATACTTCTGAGTCTTTTTTATATAAATATTTTAAAAGGAGAATTACAAAAAAAAATAGTGAAAGTTTGTTTGATCATAGTCTTAATGTCTTTAGCAGTACAATATGTGAATGACTTTTCTTTGTTTTTAAAATTTAATCTTTTCGAAATATTCATTACTTCCATATTATTGATTCTGTATGCCACTTTTCATTTTTACAATATGTTAAATGAAAAAAAAGAATTCTATTTCATAAATATGGGCATTTTATTCTATTTGTTCGGCAGTACAATTTTGTTTCTGGTAGGGAATCTGACAATTGCTTTAAGCCCAAAAATGAATAAAATTACGTGGATTTTGAACAGTATATTGTATATTTTGTATCAGATTTTTATATTGGTAGAATGGAAAAAAAGTTTTTCTAAAAAAAGAGAATTTAAAACAATTTTATGAAATTCAATACGCTGCAGGAAAGTGAAATAATTGAAATCATAGTGTATAGTTTTATCGCTTTCCTTCTGATGGGATTGGTTTTAATTTTGTTTTTTTATTTTTCAAGAAAGAAAATTATTCAAAAGGAATTAGAAAAAAAGGACTTAGAAATTCAGTATCAAAAAGAACTTTTAAGTGCTGTAATTATTACTCAGGAAGAGGAGCGCAAGCGTATTGCACAAGATTTGCATGATGACATTAGTTCTAAACTGAATATCGTTGCGCTAAACTCTCACTTGTTGACCACACCTAATTTATCTCAAAACGAGATTCATGAGATTACAGCAAACATTATCAACCTAACCGGGAAAGCTTTAGATAATTCAAGAAAAATTGCACACGGTTTGTTGCCTCCCGTTTTAGAAAAATTTGGACTTCATGCAGGAGTAGAGGAATTATGTTTGGAATTTAGCAGTTCCAAAGCCGTGAAAGTAAATTATGAAAACAAAACTGCATTTGATATCAAAGACATTGATAAACATTTGCATGTTTTTAGAATTCTGCAGGAACTGATGAATAATTCGCTTCGGCACGGAAAAGCTACTGTTATTGCGGTCCTTTTTGAGGAAAAAAATGGAATCAAAAACTGTTGTTATTCAGATAACGGAATTGGTTTTGAAATGAAGTCCGACGAAAATAAAAAAGGTTTAGGAATGAAGAATATAGAAAGTAGAATTGCTTTTTTAAATGGTAAAATGACTTTAGAATCAGCATTAAACAAAGGAGTTTCGGTAGTTTTTAATTTTTAAAAAATGAGCAAAACTATAAAAATAATATTGGTGGATGATGAGATTCTTTTTAGAAAAGGAATTTCTTTTTTATTGGGTCGTGAACCAAATATTGACATCATTTTTGAAGCGTCAAATGGGGATGAATTGATTTTTTTTCTCCAAAATAATAAAAATAATCATCCGGATGTTATCATCATGGACTTGAAAATGCCCGGAATTAATGGTGTTGAAGCAACTAAGATTATTCATGTGGAATTTCCAAAACTAAAAATCATAGCACTAACTAGTTACGATTCAAAGTCTTTTGTTGCCAATATGATTGATGTAGGTGCGGTTTCGTATTTGATAAAAAATGCAACCCCGCAAGAATTGATTATAACTATAAATGAAGTTGCTGCAAAAGGTTTTTACTACACGGATTATGTCATGAAAATTATTCAGGATGATGTCTTGACTGCTAAAAAAACAAAGAGTGCTTTAGATAATAATTTTTTGACAGCTCGTGAATTTGAAGTATTAAAACTGATTTGTTCGCAAAAAAGTACGGCTGAAATTGCCGAAAAGCTGTTTATAAGTCCAAGAACGGTAGAAGGTCATCGCAATAATTTATTATTGAAAACAGAATCCAGGAATATTGCTGGTTTGGTGGTTTATGCTGTTCAGAATGAAATTATGGATTTTGAAGTATAATTTTTTTTGAAAATTTGGTTAATTGTTAGAGGAACGGCAATTGTGATGCATTAGTAATTGTTCTTTATTTTGCAGAGTTTTTGAACTGAAGTGTATACCCTTTCAAGTCTTTTTTTAAACTTGCTTGTAATAATTTTTTAACAGAGCGCATACCTCCAAAATCCCGATATTAAGAGAATAAAAATTTTGATGTTCGGATTAATTTTAATTTTGGATCAAATTCAGTTTCAGATTGAATGAAATTGTGGGTAATTTGGCCGAGTTGGTTTTCAATTATTTCACTTTCATAATAATCAATGATAGCTTTTTCTAAAGCGATGCTGTGTAAACGAAAATGGATTCTGTAATCCAACTCTTGTCCGAAAACGTTTTTATAAAATCAGAATAAAATGAATTCGTAAGATAACCAAATCCCATTTTTAAATTTGGATTTCCTTAAAATCCAATGTTCAATAACGTTTAATAACAATTAAGAACGAGCAATTTTTATTCTTTTCAAGTTGTAAATTGTAATGTTGTCAGTAGATTCTTTTGAAATAATGAGATAATACGCATTGTAGATATTTATCCAAAAGGTCTTTCTCAAATCATCACTATCCAGACTTTTTTCCAGTTTTGCTGCCCGGATATAGAAAAGTTGTCTTCTCAGCAAGCTTGAATCGCCATCTATTTTTGCAGTGACGATAATTTTTTCTGATAAAACGATATAATAATTTCTCAAAAAAATTGTATTTTTTGAGAATGATTCTCATCCGTTACAGGCTAAGATGTTGGTAGCAAAGCATGTAAAAAGTTATAATTAGGATTACTAATAAACACAATCCTATTTTTTTTAATAAATTCAGAAGATTGAACGGATCATTGCTTTCGTTTGGATTCATCATTAAATTTTTCATTTTGGTTTATTAAAGGATATATGCGAATTTATAATTAAGAAATAATTTGGCTATGCGTATTTTTACGGGTTTTTTATAAAGCGATGATAAAGCTTCATTTAAACGTTAAATTTTATTCATTTGAAGTCCTTACTTTCTATCTTTGAGATATAAAAAATTATTGCAAGATGCTCAAAAAACTCTTCTATATATTCCTTTTTCTATCGACCATAACTGCCAAAGCTTCTTTCATTTTGGTTCCAATGGATGAAACTACGCAGCAAAACCATTTGAAAGCATACGGAATTACATTTTGGTGTTTGGATAAAAATTACAAAGCGAGTTGGTTACTTAATTATCGCGGAGGTTCTTTTTTATTGCCTGATGCCGAGGAAATCCGAAAAGAATGCCAGATACGCGGTGTCAGTTTTGAAATTATCTCTGATGCGGAAGAATTGACAATCTTAAATGAAATCTCGAGTCCTTCCCAAAATATGGAATCTGTGGTGCTGGAAAAAGCACCTAAAATTGCGGTGTATACTCCTAAAGGAAAACAACCTTGGGATGATGCTGTAACGTTAGTTTTAACGTATGCTGAAATCCCTTTTACCGCAATTTATGATGAAGAAGTATTAAGTGATCAACTGTTGCTTTACGATTGGCTGCATTTACATCATGAAGATTTTACGGGTCAATACGGCAAGTTTTACGGAGCTTATAAGAATGTACCTTGGTACATCGAGCAAAAGAAAGAGGCGGAAACTTTAGCAACTAAATTAGGATATGCTAAAGTGTCTCAGGAAAAAGGAGCTGTTGCCAAAAAAATCAGGGACTTTGTAATTGGTGGTGGATTTATGTTTGCCATGTGTTCTGCAACGGATAGTTTTGATATTGCTTTGGTAGCGGATGGCTTAGATATTTGCGAAGCCATGTTTGATGGAGATCCTAGTGAAGGAAATTACCAATCTAAAATGAATTATAGTAATTCGTTTGCTTTCAAAGATTTTACATTGGAAAGAAAACCGGAGCAATATGAATTTTCCGATATCGATATGACTTCAAAAAGAAGAATTCCTATGGAGAAAGATTATTTTACTTTAATGGAATTTTCGGCTAAGTGGGATCCAATTCCAAGTATGTTGTGTCAAAATCATACACAGTTGGTCAAAGGGTTTATGGGACAAACTACCGCATTTGATGCGCCCTTAATCAAGTCAAATGTGTTGGTGATGGGGACGTGTGAGCTAAATGGGGAAGCACGTTACATTCATGGTCAAAAGGGAAAAGGAATGTTTACATTCTACGGTGGTCACGATCCGGAAGATTTTCAGCATCAGGTAGGTGATCCACCAACAGTTCTGGACTTGCATTCTAATTCACCTGGGTATCGTTTGATTTTGAATAACGTTTTATTTCCGGCAGCAAGAAAGAAAAAATTGAAAACATAATATAGAACAAAAGCCAATCGGAATTCGATTGGCTTTTGTTTTTTAGCCCTGATGGCAGTGGCATCCTTTGTTTGCCTTCTTTAGGCAAACAAAGATATAACGAACAGCAGGATTAGCTCCCGAAAAAATTACACCACTCCGTGTTCATTTTCTTTGTCTAAATATTCTTGTACAATATCAATGGCATTGGTCACCACGTCACTTAATGCGGTGATAAAACTTCCTTCTTCAGCAGAGTTTATAGCATGTTTTATAGCTTCAGTTTCTTTAGGGATAATTTCATAGGTAACCGTTTTACCGGAAGTTTTGATTCCATCGAGAATTAAATTAATAATTTCATCTTCGGTTCTTCCTCTCAGGTATTTTTCTTGTCTAATTATAATATGGTCAAACATTCGGGCTGCTATATTGGCACATTCTCTGATGTCTTCGTCTCTGCGATCACCAACACCTGCTATTATTCCAATTTTCTTGGTAGCATCTACGCTTTGAAGGTATTCTTCGACACCTTTATAACCGGATGCATTGTGAGCAAAATCAATAAGGACTTTGAATTTTTTGAATTCAAAAATATTCATACGACCCGGAGTTTGTGCGGCACTTGGAATGAAAGTTTGAAGGGACAAACTGATATCTTCAGTCTTGAAACCCCATAAATAACTTGCTAGAGTAGCGGCAAGGACATTGGCAATCATGAATTTTGCTTTTCCGCCCAATGTTAAAGGTACATGAGTTGCACGCTCAATTCGGATTTTCCATTCTCCTTTTTTGATAGTGATATAGCCATTTTCATAGACTGCAACTGTTTTTCCTTCCGCACAAAGTTTTTTTATAAAATCGCTGTCTTCGCTCAAACTGAAATAGGCGACATTACAATTAAGGTCTTTTCCTAACTTTATACAATGTTCGTCGTCACCATTTAAAACAGCCCAGCCGTTTTTCTTGATACTTTTGACAACTGTTGCTTTAACTCTTGCCAAATCGTCTAACGTATGAATGTCACTTAAACCCAAATGGTCTTCTTGAATATTCGTGATTACTCCGATATCACAGCGACTGAAACCCAAACCAGATCGAAGAATTCCGCCTCTGGCAGTTTCCAGAACTGCAAATTCTACAGTTGGATCCCTCAAAATATATTCGGCACTAAGAGGTCCTGTCGTATCTCCTTTTTCCATCATGTGGTTTTGGACATATATCCCATCTGATGTGGTGAAACCTACTTTGAAACCATTATTTTTCACAATATGTGCCAATAGTCGGGTAGTGGTGGTTTTTCCATTAGTTCCCGTTACGGCGATTATAGGAATACGACACGATTTTCCCGGGGGATATAACATGTCGATCACTGGTGCGGCAACGTTTCGAGGCAAGCCTTCAGAAGGCGCAAGGTGCATTCTAAAACCGGGAGCCGCATTGACTTCAAGAATTACGCCGCCATTTTCTTTTAAGGGTTGCGTCAAATTTTCGGCCATAATATCAACTCCGCAAACATCAAGTCCAATTACTCTTGAAATTCTTTCGGCCAGAAAGATATTTTCTGGGTGCATCATATCAGTAACATCTACAGAAGTTCCGCCGGTGCTTAAATTTGCTGTTGATTTCAAAAATACAATTTCGCCAATTCGAGGAATCGTTTCCAATGTATAGTTTAGTTTTTCCAATAAATCCTCGGTATCTCTGTCAACATCGATTTGAGTCAGCACATTTTCATGGCCATAACCTCTTCTTGGATCCTGATTGGTAGTTTCAATTAATTGCTGAATAGTGTCGGTTCCATTACCTATTACGTGAGCCGGAACTCTCTTTGCTGCAGCAACTAATTTATTATCGATAACCAATATTCTAAAATCGAAACCGGTTATGAATTTTTCTACAATGACACGTTTACCGTATGTTTGTGCAAAAGCTAAACCAGCCACTGCATCTTCCCAATTGGTAACATTAATGGAAGCGCCTTTTCCGTGATTTCCTCCCAAAGGTTTTAGAACAATAGGATAGCCAATTTTTTGTATCACTTCGGCTAAACTTTCTTCATCTACACAAATGCTTCCGCTGGCCACTGGGATAGAAGCCATCTCCAGCATTTTTTTGGTTTGTTCTTTGTTGCAGGCAATGTCTACTGCAATACTGCTCGTTTTACAGGTAATTGTAGCCTGAAAACGCATTTGATTGATTCCATATCCAAGTTGTACTAAAGAATTTGTTCCAAGTCTAATCCATGGTATGTCTCTAGAAACGGCTTCTTCTACAATACTTCCGGTACTTGGCCCAAGGCGAACACGTTCTCGTATTTCACGCATTTTCTGCAAGTCGGCATCAACATCATATTCAGTTCCGGTTATTAAAGCTTCAGCTATGGCAACAGAGGATTCCGCAGCAAAAAGGCCTACATTTTCTTCGGTGTAACTGAAAACTACATTGTAAGTCCCTGGAGTTTTAGTTTCTCTGGTTCTGCCAAAACCGGTTTCCATTCCGGCAAGAGATTGAATTTCAAGTGCAATGTGTTCAATTACATGTCCCATCCAGGTGCCGCGTTCTACTCTGGAAAAAAATCCGCCACGACAACCTTCTGAACAACGGTGTTCAATCATTGAAGGAAACATAGCTTCAATTCGTTCTTTAAATCCGTCAATTTTATTTGTGGGGAATTGCTCCATTTCTTCCAAATCCAAGCGCATTTGGATTAATTTTTTTCTTTGAATACTCCAGATATTCGGACCACGGAGGGCTTGTACTTTAATTATTTTCATAAAAATGGGACGATTAATTTTTGTGTAAAAAAATAGTTGATTACAAAGGCTAAATTTTCATTTTTTGACCAATGTTGATTTGGACAAAACAAGGTAAAGTACAATCTAACAACTCAATCTAAATAAGTTAGATTGCAACTAAAGTAAAGTTTTTTACAATACGAATCAAAATTTATTCTTTCAAAATTAATTAATAGTATTTCTGTTTGCAATTATTGAAAAAAATAGAACTTCAAAGGCCCTTTTTTTATCTTTTTGGTTATTTTTACCAAATGAATATATTAGGAAAACTTATAATAATAGGCGGTGCAGTAGATAAAGGAAGTTTTACGGAAACCGATTTAGATAAAAATGCAACCAATAATTTAAACTTTTTTGAAACTGGAATTCTAAAAAGGATATTAAATGAATCAAAACATAAAGAAAAATCACGAATAGAGGTTATTACAACCGCCTCTGTTATTCCACGCGAAATCGGACCTGAGTATGTAAAGGCTTTTGAATATTTGAATGCAAAAAACATTGCTGTTTTGCATATCGAAAGGCGAGAACAAGCCGCTGATCCTGAGGTTTTGGCTCGATTACAGGCGGCAGATATTGTTATGTTTACCGGAGGCGATCAGTTGCGATTGAGTTCTATTCTAGGAGGAACACCGTTTCATGATCTGTTATTGGATAAATACCATAATGAAGAATTCATTTATGCAGGAACTTCGGCTGGAGCGGCAGCAGCTTCTAATAACATGATTTATCAGGGAAGTAGCTCCGAAGCTTTATTGAAAGGTGAAGTAAAAATCTCGAGCGGATTGGGTTTAATTGATGGTGTCATTATCGACACTCATTTTGTACAACGTGGAAGAATCGGCAGACTTTTTCAAGCTGTTGTAGGAAATCCGAGAGTGCTTGGAATAGGTTTAGGTGAGGATACAGGATTGCTAATTACTAATAATAAAGAAATGGAAGCTATAGGTTCCGGTTTGGTTATTTTAGTAGACGGTCGCGAAATAAAAGATACTAATTTAACGAAAGTAGAATTAGGACAACCAATATCCATTTCACATTTGGTAACACACGTTATGAGTAAATTTGACACTTACAATCTTGAAACGCATAAAATGCACATTCAATCTTCTCATTACCTATAATAGTTAGTTTGCGAATAGTAGATTTTTATACAGTAAACTAAAAGGCTTCAATCAATTATGAAATTAATTATACATGGTGGTTTTTTTTCGGAATCATCAACCAATCACGAAACAAAAGTTGCCAAGCAAAATGCATTAGAAAGAATTGTAAAAGATTCCTATGCCTTTCTACAAACGCATTCTGCATTAGAAACAGTTGTTTATGCGGTCTCTCTTTTGGAAGATGACGAATTATTCAATGCCGGAATTGGATCCCAAATACAAAGTGACGGAAAAATTAGAATGAGCGCCGCAATTATGGATGGCGAAACTCAGAAAATGAGTGGCGTTATCAATATCGAAGAAGTGAAAAACCCTGTTCATATTGCCCAATTATTGATGCAATATGACGACAGAGTTTTAGGCGGAAGTGGAGCTACTAATTTTGCACGGCAACATGGTTTTGAAGCTTTTTCAACCGAAATTCCGCAAAGAAGAGCGGAGTATGAAGCGAAACTGAAATCATTGGGAACAGGAACTGTGGGATGTGTGGCTTTAGATGCCACTGGAAAAATTGCTGTCGCAACTTCAACCGGTGGAAAAGGATTTGAAATTCCGGGACGTATTTCTGATTCAGCAACCGTAGCCGGTAATTATGCCAATGCATTTTGTGGCGTGAGTTTGACGGGAGTAGGTGAGGATATTGTGAGTAACGCCACAGCAACAAAAATTGTGACTCGAGTTACCGATGGTTTTTCATTACAGGAAGCTTTTACTAAAACGTTCAATGAATTAAAACCTTATGATGGTTTTGCCGGTGCCATTGCCATTGATAATAAAGGAAATGTATTTCATCAGGATTCGCACCCGAGTATGGTTTTTGCCAGTTTTGACGGCGAAAAATTTGAAGTTTTTGAGTAATATTCTCTGTTCAAAGGGATATTTATTTAGTATTAATTCAAAGAAAATTCAAACCAAATTGGAATATGATCAGAGATTATTCGGGCTTCTTTTAAAGAATTGAAGTTTTTATAAAACGGAATAATTCCTGAATTTATAGTATTTACTTTCGAAGATTTGAAATACATATTATCAAATTCCGAAGCCAGACAATTATCGTTTTTGCATTCTTGTTTCAGCGATGTTTTTTGGTCAACCAAAATTGACTGATAGCCCATTTTTTTCAAAGGATTAAAAACAGTATGTGATTGCGGACAATTAAAATCACCCGCGAAAATTAAATTTAAATTGGGATATTCATCCGGTAGAAATTTAAAATATTTAATCTCGGTTTCAGGTTGTCTTTTCTTTGTTATTGCATGAAAATTAACGACTGTAAATTGTTTGTTTTCATATTGAAACGTACAGAAATAGGGTTCTCTGTCTATTTCTAAATGGTATTTTTTTTCCAACCAGGCTTTTCCTATTTTTTTAATTTTATTCGTTTTCCAGATAAAAGCATATCTTTCCGTTTTATAAGCACTGCTACTGGTAGGATCACTAATCACATAATCCCATTTTGCTCCTTTACGATTAAGTTCATCCGCCAATCTGGCTACAGCCTGCGCGCCACCATATCCTGCCACGACTTCCTGTATGGCGACAATATCATATTCTCTCAGTGAATTTGCAATATAGTTGATCGATTCTTCAGTTTTAGATTTACCAAAGTTTTCGATATTCCAGGAAACGAGTTTCGTTTGGGAGAAAGTAAAAGAAGCAATGAGTAGGAACAGGAAGGAATAGCTGTATTTCATTTATTAGGAACAGAATATTTTAATTTAAAATGACTTTGTAAAAAAAGAAACTTCACGATAAGTTCTAGTTTTTATTTCAGATTTGAATGTAAAGATAGGTAAGGATTCACTTTAATGATAAACTGTCTCTTGTTTTGTTAAGAAGATTATTTATTTTGATTTAAAACGGAATCGTATTGAAGATACCTATTTGATTAAGAGTTAGCAGTTTCTAAGGATATATTATTTAGGCTCAAATTTCAAGTGAGATTTTAGTACTGATATCAATTTTAGAGTAATAAATCTCTTTTCAAATTTCATTTATAAGATCTATAGCTTCTTGTTTTAATTTTTCAGCTATTTTTTTTTCAAAAGTCTTTCCGTTTTTTAGACGTATTTTTAAAGTATAGTTCCTGAATTTATTCATTTCTAAAATGAAAATAATAACTGTCAAGTACGCGAGAATGATTGGTATATCAACTTGTAGATATAAGTGAGTATATAGTCCGGCAAAGAGTAGCACTAAAATTATTAAAAATTTATTACTGAGGTTCATTTTATGTACTGAAATATAAATTTGATCCAATTCAGAAAATAATGCTTCTTTTTTTATTTTTCTTCTTTTATTTAAAATTATTCCGCGTTCTGCTAAAGTAATTTCCTTGAATTTATTTTTAAAAATTATTCTGTAGTAGAGTTTATTTTTATTCATTTCTATGATCTGGTCATTCTACATTTTTGTTGGTTCATGTTCAATAATCTTATTTATTTTTCAAAATCTGATATACCAAATAAAAGAGCCAAGCAGCTCCTATTAGGATTACAGCAACTTGTAGTGAAAATAATAGATCAAAATTGAAAAAAAGTAATAATTCCATTAGATTAGTAAGTGATTTCAAACTTACAAACTTAAAAAATCATTAGTCTACGGTTTTCCTCATTTGCCGATAAAAATATTATTCAAATTCTGTTTTATAATTTTCTGTGCAGTATTTGGAATAAATAATTTTCCCTTTTCGTTGTCTTGAGGAACATTTCATTGGTTTTTGATTTGTAAAAATGCCAACTGTGTTTTTTTTATTCCATTTCTCAAAAATTTCAAGATTAATAGCTTGTTCAGAGATTAAAATTTTGTTGTTAAGTTTGTCAGTCAATGAACCATCACCTTCATATTTAGGAACCTTTTCTAAATGAATTTGTAACGATTGTTTTGAAGGAAAAGAAAACAATATTACAAGTAGAAGACCTAACAGGATGTTTTTTTTCATTTTAAGAAGTATGATATTTTCAATTTCATTCCGATTTTTAAATCTGATAAAAAATAAAATAATTGTTATATTTTTATCCAATTGCTCGCAATCCAGTCTTGTAATTGAGTTCTATAAACCTCGTTTTCTAATGCGGAATGTTGTAAAAAGCTTTCTACTTTTTGAAAACTTGCTTTTGTTTTGGGTACTTTATATTTTTTCAAAAATTCATTGCAAAAATGAATTACTTCATATTCTTCTACTTTATCAACATAAATTCGGTTAAGAATTTCAATATGATTTGTGTTATTTTGCAGATTTATAGTTTGAGAATATCCTGAAAATGCTAAATCTTCTCTTGTAAAATTGGCCATTTATATTGATTTAAATTTATGGGATAAACCTAAGATCTTTATAAATCATATCCTTACGGGAAACCGTAAAAGCATTATTTTTTTAATAAAAACATTAAACAATTGCAGAAATAATTCAATTATTCTTTAGACTTTCGCTTTATGAAGAGTAAAAATGTAGACTAGACCAGTCCTAAATCTTTTGTTATTGCGATAAGATGAACATTATTATTAGCTTTGAAATATATTTTGAGCTTATTGATACGTTTTTCCAAACTACTACTGCCATTAGGTACAATTCCTGATTTTTTAAATTCAGATGAGATATTCTCTAAAGTAAATCCTTTTGATAATGATTTCAAAAGCGCTATGTCATACGATTCAATTTCAAAAAGAGAATTATCTCTTAAAGCTAAAGACAATTCAGTAGATAATTTTTCTTCTTTATTGTTATAAATACGTTGAATTGTTTTTTTGAGTTCGGGTATACTATTTCTACCTTTAGAAACATAAGCATTTATTTCTAAGTTTGTAAAGAGAGATTTTATTCTAAAGGATTTATCTTCAATAGAAAATACAATAGTTTTGAGGTCTGGTTGGAGTTTTTTTGCAGCTTCAATAAGTTCTTCTCCAGATGAAAATCTACTTTCTCGATGGTCTGGTTTAAATGATAAATCACTAATTAGTAAGTCATAAGGTGTACTGTTATGTAATCCTTTTTGTATTTTTAAAAAAGCGTCATCACAGTATTTGGCATGATGAATTTCTAGGATATCAAGTTCTTCAAGTACTTTAACTATGGAAATGCTGATAGAGTCTAAATCTTCGGCAACTAAAACTTTTTTGAACATAGGAATTGGTATTATATTGGGAAAACAATATGTATTCGAAATCCTTTGCTGGATTTACTCTCAAAAGTAATTGTTCCTTTTATAGCTTTAATACGGTTTTCCACATTTTGTAGTCCATTTTTTGAATTTAATTGTTCAAATGTTGCTCCTATCCCGTTATCAGTGTAATCTATTTGTAATTTATTTTTATTTTCTTTGAAAGTTAATACAACTAAACTAGCTTGGCTATGCTTTTTCATGTTGACGAGTATTTCTTGTAGCACCCTGTAAACGATTATTTTCTTATTTAGTTCTAAGGTTTTCCAATTAATTGTCTCAATACCGTTTGATATTACGTTTACATTGTCTGTATTAAATCCAGACATCATTTCTTTCAAATTTGACATGAATAAAGGACCAGTTTCCATAGTATTGTTTTCACGAGAAATATTTCGTGTCCTTAAATAAATGGTATCTAGATTAGAAATGAGTATTTCTTTATTGTGATTATCCGATAAATCTTGTGTTTCAGCAAAAGCCATTGTATGATACACATCATTGGCCAATTCGTCATGTAATTTTTTTGCAATTCGAATCTCAGTATTGTAGGAGACTTTTATTTTTTCTTTTCTGTTTTTAATTAGTATTAGATTTGTTATCACGATACTAACCACAGTAATAATTGCAACTATAGCATATAAAAGTATATTTTTATTTTTTTGTTTTTCGGATTCAAGTTCTTTTTGCGCTTTTAATTTTAGATTTTCATCCTTTTCTTTTTTAAAATCGTATTTTATTTTTGCAAATTGATTTTTGGCTTTTTGCCTAACTTTGTTGATGCTGTCATTTATATGGATAAAAGCGAGTGAATGTTTTTTTAGCTCATCTCCTGAACTGTTTTGTATTAATAGTTCTAAACAGTTCATACGATCAAGTATATTTTTTCGCTTAACGGCTGAGAAATAACCTAGTTTTGCATAATAGAGAGATATAGTTTTATTCTTTTTATTATAATATTGTGATAGATTTGTATAGCTAGAAGTGATGCCCCTGCTGTCTTTTATTTTTTCTCTAATATTTAAGCTTAGATTTAAATGGTATAATGCTTTAGGGTTTGCTGTTTTGTCATAGGCATGTCCTAAATTATCGTTAATCCTAGCCAATGTTTCTGGGCTGTTTATTTCTTTTTTATTTAAAAGTAACGGAATGAGAATCTTGATAGCTTTTTTATAATTACCTTTTTCCGTGTAGGCCATAGCTATATTATTTTTTATACCAGATTTTATATCTTCATCCGTTTTTGAGTTTATTGCCTTATTGAAATAAAATATGGCATTGTCATTATCATATGTTTGTAAATAAGTATTACCTAAAGTGATGTAAATGTTCGTTTCTCCATAAGGATATTTGTCTGTGTTTTCTAACAAATGAAGGGCTTCGATAGCTGTAGTCTCACTGCCAGAATAATCTCCTAAATTATTTTGAATTTGTGCCATCCATCCTAGTGAATGAATAATTATGGAAGTATCCTTTTTTATTTCAGCAACAAACTTAGCTTTATTAAAATAATAATAAGAACTGTCATATTTTAAGATTTCATGGTGTTTATAACCTAGTTCTAAAATTTTATTAATTTCTACTCGATCAAATTTTTTTGGAGTGTTGTCTTTAGGCTTTTTATTACAGAATTGTAAAAAGGTAAAGACTATTAATACGGCGATGTAAACTGGGAAGTATAATTTTTTAAAAAACATTTTTCGAAATTACTTAAAATAAATTTATTATAAAAGTTGTTTGATGAGTATATAGTATCAATTTTGAATGGAATTATAAACAAAAAACCCCAATCTTTCGATTGAGGTTTTTCTATAAGTAAGTAATCTAAATTGAGTTGATAAAACGTTTATTTTACTTTATTAAGTACTGCTTTGAAAGCTTCTGGGTGGTTCATCGCTAAATCGGCAAGAACTTTACGGTTCAATTCGATATTATGCTTTTTTACTTTACCCATGAATTGTGAATAGGACATTCCTTCCAATCTAGCTCCAGCGTTGATACGTTGAATCCATAAAGCACGGAAATTTCTTTTGTTCACTTTTCTGTCACGGTAAGCGTAGCACATTGCTTTCTCTACCGCATTCTTAGCAACTGTCCAAACGTTTTTACGTCTACCAAAGAAACCTTTGGCTTGCTTCATTATTTTTTTTCTTCTTGCTCTTTTAGCAACTGAATTTACCGATCTTGGCATAATTTTATTGTTTTTTTGTAGTAGGCGGCTTGAATTGAATCAAAAGCACTTAATGGCCATACTCCAAGGTTATTTTAAATTGTTTTAACCTAAAGAATTATTAAATAATTCTTAATTGTTGTTTGATGCTTTTCATATCTGTTTTGTGAACTAGCGCAGAGTGTGTCAATGCTAATTTACGTTTTTTAGATTTTTTAGTCAAGATGTGACTTTTAAAAGCATGCTTTCTTTTAATCTTTCCAGAACCAGTAACTTTAAAACGTTTCTTGGCGCTAGATTTGGTTTTCATTTTAGGCATTTTTTCCTAGTGTTTTAATTTATTCTTACTTACTTATCGTTTTGTCTTAAAGTCAAAAGTCATAAAGTCTAACTTTAAGACTTTTGAACTTATGACGTATTTATTTCTTCTTCTTCGGAGCAATGAACATAATCATTCTCTTTCCTTCCAGAACTGGCATGGCTTCCACTTTTCCAAATTCCTCAAGATCAGTTGCTAATCTTAACAGTAAGATTTGACCTTGATCTTTGTAAATAATAGAACGCCCTTTAAAGAAAACAAAAGCTTTCAATTTGGCTCCTTCTTTCAAGAATTTTTCTGCATTCTTTCTCTTAAATTCATAATCATGCTCATCTGTTTGAGGTCCGAAACGAATTTCCTTAACGACTACTTGTGTAGATTTCGCTTTTAGGATTTTATCACGTTTCTTTTGCTCGTAAACAAATTTCTTGTAATCCATGATTTTGCAAACCGGAGGTTCAGCATTAGGGGAAATCTCAACTAAATCCAATTCAAATTGGTCAGCTAATCTTAAAGCTTCTGAAAGTTTAAAAACTCCTGGCTCAATATTTTCACCTACAAGTCTCACTTCTTGTACACCACGAATAAGACTGTTTATTCTGTGGGCATCTTTTTTTTCTACGCGAGGTTGGTAACCTCTGTTGCTTCTTATTGCTATGACTTTATAATTTAAGTTAAACTGTGAATACTTTTAATGTTTTATTGATTTCCTCGTTTACAATAGCAACAAATTCTTCTATTGTAACGCTGATATTTCCCTTTCCTTCTTGTCCGTGACGACGGATAGAGATGGTTCCGTTTTTCTCTTCTTCCTCGCCTACGATCAACATAAACGGGGTTTTTTGCATTTCGGCATCTCTGATTTTCTTCCCGATTGTCTCGTTTCTATTATCAATGAGGGCGCGAATTTCGTGATTTTCTAGCAAATCTAAAACTTTTTTCGCATATATTTCATATTTCTCGCTCAAAGACAATATTATAGCTTGTTCTGGCATTAACCAAAGCGGGAAATTTCCTGCAGTGTGCTCCAGTAAAATAGCTATAAATCGTTCCATTGAACCAAAAGGAGCTCTATGGATCATCACCGGTCTATGTAATTCGTTGTCAGATCCTTTATAGGTCAAGTCAAAACGTTCTGGTAGGTTATAATCTACTTGAATAGTTCCTAACTGCCATTGTCTTCCCAAAGCATCTTTCACCATGAAATCTAACTTCGGGCCATAGAAAGCAGCTTCGCCATATTCAACAACGGTTTTCAAACCTTTGTCTGCAGCGGCATTAATGATGGCATTTTCTGCTTTTTCCCAGTTTTCATCACTCCCTATATATTTATCTCTATTCTCTTTATCTCTCAAAGAAATCTGAGCCGTAAAGTTTTCGAATCCTAATGAACCAAATACATAGAGTACCAAGTCGATTACTTTCTTAAACTCTTCGTCCAGTTGTTCAGGAGTACAAAAAATGTGTGCATCGTCCTGAGTAAACCCTCTTACACGAGTCAAACCGTGTAATTCGCCACTTTGCTCATATCTGTAAACTGTACCAAATTCAGCATAACGCTTTGGTAAATCCTTGTAAGACCATGGTCTTACATTATATATTTCACAGTGATGAGGGCAGTTCATCGGTTTCAATAAAAACTCTTCTCCTTCAGCTGGAGTACTTATGGGTTGAAAACTATCTGCACCATATTTCGCATAATGACCTGAAGTGACGTACAATTCTTTTTGACCTATATGTGGTGTGATTACTTGCTCATAACCCGCTTTCTTCTGTGCTTTTTTCAAAAACTGCTCTAAACGATCTCTCAACGCAGCACCTTTTGGCAACCATAATGGTAAACCTGCTCCAACTTTTTGTGAAAAAGCAAATAACTCCAATTCCTTTCCTAGTTTTCTATGGTCGCGACGTTTTGCCTCTTCTAATAATAGAAGGTATTCTGTTAAATCCTTTTGTTTGGGAAACGAAGTTCCATAAACACGGGTTAACTGTTTGTTTTTTTCATCACCACGCCAGTAAGCACCGGCAACGCTCATTATTTTCATCGCTTTGATTATTCCGGTATTTGGAATGTGACCACCGCGACATAAATCAGTAAAGGTATCATGATCGCAAAACGTAATTGTTCCATCCTCAAGATTAGTGATCAATTCAGTTTTGTAAACGTTATCCTTATATAGTTCCAAAGCGTCAGCTTTAGAAACAGGTCGTAGTTTGAACTCATGCTTTCCTCTTGCTATTTCAAGAACACGATCTTCAATTTTTTTGAAGTCAGCATCTGTGATTTTTTGATCTTCAAAATCTACATCATAATAAAATCCATTAGATATTGCTGGTCCAAGAGTTAATTTTATCCCTGGATACATTTCCTCTAAAACCTGTGCCATTACGTGTGAAGTAGAATGCCAAAAAGCCTTTTTTCCACCTTCGTCATTCCATGTATATAATATAAGACTACCGTCCGTCGTCAAAGGAGTTGTGGTTTCTACAGTTGTACCATCAAATGATGCCGAAATCACATTTCTGGCAAATCCTTCACTTATGCTTTTGGCAACATCCATCGGTGTTACCCCTGAAGCAAACTCTTTAACTGACCCATCGGGTAAAGTAATCTTAATCA
This sequence comes from Flavobacterium petrolei, assembly GCF_003314435.2. Classification (GTDB taxonomy): domain Bacteria; phylum Bacteroidota; class Bacteroidia; order Flavobacteriales; family Flavobacteriaceae; genus Flavobacterium; species Flavobacterium petrolei. The sequence continues at coordinate 1,183 of NZ_QNVY02000001.1, read as the reverse complement.
TTGTTTATTATTTTAAGAATGCAAATATAGAGCATTGCAGAAATACATACAATATATATGTAAGGTTTGTTGCTATATAGGTCTAAATACAAAGTCGGACTCCTTATATATAGGTAAAGAGATGTTTTTTCTATTGCGAGCTGTTTCCTGTCATCCGTTTCAATTAGAGTTTCATTTTGGCGTTCCTTATAAAATACAGAGAGGCGATTATCGTAAAGGGTAATCGCCTTTCTTTATATAATGAGTCGGGCTATTCGCTTCAAGTCCTCGTTCCATTGAGTTTGAGACTCAACGGGACTGTGGGCTTTACGCTGCTATCCCTAACGCGGATTTCGATACACCAGAGCTTTTTGTTGTTTTGACGTATATGATCTTACCTAATATATAGGAGCGAATGGAAAAGGGATGTTTGTTACTATATAAGGTATAGGATAAAACCATTTTATTGATCTAGAGTAGTTTTTTTGTTCGAATACTGTAAAGGCAGACTGCTTTGAAGGAGTAATGCACGTTGAAGAGCTGTTATAACATGAATAGAGATTGAATTTTGAAAGCTATGGTAAATAAAAGAGGGAAGTTGAAAGCATCCGATCGTACTGAAATAGGTGATTTTGATTAGAAATGACGTTCATCGGCTATTAGATTGTTGTTTTGTTTGAAAAACTTCGTACTTCAAAAAGCATGTTTTCAGTAGTTTAAAGATAAAGTTAAGAAAAGGGTAAAAAAAAGGTTTAAAAAAGCTTGAATAACACAATAAAGGTGCTAGTTTTGCACCCGCAATGACGCAGAGGTTCTTTTAAATACTGGCAAGTAAAGTTAATCAAAGTAGAAAATTTATTTTCAAAAAAGATTAAAAAAGCTTGTGAGATTAGAAAACGGATGTTACCTTTGCACCCCGCAAAACGCGCAAAGTTCCTTGATAGATTGATAAGAAAAGAGAAGAAAATGAGATAAAATTTATTTCAAAAAAACTTCAAATTTTTCTTGCCAGTTAAAAAGAAAGTTGTACTTTTGCACCCGCTTCGAGAAACACTTTAACAAGTGTTAAAAGGAGTTAAAAACAAGATAAGAACACGTTCCTAGACATATTGAATTGACAGCCGTTTTAAGAGAGATCTTAGAACAAAAGAATAAGAGTAATAGAATCGGAAGATTTGAAAAAACCACTAGAATTTAGTCGAAT